>CAVZRU010000001.1:0-15872 GCA_963777785.1 uncultured Alphaproteobacteria bacterium
TGAGCAAATCTCAATTTAAGGAAGGTTTTTATGAGAATCGACTAACTCGATTTTATCCAGTCCTGATCATATTGGTCGCTATCGCAGTATCATCCTGCGTACCAAGGGCGACAGCCACTCCAACTACTGCAAGTGAAGCGAACACAGTACTGCAATTGGTCGGACCAAATGGTGGCAGAGTGTTGTCGATGGCAGATCTTAAAGCTCTACCAGTCACCGAAGGACAAGCTGGGATCAAAAGCAGTACTGGTCAAATCACCATTCCCGAGGCATTCTTAAAGGTGTTTCGCTTAAAGATCTTGTGTCTGCCATCGGAGGAACTTTTGATCCATCGATGGGTGTTTCTATCACAGCAGAGGACGGGTACAGTATGACCTTTTCATATGACCAGGTGATGAACGGTTCCTTTATTGCCTACAACCCCGCTAACGGCGCTGAAATATCCACCCATGATCCCCTTACAGCGATTATTGCCTATGAACATAATGGACGACCACTAAATTTGGCAGAAGAGGGAACTTTAAGACTGGCAGTTGTCAGTGCCACGAACAAACAAGTGGTAGATGGTCATTGGTCAGTCAAATGGGTAAACAAGGTTGAGGTCAAACCGGTGGGGCAGGCCTGGTCATTGGATCTGCAAGGCGAGCTGACCCCTTGACCAGTAGCCCGTGATTCTCTTTCAATCCTGCGGATCACCCAGTTGCCATGGAACCAGTTGGATGGATGAGAACGGTCAAAATTGGGTAGGTGTACCGATGTGGTTAATGGTGGGTGAAGTCGATGATGCAAACAGCCATGACGACAATGCATACAACCGTGAACTGGCTGATAGCGGATATACCGTGGACATAGTCGGTGCTGATGGCCATACAGTCACTTTGGATAGTCAGGCGATCAAGGATGACAATGATCTCTTGGTAGCTTTCATGGTCAATGATGGAGATCTGCCTTCGCAGTATTATCCATTGCGCCTGGTCGGTACTCATCTGGCAAGTGATCAGATGGTTGGTCAAATCGCTCGTATCGTTGTGAATGTTCCTCAAGCACCCCCGGCCACCGTGGTTCCATTGGCGGAGGATACTGGCCAGCTCATCATCACCGGATTGGTGGACAAGGAACTCACCCTGACGGATGCTGACTTAAAGGCCATGCTGGTCACTACGATCAATGCTGTGGGAAGAATGGGCCCGTAAGGATTTTCAGGGAATCCTGTTGAATACGTTGTCTGATAATGCTGGCCCTAAAACTGGTGCCGTAAAATTAGTATTTACAGCATCCGATGGCTACTCAAGCGAGGTAAATCTTTCGGAAGTGCGCGCTTGCCCCAATTCCTTGCTCGCATTCACAGATACACCCGGTTCATATACCATCGTTCTGCCTGATCTGCCCACAAGCGCATGGGCAAAGTATGTTACTCTGATCGAGGTTAAATAAGCGGTAAAACCATAAAGCAGTTACGACTATTCTATAGATTTATTCATTTTGCTGAAGTTACGCCCCTTTATCGACATCCACGAGGCGTTAAAAATCCAAATGCTATAAGGAGAATGAATATGAAACAAAAACGTTCCACCCTGATCGTCCTATCCATGTTGACCTTGACTGCAGTACTTCTCTCATCATGTGCCCCGGCAGCAACTCCAGTTGTATCAGAACCGCCAGCCACCCCGGAGGCAACTGAAGCACCTGTGGTGGAGTCTCCAAGTGCAACCATTGCCATTACCGGATTGGTGGATAATCCACTTCAATTACCGATGTTGACCTTCAGGCTATGGAAGTCGTCACGCTCAGCCTCGAACATCCGAAGAATGGTCTGACTGAATATACAGGGGTCCGCTTGAACGATCTGCTCAACCAGGCTGTAGTCCAGTCCGGAGCCACCATCCTGACCCTGATAGCCAGTGACGGGTTCACCAGCGATGTGGAGCTCACCACTGTACAGGCTTGCATCGATTGCCTGCTTGCTATTGACCCAGATGACTAGGTGTCTACAATGCTGCCATGCCCGGGGAATCTAGCAAGGCATGGGTAAAAGGCTTGGTTTCAATCGAAGTGAAATAAAAATTAACTGAATGGGTGGGTACAGTTGCCCACCCCTTTAATAATCCTATAGCAGCATGTAGGACGAGCGGTGCAGGAGGGCATGAACATCCGGTACCGGATCTTCCATTTTATTCCACTGTTAACCGTGCTTGACTATCTGGTTGTATGGGGTTACCCTCGGTCCTTGATGCAATTCCCGATACAGAGAAAACCCCATTGATTGTTTTTGCTGCCGGGAGTTTCATCGTCCCCTTCCAGCATTTAGAAACCGCTTATGAAAGGTTAAATCCACATATAGATATTCAAGCTCAATATCACGGCAGCATCCAGGTGATGCGTCATGCCACCGAGTTACACGAACCCATCGACGTGGTGGCGACAGCCGATGCCTCACTCATTCCGATGTTGATGTATGTACAACAAACAATCCGGATACCGGATTACCCTATGCAGATTGGTATATCCGATTTGCGAGCGACCACCTTTCAATTGCATATCTACCAACCAGCCGCTACGCAGATGAGATAAATTCTGACAACTGGTATTCAATAGTAAGCCGTCCGGATATTAAAGTTCGGGAGTCCCGATCCCCGTTTTGACGCCGCTGGTTATCGCACCCTGATGGCTTTTGCCCTTGCACGAGAGTATTACCAGAAACCAACCATTTTCATGGACATGTTCAGAGGAGATTTCATTTATCTTCTTGGGATCTTTTCAGAAGATAATAGAACGACAATCACCGTACCAGAGATCGTTGAAACAACCCCTGGATCTCACATCGTTATTCGGGGCAGCAGCATAGCCCTGATGGGCCTGCTTGAATCGGGGGATTTGGATTATGCATTTGAGTATGAAAGTGTCATTCACCAACACGGATTTGAGATGGTACAGTTGCCTGCCCAGGTGAACCTGGGAACTCAAGAGGATGAGAATATATATAGCACCGTTCAGGTAAATCTTGACTTTCAGCGATTCGCATCAGTCAAGCCGGAATTTCGCGGGGCAGCAGATAGGGTATGGCATCACCATACCCAGCAATGCCGTCCATCCTCAGGAAGCAGGATCGTTCATTGAATTCCTACTTGGTCCAGGCGGTCGGGCAATAATGCTGGCAGACAGCCATCCCCTGTACAACTCTGCGATCGGTGTTGATTATGAGGAAATTCCAGCTGGTCTACAGCCCACGTGCATCCCCGAGGAGACACCATGAACTCCAGAAACCTGGCTTTCAACCTCGTTTTTTCAATCACTGGGGGATTGCTGGTTGTCTTTGTCATCCTCCCTTTGATTGGGACAATTCTCACCAGCTCGCCGGCTGCGTTCATCACCTCGCTCACTGATCCGGAAGTAATCCAATCGATCATCCTTACCTTCCTTGCTGCTGCTATTGCGACCGCCGTTGCAATGTTGACTGGAGTTCCTCTTGCCTACCTTCTCGCACGCAGGAAGTTTCCAGGAAAACGGCTATTGGAAGCAATCATTAATTTACCAGTGGTAATACCTCATACTGCAGCAGGTATTGCCCTCCTTCTTGTGTTCGGACGGCGAGGTATCCTTGGACAATGGTTTTCCTCGTTTGGTATCACCTTCACTGATACTCTCGCAGGGATTGTTGTGGCGATGTTGTTTGTGAGTTTGCCCTTCCTGGTGAATATGAGCCGGGAAGCATTTGCTCTTGTAGATGAGGAATTGGAGCGGGTGGCTTTCATAGACGGTGCCAATTACTGGCAGGCTTTTTTTTATGTCACCTTGCCCCAGGCTTGGCGCGGGATTTTGGGTGGAGCGGTGATGATGTGGGCCCGGGGAATCAGTGAATTTGGAGCTGTTGTTATCCTTGCTTATCATCCAAAGATTGTTCCCATTCTGGTATATGAACGCTTTGAAGGTTTCGGTCTGGCGGCTGCCCAGCCGGTGGCACTGTTATTAATTCTCGTCGCGCTGATCGTTTTCATCCTGCTTCGATTGGTTCTTCTCCCGATCGAGGTTAAGTTTTCTCTTCCACTTTTCGGGGATGTTTTTATCCCTTTAGCGTATATTTTTTTCAATCTACAAGCTCTACAACTCCCCCGCTAAATTACCTGGTACTGGCAGCTCAAGCTGGAATTTGGATATTCCAAAGTCCCCTTCATTCGGAGTAAAATGGAGGCATGGAAATCCAGATTGCAGTTGCCAAGACCAATAAGTATGCCGTTACTGAGAGCGGTGACACGCTCGAAGTGGTGGAACGACCCAACGGAGGATTGTCTGTGGTTCTGGCGGATGGGCAAACCTCCGGCCATGGTGCCAAGGCGGTCTCCATGCTGGTGGTACGTAAGGTCATTGGCCTGCTCGCTGAAGGTGTCCGTGACGGGGCGGCGGCACGCGCAGCCTCAGACCTGCTGTATACAGAAAAAAAAGGAAAGGTCACCTCCACCCTCAATATCGTTTCAGTGGACCTGCATACCGGTACAGTGGTGATCACCCGTAATAATCCGGCGCCATTTTTCATCGCTCGCGCTGACCAGATCGATTGCATCAGATCGGAATCGACCTCAATAGGCACCGCACGGAGTATTCGGCCGGTGATTAGTGAGATTCCGGTCGAGGCGGGTCTGGTGATCGTAATCTACACAGACGGCTTGGTACATGCCGGCGAGCGGGTCGGTCGCCCCATGGAAGTATGCACCTCGCTCAAAGCTATGCTCGAAGAACAGGATCCCTCCCCACAGGCCATCGCCGATGCCCTGCTTGGAGAAGCGATCACCCTCGACGAAGGACGTCCTGCGGATGACATCAGCGTCCTGGTCCTGAAAGTATTAAAACGTCATGGGGATGCTGTTCGGCGCATGACAGTCCGTCTGCCGATCACCACTGGGGACTGAAACCCGGCATTGTGGATGAGGGTGGAATCAACCTGCTGATATCTTCCGTCCCTTGAAGCTCGACCAGTGTTGT
The DNA here is from genome assembly GCA_963777785.1 of uncultured Alphaproteobacteria bacterium. Lineage (GTDB taxonomy): Bacteria > Pseudomonadota > Alphaproteobacteria > Sphingomonadales > Sphingomonadaceae > Andeanibacterium. Next base: position 4,978 of record CAVZRU010000001.1, read on the forward strand.
GTGGAATTGATGGGTGCATTGAATTAGGAAAACGAATAGCAGGAGGATGGTGGAAAATGAAATCAAAACGTCCCCAAGCCCCTCCCTTTGAAAACCAACTGGAAATTGAAACCTTCCTGGTAAAACCATTATTGGCGAGATTTTGCAGCCACAACAAGGATGGCACGATTCACATCGCCCCAGTTTATTATTTGTATGAAAATGGCGAATTTCTCTTTGGGACCCAAACATTATCCCGAAAAGTAAGGAACATTCAACACGATAAACGGGTGAGTGTGCTCATCGATGCCTATGAGCCTGAATTGCAGGCTGTGCTGGCTTATGGGGAGGCTATACTCGATTTTCAGGATGTCGTCTCAAAACGCGTTAAGATACTGGAAAGGTACTATGAATCAGTCTCTCAAGCAGAAGCATTTGCAACAAAACTTTCCAGGGCTTGGGATACGGTGATCATTCATGTCCGTCCCACACGAATGGTAACGTTTGATTATAGTAAACCTTTTTCAATCGACTAGGATTCTTCTGTCAAGATACAATGCAAGAGAGAACGATCCATCCAACATCGATTCCTCCAGGAGTACTGATTGCGCTGCCGCGCCGGTACCTCAAGGTAAAAAATGAAAGTCGTTGATTCCTTGATCGGTATTGTAGGACCTTGCGGAGCCGGAAAAACCACCCTTGCTGACGGGTTGCGTAACAAGGGTTTCCAAGCCCGCGCCATTGCCCAGGAGCATTCTTATGTGAAGGATATGTGGCAGCAGTTGACAAATCCCGATATCCTGATTTTTCTTCAGGCTTCCTGCTTGACCGGCGGCAAAAGACGAAACTTGAAGTGGACCCCGGCGGAATGGGAGGAACAGCAACGCCGTCTGGCACATGCCCTTGAGCACGCCGATTTTTTTCTTGACACCGAGCTCCTGAGCATCCAGGACGTCCTGCAGAAAGTCCTGGAATATCTCGAAAATCGTATTCAGGATTTATAAACGGGGGGGGGGGCCAAATTTCTATCTTGGACACCTAGACTTGCCCAAGATATAAAATTTGGCAATTGGAATTAAAAACTGATACAATAATCCAACGAGGTGATACGAATGCCGATGAAGTCTAAAGTAGCCATTATTAAAACAAGTCCGGAGTCTGTCTTAACCGATTACCAGCGTCTTTTCGATCTTGCGGGTGGTAAAAAAGCGCTGCGTAAGGATGTCACAACAATTATTAAAGATAACATCTCCTGGCATTTTCCTATGCCAGCTGCCAACACCACACCCTGGCAGCTTGAAGGTGCCGTCCTCGCTTTACGCCAGGCTGGATTTTCTGACCTTGTATGTGTCCAGAATCAAACCGTTTTAACCAATGCTTTTAAAGGTGAAGATCTTAATGGGTATGTGCCCATCTTTAAACATTATGACATTCCCGCACTGTATAATTTCCGCACAGAAGAAATGAAATGGGTCCCTTACCGGCCCAAAGCGAAAATGATCGCGCTTGATCACATCTACCCCGAGGGCATCCTGATCCCGGATTATTTTATCGGCAAGAATATCGTTCATCTGCCAACCGTTAAAACGCACATCTACACCACCACCACCGGCGCCATGAAAAACGCCTTCGGCGGCTTGCTGAGCAAATACCGGCATTACACCCACACCTGGATCCATGAAACCCTGGTCGATCTACTGGCCATCCAGAAGGAAATCCACCCCGGGATTTTGGCCATCATGGATGGCACTACGGCCGGCAATGGCGAAGGGTCCGCGCTTGATGCGATCCGGAAGTAAAAAATGTCATCCTGGCTTCCTCGGACCAGGTGGCGATCGATGCTGTGGCAGCCCGGTTGATGGGGTTCGACCCGCTTTCGATTAAATACATTCGCCTGGCACACGATCAAGGTCTGGGAATTGGGGACGTCCACCAGATCGAACTGGTCGGTGATGATATCTCAGGAGAAAATTGGAATTTCAAGATCGGCAGGAACACACATACCTTCCTGGCCTGGCTGTCGTGGTATGGACCTACTAAATTTTTACAGAAATTGATCTATTGGGCACCCCTCTGGTGTATCTACCGATCGCCATTTCGAAGCCGAGCAGGATTATTTCTACTGGCCATTCAAGTATAAACGGGTGACCAGGCAATGGCTCCGGAACACATCCTGGGGAAAATTGTTCCAGCAGTATCAAAAGCAGGGATACTTGTCAAGAAATAAATTCATGAAATAATAAAGGAAAATAAAAAAACGCAGATAAGCCTGTGTTTTTTATTACTCATTGCTATTCATCATCTGCCTTACGCATTGTCTGGAAGGCGGTTATCGCCACTTCAAGCATCTTCTCGTCCGGTTCGCGTGTGGTCAAATGTTGTAAGGCCAGGTTGGGTCTTACCATCATCCGGACAAACGTCCAATTTAGATGGCTGGCGGTCCAGCGCAAGTACTCGTAGGCGATACCTGCCAGGACGGGGATCATCACCACCCTGCTGATGAGCCGCCATCCAATGGGGAGCGGCCGAGCGGCGTGAAGAAAATAAGGAAAGCACCATCAGGGTCAGCAGGAAAGCTGTACCACAGCGGGGGTGTTCGATGGAAAACCGGGCAACACTGGTAGGGGTTAACTCGCGCCCAGCCTCGAAGGCATTGATGGTTTTATGTTCTGCACCATGATAGGCAAAAACACGTGCAATATCCTTGGCGAAACCAATCCCCCACATATATCCGAGCAGGAAAATGAGCCTGATGATCCCTTCCAGCAGATTGCTCCACCAGGCATTCCAGTGCAGATAATTTTCCGAAAGCCAGCCTACGCCAGCCGGTGCCAGAAAGATCAGCAATGAGAGCGATGTCGCGGCAGCGGAGGCCGCGGGTATGGCGGTGGCCGGGCCCGTGTCGGGGCTTGGTGTCTTTTCCACGGTCTCCGACGCAGTGCGGGCGGCCGGTGCGGCGCAGCCGCAGTTCGCCGCCCTCAAGCTCGCGCAGCGCGCGCGCATCATCGAAGTCGATGCGCCTGGCGATGCGTGAGAACGCGAGCAGTGCTCGCGAAGGCCGCGCATGAGGAGACCGGGCTCGGCCGGTACGAGGACAAGGTCGTCAAGAACCGGCTCGTCATCGACAAGACGCCCGGGGCTCGAGGATCCTCGAGCCCGTGGCCATCACCGGCGACCACGGCCTCACGCTCATCGAGCCGGCGCCGTACGGCGTGATCGGCGCGATCACGCCGACGACGAACCCGACCGAGACGATCATCTGCAACGCGATCGGCATGCTCGCGGCGGGCAACAGCGTCGTCTTCAACGCCCACCCGTACGCGAAGAACGCTCGTGCCAGACGGTCGCGCTGCTCAACGAGGCGATCGTCGGCGCGGGCGGGCCGCCCAACGTCGTCACCGGCGTCGCCGAACCCGACGATCGAGATCGGCGCAGGCGCTGATGCGCACCCGGCGGTGCGCCTCCTGGTCGTCACCGGCGGCGCCGGGGTCGTGAAGGCGGCGATGGCGCAGCGGCAAGCGGGCGATCTGCGCGGGCCCGGGCAATCCGCCGGTCGTCGTCGACGAGACCGCCGACCTCGAGAAGGCGGCGCGCGACATCGTCCTCGGCGCCTCGCTCGACAACAACATCATCTGCACCGACGAGAAGGAAGTGATCGTCGTCGCGTCGATCGCCGACGCGCTGCTCGCCGCGATGGCGCGCAGCGGCGCCGTCGTCGTTCGAGCGAACGGCTCGCCGCGAGCTCGAGAAGGTCGTCTTCAGGAGATGCGCGGGCCGCGCCAGCGCGGCGTCGATCAACAAGAAGCTCGTCGGCAAGAACGCCGCGCGTGATCCTCGAGAAGATCGGGATCACGGTGCCCGACGTCGATCGCGGCTCATCGTGGTCGAAGTCGCCGAGGACCACCCGTTCGTCTGGACCGAGCAGATGATGCCGGTGCTGCCGGTGGTGCGCGTGTCGCGACGCGAATCGCGCGCATCGACCTGGCGGTCGAGGCCGAGGACGGCTACCGCCACACGGCGATCATGCACTCGAGGAACCTCGACAACCTGAGCCGCATGGCGAAGGTCATGCGACTGCTCGATCTTCGTCAAGAACGGCCGCTCGCAGGCCGGCCTCGGGCTCGACGGCGAGGGGTACTGCTCGTTCACGATCGCCAGCCCGACGGGCGAGGGGCTCACCGGACCGCGCTCGCTTCTCGCGCTGGCGCCGCTGCGTCGCTCGTCGATCACTTCCGGATCACGTGATGAAGAAGGTCTCCGCACTCGCGGTTCTCGAGTTCGACGGACATCCCGTCCGGCGTGTACGCCGTCGACGCGATCCTCAAGAAGGCGCCGATCGCGTTCGTCCGCGCCGGCACCGTGACGCGCGGCCGCTATCTCGTCGTCTTCGGCGGCTCGACCGCCTCGACCGCCGAGTCGCTCGACGAGGCGATCGCCACGGTGCGGGCAACCGATCCTCGACCACACGTTTCTTCCCGACGTCCACCCGTCGCTCTTCGATGTCGCTCGTTCGGGCGAAGCGCAAGGCGGACGGCTCGCTGCTCATCATCGAGACCGAGACGGCGTCGTCGATCGTCCGCGCGGTCGAAGCGGCGCTGAAGGGCACTCCGGTCGAGCTCGTCGAGCTCCGGCTCTCCGACGCGGGCTCGCGGGCAAAGGGATCGCTCTGCTCGCGGGCTCGCTGCACGACGTCGAGGCCGCGGCCGGGCTCGCCGCGGTCGGCGCGGGGTCAATGCTCCGCCGCCGCGAGGATTCTCGCTTCCGCCTCATCGCGGCGCCGCACGAGACGCTCGAGCGGGAGATCGCGGCCGCGACGCGCTTCGAGCCGCGCCGCTGCTCGAGCTCGACGGAGAGCGCGGGCTGATGCTTCTCGGACGCGTGATCGGTCAGGTCGTCCCCTGCGTGGTCACTGCCAGGGACTCGAAGGCGTGCCGATGCTCATCGTGCAGCCGCTCGACAAGACCCTGAAGCCGAAAGGGAAGGCGATCGTCGCCGCCGACGCGACGCGCATGGCCGGCCACGGCGAGCTCGTCTCGTACGAAGGCGGCCGCGAGGCCGCGATGGCTCTCGACGACACCTTCGTTCCGGTCGATCACGCGATCATCGCCATCGTCGACGGCGTGAACATCGACGACGCCGGAGGCGACCAGCATGATTCTCGGGCGCGTCATCGGCGAGATTCACGGGACGATCAAGCACCCGTTCTACGAAGGGCAAGCGGCTCCTCGTGGTCGAGAAGACTCCCCACGACGGCGCGCCGACGGGCGACTACCTGATCGCCGTCGATTCGGTCGGCGCGGGCGCGGACGAGACGGGTGCTCGTGCTCGACGAAGGCAACGGCGCGCGCCAGGTCCTCGATTCGACGGACGGACCGGTGCGGTCGGTCGGTCGTCGGGATCATCGACGACATCGCGGGTTGAACCGGCCGGAAGCGGCCTCGTTTTTCGCCGGGAACGAGAGGACTGAATTCCCGGGAATGTCCTGAGCCGAAACGCGTTATGGGAGGTCCGCGCCTGAAACCGGGGGGCCGGGAGGGTGGGGTGGAATAAGCGCCGGTACTTTCCAGTTAGCAGCGTTTCCCGAGCCGGCCGTTTTTCTCCGCCGGCGTCCGTAACGAATTGAAATACCAGCCGGTTGTGGTGCGTTGACAACTATTTGCCGGCATGGCGGGAGATCAGCGGTGAGCACGAAGCGCAGAGTCGCGCTCAGCACTGATCTTCGCGATCGAAGTCGATCCTTGACAACTGAATAGGAAAGCAACGAAGGCAAACGTGATTCCTTTGGAGATTCGAGCGATTGGATCTCGACTAGAAACACAAAGAGAGAGCGTTCCGAGAGGGACGTTTTCCGAATAGCATCAGTCGTTCACGATTGATGACCTGAATCAGACTTTCAGACAAAGCGGCCGAAAGGTTGCAGAGTTCAACTGGAGAGTTTGATCCTGGCTCAGAATGAACGCTGGCGGCGTGCCTTACACATGCAAGTCGAGCGAGGCGTGTAGCAATACACGAGTCGAGCGGCGAACGGGTGAGTAACGCGTGGATGACCTGCCCTTTAGTGGGGAATAACCCGGGGAAACTCGGGCTAATACCGCATACGACCGAGAGGTGAAAGGGGGCTCGCAAGGGCTCTCGCTGAAGGAGGGGTCCGCGTCCGATTAGCTAGTTGGTAGGGTAATGGCCTACCAAGGCGACGATCGGTAGCCGGCCTGAGAGGGTGATCGGCCACACTGGAACTGAGACACGGTCCAGACTCCTACGGGAGGCAGCAGTGGGGAATTTTGCGCAATGGGCGAAAGCCTGACGCAGCAACGCCGCGTGGAGGATGAAGGTCTTCGGATTGTAAACTCCTGTCAGCGGGGAAAAAGCGAATCGGCTTAATACGTCGGTGAGTTGATTGTACCAGCAGAGGAAGCCCCGGCTAACTCTGTGCCAGCAGCCGCGGTAATACAGAGGGGGCGAGCGTTATTCGGAATTATTGGGCGTAAAGGGCGCGTAGGCGGCCTTTCAAGTGACGGGTGAAATCCCTCGGCTTAACCGAGGAACTGCCTGTCAGACTGGAAGGCTTGAGACCGGGAGAGGTGAGTGGAATTCCCAGTGTAGCGGTGAAATGCGTAGATATTGGGAGGAACACCAGTGGCGAAGGCGGCTCACTGGACCGGTACTGACGCTGAGGCGCGAAAGCGTGGGGAGCAAACAGGATTAGATACCCTGGTAGTCCACGCCGTAAACGATGAGTGCTTGGTGTAGCGGGTATCGACCCCTGCTGTGCCGAAGTCAACACATTAAGCACTCCGCCTGGGGAGTACGGTCGCAAGACTGAAACTCAAAGGAATTGACGGGGGCCCGCACAAGCGGTGGAGCATGTGGTTTAATTCGAAGCAACGCGCAGAACCTTACCTGGGTTTGAACTGCACAGGAAAGTCTCAGAGATGAGAGCCCCTCTTCGGAGGTCTGTGTAGAGGTGCTGCATGGCTGTCGTCAGCTCGTGTCGTGAGATGTTGGGTTAAGTCCCGCAACGAGCGCAACCCTTGTTCATAGTTACTAACGGGTAAAGCCGAGGACTCTATGGAGACTGCCGGTGATAAACCGGAGGAAGGTGGGGATGACGTCAAGTCCTCATGGCCTTTATGTCCAGGGCTACACACGTGCTACAATGGACGGTACAGAGAGCCGCGAGACCGCAAGGTGGAGCTAATCTCAAAAAGCCGTTCTCAGTTCGGATTGCAGTCTGCAACTCGACTGCATGAAGTTGGAATCGCTAGTAATCGCGGATCAGCACGCCGCGGTGAATACGTTCCCGGGCCTTGTACACACCGCCCGTCACATCACGAAAGTCGGTTGCACTAGAAGTCGGTGGGCTAACCCGCAAGGGAGGCAGCCGCCTAAAGTGTGATCGGTAATTGGGGTGAAGTCGTAACAAGGTAGCTGTAGGAGAACCTGCGGCTGGATCACCTCCTTTCTAAGGAGCATCTCCGCCTCGGATCAAAACGAGGTCGCGATGAAGTTCCCTAGGTCGATAGGAATCGCTGTAACGTCTGCCTCGACCTGTCTTTCCTGTTCAGTTTTCAGGGCATCGACGCCCACGTTCCTTGACAATTGAATACGGGTTGTAGAAAGAGATGCACGACTATGTGTCTGAGTGTAAAGACATGTGGAAGCTGCAGATCGCATGAGATCAAGGCACTTTATGGTCAAGTTACTAAGGGTTGACGGTGGATGCCTTGGCACAGAGAGGCGAAGAAGGACGTGGCAAGCAGCGATATGCCTCGGGGAGCGGCAAGCACGCATTGATCCGGGGATTTCCGAATGGGGCAACCCCACTGGAGTCATGTCCAGTGACCACGGAGCTGAATACATAGGCTCGTAGGGGCGAACCGAGGGAAGTGAACCATCTCAGTACCTCGAGGAAGAGAAATCAAACGAGATTCCGTCAGTAGCGGCGAGCGAACGCGGAAGAGCCCAAACCGTCGGTCTTCGGATCGGCGGGGTTGTGGGGTCCAGCTCATATGGAGTGACAAACCGGTTGTCTAGTCGAAGAGTCCGGAACGGCTCACCAGAGAAGGTGACAGTCCTGTAGGCGAAAGACAAACGGCTCCGAGCGGATACCCGAGTACCACGGGACACGTGGAACCCTGTGGGAATCTGGGGGGACCATCCTCCAAGGCTAAAGACTACTCTGTGACCGATAGCGCACTAGTACCGTGAGGGAAAGGTGAAAAGAACCCCTGTTAGGGGAGTGAAATAGTACCTGAAACCGTCAATCTACAAGCAGTGGAAGCACTATGCCTCCGCAAGGGGGAATGTGCAACCGCGTGCCTTTTGCATAATGAGCCGGCTAGTTACTCTCAGGGGCAAGGCGAAGCAATTTGCAGAGCCGTAGCGAAAGCGAGTCTGAATAGGGCGAACATGAGTCGCTGGGAGTACACGCGAAGCGGGATGATCTAGGCATGGCCAGGATGAAACCTGGGTAACACCAGGTGGAGGTCCGAACCAGTGTTGGTTGAAAACAGCTTGGATGAGCTGTGCCTAGGGGTGAAAGGCCAATCAAATTCCGTTATAGCTCGTTCTCTCCGAAATATCTTTAGGGATAGCGTCGCGTGGACCATGATGGTGGTAGAGCGCTGGATGGACTAGGGGCCTTACCGGGTTACTGAATCCAACCAAACTTCGAATGCCATCAATGTAATGCGCGGCAGTCAGACGGCGGGGGATAAGCTTCGTCGTCGAGAGGGGAACAACCCAGACCGCCAGCTAAGGTCCCCAAATTCACGCTAAGTGGAAAAGGATGTGGAGACGCACAGACAGCCAGGAGGTTGGCTTAGAAGCAGCCATCCTTTAAAGAAAGCGTAATAGCTCACTGGTCAAGTGGCTCCGTGCCGACAATGTAACGGGGCTCAAGCGTGATACCGAAGCTGCGGATCTAGCCGGTTCTTCGGAACTGGCTGGTGGTAGGAGAGCATTCTCAACCGGAGTGAAGTCGGACCGAAAGGACTGGTGGACCGTTGAGAAGAGACTCTGCCGGCACAAGTAGCGATAAAGTGTGTGAGAATCACACTCGCCGTAAGTCTAAGGTTTCCTGAGGAAGGTTCGTCCGCTCAGGGTCAGTCGGTCCCTAAGGCGAGGCCGAAAGGCGTAGTCGATGGGAAACAGGTCAACATTCCTGTACCGGACCGTGCTGCGATGGGGTGACGCAGGAGGATAGGTGAGCCACCGACCGGAAGTGGGGGTTGAAGCTGGTAGGATGATCCGGTAGGCAAATCCGCCGGGTTAGATCCGAGAAGCGAGTACGAGGCCTCTTTTGGCCGAAGTCACTAATTCCAGGCTGCCAAGAAAAACCTCTAAGCTTCAGGCACGGGACGACCGTACCGCAAACCGACACAGGTAGACGGGAAGAGAATTCCAAGGCGCGTGAGTGATCCCTCGTGAAGGAACTCGGCAAATTAGCACCGTAACTTCGGAAGAAGGTGTGCTGACTGTCGTTAGCTTCCTCGCGAAGCGAAGCGACGGTTAGTCGCAGTGAAATGCCCCAAGCGACTGTTTATCAAAAACACAGGGCTCTGCTAAGTCGAAAACGACGTATAGGGTCTGACTCCTGCCCGGTGCCGGAAGGTTAAGGGGAGCGGTTAGCCGCAAGGCGAAGCTGCGAACCGAAGCCCCGGTAAACGGCGGCCGTAACTATAACGGTCCTAAGGTAGCGAAATTCCTTGTCGGGTAAGTTCCGACCTGCACGAATGGAGTAACGATTTGGGGACTGTCTCCACGAGGGGCTCAGCGAATCTGTAGCGCTGGTGAAGATGCCAGCTACCCGCAACTAGACGGAAAGACCCTGTGCACCTTTACTGCACCCTGGCAGTGAACTTTGGTGCTGTATGTGTAGGATAGGTGGGACTCTTTGAAGCCGGGCCGCTAGGTTCGGTGGAGAGGCCGGTGAAATACCACCCTTACAGTACCGAAGTTCTAACCGCGGTCCGTCATCCGGATCCGGGACATTGCCAGGCGGGCAGTTTGACTGGGGCGGTCGCCTCCCAAAGTGTAACGGAGGCTCGCGAAGGTTCCCTCAGGCTGTTTGGAAATCAGCCGTCGAGTGCAAAAGCAGAAGGGAGCTTAACTGCAAGACCTACAAGTCGAGCAGATGCGAAAGCAGGCTTTAGTGATCCGGTGGTTCTGTATGGAAGGGCCATCGCTCAAAGGATAAAAGGTACGCCGGGGATAACAGGCTGATCCTGACCAAGAGTTCACATCGACGTCAGGGTTTGGCACCTCGATGTCGGCTCATCGCATCCTGGGGCTGGAGCAGGTCCCAAGGGTCCGGCTGTTCGCCGGTTAAAGCGGTACGTGAGCTGGGTTCAGAACGTCGCGAGACAGTTCGGTCCCTATCTGTTGTGGGCGGAGGAGAATTGAGAGGAGATTTCCTTAGTACGAGAGGACCGGGAAGTACTGACCTCTAGTGTACGAGTTGTCGCCGCCAGGGGCATCGCTCGGTAGCTAAGTCGGGAAAGGATAATCGCTGAAAGCATATAAGCGAGAAGCCAACCTCAAGATGAGTTCTCCCTGAAGACCCGTGGTAGATCACCACGTTGATAGGCTGGATGTGTAAGAGCAGCGATGCTCTCAGCTGACCAGTACTAATCGGTCGTTCGACTTGACCATAAATGCCTTGATTTGATGTTGTCTGCAGCTTTCCGTGCATCTGTCCGGTCCTGCAACCCGTATTCAGATGATCGCATCCAACCAACCAGAACTTAAAGTTTCCGGTGGTCATAGAGAAGAGGTCACACCCGTTCCCATTCCGAACACGGCAGTCAAGCTCTTCATCGCCGATGATACTGCGTGGGCAACTGCGTGGGAAAGTAGGACGCCGCCGGGATATTTGAAAAGCCCTCGGGGATATCCCCCGAGGGCCTTTCGCTTTT
>CAVZRU010000002.1:0-1130000 GCA_963777785.1 uncultured Alphaproteobacteria bacterium
TTTTTTTTTTTTTTTGCGCGTCTCGCATCGTTCAGTACCCGTCTTGCTTCACACCACGTAGACATTTTCCTGAATATTCGTAGGGTGATGGTTTCAAAGGCTGATCCCTGGCAGCGACCTGTCATCACGCAGCCGCCGATCGTCGCCTGCCGGCAGTGACGGTCCTTCCCAGTGCCGGCGCGCGCAGCAAAACTGCGGACGACAAAATGCAGCGAGCGTGCGGCGGTGCACAATGGATGGCGGCGATGGCGCAGCAGAGGCGTGATGAGACACACAGAAAGGCAGCCTGTCCGTCTACAGAGCAAAGGAAAGGAAGGATGGTGATGCAGCCTGGTGAGGACGACGTGGCGGCGCTGCATCTGAAACACAAAGAAATCCTCACATGATGGTGGCCAGGAGACAATCACAACGTGGGGGCACACATGATAAAGGTGACTGCAGCTGAATCCAGACATGGAGCAAGTCACCTTCTCAGCAAGGCAAAGGCAGCTCAGGAAGGCCTTGCTGCCATGTCGCAGCGGCAGTCAACCAGGCCTATGGGCTCTGGAAAGGGACAGTAATGGAAACGTGGAGCTGGATGGCCTGGGCAGCACCAGCAGGGCAGGGCTGGACAGAGCCAGCAGCCCAGACACAGTGGGAGCACAGTGGGTGACACCTGCTGGGCACACCTGGCTGCCAGGAGGGGCAAGGTGAGGCTGAGCAGAGGCAGCAGACCCCAGGCACGTGGTCATCATGGGTCGGCCACACCATCACATGGCCGGGTGGGGGCTGGCAGCATGGCCGGGCCGGGGTCAGGGGTAGGGTGGCGTGTGCAGGGGCAGCAACATGGCCTTGCTGCCTGCCGGCATGGGAGGGAGCAACAGCACACTCCATCCTGCACACAGAAACAGCTGATGCCAAACAAAGGATGGCGGGCAGCAATGGTGGGCCAATCTCCACCAGGTGCAGCCTGTTCCTGGCCCCCAGGGGAAGGGTGGCCGGCAGCAAGCAGCAGCCCAAGCTGCCTGTTCATCAAAAAGGCCTCCGCCCTGTCAGGGCGTCGATCGGCGTCTGGCTGCCCGCCCAGCAGCACAGCTGGCATGGTGGGGCAGGGGTTCCCTGAAGGGTGAACAGACGTCTGGCCTGTTGACACCTCCAACACACCAGTTGGAAGGGTGAGGCACGGGCAGAGGCTGGCTGGTCTAGGGTGGGGTGCAGGTGACTCCATGGACCAGCTAAATCCCGCTACCACTTCCACCCCAGATCAGCAGATTCCCATGTTGGAGAAGCACCACTTCAGATGCCAGCAGCAGTTCCACTCCAGCGCCTCTCGCTGATGCGCCACCAGGCAGCAGTGGCCCAAGTCCAAGCTGGCCAAGATCTCAAGTTCACATCCCCAAGTGGGATGTGTCACCACCACCACCAGAATGTCAGAGCTTCCACAGAGCCAGTGCAGCCTCACGCCGACGATTCGAAGGTCTCCCCAACCGGACGATGGCGAAGGATGGCGCGCAACGTGAACGAGCTGGCATGCCACCGCCCACCTGCCCATCGGGACCCTGCTGCCGCCATGGCCCCACGCCTCACCACAGAGTGCCACAGTGTGGGGTGGCCAGGGGAGGCATTCAATGCATGGCAGAGTCCATGACTCAGTGGTTAGGCAGCCTGGGGACACCCATCAGCCCCTCCACCCTGTCTCTCCACCATGGCAATGCCCACACCTCAGCCCACACGATGGAGGAAGCAGCAGGTGCACAGAAACAGCAGTGCAGCTCCCAGCACAGTGGGAGGGCAAAGGGAGGTGGCTGGGATGGCGTCCTCACTCCAGACGAGGATGGACGCAGAGGGGGAGGGTGGGTGGGGCGGGGGCGCGACCCAGGGTGAGCAGCTCAAGCCTATGAGCTGGATGGGAAGCAAATCCACTGCGTAAATGAATATGAGTAGTCAGTCATGGTACTGGATGGTGATGGGATGAAACAAATAAACCACCCTGACACTGACAACTCCTGCAAAGGGGTCTCCAGTGTCTGCACAATGGAACATGAAGGCAGGCAGTGGTAGAGGCCAGGGTGGCAATGGGACACTCCAGGCAATGTCCAACCCTGGCCTCCCATCCTGGAAATCATCGCCGTCTAATCTCTCCAATTCACTTGGATTCCTCCACACAATACACCTGATGTGGCCTTCACTCTGGGCAGCAGCCATCCAGCTAGCATCAGGGCAGGGAACAGTGGAGCAGGAGCAGCAGGGCTGAGGCTGATGGGTGCTCTCCGTCCTCCAATGCCTCTCCTGGCCTCGGCCGCCCTGCAGTCCTCATCGTCGATCCAGCAGCATCCGCCATGATCAAGCTGGAGAACAAGGGCAAGGGCGAAGCGACGAGGTGACCGGCGAGCGGCTGGACGAGTTGGAGGATCCCTTCCGCCTCTATCGCTGCCACACGATCATGAACTGCGCGAATGTCTGCCCGAAAGGCCTGTCGCCCGCCAAGGCGATTGCCGAGATCAAGAAGATGCAGGTGGAACGGCATGCGTAAGGCACGGTGCATGTGAGGACTGGCCAGGTCGTTCGCTCGCCGATGCCCGGAATGCTGGCCCGTTACGAGGCGCTGCTCGCCGCAGGTGAATTGCAGCCTGATCCGGAGCAACGCGCCGCCGCGATGCGGCTCAATGAATTGCAGCATGGAACTTGAAAGGCCAGGTGGCAAGCCCGGCCTGATTGGCGGGCTGATGGGTGCAAAGCCGGCACCGCCGCGCGGAGTCTATCTCTGGGGCGGCGTCGGCCGCGGCAAATCGATGCTGATGGATCTGTTCCATTCCACTTTGTCGATCCCTGAGAAGCGCCGCGCGCACTTCCATGCCTTCATGCTCGAAGTCCATGCATTGCTGAGGATCGAGCGCGCAAAGGAAGCCGGCGATCCGATACCGCCGGTCGCTGCGAAATTGGCGGTTACCGATGGCGGAGCCGGCCTGCGTGTGCTCGCTTTCGACGAGATGGTGGTGAACAATTCTGCCGATGCGATGATCATGAGCCGGCTGTTTCGCGCGCTGATCGTCGATCGAGGGCGTCACCATCGTCACCACTTCCAACCGCGCGCCCTTCCGAGCTCTACAAGGACGGCCTCAACCGCGAGCATTTCCTGCCGTTCATCGCGCTGATCGAAAGCGAGCTGGACATATTGCCGCTAAACGGTCCGGTCGATTACCGCCTCGAAAGACTGGGCGGGATGGACACCTGGCATGTGCCGATCGGCCCGGAAGCGACGGCGCAGGTGCGCGAGGCCTTCTTCCGCCTCACCGACTACAATCCCGAAGATGCCGCCAATGTGCCTTCCGGCGAACTGGACGTCGGCGGCGGCCGAACGCTGTTCGTGCCCAAGAGCCTGAAAGGCGTGGCTGTGTTCAGCTTCAAGCGCCTGTGCGCCAACCCGCTTGGTGCAGCGGATTATCTCGCAGTCGCCCGCGCCTATCACACCGTAATCATCGTCGGCATTCCCGCCATGGGGCCCGACCAGCGCAACGAGGCAGCCCGCTTCGTGACTCTGATCGACGCGCTGTACGAGAACAAGGTGAAGCTGCTCGCCACTGCCGCTGCCGAACCGGAAGCGCTCTACAAGGCAGGCGACGGCAGCTTCGAGTTCGAACGCACTGTCAGCCGGCTCAAGGAAATGCAGAGCGCCGACTACCTCGGCCTGGGCCACGGCGCGAGTGCTTGAAAAGGGCGAAATACATCCCACATTGATGTCAATTCCGGCGCTAACACCCCGCCGATGTGGATAATTTCATGATCGATATCCGACCATACGATGGCCTGGCGCATCGCGACCACGGCTGGCTCAACACGCGTTTTCACTTCAGCTTTTCCGACTATTACGACCCGGCCCGGATGGGATGGGGGAATCTGCGTGTCTGGAACGACGATGTGATCGCTTCGAAGGCGGGGTTTCCGCCGCATCCGCATAACGACATGGAGATCATCACCTTCGTGCGCACCGGGGCGATCACTCACAAGGATTTGCTGGGCAATACCGGCCGCACCGGCGCGGGCGACGTGCAGGTCATGAGCGCCGGCACGGGCGTGGTCCATGCGGAATACAATCTGGAAGACGAAGCGACGAGCCTGTTCCAGATCTGGATCAAGCCCGACAAGGTCGGCGAGGCGCCCGATTGGGGAATGCGCGAGTTTCCGCGCGGGGACCGTTCCGGCAAATGGGTGATCGTCGCCAGCGGCGAACCTGACAAGGATGGATCCTTGCCGATCCGCAGCGATGCACGAGTGCTTGCCGCTACTCTCGGCTGCTGGCGACACGGTGACCTACGAAGCCAGTTCCTGGCGCCACCAATATCTCGTCGCCGCGAGCGGTCGCATTCGCGTCAATGGCGAGGAAGCGCAGCGAAGGATGGCATCGCGATTACCGGTGTAGAATCCATCGAAGTCGAAGCCATCGACGACACCGAAGTCGTGATGGTGGATTCACGCTAACCGCGGCCAGGAAGAATCCTCAGGCTACCTTGGTGAGCCGCGATTGCGCATTGGCAAGGCGGCTCATCACTTTGAGATCCTGCTCACGCAATTGAAGCGCAGCATCGGCCCACAGCTCGGTGATGCGCTTCAATTCGCTGAGGCTCACAGGCGAGGCAATGCGCGAAGCCCGCCGGGCATTGACGAGCCCCGCATGGCGCCGTGTGGAACGGTCAATCAGATCGCGGCAGGCTTCCAGGCCGCCGCCAGGCTCTGCCAGTTGATGAACGATCCCCAGATCGAACATCTGCTCAGCCGTGTATGTCTCGTTCGACACGATCAGCCGGTCCGCCATCGCGGAACCGAGCTTGCGCGACAGGAACGCATGAGCGCCCATGCCCGGGAAACAGACCGAACAAGACTTCCGGCAAGCCGAATGTCGCACCGCGTTCCGCGACGATATAGTCGAAGGAAAGCAAGCGCTTCGAAGCCGCCGCCCAGTGCCGCGCCCTCGACGAGGCCGACTGTGAGCATCGGCAGGTCGAGCGCGGTCATGTTGCGATGGAGGATTTCCACGCACCTGTAGCCATATTGCACCAGCCCGACGCGGTTCTGCTCGCGAATGAACTGCTGGAAAAGCTCCAGATCACCGCCGAAACAGAACACTCCGGGGGAGCGGCTTCCGAGCACGAGAAAGCGCAATGGCACCTTGCCGGGGCCGAAATTGTCGCCGATCAGCCGCTGCCAATTGACGAAATCGTTCAGCATCGTGGGCGTGAACGACGGCCGGTCGCTTGGCCGCATGAAGGTCCAGAGCGTTTCGCGCCTGTCTTCGTAAAGGCATTCCAACTCTTTGAGATTTAGGAGTTCTTCGGGAACCGCCAGATGCCTGACGCTCGCTTCGACAAGATGCTCGTCGCCGCGTCCAAGGCTCATGAGCGGTTTGTCGCCGCTGTCAGCGCTAGATTCCGTCCGGTCGATATTACCGCCCAATCGATCCATAGAGCCCCCGCTTAGCCGACTTTAATGCTACAGAATTGTTACGTTTGCCGCAGAAGTCATTGAAGATGCTAGGTCAGGGGCAAGAGTCTTGGCAAATGATTTCTTTACCATATCGGATGAAACCGTCCGAAAATCGGACAGTTGCATGCCGAAACCTTAACGCGGCAAGGCGCGTAAAACGGCTCAACGCCTATCAATTGGGCACGGTCATTTCAGGATTTGATAAAAAGGCTCGCCAGTTCGACGTGGGTCGACCAGCGAAATTGCCCCACCGGGCGCAGCTCGGCCAGGCGATAGCCGCCATCCGCCAGTTGCTTCGCATCTCGCGCCCAGCTGGATGGATTGCAGCTGATATAAACGATACGCGGCACGGAGCTTTGGGCCAGCAGCTCAATCTGGTCGCGTGCCCCCGCACGCGGCGGATCGAGCAATATGGCATCGAAGCGGTTGAGCTCATCCAGTTGCAGCGGATTGCGGAACAAGTCTCGGTGCATGGAATGGACCGGTTTGGCCTTGGCCGCCGCTGCAGCCTTGCAAGCGAGATGGGCCGCTTGCGCCGCTTCGACTGCCAACACCTTGGCCGGCCCTGCCAGAGCGAAGGCAAAGGTCCCCAGCCCGGCGAACAGATCGGCAATCGTCCGCGCATCGCCCAGCCAATCGCGCGCCGCGCCAACCAGCGCGGCTTCGCCGTCTTCGGTCGCCTGGAGAAACGAGCCCGGTGGAAAGGGTACGCTCACACCGCTAAGCCGCACTGTGACCGGCTCCGGCTCCCACAGTGCTTCCGGGCCGTAGCCCTGATCGATCACCAGCCTGGCCAGGGCATTGTCCCGCGCAAAGGCGAGCATGGCCTCGATCTCGGCCAAGCCGTCCACCGACATGCCCTTGAGGCCCACATCGACGCCCTGTTCGGTCAAGGCCAGCTCGATATCGACCGCCAGCTTGCCTTTTTGCCGTGCCAGGATGCCGCGCAGCGAAGTCAGGACCTTGACCAGATCAGGTGCAAGCACCGGGCATTCGGCAAGATCCACGATCGTGTGGCTGGCCTTTTCCCGAAAACCGATCTGCGGCCGCCCTCCGCCCTTGGAGGCGTGTAGTGTGGCCCGCCGGCGGCTTTGCGGGGGCGACAGATGCGCCGCCGCGAAGATTTCGGGCTCAAGCCCTTGGCCATGGGCGGCGTGCAGCACCCGGTCGCTGACGAAACCTGCCAGCGTTTCCTCGTCGAGATGCTGAAGCTGACAGCCCCCGCAAGTGCCGAAATGGCGGCAGGGAGGCGGTGCATGATGCACGCCCGGCAGGATTGCACCGTCTTCGCCTACGCGGTCTCCCGGCGCTGTGCCCGCAACATGCCGGCCGCTTGAAGTTATCCCGTCGCCTTTGGCTGCAATGCGCACAATCTCTTCAGTTTCACTCATAGACATGACTCGTAAGAAACTGAAATATGACGAATTAAATCGGTCGCGGAGAAGACAGGCCCGCTTCGGCGCGCGGCATCGCCATGCAGCCATACTGCCTCGCATCCGGCATCGAACGGGTCCGAACCGGCAGCCAACCGGCTTGCCACCAAGCCAGAAAGAACGTCGCCAGTCCCGGCCGCCGAAAGCCAGCTGGGGCCCGGCCGCGCGATTGTGAGCCGGCCATCGGGCGCAGCGATCATCGTGTCCGGTCCCTTCGCGATGACGAACATTCCCGATTGCCGCGCCAGATCGAGCGCCACGGAGCGCTTGCCCGACGAGACAATCCCGAACGCCTTGGCCAGCGCGACAAGCTCGCCTTCATGCGGAGTCGCGATCACCGGTTCGCTACGCCGTTCAAGCATGTGTTTCTTCAACAAGACCAGCGCGTCCGCATCCAGCACAGTTGGCAAATTACGGGCAAGCGCATCCACAAGCTTTGCTGCCGACGCTTCGCTTCGCCCCAGCCCCGGACCGATAAGCAATGCGGAAATTCGTGTGTCGGCAAGCGCCGCGCGATCCACCACCAGATCGGCAGGCGCTGTTGGTGGCGCAGCGTCTGCGGCCAGCTTCACATAGCCCGCCCCGCCGTGCATCGCCGCGCTGCAAGCAAGCACCGAAGCGCCCGGCATGGTCGCCGGCGACCACGGCAACAAGCCCGCGCGTGTATTTATGTGCATTGGCCGCAGGTGCCGCCAGGGTAGGTCGCTCCAGCAATCTTGCGGCCCCGCGCACGCCTTCGACGCCGATCGGAACCAGGTGCCGCTCCCCCATCATTGCGGCAGCAGGCATCGTCCAATGCGCGAATTTCCAGGCACCGAGCCCGATTGTGAGATCGTATTGCGGCAGGCCTTCATTCAGCGGCTGCCCGCTGTCGCTCTCGACGCCGCTTGGCAAATCGACCGCTACCCGCTTCACATGCGAGCGGCTCAGCTTCTGAAGCAGGTGCAGAAGATCCTCGCCAAGCGGCCGCGTCAGGCCGCTGCCGAACAGGCAATCGACCAACACCGCGCCTTGCGGCGGTTCGTCCGCGGCCCATATCTCACCTTCATAGGCGGCGCGCGCATGCCTGGCAGCCTCGGTTACCGGGTCTAGCGGCGCGACAACCACCACGGGCAGGTGCCGCTTGCGCAGGCTTTCGGCGATCACATAGCCATCGCCGCCATTGTTGCCCGGGCCACAAAGCACCGTCACGGGCCGAGGCCAGGCGAGACGATAGACCCACTCAGCCGCGCCTTGCCCCGCGATCTGCATGAGCGCATCGACGCTGGTCCCGCGTTCGATCAATTCCTCTTCCGCCGCGCGCATCTGCGCGACGGCCAGGATCTGGTCAGTTGCGCGTTTCATCGGTCCTGGAGCGGGATGACGAACGAAGCTGCGAAATGTCGCGCACGGCCCCGCGCGCGGCGCTCGTGGTCATGGCCGCATAGGCCTGCAGTGCAACGGAGACCTTGCGCGGACGCGGCTTTGCCGGCTGCCAGGCAGCATCGCCCTTCGCCTCCATCGCAGCGCGGCGTGCCGCAAGCTCTCCATCGGAAATGGCCAGATGGATCGTCCGATTGGGAATGTCGATCTCGATCCGGTCACCGTCTTCCACCAGACCGATCGCTCCGCCTTCCGCCGCTTCGGGCGAAACGTGCCCGATCGACAGCCCCGATGTGCCGCCGGAGAAGCGTCCATCGGTGATCAGCGCGCAAGCCGCGCCCAAGCCCCTTCGATTTGATGTAGCTGGTCGGATAGAGCATTTCCTGCATGCCCGGTCCGCCTTTGGGCCCTTCATAGCGGATCACGACCACGTCGCCCGCTTCCACCTGACCGGCGAGGATCCCGGTGACGGCCGCATCCTGGCTTTCGAATACCTTGGCCGGTCCTGCAAACTTCAGGATGCTCTCATCGACGCCCGCAGTCTTCACGATGCAGCCATCGAGCGCGATATTGCCGTCGAGCACCGCAAGCCCGCCGTCCTTGCTGAAGGCATGTTCTGCCGAGCGGATAACGCCGCCTGCACGGTCCGTGTCGAGTTCGTCCCACCGGCGGCTCTGACTGAACGCTGTCTGGGTCGGCACCCCGCCCGGCGCGGCCTTGAAGAATTCCTGAACCATCGGATTGTTGGTCAGGCGAATATCCCAATCCGCCAGAGCATCGCCCATCGTCGGGCTGTGCACTGTCGGAAGCGCAGTATGGAGCAGCCCCGCACGATCAAGCTCGCCCAGGATCGCCATGATCCCTCCTGCGCGGTGAACGTCTTCGATATGCACGTCCGCCTTGGCAGGGGCGACCTTGCTGAGGCACGGCACCCGGCGCGATAGCCGGTCGATGTCGGTCATGGTGAAATCGACCCCTGCCTCATGCGCGGCAGCAAGCAGATGGAGCACCGTGTTGGTCGATCCACCCATCGCGATATCGAGCGTCATGGCGTTCTCGAACGCTTCGAAGCTCGGCGATCGTACGCGGAAGGACGCTTTCATCGTCCTCCTCGTAATAACGTTTGGCCAGCGTCACCACGAGCCGCCCTGCCCGCTCGAACAATTGCTTGCGATCGGAATGGGTGGCCAGCGTCGTGCCATTGCCCGGCAGCGAAAGGCCCGAGCGCCTCGGTGAGGCAGTTCATAGAATTGGCGGTAAACATACCCGAGCATGATCCGCAGGTCGGGCAGGCGGATCGCTCGATATCGGCGACTTCCTGATCGGTCATGTGCTCGTCGGCGGCAGCGACCATCGCATCGACGAGATCGAGCGCGACTTCCTTGCCCTTGAGCACGACCTTGCCGGCCTCCATCGGGCCGCCCGACACGAACACAACCGGGATGTTGATCCGCATCGCCGCCATCAGCATGCCCGGCGTGATCTTGTCGCAGTTGGAGATGCACACCATCGCATCGGCGCAATGGGCGTTGACCATGTATTCAACGCTGTCCGCGATCAGGTCACGGCTGGGGAGCGAATAGAGCATCCCGTCATGGCCCATCGCGATCCCGTCATCCACCGCGATGGTGTTGAATTCCTTCGCAACGCCGCCTGCCGCCTCGATCTGACGCGCGACCAGCTGGCCCAGGTCCTTGAGATGGACGTGGCCCGGCACGAATTGGGTGAAGCTGTTGACCACCGCGATGATCGGCTTGCCGAAATCGCCATCCTTCATGCCAGTGGCGCGCCACAGGCCGCGTGCGCCGGCCATGTTGCGGCCATGTGTGGTGGTGCGGGAACGATAGGCAGGCATTACTTCGGCTCCGATGGCGGTTTAGCGTCCATTTATGCAGCCGCACTGCTCTTACTCAAGCGCGAGCGCAACCCTGTTGCATATTCGCGTGAGCCTTTCGGCCCATTCGGACTGGCCGGCATCGTCCGCAATCAGGTCCTGCCTGATCTCCAGATAGAGATAGGGCCGCCCGTCACATTCGACATGGCGCTTGATGGCCGCATTGTAGATCTTGCCTGAGTAAGGCAACTGGTCGCCGACATGCAGCCCTTCTGCTTCGAGCATAGGCTGCGCCAGCCGCGCACCGCGATCGTCCTGATCATAAAGCAGCCCGCAGTGCCAAGGCCTGTGTCCTTCGGGGTCGCAAGCCAGCTGCGGGGTGAAGCTATGCAGGATCAGCGTGAGCGCAGGCGGTGTGTCCTCCATGATGCGCTCCAGCGCCTGATGGAAAGGCCGGTGGAAGCGTGCGAGCCGCAGCTCCCGATCGATCCCGGCATTTCCCGTTATCGTGCGGCCGTCGCTGATCTCGGGTATCGCGGCCGGATCGTGTTCCTCGCGGTTGGTATCGCACACCAGCCGGCTGACGTTGCCCAGGAATGCTGCAGTGCCTTCCTGCGCCGCCATCCGCTCGGCAATTCCAGCCACACCGATATCCACTGCGATATGCTCGGTCATCAACGCGGGATCGATGCCAAGTTCGATGTCATCGGGTACGCGGTTGGACGCATGGTCGGCCATGATAAGGATTCCGCCGAAGCGCGGCGTACCCACTAACCTGTATGCCTCTTGGCTCATCGTAGCTTGCCCTGCATCTGCCACCAATCGGGATGATCCCGCGTTATTTCCCCGGACGCTTCGAGCAATTGGCGCTCGTTCTCATAAAGGGCAAAGCAGGTCGCACCGGAGCCTGACATGCGCGCCAGGCTAGGCTGAGTATTGCGCAGCGCCGCGAGGACATCTGCGATAATTGGACACAGCGCGATGGCCGGCGCTTCAAGATCGTTGCGCCCTTCCCGCGCAATCAGGCTTGGCGAGCCGGATGGCAGCGCCCCGCGGTCGACGCCGTCCCATGCCTGGAACACCTGACCGGTAGGGAGCGCCACGCGCGGATTGACCAGCAATATCGGAGTGCCCACCAAGTCGCTTTCCACCGCTTCCAATTGGGTCCCGGTCCCCCGGCCAATACAGGTGACACTCTCGACGCAGGCTGGGACATCGGCACCCAAGCGGGCGGCGCGCGCACGCCAATTATCCGGCAGTCCTTGCGCACGGTCGACCAGACGGAAAACCGCACCCGCATCGGCCGATCCGCCGCCAAGACCTGCAGCGACCGGCAGGTTTTTCTTGAGGTCGATCGCCAGGCCATCGGGGCGCGGAAGCACGCCAAGTGCCTTCATCGCAATGTTCCCGAAAGGATCGGTCAGCGCAGAAGCAAACTCGCCCGTGACATAGACCTCATCGCGTTCAGAACTGTGCGCGGCCAACACATCGCCGGCATCGACGAAAGCGAACAGGGTTTCAAGCTCGTGATAGCCATCTTCCCGCCGCCTCCGGATGTGCAGCGCGAGGTTTATCTTGGCGTAAGCGGTCTCAATCATAAGGCGGTTTTGCTATGCATCGGTTTGCCCATAGCGGCAAATCCCCGGGCCGTCCGCCCGGATCATGCGATTTCGCGCTTTCATCGGTGGGAAAAATCGGCGACCATGAAACCAACAGAACGAAAGTTCGGGCCGCAGGATCGGAGAAGTTTGTATGGCCATCTGGATTATCCTGGGTCTTGCGGTTCTGGTGCTGCTTTACCTCGTTGTGATCTACAACCGACTTGTGCGCTTGCGGGCCCTTGTGCGGGAGGCATGGAGCGGGATCGACGTCCAGCTTCGCCGCCGCGCCGATTTGATCCCCAACCTCGTAACCACTGTGAAAGGCTACGCTTCGCATGAACGCGCCGTGCTGGATGAAGTGACCGCCCATCGCAGCGATGCCGTATCGGCTAAAGGCGTCGGTGCGACAGCCCAGGCCGATGCGGCGCTCAGCGGTATGCTGGGACGCCTGTTTGCCGTTGCCGAAGCCTATCCCGAGCTCAAGGCGGATGCCAACTTCCGCCAGCTTCAAGGCGAGCTCTCGGAAATCGAAGAACAGCTGGCCGGAGCGCGCCGGTATTACAACGCCACGGTTCGCGATCTGAATACGCAGGTCCAGTCTTTCCCCGACGTCGTCGTCGCCCGTCCGATGGGCTTCACGGAAGAAGAATCCTACAAGGATGACGACACATCGATCAGAACCGTACCGCAGATCGATTTCGGCACCGGAACGAGCTGACCCCATGCGCGCGTTGCGCAGCCTCCTCGCCCTGCTGGTCTTGCTGCTTCCCGCAGCCGGCTTCGCCCAGGACAACGTCCCATGGTATGCGCCGCAAGGCGAGGAGCGGATACTCAGCTTCCTCAGCGATGTGACGATCAAGACCGATGGCGATCTCGACGTTACCGAGACAATCCAGATTCTCGCGCTTAACCAGCAGATCAACCATGGGATCCAGCGCGATTTCCCGACCACCTATGAGAATGGCGCGGGGTTAAGGACTAACGTCGGCTTTACGGTCGTTTCGGTTCAACGCGACGGCCATGAGGAACCTTGGGAGCGCATAAGCCTGTCCAACGGCGTGCGCATTCGCATCGGCTCCGCGGACACCACCGTAGAACCCGGCAAGCACAGCTATGTGATCCGCTACCGAACGACCCGCCAGCTCATTTACGGGGAGAACCAGGACGAGCTTTACTGGAACGCCACCGGTACTGGCTGGACCTTTCCGATAGACCTGGCGGAGGCGCGGATCACCTTGCCCGAAAGCGCAAACTTCGGCGACCGGGCCGTCTATACGGGGCCGCAGGGTTCGACTGAAGGCAACGCCGAAGTCATCGAGGAGCGGCCAGGGTTCATTGCATTCCGGACGACACGCCCGCTTGGCCGCGAGGAAGGGCTGACTGTAGCCGCCGCATTCCCAAAAGGTGTGGTCGAAGCGCCCAGCACCGCAAGGCGCGCCTTCTGGTGGTTGCAGGATTGGGGCGCCCTGGCCGCCGCACTGCTCGCCTGCATTGGCCTGCTCGTCTATTACATCCGCGCATGGTGGATAGCAGGACGCGGACCGCGAGCGGGGACGATCGTACCGGTGTTCACTCCGCCGGACGGCCTCAGCCCGGCTGCCGTACGCTACATCGCGAATATGAAGTTCGACAATCGCGCGTTCTCGGCGGCGATGGTCGATCTCGGCGTGCGCGGAAAGCTGCACATCGCCCAGGAAGATGGCGGTCTGTTCAGCAAAGGCACCACGACACTGAGCCGCACTGAATTATCACCAAGCGGCGGCGAAACCTCCCTACCCGCGCCTGAAGTGGCGATGCATGAAAAGCTGTTCGCCAAAGGCGACGCCATCGAACTCAAGCAGGAAAATCATGCGACATTGCAGGCAGCGAGATCCGCGCTCCAGCAAGGTTTAAGTTCGGCGTATGAAGGGACGATGTTTCGCAAGAACAGCAGCTGGGCGGGATATGGCCTCGTCCTGATCGGGCTGACCATGCTTGCAGTCGCCGTGGTGGCCTTGCTGACTGCAACCACTATCGGCCTTGATCGGAAGCTCGGATTGCCGCTGCTAGCGATTGTATTGCTCGCCATTGCCTGGGGCCTGCGCGAGCTCGCAATGAAGGCAAAAGGTTGCCTCAGCGCGTTATTGTGGGTGGCGCTGGCCGGTGCGTGCTTTGGCGCCGCAGGCAGCGCGCTGGCGACAATCGTTGTCGGCACTCGAGGCGGGCGGATTCGCGGTGTTCGTACCGCTAGTGATCCTGCCAGTCGCGATCAGCGCTTTCTGGTGGATGTATGCCCCCACGCGCGAAGGTCGGCTGATGATGGACCGCATTGCGGGTTTCCGCCAATATCTGTCCATTACGGAGGAAAGTCGGCTCGAAACCCTGCATCCTCCCGAAAAGACCCCGGAGCTGTTCGAACGTTACCTGCCCTACGCGATCGCGCTGGATGTCGAAAACCGCTGGGCGGAACGCTTCGCCGGTGTGCTTGCTGCGGCAGCGGCAGCAGGCACGACGATGCAAACCGCCAGCTGGTATTCTGGACAGGGAAATGTCTGGGACAATCCGGAAGGCTTCGCCAGCGATCTGGGATCGTCCTTCACCAACACCGTTTCCTCTGCATCGGCATCGCCTAGCAGCAGCGGCGGCGGTTCGTCGGGTGGAGGATCATCGGGCGGAGGCGGCGGAGGCGGCGGTGGATCCGGTTGGTAATGGGCGCCTCAAGCGCCGCTGAGGCAGATCGGTGCGCCATATGAATTCCGTGGAGCACACATACGCAATCGCATGCTAAACGGCGGACATGACGAAACCGCCGCGCCATGAGCTGTTGTCACGCGTAGCCAGCGATACAATCGCGGTGGCAGGCGACATCGTCATCTTCGCTGCTGCAACCATTGGCGCATTCGCCGCACAGCATTGGGACCGGCCCAGAAGTGCCGCGCTGATCTATCTGGTCGGCGTTACGTTGATCGGTGCTCGCTCCGGCCTCGCCCTCGGGCTGGCGGCGGCGATCACCGCATCGCTGATCTACAATTTCCTCCTCCTCGAGCCGGTCTTCCGGTTCAGTGCGAGTTCGGCTGACGAGTTCATCCCGCTCATCGCCTTCAACCTCAGCGCGATCGTTTCAGGCGCGATGGCAGGCCGCCTGAAGGATAGCGTCAAGCTCGCCCGGTCCGCCCAGGCGAAGAACGCGCATCTGCTGCAGTTAAGCGACGATCTGCAGAGCGCGATCAAGGTGGGCGACGTGCACAATATTGCGCGCAATAGCCTGCCGTTCCAGCACGTGCTCGATCTCGAACTCTTCGTTTTCCGCGATGGGGCGCTCTATCCTGTGGGCAGCGAAGGCCGCGGCGCGCCCCTGCGTGAGTTGCCGGCCGACGAGACAGACACGAACGCCCTGCCCTCTTCCACTCACGCGCTCAACGGCTCCGCAGGCGAAATTGGCTACGTCCGGTTCAAACTCGACAGCACGGCACGTGCTCCGATCGAACAAGCCGATTTGCAAGGCATCGCGATCATTCTGGGGCTGGCGGTTGACCGCTGCCTGCTGCTCGAACGGCTTTCCGAAAGCGAGGCCGTGCTGCGCTCTGAGGAGTTGAAGACTGCCATCCTGTCGTCAGTCTCCCATGATTTGCGCACCCCGCTGACTGCGATAGAGGCAGCGGCGACAAGCCTGCGTGCATTCGACGCCAGCCTCTCGCCCAAAGATCGCGACGCGATGCTTTCGACAATCAGCGAACAATGCCGGAAGCTCAATCGCTACACTGCCAATCTGCTCGACATGGGGCGGATCCAGGCTGGCATCCCGGCATTCATGTTTATCGAAGTCGACATTTTGGAGATTTTGGGAGTTGTGCTTGGCGCCATTCGCGAAAGCTATCCCGACCAGCCGATTGAAAAACACATCGAGCTCGATGCCGGCGTTGTTCTGGCCAACCCGGCCATGCTGGAACAGGTCATCCGCAATCTCATCGAGAATGCCATTGTCCACGGCGCGAGCAAGCGGCCGACATTGATCCGGCTCCGGCGTGAGCACGAATACTGCGTCCTCGAGATCGTCGATTTCGGCCCCGGCATCACATCCGACGAACAACCACTGGTGTTCAACAAGTTCTACCGTTCCCGCTCGGCGATGCACCGCGAAGGCAACGGGCTCGGGCTGCATATTGCGAACGGATTTACCGAGGCTTTCGGCGGGTCCATCACGATAGCCAGCCCGCATCCGGCTGGCGCGGGAACTCAGGTTTCCGTGAGACTGCCGATGTCGGAAGTCCATCTCGATCGAGTGGTCGCCTGGGAATGAACATATTGTTGGTCGACGATGAGCCCGCGATCGTCACGGCGCTCAGCCCGGTGCTTCAGGCGCAGGGATATGCAATCACCACCGTAGGCGCTGCGGGTGAGGCACTTCAGGCCGCGCCAGCAGAGCCAGTTCGATCTCGTGCTGCTGGACCTGGGGCTGCCCGACGCCGACGGGATGGAGATTATCGCCAGGCTGAAGCAGCTCACAGATGCCTCCATCATCATCCTTTCCGCGCGACATATGGAGGCGGAGAAGGTGAAAGCGCTGGACGAAGGGGCTGACGATTACGTCAACAAGCCATTCGGCATCGGCGAGTTGCTGGCCCGCATAAGGGCCGCAGCCCGGAGGAAAGACTTTCCGGCGAACTTCCAGCAGGGAACATTCGTATCCGACGAATTGAGTGTGGACTTCCCGCGCAGGGAAGTTCGCCTGATGGAAGAAGAGATAAAATTGTCGCCCAAGGAGTTCGCACTGCTCGAGGTTCTGTGCCGTCACGCCGGACAGGTCGTGACGCACAGGAAACTGCTGATCGCCGGTTGGAACGACCCCAATGCGGATGGGCAATATCTGAGAAGCTACATCGCGCTGCTGCGCCAGAAGCTTGAATTCGATGCGTCCGAACCCAGGCTGATCGTGACCGAACCCGGCGTAGGCTACCGCCTGGTTTCCTAGCTGAGAGCAAAAAGGGATGGCCGGACCGAGGGAGTTATTCTCGCCCAGCCATCCAAATTTGGTTAGGATCATACTCATATGCGTTTCGGGTCAGGAAACGCCAAACCTGCATAGAACGGATGGGTGCAAATCGTTTCCACGGCTTTTTTACATGGCCGAGGCAAAGCCGCGCCGTAAAAAAGCCGTGCTAACCCTCTCTGCTGGAACCGCTTATTTTCACTTTCGTTCAAGCCCGTCCCGGCAGGGCGGTGCAACCGCGAAGGAGCATGACATGAGATACGCGATTTATCTTCTGATCGCCGCTGGCGCTGTCGCGCTAACCGGTTGCGCAAGCAAACAGCCCAAGGAACTCCCGCCCCAGGCATCGACAGTTACCGACACGTCCAACACTGCCACTACCGGATCGACCGGCCCTGTAGCGGGCAGCAATGCCGATTTCATGGCCCAGATGCGCGGCCGCAACGTGATCTTCTTCGATACCGATATGTTCGACGTCGATTCCGACGATGCCGCGGCCCTGCAGGCGCAGGCCGAATGGCTGCAACGCTATCCCAGCAAAAGCGCAACGATCGAAGGTCACTGCGACGAACGGGGCACGCGCGATTACAACCTCGCGCTGGGCGAACGCCGTGCAAATGCGGCCAAGAACTACCTCGTCGGCCTGGGCATCAATGCCGCCCGGCTGAGCACGGTGAGCTACGGCAAGGAACGCCCCGTGGCGCTGGGTTCGGACGAAGCATCATGGGCGCAGAACCGCCGCGCAGCCACGATCACGATCGATTGAGGCAATCAGGCGGCCCCGCTCACATATTCGGGTAATTCGGGCCGCCGCCGCCTTCGGGCGTGACCCATTCGATGTTCTGGGTCGGGTCCTTGATGTCGCAGGTCTTGCAGTGGACGCAGTTCTGCGCGTTGATCACCAGGCTGGGATTGCCCTCTTCCTCGCCCGACGAATTCATAGACCCCCGCCGGGCAATAGCGCGCTTCGGGCCCGGCATAGACCGGCAGGTTGATCTCGTGTCGGAACCGTCGGGTCCTTCAGCAGCAGATGGCCGGGCTGGTCTTCCTCGTGATTGGTGTTGGACAGGAACACCGAGGATAGCCGGTCGAAACTAATCACGCCGTCGGGCTTGGGATAGTCGATCTTCTTGTACAGATCGGCGCGGCTCGGTCGCGCTGGCATCGGTGTGATGCGCCATCGTGATGGGCAGGCCGATGCCAAGCGTGCGCATCCACATGTCGATCCCGGCAAGCAGCGTGCCAAGCGTACCGCCGAACTTCGCGACGGCCGGTTCCGCATTCTTCACCAGCTCCAGTTCCTTCGCGATCCAGCTCGATCGCAGCGTCGCGCCGTAAGCCGTCAGTTCGTCATTCGCGCGGCCGGCCTCCAATGCCTCGGCAATCGCTTCGGCCGCCAGCATCCCGCTCTTCATCGCGGTGTGGCTGCCCTTGATGCGCGGCACGTTCACGAAGCCCGCGGAGCAGCCGATCAGCGCGCCGCCGGGGAACTCCAGCTTCGGCACAGACTGCCAGCCGCCTTCGTTGATCGCCCGTGCGCCATAGGAAACGCGCTTGCCGCCTTCCAGCACCGCCGCGGATCTGCCGGATGCTGCTTCCAGCGCTGGAATTCCTGATACGGGCTAGACATAGGGATTGGCGTAATCGAGCGCGGTGACGAAGCCCAATGCGACCTGGCCGCCTGCCTGATGGTAGAGGAAGCCCCCGCCCCAGCTGCCGCTTTCCGACAGCGGCCAGCCCTGGGTGTGGATCACCCGGCCGGGCACATGCTTCTCCGGCGCGATGTCCCACAATTCCTTGACGCCCAGCCCGTAGGTCTGCGGCTGGCAATCCGCGTCCAGCGCGAAGCGCGCCTTCAGCCGCTTGGTCAGATGGCCGCGCGCGCCTTCGGCAAACAGCGTGTACTTGCCATGCAGTTCGATCCCCGGCGTGTAGTCGGCCTTGTGGCTGCCGTCCTTGGCGACGCCCATGTCCTGCGTCACCACGCCGGCCACAGTGCCGCTTTCGTCATACAGCACATCGGCGGCGGGGAAGCCGGGGAATATCTCCACGCCCAGCGCTTCGGCCTGTTCCGCCAGCCAGCGCGCCAGATTGCCGAGCGAACCGGTGTAGCAGCCCTTGTTGCTCATCAGCGGGGGCATCAGCGCATGCGGCATCGACGGTCTTGCCTGTTTTCGACAGCACCCAGTGCCAATTGTCCGTCACCGGCACTTCGGCCATCGGGCAACCGTTCTCGCGCCAGTCGGGCAGCAATTCGTCGAGCGCACGCGGATCGACCACCGCACCCGACAGGATATGCGCGCCGACTTCCGAACCCTTTTCGAGGATGCAGACGCGTGGTTTCGGGCGCGAGCTGCTTGAGGCGGATCGCCGCGGCGAGGCCGGCCAGGCCGGCGCCGACGATCACGACGTCATAGGCCATCGATTCCCGTTCGCTCATCTCCGCCCTGTCCTTTTCGTCCAAAACAATGCCAATTCACCTGCGGACTTGATTGCTGCCGTCAGTCAGGTCAAGACCCGAGGCTAGCACATGGACGGACGCGCTTCACCCTCGCTGGCCGACCAGCTCGCCGCCGCCAATGATTGGTGGCGCGATGCCGGTGTGGACTGCATTTTCGCAGACGAGACCGCGCGCTGGCTGCGCGATCCGGATGAGGAGCCGCCTGTCGCGGTCAATTCGGTGGCGATACCAGCCCCGATTCCGGTAGCGCCCGCAGTTCCGAAGATAACGATCGGCGGCGATCCAGCTGAATGGCCGAAAGACCTGGCGGGCTTCGCTGCCTGGTGGCTGAATGAGCCGAGCCTGGATTTTGGCGGAACCCGCGCGCGCGTCGCCCCGCGCGGCAAAGCCGGTGCGAAATTGATGGTTCTGGTGGCCGCACCGGAGGCCGAAGATAGCGAAATGCTGCTCTCCGGACCGCAGGGCAGTTTGCTGGCCAGCTTCCTGTCGGCAGCAGGTCTGGCGGAAGACGATGTATATGTCGCTTCGGGGCTGCCTCGCCACATCGCGCTGGCCGACATGCCCGCGCTGGCAGAGGCCGGAATGCACAAAGTCACGATGCACCACCTGGATCTGGTCGCTCCCGAGCGGGTGCTGGTGTTCGGCCGCGACGTCCTGCCGCTGATCGGCCACGATCCGGCGCAAAATCAGGCTTCTTTAGTAAATATTAACCATGAAGAGCGCAGTTTTCCGCTATTGGTTGATCGAAATCTCGAACTGATGCTGCAAAGGCCGGCGACACGTTCGAGGTTCTGGCAACGTTGGCTGGACTGGACGGGGTAGCTCACATCACGATGGTTCGTAGCAAACTGATTGCCAGGGCAATATTGGCATGCGCCGCCGCTTGCGCACTGCCCGCGCCTGCTGCCGCTGCGACCACAGCGTGAATATTTCAGCGCCCGCACCGCTCAGAATGACGTCCCTGCGCAGCTATCCAACGAAGACCGTATCTATTATCGCGCCTTGTTCAACGCGATCGACCGCGAAGACTGGGCGAGCGTCCAGCAGATGCTCGGCCAACGGACGGATGGCCCGCTGCATGCCGTGGCCATAGCCGAATATTATCTCGCTGCACGTTCCCCCCGGGTCGAGCTGCCGCAGATAGAACAATGGCTGAGGAGCGGACGCACACTACCCCAGGCGGAGCAACTGACCCGCCTCGGCCTCACGCGCGGGCTCACCCAGACCCCGGATTTGCCGCAAGAGCGTAGCTTCTACCGCCAGCCATCGGCGCCCAAACGCATTCGTCCCTCCTCGATCGAGGACGGCACCATGCCTGCCGCGGTGAGCGCGGCGATCCTCGAGCGGATCACCAATGACGACCCCGATGGGGCTCGCTTGCTGCTCGACGGTATCGATGCGGCGCTCAGCCCTGCCGCGCGGGCCGAATGGCGCCAGCGCGTCGCGTGGAGCTATTACATCGAAAACCAGGACCCGGCGGCCCTGGCGATCGCGCAGACCATTTCCCAAAGCGGAGCCGGCCCGTGGGTGGCGGAAGGCGAGTGGGTCGTTGGCCTGGCCGCATGGCGGCTGGGCGATTGCCGCAGTGCCCTGTCGGGCTTCGAGAACGCAGCGCAGAAAGCCGCCAACGCTGAACTCGGCGCGGCTGCCAGTTACTGGGCCAACCGCGCCGCTATCCGCTGCCGCATGCCCGAGCGGGCAGCGCATTATTTGCGCCAGGCAGCCACGCAGGACGAAACCCTTTACGGCATGCTAGCCGCCGAGCAGCTCGGCATGTCGCTTCCCGCCCATTACGCCCGGCCGGATTTCAGCAAGAGCGACTGGAACCGTCTCCAGGGAGACCAAAATATCCGCATCGCGGTCGCACTCGCCGAAATCGGCCGTGACGATCTCGCGAGCGAAGTGCTGATCCACCAGGCCAAGATCGGGGATCCCGGCGATTACGAAGCCATGTGCCGTCTGGCGCGCAGCCTCGGCCTGCCTTCGACTCAGCTCTACATGGCATATAACACGCCGCGCGGCGGCAAGTCGGATCCGGCCTCGCGCTATCCCACCCCGAAATGGCAGCCAGTCACCGGTTGGCAAGTCGATCCCGCGCTGGCCTATGCCCATGCCCTGCAGGAATCGAATTTCCGCACCACCGCAGTCAGCCCGGCCAACGCCCAGGGCGTGATGCAGATCACTCCGATCACGGTGCGCGCAGCACGCCTCTGCCCTCAATCTGAGCGCATCGGCCGTCGACCTCACCGATCCGCGGAGTCAATCTCGCGTTCGGCCAGCAAAACCTTGAAATGCTGCGTGATTCCTATGCCACCGAAGGCAAGCTGCCGAAGATCATGGCCGCCTACAATGCTGGCCTTTCGCCAGTCACGCGGTGGAACAGCGAAGTGCGCGATAGCGGCGATCCGCTGCTCTACATGGAGTCGATCCCCTATTGGGAAACGCGCGGCTACGTCGCGATCGTGATGCGCAATTACTGGATGTACGAACGCCAGGCCGCCAGCACCTCTCCCAGCCGGCTTGCGCTGGCTCAGGGCAAATGGCCGGGCTTCCCGCAGACGAATGCCAGCGGCAGGGTATGGCTTTCGGCGCAGCACGAGGATACGGCACGCGCCAACCGAGACAATTGAGGTTGGATAACATGGCCGTCGATCCCACACGGGAATTCAAGCCGATCAACATTGCGCTGCTCACCGTGTCCGACACGCGGGGCCCGGAAGACGACACCTCGGGCGACATCCTCGCCGCCCGGATCGCGGATGCGGGCCACAAGCTTGCCGACCGAGCGCTGGAGCGCGACGACGCGGATATCATCGCCTCGCGGCTGAATGCCTGGATCGACGATGCCGGAGTGGACGCCGTCATCATCACCGGCGGCACCGGCCTGACCGGGCGCGACGTCACGCCCGAAGCGCTCGACCGGGTGAAGGAGAAGGACATTCCGGGTTTCGGTGAGCTGTTCCGCTGGATCAGCTACAATACCATCGGAACATCCACTGTCCAATCCCGCGCCTGCGCCGCTGTGTCGCGCGGCACCTATATCTTCGCCTTGCCCGGCTCCAACGGCGCAGTGAAGGACGGCTGGGACGGCATCCTCGCCGAACAGCTCGACAGCCGCAACCGGCCCTGCAACTTCGTGGAACTGATGCCCCGCCTGCGGGAAGTCTAGGCCGCCGATTGCCCGGCGCGGGGCAATGGCTGCGCCTTGCGCCCGAGGTCCCGTATCCCCATGTGTCATGGGAGGAAGGAACTGCCCCATGGCTACCGAACCGCCCACGAAGCCCGACCGGATCATGCCGCAATCGCCGCCGGAAACTCCCCCCATTCCGAACGAGCCGATCGAGCCCCTGCCGGACGAGATCGAGCCGGACACGCCCGATTTCGACCAGCCGGACCAGAGCCCGGAAGAACTGCCCGACCTCAATTGAGGACGGACCGAGTCAATTTCGCCGTCGACTTTGCGCGGGCTGCGTGCAACATTCCGCGCCAGCATAAACCATAAAGGGAAAGCGCAATGGCCGCTTACATGATCGCACGCTACAATGTGACCAACCCCGAAGGCTTCGCAGCCTATCAAGCTTCGGTACGGCCCACCTTCGCCGGGCACGATGTCGAATTCGTCGCCGTCGACGCCGCTAGCGAAGCGATCGAAGGCTCGCCCTCCGCAGGTGACGGTGGTGATGAAGTTCCCGTCCAAGGAAGCGGCAAAGGCATGGTACAATTCTTCCGAATACCAGGCCGTCAAACATCACCGGACAGACAATTCCGAAGGCGACATGGCGTTGGTCGAGGGCTTCACCCCGCCCTCCTGACGGACACATGCCGTCCCCCTCAGTGTAAGCATCTCCCCTGCGCATCGGGGATCGCGCTGCACTCGCGCGGACCGGCTTTAGCCTGACCATTTCGTTAACCACTTGCCCGTATTTTACGGGTATTGAGGTGTTACGAAGTGTTTCGATCCCATAGTGCCGTTCCCGAGGGGACCTATGTCGAGCTTGTGCAAAGCTTGTTCAGGACCCTCTTGCCGACATCCATTATCGCCATCGCCTTCATTGGGGTGGCGACGCGCATTGCGTCGCAGACGCAGGATCCCGGTCTGACAGCCCTCACCATCCTCGGGACTGTCACGATCGTCGCCCGCCTTGTCATCCTGTTGCTGTTCCGCAGCGAGGCCGCCGAGGCCGGCCTGAGTGTCGCAAGGGCACGCCAGCTGGAACGCATTTTCGCTGTCAGCTACCTCAGCTTTGCCGCAATCCTTGGCATGTTCAGCGCCTGGGCCATGGTTGTCGCGATCCAAGAGGCGCATGCGCTCGTGATTGCCCTGATGGTCGGTTATGCCGCCGGCGTCGCGGCAGGGATCGCCTACCGCCCCTGGATCAGTGTGAGTGCGATGCTTCTGGGCGTCGTTCCGACGATCCTGGAATCGTTCGCAGACAGCGATTTCAATTCCTGGGCAGTCGGAGCCGTGCTGGCGATCTTTCTCGCGGGCGGCATCCATAATATCCTGTCCCATTACCAATTCGCTTCCGGCGGCATCACGATGAAGCGGCTGTTCGAGGATATGGCAGAGCACGATGTGCTGACCGGTCTGGTGAACCGCTTCGGCCTGGGCGAACGCTTCAACGAAGAAACGAAGCTCGGCCGAGACAACGGCGACATCGCTGTGCATTGCCTCGATCTGGACCGTTTCAAGCCGGTCAATGACACTTACGGCCACCCGGTCGGCGATCTCTTGCTCAAGGCCGTAGCGGATCGCCTCAGCAACACGCTTCGAGGCAAAGACTTTGCCGCGCGCGTGGGCGGCGACGAATTCGTCATCGTTCAAATCGGCGTGCGCGACGCGTCCGAAGCGGAGCTCCTTGCCCGGCGTATCGTGCGCGCGATCGCAGAGCCTTTCAGTATCGGCGACCTCACGATCACGATCGGCACTTGCATAGGCACTGCCCTGCTGTCGCAGCAGGGGCCCGCGCTCGACAAGCTCATCGCTCATGCGGACGAGGCTCTGTTGCGGGCGAAAGCTGCCAGCGGCGGGCGCGGAGACGATCTCCAACTCAGGGCCTGACTACATGGAACTGCTCATTACCGCCAATTGTGCATATTTACCTGAAATTAGGCCTAAATCTGCACCTCGAAAAAACGGCCTGACCGTTAAGCATGTTCAAAATAGGGGTCCCGATGTCCGTAACTTCACCGCTTAAGATCCCGCCCGAAGAGGGCCGCGATTCCCCCCGCAAGGCGCTACGGCTGCTTACGGCCGGGAAGGTGCGTCAGGCTGAGCTCCAGCTCGAGATGTACAACATTTCGCACACCGGATTCTTGGCGAAGGTGACAGGCGATCTGCAGGTCGGCCAGATCCTGGATGTGGAACTTACGGCAGGCAATTCGCGCAAGGCCACTCCGGTATGGCTGAACGAAGGACTGGCGGGCTTCACTTTTCTCGAGCCGATCACCAGCGCAATGTTGAGCTCGGCATTCCTGAAAGGCGATTTCACCCAGATCGTGACGAGCGCGGATGAGGCCTCCAATCGCGAAACTATCCGGATACCCGATCCCTGGATCAATGTTTCGAGCCCAAGAAAATACTCGCTCGGCGCGCGCGTGTTGATCCTGATAGGCCTGGCAGCGGCCTCCTGGGCAGCCATCATCGCTTTGATCATGGCGCTGATCTAGCGTCCTGCAGACTATAGCTGCCGGAAGTAAGTCAGGGGTAGCGTCGCGCCCGCACAAACCATTTTCCTACACCCGGCCTGCTGCATAACAGTCTTGATTCGCTGTTTGTTCTCATAGGAGAAGCGGATCATGTTGATTGTTTCCAGTGCTGCGGATTGCGGTGCGCGCGTGCCTTCCCTCGCCCCTTCCCTCGGCCCTTCCACCGCTGCCGGATATTGCGGGCACGGCTGGACTGCCGAGCTCAAGGCGCGGTTTCTCGATCATCTGGCGGCCAGGGGCAATGTACGCGCCGCCTGCGCGCGCGTGGGGCTGTCGGCGGAGGCGGCCTACCGGCTGCGGCGGCGCGATGGGCTGTTCGGCCGGGCCTGGGCGGCAGCCCTGGTGCTGGCGCGCGAGAGCAGCGTGCAGGTGCTGGCCGAACGCGCGCTGGACGGGATCGAGGAGACGGTGTGGCACCGCGGCGAAGCGGTCGGCACGCGGCGGCGCTATGACGCGCGGCTGCTGCTCGCCCATATCGGGCGGCTCGACAGGCTGGTGGACGAGGAAGAAGCCGGCGCCGATGCCGGGCGCTTCGACGAACTGCTCGCCCGCGTCGCCGGGGAGGACATCCCCGAGGCGCTGGGCAGCGAGGACGGCGTGCTCCCGCTGGAACGCGAAGCCGGCATCGAGAAAGCGGTGCGCGAGGAGCTGAACCATGTGGACTGGGAGGATGAGGATGAGCCCACATGACGACGATGGGTATCTCGAGGACGACGAGGACTATCTCGACGATCATGAGCGCGAGGCGAGACGCGAGGAAGAAGAGCGCACGGCCAGGATCGACGACCGCCTGATGGAAGCCGAAGACCGCGGCCGCGAACCGGGTCGACGCCGCATGGGACGCCTGGACCACCCGCGTCTGCGAGATCGTGGACAAGGCCGCCGGCTGGAACGACACTCCCGCGCCCTCTCCCCCTGGCCCCGGCCTGCCCGGCTCAGGCGTGCCTCTGGCCATTACCCAGGCCGTCAAGGAGGCCGCGCGAGACGCAGCAAAACTCCCGGAGTTTTCCCACCCCTGCACAGTGTCAACTGTGTCAACCTCCGCCCTCGCCCGCACACTCTCTGGAGCGGCGCAAATGGCAACACCCGCAGACCTACGCGCCACCCTCACGAGCCGCGCTGACAAAGCGCGCAGGAAGGCGGCTGTAGTATCCCACACTTCGTCATTGCGAGCGGCCGAAGGCCGCGCGGCAATCCAGGGCCTCATGCAACCGCCCTGGATTGCTTCGGAGCTTCGCCCCTCGCAATGACGAAAGGAGGGGAGCGAATATTGCGTATGTTCTTCGTTTGTTCTACAAGGAGCCATGTCCGACCGCCCTCCCCCGATCAGTGGCCGCGGAGCGCAATCGTCGGCGCTGTCGCAGCGCTTCAATCTGCCTGCGCGGCAGCGCGATGGCGACTGGCTGGACGAACAGGAGCTGGTCGACGGCCCGGCCTCGAAGCTGCGGACGACCGTAACGGAAGAACATCCGCGCACGATCGTGACTTTCAACCAGTCGCCCGACATCGCGTTCGACCGTTCGATCAATGCCTATCGCGGCTGCGAACATGGCTGCGCCTATTGCTACGCGCGGCCGAGCCATGCCTATCTGGATCTGTCGCCGGGGTTGGATTTCGAAACGCAGCTCTATGCGAAGCCGGAAGCGGCCGCCCTGCTGCGCGAGACGCTTGGCAAGAAGGGTTATCGCCCGCAGCCGATCGCCATGGGCACCAATACCGATCCCTATCAGCCGATCGAGGCGCGCTACCGCATCACGCGCCAGATTCTGGAAGTGTGCCTGGAGGCGCGCCATCCGGTGACGATCACGACCAAATCCGACCGCGTGCTGCGCGATCTGGACCTTCTGGCGCAGCTCGCACAGCTGCGCCTCGTGCATGTCTCGATCTCGGTGACCAGCCTCGATCCCCGGATCTCAGGCTCGCTGGAGCCGCGCGCGGCGGCTCCGGCAAAGCGGATCGAAGCCTTGCGGCGACTGGCGGAAGCGGGCGTGCCCGCTCATGTGTCCATAGCGCCCGTGATCCCGGCCATCACCGATCCGGAAATCGAGGCGATCCTGCAGCAGGCAGGCGACGCGGGCGTGCGCAGCGCCAGCTGGATCATGATGCGCCTGCCGCACGAAGTCGCACCGATCTTTCGCGAATGGCTGGATGCGTGGTTCCCCGAACGGGCGGGCAAAGTGATGGGGATCGTCCAGTCGCTGCGCGGGGGCAAGGACAATGAAGGCGAGTATTTCAAGCGTTTCCGGCCGCAAGGGGCATGGGCGCAGCTGTTTCGCGACCGCTTCCGCATCGGCTGCAAGCGTGCCGGGATTTCGAACGAGCGGTTCGAACTCGATTGCTCGCAATTCCGTCCGCCATCAGTGGGCGGGCAATTGCAGCTGTTATGACGGGGACACGCGGCCTTGGCTCAGGCCGGACGATCCTTGGGGGAGGACATGACGACATGGCTGACGATCGAGGCCACCTGAGGCAGCGCGGCCAGCACTTCGGTGTGGAACAATTTGTAGTCCTGCAGGTCCGTAACTTCGACGCGCAGGAGATATTCGTAGGCGCCAGTGATGTTGTGGCATTCGACCACCTGATCGGCCTGGGCCATCGCGGCCTCGAACGCCAGCTGGCTATCCTTGCTGTGGAGCGAGAGCCCGACGGTGACATAAGCGGCAAAGCCCCGCCCCACGGCCTTGGGATCGATCCGGGCGTGGTAACCGGTGATGATTCCGAGCCGCTCAAGCTCTTGCACTCTGCGCAGGCAGGCGGAAGGCGAAAGGCCCGCGGTTTCGGCAAGTTCGACATTGGTGATTCGCGCCTTGGCGGCAAGAGAGCGCAATATTCTGCGATCAATCTCGTCAATATTCGTCATAGATTGCAATTATCGAATATCAGGCACAATGTTTACAAGGAAATTCCCGCGCAGGCGGGCTAAAATTCCGGCATGGACACTGACATCTTAGCCCTCACCGGTTTTGCCTTCGCCTCTTCGATCACGCCGGGGCCGAACAATCTGATGCTCATGGCATCCGGAGCCAATTACGGGATCGTGCGGAGCCTGCCTCACTGGTTAGGCGTAACCAGCGGCTTCATGATCCTGCTGACTGTCACCGGCCTGGGTATTGGCGCGTTCATCCTGGGTGATCCGGAGATCAAGCTGGGCTTCCGCCTCGCTTGTTTCGCAGTGATCCTGTGGCTTGCCTGGCGCATCGCAACCGCCTCGCGTCCGCAGGAAGGGAAAGCCGCAGGCAAGCCGCTGACCTTCTTGCAGGCGGCGGCGTTCCAATGGGTGAACCCCAAGGCCTGGGCCATGGCGCTGGCCGCCATCTCGATCTACGCCGCCAGCGAGAAGATCGAGGCGATCCTGCTCGTCGCGCTCGTATTCGGGGCGGTCAATGTGCCATCCACTGCCGTCTGGCTGATCTCCGGCGAGAGGATCCAGCGCCTGCTTCACAAGGACGCGCATTTCCGCATCTTCAACCTCGTGATGGCAGTGCTGCTGATCGGTTCGGCGCTACCCATGTTCCTGTCCTGATCGGCATGGCGGCACGCGGGTAACTTCGACGCTTGCACCCCGCAAATCCGCTTGTCCTGCCATGCATTTGAAGCCACTCAGGCGGCATGACGCCATTCCAGCAAACCAAGCTCTTCCTGATGCATACGACCGGCCTCGAGAAGGACGCGCTGCATATCTACGTATCGCTGATCGTGTTCCTTGGCACATGCCTGCTGTTCAAGTGGAAGCCATCAAGCTGGAAGCCCTGGCTCGCCGTGTTGGCGGCGGCGGTGGCGGGCGAGATGTGGGATCTCCACGATACCTGGACTTACAATGGCCGCCTGTGGCTGATGGAAAGCTGGAAGGATCTGTGGAACACGCTGATGGTTCCCACCATATTGATGCTCACGGCGCGCTACACGCGGATCTTCAGGAAAGGTTAGGCCACCAGCCTCAATTTGGCTTGCCCGCGACGCGCGGTGAGCGAGACATTGGCGATGCCGTCTATCGCCGCCAAACGCTCCGCCAGTTCGCCGTCGAGAATGAAATCGTGCCCCAAGCGCACCAGCGGATCGGTGCCCTCGCCGGTCCTCAGCCGCACCAGCACTTCGCCGCGGCCTTCCGCACCGGTCGTCAGAACCAAGGCAAGTTCCTGCAGCGCCGCGGGATGTTCGACATCCAGGGTGAGCAGCATGCGCGCGTCGTTGGTTACCTCGGCAAGCGGCCGGGCACCGCGCACGGTGACGCGCGGCGCTTCCTCCGCACTCGGGCTATCGAGTTCCACATTGAGCAGCACGCAGGTTCCCTCGGCCACCCAGCGCTGGAACGGCTCGACCAGGCTCTCTTCGAAGCAGGCCGCGCTGAACTGGCCCGAGCTAGTCGGAGAAATCCGCCCGGATGAAGTCCGAGCCCTTGCGCGTCTTGCCCCGGTTCACGCCTTCGACCATCGCCGCCATCACCGCCTGCATGCGCCCGCCCGCCAGGCACGCCGGCTTCCATCAGGCTGGCATAGGCTGCGCGCGCCATTGGCCGATGCGACCTCGCGAAATTGCTCGCACCGGATGGGCGGCGAAATAGAAGCCGAAATTCTCGCGCTCCTTCGCCATCTGCTCGGCCCGGGACCATTCGGCCGTATCGACCAGGCGCAACTGCCGGTTCGGCATGATCGTCACCGCCGAACAGCGCCGGCCTGCCCGCTCGTCGCGTTCGCGCTCCGCGGCATCGGCGATCGCCAGCAGCATGTCGGCATTGGCCAGCACCTTGGCCCGGTTGGGCTCAAGGCTGTCGAACGCGCCGGCGCCGGCCAGCCCTTCCAGCTGGCGGCGGTTCATCGATGCCGGGCGGCACGCGGCGGAACAGGTCTTCGAGGCTGGCGAACGCGCCGTTCGCCTCGCGCTCGGCCACCAGCGCATCCATCGCCTTTTCGCCGACATTGCGGATGCCGGCCAGCGCATAGCGCACCGCATAGCCCTCGTCGGTCTGCTCGACGGCGAATTCGGCTTCGCGAGCGGTTGATGATCGGGCCCGGCAAGCTCGCATGCCCATTGCGCGCGCATGTCGTCGACGAAGATCGCGAGCTTTTCCGACTGGTGCATGTCGAAGCACATCGACGCGGCGTAGAATTCGTGCGGGTAATGCGCCTTCAGCCACGCCGTCTGATAGGCGAGCAGCGCATAGGCGGCGGCGTGGCTCTTGTTGAAGCCATAGCCGGCGAACTTGTCGATCAAGTCGAACAGTTCGTTGGCCTTGCGCGCTTCGATGCCCGAGACTTCCTTGCAGCCCTCGACGAAGCGCTGCGCGCTGCGCGTCCATCTCGGCCTGGACCTTCTTGCCCATCGCGCGGCGCAGCAGGTCGGCATCGCCGAGCGAGTAGCCGGCCAGCACCTGCGCGGCCTGCATCACCTGTTCCTGATAGACGAAGATGCCGTAGGTTTCGGCGAGGATGCCTTCGAGCTTGGCGATGCGGATACTCGATCGGCTTCCTCGCCCGTTCTTGCGCCGGCCGAACAGCGGGATGTTGTCCATCGGGCCCGGGCCGGTAGAGCGAGACGAGCGCGATGATGTCGCCGAAGTTGGTCGGCTTCACCGCCGCCAGCGTGCGGCGCATGCCTTCGGATTCCAGCTGGAACACGCCGACCGTGTCGCCGCGCTGGAGCAGTTCGTAGACCTGCGGATCGTCCCACGGCAGCGCGTCGAGATCGACCTCGATCCCGCGCCGGGCCAGCAGGTCGACCGCCTTGCGCAGCACCGACAGCGTCTTGAGGCCGAGGAAGTCGAACTTCACCAGCCCGGCATTCCTCGACATATTTCATGTCGAACTGCGTGACCGGCATGTCCGAACGCGGATCGCGGTAGAGCGGCACCAGCTGCGGCCAGCGGCCGGTCACCGATCACCACGCCCGCCGCGTGGGTCGAGGAGTTGCGCGGCAGGCCTTCGAGCTGCATCGCCAGGTCGACCAGGCGCTTCACCTCGGCATCGCTGTCATATTCGCGCTTGAACTCCGCCACGCCGTTGAGCGCGCGCGGCAGGGTCCACGGATCGGTCGGATGGTTGGGCACCATCTTGCACAGCCGGTCGACCTGGCCGTAGCTCATCTGCAGGATGCGGCCGCGAATCGCGCAGCACCGCGCGGGCCTTCAGCTTGCCGAAGGTGATGATCTGCGCGACGTGATCGCGGCCGTATTTGCTCTGCACATAGCGGATCACCTCGCCGCGCCGCGTTTCGCAGAAGTCGATGTCGAAGTCCGGCATCGACACGCGTTCGGGATTGAGGAAGCGTTCGAACAGCAGGCCCGAGCCTGATCGGATCGAGATCGGTGATCGTCAGCGCCCAGGCCACCAGCGAGCCCGCGCCCGAACCGCGCCCCGGCCCCACCGGAATGCCGTTTTCCTTGGCCCATTTGATGAAGTCGGCAACGATCAGGAAGTAGCCGGGAAAGCCCATGCTGACGATGACGTCGATCTCGAATTCGAGCCGATCGCGGTAGACCTTGCAGCTCTTCCTCGGAGAGCTCGCCATAAGGCTCCAGCCGCGCAGCGAGGCCTCGCGCGCGCATCCTCCGCCATCATCCGCGCCTCGCCTTCCTTGTCGCCCGCAAGGCTGGGCAGGATCGGCTTGCGCTTGGGCGGCGCGACGGCGCAGCGCTGCGCGATGACCAGCGTATTGGCAGTCGCCTCGGGCAGGTCGGCGAAAGCTTCCTCCATCATCGGCGCGGATTTGACGAAGGCCTCGCGGGCTGGAGCGCGGCCGCTCCGCCGCGTCGATCTGGGTCGAATTGGCGATGCACAGCATCGCATCATGCGCGGCGTGGAAATGCGGGATCGGCGTAATTGGCCGGATTGGTCGCGACCAGCGGCAGGTCGCGCGCATAGGCGAGCTCGATCAGCGCCGTCTTCCGCCGCCGTTCTCAATCGGCATCGCCGCGCCGCGCAAGCTCGACATAGAGGCGCCCCGGAAACAGCGCCTTCGAGCCGCTCCAGATAGTCTCGCAGCGGCATCCCGCTGCCCTTCGGCGAGCAGCCGCGTCAGCGCGCCTTCCGCCGCGCCGGTCAGCGCGATCAGTCCATCGGTGTGGCCATCGAGATCGGCCAGAGCGACATGGGGCTCCAGTTCGAGCGGACGGTCGAGATGAGCGCGGCTGACCAGATTGCACAGATTGTTCCAGCCGGCCTCGTCCTGCGCGAAGAGCGGCGAGATAATCGACCTGCCTGCCCGCCCTCCCGCGCCACGCCGAGCAGCGCGCCGATGATGGGCTGGATGCCTTGTTCCCGGCAGGCCGATGCGAATGGCAACGGTGCCGTAGAGCCCGTTGCGATCGCAGATGGCGATGGCGGGAAAGCCGCGCTCTTTCGCCAGGCGTGGCAATCGCCTTGGGATCGATCGCGCCTTCGAGCATCGAATAGGAGGACAGGATCCGCAAGGGGACGAAGGGAGCAAAGGCCATGACTGCAACGGTAATGGGCGCGCTCGCCCGATCAAGCCTTGATTGGCCGCCAGCTGGGGAAAAGAGTTGCACTTGCAAATTGCGTTCAAAAAGAGTTCCATCGCCGATTGTCAGAGGGGAGAATGGCTATGTCGGATAATCCGCTATCCAAAGGTAACGTTGGTTCGATTGTTGAGCGCGCGAAAGCGATA
This sequence comes from uncultured Alphaproteobacteria bacterium, assembly GCA_963777785.1. GTDB lineage: Bacteria > Pseudomonadota > Alphaproteobacteria > Sphingomonadales > Sphingomonadaceae > Andeanibacterium. The sequence goes on from CAVZRU010000002.1 coordinate 32,450, forward strand.
ATCATGAACCCGAAGGATGAGTGGCCGAAGATCGCCGCCCAATCCGAAAGCCAGAACGATGTGCTGTTCAAATATGCGCTTCCCCTGATTGCCCTGGGCCCGATCTGCGGGCTAATCGGTAGCCAGCTGTTTGGCTATGGCGGAATGGGCTACCATTTCCGGCCAAGCCTGGGGTATTCGATCAGCGCCGCCCTGGTGTCATTCGTCGCAGGCGTCGTTTCGCTCTTCATCGTGACCTACATTGCCAATTTCCTCGCCCCGAAGTTCGGCGGCAAGCAGGATTGGCTAAGCGCCTTCAGGCTGGTCGCCTATTCGATGACCGCAGGATGGTTGGCGGGCATTTTTTCCATCGTTCCCATGCTCGGCATTCTGGCGATCCTCGGCCTCTACAGCATCTATCTGTTTTACCTGGGATGCGCGAAAATGCTGGGAGTGAATGAGGATCAGGCAGGCGGGTACACCGCCGTGACGATCATCGTCGCTATCGTGGTCAATGTGGTGCTCGGCATGCTCGCGGTCAGTCTGACCGGCGGACCCGGGCCGATGCTCTGAAAATCAGGCGGGATAATCATCCCGCCTGGCCAGACCGGCGATCTCTCCTGCCTGAAGCAAGTGGTCGCCGGCTTTCTGGATCACGTAATCGCCTTGTTCGCTTTCCGGCAAGCTCGCCACAAACCGTACAAGCTCGAGCAGCGTCCCGCTGCGCACCGACCTGAAACCGGAGAGCACGCCGGCGCCTTCGCCTTTGACGTGGAGCGTCGCGTAATCGTCCCAGTCGACATCGTCCCGGGGGTTGCCGCCGCCTTTGATGGTGCTGGGATGATCGGTCATGGCGAAGCTCCTTTTTTCTGCCTGTCGCTTCGATATGGGAATAGATCGGCCCTATTCCAGCACACCTTCGTGAAGCCTGACCACACGATCCATCGCAGCGGCGAGCCGTTCGTTGTGAGTGGCGACGAGCGCTGCGCTGCCCTCGCCGCGCACGAGCCTGACGAATTCGGCCAGGACCTTGTCGGCCGTCGCCTCGTCAAGATTGCCGGTCGGCTCGTCGGCAAGCACAACTTGCGGCCGATTGGCGAGCGCGCGGGCAACGGCCACGCGCTGCTGCTCGCCGCCCGAAAGCTGGCTGGGGCGGTGCTCGAGGCGTTGCGCCAAGTCCGAGCGCAGTGAGCAGTTCCCGTGCACGCTCCTCCGCGTCAGCGCGGGATCTTGCCAGCGACCAACTGCGGCAGGATGACGTTTTCCTCCGCGTTGAAATCGGGCAGCAGATGGTGGAACTGGTAGACGAAGCCAAGATAGTCGCGCCGCAAATCAGTCCGCCTGTCGCTCGCCAGACTGCTGGCGTCGATCCCGGCTATCTCGATCGTTCCGCCGAAGCCCGCCTTCCAGCAGGCCGACAGCCTGAAGCAGCGTCGACTTGCCGGATCCCGAGGGACCGAGCAGCGCGACGATCTCGCCCGGCTTGATTGTGAGATCGACGCCGCGCAGGACGTCGATCTTCACCCCGCCCTGCTCGAAGCTGCGGGTCAGGCCGGAAAGGCGAATAACGGAATTCGAAGCTGCGTCACTCATAGCGCAGCACCTGCACCGGATCGGTATTCGCGGCCCTGAAGGCCGGATAGAGCGTCGCAATGAAGCTGAAGACCAGCGCCATCACGCTGATCGCGGTCACTTCGGCGGGATCGGTCCGGCTCGGCAGTTCGGTGAGGAAGCGGATCGACGGATCCCAGAGGTTCTGGCCGTGAGACGATCTCGATGACGTTCACGATCTGCTGGCGGAAGATACAGGAATACGAAGCCGAGCACCAGGCCGGCCACCGTGCCGAGCGCGCCGATCAGGAAGCCGGTGGTCACGAAGATCTTGAGCAGGCTCGTCCGCGTCGCGCCCATGGTGCGCAGGATCGCGATGTCGCGCGTCTTGGCGCGCACCAGCATGATCAGCGAGGAGAGGATGTTGAACACCGCCACCAGCACGATGATCGAAAGCACCACGAACATCGCCACCCGTTCCACCGCAAGCGCTTCGAACAGGCTGGCGTTGATCGTCTTCCAGTCGGAGATCACCGCCTGACCCGCCAGCTTGCGCTGGAGCGGGGCGAGCGTCTCGCCGACGGTGTCCGGATCGCTTGTCTTCACTTCGATCATCCCGATCGAATCGCCGATCAGCAGCAGGGTCTGCGCGTCCTGCATCGGCATGACGACGAACGCCTTGTCGTAATCGTAGATGCCGATCTCGAAGATCGCGGCGACTTGATAGCCGATCTGGCGCGGGCACGGTGCCGAACGGCGTCGCGCGGCCCTGCGGGTTGATGATGGTGATCGTGTCGCCGATCCGGGCACCAAGGTTCTCCGCCAGCCGCGCGCCGATTGCGACTTTGTTCGGCTCCGGCCCGGAGCTCGGCAGAGATTGCCGGAGATCTTCTTCTCTTCGAGCCGTCTGAATGTCTTCCTGCGTATTGCCGCGCACCAGGATGGCTTCGACCCGGCCGTTGAAGCTGGCCAGCAGCGGCTGTTCGATCAGCGGCGAAGCGCGCACCACGCCCGGCGTCGCGCGCACTTCCTTCAGTACGCTCTGCCAGTTGTCGAGCCGGCCGCCATAGGCCTGGATGATGGCATGGCCGTTGAGCCCCACGATCTTGTCGAGCAGTTCCGCACGGAAGCCGTTCATCACGCTCATCACGATGACCAGCGCCGCCACGCCCAGCATCACCGCGACCAGGCTGATCCCGGCGACGAGAGCAATGAAGCCTTCGCCGCGGCCCGGCATCATGTAGCGCTTGGCGATGGTCCATTCAAAGGGAGTGAGGATCAAGGAATTTGGCTTCCGTGGTTCGGTATTGGATGCGGCGCGGTGTAGGCAGCGCGCCAATGCGAGGCAACGAAAAACGCGGGCTTATGGTTCCGGAGCAAAACGGCCGATGAACCGCCTATCCCCCGCGCAAGAGCTGCACACCCCAATCGCGTTCGAACAGGTAGAGCAGCAGCCGCGCCGCCTCCCCGCGCGGGCTGTGGAGGCCGCCATCGCGCTCGATCAGCAGCCGGGCGTCGTCATGCGCCAGCGGCAGGAGGCGCTGTATCTGTTCAAGGCTGGCGACGCGAAAGGGCGTGTCGCCCGACTGGCGCGTGCCGAGCAGTTCGCCCGCCGCCGCGCAGTTCAAGGTCTTCCTCGGCAATGCGGAAGCCGTCCTGCGTCTCGCGCATCAGCGCCAGGCGCCTGCGCGCGGTTTCCGACAGCTGCTCACTGCGCAGCAGCAGGCAGATCGATTTCTCCGATCCGCGCCCCACGCGCCCGCGAGCTGGTGCAGCTGGGCGAGGCCAAAACGCTCTGCCTGCTCGACCACCATCAGCGTGGCAGCAGGCACATCCACTCCCACCTCGATCACCGTGGTGGCGACCAGCAGCTTGGCCTCACCGCGCGCAAACCGCTCCATCGCCGCATCCTTGACTTCGGGCTTCAATTGCCCGTGGACGAGCACGACAGTGTCTCCGAAACGGGCTTGAAGCGCCGCAAAGCGCGCTTCGGCAGCGGCAAGTTCGTCACCGCCGAAAGCATCGCCGATTTCGCGCACCATCGGGCAAACCCAATAGGCCTGTTGCCCGCCGGCCAGATGACGTTCCACTGCTCCAACGACATCTGCCAGCCGGTCCAGCGCCACCACGCGCGTGTCGATCGCTTGCCGCCCGGGGGGCATCTCGTCGAGGCGGCGACACCTCCATCTCGCCATATTGCGCCAGCGTCAGCGTGCGCGGGATCGGGGTGGCGGTCATCGCGAGACAATGCGGCGTTACCTTGCCCTTTCTGCGTGAGCATCAGGCGCTGGCCAACGCCGAAGCGATGCTGCTCGTCGATCACGACCAAGCGCGAGATTGCGATAGCTTACTGCGTCCTGGAAGATCGCATGGGTGCCGACCACGATGTCGATGCTGCCATCCATCAGCCCCATCAGGATCGATTCCCGCGCCCGGCCTTTGTCGCGCCCGGTAAGCAACGCGATATTGACGCCGGTCGGCGCAGCCATGGTGCGGAGCGTTTCGAAATGCTGGCGCGCGAGCAATTTCGGTGGGCGCCAGCATAGCGGCCTGCGCGCCTGCCTCCACCGCGATCAGCATTGCTTCAAGCGCAACGACTGTCTTGCCCGATCCGACATCGCCCTGCAGCAGGCGCAGCATCGGCGCATGCTGCGCCAGATCACCCTCGATTTCGCCGATGGAGCGTCGCTGAGCGCCGGTCAGAGCGAAGGGCAGGTCCAGCCTGTCCCGAAGCGATCCATCGCCTCTAAGTGGCTGCCCTTTGCGGTTGCGGTTGCTTTCCCGGACCAGCATCAGTGCCAGGCTGTTGGCGAGCAGTTCGTCATAGGCCAGCCGGTCGCGCGCGGCCGCGTGTTCGTCGCGGTGAGCCAGGAACAGCGCATCGCGCCACGCCGGCCATTTCTGCCGGTCGATTAGGCCGTGCTCGATCCACTCGGGCAGTTCAGGCAGTTTTGCGAGCGCCTGTGCGACCAGTCCCGCAATCCGTGGCTGTGTCAGTCCCTCTGCGAGGCGAATAGACCGGCTCGACGAGCTTACCCGTGAGCCCTGCGCTTTCGCTCGTCACATGATCCGGATGTACGATCTGGAGCATTTGCCCATATTGCTCGAGCTTGCCCGCGACCCAGCGCTTTTCGCCCACGGGAAGCTGCTTCTTCGCAGTGTAGGATGCTCTGCCGAAATAGGTCAGCGCGCAGATATTGCCCAGATGTATCCTGGGCCAGCACCCGGAACGGGCCGCGTCCGCCCGAAGCGCGATGCTCGATCGGAGTGAGCGCGACGACGATCTGCTCGCCCACGCTCGCCTGATCGAGGTCATCGATCGCGCGGCGCAACACGAAGCGGTCAGGCAAATGATAAGCCAAGATCCTTGATCCGCTCGAGCCCGAGCTTCTCCAGCGGCTTGCGCAGCTTCGGGCCGACGCCTTCGAGCGCGTCGATCTCGACGAACAGCGGATTGAGGGCGTCAGGTCGCATCTGCCTCCTCATAGACCGAACGTCAGAATTTTTGCCAGATTTGACACATCACATGTTTGATGCGCCGCATAACGGTCCTAGATGCTATGAAGCGCTGATCCAGCGTACTTCGAATATAGGAGTAAACTCTATGCTACTTCCTCACGGCACGATAGTCGCTTTGGTCGACGGACAGAAATTTGAACTCTTTCGCAACAATGGCAACGAAGCCGAGCCCGGAGCTAGTGGCGATGGATTCGCCCAAGCTCGACGAGCACAATCGAGGTTCCGGCGGCCATCATTATTCGAGCGCGGGCAACCCGCAGTCGTCATCTGCTCGAAGAGGACGCTCATGCCGCCGGTGTCGCAAGCTGGCTCAACAGTCAGGTACTTGGCCATAAGATCGAGCACCTCGTAGTGATTGCTGCGCCCCGCACGCTGGGCGAACTGCGCAAACATTACCATAAACAGCTTGAGCTTAAACTGGTGGGAGAGCTCCCGAAGGACCTGGCAGGACGCAAGGGGCCGGAAATCATCGAAGCGATGCGCGCCAAATAGAGTGCTGCTTGCCTTGATCGGCAGTGTTGCGACAACCCGCCAATTCGCATAACCGGATTGCGATGGAATTTGCCTCACGCCTCTCGCGCGCAAAATTTCGAGCCTGGCATCGCGGCACACGCGAGGCGGACTACATGATTGGCGGCTTTTTCGATTGCTATCATCCCGGATGGGACGAAGCAGCGCTTGCTTGGTTCGAGGCGCTGCTCGACCAGGACGATGTGGATATCATGGCTTGGGCGCTTCAGGTGCAGCGAGCGCCGGCCGAATTCAATGGCCCGCTAATGCAGGCGATGCAGCAGCTCGACTACGTAAAGATCTAGCTTTCCGGGTTCGACAAGTCAGACTGGCCTCGCTAGGGAACCCGCACTTCAAGCCCTCGTTTGCGCTATTGATCGCGCGAACGGGCAATTCTGCATGCGCAAGACTGGCCGAACGCGAACAAGATGACCGATTTCCAGCGTATCCTCGACGCCAAACAACCACTCACTCTCGCCTCGGTAGCGCGCGGTGCACAGCCGCTCGTGCTGGCCGACTTGGCGCGCGCATCCAAGGGGCGCGCTGTATTCGTTGCGCCCGACGATGCCGCAATGCGTGCTGTTGCGGATGCGGCAACCTATTTCGCGCCCGAACTCGAGGTCATAGAATTCCCGGCGTGGGACTGTCTGCCCTATGACCGCGCAAGTCCGGCGCTATCGATCAGCGCGCAGCGGCTGTCCGCCTTGCATCGCTTGCAGCACGGCAAGGTCGGCTCCCAGCTCATCATCACCACGTCAATGCCTTGCTCCAGCGAGTGCTTACACCCTTCCGCATCCGGGAATCCGTGAGAGCGATCGAACCCGGCATGCAGATCGGCCACGAGAGCCTGATCGCGTTGCTCCAGCGGCAAGGATACTCGCGGACCGATACGGTGGCCGATGCAGGCGAATTCGCCGTGCGCGGTTCGGTGTTCGACATCTTCCCCTCGGGGCTCGAGCAAGGTCTGCAGACTCGACTTCTTCGGTGACGAGCTGGAATCCCTGCGCCTGTTCGATCCGCACACCCAGCGCACCACCGGCATCGTCGATAGTCATCTCCTGCTGCCGGCGAGCGAGGCCCTGATCGATGACGAGACGATCAAGCGATTCCGCACCCGCTACCGCGAACAGTTCGGCGCTACGGCGACCGGCGATCCGCTCTACCAGGCGGTCAGCGACGGCCGCCGCCTTGCCGGCATGGAGCATTGGCTCCCGCTCCTCGAGGAGAAGCTCGCATCCCTGTTCGACCATCTCTCGGCCGATGATATTGTGGTCATCGATTCCGGCGCGCCTGGCGCAGCGGACGAGCGCCTCGCCGACATTGACGACTATCATGCAGTCTCGCGTTCAGAGCGCAGGCCAGGCCGCTGGCAGCTATCGCCCGCTTGCAACCGATGCTCTGTATCTTACGCCGGCGGAATTCGGCGCTTACCTGACAGACTGGCCTGTGCACCGCAGCGATATCTTCGCGCAGCCAGAAAGCGCGAACAGTAATCGACTTCGGCTTCGCCAGCGCACGCGATTTCACCCCGGAACGGGCGCGCGGCGAAAACGTCTACGCTGCCGCAGCGCAGCATTTCTCCGCCATTGCCAAGGCGGGCAAGAAGCCTCTGCTCGCCACCTACTCGCAAGGTTCGCGCGCGCGGATCGCCTCGATCCTGGCTGAGGCCGGCACCGAGCCTAAGCTTGCCGAGACTGGCAGGAAGCGCTCGGACTTGCCGCCAAGGGCGCTCTGGTCGCCATGGTCCTGCCTCTGGAGGCAGGTCTGGCAAATGACGAGATCGAGCTTGTCACCGAGCAGGACCTTCTCGGCGACCGGCTCGTCCGCCGCCGCCGCCGCAGAAAAGGGGCCGACGCTTTCCTGGCCGAACTCTCGGCCCTCAATGCCGGCGATCTCATCGTTCATATTGAACATGGGATCGGCAAATATCTTGGATTGGAGCCGATCACAGTCGGCAAGAGCCAGCATGACTGCGTGATGTTGGAATATGCAGGCGGCGACAAACTCTACATCCCGGTTGAAAATATCGATGTCATCACCCGCTACGGCTCCTCCGAGGAAGCCTTGCCGCTGGATCGGCTGGGCGGAGAAGCGTGGCAGAAGCGCCGTGCCAGGCTGAAGGAGCGGATCCGGGAAATCGCCGCAGAGTTGCTCAGAACGGCAGCCGCGCGCGCCCTGCGCAAGGCGCCAGTCCTGGTCCCGGACGAGGCGAGTTTCAACCAGTTCGTTGAGCGCTTCCCGTGGCAGGAAACCGATGATCAGGATCGGGCGATCGAAGATGTTCTTTCCGATCTGGCGGAAGGTAAGCCGATGGACCGGCTTGTTTGCGGAGATGTCGGTTTCGGCAAGACGGAAGTCGCCTTGCGCGCTGCCTTCGTCGCGGCGATGGAAGGGCATCAGGTTGCCGTAATTGCCCCAACAACATTGCTCGCCCGCCAACACTTCGAGAACTTTACCGAGCGTTTCAAAGGCTTCCCGCTCAAGATAGGCCGGCTGTCGCGGCTGGTTAGCGCCAAGGAAGCGGCAGAGACGCGCAAGGGACTGACCGATGGCACTGTCGACATTGTGGTCGGCACCCATGCGATCTTGGCCAAGCAAGTCGAATGCAAGCGGCTCGGGCTGGTGATCGTCGACGAAGAGCAGCGCTTCGGAGTGAAGCACAAGGAACGCATGAAGGAGATGAAGGCGGACGTTCACGTCCTCACCCTCACTGCCACTCCGATTCCTCGCACACTCCAGATGGCAATGAGCGGCCTGCGCGAACTTTCGACCATCCAGACCCCACCTGTCGACCGTCTTGCCGTTCGAACTTATGTGATGGAATGGGACGAAATGGTGATGCGCGAAGCATTGCTGCGCGAACACCACCGCGGCGGGCAAAGTTTCATCGTCGTGCCGCGCATCGCAGACATGCCCGAAGTCGAAGACTGGCTTCACAGGGTCGTGCCGGAAGTGACATACATCTCCGCGCACGGCCAAATGGCACCAAGCGAAGTGGAAGAGCGAATGGCCGCCTTCTACGAACGCAAATATGACGTACTGCTCTCGACCACGATCGTTGAGAGCGGATTGGACATTCCAAGCGCCAACACCATCATCATTCACCGCGCGGACCGTTTCGGCCTTGCCCAGCTCTACCAGCTACGTGGCCGCGTTGGACGCGCCAAACTGCGCGCCTATGCCTATCTCACTCATCCCAGAGACACGCAGCTGGGCGAAATCGCGGAAAAGCGGCTCAAGGTTCTTGGCGATCTCGACGGTCTCGGCGCAGGCTTCCAGCTTGCAAGCCACGATCTTGATATTCGCGGTGCAGGCAATCTGCTGGGTGACGAGCAATCGGGCCACATTCGCGAGGTTGGCTTCGAGCTTTATCAATCCATGCTGGAAGACGCGATCCTTGCCGCTAAGGCAGGCGAACTTGGCCTGGAACGCGAGTCATCGGGTCTCTCCCCGCAGATCACAGTCGATGCACCGATCATGATCCCGGAAGACTACGTTCCCGATTTGGCCGTCAGAATGGCGCTGTACCGGCGTCTCAACGACGCCGATGGCAAGGAAGATTTGGACTCCCTCGCCGCAGAAATGATCGATCGCTTCGGCCCGCTGCCGAGTTCGACCGAAAATCTCGTCAAGCTTATCGAAATCAAGCACTTGGCGATTGAGGCAAATATTGCGAAAATCGATGTTGGCCTGCGCGGATCGCTGGTCACATTCCATAATGACGATTTTCCCGATCCGGCCGGGCTACTCGCTTATGTCGATCGCCTTCAGGGTGCCGTGCGCCTCAGGCCTGACATGAAGCTGGTCATCGACCGCGCTTGGGGCGATCCCAAATCGCGCCTCAATGGCATCCATCAGATGACCAAGGGACTGTCCGGCATTGTCCGCCGGGCAAACAAGGCCAGCAAGGCGGCCTAGCCACCTGCCAGCTTTAGGAACTCGTCGGCATCCATCGGCTTGGCGCGGAGAAAGCCTTGATAGAAGGCGCAGCCTTCCTGTGCGACGAGCATCCGTTGCTCTTCGTTCTCAACCCCTTCGGCAATTACCGTAAGGTCCAGTGCATGCGCCATTGCCACAATACCTGCGGAAGACTGCGAGGTCTCGAGGATCGTTCACGATATCATCGATCATCGTGCGATCGAGCTTGAGGTAATGGAGCGGCAAGAGCTTTAGATAGCGAAAATTGCAGAACCCGGCGCCAAAATCGTCAAGCGCAATTCGTATGCCCAAGTCGCGCAGCTTGCCCAGCATACGGGCGGAGCGCTCGAGGTCCGTCAGCAGTGCTTGCTCCGTGATTTCTAGAGTCAGCAACTCAGGGTCGAAACCGGAGGCCGTGATGATCGATGCGATATCGTTGGCGAAATTGCCCAGCGACAGATCGGTCGGAGTGACATTGAGCGAAAGGCGCAGTGGCACCGGCCACTGGGCTCCCGCGCGCAAAGCATTCTCGGCAATATGATGCGAAAGTTGGGCGACGTGGTCGGCGCGCGCTGCAATTGCAAATAAGGCTTCTGCGCCAATCCGCCCTAGCCCCGGATGTTGCCAGCGCGCGAGCGCCTCGGCTCCGACCAGGCGATCGTCGACCGTCGAAAATTGCGGCTGGAATAAAACCTTGATCTCGTCTCGGTCGAGCGCTGCCAGCAAATCCGCGTCGAGCAGCGCACCGCTGCGACCGGCCAAGCTCATTTCACCATCCACCCAGAGCAGACGCCGACCGGATTCGTGCTGTGCACGCTCGAGGGTTTCAGCCAGGCGTTCGAACATTGCATCCGCGCCTTCGCCATGCACCGTCCGCATCAACGCGAGGCGGGGCCACAGGCGCATCGTCCCTTTGCCGTCAGGGACTGGCAATCGGCCGAGAAACGATGTCGGCAAGGGCTTCTGCAAGCCATTGCCAACGTTCACGGCTACACGGCTCATTCGCCGCAAGGATGAAATGGCCTCCGCCCATTCGAGACACGATCCATTGCCCGTCAATCTCGTCGGCGGCAAACCGAAGCATGCGCGCCGCGACAGCCACCAGCGCGCTGTCACCGGCCGCTTCGCCATAGGCAAGATTTACGGTATCGAACCGCCGAAGGCCCAGCATCATCGCATGAATCGGCGCTGCGACGCCCTCGTCTGACATCTGGTGCCAGTGCCTGATCCGCTCGCGTACGGCATCGGGCCTGACCAATCCGGTCAGGGCATCGCGATCGTCTTCAATCGGTTCGGTCGGCTTCGTCGCCATATGGTTGCCTTAATCCAAAGCCGTTAGAATTTCCTTCCATAACACGATTTTGCGCGGCAATTGCCAAAAGCGGCAACGAGCCATAGGTTTACCAACAACAAAGGGTGCGTAATCGAGATGGCCGGAAGCAGGACGAGACTGAGCAAGGGACAGGCATTTACTGCCCTTGCCATCGTCGCGTCCGAGACGCCGCGCGCTCAAGATGCCGCAGCAATCCTCGCCAAAACCGCAGATTGGGTCCCGCTTGAGCAGGCTGACGCCGTCGTGGTGCTGGGCGGAGACGGATTTATGCTCCAGATCCTGCACCAGATGCTCGACATGGGCCGAGTAATTCCCGCTTATGGCCTCAATCTTGGCACAGTCGGATTTCTGATGAATGGCTTCAAAAATGGTCGAAAGTTGCTTGAAAGAATTGATAAATCACGACTGATTGCAGTCAATCCCTTGCGCGTCGAAGCCTCCACGCATGCAGGTGAAACAATCACCTGCTGCGCGATAAACGAAGTGTCGTTGCTGCGCGAAACGCGCCAGACCGCGAAGATCGAAGTCGCGGTGAACGGCCGGGTTCGCATTCCAGAGCTTGTCCTGCGATGGAGTGCTGCTCGCAACTCCTGCCGGATCGACGGCTTACAACCTTTCCGCGAGCGGTCCGATCCTGCCGCTCGATTCGAACACCTTGGCCCTGACGCCGATCAGTCCCTTCCGCCCCCGCCGATGGAGAGGCGCAATTCTACCTGATCGCAGCCGCGTGTCATTCCGCGTGCTTGAACCGGAAAAGCGCCCCGTGGCGGCAGTAGCGGACCAGCGAGGAATTGCGCGATATCGCTGAAGTTCACATGGAAGTGGCCCATGACAGGCAATTGACCCTGCTTTTCGACCCCGGTCACTCGCTGGACGAGACGGATCGTTACGGAGCAGTTTATCGCCTGACTGCTACGTTGAAAAATTACCGCACGTTGATCGCTTGCAAATCATGGCGGGCCTCAATATAGGCCCACTCCTGCCCGTGAGGGCTGCTCCCCGATAGCTCAGCGGTAGAGTAGGTGACTGTTAATCACTTGGCCGTAGGTTCGAATCCTACTCGGGGAGCCACTTTTCCAACTACTCGTTGAGCCCTGGCACCGTTCCACGTTGCCGGAGCATGGCATTGTTGGATCACCGGTGCCGTAGTGAACGCGCACCGCCTGAAATTCCTGCAGCGCACCAACCACAAGACTTCGGACAGTCCATCACTCCACCTTATCGGCCGAGAGCATTAAAGTCATGCCTGCGCTCAACGGTACGCCGGCTCGTCGGAACCTTTGGGGCCGCACACCGCTTGATGATCTGGCCGCATAACGACATTCTAGGCTCATCCGCCACCGGAGAAGGATCATTACCGCCAAAGCCGCTGCCATCCCCCTTAGGCTAGACCGCCTGCCCTGGAGCCGGTTTCACTGGCTTGTGGTGGTGGCGCTGGGCATCACCTGGATCCTCGATGGACTGGAAGTCACTCTAGCTGGATCGGTGGCAGGGGCTCTGCGGGAAAGCCCCACGCTGCAATTCAGTGCATCGGATGTGGGCCTTGCCAATTCTGCCTATCTGGTAGGTGCAGTCGCGGGAGCGCTTTTCTTCGGATGGCTGACTGATCGCTGGGGCCGGAAACGGTTGTTCTCGGTCACTCTGGGCGTCTATTTGCTGGCAACTGCCGGAACTGCCTTTGCGTGGGACCTTCCAAGCTTTGCATTGATGCGCTTCTTCACCGGGGCTGGCATCGGAGGCGAATATTCCGCGATCAATTCGGCCATCCAGGAACTAATTCCCGCACGTCGCCGCGGCTGGACCGACTTGGCAATCAACGGAAGCTTCTGGATTGGTGCGGCGTTGGCGAGCGGTGCCTCACTGATCCTGCTTGACCCGCGTTTCTTCGAGCCTGACATGGGATGGCGTATCGCCTTCTTTGGCGGCGCGGCAATTGGCTTAGCCATCATATATCTGCGCCGATTCCTGCCAGAGAGCCCGCGCTGGCTCGCTACTCACGGCCATCCCGAAAAAGCCGAAGCCATCATCGAACAAATCGAAGAGCGGGTCCGCGCCGAGGGCCACGATCTGCCGCCGGTTCCGCATTCCGCGCAGCAGGTCCGAACCCGCAAGTCGACGCCAATGAACGAAGTCTTCCGTGCACTTTTCAAGACTTATCCGCAGCGGACGTTTTATTGCCTCACGCTGATGGCCGCCCAAGCGTTCTTCTACAACGCGATCTTCTTCACTTACGCGATGATGTTGACCGATTTCTACGCCGTACAATCGGCTAAAGTCGGATACTATATTTTGCCATTTGCTGCTGGAAACGTCCTCGGTCCGCTGGTGCTTGGCCGACTTTTCGATAGTTGGGGCCGCAGACCGATGATTATTTTGACCTACGGCCTTTCCGGCCTCCTGCTGGCTGCAACGGGCTTCGCTTTCCAGGCAGACATTCTCACAGCTTCCACGCAGACAATGTGCTGGAGCGTGACCTTTTTCTTTGCCTCTGCTGCGGCATCTTCAGCGTATCTGACGGCTGCCGAAAGTTTTCCTCTTGAGATGCGGGCGCTGGCAATCGCGATCTTTTATGCACTCGGGACGCTGTTCGGATCCTTCGCGCCTTGGGTGTTCGGCATATTGATCGAGAGCGGATCACGCGACCAGGTTTTGCTGGGCTATTTATTCGGAGCGGCAATGATGCTGCTCGCCGCCTTCGTGACGGTGTTCCACGGGATCGCAGCTGAACGGAAGCCGCTGGAGGAAGTCGCCCGGCCGCTCAGTTGGGATTGAGCGCGTTGGTTCCGCGAGTTCGCATCAGCGAAGGCAATTGCATTGCAAGCGGAACAACCAACCCAATCATGATCGCACCGGCGTACCATGGGGCATCGTGGCCGATACTGGCATAGATCAGACCGAAAATGGGCGGTGCAACGATCCTAGAGACGGCATTGGAAGCCATCATCAGGCCCATAATACTGCCCTGGCTTTCGCCTGGTGCGGTCCGCGAGGTGAGCGCGCCCGCAGAAGGAAAGGCGAGGCTGTGCCCGATCATCAACAAGCCCATCAATGCCACAGCAGCATTGGCATCGCGCAGGATGGGCTGAAACAGCATTGAAGCGGCAAGCACCACAAGACCACCCACAATCACCCGTCCTTCACCGTAGCGAGCCACTAGCGGCCCCAGGAAGAACAGCTGTATGACCAACCCGCCCGCACCGATTGCGATGAATGCGAGGCCGAGATCGCGCGCATTCCAGCCGAAGTTGGCTTCGCTCCAAAGCCCGTAGACCGCCTCCATCGAGGCAAAGGCAGCAATGCCGAAGAAGGAAACCACAAAAAGCCGCAAGAGGAGCGGGCTTGCGAGCACGAAACGCAGGCCTTCGCTATATCGCGGAAGCGGACGAGCATTGCCGCGAGGCGGAGTGATGTCGCGCAGCGCCACCAACGACCAGACGGAAGCAAGTGCGGATAAGGCCGCAGCTATCAGAATTGGCAGGCGGAAATCTGCCAAAAGACTTCCCTCGCCCGCAAATATCCCGCCGATCACGGGCCCGAACGCAAATCCGACGCTAAAGCTCGCGCCAAACAGACCCATCGCCTTGGCTCGCTTCTCTGGTGGGGAAGCATCCGCGATAAAGCCTTGCGCCACACTGAGCGTACCGCCGAAAAAGCCATTCACCACACGGATCGCAATCGCGAGCCACAGTACCGTTGCAAAGGCGAAAGCCACGTAAGTGACTGCCGCGAGGCAGGTAGTGACTACCAGAACTTTTCGTCGTCCCCATTTGTCCGACTGACGGCCCCAGTAGATCTCGCCAAAAACATTGCCAAAACTGTAGGCAGCGAACAGCAGCGCGACTTCGAAGGCGCCCGCCCCAAACAATTGGCCGTAAAATGGCAGCAGCGGGAGGATAAGGCTGAAGCCCGCAATGTTGATGAACACTGCGAACATCAGGGGCAGCATGCGGCGATCAATCATACGATCAACCTGCGTAACGAGGTTCTGGCAGACCAGTGGCTCCCAGTCCTTCGATCAGGAAATTGGCGCCATCATCGGCCGTTGAAGAGCGGCCCAGGAATCCTGGATCGATGCTCGGAACAAACAGTTGATCGAGATTATCGCCTATGAACATGCAACTCGCAGGCAAGCGAACGGGCATCGCGATTTCACGTACAACTTCACCATCTGGAGAAAGGCAAAGGATGACGCCGCCATCGCAAATTGCGACCCAGAGATTGCCCTGTGCATCGACGGTGGCCCCATCGGGAATCGGTCCGTAGGCGGAACTGTCGAAGAAAAGCCGCCGACCGCGCGCGCTCCCGGTTTCGATGTCGTAATCGTAGGCGTAGATCGTGTGGCGCAAGCTGTCAGAATGGTAGAGCGTGGCATTGTCAGGGGACCAGCACGGTCCATTGCCCAGATGGATGTCATCATCGATCTGGCGCAGCTCGCCATCGATATCCAATACGAAAAGACCGCCAAGAGGCTCCTTCATTTCGCGGTGGCTGGTGCCGAATATGAACCGCCCCGCGCGGTCGACCTTGCCATCGGCCAATTGGACATCGGGATTCGCGGGATCGAGCAAGGCAAATGGCGCTACCGCGCCGGTTTCGAAATCGAGCGTATGGATACCGCTGACCAAGGCAACAATGGCACCGCCACTTTTGCGCAGCGCCATTGAACCAATCATTTCCGGGACATCCCAACTCCGATGCCCCCCGCCAACAGGGTCCCAGCGAAAGACTTTCTGCGCAAGGATGTCGATGTAATAGAGCGCCTTTTCCTCGGCGTCCCACACTGGCCCTTCGCCGACCTTGCACTTTGGCAGGTCGAGCCTCCTAATCGTCATAGTTGCCTCTCCTCGAGGCAACCATAACGATTGTTATAGTTGTAACAAGCTTTCTGAGGAAGTCGCTGTCAGGTCATCGCACCATGGCAATGCTTGTACTTGTTGCCCGATCCACATGGGCACGGTGCATTGCGGCTGATCTGTTTGCCACTGTAGGGGTCTAGGGTGGCAGCACCGCCCGGCCCGGCCTCTGCGCGCGGCGAACCCGCCAGCGAACCCAGCACCGCCTCATACCCGGTCATGCGGCCCGACATGCCGTCTCCATCATCACCGCCGGTGAACGGATCGATGTGGCCGGTCAGGAAATCAGGCAGTTCGGGCAGGGCTCTGGTTCTGGCATCTGGTCCGGAATGCGCAGTTCGCTCGTCATCAGGATGCGGGTCACATCCTCGCGGATGGTCTCGAGCATCCGCTCGAACAGGCCGAAGGCTTCCTGCTTGTATTCGTTGATCGGCTGCTTCTGCGCATAGGCGCGCAGGAACACCACCTGACGCAGCGCATCGAGCGTGGCGAGATGCTCCTTCCAGTGATGGTCGAGCCGGTCGAGCAGCATGCTCTTTTCCACCTGCCGCCAGATCGACGCATCGGCCTCGGCGACCTTTTCGTCCATTTTGCGCGTCGGCAAGTTCGACCAGCCGTTCCTCGATCAGCTCAGGCTCGAGCGCATCTTCCTGCATCCACTCGTCGATCGGCGGCTTCAATGCCGAGCACATCGTCGACGCGCTCCTTCAGCCCTGCGATATCCCACTGCTCGGGATAGGATCCCGGCGGGCAGGCTTCGCCGACCAGCGCGTTGACCGTATCATGGCGCATGTCGACCACGACATCGTCCACCGTCTCGCTATCCATGATTTCGGCGCGCTGTTCGTAGATCACCTTGCGCTGGTCGTTCATCACGTTGTCGTATTCGACGACCTGCTTGCGCATATCGTAGTTGCGCGCTTCGACCTTCTTCTGCGCGGTCTCGATCGCCTTGGAGAGCCATTTGGAGCCGATCGCCTCGCCATCGGCGAGGTTCGAATTCATCATCTCGCGAAAACAGCGTGTCCGGGCCGAAGATGCGCAGCAGATCGTCTTCGAGGCACAGATAGAAGCGCGACAGGCCAGGATCGCCCTGACGGCCCGAACGGCCGCGCAGCTGGTTGTCGATCCGGCGGCTTTCGTGGCGCTCGGTGCCGAGCACGAACAGGCCGCCAGCCTCGAGCACCTGCTGCCTTCTCGGCCGCGATCTCCGGCCTTGATGCGCTGCGATCGCGGCATCGCGTTCCGGCCCTTCCGGCATGTCCTTGCAATTCGTCTTCGAGACGGAATTCGAGATTGCCGCCCAGCTGGATGTCGGTGCCGCGCCCGGCCATGTTGGTGGCGATGGTCACCGCGCCGAGCCGCCCGGCCTGCGCCACGATATGCGCTTCCATCTCGTGGAAGCGGGCGTTGAGCACGTTGTGCTTCACGCCTTCCTTGCGCAGGAATTCCGACAGCAGTTCGGATTTTTCGATCGAGACCGTGCCGACCAGCACCGGCTGACCGATGGCGTTCTTCTCGGCAATCGCCTTGGCGATCGCCTGGAACTTGTCCTGCGTGTTCTTGTAGAACTCGTCTTCCTCGTCGATCCGCGCAACCGGCACATTGGTCGGGATTTCGACGACGTTGAGCTTGTAGATGTCGAAGAATTCCGCCGCTTCGGTCGCCGCCGTGCCGGTCATGCCGGAAAGCTTGGGATACATGCGGAAATAGTTCTGGAAGGTGATCGAGGCCATCGTCTGGTTCTCCGGCTCGATCTTCACGCCTTCCTTGGCTTCGACCGCCTGGTGCAGGCCGTTCGACCAGCGGCGGCCATCCATCATGCGTCCGGTGAATTCGTCGATGATGACGACCTTGCCGTCCTTGACGATGTAGTCGGTGTCGCGCTTGAACATGATGTTGGCCTTGCAGCGCCTGGTCGAGGTGGTGGACCACCTGGGTGTTCTCGACATCGTAGAGGTTGTCGGATTCCAGCAGCCCGGCATCGATCGAGCATGCTTTTCGATCTCTTCGACGCCGTCCTCGGTCAGGGTGATGTTGCTTCGCCTTCTCGTCCGCGTCGTACCATTCGGTCAGGAATCTGCTTCACGATCTGATCGACCGCGACGTAGAGATCGGACTTGTCGTCGGTCGGACCGGAAATGATCAGCGGGGTGCGCGCCTCGTCGATCAGGATCGAGTCCACTTCGTCGACGATCGCGAAATTGAACGGGCGCTGCACCATCTGGCTGCGCTCGTGCTTCATGTTGTCGCGCAGATAATCGAAGCCGAATTCGTTGTTGGTGCCGTAGGTGATGTCGGAGTCATAGGCCTCGCGCCGCTCGCGCTTCGGCGAGGTTGGGCACGATCACGCCGACGGTCAGGCCGAGGAAACTTGTAAAGCTGGCCCATCCATTCCGCGTCGCGCCGGGCGAGGTAGTCGTTGACGGTGACGACGTGGACGCCCTTGCCCTCGATCGCGTTGAGATAGATCGCCAGCGTCGCCACCAGCGTCTTGCCTTCACCGGTGCGCATTTCGGCAATCTCGCCGCGGTGGAGCACGATGCCGCCGATCATCTGCACATCGAAGTGCCGCATCCCGAGCACGCGCTTCGACGCTTCGCGCACGGTGGCGAAGGCTTCGGGCAGGATATCGTCGAGCGTCGCTGCCGGCTTCCGAGCTGCTCGCGGAACTTGGCGGTCTGGGCCTGCAGTCTCCTCGTCGGTGAAGCTCTCGAGCTGCGGCTCGAGTGCGTTGATCTGCGGACGATCTTGTCGAGCGATTTGACGTAACGGTCGTTGGACGAACCGAAAATGGTTTTGGCAACAGCGCCGAACATGGGCGTTTCCTGTCATGATTGGGATCTGGGAAGTTGGAATACGGCTACAGCTGCACGCGCACAGGCTGCGGCCGAACGGCTGTCAAGCAATGGAAGAAGCGCGCGCTATTCGTGCGCGCGGTCAATGCCTGCAGCATTGCACCGCGGGGATCACGATCGTGATCCTTGGCCGGGCGGCAAAACGGCACCGACCTTTGCGGCTCGCAAAAGCTCGCCTAGCATGCGCCGGGACAATGCAGACTGCGCATGTCGGCACACTTCGCAGCGCTGGCGCGCGCTCCCGACGCGACCTCCGATCTGCACACCCTCGAACACGGCAACGCGCGCCTGCGCCGGAGCGCCGCTGCGGCAAGGCCCGGTGAGCGATCGCAAGCAGGGTGAGGAACTGGCGTAACATGTTGCTGCCAAGATAGGGATCTGAACTTCGCTGCGTCCACCAGAATGCGCGTCTTGCCCGCGCCATCGCGTACTGACCTAGATGGGCCATGCATCATGGACCTCGAACGCTCACCCCTCGCCCTGCCCTTTCCCGCCATGCCCGCCGATCGCTGGCGTGACGCTGCGCATTGCGCGCGCGGGCTACAAGGATTGGGGTCGCTGCGACCTGACCTTCGCTCGAACTGGCCGAGGGCACTGCGGTGGCGGGCGTGTTCACGAAGAACGTCTGCTGCTCGTCCGAAGTCGAGCTGGGGCGCGAGCAGGTGAAGGCAGGGCGGGCGCGGGCGCTGGTCGTCAATGCCGGCAATTCCAATGCCTTCACCGGCTATCGCGGGCGCGAGGCGGTGGAGCAGATCATGGCGCAGGTGGCCGAGCATCTGGGCTGCCCGCCGAGCGAAGTGTTCGTCTCGCTCGACCGGGGTGATCGGCGTGCCGCTGCCCAAGGACAAGGCGCGCGCCGGCGTCGCGGCCGCGCTGGAGGCCGCACCCTGTTCGTGGGAGGATGCCGCCGCGCACCATCGGCACCACCGACACCTTCGCCAAGGGCGCCGCTGGCGACCGGCGATTGTCGACGGCAAGACCGTCACGCTCGCCGGCGATCATCAAGGGCAGCGGCATGATCGCGCCCGACATGGCGACGATGCTCGGCTATATCTTCACCGATGCCGCCGTCGCGCCGGCCTTCCTGCAAGCAGCTGCTCTCGGCGCGCCAATCAAGAGCACCTTCACCTGCATCACCGTCGACAGCGACACCTCGACCAGCGACACCGTGCTGGCCTTCGCGACCGGCAAGGCGGGCAATGCGCCGCTCGCCAGCTTCGACAGCCCGGGCGCCGATGCCTTCGCCGCGGCGCTGCACGACGTCTGCCGCCAGCTCGCCCATCTGGTGGTGCGCGACGGCGAAGGCGCGCAGAAGTTCATCACCGTGAATGTGTGCCGGCGCGGTGTCACGACGACAGCGCGCGCCGGATCGGCCTCGCCATCGCCAATTCGCCGCTGGTCAAGACCGCGATTGCGGGCGAGGATGCCAATTGGGGCCGCGTGGTGATGGCGGTCGGCAAGGCGGGCGAACCCGCCGACCGCGACAAGCTCTCGATCGGCTTCGGCGGAGTATGGGCGGCGAAGGACGGCCTGCCGGTCGCCGACTATGACGAAGCGCCGGTCGCCGCGCACCTCAAGGGCCAGGAGATCGACATCGCGGTCGATCTCGGCCTCGGCGACGGCCGCGCGACGGTGTGGACCTGCGATCTCACCCACGGCTACATCGCGATCAACGCGGACTACCGTTCGTGAGCGACAGCGCTCGACCGCGCGGTCCACGCGCTGATGCGCGAAACGGCCGAGAAGGTCGTCATGCCGCGCTACCGCAACCTTGCCGCACAGCGATGTGATCGAAAAGGGCGTAGACGATCCCGTCACCATCGCCGACCGCGAAGCCGAAGCGATGCTCGCCGAAGGCCTCGCCCGACTGCTGCCCGAGGCCGCGGTAGTCGGGCGAGGAAGCGGTACATGCCGACCAGTCCGTGCTGGACCGGCTGGACCGGCTGTGCTGGATCATCGACCCGATCGATGGCACAGCGAATTTCGCCAGCGGACAAGGGCCATTTCGGCATGATGATCGCGCTGGCCGATGCAGGCGAAACCCAGGCGAGCTGGATCTACGATCCGCGCCGCGACCGGCTTTGCCACGCGCGACTGGGCGAAGGCGCCTTTATCGACGACGAACGGCTGGTGGCGAAGCCAAGCGGCGCGCATCCCCACCGCGCATCGCCGCCATGACGCGCTATATGCACGACACGCAACGGGCGATTTTTGACCGACGCCATCGCGCCGCATTACGCGCTGGTCGACGTCCCGCGCTGCGCCGCCGAGCAATATCCCCTGGTCGCGCTGGGCGAAAACGACTGTCGCGATCTTCGAGCGCACGCTGGCCTGGGATCATGCCGCGGGCTGCCTGTTCCTCAACGAAGCGGGCGGCAAGGCCGCGCGGCCCGATGGATCGCCCTATCGGGTGGAACAGCCCGCGCCGGGCATGATCAGCGCGGCAAGCCCGGCATTGTTCGAGCAGCTGGCCGAAAGGCTCGCCGCCGCAGGCTATGCTACCCGCGAGAATAGGCCGTCAGAGTTCGCTTTCGATCCAGCCCTTGAGCTGGCTCTTCGGCGCGGCGCCGAGCTTTTGCGCGACCGGCTTGCCGTCCTTGAACAGCACCATCAGCGGGATCGACTGCACGCCAATCTGGGCGGCGATCTCGGTGTTCTCCATGATGTCGATCTTGGCGATGGTCACCTGACCGGCCAGCTCGTCGCTGATTTCTTCGAGCGCCGGGCCGATCATCTTGCAGGGGCCGCACCAGTCCGCCCAGAAATCGACCAGCACGGGGTGTCGGAATTGAGCACGTCGTCGGCAAAGCTGGCATCGGTGACGGCTTTGGTCGCCATTGGATATCTCCTGAAGTTCTGTTGCATGCTCAATCTAGGCACGCACCGCGCCGAAGGCAACGCCCAGCGGGCAAAAGGATTACTGCGCGGCGGCCAAGCGCGTTTGTGCGCTGCGAGCAGCTCCGGCGGGCAGCTCGAACAGTCGCGGCGCATGGGTATAGAGCAGCGCGGCCTCGCACCTTGCGGCCCGGATAGATCGCCTCCAGCGCGGCGACATAGGCGGCCATCTGGCGCAGCGTGGCGAGCGGCATGATCGGCGATCGTCGCGGACGGGCGCGCGGCGGTCTTGAAATCGACCACCAGCACCGCGCTCCGGCGTGACCAGCAGCCGGTCGACCGTGCCCGCGATCACCCTGGCCGCTCGACCGTCGCGGCGAGCGGCACTTCGGCGAGCGCACCGGGGCGAAGAGCTCGGCCCAGTCCGGCGTGTCGAGGACCGCCAGCGCGCGACGCCGGCGAGTTCATCGCGCAGATCGCGTCATCGAGATCGCGCCGCCTGCCGCCCGAGCCAGCCAGCGCGCCGCCTCCGCGCCGGTCAGGCGCAGGCAACTTCGGGCAGCCGTTCGAGCAGCGTGTGGATCAGCGTCCCGCGCCGCGCCGCCTCGGCCGCAGCGCCCGGCGGGAGCGGCGGAGCGGCCCGCGATCCTCGCCCGCGCCGACGGCGCCAGCGGGCGCGGCGGGCGCGGTTCCGGCCCAATCGGCGCGATCGCCCAGCCGGGCAGCAGCGAGGCGCGCTTCTGCGCCAACTCGGCGGCCGACACAGGCAGCGGCGCTCGCTCGCTCGCCCAATTCGCGCCACTCGCCCCAGATCGGATCGCCGACCGCCTTCGCTCTCGAACAGCGGCGCAAGCCGCGCGTACCAGCTGTCCGGCGCCGGCTCGCCCTTCGTCGTCGAGCCCAAGCGAGCCGCCGATGAACAGCGCCTCTTCCGCGCGGGTCATCGCGACATAGAGCAGCCGCCAGTGCTCCTCGCGCTCCGCCGCGCGGCCTCGGCCTCGGCCTCGGCGATCCGGCCCGACCTTCTCGTCCTTGGTCAGCGCCGGGAAGCGGCAATCTTCGCCGCTCCTCACTGCCCTGCCGAGTTGTTCTGCCAGCTCCAGCCCGCGCACCGGCGAGCTGTCGGGATTGCCGGCAGCATCGGCCAGGATCACGATCGGCGCCTGCAAGCCCTTTGGCGCCGTGCACCGTCATCACCCGCACCAGCCCGTCGCTCGCGCCCGCTTCGCGCTTCAGCTCGCCCTCGCCGGCGTCGAACCACTGGATGAAGCCCAGCAGGCTGGGCGTATGCGCGCCGGCATAGGCAAGCGCGGCGTTGAGCAGTTCGTCGATCGGATCGTTCGCCTCGCGCCCGAGCCGCGCGACCAGCGCCCGGCGCCCCTGCCACGGCCCGACCAGCATCCAGTGCAGCAGCGCCTGCGGCGGCTCGTAATCGGCGCAGCGCGAGCAGCTCCCCCAGGCGTTCGAGCGTCGCGCGCACAGGCGGCGCCTGCGACCGCGCGCAGATGCTCCCACAGCCGCACGGCCTTCGCTCGCGCCAGCCATGGTCGAGCAGATCCTCCTGGCTCCACCCGACCAGCGGCGAGACCAGCAGATTGGCAAGGTTGAGATCGTCCAGCGGCTGCGCCGCAAAGCGCAGCGCGGCCATCAGATCCTTTACCGCCAGCGGCGCACCCAGCCGCAGCCGGTCGACCCCCGCCACCGGCACCCCTGCCGCATGGAGCCGCGCGACGATCAGCCCGGCGAGCTCCCGCGCTTGCGCACCAGCACCATGATATCGCCCGGCCCGGCATTGCGGCGCTTGCCCTTCTCCAGCGCAAAGCCATCGTCGCAGCCAGCGCTTCGAACCTGCTGCGCGATCCTGTCGGCCAGTCGCCGCTCGGGCGCGGACAGCCAGCCTTCCGTCGCCTTCGTCGTCATCCGCCGGCTCGCTGCCTTCCGGCGCCGACCGGCCGCCACAACGTGACAAGGCCGGGCCGCTCCTCGCCCTCGTGATGCTCAGGCTCGTTCGTCCAGGCCGAACTGCGCATGGCCGATCGCGCTCAATCGCGGCATCGACGAAATCGAGCACGGGCTTGGCGGTACGGAAGCTGCGCCCCAGCCCAAGATCGAGCAGCTCGCGCGCATCCGCCCGGCCGCGTCGCTTCGCGCGCATTGGCCGACTGCCCCGGCCATGGCTCTGCGCACCCGTTCGCGGCGCGCGCGAAGTTCTCCGGGCTGGTGCCCTGGAAGCGGAAGATCGCCTGCTTGTAATCGCCCACCACGAACAGCGTGCGCAGCTTGCCGTCGCGCTGGCCTTCGCCCGGCGAAGAATTCGTCGGTCAGCGCATCGACGATGTTCCACTGCGCTGCATTGGTGTCCTGCGCTTCGTCGACCAGGATGTGGTCGAAGCGCCGGTCGAGCTTGTAGCGGATCCATTCGGACAGGTCTTTCCGGTTCGAGCAGAGTCGGAGGCGCGGCGGATCAGGTCGTCGAAATCGATCAGCCCTTCGCGCGCCTTGGCCGTCTTCCCACGCGAGCGCGAATTCGCGGCCGAGCGTCAGCGCGGGCGTGAGCCATTCGGCCAGGTCGAGCAGGGCCTTGAGCTCGCGAACCGCTGCAACGACTATCGGCCACGCGGGCGACATAGCCGGGATAGGCCGGATCGATCTTTTCCTGCGAGGTCGGACGCGCGCAGCTTGCCGGCGGCGGTGAAGAACGTGCCATGCAGATCGCCCAGTCGCGGCCGCGCGCGCCAGCGGCGCCAGAGCGAGCCACTCGCCGATTGCATGCGGCACTGTCCTGCCCGGTCTTGGCCTTCCAGGCCGCGGTTGATTTCCATGCAGGCGCGCAGCGATGCAACATCGAACGCATCGTCAGCGCACAGCGCCGCCACATCATCGATCGCCCGCATCGGCGCGAAGCCCGAGCAGGCGCATTCACCCGGTCGCGCAGCGGCGGCATGCCACGCACCGGGGCCGAACCATGCCTCCCGCGCCTGGGCGCAGCGCATCAGCCACGCCTCGACCGCATCCGGCCCTTTGCGGACGCTGACAGATCGGCCATGCGCGTCGAGCGTTCGCGATCGCCGTCGGTTCTCGGCCTCGAGCAGCAGGTCGGACAGCACCTCGCGCGCCAGCAGCTCGCGATCGCGATCCTCCATCGCCCGGGTGCCGGGGGTGAGGCCCGGCTTCTTCGGGAAAGGCCGAAAGCAGCCACTGCGCGAAGGCGTGGATCGTATCGATCCTGAGGCCGCCGCCGGGGCAATCGAGCACGCTGGCAAACAGGGTGCGCGCGCGGGCCCTGCGTGTCGGGATCGACAGCCGCACCGATGGCCTCGAGGTCCTTGCCCAGCGCGGCATCGTCCATCCGCACCCAGCGGGCCAGCACTTCGTTGACGCGCTCGGCCATTTCCGCCGCGCCGGCCTTGGTGAAGGTGAGGCACAGGATCTGCGACGGCTCGACATCCGGCTGCAGCAGCAGGCGCAGCACGCGCGCCGACAGCACCTGCGTCTTGCCGGTGCCGGCCGAGGCGGACAGCCAGACGGTTTCGCGCGGATCGACTGCCGCTTGCCTGGTTGTCCTTGCAGCGGGATGGACCGTTGCCGCTCATGGCTCGCCGTCCGCTTCGCGGCGCCATCCATTCGTCGAGCCGCATCAGCTGGTCGTATTCGTCGTAGCTCGGCAGATCGGGATTGAGCCGCGCGGTGAAGGGCTCGCTGCCCGAGGATCCAGCGCGCGATCGCATCGTCCAGAAATCCCGTCGGTCAGATCGAGAAATCTTCCCGGTGCGATGCTCGCCCGGTTGCGCTTCCTGCCTTCACCGGCGATTTCCTGAATAGCCGAAGCCGTCTCGCTCTGTCGTTCTTGCCGAGCGACCAATATTCGAACGCGGTCGGCTCGCCCGGACAACCGCCCTCGAACGCCGCCCGCCCTGCGCCATCAGCCCGAGCAGCGCCAAGCTGGAGCGCAGAAGCCCGTTCTCACCTGCTCTTGCGGAAGGCGGCGCGCCGGTCTTGTAATCGACGATCGCCAGCGTCCCGTCCGCCAAGCCGGTCGATCCGGTCGGCGCGGCCCTTGATCGTCGACGCCCGTCAAACACCATCTCACCCCATTCGTCTCGACCGCCGCCGACGGTCCGCTTCGGCCATCGCGCGGCAGATCCGTCTGCTCGACCCAGTCCAGCGCCGCGATCAGGCGCGGGCGCCACAGCGCGCGCATCAGCGGATGGGCGCTCATCCTCGTCGCAGCACAGGCGCGCGCAATAGCGCGCAGATCGCCGCCCTGCCTTGTGCCACGTTCGAGGATATCTGTGCACGATCGTGCCCGCCACGCGGCCGATCGGCTCGGCATCGAGCGCGATCGATTGCGCGCCGCAGCCCAAGGATGGCGCTGGCGTAGAACTGGTAGGGATCGCCCCGCAGCCGGTCGAGCGCGGTCACGCTGATATCGACCTTGCGCTGCTCGGCGATGGGCATCGGGCTGCGGGCGCGGTATAGGCGCGGCGGCCGGAGGCGCATCGTCGAGCTGCGCGGGCCAGCGCGACCGCGCGCGTTTCGCGGTGCTCGGTCCAGCAGATCGTCGCCCAGCAGCGCCTCGACCCGCAGCAGGAAGCGCGAGGGGATCGCCGGCCCTGACATGTCGCGCCGGCCCGGCTCAGCACGACTTCGGGCGCGCCCAGCGCGCCGGCCAGATCGTGCGCGGCCAGGCCGATGCGGAAATCCGCCGCCCGGCACGCCGAGCGCGCGCAGGATCGGCGGCGCCAGCAGCGGATCGGCTGCGGCGGGACTGGCGGCCAGCTGCCTTCGTTCAGGCCGCCGCAGATCACCAGATCGGCCCGGCTCATCCGCGCTTCGAGCAGGCCGTAGATCGCCACGCGCGGATGGCCGCCCCAAGGCGGGCGCACCGCCACCGCGTCCATCGCATCGCGCAGGACGACATGCAGATCGTGCGGCGCGAGCATGCGTGCCGACCTCGCGCGCATGCAGCGCGCAGTTCCTCGACCATGCCGGCCAGCGCCCGGCCGTCTTCGCGCGCCCACAGGCCATCGCCGCACAGCGCCTCGCCGGCCGCCGCCAGCGCGTCGAGCAGGTCGGCCAGCGGCGCCTCCTCCGCTGCGGCCAGGGCGAGCAGCGGCGCGAGCGATCGCTTCGACGCCCGGCCCACCATTCGGCGATGCCGTGCGACGCTTTGCCGGCCTGCTGCGCCTTTTCGGCCAGCGGCGGCAAACCGGGTGCCGGCCGCGGCCCGCGCAGCGCGCAGTTCGAACGCCGCGGGCATGGTCGAGCCAGTCGCGGCCCGCCCTTCGCCCGCGCCGACCAGCGGATGTTCGAGCAGCGCCATCAGCGGCACCGGCGCGGCATGATCGGCAATCACTTCCGCCAGCAGCAACAGCACGCGCCCGGCGGCGGTTTGCGACAGGGCGCGGCCTGCCGTGTCGTCCGCCGCGATGTTCCAGCGCTGGAGATGCGCGGCGACCCGCCCGGCGAGCCCGCGATCGGGCGTGACCAGCGCGATGCGCTTCTCCGGCTCTTCCAGCGCCTCGCGCACCAGCAGGGCGATGGCCTGCGCTTCTTCTTCCGGATTGGCGCGTTTCCATCACGCGCACGCCGGAGAGGCGCCGCTGCTCCGCGGGCAGGCCTGACCCAGCGCCTTGCTCGCTTCGCGGCGGCAGGAACAGGCTGGAGATCGCGCGGCTGCGCTCCGGCGGCGCGGCAGCGATCCCGGCGCGGTGCCACGGCTGCACTTCGCCGCGCGCCACGCCCATGCGGTTGAGCAGCAGCTTGAGGTGATATTGCGGATGGGTAACGGCGTCCCCGCGCGCGAAACGGCGGCCCGTCCGGCTCGTCCGGCGCACCGGCACGGCCGAGTTCGCTCCCACACCGTCGTCGTCCATCTCCAGGTCGAGATCGGGCAGGATCACCGCGCCTGCGCGGCAGTTCGGAAATCACCTCGCAGCAAGCTGCGCAAGCGCCGGGGCGGCGCTGGTGACGCCGGCGGCGACGATCGGCGTGGCGGCGGCTCTTCGCGCCAGCTGCGCGCCGCTGCGCGAACAGCAGGTTGCGCCGGGTTGCCGCATCGACTTCGCCGCGCTCTTCCAGTTCGGCCAGCCAGCGCGGCCTGCACCCGGGCGAACAGGCGGATGCCGTGCTGCCAGTGCCCGGCGAGATCGCCCAGCAGGCTCGAGCACCCGCTCGCTGCATCAGTTCTTCCGGGCCGATTTCCTCGACCAGCAGCCGGTCCATCGCCCTGCGCCAGTCTCGGCGGCGAGGCGCAGCAATGCGCCGCCGCCCGGGCGGCTTCCTCGCCTTTGCTCCTGCCGCGATCAGTTCGGCCAGCCGCAGCCAGCGCCGCGTCGGATCGGCAGCCGGCGGGAATCGCATGTCCGCGCCGAGCGGATCGAGCAGCGGCGCCCAGCGTTTCGTCGAGATCGAGATCGCCCACCACGGCCATGCGCGGCATCAGCAGGCCGCCGGAACCTGGGCCTTGCCCGCGCTCTCGCCGCCAAGTGGCGGATGAACGCCTCGGTCACCGTGCGCACCGCGCGGCGGCTGGGCAGCAGCAGCGTCAGCCGCGCCAGGCCGAATCTCGGGTTCGGAATATCGCGGCACCAGCCCCGCCACCAGCGCATCGGCAAAGCCGCGATGCGCGGCGATCGAATAGACTTGCGGGCCGGCGCCGCTCAGCCACGCGTCAGCAGCGGCTTCGGTGCGGGCGATCGCCTGCGGGATCGCCCACTTCGAACCATTGCGCCGGTGAAGCGAGATGCCGTAAAGCCGCCCCTCCTCGATCGCGCGGTCCCACAGTATGTTGGTGGAGAACGGGCCTTCGGGCGCATCGCGCAGCAGGCGGTGGGAAACGCAGCTGGATGCCGGTGTAGATGAACGGCGCGATCCGGCCCGAGCGGCGGCGGCTGATGCGGCCGAGCGCGTCGAGGTGGAAATCGCCCTTGCCGCGGTAATTGTGCGCGCGCGAATGCGGCACCAGCAGCAGCAGCGCGTCCATCCGCTCCGGGTCCCAGCCTTCGGACAGTTCGCGGAAGGCGTCGTACGGCCCATCGAGCCAGATATTGTCGCGTTGACGGCAGAAGAACGGATCGGGCAGCAGGCCCGCCGCGTCGCCTTGACCATGCCGCCGCCGGTTTCGAGCAGCAGCGCGCGCTCGTCCGAAATGGTCACTTGCGGCGCCTTGCGCGTTCGCCAGATGCGCTTCGAGCGCGTCGGCGAGGTAGTGGACGTTGACCACCGCTTTCGCCACGCCGGCATCGGCCAGCTGGTCGAGCGCATGGTCGATCAGCGGCTTGCCCGCGACGCGCACCATCGGCTTGGGCTGGCTGGCGGTGAGCGGGCGCATGCGCTTGCCCAGCCCGGCGGCCAGGACCATCGCGGTGTCGGAAGCCAGCTTGGTCATGCAGGCCCAGCCCTCCGCCGCTGGCTGCTCGCGGATCGCGGCGGGCACATTGGCATCGAACCAGCGCGCCACCGGGGCGAGCGCGGGATGCGCCAGATCGCGCTCCAGCGCTTCCCAGACGCGCGGGATCAGGTCGAGGTAGCGCGGCTTGCCGTCGCGCTTCCACAGCCGGGCGAAGATGCCGACGATCTTGGCGTTGCGCTGCGCGCCGAGCCGGGCGTAATCGGCCACGAAGTCCGGCCCGCGCGTCGGCCTGCGCGCGATAGTGATCGAGCATCGCGCGCTCCAGCTCGGGCGAGACGTCGCGCCGCGCATCCTGCAGCAGCGAGACCAGATCGTAGGCCGGATGGCCGACCAGCGCGTCCTGGAAGTCGATCAGCCCCTGCGCGCGCGCATCGCGGCCAGCAGCATGATGTTCTCGGCATGATAGTCGCGCAGCACGGTCACCCCGGGCTTCTGGCGCGCGATCATCGGCGCCAGCGCTTCCTGCCACGCTGCGGCATAGCTTGCCGCATCCACCTCGAGGCCCGGCCGCCGGGCAGTACCATTCGGTGAACAGACCCGCCTCGCGCTGATACACCTCCATGTCGTAGGGCGCGAACGGCCCGGGCGGCAGAGCGGTGCAGCTTCGACCAGCGCATCGATCGCGGCGCGGTAAGTCGCATCGCTCCTGCGTCCGGATGCAGATCGAGCCAGTCGCGCATCCGGTCGTTGCCGAAATCCTCGAGCAGCACGAGGCCGCGCGTCGCGCTCCTCGGCATAGATCTCCGGCGCGCGCGTGCCCGTGCTGCGGTAAGCCACTGGCCGACGCGCAGGAACGGCCCCGGATCCTCGTGCGGCGGCGGCGCGTCCATCAGCATCGCGGCCCTGCCCCCGTCCGCGCACGCGGAAATAGCGGCGGAACGACGCATCGCCGGCGAGCGGCTCGATCGCCGCGCCGTCCCAGCCGGCACGGGCAAGGAAATCGTCAATGCCATCGGGCAGGCGTCATGGCATCCGCCCTAGCCAATCCGCGCCCGCATTCGACAATCGCCATCCGCCCGCCATCCCGCAATTTCCAGCGTGATCGAGAGGCAGCCCGGCTCATGCGCGAAATCCGCCGGCATGATCCGGCCATTCGGCAATCAGCGCCGCGCCTTCGCGATAATCGTCGAGCCCGATCTCCTCGAGCCTCTCCAGGGCTCGACAGACGGTAGAAATCGGCATGGACCAGCGGGAAGGCGCACCTGCGGCGGATCGTAGGTTTCGATGATCGTGAAAGTGGGCGACGGCACTTCGCCTTCGTGGCCCAGCGCCGCGATGATCGCGCGCGCCAGCGTGGTCTTGCCCGGCGCCCAGCCCGCCCGAGAGCGCGATCACGTCGCCCGCGCGCAATTTCGCGGCGATGCGCGCGCCGAATCGCCTCCATGGCCGCCAGATCGGGCAGTTCAATTTCATCGAGACAAGCCCGCTACTGCGTCACGGCAGAGTGATGCTCACAGTCGTGCCGACGCCTTTCTCCGACACCAGCTTCGAGCTTGCCGCCGTGCGCTTCGATCAGCTGCCGGGCAAGCGGCAGGCCAAGGCCCTGCCGGCGCTCGATTGTCTTGCCTTCGAGCGCAAGCTTGAAGCCGCCAAGCGCGCGGGCGAGTTCGGTCGTGTCCATGCCGGCGCCATTGTCCGAAATGACGATCCTGCGCGCCGCCGCTCGTGCGCGCGCCAGATCGACCAGGATCTTGCCGCCGGGCGACGTGGCGGCAATGGCATTGTCGAGCAGATGGCCGATCGCCCGTGCCGAGCCGGCGCTGATCGACCTATCCGCTGCGCCAGCCGCCGGATCGCTGCGCAGATCGAGCGTGAGGCCTGCGCGGGCCAATCGCTGCTTCGCGCTCCTGCAGCAAATGCGTGATGAAGGGGAACAGTTCGACCGGTCGCAATATCGAGCGGCAGCAGGCCGGCCTCGCTCTGCGACAGGTCGAGCACGCGTTTCGATCTGTTCGCCCAGCCGCTCGACCGAATTCGAGGATCGCCTCGACATATTCCTGGCCCTGACGCCGACAGCTCGCCGGCCGCCCCGCTTTGCAGCAGTTCGGCAAATCCGCCGATGGAGGTGAGCGGCGTGCGGAATTCGTAGGACATGTTGGCGAGGAAGCGGGTCTTGACCGCGTCCGCTTCTTCCAGCGCGACGTTGCGTTCGCGCAGCGCGTCCTCGGCCTTTTGCGAGTCGGTGATGTCGAGAACGGTCAGCAGGCCATTGCCATCCGGCAGCGGAACACCCGCGAATTCCAGCGTGCGGCCATCGGCCAGCGCGACCCGCCCGCCTCGCTGATCGCCGGTCGAGCGTTGCGGCGCGCACCACGTCGCCGATCGCCTTGACCTGGTCGGGCCGCGATAACTTGCTGCGGATCTGTTCGAGCACGGCTTCGATATGCGGATGGGCATCGAGCAATTCGCCGTCCAGCCCCCAATCCGCGAGAAAGCGGCGGTTCCACAATTGGAGCCTTCCATCCGGGGCGAAGACGGCCAGCGATTCGAACAGGCTGTCGAATGTTGCCGTGCGGGTGCGCAGCAGGGTGTCGCGCGTGGCAGAGAGGGCAAGCTGTTCGGTGCGATCTTCCGCCACCAGCACCAGCCCGCCATCCGGCATCGGCTGCGCAACGATGCGCAGATGGGTGCCATCGGCCAGGAGCCAGTCGTCTTCCTTCGGTTCACCGGCAGAAAACCAGGCCCCAAGCTCGCGCCGCCATTCGGGGAAATCCCGCACTTCGGGAACGCGGTGAGCGTCTCTCGCCTGATCCAGCCAGCGATCGAAATCGGGAGGATCAGACATGACTGCGGCAGGAAGGGCAAAAACGCGCTGAAACGGCAGGTTGGCGAATGTAAGCGAACGCCTGCCGTCGAACTGCGCGACGCCGACCGACAGCTGGTCGAGCATCGAGCGTTGCGCCTCGCGAAACGCCCGAAAAGCGCGGGCCTGCTCTTCCATTTCCTCAATGTCGATTGCGTAGCCTGCGACGCCTTCTTCCCCCAACGGGAGATCGCTGACCCGAAGAGTGCGGCGCTGCCTGTCGACAGTGGCGCTCACGATGCGCTCGACCGGCGAGCTTTTCATTCGCGACTGGTCCGCAACCTGCGCCGCAGTCAGGCCTTCGGCTGTTTCGACCAGCTCGATCTGACCATCGACAACCGCAGCGGCGCTCTCCGCACCAACCGCGGCGACATAAGCGCTGTTGACGAGGCGCAAACGCAAGTCCGGCCCGCGGAACCACATCGGCATGGGCGCGGCCTCGATCAGGCCAACGAGCGCGGCGAAATCGTCCCTCGCGCGCGCAGTTTCCACTCTCAGGCGGGACAAGCTCGCTGTGGCTGTCCGAGAAATCGAAGAACCAGACCAGCGCCGCTCCGCCAGGCGAAACCTGCGCGTCAGCAAGATGGCCATGTATCGCCAGGCTCCTGGTGGATCCGCGCGGCGTGGCCACCATCCGAAAAGGCGCGGCAGTCTTTTGTGTGTGCCGGACATGGCCCTCCAGCTCTGCAAGCTGATCTGCGGTGAGCCCGCGAGTGCCTTCGTCCAGTTCACTGAGATAGCCCGGCACATGGTCGAGCCCCAGCCAAGCGGCCAAACGCTCGGGAGCTTCGATCCGGCCATCCGTCCGCACCAATAATGGAACCGCAGGAGATTCGTCGACCATTCGCGACAAGCGCCTTGCCGCCCGCCGGATCGTATCGGCCTTGAGCGCCTGCCGCTGGGAACGCAGCACCAGTACACCGGCCCCAAGCGTCCACACAGCCAGCAGCAGGCCAAGCAACACCATTTGTACCGGTTCGAGCGTCATCGGCTCCTCGCTATGCCGCGCAGGCGCTAATGACAATGGGGCGTTGGCAGTTGACCGAACAGCTTACGCACAGCTGACTTCACCGGCCCAACCGGCGGCGATCGGCGCGGGTCGTCACATGCCCTGGAGAAGACACGAAAATGAGGCGGCATCGCTCTGGATGCCGCCTCCGGGAGTTGACGGTCCGGGCGCAAAGTCCGGACCAGGAGGAACGCGTGACTTAGTAGGAGGCCTGCAAATTGACCGTACCGCTTTCGGTGAGCATTTCATCAGCGGCGGCCAGCAGCGCGCCCGGTTGACGGTTTGCGGCAAGCGCCGCCGTCGCTTGCTTGAGCTGCTGACAATTCATCCAGGGATGACCCTGTCCATATTGGTTCGCCATCACGACGCTCAGCTTGTCGAGCGCGCGTTTAGCGGCTTTGACGCCGAGCTGCTTTTCGAAATCGAGCGAGAGCTTCCGGTTCGCTTCGTTCAGTTCGGAAAGATGATTTGTAGAAAACTGAGCATAATCGGATTGAAAGCCGTCCGGCGTATGGCGGCAACGCAAAGAGCTGACCATGAGCATGATATCAAGGCGGCGAACTTTCTCGGCCGAATCATGCGTATGAACAGCAGCCTGAGCCGCCGGCGCGATTGCGATTATCGATAATGCGGCAATCCCCGCCGCCATCCCCTGGAAAAACCTCATCTGCCTGTCTCCTGGCGGGCCCTATCCCCCGCTGGAAACAAATTGGAACAAACCGGTTTAGACTTTCTTAATTGCCAAGGGTGAAGCGAAATTAACTATCTTTTTCTTTGGGCCAACGTCAGCTTCGAGCGCATGCCGACGCCGGCATACGGCTGAACCGGCGCGCGCAATTCTCACTGTTGCACAGGCACCTGCTTGCGTCCTATTCCCCACCAGGACGGAAGACACAGGAAAGGAAGAATTCGATGACGATAGCAGTTGGAGACAAATTGCCCGACGTGAAGTTGGTCAAGGCAACCTCCGATGGGCCCGAAGCGGTCCAGTCCGGAGATTATTTTGCCGGCAAGAAGGTCGCGCTCTTCTCGGTCCCCGGTGCCTTCACCCCCACCTGCTCTGCAAAGCATCTGCCGGGTTTCGTGGACAAGGCTGCCGAACTGAAGGCCAAGGGGATCGACGAAATAGCCTGCACTGCCGTGAACGATGCGTTCGTAATGGGCGCGTGGGGCAAGGCAAACGGCTCTGACGACGTGACCATGCTGGCAGACGGCAATGGCGATCTGGCTCAGGCAGTCGGCCTCACCATGGACGGTTCGGGCTTCGGCATGGGCAAGCGCGGACAGCGCTTTTCCATGGTCGTGAACGATGGTGTGGTCGAGCAGCTCAATGTCGAAGCGCCGGGCGACTTCAAGGTCAGCAGCGCCGAACATATGCTCGGTCAACTCTGAACCAGGCTTCAGTGGAAAGTTAAAAGGCCCGCCCAACAGGCGGGCCTTTTGATTTAATAGCCCATCAGGCTCAGCACTTCCTTGCGGCTACGCTCATCCTTGCGGAAGGCACCCGTGACGTGGCTGGTCACCATGGCAACGCCGGGGGTCATTACGCCGCGCGCCGTCATGCAGGCGTGATTCGCTTCGATCACCACCGCAACGCCGCGGGGGTTGAGGTTCTTCTCTATGCAATTGGCCACCTGTGCGGTGAGCCGTTCCTGCACTTGCAACCGCCTGGCATAGCCCCGCAGGACGCGGGCCAGCTTGGATATCCCGACCACCCTGTCGGTTGGCAGATAGGCAATGGCCGCCTTGCCGATGATGGGCGCCATGTGATGTTCGCAATGCGATTGAAACGGGATGTCTTTCAGCAGCACGATCTCGTCATAACCGCCGACCTCTTCGAACACGCGGCTGAGATGTATGCCGGGGTCTTCTTCATATCCCTGGCAATATTCCTTCCAGGCGCGCGCCACTCTTTTCGGAGTGTCCAGCAGACCTTCGCGTTCGGGATCGTCTCCCGCCCAGCGGATCAGCGTACGGATCGCGTCCTGCACATCGTTCGGCACATCGACTTTGCTCATATCAAGCGTCCTGCAACATCAGTCGCGCGACAGGTAGGAGCAGGGGCGCGCAAAGCCAAGTGCAGGGACAGCTTATTCCTTGGCGTCTTCCTTGGCCTCGGGCGTCACTTCCGCTGCTGCCTTTTCATCGCGCTTTCGCTTGTCGAACATCTTTTCCATGTGGATCTCGTCGTCCCTGGTCAGATATTTCGCGAAGTCGGGAAAATGCTCTTCCTCTTCCTCATCGATATGATGAAGATAGTCGTGGCGAAGCTGTTTGAATTTTGTCAGCCAGGCACTTGAAGACATATCGGTCGCGGCGATGTCGTTGAGCGTCTCTTCGATTTCGTGATGCTCGGCGACCGAATGGCGCGTTTCGTCCGTGGTCTCGGGCTTGCGCATCATCGTTGAATAGAGCGCCTGCTCTTCTGCCGCAGCGTGGCCCTTCAATTCCACGGTCAGCTGCTCGAACAGAGAGGCGCGCTGATCGCTTTCGCCCTGGGTTTCGCCGATGCGTTCCAGCAGATCGCGATGCCGGTCGTGATCCTGCTTCAGGCGTTCGAAAATATCGACTGTGGTGGCCATGAATTTCTCCTTGATCGTTGCAAGATCAGAACAACGCAAGGCCGGTGAAGTTCCGAATTGCGTTGGGCCAGAAGTGGCCAGGAGAAAATGGTGCGCCCGGAGCAATTCGAACGTCCGACCCCCAGATTCGTAGTCTGATGCTCTATCCAGCTGAGCTACGGGCGCTTGGGAGACAGGGCACATAGGGGCATGATCTATGCATTGCAATCCCTCTAAGCAGCCTTTCGTCGAAGCTGTGTGAAGCAAGGCAATATCGAGCGGCGGCATCGGCAATCGAGCAGCCTCTTCTGGCGTGAACCAACCCAATTGGGCACCGTCCTGCGCGTGCGGCTCGCCGCTCCAACTGCGCGCAGTGTAAAGAAGGATTACAATCGGCGGATGACCTTCCCCGGCCGCTTGTTCGGCGAAGCAGCTAGGCTCGAGCGCGGAGGGATCGAGCTGCAGCGAAAGCTCTTCCTCGATCTCGCGAACCAGCGCCATTGCGGGAGTTTCGTCCGCTTCGACCTTGCCGCCGGGAAATTCCCACAGCCCGCCATGATGCTTGTCTGCCGGCCGCTCGCGCAGCAGCCAGTTCCCGCCGCCATCGACGATCGCCGCAGCGACCACAGGCAGCCATGTCGGAATCCTTTGCAATCGCTCTGTCATCGGAAACCTTTCGTTAGGAACAATCTGCGAAAAAGGACTGTCAGACCGTTATGGCAGGGGCACCGCTATGAGAATCAAGCAGATGTTCAAGGTAATCCTGAATTGTGATTCAGGCGCTACCGCCGTCGAATACGGCCTGATCGTATCATTGCTCGTGATTGCGATAATCGCTTCGCTCAACACCTTCGCCAATGAAACCGTTGGCATGTGGGGGCGCGTCGATAACGCAGTCCAAAGCACTCAATGAACGCGAAGTCGATTAGCATTTTGTCAATGAATGAAGACTAACTGAAATATTGCCCGAACCAGTCATGTGGGGTTGGCCCGGGCACGAAGACTGAACCAGGAGACATAGCGATGAAGTTCATCAACAAGCTGCTTCGTGATGAGGCCGGTGCAACCGCCATCGAATACGGCCTGATTGCCGCCCTTATCGCCGTTGCCGCGATCACGGCCCTTGGGACCCTTGGCAACAACCTTTCGAACACTTTCAGCTCGGTGAGCACCGAACTCGAAGCACCGGCGAATAAGTCTGCAGTGGCGACAAGCAAAAGAAGGGCGGCGGGGCAACTCGCCGCCCTTTTCTATTTGTCGCGCAAGACTGGCGCCTAGCTGCTGGTTTTCACCACGATCTTGACCTTCTGCCCCGGGCTCACCGTATCGCTTGAGCTAAGGCCATTGAGCACCCGAAAGCGCGCTTCCCTGGCATCGTCATAAGCCATCCGGCTGGCCAGCGACTGTACGGTGTCGCCAGATCTGACAGTCAAAACCTGAACCCGCCGCGGGACAACCGCCGCCGCTTCGGATGCACTGATCCGCCGCATCGAATTGAACATCGGCGAAAATACTCCCGACTGTCCGGCCGCCGTGATCGTGACGAAGTGGAAAGCGCGATTGTTTGCGAATTCGTAGGCGTAGACGACGACATCGACCTGACTCTGACCGCTGGTAACCCGCGCAGAGCCATAGGCAGCGGGGATGCCGTTTATCGTAGTGCGATTCAAACTCTGCGGGCTGAGCGTCTGCTCGGCGCCGCCCACGGCCTTGAATACGTCCCTGATATAGGTTTCGAGATTGCCGTTATAGGCGCCGGTCGATAGCTGCGCCTGGCCGCTGTTGCCGTTGATCGCTACCGAACGCGTTCCATTGACCATGTAGAACCCGTCTGGCGCGGTGAAGCTCAGGCGATATTCGGGGTGAATGAAGCGGTTGCCTTCGATCATTCCCTGCTTGGGATCGTCGCCATACATGATTCCATCGATCCGGCTGAGGAACGTGTCGCGATTGACGACCCCGCCAGCGTTCGGCCCGGCCGATTGGAGCGCAGTTCTGCACGCGCGATGCGGGATCGGGGTGAGTTGACGCCCATTCCGGCATCGCGGGCATCGCGCGCCCTGCAATTGCGGCGTCAAGCGAGTTCTGCAGCCGCAAGGCTCTGCAACAAGCTCGCCATCGCGCGCGGATCGTAGCCGGCACTGTTGAGATACTGTATTCCGAGCTGGTCGGCTTCGAGTTCCTGGCTGCGCGAATATTTGAGCGTTGCCAGTTGCGGCACGGTGCTCGAAATCTCCTGGCCGATCTGCCCCAATGCACTGTTGCCGAACAGCACGCCGGAAAGAACCTGCCCCAGCACACCCAGAAGCGCGTTTTGCTGGGCAGTCTGTTGCCGTTTGGCCGAGTGACGGGCGGCCACATGGCCGACTTCATGGCCGAGCACCGCGGCAAGTTCCGCCTCGTTGTTCATCAGGCCGACGAGCTGGCGGGTGACGTAGACATATCCGCCCGGGATCGCGAAAGCGTTGTTGACCGAGGAATTGAGCAGCGCGACTTTGAAATCGTCGCGCGCATTGCCGAGGCCGGACTGGACGGCAATGTTCTTGCCGACCGAGATGACATAATCTGCCTGCGGCCCCGTCATCGCTCCACCGAATTCCGCCTGAATCTGCGGATCGGCTTCGGACCCTTGCTGCGCCTCCGTGCTGCGTGATCGGAGTTCCGGCTGAGGCGACTGGCCCGCCCATGGTACAACTTGCCAGCGCCAGGCCGCTGCTCCGGAAAGGATCATTGCCTTTGTTCGGCATTCGGGAATATGGGCATCGAGAAGTTCCTCTCATCGCATGAAAGCGGCAACTCAAGCCGCTTTTGCGTCATCATGCGAACCCTTTCGCTGCGCTTCGGTTCCCGCTTCAGCTTGCGCCGATCTTCAGGAAGCGTTCCTCACGCAGACTGCGTATCGCCTTGGCGCTCTTGCGCGACAAGGCATCAAGTTCTTCTCCGATCGCAGCGCCCAGCGCCCGGGACATCGCTGAGGGATCGCGATGCGCCCCGCCCACCGGCTCAGGCACGATGCGGTCGATCACATTCAGCGCCAGCAGGTCCTGCGCGGTAACCTTCATCGCCTCGGCAGCTTGCGGCGCCTTTTCCGCTGTGCGCCACAGGATCGAGGCACAGCCTTCGGGCGAGATCACCGAATAGACCGCATGTTCGAGCATCAGCACGCGTTCGGCGCTGGCCAGCGCGACTGCGCCGCCGGAGCCGCCTTCGCCCACGATCACCGCCACCATTGGGGTCGGCAGAGCGAGGCATGCCTCGGTCGAACGGGCGATCGCTTCGGCCTGGCCGCGCTCTTCGGCCTCGATCCCCGGAAAGGCGCCGGATGTGTCGACCAGGGTCACCACCGGCAGGCCGAAACGGCCGGCCAGTTCCATCAGGCGGATCGCCTTGCGGTAGCCTTCGGGCTTGCCCATGCCGAAATTGTGCCGGATGCGGCTCTCGGTGTCGTGGCCCTTCTCATGACCGATCAGCATCACCCGGCGGCCGCCGAGCTTGGCCAGGCCGCCGATAATCGCCTCATCCTCGCCAAAATGGCGATCGCCGCCCAGCGGAATGAAATCTT
The DNA here is from genome assembly GCA_963777785.1 of uncultured Alphaproteobacteria bacterium. GTDB lineage: Bacteria > Pseudomonadota > Alphaproteobacteria > Sphingomonadales > Sphingomonadaceae > Andeanibacterium. Next base: position 71,155 of record CAVZRU010000002.1, read on the forward strand.
CGAAGATGGCTTCGACGTAATTCTTGAAATGCGGACGCGACGGATGGCGCGCGACCTGCGTTTTCTGCCACGGAGTCAGCGCCGCATAGGTGCTCGCGAGCAGATCGGCACTGCGCACCTCAAGCCGCTTGATCTCGCTTGAGATGTCGACCTCGTTACCCTCAGAGGCTGCACGCAGGTCTGCGATCCGGGCTTCCAGCACCGCGACGGGCTTTTCGAATTCGAGATAGGAAATCATGCTTTTGCGCTAGTCGTCTCAAGTCTTCCCGGCAAGAGGATGGCGTTCATTGACGAGCGCGACCAATCGTGCCGCATCGACATGGGTGTAGATCTGCGTGGTCGCAATGTCGGCATGGCCCAGCAGGGTCTGGAGCACGCGCAGATCCGCTCCGCCTTCGAGCAGATGGGTCGCAAAGGCATGGCGCAGGACATGGGGGCTGAGCTTCTCCGGAGCGAGCCCGCTGCGCAGTGCGAGCTCCTTCAGGAGCTGGAACAAACGTATTCGGCTCAGGTGCTTACCTCTGGAAGGAAAGAGATATTTCCCGTCATTGGGCCGCACTTGCAGCCACCTCGCGAGCACCTGGCTGGCCCTGTTGCTCACCGGAACCATGCGGGCCTGTCCGCCTTTGCCCGTGACCGTGAGGAGGGGCGCGTCGCGCGGGACGGCGGCCAGCGGGAGCGAGACGAGTTCGCTGGCGCGGAGGCCGGAGCCGTAGAGCAGTTCGAGGAGGGTCAAAAGGCGTATCGCCTCGGGCCGATCGCTTTCCGCTTCCTGCTCCGCTTGCGAGAAAAGCCGTTCAACGTCTTGATGTGAAAGGATTTTTGGAAGCGGCCTGCGGGTCGCGGGGCGCGGCAGTGCGGATGATGGATCGTCCGCCCGCAAGCCCTCATCCACGAGAAATCCGTAAAACTGGCGCAATGCCGAGCTTTTTCGCGCCACAGTCGACGGAGCGAGCGTGTGCCAAACGACACCTAGCGACGACAGAGCGGACGCCGGCGCGCGTTCAAGGTTACCGATCGCTTCCTCGGCGCCTTCCAGATCGCGCCGATAGGCCGCCAGCGTATTCGCCGCCGCACCGCGTTCGGCCGCAAGCATATCGAGAAATGCTTCGAGTGGCGCGGCGATGGCGTCTACCTCCGGGATCTAGCCGCGCGCGACGGCCTCTGCGGCGATCATGCGCGCTTCGGCGGACAATCCCACCCGGTCGAGCGAGCGGACGATCAGGTAAAGCTGGCGCGCGGTCATCTTGTCCCACCCGTCGCCCTGCATGCCGAGCCCGGCGAGCATCGCGACCAGCGCCGGATTATCCACATCTGCCGCTTTGGCGATCATCCGGCTCCAGGCGCTCTGGCGCGCGAGATTGATGCCCAGCTGCCCTGCCGCATCGTTGACCGAGTCGCTGTCCAGCCGCCCAAGCCCGGCAAGGCCCGCGAGCAGGAATTTCGACTTGCGCTTCTCCGCGCTGGTGTCATCCTCGATGAAATTGCCGAGCGAGCCGGAATTGACCGGGCTGCTGCGCTGCGGCTGCGCCAGCACCAGCAGCGCCCAGCCTTCGCTGGCTTCGGGCACGACCGAACCCCAGCGCATGGCGTTACGGTCCAGTCCGGCCGATAGCATCGCGGCGATCAGCCGCGGCGCATCGCCGACCATGTCTTCATTGGGAGGAATGCGCGCGGCCGCATAAGCAGTCAGCACCAGCTGGCTGTAAGTCGAACCGCCGCCTTCCCAGAGCGACTGGATCGCCGCCAGGCGCTCCGCCGGAGTTTGGGCGACATAGGCTTCGCGCAATTGCGCCGCGCGAGACTGCGCTTCGCCCGTCACATCGCTATCGGCGAAGATCTGACCGTAGAGGTCGACCATCGCCGCGCTGGAAAGAATCCCTTCACTGGCGGCGACTTCAGCCGCCGCTGCCCGGTCTGCCAGCCCGAGCGCCGGTGAAAGCGCGCCGGCCCGGTCATAATAAGGCCCGGCGCCGCTGCGCAGGCCCGCAGGCACTTCGATGCCCAGTGCGACCGCAAGCGAATAGCGCCAGGGATTGAGTTCATCGACTCCGTCCCATTCGATATTCACTGCCTTGCCGCCTTCGGCCGCTGCCCCGGCATAGCGCTGCGCCAGCAGGACATCGATGCGCGGCGCGATCCCGCGCGACAGCGCCAGTGTCAGCTCGCGCGATGCCTCACGGGCATCGCCCGAGTAGGAATCGCAGATCGAAGTGACCATCCGCCATTCCGGATCCTTGCGGATACCGCCTTTGAGCCGGGCCACCGGGCACATGCCGACGATATCGCCGGTCGCGATATAAGCGTCGAACGCGGCATCGGTCAGCGCCGAATTGTAATTGGACGAATCGACATCCTGCACCAGCGCGCGCGCCACGTAGCTTTCGCCGATATTGTTGAGCGCCGCAGCGCGCAGCGCCGCAAACTCGACCGGGCTCATCCCGGCAGGCGCATCGAGCCGGCTGGCCAGCGCGCGCCGCATCAGAATATGGCCCCAGCGCGACACGACCGGCCCGCGCGTGCCTTTCAAGGCGGCACGCACGAGCGAAGCCGGCTGCCCGGCGAGGGCTTGTGCGGGAAAACCGCCTTCGTCCCGCGCAATCACGCCTACCCGTTCCAGTGCGCGGCGCGCCGCCGTCGGCAAGTCGAACTTGGGCTTGAGGCCCAGCAGCTCGTCGATCTCCTCAGGCGACATCTTCTCGATCTCGGCGATCGAGGGAAAATCCTCTGGCAGCGCCACCCCGGTGGGGAATTCCCCATCCAATCCCGGTATCGGCTGGATGATCGGCGTCGAAACCGAAGGGGGGCCTCCGGGGACAACCGTAGGCGCAGGGGCCGGCGCGGGGCGCGGTGCAGGCGCTGGCGCGGGCGGATTGTCGAACCCCGGCGGCAACAGCGATTCCGGCGCGGCCAGAGCGGCAACCGCCGAAAGCAACGCCAGTGCGCCGCCGGACAAGAGCAATGCCCGCTTCATTCGCTGTCTCCCGGCACAGCAACCGGCTGAACTATTTCGCGCAAGGGTTCCTCACCGCCATCATGCCAGGCAAGAACTAACAACAGGATTCCGATCAACACCAGCCCGGACAGTACTTTTCTCGAATTCATGGCCAAGGGCCGTATCTCCACGCAACTGCACACCCGCCACATGCTTGCGCTCGCGGTTAGCCCATCTATAGGCAACCCGGCAATGACCAACGGCGAGACAACATTCTCCGACGCAGAGGTTGCGGCGCTCGCGCAGCGGATCGATCGCCCCATCGTGCTGGTCGGAATGATGGGTGTAGGCAAGTCGACTATCGGCCGCCGTCTGGCCGCCACGCTGAAGCTGCCTTTTGCGGATGCCGACGAGGAAATCGAAAAAGCCGCCCAGATGGCCATAACCGAGATCTTCGAGCGTTTTGGCGAGGAGTATTTTCGCGATGGCGAACGGCGCGTGATTGCCCGGCTTATCGACGAACAGCCTTGTGTGATCGCAACCGGCGGCGGGGCATTCTGCCAGGATGAAACCCGCGCCTTGCTGCTCGATCGGGCGATCACGGTGTGGATCGATTGCGACGTCGATACGCTGGTGGAACGCGTTGGCCGCAAGGATACGCGGCCTTTGCTACGCGACGGCGATCCGCGCGACATCATTGCGCGGCTCAAGCAGGAGCGCGAACCCCTTTATTCCCAGGCTCCGATCCATATTGTGAGCGAGACCGGGCCGCATCAGCAGACGACCACGCGAATCTTGAAGGCGATAGAACAATGGCTGTGATCCCGGTTCAACTTGCTGGACGGTCTTACGAAGTGCGCGTGGGCCCCGGCCTGCTGGGCGACGTGGCGACACAATGCGGCCCATTGCTGCGCAAGACCCGGGTTCCCATCGTGACGGACGAAAATGTCGCGCAGCATTGGCGGGATACGGTCGAAAGCGCGCTCAGCGCAGCGGGGTTCGAGCCGCGTTGGCGCATCCTTCCAGCCGGCGAAGCGACCAAGGGCTGGGATTATTTGGCCGAAACGGTCGAATGGCTGCTCACCGAAGAAGTGGAGCGCGGCGATCACATCCTTGCGCTGGGCGGCGGCGTTATCGGCGATCTCACGGGATTTGCCGCTTCCATCCTCAAGCGGGGATGCGGTTTCATCCAATTGCCCACCACTTTGCTGGCGCAGGTCGATTCCAGCGTCGGCGGCAAGACCGCGATCAACACTCCCGCGGGCAAGAATCTGGTCGGCGCATTCTACCAGCCCTCGCTGGTGCTGGCAGATCTCGACACGCTCGACACGCTGCCGCCGCGCGAGATGGGCGCCGGATATGCCGAGATCATCAAATACGGCATTCTGGGCGATGCCGAGTTCTTCGATTGGTGCGAGGCCAATGGCGCAAAAGCCGTGGCCGGCGACAAGGCGGCGCTGGAATATGCCGTGACGCAAAGCGTGATGGCCAAGGCGCGGATCGTGGCGGAAGACGAACGCGAGACCACGGGCGCACGCGCCCTGCTGAACCTTGGCCATACTTTCGGCCACGCGCTCGAGGCCGAGACCGGATTTTCGAACAAATTGCTGCACGGGGAAGCGGTGGCACTCGGCATGGTGCTGGCGGCGCGTTATTCCGCGCGGCGCGGGCTGATCTCCGCCGCCGATGCCGAACGCATTGTCGCCGCGATCGCTGCCTCGGGCCTGCCGAGCGAGCTTTCCGTTGCCGGGCTCAAGGGCAATGGCACCACGCTTGCCGCGCATATGCTGCACGACAAGAAGATGGATGCGGGCACGCTGCCATTCGTGCTGCTGCGCGGGATCGGCGAGGCATTCCTCGACAAGAGCGTTTCGCTGCGCGACATCGCCGACTTTCTCGACGAGCAATTGCGGGCAGCTTAAACCCGCGCGCCGTTCACCGATCTCAGGGCGCTGCAATCCTCAGCCTTGCCGCCTGAGATTACGCTGAAGGATCCGTCCGTCTCCAGCACGACGGCAGCGATATCTTCGATCCGCCCATGTCCGTCCTTGCGGATCGCGGCTTCGACCTCGTCTTTTGTAACCCGCTCACTGCGCATGGCATCTTCGAAGAACTCACCGTCGCGCAGCAAAATCCTGGCTTCGGCCCGAATGATCCGTTTGAACAATTTGCTGCGGACCGAAAGCGCGGTGACGATCCATTGCAGGCCGACCAGCGCGACGAATGCTACCGCTCCTTCCGCGAGCGAAACATCCTTGTTGAGCATCACCGCCGCCAGGGTCGAACCCAAGGCGACGGTGACGACGAGATCGAAGATATTCAGCTTGGCGAGCGAGCGTTTTCCCGCACCGCGCAAGATTACGATCAGGGCCGCGTAGATCACCAATGTGGTGACACCCACGCGCCACAAATCCTGCCATCTGTCGAACCACATGCCAAGGCAACGCATGGCGGGACCGTTCGGTCCCGCCAGCCCGCCTCAGCGCGGTCAGAGAGCGTCCAGCGCCTTGCTCATATCTGCGATGATATCGTCGATATGTTCGATGCCCACCGATACGCGCACCACATCCGGCCCCGCCCCGGCCAGCACCAGCTCTTCTTCGCTGAGCTGGCTGTGCGTGGTCGATGCCGGGTGGATGATCAGCGAACGCGTGTCGCCGATATTTGCCAGGTGGCTGAAAAGCTCGACCGACCCGACCAGCTTCACACCGGCATCGTATCCGCCCTTGAGGCCGAACGTGAACACCGCCCCGCCCTTGCCGCCGAGATATTGGCGGCACAGCGCATTGTAGCGATCGCCCGGCAGGCCGGCATAGGAAACCCAGCCCACCTTCGGATGCGACTGGAGCCACTCGGCAAGCGCCAGCGCATTGCTGCAGTGCCGCTCCATCCTCAAGGACAGCGTCTCCATGCCGGTCAGCGCAAGAAAGGCGTTGAACGGCGCCATGGCCGGCCCGAGATCGCGCAGGCCAAGCACGCGGCAGCCGATGATGAAGGCGATCGGGCCGACAGGAGCCAGCGCATCGGTCAGCACCACGCCGTGATAGGAAGGGTTCGCTGCGCTCAGCGATGGAAATTTGTCGGAGGCCGCCCAGTCGAACTTGCCTGAATCGACGATCAGCCCGCCAATCGAATTGCCATGGCCGTTAAGGAACTTGGTCGCCGAATGGACGACGATGTCCGCCCCGTGCTCGATCGGCCGGCACAGCACCGGTGTGGCCATGGTGTTGTCGACGATCAGGGGAACGCCGGCATCGTGCGCGACTTTGGCGATCGCTGCGATATCCTGGACGACACCGCCCGGATTGGCGAGGCTTTCGATGAACACGCAGCGCGTCTTGTCGTCGATCGCGGCAGCGACATTGGCAGGATCGTCCGCATCGACGAAGCGCCCTTCCCAGCCGAACTTCTTGAAGCTTTCGCCGATCTGATTGAGCGAACCGCCATAGAGCTTGTTCGCCGCCACGATGTTGCAGCCGGTATCCATCAATGTGTGGAAGGCGACGAACTGCGCCGCATGGCCCGATGCCACGCCAAGCGCGGCCACCCCGCCTTCCATTGCTGCGATCTTTTCTTCGAGCACGGCATTGGTGGGGTTCATGATGCGGGTGTAGATATTGCCGAATTCCTGCAGGCCGAACAGCCGCGCCGCATGGGCGGCATCGTCGAACACATAGGACGCCGTCTGGTAGATCGGCGTTATCCGCGCCTTGGTGGTGGGATCGGGGGCAGTGCCGGCATGGACCGCCATCGTCTCGATTTTTTGCTCGCTCATTCCGCGCTCTCCAGTTCGTGCAATTCTTCGCTACGCAATTTCGTCAGCCGGGTCTTGCAGGTGCCGACCATCAAGGGCTCCATCGTGCCGCCGCGAAACAGGTAGCCTTCGTTCGCACATTGCCTGTCGCGATATTGCAACCATGCGCGCTGGCTGTCGAGCAGCGTCTGGAAATAGCCTGGGCGGCCGTCGTTGAAGGCGTCGCCGTAATCGGCATCGCGCTTTTTCATCACAGCGGCAGTGATCTTCCACTGCCGGTTCAGTTCTTTGTCGGCCTGCTCGAATTCGATCGCCGCACAGCGGTTCATCTCCTGCTGGGCGAATGCATTTTCACAGTCGAGAGCGGGCGCGGCAGCCGCCGCAAGGATTGGCAGCAGGAACATCATGGCGCCGTCACCATCTCTCTTCCGGCTCTCATCGGCTCTTCCCCCGAAAGCGGGCGGAGGCCAAGACGATCGAACATCTCCGCATCGGCATTGTCGCCCGCATTGGGCGCGGTGAGCAGCTTGTCTCCAGTGAAGATCGAGTTCGCCCCTGCCATGAAACACAAGGCTTGGGCCGCTTCGCTCATGCTTTCGCGCCCCGCAGAGAGCCGCACCATGCTGCGCGGCATCGTGATCCGCGCCGCCGCAACGGTGCGGACGAATTCCACGTCGTCGATTTTGGCCATCGGCGTATCGTCCAGCATGTCGCCCAGCACCGTGCCTTTCACCGGCACAAGAGCGTTGACTGGCACACTCTCTGGATGCTCCGGTAAAGTCGCGAGCGTGTGGATGAAGCCGACCCGGTCCTCACGCGTTTCACCCATGCCGACGATCCCGCCCGAGCACACTGCGATCCCGGCGCTGCGCACATGCTCAAGCGTATCGAGCCGGTCCTGGAAGCTGCGCGTGGTGATGACGCGCTCGTAATATTCGGGGCTGCTGTCGATATTGTGGTTGTAATAATCCAGCCCCGCCTCGGCGAGCATGCCAGCCTGCCGCGGCGTCAGCATGCCCAGCGTCATGCAGGTCTCCAGCCCCATCTCGCGCACGCCTTTCACGATCTCGACGATCCTGGGCATGTCGCGGTCCTTCGGGTTGCGCCAGGCAGCGCCCATGCAGAACCGCTGCGATCCGGAATCCTTTGCCTGGGCCGCGCGCTGAAGCACTCCTTGCACGTCCATCAATCGGGTAGCCTCGACGCCGCTATCGGCTTTCACGCTTTGCGAGCAGTAGCCGCAATCCTCGGGGCATCCGCCGGTCTTGATCGAAAGCAGGGTGCAAAGCTGCACCTCGTCCGGATTGTGGTGTGCGCGGTGAACCTGCGCCGCCTGGAAGACGAGTTCGGTGAATGGAAGCTCGAACAGCGTGGCAATCTCTGCGCGCGTCCAATCTCTACGGATATCGTTCATATGCTGCTTTTCCCTCCACTCCCCACCGGGGTTCAAGGGGGTAAAGCGCGCTACTTGCCCTGGAACTTGGGATCGCGCTTGCTGAGAAAGGCGGCGATTCCTTCCTTGGCATCGGCCGTCTCGGCAGCGATCATCTGCGCCTTGGTTTCCCCTTCGAGGATGGTGGCGAGGTCCCGGTCCTGAGCGGCGAGGATGGCTTTCATCATGCCGAGCGCCTTGGTCGGCCCCTTGGCAAGCCGCCCCGCCAGCGCCTGCGCTTCGTGTTCCAGCATGATTTCGGGCACGCAGCGATGGATCAGCCCCCATTCCAGCGCGAGCGGGCCGTGCACCTTTTCGCCCAGCATCAGCATTTCGGCCGCGCGGGCCTTGCCCACCAGGCGCGGCAGGAGCCAGCTGGCGCCACCATCGGGCACAAGGCCGATCTTGACGAAGGCCTGGAGGAAATAGGATCCTTCGCCCGCAATGCAGAAGTCGCAGGCCAGCGCCAGGCTGCAGCCGATCCCCGCCGCCGCGCCGTTCACTTCGGCCACGATCGGCAGGCGGTGGCCGACGATCGCCTGGATCAGCGGATTGTAATGGTCGGAGAGCACCTTGCCCGGGCCATCGTCGCCCACAGCGGAAAGATCCGCGCCGGAGCAGAACGCCCGCCCCTCGCCCCGGATCAGGATCGCGCGCGCGCGCCCGAAATTCGCCAGCGCATGGCGTATCTCGTCGGCCATCACCGGAGTGAGCGCATTGAGCTTCTTCGGCCGCGCCAGCGTGAGCGTGGCGACACGGTCGGTCACTTCGAATTGGATGAATTGGTAGTTCATAGGTTAGAGCGGCATATTCCCATGCTTCTTCCAGGGATTCACTAGCTGCTTATGACGCAATTTCCTTAACCCAGTCGCAATGCGCCGCCGGGTCGAGTGCGGATGGATCACTTCGTCGATAAAACCCATGCTGGCGGCAACGAAGGGGTTTGCGAACCGCTCCTGATATTCCCTGGTCCGCTCGGCCAGCTTCTCGGGATCGCCGGCATCCTTGCGGAAGATGATCTCCACCGCGCCTTTCGCGCCCATCACCGCGATTTCGGCAGTCGGCCAGGCATAGTTGAGGTCGCCGCGCAGATGCTTGGACGCCATGACGTCATACGCGCCGCCATAGGCCTTGCGGGTGATCACGGTGATCTTGGGCACCGTCGCCTCGGCATAGGCATACAGCAGCTTGGCGCCGTGCTTGATGATCCCGCCATGCTCCTGCGCGGTGCCGGGCAGGAAACCGGGGACATCGACGAAGGTCAGGATCGGGATGTTGAAGCAATCGCAGAAGCGCACGAAGCGCGCGGCCTTGATCGAGCTCTTGATGTCGAGCACCCCGGCCAGCACCATCGGCTGGTTGGCGACGACACCTACCGGCCGGCCTTCGATGCGGCCGAAGCCGATAATGATGTTGGCGGCCTGATCGGGCTGGAGCTCGAAGAAATCGCCTTCGTCGAGCACTTTGCCCACCAGTTCGTGCATGTCGTAGGGGTGACTCGCATTGTCCGGCACCAGCGTGTCGAGGCTGTCTTCCTGCCGGTCCCACGGATCCGAAGTCGGCCGCTCGGGTAAATCGGCGCGATTGGATAGCGGCAGGAAATCGAAGAACTGCCGTGCGGCAATCAACGCCTCCAGATCGTTCTCCAGCGCCAGATCGGCCACCCCGGTCCGGGTGGTATGCGTGGTCGCGCCGCCCAGTTCCTCCTGCGTCACGACTTCGTTGGTAACCGTCTTCACCACGTCCGGCCCGGTCACGAACATGTAGCTGGTGCCTTTCACCATGAAGATGAAGTCGGTCATCGCCGGGGAATAGACCGCTCCGCCCGCGCAAGGCCCCATGATCAGCGACAGCTGCGGCACCACGCCCGATGCCAGCACGTTGCGCTGGAACACTTCGGCATAGCCGCCCAGACTGGCCACGCCTTCCTGGATCCGCGCGCCGCCTGAATCGCTCAGCCCGATGACCGGCGCGCCGACCTTCATCGCCATATCCATGATCTTGCAGATCTTCTGCGCGTGCCGTTCCGACAGCGAGCCGCCGAACACGGTGAAGTCCTGCGAATAGACGAACACCAGCCGGCCATTGATCGTGCCGCTGCCGGTGACGACGCCGTCGCCCGGCACGGTCTGATCGTTCATCCCGAAATCGGTGGAATTGTGCTCGACATACATGTCCAGCTCTTCGAACGAGCCGGCATCGAGCAGCACGTCCAGCCGTTCACGCGCAGTCAGCTTGCCCTTGGCATGCTGCGCGTCGATCCTGTCCTGCCCCCCGCCCAGCAAGGCTGCGGCGCGGCGGCGTTCCATTTCGGCAATATTGGCGGACAAACATCCTCCCGTTTCTGCTGCCAAACGCGGTAAACCGCCCGCAGCGCGGCGGCAAGTGGTCCGGCGCGAGCGCGGGATGCCTAATTCAGCAGCACCAATTCCTCGGCCATGCTGGGATGGAGCGCGACGGTGGCGTCGAAATCGGCCTTGGTCAGCCCGGCCTTGACCGCGATCGCTGCCACCTGGAGGATCTCGGGAGCTTCAGGGCCGATCATGTGAATGCCCAGTATCTTGCCCGAGGCCTCGTCGCAGATCATCTTGTAGAGCCCGCGCTCGGCATTGCGGCGAGAAGATGTTCTTCATCGGCCGGAAATCGGAGGAATAGACCCGCACCATGCCGAAGGATTCGCGCGCTTCGGCTTCGGTCATGCCGACACCGGCAAGCGGCGGCTGGCTGAATACGGCGCTCGGAATATATTCGTATTCGACCTTGCGCGGCTTGTTGCCAAACACTGTGTCGGCAAAGGCATGGCCTTCGCGGATCGCCACGGGGGTGAGCTGCACGCGGTCGGTCACATCGCCCACGGCATAGATGCTGTCGCAGGCGGTCTTGCTATATTCGTCGACCTTTATCTCGCCGCGATCGCCGAGTTCGATCCCCGCATTTTCAAGCCCCAAGCCCGCCGTGTTCGGCACGGCGGCCGGTTGCGATCAGCACCTGGTCGGCCTTGAGGATCTCGTCGCCGTCGATGTCGACCAGCAGGCAGCCATCGTCGCCCTTCTCGACGCCCTTGATCTGCGAGTTCATGTGGAAGTCGATTCCGCGCAGCATGGCGATGTGCAGCAGCCGCTCCACGATGCTGTGATCGTAATCGCGCAGGATCGTTTGGGTGCGGTTGATCATCGAGACATGGCAGCCAAGCGCGTTGAATATTCCGGCAAATTCCATCGCGATATAGCCAGCGCCCACGATCACCAGCCGCTTGGGCAGATGCTCGAGGTGGAAAATCTCGTTGGAGCTGATGCAATGTTCCACGCCCGGGAATTCGGGCATCATCGGCCATGAGCCGACCGCGACGAGGATATATTTCGCGGTGAACTCCTTGCCGCTCGCCAGCCTGACGCTGTGCGGACCCGTGACGGTGGCGCGCTCGAGATATTTGGCGACCTTGTTGTTCTCCAGTGTCTTGCCATACAGCCCTTCGAGCCGGTCGACATCGGCATTCACGAAGTCGCGCAAGGCAGCCCAGTCGAAGCGCTTGCCTTCGATCGTCCAGCCATAATGCTCCGGGTGGGATAGTTCCTCGGCGAACATGCGAGCCGTAGACGAGCATCTTCTTGGGCACGCAGCCGCGGATCACGCAGGTGCCGCCGATGCGGTATTCCTCCGCCACCGCGACCTTCGCGCCGTGGCCGGCGGCGATGCGGCTAGCGCGCACGCCGCCCGAACCGGCACCGATGACGAAGAGGTCGTAGTCGAATTCGGACATGCTGCTGCTCCTGTTTGCGCGGGCGATATGGCGCGCGCGCGCCGGCAAATCAATTGCGCGCCCGGCCAGGCCACCACCGAGAGCTGGCACTGGCCATGCGTCTCACCCCGAAGTTCCCGCTTCCGAAGCGACAGGAAATAGGACACAACACTGCGGGGTCTCACCGCACCACACAAGAAGGGCGGAGAGTTCTGGACGGGGGTCTGACCATGGCGATTTGGCACCAGAATTACGATCCGCTGGGCAGCGGATTCGCGTCGACCGCATTGGCCGCGGCACCAGTGGTGCTCCTGCTGGCGATGATTGCCTCAGGCAAGGTGAAGCCTCATGTCGCCGCTGCGATCTCGCTCGCCGTGGGGCTGGCGATCGCGATTTTCACTTTCGGCATGCCGGCCGACATGGCGTTCAAGGCCACTGGTCTGGGTATCGTTTCCGGGCTCTTCCCGATCGGCTGGATCATCATCAATGTGATCTTCCTGTACCGGATGACAGTGGAATGCGGCTGGTTCGGCACCATCCAGCAATCGATCAGCGGACTGACGGAAGACCGCCGCCTGCAATTGCTGCTGGTCGCATTTTGCTTCGGCGCGTTTTTCGAAGGTGTGGCCGGCTTCGGCACGCCGGTGGCCGTAACCGCTGCGATCCTGCTGGGCCTCGGCTTCTCGCCGCTCGCCGCATCGGGCCTGTCGCTGATTGCAAACACCGCGCCGGTCGCCTTCGGGGCGATGGGCACACCGGTACAAGGCCTCGCGGCCTCGACTGGGCTCGACCCGATGCTGATCGGCCAGATGATCGGCCGCCAGTTGCCGTTCTTCTCGCTGCTCGTGCCGTTCTGGCTGGTGTGCGCCTTCGCCGGCTGGCGCGGGATGCTGCAGGTCTGGCCCGCGATCCTGGTTTGCGGGGTGAGTTTCGCACTGCCGCAGTTTCTCGTCTCGAACTTCATCAATCCGTGGATCGTCGACCTCGTCGCGTCTGTCACTTCAATGCTGGTGCTGATGGCATTCCTCAGGGTCTGGAAGCCCGCCTCTATCTGGGCGTCACCCGCGCTCAGGCGGCATGACGATTCGGCAGTGGGACATGTTCACGACTTCGCACCGGCTGCGGGCCCGGCACCCGGCATGCGCGCCATCTGGCGGGCGGCCTTGCCGTGGATACTGCTCTGCCTGGTGCTGGCCGTCTGGGCGTCGTCGCCCTTCAAGGCATTTGCCGACGGCATCTTCGCGCCTTCCTTCGCGGTGCCCGGCCTCGACCAGGCAATCTTCCGCGGGCCGCCGATCATCTCCGAAGCCGCGCCGGAGGCAGCGGTCTTTAAATTCTCGTTCCTGTCATACACCGGCACGGGTATATTGGTGGCCGCACTTCTTGCCAGTACATTGATGGGGTTCAAGCCGCGCCAGGTCGCGCGGATCTATTGGCAGTCGCTCCTGTCGCTGCGCTCGCCGCTGCTGACGATCCTGCTTATTTTGGGCTTCGGTACGCTGACCCGCTTTTCGGGGATCGACGCCACGCTGGGCCTCGCTTTTGCACAGACGGGCGTGCTTTATCCCTTCTTCGGCACGCTGCTGGGCTGGCTGGGTGTGGCCGCGACCGGTTCCGATACGGCGTCGAACATCCTGTTCGGCGGCTTGCAGAGGATCACTGCGGAGCAACTGGGCATTTCGGTGCTGCTGATGGCGGCAGCCAATTCTTCAGGCGGCGTCATGGGCAAGATGATCGATGCACAATCGATCGTAGTCGCCTCCTCCGCCACCGGCTGGTACGGCAATGAAGGCAAGATCCTGCGCTTCGTGTTCTGGCATTCGCTGGTGCTGGCCAGCCTGGTTGGCCTGCTGGTGATGTTGCAAGCCTATGTGTGGCCTTTCACCGCGATGGTGCCTGGCTGAGACTGCCAGTCTAATATTCCCCGCGGGCGGAAGAGCATCGCTGGCAATCCAGCGCATGTGTTCCTAGCTAGGTCGTTACGCGAAGGCATGAACGCCTCGCGGCGGAGATTACATGGACCAGATGCCTGCCTTGTTTATCGGCCATGGAAGCCCGACGAACACTTTCGAGGAAAATCGCTACACGCGCATCTGGCGCAGATTGGGCGACGCGATGCCTCGTCCCAAAGCGATCCTTTCGATTTCCGCCCATTGGTATTTTGGAACATCCGCCGTCACCGCGATGGAGCGCCCGCGTACGATTCACGATTTTTACGGCTTCCCTCAGCAATTTTTCGACTTCCAATATCCCGCTCCCGGCGCGCCGGAACTGGCGGCAAGGATATCGGAAATCGCCAAGCCGTTCTGGGTTGGGCTGGACCGCGACCAATGGGGCCTCGATCACGGCACCTGGTCAGTGCTCGCCCACATGTATCCAGACGCCGACGTGCCGGTTATGCAATTGTCGATCAATGGATTGCAGCCGCTGGAATATCATTTGCAACTCGGTGCACAGTTGGCGCAGCTCCGCTCCGAAGGTGTGCTGGTAATGGGCTCTGGCAATATCGTGCACAATCTCGGCACTATGCGCCGCGACCTGCTGGATCACGGCCATGATTGGGGCATCCGCTTCGACGCGGCGGCCCGGCAGCAATTGGAAAGCGATCCTGGCCGGATTCTCGAGCTGCAGGCTCATCCGGACTATGCCATGGCGGTTCCCACCCCCGAACATTTCATTCCCATACTCTACGTCGCCGGAATGGCTGCGGCGTCTAATTCGGCGCTGACTGCGTTTTGCGAAGGGCACGCTCTGGGGGCAGTCTCAATGACGTCCTACGCGCTTGGCCTGGATGAAAAGCTCGCAGGCGAACTCGATACTGCGGAGCCAACGGCCGCACGATAGGAATTTAGTCCCCTAGCCCCGCGGCCTTCAGCAGCGCTTCGGTGCTCGCGTCGAACTTCGCCCCGCCAGCCTCGATCTGCTTGGCGATCTCCTTGCCCAGTTCCACGCCGAACTGGTCGAAGGGATTGATCCCCATCAGCACGGCATTGGCGAAGGTGCGGTGTTCGTGAAAGGCGATCAGCGCGCCCAGCGCCGCGGCGTCGAAATCGTCGCACAGGATCGTCGCCGATGGCCGGTCGCCCGGATAGGCTGCGCGCGGGATCGTCGCTCGCCTTGCCGGCCATCAGCGCTGCGCCCTGCGCAAAGCAGTTCATCAGCAGGATGCGGTGATGCGCCGGGTCGAGCGCGTCGCCGGCTTCGATCGAGGCGATGAAATCCACCGGCACCAGATTGGTGCCCTGGTGGAGCAGCTGGAACACGGCATGCTGCGCGTCAGTGCCCACTCCGCCCCAGGTGATCGGCGCCGTCGGCCCGGAGACGGGCTTGCCGTCTGCCGTCACGCTCTTGCCGTTGCTCTCCATCTCCAGCTGCTGGAGATAGTCGGGCAGCAAGGCGCAGCCGCTCGTCATAGGCGAAGCAGGCGCGCGTCTGGCAGCCCCTGCAGCCGCGTATAATACTGATCGGCAAAGGCGGCGCGCAGGCGGCAGATTCTCGCTGCCGTCCGTGTCGCGAAAATGCCGGTCGACCGTCGCCGCGCCTTCAAGGAAGGCAGCGAATTCGTCCCATCCGATGCGCCAGCGCGACCGGGAAACCGATCGACGACCACAGCGAATAGCGCCCGCCCACGCTTTCGTTGAACGGCAGGATGCGTGTTTCGTCCACGCCCCATTCGACGGCCTTCTCCGGATAGGCGGTGAGCGCCACGACCCGGCCATAGGCATCGGCGACACCGTTTTCGCGCAGCCAGATCAGCGCGCTCTCGGCGTTGGTCATGGTCTCGATGGTGGTGAAGGTCTTGGAAGCGACCGCGATCATCGTCGTCGCGGATCGCAGGCCTTGAACGCCTCCTCCAGCGCACAGCCGTCGATGTTGGAGACGACATGGACGTCCACCAGCGACTGCTCGCGGGTCAGCGCATCGACCGCCAGCGCCGGGCCAAGCGCCGATCCGCCGATGCCGATGTGGATCAGGTGCTTGACCTCGCCCAGCGCGCCTTGGTGGATCGCATTGAACCAGCAGCTTCATCCGCAGCATGGAGCGCCTGCGGCCTCTTCCACGCTGGTTTCCTTGCCGATGCCGCGCTGTGCGGTGTGCTCTGCCGCGCGCCCCTCGGTGGGATTGACGATCTCGCCGCCGAGGAGCTTCGCCCGCGCTTCGGCAAAACCGGCAGCCTGCGCCAGGGCTTCGAAGCCGGAGATCAGGTCCGCGTCGAGATGGGTCTTGGACCAGTCGAACAGGATCCCGCCTTCCGGCAGTTCGATGCCGGGAGGAAAGCCGCTCCACGCGCCCATCGTCCTCGAACAGTTCCGCCAGCGTCTTGTGCGGATATGCGGCCAGCCTCTCCCATGCCGATGCTTCAGCCTCGTCCATGGTTTGCCCCTTTCCTACAGTGTGCAAGGCGGGGTAAGCCCTGCCGTCAGGATTTGAAAGGGGCGAATCTTCGGATTATCGCCATTTTGGGCCGGTTGAAGGTGCAGGCGAGCTTCTGTTCCGCTCTGCGCCGCGCCGATCCCCGTCCAAGTCCAGGACAGTAACTTACTTGACGCGCGGCCAGACCGCCAACAATGCAGGCCCGATGACCGACACTTCACCCGCCGCACCAGCCGAAGCGCAGGAACCGCCGAAAGAAAAAGCCCGCAAGGAAGACAATTTCTTCGTCTTCCTGCTGAAGCTCGCCGCTGATCGTGCTCGTCTTCCGCAGCTTCATCTTCGCGCCGTTCAGCATCCCGAGCGAAAGCATGCTGCCTCGGCTGGAAAATGGCGACTATCTGCTGGCGGCCAAGTGGACCTATGGCATTCTCGAACAATTCGCTGCCGTTCGGCCTCCGCCCGTTTCCCGAAGGACGCATTGCTCGCCAGCCAGCCGGAACGCGGCGACGTGGCGATCTTCAAGGCCCCGCCGCTGAATGACGAGGACTACATCAAGCGCGTGATCGGCCTGCCGGGCGACCAGATCCAGATGATCGACGGCGTGGTCCACATCAACGGCGAAAACGGTGAAGAAGGTGCGGGTCGCCGATTTCGAGATCCCGGTCTCGCCCAACACCGATTGCTGCCGAAGCCCGCATTCGCCGCGACCCGCGCCGATGGAACGCCGGTCTGCCGCTATCCGCAATTCCGCGAAACCTTGCCCAACGGCGTGAGCTACAATGTGCTCGACTTCGGAAAGCGCCCGCAGGACGACACCGCCGTCTATCGTCGTGCCCGACGGCATGCTGTTCATGATGGGCGACAACCGCGACAATTCGCAGGACAGCCGCTTCCCTGCCGTTCCCGGCGGCGCGGTCGGCATCGTCCCGCAGGACAATCTCGTCGGCAAGGCAAGCGTCATGATGTGGTCGACCAACGGATCGGCCGAGCTGTTCAAGCCATGGACCTGGTTCACCGCCGCCCGCTGGAGCCGGATCGGAGGCGGTTTTTGAGCGGTAATGTCAGTCTCGCCCCGGACACACGCAGCTTTCTTCAGGCACAGGGCTTCGGCAGCCCGGACGAGGACCTGTTGTGGCTGGAGGCACTGACTCACGGCAGCACCGGGGCCGAACGCGATTACCAAAGGCTCGAATTTCTCGGCGACCGGGTGCTCGGCCTCGCCATCGCGGAATGGCTGTTCGAATTGGGCAACGACTCGGAAGGCAAGCTGTCACAGCGCCTCAATGCCCTGGTCAGCCGGCAGGTGTGCGCACAGGTGGCCCGCGAGATCGACTTGCCGCGGCATATCCAGCTCGGGGCAGCAGGCGCGAGCGGACGGCGGCTCGGATAGCGACAATATACTGGGCGATGTGATGGAAGCCCTGCTGGGCGCCAATTTCGTCGCCTGCGGCTTTGACCCTACCCGCGACCTCGTGCGAAACTTGTGGTCCGACGCGGTCGAAGGGCGCGACCGGCACGTCCAAGCATCCGAAAAGCGCGCTTCAGGAATGGGCTGCAGGCAACCGCCGCAAGATGCCCGAATATCGCGTCGTCACCCGCGAGGGCCCAGACCATGCCGCGCGCTTCACGGTCGAAGTGTCGATCAACGGCGTCGGCGAAGTAGAGGCAACCGGCACCAGCAAGAGGCAGGCCGAACGGCTGGCAGCCCAGGCATTCATGGAGAAATTCGGATGAGCGGGACGGAACAGGCCCGCTGCGGCGTGGTCGCCGTGATCGGTGCGCCCAATGCGGGCAAATCCACACTGGTAAATGCGCTGGTCGGCCAGAAAGTGGCGATCACCTCGGCCAAGGCGCAGACCACTCGCGCCCGGCTGCTCGGCATCGCGCTCGAAGGCGCAGCGCAGATCATCCTCGCCGATACGCCCGGGATCTTCGCGCCGAAGCGCCGGCTCGACCGGGCGATGGTAAGCGCAGCCTGGGAAGGCGCGCATGCAGCCGATGCGATCGTGCTGGTGGTCGATGCCGTCAAGCAGCGCCGCCACGAGCTGGAGCCGCTGCTCGAGACGCTCAAGCATCGGCCCGAACGCAAGCTGCTGGTCCTGAACAAGGTCGATGCAAGCAAGAAGGAACCGTTGCTGGCGCTGGCGCAGGACCTGACCGCCAAGGCCGATTTCGACGAGGTGTTCTTCGTCTCTGCGCTCGACCGGCGACGGCGTGGCGGAACTGAAGACGCGGCTTGCGCAGCTGATGCCCGAAGGCGTGTGGCACTATCCCGAGGACCAGGTGAGCGACGCGAGCGAACGCCTGCTGGCCTGCGAGATCACGCGCGAGCAGCTTTACCGCCAGCTGCACGAGGAACTGCCTTACGATTCAGCCGTGCGCCCCGAAAGCTACAAACCTCGGCCAGACGGGAGCATCGAAATCCATCAGCAGATCGTGGTCGGGCGAGACAGCCAGAAGCCCATCGTGCTGGGCAAGCGCGGGGCCCGGATCAAGGCGATTGGCGAGGCCGCGAGGCTGGAACTCAGCGAGCTTCTGGGCGTCAAAGTCCATCTCTTCCTCCACGTAAAGGTGGATGAGAAATGGGCCGAGAGCCGCGAGATCTTCGAGGAAATCGGGCTCGACTGGGTCAGATAGGCGGACTGACCGGCGGTTCGCGCAGCGAGGCATCGAGATCTCGCGCGGCCCTGACGGTGCGGAACCGCACGAGACTGCAGAGCGCCGCAATCACAGCAAATCCGCAAGACACCAGAGACGGCACCGCCCCGTAGCCCGCATCATAGGCGAACAGGATGCCGACGATCGCCGCGGCAAGTGCCGAGCCGGTAAAGCGCGCGGTCGAGAGCAGGCCGCCGGCTGCCGCGGCGCGGTTCTTCGGCGCCCGCCCGATCACCAGGCGCGAATTAGGCGCCATGAACAATCCGAAGCCGAGCGCACAAAGCGAGATGCGCCACACGATCGCGAATTTCCCCGGATCTTCAGGCATTGTGGCGATCAGCAGCAAGGCCAGGATACAGATCGACATGCCGAACACGCCGAGCTTCACCGGCGCTATCTTGTCGGACAGCCAGCCCGCGGTGGGTGCGACGAACAGCATCGTTGCCGGGAACGGAAGCAGCAGCAACCCGACTTCATCCGGCCCATAGCCCAATTCGCCCTGCAACCTGAACGGCAGCGCCAGCATGAGCGAGCCAGCGGCGATAAAAGCGCTCAGCGCGCCGAGCGCGGAGAGCCCGATCACCGGCATCGCCATCAAATCGACAGGCACCACGGGATGGCTCCTCGCCCGTTCGCGCTGAATGAGAAAATATCCGCAAATGGCACCCGCCGCCATCGTGGCAAATCCCAGCACCGTCGTGCCGCTATGCGTGGCGAGTTGCAGGCCCCCAATCACGAATAGCATCGTAACCGCGCTCCACGCGCTGCTGAGCCATTCATGGCCCCGGTCGTGCTTCACCGGCTGGGGTAACGCCCGGCCGAGCAGGAGAGAAAGAACCACCAGCGGCGCCGCTGCGAGGAACACCCAATGCCAGTGCGCATGCGCGACAATGTAGCCGCCCAATGTCGGTGCAAGTGACGCTGAAGATGCGATGATAACGGCATTGATGCCCATTCCGCTGCCGAGCTTCGACGATGGATAAATCTCGCGCAACATGGCCGCCGAAACCGACAGCGCCATTCCCGCGCCCAATGCCTGGAAAGCGCGAACGAGCAACAGAATGGCAAAGTTCGATGCAAACAGGGTCGACAGGGAGGCAAGCAGGAATACGACCTGCCCAATCTGGTAGAGATTGCGGTAGCCTACGCGTTGCCCGACGTTCGAAAAGGGCAGCAGGAGCATGACCAGCACAAGTTGGTAAACGGTCACCACACTGGTGATCGCACCGTTACTTACCCCAAGGTCCTCAGCCATCGTCGGCAAAGCGACGTTGGCGATCATGCCGTCGATGGTGAACAGCGACGTACCGAACGATATTGCGACCACTGCCCACACACGCTGGGGCATCGGCAGACCGTCGCGCTCCATTATCGCTTCTTCGCGATCGCGATGTTGTTTTTCTTGGCGAAGTCCTTGGTCAATTCCTCGCTGCGGTTAAGCGACTTGGCGATCATCTTCAGACCGACGCCCTTGGCGGCAAGCGTCCGCAACTGGCCAGCTTCCTCGCCATTCCAGGGCTGCTTGTGGCGTTCGAACCTGTCCTTGCTCATGCAGCGGATTTCTTCTTTGCCGGGGCCTTCTTGCGGCCCCCCTTCTTCTTGACTGGCCCCTTGGCCACGCGGGCGTCGATCAGTTCGATCGCCTGCTGTTCGGTCACATCCTCGGGCTTGATGTCCTTGGGGATCGTGGCGTTGGTGGTGCCGTCGGTGACATAGGGGCCATAGCGGCCCGGCATCACCTTGATCTCGCCGCCGCTGGTGGGATGTGCGCCCAGCGTCTTGATCGGTTCAGCCTTCGCCCGCCCTGCCCCGCCGCCGCGATTGGCGGCTTCGGCCAGCAGAGTCACCGCTGCATTCATGCCGGTTTCGAACACGTCGCGCGGTGCCGGTCAGCTTCGCATATTTGCCGTCATGCGCAGATAGGGGCCATAGCGCCCGATATTGGCGATGATCGGCTTGCCCGTCTCCGGATGGATGCCGACTTCGCGCGGAAGACCCAGCAGCTTGATCGCCCAGTCGAGATCGAAATCGGGCAAGTCCTTGGGGATCGAGGCGCGCTTGGCATCCTTGCCGTCGCCCATCTGGATATAGGGACCGAAGCGGCCGGTCTTGCGTGATATCTTCAGGCCGCTTTCCGGGTCCTTGCCCATCGACGGCATCTTCGCCGCCGTCATCGCCTTCGCCGCCCGGCTGGGCGAACCGGCGGGTGAACTTGCACTCGGGATAGTTCGAACAGGCAACGAAAGCGCCGAACTTGCCGCCGCGCAGGGCCAGCCGGCCGCCGGTGCGGCCCTCGGCATCGCATTGCGGGCAGAGGCGCGGATCGGTGCCGTCTTCGCTTCGGCGGGAACAGGTAGTCCGACAGGAATTCGTCGAGCGCCTCGGTGACTTCCGATGGCTTGCGCTCCATCACCTCGTCGCTCTTCGGCTTGAAGTCGCGCCAGAAGGCTTCGAGCACGGCCTTCCATGCCGCGCGCCCGCCCGAAACGTCGTCGAGCTCGTCCTCCATGTCGGCGGTGAAATCATAGGCGACATAGCGCGGGAAGAAGCGTTCGAGGAATGCGGTCAGAAGCCGCCCGCTCTCTTCGGCGAAGAAGCGGTTCTTCTCCATCCGCACATAGTCGCGGTCCTTCAGCGTCTGGATGGTCGAGGCATAGGTCGAAGGCCGCCCGATGCCGAGTTCCTCCAGCCGCTTGACCAGGCTCGCCTCGGAATAGCGCGGCGGCGGCTGGGTGAAATGCTGGGTCGCCTCGACGGCCTTCTTGGCCGGGGCATCGCCCTTCCTGCATCACGCGGCAGCAGGCCTTCGTCCTCGTCATCGTCGCTTCTGGTCGCGGCCTTCTTCGTAGACCGCGAGGAAGCCGGGGAACTTCACCACCTGGCCGGTGGCGCGCAGCTCGTGCCGCCCGGTGGCGATCGCGCAGGTGATCGTGGTGCGCTCCAGCTGCGCGGAGGCCATCTGGCTGGCCATCGCGCGCTTGAAGATCAGGTCGTAGAGCTCGCGCCTCATCGCCCGAACCGGCATGGTCGCGCGTGAAATCGGTCGGGCGGATCGCCTCATGGGCTTCCTGCGCATTCTTCGCCTTGGTCGCGTAATGGCGCGGCTTCTCGGGCAGGTAATGCCCGTCATAGCGGTCCGCGATCGCCCGCGCGGCAGTCGGAGATCGCCGCTCGGGTCCATCTGCACGCCGTCGGTCCGCATGTAGGTGATCGCGCCGGCCTCGTAGAGGTTCTGCGCCAGCCGCATCGTGTGGCTGGCCGAAAAGCCGAGCTTGCGCGCGGCTTCCTGCTGCAGGGTCGAGGTGGTGAACGGCGGCGACGGGATTGCGCTTGAGCGGCTTGGTCTCGACCTCTTCGACGGTGAAGCGCGCCGGCCTCGACCGCCGCCTTGGCGCGCATCGGCGATGCCCTCCTCGCCCAGCGACAGCCGATCGAGCTTCTCGCCGTCGAAGCGGACCAGCCGCGCCTCGAACTCGGTGCCGTCCTGCTCCATCCGCGCGAGGACCTACCAGTATTCCTGCGGCCGGAAGATCTCGATCTCGCGCTCGCGCTCGACGATCAGGCGCAGCGCGACCGACTGCACGCGGCCCGCGCTCTTGGCGCCGGGCAGCTTGCGCCACAGCACCGGCGAGAGCGTGAAGCCGAACAGATAGTCCAGCGCGCGGCGCGCGAGATAGGCGTCGATCAGATCCTGATCGAGCTCGCGCGGATGCTTCATCGCCTCGGTCACGGCCTGCTTGGTGATCGCGTTGAAGGTGACGCGCTCGACCTCCTTGGGCAGCGCCTTCTTCTTCGCCAGCAGCTCCTGCACGTGCCAGCTGATCGCCTCGCCCTCGCGGTCAGGGTCGGTGGCGAGGATCAGGCGGTCGGCCTTCTTGGCCGCGTCGGTGATCTCCTTCACGCGGCTCTGCTTGTCGCGATAGGTTTCCCAATCCATCGCGAAGTCCTCGTCCGGGTCGACCGAGCCGTCCTTCGGCGGCAGATCGCGGACATGGCCGTAGGAGGCGAGGACCTTGAAGTCCTTGCCCAGATATTTCTCGATGGTCTTCGCCTTGGCAGGCGATTCTACGATGACAAGTTGCATGAAGTTTGGACTGGCCCTTTACGCGTATACGTAACGCGCGAGGGTGGTGGAGGTTTATTGGGTTCGTCAAGCGCGGGATTTCAGACTCTTTCGGTCAAGAGAAGACTTCGCCCAGTTCATTGGTGCCATCATGCGCAACGCACATAAACTGCAAGAGTAAAGGCCACACCAACGGTGTCGGAGAACGCTTCGAACAAACGCGCCAACGACGGCCGCTCGCTGTCAGGCTGATCGCCGCAGAAATGCCGCCAATGCAGCGCCTGCAACGGTCGCGATGACAGATAAGTATCAACAGGCCCGCAAAGCAAGATCGGCCATCGCCTTACCCCTGCGTCGCGTTCCAGCTAGCCTCGACATGATTCGACTATTCCCTTCTGTTCGCCAATCACGAAACGCCGTGGCTGCGCTGCCATCGCACCAGCAGGATAATCGCCGTGGAATGATGAGAAGAACCAAACCGACCCCCAGCCCGAGGATCCAAGATGATCACGCAGGCCGAGATATGGCCAGAATCGGTTGCTATCATCGCGAAGCCTGCCTCGTGACGCCAGGAACCGTTTCGCAAGCATATAACCGGCGACAATTCCGACGATTCCCAAGAACAGTTCGAAAAGTCCCGACAAGGCCGTGTCATTTGCGTCGACCATGAAACCGACGCTGAACGCCATCGACGCCGTTTCTGTCAGGTCCTGCAAGAACTCCAGATCGCCGTCAAACCTCCGATGACGAGCGTCGAACAGTCCGACATCACGCGCATTGTCAGCCGACGATATGCAATGGCTTCGCTACAATATACTGCCAAAATCAGCCTGTCTCGCCATCCTACCCTCCCATGTCAAACCGTCAGCTGAAACCCGTCCGCCGGCATGCCGCTCGAAGCCGACCGGCAAGCTCCAGCTCGAGCAGCGCCATTTGCACCGCCGGCCGCGCTATCGCCGCTCTGGCGGATCAGCTCGTCGACCGATACCGGCGCATTCGATCAGCAGCCCCGCCAAGATCCGCCGGCTCGTCCGCCAGTTCTTCGGCCGGGTCGAATACTGGCGCAGCACGGCCTCGCGAAAACTCGAACGCGGAACGCCGTCGAAGCCGGCGACAAGCTCGATCACGTCGTCGGCCGACTGCACCAGCACCGCGCCTTCGCGGATCAGCTGGTTGCAGCCATGGCTACGCGCATCGAGCGGCGAGCCGGGGATCGCCATGACCTCGCGCCCGGCCTCGCCCGCCAGCCGCGCGGTGATGAGCGAGCCGGACTTGCGGCGCGGCCTCGACCACCAGCGTGCCGAGAGCGAGGCCGGCGATGATCCGGTTGCGGCTAGGGAAATGGCTCCCGCGCGGCTCGGTGCCGGGCGGCTGCTCAGCGACCAGCAGGCCCTCTGCGGCGATCTCTTCCTGCAATTCGGCGTGCTGCGGCGGATAGGCGATGTCGATGCCGCTGGCGATCACGCCAATGGTGGCAGGCAGCGCCCCCTTATGCGCCGCGCCGTCGATCCCGCGCGCCAGGCCCGAGACGACGACATAGCCTTCGCTTCGGCCAGATCGGCGGCGATCTCGCGCGCCAGCTTGACCGCCGCCGCCGACGCATTGCGCGCGCCGACCATCGCGACGCATGGCCGGCCGCCAGCGCGACATCGCCGCGCACGATCAGGATCGGCGGCGCGCTTTCGATCTCGCCCAGCAGCGGCGGATAATCGCGCTGATCGTGGAACAGGTAGCGCGCCCGGGCCTTGCGGGTGGCGGCGATTTCCCGCTCGACCTGCTCCAGCGGCGCGGCGCGGTATTTCGCTCCGCCCCGCGCCGCGAGATCGGGCAAAGCGTCCAATCGCCTCCGTCGCGGAGCCGAACCGGCGCAGCAGCTGGCGCATAGCTGACCGGCCCGATATTGGGCGAGCGCAGCAGCCGGATGCGCGCAAAGGCCTCTTCCTGCGACAGCGCATGCACAGGGCTTGGCGAAGCAGTCACGCGCTCTTGCCGCCCCCAACCTTCGGCTCAGTGCCGTTCCTCAACCGCTCGATATTGGCCCGGTGTTGCCACACGATCAGCGCAGCGATCGCAACCAGCCAGGGAAACGCCGTGCCGTAGCCCAAGCGCATAGGCCGCGATCGGCGCAGCGATGGCGGCGGACATCCCGCCGAGCGAGGAAATCCGGGTGAGCGCGAACATCGCGAGCCACACAGCACCCGCAGCCGCGCCGATCGGCCAGCCAATGCCGAAGCACACACCTGCCCCGGTCGCGACGCCCTTGCCGCCCTTGAAGCCCAGCCAGACCGGGAAACAATGGCCCGACAATCGCGGCCAGCGCGGCGAGCCCGGTCAGCTCCGGCCACCAGTAGCCGGCGAGGAACACCGGCGCGAAGCCCTTCGCCAGGTCGAGCAGCAAGGTGGCCGCCGCCAGTCCCTTGTTGCCGGTGCGCAGCACGTTGGTCGCGCCGATGCTTCCCGAACCGATCTTCCGCACATCGCCCAGCCCGGCAATCCGCGTGAGCATCAGGCCGAACGGGATCGAGCCGCAGCGTAACCGAGGAACGCCGCAATAATGATGTGCATGATCCCACTCTCCCCGCGCGGCGAACTTGTCGCAAGCTCGCCAGGCCCTATACGCCAGATGACGAAAAAGTACGGGCTCCGGCAAGCACCGGCTCCTCCGGAATTGGACCTAGGCGTGAATTCTTCCGATCCGATCCTGCTGTTCGATTCCGGCGTTGGCGGGCTGACGGTGCTTGCCGAGCTGCGCAAGCTGCTGCCGCAGGCCCCGGTGATCTACGTCGCCGACTATGCCGCCCTGCCCTATGGCGAGAAGACCGAGGCGGAGATCGCCGCACGCGTGCCGGCGCTGCTCGGCCGGCTGGCCGAGCGCTATCACCCGCGCCTCGTCACCATCGCCTGCAACACCGCATCGACCATCGCGCTGGCCGCGGTGCGCGAGGCGCTGGACCTGCCGGTCGTCGGCACCGTCCCGGCGATCAAGCCCGCCGCGGCCATGACGAAGACCGGCGCGATCGGCCTGCTCGGCACCGCAGCGACGATCCGCCAGGCCTATGTCGACAATCTCGAGGCGGAGTTTGCCGGCGGCAAGCAGCTGCTGCGCCACGCCGCGCCCGGCCTGGTCGCAGCGGCCGAGGCGAAGCTGCGCGGCGAGCCGGTCGATCCGGCAGTGTTCGCAGCAGCCGCCAGCAGGGCTGCGCGGCCAGCCCGGCGGGGACCGGATCGACACGGTCGTGCTCGCCTGCACCCATTTCCCGCTTGCTGGAGGAAGAACTCGGCGCGGCCTTCGGGGCCGGGTGTGCACTTCGTCGACGGCGCCGCGGGTATCGCCCGGCGGATCGCCTACCTGACCCAAGGGCAGGAGTTCGCCGCGCGCCGCAGCCGGATCTTGCGGTATTCACCGGCACCAACGGCTCGCTCGAACGGCTGAAGCCCGCCCTCGCGGCATACGGGCTCGACGGATCGAGCATCTGTGAACGCGTATCGCTCGATCACTCTAATGAGAACGTATCGCAAACTCCGCCCTTTAATTGATCTGGCTCATGGCGTAAGGGGCGCGCAAATGCTCTGGCTGCGATCCCGAGTCCCGACATTGGGCCTTCGACAGCAGCTTCAGGAACGGGCAGGAACCTTGAACTACGATCAGATCTTCGACCAGGCGATCGACCGGCTCCATTCCGAAGGCCGCTACCGCGTGTTCATCGACATCCTGCGCAACAAGGGCGCGTATCCCCAACGCGCGCTGCTTTGCCGGCCACAACGGGCCGCAAGCCGATCACCGTCTGGTGCTCGAACGACTATCTCGCGCATGGGCCAGCATCCCAAGGTGATCGCAGCGATGGAAGAGGCGCTGCACGATGTCGGCGCCGGTTCGGGCGGCACGCGCAATATCGGCGGCAACACGCATTACCATGTCGAGCTCGAGCACGAGCTGGCCGATCTGCACGGCAAGGAAGCCGCGCTGCTGTTCACCTCGGGCTATGTCTCGAACGACGCGACGCTTTCGACGCTCGCCAAGCTGCTGCCCGGCTGCATCATCTTCTCGGACGAGCTGAACCACGCCAGCATGATCGCCGGCATCCGCAATTCGGGCTGCGAGAAGCGCGTGTTCCGCCACAACGACGTCGAGCATCTCGAAGAGCTGCTGGCCGAGGCCGATCCCGACGCGCCCAAGCTGATCGCCTTCGAAAGCGTCTATTCGATGGACGGCGATGTCGCCCCGATCCACGCGATCTGCGACCTGGCCGACAAGTACAACGCGCTGACCTATATCGACGAAGTCCATGCCGTCGGCATGTACGGCGCCGCGCGGCGGCGGCATCACCGAACGCGACGAGGCCGCGCACCGCATCGACCATCATCGAAGGCACGCTGGGCAAGGCGTTCGGCGTGATGGGCGGCTATATCGCGGCCGACCAGAAGATCATCGACTGCATCCGCTCCTATGCGCCCGGCTTCATCTTCACGACCTCGCTCAGTCGCCGGTGCTGGTCGCCGGCGTGCTCGCCGCGGTGCGGCACCTCAAGGCATCGCAGCGTCGAGCGCGAGGCCAGCAGGCCGCCGCCGCGATGCTCAAGCAGAGCTTCGCCGATGCCGGCCTGCCGGTGATGGATTCGACCACGCACATCGTGCCGCTGATGGTCGGCGATCCGGTCCGGGCCAAGAAGATCAGCGACATCCTGCTCGCCGAATACGGCGTCTACGTGCAGCCGATCAATTTCCCGACCGTGCCGCGCGGCACCGAGCGGCTGCGCTTCACGCCCGGCCCCGCCCACAGCGAGGCGATGATGCGCGAGCTGACCGAGGCGCTGGTCGAGATCTGGGACCGGCTGGAGCTGGAGCTGCGCAAGGCAGCATGAGCGATCGGGAGCCCTCGCGGTTCCCACCTCGCCGGCTCCCGGCACTCACCGAAGCACAACTTAGCTGGGTACGCCCAGTCTGGTTTCTCATGCTTGCGCTCGCGATCGTACTCGGAGTGGCCGGGGCCACTTTTGTGCTGCGCGATACATATCAGAACGATCCATCCTTCCACCGGCTCTCACTGGTCTCGCAGGTCGAAGCGGATGGGTCCGTGACGGTAAGCCCGCCCTATGGCGAACCAGCTTCTAGGAACGGAATAACCCAGGGCTCACGTATCGCCGCGATTGATTGCAAGCCCGTGCATAGAAATCTGCCGGTATGGACGCTGGCGAAGCAGCTTTCCCGCCCGGACGGTGCGACTGCCGCACTCTTGATTCGGACGCCGGAAGGTCGGTCGCTGACTTATCGCGCAGTTGCTTCGAACGATTACTTTCGCGAATCCGACGTCGCTTATCCGATCTCACGCGATGTCCGGATCGGATTGCGCCTCTTGATCGGCCTGGCTACCTGCATAACGCTAATTGCCTGCGGGGTTCTGCTGTTTCTGCGTCGACCGCGCGATCCCGTCGCCCTGCTTTTCTCGGCCAGCTTCCTGATCTTCGCCGGCGTAATCGATCCGCCGATGTCGTTGTGGATGGCATTTGGCCTCGGAGATGTGTTCGACTTCTATACGTGCACCGGGTGGATGCTACTGGTGCTCGGAATTGCCGTCTTTCCTGACGGAGCCTTTGTTCCGCGCTGGACCGGATGGCTTCTGCCGATACTTCCCGTCGCGGCGGTGTTGCTTACGATAGATTCCCTTCCGAGCATACCGATGGTGCTGGTTGCCTTCGCCGCGCCACTGTTGTTGCTCTTCTCGCAAGCGATCAAATATCGCAGGCTTGAACCGGGTATCGAGCGTCAGCAGATCAAATGGGCCGCTTACGGATTCGCCATCGGGCTGCTGTTGATCACTGCCGCAATCGTCATGGCAGAGACGATTTCCCAATCCAGCCGTTGGCTCCCCATCTACGGCCTGATCATACTCACCCTTTTCAACGCGGGCTTCCTCGCGATGGTGCTGGGCTTGCTCGTCTCTCTCACCCGCTTTCGCTTATGGGAAGCCGACCAGGTCATCAGCCGGTCAGCGATCTCCGCCGCAGCGACCCTTGCTGTGGGCGTGGTCTGGACTTTGAGCATCGATCTCGTGAAATCCGGCATTCCGCTTGCGCTCGGCCATAGCGACGATGCAATCGCCACTGCTGCCGGGGCGGTGCTTGCTGCGGCTTTGTTCGCCCCGACCCAGGCGCTTGCCCAAAGATGGGCCAAGCGCCGTCTGGCCGGCGACGGAGACCGCTTGCGCAATCTCGCAGACCGGCTCGCGGTATGGCGTGCGACGGAAACACCCAAGGAAATAGGCCAGCGCACGCTTTCGGCCCTCGCAATGGCGATCCATTGCCGCGGCGCAGCGATCCTGCTTGACGATGCGCGCGGAAGGAGTTCTGGTTGCAACGCGCGACATCGATCGGCCGAATTCGCTTACCGGCCGCAAGTTCGATCCTTTTTCCGATCCGCGCTTCGCCCATTGCCTGGTTCTGGAGGACGAGGACGGCCCGGTTGGATTGCTGCTGGTCGGACCGCGGAGCGATGACAACCGCTATAATTCCGAACAGCTGTCCGGTCTCAAGAACATCCTCGAGCCATTGGCCGAAAGCTTGCGCGCCGCTCGCAAGCGGGTAGCCGAAACGACTTCCATGCAGCAGCAACTGGGCTCGGTAGTCGAAAGGCTGGCTCGATTGGAAAAAGACGGCAAGCAGAGCCCCGCCTGATTTCTCCGCCCGCTGTCTTTCGACTTGTTCGGCCTAGCGCAGGCTCACCACATTGTCGCTCTGGCGCGGATCGGGACGGTCGCCGCGATACAGGCTTGCCATCGGCTCGTTCGCTACGGTGACCACCTCCGCTTGCCCAAAGCCGTTGAAGCCGGTCTTCATCGCGGTGCCATAGGCGCCAAGCATGCCGACCTCGATATAGTCGCCAACGCCGAATGTCTTCGGGCAGCAGGAATGGCCCCTTCATGAAGTCCGCATCGTCGCAGGTCGGGCCGTAGAAAGCGAATTCGGCCAGCACATCGCTCTGTTCTTCGCGCAGCACGGAGACCGGGAAACGCCAGTCGACATGAGCGGCATCGAACAACGCCCCGTAGGCACCGTCGTTGATGTAGAGTTCGTCGCCGCGGCGGCGCTCCACTTTCACGATCATCGAGGAGTATTCCGCGCACAGTGCGCGGCCCGGCTCGCACCACAATTCGGCGTTGTAGGCGATCGGCAGCGCTTCGAAGTGGCGATGGATGATCGCGAAATAGTCTTCGAGCGGCGGTGGCTCCATGCCCGGATAGATGCTCGGGAAGCCGCCGCCGACATCGACCATGTCGATCACGACGCTGGCCTCGGCCATCGGCAGCGCGCACGCGCTCCAGGGCCTGGATATAGGCAAACGGCGTCATCGCCTGGCTGCCGACGTGGAAACAGATGCCCAAGCCAGTCCGCCACCTGGCGAGTCGCCTGCAGCAGCGGCGCCGCATCGGCGAGATCGATGCCGAATTTGGAAGCGAGGCTCAGCTCGGAATATTCCGAAGACACGCGCAGGCGAACCAGCAGGCGCAGGTCCTGTGCCGGGTTGCCCTCGCTATCGGCGGTTGCTTCGACGATCTTTTCCAGTTCCTCGAGCTGTATCGAGGCTGAAGGTGCTTCACGCCATGCGTGTGATAGGCCTCGCGTATCGCGCTCCGCGTCTTCACCGGATGCATGAAGCACAGCACCGCATCGGGCAGCGACGAACGCACGAGGCGCACTTCGGCGATCGAGGCGACGTCGAAATGCGTGATTTGCCGACATCCCACAGGATCTGCAGCAGTTCCGGCGAAGGATTGGCCTTCACCGCATAGAGCGACTTGCCCGGAAACTTCTCGGCGAAGAATCGAGCAGCACGCGCCGCAGCATGCGGGCGGTTGAGGATTACGGGTTCGTCCGGCGAAAGATCGCGGACTACGGACCAGTGCGTCAGGATAAATGTGCAACTCAAGGGACCCCCAAAACGTTCGTTTCAGACAAGGCTGCCTTGCGGTTAGGAAGTCCCCATGGGGCAGCGGAGGGCTCCTATAAAACCATCAGGCTGAACCGCAAGTGAAAATCGCGCTTCATACGCATGTCAAAAGGTTGCAATATCTGGCAATAACCTTCTGAATTCACAGCCTCATTTGGTCAAGAAAGCCTATCTCTAAAGTCTTCATAGCCGAACTTTTTGACCATTTCGAGGGAATCGGTCTCCGAATCCCATAGCCAGAGCGAGGGAAGCGGTACGCCGTTGAACGTGGTGGTCTTCACCATCGAATAATGCGCCTGATCGAGGAAAGCGATTCGTTCGCCCGGACGGCAAGGCACGGGCAAGCGATAATCGCCGATCACGTCGCCTGCGAGGCAGGAAGGCCCTCCGAGGCGTATTGTCTCGCCTTGGCCCTGCTCGTCTTCGCCTAGCATCGCCGGGCGATAGGGCGCTTCGATCACATCGGGCATATGGCAAGTCGCGGAAATATCGGTGATGGCGAGCGGCATCCCATTCCAATGCGAATCGAGAATCGTCCCGACGAGGATCCCTGCGTCGAGGGCCACAGCCTCGCCCGGTTCCAGATAGACTTCCGCGCCGGTATCTTCCTGCACATCGCGCAGAAACTCGACCAGCTCCTCGCGCTGATAGTCGGAGCGGGTGATATGGTGCCCCCCGCCGAAATTGAGCCATTTGAACTGGCCGAAATAGGGTTCGAGGTGATCGAACAAGATGTCCCAAGTGCGCTTGAGCGGTTCGAGGTCCTGTTCGCACAGAGTGTGAATATGGAAGCCATCGACCAGGGCGACGTGGTCTTCCTCGAGCTGGTCGATCGGAAATCCAAGTCGGGAATGCGGCGCGCATGGGATCGTAACGCGGAACTTCCCCTTCCGCATGCAGCGGGTTGATCCGCAGCCCAATGTCGAAATCCTCGCCGCGCGCCCGGGCGAATTCCAGAATCTGCTCTGCACGTTGGATCTGCATCGGAGAATTGAAGATCACATGGTCCGACAGGCGGCAGATCTCCTCGAGATCCTCCGGCTTGTAGGCCGCGCAATAAGTGGCGATTTCACCGTCGTAATGTTCGGCGGCAAGCAGCGCTTCCCACAGGCCCGAAGTGCAGACACCATCGAGATACTCGCCAATTACCGGCGCAGTGGACCACATCGAGAATGCCTTGAGCGCAGCAAGGACCTTGATCCCGGAAGCGTCGCGCACATCCGCAAGAATTTGCAAATTCGAACGCAGCTTCGCCAGATCGACCACGAAGGCCGGACTGTCGACGCGGGTCAGGTCGAAATGGGCGAAGGCCCCGGGATCGCCAGCTCTGGTTTCCATCAGCCGAACGGAGCCTTGAACACGAGGAATGCACCGAGCCGCGATCAATGCGAACCCGGCAAGCTGGCTGAGGCCCGGCCGCTGGTCGAAGAGGAACCAGGCAACGAGGAGGAAAGACGCAAGAGACATGACCTCCTGGATAGTCTTGAGTTCGGCAAGTGAATAGGCCCTCGCTCCGATCCGGTTGGCTGGCACGGCGAGTGCGTATTCGAACAGAGCCATGCCCCAGCTGGCCAGGATCACCACCCAAAGCGCTTTGCCCGGAAATTTCAGATGCCCATACCAGGCAAGGTTCATTACCAAATTGGAACCGGCCAGGAGACCGACCGGAGCAAACAAGTTCCAATTCATTACGCTGCCCCTTGATTGCAGGCAGCTGCGCCCATTGCAAAGTTGAGCGTCACACCAAGGGCCCGACGTAGGCCCGGCGGCCCGCTTCGATAATCCGACATTTTCAATACCTTGTTCGAAAAAGATCACGGATACGCGCGACTACAACAAAAAAGCTCCTGCACAAGCGAGACTGACGCTTGCGCGACGACGATGGCGGAAACCCACTCGGCGGAGATGGAATACTTGAATGATAGAGGCAATGCTGTGCCTTACGGGTCGATATATTGGAAAGCGCTTTTTTCGGCCGTCGCGGCAGCTTGCCGAGCCCAGAATGAATAAGCTCCCGGCGGCCGAATGTAGTTGACACGTTAACTTGATCCGGCATCTTGCCGTCAAATGATAAGACGAAGGGGATGAGTTGATGTCTGGAATTGGTTCGAGCAATCGGCGCAGATTTCTTGCGCATGCAGCCGGCGCCGCCGGCGTGATGATGATAGCCTCGCAGGTCTCGGCGCAGGACCATCACGAAACTTCGGAGCATCTCCCGCCCGAGCCGGCAAACGGCAAGACGATGGACTTGAGCGACGGCGGCAAGCTCTATTACATCGACAGCGGCGGCGACGGCGAAGTCGTCCTCCTGCTTCATTCCATGACCGGCAGCGCCCGCGTGTGGGAGCACCAGTGGGATGTCCTCAAGGACGCGGGATACCGCGTGATCGCCTATTCGCGGCGCGGCCATTGGGGTTCGAGCCCGATCAATCCGGCCAACATGGGAACCGGCGCGCAAGACCTGAAGGATCTGATGGACGGCCTGGGCATCAAGAAGTTCCATGCCATGGGCACTGCTGGCGGCGGCTATTACCTCAACGACTTCGCGGTCAAGTGGCATGGCATGCTGACTTCCATGACGCTGGCCTGCAGCATCCTGGCGATCAACGAACCGGACTTTGTTGAGATTCTAAGGCGCCCCAATGCCGGCGTCAGCCTTGCAGGGATGCCCTCGTCGTTCCTCGAGCTTAGCCCGAACTACCGTGCAGGCCATCCCGAAGGCCGGAAGCGCTGGGAAGCGCTCGAGCATGTGGCGCGTTACGACAACAAGCTGATGCAGCCGCTTATGCATGGCGTGACCTGGGAAGAAGTCGGCCAGATTTCCTGCCCGGTGCAGCTGATCGCCGGCGGTTCGGACTTTGCCTGCACGCCCACGGTGATGGATTATGCCGCGCCGCGCTTCCGCAATGCAGTGACGCATGTGATCAACAATGTCGGACATTCGGCCCATTGGGAAGATCCGCGCACATTCAACACGCTGCTGCTCAACTTCCTGACTCAGCACGGAACCACGGCCTGATCGCGAGAAGCCCTGTTAACTAGGCGGGAGAGACAGTAATGTCTGGAATTGGTTCGAGCAATCGGCGCAGATTTCTTGCGCAAGCAGCCGGCGCCGCCGGTGTGATGATGGTGGCCTCGCAGGTCTCGGCGCAGGGCCATCACGAAACTTCGGAGCATCTCCCGCCCGAGCCGGCGAACGGCAAGACGATGGATATCGGCGGCGCCAAGCTTTACTACATCGACAGCGGGGGTGACGGCGAGGCAGTCGTCCTCTTGCATTCAATGACAGGCAGCGCCCGCGTGTGGGAACATCAGTGGGACGCTCTCAAGGACGCGGGATACCGCGTGATCGCCTATTCGCGGCGCGGCCATTGGGGTTCGAGCCCGATCGACCCGGCCAACATGGGAACCGGCGCGCAGGACCTGAAAAACCTGATGGACGGCCTCGGCGTCAAGAAGTTCCACGCCATGGGCACTGCTGGCGGCGGCTACTACCTCAACGACTTTGCGGTGAAGTGGCATGACATGCTGACTTCCATGACACTCGCGTGCAGCATCATGGGAATCAACGAGCCTGATTTCCAGGAGGTGCGCGGACGCCATCGTCCCGGCGATCGGCTCGCTGGTTTGCCGTCATCGTTCCTTGAGCTCAGCCCCAACTACAAGGCGGCAAATCCCGAAGGCAGGAAGCGCTGGGAGGCGCTTGAGCATGTCGCGCGGTTCGACAACAAGCTGATGCAGCCGCTTATGCATGGCGTGACCTGGGAAGAAGTCGCTCAGATCTCCTGCCCGGTACAATTGATTGCCGGCGGGGTTGACCAGCTCTGCACGCCTACGCTGCTGGATTACACGGCACCGCGCTTCCCGAATGCGGTCAGCCACGTGGTCAACAATGTCGGCCATTCGGCGCATTGGGAGGATCCCAAGACCTTCAACACCCTCTTGCTCGCTTTCATGTCGCTGCACTCGGCGAAAGCCTGATCGCAGGCCAAATCAATCAAACGGGCCCGGTCGCCGCGCGCGGCCGGGCTTCCCTTTAAGCGACCGCCACTAGCAATCAGAACTCCAGCGGACCGTCCAGTTCCTCGACTGTCCACGGCAGGCCGTGCGCGTTGAGCATCTCCATGAAGGGATCGGGGTCGATCTGTTCGATGTTGAACACGCCCTCGCCCGACCAGATGCCTTGTACCACCAATGCGCGCCGATCATCGCCGGGACGCCGGTGGTGTAGCTGACCGCCTGATTGCCGGTTTCCTCATAGGCGTCTTCGTGGTCGCAGATATTCTTGATGTAGAAGGTCTTCTCGCCCGAACCGTCCAGCGCTTCGCCGGTGGCGATGCAGCCGATATTGGTCTTGCCCTTGGTGGTCGAGCCGAGGCTGGCGGGTTCGGGCAGCACGGCCTTGAGGAATTGCAGCGGGATGATCTCCTGGCCCTGATACATCACCGGATCGATCCGCGTCATGCCGACATTCTGCAGCACGGTCAGGTGCTTGATATACTCATCGCCGAAGGTCATCCAGAAGCGCGCGCGCTCCATCTCCGGGACGAACTTGGCGAGGCTTTCCAGTTCCTCGTGATACATCAGGTACATGTTCTTCGGGCCGACGCCTTCGAAGTCGAAGCTCTGCTTGTTCGACAGCGGCGGGGTCTCGACCCACTCGCCGTTTTCCCAGTGGCGCGCCGGCGCGGTGACTTCGCGGATGTTGATTTCCGGGTTGAAGTTGGTGGCAAAAGCCTGGCCGTGATCGCCGCCATTGCAGTCGAGAATGTCGAGCGTGCGGATGGTCTTGAGCTTGTGCTTCTTGAGCCACATGGTGAACACGCTGGTCACGCCCGGATCGAAGCCCGCTGCCCAGCAGCGCCATCAGCCCGGCCTGCTTGAAGCGGTCGTGATAGGCCCACTGCCAGTTATATTCGAACTTGGCCTCGTCCTTCGGCTCGTAATTGGCGGTGTCGAGATAGATCGACGCCCGCCTCCAGGCAGGCGTCCATGATCGGCAGGTCCTGATATGGCAGCGCGAGGTTGACGACCAGCGACAGGCTCGATCTTGCGGATCAGGTTCACCAGCGCGGGCACTTCTTCGGCATCGATCTCATAGGTCGCGATGTCGGTGCCAGTGCGCTCCTTCACGCTGGCGGCAATCGCATCGCATTTGGATTTGGTGCGGCTGGCGAGATGGATATCGCTGAAGATATCCGCGTTCATCGCCATCTTGTGCACCGCGACCGAACTGACACCGCCTGCACCGATCACCAGAACCTTGCTCAAAATCATTCTCCTTCGCCCCATTGCACTTTGCAGGGCCAATATTGCGCATATAGATCGCTGGCATGACAGCACAACAGATGCGCGCGCCGACGAGGGCCGGGGTTATCGAGGCAGCGGAGCGGATCGCCGCAATTCTGCCGCCCACTCCTCTTCTACCACTCGAGATCGGCGGAGTTCCATTATGGGCGAAGGCGGAGAGCCTTCAACCGATCGGGGCGTTCAAGATCCGCGGCGGATGGAACCGGCTGAGCCAGCTTTCCGAGGCGGAGCGCGCACGCGGCGTAGTCGGCGTCTCGAGCGGCAATCACGCACAAGGCGTGGCATGGGCGGCGAAGCGGCTGAACATCAAGGCGACGATCGTGATGCCTTCCGACGCTCCGGCCGTGAAGCTCGACAATGTGCGGGCGCTGGGCGCAGACATTGTGCTGTATGACCGGCCAGGCGGCGAAGATCGCGATGCTATCTCCGCCCGTCTATGTGAAGAAACGGGTGCAGCCTACGTCCATGCCTATGGCGACCCCTGGGTGATCGAAGGCCAGGGCAGCGCCGGGATCGAGATCCTGGAGCAGTTGGCCGGGCGTGGCCTCCCCGGACCAAGCCGGATAGTGGCGTGTTGCGGCGGCGGCGGCCTCTCGGCCGGTCTCGCCCTCGCCTGCCCCGACGCCGCGATCGTGCCGGTTGAGCCCGAAGGCTGGGACGATGTTGCCCGCAGCCTCGCAGCCGGCGATATCCTTGCCGTAGGACCCAACCCGCCGCCGACGGCCTGCGACGCACTGCAGACGCTCGCAACATGGCCGATCAATTTCGAAGTACTGAAGCGGCGCGCCTCCCCTGGTATTGCGGTCAGCGAGGCGGAAATCCGCGCGGCGCAGCGTTTTGCCTTCGCCAGGCTGCGCCTCGTGCTCGAACCGGGCGGAGCGGCAGCGCTGGCGGCGGCGCTGGCGGGCAAGGTCGAACTCGACGCCGGGACCGTGATCATGCTCACTGGAGGCAATGTCGACCCAGGTGCCTTCGCAAAGGTAATTGCCAGCACAGATTGAGTTGCATTTGACAATCTACCAGAGCTCACGCAGTCTTGGCCGAGCTAAATGTGGAGGGGTGGATGCAAGCACAGATGCTCGCTCCCGCTGCCGTGCTGGTGGTGTGGACGTTGATCGTGATGTTCTGGATGATGGCAACGCGCATGCCCGCACTTGGCCAAATCAGGCATCGATCTCAAGCAGGCAAAGCCAGGAGGACGTGGGCAGGATCTCGAAGGCGTATTGCCCGATAGCGTCAATTGGAAGGCGCATAATTACACGCATTTGCTCGAACAGCCGACGATCTTCTATCCGGCAGTGGTGATCATTGCGCTGATGGGAGCGAGTTCCACGGACGTGGCGCTGGCCTGGGCCTATGTGGCGCTGCGGGTGGTCCATTCGGTGTGGCAGGCGACCGTCAACAGGATCCCTGTGCGTCTGGCCTTGTTCGCGCTCGCGACTTTCTGCCTGGTCGCCTTGGCGATACGCGCACTGCTGCTCACGCTGGCAAGCTGAAGGGAGAGATCGAATGGTCGGGATGGGAATACTTCAGCCGGTCGTCGCACTGGCGGTCTGGACCATGGTCATGTGGGTGTGGATGTACGCCACGCGCATCCCTGCGTTAAGTGCCACCAAGGTCGATCCGGACGCATTGGTACGCGATCCCGACAAGACGCTGGACAAGGTCCTGCCGCCCCAGGTCCAGTGGAAAGCACATAATTTCAATCATTTGCATGAAGCGCCGACGGTATTCTACGCGATTGCCATCACGCTCGCGATCGTCGGCAAGGGAGACGGACTGGCCGCGCAACTAGGCTGGGCCTATGTCGCGCTGCGGGTGATCCACTCGCTGGTGCAGGCGACCGTCAACAAGGTCACCTTGCGCTTCCTGATCTTCGCCCTGTCGAGCTTCGTGCTGATGGCCCTGATTGCGCTGGCGGCGATCGCGATCTTCTGACCGCGCCAGGGCTCAGGCCCCCGCCAGTTCCTTGGTCTTGGCGAATTCCCGCTCGGCGAGGAAGCGTTCGGCATCGAGCGCCGCCATGCAACCGGTGCCCGCCGCAGTCACCGCCTGACGGTAGACGTGGTCCATCACGTCGCCGCAGGCGAACACGCCCGGCACCGAGGTTTTCGGCGTTCCCGGCTCGACCAGCAGATAGCCGCTATCGTCCATCGGCAGCTTGCCTTTGAACAATTCGGTCGAAGGCGCGTGGCCGATCGCCACGAAAGCGCCCTGGGTTGAAAATTCGCTCATTTCCCCGGTCTGCGTGTCGCGCAGCGAGAGGGCGGTCAAGCCTATGCCAGTTGGGTCGCCGAGGAAGCTTTCCACTGCCTTGTTCCAAAGCACAGTGATCTTGGGGTGTGCGAACAGCCGGTCCTGCAGGATCTTTTCCGCACGCAATTCGTCACGGCGGTGGATGAGCGTCACGTCGTCTGAATGGTTCGTCAGGTACAGCGCTTCCTCCACCGCGGTGTTGCCCCCGCCGATCACCGCGACCTTCTTGCCGCGAAAGAAGAAACCATCGCAGGTCGCGCAGGCCGAAACGCCTTTGCCCGACAACACTTCCTCACCCGAGACGCCGAGCCACTTGGCCTGCGCGCCCGTGGCAATCACGAGCACATCGCCGACGTAGGTGTCGCCGCTGTCGCCCTTGGCCGTGAAAGGGGACCCGCCGGCAATATCGACATCGGTGATTGTGTCCCACATCATCCGCGTTCCGACATGTTCGGCCTGGGCCTGCATTTCCTGCATCAGCCACGGACCCTGAATCACGTCGCGAAAGCCGGGATAATTCTCTACGTCCGTTGTGATCGTCAGCTGTCCACCGGGCTGCAAGCCCTGCACCACGATCGGTTCCATTCCCGCACGCGCGCCATAGATCGCCGCAGACAGCCCTGCCGGGCCAGAGCCTATGATGAGCATCCGGGTGGTGTGGGTGGTCATTAGAAACTATCCTCGCTGGTGAATTCAGGCCGCATGTAGTCAGTCCGGCAAGGAGAGACAATCAAAGCAAACCATTCGCCGGGATAATCTGGCTTCAGTGTGGGAAATCGCCTTGCAGATCCCTCAGGAAGTTTTCGGTCCAGACAAGGACGTTCTCCTCCCGCACACACTTCACCAGAGCTTCCCAGCGTTCCTTGCGCTCGGCGAGCGGCATGTCCAATGCCAGACGGATCGCGTGAGACACGTCGTCCGGGCTGTGCGGATTGACGAGCACTGCGTCGGTAAGTTGGAGCGCCGCGCCGGCAAAGCGCGATAGGATCAGTACGCCGGGATCTTCTGGACGCTGGGCCGCGACATACTCCTTTGCAACGAGGTTCATCCCGTCCCTTAGCGGTGTCACGAGCCCGATTTTCGAAGCACGATAGAAGCCGAACAATTCGGCGGTGGAGTGCCCCTTATTGACGTAGCGGATAGGGACGAGGTCCACTTCCGAACGAGCGCCGTTTATCTGGCCGGTCTTCTGTTCCAGCGTAGCGCGAATTTGTTGGTAGGAACCAATGTCTTCCCGGCTTGGAGGCGCGATCTGGATGTAGACGAGCTCGCGCACTCGATCAGGGTAAGTGTCGAAGAACCGCCCAATTCCGTCGATCCGCTCCGGCAGGCCCTTGGAATAATCCAGCCGGTCCACACCCACCATGGCGGTGCGATGGCGAGTGCTGGAAAGCACGCGTTGTTCAGCCTGCCTTGCTTCGCCCGTCTCACCCTCGCCCATGAAGTGATCGTAATCGATACCGATCGGATAGGAACGAGCGATCGTCACCTGACCGTCAAGTTCGATGCGCCCGCTCGCTTCGTCGACGAGCGCGCCCAATTCCTTGCGGCAATAATTCTGGAAACTTTCGAGCCATTCTTCGCTTTGGAAGCCCAGCAGGTCGTAGTGCAACATCGTGCGCACCAATCGCTCGTGATAGGGCAGCGATACGAACAGCCGCGTCGGCGGCCATGGAATGTGCAAGAAAAAACCGATGCGATTCCGGTGGCCGCGAGAGCGCAGCCTCTCGCCCAGCGGGATCAGATGGTAATCATGTACCCAGACGACGTCGTCGTGCTGGATCAGCGGAGAAACGCTTTGAGCAAACCGCTCATTGACGCGCTCGTAACCCTTGGCGAATTCTACTTCATATTCGGTCAGGTCGATCCGGTAATGGAACAGCGGCCAGAGGGTCGAATTCGCGTAACCGTTGTAATATTCATCGACGTCCTGCTCTTCGAGGTCGATCGTCGCAGTGGTCACGCCGTCGTTGGTCTGGGTCTGGATTTCGCCGGTGAACTCTTCCGTCTCGCTGCCCGACCAGCCAAACCATATCCCACTCTGCTTCTGCAACGCCGAGTTGAGCGCGCCTGCCAGCCCACCTTGTGCCCCTGCTGCGCCGCGCGCCTTCGGCACTGTGACCCGGTTCGATATGACAACAAGGCGCTGTTCCTGTTTCACCGTATAGTGTTCCAAGATTTTGACAAAAGGCCCGCACAGTTGATCACACCTACTAGCGAATAGGTCTGGGGGAAGTTCCCCCAAAGCTCGCCGCTCTTGAAATCGAGATCTTCGGAAAGCAGGCCGGACTTCGTGGTATGAGACAGCATGGCGCTGAACAGCGCCCGCGCTTCATCATCCCGACCGACAAGGTGGAGCGCCTCGATCAGCCAGAATGTGCAGATGTTGAACGCCGTCTCCGGGGCGCCGAAATCGTCTTCCGCGGCATAGCGCAGCATATATTCGCCGCGGCGCAGCTCTTTCTCGACCGCTTCGAAGGTGCTGACGAAGCGCGGATCTTGAGGCGTGAGGAAGCGCAGTTCAATCAGCTGCAGCAGACTGGCATCGAGATAGTCGCTCTCAAAGGAAGCGCCGTAGTGCCCTCCATTTTCGGGCCCGCCATTTTCGACCCAGGCTTCTTTCTCGATCCGCTGGTGAATCGTGTCGGCTCTTTCGCGCCACAGTGCCTCGCGATCCGGCTTTTCCAGCTTGCCGGCCACATTGGCCAGCCGGTCGCAAGCGGCCCAGCTCATCACTGCCGAATAGGTGTGTACCTCCTGGCGAGTGCGGAATTCCCATAATCCGGCGTCGGGCTGATCGTGCATCCTCCACGCCATTTCACCGACCTGTTCGAGACTGGCGAAATCGCTTTCATCGGACATGCGCAAGAGCCGCTGGTCGAAATAGCCCTGCACGTTAGGCAGAACGATCTGGCCGTAACAATCGTGCTGGATCTGCTTGTAGGCAGCATTGCCGCGCCGTACCGGCCCCATGCCTCGATAGCCTGGAAGATAGGCTGCGGTCGTCTCGTCGAGCTCGCCTTCACCCATCACCGAATAGAGCGGCTGGATTTGTCCGCCTTTGGCCGAATCGACTATGTTTCTGAGATAGGCGAGATATTTCTCCATCACGTCGAGCGCGCCGAGCCGGTTGAGCGCCTGCACTGTGTAATAGGAATCGCGGATCCAGCAGTAGCGGTAGTCCCAATTGCGCTCCGATCCCGGCGCTTCGGGGATCGATGTCGTAAGCGCGGCAACGATGGCGCCGGTTTCTTCGTGCTGGCACATCTTGAGCGTGATCGCACAGCGGATCACTTCCTCTTGCCATTCGAGCGGAGTTGCCAGTCCGCGCACCCAAAGCTGCCAGTATTTCTTCGTGAATTGCTCCATCGTGCGCAATTCGGAGCGGATGTTGCCGCCGAACGGCTCGTCCGGCCCCAGAAAGAAATGAAAGTCCGTCTCGACCCGGAAAGTCCGTTTTTCGAGTACGTAACCGATCGGGGCGTCGGTGCTCAGCCGCATGGCCTGACTGCCCACGAGATAGCGGATATGGTTCGTGCCATTCGTCGTTTCCGCCTGGGCAGTGCCGTAATCGCGGGTCGGCGTGAGCACCACGCGCATCCGCGGTGCGCCCGCCACGGGGCGAACGATCCTGACAAAGGCCACAGGCCGGTACATTCTTCCCGAGCGCTCGAAACGCGGACAGAAATCGGTGATCTCGATCGCGCTGCCATCTTCCGCCTCAAGCCGCGTAACCAGCATCGACGTGTTGCGGATATATTGGGCTTCGGACTTTACCTGTCCTTCGAGCTCGAAGCGCCAGACGCCGCTATCCTGATGTCGAGCCATTGAGCAGGGCGCAGAACACCGGATCGCCATCGACACGCGGAACACAGCCCCAGACCAGGCCTGCCCGGTCATCCAGCAACCCGCTTACCTGGCAATTGCCGATCGGCCAAAGTTCCAGGTTGCTTTGGTGATCCGCGCTTACAGTTCCAGCCATTCATGAACCCCTGCAGGAGATATCAGGCGATATCTCGCCAATGTTTCGTTTCTCTCTCCCACGATCACCCCGAAACCGCCCAGTTCTATGGCGGCGCGAAACCCGTCTTCGTCTGTTATGTCGTCGCCGACGAAGACCGGTAGCGCATCGGAAAATGCGCGCTCTTGCATGAGCGTGCGCACGGCATGGCCCTTGTCTGCACCTTTGCGAACGATTTCAACAACGCATTTGCCGTATTTGACCGCGAGCCCATACTGGCGGGCAATCTCATCGGCAAATGCGCGTGTCGCGCCTTCGAGGGCCGGAACCGCGCGGTAATGCAACGCTGCCCCATGGCTTTTTGCCTCGTACTCAAGCCCCTCGACTTGCTCAGCGTAGCGCAGGAAAGACTGTTCGACCTCGTCCGGCAGGGTGGACGCCGGGGGACCGATCCTGATCCCGTCGGCACCGAACAGTTCAGCCCCGTGCGAGCCGGCCACGGCAACGCTGCAGGTGCCGAGATGTGCGAAAATATTCTCGACCGAACGGCCGCTTACCAGCGCCAGCCGCCCACCGATGCGGTGCGCCAATATTTCGAGCTGCGCCGACAATCCGGCAGGGACGAAAAT
Organism: uncultured Alphaproteobacteria bacterium; assembly: GCA_963777785.1. Classification (GTDB taxonomy): domain Bacteria; phylum Pseudomonadota; class Alphaproteobacteria; order Sphingomonadales; family Sphingomonadaceae; genus Andeanibacterium. The sequence goes on from CAVZRU010000002.1 coordinate 114,210, forward strand.
CGAGTCCGGAGTCGGCGCGATATCGATCAGCGTTCCGTCGAAATCGAGAAACAGGGCGAAGGGCCGGCCGACGCCCAGGATACTGAGCGGAGGGGGAGAGCCGCTTGCGGCGCTTTCTACCATCCGCCCAGCCATAATGCCTGAGATGCGTCGGTCAACGAGCGCTGCGGACGAATTCCGGTTTTCCCCGAATTCCAGGCCCGAAGCAGAGCCCCGGGCCAGCGCAGCCTTAAAGCTACAGCTTGTAATCCGGACGCGGGGTGTAGGTATCGTCCATCATGTCGGGAAGGTTCGAATCAGCCGTAACGACGCGCTTCGTGATCTTCCACTTGCCGTCGATCTTCTCCAGCGCATCGACTTCCCAACCCTGTTCGATGAACCGGGGCGGACCTTTGATCGATTCGTTGATCGTCTGCGTCCACATCGCCCGCGCCGTGGCCTTGTCGCCATCGATGTCGATCAGCAGATTGGACAGGATCATGCGGAATGTGCCGATCAGGTTTGGCTTGTCTTCCGTGACTTCACGATAAAGCTTACCAATGTCGTCCCGGCCGAAATTGACGACGCCGTTTACATCCAGCTCTGCGCCTTCGGCAAAGAACTGGCCAAACCAATCCGGATCGCCGCCGCCAAGACCGGAGAAATAGCGCACGAACAGATCTTCGATCGCTGCCCGATCGACCATTTCCTGAAGTGCCACGCCCGGATCCTTTGTGGTGCTCATCGCCATCCCTTCCCTTAACATGTTCACTTCCGGCTTTTAGCCCGAATCCGAATGCTGGCAAGCCGAATGCTTACGCATAATTGCACGGATCGCATGGATGAGGTGATGAATGTTGGTAGCGGAGGAGGGACTCGAACCCCCGACACGCGGATTATGATTCCGCTGCTCTAACCAGCTGAGCTACTCCGCCCCGAACCAACGAATTGCGATCCGCTTAGGAACGGCGATCGCTGGGCAGGCGGCGCTCTTAAGGCCGCTCCATTCGCCGGTCAACCGCGAAACGGATAGTCGCCGATCGGCCGCCACAAGCCCTCTTCCCAGCCATAGAGCCCGAAGCCGCGAAAGCGGAATGTGCGCCGCTCCAGCGTTGCCTTCAATTCGGCCTGAAGTTCGCGCGCCGCTGAGGTTTTCACCTTGTTCTGGACGGTGATGTGCAGCCGCAGCTTCTTGTCGTCCTGCTGCGTAAGAACGCCGTGGAGGCGGTCGGCGATCTGGCGGTGAAGTTCCACCATGGCGGAACTGTCGACGTCGAATGCCGTGCCTTGCCCCAAATTCATGATCCCGCTGATGCGCGCCTGCGGCGCTGGCGATTTTGCCAAATCGGCCAGCAACCTGCGAATCTCACCCTCGGCCGATGGCGGCAAGGCATGGAACAAGGTGACGTGGGCGCGCAGGCGGTTGCGCTCGGGCGGGTAATGTTGGCGGCGAAGGCCATCGGCCCAAGAGAGAATTTCGGGCGGCAGTTCCGCAGTGATCAACAACGGGACGCCCATGCCTGCCTCTTACCTCGACCGCAGTTGCGCCGTCATTTCAGGACCCGTCCGGCATCCTCGAGGTTTTGGCAGAGATCTATCTGGCGGTCGATCGCCAGCTTGAACTGATCCTCGTCCATCGCGTTGAATTCATCGGCCAGCCGGTCGGCTTCCGCTTGGAGATCCCGCTCGCCATTCTGGAGGAAATCCTCGGGATAATGGGTCTCGGCGAAATCGGACCAGGCTGCAAACAAGGTGCGAAACGCCTGCGCCTCCTCTGTCTCGCGATCGTATTGCGAGCCCAGGATCACGTAGAGCGCCATGCAGGTGGAGGCTTGACCATAGGCAATCGTCGTCGCCTCGGCGGGAGGTGCGGGCTCCGCCACTGGCACTTCGCCAACGGCCGCCCATACGGAGGCTGGAAGCGCCAAGGCCAGGGCAACTGCCACGGCAAAGTTCCTGGCGCCGCTCACTGGATTTCACCGCGCTGGCGCCGGATCGCGAACCATTTGGCGACGTTGGCATTGTGTTGTTCGAGCGTGTCGGCGAACACGTGCCCGCCCTGCCCGTCCGCCACCATGAACAGCGCGCTGGTCTTCTCCGGGTTGAGCACGGCAGCGATCGACTCCCTGCCCGGATTGGTGATCGGGCCCTCGGGCAGTCCGACCATCGTATAGGTGTTGTAGCCGTTGACCGCACCGATTTCCGACTGGCGGATCCGGCGGCCGAGCGGCTTGCCCTTGGTGATCGGATAGATGATCGTCGGATCGGCCTGGAGCATCATGCCCGACCGCACGCGGTTGGAATAAAGCCCGGCGACCATTCGGCGCTCCGATGCCTTGCCGGTTTCCTTCTCGACGATCGAGGCCAGAATCACGCGCCTCTTCAGGGCTCTTGGCCACGGTGGTGGGCGAGCGCTTGGCCCATAGGTCCGCCAGCTCCTTCGTCATCGCGGCCTGCATCCGGCCGAGCACTGCCGCGCGCGTCTCGCCGCGCTGGAAATCATAGCTGTCGGGCAGGACGGAGCCTTCGCGGGGGACTGTAATATCGCCGGTCAGCAGCTCTTCGGCCATCAGCCGTTCGTACACCAGGATCGAGGGCATGCCTTCGGGTATGGTAACCAAGCGGCGGATCACTTCGTCGGACTGCAGGATCGACAGGATCCGATCGCCTCCGCCTGACACGGGCAGGAGAAACTCGCCCGCCTTGATCGGCCCGCTGCCGCCGAACAGCTTCGCGCCCCAGAGGAAACGGTCTGCCGACGAGATGAAGCCTTCTTCCTCAAGTTGCGCAGCGACGCTGGTGAGGCTCGCGCCGGCAGGCACGATGAACGCCCGTTCTTCCTCCGCCGCACCCGGCATGAACCATCCGGCCAGGAACCAGACGGGCGGAGCCGCGATCAGCAGCAAGGCGGCGACCAAAGCAATCAGATGGCCGCGCTTCATGGGAAAATCAGACCGCCTTCATCACCAGGCTGGCGTTGGTGCCGCCAAAGCCGAAGCTGTTGTTCAGCACCGCGCGCACTTCCGCTTCTTGGCCATGTGCGGCACCAGGTCGACGCCGTCGCAGCCTTCGTCCGGATTGTCGAGGTTGAGCGTCGGCGGCACGATCTGGTCGCGCAGCGCGAGGATGCAGAAGATCGCTTCGACCGCGCCAGCACCGCCCAGCAGATGCCCGATCGCCGATTTGGTCGAGCTCATCGAGACAGTCGAGATCGCATCGCCGAACAGGCGGCGAACGGCGCCCAGTTCCAGCTCGTCGCCCAGCGGGTCGAGGTGCCGTGGGCGTTGATATAATCGATGTCGGCCGGGTTCAGCCCGGCCTTCTGCAGCGCCATCTCCATCGAACGGAACGCGCCCGAGCCTTCCGGATGCGGCGCGGTGACGTGATAGGCATCGCCCGACAGGCCATAGCCGATCACTTCGGCATAGATCTTCGCGCCGCGCGCCTTGGCGTGCTCATATTCCTCGAGCACGACCACGCCCGCGCCTTCGCCCATGACGAAGCCGTCGCGGTCCTTGTCATAGGGGCGGCTGGCCTTTTCGGGCTGGTCGTTGAAATTGGTGGAAAGCGCGCGCGCCTGCGCAAAACCGGCGATGCCGATCGGGCAGATCGTGCCTTCGGCGCCGCCTGCCAGCATGATGTCGGCATCGTCGTCGCGGATCATCCGCGCGGCATCGCCGATCGAATGGGCGCCGGTGGAACAGGCGGTGACGACCGCGTGGTTCGGGCCCATCAGGCCATATTTGATCGAGACCTGGCCGGAGATGAGGTTGATCAGGCGGCCATGGACGAAGTGCGGCGAGACACGGCTCGGCCCCTTTTCGTGCAAGGACGATCGATTCCTTCTCGATTCCCGGCAGGCCGCCAATGCCCGAACCGATCGAGCAGCCGGCGCGCAGCCGCGTGGCTTCGTCCATATTCGTCGAGCCCGGCATCTTCGATCGCCTGCCCGGCCGCATCGATGCCGTAGATGATGAACGGATCGACCTGGCGCTGGACCTTGTGATCGACGCGCTTGTCCGGATCGAAGCCATAAGGATGATCCGCAGGCTTCACCTCGCAGGCGATGCGGCACTTCTGGTCGGAGGCATCGAACCTGGTGATCGGCCCTGCCCCGCTCTTGCCGGCAAGGATATTCGACCAGGTGGTTTCGACATCGCCGCCCAGCGGGGTGACAAGACCCAGTCCGGTAACGACCACACGGCGCATATTCACTCTCCAAAGTCACGAAAGGCCCAGCCATCGCCGGCTGAGCCTTCCATTCCCGTCCACGTCCGGCGGGTCCGATCGCGACGGGAAGCGGGCAGATCAGCCCTTGTGTTCTTCGATATACTTGATCGCGTCGCCGACGGTGGCGATCTTTTCGGCCGCATCGTCGGGGATTTCGACGCCGAATTCTTCTTCGAACGCCATGACCAGCTCGACGATGTCGAGGCTGTCGGCGCCAAGATCGTCGATGAAGCTGGCATCCTGGGTGACCTTGTCGGCTTCGACGCCGAGGTGCTCGACGACGATCTTCTTCACGCGTTCGGCGGTATCGCTCATGGAATTTTCCTCTCGAAGGAAGCTTTGAATCTCGGTCAAAGCCCCTAATCAAGCCTGCGCTCGCTGGCAAGGGCATAGGGGCAAACTTCCGCTTGCATACCGTAAAACCTGCCCCCTTTCTTGACTTTCTGCAAGCTTGGCACCGGACTCTGCGACGACGACGAACCAATCAGGTTCACAAGTGCCGCACTTGCACTTGAAACGGTTAGGGGCGGATGGATGGGCGGCGGTCCTTGCTGCGCCAAGCGGCGCTTGAGCGAGAAGAAGCAATGGTTGGATCGCCGCACACTTGACCGGGCCCTCCCCATGAATACCTACTGCACTTCCCTTCCAGGAGCCACGGCATGTCCACAGTCGCTACATCCGCCACCGAAACCCTGTTCCGCCCATTCCAGTTGAAATCGCTGGAACTCAAGAACCGCATCGTGATGGCACCGATGACGCGCACCAAGGCACCGGAAGGCATACCGGGCGAAGCGAACGCCGCCTATTATCGACGCCGCGCGGAAGGCAATGTCGGCCTGATCCTCTCGGAAGGCACGGTGGTGGGCCGGCCCGCCTCGCGCAACGACCCCGGAATTCCTCTTTTCCACGGCGAGCAGGCACTGGCAGGGTGGAAGGGCGTGATCGACGCAGTCCACGACGCCGGCGGCCGCATGGGCCCGCAGATATGGCATACAGGCGCAACTATCACGGCCAAGGGCTGGGAACCCAATGCCGAGGTCGAAAGCCCGTCGGGCCTGCTTGCTCCCGGCAAGCCGCGCGGCAAGGCGATGACCGAAGAAGATATTGCAGACACTGTTGCCGCTTTTGCCCAGGCTGCTGCCGATGCCGAGCGTTTGGGTTTCGATACGGTCGAGATACACGGCGCGCATGGCTATCTGATCGACGAGTTCTTCTGGTCGGGCACCAATCTGCGCACCGATCGCTTTGGCGGGCCGACGATTGGCGAGCGTTCACGCTTCGCCGGGGAGATCGTTCGCGCCATTCGCGCCGCAGTCAGCGAGGATTTCCCCGTCATCCTGCGCGTCAGCCAGTGGAAGCAACAGGATTTCGATGCGAAGCTCGCGGCAAACCCGCAGGAGATGGAAGCCTGGTTGCTGCCTTTGGTGGAAGCAGGCGTGGATATTCTCCATTGTTCGCAGCGCCGCTTCTGGGAGGCCGAGTTCCCGGAAGTGGACGGCGATCAGGGGCTCAATTTCGCTGGCTGGGCGAAGAAGCTCACAGGGGCGCCAACGATCAGCGTGGGCTCGGTCGGCCTTTCAGGCGAGTTCATCGCGTCCTTTGCCGGACAGACGTCGCAGGCCACGCCGCTCGACAATCTCGTCGAGCGGATGGAACGCGACGAGTTCGATCTGATCGCGGTCGGCCGCGCCTTGATCACCGATCCCCAGTGGACGGACAAGGTGAGAAGCGGCGATTTCGAGGAACTGCAGGGGTTCGACCCGGCGTCGCTGGCCGAACTGGTCTAACAGCGCCTCAGGTTGCGCTCCTACGCCTTCGGCTGCTCGACGATCCTGATACCGAGCTCGCGCAACTGCTTGAGCGAGACTTCGCTCGGCGCGCCCATCATCAGGTCTTCGGCCTTCTGGTTCAGCGGGAAGGCGATGACTTCGCGGATGTTCGGCTCGTCGGCCAGCAGCATCACGATGCGGTCGACGCCGGGGCCGATGCCGCCATGCGGCGGCGCGCCGTAGCTGGAACGCGTCGATCATGCCGGCAGAACGTTCGTGTCGACATCCTGCCTGCGTGTAGCCGGCGATCTCGAACGCCTTGTACATGATGTCGGGCCGGTGGTTCCGGATCGCGCCCGAGGACAGCTCGAAGCCGTTGCAGACGATGTCGTACTGCCAGGCCAGGATGTCGAGCGGGTCCTGCGTCTCCAGCGCTTCCAGCCCGCCCTGCGGCATCGAGAAGGGGTTGTGGCTGAAATCGACCTTCTTGGCGTCCTCGTCATATTCGAACATCGGGAAGTCGACGATCCAGCAGAACTGGAAGCAGCCTTGCTCGATCAGGCCGAGCTCCTCGCCCACGCGGGTGCGCGCCGCGCCGGCCAGCTTGGCGGCTTCGCTTCCTTGCCGGCGGCGAAGAACAGCCCGTCATCGGGGCCAAGGCCGAGCTCGGCGTAAAGCTCGTCCATCCGGTCCGCGCCGTGGTTCTTGGCGATCGGCCCGCCGAACTCGCCGCCCTTGCGGGTGACATAGCCGAGCCCGGCATGGCCTTCGCCGCGCGCCCATTCGTTCATGTCGTCGAAGAACTTGCGGCTCTTGTCGGCGGTGTTCGGCGCCGGGATCACGCGGACCACGCCGCCGCCGCCGACGATCTTCTCGAACAGGCCGAAGCCCGAACTGCGTGAAGTGCGCGGACACGTCGGATGATCAGCAGCGGGTTGCGCAGATCCGGCTTGTCGGTGCCGTATTTGAGCATCGCCTCGCGATAGGGGATGCGCGGGAAGCTGCCCGCCGGGCGTGACCGTCTTGCCGCCCGGCGAACTCCTCGAACACGCCGGCCAGCACCGGCTCCATCGCGTCGAACACGTCTTCCTGCGTGACGAAGCTCATTTCGAGGTCGAGCTGGTAGAATTCGCCCGGCTGCGGTCGGCGCGCAGGTCTTCGTCGCGGAAGCAGGGCGCGATCTGGAAATAGCGGTCGAAGCCGGCGACCATCAGCAGCTGCTTGAACTGCTGCGGCGCCTGCGGCAGCGCGTAGAACTTGCCGGGATGCATCCGGCTGGGCACCAGGAAGTCGCGCGCGCCTTCGGGGCTCGAGGCGGTGAGGATCGGGGTCTGGAATTCGGTGAAGCCCTGCGCGGTCATCCGCTGGCGCAGGCTCGGCGATCACCTGGCTGCGCAGCACGATGTTGCGGTGCAGCGTCTCGCGGCGCAGATCGAGGAAGCGATACTTGAGGCGGATTTCCTCCGGATATTCCTGCTCGCCGGCCACCGGCAGCGGCAGTTCTTCCGCGCGCGCTCTGCACGGTCGGCCGCGGGCGAAGACCTCGATCTCGCCGGTCGGCGAGGTTCGGATTGACCGGCTTCGGCGCTGCGCGCCTTGACCATCGCCGTCGATGGTGACGACGCTTTCCAGCGCGCAGCCCGTCGAGCAGCGCCGAGCGCCGGGCTGTCGCTCATCGGCCACGATCTGGGTGATGCCGTAATGATCGCGCAGGTCGACGAACAGCACGCCGCCGTGGTCGCGCTTGCGGTGCACCCAGCCCGACAGGCGGACGGTCTCGCCGACATGGGCGCTGCCGAGCGCCGCGCAGGTGTGGGTACGATAGGGATGCATCGAAACTCTTTCCATTCGGCCGCCGATGTTGCAGGGGGAAGCCGCGGCCAGAGGGCTCGTCCAAGTGGCGGCCCTTGAGGCGATGGCCGCCATTTTGTCAAGCCGCGGCCCAGGCGGGGTCACCACAAGAGAGCCCTTCGGGGCTCAAACAGAAAAGCTGCGATGCAGATACATCCGCTGATTACCGACGAGCGACGCGCTGGCCGAACTCTGCGAGCCGTCTCGCCAAGTCCGACTTCGTCACCGTCGACACCGAATTCATGCGCGAGAACACCTATTGGCCGGAATTGTGCCTGGTGCAGATCGCCAATGACAAGGAAGCCGCCGCGATCGATCCGATGGCGCCGGGCATCGACCTGACGCCGCTGCTCGACCTGATGTGCGACAATGAGGACGTGCTCAAGGTCTTCCACGCCGGCGGGCAGGATGTCGAGATCATCTACAACCTCACCGGCAAGACGCCGCATCCGATCTTCGACACCCAGATCGCGATGATGGCGATCAGCCAGTCCGAACAGATCGGCTATGCCAATCTGGTCGAAAGCTGGATGGGCATCGACGATCGACAAGGGCGCGCGCTTCACCGACTGGAGCCGCCGCCCGCTGACCGACCGGCAGATCGAATATGCCATCGGCGACGTCACCTATCTCTCCAAGATCTTCCCGCGGATCCTCAAGAAACTGATCAAGACCGGGCGCGGCGGCTGGCTCGACGCCGAGATGGAAAAGCTCGCCGATCCGGAGAATTACCGCAACGATCCGGACCAGGCCTGGCAGCGGATCCGCGCGCCGTCGCGCAATCCGGAGGTGCTCGGCCGGCTGAAGGCGCTGGCCGCCTGGCGCGAGCGCGAGGCGCAGGACAAGAACATCCCGCGCGGACGGATCATGCGCGACGAAACGCTGGCCGACATCGCCAGCCATCCGCCCAAGACCCAGGCAGATCTCGCCAAGGTGCGCGGCCTGTCCGCCGGCCTGGCGCGACAACGATATCGGCCGGCGGCTGATGAAAGTGCTCGAAGAATGCCGAGCCGCTGCCCGACGACGAAATGCCCGACAAGCCCACGCGCGGCGCCCCGCTGGGCAAGGAAGGCGCGCTGGTCGCCGATCTGCTCAAGCTGCTGCTCAAGATCCGCGCGCGCGAAATCGACGTCGCCGCGCGCCTGCTGACCCGCAGCGACGAGCTGGAAGCGCTGGCCGCCGGCGTGCGCGACCTGCCGATGCTCGAAGGCTGGCGCTACGAGGTGTTCGGCCGCGACGCGCTCGAACTGGTCGAAGGCAAGCTGGCCTTCGCGGTGGTCAAGGGCAAGCTGAAGATGACGCAAGTGGACGAGTCGCAGCGATGAGCGACGACCAGCAGTGCCGCGCCAGACGATGCCGACACAGACGAGATGGCCGCCGAGTGAGCACCTACCTGCCCACCATCAAGCAGCTGCAATATCTCGTCGCGCTGCACGAACACGGCCATTTCGGCCGCGCGGCGGAAAGCCTGCTTCGTGTCGCAGTCGACGCTGTCGGCCGGCATCCGCGAGCTGGAATCGCTGCTCGGCGTGACGCTGGTCGAACGCAGCCGCCGGGTCGTGCGGTTCACGCCGCTGGGCAATGCAGTGGTCGCCAAGGCACACCGCCTGCTGCGCGAGGCCGAGGAACTTTCCGACCTCGTCCAGTCCGCCGGCCAGCCGCTTGTCGGGCGAATTGCGGATGAGCGTGATCCCCACGATCGCGCCGTTCCTGCTGCCCCGGATGCTGCCCCGCCTGCGCAAGGAGCGCCCGCAGCTCAAGCTGTTCCTGCGCGAGGAAACCGAGCGACGACGCGATCGAATCGCTCCATCACGGCCGGGCCGATTGCGTGCTGCTGGCCCTGCCCTTCGCCACTGGCGAAGTGGAAGTGGAAACGCTCGGGCATGGACCGGCTCTATCGTCGCCTTCCCGCAAGGACGATCCGCGCGATCCGCCCGGCCGAGATCCCGCCATCGTTGATCGACGAAGGCCGGCTGCTGCTGCTGGAAGACGGGCACTGCCTGAAGGATCATGCGCTGGCCGCCTGCAACCGCCCCGAACTGCGCGCCAGCGCGACGATGATCGGCACCTCGCTGCACACGCTGGTGCAGATGGTCGACAATGGCCTGGGCCTGACGATGCTGCCGGAAATGGCGATCGATGCGGGGATTTTGCACGAAACCAATGTCGTCGCGCGCCCGCTCAAATCGCCCAACGCCATCCGCGAGATCGCGCTGGTCTGGCGCAAGAACTCGCCCGCGTTCGGACGAGTTCCGGCTGCTGGCGGAAGAACTCAGGGCCGGCTGACACGCCGGCCCCGATAATCACAGATGGTTTATTTTACAGTGATTTCCTGAAGCAGGTAAGTACCCTGGATCTTGCGGATCTGGTTGTAGAGCTTCAGGACGGTCTCATTGCCTTTGTCGAGGTTCTCTTTGCCGTAGGCATCGAGAAACGCCATGTAGCGCTCTTTGGACGGGCCCAGCATTTCGGCCGATGGCAGTTTGATCATCAGCACAAGATCGAACGCATCGCCCGACTGGCGCCATATTGGCGTAGATCTTGTAATCCTCGATCTGGCCGAGCTTCTTCGCGACTTCGTTCGCGCCGATCCAGGTCGATTTCAGACCCTCTAGATAGGTTTCGAACTGGCCGTTATCGACCTGGACTGTCGTCATTTCCCAGACCGCGGTGGAGACTTCATAGTCTTTATAGGGCTCGAACTCCGCCATTGCAGGCGCCGAAATGCTCAAGGCAGCGGTTGCCGCTAGCGGAAGAAGAAGTGCCTTCAGTTTCATGGATCATCCCCTTGTTATTTGCCGGAACAGGCAGGGGTGAAGGTAACACAATAAGTTGCAATCGAAAGACTTATCGGAAATTCACAAGTTTCGAGGTTTTTATTATATGTTGCTGAAATTTATTGTTAAAATATCGGCCGCTTTCACTGCGCGTCCTTCGAAAGGCTCAGGACGAACGGATGGAGGATGACCTCTTTCAATCGGAACACTTCCCAACTCTCACCATACCATCGGCCTAAGCTCTATCGTCATTGCGAGGAGGCAAAGCCGACGAAGCAATCCAGGGCGGCTCTGCGGGGCTCTGGATTGCCGCGGGCCTGCGGCCCTCGCAATGACGTTCCCGAGCTCGCGATGGATGCTGAACCAAGTTCAGCATGACGGCAGCGGACGCCAAGCCCCCCAATTCAAACGTGGCTTTGAAACACCTTTCCTACATCGCCGAATTCTGGCCTAGTTTGGCAGATGAACCTCATTCAATCGCCCCCGCCTCGCATGACACCGCAAAACGCCGTGCGAAATGGCCTGCGCAAGGTGGATACGAACGACCTATTTCGAAAGGTTACAGTTCGAAACTTTCGGCCAACCGTATCCTACTGTTTTGCCGACGAAAAAGGCAAGGCGCGGGAATTTTAAATTTGCCGTTCTGCGTCAACGCAAAGGTGACACTGCGGGCGCGGGGCGAGGCAGGCCGATTGCGGGCTTTCCGAGCTTGCAATCGGGCGCAAAGCCTGTATGTGCGCCCCTTCCCTGCACCGGGCCCCAAAAGGCCTTGCAAGGAAAGCAGAAAGCCGGAGGGGCCCCGCGATGGTCGCGGATCAGCCAGCGATCGGCACGAAGTGAAAGGAAGCGCACATGCCGCTTTACGAGCATGTTTTTCTCGCGCGTCAGGATCTGAGCCAGGCTCAGGTCGATGCGCTGGCGGCACAGCGCCACCGAAATCGTCGAAGCAAGCAACGGCAAGGTCATCAAGACCGAAACCTGGGGCCTCAAGAGCCTCGCCTACAAGATCGACCGCAACCGCAAGGCGCATTTCGTGCTGCTCAACATCGAAGCGCCCGGCACGCGTTGTCGCAGAGCTCGAGCGCCAGACCCGCATCAACGAAGACGTCATCCGCTACCTGACCGTCCGCGTGGACGAGCACGAGGAAGGCCCGTCGGTGATGATGCGCAAGCAGGACCGCGAACGCACCCGCCGCCGCGAGACGGGAGGAGTCGACTGATGGCCCGCCCGTTTTTCCGCCGCCGCAAGACCTGCCCGTTCTCGGCCAAGAATGCGCCGAAGATCGATTACAAGGACGTGCGCCTGCTGCAGGGCTTCATGTCCGAGCGTGGCAAGATCGTGCCGAGCCGCATCACCGCCGTTTCCGCCAAGAAGCAGCGCGAGCTGGCCCAGGCGATCAAGCGCGCACGCCAGATCGGCCTGCTGCCCTACATCGTGAAGTAAGGAGGGCAGACCGATGGAAATCATCCTGCTCGAACGCATCGAGAAGCTCGGCACGATCGGCGACGTCGTCACCGTGCAAGGACGGCTACGCCCGCAACTTCCTGCTGCCGCAGAAGAAGGCGCTTCGCGCCAACGATGCCAACCGCAAGGTGTTCGAAGCCAACCGCGAGCGTCTCGAGAAGGAAAATGCCGAACGCCGCGTCGAGGCCGAAAAGGCCGGCGAGACGGTCGACGGCGTCGAAGTCGTGCTGATCCGCGCGGCGTCGAACTCCGGCCAGCTTTACGGCTCGGTCAGCGTGCGCGACATCGTCGATGGCGCTGGACGACAAGGGCCACAAGGTCGACAAGCGCCAGGTCATCCTGGGCGACCCGATCAAGACGATCGGCGTGTTCGACGTGACCGTTGCGCTGCACCCCGAAGTCCACGTCACCGTCAAGGCCAATGTCGCCCGTTCGGACGACGAAGCCGAGCTGCAGAGCGAAGGGCGTCGACGTGATGGCCGCGATGTTCGAGGAAGATCGCGCCGAGGGCGAAGGCTTCACCGAAGCGCTCGATCCGAATGCCGAGCCTGGCGAAATCCCGGCCGACGTGCTGGAAGATGCCGCCGGGACGACAGATGCTCCGGCCGATCAAGACGAGGAGGCTCAGCCCGAAGGCTGATCTTTCGATCTCTCGATGCCAAAGTTCAAAAGGGGCGCGTTCCGGCAACGGTTCGCGCCCCTTTTTCATGCCCGGTCGATTGCGCCTTTGAATTGCAGGATTGGAAGCGCTACCTGCAAACATGATGCAGACATCCGCAGAAGTCATCACCGAGCTCTCCCGTCTGTATGACGAGCTGGTCGAAACGCTGCGCAGCGATATCGTCGCCTTCTCGGACGGACGGCACGCTGCCGCCGCCGCGAAAGGCGGTTTGACGGCTCCTATTGCTATCCCGAACTGCTCATCCACTACGCCGGCGAAGGATCGCGCGGCGATACGCACCCGCGCTTTCGGCCGCCTGCAGATCGCCGGGCACCTACGCCACCACCATCACCCGCCCCGCCCTGTTTGCCGACTATCTGACCGAACAGCTCGAACTGATCGGCGGCGATTACGACGTCCGTTTCGAAGTGCGCCGCTCCGCGCCAGGAGATGCCGTTTCCCTATGTGCTCGACGGCGCGGCAGGTGCGCGGATGGCAGGAACGCCGCCGATCGAGATTGCGCGCCATTTCCCGAGCACCGACCTCGCGCTGATCGGCGACGAACTGGCCGACGGGATCGAGCTTGGCGGGCCGGGCGATACGATTCCGCTGTCGCTGTTCGATGCGCTGCGCACCGATTACTCGCTGGCGCGCCTGGCACACTACACCGGCACGCCGCCCGAGCATTTCCAGCGCTTCGTGCTGTTCACCAACTATCACCGCTATGTCGACGAGTTCGTCGACTGGGCCGCCGGTCAGCTCGGCAAGGATGGCTATGTCGCTCTGTCGGGGGCAGGCGGCCTCTACCTGACAGAGCCGGTCGACAATGCGCGCGGACAGCTCTCCGATACCGCCTGGCGCCGCCACCAGATGCCTGCCTACCATCTGATGGCGCGAAGACGGTTCGGGCATCACGCTGGTCAACATCGGCGTCGGCCCGTCCAACGCGAAGACGATCTGCGACCACCTGGCGGTGCTGCGGCCCGAGGCCTGGCTGATGATCGGCCATTGCGGCGGCCTGCGGCCGAGCCAGTCGATCGGCGACTATGTGCTGGCCCACGCCTATCTGCGCGACGACCACGTGCTCGACGCAGTGCTGCCGCCCGAAATCCCGATCCCGGCGATCGCCGAAGTCCAGCAGGCCCTCGCGAGCGCAGCCGAGGAAGTGAGCGGCACGCACGGCGCCGACCTGAAGCGGCGCATGCGCACCGGCACCGTCGTCACCACCGACGATCGCAACTGGGAACTGCGCTATACCAATTCCGCCCGCGCGCCTCTCGCTCAGCCGCGCGGTCGCGATCGACATGGAAAGCGCGACGATCGCCGCCCAGGGCTATCGCTTCCGCGTGCCCTACGGGACGCTGCTGTGCGTCTCGGACAAGCCGCTGCACGGCGAGATCAAGCTGCCGGGCCAGGCCAACAAGTTCTACGAAGAAGCGATCGCGCGCGCATCTGCAGATCGGCATACATGCCTGCAAGCGCTTGCGCGCGGAAGGGCCGCGGCTCCACAGCCGCAAGCTCCGGGCGTTCAACGAGCCGCCGTTTCGCTGAACGGACCTACTCCGACAGGAAGCGGGCGATCCCCTCGCCCAGTTCCGGGCCCGTGACGGAGCTCATGTGAGTACCAGGCATATATTCCAGCCTTGCATCGGGCAAAATGTTCGCCAGCGCTTCCGGCGAGCCATTGTCATTGTCCTGGTCTCCGCAGAGGACCAGCGTCGGCATGGTAATCGCTGCGAGATCTTCTTCGCTCGTATCGTCGATCGAGTTCAACAACAGCCGCGCCGCTTCCCGATCGACCTTCATCGTCTTCATGAATTGCACTGCGAAATATGCCGGATCCCCCAGTTTGACGCTTTCAAACCGGTCGATCGCGTCAATGAAGAACGCGGCCCTGGCTGCCCAGCCCGCCAGGCCTTCGAGCCCCATGCCCGCCAGGACGAGCCGGCGCGGCTGCATGCCCGCTATAACGCAGCGCACAGCCGTGCGTGCACCGAGCGAGAAGCCCGCCAGATCGAAATTGGAGAGGCCAAGATGCGCCACAAGCGCTTCGGCATCGCGTACCAGCACATCGGAGGGATAGGCGGCACTATCGTGCGGCGCCGCGCTTTCGCCATGCGCGCGCAGATCGGGCATGATCACGTCGAAACCAGCATCGGCCAGTCTTTGCGCATGGCCGAACTTGATCCAGTTCATGTTTGCGCTTGAGAAGAGGCCATGCAGCAGCAAGACCGTCTGGCCCGTTTTGGAGCTCGATTGCACGCGATGAATGGCCAGTTCGGCCCCGTCGAACGATTGGAAGCTTTCGGTCATATCAGTCGGGGACTCTGCCGGTCGCAGCAATCCACTTTTCGACCAGAGGCTCATAATCCGTCGACTTCTTGCGCGGCAGCCCAGATGTGTCGAGCCACGCCTCGTGAATGGCCTCAGCTCCAAAATGCGATTGCGGGGTGAAATCATAGGGCTCGTCGAAGCTGCCCACTGTCAGGTCCATATTATCGCTATCCTTGAACGCAAAGCCAAGCGGTGTTCCGCAATTTGAGCAGAAAGGCCGGCGGGCAATTGGAGAACTCTCATACCAGTCGGGTTCACCTTCCCAATGACATTCCGATTTGGGCAAATGAACGAATGCGGCAGCAACTCCGCCAGTAGCGCGCTGACACATTCGGCAGTGGCATAAATAAGCCGCATCGGGTTCTACGGCCGCGCGGAAGCGGACTCTGCCGCATTGGCAGCCGCCGTGTTTGATCATGCGTTTCATCGCAGGTCTCCCTGGTGGGCACTATCGAACACATCGTCTTACGCTGGCAAGCACCCACCCAAGAATACATCTGCATGTTGATTTACTAAGTGCGCTTATTATACGCTCCCTTCATGAATCACATCGGCTTCCTTCTGGCAGACAATTCACGTCTGGCGCGCTGGGCGTTCGATCAGCGCGTTCGAAGCGCGGGAGTGACAGGACCTCAGGCCCGGTTGTTACTCATGCTGAGTCGCACGCCCGGCGCAAATCAGGGCAGTTACGCAGAACAGCTTGAGGTGGAGCCTATCACGCTGTGCCGCATGGTTGATCGCCTCGAAGAAGCGCAGTTGGTCGAGCGCCGCCGCGATCCGGGCGATCGCCGTGCCTGGCAACTCCATCTAACAGCCAAGAGCAGGAAGATTGTCGAACGGCTTCAGCAAGAAGTCGACGCTCTACTCGACGGCATGCTTGAAGGCGTGTCGGAAACCGAGCGCACCGATTTCGTCCGTATCCTTAACGTGGTCGGCGCCAATCTTTCGGCGTGCCGCGAAGCCGCACGCGAAATTTCGAAAGCATCCAATGGCTGACGCCGATCCTCAAATCTCCGATAATCGCAATGCCGCGCCGCAAATGTCGGAAGCCGACATGCGCGATGAACCCGCGACACCTCGCCGTTGGGGCCGTGTCGCATTGATGATCTGTGTGCCGGTGATTCTGCTGATTGCAGGCCTGCTTTACTATCTGAGCCTGCAAGGGAAGGTTGGCACAGACAACGCCTATGTAAAGCAGGATAAAGTGACCGTCAGCGCGCTCGTGGGCGGAACTGTAGTAGAAGTGCTGGTCCAGGAAAACGAGACCGTAAAGGCCGGAGACCTCCTGTTCCGCATCGATCCCGTGCCTTTCCAGATCGACGTCGCCCAAGCGAATGCGCAGATCGCGACTGCCCAGGCCGACATTACGGCATTATCGAACGACTCGTCTCTCTCAGGCGCTGACATTGCGGCCGCGCGAGAAGATATAGCTTTCGCACAAAGCCGGCTGGAGCGGCAGAAGGCACTGTGGGATCGTGGCTTCACCACCAAGGCAGATTACGAGGCCGCCCAGCACGCCGTCGCACAGGCGCGTGAGCAGCTGAACCTTGCCCTCGCCCAGCAGCGTGAGGCCCGCTCGAAGCTCGCAGAAGGAGCTGCCGTGCCCGGCCAAAATCCACGCATAGCAGCCGCGGAAGCCCAGAAGGCCGCCGCTGAACTAGAGCTCTCTCGCGCGGAAGTGCGTGCCCCGATGGGAGGCAGGGTGAGCCAGGCTGATCGCCTGAAAGTTGGCCAGCAAGTCTTGCCGAACCTCCCCATGCTTACCTTAGTGGGCGAACAGGACACTTATATCGAAGCCAATTTCAAGGAGACTGAACTCGCCGACATGCGTGTCGGCCAGCCTGCCGAAGTGAGCGTAGATGCCTATGCAGGTATGAAGCTCAAAGGCCACGTGGCGTCGATCGGTGCGGGGACGAATTCGGAGTTCTCGATCCTTCCAGCGCAGAACGCCAGCGGCAATTGGGTGAAGGTCACCCAGCGCGTGCCCGTGCGTGTCGTTCTTGACGAGAAGAGCCCGCGCGATCTGATCGCCGGCCTCTCCGTGCACGTGACGGTCTTCACCGACGGCAAGGAGCACTAGCCCCATGGCCAGCACTGCCCGGTCCGGCAAGGCTGCAAGTGCGGGGCCCAGCGAGAAAATGTTGCGGGACGAGCCTGAAGTCGTCGCCGATAACTATCCGCTTCTGATCGTCGGCGTTATGCTTGCTTCGCTCATCCAGGTTCTCGACACCACGATCACGATCGTGGCCGTTCCGCATATGCAGGCATCTCTGAGCGCGTCGACTGAATCGATCAACTGGGTGCTGACCAGCTACATTATTGCCACTGCCGTCGCCATGCCGATCACCGGATGGCTTTCCGGCAAGGTCGGTTCGCGGAGACTTTTCCTATGGTCAGTGGGCGGCTTTGTTGTGGCCTCAATGCTGTGCGGCATGGCGCAGAATCTCGGAGAAATGGTACTATTCCGTGCGCTCCAAGGCCTTGCAGGCGCATTTATCGGCCCACTTAGCCAATCCACGATGATCGACGCCACGCGCCCCAGCCGACGTGCTCAGATCATGAGCATATGGGGTCTTGGCGTCATTATCGGACCGGTGCTCGGTCCGATTCTGGGCGGACTGCTGACCGAAAACTGGAATTGGCGCTGGGTGTTCTATGTCAATTTGCCCATTGGGATTGCCGCCTTCGCTGTGCTTTTCACTCAGCTGCCAAAGCGCGAAAAGATAAGCCGGCGTTTCGATCTGGCTGGCTTCGCCTTCATTGGAATCGCCTTGGCTTCGCTTCAGCTGATGCTCGACCGCGGCCACCAGCTCGACTGGTTCGATTCGTTCGAGATCTGGATTTATGCCGGGGTGGCAGCTTCGTCAGGCTGGATGGCGCTGGTCCACCTCGCGACCGCCAGCAATCCTTTGTTCGACCGATCCTTGTTCCGCGATGTGAACCTGATCGCCGCACTGTTCTTTATTTTCGTAGTGGGATTGATCCTGTTCTCCTCAATGGCGCTATTGCCCAATCTGCTACAGAATATCCTCGGCTTCGGAGTGGTCGAGACCGGATTGATGCTCGCGATGCGCGGAATAGGCGTGATGGCTTCGATGCAAATCGCGGGCCTTCTGCTCCGCCTGGGCGCCGATACGCGGGTATTGGTTGGCATCGGTTTTGCTCTAACGGGCTTCTCGCTGAGGATGATGTCGCATTGGAGCCTGGACATCCAGCCGTGGGACATCGCCGCCCCTGGGCTTGTGCAGGGCCTGGGTGTGGGACTGGTGTTTATTCCCCTCAACACCAGCGCCTTCGCAACCCTTGCGCCGCAACATCGAACCGACGCATCCAGCCTGATGAACCTGTTCCGCAACATCGGTTCGTCGCTGGGCGTTGCAGTACTCACGGCTATCCTGGCGAGCAACATTCAGCTTGCTCATTCCGATCTGGGCGCGAACATCACTGCGAATACGGTTGGGTTCTTCGATCTCTCGGCGCTTGATCGCTATCAGAATGTCGGAGGCGCGGCGGCCGCGTTTGCCGACGCAGAAATCAACCGGCAGGCTGCCTTGATCGCCTATATCGACAATTTCTGGATCATGATGTGGCTGGCGTTCCTCACCTGTCCGTTAGTGCTGCTGATCCGCAAACCGCCGCCCCAGCCGTTGGGGCGGCGGTAGCAGGCCTCAGCCCTTCTTCAGATGCCGGCGGCCGAGCAGTTCGGCGATCTGCACCGCATTGAGCGCAGCGCCTTTGCGGAGGTTGTCGGACACGCACCACAGTGCGAGGCCGTTCTCGACCGTCGGGTCTTCACGGACGCGGCTGATGTAAGGTCGCGCCGTCGCCGACGCATTCGATCGGGGTGACGTAACCACCATCCTCGCGCTTATCGACCAGCATGCACGCCGGGCGCCTCGCGCAGGATGTCCATGCGCCTGCTCGGCGGAAATTTCGTTTTCAAATTCGATGTTTATCGATTCCGAATGGCCGACGAACACCGGCACGCGCACGCAGGTGGCGTTGACCTTGATCTTGGGGTCGAGGATCTTCTTGGTTTCGACCACCATCTTCCATTCTTCCTTGGTCGAACCGTCGTCCAGGAAGACGTCGATATGCGGAATGACGTTGAAGGCGATCTGCTTGGTGAACTTGCTCGGTTCCGGCTTGTCGCCCACGAAGATCGCGCGGCTCTGTTCGAACAGCTCGTCCATCCCCGCCTTGCCCGCGCCCGACACCGACTGGTAGGTCGAGACCACCACGCGCTTGATCGTCGCGACATCGTGCAGCGGCTTGAGCGCCACGACCATCTGCGCGGTCGAGCAGTTGGGGTTCGCGATGATGTTGCGCTTCTTGTAGCCGTCGATCGCATCCGGGTTCACTTCGGGCACGATCAGCGGCACGTCGGGATCCATGCGGTAGAGCGAGGAATTGTCGATCACCACGCAGCCCGCGGCCGCCGCCTTGGGCGCATATTCCTTCGCCGGGCCGGAACCGGCCGCGAACAGGGCGATATCCCAGCCGGCGAAGTCGAAATGCTCGATATTCTTGCACTTGAGCATCTTGCCCGTATCGCCAAGCTCGATTTCCATGCCGGTCGAGCGGCCGGAGGCGACCGCCGCCACTTCGTCCATCGGAAATTCGCGCTCGGCGAGAATTGCCAGCATCTCGCGCCCGACATTGCCCGTCGCACCGACAACTGCCACCCGATAACCCATGCGTCTTACTCCCTGCCGCCTCTGTCACTGGAGGCGTAAAATGTGGTTGTTCAATATGAAAAAGGGCGCCCCAGCTACATTGCCAGGACGCCCCTTTGTGATCTTCTGATCGGCGTTAAGGGCTTTAGCCCTCCTGGCCGGCGCGAGGATCGCGCCGTTCTGCGATACGCGCACGTTTAC
Source organism: uncultured Alphaproteobacteria bacterium (assembly GCA_963777785.1). Taxonomy (GTDB): domain Bacteria; phylum Pseudomonadota; class Alphaproteobacteria; order Sphingomonadales; family Sphingomonadaceae; genus Andeanibacterium. The sequence continues at coordinate 134,153 of CAVZRU010000002.1, forward strand.
CGGTGCGGCCACGCAGGTAGTAGAGTTTCGCCCGCCGGACCACGCCCCGACGGACGATGGTAATCGATTCGATGTTCGGCGAATAGAGCGGGAAAACGCGTTCCACGCCTTCGCCGAAGCTGATCTTGCGCACGGTGAAGTTGCTGCCCATGCCGCGGTTGGCGCGGGCGATGCAGACGCCTTCGTAATTCTGGATACGAGTACGCTCGCCTTCGACGACGCGCACGCCGACGCGGACGGTATCGCCCGGGCGGAAATCGGGGATGGTCTTCCCCGCACTCAGATGCTCGATAGCCTCGGCTTCGAGCTGTTGGATCAGGTTCATGAACCCAGGTCCCTATATCAGTACCGCGCGCCAGAGGCAGGTCAGTCCCGAGCGCCCCGGTGGCGCTCCCAAAGGTCTGGCCTGCGTAACCGAGTATCGATCTTCGGCGCGGTCCTTGCGCCAAGCCTCGATCTTCGCATGATCCCCCGATCGCAGCACTTCAGGGATCGTGCGCCCTTCCCATTCAACAGGTCGGGTATAGTGCGGATACTCGAGAAGACCTTCCTCGAAGCTCTCTTCGGTACCGCTTGAAGGCGCGCCCATTACGCCGGGAAGCAGGCGAATGCAAGCATCTAACAGCATGATTGCCGCGGGTTCTCCGCCCGACAGCACGATGTCGCCGACGCGAGACCTCTTCAACCGGGCGGGCTTCGAAAATCCGCTCGTCGAATCCCTCGAACCGGCCGCACAGAATGGTCACGCCGGGGCCCGCCGCAAGCTCGCGCACGCGCGCCTGCGTCAGCGGCTTTCCGCGCGGCGTCATCGCCAGCACCGGGCAATCTGGATGGGCCGCCAGCGCATGGTCGACCGCGCGCGCCAGCACATCGACCTTGAGCACCATGCCCGCCCCGCCGCCGGCCGGCGTATCGTCGACCGTGCGGTGCTTGTCCTGGCGAAGTCGCGGATCTGCACCGCCTCGCAGGACCACTTGCCTTCTTCAAGCGCGCGACCGGCAAGCGACACGCCAAGCGGCCCGGGGAACATCTCGGGGTAGAGCGTGAGGATGGTGGCGGCGAAGGTCATTGGGAAGGCTCGGAATGTTCGGCCTCTGCGCGTCGGGACGTCGCCAAATATCCAACGATCAACGCAAAGGCGTATACGAAGCTGGCCGCGATAACCGCCATCAACCCGGACATCATAGCCAGTCCGCAAACATCGACGCCACAGGATTCGGGGTTAGCGACGCCGGAATAGACTGCATGTCCGATCGCAAACAGACCAAGCAGTATTGCCAATGCGGGAACAGGTAGCGCCGACAGAACTGCAATACGCCTTCGCGACCAAAATGGCCGCCATCGACACAGCGTCAGAGACAGTGCCACCATCACAACAACCGTCAAGCCGACAAAGACCGCAAACACCAGACTGACTGACATTTCAGGTCGCAATACATAGAAGTGTGTTCGCAAAACTCATGGCACACCTTTGCGCCGGCTTCCGGCGCCTTGGCAAGCGCTTCAGCCCCTGGCCAAGAAAGCGTCCAGCTTGTCGAAGCTGCCGCTCCAGCCGCCGGTCATCGAAGCCATGTTGGCCGCGAACACCGCTTCCTGCTCGGGCGTGGCGCCAATCGGGCGCCAGCGCAAAGTCACCTGAGTGGCACCTCCAATATCTTCAAATTCAACCGTGGTGAGCATCGTGACCGGCCAGCCCGGTGCGAATTCGGGCTCCGTCTTGTTGCCGTTTTCGTCTGCGAAACTCTGTTCCCACACCAGTTTGCGGTCGGTTTCGATCACGAGATAATGCGCAAGCGTGTGCGCATAGGCCTCGCCATTGATCTCGCCGCGCGCGAACAGGGTCGCACCCTCGGCAACCTCGCCCGAGAGCACCACCGTGGTCGCTCCCTTCGGCCCGGACCATTGGGCCATCTGGTCCGGGTCTGCCCAGGCCGCGAAGACCCGCGAAACCGGCGCGTCGAAGCGGCGGGTGATCGTGAATTCTGGCACAGTGGTTGCAGTCATTGGTCCGGATCCTTCTCGGTGGGTTTAGATGCGGCGAGGAACACCTCGAGCCGGTCGAAGCGGTCGGGCCAGTAGGCCGCCATTTCCTCGATGAAGGCGCGGGCGGCCTGCACTCCCTGCGGATCGAGCCGGCGTGGGCGTTGCCGCCCCTCGCGTCCGGCTTCGACCAGGCCGGCGTCTTCGAGCACTTTCAGATGCTTGGAAATGGCAGGCTGGGACATCGCGAAAGGCGCGGCGAGCTGAGACACCGTTGCCTCCCCCTGCGTCAGACGCTGCAGGATCGCCCGGCGCGTGGGGTCCGCAAGGGCAGCAAAGGCACGGTCGAGCGAATTATTCATAACCGCTCGTTTATATAACTAGCTGGCTATGTAAAGCTCAATCGGTGTAGGCTGCGTTCACCACCAGCTGCGCCTCGCTCCATTCGGGCACGGCGGCGGAGTTCATCGGCACCATGAAGCGCTTGCCGGGCCTGCCGTCCTGAGAATGGCGCTCGATCTCGATCACGTCGCCCGCACCGAAATTCTCGATCGCGACCACGGTGCCGAGCGGCTCGCCCGCATCCGACACGGCCGGAAGGCCGATCAGGTCGGCGTGGTAATATTCGCCCTCTTCCAGCGAAGGCAGCGCCGAACGCGGAACGGACAAGGGCGTGCCGCGCAGGGCCTCGGCCGCGGTGCGATCCGGCACTTCGGCGAAGCGCGCGATGGCGCCGCCCTTGCAGTCGTCGCGCAGCTTCATCAGGGTCAGCGCCCCGTCATTGAAGCTCTTGTAGGCCTTGAGCGTCTCCCACGCCCTCACCGAACAGCTTCAGGCGGACTTCGCCCGCCACGCCGTGCGCGCCAATGATGGCGGCGAGAGTGACCGGCTTTTCAGACATGCAAAGCCCCTCCCGCTTGCGGGAGGGGTTTGAGGTGGGCCTGGGTGGGTGCGGCATCGCGTGCCGCGCCCACCCCTGGCCCCTCCCGAAGGCGGTAGGAGAGCAAAGGGATCAACCCTCGGTCTTTTCCTCGCCGCTTCTTCAGCAGCCGGAGCTTCTTCAGCCGGGGCTTCAGCGGCAGGGGCTTCTTCCGCTGCAGCTTCCTCAGCCGGAGCTTCCTCGGCCGGAGCTTCCTCAGCAGGTGCTTCGGCCGCGACTTCTTCAGCTGCGGCTTCTTCGGTAACAGCTTCTTCGGCCACCGCTTCTTCTGCTGCGGGCTCTTCAACCGGCGCCTTGGCCGCTTCTTCGGCTGCAGCAAGCTTGGCGGCACGTTCTTCGACGCGCTCCTTGGCCTTTTCGCCCGGCTCGCCCTTGTTCGGGTTGTTGCGCTGCGCGCGCTCCTTGATGCCGGCGGCATCGAGGAAGCGGGCAACGCGGTCGGTCGGCTGGGCGCCGACGCCGAGCCAGTAACGCGCACGATCTTCGTTCAGCTTCACGCGTGCCGGATCGTCCTTGGCGAGCAGCGGGTTGTAGGTGCCGATCTGCTCGAGATACTTGCCGTCACGCGGGGAGCGCGCGTCGGACACGACGACGCGGTAGTAAGGACGCTTCTTTGCGCCACCGCGCGAAAGCCGGATTGAAATTGCCATTTTAAATTACCTTTCTAATCTAAATTCTTGAAATCACTTCTTATTCAATAAATTCTGCAGATCTGGCGGCAGCCCGCCGGCGCCCGGTCCGCCCAGGCCGGGCATGCCGCCCGGCCCGCCGATTCCCGGCGGCGCGCCCATGCCCCGCATCGCCGCGCCCATGCCGCCCTTGCCGAACAGTCGCGCCCAGCCCCTTGAGGCCGCCCATCTTGCTGGATCTGCTTCATCGCCGTGCCCATTTCCTGGTGCATCTTCAGCAGCTTGTTGACGTCCTGCACCTGCGTGCCCGAGCCCTTGGCGACGCGGATCTTGCGCTTGGCGTTGAGCAGTTCGGGCCGCGCGCGTTCCTTCGGCGTCATCGAGCCGATGATCGCGTCCATGTGGACCAGCACCTTGTCGTCCATGCCGCTCTGCTGCCATCGCCTGCCTTGGCCTTCTTCATGCCGGGCATCATGCCCGGCGAGCATGCCGAGGCCGCCCATGCTCTGCATCTGGCGCAGCTGGGTGCGAAGGTCGTTCAGGTCGAACTGGCCCTTCATCATCCGCTCGGCGAGCCGGTCGGCATCTTCCTTGCTCGATCGTCGCGGCGGCCCTTTCGACCAGGCTGACGACATCGCCCATGCCGAGGATGCGGCCCGCGACGCGGCCGGGATGGAACGGCTCGATCGCGTCGAGCTTCTCGCCCGTGCCGGCAAACTTGATCGGCTTGCCGGTGACCGCGCGCATCGAAAGCGCCGCACCGCCGCGCGCATCGCCGTCCATCCGGGTCAGCACCACGCCGGTCAGGTCGACTTCGCCGGCGAAGCTCTGGGCGACGTTGACCGCGTCCTGACCGGTCAGCGAATCGACCACCAGCAGCACTTCGTGCGGGCGTGGAGATCGCGGCGACGGCCTTCATCTCGGCCATCAGCGCATCGTCGACATGCAGGCGGCCCGCCGTGTCGAGCATCAGCACGTCGACGGCCTGCAGCTTCGCCGATTGCAGCGCGCGGGTGGCGATATCGACCGGCATCTGGCCGGCGACGATCGGCAGGGTCGCGACATCGACCTGCTCGCCCAGCACGGCGAGCTGTTCCTGCGCGGCCGGGCGATTGACGTCGAGCGACGCCATCAGCACCTTCTTGCCGTGCTTTTCCTTGAGCAGCTTGGCGATCTTGGCGGTGGTGGTGGTCTTGCCCGAGCCCTGCAGGCCGACCATCATGATCACGACCGGCGGCGTTGGCGTCCAGATCGAGGCCGACGGCTTCCTCGCCGCCCAGCATCTGCGACCAGCTCGTCATGGACGATCTTGACGACCTGCTGGCCCGGCGTGACCGAGCGCAGCACGTCCTGGCCGACGGCCTTTTCGGTGACCGCATCGATGAAGCGGCGGACGACCGGCAGCGCGACGTCGGCTTCGAGCAGCGCGACGCGCACTTCGCGCATCGCCGTCGCGGACATCGTCCTCGCGCAGCGCGCCGCGGCCCGCGCAGGCGATCGAAGACGCCGCCAAGACGGTCGGAAAGGCTGTCGAACATCGCCCGCTTCAACTCCTTCGCGCAAGCCGGTCGACTCGCAAACCGCCCGCTAAACGCGAAAAACGCCGGCGGACGAAACCTCGTCAGCCAGCGTGGAAATCAGTGCTCGACCATGCCAAGCATGGATTATCAGGTGAATGGTGGAGCCTAGCGGGATCGAACCGCTGACCTCCTGCATGCCATGCAGGCGCTCTCCCAGCTGAGCTAAGGCCCCGTTCCATTCATTTCCGGCAGGCCCTGGGAGGCCTGCCGATCCCCTGCCAGAAGCCGGGAGGCAGCCCTTTATTGGCACGTCCCGCGCTTGGCAAGGGGTGATTTCTGCACATGCGACCTGCGCAGGATCGGCCCAGCCGGTCTGCCCGCCAGCGTCAGCTATCGTCGTCGTCGTCGTCCTTGCGCCGGGAACGCCCAGATCGTCGTCACCGCCAAGGTCGACATCGTTGTCGGGCGAATCGTCGTCCTCGTCGATGTCCTCCAGATCGTCGATCGGCGAGATCGGAATCCTGCTTCCTCGACCTCCTTCTTCCTTCGCTGCTTCCTCGAACGGAATCGGCTGCTTCGACTTGAGCACCGGCTCAGGCGTCCACTGGTTGCCGCATTCGATGCAGACGACCGGATCTTCCTTGCCGAGATCGTAGAAGCGTATGCCGCACTTGGGGCAGGTACGCTTGGTGCCCCATTCAGCCTTGACCATATACATTCCTCAACTGTGCTCGCGCGATGCGCGGAGCTGAAAATCTCTCGCGTGGTGATGGGTGCGGAACGGCGCGGGAATCAAGCGCCCGCCGCTCACCGGGTGGCGCGCCTTGCCATAGGGCATGTCCACTGTCAAAAGCCGCGCGCAATCGAGCCCGAATAAGCGAGCAATTCATAGTGTCACACGCCGACCCAGATGCCATGCGCCCGCGCCGCTTCACTGCCACGGGCCCGCTGCGCGGGACGATCCGCGTGCCGGGCGACAAGTCGATCAGCCACCGCGCGCTGATGTTCGCGTCGCTGGCGGTCGGGCGAGAGCCGGATCACCGGCCTGCTGGAAGGCGAGGACGTGCTGGCGACCGCCGCAGCGATGCGCGCGATGGGCGCGCAGATCGAACGGTCCGCGCGATGGCGAATGGCGTGTCGACGGCGTCGGCGTCGGCGGCCTGCTCCAGCCGGAAAGCGCGCTCGACATGGGCAATAGCGGCACGTCGACGCGGCTGCTGATGGGCCTGGTCGCCAGCCACGCCGATCACCGCGACGCTTCATCGGCGACGCCAGCCTGTCCAAGCGCCCGATGGGCCGCGTGACCGAGCCGCTCGGCCTGATGGGCGCCGATTTCACCACCAGCCCCGGCGGCACGCTGCCGCTGATGGAGCGCGGGCTCTGCCCCGCCGTGCCGATCACCTATCGCCTGCCGGTGGCCTCGCGCCCAGGTGAAGAGCGCGGTGCTGCTGGCCGGGCTCAACACGCCGGGCATCACCACCGTGATCGAGCCGGTGCCGACCCGCGACCATACCGAACGGATGCTGACCGGCTTCGGCGCGGAGCTCTGGGTGGAAGAAGAGAACGGCGAACGCGTCATCCGCATCCGCGGCGAGGCCGAACTGCAAGCCCGCAGGCGATCGACGTGCCCGGCGATCCCTCCTCCGCCGCCTTCTTCATGGTCGCCGCGCTGATCGTGCCGGGCAGCGACGTCACCATCGAGAATGTCGGCCTCAACCCCACGCGCGCCGGGCTGCTCGAAGTGCTGCGCCAGATGGGCGGCAATATCGAGGAACTGAACCCCCGCGAAGTCGGCGGCGAGCCGGTGGCGGACCTGCGCGTGCGCCATTCGCCGCTGCAAGGGCATCGAAGTCGATCCCGCCCTCGCGCCCAGCATGATCGACGAATTCCCGGTCCTGTTCGTCGCCGCCGCGCTGGCGGAAGGCCGCACGGTCACCAGCGGGCTCGACGAATTGCGCGTCAAGGAATCGGATCGCCTCTCCGCCATGGCCGCCGCGCTCACCGGCGCCGGAGCGCGCGGTGGAGGAGACGCGAGGACGGCCTGATCATCGACGGCACCGGCGGCGAACCGCTGCGCGGCAGCGCCAACAGCCGAACCAAGACCCATCTCGACCACCGCATCGCCATGAGCATGGCTGTGGCCGGGCTCGCCAGCCGCGACGGCGTCGAGATCGACGATACGCGCCCGATCGCGACCAGCTTCCCCGCATTCGAAGCGCTGCTGGACCAGTTGGAAGAGCGGGAATGACGCCTCAGCTTGCCGATTATGTCGGCTTTGTCGGCACCTTCTGCATAGTCTTCGCCTATGCATACGGAACAGCGAAGAAAGACCCCGATCCCTTCATTCAGCACGGCGTGAATCTGGCAGGTGCGGCATTCCTCACCATTTCACTCATGGTGAACACCAACCTGGCTTCTCTGGTGCTCGAAGGCTTCTGGGCCGCCATCGCCATCTTCGGCCTGGCAAAGGCGTTCATTCGCCGCAGGCGCTGGCGCCAGGGAAGTGACGCAGCATGATCATCGCGGTCGATGGCCCCACTGCCTCGGGCAAAGGCACGATCGCCAAGGCGCTTGGCGGCGCATTTCGGGCTGCCGCATCTCGACACCGGGCTGCTCTACCGCGCGGTCGGGCGGCAGGTCGAACTCAATGGCGGCAATCCTGACGATCCCGCCGATGCCGAAGCTGCCTGCGCCTTTCCCGAAAGCCTGCTCGCCGATCCAGTCCTTCGCAGCGAAGGGAGCGGCGCACTCGCCAGCCGCGTCTCGGTCCATCCCGGCGTGCGCAAGGCACTCTACGAACGCCAGCACGCCTTTGCCCGGCAGCCAGGCGGCGCCGTGCTCGACGGGCGCGATATCGGCACGGTGATCGCGCCGGAAGCGGATGTGAAGATATTCGTGACCGCATCGGTCGAAGCGCGCGCCAAGCGGCGCTATCTCGAAATGCGCGAACGCGGAGAGGATGTCACTCTCGCCCGGATCCAGGCCGATCTGCGGGAACGAGACCACCGCGACCGGACCCGCGCCGAATCTCCGCTGCGCGCGGCCGAAGATGCCGTCACGCTCGATACCAGCGAGCTTGGGCGCGAAGCCGCAATCCTTGCGGCAATCCAAATCGCGACCAATCGCAACCACCCTTAATCCTTGCATTTCCGGCCCGTCTCGCGTATGCGCGCGCTCGTTCGACGGGTGCTTGGCCCCGGTCGACGGCAGATCCAGCGCATTGCAGGCTCAATCGGCGGTTTTTCTCGCCGCCACTGCAAATGCTTATTCCGCCGCCGGCTGCCCTGCACCTCAAGAATGCCTGCGACGGCGTCCGGCCCCGCAGGCAGTTCGGCCACAAGACCAGCGGAACCAACCGCTTGGCCGGAATATGTTAGTTCAGGATTTAATTTTTATGGCCTCTTCGGCAAATCCCACGCGCGCCGATTTTGAAGCGCTTCTCAACGAATCACTTGGCGATGCAGCAGACGGCGGCTTTGAAGGCCGCGTCGTCAAGGGCACCGTCACCGCGATCGAAAACGACAAGGCCGTGATCGACGTCGGCCTCAAGAGCGAAGGCCGCGTCGCCCTGCGCGAATTCGCCCTGCCCGGCGCAGACGCACGGCCTGACGGTCGGCGACGAAGTCGAAGTCTTCGTCGACCGCGTCGAGAACTCCGATGGCGAAGCGATGCTCAGCCGCGACCGCGCCCGCCGCGAAGCCGCCTGGGACAAGCTCGAAAGCGAATTCGGCGAAGGCAAGCGCGTCGAAGGCCTCATCTTCGGCCGCGTCAAGGGCGGCTTCACCGTCGACCTCGACGGCGCCGTGGCCTTCCTTCCCGGCTCGCAGGTCGACATCCGCCCGGTGCGCGACGTCACCCCGCTGATGGACATCCCGCAGCCCTTCCAGATCCTCAAGATGGATCGCCGCCGCGGCAACATCGTCGTTTCGCGCCGCGCCGTTCTGGAAGAAACCCGCGCCGAACAGCGCAGCGAGCTGATCGACAACCTGGCCGAAGGCCAGATCATCGACGGCGTGGTCAAGAACATCACCGATTACGGTGCGTTCGTGGATCTCGGCGGCATCGACGGCCTGCTGCATGTCACCGACATGAGCTACAAGCGCGTCAACCACCCGAGCGAAGTCATCAACATCGGTGACACCGTGAAGGTGCAGATCGTCCGCATCAACCAGGACACGCAGCGCATCAGCCTCGGCATGAAGCAGCTCGAAAGCGATCCGTGGGAAGGCGTCGCCGCCAAGTATCCGGTCGGCGCGCAAGCTTCACGGGCGCTGTCACCAACATCACCGAATATGGCGCATTCGTCGAACTGGAAGCCGGCATCGAAGGCCTGGTCCACGTTTCCGAAATGAGCTGGACCAAGAAGAACGTCCATCCGGGCAAGATCGTTTCGACCAGCCAGGAAGTCGACGTGATGGTGCTCGAAGTCGATGCCGACAAGCGCCGCATCAGCCTCGGCCTCAAGCAGGCCCAGCAGCAATCCGTGGGAAGCCTTCGCCGAGAAGCACCCGGTTGGCTCCGACGTCGAAGGCGAAGTCAAGAACGCCACCGAATTCGGCCTGTTCATCGGCCTCGACGGCGACGTCGACGGCATGGTCCACATGTCGGACATCGCCTGGGGCATCTCGGGCGAGGACGCGCTGGCGCTTCACCGCAAGGGCGAAGACGGTCAAGGCCATCGTGCTCGACGTCGATGTCGAGAAGGAGCGCATCAGCCTCGGCATGAAGCAGCTCGAAAAGGGTGCTCCGGCGGCTGGCGGCGCGCGCTTCTCGGCGGCGGCCTGCAAGCAAGGGCGAGATCGTCACCGTCACCGTGCTCGAAGTGCGCGATGGCGGCCTCGAAGTGCAGGCTGGCGACGATGGCGCGACCGGCTTCATCAAGCGCGCCGACCTTGGCCGCGACCGCGACGAGCAGCGTCCGGACCGCTTCCAGGTCGGCCAGAAGTTCGACGCGATGGTCACCGGTTTCGACCGTTCGAAGAAGCCGAACTTCTCGATCAAGGCACGTCAGCTCGCCGAAGAAAAGCAAGCGGTCGAGCAGTACGGTTCGTCCGATTCGGGCGCATCGCTCGGCGACATCCTCGGCGAAGCGCTGAAGAAGAAGGCCGAATAAGCCTTCTCACCTCCAGCCTTAACGGCCCACGCAAAGCCCGTCGCTCAACCGAGCGGCGGGCTTTGCTTTACATGGGCTGCTGCGCGGGACCTGAGGGCTTGGCGAGCCGCGGAGCCGGGCCTAAGATGTCTGCCATGCTGCAAATTCACCAGTTCGCCTGCCTGTCCGACAATTACGGCTTCCTGCGTCCACGATCCGGCAGTCGGCGAGACGGCCTGCATCGATACGCCCGATGCCGATGCCTATCTGCGCGAGGCCGAGGCAAAGGGCTGGACCATCACCCAGATCTGGAACACCCACTGGCACCCCGATCACGCCGGCGGCAATGCGGCGATCAAGGCCGCCACCGGCTGCACGATCACGGCGCCTGCGGGCGATGCGGCAAGATCGCCGGAGTCGACCGCACCGTCGATCAGGGCGACACGGTGACGCTGGGCGCTACACGGCGCCAAGGTGATCGATGTCGGCGGGCCATACGATGGGCCACATCGCCTATCACCTGCCCGAGGCAGGCATCGCCTTTGTCGGCGATTCGGTGTTCGCGCTGGGCTGCGGGCGGATGTTCGAAGGCACAGCCGCCGCAGTTCTGGGCACAGCCTCTCGCGGCTCAAGGCGCTGCCGCCCGAAACCCGGCTCTACTGCGCGCACGAATATACCGCGTCGAACGCGCGCTTCGCGCTCCACGCGGATCCCGACAATGTCGCTCTGCAGGATTATGCCGCACGAGATCGACGGCGAAGCGGGCGGCGAGCGAACCGACCGTGCCGACGTCGCTCTCGCTGCGAACTGGCGACCAACCCGTTCCTGCGGGCCGACGATCCGGCGATGCAGGCGCGCTGGGGCGGCGACGCCCCGGAACGAGACCTTCGCCGCGCTGAGGGCGGCGAAGGACAGTTTCTGAACCTCAATAAGCGGCGGTGAAGCGGCCGCGCGGATTGTTGTGCTGCTCAAGCTCGTCGACCATCGCGATGGCATAATCGGCGAAACTGATCTTGCTCTCGCCCTTGTCGTCGGTGACCAGCGTATCCTTGCCGAGGCGGAAGCTGCCGATCCGGGGCCCTTCAAAGATATTCATCGCGGGTGAGAAAAAGGTCCAGTCGACCTCTTTTTCCTGGCGCAGCGCATCGAGGAAATGAATTCCGCCGATGACGTATTTCTTGATCTCTTCCGGGAAGCTCGGAGAATCGAACAGGCGCTGACCTTCCGCATTGTTGAGACTTGCCGCGCCGCCCGTGACCAGCAGGCGGTCCACACCGGCCTGCTTCACCGCGGAAAGCAGCGTATCGGCAGTGACATCGAAATGCAGCGCGCTGATCACGGCATCGGACGCCTTTGATCTGCTCGGCCAGCTTGGCGGCATCGGAGGCATCGCCTGCCACTGCGGTGATCCCGTCGCCGCTCGGAAGCTTCTCCGGATTGCGCGCGATGGCCACGACTTTGTGTCCCCGAGCGACCAGTTCCTTGGTGATTTCCGAACCGGCGCGCCCGCTGGCGCCTAGGACTGCAACTTGCACTGTCATTCTCCCATAGTTTCTTGCCCGCGCGGTTGTGCAACCGGATCAAGCCATCTCGCAAGTCATAACCGGCCCACCGGCCGAAAAATCGAAAATTGCCGCAGCCGGATGCAAAAATCCCCGCACGAGGCGGGGATCGCTTTGCTCAAACAAGGTTGCAGGATGCTCAGATGCCCGCGATGGCCTTGTCGACCAGTTCCTTGTCTGCGGCGGCATCGTGCTTCTTCGCGATCAGGCCGCGGGCTGCAGTTGCAGCGGAATTTGCTGCCTTTGCACGCAGTTCGTCGATTGCGGCGCGTTCGGCTGCACCGATCTTGTCTTCGGCCATTCTCTCGCGGCGGGCGATCAGGGCAGTCGCGTCGTCCTTGGCCTTCTTGACGATTGCCTTGGCTTCTTCTTCCGCCGCTGCGGTCAGTTCCGCGGCATGCTCGTCGGCGCGCCGGATCTTCTTTTCATATTCGGCCTTGAGCTCTTCGGCCTGCTTGCGCAGCTCGGCAGCTTCGTCGAGCATCGTCTTGATGCCTTCGATCTTCTTGTCGAGCGCACCGGCAACCAGCGCGGGAACGCGCAGATAGAGCATGATCCCGATCAGGGCGAGCATCGAAAGCCCGACCCAGCCGCCTGGCCCGAGGAACAGTGCGGAGGCTTCTGCATGCTCACCGCCATGTTCGGCAGCGGCATGTGCGAGGAAAACGAGATCAGCCATTTGCGAACACCGCCTTCACAGAATCTTTTGCCTCTTTCGCAGTCACCTTTGCCCCGGAAACCTTGGTGACGATTTCCTGTGCGGCTTCCGCGGCCACGGCTTCAAGGCCCGCCAAGGCCTCGTTGCGTGCCTGGGCAAGGTTCGCCTCCGCTTCCGCAGCGCGTCCGGCAATGGCGGCATCCGCCTTGGCGATACGCTTTTCGGCGTCGAGTGCAGCCTTGGCTTTGGCCTGGCCGGCAATTGCCTGCGCGGCTTCCCGGGCTTGCTCATCGGCGATCCGTGCACGCTCTTCCGCGGCGTCCGCTTCGGAGCGGGCTTTTTCCGCCGCAGCGAGATCGGCCGCGATGCGCGCGTTGCGGTCTTCCACAACCTGCTCGATCTTCGGCAGCATGCGCTTGGCAATGCCGAAATAAATCACGGCGAGTACCAACAGCAGCCAAAACCACTGCGATTGATAGACAAGCATGAGCTGGTTGATTTGAGGCATGATACCGCTTGGCTTTTCTGTTTGTCACATCGCCGGCGCGGGCGAACCTATCGCCCGGCCGGTACTAATCCGCGCGTCGATCAGACAGCGTAGAGGATGATCATGGCGACCGCGAATGCGATCAGGCCCAGAAGTTCCGCGGCAGCGAAGCCGATGAACAAACGGCCCTGCTGGCCATCGGCCGCACCCGGGTTGCGCAGTGCGCCCTGAAGGAACGAACCGAACACAAAGCCCACGCCGGCAGACGCAACGCCCACACCAATTGCCGCGAGACCGGCGCCAATCACCTTTGCAGCTTCGAGATCCATGACAAATACTCCTTGGAAAATCCGTTATTGGGAAAAATTTCGACTTAATGCAGGTGCACCGCATCGTTGATGTAAAGCGAAGCGAGCAGCGCAAACACATAGGCCTGGATCGCACAGACCAGCAATTCGAGCGCATTCACGCCGACGATGAAGATGAAGCTGATCGCAGAGATCGCATAGCCCATCGGCGTACCCGAATTGATTCCGTTGATGATGAAATTGCCGAACACGTCCAGCAGGATATGGCCCGCGATCATGGCAACGAACAGTCGCAGCGCAAGGCTGAAAGGCCGCACGAGGAACGAGACGAACTCGATCGGCACGATCAGCGGCAACATCACCTTGGGCGTGCCGTGCGGCACGAACAGGCTGAAGAAATGCAGGCCGTGCTTCCAGAAGCCGACGATCAGCACGATCGAGAAGCTCATCACCGCCATCAGGCCGGTGACGGTGAACTGGCTGGTCACGGTGAATGGATGAGGACCGAACACGGCCAGCGGGAGCATGCCGAGATAGTTCGAGAAAAGGATGAAAATGAAGATCGTGAATATCCAGGGGATATAGGCACGGCCTTCCTTGCCGATGGAACTGATCGCCATGCCGGAAACGAATTCCACAAAGCCTTCCACCGCAGCCTGCCAACGGCCCGGAACGAGTTCACGCTTCATTCCGCCCCAGATGAACAGCGTGATCGAACCAAGCACGATCAGCATCCACAGCGCGGAATTGGTAAAAACGAATGGGGAACCGTCAAGTGCACTGGCAATCCCATCAATCTGGAATTGGTGCATCGGGTCGATTTTTGCCTCGGCCGCCACGCGCTAACCCTTCTTAATCCCTTGCATCAACGCACCTATTCGGCGCGCTCACGAGAAATTCGCCAAATTTGAACGAAGCCGGCGATTATGCCTAGAAACAGCATCACCAACATCGCTGTGGGCCGCGTTCCGAGCAACTGATCCGCGGCGAAGCCGATAACCAGCCCGCCTAATGGCGCGCCAATCAGCGCCGACAAGACCCTATTGCCCTGGGACACGCCCTTCCCTGTGAAAGCATTGCCGACCTGCTTGTGAGCAGTCCGCTCCGCTTCCGCGTGATGTGCCGCCTTGAGCCGTTCTTCGAGCGAAGTCAGCCGAGGGTCTTCACCACCATCGGGAGCCTCGCCAGTGTCTTCCGCGTTCATGCCGATTTGTCCTATTGCTACAGGGAAAACCGCCACAAAAGCGAGCGACCCCGCCAAGGCGCGCCCCCCTTAGGCGGGGGGTTCTGACAAGTCAACCGCTTGTCAGGAAGGCGCAGCAAAGCGCCTGTTTCACAGGTTTTGGGTTATCGAATTCAGCCGCAGGAATCAGGGGCAGCGCGGATCACGCAGCGGAGGCGAACTGGTGCGCGTCTGCCAATCCCCGCCAGGGGCCTGATACTTCTCGCCTGGCTGGGTCCGGGCGATATTGAGACAGCCCGCTGTAAAGGCATATTCCTCCAGCGTCGCGTTGGCAGCTTTGGCCTTGTCTGCATAAACAGCCCGGCGCTTGATGTTGAGATCCCTCACCAGTGCCTCGATCGTGGCGTTCGAGCCGCTCACGACGGCAAGGTAGCCGTCCATCTTCTCGCCGATCTGGCCGGCCTTGCGTGCGGAATCATAAGCCGGATCCCGCTGAGCAAACGCCGGCACCGCAATTCCGGTAAGCGCAAGCGCGCCAAGCGCCACAAACATGGCGGACTTCGTGCGTTTCATTCGGTTCATTTCATGTCCCATCAGAATATTTCAGCGTTCTCTTCGATCGTGTTCTGGGCATCTGCAGCCAAACGATAAATCACTTCCTGCGTGATGTTGATGTTGAGCTCGATAACGATCGGCTTGTCGGGAGCCGTCACCGAGATGCAGCCTGGCAGTGCCAGAATACACATCATCACCACCGTTTTTCTCATCGCCCCCACAGGTCCCCGTTCGCTAAACTCCATAAGCGCCTTATGCGCCGGGCCCGCATGGGAGGTCAATTTGGGTGCTTTCATGGCACAGGCTCACTTTCCGGGGGCTGAATGGACGCTTCATCTGCGGGTTGGTCTTCCGGCTTGAGCGCCGGCAAAGGTGGAATGGCGGGATTGTTTAGAGGCCGGCCGCTCGCGTCGAGCAAGCCGAGTTCGCGCGGATCGCG
Organism: uncultured Alphaproteobacteria bacterium; assembly: GCA_963777785.1. Taxonomy (GTDB): domain Bacteria; phylum Pseudomonadota; class Alphaproteobacteria; order Sphingomonadales; family Sphingomonadaceae; genus Andeanibacterium. The sequence goes on from CAVZRU010000002.1 coordinate 149,506, forward strand.
GACATAGGCAGGATCGTACATCGCATGCAGCGCCGTGATGAGTTTGTAGAATGGTGCATGGATGTTCACATTGAAGCGAATCGGCAGCTTGGCGAGCTGCTTGGTGACGATATTCCGCTTTGCTTGTTCGCCCTGCCGGATTCCGTCGAACCGCACTCGGGTGACGATCTCCCCGGTCAATGAGCCATCGAGCAGAATCTCCATTTCGCGATAATCGAGCGAACGCAGCGCATCGAAAGCGAAATTCGCCATGGCCGACAGATCTTTATACGTCAGCTCGCCGACATAAGAGAGATTGCCTCCGGGCGGACGGGAAAGGAGCCTTCCTTGTTCGATACGCCCGCCATTCTCGTCGAACACCAAAGGCACCGCGCCGTCGAACACACCGGTTGCCGCAATATTGGCCAGTTCCATGCGCTGGACGAACTGCGCCGCATCCACCCCTTCGAGGCGAAGTGTGTAGCGCCGCGTCTCTGCCGCCGCGAGACGGGTCCGGGTCGGCTCCAGATGTAACATTCCGCCAATGAACGGCCAGTCGCCGCCGTGAATGACGAGCAGGTAATCTCGCTGCAATTCGTAGACCAGTTCGCCTTCGTCGACCTGAATCCCCGGATTGAACGACCGGATCCGCAGCCGCTGGTTGGGCGCAGTGACCATACCCAGCAAGTCCGTGAATTCGATCGTCCCCGAGGCCCCTTGCACCGGACCGAAGGCGGCCGCAAAATCGAAATCGGACGTTGAAAACTGGCCGCGGCTGGTAACTTCCCGTTCGTTCCAGTCGATCCTGCCCGATCCACGCACAGTTCCATTTGCATTGGCAATGACGCCCAGGGCCAGCCCCGTAAGCGTGTCAGGCTGTAATTTGTCGTCAAACACGATTCCCGCGACATCAAGATCTGCGTGACCTGTGCCCGTTTCGAGACTGTGGGCAATTCGCACATTTGTGATCACCCGGTCGCTGACGGGTTCCCGCATGATGGCAGTGGCGGTTATGCGATTGTCTTCGAGCGACAGTTCCGCGTCACTGGCGATCAACGGTTCAAACCGGTCGACCTGCTCGCGATCTTCAAGCCGGAATGCCCCTTGGGTCAGATCGAGCTGGCCGCCCGCAAAACGCCATTCGCCGCTGGCATCCAGAATATCCAGCGGGACTGCAAAAAGGCGCGCGTCAGCGCCGGAGAATTTGCCGCGGACGTCGCTGTCGATCTTCGCGTCGAGTTCGCTTAACTGGAAGCGCGTGGCGGTTGCTTCGGGGCCCAGCACCACGTCGATATCTCTTGCGGACAAATTGCCGGGCCAGGCAAGGCCCACCGCAGCGGTGCGCAACTGGATCGGCGTTTCACCGAGGCGGCCCGCGAGATCCAACGACGGCGTGCCCGCTGCGATCCGTGTACCTGCTGCATCGCTACGCACTATTGCGGTGCCAGTCGGCGGGCAGAGTTGCAGGCTCCGCTTTTCGAGCGTCAAACTGGCGAGTGTCAGGCCGTCGAACGACAATCGGGTGCAATTTCGCCAGACCGCCAGTCCATTGCCCTCGGACCAATCGCCGCTGACGGGAACGACTAGGTTGCGCGCCGATCCGCCGGGGAGACGGCCACTTGCGACCACGTTTCCGGCGAAGGAAAAGGTGCCGCCTTGTACCTGCGTCACCACAAGTTCCGGCACAGCGAGACTTCCGCCCGCGACGCGATATTCCGCCATACGAAGGTTGAGGACACCGGGGCTGGTGCCGCCGCGCTGCTCCATCCGACCGGAGATCAGCGGCATCCCAGGGCCGCCGGTGGTGAAGCCGCCCGAAAAGCGCGGTGTGTCGCCGCTTGAGGAATATTGGAAGCGGGAGACGGCAAGCAGCGTGTCTCCGCTGCGGCCTCCGCGCAAGCGCGCTTGCGGCACCACCAGGCTGACGACGTCGCCTGTCTTGCGCAACGTCAGATTTGCGGAGAGATCGCTGTCCCGCCCTTCCCGCGCCAAAGTGGACCGGACCTGCGCAAGCATCGGACCTGCCAGCGTATCCGAAGCTGCCGCCGCCAAGCCTGCCAGCGACTTGTCCATTTGCGGACCAATCCTGAGATCGGAGCCTTCGACGTCCATTTCGACCTCGACCCGGTCAAAGCCTCTTTGCGAACGCGCCGAACCATCGATCGAGAATGACCCCAGACTCCGCATTCGGAGTCCGCACTTGACCGGTGCCAAGCCTGTACTTCGCGGTCAGTGCGCTTTTGCGCCAGCTGAAACTCGAAGATCCAGTAAGCGTCTCCACGCGGCTCTCGGCAAGGCTCAGCATTCCACCGGTCAGGCCCGCATTTCCTTCCAGGCCTGCAAGATTGCGGTCGATCCGGGCGTCGAGATTGAGACCGGCATCGCGCAGCGACAGGTTGTATTTCGGGCATTCAAGCGATGCGAGCCGGAGAGGGCCGTGCAAAACCCGGGCGTTCGGCATCGATTGTGATTTTTCCAAAAAGCGTGGCGTCCCGCGTCGTGCAGCCATCGAAGGCGAGCTCGGGTGCATTAACCGCCACTATTCCGGCGAAGCCGCCTTGCAGATGCCCGCTACCCTGAGCCTTGGCGCCGATCGGGCCGTAATCTGTTTCAAGCAGCGCGCGGGCATCTGTGAGAGTGAGTTCCATGTCCGGAAAGGCGAACGGTTCCGCCGATGGCTGTTCGAACAGCATCTTGTCGAGTGAGCCGAAGCTGAGCTTCCCGCTACGATATGATCCGTAGAGCCTTGGCTTGACCAGCGTAACGCGTCCGATGCCCGGTAGCGGGAAACGAGGTGTGAGGGTGATTTCGGCTCGTTCGATGGTCAGGTCGGGATGTGCCGGATCGCCGACCACGATATCGCTGACGATCTGCCTGCGCGGCCCGATCGAGACGATTCGGTAAGTTGCGTCCACGCCCAGCTTGGCGAGCTGGCTTTCGATCAGATTGCTTGCCAGCTCCTCGCGAGAAAACCAGCCGTAGGCTGCCAGCCCGGCCAAAACCACGGCAATGAATGCGAAAATCCGCCAGCCAAGCCTGCGGCGGCGAGCAGGCGCAATTGCGTCATCCGCCCGATCTTCGATCTGCTCCGCCATTCGCCTCACACTTGCGCGCATGCACTGCTAAAGGCAATGCATAGCATGTGTAACGCGTGGGCGCGGGGGAAGTTGCCTTGGCCGAGAAATCCGGAAACGAGGCGATGGACGGCAGCGCTCAGAATGACGCGTCTGGGCACCGTGCGCGGCTGCGGCAGCGGCTGCTCGCGGGCGGTGCCGATGCGCTCGCCGACCACGAGGTTCTGGAATATCTTCTGATGACCGCGCGGCCGCGGATCGACACGAAGCCGATCGCCAAATCGCTGATCCGGCGGTTCGGCTCGCTTGCCGGCGTACTCAATGCGGATGCGCGATCGCTGGCCGAGCATCCCAATATGGGAGAAACGAGCGCTGCGGCGCTCAAGATCGTGGCGCTGGCCTCTCGCCGGATGGCGCGCGAGCAAGTGCAGGAAATGCCCGTGCTGGGAAGCTGGCAGGCCTTGCTCGATTATCTGCAGATCGACATGGCGCATCTCACGGTCGAACGGGTGCGGGTTCTCTATCTGAATGCCCGCAACGTGCTGATCCTCGACGAACATGTCGGGCGATGGTTCGATCGACGAAGCCGCGATTCACCCCCGCGAAGTCATTCGCCGCGCGCTCGATCTCGGTGCGACCGCCTTGATCCTGGTGCACAACCATCCCAGCGGCTCTCCCGAACCGAGCAGAGCGGATATCCAGATCACCAACCGCATTGCGGAGGCCGGCCGCCTGTTGGGTATAACCGTGCACGATCACCTGATCATTGGGCGCGAAGGACATGTTTCGCTCAAGGCGAAAGGGCTGATCTGACAGGCTCACCGGCCGATAGGGCGGATTATTCGAGCAATTTCGCCTCGGCCTGCCCCATATAGTCGCGAGTTAAAGGCAGGGTGTCGCGCCGACGGCTGTACTGGATCTGGAAATTGCACATCCCCCCGCTCTCGAACGCAGCGGTCGAGCCCGAGAGGTAGAAGGTCCACAGCCGGAAAAAGCGCTCGTCATACATTGCCACGATCGCTTCGCGGTTTTCGACGCAGCGCTTGTACCATTCGCGCAGGGTCTTGGCATAATGGAAGCGCAAGATCTCAACATCGGTCATGGCAAGCCGGACCTTTTCGCTCGCTTCCACGGTTTCACTGAGTGCTGGAATGTAGCCGCCGGGAAAGATGTGCTTGTCGGTAAATGCGTCGGTAAAGCCAGGCTCGTTCAGCCGCCCGATCGTGTGCAGCAGCATAACTCCACTCGAATTGAGCAGATTGGCGCAAGCACGGAAGAACGTCTCATATTGCGGCACGCCAACGTGTTCGAACATGCCGACGGAAACGATCCGGTCGAACGACACTCCGCGTTTCGCAAGGTCTCGATAGTCGACGAGTTCGAAGCGCACCTTGTCCTCTACACCCGCGGCCACGGCGCGTTCCCTGGCCAGGGCGAGTTGCTCTTCGCTGAGCGTGATGCCCAGCACCTCTACCCCGGTCTTTCGCGCCAGGTAGATCGACATGCCGCCCCAGCCGCACCCGATATCGAGCACGCGCTGACCGGGCGATAGTGCGAGCTTGGCCGCGATATGCGCCAGCTTGGCCTCCTGCGCTTCGGCCAGTGACATGCCTTCGCGCGGCCAGTAGGCGCAGCTATACTGCATGTGCTCGGGATCGAGCATCAGACGGTAGAGATCGTTGCCGATATCGTAATGGTGCGAGACATTGCGTTTCGAACTGCCCGGCTTGTTGAACGACCGCACCAGATACCGCAGCCGGTCCCGGGCTCGTCGCACGAGAGTTGGCTCGCCAAGATCGATGCCGTCTTCCCACATGCGGTTCGACTGGACCAGCTGGACGAATTGCATGACATCGCCGCGTTCGATGACGATGCGGCCGTCCATATAGGCTTCGCCGGCGCCAAGGCGGGGGTCCATGATGATGTCTCGCGAAACGCGCTTGTCCGCAAAGCGAATCGCCACATCAGGATAACCCGGTGTCGGCGTTCCAAAACTCATGTGCCGGCCATCGGCATATGTAAGTTCCAGCACGCCCTTCTTGACGGTGCGGGTCAACATGCGATCTATCAGGGCGGCGCTCATGGCCGCGTCATAATCACGCCAGCCATGGCTTGCAAAGCCCTAGCATCGGCCTTGCCTTCATGCGCGCCCCGCCCTAGCGGCTCTGGCAACTGCGTTCCGCAAAATACCACTGCCGGAGTTGACCATGGTTCCCCGTTACGCCCGCCCTGCCATGACCGCGATCTGGGAGCCGGAAGCGAAATTCCGCATCTGGTTCGAAATCGAGGCGCATGCGACCGAAAAGCTCGGCGAACTCGGCGTGGTTCCAAAGAGCGCCGCCACGGCGTTGTGGGACTGGTGGAAGACCGAACCTGTCATCGACGTTGCAGCCATCGACGCGATCGAAGCCGTCACCAAGCACGATGTCATCGCCTTCCTGACCTGGGTGGCCGAACAGGTGGGCGACGAAGCGCGCTTCATGCACCAGGGCATGACCAGCTCCGACGTGCTCGATACGACGCTGAGCGTGCAGCTCGTGCGTGCGTCAGACATGCTGCTCGACGACCTCGACGCCCTGCTGGCCGCGCTCAAGCGCCGCGCTGAGGAACATAAATACACCCCCACGATCGGCCGCAGCCACGGCATTCATGCCGAACCGACCACCTTCGGGCTCAAGCTGGCCCAGGCCTATGCCGAGTTCGCCCGTTGCCGGGCGCGCCTCGAGGCTGCCCGGCTGGACATTGCAACCTGCGCCATTTCCGGCGCCGTCGGCACTTTCGCGAACATCGATCCATCGGTAGAGGAATATGTCGCCGAAAAGCTGGGGCTCGCCGCCAGAGCCGATCTCGACTCAGGTCATCCCGCGCGACCGCCATGCCATGTATTTCGCGACGCTCGGCGTGATCGCGAGTTCGATCGAACGCCTGGCAACCGAGATACGCCATTTGCAGCGCACCGAAGTGCTTGAGGTCGAGGAGTATTTCTCGCCCGGCCAGAAGGGCTCGAGCGCAATGCCGCACAAGCGCAATCCGGTTCTGACCGAGAACCTCACCGGCCTGGCGCGGGTTGTCCGCTCGGCAGTTACGCCGGCGCTGGAGAATGTGGCCTTGTGGCACGAGCGGGACATTTCGCACTCCTCCGTGGAGCGTTTCATCGGCCCCGATGCAACGATCACGCTCGATTTCGCACTCGCACGGCTGACCGGCGTGGTCGACAAGCTGCTGGTCTATCCGGAGCGGATGCAGGCCAATCTCGACCGTATGGGCGGACTGGTCCATTCGCAGCGCGTGTTGCTGGCACTGACTCAGGCGGGTGTGAGCCGCGAGGACGCCTATCGCCTGGTTCAGCGCAATGCGATGAAGGTGTGGGAATCGGACGGCAGGCTCTCGCTGCTCGAACTGCTCAAGGCCGATCCTGACGTCGCTGCGGCGCTCTCGCCGGGAGAGTTGGAAGATAAATTCAACCTCGACTATCACTTCAGGCAGGTCGACCGGATATTCGATCGCGTTTTCGGATGACGTGCGCCCTTCCCTTCCACGGGTATCCCGCCTAGCATCGCCTTGGGCAACGAGCGGAAAGGAGGCCCCAGCTATGCAGATTATCCGCACAATCGTTTGGGTTTTGCTGGCACTGGTGCTGCTGATCTTCTCGTTCAACAACTGGGATCCAGTCGAGATAAAGATCTGGGAGAACCTGGTTCTTGAAACGAAGAAGCCGGCATTGGTGATCATTGCCTTCCTCGCAGGGCTATTGCCGATCTGGCTGCTCTACACGGGCATGCGCTGGCGGCTGACTCGCCGGATCAAGTCGCTCGAAACGGCGATACGCAGCACGGTGGGCGCGCCGGTGCCCGAACGAGGCAGCGAAGAGGCCCCCGAAAGTCCGAATATTACACCGATCCAACAACCGAACGAGGTCAAGTGAGCAACCCTATCTATCTCGCTCTCGACCTGCCGCAACTCGATGCCGCGAAAGCGCTGGCCAGCAAGGTCAAGGCGCATGTCGGCGGCGTGAAGCTCGGGCTCGAATTCTTCTGCGCCCACGGCCATCACGGCGTGCATGAAATCGCGCATCTGGGCCTGCCGATCTTCCTCGACCTCAAGCTGCACGATATCCCGAACACCGTGGCTGGCGCGATGCAGGCGATCCACTTGCTCGAACCGGCGATCGTGACGGTCCACGCCAGCGGCGGGCGGGCGATGATGGAAGATGCCAAGGCGGCGGCGGGGGAACATACCAAGGTCGTCGGCGTCACCATGCTGACCAGCCTCGACGATAACGATCTGTCACGCACCGGCGTGGCAGGTTCGGCGCACGATCAGGTCATGCGCCTTGCCGAACTCGCCGAGAAGGCCGGGCTCGACGGGATCGTCTGTTCCGGCCAGGAAGTCGGCGCGGTGCACAAGCAGTGGAAGGACGGATTCTTCGTCGTTCCCGGGCTACGTCCTGCAGGGGCATCATATTGGCGACCAGAAGCGCATCGTCACCCCGCGGCAGGCGCGCGACAATGGCGCAAGCGTGCTGGTGATCGGCCGCCCGATCAGCCGCGCGGAAGATCCCGTCACCGCGGCACGCGCGATCGAGGCGACGCTTTAGACTTCAATACTGCCGTCAATTGCCCTAACTGCGCCGCATCATGACCGCGCCCCAAATCAAAATCTGCGGAATTACTCAGAGCGACGCGCTTGAGGCCGCGATTGCGGCACATGCCAAATTTGTGGGTTTCAATTTCTTTCCGCCCAGTCCGCGCTATCTTTCGGCGCGCGATGCTGCCGCTCTGGCGGAACGCGCGGGAAACCGAATCGACAAGGTTGGCGTGTTCGTGGATCCCGACGATGCCCTGCTGGGGGAAGTGCGTATGGGCCGCTAAACTCGACACCATCCAGCTTCACGGAAAAGAGACGCCTGAACGAGCGGCGCAGATCCGGGCTCGCTTCGACCTTCCCGTGTGGAAAGTCATGTCCGTCGCAGCGCCCGGCGATATTGCGAAGGCCATTGCCTATCGCACAGCTGCGGACTTCATCCTGTTTGACGCCAAGACGCCCTCCGGAACGCTTCCGGGCGGAATGGGGCTGGCATTCGATTGGGCGCTGCTGTCCGGCAATCACGGTACCGCGGCCTGGGGGCTGGCCGGCGGCCTAACCCCGGACAATGTGGCCGAGGCGATCCGGATCACGCGTACAAGCCTGGTGGATACCTCCTCGGGCGTCGAAAGCGCGCCGGGCGTCAAGGATGTGGACAAGATCGCGGCCTTCTGCAAAGCGGTTCGGCAATGTTGACGCTGGCAACCTTTGTTGCGCGCATCGAGGCACGATGGCGCTGAACGCTTCTCGATCACAATCGAAGCGAACGGACCCTATTGCCTGAAAGACTGAACGACCATGACCGACAGCCCAACCCTGCCCAACAGCTTTCGCAGCTTGCCCGACGAACGCGGCCATTTCGGCCAGTTCGGCGGCCGCTATGTCGCCGAAACGCTGATGCCGCTGATCCTCGATCTCGAGCGCGAATATCGCGCGGCGCAAGGCCGACCCGGCGTTCCAGGCCGAGTTCGACGATCTGCTCGAACATTATGTCGGCCGCCCCAGCCCGCTCTATTTCGCCCCGCGCCTGACCGAGGAACTTGGGCGGCGCGCAGATCTGGTTCAAGCGCGACGAGCTCAATCACACCGGCGCGCACAAGATCAACAATTGCATCGGCCAGATCCTGCTCGCGATCCGCATGGGCAAGACGCGGATCATCGCCGAGACCGGCGCGGGCCAGCACGGCGTCGCCACCGCCACCGTCTGCGCGCGCTTCGGCCTGCCTTGCGTGATCTACATGGGCGCGAAGGATGTCGAGCGGCAGCAGCCCAACGTGTTCCGCATGAAGCTGCTCGGCGCCGAGGTGATCCCGGTCACCAGCGGCGCCAACACGCTCAAGGACGCGATGAACGAGGCGCTGCGCGACTGGGTCGCGAATGTGCACGACACCTTCTACATCATCGGCACCGCCGCCGGCCCGCACCCCTATCCCGAGCTGGTGCGCGATTTCCAGAGCGTGATCGGCAAGGAAGCGCGCGCGCAGATGCTGGAGCCGCACCGGCCGCCTGCCCGATCTGCTGGTCGCGGCGATCGGCGGCGGATCGAACGCGATCGGCCTGTTCCACCCGTTCCTCGACGATCCGGACGTCAAGATGCTCGGCGTCGAAGCGGCGGGCCACGGGCTCGACAAGCAGCATGCCGCGAGCCTCGCCGGCGGTCGCCCCGGCATCCTCCACGGCAACAAGACCTACCTGCTGCAGGACGAGGACGGCCAGATCACCGAAGCCCATTCGATCAGCGCGGGCTCGACTATCCCGGCATCGGCCCGGAACATCGCCTGGCTGAAGGAAATCGGCCGGGTCGACTACACCGCGATCACCGACAACGAGGCGCTCGACGCCTTCCAGCTGCTGTGCCGCACCGAAGGCATCATCCCCGCGCTCGAACCGAGCCACGCGATCGCCGCCGTGGCCAAGGTCGCGCCGACGATGGCCGAAGGATGCAGATCATCCTCGCCAATCTGTGCGGCCGCGGCGACAAGGACATCTTCACCGTCGCCGAGGCGCTGGGGGCGAAGATATGATCCGCTTCGCAACGCCGCTTTCGCGCAAGGGCCGCCCCGCCCTCGTCTGCTTCATCACCGCCGGCGACGGCGACACCGCCGCCAATCTCGACGCGCTGGTCGAAGGCGGCGCGGATGTGATCGAGCTGGGCATGCCGTTCACCGATCCGATGGCCGATGGCCCGGCGATCCAGGCGGCCAATCTGCGCTCGCTCGGCGCGGGCACGACGACCGCCGACATCCTCGCCATCGCCGCCGACTTCCGCGCGCGCCACCCGGACGTGCCGCTGGTGCTGATGGGCTATGCCAACCCGATGATCCATCGCGGGCCGGAATGGTTCGCCGCCGAATGCCGCCAAGGCCGGCGTCGACGGCGTGATCTGCGTCGACATTCCGCCCGAGGAAGACCCCGAGCTTGGCCCCGCCCTGCGCGCGCCGGGCATCGACGCTGATCCGCCTCGCCACCCCGACCACCGATGCCGCGCGGCTGCCCGCCGTGCTCGATGGCTCGGGCGGGTTCCTCTATTACGTCTCGGTCGCCGGGATCACCGGCAAGCAGCAGGCCGCGCAGGCGAGTCGATCGAGGAAGCCGTCGCGCGGCTCAAGGCCGCGACCGATCTGCCCGTCGCGGTCGGCTTCGGCGTGCGCACGCCCGAGCAGGCCGCCGCGATCGCCCGCGTGGCCGACGGCGTGGTGGTCGGTTCGGCGCTCGTCGAGATCATCGGGCGAACATGGCGCGGAATGCCGCCGGCACCGCTCAGGGAACTGACCGCGGCCCTTGCCAACGCAGTCCATAATGCCCGAAGAGAGACGGTCGCATGAGCTGGCTCACCCGCGTCCGCAATGCGCTGCCCTTCAGCACCAAGCGCGAATCGCCCGACAATCTCTGGGTCAAATGCCCGACGTGCAGCGAGATGCTGTTCACCAAGGAGTACGAGGCGAACCTCAGCGTCTGCCCGCGTGCGACCATCATGGCCGGATCGGCGCGGATGCGCGCTTCGCGCAGCTGCTCGATCACGGGCTTCAAGCTGCTGCCGCAGCCCAAGGTGGCGCGAAGACCCGCTCAAGTTCCGCGACTCCAAGACGCTATACCGACCGCCTCAAGGCCGCCCGCGCGCCAGAGCCCGCATGCCGATGCCTTCACCGCCGCGCTGGGCACGATCGACGGCCACAAGGCAGTTGTCGGCGTGCAGGACTTCTCCTTCATGGGCGGATCGATGGGCATGGCCGTGGGCGCAGCCTTCTGCGCCGGGGCCGAGAAGGCGCTCGACGGAACGCTGCGCCTACATCGTGGTCACCGCCGCAGGCGGCGCGCGGATGCAGGAAGGCATTCTCAGCCTGATGCAGATGCCCGCGCGACCGTGATGACCCGCCGCCTGCAAGGAAGCCGGCCTGCCCTATATCGTCGTGCTGACCGATCCGACCACCGGCGGCGTCACCGCCAGCTATGCGATGCTGGGCGACATCCAGATTGCCGAGCCCGGCGCGCTGATCGGCTTTGCCGGCCAGCGCGTGATCCAGGATACGATCCGCGAAAAACTGCCCGAAGGCTTCCAGCGCGCGGAATATCTCCACGAGCACGGCATGGTCGACATGGTGGTGCAGCGCAAGGATCTGCGCGACATGCTGGCGGATTTGCTCGATTATCTCAGCCCCGCGAAGGCGGCATGAGCGCGCTCTACCTCCCCTCCTCTTCAGAGGAGGGGCAGCGAGACTTGGGCTTGCCCGGCAAGCCTTAGTCGCAGCGAGGTGGTGCCATTCCGCCATCATTGCGCCCGGCGCCACCACCCCCAACCCCCTCCTCTAAAGAAGAGGGGGCAATAACCGTGCGCGACTTCGCCACTTCGGACGATCCCGCGGTCCAGCTGCAGCTTGACCGGCTGGCCGCGCTGTCGCTGCCGCAGGGGCGCTTCGGGCTGGAGACGATCCGCGAGATCCTGAGCCGGTTGGGCGATCCGCAAAAGTCGCTGCCGCCCACTTTCCACGTCGCCGGAACCAACGGCAAAGGTTCGACCTGCACCTATCTGCGCTACATGCTCGAGGCCCAGGGGCTCGTCGTCCACTCCGCGACCAAGCCGCATCTGGTGCGCTACAACGAGCGCATCCGGCATCGCCGGCAAGCTGATCGACGATGCCTTGCTGGCCGAATTGCTCAAGGAAGTGCTCGACCGCAGCGAGGATCTCAGCCCGAGCTTCTTCGAGGTCACCACCGCCGCCACTTTCCTCGCCTTCTCCCGCATTCCGGCCGATGCCTGCGTGATCGAGGTCGGCTTGGGCGGGCGTTTCGATGCGACCAATGTGCTCGACCATCCGGCCGCTTGCGGCATTGCCTCGCTAGGCATCGACCACGAGGCGTTCCTGCTGCGCGAAGACCCCGCGGCACCGGCGTACCCATTGGCGCGAATCGCCTTCGAGAAAGCGCATATTGCGCGCCACGGATCGCCGCTGGTCACTCAGTCCTATCCGCCCGAAGCTACCGAGCAGGTCGTCAGGCTGGCCAAGGCCGCCGGCGCACCGGTCGCCATGCGCGGCCATGAATGGACCGCCAGTGCCGACACGATGATTCACTACCGCGACGAAGCAGGCGAGCTTGATCTGCCCTTGCCGCAGCTGTTTGGCGCTCACCAGGCCGACAATGCCGCGCTGGCCGTGGCAATGCTTCGCCACCAGGATAAAGTGGAAGTGACCCCCGAAGCGATGGCCGAAGGCATCCGCACGGCACGCTGGCCTGCGCGGCTGCAAGCGCTCGACGATGGCCCTATTACCGCAATTATTCCCGGCGCCGAATTCATCCTCGACGGCGGCCACAATCCGGATGCGGCACAGGCGATCGCCCGCACGCTTGCCAACCGCCCGAAGCTCAACCTCGTCATGGCAATGATGGCGAACCGGCCGATCAGGCAGTTCCTTGAGCCGATCGCGCCTTATATCGAGCGGCTCTGGGCCGTGCCGCTGCTCGATCACGACGGCCATAGCCCCGCAGATATCCGGGATACGGCCCGCGAGCTCGATATCTCGCCCGCCGAATCCGCCGAAGACGTCCAGACGGCGCTGCGGCAGCTGGCGGAACGGATTGCCCAGGATGGCGACGCGAGGCCGCAGACGGTGCTGATTTGCGGTTCGCTATATCTTGCCGGCGAGGTTCTGCGCCTCAACGACGAGATACCCGACTAGCGAGTAGCGCGCGGATGCGAATCCAACATTCACGATGAGAAAGAACCGAATAGGTTAGATCAAATTCGTGAAGTGTAGGAAAGTGGTTTTTTGGTCTCGTTGAATTTTCCGTCAGACGCGATCGGCCGCACCGGGTACAGTGAACCCGCCGCCCGGTATGCGCGAGCGCCGGACCCATTCCACGATACACAGCAGAACCGCCACGAAGCCGATCCCGGTAGTCAGCAGGAACACTTGGTAATAGCCCTGCACCTCGATCATCTTGCCCAGCGCACCGCGCCCCAGCGTTCCGACCAGCAAGGTCAGCGAGGATAGCAGCGCGTATTGCACCGCGCTGTAGCCCTTGGCGACGATGGAGGAGAGATAGGCGACGAAGGCCGCGCCCGCGATGCCGACCGCGATATTCTCGCCCGCGATCGCCATCATCAGTTTCGCCAGCCGCGCCTCACCGCCCATATGCGTGACCAGCCAGGTGAAACCGGAAATGTCCGCCACGGCCTGCATCCGCATCCCCGCCAATGGCGAGATCGGCATAGAGGAGATTCGTCAGCGCGGCGGTGACTGCGCCCAGCGTCAGCGTCGCCATGCGGCCGATCAAGGTCATCAGCGTGCCGCCCAGTGCCAGGCCCAGCATCAGCGCGCCGACACCGAAGAACTTCGACGCCACGGCCACTTCATCATTCGAATATTTCAGTTCACCCAGATAGAATGGATAGGCGAAGCTGCCCCAGATCGAGTCCGTGATCCGGTAGGTCAGCACCAGCGCCAGCACCACGATCGCCGCCCAGCCCAGCCGGCCGATGATGTCCGTCAGCGGCAGGATCAGCGCGCGGTAGCCGTGATCGAGCAAAGCGTCGAACCGTGCCGCCCGGCGGGCGCGGTTTCCTGGAGCACCTGCTTGCCGCGCCGCTGCAGCAGCACCAGCCAGACCGCGATCAACGACGGCAGCACCACGGTCGCGATCACGATCATCGGGCCTTGCGTGGCGATGAAGGCGACTGAATCCGGGCGCGCCTCAGGATCGTTGGCGCAGCGAGCGGACCATGAAGACGCCGACCGTCAGCAACGCCCAGCCCCACAGCAGACCCACCGCGCCCAGCGCGAGCGCCCTCACCCGCGGATTGAGCTCTCCCGGCGCCCTGAGATGCGCGAACTTCTCCTTGTCCTGAGCGGCCTGCTCGGCCGTTTCCGCCGCTTCCGGGGCAAACAGGCTCAAGACGCCGACCGCCGCCATGATGGCGCCCATGACGGCATAGACTTCCGGCCAGCCGATCCGCGCCGCCAGGAACAGTGCGAGCGCCCCGCCGACCAGCGCGGCGATGCGATAGCCCATCTGATAGACGGTGGAGAGCATGTCGATCGTGGCGACCTCGTCCGCCACGTCGACGCGCCAGGCATCGATCACCACGTCCTGCGTCGCCGAAGCGAAGGCGCCGATCCCTGCAAGCAGCGAGAACATGCCCAGGGCCGATTTGGGGTCGAGCAGTCGACAGCACCAGCAGGATCGCCCCGAGCGCGAGTTGCGCCGTCACGATCCATTGCTTGCGCTTGCCGAGCCGTTTGACCAGCGGCAGATTGACCCGGTCGAGCAACGGCGACCACAGGAATTTGAACGCATAGGCCAGCCCGATGAGCGAGAAGACGCCCATCGTCTCGAGATCGACCTGGGCCTCGCTCAGCCAGGCGTAGAGCGTCCCCAGCAGCAAGGCGTAGGGCAGGCCGGCCGCAAAACCGAAGATCGCCATATAGCCGGTCTTGGGATGTCCGAGCGCCACGAACATCCTGTGCCAGCGGGGCTTTTTCTCGGTCGTTACGGCATCGGCCATCTAGCTGCGTTCCTCGCTCCCCTGCGCCGCGCGAGACTAGCGGGCGCTGCGCCTTTGGGAAGGGTGGTCGTGAGGCTCCTCAACAGCTAATGCGCCGCCCATGACTTCAGACAGACAAGCCCGTCGGCGAACGGATCGCCAAGCTGCTCGCCCGCGCCGGCGTCGCCAGCCGCCGCGAGGTGGAGCGCATGATCGCCGACGGGCGGGTGACGCTCGACGGCGAGGTGCTGGAAACCGCGGCCACGATCCTTCCCAACCTCAAGGGCGTGACGGTCGACGGCAAGCCCGTGGCGATGGCGCCCGACGCCCCGGCTGTTCCGCTTTCACAAGCCCTCCGGCCTGCTGACCGCCGAGCGCGATCCCGCCGGACGGCCGACGATCTACAACGCGCTGCGCAACGCCCTGCCCAAGGGCACGCCGCGGCTGATGCCGGTCGGGCGGCTCGATTTCAACACCGAAGGCCTGCTGCTGCTGACCAATGACGGCGAGTTGAAGCGCGCGATGGAACTGCCCTCCAGCAGGCATCCCGCGCACCTACCGCGCGCGCGCATTCGGCGAGATCTCGCAGGCCCAGCTGGAAGAGCTGATCGAGGGCATCACCATCGACGGCGTGCGCTACGGCCCGATCGACGCCAATCTGGAGCGCCGCACCGGCCGCAACCAGTGGATCGAACTGACCCTGACCGAAGGCAAGAACCGCGAAGTGCGCCGTGTGCTCGAACATCTCGGGCTGGAGGTCTCGCGCCTGATGCGCACCGCCTACGGCCCGTTCGAGCTGGGCGACTTGCCGCGCGGCGCAGCCGAAGAGATCAAGCAGGCGGAAGTCGAGCAATTCCGCAAGTTTTTACACAAAGCACCCTCGAAATGAGGATCATCGCAGGCGATTGGCGGGGCAGGAGCTTAACGGCACCTAAAGGGGACACAACGCGCCCTACGGCGGACAGAACGCGCGAGACGCTGTTTTCGATGCTGACCAGCCGCCTCGGAAGTTTCGAGGGCTTGCTGGTCGCCGATATGTTTGCCGGATCGGGGGCATTGGGCCTGGAGGCACTGTCGCGCGGAGCCGCTCGCGCGATCTTTATCGAACAGGATGTCTCGGCCTTGCGCACGCTGCGCAGCAACATCGCCAGCCTTCGTGCCGAGCAGCGCAGCGACGTGCGGGCCGCATCGGTCCATGCCATCGGCCCCGCCCAGCAAGCGCCCGACGTGCTGCTGCTCGATCCGCCCTATGGCAGCGGTGCGGGGCGCCGTCGCGCTCGACCGGCTCAAGCGGCTCGGCTGGGTCTCGCCGGCGACATGGATCAGTGTCGAAACCGAGAAGCGCGAAATACTCGAAGTCAAAGGCTACACGCTCGACGCCGCGCGGAATGTCGGCAAGGCGCGGCTGCATCTCTTGCGACTATCCGAAGATTAAACCTGCCGACTTCGCTTGCAAGGCGCCGCTGTGTTCCCTAGCTGTTCGCATACGCCATGAGTTCGGACAGCCCCCTTTCGCCTCCAGTGGAGGATGATGCCGCGCCGCCCTATGCGCGCGGCCTGAACGCGCCGCAGCGCGAGGCCGTGCTGACCACCGAAGGCCCGGTGCTGATGCTGGCCGGCGCCGGCACCGGCAAGACCGCCGCGCTGACCGCGCGGCTCGCGCATCTGGTCGCGACGCGGCGCGCCTGGCCGTCGCGAGATTCTCTGCGTCACCTTCACCAACAAGGCCGCGCGCGAGATGCGCGAGCGCGTCGGCCAGCTGATCGGCGCCGGCGGTGGAAGGGCATGCCCTGGCTCGGCACGTTCCATTCGATCTGCGCCAAGATGCTGCGCCGCCATGCCGAACTGGTCGGGCTGCAGTCGCAACTACACGATCATCGATACCGACGATCAGCTGCGCCTGCTCAAGCAGCTGATCCAGGCCGACGACCTCGACGAGAAGCGCTGGCCCGCGCGCCAGCTTGCCGGGCTGATCGACCGCTGGAAGAACCGCGGCCTGAACCCCGCCGATCTCGATGCGGCGGAGAACGAAGCCTATGCCAATGGCAAGGGCCAGCAGTTCTACCGCGCCTATCAGGACCGGCTGAAGGCGCTGAACGCCTGCGATTTCGGCGATCTGCTGCTGCACATGCTGAACATCTTCCGCAGCCACCGCGACGTGCTGGAGCAGTATCAGCAGCGCTTCAACTACATCATGGTCGACGAATATCAGGACACCAACGCGGTCCAGTATCTCTGGCTGCGGCTGCTCGCGCAGGACGCGCAAGAACATCTGCGTGGTCGGCGATGACGACCAGTCGATCTATTCCTGGCGCGGGGCGGAGGTCGCCAACATCCTGCGCTTCGAGAAGGATTTCCCCGGCGCCAAGGTGATCCGGCTGGAACAGAATTACCGCTCGACCCCGCATATCCTCGGCGCCGCCTCGGGCCTGATCGCGCGCCAATAGCGAGCGGCTCGGCAAGACGCTGTGGACCGAGGTCAACGGCGGCGACAAGGTCGCGCGTCATCGGCGTGTGGGACGCGCCCGAGGAAGCGCGCCGCGTCGGCGAGGAGATCGAGCGGCTCGAGCGCGAAGGCGCGCGCGCTCGATCAGGTCGCGATCCTGGTGCGCGCGCAGTACCAGACCCGCGAGTTCGAAGACCGCTTCATCCAGATCGGCCTCAACTACCGGATCATCGGCGGCTTCCGCTTCTACGAGCGCGCCGAAATCCGCGACGCGCTCGCCTATCTGCGCGTGATCGCCCAGCCGCAGGACGATCTCGCCTTCGAGCGGATCTACAACCAGCCCAAGCGCGGGCTTGGCGACAAGGCGCTGGAGACGATGCACCGCCACGCGCGCGCGCACCGGCCTGCCGCTGGCCGCCGCCGCGCTGCAACTGGCCGACAGCGACGAATTGCCCAAGCGCGCGCGCGCAGCACCATCGCCGCGCTGATGCGCGACTTCCTGCGCTGGCGCGAACTGGCCGGCAAGCGTCTCGCCCGCCGAACTGCTGCGCACGGTGCTCGACGAATCGGGCTACACCGCGATGCTCCAGGCCGAACGCAGCGCCGAAGCCGCCGGGCGGCTGGAAAACCTGTCCGAACTTGCCCGCGCGATGGAGGATTACGAAACGCTGGGCGATTTCCTCGAACATGTCAGCCTGGTGATGGACAATGACGCGGCGGACGACGGCGAGAAGGTCACGATCATGACCATCCACGCCGCCAAGGGGCTGGAATTCGACAACGTCTTCCTGCCCGGCTGGGAGGAAGGCGTCTTCCCCTCGCAGCGCGCGCTCGACGAAGGCGGGCTCGCCAGCCTCGAGGAGGAACGCCGCCTCGCCTATGTCGCGATCACCCGCGCGCGGCGGCGCTGCACGATCCTCCACGCCGCCAACCGCCGCATCTACGGCCAGTGGACCAGCTCGATCCCCTCGCGCTTCATCGCCGAACTGCCCGAAGCGCATATCGAGCAGGAAACCACCCTGACCGGCGGCGCCTCGCTGTGGCGGGCAAACTGGACCGAGCACGACGATCCCTTCGCCCATGTCGCGCGCGACCGCCCGGGCCGCTCGCAAGCGCGCGGCCCCGGCTGGCAACGGGCGCTTTCGACCGGCTATGATCCAACCCCGAAGCGGCTGGCCGAACCCGGCCGCAGCGCCGCCAGCTTCGCCGCCAAGCCGCGCAGCGACGTACGCATCGGCGCGCGCGTGTTCCACGACAAGTTCGGCTATGGCGAAGTGATCGCCCAGGAAGGCAACAAGCTGGAGATCGAATTCGAAACCAGCGGCCGCAAGCGCGTGATCGACAGCTTCGTCGACCTGGCGGAGTGACGCAGCCAAGCCTTCCGCCACATCGCTATTGCACGGAGCGCAGCGACGAAGCGGCCTTGGCTCTTACTCAGCCTATGGAAACGCCAAGAAAGCCAGGCACTGGGCCGTTCCAGCCTTCGCCTTCATCGCCGCCATTATCGTCGGCCGCTTCGGGTTTGCGCTCTTCGCGGCGGGGCTTCGGCTCACGCTTCGGTGCGGCTGCGCGTTCTTCGTCGCGGCGAGGCCTGGGTTCGCGCTTGGGCGCGGCGGAGCGATCTTCTTCGCTGCGGGCTTCTTCGCGTTTCTTTTCCGCGGGGGCAGCGTCGGCTTTCCGTCCGCGCGCGGGCCGCGCCTTGGTTGGCTCCCGTTTCGTGCGTTCCTTGCGCTCCGGTGCAGGAGCGTCGCCGTCGGCAGCTTTCCCGTCCATTTCGTAGACCGGAATCTTCATGCCGGTCAGCTTTTCGACATTGGCGATCGCTTCGGCATCTTCGGGCGTCACGAACGTGAAGGCCCGGCCGGTCGCCCCGGCGCGGCCGGTGCGGCCGATGCGGTGGACGTAATCGTCAGGATGCCAGGGCGTGTCGAAGTTGAAGACGTGGCTGACGCCCTTGACGTCGATGCCCGCGCGCCGCAACGTCGGACGCGCACAGGATGTTGATCTTGCCGTCCTTGAACCGGTGCGAGCTCGGCAATGCGCGCAGGACTGGTCCATGTCGCCATGGATCTCGCCGACCGCGAAGCCGCTCTGCTTCAGGCTCTTGGCCAGTTCGCGCACCGTCGTCTTGCGATTGGCGAAGATCAGCGCGCTTGTGACTTCGTCGGTCCGCAGCAGCTTGCGCAGCACATCGCGCTTTTCGCGCGGCTGGACACCGCCACCTTGTGCTGGGCGATGTTGACGTTGGCGGTCGCCGGGCGC
The DNA here is from genome assembly GCA_963777785.1 of uncultured Alphaproteobacteria bacterium. GTDB lineage: Bacteria > Pseudomonadota > Alphaproteobacteria > Sphingomonadales > Sphingomonadaceae > Andeanibacterium. The sequence continues at coordinate 168,833 of CAVZRU010000002.1, forward strand.
GGCAACTTCGATCGTCTTGGGATTGGTCAGGAACTTGTCGGCCAGCTTCTTGATCGGCGGCGGCATGGTCGCCGAGAACAGCAGGGTCTGGCGGTTGGCGGGCAGCTTGGTGCAGATGAACTCGATGTCGGGGATGAAGCCCATGTCGAGCATCCGGTCCGCCTCGTCGATCACCAGCAGGTCGCAGCCGGTGAGCAGGATCTTGCCGCGCTCGAACAGGTCCATCAGCCGGCCCGGCGTCGCGATCAGCACGTCGACGCCTTCGTTCAGCGCCTTGACCTGGTCGCCCATCTGCACGCCGCCGATCAGCAGCGCCATCTTGAGATCGTGGTTCTTGCCGTACTTCTCGAAATTCTCGGCAACCTGGGCGGCCAGTTCGCGGGTCGGCTCGAGGATCAGCGAGCGCGGCATCAGCGCGCGGCGGCGGCCATGCGGCGAGCATGTCGATCATCGGCAGCACGAAGCTGGCGGTCTTGCCGGTGCCCGTCTGGGCGATGCCGATGAGATCGCTCATCATCAGCACCGACGGGATCGCCTGCGCCTGGATCGGCGTGGGCGTGTCGTAGCCGGCGGTAGCTACCGCCTTCAGCAATTCATCGGAAAGGCCGAGATCGGCAAAGTTCATATGAGCAATCGTGTCCGGATGTGAGGGGTAAGCGCCGAAGAGCGCCTGCACCAGTATCTAGCGCATTCACGCGCGAGAGAACCGCCGGGGCCTATGCGCATGCGCGTGCGAAAGTCAAGGAATGGCTTGGTATAGCCCCCGTCCGGGAAATATCCGCTCGCCTTGTTCGCGCGGCGCAGATACATTTCGACTCTGCGGGCAATTTGCAACCGGGGGCATGGCATGAGCGTGAAAATTCGGCTGTTTGGGCGCTGCGTGGGCACCTGCATCGGTGCGGCCCTGTTGCTTGGCTCCGCCGCTGCGAATGCCCTCACAGTCACAGGCCTGAAAGGCCAGGGCTTCGATGGAATTTATGGCGACTACGCCCCCGGCGGGAATTGCCAGATCGAACCTCGCGTGACGATCGGCGATGCCGGCTTCACGTTTCGGGTGAATGGCAAGTCGGTGCAACCCAAGTCGTTCGAATATGCCGCGTCTTTCATGGGCCAATCCTACGACGGCATCATGTCGGCGTTTTTCCCGTTTCCCGTCAGTGACAGCGATTATGGCCGCTCCATGATGTTCGTGAATGCGGACGAGAAGCCCGGCGTCATAAAGTTCGAACCGAACCTCGGCCCCGGGGAGCAGCTTCCCGCGATCGAAGCGAACCTCATCAAAGCTTCCCCCTTCATGCTTTGCAAAGGCACCGGCAGCACGGCACCGCCGCCCCCTGCAGAAGCGCCGCCGCCTGCGGCGAAGGCAACCCCTGTGCAGTGGGACAATTTGCGCACGCTTGCCGACAAGCAGGATTACAACATCGATCCATTCGACAATGGTGCGATCGCTTCCGCTTTGCGCGCATTGATCGGCCAGAAGATGGCCGTGTTGCAACAGAACATGTCCGTTACCGGCGCGATCAAGCGGCTGGGATCGGTTTATTACACTTCGGGCAATGCGCCGCACCAGGGCGGGATGGAGCAGGCCTATATCCTGATGGATGCCAACCGGCGCACCGTCCAGGTCGGTTTGTGGGAGCGCGGCAAGCTGACGGTCTATGCCCCGCCCAGCGGAAGGATCGCGCTGCCTGCGGACATCCAGAAGCTGCTGAACCAGAGCCCGCCTGAAGAAGCGATCGCCGCGCCCGGCAAGCCGTGGGAAATCGTTCCCGTGGATGGCCGGGCGCCGCTGGCCTATGTCGATGCCGCCGCATCGCCCAGCATCAAGTCTTTCAGCATCTTCTGCGACAATGGCCGCCCGACCATGGCAATGCTGCTGGGCAAGCCCGCCGCAGGAAGCCGCCTGACAGTTTCCTGGGTCTTTCCGGGCGGGATCGTCAATGTCGAGGTCGCCCGCAGCAACAATGAAGGAACGTTCTGGCAGGCCTATCTGACAGGCTCGAACCTGATCGACATGCTGGTGCGGCAATCGGGCTCTGCATATCTGCGGATCAACGGCACAATGGAAGGCGAGGCCCTGCTGACCAACTCCACCGCCACGCTCAGGACTGCCCTGAAATCCTGCATGCGCATCTAGGCGGCGCATGAGAGCCGAAATTCGGAGCGAGATCGCGAGCATCGCGCCGCTGGATCAGGCCGAGGCCGACGATCTCAATCGAACGCTCGCATGGCTGGATTCCGGGGCCGAGATATTCAGGAAGGAAAAGCCCGCGACGCCGCCGCAGCATTTGGTATCGTATTTCGCATTGGTCGATCACGACCATTTGCTGCTGGTGGACCATATCAATGCCCAGCTCTGGCTACCCAATGGCGGCCATGTCGATCCGGGCGAGCACCCGAGAACGACCGTAATCCGAGAGGCGAAGGAGGAACTCGGCATCAACGCGGAGTTCCTGTCCGATCGGCCGCTATTCCTCACCATGACCGAAACGGTCGGCAAGACTGCAGGGCACGTCGACGTCTCGCTCTGGTATGCGCTGCGCGGCAATCGCAGCACGGCGATGATGTTGGACTATTCCGAATTTCACTCAGCAAGATGGTTCCATCTGGACGCGATCCCGTTCGACCGGACGGACCCAAATCTCGGGCGTTTCCTGGCAAAGCTGGATCTGGCCCGACTGGGCTGATGGGCTGATCCCAACTGCCCCGCGCGCTTCACTCGAAGCCCGCTCGGCCGGATCAGTCCTTTACCGCGACCAATTGGCGCAATTGGCTGATTTCGCATTTGGCGCCTGCGCGTGACTGGATCTTGTCGCGCTTCACGCAGATCCTGCCGTCTTCGCTGCGCTGAATGTAGAAGCCCGAATAGAAATCGCGGGCGCTGCAGGTTTTCTCCAGCGCGGCGGTGACTATGCGCCGATCCCGCATGAACAGGATCAGGCGGTCGTCCTGCCCCGTCCCCACGCTTGCGATCCCCTGGATCTGGACGCAGGAGCCGATCTTGCGCTCCTCGATATGCGCGGTCGGTTCGCTGCGCGGAAGTTCGGCGAGCAGATCCTGCCGGGTGGGCTGCTGCGGCCGCGGTGATATCCGCATGATAATGCGCTGTTCGATGCGCACCTGTTCCTGAGGCTTGGGGTACGGTGCGTCGAGCATTTCCCGCCAGGGATTCTGGCTGGTGACGTCGAAGCCCAAGGGTGCGGCAATCTCGCTGCCATCGGGCGCGAGGTTCAGGGTTTCGGCCTTGGCATTGGCGCCGCCAGCCGCAGCTGCCGGAAGCAGCACAGCGATGCACGCAAGCAAGGCGGAAAAGCATTTCATAAGCGGATCGTCTTAACGAGCACCCTCAGTCGGCTCATATGTCTACCCCCCGGTTTAAAGACATCGCTTGAACATTGGCTTAACCCGGGAAATCCGAACTGCAAGCCCCCATTGGAGCGAAACGCGATACGCAAATGCTGGCGAAACCCGAAGCACCTGTGGCATAGGCGCGCGCGATGGCAGACCACCAAGCATTTCTCGCCGAAGCCGAGGCCCTGCTGGGGCCCGCGCGGCTTGACCCGCGACACCGACCTGATGGAACCGTGGCTCACGGATTGGCGCGGCAGGTTCACTGGCGCCGCGCTCGCCATGGCCTCGCCCGCTTCGACCGAGGAAACGGCGGCGATCGTCGCCCTATGCGCCCGCCACCGCATCGCGATCGTGCCGCAAGGCGGCAATAGCGGCATGTGCGGCGGGGCGACCCCGGACAAAAGCGGCAATGCGATCCTGCTGTCGCTGCGGCGGATGAACAAGATCCGCGGCCTCGATACGGAATCGCGCCAGGCAGTCTGTGAGGCTGGAGTGATCCTGCAGACGCTGCATGAGGCGGCCGAAGCGCAAAGCCTGCGCTTTCCGCTGACGCTGGGCGGAAAGGGCTCGGCGACCATCGGCGGCCTGATCGCCACCAATGCCGGCGGCACGCAGGTGCTGCGGCACGGTTCGATGCGCAGTGCAGGTGCTGGGCCTGGAGGCCGTGCTGGCCGACGGGAGCGTGTTCGAGGCGCTGATCCCGCTCAAGAAGGACAATCGCGGCTTCGACCTCAAGCAATTGCTGATCGGATCGGAAGGAACGCTGGGGATCGTCACGGCGGCGACGCTGCGGCTTGTCCCTGCCCTAGCGGACCGGATCGTGCGTCTGGGCGGGCGTGCCTTCGCTCAAGGCGGCGCGCACGCTGCTGCTGCATTGCGAGGATGTGGCGGGCGAGGCGCTCGAAGGGTTCGAGGTCTTGCAGCAGACCACGCTGGACGATGTGATCGCCCATGTACCTGGCGCGCGCCATCCGCTCACTGGCAGGCATGGCTGGCACGCACTGATCGAGATCGTGGCGGATGCCAACAGCGCCGGGGAGCTCGGCTCGCTTGCCGAAACCATGCTCACCAGCGCGTTCGAGAAAGGCCTGCTCGAGGATGCGGTGATGTCAGCGAACGAAACGCAGGCGGAGGCCTTCTGGCTGCTGCGCGACGAAATCGCCCCGGCGGAGCGGGCCAAGGGCCCGGCGGTTCAGCACGACATTTCCGTTCCGGTCGAAAAAATGCCGGAATTCGTGGATTCGGTCATTCCGTTGATCGAAGCGGACTGGCCCGGCACGGAAGCGGTCGCTTTCGGGCATCTTGGCGACGGCAATGTCCATTTCCACGTTATCGCCCCCAAGGGAGTGGACGGCATCCGCTGGCAGGAAGACGACGGCAAGCGCATCAGCGGCCAGGTTTATGAGCTCGTCACCGCCTGGGGCGGCTCGATCAGCGCGGAACACGGCATCGGGCAATTGAAGCGCGAAGAGCTCACGCGGCTGGGAGACCCGGTTTCGCTGGGCTTGATGCGGGCAGTGAAGCAGGCGCTCGACCCCGTAGGACTGCTTAACCCCGGCAAGCTTGTGCCGCTTGCGTGAGCGCCGGACAGGCCTTAAAGCGCCCCCTCGAACCTCGCGGCAACTGCCGCTTCCTGATAAAAACCGAGACGTTTCGGAGAGATGAAAATGGCGAGCGCGCCGACGAACAACCTGCCGCTGTTCTATAACGACCTGATGCCGCTCAACATGCGCGATCATGAAGGCTGGCGCAGCAAGTCCATGGACAATGCCAAATGGCTGATCGGCCAGCACGCCGTGCCGCTGACCGCCGAGGAATTCCCGGCCGCTCAGCGCCATTTCCCGATCGTCTTCTCCTCCGGCGACAATCCTGTTCCGCTGGCGCTTTTCGGGCTCAACGAAGGGGTCAATGTCTTCGTGAACGACGAAGGCAAGATCACCGAAGACATCTATCTTCCCGCATATCTGCGCCGTTACCCTTACCTGCTCGCCCGACTCGATTCGAATAGCGACAACATGTCGCTGTGCTTCGATCCATCTGCAGGGGTGATCGGCGATTTCAAGGAAGGCTCCGTCATTTTCGAGGACGGAAAGCCGTCCGAGTTCATCCAGGGCGTGATGGATTTCTGCGAGAAATTCGAACAGGCGGGCCAGCGCACCCAGAATTTCGTCGAAGAACTGAAGAAGCACGATCTGTTGATGGACGGCGAAGCTGCCATCCAGCGCAACGACGCGCCGGACCAGCCCTATATTTATCGCGGCTTCAAGATGATCAATCAGGAGAAGTTTCGCGAGCTTCGCGGCGATGTTCTGCGTACCTGGAACCAGAACGGCATGCTTCACCTCGTCATGTCGCACATCATGTCCCTGGATTTGCTGCGAGTAATTTTCGCGATGCAAACCACGCAAGGCAAGGGTCCGGGCGCCGAACAAGCCGCTGCTGCGGTCGCTGACGAGGCCAATACGGTCCAATAGGGCCACCCCAAGGTCGAACGCCGATATCCGGGCTTGCAATTGTCCAGTTGATCCTTATTTTCAAAGGGTCCGCTGGAGCTGCCCTCATGGCTTCTTCGGATAAGCGTGCGAAAGCGCGCTTCCTCCCTGTACCTTGGCCACCTCGTGCTTATTGCACGAGGTGGTTTTTTATTGGCTGAGGCAAATCTGTAATCAGGCGCTATTCGGCGGCCTGGGGCAACTGGCTGTTGCGACCCAGCGCAGCCACTTCACCGGCCAAGCGGCGCACCAGCGAAGCCAGCAATTCGGCGACCATATCGACGCCCTGTGTCACCGGATCGGTCATCCGCTCATCCAGATAGGTCGAACGGCAGATCTCGATCTGCATTGCATGCAAGCCATGGGAAGGCGCGGCATGCCGATCGAGCACATAGCCGCCGGCATAGGGGCGATTGTGAGCCGCACGCTGATTCTGGCGGGCAAATTCGTCAAAAGCGGCTGCGCACAGAATCCCGTCGCAGGTCCCGCCGAAGCGATCGCCGACAACGAATTGCTGGGCCGGCTCCGAAGGAACGCGCCGCGCGAGAGGCGGCATCGAATGCAGATCGATCAGCAGGGCACTGCCCCAACGGGAACGGATATGCCGCAGGCACATCGCCAAAGCATCATGATAAGGCTGGTGAATGCCTTCGATCCGGGCGTCGAGTTCCGATTCCTCCATGCGCTGCTTCCAGATCTCTCCCAGGCCCGGGAGACGGCGTGGAACCAGGCCGAGCCCGCTTCGTGCACGCCGGCCCACTCGCGCTGGATATCTGCTCGCCGGCGCGCCCATGCGCAGCATGTCCCAATCCATCTCCTCGACAGCGCGATTGAGATCGATCATGGCGCGCGGCGCATGGGCGATCAGCAGCGAAGCGCCGGTCTGCTCTGCGATCCTGGTTGCGAGCAGATCCACATATCTGTCTTCGAGCTTGAGCGCGGCGACGGAGGGACTGCGCATGCGCTCGAGCAGGCCGGGCGAATAGGATCTGCCTGCATGAGGCACCGCGATCAGGATCGGAATGGGCGACGGTTCTTTGCGCGTCAGCGTGAATGCCGCCTGCCCCGGCAAATCGGGAATGATGCCGCCTTTCAGGATTTGCGAATCACGCAATTTCGGGATGCTGCTTTCCGCCATTTGCCTTTGCTGGCGCTTATAATAGTTTGTGTCAAAGCTGGTCACCTGCAATTCGAATGAGATTATTAACGGGCTTCGGGTTAAAGAGAGAGTTCACGGGCTAACCACGAGAGACAACCATGAAACGTATTCTCCTGGCGGAGGACGAAGACGCCATGCGCGCTTACCTGACGCGCGCACTCGAAAATGCGGGTTATGAAGTTGTCGCGGTCGACCGCGGAACTGCGGCATTGCCGTTGCTCGAAGAACAGCATTTCGATCTGCTGTTGTCCGACATCGTCATGCCCGAAATGGACGGAATCGAGCTTGCCCAGCGCTGCGGCGAAATCAGCCCGTCGACCAAAGTGATGTTCATCACCGGATTTGCTGCGGTCACGCTGCGCGCCAGCCGCGAGACGCCGCATGCCAACGTGCTGTCCAAGCCGTTCCACTTGCGCGACCTGGTGCTCGAAGTGGAGCGTATGTTCGAGGATCAGGCGACCGCCAGACTGTAAACGGCACGGGTAAGGGCAAAAGGCTGCCTAACCCCACTTGCCACATTTGGAAGCCGCCGCTAAATGGCGCGCCTGCCGGGCGATGCCCGGCACGGACGAATGGTGCGGGCGTATAGCTCAGTGGTAGAGCACTATGTTGACATCGTAGGGGTCGCAAGTTCAATCCTTGCTACGCCCACCATTCCGCAGAAAACCCGCCGATAAACCGGCGGGTTTTTGCGTTTTTAGGCGACAATTGCCCCCTCGCCTTGCACCTTGCCCTTACCCTGCTAAGAGGCGCCCCTACACACAATTTCTTATGCAACAGGGGCACCCATGGCGAAGATCAAGGTCGAAAATCCAGTCGTCGAAATCGATGGCGACGAAATGACGCGGATCATCTGGCAATGGATTCGCGAACGGCTGATCCTGCCGTATCCTCGATGTCGATCTGAAATATTACGACCTGTCGGTCGAAAAGCGCGATGAGACGGACGACCAGATCACCGTCGATGCCGCCGAATGCGATCAAGAAGTATGGCGTCGGCGTCAAATGCGCGACCATCACGCCCGACGAAGCGCGCGTCGAGGAATTCAGCCTCAAGCAGATGTAGAAGTCGCCCAACGGCACGATCCGCAACATCCTGGGCGGCACCATCTTCCGCGAACCGATCGTGATCTCGAACGTGCCGCGGCTGGTGCCGGGCTGGACCGATCCGATCGTGGTCGGCCGCCATGCCTTTGGCGACCAGTATCGCGCGACCGACACCTTGATTCCCGGCCCCGGCAAGCTGCGCCTCGTGTTCGAAGGTGCGGACGGCAAGAATGATCGATCTCGAAGTGTTCGACTTCGCATCGAGCGGCGTCGCGATGGCGATGTACAATCTCGACAATTCGATCCGCGACTTCGCGCGCGCCAGCTTCAACTATGGCCTCGATCGCGGTTGGCCGGTTTACCTTTCGACCAAGAACACGATCATCAAGGCCTATGACGGGCGCTTCAAGGACCTGTTCCAGGAAGTGTTCGACACCGAAGGCTTCAAGCAGAAATTCGCCGATGCGAAGATCACTTACGAACACCGCCTGATCGACGACATGGTCGCATCGGCGCTCAAGTGGAGCGGCAAGTTCGTCTGGGCCTGCAAGAACTACGACGGCGACGTGCAGTCCGACGTCGTCGCGCAGGGCTTCGGCTCGCTCGGCCTGATGACCTCGGTGCTGATGACCCCCGACGGCAAGACAGTCGAAGCCGAAGCCGCGCATGGCACCGTCACCCGCCACTATCGCCAGCATCAGCAGGGCAAGGCGACCAGCACCAACCCGATCGCCATCGATCTTCGCCTGGACCCGCGGCCTGATCTATCGCGGCCGGTTCGACGACACGCCCGATGTGGTGCGCTTCGCCGAAACGCTGGAGAAGGTCTGCATCGAGACCGTCGAAAGCGGCAAGATGACCAAGGATCTCGCGCTGCTGATCGGGCCGGATCAGGCCTGGATGACGACCGAGCAGTTCTTCGAGGCGATCGTCGAAAATCTTCAGAAGGAAATGGCTGGCTGGAACTGATCATCCCCGCATCGATCGCGGGGCAATGCGGTAGTGACAGCGTGACAAGCGGCTGGCCCATGCGTCATAAGGTCTGACCATGGCGCATGGCGAATTCACTTCCACCCTGCTTTCCGATGCGCTGGTGATTCTCGGCGCGGCGGGGCTGGTCATTCCGGTCTTCGCGCGCTTTCGGATCACGCCGGTTATCGGATTCATCCTGGTCGGGCTGCTTGTCGGCCCATACGGGCTGGGCAAGCTGGTCTACGAGCACCCCTGGCTCGGTTACGTCACGATTACCGATCCCGAGGGGCTGGAGCCGTTTGCCGAGTTCGGCATCATCCTGCTGTTGTTCACCATCGGGCTCGAACTCAGCTTCAACCGCTTGTGGCAGATGCGCAGGCTGGTGTTCGGTCTTGGTGCGCTCGAACTGCTGGTGATTTCCAGTCTGCTGACGGCGTTCCTGGCCATGTCTGGCCAATATTGGACCGGGGCGCTCGGCCTTGGCCTGGCCTTGGCGCTCTCTTCCACTGCCCTGGTGCTTCAGATTTCCGGAACCCAGACTCAAGTGGGCAAGGCAGCGCTTTCGATGCTGCTGTTCGAAGATATTGCCATCGTCCCGATCATCTTCCTGCTAGGCGCGCTCGCCCCGCATGCCGGCGCAGGCGGATTGGACGGTCTTGTCCAGACATTATGGGTCGGCGGTCTGGTAATCCTCTCCTTGCTGGTGCTCGGCAGGTTCGCCCTGCCCCGGCTGTTCGCGCAGGCCGCCCGGACGAAGAACCCCGAACTCTTCCTGGCCGCAAGTCTGCTGGTCGTTATCGGCGCCAGTCTCGCCACCGCCGCGGCGGGCCTCTCTCCCATCGTCGGCGCGCTGATCGCCGGCTTGTTGATCGCCGAGACCGAATATCACGCCGAAGTCGAGCATATTACCGAACCGTTCAAGGGCCTGGCGCTCGGCGTGTTCCTGATCACGGTCGGCATGGGGATCGATCTCACGACCATCTGGGACAACCTCTGGACAATCAGCGTCGCAGTGGTTGGCGTGCTCACGCTCAAGGCGCTGGTCACCGGTGTGCTGCTGCGCCTGATGGGCGCCCGCCGAGGCATGGCGACCGAAACCGGCATACTGATGGCCAGCCCATCGGAAACCACGCTGATCGTGCTCGCAGCCGCAACCCAGGCGATGCTGATCCAGCCCGGAACCGCGCAGTTCTGGCAGATCGTGACCGCAATCGGGCTGACGATCACGCCGCTACTCGCCAAATTCGGGCGCATGATCGGCCGCCAGGTCGACCCCATGCCGACGCTCGACGATGTCAGCACCAGCCCGCACGCTCCGCATGTGATCATCGTCGGCTTCGGGCGCGTCGGGCGCCTGGTCGCGGACATGCTCACGGTCCACGGCAAGCAATATATCGGCGTCGACGGCGATACCGACATCATCGAGCATGCCCGTCGGGACGGCTATGTGGCGATCTTTGGCGACGCCGCGCGCGGGCGCGTGCTCGAACGGCTTGGCGTTGAATCCGCGCCGGCCGTCGTCCTCACCATGGACGAGCCGATCCTGGCGCAAAGACTGGTCCGCAAGTTACGCCAGAACCACCCCGACCTGCTGATCATTGCGCGCGCGCGCGACACCGACCATGCCGCCCTTCTCTATCGCAGCGGCGCAACGCACGCCGTGCCGGAAACGCTGGAAAGCTCGCTACAATTGTCCGAAGCGGTGCTGGTCGATCTGGGTGTGGCGATGGGGCCGGTGATCGCTTCGATCCACGAAAAGCGCGACGAGTTCCGCGTGCAATTGCAAGAGGATGCAGCCCTTGCACACAAACCCAAGTTGAAGACGAGCACGCTGGAAACTTAGTTCTCTTACAGCGCCGAATTCGCAAAACCGGAGCGTTCACGGCCGTCGTGCGTTGGTCTCCCTAGAAGGAGAAACGAACATGAGCGATGCCAAACAGCGCCCCGATGGGACCCCCGACCAGAATCCTCAAAACCAGACCGGTGAAGACAAAGGCCCGATCAAGGGCCCGCAAGTCACCGATCAGGAGATGCAGCGCAAGGATCTTGCACGAGGCAGCGAAGTCGAAAACCGCAAGCGCAGCGGTAACCGCAGCTAGGCAGGCACCGCGGTCAACGCCGTCCGAACGGCCTCGATCGCTTCCTGCGCCTTCGATCCGTCCGGACCGCCGCCCTGCGCCATGTCCGGCCGTCCGCCGCCGCCCTTGCCGCCCAGCGCCGCGACACCGACGCGTACGAGATCGACGGCGCTGATCCGGCTGGTCAGGTCATCGGTCACCGCTGCGGCAAACGCGGCCTTGCCGTCGTTCACCGCACAGATCGCCGCAACTCCGGAACCCATGCGCTTCTTCGCTTCGTCCAGCAGTCCGCGCAGATCCTTCGGATCGAGCCCTTCGATGACTTGCCCGGAGAACTTTACCCCGCCGATTTCCTCGTCTGCAGGCCCCGACGTGGAAGCCGGAGCCGCCGCCCAGGGCAAGGGCCTTCTTGGCCTCAGCCAGTTCGCGTTCGAGCCGCCTGCGCTCTTCCACCAAAGCCGCGACGCGCGCTTCGACATCGTCCGGAGCAGTCTTCAATGCGCCTGCAACTGCCTTGAGCGCATCTTCGCGCGCCACCAGCCATTGGCGCGCCGCCTCGCCCGTCAGCGCCTCGATCCGGCGGATGCCGGATGAAACCGCGCTTTCGGAAACGATCCGGAAAATGCCGATGTCGCCAGTCGCGCGCACGTGGGTTCCGCCGCACAATTCGACCGAATAATTGTTGCCCGTGTCGCCCCAGTTGGGGCGGCCCATCGTGAGAACGCGCACTTCGTCGCCATATTTCTCGCCGAACAAGGCCATCGCACCGGCAGCTATCGCATCGTCCGGGCTCATCAGCCGCGTGGTGACTGCCTCGTTGTGGCGGATCTCGGCATTCACCTCGGCCTCGATGTCGGCGATTTCTTCCGCTGTAAGCGCCTTGGGATGCGAGAAGTCGAACCGCAGGCGGTCTGCCGCCACAAGCGAGCCCTTCTGCGTGACATGCCCGCCTAGCGTGTTGCGCAGTGCCGCGTGAAGAAGGTGCGTCGCCGAATGGTTCGCGCGGATCGCATCGCGGCGGTCGGTATCGACTTCGAGGTGGACCGTATCTCCCACCTTGATCGTGCCGCTTTCCACCTTCCCGTGCATCGCGTACAGGCGGCCGAGCGGCTTGGATGTGTCGCTGATTGCGATCCTCAGCCCTCCGGCGGCGGCAATCGTGCCGGCATCGCCCACCTGGCCGCCGCTCTCGCCATAGAAAGGCGTCTGGTTGGTCAACACATCGACTTCGGCACCGGCCTCGGCGGACTGAACTTCCTTCCCACCCACAACCAAAGCAACGACCTGGCCTTCGCCGCTGGTCGAAGCATAGCCGGTGAACTCGCTCGCACCTTCGCGCTCGGCAATATCGAACCAGACTTCGCCATCGGCCGCTTGACCGGAGCCCTTCCACGCAGCGCGCGCAGCGGCCTTCTGGCGCGCCATCGCCGCGTCGAACCCTGCCTTGTCGACGCCGATGCCGCGCGAACGCAGCGCGTCTTCGGTCAGATCGTAAGGGAAGCCGAATGTGTCGTAGAGCTTGAACGCGGTCTCGCCGGGCAGTTCGTCACCCTCGGCCAGCTCGCCGGTCGTCTCGTCCAGCAGCTTGAGGCCCTTGTCGAGCGTCTGCCGGAAGCGCGTCTCCTCGCGTTCGAGCACTTCCTCGATCAGCGCCTGCGCCCGGCCGAGCTCCGGATAGGCTTGCCCCATTTCGGTGACCAGCGCGGGAACCAGGCGGTGCATCAGCGGCTCCGCTGCGCCCAGAATATGCGCGTGACGCATCGCGCGGCGCATGATCCGGCGCAGGACGTAACCGCGCCCTTCGTTCGAAGGCAATACGCCGTCTGCGAGCAGGAAACTGGTGGAACGCAGATGATCCGCGATCACACGGTGGCTGGCGAGGCTTTCCCCTTCCGCCTTGACGCCGGTCAGTTCCACGGAATTGCCGATAAGCGCAGCGAACAGATCGGTTTCAAATACGGAATGCACGCCCTGGAGCACCGTGGATATCCGCTCCAGGCCCATGCCGGTATCGATACTGGGCCGCGGCAGGTCGCCGACAATTACGTCGTTCTCCTGCAAATGCTGCATGAAGACGAGATTCCATATCTCGACGAAACGATCACCATCTTCGTCTGGCGACCCGGGCGGGCCACCCGGAATTTCGGGGCCGTGATCCCAGAATATTTCCGAACACGGACCGCATGGGCCATCCGAACCCATCGCCCAGAAATTATCCTTGGTCGCGATGCGGATGATCCGCTCCTCGGGGAGGCCGGCAATCTTCTTCCAAAGATCGAACGCTTCGTCGTCCGTGTGGTAGACAGTTACTGAAAGACGGTCTTTCGACAGACCCAGTTCGCGGGTCACCAGGCCCCAGGCCAGCTCGATCGCCCGTTCTTTGAAATAGTCCCCGAAAGAGAAATTCCCGAGCATCTCGAACAGAGTGAGATGGCGCGCGGTATATCCGACATTGTCGAGATCGTTATGCTTGCCCCCGGCGCGGACGCATTTCTGCGAGCTGGCCGCTCGCGGAGCCGGAGGTGTCTCCAGACCCGTGAAGATGTTCTTGAAGGGAACCATGCCCGCGTTGACGAACATCAGCGTGGGGTCGTTATACGGCACCAGCGGCGCCGAAGGCACGACGAGATGATCGTTTGCCGCGAAATAATCGAGGAATGCGCGGCGGAGGTCGTTAGTCGAATTCATGGCTAGCAACTAAGGGCTCGAAGGTGGCTTGCCAAGTGCAGGAACGCGCGCCGCACGAGCGCTTCAGCCGAGCTTGGCATTGACCAGCCATGCCCCAGCCCCCAGCGCGACAATATTGTCGACCCGCCTGGATTCAACAAACTCTCTCAGCTTTGCGAGAAATGCGAGACGTTCTGGAGCTTCCATGGCCTTGACCCTGGCTGCCGCAGGTCCGATCGACAGAAAATAATCCACCGCGTCCGCCACCGGATCTTCACCCGCACCCACCACCATGGCAAAATCGAATGGCTCGAAATCGATGTAGGTCCATCCCGACTGCCCCAATATTGCGCGTACATGGTCCGGGTTGGCAAAAGCCATGGGGCCCGGGGCAGTGGGATCTGGTTGAGACTCCACCGGCGGCAGCAGTCCCGCAATGGCAGTGAATATCTCGTTGTCCTGGGGCCCGCGAAAGCAGGAAAACAACAAATTTGCACCAGGAGCCGCGATTGCGGCGAGATGTGCAAAGGCCGCAGGCGGATCGTCGAAGAACATCACTCCATGGCGTGAAATCATGAGCTCGGGGCGAAAGCCGTCAGGCGGAGACCATTGCCCGGCATCGCCGAGTTCGAAACTCACATTGGTGAGCCGTTCGCCGCGTTCGCTGGCCACTTCGATCAGGGCTGGCGAGATATCCACTCCCAACACCTGGGCATGGTTGCGACCCCTGGCGATCGCAAGGGCCAATTCTCCTGCGCCGCATCCGATATCGAGCACCGATTCGAAGCGCATGCCCCGCGTACGCGCAAGCAGGCGATCCGTAAGTCCTCCAAAACTGCGATCCGTGCGGCGATATTCTTCCGCCCAGCTTTCGCCGGCATTGCCGGCCCAATCCATCGCGTCGCTCATACCAACCCCCGAGTGCAGCCGTGCCGCGGGAATATCGCTACCTCTTTGACGGCCTGCGCGCCAGAGGTTGATGCTGGCGGCACATGAAAAAGGCCGGCACGCGCCCCTTGGGGCAAACGCGCCGGCCTCATTTCTGCAAGCGCCCGCCTCAAGCGGGGCTTCTTGAGGATCAGTCTTCCGGGTCCGCGTCCGGCCCGGTCATCATCTCCTCGGCAACCTGATCGGTTCGGCTGCGAATAGCAGCTTCCAACCGGTCACAAACTTCTGGATTATCCTTCATATACTGCTTGGCGTTCTCGCGCCCTTGCCCGATCCGGATACTGTCATAGCTGAACCAGGCTCCCGATTTCTCGACCAGACCCGCCTTGACGCCCAGATCGATGATCTCGCCGACCTTGGAAATGCCTTCGCCATACATGATGTCGAATTCGACTTGCTTGAAAGGAGGGGCAACCTTGTTCTTCACCACCTTCACGCGTGTCGCGTTGCCGACGATTTCGTCGCGATCCTTGACCTGACCGGTACGGCGAATGTCGAGCCGAACGGAAGCATAGAATTTCAGGGCGTTACCGCCCGTGGTTGTCTCGGGATTGCCATACATCACGCCGATTTTCATGCGCAGCTGATTGATGAAGATCACCATGCAGCGCGAACGGCTGATCGAACCGGTAAGCTTGCGCAGGCTCTGCGACATCAGTCGCGCCTGCAGGCCCACGTGGGTATCGCCCATTTCGCCTTCGATCTCGGCCCGCGGGACCAGCGCGGCGACCGAATCGATCACCAGCACATCGATGGCATTGGAACGCACCAGCGTATCGACGATCTCAAGCGCCTGCTCGCCCGTATCGGGCTGCGAGACGATCAGTTCGTCGATATCGACGCCGAGCTTCTTGGCATAGACCGGATCGAGCGCATGTTCGGCATCGACGAAGGCCGCAGTTCCGCCATTCTTCTGCGCTTCGGCGATGACATGGAGGGCAAGCGTGGTCTTGCCCGAGCTTTCCGGACCGTAGACTTCGATCACGCGGCCGCGCGGCAGGCCGCCGACGCCCAGCGCAATGTCCAGCCCCAGCGAGCCGGTGGAGATCGATTCGACCTGCATCGTTTCCTTGGAGCCCAGCTTCATTGCCGAGCCCTTGCCGAACGCCCGGTCTATCTGCGCTAGCGCGGCGTCTAGCGCCTTCTGACGGTCCACTTTGTCTTCCTTGTCCACGAGCTTCAAATTCGTTGCCATGAAGGCCTCCTCGTCTGCCTAGATTCCTGAGTGGAAACGTCAACCGAAGCCTTATGTACGCAATTTGTTCCTACAGAACAAGAGCAGAACAAAAATATTTTTTGTATGGATAAATACTTGAACTTATGTCGTTTTAATTGATCATTCCACTGCGCGGCGAATTTCCCAGGAAATATCGGTCGTGCGCCCGTTGGGGATGGCGCGCTCGATCACCCACTGTCCGTCTTTCTGCGTAAGTCCCTTGCTCGCCCGAACCTGCCAGTCACCAGGCGAGCCAAGCGTAAGCCGCACTTTCGCCGACCGGGATCCGGCATTGGAGAGCGTAGCCTTCATGGTGATCCACGGCGCGCCTTCGTCGTCAGGATCCGCTGCGGACTGCTTGGAACACACTGCGAAGAGATTGCTGCTTTCGGCCAGTTCTAGCTCGACATCCTGGCCTTCTGCATAATCGCGCAGCCATTCTTCGCCGATCAGCAAGTCACCGTAGGATGCGTTTTCGAACAGGCTGACCCCGCCCATTGGCAACGCGACCCCGAGCCCGTGCCGCTTGTCGTTGACCGTCTGCAGCATCGTAATCATTGCCGCCGGATTGCCGCTCAAATCATAGGGCGAACAATTCGCGCGGTAGAAGAACTCACCCTCCACCCCGCCTCGGTCGAGAAAGGCGACCTGCTTCATTGACTTGGCAGAGACGTCGACATGCTCCGGCACGCGGTAGAGCTTGAGATCGCCCAAGTTTTCTTCGCTGGCGGTCATTACGGGCGAATTCGCAACTTCCGACTTTCGCATCACCCGCTGCCCGGTGACCATGATTGCGTCGGCTTCAGCAAAACCGGCCATAGCCATCGGCGCGGGAGGAGGCGGCGGCATTTCGGGCGATCCCGCCGCTGTGCTGCCCAGCGGATAGCATGTCAGCCGCAAAGGCCGGGCTGCAGGAGGATCGGCCAATTGCTGGAAATCGCTATCTACATTCAGCCTGCCCGCCACGACCAGCAATTGTGCATCGTCGAAACTCTGTCCGTTATCGTTCACCAGCGTCAGCCAGGAGCGCAGCGCGATCTTCTGCTTACCCTTCGCGCCCCGGCCTTCGAGCTTGGCGACATAGTGCGCCTGCCAGTCAAAGCCCCAGGAAATGTAGGTCAGCACGACCCGGTAAGTCCCGCCGGTTTCGTCCCGCGTGTCGATCGAGAACACCGGCTGCGCCGAGAGCCCTGCCGGAATTTGAGCGAAGCTGACCCGCTCGGGCAATCCGGAGCAGCGCACTGCCTCGAAGCCTTCACCGGTCTGCAGCACCAGCCCGCCATCCGCGCGAGTGCGCACGATCGCCGGTTCGGACACGGCCTCGCCCGTGGCCGGATTGGTGCGCGTGATCGTCACTCGGTTGCCCAAGCGTCCCGTCGACCAGCGAAGCCGGTGACAGCAGGTCGGCGTTGCGGTTCTTCTCGATCGTTCCGCCGGGAAGCCCGGTAACGATCGCGCTGACCGCCACCATGCCTTCGGCGACGCCGGCAAAGCGAATTGTCGATTCGCCAGGCGGCAGGGTGACGGTGCGAGTCTCGCTGACCATGGCGAAGCCGCGCGGCCAGTTACGCCGCATTTCCTGCCCTTCCCCGCGCTCGGGATCGCGATAGACCGTAACCGAGATCTGATCGGGCGCGGAGGCATCGACGGTCTCGCGCGCATGTGCGGACGCCGGCAATAGCGACCCGCTGCCCAACAGCGTAAGCAACAGGAAGAGAGCGCGGCGATGCATGCCGGACTCAGTATCGGGTCTCGAAGGTTACCCGCACCACCCGCTCGCCATTGGCGGGCACCGGGACGGTCCATTTGCGGCTGTCGGCAGTTGAGCTGTTCGCCGGAAATGTCTTCGCTCACCACGCGGTAGTCGTTGCCCCACCAGCCGCGATCGAGCCCGGCCTGGAGCAGTTCCACTTCGACCGGCTGCGCCTTCGCATTGGTCAGCGTGTAGCGCATCGTGGTGCGGTAAAATTCCTGGGGCCGTTCGCTCTCGACAGTGGTCGTGCTGCCATCGGGATGGATCACGCGGTAGCGCGACGATTTCTCCCACTCGGCGCCGGTGATCCGCTCACGCTTTTCCACCTCCGCCTTGACGAAGATGTCGAAGGCATCGCCGGTCGAAAGCGTCAGCTGGCTGCCCATCGGCGTGTGGCCGATCGCGTTTTCGCCGATGAATTGCGGCGTCCCGGCCCTGTCGCGCTGGTAGAAGCGCACCGTGCCCGCCGGCAGCGCATCGCCCAGCCCGCCGTCTCGCGACGAGGAGAACGCGATCTGGCTCAGCGCATTGACCGGCTGGCTGTCGTTCTGCATCCAATAGACCGACCGGCCATAGATCTTGCGCGCCGGGACCGACTGCACATCGAGAAAGCTGACCTGCTTGGTCTGGGCATTGGCGATCGTGGTGCGTGCGGCGATCGGGTAGAGATAGAAATCGCCCACCTGCTCGCGGTCGGCGCTTTCGGTACCGGGGCGGATCGTCCGGCCCGGCGGCGGCGGCGGAGTATAGCCGCGATAGTTCGGCCGGCTGGCGCTGCTTGGATTGCCAGCGACCAGCAAGGTCTGCGCATTGTTGAAAGTCGTGCCGGTATTGTTGGTCAGCGTGACCCAGCCCTGCATGTCGATCGCGTTTTTCGCCTCGTCATACAGGGCGACGTAATCGGCCGACCAGCCGAGACCCGGCGTGAGATAGCGGATCGAGGCCGGCCGCGTGCCGCCGCGATCGCTCTGCAGCGTCACCGACAGCGTCGGCCGCGCGCGCAGATTGGGCGGAACGCGGTCGAAGATCACGCGTACGGGCAGGCCATCGTCGCGCAGCACCTCGATCCGGTCGCCGATCTTCACCACTACGCCGCCGGCAGTCGATAGCACGGCAGCGCGCTCGCGCGTTTCCTGGCCCGTGGCGGGGTTGGTGCGGATCAGCGTGACCGTCTGGCCGATCGCCTTTTCCATCAGCTTGGAAGGGGTCAGCAGGTCGAAATCGAAGTTCTGCTCGATGATCGTCGTGCCGTCGGCCGCGAAGCTCAGGGTTTCGGGCCGGATCTGGGCCGAAACGTCGGGAAATTCGATCCGGCTGCGCCCATCGGCGATGGCGATCCGGCGAACGTCCTGAACCAGCGCCTGGCCATTGTTGTAGATCGTGACGGAGACATCGCCCTGTGCGCTGGGGGCATCCGGATCGGCCGATTGCGAGGATGCGCCAGTAGCGATGCCGAGAGCGGCCGCGATGGCGACCAGCGAAGTGAATTTACGGCGGTAAGTCATGCCTTGCTCCATCCTGCTTCCGCGGCGGAACATGGCGCAGCGGCATTACCTTGAGATGAACGGCGCCGCAGCTGAGACGAGCCGACTATTTACTGGCCGCCAGGACTTCCAGCACCTTGTCGCTGATTTGCTGGACCGAAAACGGCTTGGGAATGAAATGCATGTTCGCAATGTCGATCTCGTTGCGCAGTTGCTCTTCGGCATAGCCCGACATGAACAGCACCGGCAGTTCCGGCGCGAGCTTGCGCAATTCGCGCGCCATGGCCGGCCCGTCCATGCTCGGCATCACGACATCGCTCACGACGAGATCGAACGGCCCATCGTCGCGAAACCGCTCCAGCCCTTCTTCGCCGTCGCAGGCCGTGGTGACCTCATAGCCTTGCCGGACAAGCGCCCGCTCGGCGACGGCACGCACCATGTCCTCGTCTTCGACCAGCAGGATATGCCCGCCGCCCGACCAGCTGCTCTGGGCGCCCTGGATACGCGCAGCCGGCGCCGCTTCCACGCCGTGGTGCACCGGCAGGTAGATGGTGAAGCGCGCCCCTTGCACCACCCCGCCTTCGCGCTCGACATTGCCGGCAAAGATGAAGCCGCCCGATTGCTTGACGATACCATAGACAGTCGACAGGCCCAGGCCGGTGCCCTTGCCCATTTCCTTGGTGGTAAAGAACGGCTCGAATATCTTGCCCATATGGTCGGGCGGAATCCCGCCGCCAGTGTCTTCCACGATCAGGGCGGTATACTCGCCGATCGGCACGATATCGCTGCCCAGCCGCCGCACATCGGCGGCCGTGACGCGCCGGGTCGCCATCGTCACCTGTCCGGTGCCGTCGCCCCCGCGCCTGTGTGAATTGTCCTGGATCGCGTCGCGCGCGTTGACTGCAAGGTTGACGATCACCTGTTCGAGCTGCTGCGGGTCGGCCCGCACCGGGCCCAGATTGCGGTCGTGATTGACGCGGAATTCCACTTTCTCGCCCATCAGGCGCTTCAGCAGCTGGCTGACTTCCGCCACCACGTCGGGCAGTTGCAGCACGTCCGGACGCAGCGTCTGCTGGCGCGAGAATGCGAGCAATTGCCGCGTCAGCGAGGCGGCGCGGTTGGAATTGGCCTTGATCTGCTGGATATCGTCATAGTCGCTGTCGCCCGGGGTATGGCGCAGCAGCATGAGGTCGCAATAGCCGATGATCGCGGTGAGCACGTTGTTGAAATCGTGCGCGACGCCGCCGGCCAGCTGGCCGACTGCCTGCATCTTGGTGGCCTGCGCGACCTGGCGCTTCAGCCGCGTTTCCTCAGTCGTATCCGCAAGGCTCAGCAGCACCGCCGGCTCGCCCAGGCCGCGCACTCCGGCAAGACCGAGCGAAACCGGCTCCTCCGGGCTGGCTCGCAGGCGCACCGCCATGTCGCCCGAATTGGCCGGCCCCTGGCCGTAGCGGCGCACCGCATCGGACAGCGCGCTCTTGTCTTCCGGCACCACGAGATCGGACGGATAAGGCGGGACCTGCCTTCCTTCGATCCCTGCCGCGCGCAGGAATGCCGGGTTGGCGAACAGGAAATGGCCGTCGCGATCGGTCATGGCGAGGCCCAGCGGCAGTTGCTCGAGCAAGGCCTGGAGATGCGGCGTTCCGGTCTGGGCGTCTCCGCCCCAGCCGCCGATACCGACCCCTGCATCGAGCAGCAGCATCACCGAATTGCTGGCTCCCAGTTCCTCCTCGTCGATCGATCAGCGGTATATGGACCAGTGTCTGCGGATTGCCCGTGCGGCCTTCGCGGGCGAAATATATCCTGGCGCGATCGTCGCTTATCAGCAGGCCGGCGAAGTCCTGCCCGGCGAGCGTCGCATTGCGATCGCCCGAGGCACGCATCGCGAAGCCACGGCCGGCCGTGATGATCACGCCTTCGGGCCCGACAAGCGCGATTTCGATCCCCGCATTGGAAAGGATTTCCGCAGCCGGCCCCACCATCAGGGCGCCGATGTCCGTCAGCGGATCGGATTCGACCTGGGCAGTGAAGCGCCAGATCAGATAATCGTCTGCCAGGCCGGCCCGCGTCACCGCGACTGTCCAGTTCGTGCCGCTGCGATGGATCCTGTCGGCCAGCGAATACCCGTCTCGCCAGGCGGCACGCGCAGCGCGCGTTAGCAAATCGGCCCCGCCTTCTTCCAGATCCAGCCCTGGCGGAGCATGTGCCAGGCCGAAAATCTTCGTGAATTCGGTATTGGCACAAGTCAGGCGGTTGGCCCGATCGGTAATCGCGATGGCCACCCCGGGCTGTTCGATCGCGGCGACCGTTACAGACCAATCGGGCAAGGCCGCCTACATTGAGACTTTCCGCCGGGGCGCGGCGCGAGATGCCATAGACCACCGCACCGAGCACGCAGATCGCGCCCACATAAGCCATCGTCACAACAGCACTGGCGGTAACGAACCAGAGCATCAGTGCGCTTACGGCCAGCGCGGCAGCGACAAGCGCGGTTTCCAGAAGAAGCTTGCCGGCCGGCTGCGGCATGCTGTCAGCTGCGCTGCTCATTCCGCCGGGCTGAGGCTGCTGCTACCGGCGAGGCGCTGACGCCGCTTGCGCGCGACCATGCTGCGCCAGATGAATGAAGTGGCGAGATAGCCCACGGCCGCCGAAACGACCGAGATTATCGCAAGGCCCAGCACCAGGGCTGGCGCAGCGTCCGACAGCAGCCAGACAAGCCACTCTTCGAGCGACGCCCCCCTCGCATAAAGCGCGTAAAAAGAAGCGACGTCGGCGTGAAAGCCAAGGCTCGATCCGACATAGAGCGAAGCGGCGATAATGAACGGTGTCGTCGCCGGATTGGAAAGGAACGTCGCACCGGCAGCAATCGGGATGTTGCCGCGACACGGCACGCACATCAGCGCGGCCCCGAGAATCTGGATCCCCGGTATCAACGCGAAAATTCCGACAAGCAATCCGATCGCCACGCCGCGCGGGACGGAGCGGCGGGTGAGGCGGAACAACTCCGTACGCCGGGCGAACGGCCTCACCAGCCGGTATTGCTCCAGCTGTTCGCGCGTAGGCACCTGGCTTTTCAACCAGTTGACAATGCGCTTCTTGGCGGTCCTGCTATTCATCCTACTCGCTATATCGGTGTTGCCACGCCGGGCGGCAATATGGCCTATTAGCCACACAAACACGAACAGCTGGTGAAGAGCCCTTCGCGCGCGGCGCGCAGGAGAGCAAGTGAAAATAGTTGCCGGGAGCTGCGCCGTGCCTCAGCCGCGCTCGCGCATGATCCTTGCCTTGTCGCGCTGCCAATCGCGATCCTTGATCGAAGCGCGCTTGTCGTGATCCTGCTTGCCTTTGGCGAGCGCCAGCTCGACTTTCGCCCGGCCGCGCGAATTGAAATAGATCGACAGCGGCACCATCGTCATGCCCTTGCGCTCGACCGCGCCGAACAGTTTTTCGATCTCACGCTCGTGCAGCAGCAGCTTGCGCGGCCGCTTGGGTTCGTGATTGTGGCGGTTGCCGTGGCTGAATTCGGGGATGTTCGCATTGACCAGCCATGCTTCGCCGCCGCGTATCTCCGCATAGCTTTCCGCAATCGAACCTTCGCCGAAGCGCAGGCTTTTGACTTCGGTGCCGCTCAGCGCGATCCCTGCCTCGAACACCTCGTCGATGTAATAGTCGAAGCGAGCGCGGCGGTTTTCCGCGACGGTCTTCACCTTGTCGAATGTCGAAGTCTTTGGGCGTGCCATGATGCGGGGCATTTAGGCGCAGGCGGCGCAATTGCAAACGCCCGCTTGTCCGGCGCGAGATTGCTTGCCATGTTCACTAACGGGATTTGGGGGGAATCGGAATGCGCCGCAGCTTTCTGAAAACAGTGCTCGGCGTGTTGATTTTGGTGGGACCGACCCAGTCCTCGGCCGCCGAACCGCCACCGCTGGAAGCCTATGGCGAATTGCCAGGTGTTGAACAGATGGCGATGTCACCTTCCGGCAGCCGAATCGCAACCCTGACGACGATCAAGGGCAAGCGCATGCTGCTCGCGCTCGATTCCGACATGAATCTGCTTAGGATGTATGAGGCGGGAGACACCAAGGTCCGCGACATCAGTTGGGTGGGTGAAGATGCAGTCCTGATTGTTGTGAGCCAGACACAACAGCTCCCGCAAGGTTACGTTGCCAAGCAATCCGAGGCCTGGTCAGCGGTCATCATGCCGTTGGATACGTCGCAAGATGTAAAAGTGGTTTTCGGCAACCAATTGGGCGTTCTCGAGCGTATCTTCGATAATTATGGGCAGCGGTTGATCGACGGAAAATGGCACACCTATTTCACCGGATTGGATCGACTGGCCATAGGTGGAATCAAACTCTTTGATGTCGATTCCGCCAACGGCAAAGGAACTGTTATTGCCGAGCCTCCCAATTCGGGTGGCGCAGGCAATATTGACTGGTTGATTGCACCTGACGGAAAAATAGCGGCTACCTTCACTCAAAATCATCGTACCGGTCGCTGGGAAATCAGGAACAGTAGCTACAAATTGCTTGCCAGCGGCAAGGATCCGGAAGGAGACGCAGGTCTAATCTCGCTCGGGAGGAATGGCGATACGCTGATCTATGCCGCCCAGGATCCAGACGACAGCTTAATGGATTGGTACGAGATGCCCCTGGACGGGAGCGTGCCCGCAGTCGAAGTCTATCGCGACAAAACTATTGCTGGCCCCCTCAAAGACCGGGAAAGCGGCTTGATGATCGGCTATATGGAAGGCTTGGGAGAGCCGGCCCCATTTCTGTTCGATCCTGCCAAACAAAGGGCGGTAGACGCGGTTCGCCGTACTTTCAGAGGCCAGCAAGTCACTTTTTCCGATTGGACGGCGGATTTCTCGCGTGTCCTTGTCCACACGGATGGCAACCGGAATAGCGGTACATGGTATTTGGTCGACCTTGAGAACAAGCGCGCCCAGGACATTGGCGGGGACTATCCGCAAATTCGTCCGGACATGGTGGGACAGATCTCGACCATCGTGTTTACCGCCAGCGACGGACTGGAAATGGACGGTATCCTCACTCTGCCGCCAGGCAGAGAGGCGAAGAATCTGCCTGTCGTAATTTTCCCGCACGGCGGGCCTTCAAGTCAAGACGATCCGAAATTCGATTGGTGGGCGCAAGCATTCGCCTCGCGCGGATATGCAGTGTTCCAGCCCAATTTCCGCGGCTCGACGAACCGCGACCCGAGCTTCCGCCGGGCCGGATATGGGCAGTGGGGGCGCAAGATGCAGAGCGATATCTCCGACGGCCTGGCCGAGTTGGTCAAGCAAGGCATTGTCGACCCCAAGCGCGCCTGCATCATGGGTGCGAGCTATGGCGGTTTCGCCGCGCTAGCAGGCGTTACCTTGCAGCAAGGGCTATATCGCTGCGCGGTAGCAGTCGCCGGGGTGAGCGATCTCGAGCTGATGTTTCGGGAAGATTTTCAGCAAAGCGGCACCAACCCGATGTTGAAGCGCTCCTATATCGAGGAACTCGGGCCCCGCTCGGGCTTCAAGGACGTCTCACCGCGCCGCTTCGCCAGCCAGGCAGATGCTCCGATCCTGCTGATCCACGGCAAGCACGATACCGTCGTCAATTTCGAACAGAGCGAGAAGATGGCCGAAGAGCTGAAGCGCGCTGCAAAACCATATGAAATGGTCGTGCTCGACAAGGAGGATCACTGGCTGTCGCGTTCCGAAACGCGCAAGCAGATGCTCGCCGCCGCGATGGCTTTCGTGCAGAAATACAATCCGGCGGACTGACGGGCCTCAGGCGACCTTGCCGAGCGCGTCCGGGGCAATCGCGCCCAGGCCGACGATATTCCGGCCCGGCATCGCCTTGCCGAACAGATAGCCCTGCCCCTGCCCGCAGCCTTCTTCGCGCAGGCAGGCCAGCACGTCTGCGTGCTCGACTCCCTCGGCAGTGACTGTCAGGCCAAGCGAACGCCCCAGGCTGATGATCGCCCGCACCACGGCGCGCGATTCCGGCTCCTTGGCCAGTTGCAGCACGAACGACTTGTCGATCTTGATCTTGGTGAAGGGATATTGGAGCAGATAGCTCAGCGAGCTGTAGCCGGTGCCGAAATCGTCCATCGAGATGCCGATGCCCATTTCCCGGACGCGGCGAATGAAGCTCAGCGTCTGTTCGCCCTGCTCCATCAGCACAGCCTCGGTGATCTCCAGTTCGAGCCGCGATGGATCGAGCCCGGACCATGCGAGCGATTGCAACAGCGTGTTAAGCAGATTGCCGCTGCGGAACTGTAGCGGCGAGACATTGACCGCCAGTTTGTATTGCGAAGGCCACTTCGCAGCCTCGACGCAAGCATTGCGCAGCACATGCTGGCCCACCACGTCGATCAGCCCCATTTCCTCCGCCAGCGGGATGAAAACTTCAGGCGAGACGGCGCCGCGCACCGGGTGATTCCAGCGCAGCAGGGCCTCGTATCCGTCGATCTCCTCTGTCTCGAGGTTGATCAACGGCTGATAATTCACTTCGAGCTCGCCCTTGAGCACGGCGTTGCGAAAATCGTTCTCCAGCCGCGTGCGCTCCTGCGCGGCGAGGTCCATTGCCGGATCGAAATAGCAGAATGTGCCCCGTTCGCGGGCCTTGGCGGAATAGAGCGCAAGATCGGCGTAGCGCAGCAGCGCCTCCGGATCGCAGCTGTCAGCCGGGGCCAGCGTCAGGCCGATGGTCGCGCCAATGCGCAGGACATGGTCGTTGACCACGAAGGGCTTGGCCAAAGAGGCAATGATCGCCTTGCAGATCGCTTCGATCCTGGTGCGGTCTGCGCCGCTGAACAGGATCGCAAACTCGTCCCCGCCCAGGCGGCAAAGGAGAGCGTCTTCCGGCACCAGTTCGAGCATCCGGCGCGAAGCCTCGGCCAGAACGGCATCGCCCGGCTGATGGCCATAGGTATCGTTGACGTCCTTGAAATGGTCGAGATCGACCATGGCCAGCGTGAATTCCTGGATATCGTCAGGGCCTCTGAGCATGCTGTGCAATTGTTCACGGCAACGCACGCGATTGGCGAGGCCAGTCAGTTCGTCGTGCCGCGCCATATGCGCCATACGTGCTTCCGCCCGGCGGCGCTCCGTCACGTCGAACACTGACAGGATCGTCGAAACCTGCCCGTCCATCGAGGTCTGGCTGGTGAACAATACGGACTCCAGCGCCCCGCCATCCTTGGCGAGTTGCTGCCAGAACCGGTCATGCTCAGAGCAATCGCTTACAAGCAGTTGCCGGGCCGCTTCCCATTCCTCATCGGCGAACAGCTGGCGCGCCGGCAGGCCGCGAAACTCTTCCCTCGAGTAGCCGAAATGGCGCGCTGCCGCTTCGTTTCCGCGGACGATCGCTTCGCTTTGCGGGTCGTAAACCAACAGAGGCACGGGATTGCCTTCGAACAGCAGGCGGAAAGACTGTTCGCGGCGCTTCATGTCGGTGACGTCCACTCGGACGCCGATCGTGCCGCCATCGGCCGTCTGGCGCTCTTCGATCAGGATAGTCTGGCCGCTCGATAGGCGCTGCTCGTGCCTCGTACCGGGATTTTCGAGCAGCGAAAGGCGGTCTGCAAGCCACGCTTCTTCGTTGCCGATCGCATCCGGATAATCGCCGCGAGCGATCCCGATCTTGAGCGTATCGGCCAGCTTCACGCCTTCTTCGAGGAGATCGGCCGATTTCGAATAAATCTTGGCATATTCCTGATTCCACAGGATATATCGCCCTTCCGAGTCGAGAAACACGATGCCTTCGGGCAGGACATCGATTGCGTCGCGCAGGCGCTTTTCCGCCAGCGCGGCAGCTTCCTTCGCTTCACGCAATTGCGCGGCCTCGGCAGATCCGCTCTCGGCCTTGCGTAGTGCATTTCCCATTCCGTCGCTCATGAAACGCTCACCGAAACCTGTTCGAAAGCGCACTTCTATCGCTGGATTAGTTAACAAGTTGTGCAATGCAGCACGCTGTATGCCGCAGTTTTAAGGGACTTTTGGAGTTATTTACGATTAAGCCCGCGGTCAGATCAGCCCGGCATGTTCCAGCGCCGCGTCGACCGCCTTACGCGCCTCGCTGCTACAGGGAATGATCGGGAGGCGTACGCTATCGTTCAGCCAGTTATGAATCCGGCTGAGCGCATATTTCACCGGCCCCGGCGATGCGTCTGTAAACATCGCATAATGCAGCGGCGTCAGCAGGTCGTTCAATGCGCGCGCCTGTTCGATATCCCCGGCCAGGCTGGCGGCCTGGAAATCGGCGCAAAGCCTTGGCGCGACATTGGCGGACACCGAAATACAGCCAGCCCCGCCCGATGCGTTGAAGGCCAGCGCCGTTTCGTCATTGCCCGAAAGCAGACAGAATTCGCCTGCGATGCCGAGGCGATGATCGGTGACGCGCGAGAGAATTCCGCTGGCGTCCTTGATTCCCACGATCCGGCCCGGATGGCGGGCCGCAAGCTCGCAAACGGTGTCTGGCTGAATGTCGGTCACCGTGCGGCCGGGCACATTGTAGAGAATGATCGGCAGTTCGCAGTTTTCGGCCATATGTCCGAAATGGGCGAGCAAACCGGCCTGGCTGGGGCGGTTGTAATAGGGCGCCACACATAATGCGGCATCAGCTCCGGCGGCCATCGCTTCCTGCATGTGCCAGACTGCAGTGTCGGTATTATTGCTGCCGCAGCCGGCAATGATCGGCACTCTGCCGGCGGCCTGCTCCACACAGACGCGGATCACATGGTGGTGCTCTGTATTGGTCAGGGTCGGCGCTTCGCCGGTCGTGCCACAAGGTACGAGCGCGGAAGAACCGTTCTCGATTTGCCATTCAACCAGGCGGCGAAAAGCGTCCTCGTCAAACGCATCGCCCCGGAATGGCGTTATCAGGGCCGGAATCGAGCCGGAAAACATCGAAATTGCGCCTCTCATCTTGCCCGAATCTCGCAATCGGGTAACCTCCGGCAATGCCAGGGGATTCACGTTCAGCGCCTGATAAGGATGCAGTGGCCAGTATGTCCAGCATGCTTCGTACTACCTTTGTCGCCTTTCTCGCCAGCAGCGCACTCAGCGCCTCCGCTCCGCTTGCCGCCCAAGAGCAGTTGGCCGATGCCGCGCAGTGGGACGCTGCACGCGCCGCGCTGGTCGCCACCGCACCGGGGCAGATGGCACAGGCGATAGATCGCTGGCAGCAGTTGTCCGCCTCGCCGGCTTATGGCTTCAACGATTATGCCAGCTTCATTCTGACCAATCCGGGCTTCCCGGATGAGGAAAAGCTGCGCCGCTATGCCGAAGGCAAATTGCAGACCGAGTTTGTCGATACAGACCGGCTGCTCGGCTTTTTCGACCGTTATCCTCCGCTGACAAACCCCGCCCGCGCGCAATATGCGATTGCCATGGCGACGAAGCAGCGCCCCAATGCGCTGACGGTTGCACGCGAGGCCTGGCGCGGCGGCACAATGAGCCCGACAGCGGAGGCAACGCTGCTCTCGCTATTCGGCAGCCAGTTTTCGCAGGACGATCATGACGCGCGCATGGATGCGCTGCTGTGGGATCTCGACACGGCAGAAGCTTCGCGCCAGCTGAACCGCACTACCGTCACCTTGCGTCCCGTCTACATGGCGCGCCTGGCCGCCGCGCAGGGTACCGATCCGGCATCGCTCGCCCTGCCCGTACCCGTGCGCGATGCGATGAAGGACCCCGGCTACGTCTATAATATCGTGCGCCATTTGCGGCGCGCAGGACGCGACCAGGAAGCGGCCAACCTGCTTGCCAGCCGTCCGCTAGTCGATCGTTTGCCTCACAACCAGACCGTATGGGTCGAAGAACTGCTTACCGTCGCCCGCAAGGGCAGTGCACGCGCGGCGCAGCGCATTGCGACTTCGGTCGATGACGGCTTCGCCGCGGAAACCGACGTCAGTTCGCTCGGCTATTCGCTGCGCGACGATTACACCTCGTTGATGTGGCTCGGCGGCACGAAGGCGCTGTGGGAGCTGAGCGAGCCAGCCACTGCCGCGCCGTTGTTCTACCGCTACGGTGCTGCGGCGCGTACGACGCAGACCCGCTCCAAGGGATTTTACTGGGCTGGCTATGCTGCGGCCAGGGCCGGCGATTCCGCCGGTGCGCAACGCTATTTCGAAATGGCGGCCGCCTATCCTGACCGGTTTTACGGCATGTTGGCGCTGGAGCGTCTGGGGCGCCCGATCCCCTCGCTCGCGAGCGCTCCTGAAGTTACACCTACGGAAGACCAGCGGGCAGCGTTCTATGCGCAGCCGCTGACCAGGGCTGTACGCGAGGTGGCGCGCGATGCGCCGTGGCGCGTAGGGATCCGCTTCTACCGCGAGATTGCCAGCCAGGCGGAGACGGAAGCGGATCTGGTGATGGTTGCCGATCTGGCGAGACAGATCGGCCGGCGCGACCTGGCAGTGATCCTGGGCGAGCAGGCTGCCGAGAAAGGCTTCGAGAATTTCAGGCAGATCGGTTTTCCGACCCTGCCCACTCCGCCGGCCACCGATTGGACGATGGTTCACGCGATCACGCGGCAGGAAAGCCAGTTTGCGCAGAATGCGATCAGCCATGCCGGCGCCAGCGGATTGATGCAGTTGATGCCGGGAACGGCGCGCGAGCAGGCAGGCAAGCTGGGCATCACCTACCTCAGTGCCTCGGTGATCAGTGATGCCGATTACAACATCCGGCTGGGCGACGGCTATTTTGCGCGCATGATGACCTATTATGGCGGCAGCTACCCGCTGGCCGTGGCGGCCTATAATGCCGGACCCGGCAATGTGAACAAATGGCTGCGCGCCAATGGCGACCCGCGGACCAGCGGCATGCCCTGGGTCGAATGGATCGAACGCATTCCGATCTACGAGACCAAGAATTACGTTCAGCGCGTACTCGAAAATGCCGCCGTT
Organism: uncultured Alphaproteobacteria bacterium; assembly: GCA_963777785.1. Classification (GTDB taxonomy): domain Bacteria; phylum Pseudomonadota; class Alphaproteobacteria; order Sphingomonadales; family Sphingomonadaceae; genus Andeanibacterium. The sequence goes on from CAVZRU010000002.1 coordinate 198,902, forward strand.
TATGAAGCGATGCATCCCGAGAAGGCCGGCTATGGCGGACCGAAATCGATCAGCCGCCTGCTGGGCAAATCCACTCCCGGCTGAGCCGCGCCATGATGGCCAGCAATCCAATCAGTCCGGCGGGCCTGACCGCGCTCAAGGAGCGGTACGACTACCTGCTGGGTACCGAGCGCCCGGCAATAGTCGAGATCGTCAGCTGGGCGGCCGGTAATGGCGATCGCAGCGAAAATGGCGATTACATCTATGGCCGCAAGCGCATGCGCGAGATCGACCGCGAACTCTCGCATCTTGCCCGGCGGATGAAGCAAGCACGCGTGATCGATCCCGCCCAGCAACCCGACAGAAGCCATGTTTGGTTCGGTGCGACAGTGACGATCGCAGACGATCAGGATAGCGAACGGGTGGTGACACTGGTTGGCGACGACGAACAGGATCCCAGCAGCGGCAAGATCGGCTGGAGCGCGCCGATCGCACGGGCGCTACGCGGCGCAGCCGTTGGCGACGTGCGCAAGGCGCGCCTGCCGGGCGGCGAGATGGAATGGGAAGTACTCGCGATTGAATATCCTTAGAATCCCCCGGCGGCGAGTAGCGTCGGGATGGGCGTCCGCGGCGATTGCGCGAAAATACTGGGCTTAAGCCAGCTTTCGATATTGCGCAGCAGGGCGGGTTCGCCTTCGATCAGCAGGTCGCCGCAGTTCATGGCCTCGCGAAATGTCCGGTCGCCCATCCAGACATCGTGCATGGTGCGCACGGTCGAGCACAAATAGACATTCACGTCCTTGCCGGGATCGGTGATGCACAGATCCACCTTCTGGTCCTGAACCAGCAGCCACCAGTTCTGCTGTTTTGTAAGGTCGCTGAATTTGAACTGGATCACGCTTTGGTTGCCGACGAGGTGAGCCGGGTCGATGCTGCGCTCCAGGTAGAGCATCAGGAGTTCGACATTGATATCGGCGTCGACAACGTTGTGCCGAGCATAGATCAGCCCCAGTTTCCCAGCGCGACCAGCACGGGGGCCAATTCCTCGCATGCCTTGGTCGGAAAATATTCGTAGCTGCGCTGGCCGGAAGCTTTTCTCCTCGCAACCATCCCTTGCTGCTCGAGCGATTTGAGCCGTGCGGTCAGCAGCGCCGGCGAAATATCGCCCAACCCCCGCTGCAACTCGTTGAAGCGCCTCCCGCCCATCACGAGCTCGCGAATGATCAGGAAAGTCCAGCGCTCGCCAAGAATTTCGGTTGCTTTGGCAATTGGGCAGAATTGGCCGTAATTCATATCAGCCCCTCAGCATTGACGTCTTAAATCCCGCTTTCTGTAGCGAGTTACTTCAACTTCTGTAGCGATCTGCTTCATTCCGTGAACTAAACCAACTCGGTTTGATCGGCCAGAAGTCTCCTCGTCGCCGGATCGTCCGGCAAGACATATCGAGGAGAAAACATATGCCACTCGTAACCATCGACGTAATCAAGGACGTGTTTACCGACGAACAGAAGCAGAAGATCATCGCCAATGTTACGCAGGCCATGATCGATGTCGAAGGCGAAGCGATGCGCCCCGTGACCTGGGTTCGCATCATGGAAGTGCAACAGGGCGATTGGGGGATCGGCGGCAAGACGCTCTCCGCGGCCGATGTCCAGGCAATCGGCACGGCAGCCCGTCGCCGCCTGATAATGCCCCGCTGGACAGTAGGAAGGGGGCCTGCGATTGCTTGGCCCCCTTTTTCCTGTTCGAAAGCCCGATCCGATGCGGACGACATTTCCAGGCGCTACGGTGCGCCTTTACCACCTTGATGGAAATGCCGAAGGCGGCGCTGCCAATACCTTGTTCTACGGCCCGCTGAGCGAAGCCATGCAAATCGCCGCGGCAGAGCCCGAGGAGATTCAGGAAGGGCTGTTCATCGCAACCGACAACGATGTGGTGGCCTATCTCGACTTGATGGAAGGCTGAGCGGGCTGCTTCGGGCCGGACCATACAGGTCAGACCGATAGCCACGCTATGCGGCGTGGCTGATATAAGCCGCAAAGTGCTGCAGGATCTCGGGATCGAGCGGCACCGTCAGTTCGACGCCGGCTGTTTCCGGCGTGCTCCACTGAACTTGCGCTTCCATCGGGTCCAGGAAGCTGAACGCCAGCGAGACCTTCTCGCCAACTTGAAGATCCAGCCCGTAGCCCGCCACTCTGCAGCCATGAGCAGACAATTGCGATACGAATACCTCGCAAGCCGGCTTGCCCGAGCATTGAACGCTTCCGGGCAATTCAACGGCCATTCGATTCTCGCGTCTGCGATCCATATCCATTCACCCCGATCTTCGCCGGTATGACTACGAGGGAATGGTGAATTTCAAGTTACGGCCGGACCCTTCGCCATGAAGTTTTCGAACTCCTGCTGCCAATCCGGGTGCCAGCGCGAAAGAGCGGGCCGGTTCTGCACGATGTCGTTTGCTGCCCACAGCATGCGCCGCTCGTCCTGCTGGCGAGTGGTCTCGTTGTCCTCACACAGAATGTAGAACTCATCGCGCTCCAGCCCTTCCAGCATGCGATCGGCGACCTGTTCGGGATACCAGGCCGCGGCCGGCTTTTCCGGTATGCGCTGCTGCATCATGCGCGTGTAGGTGAAGCCGGGAATGAGGAGATGCGCGGTCACGCTGCAATTGGGCGTTGCTGCGGAGGGTGTGGGCCAGCCCCTCGGTGAGCGCCTTGATGCCCGCTTTGCTGACATTGTAGGCGGTGTCTCCTGGCGGCGTGGTGATGCCCTGCTTGGAGCCGGTGTTGATCACCAGCCCGGGCCCTCCCGCTTCCACCATCGCCGGTACGAACGCCTGCACGCCATGCAGGACGCCAAACAGATTGACGCCTAGCACCTGCTCCCATCCCTCCGGATTGGAGAGCGCATCGCCGCCGCCGCCCCTGCCCGCATTGTTCATCAGCACGGAGACCGGGCCCAGCCGGGAGACGGCTTCGCGCGCGAGCGCCTCTACCGAGCTGCGCTTTGAAACGTCGGTCACCACCGCGATCGCGCCATCGATCGTAGCCGCCGCTTCGCGCAAGACTTCTTCATCCCGGTCGGCAAGGCAGATGCGCAGTCCGAGCCCGGCAAGCTTCTGGGCGGCGGCGAGCCCTATTCCGCCCGCACCGCCTGTAATCACGGCGACGTTGCCCGGCTGAAGGGCAGGATGGCTGGCGGTCATAGATCGATCTCCCAAGGCACGATAAACCGCTAGCGCCTCCACGAAGCGAGCGGCTACATTAGTTCGGGAAGGATGGCGGCAATGAGCGCCGATCACAAGGGGACGAGTCGGCCTGCCCCGAGTACAGGGCCTAGTTCATGCTAAGAGCCGACGCGGTGATCCTCGGCCGGCGCCGGGATTCAGCCGGATATTGTCCGGGAAGCAGCACGGATACGTGTTCCGCGCGCAGGCTGACAGGAAACATCTTCCTGTCTGGGCGCCGCCCAGATGATCTGGGCCAGATCGTCCAGCCGCATGATGTTTTCGAATTCGACGCGGTAGTGGGATGCGTGAATTTGCCCGATCCGGCCGCGAAGTTGGGGCAAGGCGTCACCGCTGATTGCCACGCGGTCGCCCACGCCCAGAATCACGCCGGAAGCCAGATCCGCGCCATGCCGGGAAAGGCAGCTTATGGTCATGCGCACTCTGATATCGCCAACCGTGATGACGCCGGGAATCCTCGCATTGAGCGATATGCGCCCTTCGTCCTTGCGGCCGAGAACAGTCAAGAAATTGGCTACATCGATCGGCGCGGAGAAGCGAAAGCCGGCTTCGGTTTCACGCTCCCACACCTTTTCGATGAAAAAATGGCTGCCGTCCGCCAGCTCCAGCGCCATGCGTTCCTCTGGCACGGGATGAAACAGTTTCAGCTTAAGTCCGGTATCGGAGACATCCCGGATCACCGCCAGAAATTCGCCGGTCAGCCCAATGAGCTTGGCCGTGCGCATCATCGTCTTGAAGCGCTGCGCACCGCGAAGCTCGGCCCCAGCCAAGGGGCCCGCTATGCCTGCAATACTTTCGATCGAGTTGGCTACAATCATAGCTCTTCATTCCGTCCGAAATTGGCCGCCCGAAATTGGCCGCCCGAAATTGGCTAGCGCCAAACAACGCAGTGGGTTCAGTTACGCATCGCACTATCGGCAAATATGCTTAAATCGGCGTTAACTACGGCATAGGTATTTGCGCGATGGGCCTTCACCCCCAGTCTATCGGGGCACTGGCAAGTGTCCTACGGCACCACACTCACGAACAGATAAGTCGCGAAAATGACGAGGTGGACCGTGCCCTGCAGCACTGTAGTTCGGCCTGTCGCAAGCGTGAGCGAGGTCACGAAGACGGACAGAAGTAGCAGGACAAGCGACTTGGGATCGAGCCCCAGCGACAAGGGCAATCCCAGGAGCAAGGAAACGACCGCGACCGATGGAATTGTCAGTCCGATCGTGGCGAGCGCGGAGCCAAGCGCGAGATTCAGGCTCGTTTGAAGCCGGTTGAGCCGCGCGGCTCGATAGGCAGCCAGACTTTCCGGAGCGAGGACCAGGGCGGCGATTACCACGCCTACGATGGTGAGCGGCAGCCCGGCGCCCAAGACAGCTGTCTCGACTGTCGCCGACAGGGCCTTGGCCAGCAGCACGACGACGACCAGCGCAAGCAGCATCACTGCGAAGGCGGCCCAGGCAGTCCGGCTTGGCGGCGGAGGCGCATGGACATCCTCAGCAGCGGGGGCGGCAGCGCCGGTGGGGAGAAAATAATCGCGATGGCGAATGGTCTGCACCATCACGAAGGTCAGATAGAGTATCAACGAGACCGCCGCGACGAAGATGAGCTGGGACGAAGACAAAGTCGGCCCTGAAGTCGAAGCAGTGTAATTGGGCAGCACGAGCGAAAACGTCGCCATCGCTACCAGCACGCAGAGGGCCGCGTTCACTCCCCGAAGCGTAAACTGCTGCTCATGATGATGCACTCCGCCTGTCAGAATGCAGATACCGACGATGAAGTTCAGGATAATCATGATCGCAGCGAACACCGTGTCGCGGGCAAGTGATGACGATGCATCGCCGCTGTCCGAGAGCATGATCGAAACGATCAGCGACACTTCGATCACCGTGACCGCCACTGCGAGCACGAGAGTTCCGAAAGGCTCGCCAATCCTGTGCGCAACGACTTCAGCCTGATGAACCGCCGACAGCACGCAGCCGAACAGCAGGATGATCGCAGCCACCGTCGCGAAGGAACCCATGTCGGCAAGAGCGACTATTACCGCCAACAATCCGATCAAGGGAGACGCGATCGTCCAGAGCGGCAGGCCGAGAGGTCTTCGCCAATTGGCCTGCTCGCCCGATACCATCCGCTTACTCCGTCAAAGACTTGTTGGGATCGCGGCAAGCGAACTTGGCTGCTTGCCGGCTAGTCGAAGTCCTTCCTAACGGCACAGTTGGATGCCGTCGATGATCGCGGGGCAATTAAGAATTCCGCGAAGGCGTGATGTCAGAAAACGGCCCGATCTTCGATGAATTTTCGAAGTATCGCATTGAACGCTTCCGGCTGCTCCATCATCAGGAAATGGCCGGTACCCGGCAGGCGAGCCTCTTCCCAATTCGGCACCAGATCCCTTGTCTCGAAATCCGGATCGAGCATGCGCGTTTCCCCCCAGACAGTGAGCGCGGGGGCCGCAATTAGCTGGTCGGACTGGTTTGACGGAGCAGCCATGGCGTCGCGCGATCCCTGCGCCGTCTCTTCCGAGGCGCCCATCATCATCGCCATGATACGATCGCGCAGTTCCTTGGGCGTTGAGTCCACGAACATGGTTTCGATCCTTGCAGCTCGCCGTTCACGCGTGGATGGCTCACCGCGTCGTTCCGGCTTGGTCCAGGCGCGCACGTCAAGCGTCCGGTCCACCGCCACCAGGCCGGCCACCCGGTCGGGATAATTCAGCGCATATTTGCGGATTACGCCCGCACCCATCGAATGGCCGACCAACACCACTCGCTGCGCGCCCACTTCAGCACGCACGGCCTCCACCGCGGCAGCAAAGAGGTCCATTGAAAAATCTTCTGCTCTCGCTGGCGAATCGCTCTTGCCATGGCCCGGCAGGTCGAGCGTCACGACGCGGTAATCATCCGAGAATGCCGGGACCTGACTGTCCCAGGTGGTGTCATCGCAGGTCCAGCCGTGGACGAAGATAATCGTCTTGCCTTCGCCTTGCACTGTCGAATGCAGCGCCAGCCCTTCGACCGAAGCAGCTAGCGCCGGCGCGTTGAACAAAGCGGCCATGCAGAGGGCCAAGACCAGTGCAGGAACCCTCATCTTTCACTCTCCCGGCAGGATCGCCTTTTCAATAGCGATACTCTGCCCCTTCAGGCTACTCCATAAACCACCCGTGGCTCACCACCAGCGACTGGCCGGTCAGCGCATTGGTCTCGAAGCCCGCAAACATAAGGGCGACTTCTGCGACGTCTTCGATGGTTGTAAACTCGCCGTCGACCGTCTGTCCGAGCATGACTTTCCGGATCACGTCTTCTTCGGAGATGCCCAGTTCCTTGGCCTGTTCGGGGATCTGCTTGTCGACCAGAGGCGTGCGTACGAAGCCGGGGCAGATGACGTTGGAGCGTACCCCGCGCGCTGCCCCTTCCTTGGCAATCACCCGGGCAAGACCAAGCAAACCATGCTTGGCGGTGACGTAAGCCGATTTAAGCGGAGACGCTTCCTTCGAGTGGACGGAGCCCATGAAGATGATCGCGCCGCCTCCTTGCGCGTACATGTGCGGCAGACATGCTTTGGACGTCAGGAAGGCTCCGTCGAGATGGATCGCCAGCATCTTCTTCCAGTCGGAGAAAGCGAAATCTTCCAGTGGATTGACGATCTGGATGCCGGCATTGGACACCAGCACGTCCACCCTGCCCCAGGCCGCGACAACTTCCGCCACGCCGGCCTTGACCGCTTCTTCGCTGGTCACGTCCATTGCCACAGCCATCGCTTCGCCAGGCGCCCCGGCCGAAATCTCCTCGGCAGTCTGACGCGCCTTATCGATCGCAAGATCGGCAATCACGACCTTCGCGCCCTCGGCGATATAGCGCTTGGCGATGCCGCGGCCGATGCCGCTGGCCGCGCCAGTGACGATGCACACCTTGTCCTTCAGTTTCACGGGACTTACTCCTTGGTTGCGCGGGCGGGCACTGCCCCGGCCATCCCGCTATGGGTTTGTTCCCCTGATGGAAACATGTCCTTTACCCGATGGATCGAGATCGTAAGTGACAAGTCCGGTCTCGTGCCGCTTGCGATTGAGCCATTGCGGATGGCCCAGCGTCTTTTTCGCGTCACTCTGGCCCGAGGCCCAGTGCTCATCAACGCTCATGCGGGAAAACTCGTAATCCTTCGATTGCGCCTCATAACCTTCGTCGCGATTGATCAGGTGGACCACAGTAACCGCACCAAATTCACTGCATTGCGCGAGAATGCGGCCATCGGGATCGTCGCGCAATTCAGGCGGTAGCTTGGCCGCCATCCTGGTCGCCGCATTGCGCAGCTGCACCAATTCTCGCTCCAGGTCGGTATTCAGGCGAGTCCGGCTGGAATAGCGGATGTCTTTCTCTCGCTGATACACTTCGATGAGGTTCTGCGGCATGGCGCCGCGAGCGCTGAACAAATCCACCTGGAAGATCGTGGCGTCGCCCGGTGCCCTGGTGTCGAGCACATATTGCAGCGGCGTGTTGGAGACGAGGCCGCCATCCCAATAAGGTTCCCCATCGATCATCACAGCCGGAAATCCCGGCGGCAAGGCCGCGCTGGCCATGATGTGTTCGGGCCCGAGCTGTTGCCGATCCGTATCGAAATAAGCGAAGTTGCCGGTCAGCACATTGACCGCGCCGACGCTGAGGCGGACCTCTCCAGAATTGAGCAGCTCGAAATCGACCAGCTCCAGCAAGGTCGCACGCAGGGGCGCCGTGTCGTAAAAACTGGTGGCACCGGGCGTGCCCGGCAGATGGGCAAAGGGAGGCGGGAAACGAGGCGAGAAAAATCCCGGTATTCCGTTAGCCGCGACCATTGCAGCGGACGCTTCGTTATACATACGCCGCACGGCCCCCTCCTGCGCAGGGGAAGGGAAAGGGAAGGTTTCGGAGACTCGATCCCAGAAGGCGTGCAGTTGTTCCACCCGCCGTTCAGGCGGGTTACCGGCAATTATCGCGGCGTTGATCGCACCGATCGAAATTCCCGCGATCCATTCCGGCGCATAGCCGGACTGGAACAGGGTCTCGTAGACGCCGGCCTGATAAGCCCCCAGCGCGCCGCCGCCCTGTAGAACCAGGTAGGTCGGCTGCTCTGTCGCACTGGCTTGAGCGGACTGTGGCATCCGCGCTTATCTGGGCTCAGCAATGCTGCATTGCAACATCCATGAAGGCACAAACGGGAAAAATTTCTGCGCGTGAGCCCATTCTCCTCGTCCCGCCACGCAGCGCTTTATGCGCCGATCAGTCGGCTTTATTTTCCTCCTTCGCCTGCTGGCTCAACTCAAGCGCATCGACTGCAACCTCCTCGGAAAGTTCGGGCGCAGGAGTATGCGCGGCTTCATCGACTGATGATGCTCCATTGACGAGACTTCCAAGCGAACTTCCGTCCAGGCCGAGTTCCTTCAGCAGCCCATCAAGCACAGGCGCCTGGGCCCGGTAGGCCAAGGCTGCGGCCACGGCATCGTTGGCAAGGTTGCCACTTCCGTTGGCGCCCGCAGTCGATCCAGGACTACCCGCCCGCTGGGTAAGACCGTCGACCTGCACAATCTTGATAGAGTCAATTGCCTCGAGCGGCTTGGCACTTTCGCGAACTAGTTCGGGCAGGACCTTCAGCAAAGCGAGTTTCATCTGCAGCGAGATCTGACCCGAAGAAAGAATGTTTGCCGCTTCGTTGATTGCCTGTTGACCGGCTGCCTCAACCTCAAAACGAACCCGGTCGGCCTCTGCCCGGAGCCTCTCAGCATCAGCAGCACCTTTCGCTTCGAGCCTCACCGCCTCTGCACGATTGGAGGCTGCGTCACGTTCGGCTTCTGCCTGGACCTTTAGCCGGATAGCCTCGCGTTCGGCGGCCTTTGCCGCCTCTATCAACTCTATGCGCTTGTCGCGCTCTGCCACTTCGGTCTCGCGAGATGTCGTCACCGCTTCTTCGGCCGCAGCTGCCATTGCGCGCGCTGCATCCGCTTCCGACTTGGCCTGGCTTTCCTCCCGGCTCTTGTTCTGGACTGCGATTTGCTGCTCTTGACGAGCGATCTCAAGAGCCTGAACCTGAGCAATACGGGCCTCTTCGACCGTTCGATCTGCCTCAATCTGCTGGCTGTCGATTTCGCGTTTTGCGGTAATCCGGGCTCCTTCGGCCTCTTGACTACGGAGGGCCTGCTCCCGGGCAATTTCCGCCGATTGGACAGCGCGGCGCATCTCGACTTCGCGTTCCTGCTCCAACCTGGCAAACTCATTATCCCGGCTGATCTGGAAGCTTCTCTGGTCAGCCTCGAGGTTCTTCGTCTCGATCTGTACGCGCGTGTCCATTTCAATGTCGTTGCGGGCCTTCTTGCGCAGCTCAATCTGTTCGGTCAGCTTGGTCAAGCCTTCGGCGTCAAACGCATTGTTTGCATTGAAATGCTCAATGCTGGTTTGATCCAGACCGGTCAGCGAAACCGACTCGAGTTCGAGGCCGTTCATCGCCAGATCGTTCGACGAGACTTGCTGAACCTTCTGCACGAAGTCTGCGCGCTGTTCGTGCAATTCGTTCATGCTCATTCCGGCGGCGACGGATCGCAGCGCATCAACGAACTTTCCTTCCACCAGATCCTTCAGCGCTTCGGGATGCATTGTCCGCAGGCCGAGTGTCTGCGCGGCCATCGCGATTGCACCCGCGTCAGGTCGTACGCGGACGTAGAATTCTGCTTTCACATCGATCCGCAAACGATCGAGCGTGATGAGGGCGTCCTGGTTCTTGCGTTCGACAGCCAGGCGTACGGTGTTCATGTTGACCGGCATGGTCTCATGCAGGACCGGCAGCACCATGGCACCGCCATTCATTACTACCCGCTCACCGCCAAATCCCGTCCGCACGAAGCTGACTTCCTTCGTCGCACGGTGATAGAGCTTCGCAATCGTGAGAGCGAATATCAACAAAACGACAAAACCAGTGCCGCCCCAAATGCCTATCTCGATCAGGTTGTTCATCGAATCCCCCATGTTTATTCAGCCGGCGAGAGGCGGCGATCCTGCACCGCGACGCAAAAGAACGTCCCGCCTTCACGCCGGACAAGCAATATCTCGTCGCCTTCATGCATCTCGGCCGCGGCATCATGCGGCTCGACCATCACGAGATGCGGCTGCCCGAACCTGTCCTTGACCTGCGCTCGCGCAGGGAAACCCGATTTCGCCCGCCCGTTAAGTATTCGAGCGCGTGATCCCACCAGGAGGTCAATCGAAACGGCAGTGGTCTCATCCTTCGGCATAATTCGTGCGATCGGCCGAGCAAAAAGTCCGGCAAGCACCAAGGCCGGAACAGCGGCACAAATCGAAGCCAACAGGCGATGGAGCGGTGCCCCCAGCAGACCTTCGGCCAATGACTGAATCCCGACTCCGATGCCCGCAAAGAGAAACAGGACCATGGCCAACCACATGGTGAACGGGATCCGTCCAATGCCAATAATCGAGAGCAGTCCATCCAGCGCGCCTGCGCTCTCTGTTTCAAGATCGGCGTCGAGTTCGGGTCCAGCTTCGGCGTCAATGCTGAACCCACCGAGGCCGAATGCTTGCACGATGGCGAGTAGCAGCACGATCAATATTGCCGCAGAAAAAGGGAGATTGTGTTCAGCCAGCAAGCTCATATCCCGGCTCCCGCCACGCAAGTGGTGATCAATCGCACCACGAATCGTCGCCCCAAAACGCCTTCTTTGTCAGAAGGCATCAGAGACGGTTGCATCCGAAGAAGCCAGTTAAACCGTAGGCGATAGTTCCAATTCTCCGAATGCACTACACTCTGGGGGTATAAGCGCCCAATGCCTGGGCTCAAGTTTGCGTCGCAGACACCAGATGCTAGTTCCGTCCGTCAAATGAGACTTAAATTTCTAATCTTTGTAGCGTTGGCAATTGCCGCACCTGCTGCTGGCAAGGACAGTCTCGGCGTCTTTGCTGGTTGGGGTGCGTTTGTGGATGCCAATGTGCCCCGTTGCTACGCTATCGCCATGGCAGAGCCGAATAAGAAAGCGCGCGACTATCAGCCGTTTGCGAGCGTCGGCAGTTGGCCGAAGCGAGGTCTGCGCAACCAACTGCACATCCGGCTGTCACGCAAGATCGCGCCTGCGTCTACCATCACATTGCGGATCGATCGCAAGGTGCGTTTCGAGCTGACTGGCGGTGGAGGCGATGCCTGGGCGCAGGCCCGGCAAATGGATGCTGCAATCATCGCTACGATGCGCTCTGCCAGCGACATGAGCGTAAGCGCCCGGGATGCGGCGGGGAGAAACTTTACCGACAGCTACAAGCTCGACGGCGCTGCAACTGCGATGGACGCGGCGACGCTAGGCTGCGCGCGGTTTAAATAGGATCCCTCCGGCCAGCATTCATCACGGGCCCCCGCATAGCCGCATATACAAAACGGGCCGGAGTTGCCCCCGGCCCGCCTGTTTGCATTGTTCGTGGTTCGATTAGAAGCGCACGCCTACGCCGCCGACGACCTGGTGACGGTCAAGATCGACGTCAAAGCGATCGCTTTCCAATCCGCTCGGAGCCTCGAATTCGCCTTCGCCATAGTTCGAATAGCGATATTCGGCCTTGATGAAGAAATTATCCGTCAAGGCGAACTCAGCACCCGCGCCTGCGCGCCAGCCGTCGAGATTGATATCGTTCTCGGTATCGGTGGTGTTGTCAGTCGCAAGCACGTTCAGACGCGCATTGGTGTAACCGCCCTTGGCATAGACCAGCGCCCTCTCGCCAAGCGGAACGCCCACGCGCACGCCAGCGTAGAGATCGCGGCCGGCGTCGATATTGGCGACACCGAATTCAGTGAAGCCAGCCGTATCGAACTCGGTCTGAGCTTGCGATTCCATATATTCGCCTTCCACGCCCAGGACGACGCCGCCCATGTTCATGTCGTAGCCGACGCCAACGCCATAAGTGACATCATCGATCGACTGATCGATGTCGTCTGCATTGTCGATATCAACATCACTGCCGGGGCGGGTGCTATCGTAGCCTACCAATCCCTCCAGCCTAAAGCCGGTAAAGGCGTCCGAATCCTGAGCCATTGCCGGCGATGCGATAGCGACCATCGACCCAGCCGCTGCGAGGAAAAGTACCTTTTTCATAGTTCACTCCAGTTTAAACGCCGCGGCAAATTCGCCGCATGCGATCCGAGAAAGCGATGGAACTGGAGAAAGTTTCATGAACCTGAGACAACAAAAAATGTGTGTTATTTCAGCAACATATAATTGAGACGAACTGCACTTACCCTGCGATAAGCTGTGTACCCAATCGCAATAACGGGTCGATCACGTGGGCTTTGCCAACGCCGAAGCAATGCCTATATGCGCCAGACTGTGTCCAGCTCTCCCCTGATCCCGCTCCCCGGTCAATTCGACCCGGTAACGCTGCCGCGCGAAGTGACTCCGCGTGTGGATGGCCGCGTCGACCTGCTCGGCCTGCCGCGGCAACGAATCGCCGAACTGTTCGAACGAAGCCGGGCTCGATGCGAAACAGGCCAAGCTGCGCGTCAAGCAGGTGTTCCACTGGCTCTATCATCGCGGCGTGACCGAATTCGAGGCGATGACCGATATCGCCAAGACGATGCGCCCGTGGCTGGCGGAACGCTTCGTGATCGGCCGGCCCGAAGTGGTCGAGGCCCAGCATTCGACCGACGGCACGCGCAAGTGGCTGCTGCGCACCGCCGACGGCCACGATTTCGAGATGGTCTTCATCCCGGATGCCGACCGCGGAACGCTGTGCGTGTCCAGCCAGGTCGGCTGCACGCTCAACTGCACTTTCTGCCACACCGGCACGATGCAGCTGGTGCGCAACCTCACGCCGGGCGAGATCGTCGGCCAGGTGATGCTCGCGCGCGATGCGCTGGGCGAATGGCCCAAGGGCAGGATGGATATTGCCGGAACGACGAGAGACGAGGCGGAATATACCGCCGATGGCCGCCTGCTCACCAACATCGTGATGATGGGCATGGGCGAGCCGCTCTACAATTTCGACAATGTTCGCGATGCGCTGAAGCTCGTGATGGATGGCGACGGGCTTGGCCTGTCGCGCCGCCGGATCACGCTCTCGACCAGCGGCGTGGTGCCGATGATGGCGCGTGCCGGCGAGGAGATCGGCGTGAACCTGGCCGTTTCGCTCCATGCCGTGACCAAGGAAGTGCGCGACGAAATCGTGCCGATCAACCGCAAGTACGGCATCGAGGAATTGCTCGAGGCCTGCGCCGACTATCCTGGCGCGTCCAATGCCCGGCGGATCACTTTCGAATATGTGATGCTGAAGGACAAGAACGACAGCGACGAAGATGCGCGCGAACTGGTCCGCCTGATCAAGCATTACAATCTGCCGGCCAAGGTGAATCTGATCCCGTTCAACCCGTGGCCCGGCGCAGTCTACGAATGTTCGGAGCCAGAACGTATCCGTGCATTTTCGGAAATCGTGTTCGAGCGCCGGCATTTCCGCGCCGGTCCGCACACCGCGCGGGCGCGACATCGATGCCGCTTGCGGCCAGCTCAGGACCGCAGCCGAAAAGAAGAGCCGCGCGCAACTGGATCGAGAGGCTGCTCAGGCAAAGGCTGAGCAGGCAGAGGCCTAATAAGCCTGCGCGTCCACATCATACCTGCCCCTGGCACTGGCGATCGTTTCACGATGAGTGAGTGCCCATGCGCCGAGAGCTTGCACCGGAGCGGTGAGAGACTGGCCCAGCTCTGTAAGCGAATAATCCACGCGCGGCGGGACGCTTGGGGTGACCTTGCGGCCCACGAGGCCGTCACGCTCGAGCCCGCGCAAGGTTCTCGTCAGCATACGCTGTGAAATTCCCTCGATCGCCCGGCGCAGTTCATTGAACCGCATTGGCCCTGGCGCGAGGCTCATCACAATTTGCATCGACCATTTATCGCCGACCCGCGATAGAACTTCCGTGACAGTGCTGCAGGAGCACGCCGAATGATCGCTTGTAGTCACATCGATGTGACTATCGGACGAAAAAGTGCCTTCTTGCGCTTGTGTGGTGACAGTTTCCATATGGTCCCTAGTTATCAATAGTAACCGGAGATTTCCAGCATGAAGATCCTGCGCATCGATTCCGCCACGACTGGGCCCAATTCGGTCAGCCGCGAACTGACCCAGGCAATCACCGATCATTTCGTGAAGAAACATCCCGACGCGGCACTCGTCGAGCGCGATCTGGAGAGCGCCCCCCTCCCCCATCTAACTCAGGCGACGACGGGCGCGATCCGCTTGCCAGCCGAGGCCCATAACGATGCAATGAAGGCTGCATTTGCTGCCGAGCGTGCCGTGCTGGACGAGTTCCTGTCATCGGACATCGTGATTGTCGGCGTCCCAATGTACAATTTCTCCATCCCGTCGCAGATAAAGGCCTGGCTGGACCGGCTGGGCGTACCTGGCGTGACATTTTCCTATTCGGAAGCCGGCCCCAAAGGGCTTGCGGGTGGCCGGCGCGTAATCGTGGCGTCTTCGCGCGGCGGATCCTACGAAATAGGCGGACCGGCCGAACACCAGGAAACCCTGCTGCGCGACTTCTTCGGATTTATCGGCATCGACAATCTCGAATTCATCCGCGCAGAGAAGATCGGCTTCGGGCCCGATGTCCGCGCTGCGGCAATTGCCACAGCAAAGGAGGAAATCGCGAACCTCTGATTTAAGCAAACATCGGCAGGTCGGCACCGCCAGCGATTGTGGCGGTGCTGCCTCCGATCCAAACGGAGCCCTGTTCGTCCTGCGAACAATGGACCCGGCCGTCTGCGCCGGTAATACGCCCCTGGGCCGCGATATAGCTACCCTGCGCAAGGCCGGTTTCGAACAGGTGCATCGCGACGCCGGCGTTGAAACTGCCAGTAACCGGATCTTCCGCGACCACACCGTGCTGCTTGGTGAAAAAAGCCCGCAGTTCCCAATCTCCGCCGCTTCCCTCGAAGCCCGGTGCGGCAAGCCCCACGTCAGTGCCTTCAGGCGCCCTGGCAGCGGGCACGGCAGCCAGAACTTCCTGCGCAGTTGCCAAACGAAGCAGGCACCACTGCGGGCCGTTCACCAGGTGCACGGCCTCAAGGATCGATCCCACATCGACCCCGGCCACCCGGGCTGCCTCTTTGCGTTCTTCGTCGTTCAACGGCCCGGTGCGCGTCAGCGGCGGCGCACGAAATGCCAGCAGGCCATCCGTTCGGCGAATATCCACCAGGCCCAAGCCGCATTCCTGCACGATCACTCCGTCCCGCTTTGGCACACCCCCCGCCGCCAGCCAGGCATGACAGGTGCCCAAGGTTGGGTGGCCGGCGAATGGCAATTCGCCCGCCGGGTAGAAGATTCGCACTTTGTAGTCCGCTTTTGGATCGGTCGGTGGAAGCAGAAAGGTCGTCTCGGAGAAACCCAGCCACTGAGTCAGCGCGAGCATGTCGGCGGCGCTCATTGCCTCGGCCCCTCGCACCACGCCCAGCGGATTGCCCTTCAAGGGCATTGCACCGAACACGTCGACAAGATCCAATTTCATTGGCCGCACCTCAATAATTTGTCGATTCCGACAACAGGTTTCGGTTAGTGAGTGCGAGTATGGACGACAAGACCCAGGACTTCTACCGAGAGCGAGGCGCCGACTGGGCTACGCATCTGCCTCACCAATGGAGCCCCCAGCTCGACCCTTTCCTCGATCAATTGAAGCCCGGCGCGCGGATCCTCGAACTTGGCTGCGGCGACGGCCGCGATGCAGAGCGAATGATAGAACGCGGCTTCGACGTTCATCCCAGCGACGGCGTTCGCGAGATGGCGGAGCTGGCCAGTGAACGGCTCAACCGTAAAGTGGCCATCCTGCCCTTTGACCAGCTCGAAGCTCGTCAGGCCTATGATGCCGTTTGGGCGCACGCTTCGCTGCTGCATGTTGCACGCGAAGACCTGCCCGGTATCCTGCGCCGCGTGTACCAAGCGCTGCGGCCTGGCGGCCTGCACTATGCCAATTACAAAGGCGGCGAAGAAGGGCAGCGGGATAAATTCGGCCGCTATTACAACTACATGAGCGAGGCTGGGCTGCGTGACGCCTACGCGTCGGCCGGACGATGGGCGTCGCTGGAATTTGGCAGTGCTGAAGGCGGCAGCTTCGATGGCCAACGCCTGACCTGGCACGAAGTGAAAGCTTCGCGTTGAGCTCTCAGGACAATTGTTCGACCAGTCGCATCTGTATCCGCTCAATTGCCTCGAGAAACTGGCTCAACTCTTCGTCAGACATGAAATCCAGCAGATCCGTGCGGACCGGGTCGATGGTATTGCGTACCTTGGCAACCAGTTCATCGCCTTCAGGTGTCAACTCGATCAATCGAGACCTTCCATCGCTTGGATTGCCGCGCCGCAGGATCAAACCGTCGGCTTCCAGAGAGTTGAGCACGCGCACCATTGACGGCCATTGCGTGCCGACACGCGGGGCGATCGCCGATGCCGTAGTCGGCCCGTCGGAAAATGAAATGGCAAACAGCATCTGCCAACGCACGCGGCTCTGACCTGTCTGCCGCTTGATCAGGTCTTCCAGTACACGGACCCAGTTGCGCGTGGTCGACATGACCGCCAGCATCGCTCTGAACTCCTCTTCGAGCCGCGTGCCGGGTTCATAGAAATCCACATAGCGAGGCGATTGCCGCAGGAGACGTTTCATGGCAGGTGACTTACTTAACGTGCTCATCATCCCTTTGCTCCCCTAATGCACCCAAAACCTTCCGTTGCATCCGCCTATGTAGGTTTGTACTTACATCTGCAAGCTAGGCGACAGCCGCCCGAAGAATCCAAAGTTCAGGAGAATTTTCATGATCGAAACGCCACTGGTTTCCGGTGACGACCATCTCGACCTCAACATGCTGCCGGCCAAAGTCTGGACCGACCGCATGGCGAGCACATGGGGCGATCGCGCGCCGCACATCGAAGAGAACGATCAAGGTGTTGCAAACTGGGTTTCCGACGGCCGCTCCTGGGGGCGCTGGTTCGGCAAGCCATCCACTTTCAGCGGGCCCAAGCCACTCCTGACCGCTTATGATCGTGGCGGTATCGAGGATGTCAGCGAATTGCGTGCCGGCAATCCGAAGCTCCGCCTTCAGGACATGGACCGGGACGGCGTGTGGGGCCATGTGATCTTCGGCCCGGTGACCTCGATCCCGACGCAGGACGAAGCGCTGATGCGCGCCTGCTATGCGGCCTATAACGACTGGCTGTATGACGATTTCTGCCTCGCGGCTCCAGATCGCCTGATCGGCGTTGCGATGCTTCCGCCGCGCCCCGAAGCGGCGATCGAGGAGTTGAAGCGCCTCGCCAAGCGCGGCGGCGTACGGCAAGCAAACTTGCAGATCGCGGTTTGCGAACCGCGGCTGGAAGACAAGGCATGGGAACCTTTGTTCGCGCTGCTCGAGGAAGCAGGCATCGTGCTGAGCTTCCACGTCACTGTCTTCCCCAAGGCCGGCGACGCTTTCGACAAGTACAAGGGCTCGCCCGGCGCGACTTTCCTGCATGCCAAGATGTTTATCGAGCAGTTTCTCGATCCCTTCGTGGACCTGTTCGCCTGGGGCATCCTTGAGCGGCATCCCGGCCTCAAGCTCGTGATCGCGGAATGCGGAGCGGGCTGGGTTCCGTGGGTGATCGAGGAACTGGACTATCGCCATTACCGGCTGTGGGAATGTGCCGATTACTGGGACGACAAGGGCGGCATTCCGCACAAGATGAAGCCGTCCGAGATCTTCAAGCGGCAGGTTTACGGCACCTTCCAGCAGAGCCCCACAACCATGGCCCTGGTCGATTTCTGGGGGCCGGACAATCTCCTCTGGGCAAGCGATTATCCGCATCCTGACAGCATCTGGCCCAACAGCCAGGCAACCATCAACCGCACGATGGGCGACGTAGATCCCGCCATCGTGCGCAAGGTCGTGGGCGGCAACGCCGGCAAACTCTATGGCCTCGACCTGTCCAAGGCGACTGTCCTGGGCAAGCTCGATATCGGCTACGAGGCCGTAGCTGCCGAATGAGCCTGCCGAAATGAAATGGGCAATCGGCCCTGTCATGACCGGCAGGGCCGTCCCTTTCCGCGGCGAAGAATTCAGCGCGATTGCCAAGCATCCGGTCGCGAGTGCAGTAGCGGTGGGGCCGCTGGGCCTGGCCGGCGACATGCAGGCGGACCTTTCCGTTCACGGCGGGGTGGACAAGGCAGTGCATCATTATCCCCACGACCATTACGCCTACTGGCGCGATGAACTGGACGACCATGAGCTGCTCCGCGCGCCCGGCGCATTCGGCGAGAACATCTCGACTTCCGAGCTGACAGAGGAAAGCATCTGCATCGGCGACCGTTTGCGTCTCGGAACCGCGCTGGTTGAAGTCAGCCAAGGCCGGCAACCCTGCTGGAAGATCGACCACAAATTCCAGCGCAGGGGGATCACCGCCCGAGTGATCGAAACCGGTCGTTGCGGCTGGTATTACCGCGTCCTCGAACCCGGTTCAGTGGGAACCGGCGACGACCTGGAACTGGTCGAACGCGGCGCGGGCGGCTGGAGTGTCGAACGCGCATTCCGCCTGCTGATCGGCGGCGGCCATAAGCAAGATCGGGAAGCAGTCTCTGCGCTGGCGGATCTGAGCGCACTGGCCGAACCCTGGCGACATCGCGCAGCGATATTGGCGAGTTAGTCCACGAAATGCGCCTATCGACACTCGTTTCATCGGCTGCCGCGCTTCTTTCCAGTGCCGCACTCGCTGCACCCCCGGAGCCGGGGCACTACCGATTGACCGAGGGCCCCGACGTCGCCGGCGAGATCATGATAACGGCTGATGGCCGGTTCGAATATTTCCTGGCCGCGGGTGCACTGGATGAACAAGCGCAAGGGCGCTGGGAACTGCATGGAGAGGCGATCTGCCTGTTCACAGAACCCAAGCCCGTCCCCGCCGCCTTTGCCCGTTCTGAAGCCGGCGAGTCAGGCTACGAGACCCCAACCCTGCTCGTGACCTGGCCCAATGGCAGAGGCATCGCAGGCATCGACTTCCTGATCGGTTTCGAACAGGGTGAGCCGGCCGAAGGCTATACCCAGGAATATGGCTGGACCATGCCGGAAGACGATCCGCGCGTGCCGCTATGGATCGAAGTCAGCGAGCCGATCCACGGCCTGACTGCTCCCCGGTTCGATCTTGGCCCGCAAGACAATGGCCGCCTGAGACTTGTCCTCACTCCCAACGATCTGGGCGTGGTCGATTTCGAGGGGGCCTGCCTGGTCGAAACCGCCGAGGGCGCGGTCCTGCACCGCAAGGAAGGCGACATGCGATTTAGAAGGATCCCCGCGAGGGAGGGCCCGGACGCGCAAACTTTTTCGGAGTAACGGACGGATGTCTGCAACTGAACGGAAAGCTGCCATCATTGCCTTTCGCCACACTCGCATTCCGGCCTTCCAGATAACCAGCCTTGCTGCCGACAGACAGTGCCCCTTCGTAGAAAGCGCGCTCAGTTCGCAGATGACCGGTGGTTTATAGTTCAAGACCACACTATGATTTCTCTATGGAGCAAGCAGAGGAAGAGCTTGGAGGCGGCGGTCGATCCGCGGTCCATCGCAAAGGGGGCGTAGTTTACCGTTCAGGCGGTCCTTGGTCGAAATCGGTAATTTCGTTTCTGCGACACCTTGAGAATGCCGGGTTTCAAGGGGCGCCCCGCGTCGTAGGCTCAGGGTTCGACGATCAAGGTCGAGAAACGCTCGCATTCATAGAAGGCGCGTTCGTCCATCCGGAGCCTTGGCCCGAAGGGGCGATGTTTAGGTTGGGCGAACTTCTGCGTGAATTGCATAAGGCCGGAGCTAGCTTTGAGCCGTCTGATGACGCAATTTGGCGGCCTTGGTTCGGAAGAACTTTGGGCGGTGATCGTAGAGTGTTCGGGCACTGCGATTTCTCGCCTTGGAATATCGTGGCACGGGACGGTCTGCCTGTCGCACTGATCGATTGGGAGACCGCAGGCCCGGTGGATGCGCTTGTGGAACTGGGGCAAGCTTGTTGGCTGAACGCTCAACTCCACGACGACGATGTTGCCAGGCGCGTAGGCTTGGCATCTCCGGAAGAACGGGCGCGGCATGCGGCCTTAATTTGTGACGGCTATCAACTGCCCAAGTCGGACGCTTCGCGCCTCGTTCAGGCGATGATAGACGTAGCCATAGCGGACGCCGCAGATCAGGCCGTCGACGCGAAAGTTACTCCCGAACTATCCGGTCCGTTGTGGGGTATTTCCTGGAGAGCACGAGCGAGTGCATGGATGATCCGGCACCGACAGTTGCTGATCAGAGCGCTTGGCTAGCGTCTCGGCTGACCGGCATCAAAGGTTCCCTCTTCACCCTCAGCGAACAGCTTTGGAAAAGCGCTTTCCTACAACCGGCAAACCTGCCTTAATCTGCGGATGAATATTCGTCCCGCCTCTGCATCGCCGAATATGCTTGGCGCCCCGACCGCGCCGCGCGTAATATTATGTCGCGAACCACGTAAGAACATTTTTATTTTTATTTCCGACACCACCAGTCCCGTTTCATAGTCAAAGTACTGAAAATGAAACGGAAAAGGGTGCGGACACGAGGGTTACGCCGAGTCACTTATGTAACGCTGAGCTTGCGCGATTTCCTACACGCCAGCACGCATCGAATTGCTTCACACGGCCCGCCGAATATGGTCCATTGGCACGCATGTTGCCACATGCGCCCAGGATCGGATCTCGCCAGTGACGCGGCCCGCGATTCTCGTTACCGGCGGCGCGAAGCGCATCGGCGCGGCAATCTCGCGGCGGTTTGGAGCGGCTGGCTGGCACGTGGTCGTGCATTGCCACCAATCGCGTGCGGCGAGTGACGAACTGGTCGCCGCCCTGCCCTCGGCCGAAGCCGTGCAATGCGATCTGGCCGATGGCGATGCTGCGGCGGCGATGGTCGAAAATCTGGCTGAGCGGCTTGGCGATTGGAGAGTGCTGATAAACTGCGCCTCTGTTTTCTCACCCGACGATGTAACCAGGCTCGATCCTGAGACGAACAGGCAGGCGATGCAGGTCAATGCCCAAACCCCGGCACGCATGGCGCAGGCCTTCCTTGCTTCGGCACGGGCCTCAACCGGGCGGCGCGTGATCCATGTGACCGACCAGAAGCTGGTCAATCCGAACCCGGATTTCTTCTCCTACACGATGAGCAAGCATGCTCTTGCCGCCACTGTGCCGATGCTGGCGATGGGTGCGGCGAAGCCTGCGGACCGGGTCTATGCGCTTGCACCGGGCGCAATCCTGCCGAGCCACGACCAGGAGCCGGGCGAGTTCGAGATTTCGGGACGTCTCAACCTGCTGAAGCGGCTGACAGGAGCTGACGAAGTTGCCGATGCCGCGCTGTTCCTGGCGGAAGGCTCGCTGGAGAGCGGCAGCACGCTCTACGTCGACTCCGGGCAGCATTTGCTGTCCCAGCCGCGCGATGTGCTCTATCTCGCACGCGAAGGAGCGAAACCGTGAAACGTCACGCACTCGGCACTCGCCTGTGGCACTGGATCAACCTCGTTTGCCTGATCGTGCTGTTCATGTCCGGCCTCAACATCTCCAACGCGCACCGGCGGCTCTACTGGGGGCATTGGGGTTTCGCGCCGGAAGATGCGTGGTTGCACATTATCCGCTTTCCGGGCTGGGCGACCATTCCCGGCCATTACAGCCTGGCTGGCGCGCGACTTTGGCATTTCCTGTTTGCCTGGCCTTTCGCCTTCGGCCTGTTGCTGTTCATGATCGCTTCGCTTGCGAACCGTCATTTCGTCCGCGATCTCGTTACGCGGCGGCGCGAATGGCGTTGGGGCGCCATCAGGGCGGATATCGTCCAGCATCTGAAACTCGATTTCACCCATCATGGCTCCAAGTTCAATTTCCTGCAGAAGCTGGCCTACGGCGTGGTGATCTTCATCTTCCTGCCCTTGATGATCTTCACCGGTCTCGCGATGAGCCCGGGAATGGATGCGAACTGGCCATGGCTGGTGGATATCTTCGGCGGGCGCCAGAGCGCACGCTCGGTGCATTTCCTGGTCGCCTGGGGCCTCGCGGGATTTCTCGTGCTTCACGTCGCGCTCGTGCTGCTCTCTGGTCCGATCGGACAGATCCGCGACATGATCACCGGCGGCCCGAAACGGGAGGATGCGGCATGAAGCGGCGGAGTATTCTCGCAGGCATGGCGGCATTGCTGGCCGGTGGCTGCTCCAAGCTCGCACAGAGCGGCCCGGGCTCATCCCTGCTCGAGGCCACCGAGAGCTGGAACAGGAGCCTGCATGATCTGCTGGGCCGCAGCCGGGGCGCGCTGGCCCGCGAATTTTCGCCGGCAGACATCTCACCCACTTTTCGCGGCAATGGCTCGACCGATCCCGACAATGGAGACTACCGCGCCCACGCGGCGGCCGGATTCGCCGATTGGACGCTCACGGTCGGCGGGCTCGTCAAGACCCCGCTCACGCTGTCGCTTGCCGAACTCAAGGCCCTGCCCCAGCGCACCCAGATCACGCGGCACGATTGCGTCGAAGGGTGGAGCGCGATCGGCCAATGGACCGGCCCGCAACTGTCGCTCCTGCTCGATCGCGCCGGCCTGAAGGACGAGGCGCGCTTCATCGTGTTCCGCTGCGCCGACCGGCTCGACGGCGCGGATTATTACGAGAGCGTGGATCTGGTGGACGCCTTCCACCCCCAGACGATCGTTGCGCACGCGCTCAATGGAGAGCCGCTTCCAGTGAAGAACGGCGCGCCGCTGCGCATGCGGATCGAGCGGCAATTGGGCTACAAGCACGCAAAATATCTCACCGGGATCGAAGCGGTCGCCAGCCTGTCGGACATCCACGGCGGACAAGGCGGCTATTGGGAAGATCGCGGCAATTACCAATGGTATGCCGGGATCTAGGGGCCGGAGGCACCATTCCTACCGCTACCGCCCTTCCCGCGCTGACGCGGGGCGCGATATTCGCGCAGGCATGGCCCATCATGCTTGGGCAGGCACTGATTCCCCTGGTGGGGATTGTCGATGCTGCGATCATCGGCCGAACCGGGGATCCTTCCGCGCTCGCTGGCGTGGCGCTGGGCGCGGTGATCATCAATCTCATCTTCTGGAGCTTCGGCTTCCTGAGAATGGGACTGAGCGGCCTTACCGCGCAGGCACGAGGTGCCGGAGACACCAGCGAAGTCGAAGCGCTGCTGCTGCGCGGCCTGGCGATCGGCGCAGCGGCTGGGGCTGTTCTGATGCTGCTGCAATATCCGCTGGCCGAACTTGCCTTTGCCGTGCTGGCGGGCGGCAAGGACGTAACCACAGAGGCCGCGGGCTATGTCTCCTTCCGCTTCTTCGGGGCACCGGCAGCGCTTTCCGTCTTCGCGATCAATGGTTGGCTGCTGGGTCTCGGCCAGACGCGTGCCGCTCTCGCGCTGCTGATTGTGATGAACCTGGCGAATATCGCGCTAGACGTGCTGTTCGTCTGGGGCATGGGCTTCGGCGCGAGCGGGGTCGGCCTGGGAACCGCAGGGGCAGAATGGTTTGCCCTGATCGCGGGGTTGGCGATTGCCTCGCGCCTATGCGGCGCAAATCCGATCGCGCTGGCGCGGCGCTATGGGCGGCAAAAGCTGTTCGAGGCAGCGGCGCTTGCTCGCCTATTGAAGGTCAATGCGGATTTGATGATCCGCACCGTCGCTCTGCTCACGATGTTCACCTGGTTTGCAAATTCGGGAGCGAGGCTGGGTACGCAGCCGCTGGCCGCAAACCATGTGCTTCTGCAATTCGTCAGCGTGGCCGCTTTCGTGCTCGACGCCTTTGCCTTCACCGCCGAAGCGCGCGTGGGCAATGCGATCGGGGCCCACTCGCGCAGTCATTTCATGCGCGCGATAAGGCTGACCGGCGAATTCTCGCTGGCGGCCGGGTTGGCGCTGGCACTGGCATTCTGGTTCGCGGGGGACATTGCCATCGCGGCGATCACCACAGATCCGGGCACGCGCGAGGAAGCACAGCGCTTCCTCGTCTTCGCCGCCCTGGTGCCGCTCGTCGGCATGCCGAGTTGGCTGCTCGACGGCATCTTCATCGGCGCGACGAGAACCCGGGCCCTGCGCAACGCGGCGCTGGTGGCGACGGCACTGTATCTCGCCATCGATCTGGCGCTGCGTCCTCTTGGGAACCTCGGCGTGTGGATTGCCATTTCCTCCAGCTATCTGCTGCGCGCAGGGGCGCTGGGGATGTATATTCCAGGATTGCTGCGCAGCCTCGATCTGCCACCTGCGCTTGCACCGCATTCGGCTGCCTGTTAGGCGCGCCCCGCAATCCAGCGGAGCTCCAAAGCAGATGTCCGATATCAAACGCGTCGTCCTCGCCTATTCGGGCGGCCTCGACACCAGCGTGATCCTCAAGTGGCTGCAGGTGACCTACAACTGCGAGGTCGTGACCTTCACCGCCGATCTCGGCCAGGGCGAGGAGCTCGAGCCTGCGCGCGCCAAGGCCGTGCTGATGGGCATCCCCGACAAGCACATCTATCATCGACGACCTGCGCGAGGAGTTCGTCCGCGATTTCGTGTTCCCGATGATGCGCGCCAATGCCCGCTATGAAGGCGACTATCTGCTCGGCACCTCGATCGCCCGGCCGCTGATCTCCAAGCGCCTGGTCGAGATCGCGCGCGAGACCGGCGCCGATGCCGTCGCCCATGGCGCCACCGGCAAGGGCAACGACCAGGTGCGCTTCGAGCTGTCGCGCCTATGCGCTCGAGCCCGACATCAAGGTGATCGCCCCGTGGCGCGAATGGGATCTGACCAGCCGCACCGCGCTGATCGCCTGGGCCGAAGCAGCACCAGATCCCGGTGCCCAAGGACAAGCGCGGCGAAAGCCCGTTCTCCACCGATGCGAACCTGCTGCACACCTCGTCCGAGGGCAAGGTGCTGGAAGATCCGTGGGAGGAGACCCCCGACTACGTCTATTCGCGCACGGTCAACCCGGAGGATGCGCCGGACACGCCCGAATACATCACCGTCGATTTCGAGACGCGGCGACGGCGTCGCGCTCAATGGCGAGGCGATGTAGCCCCGCCACGCTGCTCGACCGCGCTCAACGAACTTGGCCGCAAGCACGGCATCGGCCGGCTCGATCTGGTCGAGAACCGCTTCGTCGGCATGAAGAGCCGCGGGATGTACGAGACGCCCGGCGGCGAGATCTATGCCCGCGCGCATCGCGGCATCGAGCAGATCACGCTCGATCGCGGCGCGGCGCATCTCAAGGACGAGCTGATGCCGAAATATGCCGAGCTGATCTACAACGGCTTCTGGTTCAGCCCCGAGCGCGAGATGCTGCAGGCGGCGATCGACCACAGCCAGGAGAAGGTCACCGGCACGGTGCGGCTCAAGCTCTACAAGGGCATGGCCAGCGTGGTCGGCCGCAAGAGCCCCAACATCCTCTATTCCGAAGCGCACGTGACGTTCGAGGACGATGCCGGCGCCTACGACCAGAAGGACGCGGCGGGCTTCATCAAGCTCAACGCCCTGCGCCTGCGGCTGCTGGCCAAACGGGATCGCTGAATTGGGAGGGTAGCTCTGCTGCGGCGCAACGGAACCGGGCCCTTCAGCAGGATTTCTTCGCGGCTGCAACAAGCCGGAGAAAGTTATCCACACTTATCCACTGCCAATCTGGCAAAAAGTGGATAAGTCGGCCTTGCGCAGCTTGCGCAACTCACTCGCGAGGCGCAGCTTCAAGTCATCGAAACGGACGAGACCGGATCGCTTACTGGATGGAGTAACACCCTGAAAGGAAACGGAAAGTTAGGAACGTTTCGACGCGGTGATGAAAGCCGCGCGAATTGGAAGCAGGCACCTGCGCCATGTCTTCGGGCAGAAACGCAAGCCTTGTGGAAAATGAGCGATGGGCAAATCGCCGGAGGCCGGGAATTCCGGCTTTGTGTGGATGGAAATGCAAAGGTTTCGGCCAGCGCAGGACCAGGTAAAACACAGGGCCCCCACGGATGAACCGACCGCGGAACCGCCAGTGCGGTAGTGAAGGCGCTTCGCGCTGGATCTGCCGCCTGACGGGACCGGGTGCCGGCGCGAGCGCCGGGCGACACACCCCGGAACGGGATCCTCCGGGGATCCCCCAAGGGCGAAACGCCGGTGAACGCAACCGGTGCGAGTGGGGTCGGCAGAAATGCCGGCCCCATTTGCACGTCTGCACGCAAGTTCGGCCCGATCCGCATGACCGGCACCGGACGGCCATCCCCAAAACTCATCCGTTTCGCGATCGAAATTGCCTTAGCCGGACAAGCATCGTCATTGCGAGGAGGCAAAGCCGACGCGGCAATCCAGGGCGGCTGCGTGGAACTCTGGATTGCCGCAGGCCTGCGGCCCTCGCAATGATTTTTTCCTGTGCAATGCCCGAGTCGCAAGGCTAATTTCGCGTAAAGACGGCCCGAACGGTCACTGCCGAAATCTCCTCTCACCCCGATTCCGAGGCCATTCTGCGACGAACCGAATGCTGGCGGCGACGAACCGAGTGCACGATGTGATTTGCGGATTTCGATCCTGTAACGGCCCATCCCGTGACCATGAGGACCAACATCGCCGCCCGGCGCACGCCAGGCAAGTGGAGCGCCATCGCCGCCGCCCTCGCCCTTTGCATAGGGGGAGCAGCGGCCACGGTGCACGCGCAGACCGAGGGCCAGTTCGCGCTCGAGATCGTGCCGCACACAGTGATGCTTCCTTCCTCCGCGCCCGCCGAAGGCTCGTTCGAAGCGGAATTCGACGCCGCCTTTGCCGATGACGCTGCCCCTGGCCCCGAGTCCGAAGCGATCGGCAGCGGCATGGCCAGCTGGTACGGCGCCCAGTTCAAAGGCCGCCGCACCGCCAGCGGCGAGAGCTTCAACCCCGGCGACTACACCGCCGCGCATCGCACCCTCCCCTTCGGCAGCCGGGTGCTGGTGACCAATGAGCAAACCGGCCAATCGGCCGTGGTGCGGATCAACGATCGCGGCCCCTTCGCCCGCGGCCGCGTGATCGACGTCAGCCAGGCCGCCGCCGGCGATCTCGGCCTGATCGGCCCCGGCCACGCCAAGGTCAGTCTCGCCTTGCTCACCGAGTAAGCGCCGCAAGGCGACAGGTTGACACCGAACCGGCGAAAAAAATTTTCGCAAAATCCCGTTTTTCCGTTTGAAACCATTGGCTTGTGCAGGATTGCGCCCAGCAATCTGTGACCTTCCGCGCGCCGAATTCTCCCCAAGGCGACACTTTTTGCCGCGCAAGGTGACAGTTCCGCGCACCGCATGGTGACAGTTTGGGGCAAGTTGACACTTTTCGCCCCCTCCTTTCGTCATTCCCGCGCAAGCGGGAACCCAGCGAAATAAGCAAAAGTGGGCGCAGCCTGGGTTCCCGCTCGCCGCAAAGCGGCGGCCTGTCTTGAGCGGCGTCGAAGGGCGGGAATGACGAACTGGGAGAGGTGAAAGCAACCTCACTTCCCCCTGCTCTTCAGAGGAGGGGGCCAGGGGGTGGTGCCGATCGCTCCCCAGCCCCGGCGCCAGGAAACCTTCCCTTCCAATCCCCTCCCAAACCTGTCCTGAGCGGCCTGCCTGCCGGCCCGCCGAAGGGCGGGAGGAGCCGGAGGCAGGCAAACACCCGCCACCAAAACAACACACCACCCCACGCCCCGCCAAAGCGACGCGCGGAGCGGAAACCCGTTCAGCCCTCTCCTGGCACATGATTCACCTCACGGAACAAAAGGAGAATCAGCGCTATATGCAGGTTGGGGGTTTGTAGGAAAGTGGTTCTGCGCCTCACGCAGCTAAGCCCCACCTCTTCCCAAGAGCGGGTTTGAGGCAAACAACGTATCCACATTAACCGATAGAAGATCGCAGCAATGCGATGAGCTCGTGTGAAGCACCATAATAGCGCAAAAAGCTGTTGGACAAGTCGAACAAACACGATTGTGTCGGAAGTCCAACTCTTGCCAATTTCAGATACCTAGGCCACTTAAAGGGAAAGGGGATCCAATGAAGCCATTTTTAAAATGGGCCGGCGGCAAGCGATGGCTCTTCGCCAAAGATAATTTGCCTATACCTCAAACATTTAACCGCTACATCGAGCCTTTCCTAGGATCAGGAGCTGGTTTTTTTGCTTTGCGTCCCGACGAGGCATTCCTATCCGATATAAATCCAGAACTCGTAAATACTTACCTGCAAATTCGCGATCATCCCAAAGCAATTTCGGCAGGTCTGAAGTTCATGCAGACTGAGCACTCCAAAGAACACTATTACAGTGTTCGGGCTCGACCTTTCACTGCGGATATCGACGGTGCGGTGAGAACGCTTTATCTTAATCGAACCTGTTGGAACGGACTCTATCGGTTGAACATGAAGGGAAAATTCAACGTTCCGATCGGAACCAAGAATGCGATATTCTCTCCAGACGAAGATTTTCTGGCCGTTTCCCTGGCGTTGAAGAAAGCAGTAGTCAAAGTCGCCGACTTCGAGGAAACAATCTCACTCGCGCGAATAGGTGATTTGATTTTCGTTGACCCACCATACACTGTAAAGCACAATCAGAATGGCTTTGTGAAATACAATGAACATCTTTTCTCATGGGACGATCAGGTAAGATTAAGAGATAGCATCTGTAAAGCGATTAGAATAGGTGCAACAGTATGCCTTACCAACGCTGACCATCCTTCGATTCACGATTTATACCACGGAATAGGTTCAATCCAAGCTATGTCTAGAGCATCGGTTATTAGTGGAAAATCGAAAGGTCGATCAATTATTAGTGAGGCTTTGCTAATCGCATGATCTATTGGATCCGACAATTATTCACAAACGGTGAAGGTCATAAGCGCGCCTTTGCCGAAGTGAGCATTGTCGGATTTTTCACACTAATTCCATCAATTGTTACCTATTACTCCACGCTTGCCGACAAGTCAAAGCCGGCCGCCGCTAAGGGTCAATTCGAATTAACCGAGAATGGTTTAATTCCATTTCTTGATGGTGGAGATTTGTATTTTCTTGGATACGCAATTTTTGGAACGTTATTCTGGCTTTCATTTATCAGGTGGGACAACGAAGTTCATGCGGCTAGAAAATTATTTGGAACTGCCTCATTGATGATGGTCCTTCTTCTGGTCGGATTTATGGGGATAGATCCAGAATTGAACGGCATTACGTTAGCTCCCGTGAAGGGGATGGGTATATACTTCTATATATCTATGAATTTAATATATTATCTCCTTCTTTTTATTCAAATATACGCCCTCCTACGCCATCCGACGTTTTCGCGGATGGGGCTGCAGGAATGGCAACTTCTTACCGCGAGTTCCAATCGTGAGAACACGAATAGAACTTGATTACTTTGAAGTTGCTCAGCCTGTAGGTACGTTTTACGAGTGCAAGTTTCCTGCGCAGTTACTTCTTGAAATATGCACGTTTGATTTTCGGCAGATAAAACAAAACAATGGCGTTAAAGAGTTTATGGGTATTCAACGCCCGCTTCGTGAAGATAGAGTAAAAGAAATACGTAAGTATATTGGCACGGAAGATGCTAGCTTCCCTACCTCAATCGTCATCTCGGTGGATGAACGCTGCGCAGCCATCGAGGAAATCGATGGCAGACAAAAGTTGGTACTTAAACCTTTTGAAGATGAAATCGATCCTGAGGTAATCATACCATTTCGTGGCATCGCAAAGATTATCGATGGCCAGCATCGGCTAAAGGCGTTTGAGGACACAGAGCACGATTGGGATTTGACTGTTAATGTCTTCGTAGGAATCACCGAGGGTACCCAAGCGATGATCTTTTCGAAGGTCAATCTTGCTCAAACAAAAGTTAATAAGAGTATCGTATATGACCTCTTTTCTCTTGATCGAGACCGCAGCCCAGAGAAAACATCGCACGAGATTGTAGTAAATTTAAACGACATGGAAGAGAGTCCGTTCAAGGACCGTATTAAAAGACTAGGCTCCGCCACTGATGGCGTCTTCGGTGAAACGTTGTCACAAGCAACTGTTGCACGTGGCATTCTACCTTACATTACGAACGATCCCCTAACTGACCGTGATATTGGCAGGCGTATTGGTCACTGGCCGGATCGAGGTGCGAACTATTTTGAGAAACGAATTTTCTATCCTTTCTTCCGGACACAAGAAGACTATAAAATTCTCGGAGTATTGTTGAACTACTTCAATGCGGTGGCTGAAAGATGGCCTGATGCCTGGAACCACACCGGAGATGGCGCTGTTCTATCGAAGACAAACGGCTATAACGCACTAATCAGGTTTTTGCGTCCAGCTTACTTACATCTAACGGGCAAGCCTCATGTTCCGTCGAAGAAAGAGTTTGCAGCAATTTTTGAGAAGGTGGGTTTGGACGACAAAGATTTCACCATTCACAATTTTGTTCCGGGGTCCGGCGGGGCGGCTGAATTGTTTCGTCGACTATCGGCAGCTCTCGAAGCTTAGAGAACTCGTTCTGACGGGCGAGGTCCTTCAACTGACTGTCACTCTATAACCTTAGCGGTCCCTCTGGAATCCGCGCGGGATTGCCGCCGACGTAGTTACGTTCAGCCAATTCCTCACCCCCGCAACACCTTCGCCATCGCCTTGCCCTTCGCCAGCTCGTCCACCAGCTTGTCGAGGTAGCGGATGTCGCGCATCAGCGGGTCTTCCACCTGCTCCACGCGCACGCCGCAGACTGTGCCGGTGATCAGCGCGCGGTCCGGGTTCATCCGGGGCCTGCGCGAAGAAGCTCTCCACGCTGCGGCCATCCTCCAGCGCGGCGGCGAGGCCCGGGCGCTGTAGCCGGTCAGCCAGCAGATCGCCTCGTCCAGCTCGGCCTTGCTGCGCGCCTTGCGCTCCACCTTGGTGACGTAGGCGCGGGTAGAGCTTGGCGAAGCTCATGGCGTAGAGGCGCTGGGCGTTTTTGAGTTGCTGCGGGGTCATGGTGTTCTCTTCTGCGCTACCGCTTCGCTGCTTGAGCGATCTGTTTTCTGCGCTACCGCTTCGCTGCTTGAGCGCGTGGGGACATCCAACCACATTCGTCATCCCCGTGCAAACGGGGACCCAGCGATTGACGAGAAGAGCTTGTTTCGCTGGGTTCCCGCTTTCGCGGGAATGACGAGGGGGGCGCGTGGGGGCCAGCGATCCCGGAGCAGGTCCGGGATGACTTGGGTCCGGGCCCTTCGACAGGCTCAGGATGGTCGGAAAAATTGGGCCGAAATGCTCCTCCCCCTCAGGGGGAGGATGGGTGGGGGTGTATGGGGGCAGTGGTGCGCGCTCGCTGGGCGTTGGGGCCCACCCCTCGATCCCCTCCCTGAAGGGAGGGGAGGAGCTTCCGGCTACTCCGCCGCTACCGGCTTCGCGCGAGCCCGCCTTGCCCAGCATGCCCTTGAGATACCCGCCGGTGTAGCTGCGCGGGTTGGCGGCGACCTGTTCGGGCGTGCCTTCCGCCACCAGTCTCGCCGCCGCGCACGCCGCCTTCGGGGCCGAGGTCGATGATCCAGTCGGCGGTCTTGATGACGTCGAGGTTGTGTTCGATCACCACGACGCGAGTTGCCCTGGTCGACCAGCCGGTGCAGCACTTCGAGCAGTTTGCGCACGTCCTCGAAATGGAGGCCGGTGGTCGGCTCGTCGAGGATGTAGAGCGTCTGGCCGGTGGTGCGGCGGCTGAGTTCCTTGGCGAGCTTGACGCGCTGCGCCTCGCCGCCGCGACAGCGTGGTCGCCTGCTGGCCGACCTTGACGTAGCCGAGGCCGACCTCGTTCAGCATCGTGCATCTTGTCGCGGATCGGGGGGACGGCCTTGAAGAACTCCTCCGCATCCTCGATCGTCATGTCGAGCACGTCGGCGATGGAGTGGCCCTTGAACTTCACCTCCAGCGTTTCGCGGTTGTAGCGCTTGCCGTGGCATTCCTCGCAGGTGACGTAGACGTCGGGCAGGAAGTGCATCTCGATCTTGATCAGGCCGTCGCCCTGGCACGTTCTCGCAGCGGCCGCCCTTGACGTTGAAGGTGAAGCGCCCGGGCTTGTAGCCGCGCGCCTGGCTTTCGGGCAGGCCGGCGAACCAGTCGCGGATCTGGGTGAAGGCGCCGGTGTAGGTGGCGGGGTTGGAGCGCGGGGTGCGGCCGATGGGCGACTGGTCGATCTCGATCACCTTGTCGCAATATTCGAGGCCGGTGATCTTGTCATGCGCGCCCGCGATGACCCGCGCGCCGTTGAGCGCGCGCGCGGCGCCGGCGTGGAGCGTGTCGATGGTGAAGCTGGACTTGCCCGAGCCCGAGACGCCGGTGATGCAGGTGAAGGTGCCGAGCGGGATGCTGGCGGTGACGTTCTTGAGGTTGTTGGCGCGCGCGCCGTGGACGGTGAGCTTGTGGCCGTTGCCCTTGCGGCGCTTGGCCGGGACCTCGATCTCGCGCGTGCCGTTGAGATAGTCGGCGGTGAGGCTGCCCTTGGCCTTGAGGATCTGC
This sequence comes from uncultured Alphaproteobacteria bacterium, assembly GCA_963777785.1. Taxonomy (GTDB): domain Bacteria; phylum Pseudomonadota; class Alphaproteobacteria; order Sphingomonadales; family Sphingomonadaceae; genus Andeanibacterium. Next base: position 231,567 of record CAVZRU010000002.1, read on the forward strand.
TTCAGCGTGCCCTGCGCGACGATCTCGCCGCCATGCACGCCCGCGCCGGGGCCGAGATCGACGATATAGTCGGCGGTGCGGATCGCGTCCTCGTCATGCTCGACGACGATCACGGTGTTGCCGAGATCGCGCAGGCGCTTGAGCGTTTCGAGCAGCCGGTCGTTGTCGCGCTGGTGCAGGCCGATGCTGGGCTCGTCGAGCACGTAGAGCACGCCCGAGAGGCCCGCTGCCGATCTGGCTGGCGAGGCGGATGCGCTGGCTCTCGCCGCCCGACAGGGTGCCGCTGGTGCGGTCGAGGTTGAGGTAGTCGAGCCCGACATTGTTGAGGAAGCCCAGCCGCTCGTTGATCTCCTTGAGGATGGCCTTGGCGATCTGGCTCTGCTGCGAGGTGAGCTTGGCGTCGAGCGCGGGGAACCAGCCAGCGCATCGCGACACTGACAGCCGCGACGGGGGTGGCGATGTCCGTCGCCGGCGACCTTGACCGCCAGCGCCTTCTCGTTGAGCCGCTTGCCGCCGCAGGTCTCGCACGGCTGCGCGGTCTGGAACTTGGACAGCTCCTCGCGCATCCACGCGCTGTCGGTCTGCAGCATGCGGCGGTTGAGGTTGCCGATCACGCCTTCGAACGCCTTGTTGACGGTGTATTCGCTTGCGCCCGTCCTTGAAGGTCAGCGGCACCGGCATGCCGCCGGTGCCGTGCAGGATGATGAGCTGCTGGTCGGGCCCAGCTCGTTCCACGGCGTCGTCGAGGTCGAAGCCGTAGGCCTTGGCGAGGCTGGCGAGCACCTGCATGTAATAGGGCGACGGCGGGTTGGACTTGGCCCACGGCACCACCGCGCCCTTCTTCAGGCTGAGCGCCTCGTTCGGCACCACCAGCTGCGGATCGAACAGCAGCTTCTCGCCCAGCCCGTCGCACGCCGGGCAGGCGCCCTGCGGCGCGTTGAAGCAGAACAGGCGCGGCTCGATCTCCTCGATGGTGAAGCCGCTGACCGGGCAGGCGAATTTCTCGGAGAAGACGATGCGGTTGGGCGGCAGGCCCGCGCCTTTCATCGCGCCGCCGCCCTGCGTCCTCGCTCCTCGCGGCCCCGGCACCACGCCGTCCGGCCAGATCGACATAGGCCAGCCCCTCGGCCAGCTTCAGCGCCTGTTCGAAGCTGTCGGCCAGCCGGGTCTCGATGCCCTCTCTTCACCGCGATCCGGTCGACCACCACTTCGATGTCGTGCTTGTACTTCTTGTCGAGCGCGGGGGCGTCCTCGATCTCGTACATCTCGCCGTCGATCCGCACGCGGGTGAAGCCGGCCTTCTGCCATTCGGCCAGTTCCTTGCGGTATTCGCCCTTGCGGCCGCGCACCACGGGCGCGAGCAGGTAGGCGCGCGTGCCCTCGGGCAGCGCCATCACCCGGTCGACCATTTGGACTGACGGTCTGCGCGCTCGATCGGCAGGCCGGTGGCGGGCGAATAGGGCACGCCGACGCGCGCCCACAGCAGGCGCATGTAATCGTAGATCTCGGTGACGGTGGCGACGGTCGAGCGCGGGTTGCGGCTGGTCGTCTTCTGCTCGATCGAGATCGCGGGGCTGACAGCCCGTCGATATGCTCGACATCGGGCTTCTGCATCATCTCGAGGAACTGGCGCGCATAGGCGCTGAGAGCTCTCGACATAGCGGCGCTGCCCCTCGGCATAGATCGTGTCGAAGGCGAGGCTGCGACTTGCCCGAGCCCGACAGGCCGGTGATCACGATCAGCGCGATCGCGCGGCAGGTCGATATCGATGCCCTTGAGATTATGCTCGCGCGCGCCGCGGACGGATATGGTGGTGAGGGACATTGCTTGGCGATGTGGCTACTGGAGAGGCAAGAGTCCAGAGGCCGCATAAGTGCACCTCCGTATTGACGTTTGTTCACTAAATGTTCGAACGTGTCAATGGAGGCTCCAGCTTTTACCTCCGACACAATTTCCCAGGCGCAGTTCGTGCGCCACACGGCAGATTGCTCTCACCGCATTGGAGCGCTCTTCAGCGGCGGAGGTTACCAGCCAATCTTGGTCAATCAATCCTTGGTACCGACTGCTATGCCGGACAGAGTATTTGATTCCGAAAACCCACCCGCGCTGCTGAGATAAGATATCCACCAGGCGTAACCGAACTCCTCAACCTGCGGGCCAAGGAAACTACCAGCCATTACACCTGAATAGGCCGGATATTCTGCGGAATTCCCTCCGAAGCCGTTATAATAGGTCGATCCGGCGAATGAATAGGTACCGAGCGCTTGAGGAGAACTCTCATCCGAAGAGAGGATCAGCGTGCTATCGATCGTACCCTCTGCAAAATCGGCGTACAGTGTAGCGCTGCCCTTAACTGGTCCAGTATAACTGATCGACGGCAGTTCTGCCTGCCCGATGGCAATACCCGAATAGCTAGCTGAACCAGACTTTGGAGCCAAAATGCCGGGAGTATAGTTGCCAAAAATCGCATAGCGGTCACTAACTTGAGTGCCTGAGCCATCATCGTATGAGCCGCCAAATCTTCCGAAACTTGTATAGGAAAGTTCAATTTCCCCATTGCCAGGCGCGGAGTTGTGTACCCAGCCCGAAGCCCGCAAACTGCCCTCCACTGAATTGTACTCAATCCTGTCTGCATCCTCCGTCCCAGCAACGATGTTGCTCGGCGAAAACTCAAACGTTACCAATGTATTGTGCAAATCTTCTTGAAAAGAATAGGAATGCAGTGCGGGGTCATATGACAGTTCTTGCGCAGTATCTACCCGGAACCCGTTATGAACATTATACTTTAAGAAGGTTACCGGAGCGTCATACTCAACCAATTTTGTCCGCGCTCCAAGAATACTCGAATCGTGGGCTCCCACAAAGTATCCCGCGAAAAGCGCATCGGTGCCGCCAGATCCAAGAAAAGTTCCGCCGACTTCTTGAGCACCAGGCCCAAAAAATCTGCCGCTGAAGTCTCCAGTGTAGGTCGCGTCAGATCCAACAGCCGTAATCCCTCCCCCGAACGAATTATCGCTAGAAGAGATTGACCCCGATCCGCTTAGTATCAGGTTGCCAGGGGGGACAAATTCAAGCCAGCCATTGAGTGAAAGTTCGCCGGTCAAGAAGTTCGCGACTAGGCTTCCTTCTCCAGTATATGAGAGCATCGCGGATAGCTCTGTATAAAAGTCGAAAGCCTCATACTGCTTGTCGACTATCACGCCGCCAAGCGCGAGTGCATACCCAGCCTCCCCGTTCACCGGCACCGCTTGGTCGGGCGTCGGAAAACCGAATACGAAGTTGCGAAAATCGAACTTCTCGTCATTTTGTTGAACTATGCGCGACGACCACGTCATCCCGGTTACGTATTCCAAGGCGTTCACACTCGACCGGTAGTCGATCTGGTAAACCGCATTGATATCGACCGGGTAGAAGCGGGATTGGTACTGTTCGACCGTGTGGACAGCTACTCTATCCGGCGCGATCAAGAAATATTTTCCGGTATGCGGATCAAAATGGACGACGATCGGATCGTTGTTCTGGTCAATGTCTCTATATTGACCGACGGTGGCGTCGTGAACAACCGATAGGTTTTGTGTATCAGCCGGGAAAAACTGGCGATTTGTTGCGGACGAAAAATCGGTGTTTTCGCCAATGGAATTATCTGTTCGACCAATCAGCACGCCCGCTGCGGCGTTTTGTGAACCATCTTCTGCATAGAAAACTGCGCCGACCTCTTCAGCATTTGGGCCATAGAAACGGCCGGACAGTGTTCCCTGAAAATGCCCAAAGTTGTAAAAGGCAAACGTTCCTTCAAAGCCATTGCCCGAACTTACAAACGTGGCTTTTCCGTTGAATTCAACCGGCCCATGCAATGGCCATGTGAACGTGCCCGAAGTGACAATGACACCCTTCAAAAAATCGACATCGAGAAGACCTGAGCCCGTGATTAACTCAACCTCATCCCCCCCTTTGTGCGATTCATAGCCCATAAGGTCGACAGAATAGGACGCTGTTCCGGAGAGCGGTATCGATGCGTCGGAAGTCTCGGCACCGTATGTGACAACTTGCGAGAAAATTGATCCATTTGAACTGTCTTCCCGTTGCCAGAACGCTCCTCCGACAAAGCGGTAAGTCAACTGGCCAGAGGTCCCCGCCTTGGTAAGCTTCAGAGTATCGACAGTGTTTCCAGAGGAGATAGAGTACACGGTAAACTCATCCGTGCTTTGCCCAGCGACGATATCACTGGGCAGAAAAGTGATCGATTTACCTCCTACTTCGAGAGTGTAGCTTTTGTTGTTTGCGTCATACACGAACGACGAAGTTGATGTTTCCGCCTGCAAATTTGCCACCCCCCCGGCGGGAAACTCCCCTGACAATGTTGCTGCAATATTGGCGAAACGCTCGCCCTCCAAGGGTGCTAGTAAATCGGCGTTGGTCCCGGCTGGGCCCGGCGGTGGCACCGGGGTAGGCGTCGGACTCGGTGAAGGCGTGGGACTGGGCGTCGGAGACGGCGTCGGACTAGGTGACGGCGTTGGACTAGGCATAGGTGTCGGGCTCGGCGACGGCGTGGGACTCGGAGCGGGAGTTGAAACCGGGCCCCCTCCTCCTCCGCCGCCACAGGCCGCCACTAGCAAGGCAAGCGAGAGCAGTGATACCCCGGTCGCGAAATGCTTGGATTTCATTCTTCCCCCATCTGCCGCTAGACCGGGCCCACCAGCACCGGACAGGTCCAATTGGCAATCTCCATTCTTCAATTCTATTTCGTGCCGACCACGGCTCCCTCGATCCATTGGTCGACCCGGGGCCTCACTGATGCCCCCCCTAGGCCATCGTCATGAAGGTGTATGTAGAAACCGTAGCCCATTTCCTGGGCCGCCGGACCATAGAAGCTCCCCGCAAAGGCGCCGCTGTTGAAATCCGGCCTGTCCGACGAGAATTTTCCGTTGAATTGGTTGGCCGCATAAACTTTGCCAACGCCGGTATAATAACCATAGTCCAACCCATCGACAGCGCGCTCAAGGTCGAGATCGGTGCGGACACGACCGGTCTCAAAGTTTATCCTGAAGCTAGCGGTGCCGTTCAGTTTTTGCAGAACACCCACGTTGTTGGACGCTCCGCTGACACCAAGCACATTGGCAAAGACCGAGGTTTTGTAGCGCGCCGTTCCGCTGACCGGCATGTCGTTCGACGCCGTCGGTTCGCCAAATAGCAGAAAGCTCTGCCGCGTTTCATTGTTATCCTTGTTGGTGTGCGCCCAATAGGCGAAACTGAGGTATGATAAGTCTACCGGCAGGCTCCCGGTGGAGCTGCCGCTTTTTGCATTCCCGTAGATTTCAACGCGGTCGTGGCTCGTCGGCGTATTGACTTCGTAAGTGTCGAAATGTGCGGGTCCGGACACACGATCGCTTTCGGAAATATCGATCGAACTGCCCGGAAAGGTCTGGAAAGTTCCATCGGCGTAACCCGTCGTGTTGCTCTCCCGATCAACGAACGTGCAGCGGCGCAGACGGCATCGTATTATGTCGCAAAGCCAACATGTCCAGAGACACCAGTCCGATCCATGAGGGTTTCACCGGTCCCCGGGTCGGTGGTGTAGATCCGGTGAGCCTGAAGCGTTTCGAAGGAAACAGATGAGTTCAGAGGAAAGGCTGCTGGAGGAGCTGGTGCCGGCGTAGGTGACGGACTGGGCGTGGGGCTGGGTGCCGGGCTCGGTGCAGGAGTTGGCGCGGGACTGGGCGACGGCGTCGGGCTCGGAGTGGGCGCAGGTGCCGGGGCCGGCGCGGGAGTTGGAGCTGGAGTGGAAACCGGACCTCCTCCTCCGCCGCCGCAGGCCGAGACCAGAAAGGCGAGCGAGAGCAGCGAAGCCGCTGTGGCAAAACGCACCGATGTCATGACATCCCCTAATTCCTGCTCGCGTCAGCGAGCGCCCCCGATTGCTTAGCAACGTAAGTAAATCTTCAAAGGGCAATTTCGGGGGAGCAGGTCGACTTGCCAACATGAAGCCAACCGGCCGAGGCCAGCTTCGGCACGTGCTCGCGTGGAACATCCACGCCGAGATGAGTGCGACTTACCTCGAAATAGCCGGAACGGCGCTCCGAGGGCCGCGTTCTCTTCTTGCAGGCGCGCCCTGACCGACTGGAGCCCTCCACCATGAGCACCACCCCTCCCCGCTCCCCCACGGCAACCGAGATGCCTCTCGCCGCGGGTCTCCTGCTTGTGCCGCAGCACAATTGGAAGTGGTTCCTGGTGCGCGGGATCGTGGCCATCGCGCTGGGCATCGTCGCCATGATCTTTCCCGGCTTTACACTACTCACCTTTGCGATGTTGTTCGCGGCCTTCAGCTTCGTAGACGGCGTAAGTTCGCTGATAGCCGGGATCCGCGGCGCCCGTGAAGATGCGGACCGCTGGGGCGCATTGATCTTCTCCGGCGTCACCGGGATCGTCGTGGGCGTGGCCTTCTTCCTGTGGCCGCTACTGGCCACCGCGACCTATGCGTTCCTGCTGGTGTTGCTGATCGCCTTCTGGGCCCTGATCACCGGAACGCTGGAAATCGCCGCCGCAATCCGCCTGCGCCAGACCATCGAGGGCGAGATCATGCTGGCTTTCGTCGGAGTGCTGTCCGTATTGCTCGGGCTCGCCTTGGTAGTAATGCTCATCACCAGCCCGGGCGCGACTTTGCTGTCAATCGGGTGGCTGATCGGCGCCTATATGCTGGTCAGCGGCATCGCGCTGGTGGTGCTGGCGCTTCGGCTTAAGCGGAGGGAGATGTGTCTTTGAGACAAATTGCGTACACTCATCGTACGTAATCAGTCCAATTACCCCTCGTTTAATCTCTCACGCCCAACGTCGCACCGGTAAGATAAGTCGATTTTAAACTGTCGCCCGTCTGGATGTTGAATACAGCGGCATATTCCGCTGCACCAGGACCAAAGAAGTAGCCCAGCATGCTGTTGGACATGCCCGGGCCGAAAAGGTTTAGCGTTGAACTTAAAACGCTCCCATCAAACTCGAAACTTCCAAAGTCTCGAATGGTGTTAGTTGGGTCGGTCCCACTGAGGCTTATTGAACCGTTTGCGTCCAATGTCTGGAAATCGACCTGGAGCGCGCTGGTGCCATTCAGATCCCATAGTGTTTCCGTGATCGGGCTGAGGTGCTCCTGGACACACCCACCCCATAGGCCACCCCCGTGTAACTGGCTGAACCCAATCTCGGCATCTCATGATCCGGTGTCGGACTTCCTATCATGCCGAAGTAATACCAATCACTGTCCCATTCATCGCCGGGGTTGGGGCTATCCAGACGATGATGGAACTCGAAAAAGCTCGTATAAGTCAGCGCGACATCCGAGTTTTCCGTTCTAAAAACTCTTGCCGAGTAGTTGGAAGTTCCATCCACTATCGAAAAGACATCGAATACATCAGTGCTTGCCGAGCCGTTCCGATTAGCCGCATCGAACGTGAGGTCCTGCGGCAGCTCAGGCGAACCTGGTGAAGGATCAAACGTATATCGATAGGATGCAGCTATTGGATCCCAGATCATCGCCGCCTCGCCCCGAAGGTCGTTCCAAACGAAGGCGGCGTTGCCGCTAGCAGTTAGCCCAGCGTCGTAGAGATCCGCGGTGCTCACTGGGTCAACATAATCGCCCAGCGGTTTGCTACCCGCAGGAATTGGTCCTACACTTGCACCGACCAATGTGGCGATGAGCGAGCCGCCCGTTCCACTGGCTTCCATAGAGGCTCCGACTTCGGATCAGATGGATAAAAAAATCTGAGAACGATCCGACATATCACATAAGCATAGGTGTTTACGGATACGCCGAAAAAGTTTGAATTGGAGGAGATCGCACGTGCTTCGAACGCGCACAACTATTCCGGCTGCGCAATATTACGAAGAGGGAGATGTTGCCGCTGGCGATATTTGCTAGGATTGCTCCTTCGCTTCCATCTCGTCGGTTGTATGTGCTACCGGTTAAGCAGCGCGCACTAACGTGATTTCTGTAGAACGCAGATATTTTGCGGAACATGTTCGGCGCAGTGAAAGGAAGTGAAAGCTCTAATTGCGTTGTAATTACTTCGGGTCGCGGCAGCGGGTGCTGCCAGTTGCCGGTCAGGCCATAGGTCACGCTGTAAGGATCGAGCCCGTACCAGCGCCAGCGTCGCGCGCGCCGCGAGCGAGAAGCGGTCCGCCCCCCAGCGCCATTGCGGCCCGGCCTGGAGCGAGACGGAGAAATCGTCGAAATCGGGCTTGCGGTAGATATCGGCCGAACGGAGGCGCGCACCAGAATGTCGGTCTTCGCGCTCACCGGCAAGGCGGTAATAGCCCTGGCCTTGAGCGAGAGGCCGATGCCCGATTGCGCCTGGGCGTCGTCGCTCAGCACGAAATCGCCGATGATCGTGTCCGAGCGTGTCGGAACTGGTCGCGCGGTTGATGTTGGTGCTGGGCGCAAACGCCGCCTCGATCCCGCCGCCGAGCCGCTTCTGCGAGGACAATGCGTTGGCGAAGAACCGCACCTGGCGTTCGACCTCGGGCGGGAGGCCGGTGGCTTCGGCCGCGCGCAACTCGCGCTGGCGCCCGATATTGGCAGCTCAAACGTCGGCCATCGTGACGGTCGATCGACGATATATTGTGGAGAATACGGAATTAAGCCGGGATACGCTCGCTTGCTTTGGCGTTTTACCTTACTCTGGCCACGCATGATCTTATGCGCTTGTCGCAACAATGGAGAGAAAGATGAAGCTATCCCTGATCGATTGCCGTTTGGCTGCCGGGCTCGGCACGGCGGCGTTGCTCGCCATCGCCGCTCCGCTCGCGGCGCAGGATGCTGCGGAGGCTCCTGCCGCCGCAACCACTGCTGCCCCCGCCACTTCAGCCCCCCTGCCTGAAGGAAATTCTCCGGCGGAAGTTGCGGAGCGCCGCGCCGCGAATGAAGCGCAGCTCAAGGCGGCCCAGGAACAAATCGCCCAGAACGCAGCCAACCAGGCCGCATACGAACGGGCCATGGCCGAGTATCAGGCACAGCTCGCGGCGATCGAGCAGCAGAAGATGGCCAACGAAACCGAAATTGCCCGTATCGAGCGCGAACAGGCGGAAGCCCTCGCCAAATGGGAGGCCGACAAGGCTGCCTGCGAAGATGGCGACAAGTCGCGTTGCGGCCCCATGCCTGAAAAAGCGAAGTAGCCAGGACATTGCTTCAGCGGCGTGGTCGCCCTTTCGGCGGCACGTCGCTGACATGCAGCACGGCAAGACAATCGCGGCGAATGCGCCCGCATTCAACTGGTAACATTTGCAACCGCTAATCTCCCGTTAATCCACGGTTCAATATGCGACGGCGCTTTCAATCAAGTCTGCGGGCGCACCGAAACGCGTCCGTGCGCCAGGAGAATCCCATGACCACCCGCTTTCTTGCCTCCGTCGCGAGCGCTGCCTTGCTCGCCGGAACCCCAACCATTGGAGCCGCCCAGACCATGGAAGAAAGCACCCCAACCGCGACCACCCAAGCAACGGGCAGCTATTTCGAGAGCGAAAGCGCCCTGCCATTCCACGCGCCAGACTTCACGAAGATCGCCGACATCGATTATCAACCCGCCATCGAGCGCGGGATCGCTGCACAACTCGCCGAGATCGAGACCATTGCGAACAATCCCGAACCGGCGAGTTTCGAAAACACGCTGGTAGCAATGCAGCGCTCCGGCAGGCTGCTCACTCGGGCCTATTATCCTTTCAGCCAGCTGACCTCGGCCAACACGAATGACACGCTGGATGCAGCGCAGGCGGCGATTTCGCCAAAGCTCGCCGCGATGAACGATGCCATCTACCTCAACGACAAGCTCTTCCAGCGGGTCAAGTCGATCTATGACAATCGCGCCGCGATGAGCATGACTGCGGAAGATGCGATGCTGCTGGAAACCGTCTATGGCGAATTTGTCCATGCCGGCGCGCTGCTTTCGCCAGCCGACAAGCAGGCCTTGACGGACATCAACAGCCGGATTGCCGAACTGCAGACCGAATTCTCGCAGAAGCTGACTCAGGCGACCGCAGCCAAGGCGCCGATCTTCGACAGCAAGGAAGAACTTGCAGGCCTCTCCGAAACCCAGATCGCGGCAGCCGCAAAGCTGGCCCAGGAAATGGGCCATCCCGGCAAATATGCCCTTGTCCTGATCAACACCACGCAGCAGCCGCAACTTACCAGCCTGACCAACCGGACAACCCGCAAGAAGCTGTTCGAAGCGAGCCTGAACCGCGCCTCTGACGGCGGGGAATACGATACCACCGCCATCGTTCAGGACTTGGCTCAATTGCGCGCCCGCAAGGCAGCGCTGCTTGGCCAGGAGAGCTTTGCCGAATTCGCGATGTACGACCGGATGGTGAAGGAGCCGGCCAAGGCAGTCGCATTCCTTGAAGGTTTCGTGCCCGCGGTTTCGGCGGCGCAGCTGCGCGAAAAGCAGATGCTGCAAGAGATGGCCGCGTCTGAAGGCCAGAACATCGAGATCGAGCCATGGGACTGGGCGTTTTACGCCGAGAAAGTACGCAAGGCGCGCTACGACCTCGATGAACAGGCGATCAGGCCCTATTTCGAGGTTTGGCGGACGCTGGAAGACGGCGTGTTCTACGCCGCCGAGATGGCTTACGGCCTCACCTTCAAGCGCAGAAACGACATTCCCACCTATCATCCCGACATGCGGGTCTACACCGTGTTCGACAAGGATGGCGCGGAACTCGGCCTGTTCTACATCGATCCCTTCTCGCGGCCCAACAAGCAGGGCGGCGCGTGGATGGGCAACTTCGTCGAACAATCGCACCTGCTGGGCGACAAGCCGGTGGTCCACAACACCCAGAACGTGGCGCCGCCCGCGCCCGGCGAACCAGCCCTGATGACGTTCGATGACGTGACGACGATGTTCCACGAATTCGGCCACGCGTTGCATGGCCTGTTTGCCAACCAGCGCTACCCCGCGCTGTCAGGCACGAATACGGCGCGCGATTTCGTCGAATTTCCCAGCCAATTCAATGAGAACTTTGCGACTATTCCCAAGGTGCTTGAGAATTATGCGAAGCATTACGAGACAGGCGAAACGATCCCGCCCGAACTGATTGCCAAGATCGAAGCGGCAGGCAAATTCAACCAGGGCCTTGCCTTCGGTGAGGTGCTGGAAGCCGCACTGCTCGACATGAAATGGCACGCGCTCACTCCTGCCGAAGGGAAGCAGGATGTTGACGCCTTCGAACGCAAGGCGCTGGTCGATATCGGCCTGGACGCCGCGCTGATCCCGCCGCGCTATCGCACCCCCTATTTCCGCCACATTTGGGAAGGCGGCTATGCAGGCGGTTATTATAGCTATGTCTGGACCGAGGTGCTCGCGCATGACGCGTGGAACTGGATAGAGACGCATGGCGGACCGACGCGGGAAAATGGCGAGCATATCCGCGATACGTTCCTCGGCCAGGGTCATACGAAGGACTATGAAGTGATGTATCGCGACTATGCCGGGCGCGAACCCGGGATCGAAGCATTGCTGAAAGCCAAGGGTCTCGACCAAGCTGCCGAATGAGCTAGCTGGCAACCAGGGCCCGCAACCCCGGTTCGCCTAGCCAGCGTGCCTTTACACCCCAGACGCGCGCGACGGTGGCTTCACCGAGCGCGCGCTCGGGCGGGCCGGCAATGGATATCTCGCCTCGATCGAGCACCAGCACGCAATCCGCGTGGTTCATTGCCAGGGAAAGATCGTGCAGCACCAGCGCCACGCCGGCCCCGGCCTGAGCTGCCCCGCGCAGGCGTTCGAGCAGCGACAATTGATGGGCCAGGTCGAGCGCGGCAAGCGGTTCGTCGGCAAGGATCCATTGCGGATTGCCTGCCATCACTCGGGCAAGCAGCGCGCGCGCGCGTTCGCCGCCCGAAAGGGTGGAAACCGGGCGTTGGGACAGGTCTGAAAGCGCGCAGTTGTCGATCGCTTGTGAGACGGCATCGCGCCCTTCGACGCGCGCCGCATCGCCATGCGGCAAGCGACCCAGCGCTACCAGGCTTTCGACCGACAAATCCCACGCAACTTCGCCATATTGCGGCAGATAGCCGATGCGCCGCGCCCGCTCCCGCGGATCCAGTTCCAATATTCGCTCGCCGTCCAGAAATGCTGCTCCGGAAACGGGCGCAAGCAAACCCGCGAGGCAGGACAGCAGCGTCGATTTGCCGGCTCCGTTCGGTCCGCAGATGGCGGTGATTTTGCCTGGCTGCATGGCGGCGGATACCCCGCGCAGCACTTCCGCCCCGCCCAGGTTAACTGAGACTCCCCTCACGGCAAGCGTCATGCAAGCCCCCTTCTCATTCGCAGCAGCAAGGCAAGGAAGAATGGCGCACCGATCAGGCTGAGCGCGATGCCGAGCCGAAGTTCGGTCACCAGCGGCAGTATCCGGCACAGGCAATCCGCGATCAGCACCAGCAGCGCACCTGCGAGCGCGCTCGGCACGATCAAGCGCGCTTGGCCGCCGGTCGGTATAGGGACGCACCAGATGCGGCACGATCAGTCCGACAAAGCCGATCACGCCGGCCACGGCCACGCTTGCACCGACAGTCAGGCCTATCCCCGCGATCAGCAGCCATTGCAGCGCTGCCGGGTTGACGCCGAGCGAGCGGGCAGCCGCATCGCCCAGTGTCAGCGCGTCGAGATCCCGCCCCGCAAGGCGCAGCAGGGCTATGCCAGGCAGGATAAGCGGCGCGGCCAGCCACACGTCGGCCCAGCTCCGGTCGGTCAGCGCACCCATCAGCCAGGAGACGATCTCGCTCATGGCAAAGGCGTTGGGCGCAAGGCTGATCGCAAGCGCAGTCAACGCGCCCGCAAGACTGGCGATCATCATTCCCGCGAGCGTGAACAGTGCGATGCCGGCGGCTGCGCCCTGCGATCAGCGCGAGCAGCGCCATCGCCCCGGAGGCTCCGGCCAGGGCAAAGCCCGGCAGGAGAAATGCCGAGGCCGAATAACCGAACCACAGGCTGGCAACCGCTCCAAGCGCTGCCCCCGGCGCGATGCCGAACAGGCCCGGATCGGCCAGCGGATTGCGCAGATATCCCTGCATCGCCGCGCCGGCTGCGCCCAGCCCGGCCCCGATCAGCAAAGCCAGCAGCCCGCGCGGCAGGCGCAGTTCCATCAGGATGACCGCAGCGTTGGGCGTGCTCGCCGGATCGATCCAGATGCGCCCTGCAAGCAGCGAAAGCGGGAAGGCAATCGCCAGCGCGAGGACAAGCAAGGCAATGGTCCGGTTCATCAGGTTGCCTCCCGCCTGATTTCGGCCAGTCTCTCCACCGCGCGAACGATCGTCGGCCCGCCGCAATACAGCAGCGACGGTTCGAGCGGCTCGCGGCGCGTGTCGCGGAGTGCAGCGAGCGCCGGATGGGCCAAGGCGCGCTGGTCGCCCGCAGCGAGCAACAATGCCGGCGGATCGGCCAGCACTTCTTCCAGCGGCAGATAGGCGCCCTGCCCCAGCCCGCGAGCAGCAGCATGATTGGCAAAGCCGGTCCTGGCGAGCAAATCGGCGACAAGGCTGTCCGGCCCCGCCACAAGGCCGCCTTGCTGCCAGACCAGTGCCTCAGGTCGCTTTGCGTTTGCGGGAGGACGCCCTGCCGCCAGCGCCGCCTCGATCCGTGCGTTGAGCGCCGCGCCGCGCTCGGCCTGGCCGGCAAGCGCCGCCAGCCGAGTTATCTGGGCCTCGCTCTCGGCCACGCTGCGCGCGATGCCGAAGGTTTCGACCCGGATGCCCAGCCGCCGGAATGCCTGCTCGGTCGCGGGCGCAAGGAAACTGCTGGCGACTACGATATCGGGATGCAGCGCCAGCACTTCTTCGACTGTGCCGCCGGTCGACCGGAACCGCCGCGCCGCAGCGATGTCCATCGAACTCGCGCGCGGGTCCTGGCTATAATGCGAGATTGCGAGGATCTGCGCAGGATCGGCCACCTCGGCCAGGATCGCATCGGTGCAGGGATTGAGCGAGACGATCCTCGGCGATGATCCCTGGCGAATGTCTGGTGCGGCAGGCGCGCAGCCGGCCAGCAGCGCGGCGGAGAGGAGCGCTGCCGCCTTCATAATTGCACCCGCGCCCCGAAATAGGCGCCGCGCCCCGGCGTGCCGTATCCCGCCGCCGTCTGATAATGTTCGTCCCACAGGTTCTCGATCCGGCCGAACAATTCGAACCTGTCGCCAAGCGGGAGGCTCGCGCGCAAGGTGAGCACGGCATAGGCGCCAAGCGGGACGAGATTGGCTGCATCGTCGAAACTGGAGGATACGATCCGCAAGTCGGCACCCAGCGCCAAATTGCTGCGCGCGTGTTCCCAATCTCCTGAGAAGTTGAGCGCATGGCGCGGGCGGCGGGCAAGATCTTTGCCCAAGCCAGCGTTGCCGACTGTTCGGTTCACTGTCTCCACATAGGAATAGACGGCAGAAAGCCGCACATCGCCGGGCAGGATGAACCGCGACTCCAGCTCCATACCCTGCGCCCTCGCCGCACCGATATTGTCGTAAGTGCCAAATGGCCGATCGGCGCAAATGCCCTCCGCCTGTCCGAAACAGGAAACGAAGTCGATCAGATCGCGGCTGTCGCGGCGAAATAGCGAGATCGACATCGACTTGACCGGCCCCTGAGCGCGCAGTTCGATCCCGACATCGCCGCCGCGGCTACGCTCGGCTCGAAGCTGTGGAATTGCCGTAGTCGGAATGGAGCTGGAACAGGCTTGGCGCCTTGAACCCCTCACCATAGGACGCCCTCAGGCGCAGGTTCGAGCCGATACGCAGCGCGGCGTCTGCTCCCAAGGGCCACGCGCCGCCGAACGCGTCATGCCACTCGCGCCTCAGGCCGGCATTGAGCGTCAGCAGGTCATTCGTGAAACCAAGCTGGGCATAGGTTCCGCTGCTTCGCGCATGGAGACGGGCCTCGGCGGACGAACCGAACCGGTTCACCTCGCGCTCGGCGCCAAAGCGAAGCGAATAGCCGCGCGCGAAGTGCCACCCACCCGTTAGTTCGGCCCGCTCACTGCGCCCCTGCGTGGCATAGCTTGGAGCATTGCCAAGCGCAGGATCGAAGCTGTCCCGACGTGTATCGGCAAGTGAGAGGGCAGCCGATAACGTCAGGTCGCGTTCTTCGTATTCCAGCCCGGCCAGCGCGGCAACTCGGCGGGTCTCCTGATATTCCTGCGTGTCGGCCAGCGTGTAATCAGGCGCGGGAAACCCGTCGATCTCCAGCCGGGCATCCAGCACTTGCAACGAAGCCCTGCCTTCCAAACCACGGCCAAGGCGCCCACGCGCGCTTGCGCCGATTTGCCATTGGCGCAGCCCGTCGGCCTCGGTTCCTCCGTCGGCGGCGGAAGAGCCTGCGCTTTCGATATATGAACCCTGGACCAGGAAGTTGCGCGCAAAGCATGACGGGCGAAGCGGCATCACTGGCGGGCAGGAAGGATTGAAAGTGCCGCTGAGATATAAGGTTTCAGGTCCGCCATACTCTGCTGAAACGGCAGAGCGCCCGCTTCTCCCCGTTTCCACAGCGAGCACCCCGCCGATTGCATCGCTGCCCCATACCGTGCTGTTGGACCCGCGCAGCAACTCGATCCGCTCCACACCGGCCGTAAGCAGCGTACCGAGATCGAACCCGCCCGCGGGCGCCGCCACGTCCGCCACACGCACGCCATCTACCACCACCAGCAGCTGTTCCGCATTGGCGCCGCGCAGGCGCAGGCCAGTGAAGGAGCCAAGCGGGCCATTGCGGGACAAAGTCACGCCAGCCGCGCGCTCCAAGACCCGTGTGATATCCGCGCCTTGCACATTCTCGATCTCGTCGCGCCGGAAGACCGTTACTGGCTGCCCGGTATCCTCAGGGTCTACTTCCGCCCCCCGGCCAATAACGACCAACGTGCGGTCGACGGTGGGAATGACAATGAAATCCCCCTCCGACGGATCGACAGCTTGCTGCGCCAAACCGCATGAGGGCAGGAAAATGAAGAGAAAGCCAAACTTTACCAGACAGTTACGCACGCAACCTCCCACCACGAACAAATTGCCGTTCATGGCGAAGGGCGCACTTGCCCAGCTGGGAAAGCACAAACCCCGTTGCTGCCTTCGGTACACCCCGCCCGAGGCCGAACGACGTATCACAGGCAGGTCTCCTGGCTCCCGGATCATCGCCTTGCGTCCGCCTTCCCAGCCGCCCGAAGGGCAATGCCAGTGGCATGAATGGACGCTAGGCTCCCCGGTCACAGTTGCGGGGGCAGCGCGGGCATTGGGTTTGCACCCTCACCCGCTTCCCTTTTGGACCCGGATCGGCGCAAGCCGCGCCGGGTCACCCGTGACGTCGCCTCAGGCTATAGGCGCGGCCCTGAACGAGGACAAGCGCCCCGAATTTCCTGCCCTCCAGCGCCACTAAGGTTAACCGAATGGAGGTTTTCCGAAACCATGTGCCCAAACCAAGACTTAGAACTGTCACACTAGAAGAAACCGAGAGCAGCGCATTTGCGCCAAAAAAAAGATCAAAAGGGTTTCCCAGCGATGACCATTCATTTCGCCGCCGCCGTGGATTGCCGCCGCAACCCCCTGGGGCGAGCCCAGGCACGGGTCGTGCTGGGGCAGCCAGCCAACGACAATCCAGCGGATGGCAGCGACAAAGCGGTGTTACATGCCGCCTTGCGTCATTTCGCCAGACACGGGCTCAGCGCGGCATCCCATGCGCGCGACGCAGCGGAGCAGGCATTCTTTGCCGGAGACCGCGAAGGCTACCGCCGCTGGCTGGCCGTTTGCCGCATATTGGACCGCCGGATGGCGGCTGCCCTGGCGGATCGCTCGGCTAGCGGCAAAGTCGCAAAACCTTCCGAGTTCCAAGGCTGAAATTGGTAACGAGCCCATTAACCAGTCGGTGACCTCTTGCTGCTAATCGAGAGTGCGTGGCGTGCAGGAGATGACACATTCGGAAAGTCCGTGACATACTGACGCGGATGAAGTCTGGCGATGCGTTGGATGATCGCGTCCGCCGCAAACTCGTCACGTCTCTCTATACGCAGCCTTCGAGCCTGATCCTTGGTGCCCTGTGCGGCATCGGGTCGGCGAGCGCTGTCGCCTATTATACCGGCAATCTATTCTTCATCTGCGCGGCTGTCGTGCTTTCCGCGATCGGCGTGTTGCGCGCCGCCACGGCCATGCAGCTGACTCCCGATGTCGACGGGCCCGACACCAAGCATCTGGAAATGCTCTACGAATTGGGCGCTTTCAGCTATGCCTTTGTCGTCGGGCTGATCGCGGCAGCGACGATTGCACTCGACCTTATACCCGGCTTGCAGCTGCTGATGGTGAGCTATGCGATCGCCTATGGCACCGGCATTTCCGCACGAAACGCCGGGCGACCGATGATCGCAATCGGCCAGCTGTTCCTGGCGCTCCTGCCGCTGATCATCGTCTGCGCGCTCCAGGGCGATCTTGTCCACGGGATCATGGCGGTCACTTCGCTGCTCCTGCTGCCGGCCATGGTCTCGATCACGTTCAACGTGTTCGACGTGCTGCGAGAATCGATTGCCGCTGCCGAAACCAGCCAGCACATGGCCGACAAGATGCGCCATCTCGCCCGCACCGACGTGGTGACCGGCCTTTCCAACCGCGCCGGCCTCAACCACGAGATGGTCGAGAAACTGATGGCGATGGCCGACCACGAGAGGCTTGCGCTGTTCTGGCTCGATCTCGACAAGTTCAAGGAAGTGAACGACACGCTCGGCCATCCGGTGGGTGACCGCGTGCTTGTGCGAAGTCGCCCGGCGCCTGCGCGGATACCGCGCCGGAGGACGCCACCGTGGCCCGCTTCGGCGGCGACGAATTCATCGTGGCCTGCGAAGTCGACGTCGCGCGCCGAAAGCCGAACGCCTGGCTGCCCGCTTGCAGGAAGATATCTCGCGCCCGATCCGGATCGACGGCGAGACGGCTCGACATCGGCACCTCGATGGGCGTCGCTCTGCTGCCCGACGACGGCGCCGATCTCGACACCGTGATGCAGAGCGCGGACCTTGCGCTCTATCATGCCAAGGTCAACGGCCGGAACCAGACCAGCTTCTTCGACGCTTCGATGACCCGCGACCTGATGCGCCGCAAGGAGATCGAGGCCGAATTGCGCGCCGCTCTGCAGCGCGACGAACTGTCGATCTTCTTCCAGCCGATCGTCGATCTCGAAACCGGCCGGATCCGCACCTTCGAAGCGCTGGTGCGCTGGTTCCACCCCGAAAAGGGCGAGATGCAGCCCGACGAATTCATTCCGGTGGCCGAGGAAACCGGCGTGATCATCACGCTGGGCAACTGGATCACCGCCCAGGCCGCCAAGGCCGCTGCGCAGTGGCCCGACGACGTGACCATCGCGGTCAACCTCTCGCCCGTGCAGATCAAGGCGCCAGGCTCTGCGCTCGGCATTCTCAATGCGCTCAAGGAAGCCAAGCTCGATCCCTCGCGGCTCGAACTGGAAGTGACCGAGAGCCTGTTCCTGGAAGACAACCGCCACACCACGCGCTTCATCGAACAGCTCGCGGCCGAAGGCGTGCGCTTCGCGCTCGACGATTTCGGGACCGGCTATTCCTCGCTCGGCTACATCAACAAGTTCCCGTTCAAGAAGATCAAGGTCGATCGCAGCTTCGTGTCCGGCCCCGATGTCGGCCGCAAGAGCGACGCGATCATTCGCGCAGTGGCGGAGCTCGGGTCACAGCTCGATATGGATATCGTGGCCGAAGGGCTCGAAACGATCGAGCAGGTGCGCGTCGTGCGCGATGCCGGTTGTACGCTGGGCCAGGGATATTACTTCAGCCGCGCCGTGCCGGATTACCTCGCCGCCACACTGCTCGCGCAGGAGCGCGAGAAGGACCCCACTGTGCGCCTGGCAGGCTGAAGAAGCCTTCGCAGCTTTTGGCCGGCCATGCACAGGCCACCGGGCAAAGGAGGCATTCGAACGCGTAGCGCATTGTCGCAACCTCAAATTTCGCGCCAATTCCTACCGGAATACGACACAATATCGCTATTGAGAACTATTAGCGAACATTGTCGATAAATTGGCGCCTTTGGCGGTTGCAAATGGCACGGTGGCCGCTTAGGGGCGGGTTGGAACAGCGGCGCACTTCTTTCGCGGGATGCGGGAAAAGCGCCATATCTTGAGCCACGCTCCCGCGCCAAGCGAAGGAAATGCATCCTATCATGGCCCGCAAGAAGATCGCCCTTATCGGCGCCGGCAATGATCGGCGGCACGCTCGCCCATCTCGCCGCGAAGAAGGAACTGGGCGACATCGTCCTGTTCGACATCGTCGAGGGCGTGCCCCAGGGCAAGGCGCTCGACCTGTCGCAGTGCGGCCCGGTCGAAGGCTTCGACGCGAAGATCACCGGCACCAACGATTATGCCGACATCGCAGGCGCGGACGTGATCATCGTCACCGCCGGCGTCGCCGCGCAAGCCGGGCATGAGCCGCGACGATCTGCTCGGCATCAACCTCAAGGTGATGAAGGCCGTGGGCGAAGGCATCAAGGCCAACGCCCCGAACGCTTTCGTGATCTGCATCACCAACCCGCTCGACGCGATGGTCTGGGCGCTGCGCGAATTCTCGGGCCTGCCGCACAACAAGGTCGTCGGCATGGCCGGCGTGCTCGACAGCGCGCGCTTCGCCACCTTCCTCGCCGGGGAATTCGGCGTCTCGGTGCGGACGTGAACACCTTCGTGCTGGGCGGCCACGGCGACACGATGGTGCCGGTCACCGGCTACTCCACCGTCATCGGGCATTCCGGTCGCCGACCTGGTCAAGATGGGCAAGTCCACCAAGGAGCGCATCGACGCGATCGTCCAGCGCACCCGCGCGCGGCGGCGGCGAGATCGTCGGCCTGCTCAAGACCGGCTCGGCCTTCTACGCCCCGGCCACCAGCGCGCATCGCGATGGCCGAAGCCTATCTGGGCGACCAGAAGCGCATCCTGCCCTGCGCCGCGCTATGTCGACGGCCAAGTACGGCGTCGACGGCCTCTATGTCGGCGTGCCGGTCGTGATCGGCGCCGGCGGCGTCGAGGAGGTCGTCGAGATCGCGCTGGACGACGAAGCCAAGGCCAACCTCCAGGTCAGCGTCGATGCGGTCAAGGAACTGCTCGTGGCCTGCAAGGGCATCGACCGCAGCCTGGGATGATTGCCGACATCGTCTCTTTGCGAGGGGACTTGGTTACTCACCGTCCTGATGCCTTTGGCTTGTTGACGCTATTCGTCGGTGGCGGTTCATCTAGCCGCTGGATTTTACTCGGTATCTTGGCGGTGCCTCCGATTACTCCGTGCCGATGTGGCTCGATAGATGGCCTCGAGCCGAAGCTTGAACCCGAGACTTCAGGCTTGCCGATGTAGGGCTACTCATGCTGGCGATGCCTGCATATGTTGACATTTCTTGGTGGGCATCGGAGCTTCGCGCCTTGGGCTTGGCAACCGGACTTGCAGCCCGGACGATTGATTTTCAGATCACTGTTCCTTTTTGGGGAAAAATAGATGTCCATCCTCGTCGACAAGAACACCAAGGTCATCACCCAGGGCATGACCGGCGACACCGGCACGTTCCACACCGCAGCAGGCGCTCGACTTACGGCACGCAGATGGTCGCGCGGCGTCACCCCCGGCAAGGGCGGCACGACGCATATCGGCCTGCCGGTGTTCGACACCGTGGCCGAAGCGCAAGGCACGCGACCGGCGCGACCGCCAGCGTGCATCTACGTGCCGCCGCCCTTCGCCGCGGATTCGATCCTCGAGGCGATCGATGCCGGAGATCGAGCTGATCGTGTGCATCACCGAAGGCATTCCGGTGCTCGACATGGTCCGCGTCAAGCGCGCGCTGACCGGCACCAAGATCGCGCCTGATCGGCCCGAACTGCCCCGGCGTGCTGACGCCCGAACGAGTGCAAGATCGGCATCATGCCGGGCCGCATCTTCAAGAAGGGCTCGGTCGGCGTTGTCTCGCGTTCGGGCACGCTCACCTATGAAGCCGTGCACCAGACCACCATGGTCGGGCCTCGGCCAGACCACTGCGGTCGGCATCGGCGGCGATCCGGTCAACGGCACCAACTTCATCGACGTGCTCGAACTGTTCCTGGCCGACGACGAAACCAAGTCGATCATCATGATCGGCGAAATCGGCGGCAGCGCCGAAGAAGAGGCCGCGCAGTTCCTCAAGGACGAGGCCAAGGCGCGGCCGCAAGAAGCCGATGGTCGGCTTCATCGCCGGCCGCACGGCGCCTCCGGGCCGCCGCATGGGCCATGCCGGCGCGATCGTTTCGGGCGGCCAGGGCGGCGCGGAAGACAAGATCGCGGCGATGGAAGACGGCGGGCATCCGCGTCTCGCCCTCGCCCGAGCGAACTGGGCACGACGCTCGACGCTCTGCTGAAGGAACTGGCCTGAAATTCGGCTCTCGCGCGCCGTTATCAGTAACGGTGAGCAGGGTCATGACGAACCGTAACACCAGCATTTCAGTGGCACGAACGTCAGACGACGGTTGAAGGTAGCCCCCATGGGTAACGAACTGCACGATTTTCTTCCCGACTTGGCCAGGAAGGCCCGCAACCGGGCCCTAGCTGGAAGAACGCGCAGCTGGCCGCATGCTCGACGCGGCGGCGACGACGATCTGACCGCAGGCGCTCGACCCGACGGCGATGAAGCTCGCCGTGAAGCAGGCGGCCGCCAAGGCTCGGGCATGAAGCTGGACGAGCGCGCGGTCGAGCAGGCCGCCGGCGATTCGATCCGCGCGATGATGCTGATCCGCACCTACCGCGTGCGCGGGCATCTGGCCGCCAATCTCGATCCGCTGGGCCTGCACGCAAGCAGGATCTGCCGGCCGACCTGACGCCCGAATATCACGGCTTTTCCGGCGAGGCGCTGGACCGCCCGGTCTATCTCGGCGGCAACGCTCGGCCTCGAGTGGACGACCGTGCGCGAAGTGGTCGAGATCCTGCGCGCCAATTATTGCGGCAAGGTCGGCCTCGAATACATGCACATCTCCGACGTCGAGGAACGCCGCTTCCTGCAGGAGCGGATGGAAGGCGCCGACAAGGAAATCGAGTTCACCGCCGAAGGGCAAGAAGGCGATCCTCGCCGCCGTGATCCGCGGCGAGCAGTACGAGAAATTCCTCGGCAAGAAATATGTCGGCACCAAGCGCTTCGGCCTCGATGGCGGCGAATCGCATGATCCCGGCGCTCGAAGCGGTGATCAAATATGGCGGCGCAGCTGGGCGTGCGCGAGATCGTCTACGGCATGGCCCATCGCGGCCGGCTGAACGTGCTCGCCAACGTGATGGCCAAGCCCTACCGCGTGATCTTCCACGAATTTTCGGGCGGCAGCGCCAATCCCGACGATGTCGGCGGTTCGGGCGACGTGAAATATCACCTCGGCACCAGCACCGACCGCGAGTTCGACGGGATCAAGGTGCATATGAGCCTGGTGCCCAACCCCAGCCATCTCGAAACGGTCGACCCGGTCGTGCTCGGCAAGGTGCGCGCGCAGCAGGCCGTTCCGCGACGATCTGGACAAGCACGAGCAGGTGCTGCCGGTGCTGATCCACGGCGACGCCGCCTTTGCCGGCCAGGGCATCGTGTGGGAATGCTTCGGCTTCTCGGGCGTGCGCGGCTACAACACCGGCGGCTGCATCCACTTCGTCATCAACAACCAGATCGGCTTCACCACCAGCCCGCAATTCGCGCGCTCTTCGCCCTATCCGTCGGACGTCGCCAAGGGCGTCCAGGCGCCGATCCTGCACGTCAACGGCGACGATCCCGAAGCGGTGACCTTCGCCTGCAAGCTGGCGATCGAATACCGCCAGACGTTCAAGCGCGACATCGTGATCGACATGTGGTGCTATCGCCGCTTCGGCCACAATGAAGGCGACGAGCCCAGCTTCACCCAGCCGCTGATGTATGAGGAGATCCGCCAGCATCCGCCGGTGAGCGAGCGTCTATGCGCAGCGGCTGATCGCAGAAGGCGTGATCGACGACAGGCTGTGCCGACGAAGTCGCGGCGCGAATTCATCGCCATGCTCGACGAGGAATTCGAAGCCGGCAAGAACTACAAGGCCAACGAGGCCGACTGGTTCGGCGGGCGCTGGAGCGGGCTGCACAAGCCGGCCGATCCGGAAACCGCGCGCCGCAACGTCAACACCGGCGATCGAGGCCAAGCTGTTCGAGAGCCTCGGCCGCACGCTGACCACGGTTCCCGAGGATCTCGACGATCCACAAGACGCTTGGCCGCGTGATCGATGCCAAGCGCGAGATGTTCGACAGCGGCGAGGGCTTCGACTGGGCGACCGGCCGAGGCGCTCGCCTTCGGCAGCCTGGTCATCGGAAGGCTATGGCGTGCGCCTGTCGGGCCAGGATTCGGGCCGCGGCACCTTCAGCCAGCGCCACGCCGTCTGGGTCGACCAGACAGAGCGAGCACAAGTACATCCCGCTGACGCACGCTGCCGCACGGCAAGTTCGAGGTGCTATGACAGCCCGCTGTCCGAATATGGCGTGCTCGGCTTCGAATACGGCTATCGCCATCGGCCGACCCGAAGACGCTGGTGCTGTGGGAAGCGCAGTTCGGCGATTTCGCCAATGGCGCGCAGATCATCATCGACCAGTTCATCGCCGCGGCGAAGCCAAGTGGCTGCGCGCCAACGGCCTCGTGCTGCTGCTGCCGCACGGCTATCGAAGGCCAGGGGCCGGAACATAGCTCGGCCCGGCTGGAACGCTTCCTGCAGCTGTGCGCCGAACGACAATATGCAGGTCTGCAACATCACCACGCCGGCCAACTACTTCCACGTGCTGCGCCGCCAGATGCTGCGCCCGTTCCGCAAGCCGCTGATCATCATGACGCCCAAGTCGCTGCTGCGCCATCCGCTGGCCAAGTCCGAAGCGCGAGCGACTTCATCGGCGAAAGCCACTTCATGCGGATCCTGTCGGACACCAAGCACGATCGCCGGACGCGAAGGTTCGCCGGCTGGTGCTGTGTTCGGGCAAGGTCGCCTACGACCTGATCGAAGCGCGCGATGCCGCCGGGCTGGACGACGTCTCGATCGTCCGCATCGAGCAGCTCTATCCCTTCCCGGGCGAGCCGCTGGCGATCCGCCTCGCGCGCATGACCAACCTCGAAGAAGTGGTCTGGTGCCAGGAAGAGCCGAAGAACAACGGCGCCTGGTTCTTCGTCGAAAGCCAGATCGAGGAAGCGCTGACCGATGCCGGCAAGCAGGGCATGCGCGCCGCGCTATGCCGGGCGCGAGCCTGCCGCCTCGCCCGCCACCGGCCTCGCCACGCGCCACAAGGCCGCAGCAGGAGGCGCTGGTCGCCGATGCGCTGGGCCTGCGATCGGTCGCGGCGCCGGCAATCAGCGCTCGCCAAGAAGCCTGATCAAGGAACCGACCGCACGATGTCCACCGAAGTCAAAGTCCCCACACTGGGCGAATCCGTCACCGAAGCCACGATCGGCGAATGGCTCAAGAAGCCCGGCGAAGCGGTCGAAGGCTGACGAGCCGATCGCCAGCCTCGAGACCGACAAGGTCGCGGTCGAAGTGCCCTCGCCGGTCGCCGGCATCATGGGCGAACATACGGTCGCGGTGGGCGACACGGTCGAGGTCGGCGCGGTGATCGCGCTGATCGAGGAAGGCGCGGCCGCCGGCGCGCCACCGAGTCGCGCTCGGCGATGCAGCCGGCTGCCGCCGCGCCGCTGCCAGCTGCACGCCCGCGCCCGGCTGCCAGCGCGCCCGCCGAATGCGCGTCGCTGACGCTGTCGCCCGCGGTGCGCCGCGCGGTGCTGGAACACGGGATCGACCCTTCGACCGATCAAGGGCACCGGCAAGGATGGCCGCCTGACCAAGGAAGACGTGCTCGCCGCCGCCAAGGCGCAAGAAGGCCGCGCCCGCCCCCGCGCCCGCGCCCGCACCCGCGCCAGGCCCGCCGCCCCGGCCGCCACCGGCGAACGCCGCGAGGAACGCGTGCAAGATGACGCGCCTGCGCCAGACCATCGCCAAGCGGCTCAAGAGCGCGCAGGAACACCGCCGCGCTGCTGACCACGTTCAACGATGTCGACATGTCGGCGGTGATCGACGCGCGCGACCAGCTACAAGGATCTGTTCGAGAAGAAGCACGGCATCCGCCTCGGCTTCATGAGCTTCTTCGCCAAGGCCGCGGCGCTCGCGCTGAAGGACGTGCCCGCGGTCAACGCCCAGATCGAGGGCGACGAGATCGTCTATCACGATTATGTCGACATCTCGGTCGCGGTCGTCGGCGCCCAACGGCCTCGTCGTGCCGGTCGTGCGCAATGCCGACACGCATGAGCTTCGCCGAGATCGAGAAGGCGATCGCCGATTTCGGCAAGCGGCCAAGGACGGCACGCTGACCATGGACGACATGAAGGGCGGCACCTTCACCATCTCCAACGGCGGCGTGTTCGGCAGCCTGATGTCGCACCCCGATCATCAACCCGCCGCAGATCGGCGGTGCTCGGCCTGCACCGCATCGAGGACCGCCCGGTGGTCCGCGACGGCCAGATCGTCATCCGCCCGATGATGTATCTCGCGCTCAGCTACGACCACCGCCTGATCGACGGCCGCGAGGCGGTGACCGCGCTCAAGATCATCAAGGAAGCGATCGAGGATCCCGACGCGGTTGCTGATCGATTTGTGATGCCTGGCACTCGTCATCCCGGCGAAAGCCGGGACCGCTGGCCGGCAAGTCGATCCTAGCCGCCAGCGATCCCGGCTTTCGCCGGGGACGACGGAAGAGGAATATATGGCTGACATACGACTACGACGTCCTCGTCATCGGCTCCGGCCCCGGCGGCTATGTCGCCGCGATCCGCGCGGCGCAGCTCGGGCTGAAGACCGCCTGCGCCGAAAGCCGCGAGACGCTGGGCGGCACCTGCCTCAACGTCGGCTGCATCCCGTCCAAGGCGCTGCTGCACGGCTCGGAACTGTTCGAGGAGGCCGCCGACGGCACGCTCGCCAAGTTCGGCGTCAAGACCGGCAAGGTCGAGCTCGATCTCGCCACGATGCAGGGCGAGAAGACAAGGCGCGGTGAAGCGAGCTGACCGGCGGGATCGAATTCCTGTTCAAGAAGAACAAGGTCGACTGGCTCAAGGGCCATGCCAGCTTTCAAGGACGCGCACACGCGTCGAGGTCGGCGGGCAAGACCGTCACCGCGAAGAACATCGTCATCGCCACCGGCTCGTCGGTCACCCCGCTGCCCGGCGTCGAGGTCGACAATGACAAGGGCGTGATCGTCGATTCAGCACCGGCGCGCTGGCGCTGGCCGAAGTGCCCGAAGCATCTGGTCGTGATCGGCGGCGGCGTGATCGGGCTGGAACTGGGCTCGGTCTGGCGGCGGCTCGGCGCGAAGGTCACCGTGGTCGAATTCCTCGACCAGATCCTGCCCGGCATGGACGGCGACGTGCGCAAGGAAGCGAACAAGATGTTCAAGAAGCAGGGCATCGAGTTCAAGCTCGGCGACCAAGGTCACCGGCGCGACGCGTCAAGGGCAAGAAGGCCACGCTGACGCTCGAGCCGGCGGCCGGCGGCGCTGCCGAAACGCTCGAGGCCGATTGCGTGCTGGTCGCGATCGGCCGCAGCCCGAACACCGACGGGCTCGGCCTCGACAGCGATCGGCCTCGAAGCTCAACAAGCGCGGCCAGATCGAGACCGACCACGACTTCCGCACCAAGGTGGCCGGCGTCTGGGCGATCGGCGACGTCGATCCCCGGCCCGATGCTGGCCCACAAGGCCGAGGACGAAGGCATCGCCGTGGCCGAGAACATCGCCGGGCAGATCGGCATCGTGAACCACGATGTGATCCCCAGCGTCGTCTACACCATGCCCGAAATCGCCGGCGTCGGCCTGACCGAGGAAGCGGCCAAGGAAGCGCGGCACGAGGTCAAGGTCGGCAAGTTCCCGATGCTCGCCAACAGCCGCGCCAAGACCAACCGCGAGCACCGACGGCTTCGTGAAGGTCATCGCCGATGCCGAGACCGACCGCGTGCTCGGCGTGTGGATCATCGCCTCGCGTCGCCGGCACGATGATCGCCGAGGCCGCGCTAGGCGATGGAATTCGGCGCGACTCAGCGAGGACATCGCCTACACCTGCCACGCCCACCCGACGCATTCCGAAGCGCTCAAGGAAGCGGCGATGGCGGTGCGCGGCAAGCCGATCCACATGTGAGCGGCAAGAACATGAGCCTGCGCCCGTTCCACCTCGCCTTTCCCGTTCACGACCTTTCCGAAGCGCGCGCCTTCTGGGGCGGCGTGATGGGCTGCCCCGAAGGACGCAGCAGCGACGAGTGGATCGATTTCAATTTCTATGGGCATCAGATCGTCGTCCATCTGGTACCCGGTGCCGCTCAGGCAAATGCCGCCAATCCGGTCGATGGCCATAACGTACCCGTGCCGCATTTCGGCATCGTGCTCGACGTTGGACGATTGGCAGGCGCTGGCCGACCGATTGGCCGCGGCAGGTGTGGCATTCGAAATCGAGCCCTACATCCGTTTCAAGGGACAGCCGGGCGAGCAGGCAACGATGTTCTTTCGCGACCCCTCGGGCAATGCGATCGAGATGAAGGCCTTTGCCAATCTGGACCAGCTGTTCGCAACGGGCTGACTAGCGTTTGCCCGCATGCGGCAATCACATTAGGTCTTCGCAATGCCGACCTTCTACGATACCTCCGAACTCGCCTATCTCCTGATGCTGCTCGGCACGGCGGTGTTCGCTCTCTCCGGCGCAATCATGGCCGCCCGGGAACGGCAGACCTTCGTGACGATGGCCTTCTTCGCGCTGATTACCGGTGTCGGCGGCGGTTCGATCCGCGATATATTGATCGGCGCCCCGGTGTTCTGGATCCACGATCCGCTGACCGCGCCCGCTTGCCTGGGAGTGGCCCTGATGGCCTGGTTCACGCCGCACAAATGGTGGGACGGGCAACTTGCTGGAATATGCCGACGCGCTCGGCCTGACGGCCTATGCGGTGCTGGGTACGGCAAAGTCGCTCAGCCTTGGCGTGGCACCGGTTCCGGCCATGTTGATGGGAGTAATGACCGGCTGCGCCGGCGGCATCATCCGGGACATGGTGGCGGGTGTCCCGTCGATCCTGATGCGCCCGGAACTCTACGTCACGCCTGCCGCCCTTTCCGCAGCATTGTGCGGATTGGGGCTCCTCGCGGGCTTTCCTGACTCTGCTGGTCTGGGCTGTCGCAATTCTGGCAGGTTTCGGCCTGCGCAGCGCCGCGCTCTACTGGAAAATCATGCTGCCGGGTTATGCCCGGTCCTAGAGGTCAACCGGGGAAGTTTTGATCGGCTTCGCCGTAATCGCCGGAAGGACGCGCCTGCGCACGGGCGCGGGCGTAATCGTCGTCATTCCATTGGTCGCCGCCGCCAGCGCCTTGATCGGAGGAGCGGTAATCTAATCCTTCATCGTAAGAGCCGCTATAGCCATCGCCGATATCGATGTCGCGGATACGCCCATCATTATCGATTTCGCAGCTGAAGCCGCCGCCTTGTTCCAGCTGGCCCGATATCTGCCAGCCCTGCCCGGTGCGCGAAGCGTTATCGACGCTGGCAACGCGCTCGCGCCCGCGCTCGACCTGGTCCGTGCACATGTTGACGGCATTGTCGATTCCGCCGCCATTGTAACTGCGCCCGGGATCGCCGTAATTGCCGCGATCTTCGTAGCGTTCCTGAGGATAGGATCCGCGATAGGGCTCGGGATAGCGGGAATCTTCGCGGTAGTCCCTATCCCGGTTCGACTTGCTGGCAGCACCCGCGATGGCGGCGATACCGCCAATGATCAGCACCCCGGCAAGAACGTCCCCTGCATCGATGCCGCCGCCGCGATGGCCGTGCCAGCGATCTTTTGCTGCAACGGGGGACGCGGCGAGAGATATCGCTGCCGCTGCGGCAGCGAAAGTAGCGAGACGGGGAAGCATCCGACCCATTTCAGTTGTCCTTCAGATCACCCGGCAGAAAAACACGCCGAGTCGAAAATAAAAAATAGGCGGCTCAGGCTTTCCTGTGCCTGAACCGCCTTCGTTTTCCATCCGCCGATTAAAGTCCGCGGATACCGCTGAAGTCGAGGTCTGCGATCCGGCCATACTTCACCTTGCAGGTGAAATTGCCGCTGTCGTAACCGCGCAGATTGTTGTTCCAACCGCGGTAGTCGCCATTCCAGCCCCTGCCGTAGCGGCTGTCGTTGCTGCGGTAGTGACGGTCATTTGAGTTGACCGCGATGCGGCCCCTCACCGTATAACCGTCGCGCTTGCGGTCGACCTTGCGAATGTCGGTGACATCAGCCCTTCCGCCATAGGAATAACGGCTGGCTGTCCGCTCCGCAGCGCGCACGCAGGCATCCACCGCGCTGCGGGGGTCGCCGTTGCGGCCGTAGTAGCGGTCGTCATAGCCGCGGCGATTGTAGTCGCCATCATATCCGTAGCGATCGTAATCGTTGCGATCGTTCGAAGCGGCGGCTGCCACTGCGGCAATACCGCCGATGATCAACGCGCCGGCAATGATCTCACCGGCACCGATGCCGTCATTGTCACGGGCGACGGCGGGCGAAGCCGAAGCCAAAGCCATCGCACCTGCGGCGACGGTCCCGACTAGGCCTTTGGTAATGGTCTTCATGGCACTCATCCTTTGCTGCCTATTGGGCGACACTGCCCAGGCTTGATGAGTAGGTTTTACCGATTCTTCAGTGAGACGAGGCTGAACCTCGATGACAGCCATCGTTCATCAAAGTAGCTATTTTTATTAACGCGCTTCGCTCTCGGGGAGCAGATCGCCAAGGCCAGTCCAGTAGGCCAAGAAGGTAAGGATATCCGCGGCTTCCTCGATTGCCTTGTCGGTGGGCTTGCCGGAACCATGCCCGGCCCGCGTTTCGATGCGGATCAATTGCGGCCGCGCGCCGAGCCCGGCTTCCTGTAATGCGGCGACATATTTGAAACTGTGGCCTGGCACGACGCGGTCGTCCGTATCGGCTGTGCTTACAATCAATGCTGGATAGTCCGTGCCGCGCCGGATGTTGTGATAAGGCGAATAGGCGCGAAGGATCTTGAAGTCTTCTTCCCGGTCGGGGTGCCCATAATCGTCCACCCAATAGCGGCCGGCGGTCCAGCGGTCGAACCGCAGCATGTCCATCACACCTACCGAGGCGTTACCGGCGGCAAACAGGTCCGGTCGCTGGTTTGCGACTGCGCCGACCAGCAGTCCGCCGTTGGAACCGCCCTGGATCGCCAAGCCATCTGCAGGCGTAATGCCCTGGTCGATCAGGAACTCGCCCGCAGCAATGAAATCGTCGAATACGTTCTGCTTGTTGGCCCGGCGGCCGGCGTCATGCCATTCCTTGCCATATTCGCCGCCGCCGCGAATATTGGCTAGCGCGAAGGCTCCGCCTGCTTCGAGCCAGGCCATGCGGCTCGCCGAAAAACCCGGCGTAAGCGAAACATCGAACCCGCCATAGCCGTAGAGCAGAGTCGGCGCAGCTTTGCCGGCATCCGCAATCGCCTTGCTGCGCACGATGAACAGCGGGATGCGGGTGCCGTCCTTCGAGGCATAAAAGCGCTGCTCAACGGCATATGCGGCAGGATCGAACGCCACGACCGGCTTTGCGAATACAGTACTTTCGTCAGTGTCCAGGTTGAGCCGGTAGATCGCCCCTGGCTGGTTGAAGCTGGTATAGGCATAGAAAGTTTCCGGGTCGCCCGGCTGGCCGGTAAAACCCGAGGCCGTGCCCAGCCCCGTCAGGCCGATCGTCTTGGCCAAGGATCCGTCCAACTCTCGGATCTCAGCGAAAGAGGCCGCGTTCTTGAGGTAGGACAGAACCAATTTGTCGCCAACGATTGTGGCGCCGTCCAATGGCTCATCTACCTCCGGCACGACGACGGACCAATCAGGCGCCGCGGCGTCGAGGTCGATGGCGACGACGCGGTATCGCGGCGCGCCCTGATTGGTTACAAACCACAAGCGGCTTCCGATCGCATCGACCAGGTTCCAGGCGTGGTCGAACCCGTCAATCAGCTTCCACGCCGCCCAGCCCTTGTCGCCGCGTGCAGCAAGATCGATCACATTGATTTCGTGGCGTGCATCAGTGCCGGTGCTGCTGGTGATGACTGCCCAGCGGCCGTCGTGGCTTACCTCGGCAACATGGCTGCGCGCAGGAAATTCCGGTGTCGCAAAGACCAGCTCGTCTGCCGACTGCGGCGTTCCGATGCGATGGAAATAGACGGCATGGTTGAAGTTCTGTGCCTGGAAGTCCTGTCCCTGCTCAGGCTCGGGGAAGCGCGAATAGAGAAACCCTTCCTCGCCAATCCAAGCAAGTGCGGTGAACTTTGCCCAGCGGACTTCGTCGTCAAGCCGCTTGCCGCTATCGACGTCGAGGACGCGCAGTATGCGCCAGTCGGTCCCACCGTCCTGAACACTGTAGAGCAGGCTGGAGCCATCCGGAGAGGCTTTCCATCCGCTGAGCGCCGTAGCACCGTCGCCGGCCCACTCATTGGGATCGAGCAACAGGCGCGGCTCGCCTTCCAGTCCCGCACGGACATAGAGTGGCGATTGGTTCTGCAGCCCGGAGTTGCGCGTGTAGAAATAGCGTTTCCCGGCCTTAACCGGGATACCGAAGCGTTCGTAATCGTACAAAGCGCCAATCTTGCGCTGAAACCATTCGCGTTGCGGCAATCCGGCCAGATAGGCTTGAGTAAACTCGTTCTGGCTGGCGACCCAGTCGGCGACCTCGGCGCTGCTGCGCACGTCCTGTTCCAGCCAGCGATAAGGATCGGCGATCTGTTCGCCAAAGATCTCTTCGACAAGGCTGTCGCGGCGTGTTTCAGGATAGGCGGGAGCGGTCATGTCTTGAGCATCAACTGGGATTGCATGGTAAAGCATGAGGCTGGCGGCCACGCGGGCCACATTCCTCATAACTCTCATTGCGTGCTCCCAAATGAAAAGGCGGCCGCGAATATAAACATCGCAGCCGCCTTTGCATATCCGGGAGTGGCAGTGAAGATCAGGCTTCGGCCATTTCCAGTTCGTCGCTCATCACCGGTCCGCTGTCCTGGCCCTTGGCGTCGACATCGCGGTCGACCAGTTCGATGATCGCGATCGGTGCGGCGTCCGATGCACGAATGCCGGCCTTGATCACGCGGGTGTAGCCGCCTTCGCGGTCCGCGTAGCGCGTCGGCCAGCACGTCGAACAGCTTCTTCAGCTGCGTTTCGTCCAGCAAGCGGCGCATGCGCCAGACGACGGTTCGAAAGGCCACCGTTCTTCGCCAGCGTGATCAGCTTTTCGACATAGGGGCGCAGTTCCTTGGCCTTTGGCAACCGTCGTCTTGATCTGCTCGTGCTTGATCAGCGCCGCTGCCATGTTGCGCAGCATGGCGGTGCGGTGGCCGCTCGTGCGCTGCAGCTTACGGCCCGAAATCTTATGACGCATTTCTCATCCTCCGTTCGTAAGGGGCCCGTATCAGGTAGCTCCGATCCTGGCGGCTGTCAGGGTGCGCCTTGCCCTAATCATCCCCAGCAGCTCGGCCAGATTCGTTAGCCCAGCAGCTCTTGTTCGAGCTTCTTGGCCATTTCCTCGATGTTTTCGGGCGGCCAGCCGGGGATGTCCATGCCGAGGCGCAGGCCCATGCTGGACAGCACTTCCTTGATCTCGTTGAGCGACTTGCGGCCGAAGTTCGGCGTGCGCAGCATCTCGGCTTCGGTCTTCTGGACCAGGTCGCCGATGTAGATGATGTTGTCGTTCTTGAGGCAGTTGGCCGAACGCACCGACAGTTCCAGCTCGTCGACCTTCTTGAGCAGGTAGCGGTTGAGCTGGTTGGCATCGCTTTCTTCCGGCTGCAGCGGCAACGCCGATCATCGGGCTGGCCGACTGCGGAATGCCGTCTTCGAAGTGGACGAACAGCGTCAGCTGGTCCTGCAGGATGCGCGCGGCATAGGCCACGGCGTCTTCCGGGGTGACGGTGCCGTCGGTTTCGATCGTCAGGCTGAGCTTGTCGTAGTCGAGCTCCTGGCCGACGCGGGCATTCTCGACCTTGTAGCTCGACCTGGCGGACCGGCGAATAGAGCGAGTCGACCGGGATCAGGCCGATCGGCGCATCGACCGGACGGTTCGACAACGGCGGGGACATAGCCCTTGCCGCTGTCGGCGGTCAGTTCCATGTTGAGCGTCGCGCCTTCGTCGAGGTGGCAGATCACGAGATCCTTGTTCATCACCTCGATGTCGCCGGTGACGGCAATGTCGCCGGCCTTGACTTCGGCCGGGCCAGTCGCCGAAAGCTGCAGCCGCTTGGGGCCTTCGCCTTCCATCTTGAGCGCGATCTGCTTCACGTTGAGGACGATGTCGGTCACGTCTTCGCGCACGCCGGCAAGCGACGGAGAATTCGTGCAGCACGTTCTCGATCTTGATCGAGGTGATCGCCGCGCCCTGCAGCGACGAGAGCAGCACGCGGCGCAGCGCGTTGCCCAGCGTCAGGCCGAAGCCGCGCTCGAGCGGTTCGGCGACGAAGGTGGCCTTGCGCTTGCGCATCGCCGCCTGCCTTGATTTCGAGGCTGTTGGGCTTCTTCAGTTCCTGCCAGTTCTTGATATTGACGGACATGGATTTCCCCTAAGGTATTTGTTTTTGCGGGAACGGCCGCTGACGCTGGTGCGCCGCGGCCGATCCGAATTGCGGTGCGGTCCGAGCTGGCACCGCAAGGCAGGTTCAAATCAGACGCGGCGGCGCTTGGACGGCCGGACGCCGTTGTGCGGGATCGGGGTCACGTCGCGGATCGAGGTGATGGTGAAACCGACCGCCTGCAACGCGCGCAGCGCGCTTTCGCGGCCCGAACCCGGGCCCTTCACTTCGACTTCGAGCGTGCGGACGCCGTGTTCGGCGGCCTTCTTGCCGGCGTCTTCCGCGGCGACCTGCGCGGCATAAGGAGTCGACTTGCGGCTGCCCTTGAAGCCCATCGTGCCGGCCGAGGACCAGCTGATCGCATTGCCCTGGGCATCGGTGATGGTGATCATGGTGTTGTTGAAGCTGGCGTTGACATGCGCAACGCCGCTGGTGATGTTCTTGCGCTCGCGGCGCTTAATGCGCTGTGGTTCGCGTGCCATGGTCGTGTATCCTGTCTTCGAGAAGCTAAAAGAGAAAGCGGGCGAAAGCGCCGGCTTACTTCTTCTTGCCGGCGATCGGCTTGGCCTTGCCCTTGCGGGTGCGGGCATTGGTGTGCGTGCGCTGACCGCGAACCGGCAGACCCTTGCGGTGACGCAGGCCGCGATAGCAGGCGAGGTCCATCAGGCGCTTGATGTTCATCGCGGTGTTGCGGCGAAGATCGCCTTCGACGGTGAGATCGGCGTCGATCGTTTCGCGGATCTGCAGCACTTCTGCGTCGGACAGGTCCTGCACGCGGCGGCTTTGGTCGATGCCCAGCTTGTCGGCGATCTGCTTCGGCCGTCGTGGGACCAATACCGTGAATATAGGTAAGCGCGATGATCACGCGCTTGTTGGTGGGGATATTTACCCCGGCAATACGAGCCACTTAATTCTCCTGCTCCACAGGGAGTTGGCACAGCCCCGAAGGGATTGGGCGCTCCCCATCTCAACGCGATGTTCAACCCGACCAGACCGAGATGCCGTTCCACGGCAAAAAGTCCGGATGGCGGGCAACGTCGCCGCCTACCGGACCAAACCGATCTGTCGAATGAATGCGGCGCTTAAGCCGATTCGGCCGCGCCGTCAACCGCAAGCTGGGCGCGAGAGAGAACTTCCCTGCACCCTGCAGCCAAACCATTAGCGTTAAGTTCTGTATACCCTACTCTTGCCGCAGGGTCAAAAATTTCGCGCCGAGGCTTCACACTCAGATTGATCGCACTGGCAAACTGCCATCGCGAAATGTTGCCCAGGGAATGGAGCGGCCGCTCAGGCGTCGAACCCGAGGATCGCCTCTATTTCATCGCTGACCACGTCGATGTCGGCCATGCCGTCCACCCGCGCAACGATGCCGCGCGCTTCGTAGATCGGCAGGATCGGCGCAGTCTTGGCGCGGTATTCGCCAAGCCGTGTGCGCACGGTTTCTTCGTTGTCGTCGGGCCGGCGCTTGAATTCGGTGCCGCCGCACTTGTCGCACACGCCTTCGGCTCGGGGCATCTTGTACCGGTCGTGATAGCCCTCGCCGCATTTGGCGCAGGTGAAGCGGCCCGTGATGCGATCGACCAGCGCGTCTTCGTCGACTTCGAGTTCGATCACGTGGTCGAGCTTGCGACGGTGGGCGGCCAGAATCTCGTCGAGCGCAATCGCCTGCGCCTCGGTGCGGGGATAACCGTCGAAGATCACACCGACCGTGAGCGCCAATCCTGCAATTCATCGGAGATCAGCGCGGAGACGATTTCGTCGGAGACGAGCTCGCCCGCTTCCATGATCGCCTTGACCTTGAGGCCGATCGGCGTTTCCGCCTTCACCGCAGCGCGCAGCATGTCGCCGGTCGAAAGCTGGCGCATGCCGTGGCGCTCGACCAGTCTATGGGCCTGCGTGCCCTTGCCCGCACCTGGCGGCCCGAGGAGAATGATATTCATTTGGCCCTATCCCAAGATTCTCTAATCCCAACAGACCTGCCGCAACTTGCGCGGATATTCTAGCGCAATCGGCCCTTCAGCTTGGCCTTCTTGATCAGATCGCCATATTGATGCGCCAGCAGGTGGGACTGGATCTGGGTGATCGTGTCGACCGTGACGTTGACCACAATCAGCAAGCTGGTGCCGCCAAGGAACAGCGGAACGCCCGTCTGCGCGATCATATATTCCGGAATGACGCAGACCGACCGTGAGATAGATCGCGCCCATCACGGTGATGCGGGTCAGCACGTAATCGAGATAGGTCGCGGTGTTCTTGCCCGGACGGATGCCTGGAATGAACCCGCCATTCCGCTTCAGATTCTCGGCCGTCTCTTCCGGATTGAAGACCACCGCGGTGTAGAAGAAGCAGAAGAAGACGATGCCCAGCGCATAGAGCGACATGTAGATCGGCTGCCCGTGCTGCAGATACTGGTTCAGCGTCACGCACGACCTGGCCCATCGTGCTTTCGGTGTTCACCGAATTGCCGGCGAACTGGCTGATCGTGAGCGGCAGCAGCAGCAGCGAGCTGGCGAAGATCGGCGGGATCACGCCGGCGGTGTTGAGCTTGAGCGGCAAGTGGCTGCGGTCCGCCTGCATCATGCCGTGCTGGCTGGCTCGCTTGGGATACTGGATCAGCAGCCGTCGCTGGGCTCGCTCGATGAAGCAGATCAGCAGGATGAGCAGCACGATCATCGCGATGAAGCCGACGATCACCACCGGGCTGATCGAGCCCGGAACGGCCGCCTTCGAACAGGTTGGCGGTAAAGGTCGGGAACTGGGCGACGATGCCCGCCATGATGATCAGCGATACGCCGTTGCCGATGCCGCGGCTGGTGATCTGCTCACCCAGCCACAGCAGGAACATGGTCCCGCCGATCAGGCTGATGACCGCGACCGACGCGGAACGTGTAGCCCGGGTCGACGACTGCCTGCAGGCCGCTCTGCGCGCCATAGGCTTCAAGCCCGGAAGCGAGGAACCAGCCCTGGACGGCGGTCAGGAACACCGTGCCATAGCGGGTATATTGGTTGAGCTTCTTGCGCCCGCTCTCGCCTTCCTTCTTGATCGCGACCAGCGCCGGATGAAGCGAGGCGGCAAGCTGCACCACGATCGAGGCGGTGATGTAGGGCATGATGCCAAGCGCGATGAGGCTCATGCGCTCGAGGCTGCCGCCAGAGAAGGTGTTGAACAGATCGAGGATGCCGCCGCGCGTCTGGGCGTAGAGATCCTGCAGGATCAGCGGGTTCACGCCCGGCAGCGGCACGAAGCTCAGGAACCGGAAAACGATCAGCGCACCGATCGTGAACCAGATGCGCTGCTTGAGCTCGGTCGCCTTGGAGAAATTGGCGAGGCTTAGATTGCTCGCGATATTGTCGGCGCGTGATGCCATGGGAAGATTTTGCCCTGCTAGGAGTCCGAACCGGACTTCGTGTCAGCCCCATATAGGGACGAAACTGCGATGTCGAACCCTGCGCGTACAAACCATCCCCGATCCGGCAGACCGGGGATGGCGTGCGCCTTACTTGGCCGCCTTGTTGGCTTCGCGCCGCGCGGTCTTCTTCTCGTGCTTCGCTCACCGCTTCGGCGGCAACTTCGACCGATCCACCGGCCTTTTCGACTGCCGCGATCGCGCCCTTGGATGCGCCCGCGACCTGGAACTTCACCTTGGCGGTGAGCTCGCCCTTGCCGAGCAGGCGCACGCCGTCCTTGCCGCCACGGGCAAGGCCGGCAGCCTTCAGCGCAGCGTGGTCGATCACGTTCTTGCCGTCGAGCTTGCCGGCATCGATGAACTTCTGGACCATGCCCAGGTTCACCTCGGCAAAGTCCTTGCCGAAGGGATTGTTGAAGCCGCGCTTCGGGATCCGCATGTGGAGCGGCATCTGGCCGCCTTCAAAGCCCTTGACGGCAACGCCTGAGCGGCTCTTCTGGCCCTTCTGGCCGCGCCCGGCGGTCTTGCCCTTGCCGGAGCCGATGCCACGGCCCACACGCATGCGGCCCTTGCGGGCACCAGGATTGTCACGGATTTCGTTGAGTTTCATGTCGTTGCACTCGCTTTCGCTTTAATTCGCGCTATTTCGGAAGGGCGCCCTTAGCTTCCCCTGTCCGGAATGTCACCCCTATTATGGCGAGCAATGCCCCTGCCGCATCCCACTGGCTCTAAGGTGCTCCCAAACGGCCGGCCTGGGCCCCTTGCCCCAGCCTCTGCCGCAAGCGGTCGCGCAAGGGGCGCTCGAACCAAATGAAGCTGATCCGCGCTATCGCAACGACGGCGAAGAGATAGAGCGCAAGGAACCAACCGCTCCGAGCGACCACTTGCGGATCGTAGCGCGGCATCAGAACGAGCAGGAACGTCAACTGCAACGGGAAGTGCCACAGATATGCGCCGTAGGTATTCTCTCCCAGCCATTGGCACATTCCGCGCAGCGTCGGCGGCGCCTGGCTCTCGCTCGCAGCCAGCAACAGGAAACATGCGCCGCAGAGCCCCGGAACCGCGGCATAGCGCCAGGACCAGTCCGTCCCTGCAATCAGCCCCCACACGCCAAGCGCCGCGAGGAGCAGGACAGGCAGACCTAGACGCCTACCCTGTCCCCAGGACGATTGCCGCAACAGGCTGAAGCCGCAGCCGATGAAGAAATAGAAACCGCAGGCAAACACCATGGAGATTTCGCCGAATTGCTGGTGGGCGAAATAGAAGCCTGCAGCCAGCGCAATGACGAGCGGCAAACCAATACGGGCGATCGCCCCGCGGCCGAACCAGAAAGCCGCATAGATAACGATCTCTACCGACACTGACCATATTGGGCCGTTGAACGAATAACCGCCGACCTCGCGCAGCCAGCCCGAGGCCATGAAGAGTTGCGGCACGAAATGAGCCAAGTCGTACTTGCCGTAAATCGGAGTATATCCGAGGCGCTGCAATGCCAACCACTGGAGCGCGGCAACCACGAGCAGAGTAAGAATATGGAGCGGATAAAGCCGCGCGAAACGGTTGACCAGGAAACTGCGGGTCGTCGCGGAACGACGGTGGTAAACATGGCAGAAAACGAAGCCAGAAATCAGCCAGAAGATCTGCACGGCTAGATAGCCCCGGTCGTAAAATAACCAGAACGCATCATGCGCGGGATAGAACGTGTCTACGTCCGGCGGCGGTTTCCGGCTCGGCCCCGCCATGAAGAAATGCACATAATGATAGAACAGAATGGCGATTGCAGCGCAGCCGCGCACGCCGTCGAGC
The DNA here is from genome assembly GCA_963777785.1 of uncultured Alphaproteobacteria bacterium. GTDB lineage: Bacteria > Pseudomonadota > Alphaproteobacteria > Sphingomonadales > Sphingomonadaceae > Andeanibacterium. The sequence continues at coordinate 270,382 of CAVZRU010000002.1, forward strand.
AGGGAAAGGTATGCCCCTTCCCCCCCGACATGCAGCGATTGCTTCGGCCTGCGCCCATCATACTTCATGCCGCGCGCATATCCCGGAATCGGGCGCCATGCTGCAAGAAAAAACCCCGGCGGTTGAGGCCGGGGTCTTTACTGATCCTGCATAGGCAAAACGGCGATCAGTCGATCACTGCGACCATGTGCGGAAGCTTGGCGATCGCGCCGCGCACTCTCGGGGGTGTCTTCGACGTTCGACGACCTTGTGCATCTTGCCCAGGCCGAGTCCGATCAGGATCTTCTTCTGGCTTTCAGGGCGACGGATCGGCGAACCGATCTGCTTGATCTTGATCTTTGCCATGCTCGATTACTCCGTCAGAGCCGCGGCGTCGGCTTCCGCCTCGACCTCGCTCGCGCCGCCACGACCGAGAAGGTCGGCGACCTTCTTGCCGCGACGCTGGGCAACCGACTTCGGCGAAGTCTGGTTGGTCAGCGCGTCGAAGGTGGCGCGGATCATGTTGTAGGGGTTCGACGTGCCGACCGACTTGGTCACCACGTCGTGAACGCCCAGGCTTTCGAACACGGCGCGCATCGGACCACCGGCGATGATGCCGGTACCCGCTGGCGCCGTACGAACGTTGACCTTGCCGGCACCGAAGTGGCCCTTGCCGTCATGATGCAGCGTGCGGCCTTCCTTGAGCGGAACGCGGATCATCTTCTTCTTGGCAGCAGCGGTCGCCTTGGTGATCGCTTCGGGCACTTCGCGCGCCTTGCCGTGGCCGAAGCCGACGCGGCCCTTGCCGTCACCGACCACGACCAGCGCGGCAAAACCGAAGCGCTTGCCGCCCTTCACGGTCTTGGAGACGCGGTTGATGTGGACGAGCTTCTCGATCAGCTCTTCGCCGCCGTCGTCGTCGACCGCCACGGCCGCCACGACGATCGTCACGGCCACGACCACGGCCACCACGATCGTTGCCGCCGCGTCCGCCGCCACCGCCACGGTCACTGCCGCCGCGTCCGCGCACCGCCACGGCCTGCGGCGCTGCTGCGCTTCCGCCAGCCTGCATCGGCGCGGATCTGCGGCAGCGGCTCAGACGGCTTCCGCCGCAGCGCACTTCAGCTGCCGCGTTCGGTCACGCGGGTTTCTTCGTTGTTGTTTTCGTCAGCCATCATCAGAACTCCAGCCCGCCTTCGCGGGCGGCGTCGGCCAGCGCCTTGACGCGGCCATGAAACAGGAAGCCGCCGCGATCGAACACGACGGTGGTGACGCCGGCCTTCTTGGCGGCTGCGGCGATGTCCTTGCCGACCTGCGACAGCGGCATCGACATTCGCGCCGGTGGCCTTCGCGCCGCAGCGTCGAAGCTGCAGCGACGGTGCGGCCTGCAGCATCGTCGATGATCTGCGCATAGATGTGACGGCCGGTGCGGTGCACCGACAGACGCGGCCGGCCGCCTGCGCGCGCCTTGAGCGCGGTGCGCACGCGGCGGCGGCGGCGTTCGAAGAGAGAGAGCTTTGCCATCTTACTTCTTCTTCCCTTCCTTGCGGAAGATATACTCGCCGCGGTACTTGATGCCCTTGCCCTTGTAGGGCTCAGGCTTGCGCCAGCGGCGGATTTCGGCGGCGAACTGGCCGACCTGTCTGCTTGTCGATCCCGCTGATCTCGATCGTGGTCTGATCCGGGGTCTTGACGTCGAGGCCTTCGGGCACGTCGATATCGACATCGTGGCTGTAGCCGAGCTGCAGCTTGAGCTTCTTGCCCTGTGCTTGCGCACGATAGCCGACGCCGGTGATTTCGAGCACCTTGGTGAAGCCGTCGGTCACGCCGGTCGACCAGGTTCGACACCAGCGTGCGCTGCATGCCCCAGAAGGCGCGCGCGCGGCTTGGTGTCGTTGGCCGGCTTGACCGAAATCTCGCCTTCCTCGACCTCGTAGCTGATGTCGTCGGACAGGCCCAGCGTGAGAGTGCCCTTGGGGCCCTTCACGGTCAGCGTGCCGTCCTCGAATGTCGGCGGTGACGCCGCCGGGGATCGCCACCGGCCTTTTACCGATGCGGCTCATCAGAACACCTCCGCCAGCACTTCGCCGCCGACGTTCTGTGCGCGCGCTTCGGCATCCGAAAGCACGCCCCGCGGCGTCGAGACGATGGTGATGCCAAGGCCGTTGCGGACATTCGGCAGCTCCTTGGAACCCGAATAGACGCGGCGGCCCGGCTTGGAGACGCGGGCGACATGCTTGATCGCAGGCTCGCCCTCGAAATACTTCAGTTCGATCCGCAGCGCCGTGTGCTTGCCGAGTCGATCTTCGCGTGTAGCCACGGATGTAGCCTTCGCGCTGAAGCACTTCGAGCACGTTGGCGCGCAGCTTGGACGCCGGCGAAAGGACGAAGTCCTTCTTCGCCTGCTGGCCGTTGCGGATGCGGGTGAGCATATCACCCAGGGGATCGGTCATATGCCATCTGCGTGATCCTTACCAGCTCGACTTCGTCACGCCCGGGATCAGGCCCTTGTTGGCCAGATCCCGCAGCTCGATCCGGCAGAGGCCGAACTTGCGATAATAGCCGCGCGGGCGGCCGGTGGTGGCGCAGCGGTTGCGCACGCGGGTGGGGTTCCCGTTGCGCGGGAATTTCCGCCATCTTGAGGCGCGCCATCAGACGCTCGGTTTCGTCGAGCGACTCGTTGTCGGCAATCGCCTTCAGCTTCGCGTACTTGCGCAGCGTACTTCTTGACGAGCTTCTTGCGACGCTCATTCTTGTTCACGGAACTCAGTTTCGCCATGGACTTAAGCTCTCTCTCTCAGCGGCTCACGCCGCTTCCTTCTCTTCCTGCGCTTCGTGTCTCGGCAGGGAACGGGAAACCGAACAGGCGCAGCAGCTCGCGCGCCTCGTCGTCGGTCTTGGCGGTGGTGGTCACGATGATGTCCATCCCACGCACCTTCTCGATCTTGTCGTAGCTGATCTCCGGGAAGATGATCTGCTCCTTGAGGCCCATCGCGTAATTGCCGCGGCCGTCGAAGCTCTTCGGGTTCAGCCCGCGGAAGTCGCGGATGCGCGGCATTGCGATGGTGACCAGACGATCGAGGAATTCGTACATGCGCTCACGGCGCAAGGTGACCTTGCAACCGATCGGCATGCCTTCGCGCAGCTTGAACTGTGCGATCGACTTCTTCGCCTTGGTGATCACCGGCTTCTGGCCGGCGATCAGTTCCATTTCCTCGGCGGCGGTCTGGACCTTCTTCTTGTCCTGGCTCGCTTCGCCGACGCCCATGTTGAGCGTGATCTTGTCGAGCTTCGGGACTTCAAGGCGGTTCGTGTAACCGAACTTCTCGGTCATCGCCTTGACGATCTCGGTCGTCATACTTCTGCTTGAGGCGAGGGGTATAATTGTCAGCCATCGATGGTCTCCCCGGACTTCACGGCCACGCGGACCTTCTTGCCGTCCGCTCTTCGAAGCGGACGCGGGTCGGCTTGCCGTCCTTGGGATCGGCAAGCGCAACCTTCGAAATGTGCATCGGCGCCTCGCGGCGGTCGATGCCGCCCTGCGGGTTCGCCTGGCTAGGCCTTGCGGTGACGGGCAGCGACGTTGACGCCCTGGACCACGAACCTTGCCGTCCTTCGGCATGACCTGCAGTCACAGTGCCGGAGCGGCCCTTGTCCTTGCCCGAACAGCACGACGACGGTGTCGCCCTTCTTGATCTTGGCGGCAGCCATCACAGCACCTCCGGCGCGAGCGAGATGATCTTCATGAAGCCGCGGCCGCGCAGTTCGCGAACCACCGGGCCAAAGATACGGGTGCCGATCGGCTCTTCGTTCTTGTTGACGAGCACCGCAGCATTGGTGTCGAAACGGATCACGCTGCCGTCGGCGACGGCGCACGTCCTTGCGGGTGCGAACGATCACGGCGCGGTGAACGTCGCCCTTCTTCACGCGCGCACGCGGCTGCGCTTCCTTGACGGAGACGACGATCACGTCGCCGACGCCCGCGGTGCGGCGCTTCGAGCCGCCCAGCACCTTGATGCACTGGACGCGCTTGGCGCCGCTGTTGTCCGCGACGTCGAGATTGGATTGCATCTGGATCATCGATCCGGTTCCTTCTCACTGGCTTGCCGAAACACGTCCGGCAGTTCCAAAAATCTACATCGACGTACCGGCTTAGTTGCCGGCGGCTTCGACCTCGATGTCGGCTTCCAGCGCCGTGCCCTTCCCGGCATCGACCCGGTCGATCACCTTCCAGGTCTTGGTCTTCGAAATCGGGCGGGTCTCTTCGATCCGCACAGTCTCGCCGGCCTTGTATTCATTGTCCTCGTCATGGGCGTGATACTTCTTCGAACGACGGATGATCTTCCCGTAGAGCGGGTGCTTCACCTTGCGCTCGACCTTCACGGTCACGGTCTTGTCGGTCTTGTCGGAGACGACGGTCCCGATCAGGATACGCTTCGGCATCGTGCTGACTCCTTACGCCTTGGCGGCGCTTGCAGCAGCGTTCGGTCTGCAGCGTCTTGATGCGGCGCGATCTCGCGGCGCACTTCCGGATCCGCGCCGGGCGCTCGAGCTGGTTGGTCGCGGCCTGGAAGCGCAGGTTGAACTGCTCGCGCTTCAGCTCGACCAGCTCGCTCGACAGCTGGTCGTCGGTCTTGGCGCGAAGGTCTTCGAAGTCTGGCCATCATTACGCCTCCCAGGTGCGAGGTGTCGCCCAGGCGGGCAACGACCTTGGTCTTGATCGGCAGCTTCATCGCCGCACGCTGAAACGCTTCGGCGGCGAGCGGGCCGGCAACGCCGTCGAGTTCGAACAGGATGCGGCCCGGCTTGACGCGGGCGGCCCAGTATTCGATCGCGCCCTTGCCCTTGCCCTGACGGACTTCGGCAGGCTTCTTCGTCACCGGCACATCGGGGAAGATGCGGATCCACAGACGCCCCTGACGCTTGATGTGGCGCGTGATCGCGCGGCGAGCCGCTTCGATCTGACGTGCGGTGATCCGCTCGGGCTCCATGGCCTTGAGGCCGTAGGAGCCGAAGTTCAGCGTCGATGCCGCCCTTGGCGTCGCCCTTGATGCGGCCCTTGAACGCCTTGCGGAACTTGGTTTTTTTCGGTTGCAGCATTGTCTCTACTCAGCTTTCCGATCAGCGCGCCGGACGGACGCCGGAGGTCTGGGCTTCCATCATCAGCCGGTCCTGCGCCATCGGATCGTGGGCGAAGATCTCGCCCTTGAAGATCCAGCACCTTGATGCCGATGATGCCATAGGCGGTCAGCGCCTCGGCTTCGGCATAATCGACGTTGGCGCGCAGCGTGTGCAGCGGCACGCGGCCTTCGCGATACTATTCGACACGGGCGATTTCCGCACCGCCGAGACGGCCGCCGCAGGTGATCTTGATGCCTTCGGCACCCAGACGCATGGCCGACTGCATCGCGCGCTTCATCGCCCGGCGGAACGCGACGCGGCGGACCAGCTGGTCGGCGATGCCCTGCGCGACGAGCTTGGCATCGATTTCCGGCTTGCGGATTTCAACGATGTTCAGCTTCACGTCGCTGGCGGTCATCTTGGCGAGCTTCGAGCGCAGCTTCTCGATGTCGGCGCCCTTCTTGCCGATGATCACACCAGGACGCGCGGCATAGATCGAAACGCGGCACAGCTTGGCCGGACGCTCGATCACCACCTTGGAAATCGCCGCCTGCGGCAGCGTCTCGACGATGAACTTGCGGATCTCGATGTCTTCCTTGAGCAGCTGCGCATAGTCGCGCCCTTCGGCGTACCAGCGGCTGTCCCAGGTCCGGTTGATCTGCAGGCGCAGGCCGATCGGATTGCTCTTATGACCCATGATTAGGCCTCCTCGACTTCGCGGACGACGATGCGCAGCCGGCTGAACGGCTTCAGGATGCGGGTGGACTTGCCACGACCGCGCGTGTGGAAGCGCTTCATGGTGACCGACTTGCCGACGCTCGCTTCGGCCACGACCAGCGCATCGACGTCGAGATTGTGGTTGTTTTCCGCATTGGCGATCGCCGAGGCGAGCACCTTGCGCGCGTCGCTGGCCATCGCCCGCTTGGAGAAGGTGAGGATGTTCATCGCTTCTTCGGCCTTCTTGCCGCGGATCAGGCGCAGCAACGAGGTTCGAGCTTCTGCGCCGAACCACGGATCGTGGTGCCGACGGCCAGAGCCTCGTTGTCGCCGACGCGGCGGGGAGCTTTTGCCTTGCCCATTAGCGCTTGCCCTTCTTGTCGGCGGCGTGGCCGGGGAAGGTGCGCGTAGGCGCGAACTCACCGAGCTTGTGGCCGACCATGTCTTCGTTGACCGAGACGGGAATGAACTTGTGGCCGTTGTAGACGTTGAACGTCAGGCCGACGAACTGCGGCAGGATCGTCGAACGACGCGACCAGGTCTTGATCGGGCCGGCACGGCTACCGCTGATCCTGCGCGGCTTCTGCCTTCTTCAGCAGATGCAGGTCGACGAACGGACCTTTCCAGACGGAACGAGCCATGGCGCTTACCTCTTCTTCTTCGCGTGACGCGAACGGATGATCATCTTGTCCGTCGGCTTGTTGTGGCGGGTGCGGGCACCCTTGGTCGGCTTGCCCCACGGGGTAACCGGATGACGGCCGCCCGAGGTGCGGCCTTCACCACCGCCATGCGGGTGATCGACCGGGTTCTTGGCAACACCGCGGGTCAGCGGGCGGACGCCCATCCAGCGGTTGCGACCGGCCTTGGCCAAGTTCTGGTTGCGCGTTGTCGGGGTTCGAAACCGCGCCGACCGTGCCCATGCAATCGCCGCGCAGGTAACGCTGCTCGCCCGAGTTCAGGCGAACGATGACCATGCCGCGGTCACGACCGACGAGCTGCACATAGGTGCCCGCGCTGAACGGGCGATCTGGCCGCCCTTGCCCGGCTTCATCTCGACGTTGTGGCAGATCGTGCCGACCGGCATCTGGCCAGCAGCATCGCGTTGCCCGGCTTCACGTCGGTCTTCTCGCCAGCGACCACCTGGTCGCCGACGGCCACGACGCTGCGGCGCGAGGATGTAGGCCAGCTCGCCATCCTCATACTTCACCAGCGCGATGAAGGCGGTGCGGTTGGGATCGTATTCGATCCGCTCGACCGTGGCCGGCATGTCCCACTTGCGACGCTTGAAGTCGACGAAGCGATACTTCTGCTTGTGACCACCGGCGATGCCGCGCGAGGTGACATGGCCCTTGTTGTTGCGGCCGCCGGTCTTGTGTCTTGCCTTCGGTCAGCGCCTTGACCGGCTTGCCCTTCCACAGGCTCGACTTGTCGACCAGGATCAGGCCGCGACGTGCGGGGCTGGTCGGTTTATAGTTCTTGAGTGCCATGGTTCTGCGCCTCAGATGCCGCTGGTGATGTCGATCGATCTGGCCCTCGGCCAGGGTGACGATCGCCTTCTTCACGTCCGAACGCTTGTAGGGCTTGCCCTTCCAGCGCTTGGTCTTGCCCTTTGGCGATCAGGGTGTTCACGCCGTCGACCTTGACGTCGAACAGCGCTTCGACCGCTGCCTTGATCTGCGGCTTGGTCGCGCTTGTCGGCGACCTTGAAGACCACTGCGTTGTGCTCGCGACAGCAGGGTCGACTTTTCGGTGATGTGCGGCGCGAGGATCACGTCGTAGTGACGCGCGTCGACTGTCCTGCTTCTTAGCCATTGAACCGCGCCTCCAGCTTTTCGACCGCGGCGCGGGTCAGCACCAGCGTGTCGTGCTTCAGGATGTCATAGACATTGGCACCGATGGCCGGCAGCACGTTGATGTCCGTGCAGGTTGCCGGCAGCCGCGCGAAGTTCGCGTTCAACGCTTCGCCGTCGATCACCAGCACCTTCTTGCCCCAGCCCGCCTTGGCGAGCTGGCCGGCCAAGCGCCTTGGTCTTGGCGTCCGTCGAGTCGAGACTGTCGACGACGACCAGGCCGTCCTTGGCCTTGGCTCGAAAGCGCCATCTTGAGGCCGAGCGCGCGGATCTTCTTGTTCAGCGACTGCTCGAAGTCACGCCGACGCGGACCGTGGGCCTTACCGCCGCCGATGAAGATCGGAGCCGCGCGATCGCCGTGACGAGCCGTACCGCCGCCCTTCTGGCGACCGAACTTCTTGCCGGTGCGGGCAACGTCGGAACGCTCACGCGTCGCGCGGGCGGTGCCGCGGCGGTTCTCGAGCTGCCAGGTGACGACGCGGTGCAGGATGTCGGCGCGCGGCTCGACGCCGAACACGTCGTCGTTAAGCTCGATGTCGCCCTTGAGCGCCTTGCCGTCGAGGTTCTGGACCTTGACCTTCACGGCTTAGCCCTCCTTGCCTTTCGCCGTCGGCATTGCCTCGGCAGCGTCGTTTCTTCGCCACGAGGCGTGACTCGTCACCGCGCCGGCCTGCTGCTCTGAGCAGTCGCCTGCGTTCGGCGAACTTCGTGCACTTCGTGCTCGGCAGCTGCTCGACCATGCCGCGGAGCTTCCTCTTCGTGCAGGGTCGACTTGTCCTGCAGGATCGCACCGGGGAACGGCACGCCTTCGGCAGCGCAACCTTGACCGCGTCGCGAACGAGCAGCCAGCCGTTCTTCGCGCCCGGGACCGAGCCCTTGACGAAGATCAGGCCGCGCTCGTCATCGGTGCGAACGATTTCGAGGTTCTGCTGGGTGCGCTGACGGTCGCCCATGTGGCCGGCCATCTTCTTGTTCTTGAAGACGCTGCCCGGATCCTGGCGGTTACCGGTCGAACCGTGCGAACGGTGGCGAGATCGACACGCCGTGAGTGGCGCGCATACCGCCGAAGCCCCAGCGCTTCATGGCGCCGGCAAAGCCCTTGCCCTGCGTGTGGCCGGTGATGTCGACCATCTGGCCGGCGACGAAATGCTAGGCAGCGATGGTCGAGCCGACTCGCAGCAGCGCATCTTCGCTCGACGCGGAATTCGGCGACGCTTGCCTTCAGCGGACACCTCGGCCTTGGCGAAATGCTCACGCTGCGGCTTGGCAACGTTCTTCTGCTTGGCTTCGCCCGCACCGAGCTGAACGGCGATGTAGCCGTCACGCTCGCCGGTGCGGACCGAAACCACCTGGCAATCTTCCAGCGCCAGGACGGTCACAGGCACGTGCCGTCCGTCCTCCTGGAACAGGCGGGTCATCCCCACTTTCTTCGCGATCACGCCAGTGCGCATGATCAATACTCCTCAACAGAGGCACCCGGGACCATTCCAGGTGCTGGAGGGCGCCAGCGTAGAACTTCGACGGACCCGTTCAGCCCAAAATGTTATGCATCGCCCCGTCCGGGCTGAGTGCCTCTCGCCGATGGAGAGAGCGAGACGGGGGACGCAGCCCGGATCGAGATCCGGCGGTATCCCTATGTCAGTCAGCCGCAACGGCTCTCACGATCGAGGCCCATCGCCGAAGCGGGGCATTGCGGCATGGCTTAGGCCAGCTTGATCTCGACGTTCACGCCAGCAGCAAGATCGAGCTTCATCAGCGCGTCGACCGTCTGGGCGTTCGGCTGCACGATGTCGAGCAGCCGCTTGTAGGTGCGCACCTCGAACTGCTCGCGCGACTTCTTGTCGATGTGCGGGCCGCGGTTCACGGTGAACTTCTCGATACGCGTCGGCAGCGGAATGGGGCCCCGGATCAGCGCGCCGGTGCGGCGTGCGGTGTCCGCGATCTCGCCAGTTGCCTGATCGAGCACGCGATGATCGAACGCCTTGAGGCGAATGCGGATATTCTGAGCTTCCATGTCCAACTACCGATGCGAAAGAGCCAAGGAGGTCAAAAACCTCCAAAAACAAAGAACCGCCCCGCCTCACCGAATGCTCGGGAAGGGGCGGCCGCCCAATTACCATTTTCGGCAAAAATCCGACCTGCGAAGGAACGAATCCCCCGCAGGTCGCGCGCCTATATTACTTCGTGATCTTGCTGACAACCCCCGAACCGACGGTGCGGCCACCTTCGCGGATTGCGAAGCGGAGACCTTCGTCCATCGCGATCGGTGCGATCAGCTTGACGCCGATCGTCACGTTGTCGCCCGGCATCACCATCTCGGTGCCCTCGGGGAGGATCACTTCGCCGGTCACGTCGGTGGTGCGGAAGTAGAACTGCGGGCGGTAGTTGGCGAAGAACGGCGTGTGACGGCCACCTTCATCCTTCGACAGCACGTAGACTTCGGCGCTGAACTCGGTGTGCGGCGTTGACCGAACCGGGCTTGCACAGAACCTGGCCACGCTCAACGTCTTCACGGCCGACGCCGCGGATCAGCGCGCCGATGTTGTCGCCAGCTTCGCCCCGATCGAGCAGCTTGCGGAACATTTCGACGCCGGTGACGACGGTCTTCTGGGTGTCCTTGATGCCGACGATTTCGACTTCTTCGCCAACCTTGACGATGCCGGTTTCGACACGGCCGGTCACGACCGTGCCGCGACCCGAGATCGAGAACACGTCTTCGATCGGCATCAGGAACGGCTTGTCGATCGGACGGTCAGGCTGCGGGATGAAGCTCGTCGACCGCTTCCATCAGCGCAATGATCGAATCCTTGCCGATGTCGTCGTCGCGGCCTTCGAGAGCGGCCAGAGCCGAACCCTTGATGATCGGAATATTGTCGCCGTCGAAGTCGTACTGCGAAAGCAGTTCGCGGATTTCGAGTTCGACGAGCTCGAGGATTTCTTCGTCGTCGACCTGGTCGACCTTGTTCATGTAGACGACCAGCGCCGGCACGCCGACCTGACGGGCGAGCAGGATGTGCTCGCGGGTCTGCGGCATCGGGCCGTCAGCAGCGTTCACGACCAGGATCGCGCCGTCCATCTGCGCGGCACCGGTGATCATGTTCTTCACATAGTCGGCGTGGCCCGGGCAATCGACGTGCGCATAGTGGCGCGCAGCCGGTTTCATACTCGACGTGTGCGGTCGAGATGGTGATGCCGCGCTCGCGCTCTTCGGGAGCCTTGTCGATGTTGGCGAAATCGACGGCCGCGCCGCCGGTTTCGGCCATCACCTTGGTGATCGCGGCGGTCAGCGTGGTCTTGCCATGGTCGACGTGACCGATGGTGCCGATGTTGCAGTGCGGCTTCTTCCGCTCGAATTTTGCCTTCGCCATTGTCTCTATAACCTTCTTTTCAATGAATTCGATTTGTTCGCGGGAGAACGGCGGCACCCGCTGAATCAGGCGCCGCCCCTAGACGGTCGCTCGCCGCTTAGGCAAGCTTCTCCTTGACCTCGGCCGCGACGTTCGCCGGCACCTCGTCATAGTGCGAGAACTGCATCGAGTATTGCGCGCGGCCCTGGCGTGAACGAGCGCAGCTCGTTCACGTAGCCGAACATGTTGGCCAGCGGCACCATGGCCTCGACCACCTGGGCGTTGCCGCGGGTGTCGGTGCCCTGGATCTGGCCGCGACGGCGAGTTCAGGTCGCCGATGACGTCGCCCAGATAATCTTCCGGGGTGACGACTTCGACCTTCATGATCGGCTCGAGCAGCTTGATGCCGGCCTTCTGCGCGACTTCGCGCATCGCGCCGCGACCGGCGATTTCGAACGCCAGCGCCGACGAGTCGACGTCATGGTAGGCGCCGTCATCAGCTTGATCTCGAAGTCGATGATCGGGAAGCCGATCAGGTAGCCCGCTGGCGGCCTGTTCGCGCATGCCCTTTTCGACCGACGGGATATATTCCTTCGGAATGTTGCCGCCCTTGATCTCGTCGTTGAAGATGATGCCCTGAACCGCGCTCGCCCGGCGTGACCTTGATCTTCACGCGGCCGAACTGGCCCGAGCCGCCCGACTGCTTCTTGTGGGTGTAGTCGACGTCGACTCGGCTTCGCGAGATATTCGCGGTAAGCCACCTGCGGCGCACCGACATTGGCCTCGACCTTGAACTCGCGGCTTCATGCGATCGACGATGATGTCGAGGTGAAGCTCGCCCATGCCCTTGATGATGGTCTGGCCGCAATTCGTGATCGGTCGAAACGCGGAACGAGGGATCCTCGGCCGACAGGCGATTGAGCGCGATGCCCATCTTTTCCTGGTCGGCCTTGGTCTTGGGTTCCACCGACAGTTCGATCACCGGCTCGGGGAATTCCATCCGCTCGAGCACGATCGGCGCGTTCGGCGCACAGCGTGTCGCCGGTGGTGGTTTCCTTCATGCCGGCCAGCGCGACGATGTCGCCGGCGAAGGCTTCGTCGATGTCCTTGCGGTCGTTGGCGTGCATTTCGCAGCATGCGGCCGACCTTTTCCTTCTTGTCCTTCACCGAGTTCAGGTAGGTGCCCTTGCTGAGCGTGCCCGAATAGATGCGGATGAAGGTCAGCGTGCCGACGAACGGATCGTTCATGATCTTGAACGCGAGCGCGCTGAACGGCGCGTCGTCGGTCGGCGGGACGGCTGTCGTGCTCGTCGCTGTCCATCTTGACGCCCTGGACGTCGGAATGTCGAGCGGCGACGGCAGGTAGTCGACCACGGCGTCGAGCAGCGGCTGCACGCCCTTGTTCTTGAACGCCGAGCCGCAGCACACCGGCACGAACGACTGGTTCGAGCGTGCCCTTGCGGATCAGCGCCTTGAGCGTCGCGACGTCGGGCTCGTTGCCTTCGAGATAGGCTTCCATCGCGTCGTCGTCCTGCTCGACGGCGAGTTCGATCAGCTCGCTGCGATAGTTCGGCGGCCTCGTCGGCCAGGTCGGCCGGGATTTCCTCATAGAAGAACTTCGGCGCCCAGCGCTTCGTCCTTCCAGATGATCGCGCGGTTGTTCGACGAGATCGACCAGGCCCTTGAGGTCGGCTTCGATGCCGATCGGCAGATACAGCACCAGCCGGCTTCGCGCCGAGACGGTCGATGATCGACTGCACGCAATACTTGAAGTTGGCGCCGGTGCGGTCGAGCTTGTTGATGAAGCACATGCGCGGCACGCCGTACTTGTCGGCCTGGCGCCACACGGTTTCGGACTGCGGCTCAACGCCGGCAACGCCGTCGAAGCAGGCGACCGCGCCGTCGAGCACGCGCAGCGAACGTTCGACTTCGATGGTGAAGTCGACGTGGCCGGGGGTGTCGATGATGTTGATGCGGTGCTCGGGCCCTCGCCGTCTTCGGCCTTCCAGAAGCAGGTCGTCGCGGCCGAGGTGATCGTGATCCCGCGCTCCTGCTCCTGCTCCATCCAGTCCATCGTCGCGGCGCCGTCGTGCACTTCGCCGATCTTGTAGGACTTGCCGGTGTAGATAGAGGATCCGCTCGGTCGTCGTGGTCTTGCCGGCGTCGATGTGCGCCATGATGCCGATGTTGCGGTAGCGTTCGAGCGGATGGCTGCGTGCCATGGTCGAATTCCTCGGGTCGTGTGGAGGCGCCCGATCGCAGGCCCGCGCCCATATAGTACGATTGTGACAGCTGAAGACCGCCGCAACTGCCAGCGCCAGCTTACCAGCGGTAGTGCGAGAACGCGCGGTTGGCATCGGCCATGCGGTGCGTGTCTTCGCGCTTCTTGACCGCGTTGCCGCGGTTGTTCGCCGCATCCATCAGCTCGCCCGACAGACGCGCCGCCATGGTGGTTTCCGCACGGCCGCGCGCGGCGGTGATCAGCCAGCGGATCGCCAGCGCCTGGGCACGCTCGGGGCGAACTTCGACCGGCACCTGATAGGTCGCACCACCAACGCGGCGGCAGCGCACTTCGATCTGCGGCTTCACATTGTTCAGCGCATCATGGAACACCTGGATCGGATCGGTCTTGGCCTTGGTCTCGACCGTTTCGAGCGCGCCATAGACGATGCTTTCGGCGACGGACTTCTTGCCGTCATGCATCAGGTTGTTCATGAACTTCGACAGGACCTGATCACCGAACTTGGGATCGGGCAGGATTTCCCGCTTCTCGGGACGACGACGACGTGACATCGTGCTAATTCCTTCTCTTGCCCGCTCACCCGGCTCGTCATCCCGCGCAGGCGGGATCCTGCGACGGCGCACTCGAGCCAGACCTACCGCGCAAGACGCTCCGGCGATCGTCGGGATGACCGCCGCCGGACGGTTACTTCGGACGCTTGGCGCCGTACTTCGAACGGCTCTGCTTGCGGTCCTTGACGCCCTGCGTGTCGAGCACGCCGCGCAGCACGTGGTAGCGCACGCCGGGAAGGTCGCGCACACGGCCGCCGCGGATCAGCACGACGCTAGTGCTCCTGCAGGTTGTGGCCTTCGCCCGGGATGTAGGAGATGACTTCGCGCTGGTTGGTCAGGCGCACCTTGGCGACCTTGCGCAGCGCCGAGTTCGGCTTCTTCGGGGTCGTCGTGTAGACGCGGGTGCAAACGCCGCGCTTCTGCGGGTTCTGCTCCATCGCAGGGACCTTGCTCTTGGCCTTCTGCGGAACGCGGCCCTTGCGGACCAGCTGGTTGATCGTCGGCATGAAATACTACTTCACCTGTCAAATTGTGGCAGCGCAGACAGGTGAAGTGAGAAGGATCGCGTGATCCGTCATCGTCATTCCCGCGAAGGCGCGAACCTAGCGAACAGGAAACGCCGCGAAGCGACATTCCGCACGAACCGAAACGCTCCACCCGGCCTGGTGCCGGGTTACTTTGACAGCTGCCCTTCTTTCGTCATTCCCGCCAAAGCGGGACCAGCGAAAGAAAATACGAACACCGCCAATGTTCAGCTCAAAATCGCCGGGAACAACCGTCGTCGTCCCCGACTGAGCGGGCCCCTAGGGGCAATGAGGCGGCGGGTCAAGCGTGCATGCGCTGGAAATGGGCCGCGAACCGGAACGCTCCCCTGCCCGCTCCGTTGGAGTCTGTAGCACGCAAGCCCACCCATCCGAACGGAAAGGACGCGCAACATGACAGCTTCCTCAAATACTAGAACCGCCTTCGCATCAGCTGCCCTCGCCGCTGCCGGCCTGGCCCTATCGGCCTGCGCGCCGCAGAACGAAGAACCGCGCACCGCTGCGTCGGCTGCTGATGCACCCGAAGGCCGGCAATGCTTCTACGCCGGATCGGTCAGCGGCTTCCGAGAGGCGCCGGGCGACAACCAGGTCTATATCGACGTCGGCGTGAAGGACACCTACCTGTTCGAGACTTTCGGCAGCTGCACCGATCTGAACTTTACAGAGACGCTAGGCCTCAAGGCCCGCACCGGAAATTTCATCTGCGACGCAATGGACGTGGACCTGATCGTGCCCGACGCGATCGCCGGTTCCGGCCGATGCCCCGTGCGTATGATCCGCAAGCTGGCGCCGGGTGAGCCGGGGGTGCGGTAGAGCCTGCCGGCAATCCCCGAGCATCTTCCATTCTGGGCTTGCGGTGCCGCGCTGCTTTACTGCTTGGCGGCGACTTATCAACGGCGAGAACGCCTTAGCGCCCCGAGCGGGCAATAAAAGAGGCGACCCCCTGCGGGAGGCCGCCTCCAAAGTGGGGAACGACGGCGGGAGTTAAGTGCCGCAATTCCTTGGTCGCAGGTAGAGCAAAGCGCAGCGCTAGGCGCAATGCAAACGCTGGGCATGTACCGTTTCGGGATGGCACGGAAATGACAGCGGCCCTTAACGCGGCGGGCCGGAAAGGCGGCGCTATGCGGCGGTGAGGAACTCTACCAGGGCGCGCACTTTCTTCTGCCGCCATTGCGGACGCGGGGCGACCAGCCAATAGGCGCGGTGGCCCTGCTCGGGGCCCTGGATCGCCGTGAGCCTGCCGTCTGCCAGCGCCTCTTCCACCAGCAGCAGCGGCAGCATCGCCTTGCCCAGCCCGGCCAGCGCGGAAGCGAGCGCCTGCGCGGCATTGCCGACCTGCAGCACCGGCTCCGCCCCATCGGGCAAAGGCGCGCCGGGCCAGGCGATCCAGTCTGCCGGGGCGCCGTCGTCGCCACTACCACGCGCTGCGCCGGGGCGAGCTGGACGCCCTCGAGGTCGCCCGGCCCTTCGGCCAGGCGCACGGCGAGATCGAGATTGGCCTCGGTGAAGTCGATCTCTTCGCCCGCGATCAGCTGGTAGCGGACATCGGGATTGGCGGCGCGGAACTCGGCCAGCCGCGGCGCGAGCCAGGTGGCCCAGAATTCATGCGGCGCGGCGATCGCGTAGGAATGGCTCGACTGGCCGGCCTGCATCGCCTGCACCGCTTCCTCGAACCGCAGGAAGCCTTCGCGCAGCGGGTCGAGCCCGCCGATCGCCTCGTCGGTCAGTTCCAGGCCCTTGCTGGTGCGGCGGAACAGCACCACGCCCAGCACATCTTCCAGCGCGCGAATCTGCTGGCCCACTGCAGCCGGCGTCACCGCCAGTTCGTCTGCCGCGCGCGTGAACGAGAGGTGCCGCGCGGCGGCATCGAACACGCGCAGGGCGTTCAGCGGTAGGTGAGTGCGCTTCATGCGGCCGCGTTTACGCGCGGGGGGCAGCGCCCGCAAGCAGGCGCGCCTTTACACAAGTCAATCTGCAGTTGCAGGGGCCGCCAGCGGGAAGAACGGGATCGCGACTTCGAATACGGAACCGTCTTCGCGGCGGAAGGTATAGAAGCCCTGCATGCTGCCATGCGGCGTCGTCAGCGGGCAACCGGAGACATAGTCGTGGCTCTGCCCCGGCTGGAGCACAGGCGTTTCGCCCACCACACCATCACCATTGATGATGTTCACCATCCCGCGCCCGTCAGTGATGCGCCAGTGACGGGCGAGCAGCTGGACGACTTCCGGCGAATGGTTCTCGATCCGGATGTGGTAGACCCAGAACCACTTGCCGGCTTCCACCCGCGACTGGTCAGGCATGAAATTCACCGCGACGCGCACCGTGATTCCCTGCGTCGTCGCGGCGTGCTGGAAGAGATCCTTGAGGGTGTCGGCAAAGGGCATGGGAGGGAAACTAGCCGGGCTTGGCCTTGCGGGCAAGATGGCGCAGACACCAAACCACAAGGCGATCAAATTGCGTCAATGCGGGGCAAATTCCTTCGCCAATCCTAACTGCAGGTCCGGCTGCGAATCTGCCGGCGCATTCTCGGATGCCAGGGCGCCGGGGGCTGCAAGCGACCAGACGAGGCCTTCGGGCCGGAAATCCATCGCCACCTTGGCCTGCATCTTCATGCGCGGCACGTCGCAGATCAGCGTGGTGCCGAAACCCTTGCGTTCAGGCGCCACGACCGGCGGACCGCCACTCTCCTGCCAGCTGATGTGCAAGTCGAGCGGCCCGGGCTGCGTCTTCCAGTCGATGGCAACCTTGCCTTCGGGAACCGACAGCGCACCGTATTTGAGCGAGTTGGTGGTCAATTCATGGATCGCCATGCTCAGCGCTTCGGCACTGGCAGAGGTAAGCTCCACCGCAGGGCCCGAGACGGAAACCTGGCTGCGCGAGTCGCCCAGGAAACCCAGTTGCCGCTCAACCATCTCGGTGATCGCGACCTGGCGCCAATGGCCCTTGATCAACAGGTCCTGATTTCTCGCAAGGCCGGTCACGCGCTGTTCGAACCGCTCCACGAAATCGCTGTCCTTGCCCGCCGTCCGGCGCGCGAGGACCTGGACGGTGGTCAGAAGGTTCTTGGACCGGTGCGTGACTTCGCGCAGCAGGAGCCGAACGTGGGCAGCCTGTTCGCGCTGCTCGGTGATGTCGGTGTTGGTGCCGAACCACTGCGTGATCATGCCCTGGTCGTCGCGAATGGGGACCGCGCGGGAAAGAAACCACCGCCAGCTGCCGTCCGCCCCGCGAAGAGGAAAGATGTCTTCCCATTCCTCGCCGCTCTCCATGCTGCGGCGATAGCGGCCCAACACCCGTTCCACATGTTCGGGGTCGTGGCATTTGGTCCAGCCATAACCCTGCATTTCTTCCATTGTGGTCCCGGTGAAATCGAACCAGCGCTGATTGTACCAGTGAATCTCGCCGCCAGCATCGGCGATCCAGGCGAATTGCGAGATATTGTCGGCCAGAAAGCCGAAACCGGCGTTCGCTCGCTTCCAGCTTGCGCTGCGCGGCGAGGTAATCGGAGGCGTCTCGCGCCATCTTGCTGGCACCGACGATCGTCGCCGTCTTCGCTCTTGACCGGGGAAACAGTCACAAACACGCTGATCAGGCGGCCATCCTTGTGCCGGCGCAAGGTGACGAACTGCTTCACGCGATCTCCAGCAACGATCCGCGCGAGAATTTCGTCCTCTTCCTGCTGGCGATCGTCAGGGATCAAAAGCCGGATCGACTGCCCGACCATTTCCGCTTCGCTATAACCGAACAACTGCTCGGCCGCGCGATTCCAGGTGACGACAATGCTTTCAAGATTCTTCGCGATGATCGCCACATCGGACGAATCGACGATGGCCCGATAATGATCGTGGGGATTCACTCGTTTGTTTACCCGTCCGCAGCCGCGCAAAAAGCGCCCAAGCCGACAATAGTAACCTAATCAATCCGACTCCGCGAATAGATTTTGCGCCCCTGCCCCTGCGAATTCAGCGCGCGCGATCAACTCTCGCACAAACTTATATTGCGAACGCCTCGCATTAGCGATAATGAGTCGAAGTGCTATCGAGAAAGGCCGAGTCATGATGCCGCCCAATGCCGGTGACGAGTTGCTTCCCCTGCCCCTGCCTGAAGGACAAGTGGACAGGATCGTCCTTGTCTGCATCCGCCGAATGGCCGCCCATGGCATTCGCGATGCGCAGGCCGCACTGATCGCCATCGACACATTCGGCGTGAATTTTCGTCGCCCGCTGGTGCTGATGCGCGCTTATATCGTCGAACTGGCCCAGATTTCGCAGCGCTCGATCAAGATCGCGCCGTGCTGCGCCATGCGCATGACGAGAGACGAAGGCTTGATCATTGCCGCGCTCTCGCTCGCCGGTTCGGATCTGGCTGCAGCCGATCAGATGCTGACGTCGCTGCTGGGCAACTGCTGCGTTGGCGAGCCACTTTCAGCCGCAGTATTGCTCAGCCGAGTGCTGAAGGAAAACACGCGGAAGCGCGCTTACTGACCAGAATTTGGCATGGCGCGCTTTACCGGGCGCGCTCCCTCAGGAAGGCGTCAGATTCCAGCCTTGTTAAAGGCCTGATCCAGATCCTCGATCAGATCGTCCGGGTCTTCCAGCCCGACGTTGATCCGCAGCATCCCCTCTTCCACGCCCATTTCTGCGCGCCCTTCGGCGCCCATATTGTTGTGGGTGGTGCTCGCCGGGTGGCACAGCAGGCTCTTGGAATCGCCGATATTGTTCGAGATGTCGATCAGCTCGAGCGCGTCGAGCACCGCGAATGCCGGCGCCCGCCCGCCTTCGAGCACGAAGCTGAATATCGGGCCGAAGGCATCCATCTGGCTGGCCGCAAGATTGTGCTGCGGGAAGCTCGGCAAGCCAGGGTGCATGACTTTCGGCACGCGGCTTTCGACGAACTTGCCGACCTTCAGCGCGTTCTCGCTCTGCTTATGGGCGCGCAGGCTCAGCGTCTCGAGCCCCTTGAGCACGACCCAGGCATTGAACGGCGAACAGATCGGGCCGGTGTTGCGCTGGAACGGCGACAACACGCCGTTGATCCATTCGTCCGTGCCGCACACCGCACCCGCGAGCACGCGGCCCTGCCCGTCCATCAGCTTGGTCGCGGAATAGGCCACGATATCTGCGCCGAATTCAAGCGGACGCTGCAGCGCCGCAGTGGCGAAAGCGTTGTCGACCACCGTCTTGATCCCGTGCGCGCGGGCCAGGCCGCAGACGAATTCGAGATCGACCACATCCATCGTCGGGTTGGCCGGCGTTTCGAAGAAGAACACCTTGGTGTTGGGCTGAATCGCCTCTTCCCAGGCCTTGTTATCGCGCCCGTCGACCACTGTGTGAGTGATCCCGAAGCGATTGAGCACATTGTTCAGGATCCAGCGGCAGGAACCGAAGGCGGCGCGCCCGGCCACCACATGATCGCCGCTGCTCAGCATGCACAGCAGCGCGCTGGTCATCGCCGCCATGCCGCTCGCCTGCACCTTGCACGCTTCGGCGCCTTCCATCATCGCGATGCGTTCTTCCAGCATCTGGACAGTGGGATTCTGGAACCGCGAATACTGCATGCCCGTTTCTTCACCGGCGAAACGCGCGGCAACGGTTTCCGCATCGTCATAGGTATAGCCGGAGGTGAGGAACAAGGCCTCGCTGGTTTCTCCATGTTCACTGCGCCAGGTGCCTGCGCGCACGGCGCGCGTGGCGGGCCGCCATTTGGAACTGATCGAACGGTCGGAACCAGTAGTCTTTTTCATGATCGGCGCGTTTAAGAGGCGTGCGGCGGATCGGCAAGCAAGCATTGCTTCCACGCAGCATATTGCGGCTGGCGGCAGGCGCCGAAATCGGGGCGAGGCAATCGGACGCAAAACGAAAACGATTGCGTTGCAAGGCAAACCACAGAGCTATATTTGCCGCATCGATGAAATTGCCAGACTCCGCCAGCACCCGCGATCCCGTTGGCTGGAGCGGCGCATTCGCTTTCGCGTTCCTGGCACTGGTGCTCGTCCGGCTCGGCATCCCGACGCGGCTGTATTTCGACGAAGTGCATTATGTGCCGGCCGCACAGATCCTGCGGGAATTCTCCCATATCACCAACCAGGAACACCCGCTGGTGGGCAAGGAACTGATCGCCGCTCGGGATCAGCCTGTTCGGCGACAATCCCAAGGGGTGGCGCATATTTTCGGCTCTGGCCGGCGCGGTAGCCCTGTTCTCCTTCATGCGCGCGCTGTGGTTCGCCAGCAATTCGCGCTTCGCGGCACTCGGCGGGGGTGTACTGCTGGCCACCGGGTTCATGATTTTCATCCATTCGCGCATTGCCATGCTCGACATCTTCATGGTCTCGTTCCTGATGGCGGCACTGTGGATGTGCGCCGCCGCCATGCGCGAGCCGGCCGAAGCGCGCTGGCGGCTGGCGATTGCCGGCGTGGCGCTGGGGCTGGCCATCGGCACCAAATGGAACGCCGCGCCGGTTGCGATGATGCCGGGGCTCGGCTTCTTCCTCATCCGCCTGTTTGCCAACGGGCCGCGCGGACTGTTCGCAAGCAAAGGCCCGCCGATCCCGGGAATCTCCCTGATCGAAGCGGCATTCTGGATCGGCCTGGTGCCGCTCGCCGTCTATGCACTGACATTCCTGCCGGTGTTTTTCTATGAAACCAACCCGCTGACGCTGGCCACTTTCGTTCACTACCAACAGCACATGATCGAGCTGCAGCAATCGACTGTGAAGCCTCATACCTACATGAGCCGGTGGTACCATTGGGTGATCGACTGGCGAGCGATCTGGTATCTTTATGACGAGGTGGACGGTGCCCAGCGCGGCGTAGTGCTGCTGGGCAATCCGCTGACCATGATATTGGGCCTTCCGGCTCTCGCTTGGTGCGCCTTTGCGGGAATCGTTCGCCGAAACTGGGCTGCTCTGGGCGCCTTTGTGCTCTATTCGGCAAGCCTGGGCATGTGGATTGTCGCGCCCAAGCCGGTACAGTTCTATTACCACTACATGCTGCCGAGCTGTTTTCTGCTCGCGGCGCTGGCATTGTCACTCGACGCGCTATGGCAGGCCGGCGGCAAGAAGCGTCTCGCCGCCGCTGTCGTACTGGCGGGCAGCTGCGCGATCTTCGCGTGGTTCTATCCGATAATCTCGGCCGCACCGCTCGAAGGGGGCAGAGAGTCCTTCGAGCATTGGATGTGGCTGAATAGCTGGCGCTAAGCGAGCGCCTTGTTTCCGCGCGGCCCGGCCAGCAGCCAGACAACGAAGCCAACCAGCGGGAAGATCACGATACCGAGCGACCAGAGGACCTTGGCAGTAACGGACTCCGCGCTGCCAACGACGTTCACGATGGCCCAGATGTCCAGCAAGAGGATGATTATTCCAAAGATTTCCATTGCGGCGTTCCTATGCGGGCGACCGCGAATTGCGCGGCCTATATGTCAGGTTAACGCATCCATCGCGCCGATGGTTCCACGGTGGCTCCGCTAGAAACGGCCCCAGACAAAGCGGCTCGACAGCGCATAGTTCCACACCGATCCGATCACGATCCCGCCCAGCGCCGCCGGATAGACATGCACGCCCCAGCGCACCAGGACCGCGGCCGATCCGACATTGGCCAGCAGGCCGACAGAACAGGTCAGGGCGAATTTGCAACCACCCGCGAAGGAGCGCGGCAGCGCCGGCAAGGCGCTTGTCCGCATAGGTCAGCGAATTGTTGAGCACGAAGTTGAACGTCATCGCGACCAGCGCTGCCAGGGTCTGCCCGATTTCGAAGGCGGACACGAGATGTCCCTGAAGGTCGCCGCCAAATACCGCGAGCCACGCCGACAGCACCGCCATGTGGACGAGCACGCCCACCGCACCGATCGTGCCGAACAGGGCGAAGCGTGTGGGGATGATGTCACCCAGCCATTTGTCGTAGAGGCCGACGAGGAATTCGAACACCACCGCAAGGTCGAGCTTGCTCTCCCCTTCGGCGCGGGCCGCGAATTCCAGGGGGAATTCCTTGATCCGGACCGGCTCGTCGACGGTCGCGAGAATGTCCAGCAGGATCTTGAAGCCAACTCCCGAGAGCTTGTGCGCATCGGCACGCAGCATGGGCGCGCGCAGCATGAAATAGCCGCTCATCGGGTCGGTCAGTTCCAGCCCGGTGACCTTGGCGGGCCAACCGGTTGGCGATGCCCGATGCCTTGACCCGGTCTGGCCGGTTCCAGCCCTCGGTGCTCGCGCCTTCGCAAAAGCGCGATGCAACCGCGACATCCGCCTCGCCGGCTTCGATCACGGCGAGCATCTGCGGTAGCAGCGCCGGATCGTGCTGATGGTCGGCATCCATCACCGCAACCACCGGGGCGGCAGTGGCGCACATCCCTTCGATCGCCGCCGAAGCTAGGCCGCGCCGGCCGATCCGCTCGATCACGCGGATGCGCGGGTCGGCCAGGGCGATCGAGCGCGCTTCGTCGGCGGTGCCGTCCGGGCTGTGATCGTCGACGACGATCGCTTCCCAGGCAATACCTTCCAGCGCGCGATCGATCCGGTCCACCAGCGGACGCAGATTGGCGCGCTCGTTATAGGTCGGCAGGATGATCGCAAGGCGCAGCGTCATGTGAGGACGGCTCAAAGGCGGGCGAGAACCGCCGCCCCGATCTCCGCCGTGCCGGCATCTCCGCCCAGATCCGCGCCTTGATGCCGTCGGCCAGCGCCTTCGCGACGGCCGCTTCGACCCGCACGGCCTCTTCCTCGCGGCCGAAGGAGTGGCGCAGCATCATCGCCGGCTGAGAATCGTCGCCATCGGGTTGGCCTTGCCCTGCCCGGCAATGTCGGGCGCGCTGCCGTGGATCGGCTCGTACAGGCCCTTGGTGCCGAACTCGGTCTGCGTCTCGCCCAGCGAAGCACTGGCGAGCAGGCCGATCGAGCCGACGCACATGCTCGCCTGGTCCGAAAGGATGTCGCCGAACAGATTGCCGGTCACGACCACGTCGAACTGGCCGGGATTGCGCACCAGCTGCATCGCGGCATTGTCGACATACATGTGGCTGAGCTCGACATCGGGATATTCGGCTGCCATTTCGATCACCACGTCGCGCCACAGCTGGCTGGTTTCCAGCACATTGGCCTTGTCGACGCTGCACAGCTTCTTCTTGCGGCCCTGCGCCGCGCGGAAGCCGACATGGGCGATCCGGCGCACTTCGTCCTCGGCATAGGACATGAAGTCGTAGCCCTGACGGCGCCCGTCATCGAGCGTGCGCATGCCCTTCTCGCCGAAATAGACGTCGCCGTTCAGCTCGCGCACGATCAGCAGGTCGATCTGCCGCGCGATCTCGGGCTGCAGACCGCTCAGATCTTCAAGCCCGGGAAACAGCGTTGCCGGGCGCAGATTGGCAAACAGCGTAAGCGCCTGGCGCAAGCCGAGGATCGCCTGTTCCGGCCGCAAATGGCGTTCCAGATTGTCGCAGGAAGGATCGCCCACCGCGCCGAACAGGATGCCGTCCGCCGCCTTCGCCATTTCGAGCGTTTCGGGCGGCAGCGGATGGCCGTGCTTCTTGTAGGCCGTGCCGCCGACATCGCCGTGCCACAGCGTGACCTGCGGCAAGCGCAGCGCATCGAGCACGGCCAGCGCCTGCTCCATGATTTCCGGCCCGATGCCGTCGCCTGCCAAAATCGCGATCTTCATCATTATCCCCTGTCAGTCTGCCATCCGCTCCAGCCGCCGCCGGAGTATTTCGCGCGCCGCCATAACATCGCCGCGCCGGTCGGCAAGGAGGTAGCGTTGGAGCGGAGCGGAAAGCGCGTCCATCGCGGCCAGCGCATCGGCCAGACTTTCCCCCCTGGGCCGCCCGCCCCCGCCAAATCCAAGCTCTCGCAGCACCAGCACTTCGTAATTCGACCATGGCCCCTGCCCAGCCGCGCGCAGAAGGGGCATGGCAGATCGCACTGAGCAGCCCCGTGAGCGCCTCGTAGAGCGGCGGATAGGACTGGCGTTCGGGCAACGCCGTGGCGGTGAGCGCACAGGCCCAGCTGATCGCGGCAGCAGGCAATGGCTCGCTGAGCCAGGGCCCGCGGCTCTCGATCAGTTCGAGCCTGGCAAAAGGGAGCTGACTGTAAGTGCGTGAACGCAGTTCCGCGTCGACCAGATTGCCCGGAATAACGATCGGGCGCAAATTGCGGCCGCGGCCGCCGGCGACATATGCCGCGACCAAGCCATGATCGGCCGTCAACAAGCGAACGACCACCGCCGTTTCCCCGTGCAGACGGGCAGCGACGAGGATTGCTGGGGCGCGGATATGCATGCGCGCGGTGTGGCGCGCCCGGGCACTGCGCACAAGTGGCCGATAGCCCCCGGCACCGGCTGATCGAGCAAACCGATTGGAACGCCGCACATAATAGATGCAACCGAACGCGGCCCGCTTCGTTCGCTCCTTAACCCAGTCCTACAGGAGAACATGCATGAGCAACCTCAATCTTTCGAAAGGTGGAGCCCCCCATCAACAAGCCAAGGGCGACGATGACACCATGACCACCGCGCAAGGCGTGGCGATCGCGGACGATCAGAACTCGCTGAAGGCCCATGCGCGCGGACCGAGCCTGCTCGAAGATCAGATCATGCGCGAAAAGATATTTCACTTCGATCACGAGCGGATCCCCGAACGCGTCGTTCACGCGCGGGGATATGGCATCCACGGCCATTTCGAGCTCAAGGAAGCGATCCCGGAATTGAGCCGCGCGGCGATTTTCAACGAAGTCGGCGTCAAGACGCCGACCTTCACGCGTTTCTCCACGGTCGCCGGCAACAAGGGCTCGCCCGACGTCGCGCGCGATGTGCGGGGCTTTGCCACCAAGTTCTACACGCGCGAGGGCAATTGGGACCTGGTCGGCAACAACATTCCGGTGTTCTTCATCCAGGACGCAATCAAGTTTCCCGACCTGATTCACTCCGTGAAGGCGGCCCCGGATCGGGGATTCCCGCAGGCGCAAAGCGCGCATGACAATTTCTGGGACTTCGTCTCGCTCTCTCCCGAGAGCGTGCACATGCTCCTGTGGGTCATGAGCGACCGCGCCATTCCACGCTCGCTCCGTTTCATGGAAGGTTTTGGTGTCCACACCTTCCGCCTGGTGAATGCCAAAGGTGAAAGCCAGTTCGTCAAGTTCCACTGGAAGCCGAAGCAAGGCATGCAATCGGTGATGTGGAACGAGGCGCTGAAGATCAATGGCATGGACCCGGATTTCCATCGCAGGGACATGTGGGATGCGATCGACAGCGGGGATTTCCCGCAATGGGACCTCGGCATTCAAGTGTTCGACGATGATTTCGCCGACGCTTTCCCGTTCGATATCCTCGATGCGACTAAGCTCATCCCTGAAGAGGATGTGCCAGTGCGGATCATCGGAACGTTGACGCTTGATGCGAATGTCGACAATTTCTTCGCGGAGACGGAACAGGTCGCTTTCTGCACCCAGAACGTTGTGCCGGGGATCGATTTCACTAACGATCCGCTGCTTCAGGGGCGCAATTTCTCCTATCTCGATACTCAATTGAAGCGGCTGGGCGGGCCCAATTTCACTCATATCCCGATCAACGCGCCCAAATGCCCGGTACGCCATTTCCAGCAGGACGGGCACATGGCGATGACCAACCCGAAGGGCCGCGTCAATTACGAGCCCAACAGCTGGGGTGAAGGCACAGGCGAAGACGCTGGTCCGCGCGAAAATCCGGAAACCGGCTTCACCAGCTACGCCGAGCCGATCGACGGCCGAAAGGAACGCGTGCGCTCCGAACTGTTCGGCGATCACTATAGCCAGGCGCGGCAATTCTACATCAGCCAGACCGCTATCGAGCAGACGCATATCCAGAACGCGTTCACGTTCGAGCTCTCCAAGGTCGAGCGGGCCGAAATTCGCGAACGCATGGTTGGCCATTTGCGCAATGTCGACGACGATCTGGCTCAACAGGTCGCCGACGGGCTCGGCCTGGCCAAGCTCCCGCCCAAGCCGAAGGCCGTGCGCGAACCGGTCACCGATCTGAAACCGTCCGACGCGCTCAGCATCCTCAAGAACGGCCCTGACAGCTTCAAGGGCCGCAAGCTGGGCATCTATATCGCCGAGGGCGGCGATGCCGCACTGGTGGATGCGCTGGTGAAAGCGGCCAAGGATGCCGGCGCCAAGGCGGCGATCGTCGCCCCGCATATTGGCGGAGCGAAGCTGTCAAACGGCAAGGTGATGGAAGCCGACGAGAAGATCGACGGCGGCCCGTCAGTGGTGTTCGACGCCGTCGCGCTGGTGATGGGCGCGGATGCGGCGAAGAATTACGCCAAGGACAAGCCGAGCCAGGACTTCGTGAGCGATGCCTTCGCCCATGCCAAATTCATCGCCTATGCGCCTGAGGCCATGGCCTTACTGAAAGGCGCAGGCGTGGCCGAGCGCATGGACGACGGCTTCATCGAACTGAGCGCAGCAGGCGATGCCAAGGCGTTCATCGAGACTTGCGGCGCGCTGCGTTTCTGGGACCGGGAAGCGGTCAAGCAGGATTGATCTGCTGGTCACCAAAGAGGCCGGCCCCGGAAACGGAGCCGGCCTGTTCGATGTCCGTCAAAGCTGGATCGGCGCGCCCAGATGCTGCAGGAAATCCGGCTTGCCCAGCGACACGCCCTGCGCGCGCAGGATCGCATAGGCCATGGTCGCGTGGAAATAGAAATTGGGCAGCGCGAAAGTGCGCAGATAGACTTCGCCCGTGAAACGATAGCCCATGCCATTGCCGAACTTCATCACCACTTCGCGCCCGGCCGCATCGGCCAGCGCCGCGCGGTCGATGCTCTCGATATAAGCGATAGTCTTGTCGCAACGCTCGCGAAGTTCGTCGAAACTCGTCTCGGTGTCGGCCATTGCCGGAGCTTCCGTTCCGGTCAGGCGAGCCATGGCGTTCTTCGAGGAATCGGAAGCGAATTGGTACTGGGCCGTCAGCGGCTTCATGTCGTCGATCAACCGCGCCTCAACCAGAGCCGCCGGGTCTTTCTCTGCGGCCGCCTTGTCGAGCCATGCGCGCATGGCCTTGAGCGTGTTGATAAAGACGGGGGCAGACGATTCGTAGATGTCGAACGGCATGGAGCTCTCCTCGGAATTTCCGCGCGCGTCTGCACCGCCTGTGGCTGGCAGGCCAGCGAATTCGGGAAGCTGTTTCGCCTGGCGTACAGCCAAAGGCAGAATTACTTCACGCTGCCGTCCGACACGAAATCGGCGTCTTCGCGCTTTTCCGGGCGAATGTAGATCGAGGACAGTTCAGGCATTTCCGCCTTCAGTTCTCGCTCGAGCTCCTCGATCAGAGCCTCGCCGTCGCCCATCGTGATATGGTCCTTGATATCCGCACTGATGGCCACGAACACCCGCTCGGGCGACGTATGGATCGTGCGCACGTGATTCACGTGGCTGACCCAGTCCTTCTCCGCCACGCGCTTGCGGACCGCCTCGATCACCTGCACATCCGCGCTTTCGCCGATCAGCAGGCCTTTCGCCTCCCGCGCGAGAATTATCGCCACCATCGCCAGGATCGCCCCGATGACCATGGAGGCGATTCCATCCAGCTCCGGCGCATTGAAATAATGGCTCGCCCACACGCCCACGGCAGCGGCGACCAGGCCGAAAAGCGCGGCCGAATCCTCGAACACCACCACGAAGACGGAGGGGTCCTTCGATTTGCGCATGGCTCCCCACCAGCTCGAATCGCCCTTCGCCTGCCCGAATTCGCGAACGGCGATCACCCAGGAGGTACCTTCGAGAAGGAATGCGGCGCCCAGCACGATATAGTTGATCGTCGGATCGCGCAGTTCCTCGGGATCGATGTAGTGAATATAGCCTTCGTAGAACGACAGGCCCGAACCGACCGCGAAGATCAGTATGGCCACCACGAAGGCCCAGAAATAGAGCTCCCGACCGTAGCCGAACGGGTGCCGTTCGTCCGGCGCACGCGTGGCGCGATGCTCTCCGTAAAGCAGCAATATCTGGTTGAAGCTGTCGACCACCGAATGGAACCCTTCCGACAGCATGGAGGAAGAGCCGGTGACGCTGGCAGCGAAGAATTTGGCGATGGCTATGCCGAGATTTGCGAACAGTGCCCCGAACAGGACGAGATGGGTGCGGACATAGGTCGCAATGCTCATCTCGTTCCCCTTAGATCATGTGCGCAGGCCGTGCTGAAAATGCGGAAGGCCCCGACCTTATGCCTCCACTTTCCGGCTGCAGGAACAGGCGATCTCAGCCGGCGACTCGACGGAGGGAGGCACGGACAGTTCACCGGATGCAGCGCCCCGGCTGATCGTGCGCCCCAAACTCCAGTTCTCCTGCATGCGCACCTTGGGATTGGGAGCGCACCAAATCTCACCGGTTGCGTCGATCGCGGTTACCCAGATCAGATTGTGCTCCTGGCCGTAGTCGATCACGCCGATCGCATAGCCGTTGCCCTTCTCGAGCACGTGGAGCGGTATTGGGGGTTCGAGCCGGGTGAACATGCGGATTGCCTTTCGCATGAACAACCCGCCGGAGAACCGCCGGTTCCGCGGTTCGTCGCAGCACTAAGCGCTGCGATTACTTGCCGAGCTTGGCTTCCAGCGCAGCGAGGCGTTCGGAAAGTTTCTCGTTCTCGTCCCGCGCCTTGGCGGCCATTTCCTTCACCGCGTCGAATTCTTCGCGGCTGACGAAATCGAGCCCGCCCATCGCTTCCTTGACCCGCTCGCGCGCAGATTCGCGCGCCTCGCGCGTCATACCGGCAAAAGTGCCCGCCGCGCTGTTCATCAGCTTGACGAAATCGGAGATCATCGGGTTCTGGCTTTGCATGATGCCTATTTGGGTCTGGCAAGCGTCCGGCGCAAGATCACAATTCGATACGCTGTACGGCGCCCGAATATTCCCTGCCGTCGGATTGCGGGTTCAGTTCCAATATCTGCCAGTTGAGATAGGTCGCGAAACCCAGCCACACCAGATAGGGCAGCAGCAACAGGGCAGCCAGTTTGCGCACTCGCCAGAACGCCACCATCGTCGCCAGCACCGCCACATCGATCACGCCGAGCAGGATCAGCGAGCCGCGAATTTCGTGGAATGCGAAAAACAGCGGCGACCATGCAAGGTTGAGTGCAAGCTGCAGGGTAAACAGCACCAGCGCCAGCCCGCGGCCGCGTGCGCCCCAGGCGACAGCGACCAGCGCCGCCGCCAGGCCCATCATGATGTAAAGGATCGTCCAGGCAATGCCGAAAGTCTCTGGCGGCGGATAAAGCTCAGGCTTCACCAGCGCTTCGAACCAAGGGTTGTCCGCGCCAGACCCGGACAATTCGCCCGACAGGAAGCCGAGCAACAATACGACGGGAACCAGGAAGAGAGCCCAGCGGACAAAGCTTGCCCGAAGTTGTGCACGCGACGCGAGGATGCTCATTGGGTCTCCAGACTGATTCGCTTCCCAATATTGGCCGGGCCAGCCGCTTGAGGCAATTGGGGAAGCGGTGTTGTGCCCCAACGCAGCCGCTATGGTGTAGTACCCAATTGGGCTAGCGGGCGGTGCGGAATGCCGAGACCAGGAACTCCACATTGCCTTCGGGCCCGGTAATCGGGCTTTCCACTATCCCCTGGACCTGCCAGCCGAGGCCTTCCAGCCACGCCTGCACTTCGTCGCAAACTCGCCGGTGCAAGGCCGGATCGCGCACCACGCCGCCCTTGCCGACCTCGCCCTTGCCCACTTCGAATTGCGGTTTGATCAGCGCCACGAGGCGGCAATCGGGGGCGGCAAGGCGCAAAGGCACCTCCAGCACCTTATCCAGCGAGATGAAGCTCGCATCGCACACCACCCAGTTGCAGGGCGCGTCGATCAATGCGGGCGTCAGCAGACGGGCGCTGGTCTTTTCCAGCACGGTAACCCGCGGGTCCTGGCGCAATTTCCAGGCGAGCTGGTTGGTGCCCGAATCGACCGCGAAGACGCGCTGTGCGCCCAGCGAAAGCAATACGTCCGTGAAGCCCCCGGTCGAACTGCCGATATCCATCGCAATGCCGCCAGTGGGGTCGAGCTCGAAATGCTCCAGTGCATGCGCGAGTTTGATGCCTCCGCGGCTGACCCAGGGATGGTCGCGCCCGCGCACATCGATCTCGGCATCCTCGGCCAGTTGCTGGCCCGATTTGAGCACCTTTTCGCCGCCCGCAAAGACGAGCCCCGCCATGACGAGCGCCTGCGCCCGCGCCCGGCTCTCAGCCAGTCCGCGCGCTACCAGCAGTTGGTCGATCCTTTGCTTCTTCGCCATGAGAGGAGCCGATAGCCGCCCAAGGCGAAATGAACCAGCACGGGTTGAGCGTGCGCGCGCTTCACTTCATAGGTGGAAGCGATGAATCCGCGCATCCCCCGCTTCGCCCGTATCTGTGCCCCGGTCTCGCTCGCAGTGCTTGCCGCCTGCGTGCCGCAAGTGGCCGCGCCGCCTCCCGCACCGCGGCCAGTTGCCGCCCCGGCGCCTACCCCTACCCCGGCCCCTGCCCCGGCACCCGCGCCTGCTCCGGCAGCGAGGCACGACAACTGGATGGATGCACCGCAGACAGTGGGCGATTGGACCTATCAGCCCGCCCAGCCCTATTCCTTCGCTTTGTTCGGCACGGATCAGGCACGAACCACGTTCCTGATGCGCTGCGACCGGGCGAATCGCACAGTCATGCTCCTGCGCGTCAGCAACCAGCTGAACTCCCAGCCGATGCAGATCGACACCGAAACGACAGCCCGCCTGCTCTCGGCCAGCCCCCGCGAAGTGCTGGGCCGCAGGGGACTCGCCGCCGACGTGCCGGCCAACGATCCGCTGCTGGACGCGATGGCAATCAGCAAGGGCCGCTTCGCGGTCCAGGCTGGCGGCGAAGCGACGCTCTACGTACCCAGCTGGCCCGAGGTGACGCGGGTGATCGAGGATTGCCGGTAGGTTTGTTGTTGGCGCCGTACGTCGGCAATTGGGAGGAAAGCAGACAATCTGATGCTTGCCTGGTTAGCCAGCACATTGTGCTAGAAAATTCCTCTGGAGGCGGGTTAGCGGATAACTTGACCGCACCGAAACGAACCGCTTATCGAGCGAAGTCCGTCACGTCAATCAAAGTGCCGTCGCTACTCGCAAACAATGAAAATTCGTTGAATTTAGGTCCACTTATGCCGTGGAGGCCGGGGAACACGGCACTCCCGTGATCATGAAGACACCTGTGAATGTCTGACCTACTCTGGGTGGAAGATACTTCAAACGCTACTTGAGGCGGTTCATACCAAATCCAGGCGGATAATCCAAAACCGCTCAGAAGTAGCAATCCAGTGACTACAATCCATCTCATCGCATAGCATATTCGGCGCAAATTCTGATGACCGCAATGTCGTCGTTGGCGGACTGTCTTCTTTCGTCATCCCGGACATGTTCCGGGATCCAGCTTGTTTTTCATGAAGAAAGCGGGTCCCCGGCACAAGACTGGGGTGACAGGCAAGCTATCGACTTTGCCGCCAGCAAGAAAATGAGCGGGGAAATACATCGCCAAGCTCTGGCCTCGTCGCGCGTCCTTCGACAGGCTCAGGACGAACGGGGATTGGGGATTGCACGGTGTAAGCAGTTAAAAGCGGCGCACAGAATGCAAGAAGGGCCCGTGCACAGCACGAGCCCCAAGCGAACAATTCTGACGTGGAAAAACTTAAATGCAAGACTTGTGTTGCGGCGCATCATGACTCACATATGTGCCAAGGCCCGCGAAAGCGCGGCCTAGCCGCAAAAAAAGCGGTGTCTTTGGCTAAACAGCGCGAAAGGAGGTGATCCGATGTCTCATGGTTCAGCAAGGGGGTCGGTACAATTCCGCGCGGAGCATTATCGTTAGTCGAAATTTTTCGACGATAAAGGTTCCGTAAGCGGCACTTCCGGCCGCTGACCATGCGAAAGGCCGTCTCCGGATTTCCGGGGCGGCCTTTCACATTTTCAAGCTTCTGACACGCGCAGCCGCGCCTCCTTAATCGGCATACCGGCCAGCATTCGGCGGCCCCGCCCGCCGCGAGGCCGAAGTCCCGGAAAACCGGTGCATTTGCGACCGTATCAATCGCAACTTTACTCGCTCTTGCGCCGATGCTGGCTTTGGGTCTAACCGCCGCTGCTGGACAAACTCAAGGATCGCTTTGCGCATGGCCGACTATCCAGCCATCGAATTCAGTCGTCAGCCTCATCCCGGCCCGGTTAGCCTGGCCGACCGCAACATGGCGCTTGCCAATCCCGGATTCGGTACCGTCTTTTCAGACCACATGGTGTCGATCGACTGGGTGGAAGGCCTTGGCTGGCACAATGCCGATATCGGCCCGCGCCGCCCGATCAGCCTCGATCCGGCGACGGCAGTGCTGCATTATGCGCAGGAAATCTTCGAAGGGCTCAAGGCCTACCGCCTCAATGATGGCGGGATTGCACTATTCCGGCCGGAAGCCAATGCGCGCCGCTTCAACGCTTCGGCTGCGCGGCTGGCGATGCCGTCCATTCCCGAAGAGACTTTCATCGGCGCGATCCGCGAACTCGTGATGGCCGATGCGGACTGGTTTCCGAGCGTGGAAGGCGGATCGCTCTACCTGCGTCCGTTCATGTTCGCGTCCGAGCCGTTCTTGGGCGTGCGCCCGGCCAAGGAATACAAATTCCTCGTGATCGCTTCGCCCGCGGGCAATTATTTCAAATCGGGCGCTCCGGCAGTCTCGATCTGGGTGTCGAGCGACTATACGCGCGCGGCCCCCGGCGGCACCGGTGCGGCAAAATGCGGCGGCAATTACGCCGCCAGCCTCGTCCCGCAAGCCGAAGCGATTGCGAACGGGCACGACCAGGTCGTGTTTCTCGACGCGGTCGAGCGCAAGTGGATCGAGGAACTGGGCGGCATGAACCTGTTCTTCGTGTTCGACGACGGTTCGATCATCACGCCGCCGCTGGGCGGATCGATCCTGCCCGGCATCACGCGCGAAAGCCTGATTACCCTGGCCCGCGAGGATGGGCTGGACGTGCAGGAACAGCGTTATTCGATCGACCAATGGCGGGACGATGCGAAAAGCGGGAAGCTGGTCGAGGCCTTTGCCTGCGGCACGGCGGCGGTCGTCACTCCTGTGGGCCGGGTGGCCGGGCATGACGGCGAGTTCACCATCGGTTCGGGCGGTCCGGGCCAGCTGACCAGCAAGCTGCGCGACAAGCTGGTCGCTATCCAGCGCGGCACGGCCGAAGACCGGCACGGCTGGGTCACGCGGATCGATTGAGCCTGGCCGCGCAATTCGCTATCGGGCGGCGATGCCTGACAGCGACTTGCCCATCTGCGTTGCCGCACTTTACCGTTTCACACCTTTCGCGGATCCGCAGGCCCTGCGCGATCCGCTGCTTGCCGCGTGCAAGGAGGCTGGCGTCAAGGGCACGCTGCTGCTGGCGAATGAGGGGATCAACGGCACGATCGCCGGGCCGGATCAGGCGCTGGCGGGCGTCGTCGCCTATATCCGCGCATTGCCCGGCTGCGCTGAGCTGGAGGTCAAGTATTCCCGCGCGCCTGCGATGCCGTTCCACCGCATGAAAGTGCGCCTCAAGCGTGAGATCGTGACCATGGGGCAGCCGGACATCGATCCGCTGGCGAGCGTCGGCACTTATGTCGACGCGCAGGACTGGAACGCACTGATATCAGACCCCGATATCATCGTCATCGATACGCGCAATGATTATGAAGTTGCCCTCGGCCAGTTCCACGGAGCAATCGATCCGCAGACCGCAACTTTCCGTGATTTTCCCGATTGGTTCCGCAGTCAAAGAGACCGTCTGCTTGGCCAAGGCCGTAACCCCAAAGTTGCGATGTATTGCACCGGCGGCATTCGCTGCGAGAAGTCGACCGCTTTCCTCAAGTCGGAAGGCGTTGAGGAGGTCTTTCACCTCAAAGGCGGCATACTCAAATATCTCGAGGAGGTGCCCGCGGAAGAAAGCTTGTGGGAAGGCGAATGCTTCGTCTTCGATCAGCGCGTTTCGGTGGCCCATGGTCTCGCCCCCGGTACTTACGACATCTGCCATGCCTGCCGTCGGCCAATCACCGAAGCTGACAAGGATAGCCCCTTGTTCTGCGAAGGCGTGAGCTGCCCCGCCTGCCATACTGAACGCAGCGATGCGGACCGCGCCCGTTATGCCGAGCGCCAACGGCAGGAAGAATTAGCCGAAGCGCGCGGCACGGCCCATCTGGGCGCCGCCATGCCCGTCAAGAATGTCTGATCTGCCGATCATCTACAGTTTTCGCCGTTGCCCCTATGCGATGCGCGCGCGGCTGGCTCTGTGGGCAAGTGGAACCCTTTGCGAATTGCGCGAGGTGAAACTTGCAGCCAAGCCTCCCCAGTTGCTGGAGGCATCCCCCAAGGGAACCGTGCCAGTCCTGGTGGAGCAGGACGGAACAGTAATCGAGGAAAGCCTCGACATCATGCGGTGGGCCCTTCGTGGCAACGACCCCGAAGGTTGGCTGGAGCGCGATGCTCCTGCGCTGACCAAGGCCAATGACGGCCCCTTCAAGCTCCATCTCGACCGCTACAAATACCCCAATCGCCATAACAGCGATCCGGCGGAGCACCGCACTGCGGGCGTGCACATTCTACAGGAGCTGGAGGAAAGGCTGGCAGATCAACCCCAGCTATGCGGCGCAAAACGAGGAATCGCCGATATGGCGATCCTCCCGTTCGTTCGGCAATTTGCCGCGACCGACCGAACTTGGTTCAATGCCCAGCCTTTGCCAGAGCTGAAACGTTGGCTGGAAGGACACCTTCAATCGGATCTCTTCGCCGCGGTCATGACGAAACATCCACCCTGGCAGCCGAATGACGTGCCAGTTGTTTTTGGCAATGCCGATTAGATCGCCTGCCCTGCAGCCCGCCCGCTCGCCCAGGCCCATTGAAAATTGTAACCGCCAAGCCAACCGGTAACGTCCACCGCTTCACCTATCGCATAAAGCCCCGGCACCCGCACCGCCTCCATGGTTTTCGAGGAGAGCTCGGCCGTGCTGATGCCGCCCACGGTCACTTCGGCTTTGGCGAAGCCTTCGCTGCCACTGGGCATGAAGCGCCAATCCGCCAGCCGCGCCTCGGCGGCTTGCAGGACCTTGTCTGACAGATTTCCCAATTCGCGATCGAGCCCCAATTGGGTAGCAAGGACGGCTGCCAGCCTGTCCGCGAGATAATCTCCAAGAACGCTGCGCAGACCAACTTTGGGCCGTGTGCGCTTTGCCTCGACCAGCCAGCCCTGTTTGGCGTCGGGCAGGAAGTCGATACCGATCTCCTCGCCCTTGCGCCAATATGACGAGATCTGCAAAATCGCAGGACCAGATAAACCGCGATGGGTGAACAAGGCTGCTTCGCGGAATTGAACCCTGCCACAGCGCGCCACCACTTCGGCCGACACGCCCGACAATTCCCGAAAGAACGCATCTTCGCCATGCAAGGTCAGCGGGACCAGCGCCGGACGCGGCTCGACCACTTTTAGTCCAAACTGTCGCGCAAGCTCATAGGCGAAGGAGGTTGCGCCCATCTTGGGGATCGAGGGCCCACCTGTGGCAATCACCAGCGTTCGCGCGGTTGCAAGGTTTCCGCCCACATCCACGCGGAACAGCCCATCAGCATGTGAGACTGCCGCAATTGGCGCATTGCAGCGTAGATCCACTTCACCGCACGCTTGTTCGGCCTTGTCGCATTCGGCAAGCATCATATCGACAATCTGGCGTGCCGACCCATCGCAGAAAAGCTGGCCGAGCGTCTTTTCATGCCAGGCGATGCCGTAACTTTCGACCAGGGAAAGGAAATCACGTGGACCGTAGCGGCCCAGTGCGGACTTGGCGAAATGCGAGTTCTGCGAGAGGTAACGGTTGGGCGCAGTATTCATGTTGGTGAAATTGCAACGACCACCGCCCGAGATCAGGATCTTCTTGCCCGGCACTTCTGCCGCTTCGAGCAGCAACACGCGGCGTCCGCATTGCCCCGCCGTTGCTGCGGCCATCATCCCGGCGGCACCGGCACCCAGCACAATTGCATCATAGATCTCGTCCACACCGGCGCCCTATCGAAAGTCGCGTCGCTTGTCCCGCTTCACACCGCATCTCACCACGAAACGCTTGCTTGCCATCACGCGACGCGCCAAACATTAATCACATAAGCAACAAGCCAGCGCTGGAGAGAATATCTTGTCGAACGACGTCTACACCCCGCCCAAGGTCTGGACATACGATGCTGAGAACGGCGGCCAGTTCGCCGGCATTAATAGGCCGACCGCAGGCGCGCGCGAAGAGCACGAACTGCCCGTGGGCGAACATCCTTTCCAGCTATATTCGCTCGGCACGCCTAATGGCGTGAAAGTCACGATCATGTTCGAAGAACTGCTTGAAGCCGGTTTTTCGGGCGCAGAATACGACGCCTGGCAAATCAAGATCTTCGCCGCGGAACAGTTCTGGTCGGGATTTGTCGACCTAAACCCGAATTCGAAAATTCCCGCTTTGCTCGACCGTAGCGGCCCAAAGCCCTTTCGAGTGTTCGAATCCGGCGCAATGCTGGTGCATCTGGCCGAGAAATTCGATTATCTGTTGCCTAAGGAAAATCCGGCCCGCGCCGAAACACTAAGCTGGCTGATGTGGCAAATGGGCAGCGCACCATTCATCGGCGGCGGTTTCGGTCACTTTTATGTCTACGCGCCAGAGCGATACAGGTACCCGATCGATCGCTATGCGATGGAGACGAAGCGCCTTTTCGCCGTTGCGGACATGCAACTTGCGAAGACACGCTACCTTGCTGGGGACGATTACACGATCGCCGACATCGCTGCCTATACCTGGCTCGGAAACCTTTTTCACGGTGCGTACAATCGCTGCGACATATTCCTGTCGCTGGACGAATATGAAAGCGTTGCGCGCTGGGTGAAAGAAATCGATGCTCGTCCCGCC
Organism: uncultured Alphaproteobacteria bacterium; assembly: GCA_963777785.1. Classification (GTDB taxonomy): domain Bacteria; phylum Pseudomonadota; class Alphaproteobacteria; order Sphingomonadales; family Sphingomonadaceae; genus Andeanibacterium. The sequence continues at coordinate 307,640 of CAVZRU010000002.1, forward strand.
GCAATTAGAGGCCGACTGGTCAACACGCAGAACCTCCCGGAACGACATAGCGCCAAGGATTTTGACGCACTCGACAAAGCCCTGTTCGATCCGGTGCGAACACGACCGGAACTTAACGACTAAGTTTGGCGAACCGCACCTTGCGCCTACGCGAGGCCCCGCTATAGGGTCGCGTCATCTTCCCGTTGGGGCGTCGCCAAGTGGTAAGGCACCGGCTTTTGATGCCGGCATTCGCAGGTTCGAATCCTGCCGCCCCAGCCAAATTCCTTACTCTCAAGGCCAAGTTTCGCAAACGAACGGAATTTTTCCGGTCAGCGGAATGGAAGAGAACACGAACTAGTTCAATCCAGCGACGGCCCGCGACATAGGCCAACCGTTTGGCGGTTGGCACTTAGTTGCCCGGACATTAATTAGTTCGGTAAGTGAATGAAATTTAAAGCTTCTCCCTTTAAAAAATGACGCTAAACCAGACCTAAGGGAAAACCCGGGGTAGCAATGCATAGCAAGAGTGGAGTGGCATCCCATTCGATATATACACATGCGCCTTGGTTCGTAAGGAAAGAGGCGCTTCGACGTGCCAGACGAATTTGCAAGGCGGCCGGAATTCGGTCAACTACTTGAAGCCGAAGTTGGGAGGATCCTCGCGGATCCGACGCTACAGCGCTCACCCGTTTTAAGCAGACTGCTTCGGTTTCTGCGGGATCAAACGGTCAAAGCGCCAAATACGCCAATCACACAAGTCTCCATCGCAGTCGATGGCCTCGGACGGCGTGAGGATTATGATCAGGATGCGGAATCTTATGTCCGCGTGCAGATTTCACGCCTTCGTCGGGCGCTGGGCGAATATTATGCGCGTAACCAGCCGGGCAACGGCCTGTGCGTATTCCTTCGGCACGGTGACTACGCAATCCGCCTCGCAACGCCTGAGCGCGCTTACCCCGAGCAGCATGGCCCATCGGCCGCTCAGGAAACCCCTGCCGCCGCGGACTATGCGGAAAACCAAACTAAGTCTTCCTTGTCGCGAGCGCCGGTGGGCGCGATATTTGCGATTGCGGTTACGATCGTCGGAATATGGCTCGCGATCTCTTATATCCCGGGATGGCTTCAGGGAGAGCCTGCAATTGCCGAACCCCCAAGAGTTTTCGTCTTATTCGGCGACCAAGAAACTATAAAAGCAGGGAGCCAATTCTCGGAACGACCAAAAATTGCCGAGATGGAAGTTCGCAAGATGCTGACCTCCTCAAGCGTGGCTCGGGGTAGCGGCCCGGACAGCGCAGACTATCGGCTTGCGATTTTCTTCGCAGAGGGCGGTGCGCGAAAACCAGAAGTATTTCTGCGACTTACGGACGCCAATTCTTTTGTTCTTTTTACCGAATCCATCCCACTCGCCGAAGATCGGGAAGAGTTCGTCAATTCGTTCGATTCAAGGCTTGCAGCGATATTTTCTTCATCCGGCGTAATTGCGAAAGATCTTGTGAAGCGTTTCGAACATCGCAAACCGAAATCCGGGTTTGAATGTTTTCTCGCCACGGAAGCGGAACGCGCCGCAGGACAATTAGTCGAAAAGTCGCTCAGGAACTGCCTAACCGGCTTCCCGAGCAGTCCATATGCTGCCTATTGGCACGCACGGATCGCCTATGGCGAATATCAGGCGGCAATTTCGCGGGGAGAACCGGTCCGACGCAACTCGGGCGGTTGGAATAGCCTCGTCTCCGCGCTCAAACTCGATCGCTTCAATCCTGTCGCGAACGGCGTGGCCGCCAAGATTGAACTCGTCGAAGGCGACTGCAAAGAAGCTTTGCTCTATATGTCTCGCGCCCAAGCGAGAGGTTTGGCAGATCCAGCACTCACAACCGCCCTGCTTGTCGACGCTCTCCCATGCTTCAGCGATCCCAAAATGCAAGCAAGCCGCAAGAAAGCGCTCGAAGAGTTGATTTCAGCCAATCCTGATGCGGATGCCGGGTTGAGACTTCAGCTTATATTGGGAGCGCTGGAGCTCGGAAACGCAGCGGCTGCGCACGAGTTGCTCCACGAAGCAATCGGTGATCCGTCTTCGAATGGAGATGTCGCGAAAACGCTCAGGTTGCTGGATCGGCATTTCGGCGAATTGCCCGGCGGAAAACCGCCTGTTGCAGAACTCCGCTCCGCGATAATTTGCTTCGTCTGGAACCCGGCGGCACAAGAAGCGATCTTTAGAACGCTCGCGAATCTTTGACCTGTCTAACGTTACTTCCTCAGCTTATCGCGAATCCTCACATTCCCTCGTAAGTACATAAATTTACATCGAAAAGCCCGTGTAACGCTATTACCGGGCAGTTAACTCTTCGCCCTCCGTTAACGCATGTTAATCAACGCCACCCGCAGGAATGAGCGCCGCACTAGTCCGCCAAGCGTTACATTTGCTGTTTGAAACTGACATCTTCCGCCCATCGTGTCCAAGATAGCTAGAGTTGCTAAAGGTTCGCTTTGGAAGTGCCGCATGTCACATAGCTCGACTTCCTCGATCACCTTCGGCGCCGACGCTGTGCTCACCCCGCTGCAATGCCATGATGGCCAGAAAACGGAGGACTGAAACGATGAGCAACGATCCCTTAGAGTTGCCATCAGGACAAGTTGCCGACCGCCGCCAGGAAGGCCGCACGATTTCCGTTCTGCGGGTTTGTTGCGTCGAGGCCAGTCAGGGCACTTCTTTCGCATTATTACGAAACATATCTCCTAGCGGAGCCCAGATTGAGGCTGACCTGCCCGATCCGATCGGGGCGCCAGTCTGCTACTTCTTCGATGATGAAATGCGTATCCAGGCACTGATCGCCTGGAAGCACGACGGAAGGATCGGCCTAGCTAACCGCGAGATCGCCGAGACCAACATCAAATCCTTCCCGCGCCGATCACTTCGCGTGCCGCTCAGCGCACCAGGAAAAGTGTGGGCCAATGGTAACGAAGTAGTGGCAGAGGTCGCAAACATCTCGCAAACTGGAGCGCAGATCATCGGAAACTTTGATCTGCCAACAGGCGCGCTGATCTCAGTGGAGATCGGCAAGCTTGTTCTGCCGAATGTGACCGTGCGCTGGTCAGCCAACAATTACGTCGGCGTGAAGTTCGAACGCCCCCTGCACCTTCGCGAACTCAAGACGATCGTCGAAGGATGCAAGCAACTCGCTGGAAAGCAAACTTCCAGCGTCAGTCCGCAGGAAAGCCATCTTCGATCCGCATGAGCGAGGGGAGCGCAGGTGCTTTCCTGAAGAGGATCACCCTTGGTCTTTGGAGGGCAAGCAAGACTCGCCAGCAGGGGATGGCTGGCTCGATTGGCATATCTCCCAGAGAGCAGCGATGATCTGGCGCACATCGTCATCGACGAGCCGATAGTGCCGCGTCTGCGCGTCGGGCCGGACGCTGACTAACCCGAGTTCTCGAAACTTGGCGAGGTGCTGCGATACGGCGGATTGCGACATGCCGGTCAGTTCGACCAGTTCGCCGACCGTCACTTCGTCATCCGCCATACGGCATAGCATCAACAGCCTTTCCGGGTGGGAAAGGATCTTTAGCCGTCCAGCCATCGCGTCGGAATTGGCGCGCAATTGGTCCAAAGGAAATACCTTGTTCATGGCTCATCGGTGGCAGGCAACCCGTCATCGCGCAAGATGATATAGATGGCGGGTATGACCAGCACCGTGAGCGCCGTGGAGGACGCCAGACCGAAGAGGAGTGAGATCGCAAGTCCCTGGAAGATCGGGTCGGTGAGAATCACCGCAGCGCCGATCATGGCTGCTGCTGCAGTCAGGGCGATCGGCTTGAAGCGAATTGTGCCGGCTTCGATCAGCGTGTCTCGCAGACTTTTATCGGGACTTCGCGCATGGCGAATGAAATCGACCAGAAGAATCGAGTTGCGCACGATGATACCTGCCAGCGCGATAAACCCGATCATGCTGGTGGCGGTGAACGGCGCACCAAACAGGATATGGCCGATCACGATCCCAATCAGGGTGAGTGGGATCGGTGTGAGGATCACCAAGGGAATCTTGAAATTGCCAAACTGCGCCACGACCAGCACATAGATTCCAAGCAGCGCGACCATGAAGGCGGCGCCCATGTCGCGGAAGGTCACCCAGGTAATTTCCCATTCGCCGTCCCATAACAAGGTGGGATGACTCTCGTCAGTGGGTTGGCCGCTCAGGGATATCACGGGTTTGGGCAAACCTGCCTTGGCCCAGTCGAAATCATCGATCGCCTGGTCGACCGCAAGCATACCGTAGATCGGCGCTTCATAGCGTCCCGCAAGTTCAGCCTGAACCATAGCTGCACCGCGACCGTCCCGCCGGAATATTGAGGGTTCGCCTCTTTCCAGGCGCATATCGACGAGTTCGCCGAGTTGGATCAACTGCGGCGCCCCACCCGCCATAGTCACCGCGACGGGCGTGGCGGAAAGGCTTGCAGACCACGCACGTTGCGACTGATCGAGGGAAACCTGGATCGGAAGCGGATCGCGCCCCATACCCTGCGGTGCATAGCCCACTGTTTGTTCGCCGAGCAGCGCACCGATCGAATCGAACAATTGCCGCTCCGACAAACCGTAGTGATCGAGCTTCGCCCGATCGGGTATCAAGCGAAGTTGCGGGCGCCCATCGCCGAAGCTGTTGTCGACGTCGACGATGAACGGGACGTCCCGAAATATCTTCTCGACCTGAGTGGCGACGGCGCGGCGGGTGGTTTCATCGGGGCCGTAGATTTCGGCGAGCAGAGTGGCGAGAACCGGAGGGCCGGGCGGGGTTTCGACTACCTTGATCGAAGCGCCTTCGGGGAGGTTCATCTTTAGCAACATCGCGCGTATGGCCACCGCGATATCGTGGCTGGCGCGCGAGCGGTCGCCCTTGGGCAGCAGGGTGACCATGAGGTCGCCCATCTCGGGCCGGGCGCGGAGGAAGTAGTGTCGGACTAACCCATTGAAATTAAACGGTGCAGACGTGCCCGCATAGGCTTCCATGGAGACGACTTCCGGCACCGTGCGAGTGATCGCCGCGGCCTGATCGAGCACCCGCGCGGTCGTTTCCAAACTCACACCCTCAGGCATGTCGACCACCAGCTGGATTTCCGACTTGTTGTCGAACGGCAGCAGCTTCACCGTCACCGCCTTGAAGTAGAACATCGAGCAGGCGAGCAGCGTCGCCAGCCCTACCGCGATCAGGAAGCGCCAGGCGCTCTTCTTGTCGGCGATCACGCGCCGCGCGACCTTGCCGTAGAGCATGCCGAGCTTGCCGCCTGCGTGCGCGTCGCCATGCCCGTCGCCCGCCAGCGCGCCTTTCGCGAAGCGGATCATCAGCCACGGCGCGATGATCACCGCCACGAAGAAGGAGAAGATCATCGCCGCCGAGGCATTGATCGGGATCGGCGCCATATAGGGGCCCATCAGGCCCGAAACGAACAGCATCGGCAGCAGCGCGGCCACCACGGTCATGGTGGCGACGATAGTCGGGTTGCCGACTTCCGCCACCGCCTCCACCGCAGCCTGCACACGCGTGCGGTCGTCCGCCATGCCCCAATGGCGCGCGATATTCTCGATCATCACGATCGCATCGTCGACCAGGATGCCGATCGAGAAGATCAGCGCGAACAGGCTCACGCGGTTGATCGTGAAGCCCATGATGTTGCTGGCGAACATCGTGAGCAGGATAGTCGTGGGGATCACGATCGCGGTCACCCCCGCTTCCCGCCAACCGATCGCAAAGCCGATCAGCACCACGATGGAGACTGTCGCCAGCGCGAGATGGAACAGCAGCTCGTTCGCCTTCTCGTTGGCGCTTTCCCCATAATTGCGCGTCACGGTGACCTCGAGGCTGGTCGGAAGCAGGCTTCCCTCCAGTTGATGCACACGCTCGACGATATTTTCCGACACGGTGACCGCATTGGCCCCGGCACGCTTGGCTATGGCGAGGCTGACTGCGGGGGTGCGGCTCCACGCGCCATCTGCGCCTCCCGCCGTCCCTGCTCCAGCGCCAGGCGCGCTGCTGGTCCTGCGTCGGCGCCTGTTCGACCTTGGCAACGTCGCGCAAGTAAACGGGCGAGCCGTCCACTGCCCGCACGATCAGATTGCCGACTTCCTCGGCCGAAGCCAGCGTCTGGCCGGCTACCACAGTGGCCGCCTGCCCGCCTTCGCGCACGCTGCCCGCCGGAAAAGCGCGATTGGCCTGGCTCGCCGCTTCGATCACATTGCCGAGCGGAACCCGGTGCAGCGCAAGTTTGGCGGGGTCCGGCGCGATCCGCACCGCCTGCTGCTGCCCGCCGACGATGAAAGTCAGGCCGACATCGTCGACCTTGGCGATCTCGGTCCGCAGCCTGCCGGCATATTCGCGCAAAGTCTGGTCGGTCCATGCCCCCGGCGCGCCCGGTTTGGGCGACAGCGTCAGCACCACGATCGGCACATCGCTGATCCCCCGCACGGTCACCTGCGGCGCGGGAATGCCCACCGGGATGCGGTCCATATTGGCATTGAGCTTCTCGTCGATCCGGGTCGCGGCGTCTTCTGGGTCGCTGCCCACCAGGAAGCGCGCGGTCACCATCACGCCGTTGTCTTCGGCCTGGGTATAGACATGCTCCACCCCGTCGACGCTCTTGACGATCGTCTCGAGCGGCTTGGCCACCACTTCCACGGCATCGCTGGCCGAGAGGCCCGGCGCGGCAACGCGAATGTCCACCATCGGCACCGAGATCTGCGGCTCTTCTTCGCGCGGGATCGTCAGCGTGGCAATGATGCCCACCAGAATCGCGGCAAGCAGCAACAGCGGAGTCAGGGGCGAATTGATCGTCGCCCGGGTGAGCCGCCCGGATATCCCAAGCGCAGCGCCGGCGCTCATTTGCCCGCTTTCTTGACCAGCACGTCACCCGCGGAAAGGCCCGAGAGTATTTCCACCATGCCGGTTTCCCCGCTGGGCGCCGTCTGCACCGGCACGCTGGCTGCATTGCCTGCCTTGTCCACTGCCCATACCGTATCGATGCCATAGGCAGTCGTGACGTAGTCTGCCGGCACGAGCAGCGCCTCACGCTCTCCTGCCGCCACTTTCGCGGAAATGCGGCGGCCAATCAGCACATTGTCGAGGCCCGGCACGGCCGCATCTGCCCGCACCTGCCCGCCCATGACGGCGGGATAGATCTTGCTGATCGTCCCGGCGGCTTCCCCACCCGGCAATTGCGCGATCACGCGAGAGCCGGGATGAACCGACGCGGCAAGCAATTCAGGCAGTTCGAGCCGCAATATCGTGGGGCCCGCAGTGATCGTTGCAATCACCATGCCCGGCGCGACCGGGGCACCGGCGGGGATATCGGCGGAGATTACCCGGCCGGCAGCAGGCGCTGTGACCGCACCCTGCCCCGCGATGGCCGTCACTGCGCTGTGCTGCGCTTGCGCGGCATCCGCAGCGGCCTGGGCCTGTTCGAGGCGGGCCTTGGCATAGACCCCGTTGTCATAAAGGAACTTCACCCGGTCGAGCTCGGCCTTGGCCTGCACTGCCTGCGCCCGCATGGCCGCCGCTTGCGGGCCAAGCTGCGAATCGACAATGCGCCCGATCGTCTGGCCCTTGCGCACCAGATCGCCTTCCCTGACGGACAGGGCGGTGAGAATGCCGGGAATGCGCGCCAGCACTTGCGCCTCGTCGACCGTGGAAATCTGCGCGCTCACGTCTTTCCAGTCGGTTGTTTTGACCTGCTTCAATGCAAGCCGCGGCCCTTCGGCCTTAACCGATGCTGGAATTTCCGTTTCGCGGTCGCCGCAGGCAGCGAGAGAAAGCGTCAGGAGCGCTGCCGCAATGCCCATGCCCCAATTCCCATCCGGTACCGCATGTATCCTACCCCTGCATCGAAAGGCCTATTCCGCAACCGGAAGCCCGGCCTCGACCCATGCGCCAAACCCACCGGCCAGATGCGTGTCGACAACGGATTGCGCGACGCTGCATTGATCAAGCGCAAGCCCGGATCGCTTTCCGCCAAGGCAGTTGAGCACCAGCTTCTTGCCCATCGGTTCGGGAAGCTTGTCAGCCGAGAAACTGGAGAGCGGAAGGTTCACTGCGCCGGGGATATGCCCCTGCGTGAACTCGTCCGGCTCGCGCACGTCGACAACCATGGCGACGCCTCTGTCGAGCATCGTCTTGAGCTGCGCGACGTCGATTTCCTTATGCGAGCTTTACCGAAAAGACCCATGAATCAACTCCGTCTGCTTTAAATTACATATTGCTTATATTCGTATAGATTAATATAAGCAAGTCCAATTAGGGAGAAGATCGCGATGGCCGAACAACCGCATATCGTCATATTGGGCGCCGGGCTTGGCGGCACGATCGCAGCCTATGAAATCCGCGAAGCGCTGGGAAAGACGGCACGAATCACGGTGATCAATCGCGGCGAGGACTTCTGGTTCGCCCCGTCCAATCCCTGGGTTGCAGTCGGCTGGCGAGAGCCGGAGGCGATTCGCGTGCACTTGCCGCCGGTGATGGCGAAGCACGACATCGGCTTCAATTCCGTCGGGGCCGCAAAGGTGCATCCAGACGAAAACCGCGTCTCGCTGAACGATGGCACATCGCTCGATTACGATTATCTCGTGATCGCCACCGGGCCCGAGCTCGCTTATGACGAGATCGAGGGTTTCGGCCCCAAGGGCCATACCCAGTCGATCTGCGTGACCGAGCACGCCAAGCACGCCCACGCAAAGTTCGAAGAACTATGCGCCAATCCCCGCCCGATCGTGGTCGGCGCGGTGCAAGGCGCGAGTTGCTACGGCCCCGCCTATGAAATGGCGATGATCCTCGATACCGAGCTCAAGCGCCGCCAGATTCGCGACCGCGTCCCCATGACCTTCATCACGCCCGAACCCTATATCGGCCATCTCGGGCTGGACGGCGTGGGCGACACCAAGGGCTTGCTCGAAAGCGAAATGCGCCACCGCCACATCAAGTGGATCACCAATGCCAAGGTGACCAGCGTGGAAGACGGTGTGTGCCATGTCACCGAAGTCGACGAAGACGGGAAAGACAAGAAGGCCCACGATCTCGATTTCGGCTGGGCGATGATGCTGCCCGCCTTTCGCGGCGTCGAGGCGGTGATGGGCGTGGAAGGACTGTCCAACCCGCGCGGTTTCATCATCACCGACAAGCACCAGCGCAATCCGAAATTCCCCAACATTTTCGGGCTCGGCGTTTGCATCGCGATCCCTCCCGTGGGCCCCACGCCGCTGCCGGTGGGCGTGCCCAAGACCGGCTTCATGATCGAAAGCATGGTCACCGCCATTGCGCAGAATTTGAAGCAGATATATTGGCGGGCAAGGAACCCGCCCATGAAGCGAGCTGGAATGCGATCTGCCTGGCCGATTTCGGCGATGGCGGCGTTGCCTTCGTGGCCAAGCCGCAGATCCCGCCGCGCAACGTCAATTGGGCCAGCGAAGGCAAATGGGTGCACCTCGCCAAGATCGGCTTCGAGAAATACTTCCTGCGCAAGGTCCGCAAGGGCGAAAGCGAACCCTTCTACGAAAAGCTCGCCCTGCATGCGCTGGGCATAAAGAAACTGCGCTTCTGATGTGTTTTGAGGAGTTTACGCGATGAATCTCGATCGTTCCGTGCTCGCTTTTGCCGGGGTGGTGGTGCTGGTCCAGCGCCATCCTCTCGATTACCGTCCATCCCTATTGGATCGCGCTGACCATCTTTGCCGGGCTCAATATGCTGCAGGCAAGCATGACCGGGTTCTGCCCGGCCGCAATGGTGTTCAGGAAAATGGGCGTCCGCAGCGGCACAGCCTTCGATTGAGGCAGCGCATGTATTTCCGCAGCCTCGTGCTTCTGGGTGCCGGCCTGGCCGCGTTCCCTCTCGGTTCAGCCGGTGCCCAGTCGCTTGATGAAGTCACACGTGATCGCGATCGAACACTCGCCTGCGCTGGACGGGGCGCAGGCGCGCGCGCGATGCGGCGAGCGCGCAGCTCGATCTCGCTCGCGCCCAGCGTATGCCGGACCTGACAGCGCAAGGCAGGATCGGCGTCGGATATATTGATCCGCAAGGCTTTTTTGGTCTCACGCCGACAATGTGATGCCGCGCGTCGCGCAGGTGACCGCCGAAGTGCCGCTGCTCACTTTCGGGCGGATCGGCGGCGGGATCGCGCAGGCCGAAGGCGGTTCGAAAGCCGCCGAACTGATGGCGCAGCAAGCACGGCTGAACCTGCGGGTGGAAGTGGCGCAGGCCTATGCGCAAAGCGCCGTTTCCCGGCGCCTCGTCGCCAGCTACGATCTGCTTCGCCTGTCGCTCGGCCAGACGCTCCGCCAGTCCGAACTCATGTTCCAGGCGGGCGCGGCAACCTCGACCGACATCGCCCAGGCCAGGGCGAGACTCGCGGAAGCCGAGGCCGGATATGCCCGGGCGAACGGCAATCTGGCGACTTCGGCGGCGCATTTGCGCTCGCTCACCGGAGTGGAGGTGCGTGATCGACGATGATCTCCCCGCTCCGCCGCCCACCCCTGCGACGCCGGGATGAAGCGATCGCGCTGGCGCTGCAGAACAATCCGCAACTCCTCGCAGCGCAGCAAATGGTGGTATCCGCGGAAGGAAAGCGGCAAGCGGCCAGAGCCGAAGGCATGCCGGTAGTGGGGGCCTATGCCGAAGCGGCCAGCGTGCGCGACCAGTTCTTTCCGGACTATGCAGCGGATAGCTGGTCCGCCGGGTTGCAAGTGAAGTGGAACTTCTTCTCCTTCGGCCGGAACGGGGCCAAGGCGCGCGCCGCCAGCTCCGAGCTCGATGCGGCCGAGGCCGATCTTGCGCTTGCGCGGCTGCGGACGGAGCAGGCGGCGATCACCGCTTTCGAAGACCATGCGACCAATGCGCTGATGCTCACTGCGTCACAGGCGCGCGACGCGGCCGCCAGGGAAGCGCTACGGGGGACGAAGCTGGAAGTGGAAGCCGGGGCCAAGCCTCAGCTTGCCTTGCTCGATGCGCAGCGCGAAGCGATCGAGGCCGAAGCGGCGCTTGGCCGGCGCGCAAGGCGGATTGATCGCCTCGGCCTATTATCTGCGCGCAATTGCCGGGATGGAGTGAGAGGCGCCTAGCCCTTCAGCCAGAACCTGATCGCCGTAGGCGACCGCTCCCAGCGCCGTGACGCTCGCGGCCCAGATGCCGGCCATCCACAGCAGCCGCTTCCAGAGCGGGGAATCGTCCGCGTCCCATCAGTGATATCCCTCGGTGCCGACCTTGCCGCGGAACACCCAATAGGCCCAGCCGGTGTAGGCCAGGATCAGCGGCATGGTCAGCGCCACGCCGACCAGCATGAAGATCTGGCTGCGTTCGGGCGCGGCGGCGTCCCAGATCGTCACTCGCTGGGCACGACATAGGGCCAGATGCTCACTGCCCAGCCCGACCATGCCGAGCAGGAACAGCGCCAGCGCCAGCAGGAACGGCGCGGCCTGCCAGCGCTTCTTCAGGCCCCACAGCAGCAGCGCCGCGACGATCGCGGTCAGCAGCGGCACCTGCGCGGCGAACAGCACGCCGGGCATGGCGAACCAGCGCTGCCAGTATTCCGCGTCGAGCAGCGGGGTGTAGAGGCTCACCGCCACCATCAGGCCGAGCGTGGCGATCAGCGCGCGCAAGGCGAGCTGGTAGGCATGGTCCTGCGCGCTGCCTTCGGTCTTCCAGACCAGCCAGGTCGCGCCGAGCAGCGCATAGCCCGCCACCAGGCCGACGCCCGGTCAGCAGCGTGAAAGGCGTCAGCCAGTCCCACCAGCCGCCGGCATAGGCGCGGCCCTCGACCTCGATGCCCTGCAGCAGCGCGCCGAGGATCATGCCCTGCGCCAGCGCCGCGACCAGCGAGCCGCCGCTGAAGGCGAGGTCCCAGAACGGCGCGGTGGCCGGGATCGCGCCAGCGGAACTCGAACGCGACGCCGCGGAACACGAGGCCCAGCAGCATCGCGATGATCAGCGGATAGGTCGCGGGCAGGATGATGGCGTAGGCCAGCGGGAAGGCCGCGAACAGCCCGCCGCCGCCCAGCACCAGCCAGGTCTCGTTGCCGTCCCACACCGGCGCGATGGAGTTCATCGCCTGGTCGCGCTCGTCGCCCACCGCGAAAGCTGGGAAACAGGATGCCGATGCCCAGGTCGAACCCGTCCATCACGACATAGGCGAAGATCGCGAAGGCGATGATGAAGGCCCAGATGACGGTGAGATCGATGCTCATTGCCCGTCCTCCCGTCGCGCCGGCGATCGCTGGGCCGGACCGGGCGTGATCCCGGCGGTGCGGATCGGGCCGCTCTCGGTCGCGCCTGACGCCCTTCTCGCCCGGCTGCGGCGGCCCTTCATCAGCCGCAGGATATACCAGGTGCCGGTGCCGAACACGGCGAAGTAGACGACCACGAAGGCCAGCAGCGAGGCGCCGACCGCCGGCGCGTCGAGCGGCGAGGCGGAGTCGGCCGTCCGCAGCAGGCCGTAGACCGTGAAGGGCTGGCGGCCGACCTCGGTCATGATCCAGCCGGCGATCACCGCGACGAAGCCCGACGGCCCCATCACCAGCGCGGCGCGGTGCAGCCAGGGTCCAGTCGTAGAGCTTGCTTCCGCCAGCGCGCGACCAGGCTCCACAGCCCGAGGCCGAGCATCGCGAAGCCGATCCCGACCATGATCCGGAACGCCCAGAACACGATGCCCGACCGGCGGCTGGTCCGTCGTCGGGAATCGTGTCGAGCCCGGCCAGCGGCGCGTTCGAGATCGTGCTTGAGGATCAGCGACGACGGCCTTGGGAATCTCGATCGCGTAGTCGACCCGTTTCTCCGTCGCTGTTGGGCATGCCGAACAGGATCAGCGGCGCGCCGTCGGGATGGCTTTCGAAATGCCCTTCCATCGCCATCACCTTGGCCGGCTGGTGCTCCAGCGTGTTGAGCCCGTGCAGGTCGCCGGCGAAGATCTGCAGCGGCGCGACGAGCGCCGCCATCCACATCGCCATCGAGAACATCTTGCGCGCTGCGAGATTGGCGCGGTCCTTCAGCAGGTGCCACGCGCCCACCGCGCCGACGACGAAGGCGGTGGTGAGATAGGCGGCCATCACCGTGTGGACGAGGCGGTAGGGGAAGCTGGGATTGAAGACGATCGCCCACCAGCTCGGCCCCGGGCAGGAACTGGCCGTTCGCGCCCATCTCAAAGCCCGTCGGCGTCTGCATCCAGCTGTTGACGCTGAGGATCCAGAAGGCGGAAACTGCAGTGCCCAGCGCGACCATCAGCGTGGCGACGAAATGCAGCTTGCGGCCGACCTTGTTCATGCCGAACAGCATGACGCCGAGGAAGCCCGCCTCGAGGAAGAAGGCGGTCAGCACCTCATAGGCCATCAGCGGCCCGATCACCGGCCCCGCCTTGTCCGAGAACACCGCCCAGTTGGTGCCGAACTGGTAGGACATGACGATGCCCGAGACGACGCCCATCGCGAAGGCCACCGCGAAGATCTTCAGCCAGTAGTTGAACAGGTCGAGATAGACGCGCCTTGCCCGTCTTCAGCCACAGGCCTTCGAGCACCGCGAGATAGCTCGCGAGCCCGATCGAAAAGGCCGGGAAAGATGAAATGGAAGCTGACCGTGAAGGCGAACTGGACACGGGCCAGCATCAGGGCGTCTGCGTTTTCGATCACCGGATCAACCTTTCAGGGCTTCTTTCTGGTCCTTGCGCCAGCGGTAGAATGTCTTTTCCGAGACTTCCAGTTCGCGGCAACTCGCACAGACACCGCCGCCCGCTGCAATGCGCCGCTCTATTTCGCGGCATTTCGCGTCCTTATCGGCAATAACTGCCATCGGCTTGGCTCCCTTTGTCCATTCTCCGCCCTAATGTTCAGCCTGTCAAAGCCTGCCAGCTCTGCCACAGCATGTAGAGCGCCACTGCCAGCACCAGGCCGGAGAACAGTGTATTGAGACGGCCCTTGTGCACGAGCGAGACGCCGTGATGCCGCCGTGCCCACGATTGTGCCCGCGACGCCGCCAGCGATGAAGGTCCCGGCAAGTGGCCAGTCGATCAATCCCGAAAAGGCGTAATTGGCCGCGGTAGCGAGGCCGAACGCGCTCACCGCAACGAGCGAAGTGCCGACTGCCCGGTAAATCCCCATCGAAGTCGATGCGGAAAGCGCGGGCACGATCAGGAAGCCGCCGCCAATTCCGAAGAATCCTGAAAGCGAACCGGTACCGAAGCCATAGCCGAGCACCTTGCCCAGATTGTCGCGATTGCACACGACGCTGTCAGACCCTTCCCTGCCGCGATTGCGATACATTGCCGCGGCCACGAAGATCATCAGCAGCGCGAAAAGAAACAGCAGCTTCTGGCCGTCGATCGCCTTGCCCAGCGTCGATCCAGCCAATGCACCAAGCACGCCGGCTGTGGCAAAAGTCCCTCCGCAGCGCCAGTTGACGTTTCCGCCCAGCGCATGATTGGCGAGCCCCGCAAGCGCATTGACCGCAACGGCCAGGGCGCTGGTGCCAATGGCGATATGCGGGCTCCTGACCCCTACGACATAGACCATCAGCGGCACGGCAAGGATCGACCCGCCACCACCGACCAGGCCGAGAGTGAAACCCACCAGCCCGCCGCTCAGGGCGCCGAGAAAATAATGGAACTGGTCGATCACCGCCCGCCCTTCCCGATCAGATCGCGTCGATCGGTATCTTGATATAGCTGACGCCGTTGTCCTCCGGCGGCGGCATCTGCCCGCCCCGGATGTTGACCTGCACCGAAGGCAGGATCAGGCGCGGCACGGCCAGCGTGGCATCGCGCTGCGTGCGCATGGCGACAAACTCGTCCTCGCTCACACCTTCGCGAACATGGACATTGCCGTCACGCTCCGCGCCGATCGTCGTCTCCCATTCATAATGATCGCGGCCCGGCGCCTTGTAATCGTGGCACATGAACAGCCGCGCCTCTCGCGGCAGGTCCAACAAACGCCTGATAGAGCGATAGAGTGTCGCCGCATCGCCGCCGGGGAAATCGGCCCGCGCCGTGCCATAGTCGGGCATGAACAGTGTATCGCCCGCGAACACGGCATTGCCGATAACATAGGCCATGTCTGCCGGGGTATGCCCCGGCACATGCAGCACGATGCCGTCGATCGCGCCGAGCCGGAAGGTCTCGCCGTCTTCAAACAGATGATCGAATTGGGAACCGTCGCGGGCGAAGTCGCCACCCACATTGAACAATTTGCCAAACACGCCCTGTACGGCGGTGATATTGGAGCCGATCGCCAGCTTGCCGCCGAGCTTTTCGACCAGATAAGGCGCTGCCGATAAGTGATCCGCATGGGCATGCGTCTCGATAATCCAGGCGACAGTGAGGCCATTGCTGGCGACGTAGTCGACGATCCTGTCGGCCGAGTCATGCGACGTGCGCCCTGCATAGGGATCGTAATCGAGAACGGAATCGATCACTGCGGCCGCACGCGTCAGCGGATCGTGCACAACGTAGCTGATCGTGAAGGTGGCTTCGTCGAAGAAGCCCTGCACCACCGGCTGTTTCGCTGCGTTTTCAATTGCATGTTCGACAAGTTTGACAGCCGCTTCGAGGTTGCTGTCGCCGGACTTTGCGGGATCAAACATCGGGACCTCCTGTTTAATATTAGATATTACTAATGTTATACTATGTCAACCCCGCCAGCGCCGGGAAACTCTCGGAAAGCTGCTCGGTTCGCCTGCAGCGGCTTGCAATGCGCGCCCAAGGTTGCTCTTTCGCAACATCGCCGATTGTCACGGCGAATAAGCAGAACCATCGATCGAGAGGCCGCACCATGCCTGATGCCAGAGTCACCCTCGCCTTCTTCAAGCTCAATGTCGCGCAGATGGGCCCGATGCTCAAATTCTATGCCGACGCCTTCGGCTTCGCGGTTGTCGCCACCTACGACATTGACGAGTTTCTGGAGCACGTCCTTGCCTTGCCGGGACAGGAGAGCGGGCCGAATCTGATGCTGGTCGAATATAAGGACGGGCGGAACGTTTCGGTCGGGAAAGGCCACGGACCGGTCGGGCTGTTCACGAACGACATCGCGGCCATGCATGACCGGGCGCTGCAGGCCGGCGCCCGGCAGGTGACTGGCGTATTTTCAGCGGGCGACATCCAGATTGCCGTCCTGCTCGATCCCGAAGGCCACGAGGTCGAACTGGTGCAACTGCCGGCCGCCTAGAACGAGTCAGGCCCGCGCCGGGCGGTTCGTACCCGCAGATGGCGCAACTCTGCCTAGCAGCAGGATTAGGCAGGCAATCAGCACTGCCGGAACCGCGGTGATCAGCATGATCGAATCCAGCGGCAGTACGGCTGCCAGGGCCAGCCCTCCGGCGTAAGGGAAAGCGATCCCACCGATCCGCCCCGAGCCGCCGGCCCAGCCGATCCCGCTGCTGCGCATTTCGGGCGGGTATCCAAGCGTCGCCAACGTGTTGATCCCCGTCTGGCCACCCACCTGGCAGAAGTTCCACACTATCAGTGCGCCAATGAACAAAAGCGAGCCTGCCGGCAGGACGCCCAGGGACGCAAGCGCCACCGCGTCCACCAGGAAGAAGCCCGCGATCAATATGTGTGCGTTCACGCGGTCGAGCAGCCAGCCCATGGTTAGCGTGCCCATTGCGCCCCCGGCAAAGCCGATCATCATGTATTTCGCAAACTCCTGGATCGGGATGCCGCCGAGCTCCTGCATGTAGGTGGCCAGCCAATTGGCGAGCAACGCGATATTGCCCAGCGCAAGGAAGCAGGCCGCCCACAGGATTGCTGTCTGCAGCCGGTAGCGGCGGCTGAACATGGCCAGCGGCCCGGATTTCTCGCTGCTGGCCGCTTCGCCCAGGTGGAAAATCTCTCCGCCCTGTAATTCCGCATTGCGGTCTAGCCGCAGGATTGCAGCGCCGATTCGTTGATCGGAAGGATCGCGGGCCACCCGGAACGAAAGCGATTCGGGAACCAGCAGAAGCAGAGGAAGGGCGGCAAGCGGCAGAAGTCCGCCCAGCCAGAAGCCCACTTGCCAGCCATAGATGTCGAGCAGCCAAGCCGTCATCGCTCCGCTGGCAAGGTTGCCTCCTGAAAAGCAAACCAATGCAATCGCCATGAACGAGGCCCGGCGGCGGCGGGGCGTCATTTCCGAGAGCAGTGCCAGGCCGATCGGCAGCATGGCCGAGAAGAAGATGCCCGATATGCCTCGCAGCCAGGCAAGCATATGGAGAGAGGTTGCAAACACCGACCATAGCGAGAGCGTACCGAATACCGCCAGGCAGAGCCCCAGAACCGGCCTGCGGCCAATCCGGTCCGCCAGCGGCGGCATCAGGAATGCGCCCACGGCCATGCCGACCTGCTGGAGAGTGAAGACCTCCGTCATGTCGACAGGCCGCCCGCCCAGCCCTTCGGCCACCGCAGGTGCGATCTTGCCGAGGAAATACATGTCGAAGCCGTCGATGAAGAGGACAAGCGCGACAACCACCAGCAGCACGATCTCGCGCCAGCCGATCCGCCTGCGGTCGATGAATTCCGCCACGTCGAACCGTGGCGCCTGCCCGCCTGCCTCACTAGCCATGAACTTCCCCGCCCTTCCTTATCCGGAGGGGAGAGTGGCGCTACGCGCCGCTGCGGTCAATCGCTGCCATTGGCCGGGGCGACATCCGACTGGACAGGGACCAGGATCATCGTCTCGCCTTCCACTCGCCAGGAGGCAAGGCGCCTGAGCATATTCATCCCGAGCACGTTGGTGCGCCCGATGTTGGGCGCAATCGCTGCGTCCAGCCCCGATGCCGTGATGTTGCCGAACTGCAATGTATCGATGGTCGCGACTTGTGCCGAGATTGGCCCGTTCGCTGTCTGCATGACTATGGGGATACCGCCTGTGCGCGGCTCGAGCCCGGCGGAAGCGGCCGTCTCTTCGTTAAGCGTGGTGATCGATGCGCCCGTGTCGACAAGGAAACCGGCAGGCACGCCGTTGACTTCCGCGCGGACCCAGAAATGACCGTCCGGCGCGAGCGGGACGCGCGTTTCGCCGCCTTCGACCTGCTGTTCGGGCAGGCCGATTTCCGGAATGGCCATTTCGAAACGGGGATCGAGATGCGAAACCTGCAGCACGACAAACACCAGGATGCCTGCCAGGCCGAAAGTGGAACCGGCACGCAGGAGAGCCCCCGCTGCCGGAAACTGGCGCCGCAGGATGGACCCAGCCACGCCTGCAGCCACCGCTAGAACGGTTATGGCCAGGATGAGAAATTGCGGCACCTGCGCGACCAGCGCGGCCAGATCGTTCCAAAGCGATTGCAGAGACATGTCGCAGATATAGGTGGCCCGGCACTCAAGCGCCATGGAACGTTTCCGGCAGAGCGCCTAGGCAGCCATTTCCACCGTATTTCGCCCCGCGGCCTTCGCGGCATAGAGCGCGGAATCGACTCTTGCGAGCAAGGCATTGGCATCGTCGCCCGGGCGCCACATGGCATAGCCGATGCTGGCGGTTACGCGCGGCAAGCCGCCTCTGGAGCTTTCCTGCTCAATCGTCTGGCGCAGGCGTTCGGCCACTTTGCGGGTTTCTTCGGGCCCTGCGTCGGGCAGCAGCCAGATGAATTCCTCGCCGCCCATGCGCCCAACGAGGTCGCTGGCACGCGCCTGTTCGCGCGCTATTTCGGCAATCCGGATGAGGACGTCGTCGCCCTTCTGGTGCCCTTCGGTGTCGTTGACGCGCTTGAAATGGTCGATGTCGAAGGAAATGACGCCCAGCGGGCGCTTCCCCTGTTCGCACCGGCGGATGTTTTTATCGAGCTGGGTGATTGCCCGGCGGCGGTTCGCGAGGCCCGTCAGCGAATCCGTGTGGGCGAGATATTGCGCCTCGGCTGCCAGCCGCATGGCGCGCGTCCGCTCGTTATCGAGCGCTTCCTGGCGCTGGCGGTGTTCGGTCACATCCATCACGACCCCGAAGGTCGCGCTCGGCTCGCCATCCGCGGCGAACTCGTTGGTGGCATACATCTTCAGGATCCGCTCGTCGCCGTGCTTGAGGCGAATGCGATATTCGAAGCTGTAGGGCGCCCGATCGCGAGCGTGGAATTTGAGGTGGCCGAACAACTCTTCGCCGCCATCGGGGAGCAGATCCTTCATATTGCCCGGATCGCGCCCACGGTTCGGGTCGAGGCCATTGATGAGATACATCTGGCGCGACCAGTCCTGCGCGTCAGTCCTCCGATCATAACGCCACCGGCCGATGCGCCCGACTTCTTCGGCCATGTTCAGCATCAGCAGGTTTTCCCGCATCTTCGCGTTGCGGGCCTTGAGCCGCAGAGCCAGCTGGTTGTTGCGCATGAACAGCCCGGCGAGCGGCAACGAGGTCGCCAGCATCAGGAACATGAAGCCTTGCAGGATCGCTCCCTGCGCCAGCTGGCTGCCATATGGCAGGTAAGCCGCCGGCGTATGGCCCCCGATCGAGAGGATCGTGGCTGCCAGCCCGAAAGTGAATGCACCGGCAGTCCCCGCGATCTGGCCGTAACGGATCACGCTGAACACCAGCGCAGCAAGCACCAGCTGCGTCAGCGAGAAATAGGGCATGCTCAAAACGACCAGCGAGAGCAGCAGCATCGCCACTTGGACGAGGAGGAAAGTGACCGGGATATTGTCCAGCATCTGGCGCCACCCGCTTTGCTGCCTGCGCAGCCAGTTCGCTCCGGCGACCAATAGCGGGGCACCTACCGTTGTGCCAAGCGAGGAAGCCAATATCCACCAGGCCACCACCAGCGGCGCCTGGCCGGTGTAGAGGTGGATTGCAACAAGTGCGCCGAGCAAGGCGCCCATGACGGCTGTCAATGTCAGGACGATCAGTTCGGGCAAGCGCAGCGAATGAAATTGCCGCCGCCCGACAATTCGCTTTGCAATGACGACGACGAAGACCGGCTCGATGATCACAGCTGCCACGCAGCCGAGCGTTTCGAGCAGCGTGAAGCCGGCCCAATAATTGGTCGCGAAGCCCGCTACGGCCATAGCCGCGAGATAGAAACGCCATTCTTTCCGGGGCACGGAATAGAGCACCGCGACAGACATCGCCGTCGGCAGCCAGATCATCGGCAGCGCTCCGGCATATTGGCGCAAAGCGACAGAGGCGACCGCAACGATCGCCCAGGCCAGTCCGAACAGGCCGGCACCCATTTTTCCGCCTGCTAGGCGCACTTCGGCCGCCTCCATTAGACCCGCTCCAGCTTGCATTAGCGCGGAGGAATGAAGGCATGGTAAATGCCGCGGTAAGGCGACTTTACCTTTTAAATTGAAATAGGTGCGCGCAGGCGGCGCAGCAACTTCAGGCCGCGTCGGCCTGGCGTTGCTGCGCCTCCAGATTGAGCATTTCCGCCAGCAGGAATGCCAGCTCCAACGACTGCGCGGCGTTGAGCCGTGGATCGCAGTGCGTATGGTAGCGATCGGCCAGCCGCTCGTCGGTGATTGCCACTGCGCCGCCGGTGCATTCGGTCACGTCCTGCCCGGTCATTTCGATATGAATGCCGCCGGCATGAGTTCCTTCGGCGCGGTGGACGGCAAAGAAGCCCTTCACTTCCGCCAATATGCGATCGAATGGCCGCGTCTTGTATCCGCTATCCGACTTGACGACGTTGCCGTGCATCGGGTCGCAGCTCCACACGACGGGATGCCCTTCGCGCTGCACTGCACGCACCAGCTTGGGAAGGCCTGCTTCGACCTTGTCGTGGCCGAACCGGCTGATCAGCGTCATCCGCCCCGGTTCACGCGCAGGATTGAGCAAGTCGAGCATCCGCAACAGCGCATCGGGCTCAAGGCTCGGTCCGCATTTCATGCCGATCGGATTGCCAACGCCGCGCAGGAACTCGACATGCGCCGAACCATCGAAGCGCGTGCGATCCCCGATCCAGAGCATATGCGCGCTGGTATCGTACCAGTCCCCGGTGAGCGAATCCTGGCGCGTCAGCGCCTGCTCATAGGGCAGCAGCAGGGCCTCATGGCTGGTGTAGAACGTCGCGCTCTTGAGCTGCGGCGCCTGCTCCGGGTCGATCCCGCAGGCTTCCATGAAGTCCAGCGCTTCGCCGATCCGGTCCGCGATATCCTGGTAGCGGTCCGCCCACGGGCTCCGCCCCACGAAATCGAGCGTCCAGCGGTGAACCTGGCGCAAATTGGCGTAGCCGCCGCCGGCAAACGCGCGCAGCAGATTGAGCGTCGCTGCCGACTGGCTATAGGCGCGGATCATTCGCTCCGGATCGTTGCGGCGGCGCGCCGCGTCGAATTCGATCCCGTTGATGATGTCACCCAGATAGCTCGGCAATTCCTCGCCGTTCACGGTCTCGGTCGGCGAGCTGCGCGGCTTGGCGAACTGGCCCGCCATACGGCCCACTTTCACCACCGGCTGCTTGCTGGCGAACATCAGTACGGCCGCCATCTGGATCAGCACGCGGAATGTGTCGCGAATGTTGTTTGCCTGGAATTCGGCAAAGCTTTCGGCGCAGTCTCCGCCCTGAAGCAGAAAACCCTTGCCCTGGCTTACCTCGGCCAGATCGGCTTTCAGCGCGCGCGCTTCACCGGCGAAGACCAATGGCGGATAGCTCGACAGTGTCGACACTGCCGCGTCCAGCGCATTTTCGTCTTGATAGACGGGGAGATGCTTCGCTTCGAAGTTCTTCCAACCGTCAGGGGTCCAGTTCTGTGCCACGTGCTTGTCTCGCAATCTTTCGAAGGGCCGCGCCTTTAAGCCTTTGGCACAGCTTTTGCAAAGGTTGCATTGTCAACTACTGTGATCGCAAAATCCGCTATTAGCGGCCCATCGCCCTTTGCTTCGAGTCGCCGGCAAGCGTCTGGCCCTCCGGAATGACTGCCATGCGCCAGCCCTTGCGCGAAGCAAGATAGCGCTTGGCCAGCTCTTTCAGCCTTTCCGGGGGCGTTTCGGTGTAATCCGACATAAGACTGCGCAAATTTGCGATCCGGCCAGGATCCTGTGTCGCGCCTTCGAGCAAGTTCATCCAGAGTTGATGACCTGAAAAAGCCCGATCGAGCATCTGGCGCATCGGCTCGATAACGAGCCCCAGCTCCTCCGGGCTTGGGCCATTGGCCGCAAGATCTGCTGCAATCGCATCTGCCTGTGCGAAGAAATCGGGAATCGCGGCAGGCGTCATCTGGGCAAGCGCGATAATTCGACCGCCGCTGGCCACGTCGACTGGCCAACTGGTTCCGACATTCGGGGCATAGCTCGCACCGGACTTTTCACGGATCGCGTCAAGCAAGCGATTGGAAAACACTTCGCCGAGAATCTCGAGCTGGCGAGATTCACTGATACCTGCCGCTCCGCCACCTGTGGGCCACGCAACAACTGCGGCTGCCGTATCCGGATCGCCGCGGTGGTATTCCACGACCGGCTTGTCTTGCACCGGCGGGAACGAAACCGTGCGCGCAAGCGCTGCCGGCGGGATCGGTTCACGCACCGGCAAGGCACCGAAGGTGCGGGACAAAGCTTCGATGGTCCCCGCCTTGTCGATATCGCCGAACACCAGCACTTCGATCGGGCCCTGCTTCAGCAAAGGCTCCCAAACCTTGCGGAAACCTTCAACCGTGGCCGCCTGATACTGGTCCGGTGTCGGGGTTACATAGCGCTGGTCCCGGTCGCTGAGCCGATAATCGAGATCGCGATTGATCACGCCCATCGGATTGGCGCCGTAGCTTTCATAGCCGAGTTTGGCGGCCGCCATGGCGCGCTGCAC
This sequence comes from uncultured Alphaproteobacteria bacterium, assembly GCA_963777785.1. Classification (GTDB taxonomy): domain Bacteria; phylum Pseudomonadota; class Alphaproteobacteria; order Sphingomonadales; family Sphingomonadaceae; genus Andeanibacterium. Next base: position 330,316 of record CAVZRU010000002.1, read on the forward strand.
CGGGTTCGCGTCCCAGCGAGGCATGGCAAGCTTGGCGGCGAAGAGATAGAGTTGATCGGCAATATCGGCAGGGCGCGTTTGCGCATTCAATGTGAACACCCCGTCGCCAATCGAAAAATCGAAGCCCATCTTGCGGCCCGTCGAAATGCGATCGAGTTCCTCGGCGCCCAGCGGCCCAAGGCCGGAAGACACCAGGGCCATCTGGCCCAGCGAAATATAGGGTGCGTCTTCAGGCGCGAAGGCGCGATATCCGCTGCCGAAACGCACACGCACTGTTGCCCTTCCGGGCTCGTGTTCCGTGCGCCAGATCAACGCTTTGACGCCGTTGGCAAAATCTACCTGCTCGACCTCGAGCACACCGATCGGGCGGACGCTAACCGGTGGGGCGGGTTCGCCGATCGGCGGCAGTTCGTCGAACGAAAAGCTCTGCGCCGCGATACGCGAACTGCCGTCGGCCTCGACCGGCACGGTTAGCGCAAGGCGCAGATCCTTGTCCGTCGCTTCCTTGGCGGCCGGGGTTACGTAAGTCGCGCGGGTTACTACGCCGGAAAAAAGCGTTCGGGTATGTTCGAGCACTGCTTCGGGCGTCACGCGGTCGCGCATCGAACGGAATACGGACAAGATTGTCTCGGGCGAGGCCACTGCCTCCCGAATGTCGACGGCCTGGACGAGATCGTCCGCCAGACGCGCACCAGGCTGATTGATGCGTTGTTCGACCATATTGGCGAATACGACGTCCAATTCCGCGAGTTCGCGGTCAATTTCTTCTTCGGTCGGCGGAGTGGTCAGCGCATCCTTGATCACGCCTCTCACATCCTTGACCGCCTGCTGCCAATTGCCGTCAAGCGGGGTCACGCTCACGAACGTGCCATCGGCCGATCTGCTGACGTCATCCTGATTGACGCCCGCGAAAAGGTAGGAGGCACCTGCGCGAGCTCTCGATTCCAGGCGCCGGTTGATAATCGCCTGGGCGACCTGATCGATCATCAGTCCGCGATTGTATTCGAGATTGTCGGTTACCTGCACCCATGGGCGAAGGACCGCCCATGAGACTGTCCTTGGCAAGTCGGGCTCAACAATGACTTTCACACCGTCGACGGGATTGTCGCCCTTCGCGCCTCGCGGCGCTTTGGGTTCGCCGAAATCGGGCTGCGGGACATGTTCCCCGGATACGCTCCAATCGGCAAAATATTGCTCGATCATCGTCGCGAACGCTTCGGGCGGACCATCGCCGGCGATGACGATCACGGTGTTTTCCGGACGGTACCAGCGGTGGTGGAATGCATGCACGGAATCGCTTGTCGCGGCCTGCAGCGCCTCGGTCGTTCCGATTGTAGCGCGGCTCGCCAGCAATTGGCCGGCAAACATGACTGAGCGCGAAGCTTCGCCGACGCGCCGCTGTGCCCCGCCATTTTCGCGCGCTTCGGCCATGACGATCGGCACATCGGCCGCGAGGTTGCTGGTGCTCAGCGCCGGTTCCCGGATCATGCCGGATAGCAGCTTGAGCGCTTCCTGGAGCTTGGTCCGATCGCGTATTGGGCAGGTCGAGCTTGTAGACCGTATGCGTCGCAGTCGTCTCCGCGTTGGTATCGCTGCCGAAAGTTGCCCCGAGCCGCTGGAAAGTCGCGATGGCGGTTCCGTCTGCAATGAACTTCGATTCGCGGAAGGTCAGATGCTCGATCAGATGCGCGTAGCCGCGCTCCGCATCGGTTTCGTAAAGTGAACCCGCATCAATGCGGATGCGGATCGAAACCTGCCCAGGCGGGACGCCATTCTTGCGTACCGCATAACGCAGGCCATTCGACATTTCCCCGAATTTCCATTCCTTGTCCTGCGGAATGTCGGTGCCCCGATAGATCCAGGGATCCTCGGGCTGCATCGAAGCCGGCTGAGGCCATCCGGAAGGCGCGGGTGCGGGAACCGGTACCGGAACCACCTGCTGCGCCTGCAACGCCGGGGCGGCAAGAACCAAGGGGGCGAATAGGAGCGCGAGGTTCCGCGAACAGCGGGAAATGAATGTCATGGCTTGCCTAATAGGGAGTGAAGTGATGAAGGGTTTGTGAATGGTGCCCAACCAGGAGTTGCTTGACCGTACAGAGTCCGGCCCTACATCAAACACTATGTATATCGAAACCGAAACCACACCAAACCCTGCAACGCTCAAATTTCTTCCGGGCGAAGCGGTAATGGATGCTGGCACTCGCGAATTTACTTCTCCCGAAGCAGCGGAGGTCTCGCCGCTGGCGGATGCGCTGTTCGGAACCGGCGAAGTGACGAATGTCCTGTTCGGCCGGGACTTCGTATCGGTGACCGCTGCTTCCGGCACGGACTGGTCGTCGTTGAAACCGCAGGTTGTGGCGATCCTGCTCGATCATTTCGTCAGTCAGGCTCCGCTGTTCCATGCAGGCAACGCTGCGGCGATTTCCGTCCCGCCCGAAGAAGATATCGGCGACGATCCGGCAGACGCCGAAGTGGTCGCGCAGATTCGCGAACTGCTTGAAACCCGCGTGAGGCCCGCAGTCGCGGGCGACGGCGGCGACATTCAATATCGCGGATTTCGCGGCGGCGTTGTCTATCTCGCGATGCAGGGCGCCTGTTCGGGCTGCCCTTCTTCCACCGCGACGCTCAAACAGGGCATCGAAGGGCTGCTCAAGCACTATGTTCCCGAGGTAAGCGAAGTCCGCGCCGCCTGACAGGGAGAGCCACAGTGAGCGAACCTCTGGCTGACGCCGCGCTGGACCAGCTGTTCCGAAGCGCGCGCACCTATAATGGCTATCTCGACAAGCCAGTCGCCGCCGAGCAGCTTCACGCGATCTGGGACCTCATGAAAATGGGGCCTACCTCTGCCAATCAAATGCCTGCGCGCCTGATCTGGTGCACCACCCCGGAAGCCAAGGAACGCCTGGCGCAGCATTGCGGAGGCACAAACCCAGACAAGGTTCGCGCGGCGCCGGTCAGCGTCATCATCGCCATGGACACCGCGTTCCACGAACAATTGCCTTGGCTGTTTCCGCATGCCGACGCGAAAAGCTGGTTCGCTGGATCCGAGGAATTGCGGCAGACGTCCGCGTTTCGCAATTCGACTCTGCAGGGGGCCTATTTCATTCTCGCGGCGCGTGCACTCGGCCTCGACACCGGGCCGATGTCGGGCTTCAGCCATGACGGCGTGGACAAGGAATTCCTCGCCGGGGAACCGAACTGGAAATCGAACTTCATCTCCACGCTGGGCTACGGCGATCCAGCCACGGTCTTCGAACGCAGCCCGCGGCCAGATTTCGACATCTTCAATCGCATCCTGTAACGCGCTAGCGCGTTAACTCATGCGGACCCCCATGCGGACCCTTGTCATCGATTGCGCCACCGAGGCCTGCTCGATCGCCCTGTTTGAGGGCGAGCGCCTGCTCGCGGGCGACTTTCGCATGCTTGGGCGCGGCCATGCCGAACAGCTCATCCCCATGATTGCCGACTTGCCCGGGCAAGGGTGAGGCGCAAAGCATCGTTGTTTCGCTTGGCCCCGGCAGCTTTACCGGGGTCAGAATAGGTCTGGCTGCGGCCAAGGCGCTGGCGCTGGCCTGGGGCGCGGAAGCCCAGGGCTATCCCACGCTGGCACTCGTTGCAGCCATGGCGCAGGACGATGCGGGCGCCCAGCCCGTCAGCGTGGCCATGAGCGGCGGCCACGGCGAATGGTTCCTCCAGGCGTTCGGCCAGGACGGGTTGCCGGAAGCCGATCTCGCTTCGCTTCTCCCGGCCGCGGCCATCGCTCAGGCGCGTCACCGGCTCGTGGTCGCAGGAACGCAGGCCGAAGCGCTGGTCACGGGCCGCGGCGACGGCATCGCCTTGCCGATCTGGCCCGATGCACGGCGCTTTCGGCTGTTGCCGGAGGCGCTGTTAAGCTCTGACCTGTCGCCGCTTTATGGCCGCGCACCCGATGCTCGTTTGCCAAAGGAAGTTGGCGCGTGACGGTACAAGACGCACTCGCCGACCCGGGCATCCCATTCGATCCGGTGGATCACATCATGGACGTGATGAGTGAGGCATTCGATCCTGCATTCGGCGAAGCCTGGAACCGCCGCCAGATAAGCGATGCTTTGTCGCTCTCCAATTGCCGCTACCTGCTGCTTGATGGCCAAGCTCTGCCCCTGGGGCCGGGCGGCAAGGCGGCCGGCTTCACATTGTCGCGCCACGTGGCGGACGAAGAAGAGCTGCTGCTGATCGCGGTTCGCCCTGAGGCTCGCCGCCACGGCATAGCGTCGGCTCTCCTTGAACAACTCATAAGCGAAGCGCGCGGCCGCGGAGTGGCCCGACTGTTTCTCGAAATGCGCGATGGGAACCCGGCCGAGCAATTCTATAGAAATTATGGCTTCGATCCGGTCGGAAGAAGACCGAATTACTATAACCGCGGCAAAATTACCGGGATCGATGCCATCACATTTGCGTTAGCACTCTAACCGGCCACCATTTAGGGCAACCACTTGAACCGATTCATCGTATCATCTGTCGCAACCTCGGGTTGAAATGCGCGGCCTTTTGCTGCACAAACATTGTCAATCTTGCGAAGATGATTACCAAATTACTAAAGCCGTCAGACAGTCGCATAAATAAGAGGGACGAATGCAAGAAATTGAGAATGATATGAAAGAGACGCTGATTACTCTTACTTCGGATATTGTTGCTGCGCATGTCAGCAATAACGGAGTTAGCGTCGAAGACGTCCCCGCCCTGATTTCAAATGTTTACGGCGCACTTGCAGGACTTGGTGCGGAGGCGGCAGTCGTCGAATCTGCTCCCGTGCCGGCAGTGTCGGTTCGGTTCTCGGTGAAGCCCGATCATGTCGTTTGCCTGGAATGCGGCAAGAAGATGAAGATGCTCAAACGGCATCTTTCGACCGATCACAGCATGTCCACTGACGATTATCGCAAGCGTTGGAGCCTGCCGTCCGATTATCCGCTGGTTGCTCCGAATTATGCGGAAAAGCGCCGGGAACTGGCCAAGCTTATCGGTCTCGGCCGCAAGCCTGGGCAAAAGCGTGGACGCCGGAAGAAGGCTACGGCATAGTTGAACCGATTACATGCGGTTGAAAAAGCGCCCCGCAGGTATAAAACCTGTGGGGCGCTTTTATTTTGGGGATTGATTTGAACCAGCCGATCGACATCGAACAGCTTTGCGCGGATCGCGGCTTGAGGATCACCGAGCAGCGGCGGATTATTGCGCGCGTGCTATCCGAGAGCAGCGACCACCCCGATGTGGAACTGCTGCACGAGCGTGCTTCTGCGGTCGATTCCAAGATTTCCATCGCCACAGTCTACCGCACCGTTCGCTTGTTCGAAGAGGCCGGAATCCTCGATCGGCACGACTTCGGAGACGGCCGCGCGCGTTACGAAGCGGCGCCCGAAGCGCATCACGATCATTTGATCGATGTCGAGTCGGGCAAGGTGGTGGAGTTCGTCGATCCCGAACTGGAAGCCTTGCAGAAGCTCATTGCCGAGAAACTCGGCTACCGGCTCGTCGACCACCGGATGGAGCTCTACGGGGTCCGGCTCGACCGCGAGGATTAAGGCTGCACACGCCCATGGGCGAGGCCTCACAAATTCCGAGCAAGCAAATCCCTGCATACGGATGGCTGCTGATCCTGCTGCGCCTGGTACTGATCCTCGCGTTGTTGCTGATCTGTGTGCCGTTCTATTATCTCTGGCGCCTGCTGCGCCTGCCCCGATTTTGGCCACGTGTCTTTCTGGGCGGCGTGGGGCTGATTGCCGGCCTGAAAATCGAAATAAATGGGAAAGCCGCATCGGCATGCCCTGCTCATTTCCAATCATGTGAGCTGGCTCGATATCCCGGCCATCGCCTGGGCGGCAGGTTCGGCTTTCGTTGGCCACTCTGGCCTCGCATCCATCACCCTGCTGCGCCATCTGTGTGCGATGAACGACACCGTGTTCGTCGCGAGGCATGACCGGGCAAGCGTGGCGAACCAGATCGAACAGGTACGCGAAGCGATCGCCGATACCGGCGCCCTGACAATCTTTCCCGAAGGGACGACCAGCGACGGCACCAGCCTGTTGCCGTTCAAAAGCGCTTTGCTTTCGGCTGCCTATCCGCTGCCCGAGGGAACTGCCGTTCAGCCGGTCTTGCTCGAATATGCTGATGCCCCAGATATCGCCTGGGTCGGCGACGAGCATGGTCTGGACAATTTCAAGCGGATCCTCGCTCGGCTGCGACGAGTGAAGCTGACTGTGCATTTCCTGCCCGAACTGCAAGGCGAGCAACTCGCGGATCGCAAGGCTATGACCGCCGCCGCACAAGCGGCGATCCAGGCGGCCTTGCGTTCAATTTAGCGAGCACCCTTTTCGTGCGCGGACAAATCCCGTAAACGCCCCTCCCCATGCCACAGACTGCCCCCCCAAAGACTTATCGGGTCAAGAGCTTCGGCTGCCAGATGAACGTCTATGACGGCGAACGCATGGCCGAACTGTTGTCCGAAAAAGGTATGTCCGCTGCGCCTGAAGGCGAAAATGCGGATCTGGTCGTCCTCAATACCTGCCACATTCGCGAAAAGGCTGCCGAGAAGGTCTATTCCGATATTGGCCGGATCGTGAAAGCGGGCGGTGCGAAGCCGCCGATAATTGCGGTAGCGGGCTGCGTGGCGCAGGCCGAGGGCGACGAGATCATGTCGCGGGCACCTGCAGTGTCCGTTGTCGTCGGGCCGCAGGCCTATCATCGCTTGCCCGAAATGCTCGAGCGTGCCGTGAAGGGCGGACGCGCGACCGATACCGACATGCCCGCCAACGCCAAGTTCGACGTACTGCCTGCGCGCCGCAGGGTTGGGCCAACGGCATTCCTGACCGTGCAGGAAGGATGCGACAAATTCTGCACCTATTGCGTCGTACCCTATACGCGCGGCGCAGAGATATCCCGCCCATTCAATGCACTGGTCGAAGAAGCGAAGAGATTGGTCGAAGCAGGTGCCCATGAGATCACTCTGCTCGGCCAGAACGTCAATGCGTGGAGCGGCGAAGATCAGGCGGGCCGGAGCGTCGGACTCGACGGTCTGATCCGCGAGCTAGCCGAAATCCCGCAATTGCAGCGCATCCGCTATACCACCAGCCATCCGAACGACATGACCGATGGGCTGATCGCAGCGCATGGCGAAGTCGACAAGCTGATGCCCTACCTGCATCTGCCGGTGCAGAGCGGCTCCGACCGGGTGCTCAAGGCGATGAATCGCAGCCACAACAGCGCAGAGTACCTCAGGGTGCTTGAGCGGGTTCGTTCCGCGCGTCCCGACATCGCCTTGTCGGGCGATTTCATCGTCGGCTTTCCCGGCGAGACCGATGCCGAGTTCGAGGAAACGCTGAAGCTGGTGGACATTGTCGGCTACGCGTCGGCCTTCAGCTTCAAATATTCGCCCCGCCCCGGCACGCCGGCCGCGACTATGGAGCAGCAGGTCCCGCGCGAAGTGATGGACGAACGGCTGCAGCGACTCCAGGCCGCCCTCGGCCGCCACTCACTCGCTTTCAACCAGGCCAGCGTCGGCAAGACCTGCGACGTACTGGTGGAACGCAAAGGCAAGCTTGCCGGCCAGTGGCTCGGCAAATCGCCTTGGCTTCAGTCGGTGCATTTCGAGGGCGAGGCCGAGATCGGCGATATTGTGCGCGTTGCTCTGGTTGAAGCAGGCCCTAACTCGTTGTCCGGGCGACTGTTGCAACCCGTCCACGCATAGCTTCTTTTCCACGGTCCTATTTCGCAAGGCAGCTTGCCCTTAGCAAAGGCGCCACTATCTTCTGGCTGGCAGCAGCTACGCTGTACGGCCGAAAGGAGCGCATGGCCCGCAAAGCACACCGTGCCGACACACAAGCGGCACTCGCCCATCCCGAAGACCGCCGCGATGCGTCGCGGCGCGCCAGGGTGGAAGTGGAATTCGACGAACAAACCGTGCTCGGCGCGCTGTTCGGCGAATTCGATGCCAATCTCGTCCAGATAGAGAACCGGCTTGGCGTCTATATCGGCGCCAGCGGCAACAAGGTTCAGATCGAAGGCCCGGAAGATTCCGTCGCCCGCGCCCGCGAAGTGCTGAGAGGCATGCATCAGCGCCTGCTGAACGGGCAGGAACTCGATTCCGGCGCGATCGAAATCGCTGATCGCCATGTCGAGCGAGCCGACACTCGAGGGAATCATTTCGGGCAGCGACCAGCATCCGCCGATCATGATCCGCACGCGGCGCAAGACCATCATCCCGCGCTCTGCGATGCAGATCGAATATATGCGCGCGCTGGCCCGCGACGACATCATCTTCGCGCTCGGCCCGGCCGGCACCGGCAAGACCTATCTCGCGGTGGCGCAGGCAGTCAGCCAGCTGATGACCGGTAGCGTGCAGCGCCTGATCCTATCGCGCCCCGCGGTCGAAGCCGGGCGAGAAGCTCGGCTTCCTGCCGGGCGACATGAAGGAGAAGGTCGATCCCTATCTCCGCCCGCTCTACGACGCGCTGTATGATTGCATGCCGCCCGAGCAGGTCGAGCGGCGGCTGGCCAGCGGCGAGATCGAGATCGCGCCGATCGCCTTCATGCGCGGGCGCACGCTGGCCGATGCCTTCGTCATTCTCGACGAGGCGCAGAACACCACCCGCGAACAGATGAAGATGTTCCTCACCCGCTTCGGCCAGAACAGCCGAATGGTCGTCTGCGGCGACCCCAAGCAGGTCGATATTCCCGGCGGACCGAACATGAGCGGCCTGCACGATGCGGTCGGCGGCTGGAGGGTGTCGACGGTATCGATGTAACACGCTTCACCGTCGCCGATGTTGTGCGCCATCCGATCGTCGGACGGATCGTTGAAGCCTATGAGGGCAAAGACGCCTGACCAACGCTGTGCTCGAACTGGATATCGACATCGAGGCGCCCTGGCTCACGGGAGAATGGGAGGATCTGGCCCGGCGGGCTGCTGAGGCTGCAGCGCACAAGTCGCCCCGGAACTCGCCAATCCGCGCCTCGCCGCGAGCCTGCTGTTCACGTCGGACGCGGAAGTTCAGGAGCTGAACCGCGAATGGCGCGGCAAGGACAAGCCGACCAATGTGCTGTCATTCCCGATGCTCGAGCGCTCAGCGCTGCTCGCACTGCCCGGAATGGCCCGCCCGAACTGCTCGGCGACATCGCCCTGGCGCACGAAACCTGCGCCCGCGAAGCTGCCGAAAAAGGCATTTCGCTTGAGGATCACGCCGACCCATCTGATCGTCCACGGCCTGCTTCACCTGGCCGGATACGATCATGAAATATCCGCCGCCGATGCCGATGCAATGGAGGCACTCGAAATAAAGGCGCTTGCGCAATTGGGAATTGCCGACCCATATGGGCGCTGACGGCGCCTGAGACTGTGCGCTGACAAGGAGAAAGTACCAGGGCCATGCCCGATACCGCGAGTTTCAGCGAATCCAGCAACGGAGACGCGGACAGTAGGGGCGGCCTGTGGACTGCAATCCGCCGCCTTTTCGACAACGAGAATGCCGACAAGTCGCTGCGCGCGCAGATCGAGGAAGCGATCGACGAGCACGAGGACGAGCAGACGACACGCAGCGCGGAAGACTGCCAAGGGCGATCTTTCGCCGGTCGAACGTCACGATGCTGCGCAATCTGCTCCATTTCAGCGAACACGATGCCGACGATGTCGCCATTCCGCGCAGCGAGATCATCGCGTCTCGGCCGATGCCCGCATGGGACGAGCTGGTCGCAGACCTTCGCCGAGCATGGCCATTCGCGCCTGCCGGTCTACCGCGAGACGCTCGACGAAGTGATCGGGATGATGCACATCAAGGACGTGTTTCCCTTCCTCATCGGCAAGGCAGAACCGCCCGACGGACTGGACCACACTGATGCGCCAGCCGCTCTATGTGCCGCAGGCGCGCAGTGCGCTCGACGTGCTGGCCGACATGCGCGCGCAGCCGCATACATCTCGCCGTGGTGGTCGACGAGTATTCCGGCGTCGACGGGATCATCACGATCGAGGATCTGGTCGAGGAGATCGTCGGCGATATCGAGGACGAACATGACGACGCGCCCGAAGAACTGATCGTGCCGATCGGCGACGGCATGTGGGATGTCGATGCCCGCGCCGAACTGGATGACATCGCCGAAAGGATCGATCCGCGGCTCGCCGAAGTGGAGGAATCGGTCGACACGCTGGGCGGCCTCGCCTTCGTGCTGGCCGGCCAGGTGCCGGAAGTCGGGAGCAATTCTGCCACCATTCCAGCGGCTGGCGGATCGAAGTGACGGCAGGCAATGACACCCATGTGACACGGTTGCGGCTGCATCCGCCCGAGCGAAAGATCAAACAAGAGGACTAGCTTCGCGCAGCCCAATTGATTTTTTCGCAACTAATTGCGGCGTGCTGCTCGACAGCACTCCGTTTTTCTGGACAGTAGAACACTTCATGTCGACCCGCCGCTTGCCACCCCTTCGCGCGCTCGAAGCGTTTGTGCGTATCGTCCGCCTTGGTTCGGCCAGGGCGGCGGCGGACGAGCTTGGCCTTTCGCCTTCTGCGCTGTCGCGCCGGGTCACCAGCCTGGAGGACTTCGTCGGCAAGAAGCTGTTCACCCGCGCGCACCAGGCGATGAAGCTGACCGATGATGGCCGCGCCTTCTACGATGCCGTGAACCCGCATCTCGAGAACCTGGCCGCGGCGGTCGAAGGCCAATCCGAGAATTTGCAGCTCTTGCGGCTCCATCTCGGCGTGCTGCCTTTGTTTGGAACGCAGCGCCTGTTCCCGAAGCTGCCGGAACTCAGGAAGCTCCATCCGCGCCTGCATATCGACATCGATACCGGCCCGAACCTGATCGGCCGTGTTGGCGACACGCTTGGACGCCGCGATCATTTTGACCACTGAGCCGGACAAGGGCTTCCACGCCGTACAGCTCGACCATAACAGCGTCCACGCGATCTGCAGCCTGCCGTTGATGCAGGAGATCGGCAAGAATCCCAGCAAGGAGACGCTCGCCAAGCAGACCTTCCTGATCCACAACGATTTGCCCGAAAGCTTCGAAGCCTGGAAGCGCGCGATCGGAATGCCGGATCTGGAGCCTGCCGCGATCGATCATTACGATTCCGGCCAGTTGATCCTTGAAGCCGCAGCGCAAGGGCTCGGGATCGCAATCATGCATGACGATCACATCAACCGGGCGGGCGACAACCGCCTGGGAAGCCTGTTCGACATCCAGGTCGACAGTCCATACAGCTATTGGTTCGTGTGCCGACCCAAGGCCCTGGAACTGCGGCCGGTGCGCCTGTTTCACGACTGGCTGATCAATTCGGGCATCTGACCGAAGCACTGGATTTTGGGACCTATGCTCGAGACTTTTTTCACTTCACTGGCAGTGGTTGCCCTCGCGGAAATCGGCGACAAGACCATGCTGCTCGCCATCGTGCTGGCGGCAAGGTTCCGTCAGCCCGTGCCCATCATCTTCGGCATCCTGTTTGCCACGCTCGCGAACCATTTCGTAGCTGCCTACGTAGGCTCCCAGGCCGCAGCCTGGCTCGATGGCCCCGCCTTCCGCATGGCAGTGGCAGCGGGTTTCATTGCGATGGGCCTGTGGACGCTGGTGCCCGACAAGCTGGACGACGACGAAGAACCGCGAGCGCGCATGAGCAGCCCGTTCCTCACGACGCTGATCGTCTTCTTCCTGGTAGAAATCGGCGACAAGACGCAAGTTGCCACGATCGCGCTCGGCGCGCGGTTCCATGATGCGCTGCTGGTGACGGTCGGCACGACGCTTGGCATGTTGGCAGCCAATGTGCCCGCGGTATTGCTGGGCGAACGGCTGGTGAAGGTCATTCCGCTTTCCACCATCCGCTATGCGGCGGCTGCGCTGTTTGTGGTGCTGGGCATCTATATGCTGTTCAGTCTCTAAGGACTGCTGGGGTCTTGAAATGATCGTTGAACTCAATGGCCAGGCAGGCGTCGGCAAATTTACGATTGGCCGTATTCTTGCCGAGCGCATCGGAGCGAAACTGCTCGACAATCACACGATCTATAACCCGGCCTTCGCAACCACCGAATTTCGTTCGCCCGAGTTTTACGAAACAGTGCGTGCAGTCCGCAAGATCGCATTTGATCGCGTGGCTGAACTACCTGCCAAGGTCCCGTAATCGTGACCATGGCGCCAGGCACAGACCGCGCTTGGGGCCAGGAATGGCAGCAGGCATTTCGCGAGCTCGCCGATCTGCGCCGATCGCGATTGCTGGCGGTCCATCTCACCTGCCCGGAAAAGGAGCACCACCGGCGTCTGGTCTCGCCCGAGCGAGAAATGATGCGCAAGCTCACCAACGTCGCCGCTTTAGGCGCGCTCGCCGACCGCCCTGCCCTGCTCGATCATGCCGACGCAGTGTTGGAGTTGGAAGTTGGAAACCTCTCGCCCGATGCGGCGGCCAATGCCATCGCTGACTGGCTCGCCAAGTGCGAGGCTTAGCGCCGCGTCGTCATACGGGTCAGCGAACGCGACTTCATCGTTAGTGCGGCGTCCGCAACGCGGGCAAAGAAAAGGGCGCCCGAAGCGCCCTTCCCTTTCAGCTGACCGTCGCCTTGACGATCTTGCCGGGATTGGCCGGCGGTTCGCCCTTGGGCAGAGCGTCAACATGCTCCATGCCGCTCTCGACCTGGCCCCAGACGGTATATTGCTTGTCCAGGAAGCCCGCGTCGTCGAAGCAGATGAAGAACTGGCTGTTGGCGCTGTTCGGATTTTGGCTGCGCGCCATCGAACAAATGCCGCGCACATGCGGCTCTGCATTGAATTCGGCCTTAAGGTCAGGCTTGTCGCTGCCACCCATACCGGTGCCGGTGGGATCGCCGCCCTGCGCCATGAAACCGTCAATCACGCGGTGGAACACCACGCCATCGTAAAAACCTTCCTTCGCGAGCTCGGAAATGCGTTCGACATGTCCGGGAGCCAGATCGGGACGCAGCTTGATTACGACGTCGCCGGAATCGAGCGTAAAGGTAAGCGTGTCATCTGCCATTTGGGGAATTCTCCATTTGCCTGGTGGCCATATAGAGCGCAACTGGCCGATGTCACCCCACGCGGTTGCTTTTGCGCGCGCTCGCAATAGGAGGGGTTCATGACCACGCCGGAAGACCTCGACGAACTGGAACGCACCGCTCCGCCGGAAACGGAGGAGGAAGGCGAACAGTTCGACGACGAAAACCGGCTGACCGCAAAGTTCGTACGCAGCGTCACCGATGCGCTTGAAGAAGGCGACGAGGCGCGGGTCTACGAATTGGTCGAACCGCTCCACCCGGCGGATATCGCCGACTTGTTCGAGTTGCTGGATCGCGACCGGCGCACCTCGCTCGCAGCTGCGATCACCGATCTGATGAGCGGCGAAGTGATCGCCGAGCTCAACGATTACGTGCGCGAAGACATGGTCGAGGCGCTGCCGCCAGAAGCCGTCGCTGAAATCGCCGAGCAACTCGATACCGACGATGCCGTTCAGCTGATCGAGGACCTCGACAAGGAGGACCAGGACGCCGTCCTCGCCGAGATGGACCCGGAAGACCGGGCGGCGATCGAGAACGCGCTGTCCTATCCCGAGGAGACCGCCGGGCGCTTGATGCAGCGCGAACTGATCGCGGTGCCCGAACACCTGACGGTCGGCGACCTGATCGACTACCTGCGCGAGCACGACGAACTGACGACCGAATTCTGGGAAGTGTTCGTCGTCGACCACAGGCATCGTCCGATCGGCACCTGCCAGCTGTCCTGGATCCTGCGCACGCCGCGCCATATCGCCTTGGCCGACGTGATGAAGCGCGACCAGACACTGATCCCGGTCACGATGGACCAGGAAGAAGTGGCGCTTCGCTTCCAGAAATATGCGCTGATATCCGCCGCGGTGGTGGATGAGAACGGGCGCCTGGTTGGCCAACTGACGGTCGACGATATCGTTCACATCATCCAGGAAGAAGCCGGCGAAGACGTTCTGCTGCTGTCGGGCGCGGGCGACGGCGACATCAACGAGCCGATCCGGGATGCCTATACTGCGCGTGTGCGCTGGCTGATTGCCAATCTGGGCACCGCTCTGGTGGGCAGCGGCATCATCTGGTCTTTCGGCGCCGCGATCGAGAAACTGGTCGCTCTGGCAGTGCTGATGCCGATCGTCGCCAGCATCGGCGGGAATGCCGGCACGCAGACCATGGCGGTTACAGTGCGCGCCCTCGCCACCAACCAGCTCACCCGCAGCAATACGAAGCGCATATTGTGGCGCGAAGTTAGCGTTGCCCTGCTCAATGGGGGAACCGTGGCGGTGCTGATTGGTATGGCCACTGCCCTGATCTTCACAATCCCATTGGGCGCAGTCATTGCGATCGCCATGATGATCAACATCCTCATCGCCGGACTTGCCGGAGTACTCGTGCCGGTCATCTTCGACAGGCTACGGCAGGATCCGGCAGTCGCCAGTTCGGTCTTCGTCACCATGATCACCGATTCGATGGGCTTTTTCGCTTTCCTCGGCCTGGCGGTGACCAGCGGCCTGGTCTCCTAGAAGGCGGTCAGCGCAGTGCCCCTCCATATGACGAAAATCGCTTTCCGCGCCGAGAGCGTCGAATCGCTGCGCGAGTGGGTGGAAAGCGGCGAGGAAGCGCTGATGACTACGCGCTATCTTCCCAAGCGGCATGCTGAGATGGTCGGCGGTTCGCTCTACTGGATCCATCAGCACGCGATCATTGCCCGCTCGCCCATCAAGGCATTCGAACAGCGCGAGGATGGCCGCTGGTGGATCAAGCTGGAACCGCGCCTGATACCGGTCGAGCCGCGTGCCAAACGCGCGCATCAAGGCTGGCGCTATCTCAACGACAAAGACGCTCCGCCCGACATTGCCTCAGGCGAATTTTCCGGGGATGCCATGCCTGGCAAGCTGATCAACAAACTGGCGAAACTCGGGTTGGTCTGATCGGGAAAGTTCTCGCGTTTCTTGTCTATGGTCGCTGCTACCGACCCTATCAATTATTAGCGCAATATCCTCACATTTCCGCCGACCAATGAACGGATCGGGCTCTCAAACGCCGCTCTGCAGTCGCGAGCGAATGCATAGGTGCGCACATTCATGTTAGCTCAGTTAACATAAAGCTTGCACCTCGAAGATTCCATGTTGTCTCCACTCACATGAAAGATGATTCGCCTTCAACCCGTTCCTACCGCCAGTCGGCCCGTGCGAAAGCGACGGAGGAAACCGGCAGCCGTATCCTCGATGCCTTCATTGCGCGCATGGAAATCGGCTGGTTCGAAGAGATCCGTCTTGAGGATATCGCAAGCGATGCCGGGGTGACGGTGCAGACTGTTATCCGCCGCTTCGGCGGAAAGGAAGGATTGCTGGAGGCGGCAACGGCGAAGCTCGAAGTGGACATATTCGCCCGCCGCGGAAGCCCGGTCGGTTCTATCGACCGTATCGTCGATGCGATCATCGATGAATACGAATTCAAGGGCGATCTGATCATGCGTTTTCTCGCTCAAGAAGATCGAATTTCAGCCTTGCGCAAAGTCACTGACTATGGACGCAAAGACCATCGCAAATGGGTCGGAGAAGTCTTCGCCCCCTGGCTCGAAGCGCTTGCGGTCCATGAGCGCGACGAGGTGCATGACCGACTGGTGATCGCGCTCGACCTGTACATCTGGAAACTTCTGCGGGTCGACATGAAGCGCAGCAAATCTGCACTGCGCAGCGCCATGATAGACATGTGCGCGTGCGCACTCCGCATTTCGCCCAGCGAATTCAATCGCGGGGCATTCACGTCATTGGAGGAATGACATGACCGTTGGAACCGATCCCAAGAAATTCCTGATTGCCACCTGGGAAGATGGCGGCTCTGTCGGCCCAAAACTCACGGTAGCCCGCAAACTCATCGAAGCCGGACACGATGTCCGGGTTGTGAGCGACGCCTGCAATCGCCTGGAGGCCGAGATCGTAGGTGCACGGTTCATACCATGGACCCGGGCGCCAAGTCGCACCGATCGTTCGCGCGAAAGCGAACTGGTCCGCGACTGGGCCGCACCAAGCCCCGTGGAAGGCTTTATGCAGGCGATCGACGACATCTTCGCCGGCCCTGCCCTCGCTTACGCACAAGACTTGATGGATGAGCTGCGCAGAGAGCCGGCGGATCTAGTCATTTCCAGCGAACTGCTGTTCGGGGTAATGCTGGGCTGCGAAGCGATCGGACAGCCGTTTGTGCTGCTGCCTTGCAACTGGCTTTTCTTCCCGCTCGACGACGCACCGCGAAACTTCCCTGCCCATCGCAGCGATCTGAATCAGGAAGAACTGGCCCAGCTGGAAGAAATGGCGGCAGGGGCAAAGGCAATGTTCGATCACGGCCTACCCGCTCTCAATCGGGCGCGTGACGCTCTCGGACTCTGCCCACTCGAGACAATTCTGGACCAGCTTCGCCCTGCGCAAAAGATCCTTATCGGCATCAGCCGGACCTTCGATTTCTCAATCGAGGGCAACTCTTCCGGCTATGCCTATATCGGCCCGCAGCTGGATGAACCCAACTGGGTCGAGCCATGGTTATCGCCTTGGCAGGCCGAAGACAGCCGCCCCCTGGTCCTTGTCGGCTTCAGCACCACCTTTCAGAACCATGCCGGAGTTCTACAGCGGATTATCGATGCACTGGCCCCGCTGCCTGTGCGGGCAGTGGTGACCCTCGGGCCGACGATCATGCCGCACGAACTCGTACCGGCAGAAAATGTTTGCCTGCTCCAAAGCGCACCGCACAATGAAATCATGAAGGAAGCGAGTCTCGTAGTCACGCATGGAGGACACGGAACCGTGGCCCGAGCCATGGCCGCCGACCTTCCCATGCTTGTGATACCTCATGGCCGTGACCAGGACGGGAATGCTGCGCGTATTGCGGAGCATGGCGCAGGGTTGATGCTATCACCCGGCGCAACCACCGGCGATATTGGCGAGGCGCTGACGAGGCTCCTGGTCGAGCCAGGATTTGCCGAATCGGCTGCGCGGCTGGGAGAAGCGGTTCGCCAGGAAATGCGCCAATCGCGCGTCGTCGAGGAACTGGAGGCGCTCTGCTGCCGCGCTTACGCGTGAACGCAGGTCTCGCGCCGAAATTGGCCGTCCGGACCAGCTCTAGCTCTTATCTCCGAGAGCGAACTGGTCGGGCGTCCAACGCCGGCTCATCCCTGCTTCCATCTCCAGCCGGTTACGACCTTTCGCCTTGGCAGTGACGACAGCGGCATCGGCACGCTTCATTGTGTCGTCCATCGTTCCATCGATGCGGGATACCCCCGCGCTGACAGTGATACGGGGCCCGGTGCCACTCGCTTCGGCAAGGGTGCGGACGACGCGCTGACAAAGCATCTCTGCCTCGTCGGGCGTCGTCTGCGAAAGCAACACCGCGAACCTTTCCCCGCCGATCCGCGAGATGATATCATCTTTGCGCAGAAGCGCCCGCAGCAGCTTGGCAACCGTGGTAAGCACCTTGTCGCCCGCGGCATGGCCATGTTCGCGATTGATCGACCGGAAATCGTCAATGTCGAATATGGCAAGACAGCCTGCAACCGGAACATCCAGGTGGTATTGCAGCATTGAGTTGAAAGCGCGCCGGTTGGTGAGGTTAGTCAGCGGATCAGTCAGAGTCGCCGCAAACAGCTGCTGCTCCAGCGCTTTTCTTTCCTCGATATTGCGCAAGACAATAATTGCCCCCGCCGCCGCGCCGTGACTCTCCATCGAACACCGGATTTGAGTATCGAACCAGCGCTCTTCCCCGTCGCTTGCGATGCCAAGATACTCGATCCAGGCCGAATCCTTGCGCCCGGCAACCATCTCGTCGAGTTCGGCAAGAAACGAAGCCACATAAGAGGGATGAATCACCTCGAGGATCGGCTTGCCAACCAGTTCGGACGGGTGAATCCCGGCACGCCTTTCAAGGCTGGGGGAAGCATAGAGAACACGGCCGCCGCGATCGGTCTTGAGAACGACGTCAGTCATGTTCTCCGCCAGCAGCCGATAAAGCTCCTGGCTCTCGTCGATCGCGTGATCCTTGACCTGCAGTGAGAGTTCTACTTCGACACCCGAAAGGTCCTTCTGCATAAGCGCGAATGCCAATCGCCTGTTCTGCGTGAGATGCCGCGCCAGCGGCTGCAGGCACAATACCGCCAGCGCCAGATAGAATTGGAGGAATTGCCATTCAGCAGGAGTTGACGAAGTGAGGACGAACTGGGGCACATAGCCGATACCCGCCAGGCTCACGGTCCATGCAACCAGAGCGAGAGACACGACCGATAATGTCGCGGCCGGCATGCCGAAGCGGCAGGTAGCGAAGAGCGCCACCAGAATGGGTATAAGCAGCGGCAGGGAATCCGATTGCCAAAACGCCCAGCCTGCAGAAACTGCCACCGCGAGCAGGAAGCTCGCCAGGCTCAACGGCCTGCGCAAGTTCCGTCCGCTTGCCCATTCGCCAGCTTCCCGGCTCACGATCATGTTGAACAGCGGAAAGAACACCAAATTGCCAATGCCATGAGCCAGAACATAGGCCGCAAAGACATCGAATCTTGCCGTCCCCTCAGCGAAGTACTGCACCCCTAGGAGGCACAGGCCGCCGGCAACCGGTGCGGCAATGGCGATAACCCCTGCATCCGCCAGCCACTCCCGTAGCAGATCGCTCTCGCGCCGTTTGCGCCTTTGCAGCAGACGAGCGCCGATCCAGCCTTCGGCCACCAGCGCAATCACCGTCGCGCCAATAAGGGACGGAGCGGCCCCCGCCCATAAGGCAGCAAGGCCGCCGCCCAGCGCTGCAAGGCCGAGAAAAAGCAGCCACTGACGGCGAGGCGCGCGAAGCAGCAAGGCAATCAGCAAGCCCGACGCGGCCCAAAGCAGTGGAGGCGCGCTGGAGGAGCGCGCCGCTGCGAGAGCCGCCAGCGCAAGGCCGAAATAAACGGCCAGGAAAAGCAATGCTGTGAGAACTCTGCGCGCCACCCGCCAGTGGTGTGGCAACGGCGTTAACAAGGTCTAAACAAACAGGATTAAGGCGGCGTTTACCGTAATCCATCTGTGGATAGAAACTTCTCGGCTCGATTGTGTGCCGAATATCAGCCCTGCTGGGCCAGCTCCACGACCTTGCGCAACGTCTCGCGGTAGACTTCCGGGTCTTGCGCACCGGGAATCAGATAGCGGCCATTGACGATAAAACTGGGCACCGAATTGATATTGTTTTCGCGGCCGCGTTGCTCCTCCAGCTTCACCGCGATGCCCAGCGCTTCGTCGTCCAGGGCGATATTCGCCGCTTCCCGGTCGAAACCCAGATTCTCCGCTATATCGAGCAGCACTGCGCGCTTGCCGATCTTGCGACGTTGCTGAAAATGCGCGCGGAACAGGGCGAGCTTGAGTGCGGTCTGGGCATCCATGCCCTGCGTGGCCAGCGCCCAGCGCAGCAGCTTATGCGCTTCGAACGTGTTCCACATCATCGGCTCCGGCCCGTCGCCTTCACCGTCGTAGCTCATCGAGAAACCAGCCCGCTCCGCCACTTCGCGGAGCCTGGCACCCATCTCGGCGACCTCCTGCGGGCTACGCTGGTAGACTTCCGAGATATGCTGTGCCTGGCTTTTCCCTTCGAGCGGCAGGTCCGGGTTGAGTTCGAACGGCATCCAGCGGACTTCGACTGCGATCTCTCCCTCGAGCTCCTTCAGCGCCTTGGCGAACTGCGTGTAGCCGATGGCACACCAGGGGCACATGACGTCGGACCAGATGTCGACCGCGACGCGCGGGGGGTTGGAACTGACTTCTTCTTCACTCATCGCGTAAGCCACCACTTCAGCATCTGATGCGCAATCGCCTGAACCGGCGGTGGAGTAAAACCGGAGCTGTCCTGCCCCTTCTCGACCGCTTCGGTCACTTCCTCGCGCGTAAACCAACGTGCTTCTTCGATCTCAGTCTTGTCAATCAGCAAGGTGGAGCTTTCCGCGTGGGCATGGCACCCGATCATCAGCTGCGACGGGAACGGCCAGGGCTGGCTGAATATATAGCTGACATCGCGCACGGTTACGCCAGCCTCTTCCTTGACCTCGCGTGCCACCGCTTCCTCGATCGACTCGCCTGGCTCGACAAATCCGGCGAGCGCCGAAAAACTGCGCGGCGGAAACCGACTTTGCCGGCCGAGAAGCAGCTTGCCGTCATGTTCCACCAGCATGATGGCCACCGGATCGGTGCGCGGGAAATGCTGCCCCTGACAGTTTTCGTTCACGCAGTTGCGCTGCCAACCGCCTTTTGCGAGCATCGTCGGGGCACCGCATTTGGCGCAGAACTGATGCCGTGCATGCCAATCGACCAGGCTGCGGGCACAGCCATACATGGCCATGTCGCCGGCTTCCATGATCGCAATCGCCTGCCATGTCTTGCGATGGGCATAGGCCGGGTTGGGATCGCCTTCCTTAGGGACTGCCGCAAAGCATCCCCGTCCCCCCATCATGCCTAGAAAGACCAATTCAGCATCGTCCGGAGCCTGCGAGAGCTTGCCCCATATCAGCCGGTTTTGCTCGTCCAGTTCCGGGGCGAGCCCATCGAGCATCAGCAGCATCGCTTGCGGGCTCCTGAGCGCGGCAAGCCGATCGGGGTCCGAGCGGATATGGTCCGCGCGGTCGATCTTGGACCCGGCAAATGCGATCGCAGCAGCGCAGCAGCTCATGTATTGTTCCTCTGAAATGCGATGTCCTTGGTAAGGGCCTGTTCGAGCTCCTCGAACACCGGGTAGGTCTGTCCGGGCATGAATTGCGTGAACAGCCCGGCGCGCACGCCCGTGAGCATGTCCACGAAGCCGACGGTGCCTGCCGCTCCCGCCCAGCCGAAGCCCGATTTACCCCCTTTCCAGCCAATTCGGCCGCCTGCGCCGAAGCCGTAACCTTCCACGCTCGTACCTGTCAGGACGGCGGTTTCAGGCAACAAATTGCTCGTGCCCATCCTTACGGCCGCCTCTGGCATCACCCGGCGGCCTTCGAGCATCCCGTAGCCAAAGATCATCTTCAGGAACCGGTCGTAATCGCGCGGGCTCGAAACGAGGCCCGACCCGCCCATCGGGAATGGCGGCTCTTCGGCGAATATCGAATTGGCCGGCGGATCGATCGGGAGAAGCTTGCCGTTCAATACGGCATAATTCATCGTCAGGCGGAAAAGCTCGCTTTCAGGAACGCGGAAGAAGGTGCTGTCCATCTTGCACGGCCTGAAGATTCGTTCTTTCAAAAATGCGTCGAATGGTTGCCCACTAACCACTTCGATCACACGGCCGAGCACATCGAGACCGGTCGAATAGCTCCAGCGCGTACCCGGTTGATACACCAGCGGCATCTCGGCAAGACGATTGGCGAACAAGGCGAGGCTGGGAACCGGGACTCCGCGATCAAGTTCCGGCACGCTCACCTTGCTGATTTGGCCGGTAACCACACCGCGTTCACGCATCAGATCGGCGATGGGGCCTTGCTGGACGATCGAATAGCCAAGTCCGGCAGTGTAAGTCATGAGATGGCGGATCAGGATCGGGCGTTCCGCCGGTTCGAGCGAGGCGGCATCCACGCCGCCATCGTAGACCTTCTGGACCTGCATGTTTGCGAATTTGGGCAGAAGTTCAGCCAGCGGCTGATCCAACCCAAGCTTGCCTTCCGCAACCAGGATCATCGCTGCCATGCCGGTAATCGGCTTGGTCATTGAATAGATCCGGTAAAGACTGTCGGCGTCCGCATGCCGGCTACCGCCTCTGGTGTCGCGACCTGCAGCGAGCAGCGTTGGCGGCTCATCCCCTTGGCCGACCTTGATGACCATGTTGGCAACCCGCCCTTCCCGGACGTAGGTTTCGGCCATCAGCGCGGCGTTCGGCCACTCCTGCTGGACTTTTGCGGCGGCATTTGTGCTCATGAAAGGCCATCCAAGAACTGCTGAACCCGTGACAGCCCCGGCGCAGCTGCGCAGCGCGGCTCGGCGTGAGACGATGGAGGGGAAGTCATTCGGGTCCATGCAATCATTACCTTCGCCCCCAATCGAGGAGCTATCGTTAGGACCCAGTCGGCTGCGGTCAAGAGGCGGAGGGAAGCGAGGTACGAATCGAACTCTACGCAATGGATTTTGAATTTAGCCTATATGATAGTTCTTGTCAAGATTTTTGTACCTATTAGGTTATTTTTTTATGCGTACCGTCATTTCGAGGGCCGTAGGCCCGCGGCAATCCAGAGTCGCCAGAGCCGCTCTGGATTGCTTCGTCGGCTTCGCCTCCTCGCAATGACGGTATCAGTCGCCGAACTGGACACCTGGATCCGTCCTTGCACCGAGTCAGTGTCCTATCTATATAACACACATGCTCAACGCGATCTCAGTCCTGCTCGGTATTGTGGCTCTCATCCTGGCGATCCCGTCCACCATCCCGCTGCTTGGCTGGGGCAATTGGTTCGTCCTGCCGATCGCGGTCATTGGGATCGGCCTTGGCGCGCTTTCCCGCTCCAATTACGGGCGCAATTTCTGCCTGATCGTGTTTGCGATCGCGGTGGTGCGCCTCTCAATCGGCGGCGGCATCATCTAGGCGAGCGCTAGGCGCGCAGCTTTCGCAAAGACAGTCGGCAGCCCCGCCTCCTCCATCTGCGCGAGCGGCCACCACTGCCCTGGCCCCATGCCCTTGTCCAGGTCCGCAGTTCCGGCATGGACCTGCAGATTCAGCGTCAGGTGAAAATGGGTAAAGCTGTGCCGTACCGCCCCCGCATGGCGCCAATCGCCCTCTAGCGGCGGCTGCGAGCTACCGTCAGACCCTGCATGCCAGCCGTCGTCAGGCAAAGCTCTCATCCCGCCAAGCATTCCGCTGCCAGGCCTCGTGACGAGCCACACCGCGCCGTCGCGCTCGATCCACCAGGCATTGCCCACGCGTTCGGGCCGCGCCTTCCTCGGCGCCTTGACCGGAAGCCGTGCAGGATCGCCTCTCGCCCTCCCCCGGCAAATCGCCGCCAATGGACAGAGCAGGCATTTCGGGTCGCGCGAAGTGCAGATCGTCGCCCCGAGATCCATCATCGCCTGGGCGAAGTCTCCTGCATTCTCCTGCGGAGTGATGGCCTCCGTCCGCTGGCGGATCGGCTTGCGTGCGGCCGGTAGCGGCTGTTCGAGAGCGAACAGCCGCGCAACCACCCGTTCAACATTGGCGTCAATCACCACGGCCCGCCTGCCGAAGGCAATCGCGGCGATCGCGGCTGCGGTATAGGCTCCGAGCCCCGGCAGCTTGCGCAATCCCTCTTCCTCTTGCGGGAACCCTCCTTGCGCGGCCACCTCGCGCGCGCAGGCCACCAGATTTCGCGCCCTGCTGTAATATCCGAGGCCAGCCCAGGCTGCCATGACGTCTTCCTCGGGCGCTGCCGCCAGCGCATGGACTGTGGGCCAACGTTCGGTGAATTTCGCGAAATAGGGCGCGACCGCGGCAGTTGTCGTCTGCTGGAGCATGACCTCGGACAGCCACACGCGATAGGGATCAGGGGATGCGCCATCCCCCGGCATGATCCGCCAGGGCAATGCGCGAGCATGGTCGTGGTACCAGGCCAGCAGTGGCCCCGCGACATCGGGAACAAGACTGGGAACGGTATTCATGGTCTCGCTGGCATCCATGCCGGTCGCTATGGCATGGCGGGCCGCATCATGGAACGGGACGACGACAAACCGAAGCCGGGCGCCAAGCCGGACGCAGTCCGCAAGACAGCGAAGACTGCCGGCAAACGCTACGAGCGGCCGCGCGGCGGCCCTGCGCGATCGGTCGCCGAACTCATGCCCGATATCGGTCGCACCGCCTTCCGCCGCTTCGGCTTCGTCCAGTCCAGCGTCGTCACACGTTGGCCGGAGATCGTGGGGCCGCGCCATGCGAGGATTTGTGCGCCCGAAGCGATCCGCTTCCCCCCGGCGAAAAGACTGATGGCATCCTTCAACTCGTCGTGGTTCCCGCTCATGCGCCGATCATCCAGCATGTGATCCCCGAGATCATCGAACGGGTGAACCGGTTCTTCGGCTACAAGGCTGTCTCCCGCGTCAAGATGCGGCAAGGTGAGGTTAAGGCGCCTGCTGCTCAAGGCACTCGAACAGCGCCGGTTTCGCTCAAGCCGATCCCGATGGAACTTGGGGAAAGCCTGCGCGATATCGGCGATCCGGAACTGCGCACTGTGCTGGAATCGCTTGCGCGCAGCCTGGGATCGAAAGAGGATTGACCCGATGAATGCGTTCTTCCGCGTGGCGATACTGGGATCTGTCGCGTTGCTCAATATCGGGGCCGCACCGAATTGGATGAGCACAGTCGCGAAGACGGAGGGTGGGCACCGGCTCGGCAATCCTGACGCCAAGGTGAAGCTGGTCGCTTTTGAAAGCTACACCTGCTCGCACTGCGCCGCTTTCGAAAAGGAGGCCGGCGGCGTGATCAAGCTTGGCTATGTCCAACCCGGCAACGTATCATATGAGGTCCGGCATTTCGTGCGCGACCCGGTGGATCTCACGGCCGCCATGCTGACCGAATGTGTGGCCCCTCAGAAATTCTTCGATGCCCACCGCGCCATGTTCCTCAGCTATGACAAATGGGCTCCCTTGCTCGGATCCGCGTCCAAGGCCCAGCGTGATCGCTGGATCGCCAAGGACCGGTCAGCAGCGCGGCGTTCGATCGCTTCGGACTTCGGCTTTTACGCAATAGTGGCGGGCCAAGGGCTTTCGCGGGTCCAGGCGGATAGATGCCTGGGTGATGATGCCCTCGCTCAGAGGCTTGCGAACCAGACCAAGGCAGATGAGGAAAAATACAGCATTGCGGGCACTCCGAGCTTTGCCATCAACGGCATGCTGTTGCTGGCAACCGCGCATTGGGAGATGTTACGCCCGCAGATCGACGCCCGGCTTTGATCGATTTCGATATGGGCCTTTTATCGTAAGTTGTGCAAAACAGGCCCCTCCCCATGCCTTTCGCTTCATTCATTGCCCGCCTTCGGCTAGCCCCAACGAGGATATGACGATGAGCCTCACCAAGAACATCTACAAGACGCCTGCCTTCGGCCGCCTGGTATCCGGCGCCTTTGCCGCATGCGCCGCTCTGACGCTGACCGCCTGCGGCGCCGGCGACTCGAACGACGCCTTGCCGGCTGGCGAACCCATCGCCCACATTGCGCCGCCTGCCGGGCAACAATGGGCCGATGTCGCATCGGAAACACCCGAAGGCGGTGTAGTCGTCGGGAACCCCGATGCGCCTCTGAAGCTCGTCGAATATGCTTCGCACACTTGCTCCCACTGCGCGGATTTTTCCGAAAAGGCGAGCGCGCCTCTACATGAAAAATATGTCGCGAGCGGCGTCCTGAGTTACGAACTTCGCAACCAGATCCACGATCCGATCGACCTCACTGTCGCAATGCTCGCCCGCTGCAGCGGTCCGCAATCCTTCCACCCGCTCGCCGAACAATTCTGGGCCAATCTCGGACCCGTGTTCGAAAGAGTGCAGGCCAATGGCGACGCGCTGGCACAAGCTACGACATTGCCGGAAGACAAGCGCTATCAGGCCGTGGCTGAAGTGAGCGGGCTGCTCGACTTCTTTGCCGCCCGCGGCATTTCGCGCGATCAGGCGATGCAGTGCCTGGCCGACCCTGCGAAGGCGACCGCTTTCGTGGAACGTTCGAACACGCAGTCCACCGAGCTGGAAATCAACGGCACCCCGACCTTTATTCTCAACGGCAAGAACATCGGCACGCATACTTGGGATACGCTTGAGCCTATTCTCCAGACTGCCGGCGCACGCTGATGGCTGCGGCGGGGTAATCGCAACGCGATGCTGATCCGCAAGCTCAAGCTGAGTGGCTTCAAGAGCTTCGTCGAACCCGCCGAACTGCGCATCGAACCGGGATTGACCGGCGTGGTCGGGCCGAACGGCTGCGGCAAGTCCAACCTGCTTGAAGCGATCCGCTGGGTTATGGGAGAAAATTCTCCCAAATCGATGCGTTCAGGCGGAATGGACGATGTGATCTTCGCTGGCACCGCGCAGCGCCCCCCGCGCGATTTCGCGGAAGTCGTGCTTCATGCTGCGGGTGAAGATGAGGAAGAGCTGGAGGTAACCCGCCGGATCGAGCGCGGCGCTGGCAGTGCCTATCGCCTCAATGGCCGCGACGTGCGCGCAAAGGACATTGCGCTGGTCTTTGCCGATGCCGCGACCGGGGCGCATAGCCCGGCGCTGGTCAGCCAGGGACGCATCGCTTCCGTGATCTCAGCCAAACCGGCCGAGAGGCGGATGATGCTGGAAGAGGCTGCCGGCATTGCGGGCCTCCACGTCCGCCGCCGCGATGCCGAGAGCAAGCTGCGGCAGACCGAGACCAATCTGGCCCGGCTCGAGGATCTGATGGCCGGAATGGACAGCCAGATCGCCTCGCTCCGGCGGCAGGCCCGGCAGGCCGAGCGCTACAAGGAACTGAGCGCCAAGATCCAGCATGCCGAGGCCCGGCTGCTGTTCGCGCGCTGGCGGGATGCCGCCACATGCCGCGGACGAAGCGCGCAAGGCGGCAAAGGCAGCCGAGGCACTCGTGTCGGAGGCGCAGGCAGCAGCCAGTGAAGCGCAGAAAGCGCAGCATCATCTCGGCAGAAGCCCTCACCCAGGCACGCGACGAGCTTGCCGACAGGCGCGACGATGCCAGCGCGCACGGCCACCGCATGGCGGCGCTCACCAGCCAGCTCGAAGCCGCGGAACAACGGCTGGCCGATCTCGACCGCCAGAAGGCGCGCCTGGAAGAAGATCGCGGCGAAGCCGACCGTCTGACCAAGGATGCTGCCGAAGCTCTGAGCCGGCTTCAGAAGGAACTGGATGAAGCCGAGAAAGTGCTGGCCGCGGACGAGGAGCGCCGACCGGCAATCGTTCGGCGTTCCGAAGATACCGAGCGTGCTGCCCGCACCGCAGAACTCGATCTCGCCAAGGCGACGGCCGATCATGCGGGCGTCGAAGCCGAATGGCGTGTGGCTGAGGCCGAAGTCTCGCAGGCTCGGGCGCGCCTCGATCGGCTCGCGGGCGAAGCCAGGCGTCAGGAAGAAACACGCACTGCGCTAACCCTTCAAGGCGATCCCGGGGCGGCGGTTGCCGAAGCGCAAGCTCATGCGGATGAAGCCGCGGCCCGACTGGCCGATCTGCGCAGCAAACTCGAGGCGCGGCAGGCCCGCAAGGAGGAACTCGCCGCCGCGCGTGACAATGCCGCCAGCAGCTTCGCCGCAGCCAAGGCTGAACTTGCAGGGGTCGAGCGTGAATTCAGCGCCTTGCAGCGAGATCGCGACGCGCGGGCAAAACAGGCCGCCAACCGGCATGGACTTCCGGCAGCGCTCGACAAGGTGCGCGCGGCGCCCGGCTACGAACGCGCGCTCGCCGCAGTATTGGGCCGCGATGCCAAGGCGCCCCTGGGCAAGCCGCAGGAACAGGCCGAGGGGCGTTTCTGGGGCGGAGGCGAAACTCCCACTCCTGTGGCAGACAATCTGGCCGCCTATGTGCCCGATTGCCCGCCGGAACTGGCCGCAAGGCTGGCGCTGGTCCATGTCGCAGAGATCGACGACGGGCGCGATCTTCTGCCCGGCGAATGGCTGGTCACCCGGAACGGCTTCCTGCGCCGGTGGGATGGTTTCATCGCTCGGGGCGAAGGCGCATCCGAAGCCGCACGGCTCGAAGCGGAAAACCGCTATGATGAACTGGCAAGAGAATTGCCGAACAAACGCGCCGACGCGGAATTGGCCGAAGCCAAGAACCGTGCAGCACAAGAGGAACTCTCGGCGTCTGCAGCTCGGCCTGATCGCAGCGGAACGTGAAGTTGCGCAGGCCTCTGAGGCCGAGCGCACCGCCTTGCGTGCACTCGACCAGGCAGAAGTCCGCGCGCGATCGGATCGCCTCGCGATTGCAGGAACTCGCTGCCGCCGAGGCCGATCTTCGCGAACAGCGCCAACAGGCGCAGGCAGAACTGGAAGCCGCCGAACAGCGCCGGCTTGGCTTGCCCGATCCCGAGAGCGGCCGCGCCTCGCTTGCCGTAGCGCAAGCTCGTCACGAGGCCGCGCGAGGTGCGATGCAGTCCGCCTTGGCAGAGCTTGCTGCGCACGACCAGGGACTGGCCGTTGCGCGTGAGCGCCGTTCCGCACGCGCCGCCGATATCAAGGGCTGGGAAGCCCGTGCAGGCGATGCCGCGCGGCGCCTCTCCGACATGGCAAACCGCGCCGAGGAAATTGCCGCCGAGCACGCGATCACTGCTGCCAAGCCTGCTTCGCTGATGACTGAGATTGAAAAGGGCGACGAGGTCCGCGCCCGGCTTGCTCGAGAGCTTGAGTTGGCGGAGGCGGCGGTTGCGAGTGCAAACGAGGCCGCGCAAGGAGCCGCATCGCGCCTCGCCGAAGTGAGCGAAGCGCTCTCAACTGCCCGCGAAGCACGTGCAGGGGCGGCCGCCCGAGCCGAGAATGAAGAAGGCCGGCGCGAGGAGATGGCGCGCATTTCAGGCGAACGCTTCCAATGCCCCCCGCCCTTGCTCGCTGGCCGGTTCGACTTCGATCCAGAAGATGTCTCCGGATCCACCGAAGAATCGAGTGCACTGGAACAACTCACTGCGAGCCGCGAGCGGATCGGACCGGTCAATCTCGTTGCGGCAGACGAACTCTCGCAACTCGAGGAAAAACATGGCGAAAGCGCGGCCGAACAGGCCGAACTTGCCGAGGCGGTTAACCGGTTGCGAGGATCGATCGGAAACCTCAACCGCGAAGGCCGTGAGCGGCTACGCGCCGCGTTCGTGGCGGTCGATGAGCATTTCCAGCGCCTATTCACCCGGCTGTTCGAAGGCGGCCAGGCGCATCTTGCGCTGGTCGATTCAGACGATCCGCTTGAGGCCGGCCTGGAAATCTTCGCTCAGCCGCCCGGTAAGCGCCTGCAGTCGCTCACTCTGCTCTCCGGCGGCGAGCAGGCACTCACAGCTATCGCATTGATATTTGCGCTGTTTCTAACCAACCCGGCGCCCATCTGCGTGCTCGACGAAGTCGACGCGCCGCTGGACGATGCCAATATCGACAGGTTCTGCGACCTGCTTGATGCGATGGTGAAGGAAACGAACACGCGCTATCTCATCGTCACGCACAATGCCGTAACGATGAGCCGCATGCATCGCCTGTTCGGAGTTACAATGATCGAAAAGGGCGTCTCCCGCCTGGTGAGCGTTGATCTGGGCGGAGCAGAGGAATTGCTTGCGGCGGAATAGAGTCCAGCCGCATTTCCAGCACCGCCAAGGGCAAACTGCCAGATCGAAGCTAGAATGCTGTCCATGATAATAGACCGTAGGGGACGAGAATGTCTGTTCGCGCGATCCTGGCAGCAGCGGCGCTGCTGGCTATACCCATGACATCGGCAGCCCAAACGCCTCACCAGACTCTCGAAGAGCGCGTTCAGCGGATTGAGGACGAAGCCGCGATCCGCGGGCTCGTATTGCGATACGCTGTGCTGCTCGACGCCCGCAAATTCGACGAATACGCCAATCTCTTCGCCAAGGACGGCGTGTGGAAGAACGGCCCGACCGAGAAGCATGGCCGTGCGGAGATCCGCGCGATGCTCGATGGCATCTACGGCACGCCGGCAGCCGACTTCGTCAATACCGAGAGCTACCGCATCGTTCACAATATCGAGATTGCCATCGACGGCCCCGACCACGCCACGGGCCGCTCCCGCCAGTTGACCATCATGCGCGGCGATGGGGGGACGCCCACACCGCGGCTGAGCGGAATTTATGAGGACGAGTACATTCGCGAAGATGGTGAGTGGAAGTTCCTGCGCCGCGTGGACACGGCGTTCATGCCGACTGCCGCCGAATGGATCCAGCAAATGGCGGAATTGCGCGCAAATCAGGCAAAGCAGTAGAGCTCATCGCCCATCGATTTGCAATTGCTTCAAAATTGGAAGCAATCGCCGAAATCTAGTCTATTCCCTCACCGAAATTCGAATCGGAGAGGTCCAATGTCCTATCGCGCCCTTCTTGCTGCTGCACTGCTGCTGGCTCCCATTGCTGCCCAGGCCGACACCAGCGGCCCAACACTGGAACAGCTCGCGCAGCGCGTTCAGCGGATGGAAGATGAGTCCGCGATCAGGCGTATCATGGTCGACTATGCAGCGCGCCTCGGCGCCCGGGACATAGACGGTTATGTCGCGCTCTTTGCCAAGGACGGGATTTGGCAGAATGGCGATATCGTCAAGACAGGGCCATGACGAAATCCGCGGCCTGCTGCTGGGAATGTATGGGGAACCCGATCCGAACTACGTGAATAACGAGATGTATATGCTCGTTTCCAACATCCAGATCGAAGTCGACGGTGATCGCGCGACAGCCAAATCCCGCCAACTTACCATCAGGCGGGGAGAAGGTGGCCGGCCCACACCGGTTCTCAACGGTCTCTATGAAGACGAGTTCATTCGCGAGAATGGCGAATGGAAGATCCTCCACCGCATCGACAATGTCATTATGCCGAGCCGAGAAGAATGGGCGCAGTACATGGCCCAGCGGCGCGCAGAACAGGAACAGCAAGGCAAGTGACCCATGGATGGCTAAGTGTGCCTCGCGAGGAAACGGCCATAATCATGCTGAACTGAAATTTAGGCAGGAAATTAAGCGCACCATCAATCACGCGAAAGTATTGTGATTCCTCGCCGCTCGGGGGCCGAATTGTCCAGCAGACAGAACTCAGCAATGGTGCGACGGCCTCGGGAGGACGAGCCGGTTTTTATCGCGCCGCGCGACCGCCCACAAACCAAGGGTAAGCTCAAGCCTGAAGATCAGCCCGGTATTTTGTGGGACAAGTTTCGCGACGAATAGCCAAACGCGGCCAGCGAAGTTTCAGGCCATGACAAGGCGCGGACCGATACCCCCTGCACTGCCCATCCGGTCATCCTTATTGTACAGCTGGCATTTCTGCAGGCTCAGGCAACCGCAGCCGATGCACTGATCCAACTGGTTGCGCGTGCGAGTAAGCAATTTGATTTTTTCGTCGATCGCAACGCGCATCGAGCGGCTTATCCGCTGCCAATCCGTTAGTGTCGGCGTTCGCCCTTGCGGCAGTTGCGCCAGTTCGGCTTCGATCTCGGTCAGCCCCAGACCGAGCTTCTGCGCGATCAGGATAAAGCTCAATCGTCTGATGTCCGACCGCCGGAAACGCCGCTGATTGCCGCCCGTCCGGAAGGAGTGCAGCAGCCCCCTGTCTTCATAAAAGCGGATGGCAGAGACCGCTACACCGGTACGCCGCGATAACGCACCAATGGGAATCAGGTCGTCCTTGTCCATGCGGCAACTCCTTCAAAAACGCAGGCTGCGTTGCTCGACAACAAAAGCTTAACCTTAACTTAGCTTGAGGTTGCACAATAGACAAGCACGGTGATTCGTGCCCGTTTGCCGCTGATTATCAGCAACTTACGGAGATCGCGCAAATTCAGGTTCAAGGAGATTGGTTTATGCTGCGCACAAAAAGTCTGAGAGGAACGATCGAGCACGCCAATTTGACAGTCAGCGATATCGACCGTTCATCCGCGCTGTTTCAGACGCTGCTCGGCTGGGAAGAGCGTTGGCGCGGCCCGGCACGCAATGGAGGCGAAACAATCCATGTCGGGGACGAGACGACATATCTGGCGCTCTATACCGACCGGCAGGATCGCGGCCGGTATGCGAAGGGCCAGCCGCTCAACCATGTCGGACTGGTGGTCGACGATCTCGCCGCCGCGGAAGAGGTGGTGATCGAGGCAGGCCTCAAGCCTTTCGGCCATGACGATTACGAACCTGGCCGCAGGTTCTATTTCTTCGATTGGGACGGAATTGAATTCGAAATGGTCAGTTATGGCTGAGATGCGCCGGACAGCGCCGATGCTCGGCCGTCCCCTCGCCACGGCTCCGATGTCCGTGCCAGTGCCAGTTCGCCCTCGTAAGGTCGGCATAATTCGTACGCTTCTTGGGGAGTCCCGCGCAGCCATTGTGCGTGGCTCTCCGGCGTGAGAACAACCGGCATGCGTTCATGGACCTGGCGCGCAATCCCGTGCGCCTCGGTGATTATCATGGAATAGACTTCACCCCATTCGTCGCTCCAGCGCCAGATACCGGCGATTGCGAACAGCTCCTGGTCAGGGAGCGAGAGCCAACTGCGCGTCTTTGCGCCGCTGAGGCCTTCCGCTTCCGCCCATTCGCTCGCCGGTATCAGGCAGCGGCGTTCGACGAAGCTGCTTTTCCAGAAGCTCGTGGCGAGCTTGTCGGACCGCGCATTATTGACCGGCTTGGGCTTCAGCATCTGGCCGCTCTTGCCTCGCAGCGCGAGCGGGAAGCCCCAATGCATGGTTCTGAGCCCGTCTGCGGCGATGACAAGGCCAGGATATCCCGGGTAGATCTCAAGGCCTGCATTTCCGGCCTGACCGGGGCTTACGCCGAACAATTGCGCGACTTCGGCTTGCGGCTTTGTCATGCGGTAGAGGTTGCACATGGCCTGCCTCAGGCGTTTCCGGCGACGAGGCAGGCAGCCGCCACCAATGCCCCGGCAAACCGGTTGGAACGGAAGCGGGCGAGCGCGTTATCGCCATCATCGGGATCGAGCGTGGCGGCTTGCCACATGAGATGAGCTGTTGCTGGCAGTAGTGCGATCAGTGCAATCCAGTCTTCCCGCAGGAGCCAGATCGCGAGGCCCCAAAGCACTGATGCAGCAGCATAAAATCCGAACACGCCGAGTTTCACATGCGCGCCCAGACGCAGCGCGCTGGAGCGAATTCCGACCATGGCGTCGTCTTCCCGGTCCTGCAGCGCGTAGATCGTGTCATAGCCGATGCACCACAGGATCGAGCCGGCATAGAGCGCGGCCAGCACGTCTAACCTATCGGAACGAAAGGCAATCCAACCGACTGGAGCGCCCCGAAGTGAACACCAGCCCAAGCCATGCCTGAGGCCACCAGGTGATGCGTTTCATGAACGGATAGGCCGCCACGAGCACCAGTGTGCTTAACGACACCAACTGTGCGTCTAGCGGCAACTGAAGCAGCACCAGCAGCCCGACAGCGCACAGGCAAAGCAGCCAGATCCACGCTGAACGCGGAGTAACCCGCCCGCTGGCGACCGGGCGCAGCGCCGTGCGTTCCACCTGCCGGTCGAGATCGGCATCGACAATGTCGTTATAGACGCAGCCGGCACCGCGCATGGCGACCGCGCCGAGCAGCAGCCACAGGATCAGCTCCCATTGCAGCCCTGCCCCGGTGAGCCACACGCCCCATGCGCAGGGCCAGAAAAGCAGCCACCAGCCGATCGGGCGATCGAACCGGGCAAGCAGCGCATAATCGCGCAGCGGCTGAGGCAAGCGGGCAGTCAGCCCCCGGTGCTGGCTGTCCGGCACGATAGCGGCGCTTGAGGGTGTATCCGACATGCAAAGCCGTGTAATGGCACGCCGCTGCGAGCGGAAGGGGCAAGCTTTCGATGGACGACAATGCAGTCCGCCAGTTGAACCGCGAAGGATGGAACCGGCGCGCCGAGGAAGGCGATGTCTGGTCGCTAGCGGTCGACCGCGAAACGATCGCCAGAGCGCGCCAGGGCGACTGGCAAGTGGTGCTGACGCCGACGAAGCCGGTACCGCGCGACTGGTTCGGCGAGATCGCGGGCAAGGATATTCTCGGCCTCGCTTCCGCCGGAGGCCAGCAATGCCCGATCTTCGCCGCCGCAGGCGCCCGCGTGACCAGTTTCGATGCGTCGGATGCGCAGCTTGAGAACGACCGCGCGGTGGCCGAGCGCGAAGGCCTCGAACTGCGCGTCGTCCAAGGCTACATGCACGATCTGTCCGCGTTCGGCGATGAGCAGCTTCGACCTGATCTTCCACCCTTGCTCGAACTGCTACGCCCCCGAGATCCTGCCGGTCTGGCGCGAATGCGCCCGCGTGCTACGACCGGGCGGAGCGCTGCTGTCAGGCTTCAACAACCCGGCCCATTACATTTTTGACGCTGCCGCGCAGGATCGCGGCGAGCTCGATATTCGCTATGCACTGCCCTATTCGGATTTCGACATGCCGGAAGACCAGCTGCGCGACTTCATCGAGCGCGATCACACCGTTGAATTCAGCCATACGCTGGAAGAATTGATTGGCGGCCAGCTGTCTGCCGGCCTCCTGCTGACCGCGCTGTTCGAGGATACCGACAGCGAACCGCCGCGCCCATCGGCCAAATTGTTTCCGCCCTTCATCGCCACTCGCGCCGTCAAGCCATGATCGCCACCCCCGCCTGGCCCCCGCGCAGCGCACCGCGCCTGTTCGTGCAGGAGCCGCTTGCCAAGGATGCGCCCGTCACCATCGACGGCAACCAGGCGCATTACCTCGCACGCGTGATGCGCGTGGCCGAGGGCGACGCCGTGATCCTGTGCGACGATGTGACCGGCGAATGGGCCGCGCGCGTCGCCAGTGCGGGCAAGCGCGATGTCGCAGCTCGTGCCGGTCGAGCTTCTGCGCGAGCGCGAAGCAGGTGCCCGACTTCACGCTCTGCGCCGCCTTGCTCAAGAAGGACCGCTTCGACCTCGTGCTGGAAAAGGCGACCGAACTGGGCGTCCGCCGCATCCAGCCGATCATCACCCGCCGCTGCGTGGCGGACAAGCTCAACACTCGAACGCGCGCGGACGATCACCATCGAAGCTGCCGAACAATGCGCGCGCACCGCGCTGCCCGAACTGGCCGAACCGGTGAAGCTCGACACATTGCTCACGAGCTTGAGCCGAACGCCGCGCGCTGTTCTTCGCCGACGAGCAAGGCGGTGAGCCCGCTGCATCGGCCTTCGCGGCGCAAACGGCAACCTGCCGCACTGCTGATCGGCCCGGAAGGCGGTTTCGACGAGGCCGAACGCGCCGCGATCCGCGCGCTCCGCAGGCGCGCGCAATCACCCTCGGCCCGCGCATCCTGCGCGGCGAGACCGCCGCCATCGCCGGCCGTTCGCGTGTGGATGGCGACGGCCGGAGACTGGTAAACCTACAATGTATTGCACCCTGCAAAATTGCGCTGGCTTATCCGCGCTGCGTCCACTAACGGCCCGCCCATGAGCACGCGCAAAGCTGCCGCTGGGGAGGAACGGCTGATCGAGAGCCTGCGACCAACTCGTCACGCCGATGGCCGCCGGCGAAAAGCCGCGCGAGCGCTGGCGGATCGGCACCGAACACGAAAAGCTGGTCTACTCGCACGCGGCGATTACCACGCGCCGTCCTATGACGAGCCCGGCGGCATCCGCGATCATGTTGATGGCGCTGCAGCGAATTCGGCTGGGAGCCGGTCGAGGAAGGCGGCAACGTCATCGCCATGTCGGGCGCCGACGGCGCGGTCAGCCTCGAGCCCGCCGGCCAGCTCGAACTGTCGGGCGCGCCGCTCGAAAACCTGCACCAGACCTGCGCCGAAACCGGCCGCCACCTGGAGCAGGTCAAGGCGATCGGCGAGAAGTTCGGCATCGGCTTCCTCGGCCTCGGCATGTGGCCGGACAAGACCCGCGCAGAACTGCCGATCATGCCCAAGGGCCGCTACGAGATCATGCTGCGGCATATGCCGCGCGTCGGCACGATGGGCCTCGACATGATGCTGCGCACCTGCACCATCCAGGTCAATCTCGATTATCGGCTCCGAAGCGGACATGGTGAAGAAGTTCCGCATCAGCCTGGCGCTGCAGCCGCTGGCGACCGCGCTGTTCGCCAATTCGCCGTTCACCGAAGGCAAGCCCAACGGCTTCCTGTCCTACCGCAGCCATATCTGGTCCGACACCGATCCGGCGCGCACCGGCATGCTGCCCTTCGTGTTCGAGGACGGCTTCGGCTACGAACGCTATGTCGACTACATGCTCGATGTGCCGATGTATTTCGTCTTCCGCGACGGGAAATATATCGACGCCGCGGGCCAGAGTTTCCGCGATTTCCTGGCTGGCAAGCTGCCCGCCCTGCCCGGCGAACGCCCGACTGACAGCGACTGGCAGGATCACCTCTCCACCGCCTTCCCCGAAGTGCGGCTGAAGAGCTTCCTCGAAATGCGCGGCGCCGATGGCGGCCCGTGGAGCCGCATCTGCGCGCTGCCCGCCCTCTGGGTCGGCCTGCTCTACGACCAGAGCGCGCTCGATGCCGCGTGGGACCTGGTCAAGGACTGGACGATGGAAGAGCGCGAGGCGCTGCGCAACGCAGTGCCGAAGCTGGCGCTCGATGCCCCGATCCCCGGCGGCGGCAAGCTGCGCGACATTGCCGGCGAAGTGCTCGACATCGCCCGTTCCGGCCTTGCCGCGCGCGGCCGCTCAAACACCGGCGGCGACAACGAAACCGGCTTCCTCGACCCGCTCGACGAGATCGTCGAAGAGCGGCAACGTCCCGGCGCAGCGCCTGCTGCGCATGTATCAATGGCGAATGGGGCGGCGATCTGAGCCGCGTTTACGAAGAGAGCTTCTGATGCCAGTCGCAGTCCTAGGCCATTTCCGGCTCCCGCCTGAGAAACTCGAAGAAGCGCGCCCGATGATGACGCGCGTTATCGAAGCGACTCGCGCCGAACCGGGCTGCACCACCTATTCCTATGCCGAAGACGTCAACGAACCGGGCCTCATCCGCATTTCGGAAATGTGGGATTCCCGCGAACACCTCGCCGTGCATTTCCAGACCGAGCATATGGCGGTGTGGGCCGAAGAGCGGAAGAATCTCGGCCTGTATGACCGCCAGGTGGCGGTGTTCAAGCTGGACGGCCGGGAAGAAATCTAAGCCCTAACCATCGTCATTACGAGCGGCCATCGCCGCGCGGCGATCCAATGCGCCGTGGGGCTCTGGATTGCTTCGCTGCACTCACAATGACGAGGGTTTATTTTACCTCAATCGTCATTGCGAGCGGCGTAGCCGCGCGGCAATCCAGGATACCGCGCGCGACTTTGGATTGTTTCGCTACATTCGCAATGACGGGGGTACTTAACGCCAGGCGTGGATCCTGCCGCTGTCATCCAGGATGTAGAGCGTCTGGTTCGCGACGATCGGGGGAAGCGAAACCGCTGCATCGAGATCGCGGAACATGGATGCAGTGCCGGTTTGCACGTCTAGCGACATCATCATTCCGCGCGAACTTGCGACCCACAGCCGGTTGCCTGCGAGCACCGGACCGCTCCAGAAAATCGGGCCAGTCTTCTTCTTCTCGTTCTTCCAGTGATCGAGCTGCGTAAGCCACCGGACCTTGCCGGTGCCGCGCTGGATCGCCAGCAACCTGGCATCGTCGGTCAGCGTGAAGATCCATTCGCCCGACAGTGCCGGAGTGGAGATGCCCGCAAGATTGAGTTCCCAGATCCGCTGGCCGGTCACCAGTTCGTAAGCGGCCATGCGCCCGCCCTGGCCCAGCGCGTAGACGCGGCCTGAATCGATGATCGGATCGGCGTCGACGTCGGTCAGCGCGCCGACTTCGGTCGAGATGGAGGTTCGCGAGAGCGCGTCGAACCACAGCTCACGACCATTTTCATAGCGGTAGGCCGCCAATTCGCCGGAACTGTAGCCGGCGATGATGGTGCCCTGCCCGGCGGCCGGCGCGGCCATGCCGAACACGCCTGCCTGCCCGACGGATCCGGATTCGTGCCACAGCAAGGCGCCGTCATCCGCGTTCAGCGAATAAATCTGGTTGTCCTGCGACATCACATAGACCGAGTTGAAGGCGATCGTCGGCGCGCCGCGCAGCGGCCCTGAAGGCTTCACCGTCCAGATCTGCTCGCCGTTCTCGGCATTGAGCGCAATCACGTCGCCAACGCCATTCGTCGCATAGACGCGGCCGGCCGAATAACTCGCTCCGCCGCCGAATATGGAAGATTGGGCCTTGCCCGGTGCGGGCATCTTGAATTCCCAAAGGCGCGCGCCGGTGTTGGCATCGAGCGCATGGACGACGCCGTCAGTATCGACCGCAAACAGCTTGCCGTCGCCCACAACCGGAGCGGCCGCGAGCCGGCGGCGATTGCTCGATCCGGCGATGTCGGCGCGCCACAATTCCGTGGGCGCTTCCGAAAGCGCCAGATGGCCATAGCTCTTGGAGGCCGTGCCTCCGGCCTGGCTCCAATCGGTATTGACCTGCGCGGCAGGCAGCGAAATCGTGACGCCCGCCAGCGCCGGGTCGACATTCGCGCCGGCTTCGATGCGCGAAAGGATCGGCTCGCGATTGCCGATCGTGGGCGTCTTGGGCTTGTCCTTGCCGCCAAGAATGCCGCAAGCCGAAAGGGAGACGGCCATGAGCAAGACTGCCGGCAGCGCCAGGTAGCGCGACAGCGGCTTGTGAGTGGGCGTGCAATCCATTCGCGGGGTCATCCTTGCATTCATTGGCTCGCGCCCTCTTCCGTCAGCGCCTTCATCTCGTCGAGCGTCTTGTCGACGTCTTCGATCGCATCGACGCCCAGCAGGCCGGCGAGTTGCCGCGTCCGTGAGCGTAGGGATGCAGGCACATTTTCGTCTTTCGCAATCGCCGAGAACAGCGGCCCGGCGAGGTCCTGCCTGCCCTGGTCGAGATAGGCCGCGCCCAGCAATTCGCCTGCGGCGCCAAAGAAAGGAGCGCCCGGGACTGCGAGCGGCTTGAGCTTCGTCACCACATCGGCCGGCTTCATCTTGTCGTAATTGATGCCGACTTCCCGCAATGTCGCAAAATCGCGGTAGGATTTCGGCATGTCGGCATCGGCCGCGACAGCGCCATAAAGCCTGACGGCTTCTTCGGGCTGGCCCTT
Organism: uncultured Alphaproteobacteria bacterium; assembly: GCA_963777785.1. GTDB lineage: Bacteria > Pseudomonadota > Alphaproteobacteria > Sphingomonadales > Sphingomonadaceae > Andeanibacterium. The sequence continues at coordinate 369,011 of CAVZRU010000002.1, forward strand.
GTTATAGGCAATGCCGGCACGAGTGAGCATGGACACGGCGCGGGCGCCGATGCTGTCGCCCGGCTCGATATCGGCCAGCGCCTTGCTTGCCGCGTCGAGATTGCCGGCACCGAGCTGATCGGTCGCCTTCACCAGATCTTCGGAGGTGACTTCGAGCTGGCTTTCGTGCCGTTCGTACCACCATAGCCAGCCGCCAAAGGCCAGCAGGCCCGCGAGGAGCAGCCCGGCAAGCGGCTTGCCGTAGCGTTTGCCGAAGTTGGTGACTTGGTCCTGCCGCACGGCCTCGTCCACTTCGCGCATGAACACGTCGTGCTGGGAGGCCTCGCGCTGGGCGCGTTTTTCGGCGTCGGAAAGGTTATTGCGTGGTGTGAGAGCCACTCGGGCGCCTTCGTTCTGGTCTAGTTTAGCAATGCCGGGTGTTTAGCGGACGGGCCGCCCAATACAACTTTCAATCCATAGTGCAAAGTAGCCTGTCCCCACCTGCGTGAACGGCAAATGAAGAGGCAGCGAAGAGGTTTCGGGGAAGTTCGTCAGGGAAGCGCCTCCAGCGACATGGCAGAGGCGTATAACGTCTTGTAACGCACGAGCATCTTCGCCTCGTCATATTCCGCGCGCGCCTTTTCGCGATTCGCGTCGCCGCAGGCTTTGCGCCGCGCTTCGTTGAAGGCGAAAGACGAATAGCAGTCTGCCAGCGCGGCTTCGTCTGCCGTCTTGGCAAGATGGCGGGCATTCTCCGCCGAGAGCATTTCCGCGGCCACTCCGCCGCCATAAGCCGCGACTGGCAGGCCCGCCGCCATGGCTTCAACCACTTGCAGCGGGAAGCCCCTTGGCCGGGCGGATAGCGCGAATATATCGAACAAGCCGATCGCCTTGGCATTGTCAGCAGGGGCGCCGGGCAAGTGTACGCGGTGTTCGATCCCGAGGTCCTCCGCCTGCTTCAATATCGCGCCGCGCTCCGGCCCCGTACCGAGGATTACCAACTGCCACTCGTCGTTAAGGCCGCAGAATGCACGGACCATGGCGGCCAGGCCGTTCTCCGGGGTCAGTTCGGCGATGGTACCGATCCAGAGACTCCCCCTTGCGCTTGAGGATGCCGGGCAAGGCGTCCGGGCGGGATCTTTTCGCATATTGGGCCGCGGCGACCCCGTCTGCGATCCTGTGGACGTGGGAAGCGGGCTGCTGCCAGGATTGGACCGCGACGCGCTCCAGCGCCTTGGATGGCACAACCAGCGCCGCTGTCCGCCCCAATGCGATGCGGCGGTACCAGCTGCGCCGCGCCTTGGCCCAGGCAGATGGCGCCTCGTCCAGGTCGTTCTCGTGATGGATCAGGGCAGGCAGCGCAAAATGCTGGGAGAACAGCGTATGCGCCATCGCGCCGTCGATCGCCCCCCAGCCATAGGTCAGCACCAGATCGTAGCCGCGCATTGCCTCGGCGATGCGCTTCAGTCTTCCCAGGCTCGGGAATCCTCCAAGGCGTGGAAAGTCGAACTCATAATCCACTGAAATCCTGTTGGAAATCAGATCCCCGGCGGCGAGCTGGCCTGGGTCCATCGTCACGATCGTATGCGCGATGCCTTTGCCGAAGGAATTGATCAGCCGGACGCTGCGCCTTTCCGCCTCGCCGGGATCGAAGCCGGCATGTAGGTGCAGAAAGCGCAACCGGCCGCCCTCGCGGCTTATCCGCATTTCGCCAGCAGCCGGGCAATCGCCGCCCGGGCCTCCGGCTCGTCGAGCGAGGGAGCGTGCCCCACGCGCGGGATCGTGACGGTTTCGGCCTCGGGGATTTCCTGCCCCATGCGCTGCAGCGTCTCCGGCGACAGAATATCGGAATATTCGCCGCGCAGCACCAGCACCGGCCGGCCCGCGAGCGCCCGGTAGGTAGGCCACATGTCGACTGCCTCCGCCGCTTCCGGCGCAGCCGGCACATTGAACGGTTCGGCGATTTTCATGTCGTAGTCGAAAGCGATACGGCCATTCCCGCCCACGGCGAGCAATTTCTTCGCGACACCCAGCCACTCGGAAATGCCGTAATCCGGGAAGATCGCCTCCGATTGCTCCTTGAGCGCGCGCGCCGCGTGCATCCAGGTGGGGAAGCTGCGTCCCTGCCCGACATATTCGCGGATGCGCTCAAGCCCGGCAGGCTCGATCACCGGCCCGATATCGTTGAGCACTGCCCCGGCGATGCGGTCGGGGCCGACCGCCGCGAGCAGCATCGTGATCAGCCCGCCAAGCGAAGTGCCGATCGCGACGAAGCGCGAAATCCCGGCCTGTTCGAGCAACGCCTGGACGTCCGCCAGATATTGCAGCGGGACATAGGTCGCCGGATCCTTGGCGTAATCGCTGTCTCCCCGCCCTCGCAGCTCGAGGCAGATCACGCGCCACTCGCCCGCCAACGCTTCCGCCAGCTCCTCGAAATCGCGCGCATTGCGCGTCAGGCCCGGAATGCAGATCACGGGCGGCCGACCTGCTGGCCCGGCATAATCGCGGTAATGGAGTTTCAGCCCGTCGGCGCTGGTCCAATAGCCGTCAGTCCAGTTGCTCTTTTCCGCCTGGCTCTCGGCAGCGCTCTCGCTCATCTGTTCCAGAAATCCCAAAATGCCCGATGTTCCCCGCCCGCAAATACCTTGCGCCGAAGACTTGCAATCCCCACTATCGCGGGATGCGCGCCGAACCGCAAGCCGCGACCTACACGCCCGATCCACAGATCCTCAAGCTGGCCGACTGGCTGGGCGATCCCGTTGCGCCCGCGGACTTCCCGCAGGCCGAGCTGCGCTTCCGCAATACGACGCTGGGACCGCGCGGTCGGGCTGGACGGGCTCTCCGACGAAGCGCTGGATCCGCCATTTCGCGCGGTTCGAACCACTGGAAGGCAACCTCCCGCACCCGCTGGCGCTGCGCTATCACGGGCATCAGTTCCGGGTCTACAATCCGGACATCGGCGACGGGCGCGGCTTCACTTTCGCGCAGCTGCGCGACGGCGAAGGGCGCCTGCTCGATCTCGGCACCAAGGGATCCGGCCTCACTCCCTACAGCCGCACGGCCGACGGCCGGCTGACGCTGAAAGGCGCCGTCCGCGAAATCCTGGCGACCGAAATGCTGGAGGCGCTCGGCGCCAATACCAGCAAGACCTTCTCGGTGATCGAGACCGGCGAAGAGCTCATGCGCGGCGACGAGCCCTCGCCCACCCGCTCGGCCGTGCTGGTCCGGCTCAGCCACGGCCATATCCGCATCGGCAGTTTCCAGCGCCTGGCCGCGCTGGAATTGAACGACGAGATGGAAGCGCTGGTCGCCTATTGCCTCACCCAATTCCCCGGCCCGCCGCCGCCCGACGATGCACCGGGGCGCGAGGAGCCCGCGGTCCTGCTGATGCACCAGGTGGTGGAACGGCTCGCCGATCTTGCCGCATGCTATATGGTCGCCGGCTTCGTCCACGGCGTGCTCAACACCGACAACATGAACGTCACCGGCGAGAGCTTCGACTATGGCCCGTGGCGCTGGCTGCCACGCTGGGAGCCGGACTTCACTGCCGCCTATTTCGACCAGACCGGCCTCTATGCCTTCGGCCGGCAGCCCGAAGCGATCCACTGGAACTGCGCCCAGCTGGCCATCGCGCTGCGCCCGATCTGCGATGCGCCGCCGCTGGTCGCCGCGCTGGAACGGTTTCCCGGCCTGTACCATGCCGCCATGACCCGCCGGTTCTGCTGGCGGCTGGGCGTCGAGTGCCGGGGCATGGAACCGGATGCGGCACTGATCGCCGCTGCGGAGAAGGAAATGCGCCAGCTGGAAATCGGGCCCGACGCATTCTTCTTCGCTCACCGGGGAGGCAAGGATGCCCAGGGTGAGCTGGCCAATGCGCTGGCAGGCTATCGCCCCGCCGGGTCACAGGATGATTATTGGGCCGGCGATGCGCGCCGAGAGCATGCTGATCGACGAAGTGGAGGCGATCTGGGCGTCGATCGCGGAGCATGACGACTGGCAGCCGCTCGAGCGCAAGATCGCGGCGCTGCGGCGGATGGGCAACGCGCTTGGCGAGCCGCCAGCGCCAGCCGGCCATCTGCCCGGATGAAGCACGCATTCGCCGCGGATCTGCTTCGTCCGGCAGCTTGTATATTCCGCTTCCCTGCCCCAAAACAGGACAAGCGCTGCCGGCCTTGCCGGGGCGAGCCAAAGCTATCTGGAATTCAACACCTTGAGCACTGACGCAATTATCTCGCTGGAGCCGGCAACCGGCGTGGAGCTGTGGCGCGGATTTCCCAGCGATGTCGATGAAACGGTCGCCCGGGCGCGGCAAGCCTGGCCTGGTTGGGCCGCAACTTCGCTCACGACGCGCATCGAACTCACTCGCCGCTTCGCCAACGAAGTGCGCAAGACGGCCGATGCCTTTGCCGAGCTGATCTCCCGCGAGACGGGCAAGCCCCTGTGGGAAGCCGGGACGGAAGTGGAATCCGTGATCAACAAGGTCGAGATTTCGGTGCGCGCCTATGCCGATCGAACCGGCCAGCGCAAGAAGGACAGCGCGCTCCAGGGCGTGCAGGCCGTGCGGCACAAGCCGCATGGGGTGATGGCGGTGCTCGGGCCGTATAATTTCCCGGCGCATCTGCCCAACGGACATATCGTTCCGGCGCTGATTGCCGGCAATGCGGTCGTCTTCAAGCCGAGCGAGAAAACCCCGGCAGTGGGCGAGTTCCTGGTTCAGCGTTTCCTGGATGCCGGCCTGCCGGAAGGCGTCCTGCAACTTGCGGTCGGCGGGCCCGACGAAGGCAAGGCGCTGGTCGCGCATCCCGACATCGACGGGGTGCTGTTCACCGGTTCGGCCAATGCAGGCCTGGCGATCAACCGCAGCCTCGCCGGCGAACCGGGCAAGATCGTCGCGCTGGAGATGGGCGGGAACAATCCGATCGTTCTGTGGGACACTCCGCTGATGGCGGATGCCGCCGCATTGGTCGTCCAATCCGCTTTCACCAGCGCAGGGCAGCGGTGCACTGCGGGCCGGCGGCTGATCGTGAAATCCAGTCTCTACGACCGCGCGATCGACGAGATTCTCCGGCTGAGCGACCGGATCATAGTGGGCGCCCCGTTCGACAATCCGGCGCCGTACATGGGCCCGGTGATAGACAATGGCGCAGCGGACCAGCTGACGCAGGCGTTTCTCCACCTGCTTTCGAACGGCGGCGCGCCGATCCGCCATTTGCGGCGGCTCGACGAAAAACTGCCGTTCCTTTCCCCCGCGATCATCGATGTGACCGGGATGAGCGAACGAATGGACGACGAATTGTTCGGCCCGCTGCTCCAGGTGGTGAAAGTCGACGAATTCGACGAAGCAATCACCGAAGCCAATGCCACGCGCTTTGGCCTTTCGGCTTCGCTGATCGGCGGCACTCCGCAGGAATACAACCGTTTCTGGGCCAATGTCCGCGCGGGCATCATCAACTGGAACAGGCCGACCAACGGCGCCTCATCCGATGCACCGTTCGGCGGCGTCGGATTATCGGGCAATCATCGGCCCGCGGCTTTCTACGCTGCGGATTACTGCGCCTATCCGGTGGCAAGCAGCGAGATAGAGCAGCCGCGCGCCGCCATCGGGGTCGGCCTGAAGGACGCCTGATCAGGCTGCCATATCCCCACAAAAAACAAGGCGCCCACCCCGGCTTCATGCCAACCGGGAAGGGCGCCTTTTCTTAGCCCCGCTGGGGACAGTGCGGGGCCACCAGGGCCGGCCAGAGGGAGACTTCCCGGCCCGTATCGATCACTTCAGCCTAGCGGCAGCGCGAATTGCTCCGGTCGATTTCGCGTCCGAGGAAAGCGCCGCCGACTGCGCCGAGCACTGTGCCTAGCGTGCGGTCGCCGCGTCCGGCCACTTCGTTGCCTACCAGGCCGCCAACCGCAGCACCGATCAGAAGTCCGGTCGTTCCGTTTTCCTTGCGGCAGTAATAGCGGCCGTCGTTTCCGCGCCAGACATTGGTGTTGCGGTAAACGGGCTCGTCGTAATATCTGCGGTCATGGCGATTGTCGCGATAGCGGCGATCGGACCAGTCGCGGTCTCTCCCGCGGTCGCGGCCGTGCTGCCAGGCATCCTCTGCCGGGGCGACGTTGCCGCCATAGACTGCAGAGGTGCCGGATGCGCCGGCTTGGGCAAAATCGAACGCATTTGCCGGAACGGCAGATGCTGCCAAGGAACTGGCTGCAATTGCCAGAGCGGCTGCCTTGATGCGGGTGATGGTCATCCTTCTACTCCTTCCAATCGCGTCTTCTGATTTGGAAGCTACCCCTTCGATCCTGAACGCCATGCAACCGGTTTGTAAGCAAACGCGAGTTGCGGCGAATGGTGCGCTTTCGACTGCCCAATGGAGGGCATTGCGGTACTTGCCCCTCACATCGATGGCACCTAGACGGCGCTCAAAGGAACCGAGCGATCGCTGAAAGCACACATCCCGATGACTAAAGGCCGCCTGATCGAGGGGCTGCCGCATGCGGTGGCGGCACATGCCGTGTGGGGCATCATGCCGCTCTATCTCCTGCTGGTTCGCCCGGTGCCGTCACTCGAATTCGTCGCGTGGCGAATCATATTCACCCTGCCCGTCTGCCTCGCCGTCATCGCATGGCAGGGGCACACTGGAGAGATTCGTACGGCGCTGCGCGACAAGCGCACCTTGCTGGCGCTGATGTGCAGTTCGCTGACAATCGGGGCCAACTGGCTGCTGTATGTCGTGGCGATCCAGACCGACCATATCTACGCCGCGAGCCTGGGCTATTATATCCTGCCGCTATCCATGATGCTGCTCGGGCTGGTCGTGCTGCGGGAAAAGCTGTCCCGGATCGAGTGGATCGCGGTGGTGCTGGCGGCGATAGGTGTGGGGCTGCTGGCTGCGGGCGCCGTCGGGACTTTGCTCTTCAGCGTATCCATCGCCATTACTTTCGGGATCTACGGGCTGATCCGCAAGATGGTGAATGTCGGTGCGATCTCCGGCCTGACGATCGAGACACTGCTGCTGTATATTCCGGCGATAGGGATCGTCGCCTGGTACGCATTGCAGCCGGGCGGATCGTCGATGGCAAAAGATATCGGGCTGTCGGCCGCGATCATGCTGGGCGGGCCGATGACAGCGGTGCCGCTGATGCTGTTCACCGTTGCCGCGCGCCGAATGAATTATTCGACCATCGGCTTCCTGCAATTCCTGTCGCCGACCATCGTATTCCTGCTGGGGCTGTTCTGGTTCCAGGAATTGCTCAAGCCTGCGCAACTGGGCTGTTTCATGCTCATCTGGCTGGCGATGGCGCTGTTCATATGGAACTTGTTCAGCGCAAAATCCCGCCTGCAAGCGCCGGGGGCCGCCAATTGACGGCTACGCCGACCGCATTTTCCAGCGCAGCTTTTCACCGGCATGGAACGGCACGATCTGCGTGCCGCCCAGATCGATCCCTGCCGGAACCTCCACAGAAGTCCGCTCCAGCGTAACCGTGCCTTCGTTCAGCGGCAGCCCATAGAAATTGGGGCCGTTCTCCGATGCGAATGCCTCGAAATTCTCGAAACGCCCTTCTTCCTCGAATACGGCGGCGTAGCTTTCCAAGGCGAACGGCGCGTTGAAGATGCCGGCGCAGCCGCAAGCGGCTTCCTTGAGATGCCGCTCATGCGGCGCACTGTCCGTGCCCAGAAAATATTTGGCCGAGCCGGAAGTCGCAGCCTTCCTCAGCGCGAGGCGGTGCTTCTCGCGCTTGGCGACGGGCAGGCAATAGGCATGCGGGCGGATGCCGCCGACAAGCATGGCGTTGCGGTTGATATGCAGATGGTGCGGGGTGATCGTCGCCGCGACATTCGGCCCGGTCGCATCCACGAATGCGACGGCGTCTTCCGTGGTCACATGTTCGAACACGATCTTCAGTTCAGGCAATGTGCGCACCAGCGCGGCCAGGTTCAGTTCTATGAACGCTGCCTCGCGGTCGAAAATGTCGACATCGGCGTCAGTCACTTCGCCGTGGATGCACAGCACCATGCCGATTTCCTGCATCCGCTCGAGCACCGGCAGCAGATTTGCCAGATCGCTCACGCCCGCGGCCGAATTGGTGGTGGCGTTTGCGGGATAGAGTTTGGCCGCGGTGAATACGCCCTCGGCAAACCCGCGAGCGAGTTCGTCAGGATCGGTATTGTCGGTGAGATAGGCCGTCATCAAGGGCGTGAAGCTGCATCCGGCGGGCACAGCCGCCAGGATCCGCTCGCGATAGGCAATCGCGCTTTCGACGCTGGTGACCGGCGGGCTCAGATTGGGCATGACGATCGCGCGGGCGAACTGCCGCGCGGTGTGGGGAACGACGCCTTGCATGATCGCGCCGTCGCGCAAATGAACGTGCCAGTCGTCGGGACGGCGAATGGTGAGGGTTGTGGAATCTGCCATGGCCTCCCCTATCGCTTCCGCCGCCCCTGCACTAGCACCAACAGATGGATTCCGACGTTGCACCCGATCACGATCGCGCCGTCATCGAAGCCCATGCCGGGGCGAAGGCGCAACTGATCGCCGAGAGCTTTGGGCGCGTGACCGGCGGCGAACTGGTGCGGCCCTATGGCGAGACGTTGAGCCAGCTTTGGCACGCGCCGGCAGTGGTGGTGGCGCATGGGACGGAGCCAGACCCGATCTTCTTCTACGGCAACCGCGCGGCGCTCGACCTGTTCGAAATGACGGCGGATGAATTCATCGAACTGCCTTCGCGGTATTCAGCCGAGCCGGAAGCACGCGGCGAACGCGCGCGCCTGATGGCCCAGGTGGCCGAGAAGAATTTCATCTCCAACTATGCCGGCGTCCGCGTCGCCAAGTCCGGCAGGCGTTTCATGATCGATCACGCCATCGTCTGGAACCTGCTAGCTGCGGATGGCTCGCTTCACGGGCAGGCAGCCTGTTTCGAGCATTGGCAGCCTATCGGCCCGCCCTAGTCCCGTGGCCGGGACATGAACGGCTTGAGGAACGGCAGCCCCGGCCGCATCAGGATGACGAGCACCCCAACCAGCGCGATAAGCCCGCCGACCACGAGTTGCAGGCCCACGGGCTCTCCCGTGATGTAGGCGGCACCGAGGATCGTAAGCACCGGGGTCATGAGCATCAGCGGCGCGACGACATTTGCGTCATGCTTCTGGAGGATCCGGAAATACATCGTGTGAGCGAGCACCGAAACGCCGATCGCCGCAAACAGAATCGCTGCGAATATCGGCCATCCCGCATCGCGCGTCTGCTGGATCTGGTTGCTCTCGAAATAGAAGCTGACCGGCAGCAGAAGTAGGGCCGAGCTGAAGCCTGACCACGCCTGGAGCCGCAGTGGGCTGATAGCGAGCTGCTTGAGGAATACCGCGCCGATTGCGCCCGAGGCCGCCCCGCAGAAGATGATTATCAGCCCCAGGCTGGCCTCCATGTCAGCGGGAGACGCAATCGCCACGATGACTCCGGCGAATGTCAGCGCAATGCCGGCGGCCCGCCGCCAATGCACCACTTCGCCCAGGATCAGGATGGCGAATATTACGGTGAGAGGCGCGCTGGAAAGGCCGACCACCGACGCGGCCGAGGCAGTTGCGTCTTTCAGGCCGATATAGACCAAGGTCACGCCGCCGCCGCCAATTGCAAAGGTGACGAGGATAACTCGCCACAGCTGCGCCGGTACCGGCAGCAACCACGGGAGCATGACGATCGCGACAATCGCGGAACGCAAGGTGTTGAACCATATCGGGGGGAAAGCGAGGTCAGCCACGACCAGCCGGCTGATGATCGTATTGGCTGCCCACACCATGCAGATCAGCACCAGGAAGATGAAACTGCGCAGGTTCACCGCCAGCGATTAACACAGTGCGCTCGTTTCACCAGCCCTAGCGACTTTGCGCGGATGAGTTAAGTACGCACCGCCCGACCCGACGTGGGCATGTCGGATCGAGCGGGCGACCTTTGAGAGCCTTCGCGACCCGAAGAGCTCTCTCAGCGTCCAGTCGGCGATCGGGGAGAAAGAACGCCGACAGAGATGGAAATTCAGCCGAAAGCGCGCTCGTCGTCGCTTTCGCTTTGCTGTCCGATTACCCAGCGCGCGAGCTCCTCGAAGCCGATGGGGCGCAGAAAGTTGAGGCCCGCTACCTCGGACTGCGTCCAACGGACCACGGCCTTGCGCGGATCCATCTGCGGCAGGTGGACCGTCACTTCGTCACCCGGACGAAGTGAGGGAATGATCGCCTTCAATCCCTTTTGCGAGATGTCCTGCAGGCGGAGCTTGATGATATGTCCGTCGATCTCCGCATGCCCTTCGGATTTGATCGGAACACGAGGCGACCGATTGACATGCGTATCGACATAACGGCTGCCCATGTCCTCAAGCGAACCGAACAGGTCGATTTCCTTGTCGAACTCGACCCCGATCTTGCCATGGCTGGACCAGACGATCTTGCCCGATACCACGTGACCCGGAAGGAACTGCACATTGACGGGCTCACCGACGGCGAAATCCGTATAGGCTTCACCCATCAATCCGCTCGAGGAGAGATTCCTCAGCAGGCAGAAACCGGTGAAATCCTCGGTCTCAAGCAGCACCGGCCGATAAACCGCAGTCGTGCGGCTTTCGCTCCGGCGATCGTCCCGATCGGATTCGTCAATGAACTCGCCCTGCGTCATCAGAGCAGACACCTCTTATTTAATCGACTGATTGAAATGAGGGCGGCCATTAGTCGCGCAGGCCCGATGCCACAACACATCGCAAAGTGATGACGGACCATCACGTCCATGTTATCTCCCGGCATGGAGGGGGAATATGGGCAATCTGCCATTCACCTTGCGACAACTGGAAGTTTTCGAGCAACTCTGCGAATTGCGGAGCTTCAGGCTTGCCAGCGAAGCGCTCGGCATTTCCCAGGCCTCAGTCAGCAACCAGTTGAAAGCGCTTGAAGAACAATTGGGCATGCGCCTGATCGTGCGTGAATCCGGCAAGCGCCCCCATCTCACAAGCGAGGGATCTGCCTTTCTCGCCGATCTGGGCAAATTCTGGCAATCGGCCTATTCGCTGGCCGCGCATAGAAAGTCGATCCCGCAGGCCGGCACCGAGGCCCGGCAATTGCGCGTGCTTGCCAGTCATTACCTGCTCAAGGATTACGTTCGGCCGAAGCTGTTCAAATTCTTCGAGTCGCACCCGCTGATACAGCTCGATTTCTTCTCACCGGACATCAACGATGATCCCCGGCGGGTCTTCGCACGCGAGAGCTTCGATCTCGGCCTGTTTCACGAAAATTGCAAAAGCCCGCCGGCGCCAGGCTTCAGGGAACTGGCTCGGGTCAGGTGCGGTGTCTATGGCAACCGGAAATTCGCGGGGAATGGCAACGGACACCTTTCGGCCGAACGCCTGAGCGAGCTCCCTTTTCTTCTGCCTATTGGCGGCAGCTATTATGAAAACGAGACGCTGGAGATGCTGTCCAGCCACGGAATACGGCTGACGAAAGTGGTGGGCCGAACGCAATATCTCGATGTGATGTCATCCATGTACGATCGTGGTTCCTGCGTCGGGGTGACGATAGAGCCGTTGTTGAATGCGGATCAGCGCCGCAACACAGTGCTGCTTTATCCGTTGGATGATTGGCGCCTGTCGTTCTACCGCAACCCGCGTGTCGACGATCCGCAGGCCGATGCGGCGGAAAAGTTCCTGATCTCATCCGTCCTCGACGATCCCGCATACCCAATCCTGGGATCGCTGGATGCCGGGGCAAGGGATTGATTTCGGCAAGTCAAGGGCCACCTTGTAGCGATGCCGGCCACCCGCCTCCATTCCCGCACTGTGATTCGCCTTACTTCGGAGGCTGGACAAGGCGAGGTCGTGGATTTCCTGCAAGGACTGGTGACCAATGACGTTGCCGGTTACCTGCCTGTATGGGCAGGCCTGCTCTCGGCACAGGGCAAGACCCTCTTCGATTTCATCGTCTGGCCCGCCGACAACGGCCTGCTGCTGGATTGCGAGGCTGAGGCGGCTGACGATCTGGTCAAGCGGCTCTCGCTATACCGCCTTCGCCGCCAGATCTCGATCGAGCGCGATCCGACGCTCAGCGTCCATTGGCAAACTGGCGAGCGAGACGGCGCCGCACCCGATCCGCGTCTGCCTGAACTGGGCTATCGCTGGCTGGCGCCCGCATCCGAGGATGACGACGGAGCCGATGCCATGTGGCTGGCTCACCGCTTGTCACTGGGCGTAACGGAAGGCCGGGCGGAACTGGGCGAATTGCTCTGGCTTGAGACCAACGCGGCGGAACTCGGCGGCGTCAGCTTTACCAAGGGCTGCTATGTCGGCCAGGAAAACACCGCACGGATGAACTGGAGGCAAAAGGTCAATCGCCGGCTGGCGGTCGTTCCGCTTGAACGTTCGGACGGGAAGCGCCGGATGGCTACCTATTCCGCGCTCGGCCTCGCTGTCGATCACGTGCGAGTCGACACGCTCGACCCGGCAGCGCTTCCCCAGTGGCAAGCGCAAGCGCTCATCGAACAGGGCTGACAGGCGCTCAGCCGGGTGCCAATCCCATTTGCCTGGCCAAGGCTTCAATCAGCATTTTTTCCGCAACGCTGCGGGGATCGGCTCGCTCGACCTCCAGGCTTTCCGCCAGCATCCCGCCAATCAGACCGTCGCCAAGGGCCATCAAGACTATCGGGAGTGCGACCTTGTGCAATGCCCGTGCGTCGCCGCTTTCGCTCGCATAGTCTTCGGCAAGTTCGTCGAGCAGCGTACGAATAAGGTTCATCACCGGATCAAGCGCGGCTTCATGGCCCGTCGCCAGCATCCACATCACCAGCGCCCCGCCCCCTTCGGCGTCGAATGCATCGAATGCCAGATCGACCACCTGGCGCGGCGTGCCCTCGCCGATCCGCGCAGCGCGGAACGCCTCTGCGACCGATTCGCAGACAATCTCGGCAAGATAGACGGCAAGCGCGTTCTGAAGCTCTTGGGCCGAGCCGAAATGATGAAGAAGATTGGCATGCGTGCGGTCGATCCGCTCTGCAACCGCCTTTAACGTTACACTTTGAGGCCCGCCGTCGATCAGCTGCTGGCGCGCTGCCTGCAGCGCCAGAAGGCGGCTTTCATCCGGGACTAAGTCGTTTCCTTGTTGACATAAAAGTAAGCTATTTCTGCGATCTAGTTCTGATGACTGCGCCGTCTAAATTCGACCTGGAGGCTTCAACGCCGCTCGGCCTGGATACGCCTACCCCGGGCGATCTGGCAATCACGCCCCGTGACCGCCGGTTTGCGCGCACCGAATCGCGGGAGAAATGGTGGTTCGGCGGCGACCCCGTGGCGACTGCCTGGCACAATTCGCTATCCGTGGCTTTCCCGCGCGGCGAGGTGTTCTTTATTGATACAATCAAGCGGCATCGGGCCGACGCACCGCCCAAGCTGGAAGCCGAGATTCGCGCCTTCGTCATTCAGGAAATCAATCACACGCGTGAGCATGTCGCCTTCAACAAGGCGGCGCGCGATGCAGGATACGATCTGAGCGGCATCGAAAGGCGATTGGAGGACGCAGTCGAAGCTGCAGGCAGCCGCCCCCCTATCGCCAACCTGGCCGCCACCATGGCACTCGAACATTTCACTGCGATCATGGCGCATCAGCAGCTCAAGCATCCGGAGCGCTTCGTGAACGTGCCTGAAGAGCTGGCCGAGATGTGGCTGTGGCATGCGGCGGAAGAAATCGAACACAAGGCGGTCGCCTATGACACCTGGCTACACGCCACGCGCGACTGGAGCCGGTGGAAGCGGTGGAATGTCAAATCGAGGCTGATGCTGGTGGTCACGCGCAATTTTCTGCGAGACCGCCTGGCGGACATTCACGAACTGCTTGAACAGGACGGGCTCACCGGCAGCAAATGGCGTTGGCGAGTTCTCGCTTATCTGCTTTGGCGGCCGGGTATGCTGGCCAGGGTTTTCCCGGCTTGGCTGGCGTTCTTCCTTCCCGGATTCCATCCTTGGAAGTTCGACGATCGTCACCTCATTCGCAAGTTCGACAGCGAGTTCAGCGACGCGATCATGCCTGCCGAATAGACAGACCCCCTCCCGGATTACGGAAGGGGGTCATGCAGCTTGGGGCATCATGTTCGGATCGTTGTCTCCGGCATATTCGCTAAGCTCAGCCACATATTCCGGCGACTCGACCTCTGCCTTGCGTCCGAGGCTGAAATAGCTCTGCACTCGTCCGGTCGGGACGAAGCCTGCTTTCCGCAAGACTCTTCCCGAGGCAGGATTGTCGATCGCGTGGCGTCCGAAGATCCGCGTGTAACCCATTGTTCTGGCAATACTCAGCACTGCGCGGGCAGCTTCGGTCGCGAGGCCCTGCCCCCACCAATCGCGCGCGATCCAATAGCCGATTTCGACCTCGCCAGCGCGGGTTTCCTGCAATCCGCAGCATCCGATGATCGGTGCTCCGAATTCACCTGGCAGAGTGAGGAGGAATTGCGGCGGAGCCTGATCGTTCCAGCTGGAGAGCCACACAACGGCGTGCTCTTCGTGGTAAGGCCACGGCACGCGCGCGAGATTCCTGCACGATCGCCTCGTCAGCGATACGCGCAGTCAATTCTGCTGCATCTTCCAACCAACCGGGGCGCAACAGCAGTCTTTCGCTGCGGTGGAACATAACGGCCTCCTCTCGCACGGCCACGCCCCCCTAAACCTGGGTTGTGACACAGTGATTGCCGAACGCACCTGCAATTCGGCCAACGGTTTCGAGGGAGACGTGAAAAGAGGGAGACGGGCGGGCCCCTCTCCCTCTGACGGCCGGAACAGAATTCCGGCGGGGCCATCCCGTTGGATGGCCCGAACTAGTCAAACCATCCGATTATTCGGCAGCTTCCGCCATCATGTCTACGGAGACATATTTGCGGCCGAGCTTGCCATCGTGGAATCGCACGCGGCCTTCGCCGAGCGCAAACAGGGTGTGATCCTTGCCGATGCCCACATTGGTGCCCGGATAGAACTTCGTCCCGCGCTGGCGCACGATAATGTTGCCGCCGATCACTTCCTGGCCGCCGAACTTCTTCACGCCGAGGCGGCGACCGGCCGAGTCGCGACCGTTCCGCGAAGAACCGCCTGCTTTTTTATGTGCCATTTCGTCTGACTCCGCTCGGCTTACTTCTCGGCTGCCGGTTTCTTGGCAGCGGGTTTCTTCGCCGGCGCCTTCTTGGCTTCCGGCTTCGACTTGGCGGCAGCTGCCTTTGGAGCTGCTGCCTTCTTGGCGGGTGCAGTGTCCGAAGCAGCGTCCTTGGCAGTTGCCTGCGCCGGTGCGTCTTCAGCCTTCGCAGCGGCCTTCTTCGGCGCAGCCTTCGCATCGCCGACGGCCAGGATCCGCAGCAGCGTCAGCTGCTGGCGGTGGCCGGCCTTGCGGCGATAATTGTGGCGGCGACGCTTCTTGAAAACGATCACCTTCTCGGACTTCGCCTGAGCAATGATCTCGGCGGACACGGTCACCTTGCCGGCATCCGTCAGTTCCCCGCCGTCACCGGCCAGGAGGACATCGCCCAGCGTGATCGTGTCACCGGCTTCACCAGCGAGCTTTTCGACCGCGATCTTGTCTCCGGCGGCAACCCGATATTGCTTGCCGCCCGTGCGCACTACTGCGAACATGGTACCTGCATCCATTCTACTGCTGTGTCGCCCAGCCTTGGCCGGGTGCATTCCCGAACCGCAAGCGACGCCCCAGACGCCCCGAAAGCCGCCGGAAAGATGGGTGCCGTTAGTTGAACATCCCTGTTCTGTCAACGCCGGAGCGGCGCATTTCTCAATAGGCTGGAAAGGTCTTTCCGCCGTGCTATGGCGCATTGCATGATCTATCCCCGGGCTTCCATTATCCTGTCGATCGCCGCAGCATTGGCTTTGACAGGCTGTGCTGGCCGGAGCGACCTCTACCCTTCGCTGTCGATCCGTGACGCAGAGCGGGTGAGCGGAACGTTCGCACCGGTCGAAGCGGAGCCGTTCGTTCCCGCACCAATAAGCGCCGATGTAAGGGGAAGCATCGGCACACTGCGCGCCGACGCGCTTCGTGCCAACGATCGCTTCATGGACGCGGCGCAGCGCGCACGCGGATCCGTGGCAGCGGCGCAGGCGTGGCGCCAGGCGGCGAAAGCTGGTCCGTCGCGCAGGTCGCCCTTGCCGAGCTCGAATCGAGCCGGAGTGACGGGATGATAGCCCTGGCCGAGTTGGACCGCCTGTTTGTGGATGCCAGTCTCGACGCGGAAGAACTCGGCGAAATCGAGCAAGCGCGCAGCGAGGTCGCCGCGCTGGCCGCATCGCAAGATCAACTCATCAGCGAGCTCCAATCCGCGCTCACTTACTGATCCGGCCTGATCCGGCTGCAGAAACAAAATGCGCGAACTGCCAGAGGCAATTCGCGCTTAGTTGGGGACTGTAATTCATACCCGGACCGGGCGGCCTTAAACTGCCGCCACTCGAACAGAGGACTGGGAGGCCTTGATCCCGCTAGGCCCCATGCCCGCTGCTGAACCGCATATCCGGCCCGGGCGACGGCGGCAGCATTCGAGAAACTCTCGTTTAAACCAAGGCAGCGATGATCACCGCCGCAATGCCCCAGAGGAAAATCAACACCGGCAGCATAAGGACCTGAATCGAGGCCTCCTTTGCCGTAATCCGCCCTGTCGCGATCTGAATTCCCGTGCGCGAGAACGTGCTCCAGCTTGAGCGCTTGCCGATCTTTTTCCGGCCTCATCGACGCCCAGATGGCGCAGATGCCGAAGCCCGCGACGATGGTGAATGCGAACAGGACCATGGGCAGCGCCAGTTCCGGGTTTCCGAAGCCGATCGTCATCACCGCCGAGAAAGGCGAGAAAAAGACCCACTGTCATCGCATAGAGTGCCGCAGGAAGCTCGAACGTGCGGTCGACCATCGTCGGCTCATGCACCGCCAGCTCTGCATGGACGATCGCCTTTTCGGCAATCTGTTCGCGTTTCAATCTCTCAGCCATCGGCGCCTCCTGCTCTTGGCACCTTGATGGCGATCATTCGCCGATCCCGCTTTGATCGAAGTCAAAATCCCTTGCGACGCTAACTCCAGCGAGTGAGATCTTCGCGGTCCTGGTCGCGCGGCTCGATCCAGCTGCCACTCTCCGGCGCGCTTCTCGCGCTTCCAGAACCAGGCATCGCTCTTCAGATGATCCATCGCGAAATCGACTGCCTCGATCGCGTCGCGGCGATGCCGCGCGACAGGCGGATACGCAGACGATCGGCTCACCCGGCCGCATCTCGCCGACCCGGTGGAGCATCAGGATGCCCATCAGGTCGAAGCGGTCAAGCGCGGCATCGGCAAGTTCGTGCATGCCCGGCCAGCGTCAGCGGCTCGTAATGCGAGAGTTCGAGCGCCTCCACGCCTTCGTCGCTGCGCACTTCGCCCACGAAAGTGCAAACGCCCGCCCAGCCCCGGATGCGCATTTGTGAAGGGCCCGATGAATGCTCCGGGATCGAACGCTTCGTTCAGCAGGCGGACGTCCTTCGCCATGTCAGCCCTCCGCTGACCGGCGGCAGCAACGCGATCTCGTCGCCATCCGAAGCGGCAAGCTGCGTCTTGTCGGCCAGCACTGCGCCATTGAGCGCCACCTTCACCCGTTCGCCCTGCACCGCCTCCGCCAAGCGGGCCCTGTAGCGCTGCCAATCAGCCCGGCCCAATCGATCGGGGCTTCGCAGTTCGAGTTCGCCGGCACTGGCAAGATCGGCAAGCTTGCCGAGGAATACGATCCGCACCGCCATGGCGAATCAGCCCCCGGTGAGCGACATATGGCGCGGTTGCGCCGGCGCAGCTCCGCGCGCATCGATCTCGAAATTGTGCCGCTCGGGCTTGATCCGCATCGCAGGTCGAGCGCTTCGGCAAGCTGCGTCTCCGGGATCGTCCGACCGCAGCGCAGCGCGCAGATCGACCTGCTCGGCGCCGCCGAGGCAAGCATAGAGCTGGCCGGTGGCGGTCACCCGGATGCGGTTGCAGCCGGCGCAGAAATTGTTGGTCAGCGGCGTGATGAAGCCCAGCCGTCCGCCGGTTTCGGCCACATCGACATAGCGTGCCGGGCCGCCGCTGTCGTCGCATCGCTTGGCATCAGCGTCCAGCGCTGCTCCAGCTCGTCGCGCACCACAGCGAGCGGGAGGTAATGATCGACCCGGTCCTCCTCGACTTCGCCCAGCGGCATCGATCTCGATCAGCGTAATATCGTGGCCCTGCGCGTGCGCCCATTCGATCAGATAGGGGATTTCTTCCTCGTTGAGGCCCTTGAGCGCCACTGTGTTCAGCTTGACCTTGAGCCCGGCCTCGCTTGCCGCCGCGATGCCTCGCAGCACGTCGTTAAGCTTGTCGCGCCGCGACAGCTTCCGGAACAGTTCGCTGTCCAGCGTGTCGAGCGAGACGTTGATCCGCTTCACGCCCGCTTCGGCCAGGTCGCCTGGCAGATGCGGCGAGCTGGGTGCCATTGGTGGTCAGCGTCAGTTCGTCCAGACCATCGCCCAGCTTGCGGCCCAGCGCGCGGACCAGCTCGATCATGTCGCGCCGCACCAGCGGCTCGCCGCCGGTCAGGCGGATCTTGGTGATCCCGCGGTCGATGAAGCCCAGCGCGAGCTTGTGCAGCTCTTCGAGGCTCAGCACTTCCTTGCGCGGCAGGAACTTCATCTTTTCGGGCATGCAATAGGTGCAGCGCAGATCGCAGCGGTCGGTCACCGACAGGCGCAGATAGGTGATCCGCCGCTTGAATGCGTCGACCAGAGGGGGCAGATGAAGTGCTCATATCAGTCATATAGCACCGTTTTTCGAAATTTCCGCACCTGTTGCGTCCAATGGCAACAATTGCCCGGTTACGCCCGGCGCTTGCTGCAAGCCATGCTAGCGTTTGCGCGATGCTCTGCTCGTCGCCTCCGACCAACGACATTGACCCGCCCGGGCGCCGCTTCGCGCGCCAGATCCTGCACGGCCGCGAGCCGCCAGCCGCGATGTTGCTTGCCGCGCCGCGGCGAACACGATCACGAGCGCTGAGATCTGGCATGCCCGCGAAGATCGCGCGCGGATATCTGCAGCGCAACTGGCGTAGAACGCGGCCGCCGCATCGAGCGGCAGATCGGGCAGACCATCGATGCGGAGCACTGCGTCACGCCATCAGCGCCTTTGCCGCGTCAGGGTGATGCCGATCTGCTCATTCGCTTCGCTCAAGGCCAGCTTGACGATCTTGACCGTCACTTCCTCGACCCGCGCGTCACGCAGGAACAGCGTGTCGCAGATGTGATCGGCCACCGCCTCGATCAGCTTGAAATGCGACGTCGTGCCCAGCGCGTCGGACGCCGCGAACTTCAGATCCATGTAATTGAGGCTGGCATCGAGCTGCGTGTCGGGCTCGTAGCGTTCGGCCGGCTTCAGCTTGACGCCGATCGTGAAGCGCAACGGCTGGGGCTTGCCGGTCTCTTCGGAATAGATTCCGGTGAGCACATCGATGTTCGAAATCGGCAACTTCGAGAAACAGGCTATCCGCCATCGTATGTCCTGCTTACTAATTTCGCCGCATTTCGCACTTCACTCGGCCCGAGTCCAGCGCGCGAAGATCGCGGTGGGCAGCAGCCGCCGCCGGTCCTGGCCTGCCGCAGCCTTCCTCGCGCACGGCCAGGTCGCCATGCTCGATCGTGCCGGGCAGGTCGGCGAAATGCTCTTCCAGCAGGCCTGCAAGCGCCAGGCTGGACATGCGCACGGCATAGACGGTGAGGAACAGGAAGCGGCTGTCGGCATCGAGCAGCTGCGCGGCAATCGGCGACCAGGCCGGCAGGCCTTCCTCCAGCCGCCAGACCTCGCCGTCCGGCCCGCGCCCGAATTTGGGCGGATCGAGGATGATCCCGTCATAGCGCTTCTCCGCGCCGCACTTCGCGCGCGGTGAACTTGGCCGCATCGTCCACCAGCCAGCGGATCGGGCGATCCTGCCATGCCCGCGACAGCACAGCATTCTCGCGCGCCTGGGCGACCGATTTCTTGCGAGGCATCGACATGGGTCACCGGCCCGCATGGCTCAGCGCCAGCGTGCCGACGCCGGTATAGCCGAACAGGTTGAGGGTTTGCGCGTCCGG
Organism: uncultured Alphaproteobacteria bacterium; assembly: GCA_963777785.1. Taxonomy (GTDB): domain Bacteria; phylum Pseudomonadota; class Alphaproteobacteria; order Sphingomonadales; family Sphingomonadaceae; genus Andeanibacterium. Next base: position 389,087 of record CAVZRU010000002.1, read on the forward strand.
CTTGTCCCGCAAGCTGCTCGCGCATCCAGTCCCACACCGGGGCCATGTCGGGGAAGAAGCCGCAGATGGCGGAACGGCGTGCATTGCGCGGTGAAGCGCACATCGTTCCACGCCAGCGGCCAGCCATCGCGCGGGCACGTCGCTTGCGAAATTGCCAGCGGCCGCCGCCATCCTCGTCCGATCCGGGAATGAATTCGCCATGCGCGTCCCATTCGGTCCAGCGCGCGGCGACCACATCGCCTGCGGCTCGGGCCGGATGAAGCGGTAGCTCCCATAACGCTCCAGCTTGCGGCCATCGCCCGCTATCGATCAGGCCATAATCGTCCCAGCCCTCGCCGGCGAGCATCACCGGCGGATGTCGACAAGCTCGGCCATCAGCTGCTTGGGACGTCGCGTGCTCCGCGACATAGGCGGCAATCGCATCGTAATCGCCGGGCAGCTCGACGTAGCGCTCCTCGCGCTCGAACAGATCGCCCACCCGCGCCGGCAGCGGCGGCCGCGTGCCGGTGGCGCGCTCGACCGCGTCGGGGAACTTGGCCGGATGCGCGGTCGCCAGCGTCACGATCGGGAATCGCCGGGTCGATGCCGCGGCATGCGCGCGGCATGGAGGCCGATCGCGGTGTGCGGATCGATGATCTCGCCGCAATGCTCGCCAGCCCAGCGCATCGCCTGCGCCATGTCGCCGGCATCGGCGCGCGCGCTGGTGAACAGCGCGGCTGCGCCTTCGCGCTGCGCATTGGTGAGCCGCATCGCCTTGGTCGCTTCGAAGCCGTGCATCTGCGCGGCCAGCGCCGCGCCGTCGCGCCCGCCGCAGATCGAACAGCAGCCGCTCGAAATTCGAGACTGACCTGAATGTCCATCGACGGCGCGGCGGTGGGCGTGACCGTCCCGGCCGAATAGTCGCCGTCGGACAGCGCGCGGTGGAGGATGTCGTTGACGTTGGTGGCGACGATCAGCCGCTCGATCGGCAGGCCCATCTGCGCCGCGACATAGCCGGCGAACACGTCGCCGAAATTGCCGGTCGGCACCGAGAAGGCGACCTTGCGGTGCGGCGCGCCCAGTTGCAGCGCGGCGGCGAAATAATAGACCACCTGCGCCATCAGCCGCGCCCAGTTGATCGAATTGACCGCGCTGATGTGGAACCGGCCGGTCATGCGCCGGATCGCCGAACATCCGCTTCACCATCGCCTGCGCATCGTCGAAGCTGCCTTCGATGGCGATGTTGTGGACATTGGGCGCCAGCACCGTGGTCATCTGGCGGCGCTGGACGTCGCTGACCCGGCCCTTGGGGTGGAGCATGAAGATGTCGATCCGGTCGCGGCCCGCCACCGCGTCGATCGCGGCGGAACCGGTATCGCCCGAGGTCGCGCCGACGATCGTCAGCCGGTCGTCGCTGCGCGGCAAGGAACGTCTCGAACAGGCGGCCGAGCAATTGCAGCGCGACGTCCTTGAACGCCAGCGTCGGGCCGTGGAACAGTTCCAGCAGCCAGTGCTGCTCGTCGAGCTGCACCAGCGGCGTCACCGCATCATGGGCGAAGCGGCCATAGGCCGCGCTGGCACAGATCGCAGCAGTTCGTCTTCGCGTCAGGCTGTCGCCGACGAAGGGCAGCATCACCTTCACCGCCAGTTCGGCATAGGGCAGGCCCGCCATCGCGGCGATCTCTTCTGCCGAAAAGCGCGGCCATTCCGACGGCACATAGAGCCCGCCATCGGAGGCCAGGCCGGCCAGGGTTACGCCTTCGAAATCGAGCGCCGGTGCGCTGCCGCGAGTGGAGACATATTGCATGGTGGGCGGGCCTTAATGCCTGGCCTGTTTGCGGGCAAGTCGCGGGTGATCAGCCATGCGCCGCTGGTCTTCGGGGCGATGGGAGCGAACCAGTCTCAGGGTTACATAAGTTACAAAATGTCACTCTCGTGTCCGCTCGAAAACCTGTTGCATCTCAATAGTTTGCCTCAGAAAAAGTGCCGTAGGGCCGACAAGAAAAATAAAAATGTTCTTTCGCGTCCCTGTAATATTATTGCGCAGCGCTGCTCCCGCGTCGGTGCACGGGGAAACGTCACAGGGCGGGCCGGACTTTCCATGGGAAAAGATCAGGCAGAATCCCCGCATGTCGGAAAGTTCATTTGGCAATGGCCGCGATGGGCAGCGGACTTCCTGCCAACTCGCCGCGATCACATATCTGCCCGTTCCCAAATGCCGCACGCGCCCGGGGGGTAGCTGCCCGCAGCGCCCGTGATCGCTTCAGGCGGTTTGCGTTGACAGGGTTGGCGGGCCGGTTCAGCTATCCGGCAGGCAGTTGGCCGACCGGGAGAAAATGCGATGCGTAAGTCACTTAGCGATGGCAGGGCTGATCCTCCTGACGCTTGCCGGATGCGCCTCGCCGGAAAGCCGCGTCCGCTCCAGCCTGCATGAATTTCGGCGTCTCCGCGCATGCTACCGCCGATTGCCTGGCCGAGAATGCGGCGCCAAGGCTCAGCTCGCAGCAGATCAAGGACCTGTCGCGTCTCTCCGGACTGTCCGAGCGCAGGATCGGCGACATGAGGGTGGGCGAACTTACCGAACTGCTGGCCCGCTCCGGCAATCTGGAAATGGTGGAGATCTTCGCGCGGGCCGGGCTCGGCTGCGCGATCATGGGCTGACCGCAAGAGCCGTCATCGGCTCCGTCAGACTTCCTGCCGCGCCGGTTCAGCCTCCAGCGCTTGCTTCAGGCCAAACAAGCCTTGCGCAGCTCTCGCGGCATGAGGCCCGATCCACCTTTCGTGGATCTCCTGGATCGGCATGGCGTCGAGATGGTTGAACCGCTCGCGGCCCTTGCGCACTGCGACCACTAGCCCCGCATTCTCCAGCACCTTGACGTGCTGCATCACCGTGCAGCGATCAAGCTCAGGAAGGCATTCGCATAACTGCTTGGTCGTGAGCGGCCGCAATTTGAGCTCGTCGCAAATCCGCCGCCGATGAGGATTGGCCAGCGCCTTGAACACGGCATCGAGACGATCGTCGATTGACATGTTATATTTTTATAACATAACTGGACAAAGTTCAAGCGGAGATCGAGTCGATGGAAATCAATTTCAGGGTGTCCGGGCGCATTGCAAAGCCGGTGGAGGAGGTGTTCGAAGCGGTCGCCGATCCGAACAAGCTATCCAAATATTTCACCACCGGCGGCGCCAAGGGCCGCATGGAAACCGGCCGACGGTGATGTGGGACTTCACGGACTTTCCCGGCGCGTATCCCGGTGCAGGTGATCGAAGTCGTCCCCAACGAGAAGATCGTGCTCGAATGGGGCGCAAACGAAGCGGAAGTCGGGCGAAATCGGCGCGAAGGGCACCGAAACGGATTATCGCACCACGGTGACGATGCTGTTCAAGCCGACCGAGCGACGGCCGCACGCTGGTGGAGATCGTCGAGGAAGGCTGGCAGCGACACGCCCGGCGCGCTGCGCGGATCCTACAACAATTGCGAAGGCTGGACGGGCATGCTCTGCGCGCTCAAGGCCTGGATCGAACACGGCATCAACCTGCGCGAGGGGACTGTACAAATAGGCGGGATCACTGCATCGGGCAGCGCGCTTTCAGAGGCACGCCTGCTTGATCTTGATCTTTTCGACATTTGCCACCATCTGGAGCGCACAGCCCAAGGAGAAACGACGATGAACAACTGAGTAGATAGCGCAAATTTCCACTGCCCTATTGCTTGGTGTTCTCATGTCATTCCTGACTCTCGACGGCGTCGCCTGTGCGGCTCCGGACGGTTCTCCCCTCTTCTCCAATCTGTCACTTGCGCTCGATCGCGAACGGATTGGGCTTGTCGGTCGCAACGGCGCCGGCAAGTCCACGCTGCTACGCACGATCGCGGGCGAATTACCTGTCGCTGCCGGGACGTTGTCTTGCAGCGGCAGGATCGGAGCGATCAAACAGCTGCCGGCCGCGGCTGACATGGCGATTGCCGATGCGCTTGACGTGGCGCCCGCCTTCGCACGGCTCAACCGGATCGAGCGCGGCCAAGCGCACGCCGAAGATCTGGATATGGCCGACTGGACGCTTCCTGCGAGGCTGGAGGCCGCCCTCTCGGCGAGCGGGCTACCCGGGCTCGATCTGGCACGGACAATTGGAACGCTCAGCGGCGGTGAACGCATGCGCGTGATGCTGGCCGCCATGCTCGTGCCCGAGCCCGACGTGTTGCTGCTGGACGAGCCCACCAACGATCTGGACGCGGCGGGACGCGAGGCCGTGCTCCAGATGCTTCACGGTTGGAAAGGCGGAGCGATCGTCGCCAGCCACGATCGCGCGCTGCTGCAGCATATGGACCGCATCGTCGAACTGACCCCGGTGGGCGTCCACACTGTCACGGGTGGATGGGATGCCTTCGATGCCCAGCGCAAGGCGGAGCGTGAAGATGCGGAGGAAGCGCTCGAACGCAGCGAGGTGGAACTCGGTAAGGTGCGCCGGGAACGACAGAGAGAAGCCGAGAAGCAAGCACGGCGCGACCGGCAGGGGCGCAAGTTCGCCGCCCGTGGATCGGAACCAAAGATGCTGCTTCATGCCAATCAACAGAGGTCTGAACGGACTGCCGCGCGTTCCCGCCGGGTCGGCGGCGATCTGATCGCGCAAGCGGAATGCGGGCTCGAGAACGCGCGCCAGCAGGTCGAACGCCTGGTGCCGATCCGCTTTGCGATCCCGAGCTGCAATCTTCCATCCAACCACTGGTTGCTGCGTGCGGAAGGGCTGGTTTGCAGCCGCGGCGGGCGAGTGCTGTTCGGACCGCGCGACTTCGCCATTCGTGGACCGCGGCGGATCCTGCTCGCCGGGCCGAACGGATCGGGAAAGAGCTCGTTCATTCGGCTGATCCTGGGCGACGACAGCCCTGCTGCCGGCAGCATAATTGCGGACCGTGAGCGCATCGCCCTGCTCGACCAGGACTTGCGGCTGCTCGACAGTCGCCAGACGGTTGGCGAGGCCATGACGCGGCACAACCCCGGATTGACCATCGAGGAAGTTCACACCGCCCTGGCAACCTATGGCTTCCGCAACCGCTGGTCGCAGCGCCAAGTGGCAAGTCTTTCGGGCGGTGAGCGGATGAGACTGGCACTGGCCTGCATTTTCTCAGGGCCATCCATGCCGCAACTGCTGGTGCTCGACGAGCCGACCAACCACCTCGACATTGCCGCGACAGAGATGCTCGAATCGGCCCTAAAGGATTACGATGGCGCGGTGCTGTGCGTCAGCCATGATCCTGCTTTCGCCGAAGCACTTGAACCCGATGAGTGCTGGGACCTAGGCCCGGGCACTCAGTAAGTCCGGGGGCCTATCCTTCGCGAATGCGCTTGCGCAGAGCCAGTGCGTAGACCCCAAGCGCAGTAAGCGCGAAGAAGAACCACTGAAACGCGTAGGCAATGTGGTTGTTCGGAATGTCTTCGGGGTTCGGCGGCGCATTCGCCTCGAGCCCAGCGAGCGGCGGAGCGGCGATGAGGCGCGCTTCATCCACCCTGCCCGGCCCGATGAAGCCCGACACCGGTCCGCCCGACCAGACCACGGGATCGGATTGCTGCGACCAGCCCAACACGATGTCCGCTTCTCCCGCGCCGGCAATCTCGCACGTGGCGACATGCGCCCAGCCCGGTTGTCCTTCTGCGCTGCGCCCCGACCGAGCATCGTGTGCCAACACGCGCTCGCATGTCACCGATGTGTGGCGATAGAGAGCGCGCTCGACCTCCTCCGGCGTCTTCGGCCAGGGAACGTCCGAGGACATGGACAGCGAGCCTCGATAGCGTTCCAGCAAGTCGGCTTTCCACTGCGCCCGCTGCAACTGCCAGACGCCCAGCCCCACCATGATCGCTACGGCGCAAAGAACGATGGTGGTGGCAAAGATCGGCAGGCGGCGGATCATGGTTCACCCTGCTCTTCGATCTGGGCGCTGACGTCCTTGCCGGTCGCTTCCTTCGCCTTGCGCAAATATTCGGCCTGCAGCAGCCATGCCTTCGAAACCCGCAAGCCGACGGTCACTGCCAGCGCGGTCAACGGGATCCACAGCAGGATATGAAGCCAGAAAGGCGGGTGCCAGGTCAGTTCCAGCCACAGCGCCAGGCCGGTGACCAACGCGCCGATGATCAGGGTCAGGAAAGCGGCCGGGCCGTCTCCCACATTGAAAGCCGAGTAATCGAGGCCGCACACGCGGCAGCGCGGAGCAAAGCTGGCGATGCCCGCAAACAGCGTCTTCGATCCGCATTTGGGGCAGAGACCGAAAAGGGCGGCCGGCAATCCCGTTTCCGGGGGCCTGACCGCCCATTCTGACCGGATTGATCCGGAGTCATCAGGTTTGTCGTTCATCGGGCCGATCAATGGATCGGCGCGCCCCAGCCGCCCCAGACGTAGACGGCGACGAACAGGAACAGCCACACCACGTCGACGAAGTGCCAGTACCAGGCGGCCGCTTCGAAGCCGAAGTGCTGGCTTGCGGGGTGAAGTCGCCCTTGTAGGCGCGCACGAGGCAGACGATCAGGAAGATCGTGCCGACGATCACGTGGAAGCCGTGGAAGCCGGTCGCCATGTAGAAGGCCGAGCCATAGGTGTTCCCGCCGAAGGCGAACGGCGCATGCGCATATTCATAGGCCTGGATGCGAGTGAACAGCACGCCCAGCAGGATCGTGACCCACAGGCCCTTCTTCAGGCCGTCACGGTCGCCATGGATCAGCGCAGTGGTGCGCCCAGGTGACCGTGGTGCCCGAGCAGAGCAGGATCAGCGTGTTGAGCAGCGGCAGCGTCGAACGGATCGATCACCGCCTCGATCGCCTTGGGCGGGAATTGCCCGCCGACCACTTCGGCACAGTTCGCGCTGGGGAACAGCGAGAAATCGAACCAGCTCCAGAACCAGCCGACGAAGAACATCACTTCCGAGGCGATGAACAGGATCATGCCGTAGCGCAGGTGCAGCTGCACCACCGGCGTGTGATCGCCCTCGCTGCGCTTCCTTCACGATGTTCGAGAACCAGCTGAAGAAGGTCGCGATCAGGCCCGGCGAGGCCCAGCCCGAGCACCAGATGGCCGCCGGCCATCGTCATGCATGAACAGCACCATGCCGCTGGTGAAGGTCAGCGCCGAGATCGAGCCGATCAGCGGCCAGATATCGGGCGGAAGGATGTGATAATCGTGGTTCTTGGCGCCGGCCATGGATCGCTTCCTGCTTGGTCTTGCGCGACGTGCGCTTTCGAGCGCGCCCTTAATGTGCCGATCGCGCGCGGTCCAGAGGCTTAGCTGGCTGGGTCCTTCGCAGCCGGTGGAAAGTGTAGCTCAGCGTGATCTGTTCGACGCCCTTGGCATGTCGGCATCGTCGAGGATCGCCGGATCGACATAATAGATCACCGGCATGCGCACTTCCTGCGCCGGGCTGCAGCGTCTGCTCGGTGAAGCAGAAGCACTGGATCTTGTTGAAATAGCGCCGGCCTGCTCGGGCTCGACATTGAAGCTCGCCATGCCGGTGACCGGCTCGATCGGAATTGTTGCGCGCGACGTAGATAGGCGATGTCGCGCTCGCCGATCTGGACCGTCTCGGTCGACCTGCTCGGGCTCGAACTTCCACGGCATGTCGCGCGCGACATTGGCATCGAAGCGGATCGGACATCGGTCGCGCCCGCGGCGCTCACGCTGGCGGCCTCGCGCTTCGCTCGCGCGCTGGGTCGTGCCGCCGAAGCCGGTGACCTGGCAGAACAGCCGGTAGAGCGGCACCGAGGCAAAGCCCAGGCCGAGCATCGCCAAGCGCAGCCGCCAACGCCGATGCAGCGCGACCCTGCGGTTCGCGGTCGTGTCAGAGCGTGACGCAGCGGCCATCAGCTGCGCCTCCGATCTTCACGATGGTGATGACGAAGAACAGCACCACGAAGCCCAGCAGCACCAGCGCCAACCGCGATGTTGCGCGCGCGTTGCGGCGGCGCATGAATTCGGCTCTGTTCTTCGGGCGTCATGTTCATGGCGCTATCCCTGCACCGACAGCAGCGATCCGCAACCAGCGCCGCGAACAGCGCGAAGAGATAGAGGATCGAATAGGCGAACAGCCGCTTTTCGGGCTTCATCGCGGTCATCCGGCCGCCCTGCATGCGGAATGCCGACCGGCAGCGCCAGCAGCCAGGAACAGCGCCCGACAGCACCAGCGCGGCAATGCCATAGATCGCGCCCGTGCCGCCGATCCACCAGGGCGCAGGCCGAAAGCGGCAGCAGCAGCAGCGCTATAGACCAGGATCTGCCGGCGGGTCGACTTCTCGCCCGCGACCACCGGCATCATCGGAATGCCGACCTTGGCGTAATCGGTCTTCACGAACAGCGCGAGCGCCCAGAAATGCGGCGGGGTCCAGATGAAGATGATCGCGAACAGCAGCATCGGCATCAGCGTGATGTCGCCCGTCACCGCGACCCAGCCGATCAGCGGCGGAAAGGCGCCCGCCCCGCCGCCGATGACGATGTTCTGCGGCGTGCGCGGCTTGAGCCAGATCGTGTAGACGACCGCGTAGTAGACGATCGACAGCGGCCAGGATCGCTGCCGGCCAGCCAGTCGATCGCCAGGCCCATCAGCAGCACCGAGGCGGCCGACAGGCCGATCGCCGAAATCGCGCGCGATCGTCGCGGTCCATCCGCCCTGCGGCAGCGGACGCTCGGCGGTGCGCTTCATCCCGGCGTCGAGATCGGCTTCCCACCACTGGTTGAGCGCGCGCCGCGCCGCCCGCGCCCATCGCGATGCACAGGATCGCGGTGAAGCCGAGCACCGGATGGATATGGCCCGGCGCCGCCAGCAGGCCGCACAGGCCGGTGAAGACCACCAGGCTCATCACGCGCGGCTTGGTCAGCGCGAAGAAATCGCGCCATTCGGCCGGCAGCTGGGTTGCGGTGGCTGTCGGTTCAGTAGCGCTCATCTGCTTGTTCGTCATTGCGAGGAGCGAGCGACGAAGCAATCCGGAGCGGCCGCATGCAGCCCTGGATTGCTTCGCTCACGCTCGCAATGACGAGCGTTCACTGTCCCGGCGGCCGTCGCCGGGCGATCGCCATCAATGGTGAGCCTTGTCCTCGATCACCGGCAGCGTTTCGAACTGGTGGAACGGCGGCGGGCTGGACAGCGTCCATTCGAGCGTCGTCGCGCCTTCGCCCCAGTAATTGCCTTCCGCCTTCTTGCCCGCCGATGAAGGCGTAGATGATGTTGACGAAGAAGATCGACCATCGAGACGGCCATGATCGTAGTAGCCGATCGTCGCGACGTGGTTCCAGTAGGCGAAGGCCGGCGTGTAGTCCGGATAGCGGCGCGGCATGCCCTGCATGCCCGAGGAAGTGCTCGGGAAGAAGATCATGTTCACGCCGATGAAGAAGATCCAGAAGTGCAGGTGCGCGAGGAATTCGCTGAATGCATCCGCCCGCTCATCTTCGGGAACCAGTAGTAGAAGCCCGCGAACAGCGAGAACACCGCGCCGAGCGACAGCACATAGTGGAAGTGCGCGACCACGTAATAGGTGTCGTGCAGGTTGTCGTCGATGCCGCCATTGGCCAGCACGACGCCGGTCACGCCGCCCACGGTGAACAGGAAGATGAAGCCGATCGCCCACACCATCGGGCTCTTGAACTCGAGCGCTGCCGCCCCACATCGTCGCGATCCAGCTGAAGATCTTGATGCCGGTCGGCACCGCGATGACCATGGTGGCCGCGGTGAAATACATCTTCGTGTTCACGTCGAGGCCCACGGTGTACATGTGGTGCGCCCAGACGATGAAGCCGACCACGCCGATCGCGACCATGGCATAGGCCATGCCGAGATAGCCGAACACCGGCTTGCGGCTGAGAAGGTCGAGACGATCTGGCTGATCATGCCGAAGCCCGGCAGGATCATGATGTAGACTTCGGGGTGGCCGAAGAACCAGAACAGGTGCTGGTAGAGCACCGGATCGCCGCCGCCGGCCGCATCGAAGAAGGTCGTGCCGAAGTTGCGGTCGGTCATGCAGCATGGTGATCGCCGCGGCGAGCACCGGCAGCGCCAGCAGCAGCAGGAAGGCGGTGACCAGCACCGACCACACGAACAGCGGCATCTTGTGCAGGGTCATGCCCGGCGCGCGCATGTTGAAGATGGTGGTGATGAAGTTGATCGCGCCCATGATCGAGGCGGCGCCCGGCAAGGTGGAGCGAGAAGATCGCGAAGTCGACCGCCGGGCCCAGCCGAGCCCGATAGTCGAAAGCGGGGCATAGACCGTCCAGCCGACGCCCGCGCCGTTGCCCGTGCCGCCCGGCACGAAAGGCGAGATCATCAGGCAGCAGAAGCCCGCCACGGTCAGCCAGAAGGAGATGTTGTTCATCCGCGGGAAGGCCATGTCCGGCGCGCCGATCATGAGCGGCACGAACCAGTTGCCGAAGCCGCCGATCATCGCCGGCATGACCATGAAGAACACCATGATCAGGCCGTGCGCGGTGATCAGCACGTTCCACAGATGGAGCTGCTGGTCGAAATCGACCTGTCCGCCGTTGAGGAACAGCCGCGACCGAGCCCAGAACCTGGATGCCCGGCTCCGCCAGCTCTTCACGCATGATGCCCGAGATCGCGCCGCCGATCACGCCCGCGAAGATCGCGAAGATCAGGTAGAGCGTGCCGATGTCCTTGTGGTTGGTCGACATGAACCAGCGGGCGAAGAAGCCCGGCTTATGGTCGCGCATCGTGGTGGTGATCCTCGGCATGGGCCTGGAAGGTATCGGCGGTGGTTGCCATGGTGTTCTCTCGACCTTCTATTTCAAACTTCTGATGGCTCAGGCGGCAGGAGCCGCGGCCTCTTCGGGAGCAGCAGCGGTGCCGCGTCGGTTGCAGCGAGCAGGCAGCGGGAGCAGGCTGCTTCCGCTCCGCCCATGGTGCCGCCCTGCAAGGCCACCCAGGCCGCAAACTGTTCCTCGGCACGCGCTTCGACCGCGATCGGCATGTAGCCGTGGCGCGCGCCGCACAGTTCGGAGCACTGGCCGTAATAGATGCCCGGTTCGTCGATCGTCAGCAGGCTTCTCGTTAAGCCGGCCCGGGACCGCGTCGATCTTGAACCAGAGCGACGGCACCGCAAAGGAGTGGATCACGTCCGCGGCGGTGGTCTGGAGGCGGAGTCGGCACACCGACCGGCACGACCATGCGGTTATCCACCTCGAGATGCCCGGGGAAGCCTTTCGCATGCGCTTCCTCTTCCGACATCATGTTCGAGATCACTTCGAAATCGCCGTTGTCGGGATAGGTATAGCCCCAGTACCACTGGTAGCCGGTGACCTTGATGGTCAGCGCATCTTCCGGCGGGGTTTCATACTGCTTGGCAAGCAGGTTGATCGAAGGAACGGCAATACCGACCAGGATCAGCACCGGGATGAGCGTCCAGACCACTTCGAGCAGCGTGTTGTGGCTGGTCTTCGAGGGCACCGGATTGCGGCGCTTGTTGATAGCGAACGATCAATCCACAGCAGCAGGCCGAGCACGAACAGGCAGATCACCGTGATGATCGGCATCAGCACGACATCGTGCATCCACAGAGCGGTGCGCCCTATCTGCGGAATGCTGGTCCTGAAACCAGATCGCCCCATCGACCGGCTGCCCTTTGATCATGTCAGGCCCGAGCGGCGTATAGGCGCTTGCGCCTGCCGCAGGCGGCTGCTGGAGCCGCGTCCACCGCTGCATTCGGTCGCGTCCTGAGCCAACGCAATATGCGGTGCAAAGGCCGCGGCCAGACCAATAGACACGGCCTTTAACGTGTTCGACGTAGTGCGAAGCTTTTCGCCAAAATTCATCTTTGTGACGCTTTCCGCTTTCGAAAAGAGGGCATTACTACCCGTTTTGCACCCCTTAACAGGGCCGGTTTTGCGGGGCCTATACGCGCGCTTGCCCCCCGCCTCAAGCGCTTCTAGGGATAATTTTCGACAGCCCCGCGCAACAATGCGAAAGGGGCGCAGTTACGTTCGCTCAAGACAGGGAAAATTCGAGACCGCAATGACCGAAGACGAAGTTCTTTCGGAGTTTCGCGCCAGCGAGGCTCTGCTCGAGGGGCATTTCATACTTTCCTCCGGCCGCCACAGCGCACATTACCTGCAATGCGCCCGCGTTTTGATGGATCCGATGCGTGCCTCGCGCATCGCTGCCGCGCTTGCAGGCAAGCTCCCGCGGGAACTCCGACAGCAGATCGACAAGGTCGTTTCTCCCGCCATGGGCGGGGTAATCATCGGCCATGAAATGGGCCGCGCGCTTGGGGTGGAGGCAATGTTCGTCGAGCGGCCCACCGGAACGTTCGAATTTCGTCGCGGCTTCAGGCTGGAGCCGGGCGACAAGGTGCTGATGGTCGAGGATGTCGTCACGACCGGCCTCTCGTCGCGCGAGGCGATCGACACGATCGCGGAAGCCGGCGGCGAGGTGATCGCTGTGGCCGCACTGGTCGACCGTTCGGCCGGAACGCGTGGATTTCGACGTGCCGTTCTTCCCTTGGTGGAGCTGTCACTTCCCGACCTATGCCGACGATGAACTGCCGGAACAGCTCGCCGCCATGCCGGTGGTGAAGCCCGGCAGCCGCGAGAACTAGAGAGGATTCGCAGCGCCGGTGACCGAGCTTCTGCACCCCCGCCGCCTCAGGCTTGGCGTCAATATCGATCATGTCGCGACGATCCGGAACGCGCGTGGCGGCGATCATCCCGATCCCGTGCGCGCGGCGGAGATCGTCGCCTCGGTCGGCGGCGACGGCATTACCGCGCATCTGCGCGAGGACCGGCGCCATATTCGCGACGACGATCTGGCGCGGATACAGGCCGCGACCGATCTGCCGCTCAATCTGGAGATGGCGGCGACAGAGGAAATGCTGGAAATTGCGCTGCGCCACAAGCCGCACGCCGCCTGCATCGTCCCCGAGAAGCGCGAGGAACGCACGACCGAAGGCGGGCTAGATGCCGCGGGCCTGCACAATCATCTGGCGCCGATTGTCGGGCGGCTGCTCGATGCCGGGATTCGCGTCAGCCTGTTCATCGAAGCCAGTCCGCGCCAGCTCGAGGCGGCCATGCGGCTGCACGCGCCGGTGGTGGAATTCCACACCGGCGAATATGCCCATGCAGAAGGCGAGCGGCGCGCGGTCGAGCTCAAGCGCATCGCCGACATGGCGGCACTGGCGGCGAAGAACGGCATCGAACCGCATGCCGGGCACGGCCTGACCTACGACAATGTCCAGCCGATCGCCGCGATTCCCGCAGCTCGCCGAGCTCAATATCGGCCACTATCTGGTTGGCGAGGCGATCTTCATCGGGCTCGAGTCGGCGTGCGTCGGATGCGCGATCTGATGGATGCGGCCAGGTGAGGCCGGCGCAATGATCATCGGCATCGGCTCCGACCTCTGCAATATCGAGCGGATCGCAGCGTCACTCGACCGCTGGGGCGAGCAATTCGAACTGCGCGTCTTCACCGAGATCGAGCGCGCCAAGGCCGCGCAGCGCCCGCATACGCGCGCCGGCACCTTTGCCAAGCGCTTCGCCGCCAAGGAAGCATTTTCCAAGGCGGTCGGAACCGGATTCAAGCAAGGCGTGTTCATGAAGGACATCGGCGTGATCAATGCACGCTCCGGCGCGCCGACGCTGGCGCTCGACGGCGGTGCGGTAGCGCGCTTGCGGTATCTTACACCGCACGGGCACGAGGCGTTCGTTCACGTGACACTCACCGACGACCACCCATGGGCCCAGGCCTTCGTGGTGATAGAGGCGCGCAAATTGTGACCGACGAGAGCGAATCCCACACTCCCGCATCGAACCGATTTACCAGCAAGCGACAAACAGCCCGCAGCGAAGCACCAGGTGAACTGGGTCCACGAAGTTCGCGGCCTCGCGCTGATGCTGCTGGCCGTGCTGGCGTTCCACAGCTTGATCGCCAAGCCGTTCTACATCCCGTCCGAATCGATGATGCCCAACCTGCTGGTCGGCGACCGGCTGGTGGTGAGCAAATATCCCTTTGGCTGGAGCTGGGTATCTGCCTCGTTCCACCTCCTGCCTCGCAGCGACTGGAAGATCGCAGGCAGCACACCCGAATATGGCGATATCGTGATCGCCGTGCCGCCGGATCGCTCCGAGGACTATATCAAGCGCGTGATCGCCCTGCCCGGCGACCGGATCGCGCTGGTGGACGGGCAAATCATCCTCAACGGCAAGCCAATTGCGCGCGAGGTGATCCCTCCAGTCGAGATCCCCGTCGATGCCAATGCGCCGTGCGATCCTGACGTTTACTGGAACGCGCGCGTTCGAAAGCCATCGGCAAGGTCTGTGTGCGAATTGACCGCATATCGCGAAACCCTGCCAAACGGTGCGACCTACATCGTGATCGACCATATGCGGCAACGGCTCGACGATATGGAAGAGATCGCAGTGCCCCAAGGCCATGTATTCCTGATGGGCGACAACCGCGATCATTCGGCCGACAGCCGCGCGCCCGCCTCCCCCTTCGGCAATGGCCTTGGCGGCCCGGTGCCGCTCACCAGCGTCGGCGGCCGGGCCGAGTTCATCACCTTCTCGGTCGATGGCGGGATGACAGCCAATCCGCTTACCTGGTTCAGTGCCTTTCGCGGTGGCCGCGCCTGGACTAGCCTGCGCCCTGCTTTGGTAGATTTGAATGAGGCGAACGGGGGCGGCAATGTCGCAAACTGACGAAAAGTCCGCGAAGCAATCCGACAAGGAAAGCGCTGACGACTTCCTCGCCCAAGTCGGATCAAGCCCCACCCATATTTCCGATCCCAAGCTCGCCTACGAGGCACGCCGTGCACTTGTCTGGGTCGGCGTGGTCGGCGTTGGCAATGCTGGTGGTCTATATGGCTCATTCGCTGCTGGTGGTGTTCGCCGGAATGGTATTCGCCGCCATGATCGACGGGGGCGCTCGGCTGCTTGGCCGCGTGCTGCCGATCGGGCGCGGCTGGCGAATCGCGCTAGTGCTGGCCGGAGGGATAGCATTCCTTGGCGGCACTGTGTCTTATGCGGGCGCAACCATTACGAGCGAAGCAGCGGAATTGCCTTCCCTGGTCGAGGCGCAGGCCAGCGAATGGTTGGCCTGGGGCCGCGCCAACGGTCTCGATATAGATATGGGATCGCTGCAGAGCTTCAGCAGCCAGTTCGCCAGCGGCGTCGGAACCGTCACTCGTGCCCTCACCGGATTGCTTGGCGGGATTACCAGTGCCGTGCTTATCGCGATCCTTGGGGTCTATATCGCAATGGAGCCCCGGCTCTACGAGCGCGGCGTCGCGTGGATATTGCCGGAAGATCAGCGCGAAGATTTTTACGTTACGGTCTCGCTGATGGCGCGTGCGCTACGCCACCTGCTCGCTGGCCGGCTGTTCGGCATGGTCGTGGAAGGAATTTTCACTTGGCTCATGCTGTCGCTCTATGGCGTTCCGATGGCGGCATTGCTCGGCTTGCTCACCGGCATTCTGGCCTTCATTCCCAATGTCGGAGCAGTGCTTTCAGGGGTATTGATGGTGCTGGTCGGCTTTTCCGGCGGTACGGACATGGGCCTCTATACGATCTTCGTCTATTTCACCGTCCAAACGATCGATGGCTATCTCCTGATCCCACTGATCGCCAAGAAGACTGTCGATCTTGCCCCCGCGCTCGTGCTCGCCTGCCAGCTGATCATGGGAGTCATGTTCGGCATACTTGGCCTCGCGTTGGCCGATCCGCTCGTCGCCATGATCAAGGTAGCGTTGGAGCGGCGATCCGCCAAGTATGACGCGGCCCGTTCGGCCAAGGCCAACGCATGAGGCTGGCCCGCGGTTTTCTTTACATTGTCGCTTTCCTGACGTTTCTCGTGGTTGCCGCGTTCATTGCGCTGCGCATGTTCCCCGAAAAGCTCTCTCAGCTTACTTTCGTGCCCACGGCGACATTTGCCGAGCAGGAACCCTTGAAAATCAATGCCTATAGCGACGCGACACTGTGGTTTTCGCACCCAGCAATCGTCGAAGGCGATCCGGCGCGCTGGCAGCCCGATTACGCGAAAGACAAAGGTCCCCCCGCGACTAAGCTAGGCGCATCTACCCCGCCCTTCGTGGTCTTCTTCATCCATCCGACCAGCTATTTCGCGAAGAACAGATGGAACGCGCCGCTGGACGACAAGGTGTCGCAGGATGGTGCCCGATTGTTCCTGAAAGGGATGGCGAGCCCTTTCAACCAGGCCAGCCAGATTTGGACTCCGCGCTATCGCCAGGCGACATTCGGTACGTTTTTGACCGACGATCCGAGAGCTGACCAAGCGCTCGACGCGGCCTATCGGGACGTCGAGCTCGCTTTTGTCGAATTCCTGAAGGATGCAGACCCCACAGCGCCGATCGTGCTTGCCGGACATAGCCAGGGCACGGTCCACCTGCTGCGCCTGTTGCGCAGCCGAATCGCGGGGACAGCGCTTCAGCAACGCATTGCTGCAGTCTATGCCGTTGGCTGGCCTGTTTCGCTAAAGCATGACTTGCCGCTGCTGGGCTTGCCCGCCTGCACTGAACCCACGCAAGCCGGATGTGTTGCAAGCTGGGTCAGCTTTGCCAAGCCGGCAGAACCGGGGCAGATGTTGACGCGTTATAACCGGTCATCGGGCTTTGACGGCAAGCCTCGCAAGGGCAGCGCAATCCTGTGTACCAATCCGCTCACCGGCAAGAGCGGCGGTGCGGCGCCGGCGAGCGCCAATCTCGGTACGCTGGTGCCAAGCGCCGATATGACGTCCGGGGAATTGCAGGTTGGCGCAGTACCGGCCGCTTGCCGCCCTGATGGCATTCTCCTTATCGGCGATCCGCCAGATCTCGGCCAGGGAGTGCTGCCGGGAAACAATTACCACGTCTATGATATCCCCCTGTTTTGGGCGAATCTGCAGCAAGACGTCGCTCGCAGGGTGAAGGCATGGACCCGCAACCACTCATAACCGGCGATGCCGGCCCGTTTCGCGAAGCACTGCCAGATGGCGGAACGCTGATCGCACTGGACGTCGGCACTAAATCCATCGGCACGGCCTTTTGCGATGCACGTTGGAGCATCGCCACGCCCGGCAAGACCCTGCCCCGCGGAAAATTCTCTGCCGACCGCGCAAAACTCGAGGCCTTGATTGCGGAACGCGGTGTGCAAGGCGTCGTTATCGGCCTGCCACTGAATATGGATGGTTCCGCGGGACCGCGCGCCCAAGCCAGCCGAGCCTATGCACGCAATCTTGCGCCGCTCGGTCTGCCGGTTCTGCTTTGGGATGAACGCTGGTCGACGGCCAGCGCCGAACGCGACATGATCGCGCAGGACATGAGCCGGGCAAAGCGCGCGCAGCGAATCGACAGCCATGCCGCCGCCGTAATCCTCCAGGGCGCGATCGACGCGCTCGCTGGTTCGGCGTTCTAGGCTCTGGCTCTAGCTGCTGCCTGCGCGGCGCAATTCCACCACCAAGCCGGAAGGAAGCTCCCCTTCGTATGGCAAAGGACGGCGCAGGGCATCGGCCCGGGCCCGGTCGAGAATCGCCTGCGGAATGCCCGACCCAACCAATAAAACGTCAGCTGAACCGAGCAGCCTCGCGTCGCGCATGGTGAGATCGTCGGGATTGCCGCTGGTCAGCGTCACTACGGCATGGGTATTGGTCTTCAACCCTTCCTTGCCCGAGAGCCAGGCGTCCACAGCGCGAACGCTTTCCTCGCGCAAAGGATCGAGCACGCCGCCTGGTCCCAGCGCCGCATCCAACGCCTGACGCCGATCCGCTGCCCCCGACCAGCGGGCACGAATCTTCGCTCGGGCAGCGTGAAGCGCGCTGGCAAGCGGTCCCAGTGTTTCCGGCAGGAGCGATTCGAGCCGCAGCCGCAATTGCTTTGGCCAGCCCGGCAGACGTTCCGGACGTGCCGATCGCAACCAGCACCGGATCGCGGTCGAGAATGCTCGGCGTGGTGAAATCGCACAGATCGGGCCGATCGACGACATTCACGAGCATGCCCAAAGCCTTGAGCCGGCGGGCGGCCCCTTCGCTTTCCTCCGAATCGTCCAACGCAACGAAGGCGATCCGCGCGCCCTGCTCCCAACCCGCTTCAATCGTATCGACCACCTTCGCCGCCGGCCCGTTCGACCAGCCGCCGCTTGGGTTCGGCCATCGGCCCTTCGCCCAGCACGATCACCGGCCTGCCGGCAAGACTATGGAAGAGCGGAAGGCGATCGCATCAGGCCAGCCAGTCCGGCACGCGCTCGGCGTCGGTGATCGCTTCGGGCGCGATCCGGTCTGCCACCACGGCATAGCGATCGCCGTCGACCAGCACTTCGGGCACGAAGCCGCGGCTGTTGTAGGTGGAGGCCATCGTCGCGCCATAGGCCCCGGCGGTGCGGAACACGGCCAGATCGCCCGCCTCCAGCGCGTCCATGTCGCGGCCCATGGCGAAGGTATCGCCGGTTTCGCAGATCGGGCCGACGATATTGGCGGTCATCCGCTCGCCGGTGGGCTGAACCGCATCGAAATCGTGCCACGATCCGTACAGCGCGGGCCGCGCGAGATCGTTCATCGCCGCATCGACGATGACGAAGGGATCGCGATTGCCGTTGCGCTTCACCCGGATCACCGGGTCAGCAGCACGCCGGCATTGCCCGCGATCACGCGGCCGGGCTCGAACATCAGCGTGACGTCCCAATCCTTGCGTCACCCGCGCGACCATCGCGCCGTATTCCGCCGGGCTCGGGAGCACTTCGCCCGCCTTGTAGGGCACGCCCAGCCCGCCGCCGAGATCGACATGGGTGACTTGCAGGCCCGCCGCGCGCAAGCTCCGCATCAGCACGCCCAGGCGATTGAAGGCCTTTTCCAGCGGCGCAAGATCGGCCAGCTGGCTGCCGATATGGACCGCCACGCCGCGCATCTCGAGGCCGGGCAGCGCCGACAGCGCGCGCATAGATGCCCGGCGCATCGCTCGATCGGCACGCCGAACTTGTTGTCGGCCTTGCCGGTCGAGATCTTGTCATGCGTGCCGGCATCGACATCGGGATTGACGCGCAGCGCGCAGGGCGCGGTCATGCCCCGGGCGGCGGCGATTGCGGACAAGTTCGAGGCCTTCTTCCTCGCTCTCGAGGTTGAACTGGCCGATCCCGGCCTCGAGCCCGGCGGCCAGCTCGCGCGGCGGTCTTGCCGACGCCGGAGAACACGACATCCTCGGCCGCCATGCCCGCCGCCAGCGCGCGCTCCAGCTCGCCGCCCGAGACGACATCCGCGCCATAACCTTCGCGCTGCAGCACCTTGAGCACGGCGAGATTGGGGTTCGACTTGACCGCAAAGGCGACGTGCACGCTTTTCAGCACCGCGACAGCGCCTCGCGGAACACCCGCGCATGGCGTTCCAGCGTGGCGCGCGAATAGACATAGACCGGCGTGCCCACTTCGCGCGCGATACGCGCCAGCGGCACGTCTTCGGCGTGGAGCACGCCGTTCTTGAGTTCAAAATGGTCCATGATCGTCAGCTTTCGGGCGGGAGATCGAAGGGATCGTCCTCGCGCTCTTCCGAGCGGCGGCGCAGTTCGACGCTGCGTTCGGGGGCGAATTGCGGATCGGGTTCCAGCAGTTCCTGGGCAGTCGGGCGGTCGTCGCGGCCATAGGGAGCGACTGGCAATTGTTTGCCCGGCGCTGGTTTGAGATCGGCCGTCTGACCGCAGGCAGCCAGCGACAGGGACAAGACGAGCATCGGCAGAGCGGCGACGGTCCTTCTCATGCCTCCATTCCCAGTGCAGCACGCGCCTGGGCGACGCGCTTACGTACCTCGGTCGGGCGCGGTTCCGCCATGGCTTGCGCGCGCCGCGACCGATGCTTCGACCGACAGCGCAGCAATAGACGCGCTCGTCGATCCGCGCGTCGATCGCTTGCAGATCCTCGATCGACAAGCGATCGAGCGCCACGCCCTTGCTGTTCGGCCAGCTTTACCGCCGCGCCGGTGATGTGATGCGCCTCGCGAAACGGAATGTCTGCCTGCGCGCACCAGCCAGTCGGCCAGATCGGTCGCGGTGGCATAGCCGAGCTCGGCGGCTGCCGCATCCGGTCGGTGTCGAAGGTGCGCGTCCGCGACCATGCCGGTCATCGCCGCGATGCGACAGGCCAAGCAGGCCCGCCGCTTCGAACACCGGCGGCTTGTCGTCCTGCATGTCCTTGGAATAGGCGAGCGGCAGGCCCTTCATGGTGACCATCAGGCGGTGACGCAGCCGACGATCCGCCCCGAATGGCCGCGCACCAGTTCGGCGGCGTCGGGGTTCTTCTTCTGCGGCATGATCGAACTGCCGGTGGACAGCGCATCGGGCATGCGGATGAAGCCGAAAGGCTGGCTCGCCCAGATGATGAATTCTTCCGCCAGCCGCGAAAGATGGAGCGAACATTGCGCGGCCGCCATCAGGTAATCGAGCGCGAAATCGCGGTCCGACACCGCATCGAGCGAGTTGTCCGTCGGCCTGTCGAAGCCGAGCGCCTGGGCGGTCATCTCCCGGTCGATCGCGAAACCGGTGCCCGCCAGCGCCGCCGAACCCAGCGGGCATTCGTTCATCCGCACGCGCGCGTCGGCAAAGCGCGAACGATCGCGCCGAAGCATCTCGTAATAGGCCATCAGATGGTGGCCGAGCGTCACCGGCTGCGCGGTCTGCAGATGGGTGAAGCCGGGCATGATCGCTGCGGCGTGCTCGCCCGCGCGCGTGACCAGCGCCCGCTGCAGCGCGTCGAGCCCGGCGTCCACTTCGTCGATCGCATCGCGCACCCACAGGCGGAAATCGGTCGCCACCTGGTCGTTGCGGCTGCGCGCGGTGTGCAGGCGTCCCGCCGACCGGGCCGATCAGTTCGGCCAGCCGGCTCTCGGTGGTCATGTGGATGTCTTCGAGGTCCCAGTTCTCGGGCACGCCGTTGGCCTCATATTCGGCCGCAACTGCATCGAGCCCCTGCTCGATCGCCCGCGCATCTTCGGCCGAAACGATGCCCTGCGCGCCCAGCATCGCGACATGCGCCTTTGACGCGGCGATATCCTGCCGCCACAGAGCCTTGTCGAACGGGATCGAGGCGTTAATCTCGCGCATGATCGCAGACGGGCCTTCTGCGAAGCGCCCGCCCCACATCTGGTTGGAGCTGTTTTTCATGGCCCGTATCTTGCCCTTTGCGTCCTTGCCGCTGTTCGCCGCTCTCGTTTGCGGCTTCGCAATCGCCCTGGCGGGCTGCGATAGGCAAAGCGCAACCGACGCGCAACCACAGGAAGAGGCGGCGCGTCCCGCGAGCGGCGAATTGACTGGAACGATCGACCGCCAATTTGCAGGCGATCCTATTCCAGACTTCACATTCATAGACCCGAACGGAAAGAAACTCAGCCTCACCAGCCTGCAAGGAAAGCCCGTATTGTTGAATCTTTGGGCGACCTGGTGTGCGCCTTGCGTGGTTGAAATGCCTATGCTTGACGAACTCGCCGGCGAATATTCCGAAGAAGTTCGCGTTGTCACCGTGAGCCAGGACATGAAAGGCGCGGAACTGGTGGCACCGTTTTTCGCCGAAAAGGGTTTCAAGCACCTCGAGCCATGGCTCGACATCAAAAGCGACCTGGCATTCCATTATGGAGGCGGTGCCGTTCTGCCAACAACGATCCTCTACGACGCGCAAGGTAAGGAAGTCTGGCGTATGGTTGGCGGCTATGAATGGGACAGCGAGCCCGCCCACGCGCTGGTTGAAGAGGTTTTGCCCTAATCGCCAAGCTAGTCGACCGCACGAGGTCCAGTAACCCAGACACTCTCCGATCAGCTTCCGTATCGGCCCTTGCTACGCCAATGCCACCATCTTGGGATCCTGGTCGGCGCATTATTCTTAGCCGCGCGGTTCATCAGTCCCGATTCGGCAAGCAGCGTGTCCAAATCAACATCCTCATCGCTGCGCAGCCCAAAGCGCCGCCGTACCGACCAGATTACTTCTCCTTTGACGCTGAAACCCCTGTGCCGAATTTCTACGCGGGCGCCCACAGCCGGCGGATCGGGGCATTTGACCATCAGCCCCGTTGGCGAGGCGTTAACGACGGTTATCGGGACCCATTCATCGCCGAGCAGCATCTGTGCGCGCAAGTTCGCCATGCGGCGGGGCTTTCGATCTTCGCGCTTAAACATTTGGGGCTCCGCCACCCCCCTCATCTCTTACCATCGGTCACATAACGCCGGAGTTGGGAATTGGGTCCCGCGCAAAGGCCCGGACAGGTTGCCCATTGGCCAACCTATATCACTGATACAATTAGATAATTTCTGCTATTTTGCGCTGAATGACGAGCCATTGCGTCCGAAACCCAAAACGGGGTCCACATGGCCTGCAAACGTCAGAAAATGGTGGGCGATGACGGGCTCGAACCGCCGACCCTCTCGGTGTAAACGAGATGCTCTACCAACTGAGCTAATCGCCCGCTTGCTTCCAAGCAGGGCGCGCCCCTAGCCCATCTTGCACGCAAGGGAAAGCATCAAACGAGCTGCACGGCACCGCGCCCGAGCTCCGCGAAATAACGCGCCATAGAATTCGGCCGCAGCGTCGGATAGTGCGATAAACGCCCGGCGGCGGTCAGTGACATCCTCCTGCCGCTCCAGCAGTCCGACCTCTACCATCTGCGTTATCCACCGCAGCGCGGTGGTCGCTGGAACGCCCGCGGCGATGCACAATGAGCTCACTGAAACGCGCGCATGCTCCGCACGAGCCGCAGTCAGATCGAGCAAAATATCCCAGGCTGGATCGGCAAATAGTGCCGGATCGAAATAGCGCGCGCGCAATTGGCGCTGGCGCACGATCCTGCGAACCAACCGGGGATCGGGCAGCGGCGGCCGCCCTCCCTTAGGAATGTCCGTAGTGGCAACCCCTACGTGGCTGGCCGAAATCAGCTGCGAGACCAGCACCGCCGCCCAACTGTTTGGCGAGCTGCTCCACCTGCTCGGTCAACCGCAATATCTGCAGCCGGTCTTCCTCCGACATCTCCCGCAGACGCGATCCAGTACCTCGGCCAAGCAAGCGGCCCAACGCAACGACCCGCTCTGCCCGGGTGGGGTCGACGAGGATCTGCGGCGCTGTCTGGTCGAGGCAGGCAAAAACGCCGTCTAGCGCCTCCATACTGGTCGAGACCACCAATTGAGCTCCCGCTCGCGCAATCCGCATGTCGAGCCTCGCAAGTGCCGCAAGCGTAGCGGCGTCAGCCTGTGGGCAATCGAGCAGCACGGCCTCACCCAACGCAATCGGAGCGCTGCCGAACAATACCGCCAGTTCACCGCAATGCCCGGCCCGAAAGCCTGCTCCGATTACATCTTCATGCAAATCGGCGCGCATGTGAGGTCGGTCGGCAAAGATCGAGACCGAAAGCGCCATGCGCTCTGCTGCGGAAGCGAAATCGCCCCGTTCGTCATACGCATATTCGGCCTGTGCCATTGCTTACTCCCATCTGCCACGACTCTGCTTCGAGCGTGAACAGGATGGGAACAAACGGGGATCAGGTCAAGTATATTTACTTAAGGAGATTTCCTCGCGACTTCAGTCGAGGAAGGGATCACGCACCAGGATCGTGTCATCGCGCTCTGGGCTGGTGGAGACTAGCGCTACCGGCGTGTCGATCAGTTCCTGTACGCGCTGGATATATTTGATCGCCTGAGCCGGAAGCTCGGCCCAGCTGACGCGCTCCGGCAGTGGTCTCGCTCCAGCCGTCCATCTCTTCGTAGACCGGCTCGACACGCCGCCTGATCGGCCGCGTGCGCAGGGGAGATAGTCCAGCAACTTCGCCATTGAGCCGGTAGCCGGTGCAGATCTTCACCGTCTCGAACCCGTCGAGCACGTCGAGCTTGGTGAGCGCGATGCCGGTGACGCCGGAGATCGCGCAGCTCTGGCGCACCAGCACCGCGTCGAACCAGCCGCAGCGGCGCTGGCGGCCGGTCACCGTGCCGAATTCATGGCCCCGTTCGCCCAGCCGCTGGCCGGTCTCGTCCTCGAGCTCGGTCGGGAACGGGCCCGAACCGACGCGAGTGGTGTAGGCCTTGACGATGCCGAGCACGAAGCCGGTCGAATTGGGGCCGAGGCCCGAGCCCGACGCGGCCGTGCCGCTGACCGTGTTGGAGCTGGTGACGAAGGGATAGGTGCCGTGATCGACGTCGAGCAGCACGCCCTGCGCGCCTTCGAACAGGATGCGGGCACTTGCTTCTTGCGCACTTCGTTGAGGCGCTTCCACACCGGCTGCGCGTATTGCAGCACGAAAGGCGCGATCTCTGCGCAGGTCGGACAGCAAGCGGTCGCGATCGACCGGCGGCTCGTCGAAACCGGCGCGCAGCGCGTCGTGATGCGCGCAAAGGCGATCAAGCTGCGGCTCGAGCGCGTCGAGATGCGCCAGGTCGCAGACGCGGATTGCACGGCGGCCGACCTTGTCTTCATAGGCAGGGCCGATCCCGCGCCCGGTCGTGCCGATCTTGCCCTTGCCCGCCGCGGTTTCGCGCAGACTGATCGAGATCGCGGTGGATCGGCAGGATCAGCGGGCAATTGTCGGCCAGCCGCGAAATTGTCGCGCGTAATCGAAACGCCCTGACCTTCGAGCTCTGGCGATCTCGTCGCGCAGGGCCCAGGGATCGAGCACCACGCCGTTGCCGATCATCGAAAGCGTGCCGGTGACAATGCCGGAAGGCAGCAGCGAGAGCTTGTAGGTCGTATTGCCCACCACCAGCGTGTGGCCGGCATTGTGTCCGCCCTGGAAGCGAACGACCGCATCGGCCCGGCTCGCCAGCCAGTCGACGATCTTGCCCTTGCCCTCATCGCCCCATTGGGCGCCGATCACGGTAACGTTGGCCATAGTTACACCTTTCCACTCTGCCAGGTGGATCCGACTACGCCCTTCGACAGGACTCGGCGAACGGATGGAATGGACGGACCATTGGAGGGCCCGAATTGCGGGCCGCGCGTACTGGCATCATGCGGCACAAGTCAAGCCATAGGCCGCGACAATATGCGACAATTCGTCACTGGAATGACTATTGGGTTGGCATAGACTGCCAGCTTGCCGGATCAGAACGGCGGAGAATGGGGCGTTTTCAGGGGCAAGGAGAAGGGATTTGACGATGCAGATCATTGCCATCGCCGCCAGCCTGCTGTTCACCTCCAGCCTGTCAATGACAGTGTCGGACACGATCTGGGCTGCGCGCAGCGTCCCGGCCGCGACTGGCTCAACCACACCTCAGCCAGGCAGCAAGCAAACCCTTGCCTATGGTTCGGACAAATTGCAGCGGCTCGACTATTGGCCCGCCCCAAAGATGAAGGATGCGCCGCTAGTCGTGTTCGTCCACGGTGGCGGATGGAAGCGCGGCGACAAACAGATGATGGACGGGTCGGCCAAGCTGAAACACTGGCAAGCACAGGGCTATGCCGTCGCCTCGGTCAATTACCGGCTGGTGCCCGCGAATACTGTAGAGGAGCAGGCGGCGGACGTCTCGGCAGCTGTGGCGCATCTCAAGGCGCAGGCACGCACCCTCGGTTTCGATCCCATGCGCATCGCGCTGGTCGGCCACAGTGCGGGCGCGCATCTTGTGGCGCTGGTCGGCACCGATCCGCAATATCTGCGCGCAGCCGGCCTTTCTCTCGACGACATTAGCGGGATCGTGCCGCTCGACGGTGCCTGTTACGACGTCCCGCGCCAGATCGCCGAAGGCGGCAAGTTCATGCACGACACATATGTGCAGGCCTTCGGGACCGATCCCGAGCGCCAGAAGCGGCTTTCACCCGCTCTGCATGCGAGAACGCCCAATGCTCCCGAATTCCTGATCCTGCACGTCCAGCGCAAGGACGGCACGCAGCAGAGCAATGAACTGGCCGAAGCGCTGAAGAAGTCTGGGACGCCGGCAAAGGTGCAGGGTTTTCCCGGACGCGGCCTGCGGGGCCATGCCGAAATCAACCGCAAATTGGGCGAGCCGGACTATCCAGCAACTCCGGTGGTCGATGCATTTTTAAAGCGGATATTTGGCTGATCGTCGCTGCCGGCGGCCGCGTTGGAAGTGCTACAGCGACTTCACCTGATCCGCATCCAGCATATGCGTGCAGCCGAGTGCGGCCGCATCGTCATCGGCGGATAGCGCGGCGATCGTGCGCCAACCTTCGGCACGAAGTCTTGCTGCTATCGGCCGGATCGTGACCCAGCGGCAGAAACAATGCTTCCCGCTTCGTTTCGCTGCCGTTTGCGGCATCGATCAGCGGATCGGGATAGAGCGAGAAGCCGGTTGCGGGTTCATCGCCCGCTCCATCTGCGCCCAGGATGCGGTAGGTGCCGCCCCGGCCCAATGCGCCGCGGACGCCCTCTGCATAGATCGTGAAGCCGAACCAGCTTTGATATTCGAAGCCGTGGCGTTCGGACGGATCGAGCGTCAGCCGCGCCGCGCCGTTCACCCGCGCGGCGATCTGCTTGAGCCCTTCGATGCGGCTGGCAAGCGCACCGCCTGCATCGATCGCGGCGAGTTTCTCGATCGCGGTTTCGAACGGGCCGGTAGCGTATAGCAGCGGCAGATAGGCTTCTCCGCCGGCCGCCTTGAGCGCGCCTGCATCCTTGCCGTCCAGCTCGCGGCGAACCGCTTCGATCTCGCCCGCGCCGAGCGGCAAAGCCTTTTCGGCAAGCGTATCGACCAGGTCAGGCAGTGTGAAATCGATCGAGATGCCGCTTGCCCCGGCCGCTTCGACCGCTTCGATCGCCAAGGCCACGATTTCGGCTGCAGCGGCCACACCGTCGCTGCCGATCAGCTCCGCGCCCACTTGCAACCGCTCACGCCGCGGGTCGAGCGCGTCGGACTTGATCGTGGCAATCTGGCCCGAATAGCTCAGGCGCAAAGGGCGCGGTGCGTCAGCGAGGCCAGTGGCGGCGATCCGCCCAACCTGCGGCGTCATGTCGCGACCGCAGCGCCAGCGTGCGCAGGCTGCCGGGATCGATGAAGCGGAACATCCGCCGCGGCTGGACCCCCGCCATGCGGCTGGCGAGCGACTTCTCGAATTCAATCAGAGGCGGCTGCACCCGGTCATAACCATGCGCGTCCATGACATCGTGAACTGCCCGCATGACGCGTGCAGCGGCCGCCGCATTCTGGGGCAGCCGGTCTTCCAGCCCTTCGGGCAGCAGATCGCGGTCGATATCGCTCATGGTCGGTGCCTATCACCTGTTCGTCACCCCGGCGCAAGCCGGGATCGCTGGCCGCCTTGATGAACCTGGCGGCCAGCGAACCCGGATCAGAATCCGGGACGGCGCCTCAGAATGTAAGCGCACGGGCCATTTTCACGCCGGGCAGCTTTTCCGCTTCGGCAATTACCGACTGCGGGATCGGCTGATCGACCGACAACAGCAGCACCGCTTCTCCGCCAGCTTCGCGGCGGCCGAGATGGAACGTGCCGATGTTGATCTCTGCCTCGCCCAGCAACGTGCCGATCCGGCCGATGAAGCCGGGGGCATCTTCATTCACGATATACATCATGTGGCCATCGAGGTCGGCCTCGATCCCGATGCCGAATATTTCGACCAGGCGCGGCGCGCCTGCCCCGAACAGGGTGCCCGCGACCGAACGGTCGCCAAGGCTGGTCGCCACGGTGACGCGCACCAGCGTGTGATAGACGCCTTCGTTCTCGTTGCGGATCTCGCGCACTTCCATGCCGCGCTCCTTGGCGAGGAACGGTGCGTTGACCATGTTCACGCTGTCGACGAGAAGCGCGACATCAGGCCAGCACAGGACCGCGCCCGTGATCGGCTTCTGGTTGAGCTGGGCCGCTGCGCCTTCCACCTCGATGCTGATCTTGGGCAATTCGCCGTGCGCCAGCTGGCCGACCAGCGAACCGAGCGTTCTCGGCGAGCGCCATATAGGGCTTGCAGCTTGGGCGCTTCCTCGGCACTGAGCGAAGGCATGTTGAGCGCATTGGTGACGCCGCCGGTGACGAGGAAATCGCTCATCTGTTCGGCCACCTGCAGCGCCACATTGACCTGCGCCTCAGTCGGTCGAGGCGCCGAGATGCGGCGTGCAGATGAAGTTCGGCGTGCCGAACAGCGGGCTTTCGGTTGGCCGGCTCGGTCGAGAACACGTCGAGCGCGGCGCCGGCGATATGGCCCTGATCGAGCGCCTTCCTTGAGCGCCGCCTCGTCGATCAGGCCGCCGCGCGCGCAGTTGACGATGCGCACGCCCTTCTTGGTCTTGGCCAGGTTTTCCTTCGACAGGATATTGCGCGTCTGGTCGGTCAGCGGGGTGTGCAGGGTGATGAAATCCGCCTTGGCCAGCAGCGTGTCGAGATCGGCCTTTTCGACGCCCATTTCGATCGCGCGTCTTCGCGTCAGGAACGGATCGTAGGCGACGACCTTCATCCTCAGGCCCAGCGCGCGGCTGGCGACGATCGAGCCGATATTGCCGGCGCCGATCAGGCCCAGCGTCTTGCCGGTCACTTCCACGCCCATGAAGCGGTTCTTTTCCCACTTGCCGGCCTGGGTCGATGCATTGGCCTCGGGAATGCTGGCGGGCCAGCGCGAACATCAGCGCGATGGCGTGTTCGGCAGTGGTGATCGAATTGCCGAACGGCGTGTTCATCACCACCACGCCCTTGAGCGACGAGGCGGCGGGAATGTCGACATTGTCGACGCCGATGCCGGCGCGGCCGATGACCTTCAGCTTGGTCGCGGCGTCGAGGATCTCCTTGGTCACCTTGGTGGCGGAGCGGATCGCGAGGCCATCATATTCGCCGATCACGGCCTTCAGTTCGTCCGGCGTCTTGCCGGTGATCACGTCGACGTCGCAGCCGCGTTCCTGGAAAATTCGGGCGGCGTTGGGGTCCATCTTGTCGGAAATGAGGACTTTGGGCTTGGTCATGATTTCTGTCTCCAATAGTCATCCGGGCAAAGCCGGAATCTCGCGCGACATGGGTTGCCCCAGTTGGCATTCGAGATCGCCGGCTTCACCGGGACGACGGAATTGACTCAGGCGGTTTCGAGCGCGGCCTTGGTTTCGGCATAGGCCCAGTCGAGCCAGGGACCGAGCGCTTCGATGTCGGCGGTGTCGACTGTCGCGCCGCACCAGATGCGCAGGCCCGGCGGTGCATCGCGGTAGCCGGCGACGTCGTAGGCCGCGCCTTCCTTGTCGAGCAGGCCAGCGAATTTCTTGATGAAATCCGCATCTGCGCCTTCAACCGTGAGGCAGACGCTGGTGTTCGAGCGGCTAGCCGGATCAGCGCGCAAGATGGCCAAGCCAGTCGCGCTCTGCGACGATCTTGCCCAGCGCATCCGCATTGGCCTGCGCCCGCGCCTGCATCCCCGAAAGGCCACCGATCGACTTGCCCCATTCGAGCGCGAAGATGGCGTCTTCGACAGCCAGCATCGAAGGCGTGTTGATCGTCTCGCCGCGGAAGACGCCCTCTGCGAGCGCGCCCTTCGACATCAGGCGGAAGACCTTGGGAAGCGGCCAGGACGGCGTGTAGCTCTCCAGGCGCTCGACTGCGCGGGGCCCAAGGATCGAGCACGCCATGCGCGCCCTCGCCGCCCAGCACCTTCTGCCAGCTGAAGGTGGCGACATCGATCTTGTCCCATGGAATGTCGTACGCGAACACGGCGCTGGTGGCGTCGGCAAAGCACAGACCCTCGCGGTCTGCCGCAATCCAGTCGCCATTGGGCACGCGGACGCCCGAGGTCGTGCCGTTCCAGGTGAAGATCACATCGTTCGACCAGTCGACTGCATCCAGATCCGGCAGTTGGCCATAATCGGCACGCAAGACAGTCGGTTCGATCTTGAGCTGCTTGACCGCGTCGGTGACCCAGCCCTCGCCGAAGCTTTCCCAGGCCAGCGTCGTGACCGGGCGTGCACCCAGCATGGTCCACATCGCCATCTCGAATGCGCCGGTGTCGGAACCGGGCACGATACCGATCCGGTGCGTGTCGGGCAGCTGGAGCAGCTCGCTCATCAGGTCGATGCTCAACGCAAGCCGCTCCTTGCCGATCTTCGCGCGATGCGAGCGGCCGAGCGATTCGGTGCTGAGTTTGGTGGGGGAATATCCCGGCGGCTTGGCGCAGGGACCGGAGGAAAAATAGGGACGCGCCGGCTTCATTGCCGGGCGGGCATTCACTTCAGTCATTTCAGACTCTCCTTACAGAGAGCTCGCGCGGCGTTGGGACCGCGTGGCCCGCCGCGGCACTTAGTGCGGCACCGCAGCAAGTCAAGCGAAACCGGATGATGGCAGGGCGATCCGCGATCAGCTGCGGGCGATTGGCGGGCGCTGAGGCCCTGTGGATAAGATTGGGTTTATCGGTTATTTTTCATGGATTTACCGCGCAGCATTCAAACATGGCGTCGCGGCCGATCTGCATGTAACCTCCCGCCCCGGGGGGCCATTTGCCCGAAAGGGCGTGAAGCAAAAATGGAGGGGAAAATGATAGATAAAATTGCGGTCGTCGCACGACTACTCAACATAGTGCTTGCCGTCGTGGCAGGGATCGTGGCGATTCCCGGTCTCGACGTAGTGACGGCGCTGATCATTCTGGGCCTGATTGCGGGCCTTGGCGTCAAGGACGAAACGTTCCTGCCGCTGCTGGTCGCAACAGTGGCGCTTCCGGTGATGGCAGGGGTTCTCGGCCAGTTGCCGGCAGTCGGCCTGCAGCTCAGCGATATCTTCGCCAATTTCGGAATTGCGGTTGCAGCGTCGATGGCGATGGCATTTGCGATCGGCACAATTCGCTATGCCCGGCGCGATCTGAGCGGCCTGACGGGCAAGAGCAGCTAACTACTTCCCACGACAGATATGGGCCCCGCAGGCAGCAAACCTGCGGGGCTTATCTCGAGCCGTTTAGGGAATGTTAACCATCTTTGTTCGAACGTGCCCGCCATGTTTCGCGCAATTGCCCCGGTCCTCGCACTCGCCGTGCTCAGCGGCTGTTCGATCATGCCGGACGGCAACCGGCAATCCCGGCAGAGTACCCGCCCAGCCCAGCCCACTTATGTGCCTAGCGCTCAGGCGCGTCAGTGCCTGACCGCGCTTGGTGCGACGCAGGCCAGCTTCACTCCGCTTCCCGATCAATTCTACGGCTCCGGCTGCTCCACGCTCAACACAGTGCGCCTTGCCTCGCTCCAAAGCGACGACGCCAATCTGGCGCTGACCAACCTGGGGCCGGTCGCTTGCCCGCTCGCAAACACATTCGCCGGCTGGGCACGCTACGGCGTCGACCGGGCGGCGCGCGCCTATCTCGGCAGCCCGCTGGTGCGGATCGAGACCTTCGGCAGTTACTCCTGCCGCAATGTAGCGGGTAGCGGGCGCCGCTCCGCCCATGCCACCGCAAACGCCATCGACGTCGCCGCATTCGTGCTGGCCAATGGCGAGCGGATCAGCGTGAAGGAGGGCTGGAAGAACGGTAGCTCACGGCAACGGCAATTCCTGCAAGTCGTGCATGAAAGCGCCTGCAAGCGCTTCGGCACAGTGCTCGGGCCGGCATATAATGCAGCACACGAAGATCACTTCCATCTGGAGGAAAGCGGCCAATCCTTTTGCCGCTGAGGCATCCCCGGCCCTATCGCCGATCAAGCGCCCAACTGCGCTTCGAGGTAGAGACGCACTACGGCCGCGACGTGATTGACGCCGAGCTTCTGCATCATGTTGGCGCGGTGAATTTCGACCGTACGCGGACTGATATGGAGCTGGCGCGCGATCAGCTTGTTGCTGCCGCCCTCCACCAGCAGGAGCAACACCTCTCGCTCCCTCGTGGATAGCATGTCGATCAGCGTGCGGGCCTCGATCATCCGCCGGCGGACCAGGCTGTGCTCTTCTGCATCGTCGGTCCGCTCAAGCAATTTTGCGATCGCCTCGCTTTCGATCGGCAGTTTCAGATAGTCGAATGCCCCCGCGCTCATCGCATCCACGACCTGGCCTACATTGCCGGATTCGGATGCCAGAACGAGAGGCAGGGAAATGCCCGCCCGGTCCATGGCCGCGAGAATATCCGACGCCCCGCCGGCCGATGCCGCTTCATGCGCCACAATGATCCCGCGCCTCGGCGGGTGCCGCAGAAGCTCGCAGAAATCGGCGTAGATCTCTGCGTGGTGACCGAGCGCCATGAACAAGCGGGCGGAATTGGCGCGCCTCTCATTATCGACGTCGACAAAATGTATCGTCAGTGCTGTTCCCATCGGCGCAAGCTTGCCTAATGGGCCCGCTTTATGCAGCGTTACATGCCACCGAACTGGATGTTCAATTAAGGGAAACTGCGCATATCAGGCGCAGTTATTGCTCAAAAATCAGTCCGATCTGGACGCGAGATACGGCGGAATCCCTAAGCAATGCACCGATGGAGCGCCGTCTCAGTTGGCGAAATCGTAATCCGGCATCACCTCGAGAGCATTTTTAAGGGCATCTCCCCAGTTCGAAGACACCTTCTGGAAATAGGGATCGTCGCGCTCGAAACGCTTTTCATGCAGCGGAACAAATCCGTCACGCTCTACCACCATCAGATCGAGCGGCATGCCGACCGAGAGATTGGCCTTCAGCGTCGAATCGAAGCTGACCATCAGCAGCCTGCACCGCGTCTTCGAAGCTCATCGATCGATCATAGCCGCGGAGCAGGATCGGCCGGCCATATTTGGTCTCGCCGATCTGGAAGAACGGCGTGTCCCAGCTTGCTTCGATGAAATTGCCTTCGGGATAGATCATGAACAGCCGCGGCTCCATGCCCTTGATCTGTCCGGCGAGGATGATCGAGGCGGTGAAGCGCGCCTCCCCAACTTCGCCATTGTCGCATTGCGCGCTCTGGATCGTTTCGCGCAGCATCTGGCCGACTTCGACCGCGACCTGGAACATGGTCGGCGCTTGAAGCAGCGTGTTGTGGCGCTCGTCCGGGGTCTTGTTGCGTTCTTCGAGCTGGCTGATCACGGCCTGGGTCGTGGCAAGGTTGCCGGCAGTCATCAGCGAGATGATGCGCTCGCCCGGCATCTCCCAGTGGAACATCTTGCGGAAGGTCGAGATGTTATCGACGCCCGAATTGGTGCGGGTGTCGCTCATCAACACGAGCCCCTTCTCGAGCATCATGCCAACGCAATAGGTCATTAAGCCTCCTCTCAGCGGCACGTGGCGATACTTTCGGACAAAATCGCGCTGCGCGTCACTGCTCCATCGTCTGTTGTTCCACGGCCAGCGCAACCTGCAAGTTCCTCAGTCCCGGCAACCGAAGTTGACCCCGGTGACCGGCGCGGCATCGCGATAGTCGCGCCCGGTCGCCACGCGGACATAGCGCGCATCGGGGCTGATGCCGTTCGAAACATCGAAGCCGACCCAGCCCAGCCCTTCGACATGAGCTTCGGCCCAGGCGTGCGTCGCTTCCTGTTCGATCCGGTCGTCCATCATCAGGTAGCCGCTGACATAGCGCGCCGGGACATCGAGCGCGCGGGCCGCGCCGATGAAGATATGCGCATGGTCCTGGCACACCCCCACCTCATCGGCGAACGCTTCTTCGGCGGTGGTGTGCACATCGGTGGCGCCGGTCGTATATTTGACCGCCTGATCGAATCGCCGCCGAAAGATCGTGGAGCATCGCCAGCGTATCGCCATCATTGCGCCTGAGCGAAGACGATGAGACGCGCATCCGCGCGCCCGGACGGGTCGCGATCAGTCTGCGCGAGGAACGCCCACAGCGGCAGATGCCCCGCATGCCAGCCAATCACGCCGGCATTGTCCTCGGTCTCGACCATGCCGCGGCACTGGACGATCACTTCATGCGTCCCCGGCAGCACCGAGATCAGCGTGAGTGTGATTGAAGTTCTGATCGTCATATTCCAGTTCGAGCTGCGCCCCGTCGTAGCTCCATTGTCCACTCGATGATTTCCTGGCCCTGCGTCGCCTTGGGCGTCAGCCGCAGCCGCTGCAGCCCATAAGCGACCGGCTGCGTAAGCGGTAATGTGTGGTGTGGCGGATCGAGAGGCGCATAGTTCTGGCAGTTTCGTCAGGCGTCGAATCGGTAGTCGTCGGAAATGGCTTGGCGATCGCCTGGTTGCCGACAATGAAGCTCGACCAGGAATTCGTGCAGGCCGGTGTCGAAAATCGGATCGATCGTTGCATTCGCAAGCTTCGCTTCGGCTTCCCGCATCAGCGTGTGGCACTGGCTTTCGCTGCCCATGCAGCGCAGCAAGCTGCGCCAGATTGGACGCGCAGCGCATCGTAGCAGAAGACGAGGCTGCGCGGGAATCGATCGTCGAGGATCAGGAATTCGGCGATCCCGCGCGCATCGATCCGCCCGGCGTTGAGCCAGCGATAGGCGCGCTCGCGCCGACAGCGAGCGCAGCACGCTGTCCCACTGCCCGGTATCGAGGCTCGAGCCGACATAGGAGAGCGAGGGCAGCAGCAGGTAATATTTCACGTCGAGGATGCGCGCGGTGTTGTCCGCCCGTTCGATGAAGGTGCCGACGCGCGCGAAATGATAGATTTCGTTGCGCAGCATCGAGCCGTCGATCGCGCCCGCGCACCAGCGTCGCCTCGCGGCGGATCGCTGAACAGGACCTCGCCGAGATTGGCTTCGCGCACCGGCCGCGCCAGCATGTCGCTCGAGCATCATCCAGCCTTCGTTGATCGCTTCCCAGACTTCCGCGGTGATCGATGTGCGCGACAGCCCGGGCATTGTTGCGCGCCCGTTCGAACATCGCCAGGACGCTTTCGGGATTGTTCCTTGCCGCGCAGCACGAAATTGCAGACCTGAAGGCCCGTATAGTCGTCGTGGATGCGCTTCATAGCCGCGCTGCTGGCCCAGCGTGACGATGACCGAGCGCCATTCCTCGTCGCGCGACGCCGGCGCCGCGGGTCAGCGCCATGCGCAATCCGGCTTCGAGCAGGCGCGCGGTGTTCTCGGCCCGCTCAAGATAGCGGAACATCCAGAAGATGCCGTTGGCGGTGCGGCCTAGCATGGCGCGATTTCCAGCCATCAGTCCTCCAGCACCCAGCTGTCCTTGGTGCCGCCGCCCTGCGCTGGAATTGACCACCAGCGAACCCTTCTTGAGCGCCACCCGGGTCAGCCCGCCCGGCGTGATGTCGACCCCATCGGGCGAGACCAGCACGAAGGGCCGCAGATCGACGTGCCGCGGCGCGAGGCCGGCCTTGGTGAAGATCGGCACGGTCGAAAGCGCCAGCGTCGGCTGGGCGATGTAGTTGTCCGGCTTGGCGCGCAGCTTGGCCGCGAACGTTCGCGATCTCGCGCTTGGACGAGGTCGGCCCGATCAGCATGCCGTAGCCGCCCGAACCGTGGACTTCCTTGACCACCAGTTCGGCAAGGTTGTCGAGCACATAGGCCAGGCTATCCGGCCTCGGCGCAGCGCCAGGTCGGCACGTTCGGCAGCAGCGGCTTCTCGCCGGTGTAGAACTCGACGATCTCGGGCATGAAGCTGTAGATCGCCTTGTCGTCGGCGATCCCGGTGCCCGGGCGCATTGGCGATGGTGATCCCGCCCGCGCGGTAGACGTCCATGATCCCCGGCACGCCCAGCACGCTGTCGGGGTTGAAGGTGAGCGGATCGAGAAATTCGTCGTCGACCCGGCGATAGAGCACGTCGATCGGCTGGTAGCCGCGGTGGTGCGCATCTGCACCCGGCCGTCGACCACGCGCAGGTCGCTGCCCTCGACCAGTTCGGCGCCCATCTGGTCGGCCAGGAAGGCGTGCTCGAAATAGGCCGAATTGTAGATGCCCGGCGTCAGCACCGCGACCACCGGCATTGTCCGGACGCGCGTCGGGCGCGCAGGCGGCCGAGGCTGCTGGGCAAGGCGGCGCGGATAGTCCGATACCGGCCGCACCGGAATGCGGCTGAACAGCTCCGGGAACATCGCCATCATCGTCTCGCGGTTTTCCAGCATGTAGGAGACGCCGCTGGGCGTGCGGGCATTGTCTTCCAGCACCATGAATTCGTCCGGCCCGGTGCGGACGAGATCGATCCCGACGATGTGGGTGTAGACCCCGCCCGGCGGCGTGAAGCCCGACCATCTGCGGCAGGCACGCGTCGTTGCTGCTGAACAGGCGCTCCGGCAGGCGGCCCGACGCGGACGATTTCCTGGCGGTGATAGAGATCGTGCAGGAAGGCATTGAGCGCGCGCACCCGCTGCTCGATCCCGCGCGACAGCGCGCGCCATTCCGCGCCGGTGATGATGCGCGGCACCATGTCGAACGGGATCAGCCGTTCTTCGGCCGCATCGTTCGCCATAGACGTTGAAGGTGATGCCGGTGCGGCGAAAGAAACTCTCGGCCTCGCAGGCCTTTGCGGCGCATTTGGGCAGGGTCTTGTTCGTCGAGCCACCGGCAGTAGTCTCGATAGGCCAGACGGGCTGAGCCGTCGGCCTCGAACATCTCGTCAAAATTAGGCTCTGGAGTATTCATAACCCTCTATGTTGCAGTGCAACACTCGCACGAAAGTATCGCTCTGCCAAGGGTTAGTTAACGGTCATTCAGTCCAATGTTTCCAGCTCATGCAAAACAGCCGCGATTGCTTCATCGGAATAAGCGAAGCCGAGGTGCGAACAGCGCAAGGCCACCGCGCGATCACGCTCGGCCTTTTTGCCGCAGGAACTACGCGGGGAAACGATCCCGTCGCGCGGGCTCCACAACGCAATCGTCGGGACCGGAGGCTTGGCCGCAATATCGTCCCCCACGGGAGGCTTTTCGACCGAATGGCCAGTAATCAAATGATAGATGCGCCAGGCATTGTTCGCTCGGGGATTACCCGAGAACGGAGAGCCCATCGTCACGACCTTCGCCACGGCTTCCGGATGGCATTTCGCGATTTCGCGCGCGAAAACGCCGCCCAGGCTCCATCCCACCAGCACGATCTTTTCGCCGTGGCTGCGGTGCAGCGACAGCACGCGCCGGGTCAGTGCCGCAAAATTCTCTGTCGTAGGACCAAGATTGAAGCCCAGCCCCCAGCGCTTGACGGTGTGCCCTGCCCGCTCGAGTTCTTGCGCCATGTGGCGCATGCGCACTGGATGCGTCGCAAAACCCGGCAATAACATCACGACGCGCGGCTCGGCTGCCGGCATGATATCCATGGGCGGCCGCTTGCGCTTCAACGGAGCGGTCAGCGCTTCGAGTTCTCCCAGCAGCCGGTGCATCGGCGGGCCACTAATGCCCGCGGGCCGCGGTTCGCTGGCCAGCCGCGCACGAGTGCGGATCGCGTCGAAGCGGGCGGAGGGCGGCAGCATCCCAGCCCCGCCATCTTGCCGCGCCCAGCGCCCGCGTATCTGATTCGGCCAATCCATAAGGCGCATTGTAACGAAAATGACTTATTCCACGATGAACAAGTTTTATCGTCACTGCACAGTCAGGAAACTGTAATGCTTGGATTGCGGATGCCGGGCGCTGCGGCGAAGCCTAGCTTGCGGGGCAATCTCCTACCCGTTCGGACACCATGCGCATTTTCATGTTCATCGAACCGCCTGGCAGCTGCGGCGAATTCTGGCTCATGGTCATGGTCATTTCGGAGCTTTCGCGGCTCATCGTGCCGGCCAGCTTCACATTGCCTTCTTCGCCATTTTCGCCCTTGCAGGTCATATCGGCATAAAGCGAATTGCCGCCCGCCTTGAAGTCCTTGAAAGTGCAATCGCCGTCAGCCAGCTTTTTTGCCATGTCCTTGGCTCCGGCCTCGGATTCTTCCTGTGTCAGGCAATAGGTGTGGCCTTGCGTCATCGCGCCCGACATCATCGAACGCATCTGGTCCTTCTGCGCCGTGGGCATGCCGGGAATGTCGAACTCGAGCAGCTCGACCGTGGCCTTGTATTGCCCGGCGCGCGGCGTTTCGATCTTGGCGAGCGCTTCGGCGGCCTGGTCGGGCGAAATGGGGCCGCTAGGCGTATCGTCCGAGCTTCCGCAGGCGGAAAGGGAGATTGCCACGGCCAGGGGGACAAACATTTTGCAACGCATCGTCATTCCTTCAAAAAGCGGCCGCGCCGCGGAGGATAGCGCCTCGTATCAAGCGATCCGGCTTATGCCAATCGTACTTCTGCCTCAGCAGTATTGCGGAACGCATCGTGTACAGCCATATCCATGGCCATGGCCGAACTCGTCATCCGCCGCGGGCTGGAAGAACCCGACACCTCCGGCAGCTTCACCCCGCACAAGCCCGCCGCGGCCCGAGAAAAGCGACGGGCGGCAAGCCGTTCGAGCTGGTCTCGGAATACGAGCCCGCGGGCGACCAGCCGACCGCGATCGCCGAACTGGTCGCAGCGGCGCTGCGAGGCGAGAACGACGCAGGTGCTGCTCGGCGTCACCGGCATCGGGCAAGACCTTCACCATGGCCAAGGTGATCGAGGAGCTGCAGCGCCCGGCGCTGATCCTCGCGCCCAACAAGATCCTCGCCGCGCAGCTCTATGGCGAGTTCAAGAGCTTCTTCCCCGACAATGCGGTCGAGTATTTCGTCAGCTACTACGACTACTACCAGCCCGAGGCCTATGTCCCGCGCAGTCCGACACCTACATCGAGAAGGAAAGCTCGGTGAACGAGGCGATCGACCGGATGCGCCACTCGGCCACCCGCGCGCTGCTCGAACGCGACGACGTGATCATCGTCGCCTCGGTCTCGTGCCTCTACGGCATCGGCTCGGTCGAGACCTATTCGGCGATGATCTTCGACCTGAAGAAGGGCGCGAGCCAGTCGACCAGCGCGAGATCATCCGCAAGCTGGTCGCGCTGCAATACAAGCGCAACGACGCGGCCTTCGCGCGCGGCAATTTCCGCGTGCGCGGCGACAGTCTGGAGATCTTCCCCGCGCACTATGAGGACATGGCCTGGCGGATCAGCTTCTTCGGCGACGAGATCGAGGAGATCGGCGAGTTCGATCCGCTGACCGGCAAGAAGGGCGCGAGCCTCGACACGGTGCGGGTCTATGCCAATTCGCACTACGTGACCCCCGGCCCGACGATGAAGCAGGCGACCGAGGCGATCAAGCTTCGAGCTGGCCGAGCGGCTCAAGGAACTGGAGGCCGAGGGCAAACTGCTCGAAGCCCAGCGGCTGGAACAGCGCACCAATTTCGATCTCGAGATGATCGCCGCCACCGGCAGCTGCGCCGGGATCGAGAACTACTCGCCGCTTCCTCACCGGCCGCCTGCCGGGCGAGCCGCCGCCGACCCTGTTCGAATATCTGCCCGACAACGCCCTGCTGTTCGTCGACGAAAGCCACCAGACCGTGCCGCAGATCGGCGCGATGTCGCAAGGGCGATCACCGCCGCAAGATCACGCTGGCCGAATACGGCTTCCGCCTGCCGAGCTGCATCGACAACCGCCCGCTGCGCTTCAACGAATGGGACGCGATGCGCCCGCAGACCTTCGCGGTCTCGGCCACGCCCGGCAAGTGGGAGATGGAGCAGACCGGCGGCGTCTTCGCCGAACAGGTGATCCGCCCGACCGGGCTGATCGACCCGCCGGTCGAGATCAAGCCGGTCGAGGACCAGGTGCAGGACTGCATCAACGAATGCCGCGCGACCGCCGCGCAAGGGCTATCGCACGCTCGTCACCACGCTGACCAAGCGCATGGCCGAGGACCTGACCGAGTTCATGCACGAGGCGGGCCTGCGCGTGCGCTACATGCATTCGCGACGTCGAGACGCTGGAGCGCATCGAGCTGATCCGCGACCTGCGGCTGGGCGTCTACGACGTGCTGGTCGGCATCAACCTGCTGCGCGAAGGGCTCGACATTCCCGAATGCGGGCTGGTCTGCATCCTCGACGCCGACAAGGAAGGCTTCCTGCGCAGCGAGACCTCGCTGATCCAGACCATCGGCCGCGCCGCGCGCAACGTCGACGGCCGGGTGATCCTCTATGCCGACCGCATGACCGGCAGCATGGAACGCGCGATCGCCGAGACCGACCGCCGCCGCGAAAAGCAGCACGCCTACAACGTCGAACACGGCATCACGCCCGAGACGATCAAGCGCGACATCCACGACATCGTCGCCCACACCGCCAGCCGCGACGGCGTGCTGGTCGAGATCGACGCCGAGAGGCCGCAACAATCTCGTCGGCCACAACCTGCGCGCCTATATCGAGGACCTCGAAAAGCAAGATGCGCGCCGCCGCGGCCGATCTGGAGTTCGAGGAAGCCGGCCGGCTGCGCGACGAGATCCGCCGGCTGGAAGCGGACGAATTGGGCCTGCCCGACAGCGAAAAGCGCGCGCCGATGGTCGGCCGCAGCAACGAGGGCAAGCCGGGGACGCGCAAGATGCGGTACGGGAAGACGCAGAAGAAGTGGGGGCGGTAGGGGCTCGTCCGACTTCCTGGGAACATCGCACCCGTGCCGTGCGCTTGGTTCTTTGGAAGGAGACATCATGCCCCGTCTTGGAATTACCCCCCTTGCCGCTTTGCCAGCGCTTATGCTGACCGCTTGCGGCTCATCCGAACCGGTCCCCGAAAACGGCGACCTTGATACCCAACCCATGGAAATCGCGGCCGAACTATTCCCAGGG
The DNA here is from genome assembly GCA_963777785.1 of uncultured Alphaproteobacteria bacterium. Taxonomy (GTDB): domain Bacteria; phylum Pseudomonadota; class Alphaproteobacteria; order Sphingomonadales; family Sphingomonadaceae; genus Andeanibacterium. The sequence continues at coordinate 429,482 of CAVZRU010000002.1, forward strand.
GCACCCCCGGCCGGCGGTGCCGCGAGTGCGTCTCAAAACGATTCCTGGGTGTACAAGCCCGCCAGCAGGACAGCGATCTACGGGCCGGACGAATCCGAAGGTGTCCTGTCGATAGCTTGCCGCAGCCCCGAGCAGAGCGAGCTTGTCGTGACCCGCTTTGTGCCCGCGGCGCTTGGGGCGACAGGCGTCCTCAGCTTCTCTGGCAACAATCGCACGGCCAGCGTGGCGGTGCGTTCAGAGCCGGCAGCCGAGCGTTCCGACAGTGTCTGGCAAGGCAAAGTATCGAGAGATTTCAGCGCGTTTCGCGAGGTCTTCGCAGGCGAGAGCGGCACAGTCGAAATCGAACTTTCGACAGGCGCAGGGCTGATCGTTCCGGTATCCGATGCACCGCTCGAGGCGATCGACGAGTGCGCGTCTGCGTGAACTTTGCGCAAACTGCCTGCGCAAAAGCCAGTTTCAGCTGTTGCATCATCGCCCGAAGCCGTGGTGAAGGCCCCGCAACATGATCCCTGTTTCTTCGCTGCATCGCCCCAAATCGATCTGGACCCCGCTATGGGCCCTGCTTGCTCTCGCCGCCTGCGGCAGTGAGCCGCCGGTCGAGCGCATCGACTTGTCCGATGTGAAGGAGGCAAGCGGTCCTGCGCTTTCACCTTCCCCTGCCACCGAAGATGCGAGCTGGAGCCTGGCTCCGGGCGGTCTCGCGATCCAGTTCGGCGAGGATCCCAAGGCGCCTTACCTCACGCTCATGTGCAAGCTTTCCAAGGACTTGCCGCCAGCAATCACGGTAATCCGCCATGCGAAGGCCGATCCGGGAGCCAAGGCGTTGTTCGCCATCATGGGCGGCACGACAACTGCGCGGCTGAAAGTCGATGCGAAGCAGTCCGCCGGGGGCTGGCGCTGGGAAGGCACCTATCCCGCCGAAGCCAGCGAATTCGACGCTTTTGCGGCGACTTCCGGGTTCGAGGCGACCTTGCCCGGTGCGGGCATGCTGAAGGCCGCTGGGAGCCCGTTGACGGGCGAGTTCATCAGATGGTGCCGCGAAGGCGGCAAAGCGCTGGTTGCGGCTCCTAAGGGCTCTGCGACGCCAGGCTGACGAGACTGTCGGGCGTCAGCACCTGCGGCAGTTGCTGCGCCTCCCCGCCTGCGGGATACCACAGGTAGAGCGGCACGCCCGCTGCGCCGTGAGCGGTAAGAAAGCGCGCAATCGCTGGGTCGCGGCGGGTCCAGTCGCCGCGCAGCGCCACGACGCCGGCCTTCTCGAACGCATCCCTGGTGGCCTCCCGTTCGATCGCGACGCCTTCGTTGACCTTGCAGGTGAGGCACCAGTCGGCAGTGAACCAGACGAACACCGGCTTGCCCGATGCGCGCGCTTCGGCCAGCGCCGCTTCGCTGAAGGGCTGACGGAGAAAGCACGCTTTCCTGCGCCTCAGAGCGGTTTCGTTCCTGCCAGCGGCAAGCCAATCAGAGCCACCAGCGCGAAAGGCGCAAGGGTGCACAGAAAGACACCTAGCGCACGCCTACCGGCACTCTGCCGCCTCCCAGCGACCCACAGCGCCAGCACCAGCCCGCCCGCCGCGATCGCAGCGACGATGGCGAAATTCACCCCGCCCAGCCGCCAGCCAGCCACAGCAGCGCCAGCGCGGTCAGCCCCATCGGCACCGCCATCACCTTGCGGAAAGTTGCCATCCACGGGCCCGGGCGTGGGCAGCAGCCGCCGCAGCGGCGGCACGAAGCCGAGCGCCAGGAACGGCAGCGCGATGCCCAGCCCCAGCGCCGCGAACAGCAGCAGGGCCTGCGCCGCCGGCAGCAGCAGCGCCGCGCCCATCGCCGCCGCCATGAACGGCCCGGTGCAGGGCGTGGCGACGAAGGCCGCCAGCAGCCCGGTGGCGAAGGCGCCCGCGGCTTGCCGCCGCTGGTGAATGACAGCGACGGCAGTTCGAACAGCCCGGCAAAATTCGCGGTGATCGCCACCGCCAGCACCAGCAGCGCCAGCGACCACGCCGGGCTCCTGCAACTGGAACGCCCAGCCGATCTCGTTCCCCGCCGCGCGCAGGGCCAGCATCAGCGCGCCCAGCGCGAGGCAGGCGAGCACCACGCCTGCGGTATAGGCCAGCCCTTCGCGCCGCGCCTCGGCCTCGCTTTCGCCGGCGCGCGCGAGGCTGAGCGCCTTGAGGCTGAGGATCGGGAACACGCAGGGCATGATGTTGAGCAGCAGCCCGCCCAGCCAGCGCAGCCGAGCAGCAGGCTCCACAGCGGCGCCGTGGCCGGCGCAGCGCCAAGCGAAGGATCTCCCCGCCTTCCGGGACCGCGCCGGGATCGGCCGCGAAAGCGCACGCCGCCGCCTGCATCGTCGAGCTTCAGGATTCCGGAAATCGCGCTGGGCGGCTCTGGCATCTGCGGCGGAGCGGGAGTTCGGCCACCAGCACGTCGCCCTCGCGGCGGAACACCTGCGGCGCGGCATAATCGATCAGCCCGTGGTCGGACAGGAACAGATGCGGCGCGGCAATCTCGAATGAGGCCGGCAGCGGAATCGCGATGCGCAACCTGTCACCGGTCAGCGCGAACTGTGCCCTGCGGTCGAGCAGCGGCGCGATGGCAGCGCGCCAGTGGTCGAACCGCGGATCGACTTGACCGCTTTCGCCCACCGCGACAGTCGCCGCCAGCGTCGCGCGTTCGGGCACGCAGATCTCGTCGGTGCAGGCGAGCCACTCGGCCTCGATCGTCACCGGGATGCGGCTGCCCGGCGCCGCGTCCTGCGGCACCGCAACCGGCACCAGCACCGCATAAGGCCCTTCGTAGACGTGGTTCATCAGCCCGGAGATCAGCAGCGGTCTGCGGCACCGGATAGCGCGGCTCGCCCGCGCTCCCACCCAGGCGGCAAGGACCAGTCGAGCTCGCATCCCGTAGCCCGCATCGCCGGGGTTGGACCAATAGCCGTGCCAGCCCTCTTCCGGCGTCATCGCGATCGCGAGCTCGGACGGTCTCGCCCGGAACGGCCGGCCCTGCGGGGACCAGCTCCGCGCCAATGTGATTGGCGGCCTGCTGCGCCGGAGCGGGCACCGCGAACAACAGCGCGGCCAATGGCGCGAACAGCAACCACGCAGCGCCGGACAAGGCCGGCGATAGTGCTTCGCAGCGATGCCATCTTGGCTTGCGCGCATGTGCGGTCGAAGCTCTAGGGATGGGACGCAATGACGGACAAGCGCGAACTGCTGATCCTCGGCGGCGGCCTCGTCGGCATGACGCTGGCGCTCGCGGCCGCGAAGAAGGGCATCTCGAGCCATGTGGTCGACCGCGCCGATCCGGCGGAACTGACCGCCGAAGGCTTCGATGGCCGCGCCTCCGCGATTTCGACCGCCAGCTGGAACCTGTTCAGCAATATCGGCCTCGGCGAACGGCTCGCGCCGCACGGCTGCCCGATCGACGCGATTGCCGTGACCGATGCCATGCGGCCCGGCCGGCTCGATTTCCGGCCCGAGCCGCACGAAGGCTCGCTCGGCCTGATGTTCGCCAATCGCGAATTGCGGCTCGCCCTGTTCGAAGCGGCCAAGGAAGAGCCGCTGATCGCCTGGCATGCGCCGGCCGACGTGATCGAGCGCCAGCGCGGCGAACATGGCGTCTCCGCCATGCTGGCAGACGGCGACGGAACTCCACGCCAGCCTGATGGTCGCTGCCGAAGGGCCGCCAGTCGCCCACCCGCGATGAAGCCGGGCTGGCCATCGCCCATTGGGACTACCGGCACCGCGCGATCATCGCCGGGCTGATCCACGAAAAGCCGCATGACAATGTCGCGTGGGAAATCTTCTATCCTGCCGGCCCCTTCGCGCTGCTGCCGATGAAGGATGGCGCAGACGGGCCAGCATCGCAGCGCGCTGGTGTGGACCGTGGCCGAGAAAGACGCCGCCGGCGTGCTCAAGCTGTCCGACCGCGCGGCTTCCTGGCCGAAGTCGACAAGCGGATGCACGGGCGTGTTCGGCACGATCGAACTGGCCAGTCCGGTCAGTTCCTATCCGCTCGGCTTCCAGCACACCGCGCGCATCACTGCCGATCGCCTGGCGCTGGTCGGGCGATGCGGCGCACGGCATCCACCCGATTGCCGGTCAGGGCCTGAACCTCGGCCTGCGCGATGTCGGCGCGCTGGTCGAAGTGCTGGCGGACGGGATGCGGCTCGGGCTCGATCCGGGCGATGCCCAATTGCTCAAGCGCTACGAACGCTGGCGCAATCTCGACAATTTCACCGTCGCACTGGCGACCGATGGGCTGACGCGCTTGTTCGGGATCAGGGGCCGCACCGCGTCGGCCATGCGCCGCCTCGGCATGGCGGGCAGTGCAGCGCGACGCCGATCCTCAAGCGCTTCTTCATGGACGAAGCGCGCGGCATGAGCGGCGATTTGCCGGAGCTGCTGCGCGCGTGATTTGCGCCGTCAGTTGACGGGATTGCGTCGCCGGGCTCGGCTGCTGGACCTTCTTGCCCGCGCCGTCGCGCAAATCCCGCGGTTCCAGGATCGACGCGCGTTTCGAGCCGGTCGAGCGCTCTCTTGGCTTCTGCGTAGCGTTCGGCATCGGCAATCCAGCTGTGCCGCCTGCGTCCGCGCGGGGAAGATTGCGCACTTCGGCCACGGCAGCTTCGATCCGCCCGCTTTCCAGGAACAGGCGGGCCCGTTCAAGCCGCCGCTGCGGCTGCGGCGAAGGCGCGCTTTCGCGCCTGACGACGAACAGGCTGCTGAGCTCGTTCTTGAACCAGTTCCAGCTCACCTTCTCGCGGCGCATCGTTGGCCAGCGTCGGGGCCAGCCCGTCAAGCCGGGCAATCAGCTCGTCCAGCGTAAGCGGGGATTCGGCCGCGGCGATAATGGTCCGCACCGAATTCGGCCGCGCGTCTTCAAAGCGGAGCCTCAACTGGTCGGCCAGATAGCCCAAGGGCTCACCCCGCTCGATCGCGCGGCGCGCGGCAAAGGCGATCAGCAGGCTTTCGGCCCTTGCGGCGTTGCCGGAGGCCGCCTGCGTTTGCAGGCTCAACTGATCGATCCGCTGTTCGGTCGCGACCACGCGGGCTTCGATGCCCGCCTTGCTGCTCGGCCACTTTCTCCACCGCCTGGGCGGCTTGCTCGGCCTGCTTGGCCTCTGTCGCGCTGGGAGTGGGAGGCGGCTCGCTGGCCAGCGCCACCGGCGTGGTCCCATCCGGAGCCGCAACGTCCGCTTCCTGCTTGGTCCCGTCCAGGAATGCCAGATCCCCGTGCCAGACGAAATATCCCGTCAGCGCCGCACCCAGCAAGAACGCAGCACCAGCAGTCGCGAGGATCGTTCGCGTCCGACCGGTCGTATCCGGTGCCGCTCTGTCTCGCGAGCGGTTGGGGAAGTCCTGTTCCATATCTTTCTTCGACCCGCCTTGGCGCTTTACTGCGTCTCGTGCATTTTCCGCGATGAAGCGCTGCTCAATGGCACATGTCCGCAGCCAAGGCCAGTAGTGCGGCTTCACTCGGCTGTTCGGCGCAGCGGAGGCTGGCCCAGCCTTCCCCGGCCGCCGCCGCAATACGCGGCCCCAGGGCGGCGAGCGCGATCCCCGATCGCGGTATCGCCAGCCGGTTACATTCCTCCGCGAAATGGCGCGCAGCCGCAGCCGAGTGAAGCAGGACCAATGCACCGTCCTGCAATGCGCCCGCTAGCATCGGCGGCATGGCCAGAGGCTGAACGCGGTACACGGTGCGGGTTTCAAGCGTTATGCCCGGCGGCAGGGAAAGCGGCACGTGCTCTTCCCCGGCCAGGCGCAGCAGGCGCAGCGGGCGATCCTCCAAGTTATCGATCAATTGCTGCAGCCCGCCTTCGCCAGTGACGCGCGATCGAGAGGCCGGCAGCGCGCGCCGCCTCGGCAGTCGCTTCACCCACGCAATAGGCTGGCTGGCCTGCGAAAAGATCGAGCTGCGATCCTGCGCAGCGCACGGCATTGGCGCTGCCCAGCAGCACGCCGCCGATCCCATCCGGTGCCGGAGCGCGCCAGTCGAGCGGGCGAATCTCGAACAGGGGCCAGCCCTCGACAGCCAAGCCGCGGGCCCTTCCCGCAGCGATTGTCGCGCCCAGCCCCGGCTCCGGACGAATGGCGATGATCGGCATCATCCCAAGCCCGTAAAATGCTCACGGATCGCAGGCGAGGCGCGGGAAAGCAGATCGGCAGCGAGATCCTTCGCCGCAGCAGGCTTCGAGGCTGCAAAGCGCGCTTCGAGCTCGACCTTCTCTGCCCCGTCGGCACTGAAGATCGCGGCACGCATCGCGAGCGTATCCTCGTTCCCGGGCACATTGGCGCACAGCACGGCTATCGGGCTGTGGCAGCTGCCGCCCAGCCCTTCGAGCAGCGAGCGCTCGGCCATCACTTGCGCGCGGCTGGGCGCATGATCGATGGCGGCGAGCAATGCCCGCGTTTCCGCATCCGCGGCATTGCACTCCAGCCCGATGGCGCCTTGGGCAGGTGCAGGAAGCCAATCCTCCGCGTCGAGCGGCGCCCCGACACCGCGTCATGTCCAGGCGCACGAGGCCCGCAGCGGCCAGCAGGGTGACATCGGCTTCGCCGTTCTTCGAGCCGTGTCGAGCCGGGTGGCGACATTGCCGCGAAAGGAAACGATCGAGCAATCGGGCCGCAGATGGAGCATCTGCGCGGCCCGGCGCGGCGCACTGGTGCCGATCCGCGCGCCCTTGGGCATGGCAGCGATGCCGGCCGCGCCGATCAGCACATCGCGCACGTCCGCGCGCGGCAGCATCGCGGCGATCGCGAGACTGGCGGGCCGCAAGCGTTTCGACGTCCTTCATCGAATGCACCGCGGCATCGATCAGGCCTTCGTCCAGCCAGGCATCGAGTTCCTTGGTCCACAGCGCCTTGCCGCCGATTTCGGCGAGCGGACGGTCCTGCACCCTGTCGCCGCTCGCCAGCACCGGAACCAGCTCCACATCCGCTTCGTGCCAGCCATGCGCGGCACACAGCCGGGCGCGCGCTTCCTCGCGCCTGTGCCAATGCAAGCGGAGAACGGCGCGTGCCGAGGCGGATGCGCGGGCGGCTGGTCGGTGACGTGCTCATATCAGGCGTGCTTGCCCTAGATCGCATTTGCGTCCAGTGAAACCCCGGATGAGGTTGATCCTCGGCATCGAATCCAGCTGCGACGAGACGGCAGCGGCGCTGGTCGACGTCCGATCGGCACATCCTTGCCCAGCGTATCGCCGTCGCAGGACGAGGAACACCGGCCCTATGGCGGGGTCGTGCCCGAAATCGCCGCGCGCGCGCATGCCGAGAAACTCGCGCCGCTGATCGAGGCGACGCTGGCCGATGCCGGCCTGACCCTGGCGGATGTCGACGCGATTGCCGCGACCGCCGGGCCGGGCCTGATCGGCGGCGTGATGGTCGGCCTCGTCACCGCCAAGGCGCTGGCGATGGCCAGCGGCAAGCCGTTGATCGCCATCAACCATCTCGAAGGCCATGCGCTGTCGCCGCGCCTCGCCGATCCGACGCTGGCATTTCCCTATCTGCTGCTGCTGGTTTCGGGCGGGCATTGCCAGGTCCTGCTGGTCGAGGGCGTCGGGCAATATCGCCGCCTGGCGACGACGATCGACGATGCGCTGGGCGAGGCGTTCGACAAGACCGCCAAGATCCTCGGCCTGGGCTATCCCGGCGGGCCGCAGGTGGAGCGACTGGCGCGCGAGGGCGATCCCAGGGCCGTGCCCCTGCCGCGCCCGCTGGTCGGCAGCGGGGAGCCGCATTTCTCCTTCGCCGGCCTCAAGAGCGCGGTGCTGCGCGCCAAGGAAAGCGGGAAGCATTCCGATGCCGATATCGCCGCGAGCTTCCAGCAGGCGGCGGTCGACTGCGTGGTCGACCGGACCCGGCTGGCGCTGGACGCGTGCAGGCAGGCCGAGACGACGTGACCGCGCTGGTCGTCGCCGGCGGGGTCGCCGCCAACGGCGTGCTGCGCCGGCGCTCGAAGAGCTGGCCGGCGAGCACGGCCTGCGCTTCGTCGCCCCGCCGCTCGCGCTGTGCACCGACAATGCCGCGATGATCGCCTGGGCGGGAATGGAGCGTTTCGCGCCCGGGCCAATCCGATCCGCTCGACTTCTCCGCGCGGCCGCGCTGGCCGCTCGACCCGCGAGCCGAGCCGGTGCGCGGTGCAGGAGTGAAGGCATGAGCGGCGATCGGCGTTCATCGGTGCGGGGGCGTGGGGCACCGCGCTCGCGCAGATGCTTGCGAGCGACGGCCGCGAGCGTGCTGCTGTGGTCGCGCCGAGCCCGAACTGTGTCGCGGAGATCAACTCCGGCCCGCGTCAACAGCCTCTACCTGCCTGGCGCCGCGCTTGCCCCGTCGATCCGCGCGACCGGCGATCTCGCCGAAATGGCGGCATGCGACATCCTGCTGCTGGTGACGCCGGCGCAGCATCTCGCCGGCGTGCTCGCGGCGCTGCCGCAGTTCCCGCGCGACCTCGTGCTGTGCAGCAAGGGGATCGAGGCCGGCACCGGCCGGCTGATGGCGCGAGGTGGCGCAGGATGCCGCGCCGGGCAGCGAACTCGCGGTGCTTTCCGGGCCCGACCTTCGCGCATGAAGTCGCCGCCGGCCTGCCGACCGCGGTCACGCTCGCGTGCAGCGGCGGCGAAGCGCAGTGGCAGCGCCTTTCGCCGAAGCGATCGCGCGGCCCAGCTTCCGGCCCTATTATTCGGACGATATTGATCGGCGCCGAGATCGGCGGCGCGGTCAAGAACGTGCTCGCGATCGCCTGCGGCGTGGTCGAGGGACTGGGTCTGGGACAGAATGCCCGCGCCGCACTGATCGCGCGCGGCTATGCCGAGATGCTGCGCTTCGGCGATGGCGCTGGGCGCCGCACGCGATACGCTCGCTGGGCTTGTGCGGACTGGGCGATCTCGTGCTGACCTGTTCGTCCACTTCCAGCCGCAATTTCTCGCTCGGCAAGGCGCTGGGCGCAGGGACGTTCGGCCAGCGAGCTGCTGGCGCAGCGCCACACCGTTGCCGAAGGCGCGCACACCGCGCCGGTGCTGGCCGAGCTGGCGCAGCGGCTTGAGATCGCCATGCCGATCGCGGATGCGGTCGACCGGCTGCTGGCAAGGCGCACCTGCCGGCGAAGATCGTGGCCGAACTGCTCGCCCGGCCGCTGCGCGCCGAAGGACCGGCTGCTTTGAGCGAAGCAGCATCACCGCCGCGACATCGCCGCCCTGGCCAAGGGCGGGCGGACCAACTTCTTCGGCTTCCTGCTGCGGCTGGCCGCGCGCATGCCGTTCCTGTTCATCGCCGGGCGGCTCTACGGCGCGGAATGCGCTGGGGCGCTTTGCCTATGCGCTGGTGGCGGTGGAACTGGCGAGCCAGCTTGCCACGCTCGGCCAGAAGCGCGGGCTTGCGCAGCAGCTTTCCCGCGAAGGCCGGCCCGACAATCACATCGTGGCCGACGGCATGTTGCTCAGCGTGCTGACCGGCGCGGTGCTGATGGCCTTGCTGCTGGTCTTCCCGATCCGATGTTCCCGAGCGGCGAATATTCCGAGCTCGACCTGCTGCTGCCGCTCGCCATCATTCCATACAGCCTGACCGACATCGCGCTGGCCGCCCTTGCCTATCGCTACGACATCGGCAGCACGGTGAAGGCGCGCGCGTGGTGGAGCCCTGGGCGCTTTCGATCGCGGCGCTGGCGGCCTTTTTCGTGGTGCCCGACAGCGGGCTTGCGCTCGCCTATATCGTCTCGATCTTCGCGGCCTCGCTCGCTGCGCTCATCCCGCTGTTCAGCGCCTATGGCCTGCCCGCAGGGCTGGACCCCGCATACCGGCCGCATCTGCCAGCCTCGCCTGGAGCAATATCCCGCTCGCGGCCGCCGATGCGGTCGAATGGGGCATCCGGAAGATCGACATCGCGATCCTCGGCCTGTTCGCTTCGCCCACCGCGGTGGGCGTCTATTGGGCCGCACAGCAGGTCGCGAGCCTGCCCTCCAAGCTCAAGACCAGCTTCGAACCGATCCTCGGCCCGGTGATCACCCGCAATCTGCGGACGGCAATTTCGTGGCCATCGCCCGCCAGGTCTGCCAGGTCGGTTTCTGGATCACCGCGATGCAGGCCGGCGTCGCGCTGGCGCTGGGCATTCCGGGCGAAGCGGTGATGGGCCTGGTCGGCCCGGAATTCGTCGGCGGCACCGGCGCGCTGGCCTTCCTGCTGATCGCCGAAGTCGTCGCGGCAACCGCGGTCGTGTCCGAAGCGGCGCTGATCTATGTCGCGCGGATCAAGAACCTGTGGGTCTCGCTGGCCACCATTTCGCTGCAGGCGGCGCTGACAGTCGTGTTCATGATTGCGATCGAGCAGAACAATCTGCCCGATCCCTATCTCGCTGCGCGGCGCCGCGATGGCCCTGATGCTCTCGTTGGCCGCAGCCTCGCTCGTCAAGGGCGCGTTGCTCTCGCGCATCCTGCGCGAGCCGGTCAACAACTGGCGCTGGGCGCTGGTCTGGGCGGCCGCACCGGCAGTCGTCGTCGGCTGGATTGCGATCCAGCTGCCCGAATGGCTCGAACTGAGCGTTCGGCGTGCCGGCGATCCTGCTGGTCTATGGCTGGGTCATCTGGAAACGCGGCTTCGGCCCGGAAGATCGCGTGCTGTTCCGCAGGAATGTGGCGCCAAACGTTCCCTGACACCGGCTTTGCCGGTGTGCGGGGTGGACGTTAGCTCCGGCTGGCGACTATGGGTGGGGTGTGATCCGCAACCCCTACATCGCCCTGGCCTTCGGCGCACTGGCCGTCGCCGCCCTCGCCCTTTTTGGGGCGCAGCAAAGCGCGCCTGCACTCACCGCGGAACTTGACCGTGCCGCACGGCAGGCGATCATCCTCGCTGGCGGCAGGGATGTAGAGGCGCATTTCGTCAACGGCATCGGTTCGCCCACCCGCCATCCTTTGCTGACCGGCGGCGAGACACTCGACGAGGCAACGCGGGACAGAACCGCCAAGGCAGTGGCCGCCATTCCCGGCGTCGGCGGGATTCGCTGGGCGGACAGCAGCGGGCTTGCCAGTGGTCAGGCCGAAAGCCAACGTCCGTTGCACTGCCAGGAAGACGTTCAGGCGCTGGTCCGATCCCGCTCGATCCGGTTCGAGGAATCCTCCGCCAAGATCGAAGCGGCAAGTCTCAGCCTGGTGGACGAAGTCGCCGCAGCTCTCAGGCCGTGCCTTGGCAGCATCATCGCGATTACCGGCCACACCGATGCTTCGGGCACGGAACCGGGCAATCTGGCTTTGTCGCAGGAGCGGGCCGAGGCCGTGCTCGCGGCGTTGATCGCCCGAGGGATCCCGGCCGACGGCCTGCGAGCTCAGGGCGTCGGTTCCAGCCAGCCAGTCGAAGGGCTGGAGCCGCTCGACCCGGCCAATCGCAGAATCGATTTCTCGGTGCTCGAAATGATGCCCGTCGTTCCCACTCCGGTGGATACGCCCGGGCCGCGATGACACTGCCTCGATCGCCTGTCTTGACGCTTTTCGATGCGTTGCGCAGAATTTGCCACTTGTGAAAGGAACGCCATGCCGATTTGGCTGGAATTGCTGGTCTTGCTGCTGACGACCTATATGGCCGGCATCGGAATCGGCTGGGCGATCTGGGGGCGCAATCTGGCGCATACTGAAGCGCGGGCAACAGAGGAGAACGCAGGATGATCGAGCTGGTGACAGCAAACTGGTGGCTGTTTCTGATTGCCTTGGTGATCGGGATCGCAGTCGCCTGGTGGATATTCGTCGCCAGCCGCCGGACCAGGATCGAGCGGGCTCCAAGACGCGACGTGCTCGATGAAGGCGCGGAGCGTGCAAAGCGCAACCAGGCGCTGATCGAGCCGGCTGCTCCGCCCTCCGTGAAGCCGGTTAGCACGCCGATCGAGCCGTCCACACTCGTAGCCGGAGGAGGCGCCGAGACGGCCATGGCCGAACCGGTACCGGCGCCGGTAGCGAGCCCGCCCGCTGCTCCCCCTGCCCCCGCTGGGGCAAGCGACGATCTCAAACGGATCAAGGGTGTCGGGCCCAAGCTCGAAAAGCTGCTCAACCAGCTCGGCATATCGAGTTTTGCCCAGATCGCTGCCTGGAGTGAAGCCGATATCGACCGCATCGACGCCCAGCTTGGGACGTTCGAAGGACGCATTCGCCGCGACAGCTGGATCGAACAGGCCAAGCTGCTCTCGGCAGGCGATATCGCGGGCTTCGAAGGCAAGTTCGGCAGCCTCTGACTTCACCCTTGCGGCGCTGCTGGCGCGAGCCTAGAGCACCGGTTTCAGTGGAGACTATCTTGATGGTTCCGTTCGACTGGGCCGATCCCTTCGATCTCGAAAGCCAGCTGACCGAAGAGGAGCGGATGATCCGCGATGCGGCGCACAGCTTCGCACAGGGCGAACTGCAGCCGCGCGTGATCGACGCCTTCAGCCGACGAACTCGACGCGCCCGAACTGTTCAAGCTGTTCGGCCAGGCGGGACTGCTGGGCGTGACCATGCCCGAGCAATATGGCGGCGCCGGCGCCGGCTATGTCGCCTATGGCCTGGTCGCGCGCGAGATCGAGCGGGTGGATTCGGGCTACCGCTCGATGGCCAGCGTCCAGTCCAGCCTCGTGATGTATCCGATCCATGCCTATGGCTCGGAAGAACAGCGCACGCAAATATCTCCCCGGCCTCGCCTCGGGCGAGCTGATCGGCTGCTTCGGCCTGACCGAGCCCGATGCCGGAGTCCGATCCCGGCGGGATGCGCACCACGGCAAAAGCCGATGGCGATGGCTTACGTCATTTCCGGCATCCAAGACCTGGATCAGCAATTCGCCCTTCGCCGATGTCTTCGTCGTCTGGGCCAAGAGCGAGGCGCATGGCGGCAAGATCCGCGGCTTCGTGCTGGAAAAGGGCATGCAAGGGCTCGAAGCGCCCAAGATCGAGGGCAAGATCAGCTTGCGCGCCAGCACCACCGGCATGATCATGATGGACGAGGTCAAGGTTCCCGGCCGAGGCGCTGCTGCCCGAATGTCGAAGGGCTGAAGGGCCCGTTCGGCTGCCTCAACCGCGCGCGCTACGGCATTTCATGGGGCGCGCTGGGCGCAGCCGAATTCTGCTATGCCGCCGCGCGCCAGTATGGGCTCGACCGCAAGCAGTTCGGCCGCCCGCTGGCAGCGACCCAGCTGTTCCAGAAGAAGCTGGCCGACATGGCGACCGACATTTCGCTCGGCCTGCAGGCATCCCTGCGCGTCGGCCGGCTGATGGAGGAAGGACCGCTTCGCGCCCGAGATGATCTCGATGGTCAAGCGCAACAATGTCGGCAAGGCGCTCGATATCGCGCGGGCCGCCCGCGACATGCACGGCGGCAACGGCATTTCCGAGGAATATCAGGTCATCCGCCACATGGTGAACCTCGAGACGGTCAACACCTATGAAGGCACGCATGACGTCCACGCGCTGATCCTGGGCCGCGCGATCACCGGGATCGCCGCGTTCTGACCCTGCAAGCAGGCAGCTTCAGGCGGTAAGTATCTTTTCGACTACCGCTTGATGGAGCGGCTTGTCGAACAGGATGCCCACGGTGTCGAGATGCGACCAGCGGATCCGGGCCTGCTGCCCTTCCAGCCCTGGCAGCCTGACCCACACAAGTTCACCGGCGCGCAAGTTGAGCACCTGGTTCACTTTGCAGCCGTCGGTCGAGATGTCGGCAAGCTCCGCCGGTTTGGCCTTGTCGCCCGACTTTCTGAGCCCGGCCGGCAATTGCTTCGGATGCCGTTCCACCCAACGCCGTTCCGTCATCTGCTGCGGTTGATCGGCAAGCATTCTGTCATACCCCCGCGAGATCCCATCCCAGTGCCGGGACGGCAATCAACGCAGCAGCGCCCAGTTTCACCAGGAATGAAACGATTTTGATCATCATGGCCGGTTGAAAGCGCCGTTGCGCGCCTGCTCGCAAGCGGTCCGAAGCCGCTGTCCCGAATTGAACATTGCAGGATCGAAGAAGTTAACGCGCCGGTTACCATGAAAATCCTCCCGACAGCGGAAATTCGACGCCTGAGGCCGAGCGACAGACCTCATTCAGGAGCGAGACATTAGTTGGCCCAACTGCTAACGCGCCCGCGCCCGGAAGGGCCCCGCATCGGCGCGGCAATTTGACTACGAGGCTTCTTGCTCCATTTGGCTCGCAACCCGTTCGATCTCCTGCCCGGCCGGCTTCGCACCGGGCTCGGCAGGCGCACGACCGGGATTGTCATTGCGCTGGCGCTCGAAGCATTGCTCATCCTGGTGCTGCTGACCCTGGGCCAATCGGGCGATCCGCCTGAAGAAGCCGGCTCGGTTCTCACCACCTTCGATGCCAGCTCGGCTTCGCAGGAGGAGCCCGCCCCGCCCGAACCGCAGCCCGAGCAGCCGCAGCCCGCAGCCCGGGAAGTGAGCCAGCCCGAACAGGCGGAACCGCGCCCCACCGAACAGATGCCCACCAGGCCAGCGCTCATTCCCGTGCCCCGCGAACAGATGCCGGCGTTCGACATATCCAAGATTGAATCGCCCCCGGTCTCCGCCCCGGCGCCGAACCGGCCGATGATGGGGCCCGTAAACACCAATTCGCAGCCCGATACGCCGCGCGTGGGGACTGCCCCCAATGGCAAGCCGCTCTACGCCGCCCAGTGGTACCGCGAACCCTATGAGAGCGAGCTGTCCGGCTATCTCTCGACGGCGCAGGGCCCGGGCTGGGGCCTGATAGCGTGCCGCACCGCCCCGGAATACCGGGTGGAGGATTGCGTCGCGCTCGACGAGTTTCCGAACAACTCGCAAATCGCCCGCTCGGTGCTGGCGGCAGCGTGGCAATTCAAGGTGCGCCCGCCGCGGCTTGGCGGGCGCTACATGGTCGGCGAGTGGGTCCGCATCCGCATCGACTACGGGATCAAGCGCCAGGCTCGCCCTTAGCCGATCAGCGCTCCACCAGCATCAGTGCGTCGAGCGCGACCACGCCTTCGCCCTTGGGATGGACGATCACCGGATTGAGATCGATCTCGCGGATCGAGGGATTGCCGGCCATCACTCGCCCGAGCTCGACGATCAGTGCGGCCAGCGCCTCGACATCGAGCGCCGGCGAACCGCGCCAGCCCTTGAGCAGCGGCGCCTGCTTGAGCGTCAGCAGCTGCTGCGGCGACCTGCGCCTGCCGACAGGTCCGGGCGTCACCAGCACCACGTCTTTGAGGATCTCGGCGGTCACGCCGCCGAAGCCGGCCAGCACCACCGGGCCCCATTCGGGATCGCGACTTGGCGCCCGACGATCATCTCGACGCCCATCTTGCCCATCTTCTCGACCAGCACCCCGTCGAGCGAAATCGCGGCATCGTAGGCGGCGACGTTGCTCGATACATGCGGCCGAATGCGTCGCGCACTTCGTCGGCCGTCTTGAGGTTGAGGATCACCCCGCCGGCATCGCTCTTGTGGCCCAGCGCGGCGGCCTGCGCCTTGAGCACCACCGGATAGCCGATCTCGTCGGCAGCGGCGGCGGCTTCGTCGGCGCGTGGCGGCAAACTTGCTCCTGGGAAAGGCGATGCCGAGCGGGCGCGAGCAGCTCCTTGGCCTTGTATTCGGGCACGACGCCGGAGACGCGGTCAAGCGCCGGCAGCCTGCAACGGCGATCGCCGGAACTGTCGGCCAGATCGCGCTTGGCGAGATCGGCCAGGCGCGCGATCGCGCGATAGGCACGTTCCGTGCTGGGGAACCACGGGATGCCGACCTTGCGCAGCCCATCGACATATTCCTGCGGCACGTGCGCGCCTTCGTCGACCCCGGCGAAGACCAGCGGCTTGGAGAAGGTGCCCTGCCTTCCACCACTTTCATGATCGTGCGGCAACTTGATCTTGGAGGTGATCGGGTCGGACTGGATGATCGAGGCGACGACCGAGCCGATCCGCTTGTCTTCCAGCAGCGCGGTGAGCAGTGTGGGTATAGATCTCCGGTTCGGACAGGCCGACTGCGGTGATGTCGAGCGGATTGGAGACCGGCACGAAATCGGGCAGAGCCGCGCGCAGCGCCGGGCTGTCTTCATCGTGCAGATCGACCAGGTCGAGCCCGATCTCTTCGGCAATATCGAAGGCCAGGCCGCGCAAGGCGCCGCTTTCGCCCAGCACCGCCATGTTCGCGCCCGGCAGGCTTGAACAGCGCAGCGCGATCTCGGTGATGTCGGCCAGTTCTTCCAGCGTTTCGGCGAAGATCACGCCTTCGCGCGCCAGCTTGACTTTCATCAGCGCATAATCGCCGGCCAGCGCGCCCGTGTGGGTCGCGGCGCTTTCGCAGCGCCTTGTTCGACTTGCCGGGGTGCAGGACGATCAGATCGGCTTGCCCGCCAGCGCGTGCGCGGCGCGCGGCGGCGATGAACGCCTTGGGCCGGCGCACGGCTTTCGACGATACATCGCGATGACGTGGGTATCCTCGTCATCCACCAGCCATTCGACGATAATCCTCGACGCCCGATGCCGCCTCGTTGCCGGTCGAGACCGAAGTGGCTGACGTAGCAGCCGCGCGGATGCAGCGTGGTCGCCAGCACCGCGGCGAGCGCGCCCGACTGGCTGGCGATGCCCACGGCGCGCGTGCCCTTGGGCGGCGTCATCATGTTGGTTTCGACGAAGCTCAGCGGCACACGGTCGACATAATTGGTGCAGCCCAGGCAGTTGGGGCCTTCGATCACCATGCCGTGTTCGGCGGCGATCGCGCCCAGTTCGAGCTGTTCGCTTCATGCCTTCTTCGCCCGCTTCGGAGAAGCCGGCCGAATAGATCACCACCGCGCCGCAGCCGCGCGCAGCAAGCTGGCGCACCGTATCGAGCACGAACGGCCGCGGAATGGCGAGCACCGCGCAATCGATGCCCTTCGGGCAGATCCGTCGACCGATGGCATAGCATTTGAGCCCGGCGATTTCGTCGCGCTTCGGGTTCACCGGATAGATGTCGCCCGCGAATTCATATTGCACGAGGTTGTTGAGCAAAGTCGCGCCCAGCGCGCCGTGGCGGTCCGATGCCCCGACCACAGCCACGCTCTTGGGGCGCAGCAGCCGGTCGATCTGGCTGTTGGTGAAGCGGCGGCTGCTCATGTCTGTATCCGTCTCCCTGGCTGCATCGCCAGCTAAACCATGTTCGTCATATCCGCGAAAGCGGGAATCCAGCTTGGGAAGTATGCGGTGAACGCGATCGCGCTGGCGCCGTCACCCGATCGAGTGACGGATCGCCAGCCGAGAGCGACCTAGTTCGCCCTGCAGCTTCGCTCTTGTCGAAGGCGCCAAGGCCGGGCTTGAAGGTCTTGTCGTCGAGGAACTGCTTGGTGGCTTCCTTGCGGGTTTCCCAGCCGCCGAAATCGTTCAGCGCTTCCTGCGCGCGGATCAGGTAATCCTCGGCATTGTCATAGGTCATCTCGCGCACGCGGCGCACCGCCCACTTGGTCGCGCGCAGAGCATGCGTGTCCTTCTTCTTGAGCACATCGGCGACTTCGACTGCACGCGCGCCTTCAGCTGGTCGGCCGGGAGCGATTCGTTGACCATGCCCTGCTTCGGCGGCCTGCTTGCCGGTCAGGTTCTCGCCCATCATCGCGTGGTACATCGCCTTGCGGAAACGGCATCAGCTCGGCCGCGACCTTGGACGCGCCGCCACCGGGCAGGATCGCCCAGTTGATTTCGGACAGGCCGAACTGCGCATCGTCGGCGCAGAAGGCCAGATCGCAGGCGAACAGCGGGCCATAGGCGCCGCCGAAGCACCAGCCGTTGATCATGGCGACGGTCGGCTTTTCATACCAGCGCAGGCGTTCCCACCAGCCATAGGCTTCGCGCTGAGCCTGGCGGGTCTTGCGCAGATGCCTTCCAGCCTCGTTCATGCGGAAATATTCGAGCAGATCCATGCCCGCCGACCAGGAGGTGCCTTCGCCCGTCAGCACCAGCACCTGCACATCGTCGCGGAATTCGAGCTCTTCGAGCACGCGCATCATCTGGCGGTTGAGCTTCGGGCTCATGCAATTGCGCTTGTCGGGACGGTTGAAATAGACCCAGGCAACCCCGTCTACCACATCGTAGCGGACGGTTTCTTCTTCCGGACGCGGATCGGGCTGCGACGGCATGGCCATGTGATAGGCTCCTGAAAAAGCGGACCGCCTGGCCCTTCAGATATTGTTATTGTCTTATAGCAATCCAGATTGCTATGTCAACAACAATCGTTATGAAGTCACGATGATCGCAACGATCCACTGGCAACCCTTCGCCGGCTATTCGCTGCGACGCGCATCGCATGCGATGACGCCGAGCTTGCGCAGCGGCTGGCGAAGCACGAGCTCAGGCTTGTCGATGCGACAGTTCTGCTCCTGATCGGCGAAAACCCGGAGATCGACCGCCAGCGCCGTCGGCCGCACACTCGATATTCAGCGGGCCAACATGGTTCCGCTTGCTCAAACGGCTGGAGGATGCCGGCTTGGTCGAACGCGCGCCGATCGACGGCAAGTCGCAGGGCCTCACCCTGACCGAGGCGGGCAAGGCGCAGCTACGAAGCCAGTCGCGGGCCACCATTCACGGCTTCGAGGACAGAGTTGCTCGCACGCATTCCGCTGGAACATCGCGACCACCTGATTCCCGCGCTCGACGCGCTCTGGCGCTGAATTGCGCCCATAAGCTCTGCGAATCCTGCGGTGAAGCTGCGCAGCGCCTAGCCCTTATCATGTATAGCGATCACCCCGGCGCGAGCGCGGCGAGCGTATATGGGAGCGAATGATGCACGAGGTGTCCCTCCACCCGGTACCGGCGGAATGGGCTAACAAGGCGCTGATCGATGCCGGCGACCTATGAGGACAAATATCGCCGTTCGGTGGAAGATCCCGGAGGACTTCTGGCGCGAGGAAGCCCAGCGGATCGACTGGATCAAGCCCTTCACCAAGGTCAAGGGAAACCAGCTTCGAGGAGGCGGATTTCGGCATCCGCTGGTTCTGGGACGGCACGCTCAACCTGTCGGCCAATTGCCTCGACCGGCATCTGGCCGACACGCGGCGATCAGCTGGCGATCATCTGGGAGCCGGACGATCCCGCCACGCCCGGCCGCACCTTCACCTATCGCGAACTGCACGAAGCGATCTGCCGCTTCGCCAATGTGCTCAAGGCCAATGGCGTCGAGAAGCGGCGACCGGGTCACTATCTATCTGCCGATGATCCCCGAAGCGGCGGTGGCCATGCTCGCCTGCGCGCGGATCGGCGCGGTCCATTCGATCGTGTTCGCCGGCTTCTCGCCCGAAGCGCTGGGCGGGCGGATCGACGATTGCGACCAGCACCGTCGTCATCACCTCCGACGAAGGGCTGCGCGGCGGCAAGAAGGTTCCGCTCAAGGCCAATGTCGACGATGCGCTGGAACATCATGCGCAAGGTCGTCACCGCGTGATCGTGGTCGCGCCACACCGGCGCCGAGGTGCGATGAAGGAAGGCCGCGACATCTGGTGGCACGATGCCGATCGGCGACGGCCGCTACGCCGAGTGCCCGGCCGAGGAAATCGGCGCGGAAGATCCGCTGTTCATCCTCTACACCAGCGGCTCCACCGGCAAGCCCAAGGGCGTGCTGCACACCACCGGCGGCTATGCCGTGTGGGTCCAGCATGACCCATGAATATACGTTCGACTATCGCCGCATGCGGACGGCAGCCCGCAGGTCTACTGGTGCGCGGCCGATATCGGCTGGGTCACCGGCCACACCTATGTCGTCTACGGCCCGCTGCTCAATGGCGGCACTTCGCTGATGTTCGAAGGCGTGCCCAACTACCCCGATTTCAGCCGCTTCTGGCAGGTGGTCGACAAGTACCAGGTCGAGATCTTCTACGCCGCCCCCACCGCCCTGCGCGCGCTGATGCGCGAGGGCGACGAATGGGTGAAGAAGAACCAGCCGCAAGAGCCTGAGACTGCTTGGGATCGGTGGGCGAGCCGATCAACCCCGAGGCGTGGGAATGGTATTATCAGGTGGTCGGCGACAGCCGCTGCCCGATCGTGGACACCTGGTGGCAGACCGAGACCGGCGGCCACATGATCACCCCCCTGCCCGGCGCCACGCGCGCTCAAGCCCGGCAGCGCAAGCTTCCCGATGTTCGGCGTGCAGCCGGCGATCGTCGACAATGACGGCAAGATCCTGGAAGGCGCCACCGAAGGCGCGCTGGTCATCACCGACAGCTGGCCGGGCCAGATGCGCACCGTCTATGGCGATCACGAGCGGTTCTTCCAGACCTACTTCAGCACCTTTCCGGGCTATTATTTCACCGGCGACGGCTGCCGGCGCGACGAGGATGGCTATTACTGGATCACCGGCCGCATCGACGACGTGATCAACGTCTCCGGCCACCGCATGGGCACCGCCGAAATCGAAAGCGCGCTGGTGCTGCATCCCCACGTGGCCGAAGCTGCCGTGGTCGGCATGCCGCACGATGTCAAAGGCCAGGGCATCTATGCCTATGTCACCACCACGGCCGAGACCGAAGACAGCGACGATCTGCGCAAGGAACTGGTGCAATGGGTGCGCAAGGAAATCGGCCCGATCGCCACGCCCGACGTGCTGCAGTTCGCGCCCAGCCTGCCCAAGACCCGTTCAGCGGCAAGATCATGCGCCGAATCCTGCGCAAGATCGCCGAGAACGACACCGGCAATCTGGGCGACATCTCGACGCTGGCGGATCCCGGCGTGGTCGACGATTTGCTCGCCAACCGGCCGGAGAGAGCGTGACGGCGAGATGATCAAGATCTACCATATCCCGCGCACGCGATCGCTGCGGATCGTCTGGCTGATGGAAGAGCTTGGCGAGGCTTACGAGGTCGAGCGCCTGGGCTTTCCCGTTCCGGAGAGCTTCCTGAAGGTCAATCCGCTCGGCGCGATCCCGACCATCGAGGATACGGAGGATGGCGAGACCATCTGCATGTTCGAAAGCCTTGCCATCCTGCAATATATCACCGGGCGGCGGCTGGTCGCCGGGGATGCAAAGGCCGCCTCGCTGACCGTTGGCCCGCGGCCCAACCCGTCAGCTTACGGCGAGCATCTGCAGTTTCTCCATTTCGGAGAATCGGACCTCGCCACGCCGCTTGGGGTGATCTTTCGCACGCAGGTCTTCACCGGCGAACAGACCAACGCCTCGATCGGAGACCAGCTCGCCCAGCTCAAGAAGCGGTTCGCGTTTCTCGATGCCCATCTGGCGGATGGCCGTGAATATGTGACCGGGGCGAACTTCACCATTGCCGATATCTCGATCGGCTACGCCTTCGTGCTGCTGGGCTACACCAGTGTCGACTGCGAGCTGCCGGCCCAAGCCGCGGCCTACCGCGACCGGCTGTTTGCCCGCCCCGCCTTTCAACGGGCGGCGGCGGTCTGACAGGGACCTGGAAAGGGGAGCGCGCCGATGATTGTTCCCTCTTCCGCAAGGACCGTTGGCTTCTGGGCGGCAGTTTGCTGCGCCGCTTTCAGCCTCGCCTACATCGTCGCCCAGCTGTTCGAATGGGCAGGCCTGCTCGGTTCCTCCGGCGGGCCGGAAAGCGCCAGTACCGCGTTGGGCATTGCGATCCTGCTCACCCCTTCTCTCCTGCTCGGCCCGTCCTTCGTGATGCTGATGGCTGCACTGCACATCACCTCTCCGCCCGAAGGCAAGGTCTTCTCTTTGGCCGGCCTCGCGTTCGCGGCGATGTATGCGACGCTGACCGGCCTCGTTTATTTCGTGCAGCTCACTTTCGTCGGCCCGCGCATCGCCGCCGGTGATACCGCCGGCATAGAATTGCTGTTGTTCGTTCCTTACCAGTCGTTCCTCTTCGCGATCGACCTGCTTGGCTACAGCCTGATGAGCCTTGCCACTCTGATTGCAGCTTTCGCCCTGCCTGCCGATGCGACCAGCCGCTGGGCCAGACGGGCGATGATCGCCAACGGCCTGCTCCTGCCGTTCCTCGCGTTCCAGATGTTCGTGCCGGTACTGATCTGGCCGGCGGCGACATGGGCGATCACCTTCCCCGTCATGGCCGGGCTGCTGGCGGCAATGTTTTGCAAGCGTATGTAGCTGATTTATAATCATGGTCTATCCCACGCCAATTCAAATGCGTCATCGAACCGAATCGCATTTGGTTATTTGAATAGATATAAGATAACCAATACGGTTATTTATGTCAAGCAAATTCTCGCATTCCCTTGCCCGGATAATCCGAAAGCAGCTTAATTGGCCGATGCGGAAGTGGCTTCGCCAAAGATCGCCTCAAGCTTTGCCAACGCCTCTTGCGGCAAAGGCGGAGCCAGGATCGATGCGACGTTCTCTTCCAGATGGGCGACGCTGCCCGGTGCCGGTGAGGATGACATGCGCGCCCGGCTCATGGCGGCAGTAACGGTAGGCCGCTTCGACTTGCGATTGAATGCCGGGCATCTCGCGCAGGAAATCGAGCGGATCGTCGGGATTGATCAGGGCAGGATCGACTTCACCCTTCTCGATCAGTTCGGCGACGGCTTCGCGCGTGTTCTCCGCGCTGTTGAGCCCTCGGCGCACCGCGAACATGATCAGCGTACCGACGTCATGCTGCATGGTGATCGGGAAGATCGTCTTGCGCGCGCTCTGGTTGAGGAGGTTGAAGCCCACCATCACGACGTCGAATTCGTCGCGCGGTAGCGCCGCCCGCAGCAGCTCATGTTCGGTGTCGTGGCGGAAGATTTCGGTGATGCCGATGAAGCGGACTTTGCCGGCCTGCTGCTGGCGCTTGATTTCCGGCAGCAGCACTTCGCAAGCATAATCGAGCTGGGCAGGCGCCACACCGTGCAGATGGAACAGATCGACATAGTCGGTCTTGAGCCGCTTCAGGCTCGCATCGAGGTTCTCGGCATATTCCGCGGCGGTGAAGCGAACCGGGTTAGTCTCACCTCCGCCGCGCCCGATCAGCGACTTGGTTGAGATGAAGATCTTGCTCCTGTCGCGGCCTTCGAGCCCCAGCCCGACCGCTTCCTCAGTGCCATAAGCCATTGCGGTGTCGATGAAATTGACGCCGAGGTCGAGCGCGCGCTTCACGATCTCGGATGCCTCGGCGCTGGTCGCCCCGCGCGCCATGCCAAGCCGGCTATGACCGCCACAACCGAGGCCGACCACACTGACTTGCTCGTTGGTCCGGCCGAGGCGCACAAATTCCATCGTCAACTCCCACTAAATTTGCGGGCGCGGTGCCGGAGCGCCGCGCCCTGCCTTATCGCTTTCCAGAGGGCTTACGAATTCCCCATCAGTCGCCTGAGGCCGCGCCGCAGATCTTCCTGCGCCTGTGCCTG
Source organism: uncultured Alphaproteobacteria bacterium (assembly GCA_963777785.1). Lineage (GTDB taxonomy): Bacteria > Pseudomonadota > Alphaproteobacteria > Sphingomonadales > Sphingomonadaceae > Andeanibacterium. The sequence goes on from CAVZRU010000002.1 coordinate 452,731, forward strand.
GAGCAAGGTATCGGGCACCATGTCGAAGGCATGGACCGCGCCCGGATAGGCATGCAGCTCGGTCGGCACGCCGGCGTCGATCAGCCTGCGCGCGTAATCGAGGTCCTCGTCGAGAAACAGGTCGAGCGCACCGGTCGCCATATAGGTCGGCGGAAGGCCGGAGAGGTCTTCTGCCAGCGACGGCGAGAACCATGCCTTGCGCTCGTCCGTCGGCGCATAGTCGCCTCTCAGGCATCCCCAGCCGAACTGGTTCTTGGTGCGGTTCCAGATGAACTCACCGGTGTGGGCATTGCCCCAGAGGTCGTCCGGCCCGCCGGTGCGGTGGTCGAGCATCGGATACATCAGCGCCTGGCCGGCGATTTTCGGCCCGCCGCGATCGCGCGCCATCAGGGCCAGCGACGCAGCAAGCCCGCCGCCCGCACTCTCGCCCATCACGATGATACGCGACGGATCTGCGCCAAGGCTTTCCGCATTCTCTGCCAGCCACAGCAAGGCGGCATAATTGTCTTCATGGGGGCCGGGAAAGGGCGTTTCCGGGGCCAGACGGTAATCGACTGAAACGATCACGCAATCGTGTTGCAACGCCTGCTGGGGCTTGCCCATTCGCGCCATGTCCGCAGTCCCCAAAACCATGCCCCCGCCATGAAAATGGAGGATGGCCGGCCGGTTTTTGCGCTCGGATGGCGGATTTATCACCACCAGCCTGACATTCGGTGAATCCGGCACGGGAGCGGATGCCTCGGTGATCGGAAACGGCGGCGGCGGCATGTTCTCGATCGCGAAGCGCGGATCGTCGCGCACCGCCTGAAGCTTGTCGGCGGAAATATCCATATCCGGCATTTCCAGCAGAGGAACAATCTCCGGATCTACCAGATGGCGCGTCTTACTCATTCATTCTTCTCCCAGCTTGGGCGCGAGTTTCGGCCCCAATTGTGGTGACGCCTTGCCGATGGCGAGGTCTGCGTCGGAAAACCGGATCGGTGTGCGCAGGCCCTTCACTTTCGAGCCGTCTTCGCGCGTGAGGTCAATCACCATTTCGCGCGCGGCAATCTGCGGATCGGCCAGCGCTTCGCCAACATTGTTGATCGGCCCGGCAGGAATGCCCCTCGCTTCAAGCGCGGCCAGCAGGTCGTCTCGCTTCCACTCCCGCGTCCGCTCGGCGACCAAGGGGCAAAGTACCGCGCGGTGCTCCACCCGGCCCGAGTTGGTGGCCCATTCAGGGCGCACCGCGAGGCCAAGCACATCGGCAAAGCGAGCGAACTGGCTGTCGTTACCCACCGCAACGATTAGCCAGCTGTCGCTGGTCGGAAAGGCTTCGTAAGGCACGATATTGGGATGCGCATTGCCCAGACGGTGCGGCACAGTACCCGAAACGAGGTAGTTCATCGCCTGATTGGCCAAGGTGCCCACCATCACGTCCATCAGCGCCATATCGATATGCTGGCCGCGTCCGGTACGCTCGCGCTGGTGAAGCGCCGCCTGGATGCCGATCACGCCGTAGAGGCCCGACAGTATATCGGCATAGGCCACCCCGATCTTCATCGGCGCACCGTCCGGCTCGCCGGTAATATCCATGATCCCGCTCATCCCCTGGACAATGAAATCGTAGCCCGCGCGCGAGGCATAGGGGCCGTCTTGCCCGAAGCCGGTGATCGAGCAGTAGACCAGCCGCGGATTGATCTCGGCAAGGCTGGCATAATCGAGCCCATATTTGGCAAGGCCGCCGACCTTGAAGTTCTCGATCAGGACGTCGGCATCCCTGACGAGCTCGATCACGAGCGCGCGCCCCTCTTCCGAATGGAAGTCCGCCGTTACCGATGTCTTGCCGCGATTGGCGGCGTGGAAATAGGCCGCATCCCGCGTGCCGTCGGCATTTTCGGTGAAGGGTGGGCCCCAGCCGCGTGTGTCGTCGCCTGCCGGGCTTTCGACCTTGATCACATCCGCACCTAGATCGGCCAATACCTGCCCTGCCCACGGACCCGCCAGGATCCGCGCCAGTTCGACCACCTTGATCCCGGCGAGCGGGGCTGGCTTGGTCATGTGCGAGCTATATCAGAGCGGATCGATGTGGAAGATACGTTCGGCATTGCCGTGGCACAGCGCATGCTTTTCCTCGTCGCTCGCATCGAAGGCGTCGATGAAGTCCACTGCCGGCTTCATCGGCTGATAGGGATAGTCGATCGCCCACAGGACGTTGTCGATTCCCATCTTGTCGATCGTGTAGCGCAGCGCCAGCGGATCTTCCACGCCGCTGGTGGTGAAGACGAAATTGTCCTGCAGATATTCAGCCATGCTGCGCTTGGTCTTCGGCGCTCGGCCGGACTGTTGCGCACGGCTGTTCATGAAGTCGATCCGCCAGATCCAGAACGGCAGCGCCTCGCCCATATGGCCCAGGCAGATCTTCAGCTTGGGAAAGGCGTCGAACACGCCGCCCGCCATCATCCGCACGGCGTGTGTGCCTACCTCGACGCCGTAGCCCCACATGGCGCTGTCCATCGAATAATCCTGCAGCGGACCCTTCAGCGTGTCGGATGCGGCGCGCGGGTGGATGTAGATGCACGCATCCATTGCCTCGGCCGCTTCGAGCGCCGGCCAGAACTTGGGATCGTCGAAATAGTCGCCGTGTGTGTGGCTGTTGACGATCAATCCGTTGAGTTTCAGCTCGCCCATCGCCCGTTCGATTTCCTTCGCCGCGCGTTTCGCGCTTTGCGGTGCGAAGCTGGCCAGTCCTGAAAAGCGCGTCGGATTCTTTGCGCAGACCTCTGCCAGCCGGTCGTTCGCCAGGCTCGCAAGTTCGCAAGCAATATCGGCGTCGAACATCTGGACGCCCGGCGCAGTGAGGCTGAGCAGATGCATGTCCACGCCCAGATCGTCCATCTGGTTCAGCCGGTCTCCTTCGACGTCAAGTAGGCCGCTGAGGAAATTCATGCTGCCATAGCCCGGCATGTCCGGCCCGGTGTCGTAAATGCCCTTCACCAGCAATTTGTCGAGGCTTTGCGTTGGCGAGTTGGCCACTTTCTTGAGTTCGGCCGCAACTTCGGGAATCGACCACGCCTCTTCAGTGGCGATCTTGCGCATTTTCTGACTCATCGGCCCCGATCCTCTCCGGTTGCTTGTTGCTTGGAACCATCCTTAGATGCAAGCCAGCGAAGCGCGCAATGGTCAGCTCGTGCACGGCCTTTGCATGATTGCGATTAGGTCATTAGCAGGGCGGCATGACAAGCGATCATGACGCATTGAAACACGCTTCCGCGGGCCGGGCAGCATTGTGCACCATCGTGGGTATCGACGGCAGCTTCTCGCGCCGGATCGGCGCGCAACTATCGGTGGGCCGCGATGGATCGCTTGCGGGCGACATGGCCGACAATTGCCTCAATGAAGAACTGGCTAACCAGGCGCAGGCCGCGATGGAAACAGGCGAAGCTGAAGCTGCTTCGCTACGGCGCAGGCTCGCCTTTCATCGATTTTCGCCTGCCCTGCGGGGCCGGCCTCGATATACTCGTCGACCCGGCGCCGGACCGGAAGATGCTATCCGAATGCGTCGCAGAGCTCGAAGCTCGTCGTTCGACCACGCTCGCCTTGCCGCTCGGCAGCGATAACGGACTCCTTTCACACCGGAGCTATATCCCGGCCCCGCGCTTCGTCATTCTCGGCTCGGGCAGCGAATGCCCAGCCCTGGTGCGGCTGGCCGAAGCTCAGGGAATTGACGCGGACTGGCGCGAAGCTGGACAGGATCTGGCGCTCAACCAAGTTCCCAAGGCACTCTCGGTCGATTCCTGGACGGCTGTCCTGCTGCTGTTCCATGACCATGAGTGGGAACATACTCTGCTCGAATGGTCGCTACAGACGCCGGCATTCTACATCGGCGCGCAAGGCGGCGCTCCGGCACGCGAAACTCGGCTCGAGCGCCTGCGCGCCAGCGGCCATAATGATACGGAGCTGGGCCGCATCCACAGCCCGGTCGGCCTGATCCCGCGTGCACGCGATCCCGGGGTGTTGGCTTTATCCGTGATGGCCGAGGTTATCGGCGCCTATGAAGCGCTGCACCCCCACCAATGAGTAGCAAGCTGTTCGTTGCCATCCTCGCTGCAGGCGAGGCATCGCGCTTCGGCGGCGGAAAGCTCGATGCGCTATTGAACGCCAAACCGCTTGGCCGCCACGCGCTCGACACTGCTCTTGCCTTGGGTGCGGGCATTCCCGCGATTGTCACCGGCGATCCGCCGTCGAGATTTGCAGCGGAGGCGGCGCAAGCAGGTGAGGCGACACTAATCGTCAACCCTGACGCCAAGCTGGGCCTGGGAACTTCGGTCGCGCTGGCCGCGCTGCATGCGGAGCAAAGCGGATGCGGGAAGCTGCTGCTCATGCTGGCCGACATGCCACTGGTGAGGGAAGAAAGCCTGGACACAGCTGATCGACGCGGCGACTGCCGGCGCCCCGACCGCTGCGGCATATCCCGGCGGAATTGCGGGCATTCCGGCCTGCTTCACGCAGGACTTCTACAAGCAATTGCAGGAACTGGATGGAGAACGCGGGGCCGGCAAGCTCTTACAGCGCCTGTCAGGGACCATCCTGGTAGAAATGCATGCGGAGGAGCTCAACGACATCGACACGCAGGAAGATCTGCGCGCTGTCGCTGCACTGAAGGGAAAACGGCCCCTCTGAGAGGGGCCGTTCCGTTTCGAATTAGACCAGCTGGTTTTTGCTGATCGGAAGCGAGCGAACGCGCTTGCCGGTTGCCGCATAGATCGCGTTGACCAGCGCCGGGATGACCGGCGGCAATGCCGGTTCGCCCAGGCCGGTCGGCGCATTGTCCGAGCGGATGAACTCGACGTCGATCTTCGGCGTGATCGATATGCGGGCCAATTGGTAGTCGTGGAAATTCGACTGCTTCGGTTGCCCGTTTTCAATTTCCACGGCCTGAGCGATCGCCTGGCCGAGCCCATCGATCACGGATCCTTCCACCTGGTTCAGCGCGCCGAACGGGTTGATGATGTGCTTGCCGACATCGCCTGCCACCCACACGTGGTGAGGCAGGATGTCGCCATTGCGGCGAAACGCTCACTTCGACCACTTCGGCGAAATAGCCGAAATGGCTGAAATAGAAGCCGAAGCCCTTGCCGCGACCGGTCGGCGTGGCCGCATTCCAGTTCGACATCTCGACCACTTTCTCGATCGTCGCCCTGGCGCGGTCGGTGTTGAAGCCGGGAACATGCGGCATGGTCTCGCGGCCGGGGAATGTCCTCGATTCCGCCATCAGTTCCAGCATGAGCGCGGGCAAATCCTTGCCTTGAGCTTCCGCCACTTCGTCCAGGAAGGACTGCATGACATAGCCGAGGCCGTTCGAACGCGGCGCGCGCAAGGGCCCGAAGGGGATCGCCGTCTCCATCGTCGAATAGCCAAAGCGGAGGTTCGGCACGAATTCGGCCGGGAACTCGGTCTCGGTCATGGCCGCCGAGAAGCTGGTGATCTCGTCGCCCTTGCCGAAGGTGATGAAGTGATCTTCGAACCCGTTCAGCTTGCCGGAATCGTCGATGGCGGCGCGCAGATGGTGCCAGCCGGCCGGCCGGTAGATACCGCCACGGACATCGTCTTCGCGGCTGTAGATCAGCTGCACCGGCGTTCCGGGCATCTTCTGCAGCGATCGCTGCGGAGCGGCACATGAAGTCGTTCACCAGGCGCCGGCCGAAGCCGCCACCCATGCGCGTCAGGTGCACCTTGACCTTTTCCGGCGCGATGACCAAGCATGTTCGGCGACGGCCTTGTGCCCCCTCTCCGGAGCCTGGCTGGGCGCCCATAGTTCGATCGAACCATCTTCGTGATAGAGCGCGGTGCAATTCTGCGGCTCCATCGGCGAGTGCGAGACGTGGGGATAGAAATATCTGGCTTCCAGCACCTTGCCCGCCTGCGCGAAGGCGCGATCCACATTCCCGTCGTTTACCAGGCTCGTCGCTGCCCTGCCGGACATCAGCTGGCGCGCACGCTTGTCGTAATTCTCGGAACTGTGGGAAGCCCATTCGCCATTGTCCCACTCGATTTCGAGCTTCTCGCGGGCCTTGTTGGCGATCCACCAGTTTTTCGCGACGATGGCGACGCCGTCCACCAGAGTCTCGGGATTATTGTCCTTGCTCTCGATGACGAAGACCTTCTCCACGCCCGGCACGGCTTCGGCCGCCGCGGTGTTTGCAGAAACCAGCTTCGCACCGAACACGGGCGCCCGCACGAACGCCGCGTAGAGCATCCCGTCGAGCTGCGTATCGACGCCGAACATCGGCTCGCCGCGCACGATCTTGCCGCCATGAGTGCCGGTGATGCTGCGTCCGATGATCGAAAAGTCCTTCTCGTCCTTGAGCTTGACCTTCTCCAGTTCGGGCGGAGCCGACTTTCGCGGCATCGGCGGCGAGTTCGCCATAGGTCAGCGACTTGCCCGAGGCAGGATCGCTCACTTCCGACTTCGAGGTCTTGAGACCTTCGGCCGGCACCTTCCAACGCGCAGCAGCCGCACTCACGAGCATTTCGCGCGTCGCCGCGCCGACCTGGCGCATGGGAATCCACTGGTTGGGCGTGGCGAAGCTGCCGCCGGCCACCTGGTTCTTGTATTTCTCAGGATCGAAATCCGCATGCTCGACTACGATCCGGTCCCAGTCGGCATCGAGCTCTTCGGCGATCAGCATCGGCAGCATCGTCATGATGCCCTGCCCGGCCTCGGGATTCTGGCCGATGATCGTGATCGTGCCGTCGCTGGCGATCTTGACGAAAGCGTTGAGCGTATCGGTGGTGACCTCGGCAGGAGTACATCCCGCCAGCGGGATGGTGGCCGCGATCATCAACCCGCCGCCAGCGATGGCGCTGGCTTTGAGCAGCATGCGTCGGCTGAGCTGGATGCCGCCTTCTCTCTCGAGCAAATTCTCAGACATTTGCCACACCCTTCTCCGCCACCATGGCGATCGCATCGCGTATCCGCGTGTAACAGGCACAACGGCAGATGTTGCCTGCCATGGCATCGTCGATCTGCTTTCCGTTGGGCTCAGCGTTGTCGGCGAGCAGCGCCGTTGCGCTCATCAGCTGACCCGCCTGGCAATAGCCGCACTGCATCACGTCTTTTTCGAGCCAGACCTTTTGCAGTGCCTGCCCGATCTCGCTCTGTTCGAGAGCTTCGATCGTGGTGACTTCCGCGTCGCCCACTGCGCTCACGGGCGTCTGGCATGAACGGACTGCTTTGCCGTCGAGATGGACCGTGCAGGCCCCGCACATGCCGACCCCGCAGCCGAATTTCGTGCCGACCATCTTGAGTTCGCTCCGCAACACCCAAAGCAGCGGCATGTCTTCGGGCACGTCCAACTCGCGCGCCTCGCCGTTGATAGTCACCTTATAGGCCATGCAATCCTCCGAACCGGCCGGATGCCGTTCACGGCAGCCGTTAAACCAAAGATTCCCCAGCTTGGGAAAAACCGAAGTTTACAACGATTGAGCGGCGCTGCAACAGCATGATGATCTACTCCGGAATTGACGCCCTCAGACGCTTGTGACGGACGGCCATCGGCCCTAGGAAAAGCTGGGGCGTCGGCCATGGGACAGGGCCGCAAAAAATACGATCCAGGGGCAAGATCGATCTTGGGCACGGAACATGACAAGGCCAGTCCGGCTGCGAGCCTGGACGAGGCAGAGCGGCAGATGCTTTTATCGGGCACCTTCGGCGATGACCGATGGGCGCAGACGCTGCTTATTGCCCGGGGCTTGATTTCTTACCGCCGCCGTTACCTTGTTTTTGGGCCGCGGAGGCTCCGCGTCACTTCGCTCGGGAAGAAGGTTCTTCGCGAACTTTAACGGAAAACTGCCAAAAATTCGCTTTGCGACCCCGTATTATCCGGCTTCTCGATTAATTATCCCTGCCAGCCCGTTAACCAGTGCTGGCTACTATGTCTTGACTTGCATGCGTCATCTTCCTGCATATGCGAGCCAAGGCTTCACTCTACACGTTAGGTTGCACCGCAGCGGTGACGCTCGCGGCGATCGCCATGCCAGCGCAGGCACGGCCTTCGTTCGCGGCAAGCGCTATCATTGCGCCAAGCGCCGTGTACTCTGCGGTGTCTGCCGCCTGCATAGGGGCTGCCGAGACGAATACAGCTGCGCTGGCTCCGCTGACTCAGACAAAAAGCAGCGCAATCCTGGGAGGCTCCGTCAGCCAGCTCGATTTGATGCGGATGCAGCAAAGCGCCGCGGCAGAGCCGGCCATGAGCTCAGGGACGATCGCCGGATCGTCGGCGCTTTCCGATATGCGGCGTCTACAGCCGGCCTTCGGCATTTCGCGCTCCGCCCTGCCTTTCTGCAACAAGAAATCAAGCGATACGAATGCGCTCGCAGCCTCGCGGCAGTTGCCTCAGGTGGCTGCGACCCGGACTCCTGCCGTCTATGCGCAGGAAGATTTCCTGGCCAGCAAACGCGTGACGATCGGTCGGACGATGTTCGACAGTTCGTGGGACCGGGTCCGCTCTGAGAGCATCTCGCATAAGAAGCTGGAAGGCTATCTCGGCAAGCGCGCGGTTTCGGGCGTTCAATTGCTGCAACAGGTCAATCGCTGGGCAAATCAGCGTATCCGCTACGTCGAAGACAAGGAATTGTTCGGCAAAGCGGATTATTGGGCGGGCGCAAACACCACTCTGCAACTGAACCAGGGCGACTGTGAAGACATCGCGATCGTGAAGATGCAGCTGCTTGTCGCTGCCGGTGTACGCCGCGAAGACATGTTCCTTACGATCGCCCGCGATCTCACGCGTAAGGCCGATCATGCGGTGTTGGTCGTCCGCACGGATGAGGGTTACTTCCTGCTCGACAACGCTGTCGATCGCGTTCTGGATGCTTCACAAAGCTACGATTACCGGCCCGTCGTGAGCTTCAACAACAAGAAGTCCTGGCTCCACGGCTATTGATTGCCGAAGACTGAGCCGATGCGCTGCTCAGCGCTCGGTCATCGCTTCCCCTAATGCCTTCCCGATCGGTTTGAACAGGTAGGACAGGATGCTCCTGCTGCCGGTAATGACCTCGACGTCGCAGATCATGCCGGGCAGGATCGGAAAACGCTGACCGCCCTTTTCAATATATGACCGGTCGGTTTCAACGAGCACGATGTAATAGGCCTGCCGTTCGGCTTCATCATAGACGCTGTCCGCGGCGATCTGCTGGACCTTCCCCTTGAGCCCGCCATAGGTCGAAAAATCATAGGCAGTCACTTTCACCGTGGCTGGATCGCCGATCTTGATGAAGGCAATGTCGCTCGGCTTGACGCGCGCCTCGACCAGCAGCTTCTCGCCCACTGGCACGATCTGCATCAGCTGTTCGCCCGGCGATACGAACCCGCCGATGGTGGTTATCTGGACATCGTTGACGATCCCATTGACGGGTGCGCGCAGTTCATTGCGCTGCTGCCGGGCCTGTGCGCCGCGGATCGTCTCGGTGTTCACAGCGATCTTCGTTTGCACCTCGCTGCGCTCCGAAAGCGCTTGCTGGCGAAGATCAAGACGGGCCGAATTCAGTTCCGCCTGGGCCTGCGCCACCGCTGCCTGCGCGCGCGCCACACCCTGACGGGCAGCTGACAGCCGGCCCTGAATGTCGACCATGTCCCGCTGCGCCGTGAGTAGCTCCGTCTGCGGAACGATGCCTTTCCTTGCCAGCGGTTCGAGCATCTGCACCTGCTCCCTAGACAGGCGCAGGCTGCTCTCAAGTGAACCTACGGTGGCCTGACCCTCACTGAGGTCGCGCCGACGCTGCTCTACCGCAGCCGCAAGAGAGGCCTGCTGGCTTTGCGCTGCCGCCCGGCGCGCTTCCAGTAGCTTCCGCTCCTCCGCGCAGGCCGAGCCTTCCTCGCACCCAAGCGTTTGGCCGCTGGCTTCCTGGTTCAAGCGCTCGGCGCGCATCGTCAGCCGTTCGTTTTCGGTTTCAAGCTGCCCGAGCTGCGACGAAGCCTCGGTATCGTCGAGACGGACGAGAAGCTGGCCCTGCTTGACCGACTGCCCTGCCCTGACCAGGATTTCCTTGACCACGGCAGGATCGGCCGACTGGATCAATTGCGCTTTGCTGGACGGGATGACTTTGCCCATGCCCCGCGTGACTTCATCCACCGACGCAAGGCTCGACCACAGGACGAACAACGTCAGGCCGGCAGCGCAGATCGCAATCAGCCGGCGGTTCGCGTCCCACATTGCGTATTGCTTGCGGAACTCGCCAAAACGGGCGCGAAGATTGGCCGGACGGAAGATCGCCATGTTGATCATATGGAAGGCATGCCACCAGCGGAAGCGATCTCCCCGCCATTATGCTGCCCATCCACCAAGGCACGGTAGGATTGGCTCGCTTCGGTCGGGTCGGGAATGGACAGACGCCATTCCTTGGTCACGTCAATTCGGCCGCCGACATCGCTTGCGGCATGGCGGTCGGTAGCAGCGGGCGCCACGGTCAAGCCCGGGACGAAATCCTCCGTCACGACGTTCTCCTCATGCGCCAGCAATTCGCGGCGCAGCCGGCCATAGTCGAGCGTCGGAATGGCTTCATGCCCGGACCAACGAGCCGAGAGGAAGGAAGCCTCGCCGGCATTGCCCTTGAAGCGGTAGAAGATATGACGCCCCAGCTGGTCGATCTTGCCCAGCGTATAAGCCCAGCGCGGAACCACATAATCTGCATGGTAATGCGTCGCCGAACCAACTGCGGCCTCGACATATCCGCCAAGCGCCGCGGCAGCGACCTTGCGGGAGACTTCCCAGTACGACGCCATGGGTGCACGCAGGAGAGAGCCGTCGCATGTGAAGCTGAACTGGCACACAGGCCTGTTGACGCCTTCATAAACAACGCCGCAGACCGAATTGGGATAGGCGGGATGCCGCACGCGGTTGAGCACCACCTGCGCCACAGCCTTCTTGCCTTCGAGCGGTTCCGTCGCTGCTTCATAATAGACTGCCTGCGTCAGGCATTTGAGCGCCGCCGCATAGGCGGGCGTCCCGGCGGCTATGCTGTCAAATGCCCGCGCATGTTCCACCGGAAGTTTTGACAAGGGGATAAGCGAGTTACGCTCTTCCGCGCTTTCGCCTTTGCTCAGGATTGTGCTCTGGTCACCGCTTGTCGATAGGACGAGGCTGCGCATTTGCGCATTTTGTTCGCGTACTGCCGCCTGGGCTTCGGTTGTCGTTTGCTGCTGCCGAAGCAGCGCCGTGCCGACCAGCAGAAGCGCTACCGCCAAAGCTGCGCCGAACATCGCGGTGCGGCCGATCCGAAGATTTTTCAGTGATCCATGCCAATTGGAGGCATGAATTGTAGTCGCCTGATTCACGTCATATTTCCTGCACCGCCGCTGGATGCAGCGATGACCTGTTCCTTCGGACCGTCAGCCACGATCCGCCCATTGTCCAGTACGATCAGGCGGTCACAGAGTGAAAAAAGTGCCGGTCTATGGGTAGAAATAAGGAGTGTCTGGCCGGGCGTCAGAGATTGGGACAGTCGGTCGACAAATAGTTTCTCGGTTTGGCTGTCCATCGCCCCGGTGGGCTCATCAAGGAACATCATCCTGCCGGGCGAAACGAATGCCCTTGCAAGTGAGATAAACGATCGCTGCCCGCCTGAGAGCCTCCGACCATGTTCGCCCACGAGCCGGTCGAACCCGCTCGCATCGCGGCCGATGAATTGATCGGCACCAGTTGTGCGCAGGGCGTTGACCAGGGCATCGTCGCTCGCATCGCTGCGACCGAGCGTGAGGTTCTCCTTGACCGACCCAGTAAAGAGATCGGCATCCTGGCCGACAAAGCGGAAGTTCTCGCGAATATCCTGCGGACGGAACTGGCGGCTGTCGATGCCATCGATGAGCAGCGCACCATCGGTCGGGCGGTAAAGCCCGCAAAGGACGCGGCCGAGTGTGGACTTGCCCGAAGCGACGCGGCCGATGATCGCAATCCGTTCACCCGGCTTCACAGTCAGGTTCAGGCCTTCGAGCGCAGCGGTGGGTGCGTCAGGATAGCGGAATTCAAGATTCTCGCAGCGCAGTTCCCCAGTGCGAACGCTGGCGGGCGCAGTGATGCTGCCTTGCTTGCGTTCATCCTCCACCTCGAACAGGCGCTCGATACTGTCGAGCGTCTCGCTCGCCTGGCGGCCTCGGGTGAGTAGGAATGCTATCTGACCCGCCGGCGACAGCGAGCGCGATGCCAGCATCACGATGGCGATGATCGTACCCATGGTAATCTTGCCGGCATCGAACAGATAATAGCCGCCGATGATCAGCGCGATGGTCGAAACCTGCTGGAAAGTGGATGCAAGGCTGACTGCAGCAGTGCTGATCTTGCGTAGCCGCTGCTGCGATGCACTGCCCATTTCGGCAAGGCTGTACCAGCGGCCGACCATCCCGCCTTCGCCCGCCATGCTCTTGAGCGTTTCCATGCCGGCAATGGATTCGACCAGCAAAGTCTGCTGCAACCCGTGATCGGCCTGGGCATCGCGTGCGGCCTGAACGACCTGGCGCTGGAGACGGAAACCGGCAGCGGCCATACCTGCCATCGCCACGATCGGAACGAGCGCCAGCCATCCCGCGATATAAGCCATGACGGCAACGAACAGGACGAGGAAGCCGGCATCGACGATCAGCACGACAGTTGTCGAGCCGAAGAAATCGCGCACCATCGCATATTCGGAAACGCGCGCTGCCAGGGCGCCGGTGTTGCCCTGCTTGGCGCTCAAGGGTGTTGCGAGCAATCGGCCGTAGATCTTCTGCGAAAGCCGGAGGTCCAGCCTTCTGCCGATCTGGTCGATCACATTGGAACGCGCGGTACGCAGCGAATATTCGAAGGCGAACGCGATCATAACGCCCGTTGCCAGGACCCACAGCGTCGAAGTGGCGCTGTTGGGAATGACCCGGTCATAAACCGCGCGCGAAAACAGCGGCATGGCCAATGCCAACAGATTGATGAGCAAGGATGCGAGCAGGACCGGGCGGAATGCGCGCGCTTCTTTACGAAGCTCGCTCCAGAACCAATGGTGCCGACCTTTGGCATGCCACGGTGCCTCGCGGTCGCGCAGGCTGCTGGGATCACCCACGACAGTGAAGAACCCGCCGCCAAACTCTTCGGCGATCTGGGCATGGGGGCACCAGACGCTCTCGCTATCGCCGGGCCGCCAAACAAGGAGATCTTGCTCCCTGGCTTCATGCACCACGATAGTTCTGCCGTCGCGCATGCGCACGAGCGCCGGATAAAGATCCGGCCGCACCGGCAACTTTGCGGGGGACCGTTCCTCAAAACTAAGTCCAATCAGCTCAAGCGCCGGCCCCGTCTGGTGAAAGGGCAAGGTACCATCGCTGCTGCGCGCGAGTGTGCGCAGGAGATTGTCCGAGAACGGGATCCCGAAACGCAAGGCGAACTCGGCAATACACGCAATCAGCGTATCGTTCGGCGGTGCACCGCCGGGTTCGCCTTTTTTCATCGTTTTTTCGCCCCGCCGGTGAGCGGGACTCCCTTTCTACTTGGGATAGACGCGCCGCTGTAGTTCAGCTGGAACCGGCGGGCCATAGTCGAAACGCTCACGCTCATTTTCACCCGCTCCGGCGCCCGGCAATATCTGCAAGGCGTCGAGGAAGCCATTGACGGCCGCCAGCGTCTGATACTGAGCAAAAAGCTCCGAGAAACGCGACGTTTCAAGGCGAACCTGAGTGCTGTAGCGCGTATTCTGCGAATCCAGCACGTCCAGCAGCGAACGGCGTCCGACATTGAACTGGCTGCGATAGGAAAGCAGCAGATCGTCGCTCACCTGGCTCTGCCGACCCAGCGCCTCGGTAATGCTCGAGAGCTTTTCCATGGCGTTCCAGGCAACCCGGACATCCTCTTCCGCATCGCGGGAGAGTTTGTGCAGATTGTAACGGGCTTCGCTTGAGCGGCGGACCATCTCCTGGACTTTCGCACGGTTGATGCCGCCATCGAAGATGTTCCAGCGCAGATAGACCCGTGCCTGAACTTCGTTGGTTTCACCGTTGAAGCCGTCGATATCGTCGCCAATGCGGCCACGAGCCTCGACCCCGATCTTGGGGAAGAGATCGCCCTTTGCCGAAGACGCGAGCGCATTTGCCGCATCGACGTCGGCCATCGCTTCACGCACGCGCGGATTGGAAGTGCGCGCCCGGCCGATCGCATCGGTCAGGTTGGCCGGCAACGCGCTGGCCAGATTAGGCGGAAGGCTCACTTGGCTAACATCCAGGCCGGTCAGCGAACGCAGGGAGATTTTCGCTTCTTCAAGCGACTGCTCTGCTTCCACTTCGCGGACAACCGCGGCTTCGAGCCGCTCATTTGCCTGTTGAAGGTCGGCAACGCTGATCGAGCCCTGGTCAACGCCTTCACCAAGGTCTGATGCCAGATTGCGATGGAACGTCACATTGTCCTTCGAAGCGGCCACGACGCGCTGCTGAAGCAAGACGTCGAGATATTGCCGCGCAACCTGCAGCGCAATGAACTCGGAGCGCTCCAGCACGCGCAAGGACGCACCGTCGACACGGGAGGCCTGACGCTTCAGTTCACCGCTCCGGCGCCCGAAATCGAGCACCGTCCAATCGGCAATCGCCGTGGCTTCAAGCGGGTTGAGCCAGTCGTCGGCAATACCGAGGTTGCGCCGGGTCTGGTTCTCCAGACGGCGAACGCCGGCGGACAGTTCCACATCCACGCGCGGGGCATAAAGGCCCTGAGCCTGCTTGCGTTCGAACTGTATCGCTTCCTTGTTATACTGCGCCTGCAGAATTTCCGGGTTCGAAGCCATCGCGACAGTGATCGCTTCTGCCATCGAAACGTCGGCATCCTGCGCCGTAGCGATATTGGACGTACCGCAGAGCAGGAGCGCTGCGACGAAGCTGCTAAATTTGCTCTTCATGATCTGCTCCTCTCTCAATTTACCGTGATTTCGACACGGCGGTTCTGCGGATTGCGCTCGCCATCGGCTGTTGGCACGCGCGGCTGGGACTCACCCTTTGCCTCTACCGCGACATTGTCGCTGCCAACGCCTCGAGCATTCAGCAGACTGGCCACCGATTGCGCGCGACGGATCGACAGCGCATCGTTGTAGCCATCGCTGCCTGCGCGATCGGCGTGACCCGTTACCGTGAGATTGCGCCAGCCGCACGTGCGGTAGTTGGTCGCAACCGCGTCGATCGTCTGTGTCGAGCTCTCAGGTGTTACCGCAGAGTCGAATTCGAAGAACACGATACCGGCCAGCGATTCACTGCAATAGTCGGGCTTGGGCGCTACCGGAGCAGCGGGAACTGCTGCGAGCGGCGGCGGAGCCGGCACTTGCTGCATCCTTACATAGGCATCCTCGCACTTGCTGATGCTTACGGAATCACGTGTCGAAGACTTCATGAACCCGATTGCAATCGCGCACTGGACCTTGGCTTCCGAGGCCCAGAGATAGCGTGGATCGTTTGCGGCATAGATTGCGGGATCGAGCGTTGCCGCCAGTCCGGCATCGTACCGCGTTTGTAGTTCGCTACGCAGCGAACTGTCGTTGAGATCTTGCAAACCCTGAGCCATTGCCGCGTGCGGCAATGCCAGGACTGCACCCGCCGCAGCAATCCGCAGCTTCCATTTCGACAGGTGTATCATTTAACCCCCTCTTTCTTCAGCATATATCTTATGCAGCTTGCGCTGCTGCCAAACTTGCATCGTCGTCTGCATGCACATTGTATTCGAATGCAAACGTGTGTTCCTGCAGCTGAGTGGCCAGCAGGGATGCGGCATCGCCTGTCGGCGAAGTGTCGCCTACCGGATGATCATCCCCGACCAGCTGATCGAGCATTTGGTCGACTTGCCCGCCATCGGCGAGTTCGGCGAGCACCTGCTTAGCTGCATCCTCGTTAGTATCTTGTGAATCCGCTTCTTTTTCTCCGCCTTGGCCGAGGGAAAGCAGCGCATCCATAACCGAACCGCTATCGGCGAAGACCAGGAACTGGTCGTCTCCGGGCGCTTCCTGATCGCCGCTGACATCGCCAATCGTGGCTTCATCGATTTCGGCCATTTGCAGGGAAATCTCCGCCTGCGCATCGCTTTCTTCCGAATGGAAGTCATGTTCGGTGCTCGGCTCGACTTCTGCCGGCGCATGATCCCCGAATTGCATCGTGGATTTGGCGCCTCCATCGGAATGCGTTTCGACGAGCAGCGACTGCGCGCTCTCATCCGCTACTGCGAGGTTCACGTGCTGATCGGCATCGCCATCAAGCGCGAAGAACTGGCTTCCGTTGTGAGCCGCCGCAATGATCGCGCCGCCGAATGCTGCCGCCAGGGCGATTTCCGATTCACGGGCGATCGCTCTGGTATTGAAGGCGGCATCGGCAACGCTGCCGGTGCTGCCATCGGCATTCGTGTAGCTCGTGGTGCCCGAGACATGCACGTCGCCATCGGCCGCCGTGTAGGAAACGCCATCCGAGGAAAGCGAGATCGAAGTGATCCCGAGGTCCTCAAGCGTCTGGAACTCGCCATCGTCGTTGACGCCATCCAAATCGGCATCCTGCCATACGCCGAACTGGGCAAAGCCAGTATCCGAAGCGTCGAGCACGCCGTCGCCATTGCTGTCGAAATTCAGCGCAAGGGCCTCGAGATCGGTCAGGCCGTTGCCGCCGAACACGAATTCGGATGCGTCGGTGACCATACCGTCAAGATTGGCGTCGAAAGCCAGGATGCCGTCATCGGCGCCTGCCCAGGCGGTCGCTACCAGACCCTGTCCGTAGTCGTAGGTGACTCCGCCAAGGATGCTGGTGAACTCCACGCCGTCGCCATCGAGATCGAGGACGATCGGTACAGACGAGGTGCTGAAAACGACGATGTCGGAAGCCGTGATCGCCGTGACGCCGCCCAAGGTTGTGACATTGTCCAGCGTCGCCACCAGCACCCGTCCGCTCGTATTCTCCCAGTTCGAGTCGAACCAGATTTCGCCGTGGCCGCTGGTCGAATTGAATACGATTACATAATTGTTGTCGGGGCTGTTGCCTGCCACCAATCGTGGTGCCGGTGATCTGAGCCTGGGTCTGCGCACTCGTAATGACAAGGACATCCTGGTCGTTAGAATTCGACATGGCACTGATGCTGGAAAGCGTAGCAAAATCGCTTCCATTCAGCGCGGTGCCGCCCGAACTTCCCGACGTGCTGCCGAAGTTGACGCTGCCGTTGCTGTTGGATCCGTTGTCGTAGAACGCGATCTTGTCGGTACCATCGACATAATCGACAATCTTGTCGGTGCCGCCATTGGTCTGCAGCCGGAACTGGTCCGCGCCCGCCCCGCCAATCAGCGTATCGTTTCCTGCACCGCCATTGAGAATGTCGTTTCCGCCCTGGCCATGGAGGACGTCATTTCCGCCATTGCCGAAGATCGTATCGGCATTGCCGTCACGGCCGACCAGGACATCGCCTGCATTGGTACCATCAAGCGTATTTTCACCCGCTTGATCGCGATTGACGGTGACATAGGCATTGTCGCTATTCGGGCCGTTTGACGCGCTATATTCAAATCCGCCGCCAGCTGCTCCATTGTCGGAGAAGGTGACGTTGCCGCCGCTGTGCGTGACGCCGGAAGCGCCGTTGAATGCCGCGATCCCGGTTACTGCGGTGCCAGTTCCATCATTGGCAAGCATCGCCGCGTCAGGAACGACCACTGTCGAACCCTGATTGGTGATGACCACGTCGTTGCTGGCGAAATTGCTGCCCGCAACCACCGAAGCGACATCGATTGTCAGCGTTGCAGAGGCCTTGTCGCCATCGCCGTCGACTACGACATAGTTGAACACCTCATTCGAGTTGCCCACGTAGCCATCGGGAGCCTGATAGGTCCATCCACCAGTCGCGAAATTGAATTCCAGCGTGCCACCGAGCGGGGTTGCAGCGGAAATCGAGGTTCCTGCCGGAATGGCAGGGCCGCTGCTGGCCGTGATCGTTGTCGCGCCGTTCCAGGTGTAGGTGATCGCTCCAACCGTGATCGAAGATACCCGGCCACCGTCTGCGCCAAGGTCGTCGTTGGTGAGAACGTTGTCGGAAATCGGAGGCTGAACCGCCGTGATCAGCGTGCCGACCAGATCCTCGAAATTACTCACGAGGATAGGAGCGCCTTCGCCGTCTACATCCACGTCCTGCAGGCGCTGGGTGTTGATTTCATTACCAACCCCGATCGTAATGACGTTGATGTCATTGTCATTGACGAAGCTCGTCCAGGTCGCGGAAGTCGAATTGGTCAGCGAATTCCCACCTGAGCCAGTCTGTTCATTAGGATTGCCATCGCTGAGGAAGAACACGAGGTTATTCGCGCTCGGATCCGCCGTGTAGACGCTCAGCAGTTCCTGGATGCCTGCGGTAAAGTCCGTAGTGCTGCTATAAGGCCTGGTTCCACCCAGTTCCGGATCGATCGCGTCCAACTGCGCCGCAAAATCGGCAAAGTCGACGAAAGGTCCGAAACTCATGGCAACGTTCGAGAAGGCAACGAGGTCGATCGAAACGCTGCCCGAAGTGTTGTCAAACAACTCGAAAGCGGCATCTTTCACTGCGGTGAGCTGAACGTGCAACTCGTTGTTGTCGATGCTGCCGCTGAAATCGAGGACGAAGGCCGCATTCACATCCTGCGATTCGGCATTGGTTGCCTTGATGTCATTCGCGGCAGTCGGGGTATCATCGTCGAAATCGATCGTGATGGTGCCCGTGTCGGTGTCAGCCGGCGTGTCGCTGTCGGCCACCTGATAGGTGATCGCAGCAGTCACGTTGTTTTCGGTATCCGAGGCATAGGGATGCATGATCGGATTGACGAGCGTGACTGTGTATTCGCCGCTCGTCTGGTCGGTGATTTCAACCGTGAACAACGTCGTACCGTTGCGAGCGCCGCCATCGACAGTCGCGGTCAGCATCGTACCGGCAGGATTGAGCGTGTAGGTCACGCTTTCCGTGCCAACCATACCTGCACCTGGATTGACCAGAGTATAGGTCAGCGGAGTATCGACCGGAGCGTTCGTGACGCCCAGCGTTCCCGTCCAGACTGCCTCGCTCGAAGTACCGGCTCCGGTTTCATCGAGATTGGCGTTGTCGTCACCGGCGGTGCTCAGCGGATTGCCATCGGTTAGACCATCGTCGTCGACATACGCGTGAACGTGGGCCGCGATCGGCACCGAGTTCGGCGCGACGTTGACGTTGATCGTTCCTTCGCTCTGATCGCCGTCGCCATCCGTCAGCAGCAGAGGCAACTCGAATTCCACCGGCGAGCCTTCGGAATTCTGGCCGTATTCGAAGCCGCCCAGGCCAAAAGCTGCGCCGGAGAAGAAGCCTCCTTCGGGATTTATTTCGCCGTTCGAGTTCTGGATTTCGACGGCTTCGAAGGTCGCGCCGCCAGTCGCTGCGAACGTCACAGTGTCGCCTTGATGAAGGCCGACGATGAACACGCTGTTGCCATATTCGATGAGGTCGTAATCGACGCCTTCAGTCAGGATGACGTTGCTGGCATTGGTTACGACGATCGATGCAGGATCGAGATCGACATGCGTGTTGAGCGTCAGATTGCTCACGCTGTCCTGCGACGCCGGATTGGTATCGTCGACATTGTAGGCGTCGAGACGGATGGCCGTGGTCGCGCTCTGCGGGCCCTGTACGTCCACCAGAGTGAAGGTGAAGACGCCCTGGCCGACATGATCGTCATAGACATAACCGGCCGGATGACTTTCATCGAAACCCGGATCGCGGGTCAGATCCTGCACGAAATCGACGCGCAGGGATTCATTCGAATTGATCTTCTGGCCTGTGCCGGTCCCGATATCGTCGGAGTCCGTGTTGATCGTCGATGAATTGATCGGGCTAAGCAGCAGGTCCACCGAATTCGGGTTCGGATCGTTTGGATCTTCAATGTCGATCGCATTGCCGTTGACCAGATCGGAGTCGAGGCCCTTCCAGGCCGTATTTCCGGCAGCGGCAGCAGAGAAATCGCTTATCGAAGTGTGGCCGTCGTCAAAAGCGCGCTCGAACGTTATCTCATATGTGCTCGCGCCAGGATTGAGTGTCGCAGTGAAGACCGTTGCCCCCGCGTCATTCACATCGGTGGTCGCCAACAGCGAACCATCCGGCTGAACGTAGAGCAGCACTTCGGCGCCGTTGACCGTAACCGGAGTTCCACCTGTGTTCATCAGCGTCGAACCGTTGGTGACGTTGAACACCAGCGATGCCAGGCCGTCGGCCCCGGCATTGTTCTGGATGTTGTCGTCGATGTCGAGGTGGCCGGTGATTACGTCGTTGCCGGTGTTCCTGCCATCGGCAGCATCCGGCGTGAAATCGACGGGAATGTCATCGGAGACCGAGACCGTTACTGCAGCACTCGCGCTATCGCCATCGCTGTCGGTGGCAACCACGTCAACGCTGCCCAAGCCAACGGTGTCGTCCAAGGTGAACGTCGGATGGCTGTCGTAATTATCCGACAAGGTTGCCGTAACCGTCGCCGTATTGCCGACAACCGTGAGCTGAAGCGTAACGATAAGGTTGCCGCCGTCCGATCCGGTGATCGTATCGCCATCTACCCGCACCCAATCCAGGCTGGGGTTGAGGGCCGAAAGATCCGTGCCGAACTCGATCGAAGCGATCGCATCGGAACCGGGAGTGAAGACGATATCGTCTGCGTCGGTTACCGGCACTGCGGGATTGGTTCCGTCAGCGAGGTTCTCGTCGTCGATCACCAGACTGATTGGATCGCCTGCGACCGGATTTGCACCATCGGTGATCGAAATCGGCTGTGTTGCGGTATCGACGTCATTGTCGCCATCGGTCAGAGTATAAGTGAAGCTGGCATCCACATCCCCACCAGACTGATCGAGACCGGTATTCGGATCGAAGGTCCAGTTGCCGGCCGCGTCGAAAGTATAGTCGCCATTGGCAGTGCTGACATTCGTCGTTCCCACCGCCGCAATCGCGTAGTTCACACCGCCGATATTGACCGAAGTCACCGCCGCGCCATCGGCGCCCGGGACGTCATTGGTCATCACATTACCGCCGATCGTTCCGACTGCATCCTCTGCTACCGACTGAGCGGCATCATCGATTGCATCGGGCACGTCGTCGACGATCTGCACGTCGAGATTGGCGCTGTCGTTCGAGCCGTCCTGGTCGGTGGCGGTTACCGCCAGCGCGTCGAGGATCGTGTCCTGGCCAGGCAGCGTGTGGCCCAGCGTGTTGTCCAGCAGGCTCGCGCTGTAAGCTGAACGTCGCGCTGATCACCGTCACGCCGTCCGCCGCATAAACCGGCGTCCAGCCCGTGATCGAGACCGAGTAGATCCCGTCATTGGCTACTTCCACCGCGCCGCCGAACACACCATTGGTCACGACGTTCACGCCGTTCACCTGGACATCGTCGAGGCCGTCCGGCGAGGTAACCCCAAAGTTACCATTCACGCTCAGCGGGTCAGTCTGGTCCGAGCCCTGATCGTCGCCCACATTCGCCAGATCGTCTTCGTCCAGCACCACTTCGGGTGCCTGGCCGTCGAGACCGGTGATCGTCACACCGTCGTCAGTGCCGTTCAGCGTGATCGTCAGCACCGCGCCGTCGCTGTCGTTGTCGCCGTCGACCAATGTGTAGTCGAAGCTGTCGCTCAGCGTCTCGCCTTCGCCCAGCGTCTCGATCACCGACTGACCAAGCGCATTGAGCGTGTAAGTGTAGCTGCCGTCGGCTGCCAGCACCAAGGTGCCGTACGTGCCGTCATAGCTGCCGGGATTGCCAACCTGCGCGCCGTCCGCGCCTTCCGTGTCCGCACCGCCAGCGCCGCTGTCCGTGCCCACACCCGTGATCACATTGCCGTCCGTCGAGATCGGACCGCCTTCGCTCAGGCTGTCAGCGTCGTCTTCGGCCGTCGGCACGTCGTCGACGATCTGCACGTCGAGATTGGCGCTGTCGTTCGAGCCGTCCTGGTCGGTGGCGGTTACCGCCAGCGCGTCGAGGATCGTGTCCTGGCCAGGCAGCGTGTGGCCCAGCGTGTTGTCCAGCAGGCTCGCGCTGTAACTGAACGTCGCGCTGATCACCGTCACGCCGTCCGCCGCATAAACCGGCGTCCAGCCCGTGATCGAGACCGAGTAGATCCCGTCATTGGCTACTTCCACCGCGCCGCCGAACACACCATTGGTCACGACGTTCACGCCGTTCACCTGGACATCGTCGAGGCCGTCCGGCGAGGTAACGCCAAAGTTACCATTCACGCTCAGCGGGTCAGTCTGGTCCGAGCCCTGATCGTCGCCCACATTCGCCAGATCGTCTTCGTCCAGCACCACTTCGGGTGCCTGGCCGTCGAGACCGGTGATCGTCACACCGTCGTCAGTGCCGTTCAGCGTGATCGTCAGCACCGCGCCGTCGCTGTCGTTGTCGCCGTCGACCAATGTGTAGTCGAAGCTGTCGCTCAGCGTCTCGCCTTCGCCCAGCGTCTCGATCACCGACTGACCAAGCGCATTGAGCGTGTAAGTGTAGCTGCCGTCGGCTGCCAGCACCAAGGTGCCGTACGTGCCGTCATAGCTGCCGGGATTGCCAACCTGCGCGCCGTCCGCGCCTTCCGTGTCCGCACCGCCAGCGCCGCTGTCCGTGCCCACACCCGTGATCACATTGCCGTCCGTCGAGATCGGACCGCCTTCGCTCAGGCTGTCAGCGTCGTCTTCGGCCGTCGGCACGTCGTCGACGATCTGCACGTCGAGATTGGCGCTGTCGTTCGAGCCGTCCTGGTCGGTGGCGGTTACCGCCAGCGCGTCGAGGATCGTGTCCTGGCCAGGCAGCGTGTGGCCCAGCGTGTTGTCCAGCAGGCTCGCGCTGTAACTGAACGTCGCGCTGATCACCGTCACGCCGTCCGCCGCATAAACCGGCGTCCAGCCCGTGATCGAGACCGAGTAGATCCCGTCATTGGCTACTTCCACCGCGCCGCCGAACACACCATTGGTCACGACGTTCACGCCGTTCACCTGGACATCGTCGAGGCCGTCCGGCGAGGTAACGCCAAAGTTACCATTCACGCTCAGCGGGTCAGTCTGGTCCGAGCCCTGATCGTCGCCCACATTCGCCAGATCGTCTTCGTCCAGCACCACTTCGGGTGCCTGGCCGTCGAGACCGGTGATCGTCACACCGTCGTCAGTGCCGTTCAGCGTGATCGTCAGCACCGCGCCGTCGCTGTCGTTGTCGCCGTCGACCAATGTGTAGTCGAAGCTGTCGCTCAGCGTCTCGCCTTCGCCCAGCGTCTCGATCACCGACTGACCAAGCGCATTGAGCGTGTAAGTGTAGCTGCCGTCGGCTGCCAGCACCAAGGTGCCGTACGTGCCGTCATAGCTGCCGGGATTGCCAACCTGCGCGCCGTCCGCGCCTTCCGTGTCCGCACCGCCAGCGCCGCTGTCCGTGCCCACACCCGTGATCACATTGCCGTCCGTCGAGATCGGCCCGCCTTCGCTCAGGCTGTCAGCGTCGTCCTGCGCCGTCGGCACGTCGTCGACGATCTGCACGTCGAGATTGGCGCTGTCGTTCGAGCCGTCCTGGTCGGTGGCGGTTACCGCCAGCGCGTCGAGGATCGTGTCCTGGCCAGGCAGCGTGTGGCCCAGCGTGTTGTCCAGCAGGCTCGCGCTGTAGCTGAACGTCGCGCTGATCACCGTCACGCCGTCCGCCGCATAAACCGGCGTCCAGCCCGTGATCGAGACCGAGTAGATCCCGTCATTGGCTACTTCCACCGCGCCGCCGAACACACCATTGGTCACGACGTTCACGCCGTTCACCTGGACATCGTCGAGGCCGTCCGGCGAGGTAACGCCAAAGTTACCATTCACGCTCAGCGGGTCAGTCTGGTCCGAGCCCTGATCGTCGCCCACATTCGCCAGATCGTCTTCGTCCAGCACCACTTCGGGTGCCTGGCCGTCGAGACCGGTGATCGTCACACCGTCGTCAGTGCCGTTCAGCGTGATCGTCAGCACCGCGCCGTCGCTGTCGTTGTCGCCGTCGACCAATGTGTAGTCGAAGCTGTCGCTCAGCGTCTCGCCTTCGCCCAGCGTCTCGATCACCGACTGACCAAGCGCATTGAGCGTGTAAGTGTAGCTGCCATCGGCTGCCAGCACCAAGGTGCCGTACGTGCCGTCATAGCTGCCGGGATTGCCAACCTGCGCGCCGTCCGCGCCTTCCGTGTCCGCACCGCCAGCGCCGCTGTCCGTGCCCACACCCGTGATCACATTGCCGTCCGTCGAGATCGGCCCGCCTTCGCTCAGGCTGTCCGTATCGTCCGCTGCGTTCGGGCCGTCGTCTTCGATCTGGAACACATCGTCCGAGAGATCGACGCTCGCCGTTTGGCTGTCGCCATCGGCATCCGTCGCAGTCAAGTTGAGCAGAATGGTGCCGGGTTCGGCCACCAGATAAGACGTGTCGTCGTCACTCTCGGTCGAACCGTGATAGATATTTATGCTCTGCGAGAATGTCACTTCCCCGCTCGCGGCATCCGCCGAGATCGTGAAGTAGACATCGCTACCGATCATGCCGACAATGTCGTTGCCGACCGTGTAAAGCAGGATCTCTTCGCCCTGAGCGCCACCGGCACCCAGCGCATAAAGGCCAGAGCTTGCGCCTTCGGCTGACAGCGTCAGACCGTAAACCGACGATCCGGGACCGTCCGCACCGTAGGAAACCGAGCCGAAGGCACCGGCAAAGGAAATCGTCACGCTGTGCAGACCGGCCGGCGCAAAATCGCCGCCTTCGTCTTCGCCAACGGGGCTTTCGTCGAGCACCACTTCAGGCACGAACGGTTGCTCGGGCTGGCTGATGACCGGAGTATCGTCATCGACATTGATGTTGAGCGTGCCATTGGCGCTGTCGTCGTCGACATCGGTCACACTGTAGGTGACCGTGAAATCCAGATTGTTCTCGTCGCCGCCGGCCGCATGATCGAGCGGTGCCAATTGCGTCACTGTATAGGAGCCGTTGGCAGGATTGATCACGACCTGGAGCACTTGCGTAGCGCCCTGGCTGATGATCAGCGTGGTGCCGTTGTTAGATGACACGGTGAAGCCGGCGGGCAGTGGCGAAGTGCCGGTGAGCGCGAAAGTGAGCGCTCCGTCGCCGCCCGATCCGGAAAGTGTGCCCGAGACATTGACGCTATCGGCATCGTCGCCAGTGCCGCCTGGATTGCCGGCCGCAAGGGCATCGTCATCCAGTTGGACCACAGCGTTGGGCCCGACTACCGGGAACTGGTCGGTCAGGTTGATCGTGAGCGTCGCTTCGGCGGTGCTGCCGTCGCCATCTGTCAGAATGTAAGTGAAAACGTCCTGCTCGGCGCCGGGAGCGTCTTCGAACGGCGTGTAAGTGTAATTGCCGGCAGCATCGATCACGAGCGTACCGAATTCGCCGGTTACTTCGAGATTACCCTCTTCGTTGAAGGTGGAGTCCGAGCCCGCAAAACCGGTAACGGAGCTGACGCTGGCGCCATCGGCGCCTTCGGTGTCCGCTCCGGCCGCGCCCGTGATGGTGCTGGCGCCGGTCATGACGTTGCCCGTCGCCACATCGCCGTTCAAGCCGCCAACTGCGTCGACATCGTCTTGGGCAATCGGCGCATCGTCGACTATTGAAATGGTCAGATCGGCAGTCGCCGTATCACCATCGGTGTCGATCACGGTAACCGTGAACACATCGGTAGTGTCCTGGCCGGACGTATTGTCAGTCAGAGTATAGCTGTAGCCAATCACGCCATCGGCAATGCTGGTGATTGTCAGGATTCCGTGCTCGCCGGCAATCTGCTGCCCGACGCTCACGACTTCGACGCCGTTCACAAGGACGGCGTCCGTCCCGTCGAGCGAGTTATAAACGATGTTGCCGACAGTGGATTCGCCGCTGGTGGGTTCTAGCGTGCCTTCGGGTTCATCGCCGCGTTCCGGCAGGCCGCTCTCATTGACCGTAGCGGTCGCATCGATCGCCCCTGCCGGATTGTCCGGCGTGACGATCACGATATCGGGCTCATTGTCGACAGCCTGATCGACTTCTTCTTCTTCCGGTTCTGGAAATGCGAGCTCGGTGTAGGGGAGGAGATCGCCGCGGTCGAACGCATCCTGGATGGGGCCTGCGGGATCAGCGAAATTGCCGCCCGAGCTCTGGGTCGCTCCGGCTGCCGGTTCGGGTTCGTTGCCGATAAGCAATGCCGCGAGATTGAGCGGTGGGACTTCCACTCCATCGATCACGAGCTGAGGCACATCGACCGCGCCGCCCTGGATAACGTAGCGCGTGCCGTCTTCGGCAACCACTACCAGATCGCGTCCGACAACCTGGACGTCTTCCAACGAAACGTCTGGCGGGAGGACGACGACATTGTTCGCGTCAGGTGTCAGATAGACAATCTTGCCGGAAACGGCGCCCGGAGCAGAAGCGTTCTCTTCTCCGAGACCCTGATTGTCCTTCCCAAAGGACGTTTCACGGGAGTTCTGAATATCCATCGACTGACTATCCCACTCAAGCACCGGTTCCAGGGAACGGGCAATTATGGAGTGCAGGGCCGGGTATGGAAGCATCGGGGTGGATCCGAAGATCCGGTCGGCCGATCGCCTTACTGGTCTTGCACTCGCTTATATTTCCCACCCGACCGCTTCGAAATTCGACTCGGACCTGGTGGGGTCTCTGTGCAAAGCTCTGGACCTGATGCCGCTTTGGTATCAAGGCAGTTAACCATCTGCCGGACACAAGGATTGTACGGCTCTGAGGGGCAAAATCGGGCCGGATTTCGGTTGACCGGTTGGGTCTTTTTCTCCCGCGCGACCGATCGACGACGAAGAGCCCGATGCGGCCGCCCCAGGCCAGCTTTGTTATTGAGAAGCCGAAGATCGCAGGAATTCTGCGGCTTCCAGCGGTCTGACGCCAAGTCAGTCGGAACGCCCGCCACGCGCGGTGAACAGTGCGACTGGATGGCGTGGACGTGCCTGGCCACTATTCAGCTGTTGCGCCGTAAGTCACGCCGGTGGCGCGAGAAAAACGGGACGAACCGATCCGCTTTTGACCGACCCGTCCAAAAACTGGACACCTAGCGGGACAATGGTTTCCAAGCGGAGACAAGGACGGCCGGACCGGGCTTCCGGCCGCCCTTCGGGATTGAGCCGATTGGCTAGTTTCCTTCCGTGCCCCAATCTTCGTTCGCACGCGAGATAAGGTATCCGTGGATCGCCTCGGCATCTTCCTGGCTCAGGATATCGCCGAAGCTGGCCATGCCTTTGTCATTATAGGCCCCGCGCAATACGATGTCGTTGAAGATTGCGTGGGTCTCCGGCGTCATATGGCGCAGGTCCTTCACCCCGCCGACTGCCCTGTTGCCATGGCATAGGGCGCAGGTATCCGCGAAGAGCGTGGCGCCCTTGCGCACCTGGGCCTCGCTTGCCCTAAGCCGCGGCGGCGGCGGGACCGGATCCTTGGCTACGAGCGGCGGAAGCTGCTTCTTGCTGCCCAGCTTGAATACCAGCAACCTGGCGGATGCCCGGGGCAATTCGGTGCCCATGCCTTGTTCGACCTGCGCGGCCCCGCCGCCCCAGCCCGCATTGATCGCCACATATTGTTCGCCGTCGATTTCATAGGTGATGGGACCGGCGACCGGAGCGCTCTGCGTGGGGAATTCCCACAAGACCTTGCCGGTCTTCGCATCGAAGGCGGCAAAGGTCTGCTTGGTCGTACCTTCGAAGACCAGATCGCTCGCCGTGACCATCGCACCGCCATTGCCGTGGCGTGGAAGTGGCACTTTCCAGACGATTTTCTGCTTCACCGGATCGTAGGCTACGAGAAACGCGTTCTCGATCTTTGCCGCTTCCTTCGACAGCGCGATGCTCTTTTGAAGGGCCGCACCGGTATATCCGCCATAGCCCGCATTGGACCGCTTTGGCTGGGGCTTCCAATCGGGATCGAGCGCGTAAGGCATACCCCATTCATAGGCTGGGAAATAGGCGAGCTTGGTGCGCGGGCTGTAAGCCATTGGGAACCAATTGTGCGCACCTGCCGCGCCTGGATACACCAGCACCGGATCTGTGCCGAAATGCGTTTCCGGATTCATGATCGGGCGGCCCGTCTTAGGGTCGATGCCCTTCGTCCAGTTCACTTTCACGTAAGGCTCTGCACTGATCAATTCGCCCGTCTTGCGGTCGATGACATAGAAGAAGCCGTTCTTGGGCGCTTGCATGATGACCTGACGCATCTTGCCCGCGATTTCCAGGTCGGCGCTTACGATCGAGCTGGTGCAGGTATAATCCCAGTCTTCCTCCGGCACCATCTGGTAGTGCCAGGCGTAACTACCATCTTCCGCATGCAGCGCGACAATAGAACAAACGAACAGATTATCGCCTTCGCTGTTGCTGCGGTGATGCCACGAAAGCGGGGATCCGTTGCCGGTGCCCACGAAGACCAGCTTGTTCTCCGGATCGTATGAAATCGAATCCCAGGGATTGGCGCCACCGCCCAATTCCTTCCACATACCGTCTTCGGACCAGGTCTTGCGGATCGTGTCCATCATCGGATCGGAGGCTTCGCCGTCCGGACCTTTTGCCGGATCGTTTGGCGTCAGGAAGAACTTCCAAAGCTTCTTGCCCGTATCGACGTCATAGGCCGCGACGAAACCGCGCACGCCCATGTCGCCGCCGGAATTGCCGATCACAACCTTGCCGTCATAGACGCGGGGCGCACCTGTAATCGTATAGGCGAAGTCATCGCCGAAAGTCTGGGCGCTCCAGACTTCCTTGCCACTCTTCTTGTCGATCGCGATCAGCCGCCCATCGAGAGTGGCAATGATCACCTTGTCCTTCCACAGCGCCAGGCCGCGCGACACAGGCTCACAGCAAGCCAGCCTGCCTTGCGCGCGGTCCACCTCGGGATCGAAGGTCCACAGACGCTTGCCTGTTTTCGCATCATAGGCGATCGTGACGTTCCACGGCAGCGTGTTGTATAGCACGCCGTCCGCATAGACCGGCGTCGCTTCCACGCCGCGGAACGTATCCAGATCGTCATACCAGGCAAGCCCGAGCTGAGAGACATTCTCCGCGTTGATCTGGGTTAGCGGGCTGAAGCGCTGGGCCGAATAGTCGCGCCCGTCGAGCAGCCAGTCGCCATCGCCAATGCCCGCCACGGGATCGGACGACGCGCTGCAAGCCGCCAGCAGCAGAGCGGCAAAGGGAACCAACAGCTTGCGGACCGCATTCACGGCATCACTGATCAACGACATCACTCTTCCTTATCGGCCGGGAAAGCGCGCCGCGCGCAGCCTTGCCCGGCCCATTGCTTTCGCCAAAATATCAACTCGTGCAGCATCGCTGTTTAAGCCAGATCGTTCGCCTGAAAAGTCCCGCGGCTGGCCTCAACTGGAATCGCGGCTTGACCGTTCGTTGCATGCTGCGCCGGACTGGCGAGGCTCAAAGACCTTCAGGCAGCGGGAATGCGCGGATGATGAAGGGATCGGGATCCTTATCCTTGAACGCGGGGTCGAACATGTACTGGATCTTGCCTTCGGTCGCGTAGCCGACCTTGCCGACGCTGGTGACGCCCGGCGAGGAATCCAGTCCCGACTTCAGCACAGTCACCTTCGCGCTGTCGCCTTCCACTTCGATCAGCGCCACGCGTCCCCCCGGCCCTTCGGCCTGCAGGAACTTGTTCCCGCCCAGCGGGCGCAGCCCATCGGGTCCGTTCAGTTTGTCATCGAGCGTGAGCGTGGTCAGACCGGCATAGCTGCCGTCCGCATTGCGCTCGACGCGCTGGAGCAGGTGGTCGCGAACGTTGTTGATGTAGAGCGCGCCGTCTTCCGCGAAGGCGAGCCCGTCGATCCCCACCAGTTCCTCCTTATGCGCGTAAAGCGCGAGTTCTGTGCCCCCCGGCGCGAGGGTGAATATCCGGCCCGATGCCGTTTCGCTGACGAAGATCGTGCCATCGGGCGCAACCGCAATATCGTTGCACGCCGTGGGTAAGCCGGCGGGAATTTCGTAGCTGGCCGCGAAGCTGCCGCTGGAAAGGTCGAACGCTTTCAGCGCCGATGTCGCGGTTGGGTCCGGCGGTCCGCCGAACGCGGGGTTGGCGCAGAGCCAGAGCTTGCCGTGCCGGTCGTCCGCCAACACGCCGAAAACGGATTCGAGCCCGTTCTCATCGTTCGGCTCGATCCATGCCGTTGCCTCGCCTGCGCCGGCCGCGGCCCGGTAGACGGTGCCGCGGATGCTGCCGGCGTAGACATTGCCTGCCGCATCGGAGGTGACGCTTTCCGGGTGGACCCTGCTGCCGGCGATGGGAATATCCGCTGGGGGCGTGCCAGCCGATTGCGCCGCCGAAGCCTCGGGAACGCTTGCACAGCCGGCGAGCAGTGCAATCGCCAGACTCGATCCAATGCCTAGACCGCGCTGATTCATTTCCTGGGACATCCGCATTCAGTCTCTCCAATTGCCGCACAGATCCGTGCGCTCGGCCCCCATGATAGGGCAGAATGTCGGATCGCAAAGCCGCTCTCCGGGGCGTCGGCTTGCTTCAGTTGGAAGCGCGAATCCTACAGCCGTCAATTTGACGTGCCATATAGGTTAATACGATTCGGTTTATGTAGGAAAGTGGTTTTTCCGATGTTCTTGAAATTGTCTTTGCCGTTCGCCGCTCAGAGCGGCAAACCGACGTAATTCTCCGCGATAGCCGTCTGCGCTGCCTGGGACGACGCGATGTAATCCAACTCGGCGACCTGCATGCGGCGGTCGAATGCATTGGCGTCGGGAAAACGGTGCATCAATGTCGTCAACTGCCAGGAAAACCGCTCCGACTTCCACACGCGCGCCAGCGCCTTTTCGGAATAGCCGCCGATCGCGTCATTATCGCTCGCCTTCAGCTTTCGTACCAGCGCTTCCGAAAGATAGGCAACGTCCGATGCGGCGAGGTTCAGCCCTTTGGCTCCGGTCGGCGGCACGATGTGGGCGGAGTTGCCCGCCAGCATCAATCGGCCGTGACGCATCGGCTCGAACACGAAGGAACGCAGCGGCGCGATGGATTTCTCGATTGCAGCTCCGCGAGTAATATGCGGAGCGATCTCAGGGCCGAGGCGGGTAGCGAGTTCGTCCCACAGGCGGTCGTCGGGCCAGTCTTCGATTTGCTCGTCCAGCGGCACCTGGATGTAATACCGACTCCGCGTGGCCGAGCGCATCGAAGCAAGCGCAAAGCCGCGCTCGTGATTGGCGTAGATCAGTTCGTGATGGCATGGCGGCACATCGGCCAGGATGCCGAGCCAGCCGAACGGATAGACTTTCTCGAATGGGCGGCTAAGCGCCTCGGGGATCGCCCGGCGCGACGGCCCGTGAAATCCGTCACAGCCGCAGATGAAGTCCGCCTCGATGCGGTGCGTGGCGCCCTCCTTGGTGTAAGTCACCGTAGGACGGTCGCTCTCGATATCGTGCAACGCCACGTCGCCCGCTTCATAGACGATCTCGAGTCCGCGCGCAGGCGCCGCATCCATGAGGTCGCGCGTGAGCTCGGTCTGGCCGTAAACCATCACCTGCTTGCCTGTCAGAGCGGCGATGTCGATCCGTATCAAGCGCTCACCATCGGCCAGGTTGAAGCCATCGTGCGGCAGGCCTTCCGCATGCATGCGATCGGCCAGGCCGAGCCGGTCGAGCAGATCGGTGGCCGTCCGCTCCAGCACGCCCGGCACGAATACGGCCGAGGACATAGTCCGCGCTGACCCGCTCGACGATCACGGCCTCTATGCCTTCGGCGCGCAGCAGATGGCCCAGCAGCAGACCGGCAGGACCGGCGCCGATTATGGCGACTTGCGTTCTCACAGTCTCTCTCCCGCAATTATGGCGGATCGGCCCGGCCAGTGGTGCCGCTTACAGGACTTCGAACCTGTGACCCCATCATTACGAATGATGTGCTCTACCAACTGAGCTAAAGCGGCACGCGCGGCCGGCACATAATCGGCTGGCCGCCGAACGGCAATGATTAGATCGAACCTGCGCCGCTGCCTGGCGACGGCAAATTGGATTAGGCCGAATAAATCCATAACGGTTGCGTGCCGGCCTAGCCGCCAAGAACAAACCACTCCTTCGCGGCGGGAGGATTGCTCCGGTTCCGAGCTAACTGCGGGTGCCATCCCGACCTCCGATCCCGCATCCAGCCACGCATCCGCACTACCGGCGATTCTTCCGAAGACGAAGTTTCGCGGCCTTGCGGAAGATTGCTGCGGGAGGGAAAATGCCAGGGATCATCGACCATGCGAGCGCCATATTGTCGGCCTCCGAAAGGCGGTTGCAGGCTGCAGCGCTCAACATCGCCAATAGCTCGACGCCGGGGTTCAAGCGGCAGGTGGTGGTGCCGGGCGCCTATCAGGCCTGCGAAGGGGCCACGCCCTGCACCGACGAGGCGCTGGTGCAGTTCGATTTTCGGCAGGGCCGCTGACCAAGACCGGCGAGCCGCTCGACCTGGCTATCGTCGGCCCCGCCCTGCTCCCGCTGCGCGATGGCGACGAGCTGGTCTATTCGCGCGGTGGCTCTTTCGCGCTGGGCGAAGGCGGCATCGTAGCCGACATGGCAGGCCGCGTATTGCAGCAGGCCGGCGGCGGCGACCTCACGCTTTCGGGCAACCTCATCGAGATACTCGCCGATGGCACGGTACTGGAAGACGGGCTGCCGACAGCGCGGGTGGCGTTGCTGGAAGCAAGCGACGCAAACGCGCTGCTTGCCGCCGGCGGCGCGAAATTCCTGGGCGACTCTGCGGGCATGGCGGATGCCGAGAACTCCACCGTCAGGCAGGGTTTCCTCGAGAGCTCCAACGTGGTGACGAGCGATGAAATGCTCTCGCTGATGGCATCGACCCGCGAGGCAGAAAGCGGCGCAAAGCTCGCCCAATTCTATGATCAGCTGATGGGCCAAGCCATCGCCACATTCAGGAATTCGCGATGAACGCCGCGTTCGAAATCGGCGCTGCGGCGCTGCGGGCCGAGCAGAAGGCCATGGAAATACTCGCCAACAATGTGGCGAATGTGAACACCCCCGCCTTCAAGCGCAGCGAGGCGCGCTTCGCCGAAGTGCTCGCCAGGGAAGCACAGTCTCCTGACCGAGCCGAACCCGCACCAATCCCGCCCATGCGCGGCGGATCAGGTGTGCGGGTGGCCGTGCAGGAAATGCTGCTGACGCAAGGGGAGATCAGAGCAACAGGAAATGCGCTCGACTTGGCGATCGATGGCCAGGGAATGATAGAACTCGTTGGTCCAGGCGGCGAATCCCTGTTCTGGCGCGGCGGCAGGTTGCGGGTGAATGCGGAGGGCCTGCTTTCGAGCGCCGACGGCCTCCCTACCTATTACACGCGGACCGGCAGCTTCGTGGTCGACGAAGAAGGCTACATCGTGAAGGCCGGCACGGAATACCGGCTGGCCACGCTCGATGCAGCGGGCCGCCCAGTCAGCCTCAATATCGACAATTCGCGCACCAGCCCGCCGCTCGCCACCACAAGGATCGAATTCGGCGACAATCTCTCGTCCACCGCGACCACAGTCGAGCGAAGCGGCCGCGCAATACAGTTTCCGCCAGCGCGCGGAGCGGGACCGATTGCGTTCGCTGCAGGACGGGATCGACCCGGCGCAGGACGATCCGATCGCCGCACTCTCCAGCCTTTCCGCCTCCATCGCGATCGGCCTGCTGCTGGAAACGGGCGCAAACCGGGCGATCGAGGCGATCCCCGATCCTGCCCCTTCCGCCTATGACAGCCTCGCCTGGAACGAGTTGGTCGGCCGGGCCCATGACATGATCGACGCGCTGCCGGAACGCGAGGCGCTCGTCATGCGCCAGCATTATCGCCATGGCGTGAGCTTCCAGCAGATTGCTGCACTGCTGGGCGTGACCAAGGGGCGCGTTTCCCAAATCCACCGGGCGGCGTTACAACGCTTGCGAAGCCTGATCGCCAAGCAACTCTAGGAGAACGATAAAAATGGACCTGTGCAGCGACGACGATCTGGCAACCCTGGTTGCGGCCATCGAGCGCGACGACCAGGGCGACCTGGCGGCACTCGATGCCATGCTCGTGCGCTTCCCGCAGGATCCGCGGCTGCACTTCATGCGCGGATCGGTCCTGGCCGGCCGGCGCCAGGCGCTGGAAGCCCATGCCGCCCTGGCGCGGTCAGTCGAACTCGCACCTGAGTTTCACCTTGCTCGCTACCAGCTTGGCTTCTTCGAGCTGACTTCCGGCGAAGTGAACGAAGCGCTGGCGACATGGGGCCCGCTGCTGCGCCTGCCGGAGGATTCCTATCTGCGCGTGTTCGTGGAAGGGCTGACGCATCTGGTGCGCGATGAGTTTGGGCCCGCGCTCGCAAGGCTGCAGCAGGGCATCGAACTCAACCGCGATAATGCGCCGCTCAATGGCGATATCCGCCTGCTGATCGCGGAATGCCGCAATGCGCTGGGCGAGCAGGCGGCGGAGACGGACGCAGCAAGCGGCGAGGATGGCGATTTGTCGGCCACTTCGGTAATCCTCGGGCAGTTCCAGCGGCCCGTGAGCGACTGAGGGCGGGGCCATGACGCGCATCTCCAACGTCGACCAGATGCTGCTGCTGCTGCGCCAGCAATTGCAGCGCATGGACAGGCCGGACCGTTCCCGGCGCGGCGCAAAAACGGCCAAGAGCGGCACCAGCCAGCGCCAGGCCGCCGCGCAGCGCATCGAGGCACTGGCCCAGGCCGGCGACATGAGCAAGGATGAATTCGCCCGCGCGCTGGTCGGCGCGCTGCTGGTCGACGAATTCGGAGAAGCAGCCGCCAACGATCACCGCTTCCAGAAACTGACCGACGAGGTCCACCGGATCCTGGCGTCAGATCCAAAGGCGCGGGGTTTGCTGGCGGATGCGGTGAAGCTGGTTGGGGGCGAGAGCCGGGCCGGATAGGAGTATGTCCGCTTACGACAAAATTGCGGGCATTCAAGCAAACGAGCGATTTGTTTGCATCAATAGACGAGATACTAAGTATGTGATCGTTGTGGAGGTGAACATTGTCCCAGTCTCGTTCAGCAGTCCCAAATGATGTGAAGAGACAGCTTCGCCAAGAGGCTGGATTTGGATGTTGCCTCTGTGGTCATCCGTTCATTCAGTACCATCATATCGTTCCATGGGCAGAGGATGAGCATTTTCGGCCATAAGATATGATGGTTTTGTGCGGTCAGTGTCATCATCTTTGCACGGTCGGCGCGATTACCGAAGCTGCACAGCGAGCGCACAAATCCCGCCCCAAGAATATCGTAGACAATCTTGTACGTGGGCAGTTGTTTGTAAATGTCGGAGAACTGGCGGTTAATCTTGGCGGGGGAAGGGCAGTCGAAACTCCTCGGCTCCTGGTCCTCTCAGACGAGACAGTGTTAGGGGCAAAATTGGATAAGCAAGATGGACGAGTGCTCTTATCTGCCAACATTCACGACCGATCCGGGCAGGTTATCGCTAAGCTAGAGGACAATGAGTGGACCATGGAACCCGGTAACGTTTGGGACTTTGAGGTATTTCCTCTTCACGCCAAAGTCCGACTAAATCCTCGAGACATTGTGTTCGCTATCGACGTGCGGAACGACGAGATCGACGTACAAGGAAGATGGTTTCATCAAGGCCAAAACATCGATTTCACCCCAACAATGGCAAGGATTGGCTCTCACCGGCTCTTCGGCTTCAATGTTTCGCACTGCGAAACAATGATCGCATTCGGATGATGTATTCCAATGTCAGCTTCCCACAACATTGCGGGCCTATCTCCCCCGCCAGACCCTTCCTTCGTCATTCCCGCGAAAGCGGGAACCCAGTAAGTCCAAAGGATGCGGTGACAGATGTTGGCCCGCAGGGCGACGAGGCTAATCGAATTCCGCATGACGGCCAGGTTTGATATTTTGCCTGTCACCCCGGCCTTGTGCCGGGGTCCCGCTTCTCGCTGAAAAACAAGCTGGATCCCGGAACAGGTCCGGGATGACAAAAATTGCGATATTGTCAGTGTCTCACGCAACTCCACCCGCGCGCGAAAAACCGTTTTCCTACACGGGCGAAATCTGCCTTAACCTCGCGGATGAATCCCCTTCGATCAGTCCAGCCCGATCGGCTTTGCCCGAGGCATCACACTTGCGCACCGGACGGCTTGCCGGCCCCCTCCCCCTTGCGCGCCTTCTGCCGGGTTCAGCTTGGCTGTTCCAGCACATCGTCCTATGATCGCTGCAGCGAGTCCGGAGCCGCGCACAGGGGCGGCCATGCGAGACGCACCAGGGGGAGAATTTCATGAAATCACTATCCAAAGCCGCGCCTTATGTCGCGCGCCTGGCAGCTGCGGCGGCGCTCGCCGTCGGCTTGCACACCGTGCCCGCGCTCGCGAAGGACCAGCCGACCGCCACCCCCGAAGAAGTCGGGCTATCGCCCGATCAGCTCGCACGGCTCGATGCCAAGATGCACAGCTATGTCGATAGCGGGAAGACCGGCGGGGTCGTCACCCTGATCGCCCGCCACGGCAAGATCGCGCATTTCGACGCCTATGGCTGGGCGGACCGCGAGACGCAGCAACCGATGGAGCGCGGCACTGTCGTGCGCATGTTCTCCATGACCAAGCCAGTGGCGAGCGTGGCGCTGCTGATGCTGTATGAGGAAGGCAAGTTCCAGCTGACCGATCCACTGGAAAAATACATTCCCGAATATGCCGATGTGATGGTGTTCAAGGGGCGGGATGCGAGTGGCAAGGCGATCCTCGAAAAGCCCAAGCGCAAGATCACGATCCAGGATGTGTTCCGCCACACGGCCGGCTTTTCCTATGGGGATTTCGGCGATGCCGAGCTTACCAAGGCATTTAACGATGCTGGCATGCGGCAGAAAAGCCAGCAAGATTTCGCAAGGAGCATGGCGAGTTACCCGCTGGTCTATCAGCCGGGCGAGAAATGGTTCTACAGCTTTTCGCACGACATTCAGGCCGCTCTGGTCGAACGTTTCTCCGGCATGTCCTTTGCCGAATTCTGCCGCACGCGGATCTTCGAGCCGCTCGACATGCCGGACACCTATTTCGGCCAGCCGGTGGAGCGGCCCGACAATTACGCGACGCTTTACCGCAAGGGCGAAAACGGCGAAGTCGTGACCGTGCCCTGGGACGATCAGCCGCGCTATGGCTCGACCATTCTGGGCGGCAGCGGCATGTCATCCAATGCGCGCGACTATCTCCAATTCGCCCAGATGTTGCTCAACAAGGGCGAGCTGGACGGCGTGCGGCTGCTCAATCCGCGGACGGTGGAGTTCATGGCGAGCGATCACTTGCCGAACGGCGTGCCCGCCGGCGACTTCAAGGGGCGCGGCTATGGCTTGGGCGTCGAAGTGGTGACCGACCCGGCTGCATATGGCTATCCGTTGTCTGTAGGCCAGTTCGGCTGGTCCGGCGCGGCGGCGACGCATTTCTACGTCGACCCGGAGAATGACATGGTGGCCATCCTGGTTACGCAATTGCGCGGCGGCAACGACTTGCTGTTCGATTTCTCCACGCAGGCGCATCTCACCGTGATGGACTGAAGCGAGCGAAGACCGGAAACGGGGGGCGCTAGCGTGACATGCGCGCAATCGCATCGGCCAATGTGCGGCCGCCCTCCCCGATCGGCTGCCTGAGCGCCAGGTCAAAGATGCGCCGAGCGGCGCCACTGTCGCCTTGCCCGGCGCTCACCAGCATGCGCGCATAGGCGGCAGAGAAGCTCTGCCGGTCAAGCCGCGCGGCGACTTCGATGCGGCGCTGCGCTGCCTCGGCCTTGCCGTCCAGCAGATCGACCACGGCAAGCGAACCCTGGGCTTCGCCGAAGTTGCCGTCGAGTTCCACCGCGCGTTCGAAGCGCTCGCGCGCCTTTGCGCGGTCGCCCGCGATCAGCCATGCCCAGCCCGCCGCGATCCAGCTGCCCAGGTGGTCGCCGAACATCTCCGCGCCTTTGTCGAGGTGCGCCGGCCGCGCTGGCGCCTTTGCCCTCCAGCAGCTCGGTGAGGCCAAGTCCGATCCAGGCGCGCGGGGAGCGTTCGTCCAGCACCAGCGACTGCTCGAACATGGACTCTGGCCCGGCCAATCTCCTGCTCGCCAAGCGCCAGCGTGGCCAGCGTAGTCAGGGCTTCCGATTGGCCGCCTGCCTTGAGCGCGCAATCGAGAGCCAGTGCCTCGTCTTCCACGTCGAGCGCGAGAGTGGACAGCGCGGCCAGCAGCGGGGGATAGTCCCCGTGACGCGCGAGATGATCCTTGGCCCGGCTCACCGCTTCCTCGAGCTCGCCGGCAAAGTGCAGCAGGCGCATATCGAGCAGCGCCGCTTGCGGAAGTGCGTCCGACTGTCTCGGCGTCGAGCGCATCGCGCGCACCTCCCATGTCGCCAGCCAGCGAGCGCGCCCAGGCGAGGTTGAACTTGAGCGCCGTATTGTCCGGCTGCTGCGCAAGCAGGCCCGCGAAGGTCTCCGCCGCCCGTTCCGGTTCGCCGCTGCGCATCGCGGCGATTGCCCATTGATTGCTGTCGGGCGCAGTCAGCTCGCCCGTGTCTCTCAGGCGCGCATAGAGCTCCACTGCCCGCGCCGGTTCGCCCGCTTCGAGCGCGGCCTGCGCCACATCACGCAGCAGCACCGGGTTGTCCGGATCCTGCTCGAGCAAATCCAGTAGCCGCCCAAGCCGTTCCTGCGCCTGTGCCTCAACCATGCCCCGCCGCCCTGACTTGCTCGATCGTCATCACATTTCGACCTTAACCACATCGAACGACTGGAGCGAGACCCGCATTGGCACTTCATCCACCGAGAGGACAGCAAGCTGCGGAATCGAACGCTGGGTTAGCTTGACCAGCACCCGCCGGATTGGCCCCGCGCACAGCAGCACCGGCGCCTTGCCCTGTCGCATCATCGCATCGACCAGCGGGGCCAGCTTGCGCAGCAATTGTTCGGCAAGCCGCGGCTCGAGGCCCAGTGCGGCGGCCTCTGCCGAACTTGCGCCCGATATGATCCGGTTCTCCAGTCGCGGATCGAGGCTGAGAACCGAGAGGTGCTGGTTCTGGCCGCGTAGCCCGTTGCAGATCGCGGTGCTGAGCGCCTGGCGCACTTTCTCGGTCAATTCGGCGGGATCGCGCTGGTTGCGCCCCTCATCCACCAGCGTTTCCACCACGAGATCCAGATTGGCGATGGAGACCTGTTCGCGCAGGAGGTTCTGCAGGATGCGCTGCACATCCGATACGCTCATCACATTGGGGATGAGTTCCTCGACCAGCCCTGGCTGCCGCTCCCTGCAGCTGTTCCAGCAATTCGGTAGTCACACCGCTGGTCAGCAGGGTCGGCGCCTCAACCTTCGCGATCTCGACGAAATGGGTGGTCATCACCGTTTCGGGATCGACCAGATTATATCCCGCCTCGCTGGCTTCCTTCACCTGCCCCTGCTCGATCCACAAGGGCCGGGATGCCAAAGGCCGGATCGCGGCCAGAGATACCGGCAAGCTTCGGCGCATCCTCTCGCTGGGCGATCGCCATCATCCGGTCTGGATGAATTTGCCCGGTGCCGTAGCTCGTTCCGTGGATACTGATGGAATATTCCAGCGCGCCGAGATCGCTGGATTCGACGAAGCGCACCGCAGGGAACGCGATGCCGAACTTTCGCTCATGCGCGGTGCGGCTGGTCGCTATCCGTTCGAGCAGCGCCGCCTTGCGCGTTCCCCAGGCCGCGGCGAGCTGGCTACCGAGTGCGATTTCGAGTGGGGCGGCCAGCGCTTGCGACGTCCCGGGGCTATCCTGCCCATCTTCAAGTGCCAGTGCGGCGTTTTCCTCCCGCTTCAATCTGCGAATGCGCAGCCATGCCATCAGCGCCACGGCAGCGACAATCGCGATCGGCCATTTGGGCATTCCGGGAAGCAGCATCAGCGCCGCCAGCACGGCCAGCACGATCAGCGGAATGCGCGGCTCTGAGGCGAGCTGGCGGAATATCTCGGTGCTGAGTTCCTTGTCGGCGGACAGAGCGCGTCACGATGATGCCGGTGGCGATCGAGATGATCAGCGCGGGCAATTGCGTGGCGATCCCGTCGCCGATCGTCAGCAAGGTGAAGCGCTGCAGCGCCTCGTTCCAGCCCATGCCCATCTGGGCAACGCCCACGATCAGGCCCGCGATGATGTCGATCAGCAGGATGATGATCCCGGCTATCGCATCGCCTTTCACGAACTTGCTGGCCCCATCCATCGCGCCGTAGAACGAGGCTTCCTTCTCCAGCCCTTCGCGCCGTTCGATCGCCTGCTTCTGGTCGATCAGGCCGAGATTGAGATCGGCATCGATGCTCATCTGCTGGCCGGGCATGGAATCGAGCGTGAAGCGCGCGGCGACTTCGGAAACGCGCTGCGCGCCGGCGGTCACCACCACATATTGCACCACGATCAGGATGAAGAAGACCACCAGGCCGATCACGAAATTGCCCTGCACCGCATAGCGCGCCGATGGATTCGATCACCTCGCCCGCGTCGGCGCCGGTCAGGATCAGGCGCGTGGCCGCGACATTGAGCGAGAGACGATAGAGCGTCGCGACCAGCAGCAGCGACGGGAAAGGTCGAGAATTCCACCGGCTTGCGGACATAGAAGGTCAGCAACATGATCGTAAGGCCGAAGCCGAAATTGACGATGATCGCCAGGTCGAGCAGCGCGGGCGGGATCGGCGAAAACAGGATCAGCAGGATCAGCACCGTGCCGATCACCAGCACCAGATCCTTGTTGCGCGAATAAAGGTCACCCATCCAATTCGATCCCCGTTTCGCCTTCGCGCCCCTCTGCCTGCCGCCGCAACGCCGCATAATGGCGCGCGACGGCATGGAAATGCTGCGGGCCGATCGGCGTATCCGCGCGGCATTCCCGGTAGAGCGCGCGCGCCAAAGCGGGGTCGGCGATCACCGGCAAGCCCAGCAACCGTGCCTTGCGCTTCAGCAATTGCGCGAAGTGATTGCGCCCGCGTGGCCCGCACCATCGGCGCGTCCATCTTCGCGGGATCGTATGCCAGGGCAATTGCGAAATGGTCCGGATTGGTGACAATGAAGTCCGACCCGTCGAGCTTGCCCAGCCCTTCGGACTGCTTGCGCATTTCCTGGTGGAGCTGCCGCCGCTTCTGCTTGAGGCGCGGTTCGCCTTCGCGTTCGCGGGCTTCGCGCGTCACTTCGCGGCGGCTCATCCGCATCTGCTTGCGAAATTCGCCGCGCACGATCAGCTGGTCCAGCACCATGAAGAAGAATGCAGCGCAGATGAATGCCAGCAGCAGCCGCTTTGCCCCGCTGGCCATGGCCCGGCCCAGCGCATCTGCATCGGCCAGCGTATCGCCGAAGATGGCCACGGCACCTGAGATCATCAGCCAGGCGAGCCCGGTGTAGACCGCCATCTTGAAGATATTCTTGAATGTTTCCTTGACCATGCGGAGCGAGAAGATCCGCTTGAGACCCGTGGCCGGATTGAGCCGGCTGAAATCGGGCTTGAGCGGCTCGGCGGTGAACACCAGCCCGCGCAATTGCAGCAACTCGAGGAAGATCAGCAGCACGATAATCGTGCCGCCAAGTCGCAACAGCGGCGCAATGGCAGGCCAATAAGTCGCCGCAATCGTTGCCAGCGCGGCAGACGGTTCCCCCGTGCGGCCGATGCCGCCGGTCAGGGACAGTCTCATGACCTCGGCGAGCTGCGCGACATAGGCCGGGCCCGAAATTGCGGCCATGCCGGCCAGCGCCAGCAGGCTGCCGACGAAGCCCAGATCCATCCCGCGCGCAACCTGCCCCTTCTCCCGCGCCCGCCGCAGCTTGAAGGGCGTCGCTTCCTCGCTGCGGTTTTGTTCCTGCTGCTCCACCATGATCAGCCGCCCGCAGCGCCCAGCAGGCGCGGCGCGCTTTCGAGGGCGAGCGCGCAGCAGCCGCAAGGCAATGCCGGTCGACAGGCCGAGCGCGATTGGCAGTGTCACCAGCATCGCGATCGGCTTCACCTGGAAGCCGATCAGCAGCATGTTCATCTGCGGCAAGGTGCGCGACATGAAGGCGATCGCGATGTCGAGCAGGAACAGCACCAGCATGACCAGCGCCGAACATGCCCAATGCAGCGCCGAAACTGGCGGCAAGCAGGCTGCCGAGCGCGCGCCATGTTGCCGGCCATCACACCATGGCCGAGCGGCAGGGCCTCGAGCGAGGCCGACCACAGCGCCAGCAGATCGTATGGCCCGCCCATCGCGAAGAACACCAGCGCCGCGGCATAGGCGTAGATCGTGCCGGCAAGCGGCATCTGCGCCGCCGTGGTCGGATCGGCCACCATGGCAAGGCCGAAGCCCGCCTGGATATCCACCGCACCGCCCGCCCACAGGATCGCGGCGAAGGCGATCTGGAGCGTCATGGCGATCGCCATGCCGACGAACAATTCGCCCGCAGCCAGCAGAGCAACGCCCTGCCCTTCGCGCAGCGCCGCGAGCGACGAATCCGGTTGCCCGCCGACCAGCGCCAACGGCCATCGCCAGCGCCAGCAGCACCCGGATCGGCAGCGGTATCCGCAGCAGGGTGAATGGCGGCGCGAATGCCAGCGTCGGGGCGATCCGCAAGCTGACCAGCAGGATCGCCTGCAAGCCGGAAGGCGAGTTCTTCCACCGGTGGCGCCTATTGCGCCAAGGTGGGGATCAGGAGGTAAAGCGAGCGCGCGAAATCGGTCAGCCGCGCGATCATCCACGGCCCCAGAGCGATCAGCGTGAACACCGCCGCAAGCGTCTTGGGCACATAGCTGAGCGTGATCTCCTGGATCTGCGTCGCGACCTGCAGCACCGAGACCAGCAGGCCCACCACCAGCGTAGCGATCAGCACCGGGCCCGCGATCACCAGCGCGCTCCAGAGCATTTCGTTCATGAACCCAAGCGCGCGATCCGTTCCCACTCGGGCAGCCCCCATCCGATATTTCCGCTCGATGCGCTCATGCGCCAGCGCGGATTGGGAGAAGTTAGCTGGTCGGATATTGGCGCTCAACCTAGGGCGGCCCCTTAGCGGTGATCCCTGAGCAGGCGATTTCGGCAGCCTCCATTGCTGCAGACGAACGGTAACCGCTCGCTACGGCCTCGCCTTCGCGCTAAAGCAGTTCGCATTGCCAACACAGTCAATTGAGCGAACGCTAACAGGCAAGACAGGTGGACATCCATAGTGTCTAACCCGCGTTCAAGAGGATGAACTGGCCAGAGTCCCTGAAAATGAAAAAAATCCAATCGTTATTCAGCAAGATCCGTGCAGCCGCAGGCCGCGCCCCCAAGCCGGCGGTGGCGGCAACGTTGCTGCTCGCGGCAGTCGGCGCGTGCAATATGGTGGGGTCCTCCGGACCGGCGGCCGTCAATAGCGACCGGATGCGCAATGCGAACTCCGAGGCGAATGTCGACGATTGGATGTCGTACGGCCGGACGTGTGACGAGCAGCGCTTCAGCCCGCTGGATCAGATCAACGACAGCAATGTCGATCAGCTGGGCCTGGCCTGGTATGACGATCTCGATACCTGCGCGGGGTGAAGGCACGCCGCTGGTGATCGACGGCGTGCTCTACAACACTTCGGCCTTCAACATCGTCACCGCCTATAACGGCGCGACCGGCGAGAAGCTGTGGACCTACGATCCCAAGGTGGACAAGGAATGGGCGCGCCTCGCCTGCTGCGGCCCTCAGCGCGCGAGGCATCGCCGCCTGGAACGGCAAGATCTATATCGGCGCGCTCGACGGACGGCTGATCGCGGTCGACGCGAAGACCGGCGAGGAAGTCTGGACCACCAAGACTTTCGAGACCGACTGGCCCTATTCGATCACGGGCGCGCCGCGCGTATTCGACGGCAAGGTGGTGATCGGCAATGGCGGCGCCGACTATGGCGTGCGCGGCTTTGTCATCCGCTTATGACGCTGAAACCGGCAAGCAGCTGTGGAAGTTCTACATCGTCCCCGGCAACCCGGCAGACGGCCCCGATGGCGAAGCGTCCGATAGCGCGATGAAGATCGCCACGCCCACCTGGAACGGCAAGTGGTGGGAAGGCGGCGGCGGCGGCACGGCCTGGGACTCGCTCGTCTACGATCCCGAGCTCAATCTCGTTTACATCGGCACCGGCAACGGCGCACCGCATGTAGACACGATCCGCTCGCCCGGCGGGGGCGACAATCTGTTCCTCTGTTCGATCGTCGCGGTCAATGCCGATACCGGCGAATACGTCTGGCATTATCAGATGGTGCCGGCGGAAGACTGGGACTTCACCTGCACCCAGCCGATGATGCTGGCGGACCTCGATATCAAGGGCAAGAAGCGCCAGGTCATCATGCAGGCGCCGAAGAACGGCTTCTTCTATGTGATCGACCGCAAGACGGGCGAACTGCTCTCGGCCGAAACCTATGTGCCGAACACCTGGGCCACCAAGATCGACATGAAGACCGGCCGCCCGGTGGAAACCGACACTGCGCGCCTGACCTACGAGCCGACAGCTGATGACGCCGACGCCGCTCGCGTCGCATTCATGGCATCCAATGGCCTACAATCCCAATACCGGCCTCGTCTATTTCCCGGCGCATGAGCAGTGGATGGTCATGGCGAAGGTCCACGAGGAGGACTTCAAGCGCGTCAACTGGCGCAACAATTCCGGCCTCGATTGGGTCAGCCAACCGGAAAAGCGCAAGAAGCTGCAGGCGATCGCGGATTCGCGCGAGAAGGGCTTCCTCATCGCCTGGGATCCGGTGAAGCAGAAGGAAGCGTTCCGCGTGAACCACATCGCCCCGGGATCAGGCGGCGTGCTGACGACGCAGGGCAATTTGC
This sequence comes from uncultured Alphaproteobacteria bacterium, assembly GCA_963777785.1. Taxonomy (GTDB): domain Bacteria; phylum Pseudomonadota; class Alphaproteobacteria; order Sphingomonadales; family Sphingomonadaceae; genus Andeanibacterium. Next base: position 497,469 of record CAVZRU010000002.1, read on the forward strand.
TGTTCCAGGGCACGACCAGAGAAGGATTTTGCCGCCTACCGCGCGGACAACGGCAAGCTGCTGTGGAAGATGCCTGTCCAGAACGTCCCGATCGCCGGGCCGGTGACCTACATGATCGACGGCGTGCAATATATCGCGGTCAATACGGGATGGGCCGGACAGCCTTCTTCCATCATCGCCAAGATCCCTGGCTGGAACAACCTCTCGACCGGTCGCCTGATGGTGTTCAAGCTCGGCGGAAAAGCAAAGCTGCCGCCGCTGCCGCCTGCTACCGATTTGCCGCGCCCGCCTTGGGTGACTGGTGATGAGACCGTGGTTCGCGAAGGCGCCAAGCTGTTCGCGGAGACATGCTCGAGCTGCCACGGCAAGGATGCCCGCGGCGGCATGAAGGACCTGCGCTGGATGACGCCGGAAACCCACTCGGAGTTTTTCGATATCGTGCTGGGCGGCAAGCGCACCGAAAAGGGCATGGCGAGCTTCGCCGACATCCTGACCAAAAAGCAGGCAGAAGCGATCCACCAATATTTGATCGCCCGAGCCAACGAGGACTGGGCCGAAGAAGTCGCAGCGGCTGCAAAGGGCAAATGAGAGGGAATTTGAGATGACGATGTTGAAGCCTCTGCTAATGGCTGCGGCCGCCGCTGCCACGATCGCTGCAGTGCCTGCCTTCGCCCAGGCGCCGGGAGAAGAAAGCGCAATTATCGATCCTTCCTGCGACCGCGCATGCCTGCTCGCGAGCTTGAAGTCGTACATGACTGCGCTGGAAGCCGGCGACGCATCGCGGCTTCCGCTTTCGCGCGACGTGGTCTTCACCGAGAACAACGTTCCCATCTCGCTCGATCGCGGGCTGTGGGCGACGGTCACGGCTGTAGACAAGGTAGGGCTTGAAGCGGCCGATCCGCTGACCGGCAATGCCGCATGGTTCGGCTCGGTACGCGAAAAAGGCAATCCGGCGATCTATGCCGTGCGCATCCATGTCGAGAACGGGTTGATCGACGAGATCGAAACGGTGGTCCACCGCAAGACCGCCCTGCCCGCTCCATTCGGCAACACCGAAAACATGGTGCACGACCCTGAGTATAACGACATCCTGCCGCCGGAAGAGCGCAGCTCCCGCGAGCGCATGCATTCCATTGCGGACGGCTATTTCGACACCGTCGCAGCTCAATGACGGCCAGGTATTCACCAATTTCTCCGACGATTGCGGTCGATTTGAAAACGGCATTCGCACGACCTCGAACACCCGCGGCGACGGTCTGCAGATGGCTGCGGAAGGCTGCGAGGCACAGTTCCGGATGGGCATCTACCGGATCAACAAGCGCGTCCGGCGCGATTTCTTCATCTTCGATGAAGAACGCGGCGTGGCCGTGGGCAGCGGTTTTTTCGATCATGCCAATGAGTGCGACCGCTACAAGCTGACGAACGGCACTGAAATGAAGACCGTGCTCAAGTGGCCAAACACGATCACCATGCTCGAAGCATTCCGCATCAAGAACCAGGAAATCCAGCGGATTGAGGCAGTCTTCACCTACGTGCCTTATTTCATGCCCAATCCCTTCCGGGAACCTGCCGCCACTCCGCCTGAATATGCACCGCAGCCGGAGCTATGCGACGCGGCATGCCTGGAAGCGAATGCCCGCTCGGTCATGGCGGCCTATGTGGGGAACAAGTGGGACAGCGTGAATTGGGCAGACAAGGTTGCCTATAGCGAGAACAGCGTCGGCATCCGCGTCGGCGAGAGCGTGTGGCGTACGGTAACGGCAGTCGACCCCAAACCGCTCGTTGTGGCCGACGCAGCGACAGGCAAGGCAGTGTGGATCGGCCGGATTGAAGAGCACGGCCAACCCGCCTGGGCTGCGATGACGGTGACTGCCGCCGGCAACAAGGTTGGCGGCATCGAAGCTGTCATCCGCCGCAAGGAATATGGCGCGCCCTATGCCGATCCGGCCGAGGCGCCCAGTTTCGCGATATTGCCGCGGGCACAGCGTTCGTCGCGCAGCGAACTCATTGCGGCTGGCGAAGCGTTCTATGCGGCGGTGGATGCCAAGGATGGCTCCGTCCCGGAGGCCTTCGGCGAAAACTGCAAATTTGTGATCAACGGTGTGGATCTCGGCCCCTGCGCACCGCCTTTCGCGGCCAAGCGCCTGCAAACGATGGAGCAGGTTAGGGATCGCAGCCTGCTGGCAGTGGATGAGGCACGCGGCTTGGTGGTCTATCAGACCTTTGAGGATTTCACCGCGATCGATCGGGAATATACCGACGGCTCGGGCGAAACCTTCAAGGACACGTCAACCTATCCGCGTACAATGCAGGTGGTGGAGATGTTCCGTGTGGAAGGCGGGAAGATCGTGCAGGTCACGGCCTACACTTCGGAACTGCCATACGGGATGAAGCCGCACGGCTCAGGTAACTGAGCCGGCGCTTCATTCCCCTATGATTGCCGGAGCTTAAAGGCCGGCTTTTATCCGCTTGGTAGCGATCTGGCAGCCTTCGCTCATTGCCTTGAGCTTGGCCCAGACGATCTCTTCATGTCCCACGCGCGAACCGATGCCGCAGTCCGTGCTGGCATGCAGGTTTTCCATGCCGACCAGCTTGGCATATTTGACCAGTCGATCCGCAACCAGTTCAGGGTGTTCGACGAGGTCCGTGTAATGGCCGACCACGCCCGGTGCGATAATCTTGCCGTCGGGAAGCTTCACATCTTCGAACACCTTATATTCGAAGTCGTGACGCGGGTTGCTCGCCTCGAATGTGTAGCACTGGGCGTTGATCTTGATCATCTTGTCCGCAAGGTGCTTGAACTCGATGTCGTTGGTGTGCGGGCGATGCCCAGATCCCCAGCAGAAATGGAAGCGTACGAGTTCTTCAGGAATGCCTTCCAGAGCGTGATTGATCACTTCGACCATGAAATCGAGGTGATTGCGGTACTGCTCCACGCTCCAGTCGGGATAGAACATCCAGGTGGTGGCGAATTCCGGTTCGTCCATCTGCATGATCAGCCCGGCATCGGTGATCGCCTTATATTCCTCGCGCATGCATTCGGCGACGGCGAACATGTATTCCTTCTGGTCCTTGTAATGCAGGTTCCGCGTGCGACCGCCAAGGCTGAGCGGACCCAGAGTAGCAATGAAACCGTCTACGCCAGTCTTGCCTTCGAGGCCCTTCTTCAGTGCGTCGATATCGGCCTTGATCAAATCGTGACCGGTATATGTGACGGGCGCATCGCAAATCGGCTCCTTGGAGCCGAAGTCTCTGACTTGGCCGGGAGTCGAGAAGCCCGGGCGGATCGGTCCGCCAGATCCGGCGAGCCACAGGCCGCTCTTATAGAAGCCCGGGAAATCGCGCCGGTCGCGTTCGGCAACGCCTTCACGCACCGGCGGAACGTCTGCCGGGCGTTCCCGGTTGGAAAAGCCGGTCATGCGCGCGCCCATGTAGGAACCATAGGATCCGCCTTCGGCTGCCTTCACATATTCGCCATCATTGATGATATCGACGCCGCACTCGATCTGCTTGTCGACAATCCATGCGACCGCACCAGGCAGCTTGGCCTGCACTTCTTCCTGATGCTCGCTCGCCTTGGCGAGCAAAGCGTCGAATTCTGCGGGGCGTGGCAGGTTGCCACCATGGCTGCAAAGAATATGGTCGGTCGAATGCCTCATGATTACGCTATCCTCTCTCTGAGAGCTGTCTGCGGATTTCCGACGCACCCGGACTCGCAACGCCCCTTCCCTTAACATGATAGGAAACGATAGAGTTGGTGACAACACGCCCGCCCGCCCAGCGGGTATTACATTAGGTTAAGAAGCTTGCCGGAATCCGAATGCTGAGATGGGAGCAGATATCCAATGAGCGATCGCAATAGGATCTCCTCCAGGCAGGAGCTCGAAACCTATATCGGCCATTTCAACGCGAAAGAGTATGACCGGCAGATTGCCTTTTATGCGCCGGATGTGCGCTACAAGGTCGGCACGTTGACCATTGAAGGTCCGCCGCAGATCAAGGCGTTCTACCAAGACTTCCATCAGTACAGCGACGAACATGTAAGTCTGCGCGAATTCGCGATGACGGGCGACACGATCGCCGCAGCCATGGCCACTCGCTTCGAACCTTTTCGGGATTATCTGAAACACGGCCTTGAATTTCGCGCCGGAGAACCGCGCGACATCCTCACTCTCGCCTTCTACCGGCTCAAGGACGGCCAGATCTACCGGATACGCATGGCACGCTATAACGGCCCTGCCAGCGACTTCGGCTGAACAGGCCTATTCAGAAGGCGTCGTTTCACTCTTGGGACGATAGTAGATGTCTGCATTGGTCTTGCGACGGAGTATCTTCCACTCTCCCCCGCGGCGGACCAGCGTATCCTCATACCGGCCGGCGCTGCCTATTACGGCCTGACCTTCCGCGCCTTTCATGTAGAAGGTCCAGCGGGACCACGCGTTTGCTGTGTCGCCGTCTGTATCGACCATGATGTTGGTCATCACGTGGTAATTGGGGTGAGCGGGATCCGGCGGTGAGGTACCGAGCGATTTCTGCATCATTGCAAGGATCGCTTCCCTGCCCTCGGCCACTCCAAAACCGCCCTCCCATGCGCCTTCTTCGGCAAACAGGTTCGCGTAATCTTCGAGCCGCCGCTCATCCAGCGATCGCCCATATTCGATGAGCAGATTGCGAATTTCCTCGCGATCCGAAAGCTCAGCCGCACTGATTTTCGGGGCGCCCTGCTCGGCATTGGCAGGCGTCGAGAGCGCCAATCCCGCTGCAATCAGAAGACCTTGAGTGAGAGTTTTGGTCATCTTCCCCTCCATCTGCCTTACACTGCCATGGGCTGGCGTCAGGCCTTGTAGGACAACTCTATAACACGAACGAGATCGGTCAGCGTATCGCAGACCGGCGTGGGCACGCCCAATTGGGCGCCTTCCCGGGCAATCGCAGCATTGATCGTTGCGATCTCGGTCTGCCGTCCGTGTTCGCGGTCCTGCAGCATCGACGCCTTGTGATGCGCATGCTCACGAAGAGCGGAATCGATCGTCGAAAGAATATGATCGGGATCGAGCAGGATGCCTTTCGCTGAGGCGACAGCGACTGTCTCGCCCACCACCTTGGCCGCAATGCGCCTGCCCGGTTCATTGTCCATCCCAGCATTAGGAGTGCCGCAAATCATCGCCATGGCATTGAGCGCGGCGTTGAAGGCAACTTTCTCCCATACTGCGTGATTGGCGTCGCTGGCGATCTTCGCCTTGAATCCAGCCCGATCGAGCAAAGTGCCGACTGCTTCCGCAAATTGCTGCGCCGGCGCAGTGAAACCGCCAAGTTCGAGAAAGCCGAAGCCGTGAGTGACGACGCCGGCCTTGCCGGTGAAATCCGCCGGTACATGCGCAGTACCCATCAGCACATTCTCAGCGCCGAAGGTCGCAGCCAGAAGGTCGGCATTCCCGATGCCATTCTGCAGCGTGAGTGCGACCGTTCCCGGTGTGGCCAGATGCGCCACCGATCCTATCGCGGCGGCGCTGTGTGTTCCCTTGGTGAACAGCAAGACCAGATCGACCGGAGAGGCGACCTCTGCAGCCAACGCCGCGCCGACTGCGACCGTTCTCGTGCCGCTATCGTCGGTGAGTTCTATGCCCCCTTGCCCAATAGCGGAAAGCCGATCGCGATCGACATCCACCAACGTCACGTGCGCGCCCTGTTCGGCCATGCGCGCCGCAAACAGGCAGCCCATCGCTCCGGCCCCGACGATCACGACGCTCGGCGTCAAATTGGACGACAGCATGCAGTCCGATCCTTAAATGCTGTAGACGTCGAGCATTGTCGGCACGACATCATTGATCAGGCGGATAATCTTCTCGGAGATTTTCCACTCGCCGTTCTCAAGAACGAGTTCGTGCTCGTAACGGCCGAAATAGGAATGAGTGCGATTGACACGCACATCCTGCACATTGACGACGAAGGATGACGAGAGCTTCATCCGGTCATCCGTAGCTTCCTCGACAATCACCCCGCCAACCAAGTGCGAGACGCGCGGCATTACTGCGGATGCTGCGGAAAAGCCGGAGCGGATCCGCTGGAAGCGATCTACCAGATTGCGTCGACCGCGATAGAAGATGAGCGATAGTTCGCTATCCGGGTCTTCCGTCTGCGTCCCGTCGTCTCTCCAGGCAGGCATCCAGAACAAGCAGTTGGACGTATATAGATCGACCCATGCGTCATATTCGCCGCGATCGAGCAGCAGCGCCTCACGGTAGAGAAACTCAGCGGCCTCGGTGGAGGTCAAAGCGCTCATGACAGCACTCCCTCCATGCGCTGAGCCCAGGCGCGATAATAGCTCGCAAACAGCGATTCATCGCAAAGCTGCGCATCCGAAACGACACTGCGCGCCGGCTTGAGATCGATCATATCGGCATAGTCGTTGCCGCCCTCGACTGACGCGGTCATCCCGCGAGCATGGCCCTGTAGCCAAGGCCGTTCCTGCTCGGCCATGCCGAGTTGGGCCTCCTCATAGCAGACCGTATCGTCAGGCGTCGCCATGCCGGTGGGATTGAAGAAATCCTCATACTGGCGAATGCGAAAACGCCGCGCCTCGGCGCTTTCTCCGCGAGGAGCAAGGCACCAGGTTTGCATTTCGGTGAGATTGGCAGCGATCGGCCGGATGACGCGCAACTGGCTCGACGCGTTCTCCGCGATCTGCATGTTGGGGAAGACCGTGAGGTTGCGCATGTTGAACATCCAGTTGCGCTTCGCTTCCCCGAACTTCTCAGCCAGTTCTTCCGCACGCTCAAAATCGGCGATGGCGTTGGATACCGGCATGATGCCCCAGTTAAGCACATGGCCGTGGTCGAAGCTCATCGTCCCGCCGGTGACGCCTTCAGCGCCCTCAGTCCAAAAATCCGCCGAGCCGATCGACGATTGAACGACTTCATCCACCTTTTCATTCGCACGCTGTTCCAGAATGCGGATGTAGCTGGGGTGAGTTGAGGTGAAGTGATATTGGTCGGCGCAATTCTCCAACTGCATTTTCCAATTGGCCGCATAGGTGAAGGTGACTCTGCCCGGGACGAGCTCGAGCCCATTGGGCGCCTTGTCGGCTACAAGGTCGATTAGCTTGCTCGCCTCCCCCAGATGCTCCTCGAGGCTGGGGACGTCGGGATTGAGGCTGGCAAAGAGAAATCCGCGATATTCGCCGAACCGAGCGACCTCGGCCAGATCGTGACTGTCCTGGTCGAAAGCTTCGCTATAACAGCCGCCCTTCTTCCACTTGATGTTGCGGTTCGCCCCCGAACTGTCGAACATCCAACCGTGGTAGGGGCAAACGTGACGGCTCGCATTGCCGCATAGTTTCTGCACCAGGCGTACGCCCTTGTGAGGGCAAACGTTCACCAAGCATTTCAATTCGCCCTTTCCATCGCGGCTGACGATGATCGGAACACGTCCGATGAAGCTGGTGAAAAAGTCGTTCGGGTTTTCGGCCTGCGTCGCCATCCCGATGAATATCCAGCCGCCCTCGAATACGTTCTTCATTTCGAGATCGAACAGCTCTGGGTCCCTGAACATAGCGCGATTGACACGAAAAACCCCATCCTCGGGGCGATCGTCGACTAGCTCGCGGAGCGCGAATGGTTTCATTATTCCAGCCTCGTTTTCATCTTGTTATGCAGCGCCCGCCGCTTCAATCGGTCTTCCAATGCCTAAAAAGGTCTGCGCCGGAACGCCGCTAGCCTTCGCTCGGGTAATGGATCAGCGTCGGTGGGACCTGCGCGAAATTGGGAACGTCGGCGGCCACCGCCTGCCCCTCAGGCGAGCTCATGGCAGCGCCCAGCGCCGCTCCGTCGATGAATTCCGCTTCGAACACACAGAAATAGGGGGATTCGCCCTCCACTCCTTGCACGTTGAACGAATACCGCAGCGCCTGGAGGCCGGGTAGCTTCCGTGCGAGCGGAATGTGCTTCTCGACATAATAGGCCTTGAATGCCTCCGGGTCGGGCTGAGGCGGGTAAAGTACGACTATCTTGTACATGGCTGTTTCTCTCGCCTTTCCTGGCAATTTCCCCAGTCATCGGTGCGAAATGCAAGGTCTCGATGAAATGTGCGAATGCCCCCGGATTCCCACAAATCGCCTGACCTATCTCAATCGCTACTCTCTCTTCAGACAGCGCCTCCTCATGGAGACAGCTATAATGGTTGGACCGTTTCACCGTTCCCGCTAAAGCGGTTAACATGATAAGTAATAAGATGGCAATATTTTTCTACGCTGCTCGTGTGTTCAGAACCGGTACTCGTTGTGAAAGGTTGAACTCGCCGGTTAGTGGACGCCCTTGATTGCAGCCGAAAGTGCGCGCAATTCGTTGGCCAGCTTATCCAGGCGCTCGGGGCCAAAGCGATCAGAATATTCACGCATGACGTGCAGAACGTGACGTGAGATCACTTTCACCACCTCTCGCCCTTCGGGAGAAAGAGCGACCAGAATTCGCCGCCGATCATTGCTGTCGAGTTCCCGCACGACGAGCTTGCGCTGCTCCAACTCCTTGAGGATCCGCGTCACACTGGGCGCGTGGAGAAGCCCGACCTCGGCCAAACCTGTGGCATCGGTTGTACCGCGGTCGTTGATGACGCGCATGACGCGCCATTGCGGTTCGGTAATCTGATATTCGCGGAGCTTGGTGCGCATCGGCGCGATGACGGATTCCTTGGCGCCGAGCATAATCGCCGCGAGCGATTGCTCGAATGGTGGAATCTTTCGGATCGTGCTCATTCTTACCCCCAAAGCATCGACCAACCAATCGTCAAGTCAAACGCTAGTTCATGCCATCTAGCATATTCTAACAATAGTTAGAATTGTCCAGCCCCTATAGGTGTCATAGGCATATCCCTAACAGCTAAGCGCCGATTGTCGAGCGCGAGCCTCCGCGAGCGAACCCGCACTGTCCGCATCGCCGACCAACAATAAAAAGCCCGCAGTACCGCCGGATTAGATCCGAGGTACTGCGGGCTTTTGTAACCCTATGTCAGCAAGAGCTTACCACTCTTTGCGCAGGGTCAGCTTCCATTCGCGCGGTGCCGCTACACGGGTCTGCGCGTTGATCGAGCCGCGCAGCACCTGATAGTGGTACCATTTGTCAGCCAGATTGGTGACCTGGAGGATCGCCGTCCAATCGCGGTCAGGCGACTCATAGGCAAGCTGCGCATTCCAGATTGAGTAAGGATCAATCACGAACACCGGATCTGGAGCCTGGTTTGCTGCAGCCAGATCGTAGGTCTGCGTGGACTGCCAGTTCCAATCCAGTCGCGGCGTGAAGGTGCCGGACTGCGTCTCGATGTCGTACGAGACGTTGGCATGCATGTTCCACTCGGGCTGACGATAGTTGCCCGGGAGAGAGGTGGCGGATTGGACTGACCGACGGGAAGCGGCACTTGGCCTTCCACACCGGGCTCGAATTTGTTGTAGCCACCCGTCCAGTCCAAGCGCAGACCATCGACCGGGATCGCCGTGATTTCCCATTCGAAACCCTTGATGGTCGCCGGAATGCCAACGTTGTTGTTATAGCGGGCCGTCTCCGGATTACCCACGGGATATTCGCTCGCGCAACGCGCAGTGGCAGCCGGCAAGTCGTACTGCTCGGGGTACCATGTGGCAGGGCCTGTGCCAGGCTCGTTGAGGCACTGTGTACCGGCAATGCTGGTCGAGAGCTTCTTGTAGTCCATGTAGAAGGCAGTCAGGTTCGTCCGCAGGCGGCGGTCGAGCAGATCGGCCTTCAGACCGACTTCGTAGTTGATCAGCTCTTCATCCGACGTCGGGCCAAGCTGGCGCGCGTTGAGGATGATCGTGGTCAGGCCCGGAGGACGCGAACCCGTGGCAGCCGAAGCATAGACCATGATGTCGTCATTGATCTTGTAATCGGTGGCAATCAGCCAGTCGATGCGGTTCTGTACCGAATGAACGGGATCGAGAACCGAGACTGCCTGCGGATTGTCGATCGTGATCGCAATGTCGGTGTGAGTGTAACGACCGCCGCCCGAAATGCGCCATGCATCGGTGATGTTGTAATCGAGGTGGCCGAAGACCGACTGCGACTTGTTGACGCCGTGGACACTGTTGGTCTGCTGGATGTTGATGAAGCTGACGTAGTTGTTCTGGTACCCGTCAGTTTCCACGGCGAAACCGCCGAGAACCCACTGCAGCTTGTCGTCGAACAACTGGCCGTCGAAACGCAGTTCGCCCGACCACATTTCATCGAGGTTGATGAAGTGCGTCAGCACCGCGCCAAGCGGTGTTTGGTCGCCGTTCTGCGTAAACTCGTTCGAATACTTCGTGTATCCGCCGATTGCCGTCATATTGACGTTTTCGGTCAGTGCAGCTTCGAGCTTGCCCGAAAGCAGCGTGTGGTCAGCAAACTTGCGCGGCTCGTAGCACACATTGTCCGAATAATAGGACGGGAAGCCTGAAGGTGCCGCGCCTGGGGTTGCTGAAGGAACCTGAGCCGTCAGGTCGATCTTCGGGCGGCAGTTGGTGGAATACGTATCGTAGATGCCGCCATCGCGCTCCGGCGTAACGAAGCGGTTATCGATGATCGCCTGGTAAACATTATAGGCGCCAAGCGTGTAAACCTGTGCCCCGGCGGATGCCAGGCAAGGCTGCGGCCCAATGCCATCAGGGTATTGGCCCGGGATCGGCTTCACGCAGCCGCCGGTGTAGAACAGCGATACTTCGGGAGTTTCTTCCAGCTCTTCGCGGCGGTGGCGTGCCGTCAGCAGGAGCTTGATGTCGGAAGTCGGCGTCCACTGGAGCTTGACCTGGCCAACTGCGGTGTTGCCGCCGCCGTTGTGGCCGATGATGCAATCCTTCTTGCCGGAATCCGGCTGGAAGTAAGGAATCGAACCTGCGAGCTCAGGTGTGCCGAGCTTGTCCATCATGCAGGTGAAGTCGAGCCGATTGCCGAATCCGGTCTGGCGATCGAAATGGCCGAATGCGCGCAGGGCCAGGGTCGGCGTGATACCAACGTCGATCGCGCCGGCAGCTTCCATGTGATTGCGCGAGCCATAGCCAATGCTGGCAAAGCCCGAACCATCGCCCTTTGGATCCTGGGTGAACAGCTTGATCGAACCGGCGATCGAGGCATTGCCCGAAAGCGTGCTCTGTGGGCCGCGGCTGACTTCCACCCGCACTACGTCGGTGAAATCGAGCTCTGAACCAGCCGTGGTCGAATGATAGATATCATCGGTATAAATTGCCACGGCAGGCGGCACGGCAAGGCTTTGCGCGCCGTTGGCACCCTGCTGGACACCGCGCAGCGAAATCGACGGCGAACCGGCCGACTGCGAATCGCCAGGCATCGTCAGAAGGTTCGGCACCACGGCGCCGAGCGTGCCGACATTGGTGACGTTTGCAGAGTCCAGCTGCTCGCCGGTCTGCGCAGTAATCGCGATCGGGGCATCCTGGATGCTCTCCGCAACGTAACGCGCGGTAACGACGATCTCGTCAATACCCTGGCTCTGCGGCTGCGCCGCGTCATCCTGAGCAAATGCCGGCTGCGATACGATCGCCAGGCCAGCTAGGCAGCTGCCGGTCAGCAAGTGGCGTGCTGCCGACGTCGAAAATCCAAAAGTTCTACGTTGAATCATTTCTGTACCCTCATTTTCCCTCTTCACTGCGTGTCTGGGCTTGCCACCTCTTGGAGAACCCGCACGCCGCCATACAATGCGACGGACGCCGCATAAGCATAACATGATAAATATATTTGGGACTTTGGGGTGTCAACGAACGAAGCCACCATCTCGCGGACTCGTGCCCGGAATCACCTTATGGATCGCATCGCGACGCAGAATTACCCCGCAAAATCGAACGCCTTGGACGAACCCTCATCGACGCCGCAATCCAGCAGAAAAACTCGCGAGTTTCGATTCAATACATTGTTTTATAGGTCTTTTTTAAGAGATCGAGATCTGCTCACGACTAAGCTCACGCTGTCATTCAGCGGCCTAAGGTCGCCTGCATGTGGCGCGATGGACACACCTTTTGCTTAACTTGTGTAGTAGGCCGATTGGTGCCTCCGCAGCGGGCGCACAGGAGGGAAGATTGTTTAAAATGTTAATAGCAACATTAATAGGTTCATCCCTCGGACCGAACCTGCTCCGACAAAAAATGGGCCCCGGGGTTTGCGCCCCGGAGCCTATTCGACTTCCACTCATGCTTGCATATTCGACTAGAGCACAGGCAGCCCGAGCACTTTGGCAGGGTTAGCCTTAAACATCAGATTCAAGTCGTCTTCGCTGAAGCCTTCTTCTCGCAGGACGCGCGCCGCGAGGACCAACGCGTCAGCGTGATTGCGCGAGCCAATCAATCCGCTGTCACTTGCTATAATGCAATGTTCGGGTCCGAGCGTCCGGATCACATTCACAAATTCCGACCTCGTGCGGCCAGTGAGTTCGCCCGTCACGACCTCTGCATAGGCCCCCATTTCCGTGGCCTTCTTCAGTTGGTCGATTGTGGGGTCCGTATACATCGGCCCAAGATTGGGATGAGTGAGGATAATCTTTTCGATTCCGCGCTTCCTGGCTTCAGTGACGATCTGGACCATTTCCACTGCATCCACATGCCCGGTCGCCAGAGTCAGGTCGTACTCGGCAATGAGATCGAGAACCTCAAGCACTTCGGGAAGAAGCACACCGTCTCTCGACACGACGACATAGGGCCGAACTTCCTTGATTTCCTTCACTTCATGTTCGGAATCGTGAGTCGGCATCCAGACCACCTTGGCGTATCGGCCTTCGACCTCAGCGAAATACCGCACTGCCTGAGGATTGATGCCGCCAACCGTGGCGTTCAGCGAAAGACTGCCGAAAGCCTCGAAGCCAGGCGCATCGGCATATTTGCGAACGAGATATGCGAGGCCAGCGGATTCGGTCCAATGGTTCTTGAAAACCGCACCGCGAATGCCCCGTTCTTGGGCGAGCTTGGCGATCTCGAACGCATCCCATTGGCGGTCGTAGGTGTCCGGGCCGAAATGGGCATGAATGTCGATCGCGCCCTTCAACACCGGATCGTCAAGATGTTCATCGACGGAGGGCGTGGTGAAGCGACCTTCATACACCGCCCAACCGTTTTGATCGATATTCGGCGTCGGATTGACGACCGAGCTCGGAGCAGGAGCCCAAGTTACCTGGGGCTCCGCAGCCTCTGCGCTATCCGCCGCCTGTGCAGCAGCCGGAACGGCGGACACCAGCGATGCTCCGGCCAGTCCTGCCGCGAACAGCTTCTTGATGAATGAATTCATAAAATGCCTCTCTTGTTTTTGCCGGCATGGCCATGCGGTCATATAGGCGGCCGATCTCGATTGACGCGTCTTGCAGCAGTCTTTGGGTTGGCTGTAAATTGCGAATAGCTGCTTTCCATACTCATCGCTCTCCCAGCTGCGCCAACGACGCCTACGAATGACCGTGCGAGATCGCGCGTTGACTCGCAGCCGTCCGAATCATAGTTATCATGTTATCTTTCGAGGCGCATCCGGGCTGGGCGCTCGCTCGAATTAGGTCGAGAGGAAACACTGGAATGTACGACAAGAATGATCCCCGTTCGAAGCTGTCCACGGCGAAGAGCGATCCGGAAAGTTCCGGCACGTCCGCCACGCCCGCCAGCCTGGGCCTGTATTACAAGGATAAGCCGGTCGACGACGATGCGAGCGGCAAGGCCTGGTACACCGGGGTCAGGACCTGCTGGTAAACTATATCGAGGCCAGCCCGGGCGCGACGTTCTCGCGCAGCGGCCAGAAGGACGAGTATATGATCGTCCTGCCCGACGACGAGACGCCGTATGAAGTGTCGGCCAAAGGGGAGACCAAGGAAGGACCGGGGCATCAGGTCATCATCGTTCCGCCGGGCGACAGCACGATCACACTGCCCAAAGGCGGCCGCGTGGTACGCCTGTTCTCGACCCAGTCTCCCGACCTCAACGCGAAATGCGCCAACGCCGAGACCTACGCCACGCCCGACCGCAACATACCGCCCTTCAAGCCGTGGCCCGATCCGGTCGGCGGCTTCAAGCTGCGCGTCTACGACCTGTGGAAGGAACGCGAGCCTGGCAAGATCGGCCCCATCTGGCGCTGCACCACCGTTATGTTGAACTTCCCGCCCCCGGGCGGCGGCCCGCGCGACATCACCAAGATGTCGCCGCACAGCCATGCCGATTTCGATCAATGCTCGCTGGTGATGCAGGGGTCGTTCCTGCACAACATGCGCTGGCCCTGGGGCCTCGACAAGAACGAGTGGCGTCCCGACGAGGCACCGATCACCGAGGCGCCTTCCTGCACGATCATTCCGGCGCGGGTGATCCACTCATCCGAGAGCCTGCACCGTTCGAATAATCGCATGGCCGATATCTTCGCGCCGCCGCGGCTCGACTTTTCGCTCCAGGAAGGCTGGATACAGAACGCCGACGAATATCCGTTGCCCGAAGAAGCGACGGCCTGAGGCGAGATTATCTGCGTCCCTCGCCGGTGCGATAGTGTGCAACCGGCGAGGGACGCATCATTTCCTTGATGGTCAAGATACCGCAATCGAACCATTCGATACGCTATCCGCCGCCACTTGGTAACGAAGGCTTGGTGAACGGCAAACGCTGCGCCAGGTGGTGAACAGGAGGCTTTGGGGTGGATCTGGAACTTAGCGGCAAGTCCGTCATCGTCACCGGGGGTGCAAGCGGCATCGGCTATGCAAGCGCCGAGGCTTTTGCCGCAGAGGGTGCGCGCATCGCTCTGTTCGATTGGAACGTCGAGACGCTCGCAGAGGCGGAAGCCAAGCTTGCCGCGAAAGGTGCCGAAGTCATCGCCTGTAAAGTCGACGTGTCGAAGGCCGATGAAGTCGATGCTGCCCACGCCCGTGTGATTGAAACCTACGGCGCCATCGATATCGCGTTCAACAATGCGGGCATTGGCTCAACCTTTCGTGCGATCGAGGACACGACCGAGGAAGATTGGGACCGGGTCATCGCAATCAATCTGAAAGGCGTGTTCCTGTGCGTTCGCGCCCAGGTGCGGCACATGCGGCCGCGCAACCAGGGATCGATCATAAATACCGCATCGAATGTCGCATTCGTGGGGGCGCCCGGAGGCACCGGCTATGTCGCCACGAAGCACGGCATCGTGGGCATCACGCGCTCCGTCGCACTCGAACTGGCGAGCACCAATGTGCGGATTAACTGCATCGCACCCGGTGCGATCCACACCTCGATCGGCAAGTCCACCAAGGGTGGGCCAGGTTCGGCCACCGATCCCTTCCCCGACGCGGCCATCCGCAAGGGATTGCCTATCGGGCGCTTCGGTGAGCCGGAAGAAGTCGCCAGCGCCGTCGTCTGGCTGGCAAGCCCTCGCGCAAGCCTGGCGCTGGGCGAAACACTGGTGATGGATGGCGGGTTCCTCGCCCAATGACCGGGACCATCCTCGCAGGAGCAGCAAGATGAGCTTCATCCTTATCGACGATCCGGTCTTCGGCGATTTGGTCGATCCCTCGGCCGAGCTGGTCAAGCTCGGAGAGAACTACGAAGCTGCCGAAGGACCGGTGTGGAACCGGCGCGAACAAGCGCTTTATTTCAGCGATATCGCCGGCGACGTGCGCTGGCGCTGGACCGCCCAGGGCGGCATGGAAGTGGTTGCCCAGCCAAGCTTCAAGGGCAACGGCATGGCCTATGACATCGATGGCGGGCTGCTATGCTGCGAACAGGCCACCAGCTGCCTCGTGCGGCTCCATGAAGGGGGGCGCCGCGATCTCGTGGCGTTTCATTATGAGGGCGTCTATCTCAACAGCCCCAACGACGTGGTGGTCCGCGGCGACGGCAATATCTATTTCACCGATCCCGACTATGGCCGGTTTAACGACTGGATCGGAATCAAGCGCTCTTTCGTTCGGGACTTCAACGGCCTTTACCGCGTGCCGCCCGGTGGCGGGGATTGCGAACTCGTGGCCCCGAAGGGTGAATTCGGCCATCCAAACGGCCTGTGTTTCTCGCCCGACGAGACGATCCTTTATGTCAACGATACGGACGCGAACAACGTCAAGGCATTCGACGTCATGGCGGACGGCAGGCTTGGCCCTGCCCGCGTGCTGATCGGCGACCTCGCCGCGATCGACGACGAAGGGATCGAAGGCAAAGTCGACGGAATGGAGTGCGATGAACTGGGCAATGTCTGGACGTCGGGCCCAGGCGGAGTGGTGGTGATCGATCCATCGGGCAAGCGTATCGGCCGGATCCGCACGGAAGGCAGATGCTTGAGCCTGGCCTTCGGCGGGCCCGCGCTGAGCACGCTCTTTCTCACCTGTATCAATTCAGTCCATAAACTAGAGGTCAAGGTCCGGGGCGCGCCGCTCCACGACCCCGCCTGATCGGAAAGGGATTACACATGCGTACGAAGCTCACCAGACTGCCCCCCATGAAAGACGAAGAGCTCGATCAGGAGCAGGAAGCCGTCATCGGTCCGTTCCGGCAGGTCGGCGCCGACTTTAACGTATCGCGCGTCTTCGTGCGTCATCCGCGCGCTTTGGCCGCATTCAAGGTCTGGGCGACCTATGTCATGATCGACAAGAACGACCTTGCCGAACGCGAACGAGAGATCGTCGCCATTCGCACGGCCTGGCGGATCAGGGCACCCTATGTGTGGTCGCGCCATCTGTCATACGGGCAAAAGGCCGGCATGTCGGACGAAGAGATCGAAGCCCTCAAACTCCCCGTCGAGGCTTACGCCTGGAGCGCTGCCGACATTGCACTGATCAAAACAGCCGATGCGCTGGTCGACCAGTTTTTCGTGCCTGACGACATTTGGGAAGAGCTTTCCTCCCATTTCAACGAGCGGCAGTGCATCGACGCAATCCTGTGCTGCGGCCATTTCTGCCTGCTGGGCATGTTCCTGAATACCGCAGATGCCCCGCTGGACCCGGACGTTTCCCACGATCCGGATTTCGACAAGGTCCGATAAGGCTGCGCGTCGCGGCGCAAACCCCTAGAATTCGGCGCGCTGCTCCAGGAAACTGCGAAGCAGCGCGTTGAATTCGGCAGGCTTTTCCATCATCACGAAGTGGCCGGTCCCAGGCAATTGCGCACTTTGCCAATTGGGCAGCATTTCCTGCGTCGATCGGTAGGCTGCCGTGTCTTTCGCACCGCTCCAGACGGTCAGCGCCGGGGCATCGATCTTCCGATCGGACTGGATCGCCGGATCCAGGATCGTTGCGTTGGCGCCAATGGCAGTCGCCTCCGGTGCAGACAGCATCATCGTGCGTATCCGGCCCCGGAGTTCCTCGTTGGTCTCCGGTACAAACATGCTCTCGATTGCGGCAGATCGCCATTCCGGCGTCGCCATGGGCAAAGTCAGGCTTGCGAACGGGCGCACATCCAGCAGTCCGTCCGCCGATACCAGGCCGGCAACCCGTTCAGGGTAGGCCAGCGCATATTGCCGGATGGCAACTGCCCCCATCGAATGGCCGACCAGTACTACCCGCTCCGCTCCCAGTTCCTGCCTCACCGCTTCGATCGCGGCAGCGAACAATTCCATCGAGAAGTCGTCCTGCGCCGGATCATCGCTCTTTGCCGTGCCCCGGCAGGTCCAGCGTGACCACGCGGTAGTCATGCATGAATTCCTGCACCTGCTCCGACCAGGAAGTCTCGTCGCAGGTCCAGCCATGCACGAAAATGATCGTCCGCCCTTCGCCCGCGACTGGACGAATGAATGGCGAGCCCGTCCACCGAAGCTGCGTCTGCCGGAGCCGCAAACAAGGCGGCCGCACATATGGACAGCGTGAGCTGCCAATGTCCGCATGCTGCCCATTCGCAGAAGTCCTAGTTCCTGCGAAGCTGCGCCCGCGTCGTCCCCGATGGCCCATCGTTGATGGGATTGAGCGAGGAGCCGGGCGGCACGAGTTCGTCGATGCGGTCGAGCGTCTCTGCCGACAGCTTCACTTCAAGCGCAGGCAGCAGGGATTCCAGATGATCCATCTTGCGCGGACCGAGGATCGCGGAAGTCACCGCGGGATGCTGGATGACAAAGGCGACTGCCATCTGCGCCAGCGTAATGCCGTTCTCCTCCGCCAGGGCGGCGAGTTCGCCGACGATGCGCAGCTTGTTCTGGATGGCATCCGTATGAGGATCGAAGGCCTTGCCTGTGATCCTGCCGAAGAAGGCCATGCGATTTTCGCCTTCCAGATCTTCCGGCTTTCGATACCTGCCGGAGAGATAGCCGCCGTCGAGCGGGCTGAACGTGATCGCACCCATCCCGTAGCGCTGGCAGGCGGGCAGCACGAACCGTTCGATATGGCGGTTGAATATCGAATAATGGGATTGGTCGCAGCGAAAGCGCCCCAGGCCCATCTTCTCGGAGATCCAGTGGGATTCCACGATGCGATCGGCCGGAAGGCTGGAACATCCGAACTGGCGGATCTTGCCTTGGCGCACGAGATCGGTGAGCGTGAAGAGCACTTCTTCAAGCTCAACATTATCGTCGAACCGGTGGTATTGATAAAGATCGATATAGTCGGTGCCGAGCCGCTGCAGGCTGTCTTCCACGGCGCGCATGATCCAGCGGCGCGAACCGCCACGCATATTGGGATCGTCGCCCATGCCGGCAAAGAACTTGGTCGCAACGATCAGATTGTCGCGCTTGCCCTTGATGGCCTTGCCGATGATTTCTTCGAACTCGCCGCGGGAGTAGCCATCGGCAGTATCGATGAAGTTGATCCCTGCATCGATCGCCCGGTCAATGATGCGCACACAATCCTCGTGGTCCGGATTGCCGATTTTGCCCAGCATCATCGTGCCCAGGCAAAATGGGCTGACTTGCATGCCGGTGCCGCCAAGCGTGCGCATTTCCATGAAAGAGCTCCTAGTGCTTCCGGGACAGCGGCCCGGTTTCCGCGTCGGCCTTGGCGAGCCCGATCAGCTGGAACTTGGGTTCGATATAGGGAATGTCGGCATAAGCGGCGCGGCGGGTAAACCGCCAGCCTTCAGGCGTCCTGCGCAGCCGGTCGTCATAGTGGCCGTGGTGCAGAACGATCAGCTCGTCCTTCTCGCCGCGCACGATGTGCTGCCATTTGCAGGTCGACCTGGCCGTATCCCCATTAAGGTCGATCACGACATCGAGCGTGGTGTGGTGCGTACGGTGCCCTTCGCTTTCCCACGGCTGGCAGAACTTGCCGAGCAATTCCGCGATCGCGGCCGGGCCGACTGCGCGCCCAACGACACCGGCCCATTCGCCGTCCTCGGTAAAGGCATTGCCATATCCAACCAGGTCCCGCGTATCGAGGCAGTTGGACGTTTCGATGCAATGCCGCGTGATGGCCTCGCGGTCTTCCATCTCTTGCAGGCGTTGCTCGAGTGCGTCCATGCGGGTCGGCATCGGTGGATCGAGCGGCGAATGCCCGAACATGCGCGTGATATCGTGGCGGGCGATTTTCCAGGCGCCGTCTTCGCGCACGAGATCGTCGAAATAGCGGCCGCCCTGCAATATCTTGGGCATCCCATCCGCATCTGAGGTGAGGTAGTACCAGACCACCTCGGCTTTCGCCTTGTCGCCATCGAGCTTGATGTCGTGATTGTTCATCACGTGAATTGCGGGGGGCTGGCCTTCGCGGATTTCGGGCGCCCGCGCCTTGTCGAGCAAGGCCTGGATCGCGGCCGGGCCGACCGCTTCCCCTAATTGGGCGGCGAGCACACCTTCGCGGGCATAAAGGCTCGCATAGCCGGCGTGGTCGCCGCTATCGAGGTAGCGGGCGTAATCGACGAATATCTGGCGGATCTCTTCACGGTCGTCAGCATGGCGCTGGCCCGCCTGGACTGCTTCGATCCGGGAGGGAGACGCCTCTTCCATCTGCGATCGGCCCATGATCCGGCTGATGCGGTGGTGGGCAATCTTCCACTTGCCGTCTTCCCGGACGAGATCGTCATTATACCGCCCCATCTGATACACGACCGGAACCTTGTCGCGATCGATCGACAGATAGCTGAAGATGATCTCTGCGGTGGCGGTGTCGCCCGTGACCCTGATGTCGTGGTTGCTCAGCAGATGGATCGCATCGTTGAAGACGCCCTTGCTCCGCCCTTCCTCGACACGGGCACCATACGCTTCCATCTGCGCCTCGATCGCAGCGGGGCCGACCGCTTCGCCGAACACCCCGTCGCTGGCGAACAGGCCCGCATAGGCGACATAATCCGCCCCATCGAGATGCCTGGCATAATCGGTGAACAGCTGGCGAATTGCCTCTTGATCTTCGAGTTCTTGCAGGCGTGCAGCTTCAGACATCGGGGGCCTCCATTATCGTTCTCAACAGGATGTGGCGTAGCTGCCGGAGCCGGTGCAAGCACATCCGGTGAGCCAGCTCAGCGAGTGAATTTGAATCCCTTGTAACCTGCGTCGGTGACTTCCTCGCAGCGCTCGCGAAACATGTGCAGCCCGCCCAGCCAGATCAGGAAGCGCCGCGGCTTGCCCGGCACGTTCGATCCGAACTGCCAGCTGTCAGCCTCGGTGAAGACCGAATCCGCCGCCTTGGTCTGCGTCTCTTCAGTCCATTCGTCTTCGGCGTCCTGCGTCGGCTCGACCGCGGTGAAGCCTTCCTTCTCGCAATGCTCTATCAGGTCGGTAATCCACTCGACATCGTGCTCGATCGACGCGGGCACATTGGTCGATAGCGCGGGATTGCAGGGCCCGCTGATCGCGAGCAGATTGGGGAAGCCGGCAAAGCTCATTCCCAGATAGGCGCGCGGCCCATCGTCCAGCCGATCGGCCAGTTTGATCCCGCCGCGGCCGCGAATATCCATTTTGCGGAACGGGCCGGTCACGGCGTCATAGCCGGTCGCCAGAACCAGGATATCGATCGGGTATTCCTTGTCGCCGACCATCACCCCGGTCTCGGTGAAACTCGTGATCGGGGTCTTCTTCACATTGACGACGTCGACATGGGGGAGATTGAACGTCTCATAGAAATTGCTGTCGAGCGCGATGCGCTTGGCGCCCATCGGATAGCCCTTGGGCTCTAGGATCTCGGCCTTGACCGGGTCCTTGACGATGCTGCGCACCTTATCGCGGAAGAAATCTTCCATGAACTCACGTACGGCGGGAACCCGGGTTCCTTCCTTGAAGGCCTGGATGACCTTCAGGCCGCCAGTGTCCCAAAATTCTTCCTGAACCTTCCTCGCTTCCGCAAGATCCATTTCCTCGAAGGAGTGGGGCGGCGCATCATAGGGCTGGCCACCCCAATGCGTCCGAACCTTAGCCTTGATCTCCGGATAGTTGGCCTTGATCTCGGCATTATATTCCGGCGTCAGAGGATGGTTCTTGGCCGGCATGATATAGGCCGGCGTGCGCTGGAACACAGTGAGATGTTCGGCGGCCTTGGCGATTTCGGGCGCGGCCTGGATGCCGGTCGAGCCAGTGCCGATCAGTCCGACCCGCTTACCGCTGAAGTCGACGCCCTCTTTGGGCCAATGTCCGGTATGATACCATTCGCCCTTGAAATTCTCGATGCCGGGAATGTCCGGCAAATTAGTTGCGGTCGAAGTCAGTCCACCAATGGCCGTCACCACGTAGCGGGCAGTCGCCTTGTCTCCGGCCGATGTCTCGACCGTCCAGAGCTTTGCGTCCTCATCGTAGGCCGCCGAATTGACCCGCGCATTGAAAGTCATGTCCTTGCGCAAGTCGAGGCGGTCGGTCACGAAATTGAGGTAGCGCTCGATCTCCGGCTGGGCCGGAAAACGTTCCGACCAGGTCCATTCCTGCAGAATTTCGTCCGAGAAGAAGAAGCAATAGAAATAGCTTTCGGAGTCGCAACGTGCCCCCGGATAGCGGTTCCAATACCACGCGCCCCCTACCCCTTCCCCGGCCTCGAACAACCGGGCACGCAGCCCGAGCTTGCGAAGCTGGTGGAGCATGTAAATCCCTGAGAACCCTGCGCCGATTACGATGGCGTCGAATTCTTGCTCGGATTCTGTCACTACTTCCCTCCCAGTAATCGACTGGCGCCGCACATTAGGCCGGCAGTCGTTCAGGCTAATCCCTGGCCGATCAGATCAGTGCGTAAACCGGACTGTCAGCGGCGGTCAGTTGAATTCCATATCGTCCAGATCGGGTTGGAGCATATGTTGCCACACCTCGTAACCCGTGAAAGGGGTTTGCGAGACCGTGCGGCCGTGCTTGCTCCACCAGTAGTTCTGCGCACGTGGATCGGCCCAGATCTTCTTGCGATTTTCCCGGTCGACGATCTCGTTATAGCGCCAGAAAGCTTCTTCCTTGACGTCGATCGCGTCCTTCCCGTCGAGGATCAGCCGCTCCATGCATTTGAGCGCGTAGCGCATGGTCACTTCGTGATATTGGGAAACCGGCAGGCCGCCATTGGTGTTCGGCCCATACAGCGTCCAAAGATTCGGAAAGCCCGGCATCATGCAACCGAGATAGGCGCGGGCGCCATCTTTCGCCCATAGCTTCTCCAGCGTCATGCCCTCGCGCCCCGTAACGGTCATCGGGTAGAGGAAATCGTGAGCGCGGAAGCCGGTTGCGTAGACGATCACGTCGACATCGTGCTGGGTCCCGTCGGACGCCACGATGCCTGTGCGATTGATGCGCTTCACGCCGGTGGTCACCAGCTTGACGTTGTCCTGCAGGATCGAATCCAGCACGCTTATTTCCGGATCGACCACCACCGGCCGCGCCGACCACGGCGGATGCTTCGGGGTCATGATATCGACGAGCGTCGGATCCTTGAGCTTGCTCTGGAGGAACTCGATAGCGCGTTCGCGCGCGACCTTGTTGCCTTCGCTGCAGGTGTAGGGATCGTCAAAATCCGGATCGACATCGAACACCTTGGTGAAGTCGGGACCAACTCCGTAAAACGCCTTGAAGCGCATGAAATTGGTGTGGAACGGCAGGTTCCGGTCAAGCCAGAGGATCTGCGGCGCCACTTTGGACTGGTAGCCCGGCACCGGGAATATCCATTGCGGTGTGCGCTGGAATACCGTCAGCTCGGTTCCCTCAAGTGCAGCAAGCTCGGGGATCAATTGGTAGCCGGTGCAGCCGGTACCGATCACCGCAATGCGCTTGCCGGTAAGATCCACTCCGTCCGGCCAGCGCGCGGTGTGCCAGGACTGCCCCTCGAATTCGTCCATGCCCTCGATCTCGGGAACGTTCGGACGATTGAGGAAGCCGACACCGCTGATCACGGCGTTTGAGCGAAAGACCTTCTCTCCATCGGGTCCCGCTGCGCGGATCTCCCACATGGAGTCGTTCTCATCCCATGTCAGCGAATGCACTTCGGTATCGAAAGTGATCTCGTCGCGCAGGCCGAATTCGTCAGCGACCCAGTCGTAATATTTCTGGTTCTCGGAATAGGGCCCATAAGAATAGGGGTAGGGAAAATCGACGCCGAAAAGGTTCATATAGCCGCGGCTCGGCGTATCCACTCTCGCCCCGGGATAGCGGTTTTCGTGCCATGTGCCGCCGACGCCGGAATTCTTCTCGATCACCGAATAGTCGATGCCGGCGCGCTTCAGCTGGATCGCAGCGTTCAGCCCGCCCATCCCCGCGCCCAGCACGGTAACCGAAAAATTCTCCAACCGCTTCGGATCGGGCTCGGCAGACCATTGGAGCGAACGGGCCCAGGGATCGAGCGCGGTTTCTTCCGCCATCAGATCGCGCGCTTCTTCCTTGATCGTCTCCCCGACAATCAGATCCAGGCTTTCCCCCAAGCGCTCCTTCGGGCCGTAGCTGAGCGGCCCCGCCCCGGAATCACGATAGGACTTGAGAAATTCCACCGTCTTGCGCCGAAGCAATGCGATCACATCGTCGTTTGCGGGCGCGACCGATTCGGCCCGGCCCATCTGAATCTTCTTCAGCGGGATCGACTTGAGTTCCTGATCGCCGGTCAGCTGATAAAGCAGGCCGCGAAGCACCATGGGATCGGCATATCCGACCGCATCTTCGATCACGTCGTCTGTCGCTGTCAGCAACTCCGGCCTCTCAGGTCGAACGTGTGCCTCTACTGTCGCCATTCCCAAATTACTCGCTTCTTCTCGCTATTTTGCTCACCTGCGGTTAACATGATAAGTAGTTTGCGGGCAATAGTGAAACGAGACAAATCGGACCGCGGGGAGCCTGGACTTTGGTGCGGGTTACTCAATACCCTTGAGAGCACCGGAGAGCTCTCGCAGATCCGCTGTGATCTGTTCGATCCGGTCGGGACCGAAGCGGTGTGAGTAAGCCTCGAGGATGCCCACCATGCTGGCGGACATGATCGCCACCAGATCCCGCCCGCCAGGCTCCAGCTCCACGAGAACGCGGCGCCGATCATGGCTGTCCGGCTTGCGCTTCACCAGCTTTCGATCCTCAAGCTCCCGCAGGATGCGCGTTACGCTTGGTGCGCGAAGATAACCCACCTGGGCGATGCTGGTCGCATCGGTGGCACCGTGATCGTTGATTATGCGCAGCACGCGCCATTGCGGCTCGGTAACGTTGTGCTCGCGCAAGGTCGGCCGCAGCGGCGCAATCACCGCTTCCTTTGCGCCGATCAGCACCGCACCGAGTGTCTGCTCATATGGAGGAAGTATCGTATTTACAGCCAACCCCAATCCCCGCCCGTTGTTTTTCCTTAGCCAGAGTTGCTCCAGCTCCCAAAAGCATATTGGGGCAAAATGCCGGTGAGTTCATCCGTCTAGATATGCAAACAAGCTTTGCTTGCCGGAAGCGGCAGGAAGCCGGCCAGTGGCGATTTGCAGATAAATGGCGCGGATGCGCGTCATGGCAGCCGTAGCGGGCCAGGATTGCAGATATCTGGCCAGATTCTTCAGCTTGAGGAATCTTTCAGTTTGACAAGTAGTTTACTTGTGCAGTTTCTTCATTCCGCAGGCACTCATACATGCGGTGCCGAACAGGAGAGCGGAAAATGGCTGAGAGCAACGATGATAATTATCCAAACCTGCGGCGGATTGTCACGGGCCACGATGCGGATGGCAAATCGGTAATACTCATCGATGCGCCTTGCACTTATCACGGTGCCGGTGGATCAAGCTGGCGCGTGCAGGATATCTGGGAACACGATACCGTTCCCACCCCGATTGACGCAAGCGAACCAGACCCGACTGAAGGCCCGGTCAATTTCAACTTGCCGGAAACCGGCATCCGGGTGCGCATTACCGACATACCTCCCACGCCCCCCGGGTCCGAGCCTTTCATGCACCGCACCGATTCAGTCGATTATCTCCATGTGCTTGGAAGGCGAAATCGTGATGCAGCTCGACGACGACCAGCACGAAGTGACTCTGCGCAAGGGCGATACGATGGTCCAGCGGGCAACCAACCACGCCTGGGTAAATCGCAGCGACAAGCATTGCCGCCTGTTCATCGTGATGGTCGCGGGGCGTATCACCAAGGAGCTGGAGAACATCATCGGCGCCATGCCGGCATGGGATCCCGATCATACGCGCGCCGGCTAGCCGGCATTTCACGCCGGAAAGGAATTGCGGAAGGGGGAATGAATTTCACAGCAAGCGCTCCCTGGCACTTGCCTCGGAATGATCTCGTGATTATTAACATGTGAAGTTTATTCTCCGGTTTCCCGATAGGGGCGTCCGGATTGTGGTGGGCCGCGGCATGCGGCGAAAAGACATAGCGGGGGGAAGGAAGAGCGGATTTGCCTGGCTGAATGCGGCCTCTTCCGAAATGGCGATGAAAGCGTTCGATTATATTGTCGTCGGTTCCGGCTCTGCCGGATCCATCGTGGCGTCACGCTTGAGCGAGGATCCCGATGTCTCGGTGCTCCTGATCGAGGCGGGGCGGCGCGACGACCACCCCTTCATGGCAATGCCGATCGCTTTCCCCAAGGTTGCGACAACCAAGGCCTATATCTGGCCTTACGCCACTGAGCCCGAACCCGGCCTCAATGGGCGCAGCTTGCCGATCTGGCGCGGCAAGACGCTGGGAGGCTGCTCCTCCATCAATGCCATGATCAATGTGCGCGGCAGCCGCTACGATTACGATCTCTGGCGCCAGCAAGGCCTCGAAGGCTGGGCGTACCGCGACGTACTGCCCTATTTCAAGAAACTTGAAACCAGCTGGCGGGGCGACGGGCTCTATCACGGCTCGCAGGGCCCGGTAGGCAATGTGCCGGTCGATCGGCCGGAAACCCACTTCCTCTATCTCCAGCAAGCGGCCATCAATGCAGGGCTCAAGCCTGTTGCCGACCATCATGGCGACGAGCAGGAAGGCATCAGCCGGATCGAGGTCAACACCAACCGCGGACGCAGGGCCAGCTCCGCGCGCGCTTACCTCCACCCCGCGATGAAGACGCGCAAGAACCTGACCGTTCTCACAAAGGCGCAGACCACGCGCGTGCTGTTCGAAGGCAAACGCGCCGTAGGGGTGGAGTTCCTGCGCGGAGGCAAGCTGGAACAGGTCCGGGCCGAGCGCGAAGTTACCATTTGCGCCGGCACTTACGCCTCGCCGCAATTGCTGATGCTTTCGGGAATCGGGCCTGCGGATCACCTGCAGGAAATGGGCATCGATGTCGTCCAGGACCTGCCGGGCGTCGGGCAGAACCTGCAGGAGCATCCCAATCTCCTCAACATTTACCGCGCCAATGGCAAGCGCGGTCTCTCGAACTATCTGCGCGTCGATCGCGCCGCCTGGTCGGTCATGCGCTGGGCCCTGTTCGGTGATGGCCCCTTCGCGATGGCCGGCACCATGGCCAATATCTTCATGCGCACCAGGCCGGAACTCGAACGACCGGACGTCCAGCTGATCGCCATGCCGATCCACCAATATGCGGACCTCTGGTTTCCGCTGCTGACCAAGAGTCCGACTTACGCTTTCACGGTGCGCGTGGGCATCCTGCATGCCATGTCGCGCGGCTGGGTTCGGCTGCGCTCGTCCGATCCGCGCGACCTGCCGCGCATCCGCTTCAACATGTACCAGGAGAAGGCCGATCTGGACGCGATGATCAATGCGGTGAAGTTCAGCCGCGAATTGATGGCGACGCAGCCCATGAAGGGGATCCTCGAGGAGGAATTGCTTCCCGGCCCGCAATATCAAAGCGATGCCGAACTGGGCGAAGCAATCCGCAACCAGACCGAGCATCGCCACCACGCCTGCGGCACCTGCAAGATGGGAATTGACGAATTCGGCGTGGTCGATGCGCAGTTGCGCGTCCACGGCGTGGAGAACCTGCGCGTCGCCGATGCCTCGGTCATGCCGGACGACCCGTCCGGCAACACCAATGTGCCGACCCTGATGATCGGGGAGAAGGCGGCGGACCTGATCAAGTGCAGAAAGTTGGAACCCGAAGAGGTCTAGTGGATCCCGGAAACATCATCGCGATGCTCCGCAGCACCAAGAGCGGCCTTCCTCTTTCAGGAATGCCGATATCCGCTGCCGGAAGGGAGTGGAGATACTGGCCCGAAAGGCTAAACTTGGCTCCGTAGCGGTTTCGAACCAAATCCTTGTCCTGCCAAACTGAAGGAAACGCCCTGTCATGACCACGACTTCACGCCCCGAGCCTCGCGACTTTCGCAAGCGGCTGCTCAATCGCGACCCTGTCATCGGGTCCTTCCTCAAATTCACCGTTCCACAGGTGACCGAGATCTTCGGCCAGATCGGCTATGATTTCGTGATGCTCGACGAAGAGCATGCCCCGTGGACACGCGAACAGCTCGGCCATGGCTATCTCGCCGCCCGCGCTTTCAACACTGCCGCGATCGTGCGCGTATCGCGGCCTGACGCGGCGAGCATCCTGTCGGCGCTGGATGACGGCGCAACTGGTGTGATGGTGCCTCACGTATACTCGGCGGAGAAGGCCCGCGATGTCGCATCCTGGGCCCGCTACAAAGGCGGCACGCGCGGCTCCGGTGTCAGCCGCGGCGGCGACTATGGCGGCATGGTCGGCGCTGGAGGGATCGACGGCTATTACCAATGGGCCGATTCCGTCACTACTGTAATCGCCATGATCGAGGATGCCGAGGCAGTCGAGAATATCGACGAGATCACTGCAGTCGATGGTATCGATTGCTTCTTCATGGGTCGCGGCGACCTGGGCCTGTCGCTCAGCAATGTGAAGGGCCCCGCCCCAACTGTAGCCGAGGCCACGAAGATCATCGCGGAATCCGTGCTGAAGAACGGCAAGGTCCTGGCCGCCGTCTGCCCGGACCTGGCCGGCGACGACGCCAAGGCGATGGCGGACCTCGGCGTCACTTGCATGCTGGTTGGCAACGACCAGGGATTCCTGCGCGCCGGTGCCGCCGCCCAGCTCAAGAAGTTCGAGACGCTCTACAACAAGGGCGGCTGACGCTCAGAGCCAGACAAGATTCAGAAGGCCCCCTTCTTTGCGGAAGGGGGCCTTTTTATTGCGCCGTCTGAGCTGGCCTGGGCTTAGTCCCCAGCCTCGATCCGGGCGCGATGGGCCCTTCCGTAAGGCCGGATGGCGAGCCAAATGAGCACGGCGTCGATCGGAGCGAGGACCATGCGGAAATAGAACAGCACATAGCGCAGATCTTCCTCGCTCCCCGCGACGAAATCGGTCAGCAGTCCAACGATGAGCGGACCCGCACCGCCGCCCACCGCAGCGATCACAAACAGATAGAGCGCGTTGATCTGGCCCCGCATGGCGTTGGGAGTGGAGACCTGAAGCGCAGAATTGTAGCCCGCGCCGCTCATGGCAGCGATCGATCCGCCCAGCGCGCCCAAGGCCAATGCCAGCACGGGCGTGGGCATCAGAGGCTGCGCCACGATGAAGGGAATCGACAGGAGATTGCCGAAGAACATCATGCGGATATTCGCATCGTCGCGGCGCCGGCCAAGCCATTCGGTCAGGTAAGCGCCGCCGAACAGGCCAAACAAGGCGCTGCCCATGTTGATGGGGCCAAGCAAGGGGCCTGCTATTTCCGGTCCCCAGCCATATGTCCGCTCATAGAAAGCCGGGATCCACGCCAGCGCGCCGAACATCTGGATGGAGTTCAGCAGCGATCCCAGGAGCAGCGGAATGTGCATCCTGCGATTGGACCACACGAAGCCGAATACGTCGCGCAGGGGGTAGCCCCCCTTCTTGTATGAAGCCGTGCGCTGGGGTTCCTTGACCGTCAGCATCCAGATCGCCGCTACGAGCAGACCCGGCAGACCCAGGATGATGAAAACGAGCTGCCAGTCGCGGATGAGACCGATGCCCGGAACCGGGATCGGCTCCATATTGGCGAAAGCGCCCATCAGCAGCCCGCCGAAGAACAGGGCAGCGGCGCCGCCTGCCATGAAGCCGGTGTTGTATATGGCGTAGGCGCGCGGCAGTTTCTCTTTCGGGATCACGTCGGCAATCATCGATAGCGAAGCCGGGCTGCTGCCCGAACTCAGCGCCTCCGACGATCATCCGTGTAACGAACAGCTGCCAATAATTCTGGGCAAGCCCGCAAAGCGCGGTCGCAAAGCTCCAGAGGGCAAGACTTGCAGCGATGACCGGCCTGCGGAAACCGCGATCCGCAAAACGAGCGATAGGTGGGCCGAACAGGAAGTAAGTGGAAACGAAAGCGATGCCGGTGAGATAGCCGATATCGGTATCAGACAAGGAGAAGTCTTCCTTGATCGATTCGACCATCAGGCTGATCACGTTGCGGTCAATC
This sequence comes from uncultured Alphaproteobacteria bacterium, assembly GCA_963777785.1. Lineage (GTDB taxonomy): Bacteria > Pseudomonadota > Alphaproteobacteria > Sphingomonadales > Sphingomonadaceae > Andeanibacterium. Next base: position 527,080 of record CAVZRU010000002.1, read on the forward strand.
TGACCGAGCATGATGACAACGGCTGTCATCACCACCGTGTACCAGCCAATCAAGCCGCCGCTTTTGACCGGCCTCGGCGCCGCAGGCTCCGTCTGGCTCTCAGCCGCACTATCGATGCTTCCCGTCACGCTGCATCCTTCCCCGATCGGTTTCGGCCGATTTCGTTTCCCGCGCCCACCCGAGAATTTCGGAGACGGGCGCGGGACAAATCAACGATTCAGGCTTCCATGCCCAGCAGACGCAGGGGGTTGCCGGAGATCATCTTCTTGATGTCCTCGTCGGAATAGCCGAGGTCGATGCAGTTCTTGATCACTGCCCGGAAGCCATAGACCGGCTTGTCGTTGTTCACCTGGCCCATGTCGGAAGCCAGGATCGTGCGATCGACCGTGCCGGCCTTGATCAGCGCGTCGAGTTCTTCCGGCGGGTACATCGCTTTGTCCCGGCGGGTCAGCTCGATATACATGCACAGCGAATGCTCGATATAGGCGTCGAATTCGGCGACGAGCTGGCTGATATCTTCATGCGTCGCTTCGAGGATGAAGGTCGGATGGTTGACCAGCAGGCGGTTTACGCCGCGCTTCTTGGCTTCCGCGAAAACCTTGAAGATTTCCGAGATGTGCAGATGGCCGCCGGACAGGATCACGTCATGCTCGGCGATCATGTCGAGGATTACCTTCACCTCGTCCTTCACTTCGCCATTGTCGTCGATCGGGGTGAGCGGATCGAACGGGATCATCGGCTTGCTCGTATGCGGGAAGCCGGCGCTGACGCCGAATGGCGAGTCGATATGGTTCTTCGACGAGAAGGTCGGCATCCAGATCAGCTTGGCGCCCAGCGCGATGCCGTGATCGACTGCGTGCTTGTTGAAGCCGCCTACCGAATTGTTGAGCGGAACGCCCGAGAACGCCTCGACGCCCAGATGCTTGTGGGATTCGTTCAACATCACCGTGATCGGCGTGGCCGAGTAATAGTGATCCTTGATCAACATCGCACGAAAGCCGGCTTCCGAAGCCTCTTCCAGCGCTTCGATGTGGTTGAATGCACGCGGCATCACCGACGGTCCGGAGTGGCAATGCAGATCCACCGCACCGATCAGGAGACGCGAAACGCGCTCTTCCAGGGCATCGTCGATCTGTGGTTCAAGTGTCGTAGCCATATCATCCTCACATTCTTCCGCTGGCGGCAACCGGGCGGATTTTCGTCAATTCCAGCGCGCACCAATGGGGACTTCGCGCCAGAGCAATGCAGGCAAGATGCCTGCGGCTATTCCCCCTCATCGATCCGCTGGCGGAATGCCTTTCCATAGTGGCGAATAGCAATGAATATCAGGATTGCGTCGATCGGCCCGAGTACAAGCCGGAACCCGACCAGCACGTAACGCAGCAAATCTTCCGACTGCGCCACGAAGTCGGTCAGCAACGCCACGATCAGCGGCCCCAATCCTCCGCCGACCGCAGCGATCGTGAACAGGTACAAGGCGTTGATCTGGCCGCGCATCTGGTTCGGCGTCGAAAGCTGGAGTGCGGCATTGTAGGCCGGCCCGCCCATCCCTGCCAGAATGCCTCCGGTTCCCGTAAGCAGCAGCGCCAGTTCGGGAGTGGGCATGAGCGGAGCGGCGGCGACAAACGGTATGGATGTGATCTGCGCCACGAACAGGACGCGCAGATTGGCGGAATTGTAGCGTTCGCCCATCCATTCGGCGAATTTCGCACCGATCACGAGGCCGATCAAAGTGGTCCCCAGCGACACGCCGCCCAGCCATGGTCCGGCGATTTCCGGGCCCCAGCCATAGGTGCGCTCGTAGAATGCAGGCCCCCAGGCATTGATCCCGAACGACTGCATCGACATGATGAGCACGCCAAGCAGCAACGGGATGTGCATCGCGCGGTTGGCCCAGACGAAGCCGAAAACCTCACGAATAGGATAACCCTTGGGCTTGTGGCCGACCTTGATCTGGGTTCGGGCACCGTCAGCATCACCAGAGCCGCGACCAGCAGCCCCGGAATGCCCAGCAGCATGAACACGAGATGCCAGTCACGAATTACCCCGATTCCGGGCAGGTGGAATGGCTCGACATGGGCAAAGTATCCCCAGCAGCAGGCCGCCTACCACCAGCGAGAGCGCCATGCCGCCCATCACGCCCGCATTGTAGATCGCGAAAGCGCGCGGCAGCCGGTTGCGGGGAATGACGTTGGCAATCATCGAAAGCGACGCCGGGCTGCTGCCCGATTCTGCGGCACCGACCACGCCGCGGGCGGCAAAGAAGCTCCAGAAGTTCTGCGCCAGGCCGCATAGCGACGTACCTACGCTCCAGATCGCGAGACTGCTGGCGATCACGCCCCTGCGCATGCCGCGGTCGGCGATGCGTGAAATCGGCGGCCCGAAGATGGCGTAGAAGAAGGTGAAGGCAAATCCGATCAGCAGGCTGACTTGCGTATCGGACAGGTCCAGATCCCGCTTCATCGGCTCGACCATCAGCGAGATCGCGCCCCGATCGATCTGTGCGAGCATCGCGACCAGCGCGAGGACGAACACGGTGTACCAGCCGCGCGGGCCGGTTACTTCCGTCTTCATCGACAGCGCCGGTGCATCCGGCTCCATCACGCTTTCACTGCTGGCGGCCACAAAAATTCCCTATGATGTTCGCCGGCGCCCAACGGGGCCGGATATTGACCATAACCTTGTTATTTTAAACGATATTTTCCGCTGCTGCGCTTGCAGCAGTCACCGGCGCTACCAGCCTGGATTTTCCGTCGGAGAGACCGCCGTCGTTTCATTGTAGACTTTGCGCGATTGGAACCGCCAACCATCCGCGGTCCGGACCAGTTCGTCCTCGTAGTGGCCGTAGCCGGGCACGTAAGGTGTGCGGATCTGGTTGTCGTTGTTGATGTCGAGCCAGTACGCCACCGCTGTCGCCCGGTCGCCATTGACCTTGATCACGCGGTTGGTCACGAAATGCCTGAGGCTGGCTGGTTTGTTCGGTGCGGCAAATTCCGCCAGCTTGCGGCGGTATTCCTTTAGCCCCACAATCATCTTGCTGATGGCCTCGCGGCCCTGCGCGCTGCCCTCGGGCCATTCCAGCGTCGCGTCTTCGGTGAAGACAGATGCGTAGACTTCCGCATCCTGCCAATCGATCGCGAACATGTAGCGGCTCTGCAATTCGCCGATCTCGATCTTGTCGATCATTTCCTGCACGGCCGCAGGATCCGGTTGAGTACTCACTCCGCCTCTCCAAGCATTCCCGTTCTGCAGGCCCAGCCATGCCGGCAAACGAAGGGTAGTTAACATGTTCACATGTGCATCAACTCGTTACCATGTGCAATAGTCCAGATTCCCGGCTGGATTGCCAGGTATGGCAACGCCGCCAGCCGCACGTCCGCACAATGCAAGACGCGGGAAGCGGAGCATTCCAATGCTGGATGGCCGATTTTCCTGCCCGTCAAAGAGGATCGGGCAGGATTGGCAAGGCTTCGGCCTAGCCGATCACGCGCCCAATGAAGCGGGCCACTTCAGCACGCATTTCACCACTCTCGGGTGTCTCTCCGATCCCGAAACCACCGTGCGGCATCGCCTCCCACACATGCAGTTCGGCATCGATGCCGGCATTGCGCAACTTGCGGTGGAGAAGCACCGAGTTGGACAGGAACAGGTCGCGCGTGCCCGACTGGACGAAAGTGGGAGGGAAGCCAGCGGAATAGTCCGCGAACAGCGGCGAGAGATAGGGATCGCGCAGATCGTGGCCATCGGCATAGAGCGCATTGCATTCCGGCAATCCGCCCTTGAGGATGACGTCGAGCTCCTCATTGGTGCGGAAAGTATCGCCGGATTCGGTCAGATCCACTTCCGGCGTCATCAGGATGGCCCCAGCGGGCAAAGGCAGCCCCTGATCGCGGATCATCAAGATCGTTGCAGCGGCGATATTGCCGCCTGCCGAACTGCCCGCAATGACGATGCGGCCCGGATCCTCCTGCGCAATCAAAGCCTTGTACACTGCGAGAAGATCATGGGGCGCGGCGGGGAAAGGATGATCGGGCGGCATGCGATAATCGACCGAGACGGCGCGAACGCGCAGCCCGTCGGCAGCCCGTGCGCCCTGCGCCTTGGCGAAGTCGCCGCCGCCCGCAACGAATGCGCCGCCGTGAGCGAAGAGATAGATCGGCAGGTCGGCAGCCGAGGCATCCGCGGGCACACAATCGTAGCACTGCACTCCGACGATAAGAGTAGTCTCGATATTGGCCGTTGCGCCGGCAAGCATCGGCATCGACCATTTTCTGACGCGCGGCATCGGTCGTGCCCGCGCGTGCGCGCCACGCTTCTTTGTCCTCCGCAGAAGGCCAGGCCATGCGCGGTTCCACTGCACGATCCGAGAGCATTTGCCGCGCCTGAGGGCTGATCGTCGGCGGCGGCGGAATCTCGCGCTCGCGAATACGCACATTGTTATGCACTGTGTTTTCGTCTGCCATTTGAAATGTCCCTCTCCGAAGCTCGACCTTTCAGGCCCTTGCCATATCGTTCAGACCACGCGGTCCGGTAGCGGCTCGCCCCGCGTCCAGGCCTCGACATTGGCCAGCGTGCGCATGCCCATGGCAACGCGCGTTTCGCGGGTCGCGCTGCCGAGATGCGGCAAGAGAACTGCGTTCTCCAGGCCGTGCAGCGCCTCGGGCACTTGCGGCTCGTTGGGATAGACGTCCAGCGCGGCGCCGGCGATCCGGCCTGCACGCAGCGCTTCGCCCAGCGCATCGTGATCGATTACCGATCCGCGCGCAGTGTTCACCAGATAGGCCGTTTCGCGCATCGCCGAGATTGCAGCGGCGTCGATCAGGTTCAGCGTGTCCGGCCCGCCCGGCACATGCAGCGAAACGAAGTCCGACGCCGCGAGCAGCGCGCGCAGATCGGGATAATAGGTCGCATCGAGCCCGGCCACTGCCTGCGCGTCCGCCTCGCGGCGGCCGTAATAGGCGATCTGCATCCCAAAACCATGATGCGCGCGCTGAGCGGTCGCCTGCGCGATCCGGCCGAAGCCGACGCAGCCAAGCACTTTGCCCTTGAGCGAGGAGCCGACCAGATGCGTCGGGCGCCAGCCGGTCCATTGCCCCGCGCGCAATTCGCGCTCTCCTTCGCCGGCACGCCGCGCCGCCATCAGCAGCAAGGTCATCGCCAGATCGGCGGTCGCATCGGTGAGCACGCCGGGTGTGTTCGTCACCGCAATGCCCTTGGCGCGCGCGGCGTCGATGGAGATGTGATCGAAACCGACGCCGTAATTGGCGATCAGCTTGGACCCGGCTGGCGCCATTGATGACGTCCGCATCCATGCGTGTCCGACACAGTCGGACAGATGATGTCGAACTCGTCCATCGCCGTTGCCAGCGCCTGCTGGTCGAGCGGCTCGTCGCTTTCGTTGAGCACCACGTCGAAGCGAGCCGTCATTTCGGCTTCGACTTCCTGCGGCCAGCGCCGCGTGACCAAAATCCTGGGTCGAGACATATTCATTCCTGGGCTAGACTGGGCGAAGGTCGTGCCCGGGCTTCGCTTGCGCTCCGCTCAGGCACGGTCCTCTCCGCGGATGAGGACCACCCACGCCTGGAGCGCCCTAGCCCGTCCATGCCTCCTTTCCAGACCGATCAGTCCGTCTTTGACGGTTCTCCGTCCAGCATGATCGTCTTGGTCTCGAGGAACTGGTAAAGCCCTTGCGCCCCGCCCTCGCGGCCGATGCCCGACTGCTTGAACCCGCCGAACGGCAATGAGAAATCGTTCTTCATGCCGCTCTGGCCGATGTTGCCGGTACGCATCCGGCGGGCGACCCGCCATGCTGCATCGACATCATGCGTGAGGACCGAGCCGTTGAGGCCGTAATTGCTGTCATTGGCGATACGGATGGCATCTTCCTCATCCTCGCAGGGAATGAGGCTGAGCACCGGGCCGAATATTTCCTCGCGGGCGATCGTCATGTCGTTGTTCACATTGGCGAACAGCGTCGGTTCGAAGAAATAGCCCTGGTTGAGCTGGCTCGGGCGGCCGCCACCGGCGACGAGATCGGCGCCTTCGGCAGAACCGGCCTTGATATAGCCTTCCACGCGCTCAAGCTGGCGCGCCATGGCAAGCGGGCCCATCTGCGCTTCGGGATCGTAGGAATGGCCCACCTTGGTCTGCTTCATCACCGCGGCGATCGCATCGGCGAGTTCGTCATGCCGCGCCCGGGGGACAATCGCCCGGGTCAGCATCGCGCAGACCTGGCCGCTGACCAGCGTGATCGCGCCGCCGAGAATGCCGGCGGCTTCCTCGATCGGCATGTCGTCGAGAATGACCGCGGCCGATTTGCCACCCAGCTCAAGCGAGCAGCGCGCCACGCGCGAGGCGCAGACCTGTCCGATATGCTTGCCCGCTGCGGTCGATCCGGTGAACGTCACCTTGTCGACATCGGGGTTGTGAACGAGGTGGTCGGACGCCTGGCGATCGGCCGGCACCAGATTGACGACACCTGCAGGAATGCCGACCTCTTCAGCGCATTCCGCGATGATATAGGCTTCCAGCGGGGTTTCGGGCGACGGCTTCATCACCACCGAGCAGCCAGTGAGCAGCGCGGGAGCAACCTTGGCCGCCATAATCATGTACGGCACGTTCCAGGGCGCAATCGCCGCGACGACGCCAACCGGTTCGTGAACGATATAGGCGGCCGCAACCATCGGCGAGGAGGCCTTGCTGATGAAGGGGAAATTCTTGCCGATGCGGATCGCGTCTTCGAAATTCGCCGTGCCGCGCTCAGTCAGGTAAGGAGACGTGGTCTTCAAACCGCCCATCTGGAGCGACCAGGCGGCATCTAGTTCCGGATGGCGGCGGCGCAGCGCGGCCACGAGTTCTTCCATCTTCGCGATCCGTTCGCCAGGGCTCATCCAGCGCCACGGGCCGTGGTCGAACGCTTCGCGCGCAGCCGCGACTGCGCGGTCCATATCGGCCTCGTCCGCCTCTGCCACATGGCCGACGACCTGTTCCGTGTCGGGCGATACGATCTCGAGCTGACGGCCGGAATGGGGAACGACCCACTCACCGCCGATGTAAAGGCGGTCGGGATGCTTCAGCGACGGCAGGGTGTACTCGCTCATGCGAAAAACTCCGGAATGTAATGGTTGGAACTGGTCTTCCCGGCAGGCCCGCCGAGCGGAGCAACGAACTCACTCATGCCCCTCTCCTCTGGTCAGGCATCTGCCGGATTTCGGCCCTGCACGATTTCAACAAGATCGGCCGAACCGCAAAGCGATTGGCCGACCTTGGCGAATCAGGCCGAAATAGCCCGACAAACTGAACACCATGGCCGTTTGCTGTCAAAGAAAATGAACACGTTCATCACTTTGACTCGCGCCCGGCTCACGGTTTTGGCCATATTCCCGCGAGCAACGCCCGCAGGCGAGCGGGTCTCAGCCCTTCATCCGCTTGCCGGCGATGCGGCAGCCTTCGCTCATCGCCTTGAGCTTGGCCCAGACGATTTCCTCATGCCCGACGCGCGAGCCGATACCGCAATCGGTGCCGGCCTGGACGTTTTCCATGCCGACCAGCTTGGCGTAATTGCACAGGCGTTCGGCCACCAGTTCGGGATGCTCGACCAGATCGGTGTAGTGGCCGACCACGCCCGGGGCGATGATCTTGCCTTCGGGCAGCTTGAGATCTTCGAACACCTTGTATTCATGCGCATGGCGCGGATTGCTGGCTTCGAAAGTGTAGCACTGCGCGTCGATCTTGATCATCTTGTCGGCGATGTGCTGAAACTCGATGTCGTGCACATGCGGACGGTGTCCGGAACCCCAGCAGAAGTGGAACCGGACCTGGTCTTCAGGCAGCCCGCGCAAGGCGTGGTTGATGATATCGACGCAGAAATCGAGGTGCTTGCGATATTCTTCGACCGACCAGTCGGGATAGAACATCCAGGTGGTGGCGAATTCGGGCTCGTCGACCTGCACGATGAAACCGGCATCGGTGATCGCCTTGTATTCTTCGCGCACGGCATCTGCCACGGCGAACATATAGTCGCGCTCGTCCTTGTAATGCAGGTTGTGCACGCCTGCGCCCAGGCTGAGCGGGCCAAGCGCGGCGATGAAGCCGTCGACATTGGACTTGCCCTCAAGCGCCTTGCGCAGCGCATCGATATCCTTCTGGGCCGCGTCATGGCCGTGATATTTGATGTCTTCGGTGCAGGCGCGGATCTTGCCGGGGCTGCGATTGAACAGGTCGGACGGGCTGGTGCCCGGCGTGGCGAAACCCGGACGGATCGCGCCGCCCGAACCCGCAAACCACAGGCCCGATTCATAGAAGCCCGGAAAATCGCGCTTGTCGCGCTCGGCCGTGAAGGCACGCTTGGGCTGCAGGCCTTCCGGCTTGTCGACCGTGTTGAAGCCGCTGACCCGGTTGTGGATATAAGCATGGTATGTGCCCGGCGTTGCCGCTTTCACATATTCGCCGTCATTGATGATATCGACGCCGCAATCCATCTGCTGCTTGACGACCCATTCAATCGCCTTGGGCAGTTCGACTGCGATCTCCGCCTCGTTCCCCTGGGCATTGTCCAGAAGTTTGAACAGATCGTCCGGCACCGGAAGGTTTCCGCCATGCGTGCTCAGGAAGTAGTCAGTCGAACGCCTCATAAAAAATCATCCTATTTTCTAAAATCGGCCCGGCAGGTACCAAGCCGAAAAATCCAAAAATTGCCCGCAGCGGAAGAATGAGGGCGAGCCCCACGCAACGCTGCGGTAAAGTCAGTTCGCGCCGGTGTGCGAAGCAAGCGAACGGTAAATGGGCCGTCCGCAATGATCGCAGTTCAGGTCGCTCTGCGGAACGGGAACGGCCGGCTCGGCATGCACATGCTGGGGAGCCGGAGGGCCCCCGCAGCAAGCGCAAGCGTCGGGATTCAGCATGCTCTCATAAAGTTCGAGCATGGCTGGGGTCCACGGCTTGTCGCAAAAGGGACAAACCGGCCCGGCTTGGTGTTCCGTATGCGTCATGCGATCACCGGGGCATCGCCCAGTTCATCGGCGGCGGGCCCCATTCCTGCGAAGCAGCCGGCAGGTTGAACAGCTTGCGGGCACTGCCGCCCAGCACCATTGCCTTCTGATCGTAGGTCAGCTCATCCGAATGGAGGATGTAGTTGAGGTTCTCGCTATAGGTGATGCCGCGCCTGCGCGGGCGATCGCCCTTGGGCAGGTCGGCGCCGCGCAGGCGCGTATAGTCGCTGCCCCACATCACACGGTCGTGGCCGAAGGCCGCGAACAGGCGGTGCAGGTTCGGCCAGACATCGTTGTAGGGATAGTTTTCCTGCGACAGCAGCGGAGCGCCGCACAGCTTCACATAGACGTTGGGATGCTTCGCCAGTTCGAGCAGATCCTCGAACGGGCCCCAGGTCATGGTCTCGGGCGGCGACACGGGATGCTGGGCGACACCGATATGGTCGACGATCAGCTTCAGGTTCGGATGCTTCTCCGCCACCGGGCCGATATGCTTGCAGCCGCCGTGAGTGGAATTGAACAGCGGCAGGCCGACTTCCTCGGCGGTTTCGTAGACGATGTCGAATACGCCATCGAAGAATTCCTTGCGCATCACGGCAGTGATGAAATCGCCCACCAGGCAGCGCCCGGCAATCATATCCTTGTGCGCGGCAATGCGGCGCACTTCGCCGGCAAGGTCAGGGTGGGTGTGGAAGAACGTATGCACGCCCGGGAAACGGCCGGGATAGCGCTCGTTACCCACTTCGACGAAAGCATCGCTGGTCACCGCCAGCGCAGCGTCGACACCGGCGGCGTCCATCGCTTCGCGTGCCAGTTCGACCTGCCACAGGGTCATTTGCGACTTCACATAATCATCGGGTTCGCGGCCGACTGTCGGCTCGTGAATCTGCGCGTCGATGATTTCGAGTGATTCCAGGTTCTTACTCATACTGCCCTCTCTCAGGAAAAGTCTTGATTACGGAAAATTGTCAGGAGCCGAACTCGCGCAAACCGCGCTCGTAAGACCGCTTGTAGGGCTTGAGGCCCTGCCCGATCACGATTGCCGCAAGGCCGCCCATGATGATGGTGTTGAGCACCATCGAATATTTGAGCGAGCCCTCGTCATGGAACAGATAATCGGTGAACAGGGCCACGATCAGCGGGCTCAGGGCGAAAGCGATCACATTGTTGCAGAACTGGACCAGCCCGCCCAATTGCCCGCGCATCCGCGGCGGAGTGATCAGCTGGAACGCTGCAACACTGGGGCCGAAGCCTAGCGCGCCGATGAATCCGGCGATCGAATAGACGATCAGATAGCCCCATGCCGTCGGCATAAGCGGCGCGAGGATATGCAGCGGCAACGTGGCCAGAAGACCGTAGAACACGATCCGCAAATTGGCATCGTGCTTGCCGGCCTTGGTCCAGATTTCCGACACTTTCGCGCCGGCAAGCAGGCCAAGCGGCGAGACAACCAGCGTGATCGCGCCTTTCACCATGCCGACCTGTGCGAGGTCCCAGCCATATTCGCGGTGAATGAAGGTCGCGCCCCAGACAAGCGGTCCGGCGAGCAGCATCGCCTTGATCGCCATCCCGCCCACGGTGGCAAGATAGACGCGCCAATCGTCGGCGATCCAGCGGGCGGTCTCGGCCACCGGGACCTTCGCGATCTTGGCGCCGACCACCAGCCCGCGGCGCGGCGGCTCCTTGGTGGTCATGACGACGAGCGCCCAGAGCAGGCCCGGCGCGCCCACGATGAAGAAGGCCCATTGCCAGGGCCGGATGATAATCTCTGTCATAGGAACCTGGTATGGTTCCAGGCCCTGCACAAACAGCAGGATCGTGCCGCCCAGCAGGAATGCGAGGCCGGAGCCCGCAGTGGCCCCGATCCCCATGATACCGGTGGCAAAGGCAACCTTTTCGCGCGGCCAGTTGTCGGTCGCGATCGACCAGGCCGCAGGGCCATAGCCGGACTCGCCTGCCCCGATGCCCATGCGGGCGATCAGCAGGCTGACGAAGCCTTGCGCCATGCCGCAGGCACAGGTGGCCGCGCTCCAGAAAGCGCAGGACAAAGCGATGATATTGCGGCGGTTCATGTGGTCGGCCCAGCGGCCGACGATAATCGCGCAGATACCGTAAGGCAGAGAAAAGGCGGCACCCATGAGGAGAGCCGCTTGCGTATCGCTGATACCGAAATCGTCCTTCACCGGCTCGATCAGCAGCGACAGGATCGTGCGGTCCAGCACGGTGAACATGACAACGATGGTGATGGCAAACAGCGAGTAATAGGCGTCCTTGCGCGGCGGCAGAGGCGTACTCACGGGAGCGGCAGCAGTCGCTTCCTCTGCTCCTTCTGCCTTGCCTGTTACGGGATTAATCGCAACATCAACCATCGACGCTCTCTCCAGAACAGTTCTTGTTGTTTCCGACCTCGAAGCTCGCAAACATTGCGGCACCTACTAAGATGCACGAACCCTAAAACACCCGCCTTGATCGCATGGCCGAATTTCGCCCGCTTGCTCATTTGGGAAGTCGCACGTGCCCATAGCGGAACAAGTGAACATGTAAACAATCGTATTGAACGAGTTTCGACCGGTCCGCTACGCCGGCTTCTGACTGCGATAGTCGCGCGGCGAACAGGCATAGCGGGCCCGGAATGTGCGTGCGAAATGGGGCGCGCTGTTGAAGCCCCAACCGAATGCGATGTTGGTGATCGAAAAGTGCCGCCAGCGCGGATCGCGCAGTTGCGCGGCACATTCTTCCAGCCGCCGACGCAGGATGAAAGCGGACGGCGCCTCATTCCCGACAGCGAAGATCATGCGCAGATAGCGGTCTGAAAGGCCGAGCTGGCTGGCGATGTAGGACGGGCTGAGTTCCGGATCGCGCAAATGCTCTTCGATGAAGCGTTTCACTTTCCAGAAACGCCCATGCATGACTGCCGAGGTGGCGGCGCGCTCGTCGACCAGCGGGATATACGAACTGGCGAGGACATCGAGCAGGTGCCGACCGGCGCGCTCTGCGACCTCGGAAGGAATCTGTTCCTGCTCCTTTGCGATAAGATCCTGCGCGACGGCCGTTGCAGTCGATGCCAGGCCGTTCCGGCTGGTCAGCCGGTGGCCGAAGAACACGTCGGGTGACGGAATCGCCTGGTTGATCATGCTCAGCGGCACGCGGAACAGGATGATCTCGCACGGCCCATCGAGAATGAGGTCATATTGCGTGCTGTTGTTGCACAGGCTGATGTCGCCTTCTTCCAGCTCGATGTGATTGCCGTAGTGGCGGAAGGAGCTGCGGCCGCGGATCTGGAAGATGAATGTCGCAATGCATCTGGGCCGGGCGCGAATGTCGGCGGCATCGCGGCGCATCGCGATGGTGCCGCAGCGCATGCCGATCAATTCCGTCTTGCCCAGTGCGAGCGTACGATAGGCGTTGTCGGGAACGCGGGTATAGACCTCGATCTTCGTCCGCTCGCCATGCATGTTCGACGTGAACCGGGCCTTCGCCACGCGCGGCTCGCGTTCCAGGACTTGCGACAGATGCTGCATCGTCTCCAACCTCTTCAAACGAATTCGGGGCGAGCGTCCTGCCCGGCAAGGGGCAGGTGCCGCCGCTCGCCCCGAATGCCTTACTTCACCCGGCGGAACTTCTGGATCTGGTGCGGGAGGCATTCCTCCATCGGAGCGCGCCCGAGCCGGCCGCCGAAAGTGCAGCACACTTCCGCCACGTAGAGATTGCCCTTGCTGTCGACCGCGAGGCCATGAGGCGCGATGAAGTTGCCGGGAGCGGTGCGGTTCTCGCTATCGCCGCCCCAGCGCGCCGCAATCGTGCCGTCGGGATTGAACACGGTCATCCGGCCGGGAAGATCGTGATCGGCATAGCCGTGCACGAAGCTGCCCTGCCCCGGTTCGAGCGGGCGCCACAGTTCGGATACGTAGATCAGCCCGTCCTTGTCGACGGTGACGTCGGTCGGCCGCAGGATATCGGTCCAGATATGCAGCAGCTTTCCAGAGCGGTCGAAGATCTGCAGCCGGTCGTTCTCACGGTCGCAGACAATGACGTTCTCGTCATTGTCGAGCGCGATGCCGTGCGGCAGGTGGAACTGCCCAGGGCCGGTACCGACTTCGCCCCAGCTGTTGAGCAGCTTGCCGTCTTTGTCGAAGTGGTGGACGCGGGCATTGCCGTAGCCATCGGCCACGAAGATGTCTCCGTTCCGTGCCAGCGCGACGTTGCAGCAGCCGTTGAACGGGCCGGCGGCACGCTCCACGGTCTCATTGTGGTGGATCTCGATCTTGCGCCCTTTGTGCCCGCCATAGCCGGTGTCGGATGGCTTCTTGGGCTCGCCCATCATCCATTTGAAATTGCCGTCCAGGTCGAAGACCCGGATCACGCTGTCGCCATTGTCGGTGCAGAACACGTCGCCATCGCGGATCGCGATGCCATGCGCGGTGGTGAATACGCCGTCGCCCCACTTCTTGATGAAGTTGCCGTCCTCGTCGTAGATCATCACGCGCTCGCCCTTGCGGGTGTGCAGGAACACGCGGTCTTCCGCGTCGCATGCCACGTCGGCCACGTCTTCGTGGCTGTATTCCTCGCCTTCGGGGCATTTTTCCCAGTTCGGAATGAGTTCGAACTGCACTTTTCCGATTGTTTCAGTCGCCATTTCTATCTCCCGTGAAATTCAGTTGGCCGCACGCGTCTCAACGTGCGGGGGTTGGTGTTCCGTGCCAAAGGATGGGAAGTCGACATAGCCGCGCGCCCCTCCCTTCAGCCAGGTATCGCGGTCGTTCCCGACCAGTGGCAAATCATCCGCCAGGCGCCGCGGCAGGTCCGGATTGGGGATGAACGGACGGCCGAAGCTCACCGCATCGCCAATTCCGGCATCGAGCGCTGCCTGCGCGCGCGCACCATCGAAATCCGAATTCAGAATCACGACGCCATCGAACACCTGCCGCAATTGCGGCGCAAGCGGTTCGAGATAGGGATCTCCGTAATCGCTGCCGAACGGTGGTTCTTTCAGCTCGAGATGCGCGATGCCGATTTCCGACATCGCTCTCGCCGCTTCGGTGAACAGCGGCAGCGGGTCGCTGTCGCGCACGCCCTGCACCACGCTGTTGGGCGAGAAGCGCACGCCGGTGCGGTCGGCGCCGACGTCGTCCGCCACGGCCTGCGTCACTTCGCGCAGCAGGCGCACACGGTTGTGCACCGAACCGCCATATTCGTCTTCGCGCAGATTGCTGCTGTCGCGCAGGAACTGGTCGAGCAGATAGCCATTGGCGGCGTGGATCTGCACGCCGTCGAAGCCGGCAGCCATCGCGTTGCGCGCGGCGGCGGCATATTCCTCCACGATGCCCGGCATCTCGTCCAGCCGCAGCGCCCGCGCCTCTTCATAGGGCACGCGGCCCTGATAGGTATGGGCCAGATCGGGCACGCAGGTGGTGGCGGAAGCGGAAACCGGCTGCGCGCCGCCGATATAGCTGGGGTGGACCATCCGCCCCATGTGCCACAGCTGCGCAACGATCAGCCCGCCGGCCTGGTGCACGGCGTCGTTGACGTATTTCCAGCCTTCGACTTGCTCGCTGGTCCAGATGCCCGGTCCATAGGGCCAGCCCATGCCCATACGGCTGATTCCAACCGCTTCGCTGATCAGCAGCCCGGCGGAGGCGCGCTGGACGTAGTAATCCGCCATCACCGCTGTCGGAACGTGATCGCGGGTGGCGCGCCCGCGCGTCATCGGGGCCATGAAAATGCGATTGCGCGCCGTTACCGCGCCAATCTCGATCGGATCGAACAGACTGGGGATGGGATCGTCCTTCAAGAATTGCTGTCCCGCGCCGTCATTCGCCTGCGGCTTCCTCATCCAGCTGCGGGTGTTTCCACCCCGCCTGGAGGATGCCGGGAGACGGCCGGAAGCTGATGTAGGTCACATGGTCGGGCACATCGATCCAGCCGTGCACCACGCCCGCCGGCACCACCACCACGTCCCCGACAGTCACTGTCGTCACGGTCACGTCATAGGCCGTGCCCAGGCAGGTGGGGCCGTTGAGTTCGGCGAGATCGTATTCGTCGCCGTTCACGATGTAGCCGTCGGTGAACATCGTGCCGCCGCCCGAGGTGATGTAATAGCCTTCGGTCTGCGCGACATGCGTGATCCCGCCAGCATAGCCGCCTGCAGGAGCCTGCTCCATCCGCTTGCCGCATGGGGTGGGCGGCGGCAGCACGAGGCCTTCCTGCCGCACGTCCGACCGGCCGTTCACGGTCTTGCCCCGGTGGACGATGCCGACCGCGAAATTCTCGTGGCCGATGTCGACAACTTCCAGCGTCTTGTCGCCGATCGGCTCCGCTTCGGTGACCCGTTCGATCTGCTCGCCGGTAATGAAAGTCGCGCGGCCCGGAGCTTCCTGTTCCGCCTGGCCCTGTTGCTGTTGGTCCTCCGCCCAGGCAGGGCTTCCCGCCGCCAAGGCCGCCAGGATGATGAGATGGCCGGCCGGTTTGCGCATGAAACAATCTGTCTTGCGAAAACCCATGCCGATCAACGCTCCGGCTGCTGGGTGGGAATGAAGCGCTGGAAGCGGGCCGATCCGCCCACTTCGGCAACGTAGACCCTGCCCTCGCCGTCTATCGCCACCTGGTGCGGCCAGTGCATCTGCCCGTTGTAGCGGCCCTTGGAGAGATAGCTGGACAGAACCTCGCCAGTGAAGCGGTTGAGCACCGCGAATTCGCTGTTCACGCCGTCCACCACCAATATCCGGTCGGGATGGCCCGGCACCGGCGCGGCATCCCAGGTGGAGCCGGCGCCGCCCGCCAGATCCTTGTTGAACCAGATTTCCCGCACGAAGCTTCCATCCGGCTTGAACACCTGGATGCGCTTGTTCGTGCGGTCGCACACATGCACTTCGTCTTCGATCATCGTCACGCAATGGACGGTAGTGAAGATCTCGTGTTCGTCTTCCAGGCCCCGCGAGCCGATCTCTTCCGGGCCGGAGAGATAATCGGGATCGACGGTCTTTCCAAAAGCGGTCCATTGCCGCTTGAATGCGCCCGTAACGGAATCGAACACGATCACGCGGTGATTGCCGTAGCCATCGGAAACATAGACTTCCTGGCGTTTCGTATCGACATAGATGTCTGTCGGCAGGTTCAGCGTCGTAGTGTCGTCGCCTTTGGCAACCGCACCCTTCCGCCCGACCCGCAGCAGCAGTTCGCCGTCCATGCTGAACTTCATCAGCTGCCCGTCACCCTTTCCGGCGCCGACGATCCAGATATTGTCGTCATCGTCGGGATAGATTGCGTGTTCGGAATTGAACCAGTCCGGCACCTGCGCCGGGCCGCCCCAGCTGCGCAGCACCTTGCCGTCCGGGGTAAACTCGATCACCGGCGGCGCCGCCACGCAGCATTTGGCCGTCGGCGGATTGCCCCCTGCCTGCACATCGACCGGGCGCAATCCCTCCGGGCGGTTGATGATCCAGATATTGCCGTGCCGGTCGATATTCACGCCCGCCACATCGCCCACCAGCCATTTGTGCGGCAGCGGCAATTGCGGCCAATCGGGATCGACGCGATATTGCGATCCGCCGGAATTATCGACATCCGCCTCGCTCGCCGATGCCACCGTCGCCGCAAATGGAGCCAGCGCCACACAAAGCGCAGCCGCGACAAGCGAGCGGGCGCCCTTCCCCAGATTCAGACCGGCAAACCGCCGATCTGCGTGCCAATCCAGCATCGCCGCGAATCCTCTCAAACTCTCCGAGCCGTTAATTTACTTAACGTGATCGGCGGAATGACTTGAACGCGGCGATGAGTTGAACGGCCCGTAAGCGCCGCATCGCGACTGTCCTGTTACCGGTCACAAGATTTGGCGCTTTGATTGGTGCATTGGCCCGGCAGCAAACCTCATTCGTCATGCTGAACTTGGTTCAGCATCCATCGTACCCCACGAACGGCAGCATGATCCGGAGAAATGGACCCTGAAACAAGTTCAGGGTGACGGCTGGGGGAATATGCGTGCGGCAGTTGTGCCAATGTTATGCAGCGCAAAGCGGACGGTCCAGAAACGACAACATTGCAGCCATTCGGCAACGCTGCCACAGTTCTGCATATGCGCGCCATATTAGTGAGTTTATTACTGCTCTCTGCTTGTTCGGAAAGGCAAACGTTGAATTGCCAAGAGGGCTTTTGCCTGCCTTCCAATGCCATTTGTGGTCGGAATGCAGGAATCTGCCGATTTCCGTTTGTATCAGGTCGAATGGGAACGCCATCGTATTGGCATCTATGCGGGTGATTTTCCCGATTACGATGAGACAGGAGCCAATGATTACCCCATCACAATCGATCCTAAGGCGAAGCTCAAAATGGACGATCAGCAGGGAGCAATGTTGATACGCATGGGGAAGAATTCCCTCGCTATTTGCATCTCACCGGGCCCTGCGAGTCGCTGCAAGAACTGCACTGTAGGTGAATTGGCAAACCTGCTTCGGGCCCACCGGGAGAACGGCAGCTAACCACGATCTATCGGACGTAGCGGGCATTACAGCGCCGATGCTGAAGGCGGACGGCGTAGAAACGACCCCGTTGCTGGCATCGCGGCACGGTGTAAGTTAGCGCGATGAGATCAGCCGTTGCACAGTACCTGGAGCAAATGCTGCTTATCTTTACGGCGCTTGCTTTTCTTTCCGGATGTGCTCCCCAACGCCATCCGACATCGGCCGAATGCCTTTCGAGCGAGGAGGCTGCAAGGACGTATTACGAAGCAATCTCAGGTCCCCAAGCCAAGCAGATTACCATTCAACACGAGGAGTTTGGCGACGGCATGTCCGCATTCAAGTTTTTTGATTTATCAGGAGGTCCCGCAGGCGTAATGGTGATCAGGGACGCTGATTGCAGCCTTGTTTTGTTCGACAAACTGGCTCTCAGGTGAAAGGCCAACGGGCGCTTTCCACCCATTGCGGACAGCGCACACCCCCTCCCTCGTCATTCCCGCGCAGGCGGGAATCCAGTTGCAACATAGCGTAGGGCGTGACGCGCAATCCTGTCCTCGTGGCGGATAGGCGCAGCTAATATCGATTTTCTGGCGGAGGCGCGGCCTGGATTCCCGCCTTCGCGGGAATGACGAAATTGGCTCGGACGGCTTCGGACTTGCTTGCGGACATCACCTAACGCCAAACCCCGTTCGTCCTGAGCCTGTCGAAGGACGCGCGAAGTGGCTCGTACTGGGCGAAGAAAGAAGCCCTCGATGCCAGCGACCGGGAACGGATCAGCAGGCTTGCGCGCAATCGGCAGGTTTGATGACGCCGGAGCTCAAGGGCAGACGCGCGTCCTTCGACAGGCTCAGGATGAACGGATGTGCGTGATGGTTGAACTGCTCCCGGCGCCGCCTCGAATGAAGCGGCGCCGGGTGCAATTAGTGGTCTGCGAAGCGGATCAGAAATCCTTGCGCAGGGTCAGTTTCCATTCGCGCGGCGGAGCCACGCGGGTCTGGTCGTTGATCGAGCCGCGCAGCAACTGGTAGTGATACCACTTGTCCGCCAGATTGGTGACCTGCAGGATCGCCGTCCAATCTTCGTCAGGCGACTTGTATGCCAGCTGGGCATTCCACAGCGAGTATGCGTCGATGATGAAGACGGGATCGGGCAGGCCCACATGCGGGGTGGTGTCGAAATCCTGCTGCGACTGCCAGTTCCAATCCAGGCGCGGAGTGAACGTGCCGGCCGCCGTCTCGATATCGTATGAGACGTTGGCGTGCATGTTCCATTCGGGCTGACGGTGGTTGCCCGGGCGCAACGTACCGACCGAACTCGAACTTGTTGTAGCCGCCGCTCCAGTCGAAGCGCAGGCCGTCGACCGGAATCGCCGTGATTTCCCATTCGAAGCCCTTGACCGTAGCCGGAACACCCACGTTCTGGTTGAAGGTGACTGGATCGGGCACGCCGGGGAACTTGACCGCAGAATTCGGCGGTAAGCGCCTTTGGATCGGACTGGGCGACGTCGAACCAGGTCGCGATCGTCCCGGGCTCGTTGCGGCATTCGACGCCAGTCTTGGCGCTCGAGAGCTTGCGGTAGTCCATGTAGAAGGCGGTCAGGTTCGTCCGCAGGCGGCGGTCGAGCAAGTCGGCCTTGATACCGGCTTCATAGCTGATCAGGTCTTCTTCGGACGTCGGCGCAAGCTGACGCGGGGTCGCGACGATCGTGGTCAGGCCCGGAGGACGCGAACCCGAAGCGGCCGATGCATAAAGCAGCACGTCTTCGTTGATCTTGTAGTCGCTCGAGATCAGCCAGTCCCAGCGGTTCTGGACCGAATGGACCGGATCGGTGATCGTCACGGCCTGCGGATTGTCGATCGTGATCGAAATATCCGTGTGGCTGTAGCGGCCGCCGCCCGAAATGCGCCATGCATCGCGTGATGTTGTAATCGAGGTGAGCAAAGCCCGATTGCGACTTGTTCACGCCGTGGACGCTGTTGATCTGATAGATGTTGATGAACGAGATCATGTTGTTCTGGTAGCCGTCGGTTTCCACCGCGAAGCCGCCCAGAACCCACTGCAGCTTGTCGTCCAGCGCCTTGCCGTCGAAGCGCAGTTCGCCTGACCACATTTCATCGAGGTTGATGAAGTGCGAGATGACGTAACCGAGCGGCGACTGGTCGCCGTTCTGCGTGAACTCGTTGTTATACTTGGTATAACCGCCGATTGCCGTCATGTTGACGTTTTCGGTCAGCGCCGTTTCCAGCTTGGCCGAAAGCAGCGTGTGCTCCGAAGTCTTGCGCGGTTCGTAGCACAGGCCGTCGGGATAGCCGGCAGGGAAGCCTCCGCCCGTCTTGTCCAGATTGGGCCGGCAGTTGGTGGCGTAGGTATCGTAGATGCCGCCGTCGCGCTCTGGCGTGACGAAATGCGGACCGGTCGTGATGCCGAAAGTGTTGTAGGCGGCCCGGTGATAGGCCTGCGCACCGCCGGTGGCGAGGCAAGGCTGCGTTCCGACAAGACCGGTTACGCATGCGTCGCGGAAGCCAAGCGTGATTTCGGGAGTTTCTTCGAGGTCTTCACGGCGATGACGCGCGGTCAGAAGCAGCGAGACGTCCTCGGTCGGCGTCCACTGCAGCTTGACCTGGCCGACTGCGGTGTTGCCGCCGCCCGTATGGCCGATCACGCAATCCTTCTTGCCTGAATCCGGCTGGAAGTAAGGCAGCGATCCGGCCAGCTCAGGCGTGCCCTGCTTGTCCATCATGCAGGTGAAATCGAGGCGGTTGCCGTAGCCGGTCTGCCGGTCGAAATGGCCGAATGCGCGGATTGCCAGGGTCGGCGTGATGCCGAGGTCGATGGCGCCGGCGGCTTCCATGTGGTTGCGCGAGCCGTAGCCGAGGCTGGCGAAGCCCGAACCGTCACCCTTTGGATCCTGCGTGAACAGCTTGATCGAGCCGGCGATCGAAGCATTGCCCGAAAGCGTGCTCTGCGGGCCGCGGTTGACTTCGAGGCGGACGACGTCGGTGAAGTCGAGCTCCGATCCGGCCGTGGTCGAATGGTAGATGTCGTCGGTATAGATGGCGACGGCAGGCGGCACCGCGAGGCTGGACGAAGCGCCCTGCTGGACGCCGCGCATCGAGATCCGGGGAGTGCCGGCCGATTGCGAGTCGCCCGGAACCGTCTGCAGGTTCGGGATGACCGCACCGAGCGTGCCGATATTGCTGACGTTCGCCGCTTCGAGCTGTTCCTCGGTCTTGGCGGTAATCGCGATCGGCGTGTCCTGGATGCTTTCCGCGACGTACCGCGCCGTAACGACGATTTCGCCGAGCGGATTGTCATCGGCCTGGGCGGCGTCGTCTTGCGCGAAAACCGGCTGCGACAAGGCAGCCAGCCCGGCAAGGCAGCTTCCGGCCAGCAGGCGCCGGGTGGCGACTGTGGTGAATCCGAATAGTTGTGAGTTTTTCATCTCTGTTCATCTCCCTGCGAACCGCCCGAATAACCGGCCGGTTCTGTCACTTTGAATGACTATTGTTTGCGCCCAATAGTCCGGACAACTTCCGGCAATTGGAGCGAAACCCCCGTTAACTTATCGTGATAAATATTTCGGTGTTAAGTAACTGTCAATTCGGAGCGCGGGGGAAACAGATATTATGGCGGTAAATGTCGCAAAACTGTCACTACTATAATTTAACTACTATTATAGTTATATTAGAGCCGCCGGGATGCAGTCGCAGGGCGCAGGCGGCAGGCGCAAGCCGCCGCAGCCGGGCAAGCCCGCTGGCGAGGGCCGCACTCTCACGCCTTCCCATGCGCCATAAGCGCGATGTTGCTGATTATGCCCGCCCTCAGCTAACGAGCACGTCGTCCCAATCCGGCTGATGCAGATAGTGCCACATCTGCTGCGGCGTGAACGGGTTCATCACCACCGAACGCCCGAACTGGCTCCAGTAATAATTGTGAGCGCGCGGATCGCTCCACACCAGTTGCGCGTTCCGCTCGTCCACCTTGCGGTTGTAGTCCCAATACGCCGCTTCGCTCACTTCGGCCGATCGCTTGTCTTCAAGGATCAGCCGTTCGATGCATTTGAGCGCATATTGCGTCGTGATCTCCTGGAATGCCGGTATGGGCAGCCCGCCATTCGTGTTCGGGCCATAGAGCGACCAGAGATTGGGGAATCCCGGCATCATGCATCCGAGATATGCCCTTGCACCACCTTCGGCCCAAAGGTCCTCGATCGTCTGCCCGCCCTTGCCAGTGATCTTCATCGGATAGAGATAATCGTTCGCCCGGAAGCCAGTCGCATAAACGATCACGTCGAAATCGTATTTGGTGCCGTCATCCGTTTCGATACCGCTCCGGTTAATCCTCGCCACTCCCCCGCTCACCAACGCCACATTGTCCAAATTCAGCGCATCCAGAATGCTGTAGTCAGCATCCACCAGCACTGGACGCGCAGACCATGGCGGGTGCCGCGGGATCATGGTCTCGACCAGCTCGGGATCACCAAGCTTGCTCTTGAGGAATTCGATGCACCTGTCTCGCAGGTCCTTGTTTGCCTCGCTAACGCAATCGGGATCGTCGAACTCCGGATCTATCTCGAACATCTTCTCGATTGCCGCACCCGGGCGATAATTGGCCCGAAAGCGCATGAAATTCGCGTAGAACGGCAGGTTCCGGTCAAGCCATGTCACCTGCTTTGGATGCGGCGCAAGATAGTTGGGAATGGACAGCAGCCACTGCGGAGTGCGCTGAAACACGGTGATTTCGACACCGTCCAATCGGGCGAGTTCAGGCACCAATTGGTAGCCGGTGCAGCCGGTCCCTACGACCGCAACTCTCTTGCCTCTCAGATCCACGCTTTCGGGCCAACGCGACGTATGCCAGGACTGGCCTTCAAACAGGTCCATGCCCTCGATTTCCGGCATATTCGGCCGATTGAGGAAGCCGACTGCGGTAATCACTGCATTAGAGCGCAGAAGCCGTTCGCCATCCGGGCCCGCAACCCGGATCTCCCAGCGCCCATCTGCCTCTTTCCAAGCCATCTCATGGACTTCGGTTTCAAACGAGATATCGCTGCGAAGATCGAATTCGTCAGCAATCCAATCGAAATACCTGCGGTTCTCGACATGGTCGCAATAGGCATTGGGGTAGTCGAAATCGACCCCGAAGATATGCGTGTACATGCGGCTTGGCGTATCGACCCGTGCACCCGGATAGCGGTTCTCGTACCAAGTGCCGCCGACGCCGGCGTTCTTTTCGATCACATGGAACTTGATACCAGCCCGCTTGAGCATGAGCGCAGCGTTAAGTCCTCCCATGCCGGTGCCGATGACTGTGACCGAGAAGTCTTCGAGTGCCTCCGGATCCGGCATCTCTCGCCACTTCAGTTCGCGCGCCCATGGGTCGAGGGCGATTTCTTCATTACATAGACCAACGGAATCTTCGCCGATTTCGTGGCCCGCCACCAGGCACATGCTCTCGAAAATCCTCGCCTCCGGACCGTATCCGATCGGACCGGCCCCGGCATTGCGATGGGCTTTTAGAAAATCGGCTGCCTTGCGCCGGAGCATGGCGACATCTGCCTCGCTAGCGGGCGCGACCGATTCATGCAGGCCGGCGACCACTCGTTTAAGCTCGATGGATTTGAGCTCAGCGTCTCCGGTCAACTGGTAAAGCAGTCCGCGCAGCACCATCGGTTCCGCGTAGTGAACCGCATCTTCGATCTCGGCGTCGCTCGCCCCGAGCAACTCCGGCTTCATCTTGGCCGCGACAGTCGCCATCGCCATCCCCTCGAGTCCCGGCATTTTGCTGCCGCTATTTTTAACGGGATAAGCAATTTCAGCGGCAATAAAAGCCTCGAATTTGCTATTAGCTAACTTCGATCCGGGGATAGTGAGGATCGTCCAGCACGGCATGCATCAAGAACGCTTCGAGCGCGTTGGCATGCGGATTGGAGGTCCCATGTTTATTGTAGGACACAAGCTCCCAATTCTCCATTGGATATAACCGTACGATCTCGTCCAGCTTTTCGGGATCGAACAGCGCCGACAGGAGCGAGCCGACGCCTAATCCCCGCTCAATCATCGCTGCCATGACATCGTAATATTGGGTGTGGCAGATTATCCGTTTCGGCTTGATCCCTCTGCGCGAAAACCCGGCCAGCATTTGCCGTTCGATATATCCGCCAGCCGCAGGAAAAATGAATGGCAGCTCGTTCAGTTCATCCGGACCCAACGGCAATTGCTTGCCTTCGGCATATTTCTTGTGCCCATAAATCCCGCCCGGGACCCGCGCCACCACCCGCATACCTTGGCCCGCCTGCTGTCCTTGCCGCATATGAAACAGAGCGTAATCGAACCGCCCTGACAGGACATCTTCCACCAGCCTCTCGGAGGGCGGCTGAGTTTCGAAGGTGCATTCGACGGCGGGGTTATCTGCAAGAAAAACGTCCAGCTTTGACTTTATGAAGCGGTCCATCATTGCTTGCCCGACCAGGACCTCGAAGCGCACGACTTCTCCAATCTCGTCCTCGCGGCGCTTGTGCCTCGCCAGCCGGGCTCCTGCATCGTTGAAGTCCCGCAGATCTTCCAGGAACGCGATACCTTCAGCCGTCAATGTCGGTCGGCGGCCAGGCCGGCGCGCGAACAATGTTGCACCCAGCTGGACTTCAAGACTTTTGATCTGATTGCTCACCGACGCCTGCGTGATGCCAAGCGCCTCGGCACATCGACGGAAGCTCTCCGTTTCGCTGAGCGACGAAAAGACTTCCAGCTGCCTGAGAGTGAAAGGTAGATTGCTCATAATCAGCTTCGCCCCAAGACATTGGGCATAATCTATCACCCCCATCACTTCAAGACTCGTTGCTTTGGCTGCCGAACCCACCAGAAAGTCCCTCACAAATGGGAAGATGCAGGGGAGGGAAAATTGGCCCAAAATAAACAACCGAAATCATTCGGCCGCGTTCTGCGTGGAAGTATTCTTGCTGTCGGCGCAAGCACATTGGCGATTGGTCTGGCCGCGACGACGGCGTACGCGCAGGATGAGAGTGAGAGCACTTCTCCCGGTCCTGCGAACGAGCCGATCGTGGTCACAGGTTCACGCTTGGTCACCAATGGAATGCAGACGCCGATCCCGGTGACTGCGGTCACTTCCGACGAATTGCAGGCCAGCGCCCCGGGGCCATTGATCACAAGCATCAGCCAGCTTCCGCAATTCCTTGCCAACGAGACGCCCAATTCCGGGGCCTTCTTCACTCGCGGCGGCTACGGAAACCTCAACCTGCGCGGATTGGGGATCAACCGCACGCTGACGCTGCTTAACGGTCGGCGTATGCCGTCATCAAGCGCGTTCGGCGGCGTCGACATAAACCTGTTTCCCGAGGCAATGATCCAGAGCGTCGAGACCGTGACGGGCGGCGCATCGGCCGCGTACGGCACCGATGCTGTGGCAGGTGTCGTCAACTTTCTCATCAACGAGAATTACACCGGCCTCGAACTAAACGGTCAATACGGAGTGACCGACCGCGGCGACAACAACAATTATGAAATCTCGGGTGCATTCGGCACGAACATTGGCGATCGTGGCCATATCCAGGTTTCCGGCGAGTACTACAAAGCTGACGGCGTCCATTCCTATGAAGGTCGCGACTGGTACCAGGCTTGGGGTACGCTCACGAACGCAGACGGGCTCACCGATTTTTACCCCAATGTGGTTTCGCGAAACGCATCTTTTGACGGCGTGATATTCGCGCCGGGCACTGCCATCAACGGCCTGGCCTTCGACAGCAGCGGCAATGTGGCACCATTTGTAAACGGCTCCCTGCCTCTGGGTACGCTAGGTACACCGCCCGCCCGGCATTCGATCGCGAACGGCGGAAGCGGCGAAGATCTGGGTAGCGAGGCGTTCTCGCTCTTTCCCGACATGGAGCGTTATTCGGTTTACGGTTATGCCGATTACGACATCAGTCCCGACGTCACTTTGTTCGCACAGTACATTCACGGCCGGACCAATACTTGGGGTTACAATGCGCCACGTGGATCCTTTGGCGGAACCCCCACGGCGCTTACGATCTTCCAGGACAACGCCTACCTGCCCGACGATCTGCGGCAGACAATGATCGATAACAATATCCCGTCCTTCACTCTGCGCAGGACGGGCAGCCTCGAAGACATCGGATTGATGGCCCTCGATGACACCACCACCCAGAATATCGCCACTGCCGGCTTCAAATGGGACGTCAACAGCGGTGGCTTCATGAACGGCTGGAATATCGACGGCAATTATCAATATGGGCACTCCAAACGCGTCTGGAAGCAGCTTGGCCTGCGCGTGGACCGCATCTTCGCTGCGGTGGATGCCGTGGATGACGGCACAGGAAATATCGTCTGCCGTACAACGCTATACAGCGATGCCTTCGCGGGTTGCAGCCCGATCAACCTGTTCGGACGCGGCAATGCATCGCCGAGTGCGATCGACTATGTCGTCGGCAACGATGTGGGTGAGCAGATCACGACCCCGCTCTATTTCGTGGATACCGGCTTCGACCTCGGGCTGACCGATTCCTATACGGCCGAAGCGTCAAAGGTGAACCTGACCACGTTGAAGCAGCATCTTGCCGAATTGACCTTTGCGGGCAATCTCGTCGACAATTGGGCTGGGCCGATCTCGCTCGCTTTCGGCGGATCCTACCGCAAGGAGACCTTGTTCCAGATCGTGCGAGATTCCACCAATCGCGCATCGGACCACGACAATTTTCGTCCAGTCTCTTGCAACAACCCCGCCATCGGACTGCGAGGCGTGAACGGCCCGGACTGCGGCAATACCGTGGGCATCCAATATTCGAAAGTATGGAACATCCAGGCCGATACCGAAGTCTGGGAAGCCTTTGCGGAAACTCTGGTTCCCTTGGCCAATCAAGATGCCTTTGCTGCCAATCTTCATCTTGCGGGCCGCTGGGCAGACTATTCGAACTCCGGGACCATCTGGGCCTATAAGGCTGGTCTGGACGTCGAAGTTGCCGACATCGTGCGTTTGCGCGGCACATATTCGCGCGATGTGCGTGCGCCAAACATTACCGAACGCTATGACAAGACCGGAGGCACGGCGACGATCATCGATCGCCGTTACCCGGCAGACGGCAACGTCACAGTTACGCGCTATGCCGGCGGCAATCCGGATCTTGTGCCCGAAAAGGCCGACACTTGGACGGCCGGGATCGTGGTTCAGCCAACAAATGGCCTGTCGCTTTCGGTCGACTGGTACAAGGTCACGATCAAGCAGGCGATCGACCAGGCAGGTAACCAGCAGGTAATCGATCGCTGCGAAATCGAAAGCCTGCAGGAATATTGCGACCTTATTACCCGCGATCCAGTTACGGACAGGATCACGCTGCTGGGTGATCTGTATCAGAATATCGGCGCCAAAGTCGTGAGCGGTGTCGATGCCGAACTTGCCTATAACACGGCTCTGTCTGTGTTCGGCGGCGATGAATCTCTCGGAACTCGCGTCTTGGCCTCATGGCTGATCGACCGTATCGACCGCAACAGCCTGGGCGTAGAGACGGACTACGCCGGGCAGACCGGATATCGGCAGTCCGATCAGCTGATCTACGGCTATCCCGACTTCAAGCTGACAGGCAACATCACCTACCGCAACGGCGGGTTCAGCTCTTTCTTGCAGGGTCGATACATCGGCACCGGCATTCAGGATGTTGGGCTTACCGAAGGGGTAAATATCGTGGACAACAGCGTGGACTCTGTCTTCTATGTGGACCTCAGGCTTGGCTATGAATTCACACTCGGCAATTCCACTGCAGAACTGTTTGGAAATGTGACCAACCTGTTCGATACCGATCCGCCCATAACGCCCACTTACAGCCCATTCCTGGGCTACGCTCAGCAAGTGAATACCGGCGTTTACGACGTGCTGGGCCGACGTTTCACGGTGGGCGTAAAATTCAAGATGTGACACCTCATCCTGCGGGCCGGGCAACCCCCGGCCCCAACGCGCCCATCCTAGGGACAAACTGCCGCACCTGAAGAAATTGCGCCGCAAAGCGCATCATTCGAATATGAGACTGAACATGCACAGGCCTACCCAGATGTCGATCGACTTGACCCGCCGCGCCGCATTGACCGGCGCCATTGGAGCCGCCGCTGTCGCGGTCTCCTCTCGCGGTCTCGCGCATGAGCCAAACCGCCAGCCGAACTTCCTGTATATCATGGCTGACGACATGGGTTTCGCCGACCTCTCCTGCTACGGACGGAGAGATTACCAGACACCCGTGCTCGATAAGCTTGCGAGCCAGGGCATGCGGTTCACTCATGCCTATGCGAATTCTGCTGTCTGCACCGCGACGCGGGTCGCCTTGGTCACGGGTAGATATCAATACCGTCTGCCGGTGGGGCTTCAGGAGCCTCTGGGGGGCAGCGACCTGGGCCTGCCGCCAGAACATCCGACAATCGCATCGCTCCTGCGGAAGGCCGGCTACAAGACCAGCCTGATCGGCAAGTGGCACATGGGCAGTCTTCTCAAGAACGGCCCGCTCAATTGCGGTTACGACGAGTTCTGGGGCATTCGCGAAGGCGGCGTCGATTATTTCACTCACAAAATCTACGGCAAGAATGATCTTTGGGATGGCACGAACAAGATCGATGAGCAGGGATATCTAACGGAACTGCTAGCGGACAAAGCGATCGAAACTCTGAAACGGCGCCAGGTTGAAGGTCGGCCATGGCTGATGAGCCTCCATTTCACTGCGCCGCATTGGCCGTGGGAAGGACCGGGCGACAAGGCTGAATCCGACTATCTCGAGAAGCAATCCAGTTCTGGCGAAATGGCGATCGCCCATTTCGATGGTGGCAGCCAGAAAACCTATGCGGAAATGGTGACATATCTCGACCAGCAGGTCGGGAGAATTCTCGAGACCTTGACGGAGCTCGGCCTCGATCAGAACACCGTAGTCGTGTTCACCAGCGACAATGGCGGGGAGCGCTTCTCTGACACCTGGCCTTTTACAGGCAAGAAAACCGAACTGCTCGAAGGCGGCTTGCGCATCCCCGCTATCGTCCGCTGGCCGGGGCTGACCCTGGCAAGCACTGTGAGCGCTGAGCCGATCATCTCGATGGACTGGTTGCCGACTTTTCTCGCTGCAGCAGGCACTGCTCCCGATGCTGGCTATCCCACTGATGGCCTAGACATCCGATCTGCGCTGGCGGGCGGCCAGTTACCGGAACGCACGCTCTATTGGCGCTTCAACAACAAGGGGCAGGAGGCCACTCGCCGAGGCAGGTGGAAGTATCTGCAGATCGCCGGCAACAGCTTTCTCTTCGACGTGGTGGCCGACCCATTGGAACGCGCAAACCTGAAAGACCGTCATCCCGAGAAATTTGCAGAACTCGCGATGGCATTCACTGAGTGGAACAAGGGCATGTTGTTCGATCCGGACGCGCCGAGCTATGGCTTTACCGGTGAGCAACTAGCAGATCATTTCGGGATGGACAGCTAGCGGTCAGCTGGAATGCTGACCGATCACTTGTCCATGCAGATTGCCAGACGGATGTAATCGGGTCTAATTCGGCGCACGAATGGACCGGATATGACCCATGAATAAGCATGCACCGCGGCTGGCGCCGCTGACTGACGACGAACTTGATCCCGAACAGGAAGCGATGATTGCTCCGCTTAGAAAGAGCGGCGCCGATTATACGATATCTCGCTCGTTCGTTCGTCATCCGCGAGCGCTCAAGGCATTCAATGCCTTGGCGGGGCACATGTTCTATCTCGAGAACACCACGCTTAACGAACGCCAGCGCGAACTGGCTGCGATCAGGACTGCGTGGCACTGCCGATCGAGCTACGAATGGGGCCGCCACATTCCGCTCGGCCGCAATGCCGGGCTTACCGATCAGGAGATCGAAGCGCTCAAACGCCCGATCGTGGCCGGAAACTGGAATGACAGCGAGGCGGCACTAATCGCGACAGCCGATGCCCTGCTCTCCGATTTCTTCGTGCCTGACGATATCTGGTCGGAGCTAACGGCGCATTATGCAGAGCAGCAATGCATTGACGTGATCTACACCGTGGGCACCTATGCGCTGATGGCAATGTTCCTCAACACGGCCCGCGTCCCGCTCGACGATGGTTTCACGCTCGATCCGGATTTGGAGCTGACTCGCTAGATCCGCGCCGACAGCAGATCACATCTGATAGGCGCTTAGCCTGTGCCATAGCTGCTCGCGGCTGGTGATGTTCAGTTTGTCGTAGCAACGCCGAAGATGGGCTCGAACGGTGTGGATCGATATGTCGTTCTGGTCGGCGATTTCCTGCGGCGACATCCCATTGTAGAGGTCTTCGACGATCCTGGACTCGCTCTGCGTCAGCCGGAATGCCACGCCCAGATCGGGGAGCCGGACATAATGATCGCTGCTTGCCTTTTGCAGTGAGATGCACATCAGATCGGCTTCGAGGTGGATCGAGCGCACAATCAGATGTTCTTGCTGCTCGCCATTGCGAAGGAGGAGCGTTGTCGCCTCGGCAGCGGTCGCAGACAGGATTTGCGCAAACTTCGAACCGTCCCGGTCATGCGCGATTTCAATCCTGCCTCGCTTCAGTTTCAGGCAGTCGGAATTGCGCAGGATGCGCCGTGCGCTCTCGCTGCAAGCGACCAGGGAACCATCGCGCTTAATGATAAGCCGAGGCCTCCCGTCCAGCTTCGACCAGCAGGAAAGGGTGCGTTCGACGACGACGACGGATTGATCGAGGAAATGAGAAAATGGTAGCGCCGCGGCGTCCGCGACACTTTCAATATCTCGCTTCGCGATATCGAGACGCCCAGTTCGTGCGCTCGCGCTCTGCATTGTTAAACCTCCGAAAACCTCGCCTCAAATTGGCATGGAACGGTCGTAAGACGGATCCATCACGATCATGGCAAATCCGAACAACATAATGAACGGATATTATGGTGAATCGAATCCTACCAACCGAATTGCCCCATATTAGACACCGTCATACTCCCTGTCCCCTTAGTTTCCTCAAAGTCTCGCAACCCTTCGGAATCATTGATTCTTATGTTTCAGGGCTTGGTCCGGAAGTCATGCGGCCGTATTAGAAATAGTGCCAAGAGCGTAATTTTATAACTCTGCGGTCCGGCAATACAAGCCAGCGTCGCTTAGCCTACACCTTCTGAGGCATAGTTTGTCTTGATTTGGGACATCCCCCGAAACGGCAGAACACATGTCCGAGTGAGTGTAATTCCGATCGCGGAGGTGCCACAGGGCTGACGAGAATCTCGTTTGCACGGATCGTTTCGAAGAGGTTTGCCCAAGCCTCTCACTGCGCCAAGCTTGCCTGCGTCATTCTCCTCGGATTTCAGCCGTCGCGCAACGCCTTGTGCACCAGGCAGAAACTTCAATCGGCGGCATTTTTCGAGCGAAAAATCCTGTGCAATATCTGGCAGGAAGTCGATCCTTGCCGATAGCTTGGAAGCAGCGGAATTTGCCCGCAATTTCGGCAATTGCAGCCCAGATGATGTCAAAAAGAAGTCAGAGAAAACGACGGAATTCCGCGGCTTTTGGCCCTCACTAGTCAACTTGCGCTACATTCAATTGACTAGTGACTCTTGGCGATGTGCCCCCCTGCGAATCAGGTTAATTTCGCATTCATAATAACAGGTCGGTCGAACGTGAGGCTTAACAGAGCCTCAGAGTGGAGAGCGCTGAAACAAATGTGTTTCGGCGGGGTGTTAGGCTGTGCCTGACGCCGTGTGAGCAGGGGCATCCCATGGCTTTGAATAGCCGGCCAAGAACCTTCGGACCTATGTACGTCCGCACCTGGGCCGTGGCCTCGCTTTCCATTCTGGCTGCCGGCCCCGCAATTGCCCAAAATTCCGACAATGGCGCCCCCGAGGGTGCGTTCATAATCCAGCGCGACGTCGATGTACGCCCTGCAGAAGGGCCAGGTGCCCCCGCCCAGCCCCATTACGTGATGCTCGGCGGGAAAGACACAGTACTCGGCTCCCTGGGGATCGCTCCCATGTCGGATCTCGAGCAATCCCAAGTCACCGCAGATACGCCTCCGCGCCATAACGTCATCTCGGACGCGATTTCCCCCAGCATCGATCACTTCACCTCCGCTCAAGGCGGCTCGCAGACTTCGCTGGCAAGCGAGCGCGGAAGTTTTGTCGGCGGGACGATCAGCGGTGCGATGAGCACTATTCCCGCGGCCATGGGCACGCTGCAATCGGTGCTGGGCGGCGGAAAATGACAGGTCGCGCTCTATTCCCCTTCTCCATAATTGCCGGGCTTGCCGCACTCACTGTGCTTTCCCCGGCTCACGCCCAGGATAATCCTGCTCCCGAAAGCCCCGTGATCCAGGACGAAGTGGTCATTGCGCCCGGTGAGGGAGGCGGCGTCGACGGGCGGCTTGCCGTCAATATCGCGAGCGGCAGCGGCAACCAGGAAGTCAACGATGCAGTGATTGCGATAGGAGATATCGCAGTCGGCGGATCCACCGTGCACCAGTCTATCAGTGGCGGTGACGGGGGTGACCGCGTCACGCGGATTTCCCTGCAAGAGGGAGCATTTTCAAACATTTCAGGCCTGGCAAGCATCAACATTGCGGCCGGCACTCAAAACCAGGCGGCGAATCTCGCCACTCTGGCAATTGGCAATAACGGGGCGCTCACAGACCAGCTGCTTTCGCAGTCGCGCGCCTCAATCAATCCGAGCGGGTCCACTGGGGGCACTGACACACCGAACGATCAGATCGAAATCGGAGACGATTCGTTCCGGGATGTTAGCGGACTAATCCAGGTCAACCTGATCGGTGGCGAGAGGAATTCCTCTGCCAACACCTTCGTGCTGAACGTTCTGGGCGAAGGATCCCCGTAAGTGATGTCTAAGGAGACACAAAATGAGAGCCTTACTTTTATCAGCAGTGGCTGCCTCGGCGATTCTCGTCGCTGGCTCAGCCAATGCGCAAAGCGTTGAGGGCAGCCTCAGTGGCAGCGCCAATGTCAACTACAACAATGAAATCGACACCCAGATCACGACCGACGTAACCTATTGGAAGCTGGTCGGCCTCTTCGGCGGCGCTATCGTCACCGGCAGGGTCGATGTCGACAGTTCCGCAGTTGCGGTGAACGACGTCAAGCAGCTTTCGGGTCTCAATGAAGCGACATATCGCGAAGAGAACGAACTGAATGGCGAAAACGGCTATGTCGATGCTGTGTTCGGTCCGGGCTGGAGCGAATCTGGCAACGATCCCAACGACGAAAATCTCGACGGCGTGCTCGAAGGCGCGATCCGCGTTGGCTACTTCGCTCCGATCATCAATACGGTTGAAGCATTCGCTGTGGGCGGCGAAGGCAATATCGGCGTCAATCTGGCGGCCGGCTATTACAATATGCAGATGAATTCGGCAGTCCTGGCTAATTCGGAAGTCTATGATCCGGCAAACGCCTCTGGCGGTTGGGCCGAAGCCTCGGCAACCTCGATGCAGCTGTTGGCGGCCACTTCTCAGTATGGCGTCGAAGACGATGTCCTCGACGAAGACCAACAAGAGCTTGGCGGCGGCGGAAACAACTTCCGTGACCGTAACACTCTCGTGGGCGGTACTGTTGGCGGCGCCGGCAATATCGGCGTCAACGCAGCGGCTGGCAGCTTCAACCAGCAGGCCAATATGATGACGATGGCTGTTGCAACGAATGCCGTCCTGGCAGAGGCCAATTCCGGTCTCATCCAGGCCGCCGTTTACAATAGCGTCGAACAGCAGGACAGCATCAACTCGGTCGGCGTACTGACGATCGCGGAAGCTTCCGGCAATATCGGCGTCAACATGGCGTCGGGCGTTGGCAACCAGCAGCTGAACTCTCTGACGATCGCGACCTCTTCGGGCGGTGCAGCACCGGCCGATCCGGGCGGCGGCGGCGGCGGCGGCGGCGACGGCAGCTAAGCACTGAAATCGGGGGGGAAGCAGTCTGCTTCGCCGACTGTTTCCTCCCCGTCTT
Source organism: uncultured Alphaproteobacteria bacterium (assembly GCA_963777785.1). Classification (GTDB taxonomy): domain Bacteria; phylum Pseudomonadota; class Alphaproteobacteria; order Sphingomonadales; family Sphingomonadaceae; genus Andeanibacterium. The sequence goes on from CAVZRU010000002.1 coordinate 560,505, forward strand.
CACTCTCCATTCCGAAACGGTTCGATATTCATGCAACCCAAGGCCAATCACATGGAAGCGTCCTACAGGCGGCTCGCGCTGCTTCCAGCGCTTGCATCTGCTGCGCTCCTGCTGTCGGGATGCGTTACCGCGCCCGATGCGTCCGCGCCGATCTGGCTAGGCCAGACCTCGCAAGGGGCGCCGGTCATGGAAAAGAAGGTCACGAGCTGGAAAGCCCTCAAGTTCGAGGATCTCGTGCGGCAGCGCACAGACTTCAGCTGCGGGGCGGCAGTGATGGCCACCGTGTTCAACAAGGCGTTTGGCTACGAGACGACCGAGCAACAAGTGCTGGTCAATATGCTGAAAATTGCCGACCCCGACGTAGTGCGCGAGAAGGGCTTCTCTCTTCTCGATATGAAGACCTATGCGCAAACCATCGGCATGCAAGCCGAAGGCTACAGGCTGTCTTATGACGCAATGGGCAAGCTCGATTTGCCGGTTATCGCCCTGCTCAATATCAGGGGATACAAGCACTTCGTCGTCCTGCGTAAGATCTATCCGGATTATGTCGCGGTGGGCGATCCAGCGCTCGGCAACCGGATCATGACCCGCAAGGATTTCGAGGCCGGCTGGAACGGCGTGGCCTTCATCGTCATGGGCGACAATTACGATCCATCCAACGTGCTGATCGACCCGCCGGAACCGCTATCGGCCCGGCGCCTGATCGACATGCACGCCATTCTGCCAGGTGCCGAAGCTGCCGAATACGGCTTCGCCCCGGCATATCAGTTCAAATTCTAAGGAGGCCTGGGATGCCACGGCAGATCGTTCGGCGAAACTACCTGAGACAGACGGGTGGCGTTGCGCTCATTTTGTCATACGCGCCCATTCCCGTGGGGGTGGCCGCCATGCCCATGGAGGATGTGAAGCAGGACAACGACATGTTGGGCTTCAAGCGGCATGCGACCAATTCCGAGTGGAAGAACACTCTGGAAGCACTTGGACCACCAGTGGACGATGCTGAACTGAGCGAGATGCACGGCAAGTTCATCGGGCCGGAATCCGTGTCGTTCTTCGGCATTACGATGTTGACCAGCTGGCAGGATCAGAGCGGCGTCACCACCATGGCGCGCCTCGAGTTCAACGTCGATTTCCTCAACTCTTCCGGCGGAGGCGAACCAACGCCGCAGGTGCTCATCGACTGGGTGCGTGACGGCGATGCCAGTCTTGACGTCACGAACACGTCGGAAGGCTATGTCGCCATGCCCGTCGGCGCCGACCAGGTCATTCCGGTAGGGGCGCTCGATACGCTGGCGGGCGCAGGCCAGGCCAACATCATTGCCGGTGCAGATAATGTCGCAGGTAACGGCATCCAGATCGTCGTGATGCCGCGCAATCTGGTGCCAGAAATGAAGAATGGCGAACTCATGCCATTGACCAGCACCGCCGATATGTCGTTCGACGATGGCGACCAGCTTCAGTTTCGTGTGGCGAATAACGAGATCGGCATTGTCATGACCGGCAACAACGGCCTCGACAGCACCATGCAATCTGTTGGCGGCGACATGGGCCAGATCCTCCAGCAGACAATTCTTAACAGCAATAACAATAATGTACTCAATAGCGCCACATTGGTATTCGGCATCAGCGATTCGCTGCAAAATACCGGGCGAATCAACGCTGACGGCGCACTGTTGGCGATGAAGGGGTTTGGCTATTGAGATTTCGCATATTGCTGGTCGCCAAGGCTGCTTTGGCGGCCTTCCTGGCGACGTCGGCAGGTTTCTCTGCCTGTCTCGCTGCCGATGTAAATAACGCCGAACAGTTCGCGGTCGAAGGATCGGGGCGGATCAGCTGCACGCAGTTCAACACCGCGTATCAGAACCAGGAATCGGCGGAATACCAGCGGCTTATCGGCTTCGTCGATGGGTATCTGACAGCAGCCAATCGGTACGAACCGAACACGTTCGATCTTTCCCCTTGGCATAACAGTGTAGCATTTGGCCTAATTCTAAATAAGCACTGTGTCGCTCATCCCGAAGATACTCTTGTGAGTACGCTACAGCGGATGGTAACGAGCTTTCTTCCAATCAGGCTTGCGAGGTTTTCGCAGCTGGTGGAAGTCGGTGACGAGAAATACAAAACAGTTGTTTACGATGCGATACTTCGGCGAGCACAGGGCGTCCTGAAACTGCGGGGCCTCTACAAAGGTGAGGAAGACGGCAAGTTTACGCCGGCAGTGCGCGAAGCGTTCAAAGTGTTTCAGAGCCAGAATGGTTTGACCCCAACCGGCATACCAGATCCGGCCACATTATGGACGCTTCTCAATCCCTGATATCGAGCCCCCAGAAAGGCGGCTCGATTGAGGGGAAGTGGCCATTGGCCGCTGAAGAGAGGGGAATAACAACGTGTTCAAGATCCGCCCGGTTTATCTCACGCCTACGGCCTGCCTCGCCCTGCTGGCGCCATGGCCGCAGCCAGTGGCATCGCAGGAAACGGGCGCGGCTCCGGGAAGCGACGACCAGGGGCATGACGATTCCACCGAAGAATTGGAAAGCCTGAAACGTCAGGTCGCCGAACTGGAGGCCGGCAAGGCGCTGGCTCTTGAGCGAGTCGACAATCTGCTGGACCGCGTCGAGAGACTGGAGATGCTCCTCGGTCAGGCGCAGGTTTCCGATGGCGATGCGATGGCATTGCGGGGACGCTATGCGCCTTCCCCCGCCCAGCCGATCCCCGCAGATCCTTCCTTGCCCTATTATTTCAGCAAGCAGGGCGCGGACAGTTCTTCCCCGGGAGCGGCAAGTTCGGGCAGTGTTCTCGCCAGCGCCGAAGCCGAGGAAGATCGCAAGGCTCCCGCTCCGACTGAAGCGGTTGTCGAAGTGGCCGAGCAGCGGCAGGGGCGCTTTGGCAAGAACATCGGCCTCGATCTCAGCCTGGACTACAGCCATTTCTCGAATGCCCGGATCAATCTCAGCGGGTTCTTGGCGCTCGATTCAATCTTCCTGGGCAAGATCAGTATCGATCAGATCACGTCCGATATCTACTCGGCCGAGCCGACCGTGAATATCGGGCTGACCGATCGCCTGTTCTTCAATGCCGGCATTCCTTACCTGTTCCGCACATCCAATTTCCGTTCCGGCGGAGCGGGCGGCAATGCGAGCGGACTGGTCGAGGAGACGGTTCACTACAACGGCTTTGGCGATTTCACCGCCGGCGCGAGCTACCGGGTCGTGCGTGAAAGCGCCAGCCGGCCCGACATCGTTTTCAATGCGAGGGTGAAAGTGCCCACGGGCGCCAATCCATATGGTGTCGAGCTGCGCGAAGTGGTTTCGAGCCAGGGCAATCTGTTTGTACCGCAACGGCTCTCCTCCGGCTCCGGCGTTTGGGGCGCCTCCGTCGGGGTGTCCGCACTCAAAACGCTCGACCCGATGGTCGTGTTCGGCAGCCTCACCTATTTCCGCAATTTCGAGAGAGGCTTCGGCGATATTGAGGAAGTGGTGGGCGAGCAGCCCGGACGCGTCGATGTCGGGAATGCCTACCAGGTTGGCGCCGGCATTGCGTTTGCCTTGAACGAGAAATCCAGCATCAGCACTTCTTACACCCAGCGTATCGTCGAGCAGACCAGAGTCCGCAAGGACGGTCAGGATTGGCAGCCAATCATTGGCAGCCAGGCCAATGTCGGGTTCGTCAACCTCGGGGCGACCTTCTCGTTGAACAACAACCTGTCGCTCATTTCGACTGTGGGAATTGGCCTGACCGAAGACAGCCCCGACATGGCCGTCAGCGTTCGCATGCCCTATCGCTTCTGACAGTTTGGCTCAGGATCCTGAGAGCACACCTCTAGAAGCTTTGAGAGTTGGCTAGGTTCGCTTTGCACTACCATTAGAGTAGTTCTAAGTGTCACTTGAGCACATGGCGGACGAGTGGCACATATCGCGGCCAATGCATTGCTGCGGTATAGTTGCCGCAGCCGAGTTAACGCGCAAGCGCGAGAATGGCCGGGGGACCGTCAGATATGGATCTGTCGCAACAATCGTATGATTCCAAGGCGCTTGCCGACGCAGCGAGCGAAAGCGATGTGCTCAACTTGACGGGCGAACTGGTGCCGCTGCCGGAGTGCAGCGAGGACTTCAGCCGCGTCATGGTCGATGCGCTGAATGAGTGGGAGGGCCTGCTAGATGGCGGAAAACTGCCCTCCGCAGCAGCAATAGATCTGGCGAACGATAGGCTCCTGAGCCCCGCCAGTATTCTATTCGATGTATCCGCAGACTCCCGGAGGCCAGAGATCCTGCGCATTGGGCCGCAGATCCCGCTCCTGGGAGATGTGTCCGAGAGCGGCGAAGAAGACAGCCCGGTTTCGGCCGAACTGCTTCGCGACCAGCTCGTCGATTTCTGCGTCAGGGCGGTTTCGTGCCGGGAGCCATTCGATTTTGACCTGGATCGGGGAGACGGAAATTCCATTTCCGGCCACGGTATGATGCTGCCGTTTTCCAACAGTGGTGAAACAGTCGATCACGTCCTTTGTATTCTCGACATAGCGGCAGCCAACGCGTCCCGCCGCAGCGCGCAACAACTTATCGCCAGCCATGCTGAGCCGCTTGCCGACCTGATGCTCGATGAACTGCTGCTCGAAGAAGAAACAGGCCCCGCAGCGGAAGAACTCCTGCTCGAACAGGAATTCGAACCCGAAGAGATGCCCAATCTTGCGGATTCGAAAGAGCGGGAAGAGGCCGAGCCGTTCCTGATGATAAGCGTCGAACAGCAATCCGCCTCCCTGCGCCCCACGAAGAGGTTCGAACCCGACTATTCGTTTGCGCCCCTCCCACGGGCGGCGGGCGAATTGGTGATTGCGGCTCCAACATTAGGGCTTGCCGAACATCTGGTGGCGGCCCGCGGTCTGGCGGAAGCAGCAAACGTATCGCAGGCGCGCTCTCGCAGGACGCTATACAGGGCCATCGGCAGCGCATACGATTTTGCCCGGGCCGCTGCTGATGCCCCTGAGGATTTTGCCGAAATTATCGCGAAAGCCGGCCTCAAAATGCAGGACCGCGCGCCAATGACTCCGGTCGTCAAACTCGTGTTCGGCAACGACTATGACAAGGGGCGACTTGCGGAATATGCCACTGCCCTCACCCATGCATATAGGCTTGGTCTGAAGAGTCGGTGCGCTTGAGGATTATTTGCTTGCCGCTCCTGGAGGGCTCAAGGAAATTGTCAGGAGCGAACGCGCCTGGCGGCGATCGGCAAACGGCGAGCCGGCGGACAAGTCCACTCGCCCTCAGGAGAAGCTCGCGCGCCAACTGCGCGCTCTGCCAGTTCGGTCATTCGCGGATATCGCGCCAGATGGGGACGAATTCGTGCTCATCCTGGCTCGTCGTGACAGCACGACTGGCGTAAGTGTTGTGGGCGAAGTTCCGCGCGATCTCGCTATGCTGGAACGTGCCGCCCGCAAGCTCCTTGACGAAACATCCTGAAACGAGCTCTCCGATCTCCGTAGAAGCGGTCCCCGGGCGTCTGCGCCCGTGGCGGCGCCGCGCCTACTTCGAAGTTACCGATCGCTAATCCCAAAGGGCGATGGCGCGATACCGATTTTGACGGCAACGTCGTCTTCGTGAAATTCGTAAGCAAGATCATGTCGGGCACTAACGGCCCTTTGGCTCCGCTTGCGTGGCACTTCTCGGCATTGGCGAATGACCAAAGTGCTAGTCGCAAGGCCTTGCCCGCGATACTCGCGCTGACTGGCATGACTGTCGCCACCGCGCTCTTGCTCACGACCCAGTTATCTTCATCGGTAGGCCGCGCAGCGCCCAGGATTGCACAGCCGAGCAGCATCGGTTCGGAGCAGAGGCCCAATCTGGTCTCGACACCGGGCAAGTCCGGCCTGGAAGATGTCACGACGGACATCGCGTCAGCGTCAATTGCCGCGCTTCGCCTCGCCAAGCCATTCGTTTACCAAGGTGCAGTAAGCGACCGGGATAGAGCAATCGACTGTCTGGCCACAGCCGCGTGGTATGAAGCAGGCAACGATCCATCAGGACAGCGCGCCGTAATTCAGGTGGTTCTTAACCGCCTTCGGCATCCCACTTTTCCCAAAACGGTATGTGGAGTTGTCTTTCAGGGTTCCGAGCGCAAGACCGGCTGCCAGTTCAGCTTTACTTGCGACGGATCGATGACGCGAAGGCTGCCTTCGACCAGCGATTGGATCCGGGCAAGGACATTGAGCGAAAACGCCCTGAATGGCGCGGTGGACACGGCCGTGGGCCAGGCGACTCACTTCCATGCGGACTATGTAGCGCCATGGTGGGGCCCCAAGCTCGATCAGATTTCAAAGATCGGAAGTCACATCTTCTACGGATGGCATGGCTCACAAGGCGCACTGTCATCTACGAACTGGCTGATCGCCAAGGAAACCTTGCCTGAACAATTGCCCGCAGGAACAAGGCTATCCTATCCTGAGCTGGACGCAACAGCGTCGACGCAACTCGCGCTCGATGGGGCTGACGACTTTGCTGATGGCATTCCGAGCATTGCGAATCTTCAGGCAGTAAAGCCCACCAATGCCACGCTGATTCACGTCGATCCGAATGGACCTAGCGGCCGTTGGGCACTAACCGCGATGGGGCGTTGCCCCACACGTGCCTCCTGCCAGATTGTTGGCTACGGGCAGCAGGACGAGATTGATCGCAATCGGGCACTTCCAGGCTCGGCTATGGAGCGCCCATTGTTCCTGTTCATTCGTGACAAGGCATCCGGCATGGATGTGGCATTGTGGGATTGCGAGCGTATCGAGCGCAGCAATTCTGCTCAGTGCCTTCCCGCAAACGGGCCAGAGCTAAACAGTCTGATGCAAAACCGATAAACAGTTCGCGCCTTCGGCCACTGCGGAGGTGGCCTTCTCCAAATTCCCGAAAGCAAGAAGCCGACGAAATCCGGCCCAAGGAGCGCGAGATGGGCCTGGAGCCATCACGCGCCTTTCGGACAGTCGCCTCGTCAGTAAGGGACTTGATTATCCGAATAGCCGCGCGTGCTGGCCCAGATCGCCGCTTGAGTGCGATTGTTGACCTTGAGCTTGCGCAAGATAGCTTTCACGTGAACTTTCACCGTAGCTTCGCAAACTGACAGCTCCCGTGCGATGACCTTGTTCGAATAGCCTGCCATCAGACAGCATAGAACGTCATGCTCGCGAGGAGACAGATTGGCCTCTTCGACTCCGGATTCAAACTCCACGGGCGCCCGGTTGGATTTCATCTTCCGGTCGAACACGTCGACCAAATTCGGAGGAAGAACCCGCTCACCAATTGCTGCAAGCTTAAGGGCCGCGATAAGCGGCTGGGACTTCATCGATTTGATGATGTAACCTTGAGCACCGGAGTGGAAACAATCCACCATCGAATTGAGATCGAACCGCTCAGCCAACACCACTACAATCGCAGATTGCAGTTTGGCTTTGATCAGCTCGACGGTTTCGGATTGTTCGTCGGCGGTGGGACAATCCACCAAAACGACGACCTTTGCACCCGTTTCACCGACACTGACTTCCGCCACGTCTTGGTATGATCCTACGATCGAGAATCCTTCTGAACGAAGGATGTTCGAAAGGCCCTCACGAGATATGTCGCAAGGACTAATCAAACAAACATCCTGAAACATTAGCCGCCCCTTGTTGCCGTCAAAAATGCTCCTCAAAGGCTTGATATTATTGACCGATCCTTGAGCAAGATCAAAATCGGCCGGCGCGACTCCGGGTAACCCTTGAGAGCTATACCGTGGGCCAATTGCCTGTGAGAATCAACCGAGGTAACCATAAAAAATGGTCCCAAATTGCGACACTCAAAGATTTCTGTGGGCGACTATTACAACTCGGCGGACCGGCACAAATTAGAAGAAGGCCTCCGCGATCGTAATCGTATCTCCTGGGGCAATCCTAAGCGATGGGCCGCCAAGTTTCACACGCTTTGGCGACGTCCATTCCTGGCGCCTGAGCATGACGGCACCCTTCTCCGCGCGCGGCGTATAACCGCCGGCCTTGGCCACCGCCTGTTCGAGCGTCAGTTCGCCACTATAGGGATATTCACCCGGGTTGGTGACCTCGCCAAGGATAAAGAACGGACGATGCGACACGATCTCGACCGACACTCGGGGAACAAGCACGTAGCCACCGTCCTTGAGTCTTTCGGTAATCGCAGCTGACAGTTCAACGGGCGTTTTTCCGTCGGCAGCAATCGTATCGATCAGGGGCATCGAAAGTACCCCGCCGTCGCCGATTTCATACTCTCCGGTCAAAGCTTCCTCATCGAAGACAGTGATCCGCAATTTATCGCCTGCAGCGACCCGGTAGCCATCTGCAAGAGCAGCATTGGTGGATTGAACGTCCGTAACGGGCAAATTGCCCCCCGCACAAGCCGACAAGCCCGCAGCGAGCAGGATCGCCCCCACTGCGCATTGAAGCGCGGCAACCGGGCTGGAGTTGAAACGTCTGCTGGAACCTTCGGTCATTCCTGACCCCCTCTTGTTGCGTCAGACCGCTTGCCCGTTCCAATCAATCTTAGAATTGGGAAAGCCAAGAACTCAAATCCGTAAGCGGCTTGAATTGCAATGAATATCACCATTTCGAGGCAGCGCCTGCCCACCGGACTCTGGCCTCCTAGCCAGATTGGGTAGGCCTCCGATACAACCGATGCCCGGTTGTCCCGCGCCCCAAACTACGAAATCGTAATAGCTCAAGAGGCCCTTCAAAATCCTTTGAATTGGCCCTCCGATCAAACCGGTTTGAAACACGGAACGCGATGCACAGTTCAGATACCAATTTGGCTGCGAGCCGTCTCGATGCGAGTGAGGAATTCGCTGTCGGGATCGCCATGTCTGCCGCCAGCCATTCCGAAAAGATACTTATCATGCCGGTGAAGGCCGACACCCTGTCGCGCCAGCGTTCAACTTTGGTTGTCGAGCCGTCCCATCGTCATCAAAGCATGTTTCACCAAGCTGCCGAGCGGACGCTCGACATCGTGGGCTCACTCTCCCTGCTCCTTCTCCTCCTCCCGGTCATGCTACTGCTGACAGTGGCAGTCGCGCTCGCATGTGGCGGATCGCCGTTCTTTGCGCACACCCGCGTCGGCAAAGGCGGCCGCAAATTCCCATGTTACAAATTTCGGTCAATGCATCTTGGGGCCGAGCAGCATCTCGTCCGGCTGTTGGCTGAAAGTCCTGCTCTGCGCCGGGAATGGGAACGCGATCATAAGCTGACCGCAGATCCGCGAATAACGCCTTTTGGCAGAATCCTGCGCGTTACTAGCCTGGACGAGCTTCCACAGCTCTTCAATGTCTTGCTCGGCGACATGAGCCTGGTGGGCCCCAGGCCGGTCGTTGCCGCAGAGCTGGGGCGTTATGGTCGCTTCCAGTCCAGTTACCTAAACATCAAACCAGGCCTCACGGGCCTTTGGCAAATCTCGGGTCGCAGCGAAGCTTCGTATCGTCGCCGCGTCGCGACCGATCGCGTTTATGCGCGCCGAAAGTCGATCATGCTCGACTGCAAGATATTGCTTCTAACCGTGCCAGCGGTCCTGACGAGAAAAGGGGCGTGCTGATGAGCCGCGATACAAACTCTTACAGAAACCAGACGATCAAGCCCCAAGCCGCGATCGCCAATGGCAATGCAAAAACCAGCCCCCGAGCAAATCCGTGCCCCGCTCGTCGAGGGAGTTCGCGCGCTTCGATCCGAAATTCGGGAATCGGCTCATTCATTCTGATCGCACTATCCATAATGATTAACGACCTACTCTTTATGGTTAGGCCTCGCTCAAAGCCCGGTCAATTCCTCCGCGGATTCCATCGCCAAAATGCCCCCACTTTGGCGGCACCGAAGCGGTCCAAAATTAACAATCCGTTTGCCCAAGCATGGGCCGAATGCGCAACTATCGCATCAATAGTACGCCTATCGTTTGGCAACGATCCCGCGCGCGCTGAAAAAATCGAACGAGTGATCTACCTTGGCTCGAGCCGCGGGCGACGCAAGCGGCTGGCGTTAGCCTGGAAAGTCTCACTTTTCATGGTCTGTCTGCTGGCACCGCGGCTTGCGTTTGCGCAGGCCCCAGACGTGGTGACCCCGATAGATCTGTTCGATGCCCAGTCCAGTCCCGGCATCAGGGTCGCCCCAAGCCTGATACTTCAGGCCGGTGCCGATGCGACCATCCTATATGATTCAAACGTTTATAACGACGAACTGACAAAGCGCGATGACACCGTGGGCATATTGCAGCCCAGTTTCAAGCTCGGGACCGACCTGCCACGCCACGCATTCGCGCTGTTAGGCAGCGCCGAAATCAGGCGTTATTTCAACACTACGGACGAAGACAGCGAGCAATTTGAAGTCAAAGGCCAGAGCCTCTTCGACCTCGGTTCGCGCATGACCTTCAGCGCTGAAGCAGCGATCGCCGAGAAGATCGAACCTCGGGGTACCGCCGGCGATCTGTTCAACACAGACAGCCCCGTTCGCTATACGGAGAAGAAGGTCGCTGCGGAGTTTGCGCGTTCCGGCGGCACACTCGAACTCATCCTGGCCGGCGTGCTTGCCAAACAGACGTTCGATAATTCGAGCAAAGACGGAGTGCCGATTGACCTGGGCTATCGCGATGCCGTGATCCGTCAGGCTTCGGTCAGGACGAATTACCAATTGAGTCCGAATATCGCCGTCTACGCGCAACTGAGCGGCAACCAGGTCGACTACAGCGAGCAGACTGCTCTGCCCCGGAATTCCAGCGGATACGCGCTACTGGGCGGCCTACATTACCAAATCACCGCTCTGGTCGATCTGGAAGGCGCCGTCGGCTATATCCATCAGAACTTCGACGATCCTTTGACCGATGCTGCCAAGGGCATCAACTATCAGTTAAAGGCAAATTGGACCCCGGCTCCATACTGGAAACTGACGGCCGCCGGCCAACGTTCGGTTGACCCAAGCCCCCTATCTACCGTGCCTGCCATCATCCGCAGCGATTTCGAGCTCACCGCACAGCGTGCCGTGAGTGACAGGATCCTGGTCGAAGCTACCGTCGCCTACGTCAACGAGGACTATCGGACCACAACGCGCGTGGACAAGCGTTACATTGCCAGCGCGGCCGTCCTGGTCCGAATTACTGAGCGCATCGGCGCCTCCGTACACGCCGGATACCGCAAGCAAGACAGCGCCGATCTGGGCGAAAGCTACGACGGCGTCAGCGCCGGTCTGACCCTAAGCATACAGCTATGACCACTTTGACCGACATGACCCGGCATAACGCGCCGGCCTTCGCAGGAGAGCGAAAATGAGCCGTTCGCTAGAACTCGTCCCGCCCAGCGGCAACGGGCGCGGCGGCGCAATCGCTACAACCGGCGATCGTTCGCTCGCTACTGCCGACAGACTAGATCTTTCGGAGAGCATCACCTTCTTCCGGAGACGGATGGTCCTGATCCTGTCCGTGGTTGCGCTTTCCACGTTGGCGGGCCTGATGGTGTCCCTGTTCTCGCAGAATATCTTCCGGGCCGAGACGACCGTTATGCTGGTCCCGCAAGCCGATACCCTCAACCAGCCGGGCGATGTGTCCGTCAATCCCACGACCATCAGCGGCGAACTCGTAGATACGCAAGTCGAGATCATCGCGTCGAGGGAAATGGCCAACAAAGTCGCCCATTCACTTGGGCTCGACGAAGGCAAGGCGGCGGCCGAGAGACGCGCGCTCCTGGATGAATTACAGAGGAATGTCGGCGCAAAGCGCACGGGCGAAAGCTACGCTCTAACCATTTCATATGATGCTCCAAGCGCCCAAGATGCGGCTACCCTTGCCAATGAGTTTGCCAAGCAGTTCTCTAACTGGGAAGTTCAGGCAGACCGTGAGCGCAACGCCCAGGCACGCAAAGAAGTGGAGGCCCGCCTCGCTGAACTGAGAGTCCAGGCCCAGACCGACACGCAGGCCCTTCAGCAGTACCGGATTTCGAACAATTTGCTGACCACCTCCGGTGCGTCGCTGACTGAACAGGAAATCTCCAATTACAATCTGGAGGCCACCAAGGCGCGCGCGCAAGCCGCGGAAGATCAGGCGCGGCTCCAGACCGCTCTTGCCCAACTGCGCTCCGGCTCTTCCGGCGACGACGTCGGAGAAGCGCTTGGCTCAGCAGTCATCTCCTCTCTTCGGACCCAGGAAGCGGAATTGGCAGGCGAGGTTGCGAACCTCTCAGCGCGCTATGGCCCGAACCATCCTCAGCTGATCCGCACCCAAGGACAGCTGCAGGAAATTCGCGAACGGATCCAGGCCGAAATCGGCCGTGTCATTTCCAACTTGCGCGCCAAACAGGAAGTTTCAGAGCAGCGCCTCGGCTCGATCAATTCCAGCCTTTACGGTGCGCGCGGCAATCTATCCCAGAACAATGCGGCGATGGTCGGCCTTATCGGGCTCGAACGTGCAGCCGAAGCGTCTCAGGGCATTTATGAGACGTATCTCAACCGCTACAAGCAGCTGCTGGCAGCTGAAGGCACCGAGAAGCCCAGCGCGCGCGTTCTCACGTTGGCGGTTCCACCGCTTGAGCCCCGCTCGCCCAATCTGAAGCTGAACCTGGCGCTGTCGATCATCATCGGGCTCGGCCTCGGTGTAATCGCAGCCTATATCGCGGAAGCGCTCTTCCACGGTATTACGAGCGCTGGCGAGGTGGAGCGCGAGCTTGGCGAGCGCTTCCTTACCTCCATTCCGCTGCTTGCCTCGGTCGATCCCCGAAATCCACATGCGGTCAAAGCAATCAGGGAAGACCCGAAGTCGGTCTTTACTGAATCGTTTCGCTCGCTTGGCATCTCCATCGACCAAGCAATGCACGGACCTGCGCAGGTCATCGCGATTACGTCAGCTCTCCCGGGTGAAGGCAAGACAGTCATGTCATGCTGTCTCGCACATGTGCTTGCGACAAGCGGTGAACGCACGATCCTGATCGATTGCGACTTGCGCCGCCGCGGCATTAGCCGACTGCTCGATGTGAAGCCGGATCAGAAAGGTCTGGTTGAAATCCTCAACGGCAGCACCCCATTCAAATTCGACCAGCTGATCGGTGACAGGGTGTTCTGCGTCCTTCCCTTGATGCCTAGCGATGAAGAGTCTGAGCATCTGCTCACGGGCCAGCCGTTCGTCGAATTGCTGGACAAGCTCCGTCAGCATTTCGACCGGATCGTGCTCGATCTGCCTCCCGTTCTGCCGATCGCAGCCACGCGAACGCTTGCCGCCCGCGCCGATGCGGTCGTCCTCGCCGCTCGCTGGCGCAAGACATCGGCTTTCGCGATTAGAGCTGCTCGCAGCAGGCTGCCCGATGATCAGGTCAATGTCGTGGGCGTTGCTCTCAACCAAGTCGACATACGTCGCCGCGGCTATTTCGACCGCAACGATGTCGCGTTCTATTATAATCAATACAAGGAATACTACGGGTGATCGGAGAGGCAAAACCAGGAGCCGCTACTTATATAGCGGCGCCCAGTGCCTTCTCCGCACCACGCGTGGCACTGGTCCATTATTGGTTGATTTCGATGCGGGGCGGTGAACGTGTCCTGGAAAGGCTGCTAGGGCTGTATCCAGGCGCGGACATATTTACCCATGTCTATAATCCAAAAAGCGTTTCGGCCAAAATCAGGCAAGCGAATGTCAGCACCAGCCTGATCAGCCGTATGCCTTTGGCAAATCGTTACTACCAATATTACCTTCCGCTCATGCCCATGGCGCTCGAAGAGTTCGATTTGAGCGCTTACGATCTGGTAATCAGCAGTGAGTCCGGGCCGGCAAAAGGCGTGATTACGCAGCCAGGCAGCTTGCACGTATGCTATTGCCATTCACCCATGCGCTACATCTGGGATCACTATCACCAGTATAAGCGAGAGGCTGGTTTGCTGGCGAGGCTGGCGATGCCATCGATTTACCACAAGTTGCGGCAATGGGACGTCAGTTCTAGCGCCCGGGTGGACAGGTTTGCCGCCAACTCTCACTTCATCCAGCAGCGGATCGCCAAGGTTTGGCGGCGCGATGCAGAGGTAATCCATCCCCCGGTGGAGACGAGCCTATTCACGCCCTCCATCGAATTGGACGATCACTATCTGTGGGTCGGCCAGATGGTGCCTTACAAACGCCCGGATTTGGCGGTGGATGCATTCAACGCCAATGGTTTGCCCCTGCTTATGGTCGGCACAGGAAGCATGACGAAAAGCCTGCGGGCCCGGGCCAAGTCCAATATCAAGTTCGTCGATCGAATGGACTTCAACAGCCTCCGGCGGACATACGCGCGCGCGCGCGCTTTCGTGATGACCGCTGAAGAAGATTTCGGCATCACGCCGGTGGAATCGATGGCTTCGGGCCGGCCCGTGGTTGCGTTCGGACGTGGCGGCGTAGTCGATAGTGTCCTGCCCGACCGCACCGGTATTTTCTTCAACCGGCAGGAGCCAGAAGCGCTAATCGAAGCGGTTGAACGCATGGAAAATTTTCTGCCGCAGTTTGATCCGCGCGACGCTATCAAGCAGGCAAATCGCTTCTCGCCAGAGATATTCGATCAGAAAATTTCGATGCTCGCGCATCTCGGTTGACCAAAAAGCCGCCCCCAATCGACTAGGGGGCGGGCTCTCGAACCTTGAGCCAGATAAGGACCGGATAATCTGGTACAGCCAATGTGAGGCCTCCTTGGTCATCGACCTCTACGGCCTGCACAGTGTTATCTAGCGGATCGAAGACATCAGCCGATATCTCACCACTACCGGACAGAACTATGAGCGATGCTGCAATCGGCGCGGCGCTGGTTGGCTCGCTCGAATATTGGTCCCATCGCCAGAACTCCGCGCGATTCCATAGCGCTATCAGGAGGCTTCCATCGACGCGGCGAATGGCGACCTTGCCGATCATGTCCCCAGTAGACTGCAGTCTCGCATCAACCTTGCCCACTAGGTTTCTCGATCGCGTTCGTTCCAGGAACCGAGTCATTTGATGGAGCGCCTTGGCTGAAGCTTTCGGCCGATGCTCGAAGGTGAAAAGGCCAAAATGGAATTCTGGTTCCGATCCGCCAGCATCGGGTTTTTGATCTAGCAATTCGTACACATAGCTGCGAGCAATCCCTAATTGGATGCCTTCGAAATAGGCATTTAGGACGATCTTCGCCTGCGTTGCTTCATCGACTCCAAGCTGGGTGTAGTTCGCCCAATATGGCTTCCCCTTAGGCCAGCCTTCGGGGAGCGTGAAATTGCCGAATTCGGTATTCATGCGGGGCAATTGTGCCGCGGCACCGCCAAATTCGCTCATTGCCCGCTGAAGAAATTGCCGGGGCTGCAACGCGTTGTTGGAATATGCGTGAAAGTTCGCCGCATCGGCCATATTCGAAATATCGTCGGTCTTCTGACCGCCTGTGAAATACAATACGGGCACATTCGACAATTCTGGGCGAGACTTTGCCTTTGAATAAAGTTCTGCTTGCGCGGCACGCGCGGCATCTTCTCCCGTCATGCCGCGATAGACGACGGGCCAGTTGTTTATCTCGTTGAAACCTTCGATGCTTGCGACTGAACCAGGGACACGCGACATCAATCTGGCCGCGAAATCGACGGTTTCATCTATCCGATCGTAAGTGGCGATCAAATTGTAACGCAGACCGCCCCGCGCAAGTTTGGCGTAGCTATCCAGACTGACAACATCACCGCCATCATGCGTACGAACGTGGGTAAGTCCGAGATAGCGCATGTCCTCGGCCACCCGGTCGAGCCGGGCATAGGCGCCGTCCGTGTAGTTGAGGTGGACGTTGACTCCCATGCTGTCGAGGAAATCCGCCTCGAGAATCTCGGGCTCGGCCTGGGCCTCGGCGCCGCCGCCCCCTTCCCCGCCGCCGCCGCCCTCGCCCGTAGCTCCGGTGCAGGCGATCAGCGCGATGCAGGACAAGATCGCATAGGCAAAATTCTTCATCGCTCTGACACCGTCGTCTCCGCAAAATTGGCGCGGCCAGCCGGCCGAGCGCGCAATATACCGGGCGAGCGCCATCCATGCCAGCCGAACCGGAAGCGCTACCGCCTCCCTCACCTACTCTTCCGGATAAATGCCAAAGAACGCTACCCAGCAGCAGACCCCTGCGCCTATTCTGGAACAGCAAGCCATGGTGAGCCGCCTTGCCGAATTCACGGCGGCCTCCGGATAAGCTTCCGCGGGGAAAAATGCGCGAATTAGTCAAGTCCATTGCCATGCCGGTGCTGAAACACGCGACGAGCAAATATATCGCCGGCAATTCGCTGGACGATGCGGCCGAACTCGCCCTTCGGGCAGGCCAGCAGAATTTGCGCAGCACGCTCTGCTATTGGAACGACGGTTCCGAAGAGCCCGAGATCGTCGCCGCCGAATATACCAAGATCCTCAACCTGATCGGCGAAGGCCGGATCGACGGAGCGCTCGCGGCCAAATTGCCCGCCTTGTGGGAACGCGAAGACCAGGTCGAAAAAATCGTTGCCGTCGCCCGCAAGGTCGGGGCTCCGGTCATTTTCGATGCGCATGCCCCGCATCAGACGGACGATACGTTCAAGGTACTCGAACGCCACGGCAGCGAAAGGTTGGGCCTCGCCATTCCCGGCCGTTGGCGCCGCAGCCAGCGGGATGTGGACAGGGCGATCGAGCTCGGCGTCAGGGTTCGCGTCGTCAAAGGCGAATGGGCCGATCCTGAGCAGCCCGACGTGGACCTGCGCGAGGGCTATCTCGAAGTCATCAAGCGCCTGGCCGGGCGCGCTTCCTTCGTCGGCGTCGCCACCCATGATGCACCGCTTGCGGCCAAAGCCATGGCGATTCTCGCCGAAGCCGGAACGCCGTTCGAGCAGGAATTCATTTTCCCGCTGCCGATCGATCAAGCGCTTCGCGAAGGCGCGCGCTTCGGCGCCGGCGCCCGCCTCTACATCCCTTATGGCGATGCCTGGCTGCCCTATTCGCTCAAACGGGCGTTCAAAAATCCCAAGACATTCTATTGGCTCGCGCGGGACCTGCTGGGCGGGAAGAAGTTTGTACTGCCGCCCATTGCGCCAGGCAACTTGCAGGCAGAAGCCGCATCCTCCTGATTTTGCGCTCCTGACGGTTGAACGCCGGCAGGAATTCGCCGCAAATGCCTCAGCTTGCCGCGTTCTGCTGCTTCGCGTCGGCGCGTTCGCCAATGAAGCGCTTCGCCCGGTTCTTGGCGAGCACGGCGCTATCCTTGGCGAGCGCCGCCAGGCCAACCAGATTGCGCGGATAATAGTTGAGCTTGATCCGCGGGCGCTCGGCCGAAGTCCAGAACCTCGTCCATTCGGCCGCCTTGCCGAGAAATTCGTATCGCTTCAGTCCCCGGTTCGCCGCCCGCTCGATGCTTTCGAGCATCAGCAATTGTCCTGGCGAACACCGGGCGAACCGTTCGTCATAACCGATCTTGAACAGCCAGTAGCTGCCATCGCATTCGGCACAGATCTGTGCCGCAGCGATTTCGGCACCGATCTTCATGAAGGCCACGCGGAATATGCCTTCGGCTGATGCGAGCTGGGCGTAATGCTTGAAAAACGCCATCTGCACCTGGTTGTCCGCAATCGCCGTCTGCGTGCGCGACTTCCAACTCCTTGCTTCCACTTCGATCGCCTGGGCGAGCAAGCCTGGGGCTTCATGCGGCCCGGGTTCGTGAAATTCGAAAGTGATCTCGCCTTCTTCTTCGGCGCGCCGGCGCATCCGTCGGAAATCCGAACGCCGCCGGGAGCTGAACCGCTCCAGCACGTTTTTCCAGCTGTCGTCGAGCTCGATAAAGGGAGAGCCTTCCGTCGGCCTGGTAATCAGCAAGCCGGTGGAACGTGCCTTGGCGATAAACGCCGCCGCAAAGGGAGTATCCGCAGGCGGCTGGCCAAGCTTGACCGGGAGATTCTGTGCCAGGACAGCATCGACAAGCCGTTCCGCCGCGGCGGCGCTCGCGTAGATCGCGTCGCCGGGTTCCGCCAGTTCCTCCGCTCCGGCCAGATACAGTGTCGGGATCAGTCCCTTGCGAACAAAGGGCGCAATTCCGCCGCTTGTCGTCAGGACCTGCTCCGTGCAATCCCGGTACATCGTAGCGAAGCAGGCTTCATTCCAGATGAAGTGCTGCATCGGGGTGAGCTTGGCCGCATCGATGGTATCCCAATGCGAACGCGGCAACAAAGCCTCCAGCGGAGAGGCTTCGGTTGAAGGTACGATCGAGCCAATCTTCATGTCCTGCGTCATATTCCTTGGGATTCGGAAAACCTGCTCTCCAGGCAAATGTATCGGCAATCCGGCAATTCGCTTTCGGCGCGGCGGTCCGAACATCCGAAGGGCGCCATGATAGCTGCCGGATACGGCACCGGCACTTACTGATAAGGATTAGTCCGATTTCTGGTGCGGCAAGCCCAATCCGGCAACGGGAGCCGTTACCAGGAATGGGTCCAATACGTCACGAGCTCCGCCTTCGGATAAATCCAGCGCGCATGCTCTGGGGCGATAAGCATCGTCTCGCTTTCAAGGTGATTGCGCAATTTCTTGTGAAAGTGATTGGTCCAGTCGAGCGGATACCAGGCAGCGCGATCCAGGAGCGTGATCGGCCCCAACTGCACCGTCTGCTTCTGGCGCTCGTTCAGCAGCTTGAGCACCGGTTCGATCCGCGAAAGCAAGGCGGATTCGCTGAGCGCCTGGAACTCGTCGTAACTCCGCTTGACCAGGATCGGACCGGTAAGTTCTTCGGGGCCGGCCTCTGCGAGCATCTCCGAGGTCGGATGTTCAGCCACCCTGTCCAGCATGCGCTGGATGACCAGCAGCCAGAAGGCCTGCCTGGGGCATGAAGCCATCAGTGCATTGGGGACCGAATGATCGAACGATGGGTCTGCGCCCATGCGGCCGAGAAGCACGGCCTCTGTGCGTTGCCCAAGCTTGAGCGGAACCAGACATTCGCTGTCCATGTCGGCATAGAGCCCGCCATAAGTGAAGAGGAAGAAATAGCGCACCGCGTCGGCACGAAATATCTCTTTGGGGAAGCCATTATAGACGGGAAGAAACCAGGCAAAATGTTCGGTGATGAATGCGCGATTGTCATCATCATCCCACAATACCACCTGCGCATCGGGATTGAGGGCCACGAAAGTCTGGCGCCAATAACGATAATTCGACGGAATGTCGGATCGGCTCTTCCAGGTCTGGAATACGATCGGTGCAATGCGATCGAGACGCGCGGGCTCGGAAGGAGAAATCTTTTCGACCGTGGCCGGAGCAGGAACAACGACCTTGGCCGGCTTCGCAGGGGCAAGGCCGGAAATAAACCGCTGAGCCCGCCAGCCGGACGGCTCCACGAGCGAATGCAGCAGCCTTCGCAGTCTTCGAAAAATAGAATCATTCATGCAGGGAGCACCGATAGCCACAATTGCTTGACGAAGATCGACTATCGCATGTCGCCGGCGGTGCCTGGGCAACTGCCGAACCGAGGAAGACCTCCTCAACCCATACGCAATCGAACTTGATGGTCGATCAAATTACCAGCCAAGGCTAACTCGAATGCACCATAGCGGCAATCTTTCCATAGGTGGTAAGCCGGCAGGCATGGTTGGCCATTCAAATTTACGCACAAAAACCGGTGCAGTCGGGCAATATGCCGTGGCGATCGCCAGCGGCCGGCCGAGCGTCGGCCTTTCGGCGCTTTCGCGCTTGAGCCAAGTCGCCTGATCGGTAGCGAACGGTGGAACTCACCTTCATCGGAATGATACAGATATTGCTGGGCTGCGCGATCGTGCTTGCCGGCAGCCCGAACAAGACGTTCCTGTTTCTGATCATCAGCGCCTTGTTCGACGGTTCCGCTGCAGTTCTGTTGCCGGCGCTCGGCGGGTCGTCGATTCCGCCCGTGCAGTTCGCGCTGATGTTTGTGTTTCTCCGGATCCTGGTACCGAAAGGCGGATTATACGGCCGCTTTCCCGAAGCCGTCCGGGCCAATGCATGGCTATTGCTGTTCTGCTTCTACGGTACGGTGATGGCGTTCATTGCGCCCCGGCTGTTCGGCGGATCGATCAATGTCTATCCCATGCGTCCCGATCTGACTGCCGGCCTGTTCGACCTCGTACCGCTCAGGCCTACGCCGCAGAACCTCACGGCGGGCACTTACATGATCGGCACGTTGCTGCTGGCAATCGCATCCTATATTTTCAGCCGCGGGCAAGGTGCCGCCAAAGTTCTGGTGAATGCTTCGATTGCCAGCGGCTGGTTCTACATCATTACCGGCCTGCTTGATCTGGTGACGCGCGGGACACCGGCCGAAGAACTGCTCACGATCTTCCGGAACGGCGATTATGTTCAGCTGAATGCCGAAGTGGACGGCTTCGTCCGGATCAGGGGCTTGCTGCCCGAAGCATCGACTTATGCCGGCGCATCTTTCGTGTTCTTCGTGATCAATGCAGAACTTTGGTATCGCTCGATCCGGACGAGAATGACCGGGCTTCTAGCGGCTGCTCTGGCCTTGATGCTTGTGCTGAGCACTTCGTCGACCGCCTATGTCGCGCTTGCCGGATATGCCGTCATTTTCTCGCTTCGCGCCCTCGCCTTCCCAGGCGTCGCACCCAAGGGCAAGATACCGCGGGTTGCCATCGCCGCCTTCATGATCCTGTTCGTGGTGGCGATCGTGCTGGCCGTCATCCCCGAGCTTCCCAATGCGATCTACAGCATGATCCTGGAGATGACGGTGGAGAAGCCGACGAGCGATTCCGGCCAGCAGCGCCTGTTCTGGGCGCTGCAGGGTTGGCACGGAATGATCCAGTCATTCGGTTTGGGTATCGGGCCTGGAAGCTTCCGTTCGTCGAGCATGATCATGGCCATCATCGGTTCGATGGGAGTGATCGGTGTCGTATCCTTCACCATGTATCTGCTCGCTTTCTTTCAACCCTCGCGTCGTTCTACCTGGGGCCAGGGCAGCGAACTTTCGAGCAGCCTCGGCGGTGCATTTGCCAGCGCTGCCGTATTCGGCATGATCCCAGGGCTGGTCGGTTCGCCCCAGGCGACGCCCGGGGCCACTTTCTCGATCCTTGCTGGCGCGGCGCTAGCGCTTCGGCCCGCGCTGGGCGGCCGGAGGCCCGCCCTGCCCGGTAGATGGAAACACCGCACCGAGGCAAAGCTACCCGCGGCAGACCAGGCATGATGAATCCGCATTCCCCCGCAATGAATGAAACCTCCCCGCTGCTTCGCAGCAGCACGACCACGAGGCGCGCCCTAACGATCATGACGGCAGGTGATACCGACGATCTTCTGCAAGGCCGGATCATGCATCCATCCGACCTGGGCCAGGAACTCATCGCCCTCTGGAAAGAGTTCTGCGATGGCAGCGCGCTGTATCGCAGCCCGTTCTATCGGTCGCAATTTACCCAGGCCGTGGCGCTTGCACGCCCCGATTCGCGGGTCGCTGTGCTGGAACAGGCCGGGGAAGTGGTCGGCTTCCTGCCGTTTCATCTCACCAGGGGGGGAACGGCAAAGCCGATCGGCGGCCATATCAACGATTATCACGGGCCGATCCTCAAGCCGGGCTTCGACCTTTCAGGGCAGGCGCTGCTGCGCGCCGCCGGAATCTCGGCCTATGACTACAATCATCTGCCCACTGCGTTCTCCGACCTGGCTGCAGGCGCCCATGCATACGGCATTTCACCGCAAATGGACCTGTCGGACGGGTTCGAAGCCTATGTCGAGCGCAAGGACTCGCGCTGGACCAAGGCGCAGCGCGAAGTCCGGCGGCGCCACCGCAAGACCGAACAGGACATCGGGCCGATAAGCTTCGCTTTCCACGACCCGTCGGACCCGGTTTACGAGCAGCATGTCGTGATGAAGAACGCCCAATATGCCCGGATGGGATCACGCTGGGCCTTGGGATACGGCTGGGTCGGCGAGGTGCTCGATACGCTCAGGCACACGCAAGAACCCGATTTCGCCGGTGTGATGAGCACTCTGCATGCAGGCGACCGGCTGATCGCGGCCCATTTCGGGATACGCTCCGCCGGCCTGCTGCACTGGTGGTTTCCGTCCTACGACCTGGCTGCCTACAAGCTTGGTCCGGGCATCAATCTGGTCAACCATTGCGCGATGGCCGCTGCCGAACATGGCATCTCGACCATCGATTTCGGCAAGGGGGACGAAGACTTCAAACTGCATTTCGCGGATGGGCACGTGCCGCTTTGCGAAGGATCGGTCACTCGGGCCGGCAGCGCTTCGGCCGTGATCCGGCGTGTTACGAACGGGCTGGTCAAAATGGCCGGCCGCCTGCCGCTGGGCAGGTTCGAGTCTTATCCTCGCCGCGCCGCCGCGCGATTCGTATCCGGAGTCGCCCTGCCCGAGACCGCCGGGTCTGCTTCGGCGAAGAGACACGGACCTACCAATTTGGGGTAGGCCGGATTGATCAATAGGCGGGCAGACCGGGATGTCAGGTGGCTAAGGCGGGCTACTGCAGTTACCTAGCCCATTAAGTTCATGTAATCAGGCTAAGGAAATCGATCACTGCATTCACACCAAACATGGAGCAGTGATTCGTCCCGCCGGGTTCTTCTGAAGCTTGTGCGAACAGGGATGTAACGAAAACCGCGTGGGCGACCGATGCCAAGATGTGATGGGCCAGATTGATGAACGTACCTCAATTCAGATTAATGCCTCAGGAAAGCACTGAAGCAATTCGCATTCATGTGATCATTGCCACCTGCGGGCGCGCGGAAACAGTCCGCAAGCTGGTCCAGCACCTCGACAGGCAGACCCGTCCGGCCGATGGGATCCTGGTCGTCGGAACGAATGCGGACGACATCGAAGGCGTCGCCGAGGCGAGCCCCAATGCCACCGTCATCATCGCGCAGCGCGGCCTGTGC
Source organism: uncultured Alphaproteobacteria bacterium (assembly GCA_963777785.1). Lineage (GTDB taxonomy): Bacteria > Pseudomonadota > Alphaproteobacteria > Sphingomonadales > Sphingomonadaceae > Andeanibacterium. The sequence goes on from CAVZRU010000002.1 coordinate 583,339, forward strand.
TGCCAACGCAATGCCGGGATCGACCTGATCAGGCACGAATCCGACGTCGTCATCTTCTTCGACGACGATTTTGTGCCCGCGAACGACTACATCGAAGGCGTCCAGTCCCTGATGATCGCCAATCCCGATATCGCCGGGCTGACGGGCGCGTTGGTTGACGATGGCATCATGCACAATCCCATTCCCTTCGACGAAGCGGTCCACCGGCTTGAAGTGGAGCTGGAACGCCCTTCCCAATCCGAACAACTGCCCAAGCGGTCGCTGTATGGCTGCAACATGTCGATCCGCCTCGAGGCTCTCGGCGAACTGCGCTTCGACGAAAACCTGCCGCTCTACGGCTGGATGGAGGATGTCGACCTTACCTACCAGCTGGGCAAGCGGGGAAGAATGATCTCGGGGCCGGAAATAACCGGCATCCATCTCGGCGTGCGGAGCGGACGGCAGCCGGGCAAGCGCCTCGGCTATTCGCAAGTGGCGAACATCATCTACCTCTACCGCAAGGGAACGATGCAGCCGGATATCGGCTGGCGCCAGCTTCTGATGAACCTTTCCGCAAATCTCGTCAAAAGCATCGCCCCCGAGCCCCATGTCGACAGGCGGGGCCGCCTGATGGGCAATCTGCTCGCCATTGCCGATCTTGTGCGTGGCCGGCTGGACCCGCGCAGGATCGTCTCGCTCTGAAATCGCGTGAGAGCGCAATGAACGCTGCTCTCTCAAGCCAGTCATACAAGCTGGCAGTTCGGACGAAGCTATGAGTCTCAAGCACGGCATGGTTCGCGGCGTATTCTCGCTCGGCGGTGCTCGCATGGTGGGCAATTTGCTGGGCGCCGTTGCGATCGTCGTGCTGGCTCGCCTGCTTACCCCGGAAGACTTCGGGATCGTCGCGATCGCCGGTTCGATCCTCAGCATCGTCCAGTCATGCACCGAACTCTCGCTGGCCAATGCGCTGATCCAGAAGGAAGAAGTCGACCGGAGCCACGTCGACACTGCATGGACAATGGCCCTTTTGCGATCAGTCGGCCTCTGCCTGCTCTTCGCTCTCATGGCCTGGCCGATTGCGATTATCTATTCGGTCCCGGAATTGGTGCCCGTGCTGCTGATTTCCGGGTTCACCGGCGCAGTGATGGGTCTTCAAAATCCAATGATCGCCGTCGTCACAAAGGACATGCGGTTCTGGCCGATGGCGCTGTTCCAGCTCAGCCAGAAGTTTCTCAGCCTGGCAGTCGCCATCATTCTCGCGCTGATGCTCCATTCTTACTGGGCCATCATTGCAGGCAATGCCGTTGGCGCATTGGCGGCCGCCCTCCTCACCTATTTCCTTGTCCCCTACCGGCCGCGCTTCTCGCTCGTCCATGTGAGAGAAATTTGGTCGTTCTCCGGCTGGATATTCTTCAAGCAGCTTTGCGAAACGCTCAACTGGCGGATCGATCAGCTCATACTCGGGGCTCTCGTTCCGAAGGCCCAACTCGGCGTCTATGCCATGGCGGATAACCTTGCCGTCATTCCATCGCGCGAAACCGTGCATCCCATCAGGCATGCGCTGTTTCCCGGCCTGGCCAATCTCAGGGGTGATCCGGCGCGGCTCAAACGGGCAAGTTTGCGTGCCCAGGCTACGCTGGCGATGGTGACGGCGCCGCTCGGCATCGGGCTGGCGTTGGTTGCCGAACCGGCAGTGAAGGTCGCACTCGGCGATCAATGGCTCGAAGCGATCCCCTACGTGCAGATCAGCGCCCTGCTCTATACTTTCGGAACTTTCAGCATCGGGCTGCAGCCAGTGGCCATGGCATTAGGCAGGACGCGGATCCTGTTCATCCAGCAGGCCATCGTGTTGGCATTGAAGATACCGCTCATCATTGTCGGCTTCATGCTGGGCGGCCTCTTCGGCGCGGCATTGGGGCGCTGTCTGTCCGAATTCATCTCGATGTTTCTCGAACTTATCGCGTCCAGGATCCTCACGGGCATTTCCATCACCACTCAGGCAATTTCCCACGCGATCACGCTATTCGGCCTCATCGCCATGGCTGGCTGCGTCTATTTGGCGCAGACCCTTATCGGGGCCGTCCATGGCAGCAACCTCATCCAGTTGGGCTTCGAGATTGTCGCCGGCGCCATAGCGTACGGCGTGGCCGTGCTGGCCGTCTGGTTGGCTGCCGGAAGACCGGGAGGAGCCGTAAGCGAGCTTCTGCAAGTGGCAGGCCGCCTGGGATTGTCCTTGGGGCAGCTATTGCCCGCGCGCGCGCCCTCGAAAGGGCTTCAGCCTTAGCATGACTGCGCAGCCGCTTCGCATTGCGATTGCCCTGCAGGGGCCGGAGCAGCCGCCCCCGTGGTGCATGCGCCTGGTGCAGCAGATCTGCGCTGAACCAAACTTCGCGCTTTGCGCGCTATTGAAACCGAAACCCGTGCAGAGCGGCAGGCAAGGCAGCAGCCTGATCCGAGGCTGGAACCTGTTCGAACGCAAGCTCGCCGCCAGACCTCAGCCGGCGAATAGCGAACTCTATGAAGCTGCCACTCACAAGCTGCCGGTCCTGTCCGGTGAAGACGAAGCGGCCATCGGTCAGCTGGAGCTTGACGTGATCCTGGATCTATCGGGCGATTTTGGCAGCCAGTACCAGCCCGCCCTGGCGCGGCACGGCGTCTGGTTTTTCGATTTCCTTTGCCGTGAACCCGGTTTCGCCGGAATGCCTCCGATCGTCTCGGATCTGCCCACTACCGATATCTCGCTGTTTCGAAGAGTGGCAGATCAGGCAGGCTGCGTCGGCATTTGCAAGGCAGCGCTCAACACCAAGTACATCGCGACACGGAACGAGCTTTTCATGTGCGAAAAGGCTGTGCCGCTGGCCTTGCGGGAATTGCGGCGCACGTGGCTGAAGGGAACGCCCGCTGTGCAGGGGGACCTTGCCTTCTCGATACCCCAAGGTGCCGAGTACAGCCGATTTCATCAAATATCTGTTCGGCCTGGCCAGGGAAAGCGCGGCAAGGCTGACCGACAAATTCCGTGAGAAGCTCGGCACGCGTCCGGGCATGTTCTTCCTTAAGTCGGCTGAATGCGACGGCTGGGCCGCATTCGATCCGGCCAAGGCATCCCCGCATATCTCCGGCAAGAACTCATATTTTGCCGACCCGTTTCTGTGGGACGTCGATGGATCGCAATTCTGTTTTTTCGAAGAATACGATTACCGCACGTCGCTTGGCCACATCAGCGTGGGGAAATTCGAAGGCGACGAACTGACGGAGGTGCAGGTCGCACTTCGCACCGGCTACCACTTGTCATTCCCGTTCCTGTTCGAGCATGACGGGCAGCTGTTCATGATGCCGGAGACCTTTGCGACCCGGCGCCTGGAGATCTGGAAATGCACCGCATTTCCCAATCGCTGGGAGCTTCATGCCACTGCGCTGGAAGGCGTCGCAACAGCCGATTCCACGCTCAATCTGATCGACGGTTCATGGTGGCTGTTCACCAACATCACCAACGATCCATTCTCCGATATGAATTCGGAACTGCACATCTTCAAAGTCGACGGGCCCGACCTCGCTCACATTGAGCCGCATGCGGTAAATCCCGTCGTCTTCAATGCACGCCAGGCACGCAACGCAGGGCGCCTATTGGAACTGGACGGAAAGCTCTATCGCCCGTCACAGGACAATTCACACGGCCTCTACGGTTGGGGCCTTAACCTCATGGAAATACGCCATCTATCCCTAGAGGACTATGAGGAGACCGTGGCCCGGGCAATCGAGCCAAACTTCGAAACCGGAATCATCGGCTGCCACCATCTCGATATTCGTTCGGGCCGAGTGATCATGGACGTGCGCAAAAAGTCCGGTGGCATCGCAGCGTGAACGGTCCGATATCGTTACCGATCGTGCCTGGCGGAGCGGCGCAACCAATGACCACAATTGGTGAAATTGTCGTCATCAACGATTTTGCCACTGCCGCGGGCGGAGCAACTGTAATCGCACTGCAAGCCGTGCAGAAATATCGCGATCTGGGCTATAGGGTCACCTATATTTGCGGAGATGCTCCCACAGCGGCGCTCGACGCATTGGGCGTCACTCAGGTCGCATTGAATTCAGCCGGCCTGCTCGACGTCCCCGCCAGCAAGGCCTTGATCCAGGGTTTTCACAATCGGCATGCCGAACGGACAATCGCGCAGTGGATTCGCGAGCACGATACGCCGCGGACTGTCTATCATCTGCACAATTGGTCTCAGATCCTTTCGCCCTCGATCTTCCGCGCACTTCGCGCAGTCGAAGAGCGGCTGGTTGTAACCTGTCACGATTTCTTCAATATCTGCCCGAATGGCGGCTTCACACACTACCGGACATCTTCGGCCTGCAATCTCCGCCCCCTTTCGCCGCAATGCCTGGCAAGCCAATGCGATCGCCGAAACTCCGCCCAGAAATATTGGCGCGTCCTGCGCCATGCGCATCTCAATGGCGTTGCCCGGTTCGGCAAGAGCCGCAGTACGTTCACCTTCCTGCACGATGGCATGCAGGACCGATTTGTCAGGGGCGGTTTCGCCGGGCGCGACCTTGTCACCATTCCCAACCCTGTCGAACGCTGGACCGATGACAGGATAGAGGCCGAAAACAACGAAGGCTTTCTGTTTGTCGGTCGCATCAGCCAGGACAAGGGCGCCGACCTGGCGATCAAGGCTGCACGCGCGGCAGGGCAGAAGATCACGCTGGTCGGCACGGGTAAGCTCGACGTCAATGGCTGGGCGAACGATGCCGATGTCGAATTCGCAGGCTGGCGCAACCGAACGGAAATTGCGGAACTCGCCAGGCACGCGCGGGCACTGATCGTGCCGAGCAGGGTCACCGAGCCATTCGGGCTGGTTATTCTGGAAGCCGCGATGAGCGGAATTCCGGTTATCATCTCCTCCCACGCCTACCTTGCCGGCGATTTGGTGCGATTGGGATTCGGGGATAGTTTCAGCATCGACAATCCGGGCAGTCTGGCCGAACTCGTCTCGGCATTTGCCCGCGATGACGATCGCATCAAACGGATGAGCCAGGCGGGATTTCAGCACGCCAGTTCGCTCTGCCATACACCTGACAGCTGGATTTCCGAATTCGTCGACATTTTCGAGCGGAAATTGAGCCAGGCCTCAGTGGGCTGACCATCGCCCCCACCGCACGCTCAATTTCGAGCGGCCGCGCCTCCCCATCTCAAGCTCAATTCGCCCTCGTTACCCCATAGGGACTAGCTACGTCCTATCCTGAATATATATTGATATAAATCAATGTCTTGAAGCGACAACGAACCAAAACTTGTTGCTTGAAACCCGTTCTTGCGAGACGCCTGTCAGATGGAATTTCCATTGAATATTGGGCCGGAGCGCAGGGGCTCAACGAATGCGGCGAATTCTGAAATTCCTGCACTCACGCTGGCGGTGAAGAGATCATGTTTGAAGATGTAATGACTGCTCTGCAATCGAGCATTTTTGTAAAATACCCGGGCTATATCTTCGCTCCGCTGATGCTGGTGGGCGCGTCAATCCTGACGATCGCCTATCGGCGATACCGCTTTCAGCAGTCTTGCAGCCTGTCCGAATTCATCGAGCAGACATTCGCGCTGCGCGGGTGGAAATCGCGGTCTGCCGTGATGGACGTGGTGATGTATGTCGTCGGCAAGATCATTCCCGTGTTCTCAACCAATGCGTTCACTTTCGCACTTGCCGGGCTTTTCGTGTGGGCAATCGCCAGCCTGACGCCCGGCAGCCCGGCTGCGGATCCAGGCGTGGGGGTCATCGTCGCGGCATCCCTGGCGCTGGTGGTCCTGCTCGACATGGGCGACTATTTTGCGCACCGCGCACTTCACCGCTTTCCGATGCTGTGGGAACTGCACAAGGTCCATCATTCGGCCACGTTCCTGTCACCGGCAACGTCGTTTCGGGTGCATCCGCTTGAATCGCTGGTTTATACCGCTTTTCATACGCTCACGATCGCGCCCGCGCTGGGTGCCCTATCGGTGTTCTACAAACTGACCCCGGTCAATTTGCTGGATCTCATGTTCACGACCAATCTGGTCATCCTGGTCCTGACGCTGAATCACCTGAAGCACAGCCACTTCCAGATCAGCCTTGGCCGCCTCGATTACCTCCTGATCAGCCCGCACATGCATCAGTTGCACCACAGCACCAAGTTCGAGCATTGGGACAGGAATTTGGGACTGGTCTTCTCCGTGTGGGACTGGATGTTCGGCACGGCAGTTCGGGAAGATACCAAGGTCAAAGTGAATTACGGGATTGGACGCGGCAGGGAATTCGATGCCCAGTATGACAGCCTTTACGGCATCTACCTGATGCCCGTGGTGAACATGGTGCTGATGGTGTTCGGCAAGCTGCCGGCAGAATTGCCTCCACCCGAGGATTCCGACCATCCCGTTGACGGTGTGACGGTCGGCCGGGTCGAACAGTCCGGCATCGTTCAGCCTGCCATCGGCGAAGCGATCCGCCCCTGATCGGCTAGCTTCCGCCGAAGCCCGCCCCGCACTGGTTCGCGGGTGGCTGGACCGGTTCTCGGCCAGCCCGAGGTAGCTGGAAGCTGCCAGCGCGCTGCTGCGCTTCGCATTGATCTTGCGCGCCCAGTTGCGGCAACCATCCTCAAGCGTGTGGTATGACAGCGCAGCCAATGCGAAGCCGGCGCCGATGCCCACGATCGGCATCACTCCGGTGTTCCAGCTCCAGGGGTAAGAGAAGAACTGCTGCCACAGATAGAACGTATAGGAATAGAGCCCGACGCGGGTCAGGACCCCGAAAGACAGTATCTTCCGCAAGAGCGGGAAACTTGCCGGGAGTGCGAATAGAGTCAGCACGGTGGCTATTGGCAGCACCGCCCCAAGAAGCTTTTGAGTGGTTGACGGCTCCAACGCCGCCCAGCCGAACAAAATCACAGGCATCGGCAGAAGCAGAAGCCTTGGAATTCTGGAGATCGGACCCGCCAGCTTGGCCTCGAACGCGGCATAGGCGGCGCCCAGCATCATGATGCCAACGATCCGGACGAAGCCGCCTGCGCCAATGAAGGGTACCGGGAAGAAGAAGGGCAATGCCCATAGCGCCACCAATGGCAGCAGCCACCACCTCCATATGCCTGCCAGAAGCAGCGGATAGACGAGATAGAACTGTTCCTCGAACGCCAGCGACCAGGTGTGCTCCAATATGCGTGCGCAGCCGCCTTCAAATCCGAAATTGCACGTGAAAGTGACGCTTCTCGCCACTTGCCACAGGATGCCTTCGACCGGCGCCAGGACCAGCATGGCAACTGCAAAAACCAGGAGCGGCGGCATGATCCGCGCCACTCGCCGGACGTAGAAGGCGGAGATGTCGATCCTGCCCGTCCTGTGCTGTTCGATCAGCAGCAGCCTGGTGATGATATAGCCGCTGATGCCGAAGAACAGATACACTCCGAGAACCCCGAAGGGCAGTATCTTGATGCCGTAAACCGACGCTGTGTGAGCCATGACCACCAAACCGACGGCGATTGCCCGCCACCCGTCGAGATAGGCGATCCTGCCCGATTGAGCGTCCGAAAGCGCCGGCGCGAACGATCCGCGAAGACGCTCGATCATGTCGGGTACAAATTTAGACGCCATTGGCATTCGCCTCACTGCATTTTGCCGGAGATGGAACCGCATCCGCCTCGATCAGGGACCTGGTCCGCAGGGTCAATGATTCACTCATTGCCGCGCATTCGACAGCACGATGACATAGGGATGATTGCTGAGCGTAAGCTCCAGAGAAGCAACATTTGCCAGCTGCCGCACCGGCTCAATGCCTTTCGTCGGATCATAGACAGTTACCGCGGCATGTGTACCGCCAAGATCGATCGTCACCAGGTCTTCCCCGCGCAGACGCTCACCCCAGACGATGAGCTGGAAGGCGCCATCGCTTCGCTGCAGCAGCAGATCGTGCACGGTCCTGGGTCGATCCAGGATGTTGAAGGCCAGCCGCCCCGCTTTCTCGATCCGGCCATCGTCGGCCAGGATCGTCGTGAGGTTATGCAAATAGATCGCCGCCTTGCGGGGCGTGTAATCGGGCCGGAAAAAGCCAAAGGTCTGATTGCCGCCTTCGTCGGTGCGATCGCGCAGCAGGTAAACGGACGTATAGCTATAACCCCGCTTGAATTGAGCAAGGTACAAGGTCATCAGATTCAAGCCTTGCAGCTCTTCCGTGACGCGGCCATCGATCCCGGTGCCCGTCTCGGTCGTGACCCTGGGCAGCGTGTCCAGCTCTTCCTGGCTGTAACCGCGGAAGCCATTGCGCCAGGTCTTGCCGAAATTGCCATAGAGCCCATCGACCCTCGAAGCAGCGGAAGGATCGGCTGCGTTCCACACCTTGTTGTCGGTCGGATAGGGCGAATGCGGATGATAGATGTAATTATGCACATTGGCATAATCTGCGAATTTCGTCCCGGGCGGCATCAGCGTATCCGCGCCCGGCGGGATGGTCAGGAACTGTAGCCCGACATTGTCTTTCTGGGCGCCCGGTTCGGAAATCGACCAAACGGGATATTTCGCGAGCACCGGGTCGCTTTTCACGCTTTGGTAGAGGTCGCGCTGCAGCTTTGCCACTGGCAGCCATGAATGCTCCGTGCCGCCGCCAGTCTCGCCGCCATAGGTCACCGCCCAATTGTTCGGTTCGTTATTGCCCTCAAACGCCAGCAGGGCGCCTGCCTCTGCCAGCACCTTGCCGGTCTCAAGCAGCTTGGGCAGATCATAACCGCCGCTCACAAGCCCCCAGCTGATCAAGGCGCCAGTTTCGCGGTGCAGCTTCAGGAACGTCCCCATATTGGTCGGCCCGTTTTCGGTCAGGCCCTCAATTCCGCCCCTTACCCAGCGAAAACCGCCATAGCGGACCATCTCGATCGTCCGCTCGACTGGCTGGCCGCGATCGGGAAAAGTCGATGCGACGCCTATACTACCGAGAAAATCACTGGTCGGGACCGCGGCTGCCGAGTCAACATAGGTGTCTGTTGCCGAGGACGTATCTCGAAGGGAAATGAAGAGGGCTGCGGCCAATATGGCTATCAAGCCTAGCGCAAGGAGGGACAGTCCCGATTGGCGCACGCGTTCGCCGGCCATCAATCCAGGCCGCCTCTGCCAACCACCCACCTACAAGATCCAGTCGTGCAAGATGGTGCCGACTGCCGATGTCCACTTTTGCGCAATTCCCAACGCATGCCATCAAGACTAGTTGGGCTGGGCATTGTCCTCGATTTTATCGGCAAGACTGCGCAGAAGTTCAGGCAATTCAGACCTGAGTCCGAAGATGTCATAGAGATTCAAAGTCGCCCCCAGCATCGCAAGCGCGATTGTCTGGCTGGGCTTCCCCTCCCTCACCAGGCCGGCATAGCCCTGCAGCATCGTCTCCGATATCTCGGAGAACTCACTGAAATGAATGGAGCCATTCGTATCGTCCAGCAACTGATGTAACCCCGCAAGCAAAGCCTGAAAATTGTCGCCCGATTTGGTCATTAACTGAAGTCCACTCCGGCGATTTGGCAATGATCTATCTGTGCATCATTCTCGACCAAATTTAGATCAGAGGACCTTAGGTACAGGAAGATCGGGCGGAGAAAACCCCGATAGTCCGCTGTTTCCGCCTAAAGCCCAATAAGGAATAGCTTCCGTTCCAAAGGGCTTAGCCCTTAAGTCGAATGCCCCCTCCCAACAGACGTTACGCAAGTTAACTACTCACCGCGAAAACGCTGTTCCGACGACAAAATCCGCCCTCCCTTTGCGGGTGGACGGTCAGCAGGTGGCTCGGCTTGTTTGCGCGTTGCCTTACGCGCTTTCGATAACTGAAGTTGTCAGTTCAGCCTGGCGATCAGGGCAACGATCTGGCCATCCGGATCGTTACGAAAACCGACCAACTGCTCTCCGCTGGCTGATTTACGGCCTTCAAAATCGGCATACCATTGTGCAAGTTCATTTGTGTCCGCCAGGCTGCCTAGCGGGACTTCCTCTATCCGGTAGGAATCGGCCGGTGTCGGAACTTCGAAAGGTGCCCGAAGGACCGCGGCGCCAAACACGCCTTTGGCAATCGGAGAGAGGAATTCGCAGCCGTAGGAATTGTCGTTATTCCAGACGACGCGCGCTTCTATCAGATTGTCATCTGGCAGATCGACCAGCAATTCGTCGCCAATAGCGAGTTTCGCGCCCGTTTCGATCCGGAGGCCGGTATTCGAAAGGTCGTGGATCAGCGCATCGATCCCATCACCTGCGGTGGAGAGCGAAACAGTCAATCTCAATACTCGTCGTTCGGAGCTGCGAAGATCCGCCCCGTTATCTTGATCCAATATCTTTGCTCGCAACATCATAAGCCGCTCCTTGCAAAGCATAAGGGCAGCAAGACTATTAAGCTTCCGTTTCGAGTCAGAAAGATAGGCTTATCCACAGTGCGGTTTCATGGAAGGATTGGATCCATATAATCGCAATCGGACGTCGGGCCGGACGATCGCTTCAGACATCATGTAATATATTGAAATTCAATCGATTTCGACGATGCGAACGACCTCATACCCCAGCACGGATAGTGTACAAAACGCGCACATAACGCAATCGGTTTAGGGTGAAGCGCCCTATGCGTCAGCTTAGCGGGAAAGGGCTTTGTTGCATGTCGTCGCCGCCGGCGATCCCACTCGCATATAGAGCCGCAACCAGAAAGGCAGCTATGCAGCGCATTCTCCGCGAGAGGCGGCGATTCTCTGGTCCCTGCGGTAGATATCGGGGAACATACGCACCCCGCCCTGGCCATCGTCGGCCACGGTGAAATAGGCAACATAGACCGGCAGGGCCCGTGCTAGATTGACAGTCGTCGTCTTTCCGGAAGCCACGATTGCATCAATCTCAGCGCGCGTCTTCACCCCTTCAAGGAGCGTCGCGGCAAAACCGATCGCATCGTGAGTGCGAATGCAGCCGTGGCTGAAGGCGCGCACTTCCTTGTCGAACAAATCCTTGTTTGGCGTGTCATGCATATAAACGCTGTAACGGTTTGGCATGACGAGCTTCATCTGGCCGAGCGCATTGTTCGGGCCAGGCTTCTGGCGATATCGCCCATTGCTCCAAACATAGCCGCGCGCCTTGGCAGCAGCGGGGTTTCGCCGGACCAGCGATCCGACGCTTTCGCGAACGATGCTGGCAGGGATCTCCCACCAAGGGTTCAGAATTACGCCAGAAACGGCCGTGTCGAACACCGGCGTGGGCGTGGAAACCTTTCCGACAATTACTTTCCAAACCCCGGTTTTCTGGCCGCCACGCCACAGCTGGGCTTCAAATGCGGCGGTGTTTACCAACACATAGTCCTCGCCGAGCGAGCGCGGCATCCAGCGCCAACGCTCCATGTTGCGCGCGATTTCGGACCGTACAACCGGATCGGCTTCCCGCTCATAAGCGGAGCGCAGAGCCGTGAATTCGCTGCTCCTCGGCCGCATGCTGGCAAAGAACGCGTCAAGCGTACCGGCCTTAAGCGATTGCTCGAGAAGCGCCTCGAGGTCGATTTGCCTATCAGTGTCTTCGATATTCCAGCCTTTGCGCTCGCTAACGCTCGCGCTCCCCAGAAGGTGCATCCGGGCAAGACGCAAGGCGAGTTGGCTGGCTGCTTTTTCCGTCGCCGCAGGATCGACAAGATGGACTGCCTGGTCGAGCTCCTTGGTGGACAGCTTCGGCAGTGCGTCCATTGGAGCCATCGCGGTCCAGCGCTGGAGCGCCGCGAGATTCGCGGGCGACCAGTTGGAAACAGATTCTTCGATTGGAGCCGCCGCCACGCATAACGCGGCGGCACTTATCGCAATCAGAACTCGTTTCATCGTATCGGGGCTTTCTTGCGTTGCATGATTCCCGAGAGAGAACCAATATAAGTAAAAACGCATATTCGGGATCGCAAAAAATGAATTTCAATCGGCGCCACTTTCTGGGTGCCGCAATTGTCGGATCTGCTGGGCTTGTATCACAGCGAGCATTCGCTGCGGTAAAACTTGGCGAAAGACCAGCCCTGCTCGGTCAGGCATTGGCGGCACTGGACAATCAACGATCCGCAATCATCCAACGCGACATGGTTGGATTGGTGGATTTCTCCCTTCCTTCGCACAAGCAGCGGTTCCACCTGGTCGACGTCGTAGGCGGCCGCGTCGTTGCATCCTATCTCGTGGCCCACGGACGCGGATCGGACCCTGCCAACAGTGGCTGGGCGACGAGATTTTCCAATCGGCCCGGCTCCAACGCGTCATCCGAAGGCAGCTATCGCATCGGCGATATGTATTACGGCAAGCATGGGCGTTCGCGCCGGTTGCATGGCCTCGACCCGGAGAACAGTCTCGCTTTCCAGCGTGCGATCGTCATCCACGGTGCAAACTATGTCGATGCAAGAATGGCCGAGGATCAAGGTCGTATCGGACGAAGCCTGGGCTGCTTCGCGGTCCAGCAACGCGAAATAGGCGAAGTGCTCGATCGGCTTGGAGCCGGACGGCTGCTCTACGCGAGGAATTGAATTGAATTAGCGGAGGGGCAGACCGGATTGATGGGTGTCAATGACTGCTCTGCAACCCGGGCCGAAGAGGGCAACATGGAAAATGTTCGTCTCTATCCGAACTGCCGGGAATGACTGCCCATTCCTCATTCGCTGCGACTTCGGCCGAGCTGTCGGACCTGCTTCGCGCGCATGCGGAAATTCTTCCTAGCCCCGACTCCGCCGATTTTGCCGATGCGTTCGATCGGTTTGGCGATGCGCGGGTCGTCCTGCTGGGCGAAGCAACCCATGGCACGCACGAATTCTACACTGCGCGGGCCAAGATTACCCGGCGTCTGATCGAACGGCACGGCTTCAATATCGTTGCGGTCGAAGGCGACTGGCCCGATGTGGCCCGGATTGACGATTACGTGCGCCATGGCGCCCCGAGGCCTCGGGACGGTGAACCGTTCACTCGTTTCCCGACATGGATGTGGCGCAATGAAGAGGTTTTGGCTTTTGCCGACTGGCTGCGTCACCACAACGCCGATTTGCCGGAAGGCCGGCGCGCGAGCATGCGCGGGCTCGACGTTTACAGCCTGCGGGAATCGCTACTGGCGGTGATCGCTTACCTGGAGGCGAATTGCCCCCAGGGAGCTGCTGAAGCGAGACGGCGCTATAGCTGCCTTACCCCTTGGCAGGACGAACCCCAGCTTTATGGCCGCGCGGTCGAGTATCAGGGCCTCGCCGCCTGCGAAGATGCAGTAGTCGCGCAATTACGCGACCTGCTGGAGCGGCGAATGGACCTGATTGCCAAAGACGGGCCAGCTGCCGGCGATGCCTATTTCGATGCCGAGCAGAATGCCCGCATCGTGCGTGCCGCAGAACGCTATTACCGCTCAATGTATCGCGGCGCGGTCGAGAGCTGGAACCTTCGCGACCGGCATATGTTCGACACGCTCCAGGCATTGATGGCCCACCATAAAGACGCCCGTACGGTGATCTGGGCGCATAATTCGCATGTCGGGAATGCGTCCGCCACCGCAGCGAAAGAGTGGACTGTACCCGGTGCAAGCTGAAATGGGCGCCGGTCACTGCAGCTTCTCCGTGCGCGCTCGCTTGGACTTGCCGTCGCGGAACTTGGCATAGGAATCGAGCACCTGGCGCATTTGCGCCAACGCTTCTTCGCGCCGCTTTTCGTCTTCGATCTGGCTGAGCCGCTCCTTCAACGAGGTCACGAAATCCGCATATGCGTTCTGCCAGTCGCGTCCGACTGCTTGCTGGATGTCGCTCCGTCCGGTCGCAGTGCGCTTTGCGGGCGAGCCTTTTGACAATGCGAAGGTTTCGCCGATTTCCGGCAAGCGGACAGTCAGCTCCGGCTGTCTCCGCTGAATCTCACGGCGCAATCCCTCGATGCCATCCGGCTCGCCGTGGTCGAGGAACAGATTGCCCGCGATGGGGCCGCGATCCATGATCCATGCCACCAGTTCGGCTTGATCTGCATGCGCCGAATAATGATCGATGCGGCGAATTTGCGCGCGCACACGCACATCTTCTGGCCCGAGATTCGCACTGTCTTTGCGCCTTCCAGAATGACACGGCCCAGCGTGCCCTGAGCCTGGAAGCCGACAAACAGCACGGTAGAATCGCGGCGGTGGAGATTATGGGTAAGGTGGTGGCGGATGCGCCCGCCTTCGCACATCCCGGAGGCCGCGAGTATGATGGCACCCGACATGGAATTCAGTCTCATCGATTTCTTTACGTCGTCGATGAAGTGGAATGACGGATGGTCGAAAACGTTTGTCCCGCCCGTATCTTCCAGTTCGGAAGCATAGCGCGCGAAGACTTCGGTTGTGCGATTGGCCAGCGGAGAATCGATGAAGACCGGCACATTCCTGACCGCGCCCGATTGCAGCAAGAAGGTGAGGTCCAGAAGGAGTTCCTGTGTGCGTTCCAACGCGAAGGTTGGAATCACTAGGTTGCCGCCTCGCGCGATCGCCGCGTTCACTTCGGCTTCGAGCAATGTGCGCCGCTGCTCGATCGTGATGTCTTCGCGCTCCCGGTCGCCATAGGTGCTTTCGCAAATCACGTAATCGAAGCCTGAAGGGCCAGTGGGATCGCGCAGGAACGCCTTGTGCTCGGGCCCGATGTCTCCCGAGCAAAGAGTGTGCACGTCCCCCGCCAACAGCTCCACCGAGGCGGAACCGAGGATGTGCCCTGCGTTCCACAGCCGCGCACGGAAGCCCGGTGCAGGTTCGAACCATTCGCACAGTTCGATCGCTTTGCATTGACGCCAGGCGGCAAGCGCATCCTGCTCGGTATAGACCGGGGTGAACGGCTCCTCGCCCGCTCGGTCGCGGCGGCGGTTGCGCCGCTCGACATCGGCTTCCTGGATGCGTCCGGAATCTGCGAGCATGTATTGGAGCAAGTCGCGCGTCGGCGCCGTGCACCAGATGGTCCCCTTGAAGCCCCGCGCGACCAGCTTCGGCAAGAGCCCGCTATGATCGATATGCGCATGTGTGAGAACCACTGCGGCAATTTTGCGGGGATCGAACGCGAAGTCTTCGGCATTCAGCACTTCAAGCGAACGCGAGCCCTGAAACATGCCGCAATCGACCAATACCGACTGCCCATCATGCACGAATTGCATACACGAACCGGTCACCGTCTGCGCGGCTCCGTGAAACGTCAGGGAGAGTTGATCACCTGCCATGCAATTCAATCCTTATCGAGCCAGTTTTCCGCGCGAATGGCCTGCGCCAGCAGACCGGCAATCGGCAGCGTGGCCGTGGCCCCGGCGACACTGTCGCTGGATCGAACGCGTTCGATTCCACAATTTCGCATCGCAGCGATATCGGCATCGCTGGCCAGACAATGTGACGCCAAGGCCTCAACACTGGTGGCTCCGGCCTCCAGTAGCAAGCGAGCCGCCTTCAGCAGGGTCGTGCCGCTGGAAATGACGTCGTCGACCAGCACTGCCTTCCGACCGGCAACCCGGGCGACATCCTCGATCACAACATCGACCTCCCGGTCGCCCTTGCGCTGTTTGGAGCCCACCAGCACATCCAGCCCGAGCGGGGCGGCGATCGCCTCCACCCATTGCCGGGATTCAATGTCCGGGCCGACCAATACCGGATTTTCGGATCCTTGCAGCGCAGCGGCGAGAACGGGCGCTGCCGAGATGCTGATCGCTTCTATGCCCGGCATGATCTCGGCCAGGTTGCTTGTCCGGTGGAGGTGAGGGTCGACTGTCAGCAACGCATCGAAATGCCCGGCAAGCAGCTCTCCGATCACACGTTGGCTTACTGCCTGGCCAGGCTCGAAAGCCATGTCTTGGCGCATATATGCGAGGTACGGCACCACAAGTATGACCCGTCTCGCTCCATTTTCCCTTAGCGCGGAGGCGGCCAGCAATAGTTCCACGAGTTTGCCGTTGGACCAGCGCCAGTGTCGCGAGAATTTCGCCGCAATCGGCATACACACGGATCTTGCGTAGCGCCTGGAATTGCTCGGCCGAATAGCCATTGCCATGCCGGAGCAGAAATGCGGTGTTCTCTGGATGTGTGTCGATTGGAATGCGCCGGATTTTCGGCATCGCTCTTCCCTAGAATATCTGTTCTTGGTTCTAGGCCTTCGCAATCACCCTGTCACCTTCGTCCTTGCGTGCCGGTAGACGATTGGGCTCGACTTCCTGGGACGCTTGGCCAAGACTGCACCGATCATGGCACCGCAAACCGCCCTTGATGCCATCGCTTTCCGCGGCAGCGGCCTACGCAAGATATACCTCACGGGTGAGACGGAGGTACACGCGCTTCGCGGGGTGGACCTCTCCATTCCGGCGGGCGAAATCCTGGTGCTGCTTGGGCCGTCGGGCAGCGGCAAGTCCACTCTGCTCAACATAATCGGCGGGCTCGACCGGCCCACAGATGGGACCCTGTTCTATCAGGACACCGAACTCACCGCGCTCGACGAGAATGAACTCACCCGCTTCCGGCGCGCGAATGTCGGCTTCATATTCCAATTCTACAATCTCATTCCAAGCCTGACCGCGGAAGAGAATGTCCGGCTCGTGACCGACATTGCCGAAAATCCGATGGAGCCCGCCGATGCGCTGGCTCTGGTTGGCCTCGCCGACCGGCGCAATCACTATCCGGCCCAGCTATCCGGCGGCGAGCAACAGCGCGTTGCCGTCGCCCGCGCAGTCGCCAAGCAGCCCGGCGTACTGCTGTGCGACGAGCCGACCGGAGCGCTGGACAGCTCCACTGGCGTCAGGGTGCTTGAGACGCTTGCCCGGGCGAACCGGGAGCTCGGCACCACGGTGATCATCATCACCCATAATGCCGGGATCGCCGCCATGGCCCACCGCGTGTTCCATTTCCTGGACGGGCAGATCGCCCGGGTAGAGGTAAATGAACGTCAAATCGATCCAGCGGAAATCAGCTGGTGAACGCACTCGACCTCAAACTCATGCGCGATCTGTGGCGGATGCGCGGCCAAGCTGTGGCTATCGCGCTGGTGCTTGCCGCCGCCACCGCCACCTTCGTACTCTCGACCGGCGTCCATCGCTCGCTGACCGAAACACGCGATGCCTATTATGCGCGCAACCATTTCGCGGACGTGTTCGCGAGCATGACGCGGGCCCCGCGCAGCGTTGTCGCGCGCGTGGCGGAGATACCCGGAGTGAGCCGCGCGGAAGGATCGATCCAGCAATATGCCACGATCGATTTTCCGGACCGCAACGTGCCGGTACGTGCGCTGATCAATTCGGTGAACGAGTACGGCCACAACCGCCTCAACCTGGTGACCTTGCGCAAAGGACATCTGCCGCGCCCCGGCATGGCGAGCGAAGTGGTCGCCGACGAAGCCTTTGCCAAGGCCAATGGTCTCGATGTGGGAAGCAGCGTCGACGCACTGATCTATGGCAGCAAGCAGCGGCTGGAGATCGTCGGCATCGGACTGGCGCCCAACTTCATTTACGCTATCGCACCGGGCGACCTGATCCCGGACAACAGCCGCTTCGGTATCTTCTGGATGGGGCAGAAGGCGCTCGAAGCAGCAACGGACCGGACCGAGGCGATCAACACGCTATCGCTGTCGCTCGAACGCGGGGCCTCCGAAGCCGACGTGATCCGCAAGGTCGATACGATCCTGGAGCCTTATGGCGGCACCGGCGCCTATGGCCGCGAAGATCATTTGAGCCACGCCTTCCTCGATAACGAATTGATGCAGCTTGATGCGATGACGCGGGTGATCCCGCCGATCTTCCTGCTCGTCTCTACGTTCCTCGTCTATATCGTCCTCGGCCGCATGATCCGCACCGAACGAACGCAGATCGGCCTGATCAAGGCATTCGGCTATTCGGATTGGGCGATCGGCTGGCACTATCTCAAGTTCGCACTCGCCATCGCGCTGCTCGCCACCTTGCTCGGTTCGCTGGCGGGCATCTGGATGGGCCAGGGGATGACCCGGCTCTACGCGGAATATTACCGCTTTCCGTTCCTCTATTACCGCTTCTCGGCAGCGGTCTTTTTCGGCGCCGGCGGGCTCGCGCTCGGCGCGGCGGCGCTGGGCGCACTGGGCGGAATGCGTTCGGCGGTGAAGCTCAGTCCGGCGGTCGCCATGTCGCCGCCGCCTCCCCCGGTCTATCGCGCAGGGATGGTGGAGCGGCTCGGGCATGCCGCAGGTTTTTCCGCGATAGGCCACATGATCGTGCGCCATATCGTGCGCTGGCCCGGGCGTTCCGCGATCACGGTTCTCGGCGTTGCGCTGTCCATGGGGCTGCTCTTCGCGACTATGCAGTTCATGGATTCGAGCCGGACGATGCTCGATAATTTCTTCTTCCGTGCCCAGCGGCAGGACCTGACGGTCACCTTCACCGAGCCGCGCAACGAACAGGTGCTGTTCGCCCTCGCCAACATTCCGGGGGTGCAGCGGGTGGAGGCGACCCGCGCCATCCCGGTCAAGCTGAGCAACGGCAATCTGGTGGAGCGCACAGCGATCGAAAGCGCGAGTCCAGGTTCGCTGCTCACGGCGCGGATCGATGCCGACGGAAGCGAAATCGCCTTGCCGCCTGCCGGACTGATGTTGAGCCGCCAACTGGCCGACCAGCTGCATGTGCGTGCCGGGTGACAAGCTCCTGGTCGAACTGCTGGGCGGCAGGCGGACCCAGATGGTGCAGCCGGTATCAAGCATCGTCGAGGAATTCATCGGCGCGCGGGCCTATGCCGATCAGGCAACTCTGGAAGCAATCGTTCGCGATGCCGCACCGGTTGGAGCCGCATTGCTCAGTATCGATCCCAATGCGCGCGATGCCATTTTGACCGAACTCAAGGAGATGCCGGTGGTCCTTGGCGTAACCGAGCGCGACGCAGCGCTGGTGAAGTTCGAGGAGATGATCGACAGCAATCTCAACACGATGCTGTTCTTCTACGTCGCATTCGCATCGGCTATTGCGGTGGGAGTGGTTTACAATTCTGCACGCATCCTCTTTTCCGAACGGGCGCATGAACTCGCCACGCTGCGAGTGCTGGGCTATCAGCGCAGCGAAGTCGGCATCGTCTTGCTGGGGGAGCTGGCCCTGCTGGTGGCCGCTTCCGTGCCATTCGGATGCTTCATAGGCTATTGGATGGCCCAGCTCATGACCGCAATGTTCAGCTCCGACCTGTTCCGCTTGCCCTTCGCACCGTCGCGCGCGACATACGGATATTCCGCAATGATCGTTCTGGCGGCGGCGTTGGCGACCGCATTCGTGGTCGCACTCAGGGTGCTGCGGCTGGACATGGTGCGGGTTCTGAAGGCGCGCGAATGACTTGGGAAAAGGTGAAGCGCTGGCGCTGGGCGCTCCTGATCGCGGCACTGTTGCTGCTGGGGCTGGTCTATGCCTTCTGGCCGACTTCGGCGCCGGTCGATGCCGGTGTTGTCTCGCGCGGGCCCATGGCAGTGGGCGTTACCGATGACGGAGTGACCCGCGCCGAAGAATATTACGTCGTTTCCGCTCCTGTCACGGGTTACCTTTCGCGCATCGAACTGGAGCCCGGCGACACCATTTCCCGCGGCACTCTGATCACGCGCATGTCTGGCCGGCCCTCTACGCCGCTCGACCTGCGCAGCCAACAGGAACTGCGCAGTGCGCTCGCCTCGGCGCAGGCTGCTGCAAGCGGTGCGCAAGCTTCGCTTGGCCAAGCAAGGAACGATCTCGCGCGGGCCGAGCAGCTTTCGCAGCGAGGGTTCCTGCCAAAGGCACAACTAGAAGCCGCGCGGACCCGCGTTGCCACTGGTGAGGCTGCTCTGGCGCAAAGCCGTGCCGAAGCCGCGCGCATCCGATCGATGCTCACCCAGCCAGTCGGAGCTGCCGGGGCTGCCGTGCCGGTGCGCGCGCCAACGAGCGGCTCGGTGTTGTCCGTCATCAACGAAAGCGAAGGGGTGATCGCCGAAGGCACGCCTTTGATGACGATCGGCGACGCCGGCGCGATCGAGATGGTGGTGGACCTGCTCTCACGCGAGGCGGTGCGGGTGAAGCCGGGAGACCGGGTGGAAGTGACGCAGTGGGGCGGCCCCGCTCCGCTGATCGGCAGGGTCGAGAGGATAGAACCGTTTGGGCGCCTCAAGATCTCCGCACTCGGTATCGAAGAGCAGCGCGTCAACGTGATCATCAGCTTTGCGGGGGAGGCAAAGGAACAGGCCGCGCGCCTTGGCCACGGGTACCAGATCGACGCGACCATCATCCTGTGGAGCAAGCAGGACGCACTTCGCGTACCGATCGGCGCGCTGTTCCGCGGCGGGGACGGCGGCTGGCGGGTCTTCGTGATCGAGGATGGACGCGCGCGGGAACGCGCGCTCGAGATCGGCCATATGAATGACGAATTCGCCGAAGTGACGAAAGGTCTGGAAGAAAACGAAAGAGTAGTGCTCAACCCCGGCAATGCGTTGCGCGACGGTGCCCGGATAGCGCCGCGTTAGATAGGTCTGGACGCGCCTTCATCAGGGAACCAGCACGATAGCGCCTTCCACTTCGCCGCTGCGCAGCCGGCCGAGCGCTTCGTTGGCCTGGTCCAGTGGCATTGCAGAGATGTGAGTGCGGATCGGCACTTTGGCCGCAAGTTGGAGAAACTCTTCTCCGTCCCGGCGCGTCAAATTGGCAACCGACAGGATCGAACGTTCTTCCCACAAATCTGCATAGGGGAACGCCGGTATGTCCGACATGTGAATTCCGGCACAAACCACCCGTCCGCCTTTCTTCACGGCCTTGAGCGCTAAGGGCACCAGCGCGCCAATTGGCGCGAAGATAATTGCCGCATCGAGCTGTTCAGGTGGCGGCGAGGTGGATGCGCCGGCCCAGTCACAGCCAAGTTCGCGCGCGAATGCCTGACCGGCCTCGTCCCCCTCGCGGGTGAAGGCAAAGACCTTGCGTCCCTGCCATATGGCGAGCTGCGCCAGGATATGTGCCGCTGCTCCAAAGCCGTAGAGACCCAGCACCGGCGCATCGCCCGCCATGCGATAGGCGCGATATCCAATCAGCCCCGCACACAGCAGCGGTGCAGCGTGGACGTCGTCTATGCCGTCAGGCAGTGCAAAGCAGAAGCCCGCATCGGCGAGACAATGCGTCGCGAAGCCGCCATCGCGGGTAAATCCGGTGAACAAGGGGGCATCACAGAGATTTTCCTTGCCCGCCAGACAATAGGGGCACTGGCCGCAAGCATGGCCGAGCCATGGCACGCCCACCCGGTCGCCGACCATAAATCCGGTGACGCCCTCACCGACTGCGTCGACGCGACCGACGATCTCGTGCCCCGGCACGATTGGAAGCACGCCGTGAATATCGCCGTCTGCCACGTGAAGGTCGGTGCGGCACACCCCGCAGGCTGCAATCGCCAGGCGTATTTCCCCTGCCGCCGGCTGCGGCAAGCTGCGCTCGACCATGTGGAGCCGCTTGCCCGTGGCATCGAGTTGCATCGCCCGCATCGCGCAATCCTCCTATGCCCCATGATGCGCATCTTCACGCGCAAGGGAAACACCGGATTTTCGGTAATTCAGCGGATGCTGCCGGTTGCGCCCTGCGTCAATTCGCCAACAGGATCGATATTCTCCGGTTGCGCGGATCGGCGGGATCATCTTTCACCAGCAATTCACGGTCTGCCACGCCTTCAATGCGGCGGAAACGAGACTGCGCGATCCCCTGCCGCATCAGCGCCTGGCGAGTGGCCTCGGCCCGGCCAGCCGACAGCGCCCAATTGTTGCCCAGCCCTCCGCTCTTCCACGGGGTGGCATCGGTATGTCCGCGGATGGTCAGCCCGCTGCCTTCCGGCGCAACGGTTTCTGCGATCGCCTTGAGCAATTGCGAAGCCTCTGGTGTCAGGACAGTGGTGCCGAACTGGAACATCGAGAAGTCGGCATCGTCGACCAGATCGATCCGAATGCCTTCGGTCGTATTGATCATGCGCACCTGGCGCAGCAGCCGCCGCAAGCGCTCGGTCGCCGACAATTTCTCTTTCAACCGATCTTTCATCGATTGAATGGATTTCTCCCTCGTCGCGCCTTCCTTGGGCCCGCCGGACGCATCGCGAGGAATAGTGATCGACTTGGTGCCGGTCTGCGCCATCTTGTGCGGCATATTTTCTGCCGCGATGAGGGAATCGCCGCCCAGCATCCCGTCCGAGCCCGCACTTTCATTGCGCGTCTTCACCAGGGTGGGCGAAAAATAATCGGCAATACCCTTGCGCTGTTTCTCCTCGGTCGCACCGAGCAGCCAGAGCAGGAGAAAGAACGCCATCATCGCGGTCACGAAGTCGGCATAGGCAACCTTCCACGCGCCGCCATGATGGCCGCCGCCAGCTGCGATCACGACCTTCTTGACGATGACGGGAGGAAGCGGCTCGTTGCGTCCGCGCTTGGCGGCAGCCATCTTAGCGGCCTCTCAGGCTGTCGAGCAGTTCGGTCAGGCCAGGCCGGAATGCATGGCCAAGGCCCGAACGCGCGGATTCGACTACCAGCGGCTGCGGCCAGCCATGCAGCGATGAAATGATGACCTGCTTCACCGCATGGAACACCTGTTCGTCCTGCTCCACCACTTGCTTGAGGCGCGAGGCAAGCGGCCCGACGATACCATAAGCGAGCAGCACGCCGAGAAAGGTGCCGACCAGCGCAGAACCGATCATGCCGCCAAGAATGGCCGGCGGTTTGTCGATCGAGCCCATCGTCTTCACCACGCCCAACACGGCCGCGACGATGCCCAAGGCGGGGAGCGCGTCGGCAAGGCTTTGAAGCGCATGCTGCGGTTCGTGCATGTCGTGGAAATGCGTCTTCATCGCATTGTCCATCACTTCCTCCACCGCATGGGTTTCCAGCGTGCCGGAAGAAACGACAATCAGTGTCAGCGTGTCGCAGATCAAGGCGACCAGCGGCTTGTTCGTCAGGAGACGCGGGAATTCCGCGAAGATCGGCGAGTTCTCCGGATCCTGGACATGCGCTTCGAGCGCCACGGGGCCTTCGCTGCGCAAGAGCCGCATCAGCTTGGTGGCCAGGACGATTGCGTCGATGTGATCCTGCTTGTTGTGCTTTGGACCTTTGAACACCTTGGCAAAGCCGCCGCCTATCGCCTTGAGTTCATGAAGAGAGTTGCCCGCAACCATCGCACCGATAGCCGCGCCGCCAATGATCAGCATTTCGTGCGGCAAGGCGTGCATCACCGGACCAAGCGCACCGCCGGTAATTGCGAAGCCCCCGAAGACCATGACGATCAGGATCACGATCCCGATGATTGCGTACATTTCCTGTTACCCCTTCTTACTGTCTATTCGCGCGTCAGCGGATCATGTCGAACAGCGACATGCTGGCGAGCTTCACAAAGCTTGCCTGGCTCGCTTCCAGCACGGTCATGATTTCCTGCAGTTCCGTGATCGCGGTCGCTGGATCGATGCTGCCGACATCGGATTGCTCATTGGTGCGCATTTCTTCCTGCAGTTCGTGCCGCGCGATGTTGAGATCGACCCAGTTCATCCGCGCACCCACTATCGTTTGCGTGGTCGTGATCTGCCGCAGGCCCGTCTGCATGGCATCGAGCCCGTCACGGGCAGCTCCGGCCGGATCGGCGGAACCTCCGGAAAGCGCGGCGGCCAAGTTGCCGAGCACTGCAAACAGGTCTGTGGGGATGCCTGCATGAGTGAAGCTCAGGAATTCGGGCCCGGTGACGCCGCGGGTCACGCTCTGCTCGTCACCCAGCGGCAATTCGCCTGCAGAAGCCGTGCCGCCGTAAACCGCATTCCCGCCCGCATCGAGGGTATAGGCGCTGCCGGAGGTCTCGCCCCCGAACAGCGCGTGGCCGAAGCTGTCCTTCGAGTTTGCGATGGCCAGCAGATTGTCGCGAATATTGCCGATCTGTTCGCCGATGGCCGCGCGCTGCGTGTCGTTCAGGGTGCCCGTCGCCGCCTGAGTGGCGAGCTCCTGCGCGCGGATGAGGTTGTCGGCGATTTCCTGGATCGCGCTGTCGGCCAGCGTGAGGTCCGATATCGCGCGATTGGCGTTGGCGGTGTTGACCACTGCAATGTCGGTGGCGCGCGAAAGCTCGCGCAGCCGCGATGCGCCAACCGGGTCGTCGGAAGACGTGTTTATGCGCTGCCCGCTGCGAGACCTGCGTCTGCAGCGTCTCCGCGCGGCTGCGCAGCGAGGACAGATTGAGATGGGCCTGTTCGAAGAAGGCGCTGGTGGAAAGGATCGTCATGCTCGTCTCACTTTATGCCAAGCAATGTGTCGAAGATGTCGGATGCGACCTGCATCGCCCGGCCCGAAGCCTGGAACGCCTGCTGGTAGCGCATGAGATTGACTGCCTCGTGATCGAGATCGACGCCGGCCTGCCGCTGCAGCGCGATGCTCGCCGACGACGCAATGGCCGTCAGCGCGTCGCGCGTGGTCGAAAGGCCGGACACCTTGCTCGACACCGCAAACAGGACGGCATTCATGCTGTCCGCAAGGTTGTTGGTGCTGAGGCTGTTGCGTAGCGCCATGAGATTGGACGGGTCGCGCGAATTCGCTGCCGAGCCCGACGGCGCAGTGGCGATTTGCGCCGGGTCGGTGAGAGCGACGGCCATGTCGCTGGCTCCCGTGCCGCCGAAGACCGCTTGCCCTGCCGATCCATCAAGCGCGGCGCCGGCGGTCTGGACCGAATTCACGGCCGTCATCACGTTGTTCGCCACAGCGTCGAGGCTGACTCGGAAGTCGCGTACATGCTCAAGCGCTTGCGCAAAACCGGCCAGCTCGCCCCCGGAGATTGTCACGGGAGAACCGTCGAGCGTGAACGACAGCGTGCCGTCCGCCGCGGTGGTACTGGCCAAGGTCGCAGCAGTGCCGCCCTGGACGAGCGGTACGCCGCTGCCAGAGCCGAGCGTGACCTCCACCGTCTGGTTGGGCGAGATCGTCACTGAAATGTCGGCGTGCTCGCTGAGCTTCTGGAGCATCAGGTCGCGCTGGTCGAGCAGCGCCGACTGGTCGGTGCTTCCGTTCTGCGCGCGAACCAGCCGCAAATTTATCCGGGCAAGCTCCTGGGAATAGACGTTCACTTCGCTCACGCTGGCATCGGCATCGAATTGCAGGCTGTCGCCCACGGCATCGAGCGAGTTCGAGGCAACGTTGAAACTGCGTGCGAGCGTCTTCGCGCTTTCGAGCACGGATGCACGCAAGGATGGGTCAGTGGGATCGGCGGTCAGCCCTTCCAGAGCCCCTTCGAATGCAACGATCGAATTGTAGATCCGTGCATTCTCGATCGAGGCCTGGATGTTCTCGAGCCCGCCCAGTTCCGCATTGGCGCGCGAGACGTCGGACGTGGTCCGGCGCAGTTCGGCGAGGCGGAAGAGATCGGCATTGCGCTCGACGCCGCTCGAGGCGAACGCCCGACAGCGATACATCTCCGGTCTGCCCCATGACGCTCGAAGGCGTCAGTTCGGACAGCTGTACAGTCCGGCGCACATAGCCTTCGGTCGAAGCGTTGGCGATGTTCTGCGCGGTGACGTCAAGCGCCGCCCGCGCTGCCTTCGCGCCGCTGGATGCAATGGAGAGGAGGTCGGACGCCATGGCCTAGCCTTTCGTCTCTTCGCCGGTTGCCGGGCCGAGATGGCCGGAAAGCTGCGCCTCGATGCTCTTGCCGAAGCCAAGCGTTCCGCTCTCCGCCATGAGGTCGGCAAAGCGTTCGTCCATCATCTGGCGGAACGTGTCGCCGCCTGGCACTGCCGAACAGCTCGTCGCCGAAGCCCGCCTTGCGGGCTGCCGCGAGCATCTGCCGGGCGAAGATCGCCTCGAAGCGCGTGGCCGCTTCGGCCAGCTTCTGGCGCTCGTCGCCGCGCGGCGCGTCGAGCTGGATGGAGTGAGGAAACGGGGATCATATCACCACCATCTCTGCATTGAGCGCGCCGGCCTGCTTGAGCGATTCAAGGATCGCGACGAGGTCCGATGGCGTGACGCCGAGCATGTTGAGCGCATCGACCAGCTCGAGCGAGCGAGGCGCCGGGCTGGAAGTTGACGACATGAGCGCCCTCTTCCTCGATATCCACGGTGCTGGCTTCTTCGACCGCCGTCCGCCCCTGGCTGAACGGAGCAGGCTGCACCACGCGCGGATCTTCCTCGACCCGCACGACCAGCTTGCCGTGGCTGATCGCCGCAGGCGCCAGGCGCACCGCGCTGTTGATGACCACGGTGCCGGTGCGGCTGTTGACGATGACGCGGGCGCGGGTTTCGGCCGGATCGACCTCGATCATTTCGATCTCGGCCATCATGCTCGCCCGCAGGTCCGAACCGGTGGGCAGGTAGAGCGCCAGCGTGACCCCGTCCTCGATCGAGGCGGAACCGGGATAGCGGATGTTGATCGCATCGCGCACGCGCGTCGCGGTCAGGAAATCGGCTTCGAACAGGTTCCAGCGCAAGCACCGCCGTGTTGTCGAAATTGTTGAGCACCGCGCGTTCGACGCTGGCACCGCTGGCGATCCGGCCTACGGTGGGAACGTTGACGGTGAGCTTGGATCCGTCGCGTCCCGAAACGCCCAATCCGCCGACGGCGAGGTTGCCCTGCGCCATCGCGTAGATCTGGCCGTCCGCGCCGTAGAGCGGGCTGAGGATCAGCGCCCCGCCGCGCAGGCTCTTGGCCTTGCCCATGGTGGAAACGGTCACGTCGATCCGCTGGCCGGGCTTGGCGAAGGCCGGCAGCTCGGCGATGATCATCACCGCCGCCGCATTCTTGAGGCCGGGGCTGACGCCCGGCGGAAGCTGCAGGCCCAGCCTTCCGGACACGCCACGCGCTGCCTGGGTCAGATATTCGAGATTGTCGTCGCCCGTGCCGTCCAGGCCGACCACGATCCCGTAGCCGGTGAGCTGGTTCGATCGCACGCCCTGGAATGCCCCAAGGTCGCGAATGCGCTCCGCACTGGCGGGTGCCGCCGCCAGGAAGATGGCGGCAAGGGCGAGCAGGATGGAAGAGAAGCGAGACATAGGAAGACCTCAGGTCAGAACGGGGTAATCATGTTGAAGAAGCGGCTGAGCCAGCCTTCGCGGCTTGCGCGCTGGATCGAACCCTTGCCGGAATAGACGATCCGGGCATCGGCCACGCGGGTGGAAAGGATGCGGTTGTCTTCGTCGATATCGGACAGCCGCAGGATCCCCGAAAACTGGACCCACTCCCTGCCCTGGCTCAGCTCGAGCAGCTTTTGACCCTGCACCAGCGCGGTACCGTTGGACCGGACATCGGCAATGGTCACACTGAGCTGTCCGGTAAGAGTGCTGGACTGCGAAGCCGTGCCTTGCCCCTTGAACGAAGAGTTGCCTGAAGCGGCAACGTCCGAAGGGCTGAACAGTGCAAATGGACCTGTGACGGGCGGCGTGAGCGAGAAGCCCCCTTCCCGGTCCGTCTTCGAACCGGCCGCCTTCGAAGTGCTGGTGGATTCGACCAGCAGGATCGTAACCGGGTCGCCCACCGCGCGCGCACGATTGCCAAGGAACAGCGGCGAATAGCCGGAGTTGACCTGGAAGATCGCGCCGTCTGCCGGCGCCGCGCGCGCGGGCGGTGGCGGAGGCAGCGAAGCCTGGAAATCTGCCGATGGTTCGGCGGCTCCGCAGGCAGTCGTCATGCCGGCAAGTGCCGTAGCGGCGAGTATGTTGAATATCTTGTGCATGATCTCACATCGTCTGGTTTGCGTTGCGCAGCATTTCGTCGACTGCAGAGATCATCTTGGAATTGATCTCATAGGCGCGCTGGCATTCGATCATGTCGACGAGTTCCTCGACGACGTTGACGTTCGAGGCTTCGAGCATGCCCTGGCGGACATTGCCGCGCCCGGCATTCTCCGGGAGGGCCGAGCTGTGCCTGGCCGCTCGCGCCGGTTTCGAGCAGAATAGTTGTCGCCGGCGGCCTGCAAACCGGCCGGATTGGTGAAGGATGCGACCTGGATCTGGCCCAGCTCCGTCGGAGCGCCGCCTTCGGCTGGTGGTGGCCGAAACCGTTCCATCGGGCGCGACCGAGATCGCTTGCGCGTCTTCGGGAATGGTGATGCCCGGCTGGACGCGATAACCCTGGACGGTGACCAGTTCGCCTTCGGCCGAGCGCGTGAAATTGCCCGCGCGCGTATAGCCCAGCTGACCGCCCGGCATTTCGACCTGGAAGAAGCCGTCGCCGTCGAGCGCGAGGTCGAGCGCGTTGCCGGTGTTGTTGAGCGTGCCCTGCGTGACGATCCGGCTGGTGGACTGGATGGCCACGCCGGTACCGAGGTTGAGCCCGGTGGCATATTGCGTTTCGGTGCTCGACTGTTCGCCGGCAACGCGCGAGATTCTGATAGGCGAGCGTGGCGAAATTGGCCCGGTCGCGCTTGAAGCCGGTGGTCCCGACGTTGGCAAGGTTGTTGGCGATGACCCGCATGCGCGTGTCCTGCGCCTCAAGGCCTGTGCGGGCCACTTGCAGAGCTGAATTCGGCATTGTTCGGTCTCCGTTTCAATAAGATCAGATGCGCATCAGCGTCGCGCTGCCCTCGTCGAGCTCCTTGGCGGTAGCGACGAGTTTGGTGCGCATGTCGAAGAGGCGCTGGGCCTCGACCATCTGGACAAGGATGCTGGTGACATCGACGTTGGACTGTTCGAGCGCGCCCGAATGGACGCGGGCTTCCTCGTCAGCAGGCAGGACCCCGCCGCCGCGAACGCGGAACAGGCCGTCAGTGCCTTTGCCGATCGAAGTACCTTCCCAGCTGGCAAGCTTGATCCGGTCGACAGCCTGAGCCGGCAGATCCGGGCTTTGCGGGTCGGCGACCATCACGCTGCCATCGTTGCCGATGGATACCTGCGCGCCCGGCGGAACCGTGATCGGTCCGCCCGATCCGATGACCGGGCTGCCCTCGCCATTGACGAGCGAGCCGCTTACCGTAACCGAAAGATCGCCTCGCCGCGTATAGGCTTCCGAACCGTCCTTCGCCTGGATGGCAATCATGGTGTTGCCTTCCACTGCGATATCGAGCCCGCGGCCCGTTTCGACGATGGAACCGGCTGACATGTCTGCACCCAGCACGCCGGTGGTGACCATCGTCCGCGCCTCGATCGAATTCGGGCTGGTGATGGTCACCGGCGTCGAATCGAAAGTCTCGGCGCGGAAGCCGATGGTCTGGGCATTTGCCAGGTTGCTGGCGATCGCGCCCTGGCGGATCATTGAATCCGCCATGCCCGAGACCGCAGTATAGATGAGCCGGTCCATATCGATCAGGTCCGCATGTTAATGACGGTTTGCGAGATCTGGGTGGCGGTATCGATTGCCTTGGCATTGGCCTGGAAGTTCCGCTGCGCGGTGATCAGGCTGACCAGTTCCTCGGCGATGTCGACGTTCGAGCGTTCGAGCGAGCCCGACAGCAGGTCGCCATATTTGCCTTCGCCCGGGTTGCCGAATTCAGGCGAACCCGAAAGGCCGGTCGCCTGCCAGTTCGACGAACCGACCTGCTTGAGGCCGGTGGGCGAGATGAAGGATGCCAGTGCGACCTTGCCGACGAACTCGATCGAGCCATCGTCATAGGAAGCGGACACATTGCCGTCTTCGCCGATCGTGACGCCGGCGAAGCTCGCGCCTGCGGTATTGGTCGCAGGAATCAGGAGGTCGCCCGCCGTGGTCGACGTGGGCGTGCCGGTTGCATCGACCGGATAGCCCTGCAGGCGATTGTTCGAACCGTCGGTGATGTAGCCGCTTTCGTCGATGCCGAAGCTGCCGTTGCGAGTGAAATAGGTCTCGCCCGTGGCGCCGACCGCGTGTGGTGAAAAAGCCGTTGCCGGTGATCGCGATGTCGAGCGACGAACCGGTCTGCTCGATCGGTCCGACGGCAAAGTTCTGGGTGATGCTCTCGACCGTCGCACCGACGCCCTGGATCAACCGGGGGTTGGAATAGGATGAACCGGCGACAACGTCGGCAAACTCCGTGCGGCTCTTCTTGAAGCCGGTGGTTTCGACGTTGGCGATGTTGTGGGCAATGACGCCCAGATCGGTCTGAGCGTTCTTCATGCCGTTAAGCGAAGTGTAGAAGGACATGAGATTTCTCCTTTAACTGATTGGGAAAACGGGAAATGCCGGCCTAGGCGCCGGCTGGGGTTTCGGTTTGACTGTCCGTTGAATTGCTCATCTGCAGTTGGATCAGCGCATCGAGCTTGGAAGCGATGGACGACAAGGTGTCGCCCATGTCCGTGATCCCGGCGAGCGAGGAAAACTGCGCCATCTGGGCGAGCATTTCCTTGTTATCGACCGGATCGAACGGATCCTGCTGCTGCATCTGCACGGTCAGCAGCTTGAAGAAATCCTGCTGGCCAAGCGCGGAAAAGCCCGAGCTGGAGCTACTGTTCGTCGCCGGCGGCGTACCTGTCACGGATTGAACTGTCATTTGATCCTCATTGTTTCGAGCATGAGTTGCTTGGCGGTCTGGAGGGCTTCGACCATGTTCTGGTACTGGCGGGAGCTTTCGAGCATCTCGACCATCTCGGCGTTCTGATCGACGGGTGCTTCGAAGACATTGCCTTCGGCGTCGGCCATCGGATTGCCGGGGTCGTATCTTTTGATCGGCGCGGCATCGCTGCGGTACAGGCCGCTCACGCGCACGGTCGAAAGGCCGGTCTGCTGATCGAGCTCCTGCGGCGAAGACCGGGCGCGTCGGGCGATAGGCTTCGCCTTCGCTGCCCGTGACGCTTCCGGCATTGGCCAGGTTCGACGCGGCGGAATTCATCCGCACGAGCTGAGCCGACATGGCATGCTGTGCGACGGTAAAGATGTTCATGGGTCCGGGCATGGTCATTCGCCCTTCATTGCGCGCGTGAGGGAATCGAGCTTTCCGCGAATGAATGAAAGCGTGGCTGAATAGGCCACGGCGTTTTCAGCGAAGGCCGTCTGCTCGGTAGCCATCTCGACCGTGTTGCCATCGAGCGCTGGGCATGACGGGCACACGGTAGAGTGTTGCATCTTCTGCCGCCTGGTCAGTGCCTGTCCCGCCCATGCGCGCCTTGAGCGCGCTGGCGAAGTCGATGTCGCGGGCCTTGTATCCGGGCGTGCCGGCATTGGCGATGTTCGACGCAAGCAGGCCCATGCGCTGCGAACGCAGTTCCAGGGCAGCCCCGTGAATTCCGAAAATGCTGTCGCTCATTGGCGTCACTCCATTTCTACGCGAGCAGCAATGCAAAGGGTGTGCCAAACGAACTTTATAATTGTTTTTCAGCCATATGGACGGAATTGCGCCATTTCTGAGGCGCCTCCCAGGGTCTGGCCGCCGGGTGCAAAGCGGCAAGCTCTTGCCGTCATCCGGCAAATATAGGCCGTTGGCTGAAAATCCCGCTGCGCAGCCGTCCTTGGATTGGAAAGGACCTGCGCGCATGCACTTCATCAACTTGCTCGATGCCACATCGGCAGCCATCGTCTTCGGCGGAACCCTGCTGGCCACCTGGCTACGCTGCGGTGTGCACGATTGCCTCGTAACCCTGCGCTGCACGGTCTCTGCGATGGGCCGCCGCTTCGATTCCGCCCGCACGCGTGCGGGGCTCGCGCTGCAAGTCCAGGAAATCCATCGTGAAGGCCTGCTTCGAGCAGAGCCCCGCCATTTCAGGGATCAGGAGTTCGACCAGATGTCCGACGCCCTGATCGAGCACCGCACGATTGGCGCACTGCTGGACACGCATTTGCAACACAAGGAAACGCGCCTCTCGCGCAGTCGCACCGCCGCGACCACGTTAAACCAGGCTGCCGAACTGGGCCCGGTTCTGGGCCTTGCCGGAACGCTGATTGCATTGAGCCAGCTTTCCGTATCCGCCGGCACCGACACCATGCTCTCTAGCAATATCCCCACCGCAATCATCACCACCCTTTATGGGCTTGTAGCCGCCAATCTCATCTTCGCACCACTCGCGCGACTGATCGAACGACGGGCATTCGCAGAGGAAGCCGAACGGCAGAAGCTGATCGACTGGCTCTCGATCGAACTCGCGCGCGAAGGTGTCCGGCAGGGTGGCCCGCGGGAGGTCGCCGCGGCATGATCACGCCAAACGGAAACGGTTGGCTGACCACCCTCGCCGACCTTTCCATCATCCTGTTCATGGTAACCGCAGCCGACCTTTCGAATGCAAAGGTCGAAGCCGACGCCCCTGAAAGCGCATCCGCAATGGTTGCGACTTCGGAGCCGGTCGCTGTCTATCGCCCCGATGCCGCCGCCATGCCGCTTGGCACCTGGCTGGCGCAGCAGCCGAGCGATCCGCGCCAGCGCCTGACAATTCTGGTGCGCCACCGGGCAGGCGGAATGACAGACGCCATGGAGTACGGGCTAGCGCTGGCCCAGGAAGCGGAAAGTGTGGGGAGGCCTGCGCGCATCATCGCCGAGGAAGGCGACCGCGCGGATATCTCGGTCTTCCTTGCCTACGATGCCAATCCGCAAGCGATGGCACGCAATTTGCTTGATCCAGAAAATTGAAACTACCCGAAGGAAAGCCAATGACACTCCGTAAAGCTATTGCATTTGCCGCTCTTGCGAGCTGTGCAACTACCGCGCAGGCACAAGGCTTCGAGAACCTTGAGGGCATCGAACGTCAGGTTGCCGCTTTCGCTGAAGGCGATCCGGCCGACCCGACGGGCACCCTGATTCCGGTCGACCGCCGTCTCCGCCTCACAGCCTGCGACACTGCGCTCGAGCTCGCCTGGCCGGGCACCCGCCGCGATAGCGTGCTTGTCCGCTGTCCCCAACCAGGCGGCTGGAAAATCTATGTCCGCCTTCTGGCCAGCAACACGGCGCGGGCCGCACTTACGCCCGTTGTGATGCGAGGCGATGCGGTCACCGTAATGCTCAGGGGACCGGGCTTCAGCGTGTCTCAATCGGGCGAAGCAATGGATGCCGGAGCAGTCGACTCCTGGGTCCGCGTCCGCATGGGCAAAGACAGCGAAATGCGGGCGCGTGTTCTGCGGCCAGGCGTGGTCGGCATGAACTTGCCTTAAGTCACGGCAATATTGCGCCGCGCCCTTAAAAAGCGGTGCGCCCTGCCGTTTCTTTTACTGAACCTTTAAGGAGCGGCAAAATGCGGCCGATTGAAATCCAGACAGCGCACCTTGCACGTGCGACCAACCGGGTGGCCGCAACCGAGCGGCTCCAGCCCGCAGCAAAGGTTGGCGAGGGTGAAAAGGAAGTGGAGGTAAAGCTGACGAATCTGCTCAATGCAAACCCGCCGCCGCTTGATGCGGAACGGGTGAAACAGATTCGCCAGGCAATAGCCAACGGCAGTTACTCCATCGAACCAGCCAAGATTGCGGATGCGATGATCGCGGCTGCCGTCACCTTGAGGAAATCTCAGTGAACAACCGAAACGAAATCAAGGAAGCGCTGCGGCAGATGCTTGCCGTTATGGAAAAAGAACGGCAAGCGCTTGCCGATCTCGACATCGACGCGATCACGGGATGCACCACGAGCAAGAATGCTCTGTGCGACCGGTTGGGCCACGCATCGAACGACAATCTGGACGAGGAATGCCTCAGCCTGATCGATGCGACAAAGCGTCTAAACGAGGTAAACCGCCAAATTCGCAACCTCATCGCAGCAAATGTGGCCTCACGCCTCGACGCGATGACCGGTGCACCCGCCCTTTACAAACTCCAGGATGTTCGCGCTGGATATGCCCATCATTCCGCAGCACGCGGAGTGTAATAAGCAGACTGGCACGCCCCTTGCTTAGCTGCCTTCGGTTATTCTTGACCGGAGGTTTAGTTGAGCGAAGTCCAAGCAATCGGTGCGCCAGACGTACGCATTTCGATCGCCCGCGCCGCCGAGGCGACGGGGGTCGATTTCGATTACTTGCTTGCACAGGCCAAGCTGGAATCGAAATTGAATCCAAACGCCCGCGCAGGAACATCCAGCGCGGCTGGCCTCTATCAGTTCATCGGCAGCACCTGGCTTGAGACACTGGACCGCCACGGCGCGCGCCACGGCCTGGGAGCCCCCGGCTCGGCGAATGGAAGCGGCAATCTAGGCGCAAAAATTTCCGATCCCGCGATGCGCTCGCAGATCATGGCTCTACGCTATGATCCTGACGCTGCATCTTTGATGGCCGCCGAGCTCGCCAAGGACAATCAGGCGGACTTGCGCGAAAGCTTGGGCCGCGAACCCGATTTCGCCGAACTTTACCTGGCACATTTTCTTGGCAGCGGTGGCGCCCAGAATTTCCTGAAGACGCTGCAACAGCAGCCGGACAGTCCGGCCGCCGCTATGTTCCCAAAGCAAGCCGCCGCCAATCGCTCCGTCTTTTACGATGGCGCAGGCGCACCTCGCTCGGTCGCGCAAGTGATGGATTTCTTCCGTCAACGGCTGAGCCAGGCAATGGCCGAGGAAGGGGGTTCGATTCCCCAGACCTTTCCGGGAATGCACATAGCCGCAGGTACGCAGCAATCGGGCACCGCGGCCTTGGGGCCGTTAGCGCGCGAATTCCACGAGGCTGCAACCGGCTATCCGGCTTCAGGCCGGATTTCCATGGTCGAAACCCTGCGCGAGACTTTCGCCGGAGCAGGCAGCCAGCCTGCGATGCTGCCTAGCAACGTCAAGACGGCCTACTCCAAACTGAAGGCATACGGACTATGAGCGCCTTGCCTTATCCGAAAGTCACGGGCTTCGTGCTTCCGCTGGGAATTCTCACGATCATCCTTTTGATGATCATGCCGATCCCGGCGCTTCTGCTCGATATCTTCTTCGTCCTGAACATCGCTTTGTCCGTGGCGGTCTTGATGGCGGCAATGAATGCATTGAAGCCACTGGACTTCTCCTCGTTCCCGTCGGTCCTGCTGTTTGCCACCCTGCTACGCCTTGCGCTCAATGTCGCATCGACGCGGATCGTTCTGGTTCACGGCCATGAAGGCGGCTCTGCAGCCGGTCATGTGATCGAGGCTTTCGGCGCTTTCCTGGTAGGCGGCAACTTTGCCGTCGGACTGTTTGTGTTCCTGATCCTGCTGGTCATCAACCTGGTGGTGGTTACCAAGGGCGCAGGGCGCGTTTCCGAAGTTTCGGCGAGGTTTACGCTCGACGCCCTGCCCGGCAAGCAGATGGCCATCGATGCCGATCTCGCCGCCGGAATGATGACCGCGGACGAAGCCGAGAGCGCGCCGGCGCGAAGTCGCCACCGAAGCCGACTTCTACGGTTCGATGGATGGCGCCAGCAAGTTCGTGAAGGGCGATGCGATCGCCGCATTGCTCATCCTCGGGCTCAATCTGGTTGCAGGCTTCGGTCTGGGCATGATCAGCCACGGCCTCAGCGCTTCAGTGGCTGCAGAACGTTACGTGACGCTGGCGGTCGGCGACGCACTGGTCGCGCAGGTGCCGGCCTTGCTCCTTTCGATCGCAGCGGCAGTGATCGTTACCCGCGTTTCCGATAGCCGCGACCTTTCCGGACAAATCGGCGGACAGTTCTCGAACCCGCGCATCTGGCTGCCGGTCGCCGGTATACTGCTGGTGCTGGGACTCATCCCGGCCATGCCGCAGATGATCTTCCTGCCAGCCGCGGCCATGGCAGGTGCCGTCTGGTGGCATCTGCAGAAGCGCGCGAACCAGCCTGAAGCGCCGGTTCTGCCCGTATCTGAAGTGGATCCCGTCCCGGATTACGTTGAACGAGGTTAGCGATCATACGCTGGTTACGATCGAAGTCGGTTACGGGCTGGTCCACCTGATCGACGACCGGCACGGCTCTCCGCTGGTCTCCCGCATCACGGGCGTGCGCAAGCAGCTTTGTCAGGAACTGGGCTTCATCGTTCCCCAGTTTCGCATCCGCGACGCAATCGAGCTTCCGCCCAACGAATATCGCATCCTGCTGGGCGGCGTTTCGCTCGGCGGTGCAAGCATCCGTCCGGACAAGGTTCTGGCCATCGACGCCGGCGACGTCTTGCCGGACACGGCACTGGTAGGAGAGACCACCCAGGATCCGAGCTTCGGCTGCCCGTCAGTCTGGATCGAACGGGCGCAGAAGGATTACGCGATCGCGCAGGGTTATCTCACGGTCGACGCCGGAACGGTCGTTGCAACTCACCTGAACCAGCTGCTCAGCCAGCGCCCGGAACAATTGCTTGGCCCGGACCAGGTCCATGAACTGCTGCAGTCCGTGAAGGAACACGCGTCCCAGTTGGTGGAGACGGTCTACCCGCAGCCACTCAGCCTCGCCGCATTGACCCGCGTAATGCGGACATTGCTGAAAGACGGGATTCAATTGAACCATCCCTTGCCAATCCTGGCGAGCCTCAGCGGCGCGGTGCAGCGCACGATCGACCTCGAAGCTCTGGTGGACATCGTGCGTGCCGATCTTGGCGCGCTGATAGTCGGCCGCATGTGCGCACCCAATCAACCGCTTCCAGTGATTACGCTGGACGCGAGGTTGGAGGACATGATCCTTCAGGGCCTGCGCGATCCCGCCTCGGGCGAGCCAGTTATCGAACCGGAGCTTGCGCGCAGTATCGGCGAACGCATCGCACAGATCACGGCGCAGCGTATCCCAGGATCCTGCCCGCCTGCACTCATCATCCAGCCCGGGACTCGCCGCGCGATGGCCGCACTGCTTCGCTTGCGCGCGCCGGGATGCCTCGTTCTCTCGATTGCCGAACTTCCGCCTACTCAACCGATCGAAGTAATCGCCGTCGTTGGCGACACTACCGAAGGCCTGATCCAGGACCAGGCGCACACACAATCAGCTGAAAGCCCAATTGAAGGTATCGCCGCATGATCAGCAACCACCAGCCATTAGCCATGGCGCGCGCCTATTCAGACCCCACGGCAGCTATTGTTGAACGCTTTCTGCCGATGGTCCGCAAGCTTGCCTGGCACCTACACGGTCTGGCAGGCGCCGATATAGAGCCCGACGATCTGGTTCAAACGGGGCTGATGGCTCTCACCGAATGCGCGCAGCGGCACCACGGCTCCGATCAGGACGGATTTGCCGCTTATGCAAAAATCCGGGTCAAAGGCGCGATGATTGACCAGTTGCGTCGCTCGGCACCAATCTCACGTGGGGCCATTCAGCGTCGGCGCGAAATTAGGATAGCGGAAGATCGCCTCCGCTTGACGCTTGGCCGCGAACCCACGCTCACCGAATTGGCGCAGGCCATGAACGTGGAGCCTCGCCAACTTGGCGAAATGCGCCGATCAAGCGAGCAGTTGAATTTTGAACCTATCGACGAGGTCTATTCGGATTCGGACATGGCATTTTGCGACCAGTCCGCAGATGCTTTTGCGCTGCTGGTTTCGAATGAAAACCGCCAGGCGCTGATAGGGGCCATTACCAACCTGCCCGAGCGGCTCCAGATCGTGATCCAGCTGTATTTCGTCGAAGAACTCAACCTTGCCGAAATCGCCGCCGTCTTGGGAGTAACAGTGCCTCGAGTGCACCAGCTCAAATTTCAGGCCCTGCAGAAGATGCAGTTAGAATTAGTCAATCTCGGCGTAGAATCAGCCGCTTAATTGCGAAAACGGAACGATAGCCGCAATAGCTGCAAATTTTATTCTGCATGAAACGTTATGTAACTGCTTGCCGTGGCGCGATTCTCGTAATATTTGGACCACGGCAGAAACGGATTGGGGCTCACTCTCCTAAAAAGCAAAGCGGTCGGCACGTCACAGCGAAAGCGGTGACGGTGGGAGTGAAATCTGCGCAAGATAATTCCAGGGGCATGGAATGACGGCAGTTGAGGCAGCGGGCTTAGACCGACTTGTACATATCGTTGATAGCGAGCATCGTATGCGCGCACAAATCGCCATGGCTTTGACGCAGTCTGGCGGCCATCCGCAGATTTACGAGGATGTCGACGAACTGGTCGAAGCCAAGCCAAATGGTGGATCAATCCTCGCAAGCAGCAAGTGCGGAAGCGTTGCAGAACTGATGGGGCAGCTCCAGGCCGGAGAAGTCTATTTACCGCTCATCATCTTTGCCGAAGAGCCGAAGCCATCTCAAATCGTACGCGCAGCGCATGAAGGCGCAGCAGACTATTTGGCGTGGCCTTTCAGCGGGGAAGACTTGTTATCTTCCTGCGCATACTGCCAGCAGTTCATGCATGAATCGGGCAGGTCGATCATGCGCCGCCACAAAGCCCGCAAGCTGGTCGAAGGGCTCTCGCGGCGCGAAGTGCAGATCCTGATATTCCTGCTCGATGGCTATTCCAACAAGAACATAGCCAATTCGCTCGATATCAGCCCCAGGACAGTTGAGGATTACCGGCTCAACGCCATGAAAAAGCTGGGTGTGAACGCGACTAGCGCGGCAATCAGGATTGGTCTTGAGGCCGGTCTGGACGATAGCTGGACTATGCCTTCGGCGCGGGCCTCATTCAGTTCTGCTGAGCTGTCGTAAGGAAACTCGCCCAGGCGCCGATTATTGCGAGCGCCGGCGAGGAAGCTTCGAATTCAATCGGCTCATCGCCTTTCGGGGTTAGGATAGCGCGTGTGCGCGGCGCATCGGGGCTTTCCAGAATGTCGATTTTTGCCCCCAAACCTATTACCAGCTTAGCAGCCTCTTCGATCCGCTCGCCCTCGAGTGCAAACTCCAACTCGCTTTCCGAGGCAGACGGAGCCATTACTCTCCGCACTGGCAAAGGCGAGAGGCGCGCAAGATTATAAGCTCGCCTGACCGTACGGTCTTCGTCTTCCAGGGATTCTTGGGCGCAACGAACTACAAGCTTCTCGAGCTCTTCGAGCCAGACTTCAATCGGCAGTGGCTTGAACTCCTCGCGCCACACTGCTGGTCTCCCGTTGCTCTACCGTGGTATTGTTAAACTACGGCAGTAGCTATTTTGTTCCGCCCCTGACTTTTCGCCATGTACAATGCAGTATCCGCTGCCTTGAGTGCCGCGCGGCGATCAGGATACGCGAACACATCCGCCACACCTGCCGAAAAAGTTACATAACCGATCGGTTCTTTAGTTTGGCGATCGATCATGCGACGCTCCGCAAGCTGGCTACGGCATTTATCCAGCAATTTTATTGCCTCTTCAAGCGTTTTACCACGGAAGAGCACAACGAATTCTTCGCCGCCATGCCTCGCTATATGACAGCGTTCATTTGAGATCGCGGCAAGATTGCGCGCGACCGCCTTGAGCACACGGTCGCCTGTATCATGTCCGTGCGTATCGTTGATCCGCTTGAAGTGGTCGATATCGCAAAAAGCCACCATCAAGGAATCGACCGAAGCACGAGCATCGCGATATTCGGTCTCGTATACCTTTTCAAAATATCTGCGGTTTGGAAGGCCGGTTAATTGATCTTCTTCTGCAGAGCGCTGGGCTGCCTCGAGATTGCGACGGAGAGCCTCCGACTGCTGCTCGCTGCGGCTCATTTCCTTTTCGATTTCGCCCGTACGCACAATCATCGCACGCACGACACCGAGAAGTTCGGTAACCGAGAGTTCCAGATTGTCTGAGCTGCCCAACTGCTCGGCATGATCTTCAAGCGAGGTGCTGTAGTCTTGCGTAGCCTTACGCGCCGCACTGGCGGAAGCTCCGAATTCGATCAGCTGTTTCTCAAGCTTCTCAAAAGTACGGTTCAATTCATCTGCGCGAATGTCGCTGTCGTCCTGACCGCGAAATTTCCGCAACCATTCGATCGTGATACCCTGGCCGATGAGCACGCGCTCGTCGATCAGCATCGAGAGCAGCGGGTCCGCGCGGGTGACATAGTCGTGAGCGACGCCAAGGACGAATGGATCGACGTCGAGATCGTGTTTGGCAAGAAACTCTGCAATGCTCGCAATAAGATCGCAGCGAGTGCCGGGGGCGAGCGAACGCAGGTGCTCGGCAAGAGCGGAAAGCTCATTGAGCTCTCCCGCACTTGAACGCCCAAAACCGAGCCAGCCGAGGACGCCTTTCCGATCAGGCGCATGATTGAGAGCTTTTGCAGTCATAATTGAAATGACGGCAATTCTGCGATTTATTTTAGTAGCAATTCAAAATTTTCTTTGGAATTTCAGCCACAAGTACGGGACGCAGCGACGCATACCGACGTGAATAGTCGATGCGACATTCCACGCCCCCGCGTCATCCAATTTTTCTCGTAGCTATTTCGACGCAGGCAGAAACGCTTCGCGAACTTCCCAGAAATCGTTGCGCATTGCGCTGAGCGTCTCAGCGTCGAATTCCAGGGAACTCGCCAAGATGGATTTGCGAGCTGCGCCGTAGAAATCCATAAGCGGCACGGCCATTTCGTGGGTTTGGTCGATTCCCAACTGCAAAGCCATAAGAGCGGTAAGCGCTCGGGTCAGGGACCGGCTCTTGAGTCTGGCGTCATTTCTCTGATTTGCGAGCAGGGCCATGCTCAAGCGCCAGGATCAGCTGGTCATAGCAGATGTGCACCAGCTCGGACGGGGAAGCGCCCTTCACTCGAGCGTCAAATTCCACACGCTGGTAAGCGTCATAGGGGTCCCGGCGCGCGAGCATATCAATTGTCACTCTTGTTCCACAATGCGACCTGCGCCTTCAGGAACGAAAGCGTGGATTGCGATGCGCTGATCGTGATGTCTGCGGCGCTCAATTGCTTGGCGAGGCGAGCACGCATCGCTTCCTGTTGATCAGCTATCTTGATGTTCTGTTCGCTGATCTTGGATATCTGGCTGGTATAGCGGCTGACCGAGCCGGCCAACGAACCCGGATTGCCGGTCGTCGCTGCGTTTCGGGCAATCTTGTCAACCGTGGCGTAAACGCCGTTCAGTCCGTTGGTGAACATCGCCGCGACCCCTTCGGCGTTGTCTGCAATTGCTGCCTGCAACGTTGCGGCGTTGAAACTGAAGCTGCCATCGCGTCCAATCGCCAGGCCCAGCTCGGCGAGCGTCGCGGGAGTGCCCTCAGCCGCATTCGGCATGATGAGCTTGCTGCCCAGGCTTGAAAGCTCACGGCGCAATTGCCTTGCTCCATCATCCCGCGCAAGATCGCCCGTTTGAGGGTCGGTCGCCAAGTTCAACGCAGCGACGATCTCGTTGAGCGCCGAAGTGAGGTCCTGCATCACCGAGGTAATCGCAGGCGTGGAATCGACGAATCCGATCTGCGCGGGATTGCCCACATTGGTGCCCGTGAGCACCAGCGAAATGCCGGGGGCGACTTCACCCACCTTGTTGGTGGCCGAACTCATGGCGATGCCATCAATCTCGAACTGTGCATCGGCGGACTGGGAAAGCAACTGATCCGCATCCCCGCTCACCGGCTCCCAGGCGAGTGCAGCTAAGCCTCCGTCGCCGGGCGTCTCGGTCGCTTCCAGAACGAAGCCGTTGATCTCACCTTCCGCCCCCTTGAGGACAAGATGCGCTCCATCTGTCCCGTTCGCGATATAGGCAGTAACCCCTGTTTTCGCCGAATTGATTGAGCTTGCAACGTCGGCCAGTGTCGCACCCGAGGGGATCACGATTTCTACTGGATCGCGCCCAGCATCGGCTGAGAAACTTCCCGTGGAAACCGCCCCAAATCGCAGAGTGAGCGTGCCGGAACCAACTGTGCTGGTAGACGCCGCATAGGCGGGACCGGACAGCGTCTGCGCCGAAGCCAATGACATCACTTCCAGCGTGTAATTGCCGGCAGGCTTCGAAGCGGTTGATCGGCTGACTGTCGCCACGGCCGCGTTGCTGATCGTGGGCGTAGGAGCAAGATCGCCGGTACGCACGCGCTCGCCCAAGGCGCTCGCCAGCTGGAGGATTTGGTTCTTCAGCGTCGACGCCGCGGAAACCTTGCTTTCGAGCGCATCACTCCTGGCGCTAAGCTGTTCAATGCGGGTCGCGAATTGAGCCTGTGCGAGATCCCCGGCCAGTGCCGCCATATCGACGCCGCTGCCTGCACCCAGGGCACTGATGATCGAGGAGGTCGCGGAAGTCATATTAGTCAGAACGGCGGCAGCCGCCTCCGTTTAAGTGCTAATCAAAGGATCATGGCGGCCATCCGCATCGAATCTCAATTCGAACGGAACGTGGATTGCTGGTGCGGAAGGCTTTTCCCCGCGCTTCAAGGACAGAACGAACGCCAGCACGCTGGCAACGGCGCCGTAGAGTTCCTCGCGGATGACTTGCCGCTCGCGCGTGGTGAAATAGATCGAACGGGCCAAAACCGGATAGGACAGCGTGGGGATCGCGAATTCCGCAGCCAACTCACGGATCGCCAGCGCCTTCTCGCCCTGCCCCTTGGCAAGCACGATCGGAGCGGATGCTTTGCCGGGGTCATATGCCAATGCGATGGAAAAGTGGCTGGGATTGGTGATGACGAACTGCGCTTCGCGCATAGCAGCATGGACGCTGCCCATCGCCACTTCGCGCTGCCGCCTTCGCTGAGCCGCCTTGTTTTCCGGAGAGCCTTCCGATTCCTTGTGCTCGTCTCGCATTTCCTGATGCGTCATGCGCAGGCGGTTGAGCCGCCGAACCATCTGGACCGGCAGATCGATCAGCGCGATGATCACGAGGCCCCCTGCCAATGCGAAGAGCAGCGAACAGATCGCGTTCCACGATAGGACAAGTTGCTCAATGAGGTCGCCGCGCGCCAGGCCGGCCAGGGAATTGAACTGCGACTGGGCCCAGAAATAGGCGATGGCGCCAAGCAAGGTCACTTTCGCGATACCCTTGGCCATCTCGATCCAGCCAGTCGGTCCAAACATGCGCTTGAGGCCCGCCATCGGATCCAGCCGCGACCCTTTGGGCAGCATATTGCTGCCGTTGAAGCGGCCATCCGAAAAGGCAATCTGGGAAGCCACAGTCGTGACCAGCACTGCACAGGCAAGAGTGGCGATCGGCAAAAGTATCGCCTGCAGGATCGGAACTGCAATCCGCGCGCTTGAGAAATTCTCCAGCTCTGCCCGGTCCCAGCTGAGGCAAATCCGGGCGATTTCCTCCATTCCGGAAAGCAGCAGAGGCCCTTGGAACTTGAGCCAAGCGGCTCCCACGAGGACCGCGACCGCCGTCGCCAACTCGCGCGACCGAAGGACGTCACCCTTCCGGGCGGCGTCCTGACGGCGCTTTTGAGATGGCGCAAAGGACTTTTCGCCGCTGTCGCTCATCTCGCTAGCAGGCTCGCACTATTTGCAACGGCAATATGGCTGAGGTCGATCAACTGTTCAGCCAGTAGCGGCGAGGCGGCGATCAACGCCGCAATGCCGGCCAAAACGCCCGCGGGAAGACCCAATGCAAACAGGTTGAGCGAAGGTGCCGACCGGCTGAGCACGCCGGTCACAACTTGGACGATCAGCAGGACCAGCGTGACCGGCAGCGCGATTGCAACCGCCGTCGCGAACATTTGCCCCCCGAATGCCGCGACCGCATGCAAGCGTTCCGCGCCCAGCCACGTCTCCCCCGGAGGAAACACGCGGTAGCTTTCGACGACCAGCGACAGGAAATGAAGATGGGCGCCCAGTGCAAGGAAGATCAGCGCCAGGATGACGGAGAAATACTGGCCAAGCGCGGTCGACTGCCCGCCGGATGCAGGGTCGCTGGCTACAGCCATGCTGAGGCCCATCGTGCCGCTGATTATCTCGGCAGCGATCAGCGGGGCGGCAAAGATGATCTGCAGCACGAAGCCAAGGGCAAGTCCGACCAGCACCTCACCGGCGACCATCAGAACACCTTCGACCGAAAACAATGCGGGCGGAGCCTGCAGCGGCGTCCAGACGCAGACCATTACCGCAATCGCCCCGGTCAGACCGACGCGGAGCTGCGCTGGCACTCCCACTGCACCGAAAATGGGCGCAGCAAGCAGCGCTGCGCCAATCCGGGTCATGGCGAACAGCAGCCGCCACAACTCCGCTTCGAGTGCCCCAAATCCGAAATCGATCCCGATCATTTACCGATCCGGGCAATCTCGGCGAAGATGTCCTGAGCGAAGTCCGCTACCAGCGCCATCATCGATGCCCCGAAAATGACGAGAACCAGAGCGATGACGGCGAGCTTCGGCACGAAGGTCAGCGTTTGCTCGTTAACGGACGTGGCCGCCTGGACGACGCCGATGACAGCGCCGACGGCAAGGCTGGAAAGAAGCACAGGCGCCGCAACGAGCGCTGTCACCCACAGCATCCGGTCGGCAAGCGAAAGAAGCAGAGATAGCTCGTCCATCGGCGTCTATCCGAAGCTTGCCGCAAGCGAGCCCATCAACAGCGCCCAGCCGTCGACCAGCAC
Organism: uncultured Alphaproteobacteria bacterium; assembly: GCA_963777785.1. Classification (GTDB taxonomy): domain Bacteria; phylum Pseudomonadota; class Alphaproteobacteria; order Sphingomonadales; family Sphingomonadaceae; genus Andeanibacterium. The sequence goes on from CAVZRU010000002.1 coordinate 627,399, forward strand.
AAAGAGCAGCAGCTTGAAAGGCAGCGAAATGATGGTTGGCGACATCATCATCATACCGAGAGACATCAGGACACTCGAAACGACGAGGTCGATGACGAGGAACGGCAGGAACAGCATGAAGCCGATCTGGAAGGCAGTTTTGAGTTCGCTGGTGGCAAAGGCCGGAAGCAGAATGGAGAACGGCACGTCACGCGACGAAGCAAACTTGGGGGCGCCCGCCATGTCCGCAAACATGGCCAGATCCTGCTTGCGCGTCTGGCGGATCATGAAAGTGTGAAGCTCGCCACCAGCCACCTCGATCGCCTGTTCGGCATTTACCGTTCCGGCGGCGTAGGGCTCGATCGCCTGAGCGTTGATCTTCTCCAGCGTCGGCGCCATCACGAATAGGGAAAGGAACAAAGAAAGGCCAATAAGCACCTGATTTGGCGGAGATTGCTGCAGGCCCAACGCATGCCGCAATATGGAAAGCACAATCAGGATACGCGTGAAGCTGGTCATCATGAGCAGCAGGCCGGGCAATATCGTGAGCAGCCCCATAACGAGGAGCAGTTGCAGCGACATGCTGAGACCCGAGCCCTCGCCGCCCCCGATACTCGAGAACGCACGGTCAAGCGCGCCCGGTACGGCACTTTGAGCATAGGCGCTCGCAGGCAGAACCAGCAGGATTGTCGCGAGAAAGACAGCGAAGCGCTTCATCGGGAAGTTCCTTCGATCACCGTGCGCGCAGGCGCTTCCGCAAGGCGCGACAGTCCCTGCCGCGAAACGGACACGAGGATTTCCCGGCCGTGGAATTCAATCACCGCCAGCTTGAGCGTCGGCGAGAGCATGGTCGTCTCAATGATACGGACTGCCTTGGCGCCATCCGGGGCCGCACCCAGGCGAGCCTGCATCTTCTGCGCGAGCTTAAGGCTACCCCAGATGAGGAAGCCGATCAGCGGCAGAACGATCAGCAGTTTGAGGATGTACCAGAACATCAGGCAGCCGCCTCAGCCGGCGCTTTTGAGCCATTTGCGAGCTCGACGATCTTCATTCCGAAGCGCCCGCCTTCCGACACGATCTCGGCCCTCGCGATCAGCTTGCCGTTGACCAGAACATCGAGCGGCTCGTCGACTAGGCGTTCGAGCATGACGACGCTGTCTTCGGTGAGGTTCAAGATATCCTTGAGCTTCATCTTTGCCTGGCCGAGTTCGACCGACAGCCTGACATCCACATCCTTGAGGAGGGCGAAACCATCTCCACCTTCGAACATGTCATTTCTCCTTAATTGTAGCAATATTAGTAAGTTGCAGAGCAGCACGGTCGTCTATCGCGCCGACGGTGCCGTGCGCGATGACGCGCTCCCCGGCGATCAGCGGGACACTACGCGCCACGGAAACGGGGAAGACCGCCCCCAGCTTGAGATTCGAAAGCGCGGAAAGGGGCACTGTCATGTCCACCAGCACCGCTTTGAGAGGGAGCTGAACGGCACCTAGAGGGTGCATAAGGGGGCTGAGCGATGATCGAGTGGCAGCCGAAGGAGCTTTGCCTCCCTCTGACCGGCCCGCAAACAGGCTCGCCGCGCTCGATCCGCGAAATGCGAGAAGGAGCTCCCAGGTCTCCGCACCGGCAACGGTGATTTCCACCGGCAGCACGGTGCGCTTGCTGATGGCGAAAGGCGTATAAGCCTCGGCGGCAGAGCCGGACGTCTTGAGCTTCACGCCGTCCGGACCCGTAAAGCCGAGGGCCTCGACAAGCACCGCAGCCAGCATCTTCTCGAACCGGCCGAACATCAGCTGGGCCGAAAGAGGCAGCTTGCCCGAAGGGACCGAATAATCCTTGCCGCTGCCACCCAGCGCGAGATCGACCAGGCTCAGCACGCCGCGGCACGGCAGCGAAGCGACCATCATCACTTCCTTGGAGCCGACGGCGAAGACGCTGTAGAGAACGGTATCGTTCCGCTTGTCGTTGCCGGTTGTTGGCTCCAGTTCGGCAGGCTCGCCAATACGCACTTCGGCAGTTGCGCCGGCGCATAGCGCTCCCAACTCGCGCTTGAGCAAATCGGGCAGGCTTTCGCCAAAGTGCGCGAGATCCTTCAGCGGATTCGACGCCTGGCGTGTGCCCTGCAGCAATTCAGGACAATGCAAAGCGGCAAGCCGCTCAGCAGTAAATGGGCCTTCTGGCTTCATTGGACCAGCAGGCTCCGGAAATAGACGGCATCGATCCCGCCAAAGCCTTCGGCATCGGTGAGGATCTTGTTCAGGGCATCGGTGATCCGCTTCTGCAGATGCTCCTTGCCTTCCGGCGTCAGGATCTCTTCTTCCGGCGTATCTGCCAGAACGATCAGGATGGCAGAGCGCGCGGCCAGTTCATGTTTCTTGAGCCACATGAGCACGCGGCCATCGCGATGAGTGGCGGCGGCAATGCTGACCTGGATCAGGCCGCTCGACCCCTTCAAATTGGACGTGAAATCCTCCGAGAAGGTATAGTAGGCAGTGCGGTACTTATTGCCGCCATCGCCCGGGACATCGACGACGCCTTCGCCTTCACCCTCTGCCGCGGCAGGAGCGTATGGGTCTTCTTCGCCTTTGAGGATCAACTTGGGCTTGGTGTCTTCCTTGACCTCCTCGGTCTCGTGGGAACCAAATACCCCTGCCGCCTGAAGGCCAAAGGCAGCGCCGCCGCCGGCGCCGACCAGTGCCAATGCGACCACTGACTTGACCAGTGCGCCCTTGCCCTTCTTCTTCGGCACGGGCTGATCGATGATTTCTTCGCTCATTGCTTGGTTGTCCCTGTTTTTGAAAGTCGTCGTCAGGCGTAGATTCCGCCGCGGGCGGTGCGGCCTGCTTTGCCAGCGAGATTGGCTTGCACTTCGGCTTGCTCGGTAGCGTCGCGGCCTTCGGCACGGTTGCGCCCGCCACGTTCGTCCTGTGCCGACGGGTTCGCGCTGCCATCCGCTCGCGAGGAAGACGCGCCAGTTCCGTCATCGCGGCGCCCACCCTGGAAAGGCGTTTCGCCCGTGTGCGAACCATCGGCCGGCGTCGCGGCATTCACGGCGCGCGCGAAATCGGGATCGCGGCTTGCCATCGCGACGCTGAGGTTGCCGTTGTCGTGATTGAAGCGCAGCGAGACTTCACCGAAATCCGCATGCATCACCGAGAGGTTGACCGAGCCGGTGCGTGCACTCTCGCGAGCTTCGACGAGCCGATCGACCAAGGCGCTGAAATCCTGGGGCCGAACCGGCTGCTGGACGCTTGCACTGTCAAAGGGTTGCTTGGTGCCCGGCGAGACACTGGCGCCGTCCGCGCCTTGTGCGTTCACAACCGGTGTAACGGGAAGCATGATCGTTGATGCCTGTGCACCGCGCGGAACCGCGGCCTCGGCCCCATTCGAATCCTTGCCGCCCTTCGCAAGTTCTATCCTGAATTCCTGCGGCGCTCGGGCCCGTGCGAGGCCGGCATCCTGCAGGGTTTCCTGCCCGCCGGACTTCTTGCCGGGCGCGCCGGACTGTTCGGCTCCTTCGGCAACCGGCGTCAGCACGGCTTGCTCGCTGGAGCCTTCCTTCTTGGTGGCCGGGATTTGTACCGCGCCAGCCTTGCGGGCTCCGCCGCGGGCCAGCACGGTGTCGCCGGTTTCTTGGGCCGTATCGCCTGCCTCGGCTGCGGCACCTTCCACCGATGGTGCCGCAGCCGGCGGCGCAAGTGTTGCCGGAAGGAGGGCGATGGCCGCGTCAGTGGAGAGAAGGACTTTTGCGGCCGCCTTTGCGGCATCGTCGGGCAATTGTGGTTCAGCCTCGGCCGTGGCGGTTGCCTCGGCTTCGCCTTCACCGACCATATTGGCCTTTTCTTTGATCGATCCTGCACGGCCGCGCGCTGCACTGGCTTGCTCCGGCAACGGGTCCGGCAATTCTTTGCCGCTCTTTGGCTCGATCTTGCCGCCCGACCGCTGGTCGCCGTTCCGACTTTCGTCGAGCTGCCTGGCAAAATCGCCTCGGCGTTCCGCTGGACCAGCAGGCCTTTCACGGTTTTCCGGGCTTTTGGTCGGCAATGTCGAAAGCTGGATCATGGATACCTCGAACAGATTCGAGATTATCTATTCAATTTCCGTGCCAGTTTTCTTCCGCGCCTCGCCCCAGCGCGTTTCCTTGCGTTTGGCGATCAGCTTTTGTTCGAAATCGAGCCGCTGTTCCACGGCTGCGCGGCGCCTTTCGGCTACCGCCAGTTCGGCCATTTTGCGGTCGGCCCGCGACTGGGCGTTATCCGCCTCCACGCCTGAGGAATTGATGATGTTGCACAGGCCCGCTGCGAAGCGGCCCGATTGAATCAAGGCATAGCCATCCAGCGCATCTTCGCGGGCGACATAATCTTCGGCCATGAGGCGAGTCCGCTCTGTCAGCATGCGCAATTGCGCCAGGACGCCTTCCGCCTCCGCAGTCTCGGCCGCCAATTGGCGTTTGGCGATCGCGCGCAGCCGTTCAAGCCGCCGCAATCGCGCGAGGCGGCGTTCTTCAGGTTTCATTGCCCAGTAAATCTTGAAGTGCAGCGACGCTGTCGGCGAGCGAAATGGATTTGCCCGCGTCCTGGCTGAGGTAATCGATCAGCGATTGCTGCTTGGCGATCGCAAGGTCGAGCTGTGCGTCGGCGCCCGCGCGATATGCCCCCATCAGCACAAGGTCGCGATTGGCCTCATAGCTGGCCATCAGGCCCCTGAAAGTCCTCGCCAGCGCCAGATGTTCCGGAGAAGTGATATCCGCCATTACGCGGCTGAGCGAGGCGCCCACATCCACTGCCGGATATTGGCCGCGCTGCGCGAGATCGCGCGAGAGGACGATATGCCCGTCGAGGATCGAGCGAGCCGTATCCACGACCGGATCGTCCTGATTGTCGCCATCGGCAAGGACCGTGTAGAGGCCGGTAATCGAGCCTCCGCTTTGGCCCGAATTGCCCGCGCGTTCGACAAGCTTGGTAATCGTGGAAAGCGCAGAAGGCGGATAGCCCCGCGCTGCGCCGGGCTCGCCCAGCAGCAGCCCGATTTCGCGCGCCGCATGGGCAACGCGCGTCAGGCTATCCATAATCAGCAGCACGCGTTTGCCTTTGCTGCGGAAATATTCGGCAAGGCTGGTGGCAAGCAATGCACCGCGCAAGCGCAGGTTAGGCGCGTGATCGGCCGGAACCGCCACGACTGCGGTACGCATCCGCCGCTCGCCGCTCATGTGACGCTCCACGAAGTCGGAAACTTCGCGCGCACGTTCGCCGATCAGGCCGGCGACGACGATGTCCGCTTCCGCGCCTTTGGCGATCATGTCGATCAGCACCGATTTGCCGACGCCCGAGCCAGCCATCACGCCGACGCGTTGACCGACCCCAAAGGTAGTCAGGCCGTTCAGGGACCGGATGCCGGTATCGAAGGTTTCGCGCACGCGCGTTCGGTCCAGTGCACCGACGCGGACGCCGCCCACTGGCCATTGTTCGTTTGTTCTGACGGGTTCGCGCCCGTCGATCGGCTTGCCCTCGCCGTCTACTGCGCGGCCCAGGAAGCGCTCTCCGACATGGACCATGCCGGGCGTTCCGCCCAGGCTGACGCGCGATCCGGGGCGAATTGAAACCGTATCGCCCAGCAGCATCATCATGGTGCGTCCGTTGCGAAAGCCGATCACTTCGGCTTTCAACGGGTCTTGGCGTCCGTATTGGACGTGACACAGCGCACCCACCGGCGCGGACAGGCCGCTGACTTCGAGCAGCCCGCCATCGCAAGCCGAAAGGAGGCCAAACCTGCTTGGCCCAAGATCCAGCCGCTCCGACGGCAAGTCGGCCACGATCGATTCAAAGCGTCTGATCATAGGGCAAGCGCTTCAGCGAGCGCCCGCCGCCATTGTTCGGGGCCGTCTTCCAGCCCGCCTTCTGCCGTCTCGACCCGCAGCTCTCCGCGGGCAAGCGAGGAATCGGCCTCTACCTTGACACCCTCTGGCAATCGGCCTGCGAGCAGCGCCAGATCGTCGGGATGCAGGCGCAATATGCGCTCGTCTTCGCTTCTGCGCAGCAGCCGCAAGTGCCCGCGATATTCGTGTGGTCAGCGCATCCAGATCGGTCGCAAGCGGCGCCAGCGTATGTTCGCACAAGGCCAGCACCGTTTCACGCAGGCGTTCCTCCAGCCTCAGTCCTTCGGCTTCGGCCAGTCTTTCGAATGCCGTTTCGATCTTGCCGCGCGCGGCGGCATCCTGTTCGGCCTGCGCCATGGCCTGGGCACTCGCTTCTTCGAAACCCTGGGCGTAGCCTTCCGAAAAAGCTTCCTCGGCCGGATCCTTTGCGGACAGCGCGATTGCCGGAGGCAGCGAAAGGCGCCAAAGCGGGCGTCCGCGGTGAAGCCGCCTCGCGGTGCAAAAAGAGCGTCGGGGAGACTAGACATAATCGTCATCGTCGCCGCCGCCGCCGAATGAGATCACGCCATCTGCCGCCAGCCGGCGCGCGATGTCGATGATTTCCTTCTGCGCAGCTTCGACTTCGGCCATCTTCACGCGTCCGCGCGTTTCGATTTCGTCGCGCACGCCATCTGCCGCGCGGGCAGACATGGCTGCGAAGAAGCATTCGCGTTCGGTTTCGCCGATGCCCTTGAGCGCATCGATAAGCGTTTCGCCCTCGACTTCCCGCAGCAGCGAACCCATCGCCTGCCCGTCGAGCGTGAAGAGATGTTCGAACCGGAACATTTCTGCTTCGATCTGCTTGGCAAGCGCGCGGTCGACCTTGGCGAGGTGCGACATGATAAGTTTCTCGGACGCCTTGCCGGATTTCTTGATGATCTCCGCGGCATCGCTCTTTCCGCCCAGTTGCAGCGGGATCGCGCCCTGGTTTTCGGAGATCTTCTGCTCCAGCAACGCTTCGAGCATCGTCAGCGCTTCGGCGGACACCCCGCCCAATGTGGCGATCCGGTGGACGACTTCCGACTGCGTATCGCCCGGCAGCGCGTGCAGCACCTTGGCCGCGACGTCGGGATCGAGCTGGATCAGCAGGACCGCGATCGCCTGCGGGTGTTCCCCTTCGATCAGCGTGAACAGCACATCCGCGATCGAGCCATTTTACCAGCTCGATATAGGATTGCTTGCGGCCTTCGGGCGGCAGGATCGAACGCATGACGTTGCCTGCCTTCATTTCACCGACGGCGCCGGTCATCAGCGACTGGACCTGTCGGGTTCGATCGGCGACGGGCATGCCGTCCTGATCGGTCCGACTGAGAAAATCCGAAACGGTCCCCGCGATAATTCCCGGGTCGATTTCACCGAGAGCGCACATGCGCTCGCCGATGATCTTGAGTTCGTCAGGTTCCAGCTGGGCGAGAATTTGCGTAGCCTGGCCTTCGTCCAGCAACATGATCATCACGGCTGCGCGGCCGGCCTGGTCGAGATCCATCTGGGCGGTCACGATTTGCCTCCTGCAGGCGCTTGATTGAGCATCTGCCTGATCGCCACCACGGCCCGGTCCGGGCGCTCTTCGGCGAATTTCTGCGCTGCGCCGACTTGCCGGTTGAGCAACGAACGATCGATCGCTTCATGTGCGCGGGGAGAAGTCGCCGCCACGCGTTCTGCGTTGTTTGGCAGGGCGGTCGCGGCCTTCTGGCCTGCCTCGCCCGGGCTGCGCTTCAATGCGCGCAGCAGCGGCCGCACGCCCAGAAGCAGCACCAGCAAGAGGCCGAGCAGCGTGACGCTGTAACGCAGGACGCTCGCGAACCAGCTCGTCTCGTAAAATTCGGGCTCTGCGATTTCGGTTTCCGCGAAAGAACGAACCATCACTTCGACCTGGTCGCCGCGCTCGGGATTGGCCCCTACTGCGGCGCTGACCAGCGCCTTGATTTTCTGGAGGTCGGAAGCCTTGCCCTTCTTCATCGCCTCGGCGCTGAGCGCGACCGCAACCGATATGCGCTTGATCGCGCCCGGGGAGGAATTGGAGACGGCGACTTCGCGGCCGAGTTCGTAACTGCGGGTCGCACGGGATTCGCCAAGCGCCGGGGCTTGCTGCACCCTGGACTGGCTGCAGCGGCTTTGTGTTCCTGCTGGGCGCCTTCCCGCGCCACGCCTGGAGGCGGCGGAGTGTTGGACAGCATTCCGGGAACGCCGCCGGCCATCTGCCCGCCGCCAGTGCTGGAAGTCTCTTCCGTCTCCTGGCGAACTACACCCTGCTTATCGTAGCATTCGCGTGCGGCCGTGCGTTCTTCCATGTCGAGTTCGACCTGGATCTCGCTGGAGAAATTGTCCGGCCCAAGCACCGGGGTCAGCAATTGATTGAGCTGCGCGCGCAGTTTCTCTTCCATTTGCGCCTGCAGTTCGAGCGCGGTGGTCGTTCTGGCCGACCTGCTGGGAAAGCAGCCGGCCATGCTGGTCGACGATGCGCACATTATCCAAGGGTAGCCCCGAGACCGAATTGGCGACGAGGTTTGCAATGGCCGTGACCTGGGCGTCCGAAAGCTGCCGGCCGCGTGGCCAGCCGCAGCATGACGGATGCAGCAGGAGGCGTGCTTTCCCTCACGAAGACCGATTGTTCGGGCTGCGCAAGATGAACGCGGACCGCCTCGACGCCGTCGATCTCCTTGATCGTCAGCATCAGTTCGCGTTCGCGCGCTACGCGCAGCCGCTCGCCTTCCATCGTGCGGCTTGCGCCCAGCGGCATGTTGTCGAGCAGTTCGATGCCGCTCTCGGGCGCGGCGACCGCGCCATCCGAGGCGACCAGCATGCGGGCGCGGTAGAGGTCTTCCTCGTTGACGGTGAGCGAGCCGGTGTTGTTGTCGATCTGATAGGGGATCGAGGCTTTCTCGAGCGCAGTAACGACATCCGCGCGCTGCGCGTCGTCCAGCTGCCCGTAGAGAGTGCGCTGCGGAGCAGGCGAGATAATCGAGTAGGTCAGGGCAAGCGCGCCTATCGCCGCCATGCCGCCGAACCAGGGAATGGCTCTTGCGAACGGCGGGCTGCGCGGCGACGCCGCGCAAACGGTTCAGGATGCTGCCCCCGGCCGGATCACCCAGAATGGCGAGCGGCGAGATCGGGTGGCCCTGAGCTGCTGGAACGAGGTCGCTCATCTATCAGACTCCCATCCTCATGATGTCCTGATAGGCGGAAAGCAGGCGGTTCCTGACCTGCAGGGTCGCCTCGAAGGCCAAACCGGCTTCCTGCCGCGCAAGCATGACTTTGGCGATGTCGGTGACTTCGCCCTTTTCATATCCCACCGAAAGCGCCTCGGCGCGGCTCTGCGTGTCGCTCACCTTGTCGAGAGCGGTACGCAGGGTGTCCGCAAAGCCGCCTCCGTCCTTGGCTGCCGAGCCCACCTGCTCCTGCGCACCAGGTCCGTTGAGCTGCTGAAGTATTTGCGATTTGTCGATGATCTGCTGGCGCAGCGCGATAATGTCGCGCACGCCAGCTGCTCCCGATCCAGAATTGATGGGGTTCATAACCGGCCTCCTCCAACCGCGATGCCGGCATCACGAAACGATGCCAGGCGGTAGCGCAGGGTACGTTCGGAAATTCCCAGTTCCTTTGCCGCGGAAGCGCGATGGCCGCCGCAAGCTTCGAGCGTGGCCATGATGGCGCGCGCTTCGGAAATCTGGACGATATTGGACAGCCTGCCGCGATCGCATTCACCGGCGGCAAGTTCTTCCGCGGTGGCGACCCGGGCAGCTTGATCGAATATGATATGCTCGGGTTCGATCCGCTCGCCGCCATTGACCAGCAGCAGTGCCCGGCGAACGACGTTTTCGAGCTCGCGAATATTGCCCGGCCAGCTGTGCAGCTTGAGCATCGCCAGCGCCGCATCGCCGATCCAGGGGACCTGCTGTCCCTTCGGCGCGTGCCGCAGCAGCATGCCGAAAGCCAGTGCGGCAATATCCTGCGGACGTTCGCGCAAGGCGCGCAGCGCCAGAGGGAAGACATTCAGACGGTAATAAAGGTCGGCGCGGAAACGGCCTTGCTCGACTTCGCTGGGAAGATCGCGGTTGGCGCAGGCGATGATACGCACATCGACTTTCACCGGCCGGGTGGCGCCGATCGGCACGACTTCGCCTTCCTGCAGGGCGCGAAGCAGCTTGGCCTGCAGCGCAAGCGGCATCTCGGCGATCTCGTCGAGCAGCAGAGTGCCGCCATCGGCAGCGCGGATGAAACCTTCGCCGGCAGCATTGGCGCCGGTGAAGGAACCCTTTTCATGGCCGAACAGCATCGCCTCGAGCATTGTCTCTGGCATGGCCGCGCAGTTGACGGCGATGAAGGGACCTTTGCCGCGCGGGCTGCGCTCATGGATGAAGCGGGAGAATACTTCCTTGCCGGTGCCGGTGGGGCCCGTGATCAGCACAGGTATGTCGCTGGTCGCCAAGCGGTCGGCCAAGGCGAGGAGCGACAGGCTTTCAGGATCGACTGCGATCGGCATTCCCGATCGGGTCGCGCTGGCGACCGACGCAGCCAAGGTCGCTTCGCTCAGCGCGTCGCCATAGGAAAGCCGGATGCCGTTGGCGCCTTCCAGCCTGGCGATCGAAGGCTTGGCAAACATCTGCAAGACGATGTTGCGGCCTGAATGGTTAGGCGCTTCGGAACTGTCGAGGATCGCAAGGTCTTCGCCAACAACGCCGGCCGAGAGGATGGCCGCCAATCTGTTCGCCAGATTGCCGTGCCGCTCCCTCGCGCTCTGCGTGAATTGCTTGGCCACCATTTGCTTGCCCCCGAATTAACTATACTTCGTAGGGCTCATTTGCTCGTCTCATGGGAAACGACGGCCTAATCACTGACACCGGAAAACTACGGTAATGGCACGCAAATCCGCGGGTCTTGAGGTTAATTTCGACGTTTACCCTAAATAATTTTCACGAACTGTCGCTCTGGTGCTTGGTAGCCGCGAAGCCATTCATGCCTGGCGGCACCTGTTATCGAAGATAGAGTTATCGAAGACAGAGGAGTCAGGGAAATGTCGGTTATCAACTCAAACATCAGCGCATCTGCGCGCTTCCAACGCATCGAATGCTGCTGACAAGATGCTCGGCAGCGCAATGGAACGCCTTTCTACGGGTAAGCGCATCAACAGCGCCAAGGACGACGCCGCCGGCCTCGCCATCGCCACCAGCATGACCTCGCAGGTGCGCGGCATGAACCAGGCCATCCGCAACGCCAACGACGGTATGTCGCTGGCGCAGACCGCGGAAGGTGCACTGGGCGAAGTCACCAACATGCTGCAGCGCATCCGCGAACTGGCGGTCCAGAGCGCCAGCGGCACCTACTCGGACGACGACCGTACCAACCTGCAGACGGAAGTTGCCGAACTGGGCGCACAGATCGACGACATCATCGCGAACACCAAGTTCAACGATGTGACGCGTGTTCGGTGCGACCGACGTGACGATCACGATCCAGACCGGTTCGGAAGCCACCGATCAGGTCGATCTCGTGATCTCGGGTCTCGACGTTTCGGACGCTTCGGCTTCGGACATTTCGACCTCTGCTGGCGCCACCACGGCGCTGGACGATGTCGACACCGCGCTTGATGCGGTTGGTACGACCCGCGCTTCGCTCGGTGCCGGTCAGAGCCGCCTTGAATTGGTGGTCAACAACCTGACCAACAACGTCACGAACCTGTCGGAAGCTCGTTCGCGCATCGAAGACGCCGATTATTCGGCTGAATCCACGAAGCTCGCCAAAGCTCAGATCCTGAGCCAGGCTTCGACGGCAATGCTCGCCCAGGCGAACCAGAGCCAGCAGAACGTTCTTTCGCTGCTGCGCTAATCGCAAACGCGGAATATCGCTTCACATCGAAGCGACACTGCCCGGCGGGTCACTTTGGCCCGCCGGGCATTCCTTTTTCTATCGAGGGCGCCCCCTCCGGGCTTCAACTAATCGGCAGGCGGCGCCAATTCGCTTGCCCGATCTGCCGGGACCGAGCTCTCTGGCGCCTCCGACAAATCCTCATTCAGTTCGGACGCTTTCGTGCGGATCTCGTGTTCGGCGGCCTCATAACGTTCGTCGAAACTCGGCTCTCGGTCGCAGGCAGCCAAAGCCAACATGACTAGAAGCGCGCAGGCACGCATCAATAGTTCTTCCTGTATTGTATGCTCACGTCGGATGTGCCCGAACCGCCCGCCTGGCTCAGGATCGAAAGAGCCGGAGTGAGGCTGATTTCCACCTGGGTCGCCGTGAAGCCGCGCGCATCGGTGATGATCTCAAGATAGATATCGTCAGTCAGATATTTGCCTGCGGCAATGGACGTGCCCCTCCCAGTCGTCTCATCGCCATCGAGGATGCGCAGCCGATCGATACCGGTAGCCGAACGCAATGTACCTAGCGGATTGAGGCCGCCACCCGTCCCGCGAAGCGAGTTGAGCGAGGCTGCCAGTTGCAGGCCCTGAATTGCGGAAAGATTGGCGACTGAGCTGCCGAACAGGATGCGGGCGATAATCTCGTCCTGAGGCAGGCCGGGGACGCTGGAGAAAGATATCTGCGGCGACATCGCGCGGCCCGATACGCCGAGCAATACGCTTATATCCTCAACATCCTCGCGCGCAGTGATCGCTATGCGGGGATTGCTTGTTGCCTGCCCGTCGAATTGCAGATGCCCTTCCTCCAGGGTGAAGGAGCGGCTCGCGAAGTCGAGCGAACCGCGCACGAGATCGACACTGCCAATCAGGAGAGGTTCCGCATTGGTGCCCTTGACCGTGAGATCGGCCCGCCATTCGGATTCGAGCCCCATGCCCGATACGTAGAACCGGCCAGGCGCCGCGAGCGCGATGTCGAGCCGCACGCGCTCGAACAGGCCAGGCTCTGCTTCCGCCGGCTCGTTCCCGGTAATCCGCTGCCTGCCGCGGCGCGGCTTGAACTGTACGCCGCTGAGGTGCGGCACCTCCGCCTCCCCTTCCCGCACGAGCTTGTAGCGCGTCTCCGGCAAGGTCAGGCTACCTGACAGCAGGGCCGTCTCGCCCGCGACCTTGGTCAGCTTGAGCTTGCCCGTGGCCGTCGCGGCGATAGGTTCGCCCCGCGCCAACCGCGCATTGGCGAGATCGATATCTAGATCCATCGGGAAGCCTTGCTCCGCCGAGAGACTGATGCGCCCTTGCGCCTCGACTGTCCCGTCTCCCGCCTTTGCTGTGACCTTATCCAGTTCGACATTCTCGCCAGCGAAGCGGCCGGTCACCGCCAGATTGGTCAGGCGGGTGCCATAGGCGCCGTATTCATAGACCAGGTTCGTTGCGCGAATGACGCCGGCGATGCGCGGATCGCGCAAACGGCCGGAGAAATCTGCGGCAATCCCAACCGCACCGGTCAGGCTTTGGCCTGTTTGCCCCGTCAATGAGAACAGAGTGGCTGCAGGGCCGTTATAGCGAATGCCGCCGGACAGTGGGGCACCCATCAGTCTTTCGTTCCAGCTGCCGGCACCTGGTCCCAGCGGCCGAAGCGACGTGGAAAGCCTGCCGATCACATCATTGCCCTGCCGGAAAACCGCGCGTGCCTCGCCGCCATCCGACAGAAGCTTGCCGACAAAGTTGATGTCGACCGCATTGCTCACGACAAACGCCGTCGTGCGGCTGAAGTTGCTGATCTTCAGGCGCGCATCTGCACGCGGGAAAGCGCTGGGGGAGCTCTGGGCAAAATCGAGGCTACCGCTGGCCTTCCCGCCTAGCCCCAGATTGGGCATGAATGCATTGGCCATGGCGAGGTCGACGTCTTCCAGCCGGCTCTGGATCAGGATCGCGTCGCCATATTTCCCGGCCAGTTGCATCGACCCGTCACCGATCGAGATGCGTGTCGGGAGCAATTCATAGGTGCCTTCCCCTGGCACGACCCGCGCCGAACCCTGCGTCGCCACATCGATCCCGCGAATACGGCCCTTGAGGGTCGCTTGCCACAAATCCGGCTGCAAACGTGCATTGGCGGCCAAACGGAAGGGGAAAGCCCGCGATCCTTCCATCACCAGCTGCGCCTGGCCTGCGCCATCGCGGTAATCGACCCGCGCTCTGCCGGCATTGAGTGCGAAGTTGCCGAACCTCGCGGAGGAAAGCTGGGCATCGAACTTCACTCTGGGTTGTTCGAACAGGACCACGCTGCCGTCGACGATTGCCGAGCCAACCCGCAGCCCTACGCGGCCGTCCAGCCGCATATTGTTCGCCCGCAAGTTGAAAACCGCGCGCTGAACTCCCTGGAAACTGTCGAGCTGGACCACGCCGCCAAGGCCGCGGCCATTTGCAAGCAGGCGCCCTGCGAAGGGCCCTTCGGCGGTTTGACGCAATCCGCCTGTAAAACCGATTCCGCCCAGATCCGCTTGCTGGATGTCGATTGCAAGGCGATCGGCCGTGTCGACGCCAACCCTGGCCGTGAGCGGGCCGTAATCGGTGCTACCGCGCGCATCGAGCAGGTAGACACCCTTCGATCCCGTAATATCTGCCGTTACGTCGGCAAGGCCAATGCCGAAATCGGGCTTCTCCGCCGTCAGCGTGGCTTGCGGATCGGCAATGGTGCCGGCCATCTGGAAGCCCACCTGGCCATAATTTTCCGAAACACCGTTCAATGTCATCGCAATAACGCCGTTTTCGGACATCGTGGCTCTACCGTCCGATATGCGCAGCAAGGGTGCCTCAAGCCTGATCCGGTCAAGAGCCAGCGAACCGTCAGTGCCGTAGCGGACATCGCTGCCGACAAGGAAATTGCCGCCAAGGAAACTGGCAATACTATCATTGGTGACGCGCGAGGAGCGGGCCAGGACCTGGCCTTCCAGCAGGAACCCGCCCGAAGGAGCGGACTTCACGTCGAGTTTGCTGTCGATTGCGAAGATGCCGACGCCATCGAGGCGGTAATCGTTCAGCTGACCGTTGATGCCGGCGAGATAGGTACCCTGTGAGAGGTCTGCCACCAGCGTCAATGTGGCATCGATCCTCTGCGATCTGAGGCGCAGATCGTCGGACAGCACTCTCGCGCCCTGCACCGCGAGGTTCCCTCCGAGCCGCACATCGGTAAGCGTGCCGCCGGCAAGGGAATCGAGACCGGTTATTCGCCCAGCGCTCGCCTGGAGAGGAACGAGATAGCCTTCCGCATCGACTTGCGCTTCCCCGGAAGCGCGAAACCGGTCGAGGCCGATATCACCCAGACCGATGTGACTTGCCGCTATATTGTAATTCACCTGGGGTTCGGAAAATTTCCCGTCGAGGGTAAAATTGCCGCGCAGCCCCGCCGCCGAGAGATTGTCGGCCAATGCGGCGGGTTTCGACACCACCAGGGCAAGGTCCAGCGTTTCGAAGCGGCTTTCGCCAAGATCGACCGTGCCCTTGCTGTCCAGTGTCAGGGCATCGCTGGAAATACCGCCGCTGATCGCCATCCGGCGTCCGGTGACGTCGGCGGCCATGTCGATATCGGTCACCGGCCCAAGCAACCGAGCGACCTGCCCGCCCAGCGTGCCCGCAATGCTGGTCGAACCTTTGAGCGTAAATCGCCCATCGCGCGCGCCTGATAACCAGATCGGCAACGTCCCGGCCGCCAAGCTGCGCGTCGAACTGGCCATTCCAACGGGCCCAGTCGCCTTTGCCGGCAAGTTTCACGTCCAGCGGCTGCTCTATCCCCGCATAGGCGGCGATGACGCCGTCCTTCGGCGCGGATATCGTCAAATCGAGAGCGAGTCGGTTTTTCTCCGGAACGGCGTCGATCAATGCGGCGATTGCGTCGCCCCCCGCGCCTGTTTCATCTCCCAGCGTTTTTCCGGAGAACGAAATCTGGGCCCGCCGATCCGCAATATGCGCCTTCCCCGAAAGGCCCAATATGCGTTGCGTCCCGGTAACGGCCGGCTGGACGACCAGGCGGTCGACCCGGAATTCATTTAGGTCGATGTCCAAATCGGGAAGCAGGGGATCGTTGTTCGGCGGCGTTTCGCGGAAACGGGGCAAGCGTGCCAGCTGCGCCTGTTCTGCGGTAAGCGAACGGATATCTACATGGCTCCACAGATAGGCGAGCGGGCGCCAATCGAGCTTCGCTTCCGGCACTTTGAGGAAAACGCCCTGAGGATCGGACAAGGTCAGATCGTCTATGACGAGTTTTCCCAGCAGCGATCCCTCGATATCGCCGATCCCGATCTTCATGCCGTTTTCGAATTCTATCGCTTCGATTTGATCGGCAACCAGCCGGCGGCCAAAATCCGTGTTAATCACGATAATCGGCAACAACAGGATCGATACGACCACAGCCAGAGCGACCAGCGGCCATTTGGGAAAGCGCCGCTTGCGTTCAGGCAGGGATTCCTCGCCCAGGTCCCCAGCTTCAGCCGGATCGTCGATTTCGTGTTCGCCGGCCATCAGAAAGCCTGCCCGATGGAGACATAAACGCTGATCCAGCCTTCGCCTTCGCGCCGATCGAGCGGCGTTGCCACATCGACGCGCAAGGGCCCGAAATTGGTATAGAAACGGCCGCCGATCCCCGCGCCGAAGCGCAAATCGGAAAATTTCGGCAGGCTGCTCTCATAAACTTGGCCGGCATCGACAAAGGCCACCACGCCGTAGTCGCCGAAGCGGTAACGCATTTCCACTGCTGCTTCGTTCAGGCTGCGCCCGCCGATCGGATCGCCATTCGGATCCTTCGGGCCAAGCTCCTGGTAGCCAAAGCCGCGCACCGATCCGCCACCGCCAGCATAGAACCGGCGGGACGGCGCAATGTCGAGCCGTTCGGCCCCCTGGATGGAGCCCAACCGGACGCGTCCGGCAAGGACGGCAGATTCGCCCAGCGAGAGATAGGCGGAACCGTCCAGCTGAGTGCGGACATAGGGAGCAAACCCGTCTTCCAGCGACGCTTCCGGTTCGACAGTCGCGGTGAGCCGGAATCCATCCGTGGGATCCAGCAGGTCGTCGCTCGTATCCAGGCCCACGCGCCCCGTCAGCCCGGCGATGTAAAACGTGCGCCTCTGCCGCATGCCGAGTGCGGCGACATAGTCTTCTTCTGCCGTCACGGCGATTTGCGCGCCATAGGCATAGGTCAGCCGCTTCTGCCAGATCGGGGTGGAATTCATAGCTCACCAGTGTCGAGAGACGTGCAGTATAGCCATCCAGCGCGGCATAGCTGGTGTGCAGGGCCTCGGCGACTATCTGAAAACTGCGGTCGCGCCGCCCCGCGTTGGAACGGCGAAATGTAGCGGAAAGACCCTGTTCCTTCGTGCCTGCGGTTCCACTGACGATCAGCGCGCCCTCGGGAGGGAACAGATTTCGATGAGTCCAGCTGCCTTCGACGCGAAAGCCCTCGCCGGTTCCGTAACCTGCCTTGGCGGCAATCGTGCGCGGCGGCCCGGCGGCCTGATCGACATGAATGGACACATATTCGGTGCCGTCATCAGCAATCTGGCCCGTAGGTTTCGGCGTGGCGGAAGCGACATTGAACAGCCCCGTGGCGACGAGCGCCTTGCGCAGATCGTCCAAATCGCGGCTATCGTATAACTCGCCTCGCTCGAACCGGGCCAGTACGGCGATATGTTCGGTATCGAACACGGGATCGCCCGAAGTGGTGAAATCGCCGTAGCGTGCCCGCTGGCCGACCTTCACGGGCAAGGTATAGTCCGCTTCTCCCGTACCACGATCGACCAGTATCTTCCGCTGGCCGACTTCGGCGAAGGGGTAGCCATTTTGCGGCAAGACCAGCGCGACGTTGGCCTCTGCGGCAAGGACGCGAGTTGCCACGATCGGCTGCCCGACCTCAAGCGCCAGGCTGTCTTCGATCAGATCGGGCGGTTCGGTTTGCTCCGCTTCGATCGCGATGGTGCCAAACTTGAAACGTTCGCCTGGCTCGACTTCGAGCAGCGCCGTCAATTTGAGATCGTCTTCGTCGCCTGCGCGAACGATCCGCGTCCTGACCGAGGAATCATACCACCCTTCTGACTCAAGAACGGTTTTGAGCAACTGGGCGTCTTCCTCCAGTCGGGCCGAGATCTGGGCCGAATTTGTTGCTTTGCGGCCATTCGACCAAAGCGCCGAGTGAGAGCGGAACAGGTCGCGCAGATTGTCGGACATATCGTCATCCAGACCCTCGAGGCCTGCAAGCTCGACTTCATAGCGGATTTCTTCCGAAGTCTGCGGCGCGGCTGCGAATTCCTGGTCTTCGAACTGAAAGGCTTCGATCGGCGGCAGCGGCTCAAGCAAGGCACTATCGCGAACCGGCGCATCGGGAATTGCTTCGACCGGATCTTCGTCGGACAAGGGAGTCCCGGCAAGATCGATGCCTTCCGCATCCTCTCCTTGGGCTTCGGAAAGGCGGCGTTCGAACTCTTCGATGCTTTCGATCGGGCGATCGAGTTCCGGATCTTCTCCGGGATCGAATTCCGGCACCAGTTCTTCGAACTCATCGTCACTGATGATCGGCTCGACTTCGGGCAATTGCACGTCCGCTGGCGGAACCGGAATGCTTGCGCCTTCGTCCGCCGCCCGATCCTCAAGCGGTTGCTCGGTGGGGGAACTTTCTGCGCCGATCGCTTCATCCTGCGCCAGAGCTGCGCCGGCCGGCATGCCGACCACGCACGCAATAAGGCCCGCAATGGCTCTCGCCTTACGGGCACTTAATCGGTCGCGGCGCGTTGCTTCACCCATATTGAACCTGAAATGACCCTTGGCCGGAGGATTTGTTGGAAGCGGACAATTCACTAATCGATTCAAAGCCCACAGACGCTGAAAATGCAGCCCACTCGCACGAGCCTGAAGAATTGTCTGCCATTTTGGATACTCCGGGAGCGACTGCAACTTCGCCCTTCGCTCTGCCTTGGGCCGGATGGAAACAAGTCTTCAAACGGGTCTGGGTGTTGTCAGGCATCCACAAGCTGTCCCTGCTCTCCGCTGGTGTGGCCTTTTTCACATTCCTTTCCCTGACTCCGCTGATCACGGCTATGGTCATCATCTACGGTCTCGCCGGCGATGTCGAAATGGTTGAAAGACAAATGCGTTCCATTGGGACCATTGTTCCGGGCGACGTAGCATCGGTGATCGACCGGCAATTGATGGCGGCGGTTAATACGAATAGCGATACGGCCGGCTTTGCTCTTTTCATGACCTTCATCGTCGCGATCTACAGCGGCACCTATGCCGTCAGCGGGCTGATAGGCGCGCTCAACGCGATCAATGACGAGCATGAAACGCGCGGAATGGTGAAGTTGTTCGTGCGCGCCATTGCCATCAGTTTCGGCGGAATCGTGACCGGGCTGCTTGGCGTAATCCTCGCGAGCGTCCTCACATGGCTGCGCGGGCTGACGACAGACTTCCTGGGCCAGGCGGCCGTCTGGCCGATCACACTGTTGATCTGGCTGGCAGTGCTCTGCTTCGGCACCATGGGCTTCGCTCTCATCATTCGGTTCGGGCCGGACAGGCGCCCCGCCAAATGGCGCTGGATCGTGCCTGGAGCGTTCGCTGCGCTGGTTCTGTGGATTGCGATCTCGATAATGTTCTCGCTCTATGTGTCACATATATTCGTCTACAACACGACTTACGGTTCGCTTTCGGCGATCGTGGTATTCCTGATGTGGCTCTACCTGTCATGCTACGTGATGCTGCTTGGAGCTATGCTGAACGCCGAGGTGGAGCGTCAGACTACGGTTGATTCCACAGTCGGGCCGGAGAGGGAAATGGGTAAGCGCGGCGCAGTCCTGGCCGACAGCCATGTCGCGCTGGGGGCACAGGCCTTGGCAATGAAAAGGCAGCGCAGGCGAGAAAACCGGGCCTCCCGCCGATGAGGTGAGCACATCTCGCCGCGGCGATCCGCTTCGGAGTGAAGAGCCTGATGTTCAGGGGATCAGCAGACCATCGGCACGGCGGGTTCGCGTCTGCAGCAATGCGGACGCGGGCCAGCAGCGCGATCAATACACGCCGCGCGCCAGCAAGACCGTCGGCAGGGTCATCACAAGAATGCGCAAATAATGGCCGACAGTGCCCTGCCGCACATAAATCACATCAAGGGCCACCCGGCGGCGATAGGACACATCGTTGCGTCCGTTGATCTGCCAAAGCCCGGTGAGGCCAGGACGAACCGCACAATAATGGACGAAATATCGCCCATAACGCTGGACCTCGCCTTCGACGATCGGACGCGGACCGACCAGGCTCATGTCGCCGCGCAATATGTTGAACAATTGCGGCAGCTCATCAAGGCTGCTCTTACGTAGAAACCAGCCAAGTGCATGAATTCGCGGGTCATTCCGCAACTTATGATCGCGCTCCCACTCCAGCCGAGCGCTGGGCATCCGTAGCGAGGAGATGTGCGATCTGCTTGTCGGCATCGATCACCATGGTGCGAAACTTGTAGCAATCGAACAGAATCCCGCCCCGCCCGATGCGCTTCTGCTTGAAGAAGATCGGCCCGGGGCTCGCAAAGGAAATTCCCGCCGCGACGAGCAGCATCAGAGGAAGGAAGAATAGGATGAGCACAAAGGCGCCAACGCGATCGATCAGCTTCGCGACGATCGGATCATTCACTATTAATTCGCGCTCGGCTTCCTGGCGCGAACCGGAATATTCTGAACGCAGGATAGGTTCGAACAGCATCGCGATTCCCCTATGGTGCATTGCACAATAGGTACCTTTATGCCCCCCGCGACGCAAGCGCACTTAGGACTAGCTGCCCATTTTTCAGGGCAAACTACCTTCTCCAGGTATTTCTACTCAGTTTAGTAGAAGATTGAGGCCAGCCCCAGCACCAACCACCAGCTGAAAACGGCTCCGCCGATCAGAATGGCTGCCCGAACCGGCAACGGCCAATGAGGAGATGATGATGGGCACCATTTTCGAGCTCGTACGAACGCACGGCATGCCAAAGCTGCCATCTGCCGAATTGTCCGTGGGCTGAGTGCAAGAAAAGCCTCCAGGTCCCTCTACCGAGTTCTGTAATCATCTGGCGCGTGCCCCATTCAACGCCCAGTGACTATCGTCATTTGATTGCCGCAAAGTAAACACGGGAATGATCAATAATTAACTATGCTCGTTTACCATATCAAAACGAGAACCGCAAACCCGTTACTATCCTGTTCTGTTTAATAGAGAAAGTAGACGATCTCTCGAAATGATCGGTATCGAGAGTCAGGGCCCACTTGCGGTTCACCAGATATTGCACGGAAAATCCAGCCGCCCATTCATCGAAATTGGAAGTGCTGCCCACCTGGCTGAGATGTGCATATTGCCCATTAAGCGTCAGGATCAGGTTTCGCAGCAATTCGTGATCGACGCGGCCCGAAACTTCCGTTCTGACCAACCCTGACAAATTGGGGTCCACCGTTTCATCGACTCTACGCGCGCCGGCGAGCTCGAAGCTGGTCAAGGGAGTGACATTCCACAGCAGATTGCCCTCAAATGCGAGGCCTTCGACTGTCGGCAGCGCGGGATCGGCGAAATCTTGAGTCAGATATCCCGCGCGCAGATCGACAAACAGCAGCTCGGAAATTTGATGAGAGAAACCGCCCTCGATCCGCAGCCCCTGCGATGAGCGATCGAGACTGAATGTCTCCGGAATCTCCGGCGCGGCGGCCAGCCGCGCATAATTTCGATCGTCGGCGCTGACCTGCAGATAGATGCGCTGCGATCCGCCGGCGGAATAGGAAACCCGGCCCTGAGCGCCATACACTTCGAAATCCCGAAATCCGAGATCGACGGTTTGCTCACCGATAACGATGGAACCATCGTACATTACCGATCTGGCATTGGCATCCAACGAAGCCCGGATGGGTCCGAAATCCTGTTCAAGGCCAGCATTGGCGCGCAAAGAGGTGTAAGTGACCGGATCCGGACTGTCCGTGAAGCTGGTTATGTCGCGGCGCCGTTCATCCGCCCGGTTCACTTCCCCGCCGACATGATATCTGGTCCGGGTGCCAAGCCCCCAACGTGCGTCAGCGGACGCCAGCAGGTTCAGACGATTTTCGTTCGAATGCTCCAAATAAGCATCGTATCCAGCCACCAGGCGCAGTGTGATGGCGCGATCTGGGCGAACGTCCCGACCCACAAGGCCAAGGTCAACCGATGTTACGAATCCGCCGGTCGGATCCAGGCTCTGGAAAAAGATGTTGTCGTTATATTCGGCCGAAACATCGATGGTGGGTGTAAGGTCCAGCCCGCCGGCCCGGATGGGTGCTGCCGTGAATTCCGGGCGAGCCCGCTCTGCTACGGACCTTGCCTGCACATCTTCCTGTGCGGTGGCCGAGGTAGCTGGCAGAGCCACCAAGGATAAACAAATGCCCCCCAAGAACACGGGAGCTTCGCCGATATCAAACCGCCTGCCGTTGTAGAATGTTTTCATTTTACTCTCTAAAATTGCCAAATATCCGACCTGCAACTCACTGGATTTAGTCGGTATAGTAGCCTCTGAATTTCTTCGTATAAGCGTATACGTCGCCGTCACCGGCGCTGGCATATTTGCGAATGTTCACTTGAGAAAGTGCCAATCCCGCAACTTTTGCTCCTGCATCGATCAACATGCTGGCCACAGTGCTCACCGCCCGGGCGGAAGTCTTTTTCCATTGAGTTATCAGCAAGACGCGGTCTGCCGCCATAGCCCAGACGCGGCCTTCCGCCACACCCAGGATCGGTGCGGTGTCGATGATTGCCACGGCATAGCGTTGGCGCAGCTCTTCCATGATCCGCTGCACCTTTTCCTCGGTGATCGGACTGGTCAGCTTTTCTGGAAAACCCTTGCTACCCAAAACGTCCAGGCCGGACGCCTCGTCGACATAGATACATTCCGACAAAGGCGCAGTGCCGGCCAGATAGTCGTAAATGTCCTTTTCCCCGTCATATGCGAGCAATTCGCTTGCCCCGCGACGGCGAAGGTCGGCGTCGACGAGGATGGTTCGGACACCTTCCGCGGCTGTGGCGCGCGCAAGGCAGACCGAAGTCGTCGTCTTGCCCTCGCGAGGCAAGGCTGAAGTGATCACGATAGCGCGCGGTCGCTTCCCCTGGGAAAGCGTAAGGAACGTACGGATCGAACGGAAAGATTCTGCGAACAGGGAATGTGGGTGGTTTATCACGTAATCATGCGGCGCCTCGTCGATCGATTTGCCTTTGAGCGTCGATTTCAAGGTTGGGACCGCTCCGGCATATCGTAGGCGCAGCTGCTTCTCGACATCGCGCTTGGTTTGAATTCCGCGGCGCAGATATTCGGACATGAGGATGGATAGAAAGCCCGCACAGCCGGCCAGGAAACCGCCCGCCGCAATTGTCAGTGGGTAATTCGGGCTGGTGGGACGGGTCGGAACCGTCGCCCGCGTTGCGATGCTGGCATCGGGCAAGGCGCTATCCCGCAAGGCACCGGCTTCCTGAGAGCGTTCCAGGAAAGCGCTGTAGATCGATTGAGCCGCATCCGCTTTCTGTTGCAACTCGTTGAGCCGCGTCTGCGCCTGTCCGGTCGCGTTTAAATCCCCGAGGGACTGGCTTCGACTGGATTCAAGCGATGCCACCCGCGATTGCGCAGTCTGCACTTCCGCTTCCAGGCTGGATAGAACGCGATTGATCTCCGCTTGAATGCGCTGGTGAATATCGCTCAGTTCTTGTTCCGCCTGGCGCCGCTCGGGGTGCAATGCACCATAGCGTTCGCGCAGAACGGCGAGCTCGGCGCTTACGCGGGCTTCCTGTTGCCGCAGGCTGGAAATCGTGCCGGAACCCAGTGCAGCGCCGACGTCAGCGCCCCCCCCTCCCCGAGAAAGTTGGCTACGCGCGGCATTGTAGCGGCCGCGCTTCTCGGCAAGCTCCGCCCGGGCAAGGGCAAGCTGCTGGTTCAAATTCGATACTTCCTGCTCTGCATTGGTCCCGCCATTGGAGCTAACCAGCCCCCGTGCAGCGCGATAATTGTCCAACTCCGCCTGTGCGGTCAGCGCATTCGACTCCAGTTCGCTCAAGCGATTGTTTACAAAGGACTGCGATGCGTCGGATGTCCGCGTCTTCGATTGCACTTGCGACAGAAGATAGGCTTCACTCATCAAATTCGCGGAGGCAGCCACAAAAATGGGGTCTGGACCTGTCGCGGTAATATCGATCACGCGCGTCTGGCCGGAACGCGTAACGAGGACTGAGGACAAAATGCTATCCTCCAATGCCTCGACTTCCTTCTCGTCGAACGGATCGCCGTCCGGCGATGCAAACCGTTCCGAATATAATTGGGCCGCAAGTTTTGCGACGGTGGGCGAACTTATCAGGCGAATTTCGGTATCGATCTGATCGGCATTGGGATTGCCATTTGGATCACCTGGCCTCGACGTCTTGACCGGATCGACCGCCGGATCGATCAATAGGCTCGCACGAGCGGAATAGGATGGGGTCACGACGGCAAGGTAGCCGCCGGTCAAAGCCAATATGCCCAACACGACGATCGAAAAGGTCGGCAGATTCCGGCGAAAAACTTGCCACAGAAAGCTGGGATCCGGCAGCAAAGAGACGGATCCCTCGCGTTCCAACTCGTTTTCATATTCTATACGATTTGCTTCAGCCATCGCGTTTCCTGCCTCTTCGGCGTACATTCATGTCCAACGGCAAGAGCTTGAAACGGCCGAAGTGCATCTATGGGTTGTGCTGACCGAATTTTTTTACAAGCCGTTCCGCAGCTTAACATCTACCAGCGATTTTCGAAATCGTACCAATTCATAACGCACTCCATTCATTTTTATTGCGCAGTGCAGCAATTCTGCGGCCATGACGAGCTACAGACTGCGCAAATGCGAGGCGAGCCGATGCGCAAGGGCGACCATGGTCAGTGTGGGGTTCGCGTGCCCGCCGGTCGAAAATATCGAGCCGCCAAGCACCCAGAGATTGCTTGTTCCAAATACCTTGCAGTTGCGATCCACCACACCATCGCGTGGACTTTCGCTCATGCGGGTGCCGCCTAGCGGATGATTGCTGTCACGAATATATTCGGAAGGAATTTTGCCTTCGGCGAGTCCTTCGGAAACCTCCAACGCACCCAAACCTGTACGGTCCAACCAATTGGCGATTGCTTCAATTCCCCGAGACGCAGTGCGCCGATCGTTATCGGAAATGGTCCAGTGCACGTTAGGGCGCGGCAAACCATGCAGATCGGTTGACGGGTCCAGGGTGACGCGGCTGTCGCGGGAAACCGACTGTTCGACATCAACCGACAATTCGGCGTGGCCCGCGGGGAAGACCACGCGGCGTCCGAATAGCCAAGCAGGCAAAGTCATTAATCGCTTCGGCGAGTATCCAGCAAGATTAGGTATATAATTGAAATACATGGAAGCATTGCCCAATTTCTCGCTTTGGGCATAAACGGGATTGAACCCGAAACCGACCTCGTGAAATCCGCAATTCGGCCTGGGAAAGAGGTTCATGCAGCGCTGCAAGGCGCGGAAATTCTCCGGCGATGTAGCTACGCGACCTGCGATCACACGCAAATGTTGCATGAAACCCCGCCCAAGCCATGCTTCGACCTCGCCGAGAAACGCGGGATACTTCCTGTGAGTAAGCAGCAACGTCCTGATGTTCCCAATACAACCGGCGGCAAGGATGAACCGTTTGGCCCTGATTACGATCGGCCGCATCTTGCGGTCCAATATCCGCACCGCAACCACCTCACTCCCCCTCGTCAGCAGTTCCACGACGTCTGCCGCAAACAACAGGTTCTTGTTTCCGCTACGAAAGCGATCCTGATAAACTTCGGCAAAGCGGAGATATTGCTTCCGCTTGCGATAGCTATATCGCCACACGCAGGGGCCAAGCCGCTGCTCACCTTCGAACAGACTGGCTAGTCTCGCCGTGTCCACGGCTTGATCGGCGCGGGCACGATCTACTTCCAACGTGTTCCAGGCTTGCTCGTACCACGGATCAAGTTCCTTTCTGGCAATTGGCCAACCATGCTCGGCTATCCAAGGCCTTTGCTGGAAATCGTAATCGTCCATCTCGATGCAGCGGCCTGTCCAGCGCACAGTCGCCCCGCCAACGGCACGTACACGAACAGAATCCGCATTCGTCGGCTCGCCTGACACCACCGATCGGTGTTCATTCTGCCATTGGAGGTCGATGCCCTTGGCGCCGCTCTCGACCACAATCAGGTCGTCTGTCAGATCGGCGGCAAGAGGCAACCCGCAGGCACCAGCACCGATAATAACCGTGTGTGTCTCCAAAATTTCTCCGGTCAGTTCATTTGCCGGAATGATACTCATGAAACGATCTGCTCGAAGTCAGCGCTGCTCATTAGCAAGCGCTTGCTCGGCGCCTGTGACTCCACTGAGCGCAATTTATCGCGCAAAATATCGCGGATTGCGGTGGGACGGCTTGCAATCGCGCCGAATCCGGCAATCAGCCCCCGCGCCCGGCGTATATCGAGCACCTCCCGATGCGCGATCTTCTCATGCGTTATCTTGCGCAAGCGATCGAGCGCAGTTCGAGCAGCCGGTGAGATGTCCGGTCGTGCGGCCAAGTCTTCGATTCCGCGCAGGAACGACACCAGATCTTCGATCCGGTGATCGCCGCTCAAAGAATTCGCGCGTTCGAGCGCCCCATAGCCACAAGCTTCCAGAACCTTGAAGCGGGCACCCTTGGCCAAAGCCAGCGCGTAAAACAGGAAGTCTTCGCCCAGCCTGCAATTGACATTGTAGGTTAGCCCCCAGCGCTGCAGGAATTCGCGGCGCATGACTGGCTTCAGGAAACCAAGCTCGCTGCGATTCGCCCGAGACGATCCTTGATTGCCGGCAATGAACGTCTCGAGATCGAGCCGCCCCACCCGATCGGTGCCATTCGGACAATTGGCCGCCTGATCCAGCGTTTCACTGCTGTTCGCGAAGACGACGTTGTCGGCGCAAAAGTCCCAGGCCATATCTTCGAATATTCTCGAGAAGCGGCCGGGCAGGAACCGATCATCTGCATCCAGAATGGCGACAAAAGGCTGGGTGCTGGCCTCGATCGCCCGGTTTCGTGCCGCGGCCGGTCCCTGATTGACGGTTTGTTGCAAAATCTTGAGCCGGTTGTCTCCGTCGGCAGCGGCCACAGCAGCCTCCACGGTGGCATCCCGCGAACAGTCGTCGACAAGGAACACCTCGGTCACTTCGGGCTCGGAAAGCGCGCTTTTAACGGCGCACCCAACCGTTTCCTGCGCATTGAACGCAGCAATCATGACTGTGACTGTCCGATCGTCCATCACCAAGCCTACTGCAATGCAATATGCGCAACCTCCATTGGCGTAGCGCAATATCGACACTTATGGTCAAGCGTTTTCAAAATTCTATCAAATTTGGACGCAATCATGGCACGGCAGATCGAAGGAAGTCTTGTTGCACTGCAAAAAGCTTGGCAAGTATAGCGGGGTTCAGAAGTCCAGCCGGAACATCAGCGTCGAGACATGAAGATCGGATATATCGTTCACAACCTCAACGACGCCGCAGTAAACCGGCGAGCGCGGATGTTCGAGATCGGTGGAGCCGAGGTTGCCATCGCCGGCTTTTGCCGGGATCCGGAATTGGCGCCTCAGATAGCTGCTCGCTCGCCCCTGCTGCTCGGGGAATCCCAAGACGCTGCCTTCCTTCAACGAGCGGCCTCGGCTGCGCGAGAATCCTTCTTCAGCCGCGAGCTACGCGCATTCCTGGCCGATGCGGACGTGATTATTGCGCGCAATTTGGAACAATTGGCTATCGCCCGCGTAATCGTCGGAGACCGGCCATTGATATACGAATGTCTGGACGTCCATCGCCTGCTTGTAGGTAACGGAGTAGCTGCCATTCTTGTCCAGCAAGTCGAAGCCAGTCTTCTTCCCCGGTGCAATATGTTGCTCACCTCCTCGCCTGCCTTTCTCGAGAGGCATTTCTCACAGCGACCATTCCACGGGTCTGCGGTGCTGGTGGAAAACAAGCTCCTGACAGTGGATCTCTCGGAGTTGCCGGAACCAAAGGGAGCCGCGCCCGAAAAGCCGGTGCTCACGATTGGATGGTTCGGAATGCTGCGGTGCAGGAAGAGTCTTTCCTTCCTGCAGGAACTGGTCCGCAATTCGAATGGCCGCATCAATGTCCTGATTGCGGGCAAGCCCTCACCTGCCGAGTTGCCAGACCTCGAAAGCGAAGTGGCGGCAACGCCGGGAATGCGGTTTGTCGGATCCTACGGTCCGGATGATTTGGCCGATCTTTACGGCCAATGCCATTTTGCCTGGACGATCGACTGGTTCGAAGAGGGACTGAACAGCAGTTGGCTGCTTCCCAACCGCCTCTACGAGGCGATCGCCTTCGGCGCGGTACCTATTGCGTTGTCGGATATCGAAGTCGGACGCTGGTTGCGCCAGCACCAGTCGGGTTTGACTGTCGAAAGTCCCGAAGACGTTTTTGCCCGTCTCGAGGAAATGGAAGAGACCGAGCTGCTCGCGCTGCAAGCTGCCGTCCGGGATGTCGATCGCCGCGAAGTCCTCTGCGGAAGAGGAAGACTGCACGGCACTAGTTTCACAAATTCAGTCGGTGGCAATAAATTGAGCATTCTGGCCGTCATACCCTGCCTCAACGAGGCTGCGCATTTGCCAGAACTGCTGGACCAGATGCTTGCCGATGAGACTATCGAAATGTTGGTCGTCGCCGATGGCGGCAGCACAGATGGCAGCCGCGAAATCGTCAAACAGCGCATGGCCACCACGTCGCGCTTGCACCTGCTCGACAATCCCGCCCGCATTCAGAGCGCGGGAGTTAATCGAGCCGTGGCAGAATTTGGCGGCGACAAGCGATGGCTGCTTCGGATCGACGCCCATTGTTCCTACCCGGACGGATATTGCGCGACCCTGCTGAAGGCCGCGGTTAAAAACAATGCCCATGCCGTGGTCGTACCCATGCTCTCCTGCGCTGGGGGCGGTTTTCAGCAGGCGGTCGCCGCCGCACAGAACAGCGCATTGGGGAATGGCGCATCGCCGCATCGTCATATCAAAGTGGGTGGATGGGTGGACCACGGCCATCACGCGTTGATGGATCTCGGGTTTTTCCGGCGTGCCGGTGGTTACTGCGAATCCATGCCATGCAATGAGGATGCGGAATACGATCACCGCCAAAGGCAACTCGGCGCCCGCACGTGGCTCGAGCCTAATGCGGCAATCACCTATTATCCGCGTAAGTCGATTTTCTCCCTGTGGCGGCAATATTTTCGCTACGGAGCCGGTCGCGCGAGGAATGTGAAGCGCCACGGCCAGTGGCTGAAAATCCGCCAAGCACTACCGCTTGCCGTGCCCCCCGCTGTGGTGACAATGCCGCTTGCCGCCATGCATTGGGTATTTGCGCTTCCGGCCATGATCTGGCTGTCGGGATGTTTGGTTGTGGGTACTGCAGTGGGCGCAAGATCTGGCGGAGGCTGGGCCTTGCTCGGCGGGATTGCCGCGGCAACCATGCACCTTGCCTGGGGGTTAGGTTTCCTTCGCGAATATAGCCGCCCGAGACATTACGTTAGCCCCAAGCTGGCCTTCGACCAATCTTGAGAAGCGTCGGATATTGTCCTGCCAGCCAGGGCATCTCGGCGGTAAACTCGGTCATGCCGCATTCCTGAACAAACGGCAGACCGATAGGTATACGTAGCTACTGCCTGCACCTCTTGCAGCCGTGACGGCAATTTCCCCGCTCCCGCCAGGGCTGACACCAGACACGAAGTTGAAGTTACTGGAATTGCCTGCCGTGTTGTATTCAGGCGTAAGGTCTATCCCGTTCACGGTGAACTTCACAGGTGTGAAGTTAGCTGTGTTGCGGCATCCCATCAGCAGCAGGTCGTAGGTCTTTTCGGGATCCAAGCCGATGAACTTAAACGCAATGGCATTCGACGCATCGGACCACGCGCTGTTCACAGCATTGTCGATGATGCCTTCCACGCCGCTCGTGAAGCCGCCGTTATAGGTCGTTGCACTAGCCGTATTGGTCACGCTCAGCCCCACCCCGGTAGCGGCGTCGGCATCGTCGATCAGGTCTGCGACGGCAACACCGGTTGGCGTGTAGGCGGCAGTGTTGTTCCACCCTTCCGCCTGTCCCGAATAAGGGGCGAAGTTGACATTTATGATCTGGTCGTAGGCAGCCACCACAATCGCGTCGACGCGCTCCTGCTGCTCGGAGATCGTATCGGGGCTGGCCGCGTCGACATAGCCCGCCAGTTCCGCGGCATCGAGCATTGCCTGCGCCGCATCGACTGCCTCCTGCGAGGCGACCCCTTCAGCAACGGCAATCAGTCTTTTCGCCTCGAAGAACAGCACCGTTGGGTAGATCGCGTCGAGGCGCGCTTGCAGGGCCGTTTTGGCGCTGCTCGAGGTCAGCGCATATATCGCATAGGTGGCCTCGTTGTACTGCGTCAGCGCTGTGGCCTGGGTGGTCGAAGCGGCCTCGGCACCGGCCACGCGCGTCTCGATCTGCGAGGTGTAGGACCATGTTCCAGTCGCGCAGCGCCTGTACCAGCTGTTGTAGAGATTCAGCCTCTCCTTGCCGTATTGCGTGTCGTTGCCGTGCATTTCGTCCTGCAAATTCGCCCGGTCATAAAGCACCAGCAGGTAATCATCGACCTTGGCCCGCGCGAGGCTCGCATCGTATGCATCCGGCAGGTTCGCGGCGAGGAAGGGATGCAGGATGTTCTCGTTATAGGGGAGCGATCCGTCATCCTGGTCGTCGGCGCGGACATCGGGGGTATTGTATTGCCGATAGCTGGTCGAGCCGAAGCAAACGCCAATGCCTGCATCCTCAAGCTGTGTGAGGATGGTCGTCAAGTGACCCGTGATGGCCGCGTTCTCGCCGCTGTCCCAAGGGCGCTGGATAGAGATGGTGTTCCCCATGCACGAGCCGATATAGGCGAAGCGGGCCAGGCCAGAGTAGATTGCAGCCATGCCTGCCGAATAGCCAGCGAGCGTAGCGAGGTCGGCCCCGGCCTTCGCGAAATTGAACACGATCGGATCGCGCGTGGCATCCTGCGCCACGATCAGTTCCTCCATGTTGCGCGTGGACAGGCCGTAGTCCTCGCGGCTCGCGCCGAAGATCAGATGGGCGTCCCAGGTGCCGATTGCGGGTTTTAGGTGAAGCAGCGGGCGGATGGCGACATTTCCGCCGCTGGCAGCGATCGTCAGGCGGATCACGTCGCCTGCCACGATACCTTCGAGCAACATGCCCTGCCTGCGCCCGCGCTTATTTGTGTCGGCAGCGTTGCCGACTTCGTCAGCCCCGGCAGGGTGCTGCTTGGCAAAGCCCTGGTCCTGGTCGTTGACCTCGACCGTGTAGGTGCCACCATCAGTGCTTGGCACGAAAGAGAGGATTGCGTCCCCCGCTTCCGCCACCGTCCATTCGATATATTCCTCGCTGCCGTCCGTTACCGTTACGCCAGGGCGCGTCTTGGCGCCGACTGCGGCCTGGGCGGCGGTAAGAACGGCATGGCTCGCGGAAAACCCGCTGCTGACCAACACGGTGGCTGGCATGCGCCAGTTTGCGGGCGGCGGCGCATAGGGCTCCGGAGAGGTGCCACGCCCCCCCGCCCGCGCTACGGACAGGGCGGCCGGAGAGAATGAAAGGGCGATTTCCATCAGACCAGCGCCACGATATCGCCAGCCGTGGTGCCGGTTACATATATCCGAACAGCACGAACGGGCAGGATCGAGCCAGCAGCAACATTCTTCAATACCGTGGCTTGAGAATCGTCTACACCGCGCAGAGCGATATCGCCGCCAGTGCCCACGAAAAGTGCCTTGGGCAGAGTTGGCAGATCCTGCTCGTCGCTCAAAATAACCGATTGCACCGACCGCGCGGGATTGGCGACCGAATCTGCATTATAACGGAATTGATCCATGGGTACTCTCCAGCTGTGATTCGCATGAAGAGTAACCAGACTTGTTCCTTGTAGGAAAGCGATTATTCTATTTGGTTAGAAGTTTCTGGAAATTCTTTGCCTCGCTGGCTGTAATCGTCCCGCTCTTGCTAGGGTCGGCGCTGTATTTCGCTTGGGGCGGATCGGCGGGGGATTTTTCTGTGCCCTATCCAGTGAGGATCGGTCTCCCGGGCGCAAGGGCCGTTGATACGCCGCCTCCTCTCCCCCCGGTCGAACAGGCGGCAGCCAAATTCGTGCCCCTGACTTTCGACGAGGCGCGCCGGATCAATGCATCACGGCCCTTCTCCAGCCTGCCCAACATTGCCCCCGCTCCTTTCGTTTCCCGGCTTGCCGGAAAGAATGAACAATTGGCACTGGCATGCCTCGGCATCGCGGCGATCTACGAAGCAGGCTATAGCGAAAGCGACCAGCGGGCCGTGATGCAGGTGATCCTCAATCGGGTGCGTCATCCCGCTTACCCCGCGAGCGTGTGCGAGGTCGTGTTCCAAGGAGCGGATCAGGGAGACCGGCTGCCAGTTCACCTTTGCCTGCGACGGTGCGCTCGATCGCTGGCGCCCCAGCCGGGCCGCGATAGCCAAGGCGGAGGAGCTGGGAAGATCGATGCTTTCAGGCGCTTTGACCGACCGGCGAGTAGGCCTGGCGACCCACTATCACACGAATTGGGTGGTTCCCTATTGGAGCGACTCGCTCGACAAGGTCGCTGTCGTGGGCACTCATCTGTTCTTCCGCTGGAAGGGCTATTGGGGGCAGAAAGCCGCGTTCCGCCAATTGCCCGCAGTGGAGGAACGGCCGGTGGCAGAGCTG
Organism: uncultured Alphaproteobacteria bacterium; assembly: GCA_963777785.1. Lineage (GTDB taxonomy): Bacteria > Pseudomonadota > Alphaproteobacteria > Sphingomonadales > Sphingomonadaceae > Andeanibacterium. The sequence goes on from CAVZRU010000002.1 coordinate 659,928, forward strand.
GCATCCTTCGATCCCGCCTATGCGGAGCTGATGGCCGAGGGCCCGGACTTCGCCGACAAGATAGACCTGGCCGCCCTTGCCGGCGGGATCGACGCAGTCGCTCCGATCGCCCCGCAAAGGCCCGCCCGGCCTGCATTCCAACCTACAGTGATCCAACTGGCATCAGGGGCAGGTCCGGGGCGCTGGGCGCTCGATGCGGTGGCGCGGTGCGAGAAGAAAGCAAACTGCAGCGTCATCGGCTGGACCGGCCGCAGCGAATGCCAGCAAGGATTTGACATGCAATGCCTGAGGGCCGCCCCGCCCGACTTCGTCTATGTCCAGAAATTGCGGGACCGTGTGCAGCAAGCCTATTGGAACTGCGACAAATGGCCAAAGGCGGCGAACGGCGGCTGCCTGCGCCAGCCGGCCGAAACGGCTGCTCTGGCCCTCGGCCAGATCTGATTGCGCCGCAGGCGCCGCCAGTCAGGTAGAAAGAATTGAGACGTAGCCATCCTGCAAACAGACGCAGGATAGCCGCCCGGACTTGTAAGCTCCGGTGTCGCAGGCAATGCGATTGGGCCGCAGCTCGGTATGATCGACGATGCCGTGACCATGCACGATCATCGCGCCGTGCCACTCGTCGCTCTCGGAAAACTCCTTCCGGATCGAGAACAGGTCGTTGCGATCCTGCCGGTCCAGGGGAACGCCCGGACGCACCCCGGCATGGACGAAGTAATAATCACCGCTACGATAATGGACGGGCAGTGAGCGGAGCAGATCCTGATCTTCCTGCGGAATGCCTTCCTGCAGGCGCTCGGCAAAATCATAGGCATCTTCGTCGTCTCGCGGCGGCGCGATGCCGTAGCTTTCCAGCGTCGCCAGACCGCCGTTCTTGAGCCAGGCCTTCTGCGCCTGAGGATTGCCATCGAGCGAGCTCAGCAACATTTCCTCATGATTACCCAGAACCATTCTCGCCCCGCCGATCGCGACGAGCTTCCTGACTGCCGCCAGGCATTTGGCGCTATCGTTTCCGCGGTCGATCACATCGCCCAGGAATAATATCGACATCTCGCGGGGCTGGAGTTCAAGATTTTCGCAATGGTTGACGATCCTTCCCAGTATCCTGGCAAGCAGATCGAAACGCCCATGCACGTCACCCACGGCATAGATTCTTTCGCCCTCACGGGTTACAGGGGAGACGAAGCTCTTGGTACCAAGACGAAGCATTGCCCGGATTATGGACGCTGGCGCCTGAAATGTCAGCGCCAAAACTTTGGAACCAGATGACCGCTACCCACGATCGTTGCGACGTCACCTTTGCAGTGGCCTGCTACAATGGGCTTCCCTATCTGGACGAGGCGATTCAGTCGGCACTCGATCAGCGCGAGGTCAGCGTCGAGGTGATCGTTGTGGACGATCACAGCAGCGATGCCAGCAAGGCCACGGCCGAACAATGGGCGCAGCGCGATAGCAGGGTGAGGGTACTTCAAACCCCGCGGAATTCGGGCCCCGGCGGCGCGCGCAACCTCGCGATCGATGCGATGCGCGGGCGCTGGTATGCTGTTCTCGACAGCGACGATTTGATCGCGCCGGATCGCAGCAGGCTGCTGATCGACCGTGCCGAAAGCGAAAGCGCCGATCTGATCGCGGACGATCTGGCGATCTTCGGCGCATCGCCGGTGGAGGAGCATTTTCTGGAGCGAGAATTTCCGCCCGAAGGGTGCTGGATCGATCCGGAGACCTATTTCGGCTCTACAATCATGTTCGGCAGGAAACCCAATCTCGGTTTTCTCAAACCCATGATTCTCAAATCCGTGCTGGAGGCGAGCGGGCTCCGCTACAATCAGGACTTGCGGATTGCCGAGGATGACGAGCTGATCGTTCGCCTTTTGCTGTCCGGCCACCGGTATTTTGTCTGGCCCAAGGCGATGTACCGCTATCGCAAGCACGATGCGTCCATCTCCCACCGCCTGTCGCTGGACCATGCCCAGCGAATGCTCGCGTCGGAACGTTCGGTCAGGGAACTGGTCGGCAAGTCCGGGGTTGATGAACGATATTACGCAGCAAGGTGGCATGCCTTATGCCGAGCGGTCGCATTCACTCGTTCGATAGAAGCACTAAAGGCGCGCAGGCCGTTTGCCGCACTGGCCGCACTTGCCAGCGCGCCCGGCGCCATTGGGCTTTATTCGATGCCTATCGCCGCCCGGCTCAAGCGGCTAACCGGAAAGGAAGGTTCGCATCCGACGCCATAGGTACAGTCCTTAGGTGCAGCCCGTTGCGCAACAATCGACCAACGTTATAACCCGTGAAACAATTAAGAGGGATTTCCGCAATGGCCACGGCCAAATCTCTACTCGCCCTCTCGCTGACGGTCCTCCTGGCCTCGCTCAGCGCCTGCGGTGGCAAGACCCCGCCCCTCGCAACCGATCTCAGCGCCCCACTGGTCTACAAACTTTCCGTGGGAGACAAGCTATCCATCACGGTTTTCGGCGAAGAGGCACTGAGCCGGGAGTATGTCGTCACTTCGGCGGGCGACATTTCCTTCCCCCTGCTAGGCGATTTGCGCGCCGCAGACAGGTCGCTCCAGGAGCTCTCGGCAGAGATCACCGAAAAATTGTCACACGGTTATCTCAACGATCCGCGCGTCAATATCGAGGTTCTCAATTTCCGGCCGATTTACGTGCTCGGAGAAGTCGAAAGATCGGGCGAGTACGCCTTCAAGCCAGATCTGACCGCTTTGCAGGCAGTAGCCCTTGCAGGCGGGTACACGTACCGCGCCGATAAATCGCAGGTCTATATCCTCCGAGCAGGATCCAACCAGGAGCTGACTTACGAGCTGGACAAAGGCCAGGCGATCTACGTACTTCCCGGCGACACCATTCGTGTAGGCGAACGCTATTTTTGAGACCGTCGGGCACCCTCTCTTCCCAAGACATGCGGCCAGAAACCTGGCGGCCGACTAGGCAGCGCTACGTCACGATCGATCGGCACGCACCGTGGATCGACGTTGCGCTTGTCATGCTGATTGTCGACGCCTCGCTGTTCAATCTCGTCCTGGGTCCGCTGACGCCCGCGATCATTGTCGGATCGCTCGCAATATTCGCCGTTCTGCGATGGGAAAAGCTGCCTCTGCTTGCCCGCGATTGCTGGCCGCTGCTGCTCATCCCGCTATTCGCGCTGGCTTCTTCGCTGTGGTCCGAAGTGCCTGGAACGACGGCCTATTATGCCACCCTCTACATGGCCACGGTCATGGCGGGCATGATAATCGGGCGCGGGATGGTGAGAGGCGCATTGCTAAGGGGCTATTTCCTTGCCTTTGCGGTCTTTACGGTAGTGAGCATCCTTAGTTTTCGCTGGGCAGTCTGGGGCGGCTCGGGGGGAACGGCATTCGTCGGCCTGACACAATCCAAGAATAGTGCTGGCGACATAGCCGGGGTGGGCCTCATCGCGACGTTCTGCCTGATCTTCTGGGCCATGTCCCGGCGCAAGCTGCTGTGGATCGTGAGTGCTTTGCTGACCTTACCCTTATACTTTTTCGTGCTCTGGTTCAGCCGTGCAACCGGCGCCCTGATCGCCACCGCGGTCGTGTCTGCCTGTGTACTGGTATGGGTCGCCTCACGCAGCCTGACGCGTCAGGCGAGAGCGGCGATTTTCTTGCTGGCCGCCTTCCTCCTGCTCGTGCTGATCGCAACACAGAGCTGGTGGCTGCCGCCGTTGTTCGAAGCTGTGCTGGAGAATAGCGGCAAGGATGCCGGGCTTACCGGCCGGGCCGATCTCTGGCGCTTTGCCGACGATTTGATCGCCCGCCAGCCGTGGCTGGGCCTCGGCTACAATGCGTTCTGGCTGCACGGCAATCTGGACGCCGAATATCTCTGGCGGATGATGGATATATCGACCCGCATGGGCTTCAATTTTCACAACACTTTTCGCGAGATACTGGTCCAGCTCGGCATTGTCGGGCTGGCGCTTTACGGAATCATCGCATGTTTCGGGGCCGGGCGGTTGGTTACCCTCACGGCGCTGCGCCCTTCGCACGAGCAGATTTTCGCCACGGCGATCCTGACCTTCTACGCGATGAAAATGCCGTTCGAAGTGGTGGGCGTTTCAACGATACACTTCGCCACGATCACATTCATCGCAGTTCTGGCCAGCGGCTATCGGCGGGATGCCGCATCCGAAAAAACGTAGAGTTTCCGTGGGGCAACAAGGCATAACTGACGCACTTTCTATTCGCATCCGGCTTGCGAGGATCGTCTGCATCGCGGCGCTGGTCTATATCCATGTGCCGCCGTTCGAACCGGTCTTTCTGGACCCCGCGAAAGTGGCACCATTCGAGACGGTGTGGCTCCTTGTGCGCGCGACAATCGGACGTGCGAGCGTGCCGCTCCTCAGCATCCTTTCCGGCATGCTGCTGTGGCAAACGCTTTCGAAGCCGTCATCCACCTACGGCAGGGTCTTGTCCAGCAAGGCGAAGACGCTCCTGGTGCCTCTCCTGGCCTGGAATCTCATCGCTGCGGTTCTCAACATCATGGCGGGAGACCTGCCGCCTGCGTCGCTGTTCTCGTGGCTCGATCGCTTGATTTCCCTGCGCGATGTGCCGCTCATCGTTCCGACCTATTTCCTGCGAGATCTGTTCGTCTGCATTGCGCTCTATCCGATCTACCGCACCGCCCTCGATCGCCGGCCGATCATCACGCTCACTGTCGTTGCGCTGGCCGGCGTGTTTGGCTTGCTCGACTGGCTCCTTCTCACGCCCGCCATCCTGCTGTTCTTCATGCTTGGCCAGGCACTCGCATCCGGCGCTCTTGCGCGTATTTCCCTGCCTGGGCTGCCCGTCGTCCTGTTACTTCATCTGCAGATTTGCGTGCTGATACTGTACCTGCCCACCGCATTGCCAAGCCTGTCCGTTCCCGCGGAGTACTGGCATCTCGCGACGGAGGCCTTGCGCCTGTTGCAGCGCATGAGCGGGGCCGCCTTGTTCTGGCTGTTCACCGGGCTTCTGGCGAAGTGGGAAGGTAAGGAGAGATTGCTCAGAATTGAGCCATATGTATTTTTCTATTTCTGCGGACACGCCTTGTTTATCAATGCGGTATGGCGCGCGTTGGAGCTGGCGGGCGGGGTCGAATTCGGATCTCCGGCGTACCAGCTGCTGTTCTTTACGGCCCCGGTTCTCGTAGCGATCTTCCTGATCCCGGCGGCGATGATTGGCTTGCGGATTGCGCCCTGGGCGATCGGTCCTCTGTCAGGCGGCCGTATCGTCCCGCAAACCAAGCAAAGACAGTCCGTTACAGTGAGCGGCTGATCCATTCTCGCAAGCCGCTATGCACGCTTTCGGCGGTGAAATTTTCTTTCGCGCAGGCCAGCGCCCTGCCGGCCAGCTCTTCCCGCCGCTCCCTGTCGCCAGCCAGGCCGATTATCGCATCGGCGAATGATCCCGCTTCATCGGCGCAAATCACGGCATCTCCGCAGATGTCGGCCACGCCTTGCAAGGTGATCGCGGTCGCCACGATGGCTTTGCCATGCGCCAAGGCCTCGACAAGCTTGATCTTGAGCCCGGAGCCGAAAGTCAGCGGAGAAATGACGATCCCGGCCTGGCGATAGAGCGGCGCCAGATCGTCCACCATGCCCAGAAAACGGACGTTTGGCTGGCCCCGAAAGTCGAAGGCGCGGTCCACGCTTCCGGCCACGTCGAGCGTGCAGTCCGGCCGCCGATTGAGCACTTCAGGCCAGACTTCCTCCAGAAACCAGGCCAGGCCGACGCTGTTGGGAGCGGTGTTGCTGCCCACGAATAGCACCCGGTCGTCCTCGCCCGGCGCAGGACGGTCCACCGGCCTCGCTGGCATGGGTACGAGCACGGCTTCGGTGCCCGGCACATGCTCGCTGACGAAGCGCTTTTCCGCCTCCTGAATGGCGAAAACCGCGTCTGCACCGGCGAGCATCGCGATCTCTTCGGCGCGCGAAATCCGGGCCACCGAATCCTTGCCGTCGCCTTCCCGGCTGTGGAACAGATCATGCATGATTATGGCGGTCGGCATGCCGGGGGAAGCTGCGGCAAAGGCAGGCGCGCAGAACATGTAATCGGCCACCAGAGCCGCGCTGGAAGCGGGAATATTGGCTTTCACGAAGGCCAGATCCCGCTCCAGCCAAGGCGTCGCCACGGCATAGGGCCGAGGCCGGTCCTGCGCCCATTTGCCGCGCGCGCCCATCATCCTGAGCGTGTGCCTAACGACACCTAACAGTGCCCCAAGCCACACCGAGGGGTGCAGAAACACATAGAACTGCCCCACGCGGATCGCTCCGCGGATGGCATGCCGTTCGAACACTTTCATCTCCGGCCGCATCCGCATGAAAGGCGTCCGCCCGGCAATTGCCGGCGAAGGCTGAATCAGGTGAACTGCAAATCCGGCGGCGGAAAGCGAGCGGGCGCATGCGATGACATAGGCCGAACTGCCATTGGTCGCGCCGAGGATACGCTGCTTGCTGACGATCGCGACAGCCGGAGTTCCGGCCGGCTTCCCGGCAGCCAGACCGTCTGCGGAAGTGCTACGCATGGCCTTCGCCGCGCAGCATCATGGCGAGCCGGCTGTGGGGATCGGCGGCGAGCTGATCAAAGCGCCCCGCTTCCACGACCCGCCCTTCTTCGATGGCGATCACATCCTCGGCGAAATCGATCATGGACAGGCGATGGGCGATGGTCAGGATCGTCAGCTTGCCGCGCATTTCCGCAATGTCGTTTGCGATCAGGCGCTGGTTCTCCCAGTCGAGCGCACTGGTGGCCTCGTCCAGGATGAGCAGTTTCGGCTGTCTCAGAAGCGCTCTCGCCAGCGAAATCCGCTGCCTCTCGCCGCCCGAAAAGCGCGTGCCGCGCTCGCCCACCAGAGTAGCAAGCCCAGCGGGCAGCCGGTCGACGAAGTCGAGCGCCTTGGCGGTGCGCAAGGCATCGCGCAATTGCTCCTCCGTGGCATCGGGGCTGGCAATGCGCAGATTGGCCTCGATCGTGTCGTTAAGCAGGAATGGCTCCTGAGGGACGAACGCCACCTGTTCGCGCCACAGCCGCCGGTTGCCGTCGCTCAGCGGCGTGCCGTCCACGCTGATCGTCCCTTCGGTCGGGTGCAGCAATCCCATGAACAGATCCGCGATCGTGCTCTTGCCGCTGCCCGACGGCCCGATCAGCGCCGTGATCGTGTTGGCCCGGAGCGCGAGATCGATCGAGCGGACCACCGGCTGGTCTGCCCCGTGATAGGTCAGGAGACTCCCTCGAAGCGGATTTCCCGTTCGAACCCGGGCATCTTCTGGCCCGGCGCGGGCGGTGCCTCGGCAGCCTCGTCCAGCTCGGCCATGCTGCGCTGGACATTGTCGAACGCCGGGAGATTATTGAGGAAATTCTGCGCCATCTCCTGGATTACCCCGAAGCGCGGGGCGATCCGCATCAGGATGACGAGCAGGATCAGCAGACGCGCCAGGTCGATCTCGACGATCGTCACCGCGATCCACACGAACAGCGCGGCGGCAATCGTGCTGAGCGCCTTGAGCAGCAGATTGCCCCAGCTCGTCAGCGCCGTGAATTCGATCGTCTTCTGGCGAATGTCGCTGATCCGCTGCCAGAACCGGTCGATATAGCGGTCTTCCGCGCCGAAGGACTTGGCCACGCGCATGCCGGTCAGGAATTCGAGCTGGGTAGAGTGCTGCACTGCATAGAGGCCGCCCATCTCCTCCCCGAACCGGCTCGCCTTGCGCCGGATCGGATAGAGCATGGCGAACAGGACCACGCCGATCCCCAAGGCAAACACTGCCATCTGCCACGACACCAGCATCGCCAGCGCAAAATAGATTGCGAGCAGGAACATCGACTGGATCAGGGACAGCATGGTGTTGATGGCGACCTGCGAGCGCCCGATCTCATTGGTCAATATGTGGCTGAGATCGGAAACCTTGCGTTCCTGCACCACATCCCAGCGCGCACGCCCGACGCTGGTGAAGAAATCGTGCCGCAGGCGGTCACTCGCGCGGAACAGGGTCTTGACCGAATAGAGCGCATTCGCGCGGGCCAGGGCCGCCTGCAGGATCACCAGCGCAGTGAACAGGGCCAGTACGATTGTGAGATCGAACTGCATGGCACCGAGCAATTTGCCGATGATCGGAATGGACTGCCCACCCATTGCCGCGCCGCCTTGCATGGCGGCAACCATCGGGATCAGCAGCGCCAGCGAGATGCCTTCGGTCAGGCCCGCCAGCAGGCCAAGCACAAGCGCAATCCCGGCGGTCCCGTTTGTGAGGCGCCAGATGCAAAGGAAGAAGTCGAGGCCGCGCCTAGCCATCGGCAGCGCCGCGAATGTGCCGCTCTACCAGGGTGACCACGTCCCCGAGCTGATCGAGCGCGTGCGGAACGTGCAATTTTGCGACCACGGAGGATTGGGCAATCGCCACGCAGCTGCGGAAATGTGCGGCGCGCTCGGCCTTGCTGAACGGCGCGGTCGAGAAACGCGTGATGTAATTGAACCGGGTCAGTGCCGTCACCGCATCGGCGAACGGAAGTGGCTCCACTCGCGGAATATTTCCGCCGCGCTCCAGCACGAACAGATAATCGAGCCCCAGGCGCTGCTCGTGAAAATCCGGCAGGCGGTATTGCCGCTTGTCCGCCAGTTCGGTCACCAGCGGCAAGGCCTCCGCATTGGCGAGCCTGATCTGCTCGGCTGCAATTTCCGTCAATTTGAGCTGCGGATAGCCGGGAATGACCTTGCGGCCCTGCGGCGCCTGCGGGTCGACCACCAAGAGGTCGTCGGTCACCAGCCTGTATCCCGCCCTTACGAAACTGGCCGCCGTGGTGGACTTGCCGGCCATCTTGTCGCCCATCAGGCAGACGCTCTTGCCGCCGACGGCGACAGCGCTGCCATGCAGGAGAAACAGGCCCCGCAAGTGCAGCACCCATGCCATGACCGGGCCAAGCACCGCAAAGACAAGCAATTTGTCAGGCGCATCCGGATATTGTTCCACCCGGATGCGGCCGGGGCCGACTATCCGGAAACCGGCCATGCCAGGCCAGATCATCACCACTCCGCCAGGGGCGACGAAATCGAAAGCGCCTCTGCTGCCCGGCGGTGGGAGCGGATAGTCGATCGATCCGCGCTCGATAATGAGATCGGGTTCCTCCGCTGAACCGTCTGCCGGAAGAACGTCCAGCGGGAAGTCGCTCGCGATGGAGAGGCCGAAGGCACGATATCTGTTCAATTCGCAGCCCCTTGCCTGCCCAGGCTGTCGAGGCCTCTAGGCGGTTCGCCGTTCTCCGCAAGCCACATCGATAGCGTCGCAACACGCCAGATGGCCATGATTTGCGGGCGGCTGCAAAGCCGCGGATCTTCGGGCAAGTCACGCCAGAAGCCTTCCAGCCAGGCCGCATCGACATAATCCGCCAGCTGCGGGTTGCCCGGATTTGCCCAATCCCTCAGCGGTTCTTCATCCGCAAACAGCGCCGCCAGGAAGCTGGGATAGAAATCGAACTTGTCGGCACGGCCCAGCAATCGGGGTGGCAGCCGGCCCGCCATCGCGCGGCGCAGGATCGCTCTGGTCTGTCCGCCGTCCAGCTTGTGGTGCGAGGCAAGCGAGAGGGAAAACTCGGCCAGATCTCGGTCGTAGAAAGGCATGCAGGTTTCCACGCCGACCGAACGCGACGAAAGCACGATTGTTTCCAGCGCGTGAGGCTGCAAAGGCGAATTCAGTGCGTCTTCCTGGATCATGCGCTCATCGTGATCGATACGGTTGTAGGCCGGTTTGGCATTATCGCGATTGCTTTCAAGCACGGAAACCAGATCCCGGTGCACCAGGCTGCCCGTCAGCCCCTGCCCTTCCAGTACCGCCTTTGCCCCAAACCTCCACGCAATTGGGCGCAGCCAGGGCTTGTGAGCGAGATAGCGCGCGAAAATTTGGCTTCGCGCGGCGTTGTGCAATCCTGCGACCGGGCCGGTCTGCCGCCAGAGCGCCAGCCATTGCCCCGCCATGGCAAGTTCGTTCAGCCGCCCGCTGCCATAGGAGACCACTTCGTCCCCGCCGTGCCCGTTGAGGACGATCGTGCTTCCGGCATCATGCGCCATTTCCAGCAAAGCGACTGACGAGGACAGGCCGTAGGCAAATGTCGGCCCATCCAGCACGCGCATCTGCCGCTCCATATTGAGCAGAGGATGATGGGTTTCATAAGCCAGTTCGCTCGCTTCGAGCGGATAGGCCGAGTGCAGTTGCCGCAGGAATTCGCCGTCGCTCCACTCCGGCGAATTGTAGAAAGTCTTCGAGAACACTGCAGGCGGCGCGATTTTTTCCGGCTGAGCCATGCATGACGCAAGCAGGGAGGAGGAATCGAGCCCCCCGCTGAGCATTACCCCGGCCTTGCCTGCATGGCCAGCCGAACGCGCGACCGAGCGATCGAACAGGCTGCGAAATATCTCCGCAGCGCCGGGAGGGTCCTGGTCTCTCGGTACTTCGCCCAAGCTCCAGTAGCGGCGGATTTCTGCGCGCCCGCCTTTCCAGACAAGCGCATGCGCCGGGGCCAGCCGGTGGATCTGCGTGTAGTAAGTGCCGGTGGCGTCGTTTGCCGTACCGCTCAGGAACTCGGCGATCTTGGCCCCGCTGCGCTCCGGCTCCAGTTCCGACATGAGGCGAACCGCCCAGGGGCAATTGGAAACCGTCAGCGCCTGGCCGCAATCGGAATAGAACAGCGGCTCCAGCCCGAACACATCGCGCGCAAGCGTGCTGGCCCCATCCTGCTCATCATGCAGGAACACGGCAAAATTTCCGCGCAGGCGTGCCCAAAGATCATGCCCCCAGCGGCGCCATCCTTCGCCAATCAGCGCCCGCTCGCCAGCGCCAGGGTCCAATCCCAGCTCGGCTGCAAGCTCGTCGCCATTGGTGAGCGCCCACGCCCCGCCGATCCATAAGCGGCGGAGGGGATCGTGATGAAGCGATGTTCCTGCCAAGGAAGCATCGGCCAGTTGGACATCGATAAAATGTTCGGGGAGCGGTGCAGCGCGTGTCTTGCCAGGGCCCAGGCGAATGACGAACTCCGTCATGCGGAGGACGGCTCCAGATCCACTATCCTGCTGTATTTGGACAGCTCGGCCAGGCCGCCGCCAATCAGCACGTGATCGTCCTTGATCACCCAGGCATGGGCAGAGAGCGCGCCGTCCCCTTCCTGCGCGACGCCGATCCGGATCAGGCTGCGGTCTCCCTGCCGTGCGAGCAGATATTGCAGAGCGAGCGCCTGAGTCAGGCAAGTTGCGCGGGGGACGATCCTGGCGCTCTGCCGGACTGCCCAGGCAATCAGTATCGGCGGCCGGTGCGCCGCGGGGTTGCGCTCATCCAGGCGGATGAGGCGGGCGATCTTGAGATAGGGCGATACGAGCAGCAGCAGGCGAAAGCGGCACACCAGGACCAGGCTTTTCAGGAGCAAGGGATAATACCGAAGCAACAGCCTGAACCGGCGCATCTGGTTCATGGCCGCTGGCGGACGATCAGCTCTGCTTTTTCGAGCGCGCCAAGGATCTTGGTGACGTCGGCCAGGCATTGGGCGTGTTCGACCGCGTATTTCTCCACCAGGTGATCGGCCAGCTGCGATGCCGAAGCCGGCGCAGCCTCGAGCTTCTCCCACAGGAAAGCGGCCGTATCGTTCAGGCGAAAATACTTGCTCGAAGTGAGATCGAGGAGAGCGCTGCCCGATTCCAGCTCGCACGAAACGACATCTTCACGAGCCTCGACCATTTCGTCGGCGCTGAATTGCATGCGTGTCCACCTGTTAGCTGTGCCGCCAGAACCCATAAAAAAAGCGGCCGCAAAGGCGACCGCTTTCTTACACATCTGCTCCCGGATTACGAGAGAATGTTGGGTTCTACGATGCCGTTGAAATTGTCGTCAAACGAGAAACCAGCATTCGTGGACTGGGTCATCGCTTCGAAAGCGCCAACTTCTTCCAGTTCCGGAGCTTGATATTCCATCTTTTCCATACGCGGCTCCTTGCATTGTTAGGTTGCTTCCAATCGAATCAACCTAGCTGAACTAATGCTGTTGTCTCACAGGATTCATACGGTATCAACCACATTTTTCCGCACTGCAACATACATTCCCGTTCTGCGCGGATAATACGTGCGGATTGGGGAAGAGAGCCAATGCTGCTCGATCAAGCGTGCATTAATCAGGTTCATCGCACATCGGGCGGCAGCAAATGTCCGCGCGCTGGCCAAGATGGTCGCCAGCCGGGGGCTGCGCTGAATTGTTCTTTCGGAAACGAACATCAGGTAGAAGCATTCTTGTCATGACCATGCCAGCCCAGCCGCCCCATATGGGACCATTTGCGTGAAAGACGCTGAGGGCACGGCGTATGCGGCATCTCCGCCTCACGGCGAGAGCGACCCATCCGGGGATTTCCTGATCCAGTTGCTGGCTGCCGGGCTTGGAGCGGAAGCCGCGCGCGGCGCCATTCCCGAGGCTGCGTGGCCTGGAATTCTGGACCTGGCCATTGCCACGAAGACCGCGGGACTGCTGGCGCCGTCCGCGCAAACGGGCGGCTATGCCTTGCCGGAGGATATTCGCCAGAAGCTGGCAGCGATCCAGGCCGAGAACCTGCGTTCGAACCTCGCCAATCTGGCCTGGACCATCAAGGCCTCGCAAGTGCTCGAAGCTGCCGATATCCCGGTGGTCGTCTTCAAGGGGGCCATTCGCGCCCATGAAGTTTACGGCCGGTGGGATGCGCGCGCCTCTTCCGACATCGATCTGCTCGTCGGCAAGGGAGACTATTGGAAGGCCTGCGACATATTGGCATCGGCGGGGTTCGCGCCGCTGGTCTCCCGCGCCAGCGCATGGTGGCATTATCACCTTGGCGAGGCGCCGTTCGCCCGCACCGACGGCAGCGGGGCGATCGTCGATCTGCATAACAGCCTGCAGCAGCCGGGCGGCCCCTTCCCCGCCAGGCTTGAGGATTTCCGTACCAATTGCACCACAAAGCCATTCGGAAACGCTCGCCTGCGGACCCCGTCTGCGCAGCACAGCCTCCTCATTTGCGCCATCAGCTATGGCAAGGCGGTGCGTTCCGCTGCGCCGTGGCTTGCCCACGCACACGAGCTGGCGCTGGCAGTTTCCGGGATGTCCGAAAGCCAGGCGCAGGAGATGCGGCAGCTGGCGGACGGGCAAGGCCTGCTGCGGCTCTACGACGATGCCTTGTCCAACGCCCTGCGGCTATTCGGCGGCTCCCAAGCGCCGCAGAGCGAGGCGATGCCTCATTCGGTTCCGCGGGAGAAACTCGTGCTTTCGGCCTCGGGCCTGGGGCACAAGGATCGCTTCAGCAGAACCAAATGGCTGTGGGACTGGTCCGACGGCGAAGGCCTGCAGCGCAGCGCAGCCTTCACGAAGGAAATATGGCGGATTTGCCGGCGCGATGCGCGGCAGTTCGTCGAAAACCTCACCAAAGCGAACCGGCTGCGGCTGCCCGCCGACCACTAGGCGCTGTGATTGGGCGGAACGAACCGCCGGCTTGCGGGTAATGCAATTACCGTCCCTGCCACGGACGGATCGGTGTTGCCTGTCTGGAGTATCATTTTTGGCCGATAACGCGATCCGCCTGCACGTTGGCGTCCACAAGACGGCCACCACTTACATTCAGGAATTGCTCGATCTCAATCGCGCCCAAAGCGCGGCAATGGGCCTTTCCTATTGGCCTATCAGTACCGTCCGCCCGCTCTTTCAGTCGGCGGTGGAAGAGAAAAGGCGCGCAAAGGCGCATAAATTCGTATCCGCGCTGTTTGGCGAGACCGATCGGCAAAGCGCATCTGGGCGAGAGGATGGCGCATTGGTTTTCGCTCAGCGGCCCGATCACGATCTCGGAAGAGAATATTCTCGGCGAAAGTTCTGACTGCGAAACAGGGACATTTTACCCGGAAGCGGAAATGCGTCTGGGAATGATTGCCGAGATCCTGCCCGATCGACCGGTCGAGGTCTGGCTCTGCATTCGCTCCTACCCCGATTTCCTGGCCTCGATATATGGCGAATCCCTTCGCCATGGAAACTTCCTGCCGCTCGGCACATTCATGGAAAGGAACTCGGCTCCGCAAGGGCAATGGCCGCGCCTGGTCGATATTATTCGTCGCTCAATCCCCAATGCAAAGCTTGTCATTTGGCCCTACGAAAAGTTCAGGAAGCACGAGCAGCTGATACTCTCCCGGTTGAGCGGCCTCGATTACGCTTCCCTGCAGCCGCTTGATCAATCGATAGTGCTGCCAAGCGCTTCTGCCGAGGCGATCGAGCAAATGGCCGCTTGCGCAGCACAGCTCACGGCGCAGCAGCGAATCTTCAAAATGCTGGAACTGCAGCATAATTTTCCATTGACTGCCGGCGCCCGGCGCTTTTCTCCATGGCATGACGAAATTCGTGCAAGCATGGAGGAGGCCTATAAGGTCGATCTGGCCGAAATTGCGGCGCGCGATAACGTCACATTGCTGGATTGACGTTCCGGGCTCCGGCCTCAAAAGCAGCGCATAGATCATCGGTTCGTATCGGGACGAAAGATGGCCCCTGTCAGATCGGCAGTGGTTTGCCCGATTGCAACATATTCAGGATCGCATAGAGGCAAAGCCCGATGCACCGCAGCGCTGACACCAATTTGCGCCACGAGCGCCATTTGCCGGCGCAAGCGGCATGAAAGGAACGCGCTCGCTCTTGCTCACCGGGGCGCTCTGGATTGGCTCGGCCAATGTCATAGCAAATGGGCTTGGCTTCATCAGCACGATCATCCTTGCCCGGCTGCTGGTGCCTGAGGATTTCGGTCTGGTCGCCGTCGCGACTGCGCTGCTGACGATCATCTTTGCCATCACCGAAATGCCGCTGTCCCAGGCGCTGGTCCAGCATGACGACCCGGGGGATGCACATTTCGACACCGCCTGGACAATGTCCTTCCTGCGCGCGGTGCTGCTCGGCATTCTGATTGCGGCGCTTTCTCAGCCACTTTCGCGCCTTTACGGCGACGCGCGCCTCGAAAACATCTTCCTGGTCATTGCGGTCTCGGTCGTCATTAGCGGCATGGCGAGCCCGAAGCTCGTGATGTTCCAAAGAAATCTGCTGTTTCATCAGACATTTGCACTTCAAGTAACCGAAAAGATCGTTGGCTTTATTGTCGCGATTTCGCTGGCCTTCGCGTTTCGGACATATTGGGCACTCGTGCTCGGCTCTCTGGCATCGCAACTGACCGGCGTCGTGGTTTCGTACCTGATTTCGCCGTATCGCCCCCGATTCAGCCTGTCCTGTTACAAGGAGCTGCTGTCCTTCTCGGTCTGGATCACCCTTGGAAACTGGGTGCAGACCGCAAATTGGCGAGCCGATCCCTTGCTGTTGGGTTATCTGCTTCCGGTGGGATTGCTGGGACAGTACAGCATGGGCAACCGCGTATCCGCATTGGCTGTGCAAGGCCTGACCCAGCCCGTCCAGCAAACGTTGTTCCCTGCACTGTCACGCCTGAAGGCCGACCCCCAGAGATTGAAACAGGGATATTTGCGCGCTCAGGGTGTGCTTTGCCTGTGGGCCCTGCCCTTGGGTTTCGGGTTCGCCGCGCTGGCCCACGAAATCGTCGAACTGGTGCTGGGCGCCAAATGGGCCTTGGCGATTCCGGTGATCCAGATCGTCGCAGTGACGATGGCCTTGCAGATGACCATCAATCTGCAGCCGATCGCAATGGCGACCGGCAACACCAGATTGCTGTTCGGGCGCGACCTGCGCACTTTCATCATTCGCTGGCCCCTGATCATCCTCGGCCTCTATCTCGGGCGGGGGAGCGATTTCGGCATGCTGATCGGCGCCATCGTGGGGCGCAGCACGGCCGGCGTCCTCAATATATTCTGGAACATGACTTTGGTCAGCCAGATCAGCCTGGTCAGCATAAGAGACCAGCTGGGCATCGTATGGCGGCCGGTCACTGGCGCGGCTGCCATGGCGTTGATCGTTGTCCTGGTGAAAACCGAATTCCCGGCGACTGGCACCTATCTCGAGAATTCTCTGTGGGCCGCAGGGCTCGTTGCCTTGGGCTTCGTCTCTTACGTCGTACTACTCACCCTTTTATGGCTTGCCAGCGGCCGAAAATACGGGGCAGAAAGGGAAGCGGTATCAATACTGGGCAGTTTCGCAGAGAAACTCAGACCCAGGAAAAATGGATGATGGCCGATAAACCGGATGCCCAAAGCATCTTTCCCAGCCGAGCGGCCGGTGGCCGCGCTCCCCGGCCGGGTATGTGATGCAAGCAGCACCATCCCACTGAAGCGGAGCATCAATGGCCCCCAGCAAGCGCAAGGCTTGCAGTCAGGACGGAGTTACGATGGGTGACTGAGCAGTTGGAACGGTGCATCGGCAAGCAGGCGATCCAATCGGATGGCCATGATGCCTTGGTGAAACCGCGATACGCCGCGATCATCCGCGCATATGAGTGCACTCCCCTGCTCGCCGAAGTGACGGAAGCCCTGAAAAGCCAGACTGCCGCACCCGAAGAGCTGATCATCGTCGATTCCTCGAAAGATCCGGCGGTCTCGCGTGAATTCGCCGCGCTTGGCGCAACGGTCGTCCCCTACGCTCACGAGGAGTTCAATTACTCCAGGGCGATCAATATCGGAGTAGCAGAAAACCGGCACCCGCTTACGCTCGTGATCAGCAGCCACATCATGCTCCATGCCGAGAATTTGATCGAAGCGGGTTGGTCGGCGGCGCGTGCCAAGGGGCTCGAGATCGTTTACTGGACCAGCCGAGTGGGCTGCCCCCCGCCCCCCGAGTTCCAGGTCGTGATGGACGAGCGCAAATTTACCGGCCGCAATGGGCTTTCCAACAGCATGGCCCTGCTTCCCACGCAGCTGATTCACGACCGGCCATTTCGAGAAGAGGTGTTCTCGGCCGAAGATCAGGAATGGACAAAATATTATCTGAAGTCCCGCAAGCGCGCCATGCTGCGCATCGAGACCATCGGAATGGGCTATCTCAATCCCCATCACAACGCAGAAGGATGGAACGAAACCAAAGTGCTCAATGAAGAGCTCGCCATCGGACATTTCGTCAATCGCCGCCTGCTCATGCCGGACAGGATCCTCATCCGCTTCCTGCGCGGAATTCTTGCGACGATCCGCCTCCGGCCCGAGCGCGCCCGCGTCCATTTTGGTTTTGCGAAAGCCATGCTTATGGCAAACTTCTTCACGCCAAAATCGCAATCCCGCTATTTCAAATAATCACTCCTTTTCGAAAAATGGACAAAGATCGATCTATTGATGCCTAGAGACGCAATTCATATTGTCTGTGTAACAGACGAAAATTATATCCCGCATTGCGCAGCGCTATTGAAGTCAATTGAACGAAATAACCCGGATGAATCCATAGTCGTCCATATTATTCACGACTCCGTTCCAGATCACTTGGTCAGGACTGTTGAATCCAATAGCCCGAAACTGGAAATAAACTGGCATTCCGTTCAAGATCATCCCGCGCTGACATTGCCGCCGCTCCTGCAGATCAGCCGCGCGACATATCTGCGCCTGATCATGGACGAAATTCTCGATCAATCGATAACGCGCCTTCTCTATCTCGACATCGACATGATCGTGACGGGCAGCTTGCGCGATCTGTGGGAATTGAACCTTGGCGACCGGATTTGTGCTGCCGTCGCCGACCCCGGCGTATCGGTGGACGAATTCGCGGCCAAATATGGGCTGAGCGGACCCGGCGCGTATTTCAATGCCGGAATGATATTATTCGACATGCAGAAGGCCCGGGCCCAGAACGTTCTACGCGATGCTTTGAACAGATTGCTCTCCGCCCGCGCCACTTATGAGTATGCGGATCAGGACGCGCTCAACATCGTCCTTTGGGGCAAGTGGCTGGAAGTCGATCCGACCTGGAATTTCCAGCGAAAGTTTCTTTATCGCGAATTTCCATGTCATTCGCCGCTTATCGATCGCGGAGAAGATCCGCGGATCATTCATTTCACTGAATCCATGAAGCCGTGGCAGACGCAGGAATGGCATCCATTTGCCTGGCTCTATTGGAAATATCTGCTGGCAACACCCTTTGCGCGACCAATGAGGCGAAAGGAAAAGATCAGTCCGGGGAGAATTGTCAAATTCTGGCTCAAATACCTTCTGAAGAAAATACCGGTTACGGGATAGCGATTACGGCGACCCTGTTTTATTTTGAATACAATTGCTGGCGCAATCTCGGCAAATATTGACCCATTTTTCGATTAACTAAGGCAGCGTTCGTGGACCATTTGTTTGTTATCACCTACGGTCGATCCGGTTCGACTGTGTTGCAGAATTTGCTGAACGCCATCGACGGATACTGCATCCGGGGTGAAAATCTCGGCATCCTGATCGATTTGGCGACCGCTGCGCAAAAGGTGCATGAAGCGGTCGATGTATCCAAAGTCCTGGAAACGGACGCCAAACTTGACGCGACGCATCCCTGGTACGGGATCGAGAAGGCGGACGCAGGCATGTTCGCTGAGGAACTGGCACGGTCGTTTGAGAAAGCCATAATCCGCGCTCCCGCAGGCACCAGGGTATGCGGCTTCAAGGAAATACGTTTCGTACGTTCGTGGATTACCGACGATCAATTTCACAATGTGATCGATTTTCTGTTTAACGCATTCAGCGGAACAAGAATTATATTCGGCACACGCGATGCAATGGAAGTCTCGAAATCAGGATGGTGGCAGGATCACGATGAGGCTGAAGTGATTGCGGATATAGAGCACTGCGATGCATTGTTTGCGCAGGCTCATGCCCAATATCCCGAACGTTCTTTGATCGTCGACTATTCGGAGTTCAAAGATAGCGAGTCAGGGTTGAAGAACATTCTCGATTGGCTGGGGGAGGAGATTGATCCGGACTTATTGTCGGCCATCTCCGGCACGCGTCTGATGCATCTGCAGCCTCGCGATGATGAACATGAACAGCCACGCTTTTTCGAAAGATTGCGGTCACGATTTCGGCTTTGATTGGTTGCCAATTCACCCAATCGTGTCCCGCCGCATCCACGGCTTCATCTTTTAGCCGGCGCGTCGACCTTCCAGACCTTGATATGGTCGATTTCCATCGTCGCAGGGAATTTCGTCGCATCGTTGGGATCGCCCGGCCAATAGCCGCCGACGGCGAGATTTGCGATCAGATACATCGGCTGGTGCATATCCGCGCGCGTCGGCATGCTGGCGGTCCGCCGATCGTCGATGTAGAAATCGATCCGGTCCGGAAGCCACAGCACACCGTAATTGTGGAAGGCCCCATCGCCCGCCGGGCTTGCCCCCTTTTGCGTTTCCGATTTCGCATGTTTGGAATGCAGGCTGTGGAAGCTCACTGCCGGCTTGTCGCCATGCGCTTCCAATATGTCGATCTCGGGCGGCCATGCGCCGGTTGCAGGCAGAAGCCAGAATGCCGGCCACAGCCCTTTCCCCCTGCTCCAGCGGGCACGCATCTCGAAATAGCCATATTGCTGCTGGAAGCGCCCGCGGCTGCTGATCAGGCCGGAGCTGTAGCGGACATCCTTGAGCGAGGTCTTCGCAATATTGGGCGGAAGCTTGGCTGCCGCTTCCTTCACTCGCGCAATTTCGCCGCCGGTCAGCGGACGGCTTTCTATGGTGAGCTTGCCATCGGATACGCTGAAGGGATCGATATCGAGCCCAAGGAAATTCTTGTCGAAATAGGCCTGCCTTTCGCGATTGCCCCACAAATTGCGCTTGGCGAGCGTCGGCTGTTCGCGGCCCGGATTGTAATAGGCAAAAATCCATCGGCCCGCATCGATCTGCTGCCCAGTGAAATCTTCGGAAAAGGCGAGCTTGGCCGAGACACCCTTGGGAGGGCCGGACACCGGCTTGTCCTCCGGCTCCTTGCCGCCAGCCTGAGCGCCCATAAGAAACGCCGCAGCAATCGCGAGGGCGCATCCCAAGATCAGCAGCATCAGCGCGCGCGAACGCGGCAGGCCCAGCAATTCAGGTGGACGGTTCGGATTGCGGAGGCTCATCGTCGTCGCATCTCCAGTCAATATGCAGGTTCGGGGCCGCCTAACGCTACGGCAGATAGTCGCGGTCCGCAGCGGGCTTTCAACCAACCTACCATGAGCATCTCCGCCCATAATTGAAGTGCAATCCCGGCGAGCTGTGCCGCAATAAAGGACAGCACGCTCACCGGCAGCGCAATTGCGGGATTGCCGAACGGCCCAAAGCCCCGGCGCGCCGCTCTGGCCATGGGACCGCGGTCACTCCAGCATCATCAGGCTGGCATTGCCGCCCGCCGCAGTCGTGTTGATCGAGATCGAGACTTCCTCGACCAGCCAGTGCGTGCGGTATGCCGGGCCGCCGGCGCATTGTTCGCGGCTCGCGGACTGAACCGGGACGACCGGCCCGGGACGCGCAGCCAGCTCGCCAAGAAAAGCGCAGATTTCTTCGCTGTCCCCTTCGACCAGCGCGGCGGCAATTGGTTCATCTGATCGGCCTGCAACGCGGCGCGCGACATTTGCAGGCAGTCCTTCCGGCAGTTCCATAGCGTCAAGCACCGCCCGGTTGCCGCTCGCCAGCACGGCGGCGAGTTGCTGGAACAGGCCATCCCGCGATGCAGGACGCAGCAGCACCAGCCCGCGCGGGCGCAGTTCGTAGATGTTTCGTTCGCCGACCGGCCCGGGTAGTTCAACGCTGTAGCCATAGCCGCCTGCCTCGCCATAGGCGCGCGCCACTTCGGCCAGGCGCCCATATCCCTGCGCGTCCAGCCAGCTGGCGAGTTCCGCCAGCTCGGGATCCGGCGTGCCCGATGGGAGCGGCGGCGGCGTTTCGACCAACCGACTGAGATAAAGCGGCCCGCCCGCTTTCGGCCCTGTGCCCGACAGAGCGCGTCCACCGAAAGGCTGAACGCCGACAACCGCGCCGATCGTGTTGCGGTTGACGTAGAGGTTGCCGGCCTCGATCCGCCGCGTGACCTCTTCCACAGTGCCGTCCAGCCGTCGTCTGCAGCCCGAAGGTCAGCCCGTAGCCGCGGCCATTGATCGCATCGATCATGGCCGTGAGGTCATCCCGCCGGAACCTCACCACATGCAGCACTGGCCCGAACACTTCGCGTTCGAGAAGGGCAGATGTCGCCGATCTCGATGATCGTGGGCGCAACGAAGGTGCCCTCCCCCGTCTCGTCCGGCAATTTGCATTGCGTGACGGAACAGCCGCGCGCGCGCATGGCTTCGATATGGCGCTCGATCGTTTCCTTCGCCTCGGCGGAGATCACCGGCCCGACATCGACCGAGAGCCTGGCGGGATTTGCCACCTCCAGTTCGCGCAGCGCCCCCTTCAGCATTGCGATAGTACGGTCTGCGATATCCTCCTGCAGGCAGAGGACGCGCAGCGCCGAGCAGCGTTGCCCTGCACTGTCGAAGGCCGAAACGATCGCGTCCTGGACCACCTGTTCGGCAAGAGCCGAGGAATCCACGATCATCGCGTTGAGCCCGCCGGTCTCCGCAATGAACGGAACCGGCTTGCCATTGGGAGCAAGCCGCTGCGCCAGCTGTGCCTGGATCAGACGCGCGACCTGCGTCGATCCGGTGAACATGACCGCCGCAACCTCCGGCGCAGCGACCAGCGCCGCGCCAATCGGGCCATCGCCGGGAAGCAATTGCAGCACCGCCTCCGGCACGCCTGCTTCATGGAGGATGCGCACGGCCTCGGCAGCGATCAGGGGCGTTTCCTCCGCCGGCTTGGCCAGCACCGGATTGCCGGCAGCCAGGGCAGCGGCCACTTGCCCGGTGAAGATAGCGAGCGGGAAATTCCACGGGCTGATGCAGGCGACGGGGCCAAGCGGCACTTGCTCCGGGCCGAAAGCAGTGCGCGCCTGCTGCGCATAATAGCGCAGGAAGTCGACCGCCTCGCGCACTTCGGCGACGGCATTGGCGGCAGACTTGCCCGCTTCGCGGATGACGAGCCCCATGAGCAGCGGCATGCGCGCCTCCATCAGCTCGGCCGCCCGCTGCAGCATTGCCGCGCGTTCATGGACCGGTGTGGCGGCCCATTCCCGCGTTGCCGCAGCAGAAGCCCTTGCTGCGGAAATCACATCTATTTCATGGGCGAAAGCCGCGCTGCCGACCAGGTCGTTCCGATCTGCCGGATTCACGACGGCATGCGGCCGCCGGACTGCTAGCGATCCCGCTACTTGCGGCTTGGCAACCCAGCTGCGGTCCGCACTGCGGATGAGCTCCGCCGAAAGCCCGGCCAGCACATTCTCGTCCGCTAGGTCGATCCCCCGGGAATTGCGCTGGCCTTCGAACAGGTCACGCGGCAGAGCGATGCCTCCATGCCTGGCGCCTGGGTTTTCCATGGCGCAGATAGTCTCGGCGGGATCGGCGATCATCTCATCCAGCGATACCGACGCATCGCCGATCCGGTGGACGAAGGAAGAATTGGCTCCGTTCTCCAACAACCGCCGGACAAGGTACGCCAGCAGCGTCTCATGCTTGCCGACCGGCGCGTAGATCCGGCACGGCCGCGCAAGCTTGTCCGCCCCTACCACTTCTTCATAGAGCGGCTCGCCCATGCCGTGGAGGCATTGGAACTCGTAATCTCCGGGGCTGAAGTCGTCGGGCCCAGCCAGCCAGTAGATCGCCGCCAATGTCTGGGCGTTGTGGGTGGCGAATTGCGGATAGATCTCGGCTGGCGCTGCCAGCATTCTGCGCGCGCAAGCAATGTAAGCGGCGTCAGTGTGAATTTTGCGCGTATAGACCGGGAAATCCGCCAGGCCGTCCACTTGCGCCCGCTTGATTTCCGCGTCCCAATAGGCACCCTTCACCAGCCGCACCATGATGCGCCGATCGGCCCGCCGGGCAAGGTCTACCAGCCAATCGATCACATAGGGGCACCGCTTGCCATAGGCCTGGGCCACAAAGCCGAGCCCGTCCCACCCGGCGAGCACAGGATCGAGAGCCAGGCTTTCGAACAGGTCGAGCGACAGCTCCAGGCGGCCAGCTTCTTCGGCATCGATATTCAAGCCGACCCCGAAGCCGCTGGCCAGCCGGGCCAATTGTTGCAACCGCGGCAAGAGCTCACTCATCACGCGCCCTGCCTTCGCCCGCTCGTAACGCGGATGCAGCGCGGATAGCTTGATCGAGATGCCATGCCGCTTATGGATCCCCTGCCCCCTGGCAGCCTTGCCGATGGCCAGCAGGGCGTTTTCATACTCGGCGAAGTAACGCGCGGCGTCTTCCTCCGTGACAGCCGCCTCGCCCAGCATGTCGAATGAGAAAGTGAAGCCTTCCGCTTCCCTGTCCCGCACGTTCCTGAGCGCCTGTTCGATCGTTTGGCCGGTGACGAATTGTTCGCCCATCAACTTCATGGCAAGGTCCATGCCCTTGCGCACGACCGGTTCTCCCGCATGGGCGACGAGCCGCCGCAACGCCGCCGACAGCCCGCTATCGTCCACCGGATCGGTCAGGGTTCCGGTCACGATCAGCCCCCATGTCGCCGCATTGACGAAGAGCGAACGCCCTCCGCCCAGATGCGACTTCCAATTGCCTTCGGCGATCTTGTCGCGGATCAGGGCATCGCGCGTCGCGCGGTCGGGAATCCGCAGCAACGCCTCGGACAGGCACATCAGCGCCACGCCTTCTTCGCTAGACAGCGAATATTCCTGGATCAGCGCCTCGACACCGCTGCCCGTTCCCTTGCTTCGCAGCAGGGTGACGAGCCTTGTCGCCAGTGCAGCAACAGCAGCGCGCCCCTCCTCCGGCAATCGCGCCTGCGGCAATATCTCGGCGACTGCCTCGGCTTCAGGACGCCGGGTGGCCTGCGTAATCGCCTGCCGCAAGGCGGTAGGCGGGCGAATAGGGGGAGCAAACTGATCGAAGGGATTCGTCGCGGGGTGCGTCATACAGGTGTGAGTATCACGCGGCCTTGTGGTTGTCCGCTATTGGGTGGAAGGCGGGTGCAACTCACTTCCGTTCATCCTGAGCCTGTCGAAGGACGCGCACCGCCAGAGAACCTTGGCACAAATCAAGTCTGTCGGTCGCGTGCTGCTCCAGTTCCAATCGGTGGGCAATCAACGCTTCCTTCGCCCTCCTCCGACTCTAGGTACGCCGTTCATCAAATAGCGCCTCCTCTCGCGCGTCCTTCGACAAGCTCAGGACGAACGGGGGGTTGGTAATTGGCATTGGGCTAGGTCGCGATTCTCCGCTTCAAACCGCATAACATTTGCGCAGCTGCGCCTCACCTTGCGTTACCGCGAAGCGAACGTAGTCCGTGGCAACGCTCCTGGGAGGCAGCGACCAATTTCCCCACCCAGTCCTTGCGAGTTCGCCGCAGCGGCCGCTTCAATTCCACTCCGATCGGATCGGGAAGATCATGGCGCTATTCCATGGGGCTCGATATCGCGCTGGCGATTGTCGAGAAAGTCTCCGGCCAGCCATTCGAGAAACTAATCTGCGAATCCGGCTGTACAGCCCGCATGCGGGACACGTTTATCGTCCCAGGACAACGTGCTTGCAGCGACCTTCGCTCTCGCCGGCGGGATTCAGCCTCGGTGGCGGAATGCAAAATTCTACGCGCAGTTATGGACTACCCGCCCGGCGGGGCAGTTTCGCCCCGTTGCGTTACTTGCCGCTGTGCGCCATGCAGGTCGACGAAGGTGCATTGGACGTGAGGGATGAAACGAACAGCGCCCGAACTTGTGCCGACTTTATGGCGCCGGGCGTATAAACTCGCGCTAGCTCTTAGCGGAGCGGCCACTGCCGGGGAGGTTCGAATTCTTGATGATCCTTCCGTCGACGCTGCAGGCACCGATGGCTGGGGCGGCGCTTCCAATACGATGTTCTGGGTGACCGCTCGCGGAGCGTCTATATCGTACTCATGCCGCGAGATAGGGATGGTAAGAAATCCCAATCGGAACAAGCGGACCGGCGGCCTATATCCGACTTGCCAACAGTCTGCCATAATTTTAATCGGGAGCTTGCTGGTTACCCAATGACGACCGCCAGCTCACTCCACAACTTGCGGCGGATTGGCCCAGGCGCGATCTTCTCCAACCCAGGGCACCTTGCCGTTGATCCATAGATCGACGTCGACGCTCTTGAAGCGCCACTCGCCGTCGCCGTCCTTTGCCGTCAGCGTGTCCCACGTGCCCATTCCGAACACGCGGTTTTCAAATGTTTCGACATCGTGTTGCAGGATCGACCAGAAGGCCTTGATCCGCACTTTGCCCTCGCCTTCCGGGCTCATCAGCACTGCGCTGAAGCGGTGCTGGCGCCCGAGATAGGCATTTGGCTTGTCGTACCAGAGCGATTGCGTTGCCCGCTTCAGCCCTTCGCGCCCGACGCATTTGCCCTGCGGCCAGTGGGCCAGCCAGCCATCCTCAGCAAAGCAATCCGCATAGCCTTCGAAATCGCCCGTATCGAGCGCCCAGCAATAGCGGGCCATCAGTTCTTCGATCTCGACACGGTCCTCTAGAGAGACTTTGGGTTTCATCGCATCCTCCGATCGCCATCCGCGCATTCTGGCGGATGCTTGCTAGCCGTTTGAGCTGGCAGCTTGTGCTTTCCGCCGGCAGTTTGCAGGACCGATAGAGCTATGCCAAGTCCCTTGGTGCATCAAAAAAGGGGGGAGGATGAAGTGCGGACAAGTTTCAGCGAAGCGGCGAGCCGGCAACGCGCCGGGTCCTATCAGATGCTGGTGCTGCTGCTGGTGACAATCGCCTTCATACTCGACGGGGTCGATCTGCAGGTCCTGCCGCTGGTGGCGCCCGATATCGTCGGGGAATGGGGCATCGAGCGAGCCGCTTTCGGCTGGCCTCTCTCCGCCGCGATCATCGGCATGGGGATTGGCGCCTTCTTCGGCGGGCAATTGGCCGACCGCTTCGGACGGCGCAATATCCTTGCCGGTTCGGTGATAATATTCGGCTGCGCAACGGCCGCGGTTGCGCTGACGGAAAGCGTGACGGCACTCACGGCCCTGCGACTGATCGGCGGATTGGGCTTCGGTGCCGCGGGGCCTTGCGGCCTGGCGCTTAACCACCGAATGGATGCCGCCGCGGCTGCGCACTTATGTGGTCGCGATCCTCGCTATCGGCACACCGGCGGGAACCATGTCCGCCGCGGCGCTGGTGCCGGTCATGGTACCGACCCTGGATTGGCGCGGGACGTTTGGCGTTCTCGGCTTTGCCTCCGCACTGCTCGGCATCGTCATCTTCCTTGTGGTGCGGGAATCGCCGATCTTCCTGCTCGGGCAAGGCAGGGCGGCCGAGGCAGAGCGGAATGCGCAGTTCGCCTTGCGGGAACCTGTGCAGCTTGAACAGGAGCAGGAAGGCCCCTCGCCGGATGGGCAAGCCGGGTCCAAGATCGGCCTGTTCCACCGCAGCAATTTGCGTTTCAACATCGGGATCGCAGTCAGCTTCGCAGCGTCGACCGCGATCTTCTACGGATTGGCGGGCTGGTCTCCCCTGATCCTCGAAAGCGCGGGCTTCGCCAAGGAGCAGCTTACGGGGGCCAATTTCGCGCTTGGCCTGGTATCGATGATCGGCGCGCTGATATCCGGCTATGCCGCCCGTGCATTCGGATCCAAGCCGACATTGGTCGCCTGCTCGGTGCTGACTGGCCTCTGCCTGCTAGTGCTTGCCTTCACGATCGACGGCCTTGCCCAGTCGCCCGGCCCGCGTGAGCGGTGGGCAGTCTATGCGCTGGTGGGGATCGGCGGCGGCATTACCAGCATAGGCGTGGCAACGATCTATTCACTCATGGCACTGGGCTATCCCGTATCATGCCGTTCAAGCGGGATTGGCTACGGCATCCTCATGGGGCGGCTAGGCGGCATGGCCATGTCCCTGGGCGGCGGATATCTGCTCGATTTGGGCGGACAGTCCGTCCTGCCGTTCTTCGCAGCCACTGCTGCCTGCGCGCTGGCGGTCAGCTCTTCGGCCTGGATCATCGATCGGCATATTACCCGGGCCGGGGCCTTCGGGCGAAAAGGACGGGCCGGACTTTAGGCCCGGCCCGTCATTCTCTCACAGCTTGATCGCCAGCTATCTGCCTCTGGACGGCGGCGGTTTGCCTTGCGCCTGGGCTTCCTTCAGGCGGCGGCCTTCATCCAATATATAGGCCCGGATCGCCTCTGCCTGATCGGCCGAGATATAGTCGGCAAAGCTGGCCATCCCATTGCCCGCCAGGGCCCCGTCGATGACGATGGATTTCCAGGATTCCTTGCTGGTCGCCATTTGCGAGCGGAACAGGTCGGGATTGGTCGGCCCGGCGTGGCAGATCCGGCAGAACTGGAGATACCACTTCTTGCCTTCGGCGATCTGGGCGGCGCTGAATTTCTCCTCGCTCGTCACGAAAGGAATGGGCGCGGTCGGCGGCGCTTCGGGCAATTTGGCGGTGCCGCCGATCTTGAAGACCAGCATCATGCCTGGCGGCGGCGGTGTCGGCATCCAGGGAGATTCCGATGCCATGCCCATCGATCCGCCATAACCCGCGAGCACGGCGACATATTGAACGCCGTCCACACGATAAGTGATCGGCCCGGCAAGTACCCCGCGCCCGGCATCGAATTTCCATAGCTCCTTGCCGTCAGTGGCGCTGTAGGCATGGAAGATACCGCGGTTGTCGCCCTGGAACACCAGATTGCCGCCCGTCGCCAGCGTGCCGCCATTCCATGGCCAGTCCCGCTCGATCTTCCAGGCTGCCTTCTGCTTCACCGGATCCCAGGCCACCAGCCAGCCCTTGTAGCGCGCTTCTTCCTCGCGGCCGGCCGGGGTGCCGATCATGGATACACCGGTGTTCCAGCGGCCGGGATAACGCTTGTAATTCACGTCATCCTGGAGAGTCAGCGGCGCGTGCATCGCCGGAATGTAGACCAGGCCGGTCTTGGGCGAATAGCTCATCGGCATCCAGGCGTGAGCGCCCAGGCCGGAAGGATAGATCATATAGGGTTCGCTGGAATAGCGCGCGCCGGGCTTTTCGACCGGTCGCCCGGTTTCGAGATCGATCTTCTCGGCCCAATTCTGCGGCACATAGGGCTCGGCGCTGATCAGTTTTCCGTTGCTGCGGTCGATGACGTAGAAGAAGCCGTTCTTCGGCGCCTGCATCAGCACCTTGCGCGCTTTTCCATCGATCGTGAGATCGGCCAAGGTGATCTGCTGCGTGGCAGTGAAATCCCAGGTTTCTGCGGGATTGACCTGATAATGCCATTTGTAGGCCCCGGTATCGGGATCGAGCGCCAGGATCGAGGACAGGAAGAGATTGTCGCCCTTCCCGGCCGAACGAGCGCGGTGATTCCAGGGCGCGCCATTGCCCACGCCAATCAGCAGCTGGTCGAAATCGGGATCGTATACGACGGAATCCCACACGGTTCCGCCGCCGCCCATTTCCCACCAATTGCCGGACCACGTCTTGCCGGCAAATTTGGCGAAGGCCTCGTCGGAAGCGGCCCCGTCGGGCCCGTCAGCCGGGTTTCCGGGCACTGTATAGAAACGCCAGACCTGCTTGCCCGTTTCGGTGTCGTACGCCGTCACATAGCCGCGCACGCCCAGCTCGGCACCGCTATTGCCGATGAGCACTTTGTCCTTGAACACCCGCGGCGCCATCGTGATCGTGTAAGGCTTCTTCTGGTCGACCGTGACGACCGACCAGACCTGCTTGCCGGTTGCCGCATCGAGCGCGATCAGGCGCCCGTCGATCGTGCCGAAATAGACCTTGCCTTTCCACACCGCGACCCCGCGATTGACGACGTCGCAGCAGGCATGCGCCGCTTTGCTTCCATCGACCTTGGGATCGTGTTGCCAGATCACTTTGCCGGTAGCAGCGTCGATGGCGTAGATGTGATCCCAGGCAGTCGAGAAATACATCACCCCGTCGACGACGATCGGAGTGGCTTCCTGGCCGCGATTGGTGCCCAGCTCCACTGCGTAGGCCAGGCCAAGCTCGCCCACATTGGCATCGTTCACATCTTCGAGCGGGCTGAAGCGTTGCTCCTCATAAGTCCGCCCATAGGCCAGCCAGTTGTCGGGGTCGTCTTCTGCGGCCAGAATTCTTGCCGCATCGACATTGCCGCTTTGCGTTACTGCAGTCGGCTGGCTGCACCCATTGATCGTGAGCGCAAGCGCAGCGATGAAACCAAGCTTCCTGCCGGAAAATCCAAACATCCCGATTCCCTTTTGATCCAGATCTTTTGATCCTTGCTGCCGGATATATGGAACCGACAGACAAAAAGAGCCAATCGGGCGGCTTTGCGGCCTGACCCAATTGGCTCCAATCTCATGCGGCCGGGCTCCCGGGGGAGTGTGGGACGAAACCCGGCCGCCGATATTCCAGCATCAGAACTTCATGTTGACACCTGCGTAATAACGCCGGCCGATCGGATCGAAGAACGTGCCATTGATCGGGAAACCGCCGATGCTGTTCTTCAGGCCGGTCGAAGCGGCATTGTATTCCACCAGAGGCGGCGCCTTGTCGAAGATGTTGTCGACACCGGCACGCAGCGTGACGTTGTCCATGATCGCATAGGAACCGCTCAGGTTGAACAGGTCGTAAGCTGGCGAGCCTACGAACGGGGTATTGTTGTCGAACGGATAAGCGATCAACTCGGTCTTGGGCAGATGCTGCCACTGCAGCGAGACCTTGGCCGGACCGATCGAGTAGCCAAACGTATTCAGCATCTTCCAGCGGAAGGAACCCGGCGTCAGGCCGTTCTCGCCCACGCCTGCACCTGCCGATGCCGGGCCGAGTGTGCCGGCATATTCAACCAGCGCACCAGCGGAACCGGCCTCTTCCGGCAGCGGAGCGGACTTCAGCGTGATCAGGTAGTTGAATACCGTGTTCAGGCTGAAAGTGCCGGGGCCAACCGGGAAAGCCCAATCGAGCTGGACGTCGATACCCTGCGTACGGACGCGACCGTTGTTCTGGTAGGACGTGAGCACGTTGCCCAGCGCGCCGTCGCCGGCCACGCGGCCAACCGAGCGGCAGAAAGGCGAAGCGGCGGCAGCGGTCGGATCGCTCGAAATTGCCGGGTTGAAGATCGGGTCGAAGCAGAAACGCTGCGCACTGTCGAGCGTGAGCGGGCCAATCGCATCGTCGATCGAGATGTTGTAATAGTCCACCGACAGACGGAACCGCCTGAAGATCTCGCTATCGACCGGCGAGGATACAACCGCACCCAAAGTCCAGGTTTTCGCCGTCTCAGGCACCAGGTCCGGATTGCCGACCGTGGTCGGGAAAGCGAAAGCCGGGCCCACAGCAGCATAGAACTGTGGGTTGCTGTAGAACGTGTCGCCCGTGCTCGAGATCGCCTGGTTCATCATGATCCGGCAGGTCGCTTCGACATTGGCTGCGTTCGAGTTGGTAGCCGGGTTGGCCGACCAAGCCAGCGTGTTGTTCCGACGGCAAACGTCACCGCCGCCGGCAGCCGCAAAGGTCTGCTGAGGTGCGAGATAGAGTTCGGCGATGTTCGGCGCACGGACAGCCTTGTTGAAGCCGCCGCGGAACCGGAACCAATCGGTCACCGCCCAGTCACCCATGATCTTCCAGGTGAAGCTGTTGCCCGTGGTGTTATAGTCCGAAGTACGAGCGCCAATATTGAGCTCGAAACTCTGAATGCCGGGAGTGTCGGAGATTACCGGGATCAACAATTCGCCATAAAGTTCATCGACCTTGATCTCACCTTCCGAGCTGCCGCTGGGATAGATGCCGATCGCCTGATCGAGGAACGAACGACCCTGGCTCGTCAGCGTATCGTTGATGAACTCGTAGCGGTTCGAACGATGGCTGGCGCCGATAGCACCGCGCAGTTGGCCGGCCGGCAGTTCAAACAGGCCGCCCTGAGCGTTAAACTCGAACACGGTCTGCTGCATGACTGCACGGTTCTGCAGGTTTGCGGAAATCGCCTCGATGCAGTCGTCGCTGATCGTTGCGGCCTTGTTGAACGGATCGAAGCCGCTGGTGCAAGTCGCTTGCGAAGCACCGAACCCACCGAACAGCGGATTGCCCTGCTGGCTGAAGCCCGCGCCCCAATCGGGGCTCGAAACCACCGCACGGAAGCGTTCAAGCGAAGCCGCACCCGTGATGAGTGCGCTCGTTTCGGATTCGCCCTGCGAAGCGTAGAGTTCCCAGGTCCAGTCCGTTCCCGGAACGCTGCCTTCGAAGCCTGCCACGATGTTGTAGGTGTAAACGTTCGTGCGCGCTTCGCGGTTCGCATAGTTGAGGTAATAGGTCAGCTGCCAGTCGCAAGATGCGCCGGATCCGACTGCACCGGCATTTGCCACCGCCGAAGGATCGCAGTTCAGGAGGTCGGCCAATCCAGCGTTACCCGTTGTCGGGAAGACGCGGCTATCCAGAATGTCGCGCAGATCGTCCGGAACCGGGTTCGATGCGGGAACGAGAGCGGACCAGCCATTGACCGAAGGCGAAGGCTGCTGGTTGGTCTTTGTTTCGACGCGAGTGAATGTCGCCTGCCCGAAAACGCCGATCCAGTCGTTAATCTCGTAATTGCCGCGAGCGTAGATGTTGTAGCGGTTGAGCGCCAGCTGAGCGAGAGTGTCAGTGAAGTTCTGCGCCAGCGTGCCGTCGGCCAGCCTCTTCCACTTCGATCCCGTCAGGTCGCCCTTGAACTGATCCGCGCCGCCTGGAGGGCTTTGGAAGAAGCCGGTGAAAGGCGTTCCGTCTTCATTGAAGTAAAGGCGGCTGCCGGTTGCAACTGCGCCAGCACCGAACACTGCGTCGTAGGAGCCTTGAGTCGGGTTGACACCGCCGTAAGGCTGGAAGCCGGAGAAATCGGGGAAAAATTCAGAACCGACGAAGGAAGGATCCTGCCAGACGTCATGATACCACTCGCGCTCGTCCGCATAGGCGGCCTGGCGATCGTTCATGGCGAGGCCGATGGTGATGTTGCCGCGCCCATCGTCAAAGTTCGTGCCCATCACGCCGCTGATCGTATATTCACGGCCGTCACCACGGTCGGATACGCCGATCGAGCCATCGAGCTCGAGACCTTGGAAATCCTTCTTGAGGATGAAGTTGACGACACCAGCGATAGCGTCTGCACCATAGGTCGCCGATGCGCCGCCGGTGATGATTTCCACACGCTCGACCGCAGCGGCCGGTATCGTGTTGATGTCGACCACGCCCAAAGCGTTGGCCGGAGTGGCACGGCGCCCATCAACCAGCACGAGGTTGCGGTTGGTGCCCAGGCTGCGCAGCGAAACCGTCGCCGCACCAGGAGTGTTGGTCGCGGTCGGCTGGATGTCACCGCCCAGCGTCGGGGTCTGCGCCGGGGTGAAGGCTGGCAGCTTGTTCAGACTGGTTTCAATTGCCGAGCTGGAAGTGTTTTTGAGCAGTTCTTCGCCCGCGGTAACGATCGGGCTGTTCGCCTCGAAATCGCGGCGCTGAATGCGCGAACCCGTAACCACGATCACGGCCTCGGATGCGCTATCGCCCTCAGCTTCCTGAGCTAGCGCAATCTGCGAGCCCGCGACGAAGTAAAGCGCGCTCGAACACGCAAGAGCGACGCGAATACACTTCGAGTTAGCAGAAATCATCTTATCCCCTCCCTAGAAACCCGCGCCCGATTTGCCGGTGACGCAGTTGGCGTTTGGCCAAACGATATGGTCGCGGGGCCACTCACCCCAACGACCTTGAACCCCTCAGGAATTACTTCTACTTTCGGTCATAGTCAACGAGAAGAATGCGCAATCGTATCCGAGACTGGTCGGACACACTACGGAAAGTGCTTGCGGGATGATCCTATATGCATGATTTGGGAGGGGCGCGCCAGTTAAAATCCCAATATTACTATATATGTTAACTAATTATGCGGCGCCTTGCAGTTGGCGAAAGTCATCGCCGCACGGCTGAAGCGGGTACGCTCTTGAGTGGTCGCGTACGACGGGACAAAGTCATTTACCGAATTAAGCTCAACTTGAATTTCCGGCATTTCGCCCATCTCGAAATCCGGCTATTACGAACCGAAATAAGGAGAGAATGTCGATGCGAAACCGGTGGAAGATGAGCGCGCCCTTCAGGTCGATGGCGCTAACGGCCACTGCCGCGGCGGCACTGTGCTATCCCACTGCATCGTGGTCGCAAAACTCAGACGAAGCCGTTCTGGGTATCCTGCGCGAATGCGCCAAGATCGAAGATTCTCTCGCCCGCTTGAATTGTTATGACAATAACATTCGCACAGACCGCTCCACCAAGCGATCTGAGGCGGCGGATAATGGCGCGGAAGCGCTGGGCAGTGGTTCGCCTGCTGCCGGCGGAAATTTCGGTGCCGAGTCGGTCAAGCGAGCAGACCGGTTCAAGAGCTATTCCGAAACCGGCAAGGGCGCGGATGAAATTCGCGCTCGGATTCAGGAAGTTCGCCAACGTGAACCAGGCGTCTATCTCGTGACGATCGAAGACGGCGCACAATGGCTGTTCACCGAATCGGTACCCATGAGTTTCCGCCCTCCCCGCGAAGGCGCATTGGTAGCCATCAAGCGGGCATCGCTGGGCAGTTTCCTGATGGTTGTCGACGGTCAGGCGGCCGTGCGCGTTCGCCGCCTCAAATAGCGTCATCTGGCTGGGCCGAACGGCCCAGCCTATTTGCACCGCTTGCGCGGGCCCATCAGCGCCGCAATTGCTGCGATATCTCGAAAGGTTCGGGTTCAGCCTACTGGACAGAAGTCCAGCGATTGGACAGTAATGCGCAATGCAGAACAGCGCTCGTCCGCAAGCCGATAGCAATGCGGCCTCGATCCTGAATCTGGTGAAGCAAGTCCAATACAAGGCTTACATCCAGCTTGAGGCGATCTTCCAGCCGCTGGGCGTGTCTGCGGTGCAGTTCCGCATATTGACCACGATCTCCAGCCGGACCGGCCTGACCTCCGCAGAGCTGGCGCGCGTATACGACGTCAAGCCGCAGACGATGATCAGGCAGATTGCCTTGCTCGAAGCCAAAGGCCTGATCGAACGGCAGGCGAGCGAAGCCAACCGGCGCTTGCTTGAACTCACCCTGACCGATTCGGGGCGAACCTGTCTCGATCAGTGCCATGAGAAGGCACAGGCACTGGAGATGAAATTGCTCGAGCCGCTTGGGGCAGACGAGCAAAACCAGCTGCGGGCCGCACTGATCAAGTTGCAGCAGTCCCTGAACGCACCCTCTCCAGAAGTCGAAACTGCGCCGGATATCGAGGAGTTATCGCAGGAATATCGCCGCCTCGGCATTCAGCGCGTCTGACTGAGTGGTGAACTTGGAATGCGCGTCCAAGCTCGTAGCGCACCCAAAACCACTTTACTTGGTGCCGCTTGCATGTCAGCAATGCTGATATAAGCAACACTGATACGTAAACCCTGTGACCGATGCAGGCGCCATTTCCGGCTTCAGCCAATGCGCCAAAACAGAACGCATCGGGACGGATCGGAGAGAGAAGACATGCAATTCGGGCTCTTCTACGAACATCAATCGCCTGCTCCTTTCAGCGCAGAGAAGGACCACAGGATCTTTCAAAATGCGCTCGACGAGCTCGAGTTGGCCGACAAGCTCGGTTACGATTACGCCTGGCTGGTCGAGCATCATTTCCTTGAGGAATATTCGCACAGCTCTGCGCCCGAAGTCTTCCTGGGGGCCCTGACACAGCGAACCAAGCGCATGCGCCTTGGCCACGGGATCTGCGTGATGCCGCCCAGCATCAATCACCCTGTCAGGATCGCGGAACGCATTGCGACGCTGGACCTGCTGTCGGGCGGACGCATCGATTTCGGCACGGGCGAAAGCGGCACCGCGATGGAGCTCGAAGGCTTCGGCGTGGACGTGGATACCAAGAAAGACGCCTGGCGCGAAGCGACCGAGCAATGCGCCAACATGATGACCATGACGCCCTACCCCGGATATGAGGGCGAATTCTTTTCCATGCCCGCGCGCAATATCGTGCCCAAGCCGCTCCAGAAGCCGCATCCCCCGCTATGGGTCGCCTGCTCGCGCCGCGACACTATCCTGCACGCCGCGCGCAACGGCATGGGCGCGCTGGTGTTTGGTTTCGCCGCGCCGGAACAGGCGGGCAAATGGGTCCAGGAATATTACGACATCATCAAGTCGGACGAATGCGTGCCGATCGGCCATGCCGTGAATGCCAATTTCGCCATCGTCACCGCCCTTTCGGTGCATGAGGAGGAAGAGGAGGCCATCCGCCGCGGATCGCAGGGCTTCAAGTTCTTCGGCTATTCGCTCGGCTATTATTCCTCCTTCGGAAGCATGAAGCCGGGACACAGCGAAGTGTGGGAGAAATTCCTCAAGGCCGAGGAATCAATCGCGGACAATCATGGCAGCGGCGGGATCGGTACGCCCGATCAGGTCTATGAACACTGCAAGGGCTATGCCGATGTCGGCGTCGACCAGATCATCTTCGTGCAGCAGACCGGCCCGGCCAATCACCAGCATATCGTCGAATCGCTGGATCTCTTCGCCACCACCGCAATGCCGCGCCTCAAGGCCGACGAGGAAGAGCGCCAGGCGAAGAAGGCCGCGGAACTGGCCCCCTATATCGAGGCTGCGCTCGCCCGGAAGAAAAAGATGAAGCCGGTGACGAAGGACGAGATCGAGCCGGTGGTGTCTTTCGGTCAGCGGCGCAAGGACACCGGCACCTACGAGAATTTCCGCTCCGACAGAGGCGCCGGGGTGGCCGTGGTGCCGGATGATCCGCTGGCACCGGTCGCGAAGGAGCCGGTGAAGAAGGTTTGAGCCGCCCTTCAGGGCGACCTATGTGTCGCCCTTCCCCGCTGCTTCCGCTGCTTCGCGCTCCTGCTGGATTTCAAGCAGGCGATGAGCGGCTACAACCGCTGCGGGCCAACTTGCGTAAAATGCCAGATGCGTAATCGCCTCGCCCAGGTCCTCGATGGTGAGGCCATTCTCAAGCGCGGTCTCCATGTGACCCTTGGTCTGTTCGCGCCCCTGCGTGACCAGTGCGGCGATCGTAAGTAGGCATCGTTCCCGCTTCGTAAGCAAGGGGCGTTCCCATACGTCGTCATAGAGAACTTCCTGCGTAAGCTTGTTGAGCAGCGGCGCTACTTTCGCAATTCTCTTGCCTATTCCTCCGCCAGGTCTCTCCAATGTCTTGCTCCTTAATGGCGCGGATTCCTTGGGGATTGGCCTCTTGCCGCCCCTCCTTCAGATCGCTGCTTAGTTGTCATTTACAAATGCCATTCAGCATGGCACTCAACTTGAAATTAGCCAAGCCTACAAATCACCAAATCCGGCAATTGGCGAGACAGGCCAGCAGGTCATTTCAGCGAAGGCTAAATGATGCTGCGAATGCGTCTCCCAAATCGAGAGGAAAGCCCATGAGTTTGCAGACCGACGATCCTTCATTCCAGGCCGGGCGCGAGATGCGCCGCAAGCTGATGGGCGATACCGGCGTTGCCCGGCTGGATGCGGCCGACGAGTTCTACGCTCCGCTCGAAAACTTCGTCACCAAGGCGGTATTTGGCGACACCTGGACGCGCGAAGGATTGGCGCTGCGTGAACGCCTGTTGATCACGCTGGGCGTGGTTGCGGCCCTGGGGAAGGAATTGCCGGTCCGGCGTCTGACTCGCCTTGCGCTGACCAATGGCTGCACCAAGGAAGACGTGCGCGAAACGTTGCTGCAGGCCACCATGTACGCGGGCGTCGGGAGCGGAGTGGAAGCCTGGGATTGGGCCGCCGAGACGCTGAAAGAAATGGACGCCTATTAAGGCGCGGCCTGCAGGGGAACATACTTTGTCACAGAGCAATGCCCTGGCGCGGCTGCTGCGGCCGCGATCGATCGCCATTGCCGGCGCATCGCCCGATCCGGCGACGATGGGCGGCGCAGTCCTCGCCAATTGCGAGCGTTTCGGCTTCGATGGGGACTTGCATCTCATCAGCCCCACACGTGACGAAATTGGCGGGCGGCCTTGCATCAAATCGGCCAATGACTTGCCGGAGGGTGTCGATGCCGCCGTCCTGAACGTGCCGGGCGCCGCAATTCGGCCCATGATCGAGGATTGCGCGCGGCGCGGCGTGGGCGGCGTGATCGTGTTCGCGTCCGGCTTCGCCGAAGCTGGCGAAGAAGGCCGCCGCGAACAGGACGCCGTCGCCGAGATCTGCCGCAAGGCCGGCATGGCGCTGCTTGGCCCGAATTGCCTGGGCTATATCAACTATGCCGGCGGCATCGCGCTTACTTTCGAGCCGGCCCACCCGGCACCTCTAGGCAATCGCCGCAGCGTCGCGGTGATCGCGCAAAGCGGGGCGACCGCATCGAACATCCGCGCGGCCATGCAGGGGCGCGGCATTTCGGTCTCGCTGTCTGCCGCAACGGGCAATGAAGCCGTGGTCGATTGCAGCGATCTGATCGATTTCATTATCGCCGAGGGATCCGCCAACGCAATTGGACTTTATGCCGAACAGATCCGCGATCCGCAGCGTTTCATCGCCGCCGCGCGCAAGGCGCGCGCGCGCTGGCGTGCCGATCGTCATGCACCATCCGGGCCGCAGCCGGCGCGGCATGGAAGCCGCGGCTTCCCACACCGGGGCCATGGCGGGCGACTACGCGCTGATGCGCAGCGCCGTGGAAAATGAGGCCGTGGTGGCGGTCGACACGATGGACGAGCTGTTCGACACGCTCGCCATCCTCCATCGCTACCCCTCGCCGCCACCGGGCGCGCTTGGCATCGTCACCAATAGCGGCGCGATCCGCGGCATGTGCTTCGACTTTGCCGAGGACATTGCCCTACCGATTGCCGAAATCAGCGAGACGACACGCTCGCGCATTGCCGACTACCTGCCTGCCGGAATGGAGATCGACAATCCGCTCGATGTCGGCACGACCGGCTATCTAAGCGGCGCGATCTACGGCCAGACCGCAGAGGCCATGCTTGCCGATCCGGCGATCGGGGGCGTTCTCTTGCCCATGGCAAGCGGTGCACCGCCGCAGCAGCGGTCCAAGGCCGATGCCGTGATCCCCACTGCCCTTGCGGCTGCCAAGCCCGTGGTGATGGCGCTCACCGGCGACGAGCAGCCGCTCGATCCGGATTTCCTGACCGCGATGCATGAGAGTGAGACGCCATTGTTCCGCTCACCCGAGCGGGCGATGCGCGCCTTCGCAGCCGTCGCTCGCTATGCCGAGGCGCTGCAGGAAGGCGACGACCGCACGCCTCCGGCTCAGGGCCTGACGGGCTGGACGGAAGCAGGCGTGAAGCCCGAATATGTCGGGAAGCAGTTCCTGCGCCAGATAGGCCTGCGCGTGCCCGATGGCGGCATGGCGAGTACGATCGAGGAAGCTTTGGAGATTGCCGGGCGTATCGGCTACCCGCTGGTGATCAAGGCGCAGGCCGCGGAACTTTCGCATAAAAGCGACATTGGCGGCGTTATCCTCAATCTGCGCGATGAAGCGGGCCTGCGTGCCGGGTGGAGCCAGCTGATGGCCAATTTGAAAGGCGCGCAAATCGAAGGCGTATTGGTAGAGCAGATGTCCGCTCCCGGCCTTGAAATGATAGTCGGAGCCCGGCACCATCCCGATTGGGGCGCATCCATCCTCGTCGGGCTCGGCGGCGTGTGGATCGAGGCGCTCGATGCGGCCATATTGCTGCCCGCCGACATTACCCACGCCCGTGCCGTCCAGCGGATCGGGACGCTGCGCGGCGCAAAGCTGCTTGGCGAATTTCGCGGACAGCCCGCGCGCGATGTCGAGGCGCTTGCCGATGTGGTGGTGAAGCTGGGCGCCGCAATGCGCGCCGGCATCGGCATTGCCGAGATCGACATCAACCCGCTCATGCTCATGGCTAGGGGCGAAGGCGCGATCGCGTTGGACGCCCTGATCGTGACCACTCACTGAAACTGCAATTGAACCCGTAAATCACAATGGAACGAGAATAATCATGACCGACAAACCGATCCCTGGCGGAAACGACGTGAAGGTCGAATTCGAGGACGGCATCGCCTGGGTGCATCTCAACCGGCCCGATAAGCGCAATGCGATGAGCATGGGCCTCGCGCGCGAGATGAACGCCGTGTTCGATGCGCTGGAGACGGACGAGCGCGCCGGGGTGATCGTGCTGACGGGCAGCGGAGAGGCATTCTCCGCCGGGATGGACCTCAAGGACTTCTTCCGCGCCATGGAAGGCATGACGGATATCGACCGGCATCGCGCCTACCGCGAAACCCGCGCCTGGCAGTGGCGCACGCTGATGTATTACGCCAAGCCGACCATCGCCATGGTCAATGGCTGGTGCTTCGGCGGTGCCTTCACTCCGCTGATCTGCTGCGATCTCGCCATTGCCGACGAGGAAGCCGTATTCGGCCTCTCCGAGATCAATTGGGGCGTGATCCCGGGCGGCGTCGTCTCGAAGGCAATTTCCACGCTCATGGGCGACCGCGAGGCGCTCTATTACGTGATGACAGGCGAGAAATTCGACGGGCGCCGCGCCAAGGAGCTCGGCCTCGTCAATGCAGCAGTGCCGGCCGCCGAACTGAAGGACCGCACACGAGCGCTGGCCCGCGAACTGCTTGGCAAGAACCCCACCGTATTGCGTCAGGCCCGCATGGCGTACAAATATGCCCGGGAAATGAATTGGGAGCAGGCCGCCGAATATCTGACTGCCAAGGCCGACCAGACCGATCACGTGGACCCCGAGAAGGGCAAGGAGCAAGGCCTTAGCCAGTTCCTCGACCAGAAGACGTTCAAGCCTGGGCACGGAAACTATCAGCGGACGGACGAGGAGAGTGACGCGTGAAAAGGCCAAGCAAGACGGGCGACGAATTGGTGGAAGTGGCCCCCGGCCTGGTCGATATGACCAACCGGGTGCTGTATGGCGAAGTCTGGGAGCGATCCGACAAGCTTGCCCTGCGCGACCGCTGCATGATCACGGTGGCTGCCCTGATCGGGGCCAATCAGCAGCTACGGCTGGAATCGCACATCAACTTCGCGCTCAACAGCGGCGTGACCGAGGAAGAGATGGGCGAAATGATGCTGCATCTCGCCTTCTACACCTCGTGGCCCAACGCGATTGCGGCGACGCGGTCTCTCTACAACGTCGTTCAGAAGCGGAAAGAAGGCCAAGAGCCGGATTAATCTGCAGGCAGACCGCCACCTTTCTCCACGATGGAGAGGTAGTGGTCCGTGTCTCCGAAAAGGGTTTCCAGCACGGTGAGCCGCTGGAAATACGCGCCCGCTGCGCATTCGCTGGCCAGCCCCATTCCGCCGTGGAGCTGGATTGCCTGCTGTCCGACAAACCGCGATGACTGGTTCACCAGCGCCCGCGCTGCGGCCACTGCCATGCTGCGGTGCTCGTGAGCAGAACCCATCATCGATGCGGCGTAGATCGTCATGGAGCGGGCCCGCTCGATTGCGATGAGCATATCCGCCGCACGGTGCTGCAATGCCTGGAAAGTTCCGATGGCCGCTCCGAATTGCTCCCTGACATTGAGATAATCGACCGTCAGGGCGAGGAGCTGTTCCATCGCGCCGATGGATTCGGCGCAAGTGGCGAGGATCGCGCCGTCGACAACTTCGGCCAGCAATGCTGCATTACCGGCAGGATCACCGATTGCCGCGCCAGTAGGGACGTTCACCCCGACCAACGTGACGTTCGCGGCAGTTCGGCCATCGGGCGTAGGGCGGATGTCCAATGTAACGCCCGCCGTTCCGGGCCGGATCAGAAACAGGCCGAGCCCCTCCGGCACTTTGGCGGGTACGATCAAACTGCATTTGCGATCGAGATCGAGCACCGCCAATTTCGCGCCGCTGAGTACCCAGCCGTCGCCGGTTAGTTCCGCTTGGGTGGCGGGCGCATCCCAGACATAGCGCTGGCCCGGCTCGAACAGACAGAGAGCGGAGCGCAAGCCGCCTTCCAGCAGCGCACCCAGTTCCGGCCGATCGGCCAGCCCCAGCAAGCGGCCGGCCATCAATACCGATTGCAGATAGGGCGCAGCCGCCAGATGCCGGCCCATCGTTTCCATCACGAGCATGATCTCTTCATGGCCGCCGCCCAATCCGCCCTGGCGTTCGGGAAATGGCAGGCCGGTCAGTCCGTAAACGAGGCAGTCTCGCCATTCGGCGTCGGCATCGCGCAGATCGCGCTCCGCATGGCTCGCGAAAAGCTTGCCGACCATTTCAGCCAGCATCACCTGTTCTTCGCTGGGATCGAAGTTCACCGCTTCCTCCCCAGTTTCAGCACTGCGCTTGCCAGGATATTTCGCTGGATCTCGTTCGAGCCGCCGAAAATCGAATATTTGCGGGAACTGAAATAGGCTGAAAGGATGCCCGAACGGTCATCCAGCCCGTAAAATTCCTCTGCCTCTGCTCCTTCGGGAAAGCCCGAAGTCAGCGCCTCTGGCCCAAGCGTGCCGAGCAGCAATTCGGCCGCCTCCTGCAGCAATTCTCCGCCTTCGGTCTTGAGGATCGAGGTCTTGGGATCGGCCCCCTGAGTGGGCGTGGAAGCGACCACGCGCATCTGCGTGATCTCCAGCGCCTTCAGCCTGATCTCGGCCCATGTCAGACGCCGCCGGAAGGCCGGGTCGTCGATCAGCCGGCCACTCGCCCCGGACTGGGGAACCTGCGCCAAAGCCCGCACCCGCTCAAGCCGCCGGCGCGAGAAGCCGACATTGCCCATGGAGGTACGCTCTTGGCCAAGCAGGTATTTCGCGTAGTCCCAGCCCCGCCCTTCCTCTCCCACGAGATTCTCGGCAGGCACGGAAACATCGTCGAACAACACTTCGTTGAGATGGTGGAAACCGTCGATCGACGGGATCGCTCGCACCTCGACGCCGGCACTGGCAAGATCGATCAGCAGGAAGGATATGCCCTGCTGCTTGCGCTCTTCCTTGCTGGTGCGAACGAGGCAGAAGATCCAGTCCGCATCATGGGCATAGGTCGTCCAGATCTTGCGGCCGTTGACGCGGTAGCGATCGCCTTCCCGCACTGCAGACATCTTGAGCGAGGCGAGGTCCGATCCCGCATTGGGCTCCGAAAAACCCTGGCAGAACCACAGGTCGAGATTGGCGATGGCAGGAAGGAAACGGCGCTTCTGCTCCTCCGAGCCGAAGGCGGCGATGATCGGGCCGATCAGCGCGACATTGAACGGCAGCGGCTTGGGGACCGAATTGCGGTCAATCTCCTGCGCCAGGATCGCGCGCTTCAGCGGCGACCAGTCCCGCCCGCCCCATTCCAGCGGCCAATGGGGAACTGCATAGCCCGCGCGGTTGAGAATCTGCTGCGCCTCGACCATCCAGGCACGAGGGATCGGCCTTTCCTCATAGACGGCCTGGCGAATGCGTTCTGGTACATGTTCCAGCAGATAGGCCCGAACATCGGAGCGGAACTGCCGTTCGTCCTGCGTGAACTGGAGATCCAACTCGCCCGCCTTATTCGGCAGGAGCGAGCGGCGCGATGCCGCGGATCAGGTCCGAAGCCCGCTCTGCAACCATGATCACCGCGGCATTGATATTTGCGCCGGGGATACCCGGGAATACCGAGGCATCGACCACACGCAGGCCGTCCACGCCTTTTACGCGCAACTGGCTGTCCACCACGGCCTGATCGTCCTCTCCCATCCTGCAGGTGCCGCAAGGATGCTGGAAGATCGAGACGTTCTTGCGAATGAATTCGTCCAGCGCGCCATCGCCCTGCACATCCGCGCCAGGCGCTCTTTCCTCCGTCACCATGGACTTGAGCGGCTCGGCGGAAAAGACCCGCCGCACTGCCTCCACGCCGCCGCGCAATTCGGCAAAATCGTTAGGCGTGCCCAGCAGATTGAGGTCGATCTTGGGCCGATCGAACGGGTCGGCGGAGCGCAGCTCGACCGAGCCCCTGCTTTCCGGGCGTAGCTGCATCACCATCACCGAGAGGGCATGCGCCATCCCGGGGCCGACAAGCGGATACCACAGCTTCGCGTCGAGCCGCACAGGCAGGAACACCAGCTGGATATCGGGCCGCTCTTTCTCCGGCCGGGTGCGCAGCGACATCATGCCCGTGGTGATCTGGCTGGCAAACGGTCCTGAACCTGCCAACGCCCATTGCACGACGGAGCGCGCCGCGCGGTCGATCCGCAAGGCGGACAGGAAGGTCCCTCCATCGCGCATGGCGTAGCCTGTATAGAGCACCGGATGTTCCATCAGATTGCGCCCGACAGCGGGAGCATCGACAATGGTCTCTA
Organism: uncultured Alphaproteobacteria bacterium; assembly: GCA_963777785.1. Taxonomy (GTDB): domain Bacteria; phylum Pseudomonadota; class Alphaproteobacteria; order Sphingomonadales; family Sphingomonadaceae; genus Andeanibacterium. The sequence goes on from CAVZRU010000002.1 coordinate 703,044, forward strand.
TCCCATGCTCTGCCAGTTGCCCTGCCGGTCCGATCCCGGAAAGCATCAGCAATTGCGGGGAATTGTAGGCGCCGCCGGAGAGTATCACTTCCTTGCGCGCACGCGCCTGGATCAGCTTGTCGCCCTGGCGGTATTCCACGCCGATTGCGCGGCCATCCTCGATCAGGACGCGCGTGACATGGGCATTGGACTGCAGCTGGAGGTTGGGTCGGCGCAAGGCCGGGCGCAGATAGGCCTGCGACGTGCTCGCCCGGCGGCCCTTGAAATCCACAGTCGCTTCGGCGCAGGAATAGCCTTCCTGCTCCGCGCCGCTCAGATCTTCGCTTTCCGGATAGCCGGCCGCGCGCACGGATTCGCGGATCGGAGCGCCAAGCAGGTGCTCGTCGGGAACCCTGGTGACGGCCAGCGGACCGCCGGAGCCATGATATTTGCCCTCGCCCCGCCAACTCGTTTCCATCCGGCGGAAGTAAGGCAGCACATCGTCATGGCTCCAGCCAACTGCGCCCAATTGCCGCCAATTGTCATAGTCGCGCGCATGGCCGCGCATATAGATCATGCCATTGATCGACGAACATCCGCCCAGCAGTTTGCCCCGCGGAACCGGCAGGCTGCGGTCATTCATTTTGGGATCGGGTTCGCTTTTATAGCCCCAGTCATATTCGGGTTTCCCCGCCGCCATCATGAAACCGAGCGGCATGCGCAGCAGCCAATTGCGGTCCGACCCGCCCGCTTCGAGGATCAGGACTTCGTCCTTGCCGCCTTCGGTCAGCCGATTGGCAAGCACGCAGCCGGCCGATCCTGCGCCGACGATGATGTAGTCGAATGTCTGCATTTCCGCCGGCTCTCCCACCTGTACCGCGTTGTGCCATCACGAATATCGTTCGACAAGGCCTAACGCCGTTCGCTATGGACATAGCGACGCCCGCGGCGCCAGCGCTGATTTTCAAGTAGATCGAGGACCCCCGACATGACCAGCATGAATACCCAGGACAACCCTGTGCCCGCACTCGATGAAGCGCGTCGCTTTGCGGCCAGCACCCACCGCCTGTTCATCGGCGGGGCCTGGGTCGATCCGCTGGGCGGCGAGACTTTTGCGACCGAAGACCCCGCAACCGGGCAGAAACTGGGCGATATTGCACTTGCACAGGAGGCCGACGTCGATCGTGCAGTCAAAGCCGCACAGAAGGCACTGAACGGCACCGAATGGTCGGAGATGAAGCCCAACGCGCGCGCACTGCTGCTCAACCGGCTGGCCGACGCGCTGCTGGATCATGCAGACGAATTCGCGGCGCTGGAAACGCTCGACAACGGGATGCCGCGCGGCGACGCCCGTTTTTTTCATGTGCCCTATGCGGCGGATCAACTGCGCTACAATGCCGGATGGGCGACCAAGCTCAATGGCGAATCCATTGCCCTTGTCCGGGGCGGGCACCTGGCATGCCTATACTTTGCGCGAACCAGTGGGCGTGGTGGCGCAGATCGTGCCGTGGAATGCCCCGATCGCGATGGCTGTCGCGAAGATCGCTCCGGCGCTGGCGGCGGGCTGCGCCGTCATCCTCAAGCCGGCCGAGGAAACCCCGCTGACGGCGCTGCGCCTCGCGCATCTGATCGAGGAGATCGGCTTTCCGGCAGGCGCGTTCAATCTGCTGACCGGATATCGGCGACACCACCGGCGCGCCGCTCACTGCCCATCCGGGCGTCAACAAGGTGACTTTCACCGGCTCGACCGAAGTCGGCCGCCTGATCATCAAGGCGGCTGCAGGCAATTTCAAGCGCGTGACGCTGGAACTCGGCGGCAAGACGCCCGTGATCGTGCTTCCCGATGCCGATGTGTCCATGGCGATCAAGGGCGCGGCCGGTTCGATCTTCATGAATGCCGGCCAGATCTGCAATGCCGGCTCGCGCCTGTTCGTGCATGAAAAGCATTTCGACGAAGTGGTGGAAGGCGTCTCGAAGATTGCCGACGCGATGAAAGTGGGCGCGGGCTTCGATCCCGAAACGCAAATGGGCCCGGTGATCAGCCAGACCCAGCGCGAGCGCATTCTCGGCTATGTGCGCGGCGGCGTGGATGCGGGCGCGAATTTGCGCGCCGGCGGCCGCACGATCGAAGGGCCCGGTTCTTTCGTTGCGCCCGACTGTGCTGACCGGCACCGATGCCGAAATGGCCGTGCGCCGCGAAGAGATATTCGGACCGGTGCTGTGCGCAATGTCCTTTGGCGACGAAGATCTGGATGCAATCGCCAACCAGGCCAATGCCAGCGACTACGGCCTCGGCGCGGTCCTGTGGACCAACAATCTGTCAGCCGCACATCGGCTGGCGCGCAAGCTCAAGGCCGGGACGGTGCGCGTCAACGGAGGGGGGCTCGATCCCGCCCTGCCGTTCGGCGGCTTCAAGCAATCGGGCTGGGGCCGCGAAAACGGGCGCGAAGGCATCGAGGCCTATACGGAGACCAAGTCCATCGCGATCGCGATCTGAGCGCCCGCCAAGGCGCTGCTCAGGCCTTGCCCAGCGCCTTGCGCTTGCGCTCGGTCCAGCGGTCCAGGATATCGTGCGCCTCGGAGGCGGATTTCACCAGGAAGTCCTGCGGCTCGGTGCGGCTGGTGATCTCCAGCCGCAGGCCGTTGGGATCGAAGAAATAGACCGACTTGATGAAGCCGTGATCGACCACGCCGATGCATTCGACGCCGTGTTCCTCCAGCCGCTTCTGCATCGCGGCGACGTTCTCGACTGACTCCGTCTCGATCGCGAAATGCTGCACCCAGTCAGGCGTGTTGGGCGACGGCGCCGGCATCTCGTCCTTGCCGAGATCGAAAAAGGCGATGTAGGAACCGTCCCCGAGCTCGAAGAAAAAATGCACGTAAGGCGTTTCCTCGCCCGTGCTCGGCACCCGTTCCGACATCATGCAATTGACCAGCGGCAGCCCGAGGATATCCTCGTAGAAATGCCGCGTCTCTTCCGCATCGCGGGCTGGATAAGCAAAATGATACAAGCCTTTAAGCGGCTTTGCTTCGGCCATTTCTAGCTCCTGTTTCGCGGCGGTTCCCACGGCAGAATCACTTCCTGCGCCCGCTCTCATGGAATGGGTTCGCCGGCGATGCAAGATATCAGCCTTGCTGAGATAGGCCAGCCCTGCGGCTCATCGTACCAACAAAATGCCTCAACGCCTCCGAACGATCCCGCCGCCGCCAGACCAGCACGACCTGCAATTCGAGAGCGAGATCGCTGATCGGAACCAGCACGATATTCTGCGCCGACGGCAGCGGCCCCGTCACGGTGACGAAGCCGATGCCCATGCCGACCGCGACCAGGCTGAGCAGGATGGAATTGGTCGAACATTCCTGCACGATGCGCGGCACCCCGCCGCATTCCAGGCAGGCGGCCATGAGCCTGTCGTAATAGCCCGGGGCCGTGCGCCGTTCGGGCCACAGCGCCGGTTCGTCCGCCAGTTCCGCCATGGCAACGCTCTCACGCCGGGCGAGGTGATGGTTGCGATGGACGGCCAGCATGGTCTCCCCCACGCCGATCGGCGCCTGTTCCAGCACTTCCCCATCCCGATCGTCCAGATGCGCGTCGTAGACGAAGCCGGCATCGAGCGCGCCTTCCTTCAGCGCCGCAATCTGCGCTGCCGAGCCCATGGATCGCAGGTCCAGCGCCACGCCCGGTTCGCTCTCGCGGAAATGCAGCAAGCCATAGGAAATGAATTCGTGCTGCGCGATGATCTCGCTCAGCCCCACGCGGATCGTGCCGAGATGCCCGCTTCCCAGCCGCTTGGCACGGTCGGCGGCGCGGTTTACCTGAGCGAGGATCTGCTCGACGTCTTCCAGAAACACGCGGCCGGCATTGGACAGCCGGACGCCGCGCGGCAGCCGCTCGAACAATTCGACGCCCAGTTCGCTTTCAAGGTCGCGGATCTGGCGCGTCAATGCGGGCTGAGTCACCCGCAGGACTGCGGCCGCCCGGCCGAAATGCTCTTCGCGGCCGATTGCCTGGAAATAGCGTAGATGACGAAGCTCCATAGGTTTTGATAACCAAGAGGCATCAATTTCTCAATAGCAAAGCATTGGACCTATCGGTTTACCGGTAACAATCTCTCCGGAAACGCGAATCCGGTAGAGGAATAGATATTTCATGGCGACCATCAGCCTCGCCGGGCTTGAGTTCGGCTCCCTTTCGATGATCGATGTGCGCGGGACGCAGGTGGAACTGTTCAAGGCAGGATCCGGGGCGCCGCTGCTGTTCCTGCATGGGCTGGACGGGCTGGAAGGCGCAGCCGAGGTGCTGAAGGAACTGTCCGCCAGCTTCACCGTCTATGCCCCGTCCCATCCCGGCTTCGGCGGTTCCGAGCAGCGCGAAGGGCTGAACCGCGTAGACGATCTGGGATATTTCTATCTCGACATGATGGACCAGCTCGGGCTGGAAAGCCCGGTGATGGCAGGCGCCAATTTCGGCGCCTGGGTGGCCGCCGAAATCCTCACCAAGCAGCCTGACCGCGCCTCGTCGCTCACGCTGGTTTCGCCGCTGGGCCTGAAGACCGCCGACCGGCGCGAACAATATGTGGCGGACATCTTCATGCTGCCGCGCCAGGAGCTCGGCCAGCGCATGCAGGCAGGCGAGCCCGGCCCGCTGCAGAACATCATGAAGCTTCCCGAAGACCAGCTTCGCCGCGCCATGCGCAATGACGAAGCGATGAGCCTCTATGGCTGGACGCCTTACATGTGCAATCCCAAGCTGGCAGACCGCCTGCATCGCATCGCCTGCCCCGTGCAGATCCTGTGGGGGGCAAAGGATGCGATCGCCAGCGCCGCCTATCACGAAGCCTGGGCCGCCGCCCTGCCCCGCGCAGAAGTGGCGCATATTGCCGATGCCGGCTTCCGCCTTCACGCCGACCAACCCGCCACCCTGGCCAACCGTATTGCCGCCCTGGCAAGCGCCTGAATCTATCCCGACGGAGACAAGCCTTGGAACTTTGGCAATTCAGCGAGCAAGCCTATCACCCGGCCTTCGGGGTTCCCGGGAACATGCGCGTCACGCTGCCGCAGCATCATTGCGACCCGATTGAGGCCGGCAAGCTGCTGAACCGCTATCTCGACGAATATATGCTGGTGGACGAGCTCGGCCTCAACATCATGATCAACGAGCATCATTCCTCTGCCACCTGCATGTCCACCAGTTGCATGACGACGCTGGCGATACTTGCCCGGCAGACGCAGAAGGCGCGCCTTCTCGCCCTGGGCATCCCGCTGGCCAACCGTTCCAATCCGCTGCGCGTGGCGGAAGAGATCGCGATGGCCGATTGCCTTTCCGGCGGCAGGACCGAGATCGGCTTCGTCAAGGGCGCGAGCTACGAACTGTTCATGTCCAACCGCCAGCCGACGGGTTTCATGGACCGGTTCTGGGAAGCATACGAACTGATCATGGCGGCGCTGACCAACCAGGGAGACAACTTCTCCTGGGAAGGCGAGTATTTCCACTACCGCACAGCCAGCCTGTGGCCGCGCCCGATCCAGCAGCCGGCTCCGCCTGTGTGGATGACCGCTTCGAGCCCATCGAGCGCCGCCACCTACGCCAAGCTGGGCGCGGTATGCGCCACTTTCCTGAGCGGCACGGTCGCGCGGTCGGTCTTCAACGGCTACCGCCAGGCCTATGCCGCCGAATTCGGCCGCCCGGCGAGCCGCGACCGGCTGGGCTATCTCTGCCTGGTGGCCTGCGCCAACGACCGCAGCGAAGCGTTCCGCCGCGCGGAAGCGATGAAAAGCTATTTCACCACCGCTGCCAGGCTGGAGCCAACCTACCGCAATCCGCTGGGCTTCAATCCCGTGGAAGCCAATGTGAAGATGCTGACTTCGGGCGGCGGCGGCGGCTTCCGCCCGCTGATGCGCAACGGCAAGCCCGTTCCCCCCGATGGCACGATCGAGGAATATATGGACGCCGGGCTGTATTTCGTCGGCACGCCCGACGATGTCTATGACCAGATCGCCCGTTTCCATGACGAGGTAGGCGGCTTCGGCCATCTGTTGATGATGGCGCAGGCCGGCGATTTGGGTCATGAGGACACGGCCGACAATCTCACGCTGATCGCCAAGGAAGTGGCGCCGCGGCTGAAGGAATTGCAGGAAGTGGAGCTCAACGCGCAGTTCGAAGGCGTCGGCTGAGCATCCGCTTCCCGATCAGGAGAACGACCATCGAAAAAGACGAGCTGTACGACCGCGGGCGCCAGATGCGCCAGGACATGTTCGGCGAACCCGGCGTGGCCGGCATCGACAGTGCCGACGATTTCGGCGAACCGCTGCAGGATCTCGTAACCCGGCATTGTTTCGGCGATGTGTGGAGCCGCCCGGGCCTCGATGCCAAGACGCGCTCCATCATCACGATCGCCATGATCATCGGCCAGTCGCGCCCCGCCCAGCTCAAGAACCATGTGCGCGGCGCGGTATCCAATGGCGTGACCAAGGAAGAGATCCGCGAGATCCTGGTCCACGCTTCGCTTTATTACGGCCTGCCTTCGGTCTCGGACGCGTGGCGCCAATGCCGCGAAGCGCTGGAGGAAGTGGGAGCCTATTAGGCCCTTGGGTTCACCGGTGCGAAGGGCTCGTCGAAACCGCCGGATTTGATGAAGTTCGCCAGCAGCGGATAATAGCCTGCAATCGCGACAATCTCCGTCATGGCGGTGCGGCCAAGCAGGCCGGCGATCTTCGCTAGCGAAGGCTGCGATGCCTGGCCGTTTACGATGATCTCCCCGCATAAGGCGACCACGCTCGCTTCCGGATCTTGCAGAACCCGCGCGCCCTCGCCTTCTCTCACGGCCTGAAGGGCCTCCGGCGAAACGCCTGCCGCAAGGGCAATCGGTGCGTGCTGGTTCCATTCATAGCCGCAATCGATCGCAACCGCCGTCGCCAGAATGGCCAGCTCGCGCAGGGGATCGGGCAGCGTCGAGCCATAGCGAATGGTCGCTCCGACCGCCTGGATCGCTTCGGCCAGCGCGGGGGAATCCAGCATCGCGAGGAACGGGCTCGGCACCGAGCCACGGGGCCCAGCTGCGATCAGTGCGGCGACCCTGCGCTGATCCTCGGTCGCTCCGGCCATATCTTCGGCCAGCCCGATTGGCGGCGACCTATGCGCCTGGGTGTCGTGCGCCATCAGGGGCGTCGCCGGAGTGGAGGAAATTGGGGAAGACATGTTTCGTCCTTGAAGATGCGCGTGACCGCTGGATGCAATCACGGGTTGCGCAATGCCGATTTTAGTATCAGTCTTGCTGATATGTTACCTGCTGCAAATCGCCCTTTTTGACAGATCCCCTTCGAGGTCCCGTGCTTCTTTCCCTCGGCTATATCGGCGTGACCACTGCCCACACCCGGGAATGGGCTGACTTTGCGTCAGGATTGCTTGGCATGCAACTCGCAGACGAGCACCGGCAGGGCTTTGCGCTGCGGGCCGACACGCGCGCGGCGCGACTGTTCGTGGAGGATGGACGCCAGGAGACGGTCAGCGCGATGGGCTGGGAAGTCGCCGATGGCGATGCGCTGGCGGCGCTCGCCGCGCGGCTTTCCGACGCCGGCCATGAGGTAACGCTCGGCACGCCGGAGCTTGCCGCACAGCGGCAGGTGCGCGAACTGGTCGTAGCGAGGGACCCGGCCGGCAACACGCTCGAATTCTTTCACGGGGCGGCCGAAGCGGCGCAGCCCATGATCCCCGGCCGGCCGATCAGCGGCTTCCGCACCGGCGAGCTTGGCCTGGGCCATATCGTGCTCACCACCCGGTCGATCGAGGCATTGCTGCCCTTTTACCGCGATTTGCTGGGCTTCCGGCTGAGCGATTATGCGCTCGCGCCGTTCAAGGCCTATTTCTTCCATCTCAACAGCCGGCATCACAGTTTCGCCATGGTGGAGACGGGCACCGAAGGCTTCCACCATCTGATGGTGGAGCTCAATTCGCTCGACGATGTCGGGCAGGGCTACGATCTGGCGCAATTGGAAGAAGAGCGTGTGGCAGTGACACTTGGCCGGCACACGAACGATTACATGACGTCGTTCTACGCCCGCTCGCCATCGGGCCTGATGGTCGAATATGGCTGGGGCGGCCGCTCGATCGATCCTGCAAGCTGGCAGTCCAGCGAATGCGATTACGGGCCGAGCCTGTGGGGGCACGAACGCTCCTGGCTGGGCGAAGCCAAGCGCGCCGAAGCGCGCGGTCTCCGCCTGGGGGCGGCTGCGAAAGGAATTCGCGCGCCCGACTTTGTTCGCCCTGGCTGACCGATCCGAACCACAGACAGAATAAAATGGGAGAGATGCAATGAAACTGGTGAGCTTCACGCAGGATGGCCGCAAGGGCTGGGGCGTTGTCGAAGGCGGTGCAGTGAGGGACATGAGCGCCGCCCTGCCCGGCACGCCCACGCTGCGGACGCTGCTTGAGCAAGGGGGCACCTCCGCCCTCGCGGGTTCGATTGCATCCGCTCCGCTGCTGCCGATGGATGCCATCCGTCTGTTGCCGGTCATCCCCGACCCGTCGAAGATCCTGTGCGTCGGCCTCAATTATCATGAGCACCGCGAGGAAACGAACAATCCGGTAGTCGGCCATCCGACCCTGTTCGTGCGCTTTGCCAATTCCCTGAGCGCCGAAGGCGTGCCGATCGTGCATCCACCGGAGACCGACAAGCTCGATTTCGAAGCCGAGCTGGCCGTGATCATCGGCCGCGCCGGTCGGCGTATCGCGCGCGAGAACGCGTTCGAACATGTCGCGGGCTATGCCTGTGCCAACGATGTCAGCGTGCGCGACTGGCAGCGCCATACCAACCAGATGACGCCGGGCAAGAACTGGCCGACCACCGGGCCGCTCGGCCCCTGGATGGTCACACGGGACGAGCTTGGCGACGATCTTGCGCCGCTGCGCATCGCCTGCCGCCTCAATGGCGAGACCATGCAGGATGCGAAACTGGGCGACATGATCTTCGATGTCCCGCATCTGATCGAATATATCTCGACCTTTACCGAGCTGGTGCCCGGCGACGTGATCTTCACCGGCACGCCGGGCGGCGTCGGATCGCGCCGCGAACCGCCGATCTACATGCACCCCGGCGACAAGGTCGAAATCGAGATCGAGAAAGTGGGCCTGCTTACCAACCCGGTGGTCTAGGCCGCGGGGGCGCCCATCCGCTGGGTGAGGTCGCTGGCGGCCGCGCACATGATCTCGGCAAAGGCTTGCTGGCGGGCCGGGTCGACGTAATCGGTCGGGCCCAGCAGCGTAATCGCCGCCGCCAGTTGGCCGCCGTAATCGAAGATCGGCACGGAAATGCCCGCGAAATTGCGATGCAGCCTGCCAACCGTGGCAGCATAGCCCAGCTTGCGCACATCCTCGATCCCGCGCGCGAGGTCTTTCCTGGAGACGGAAGGCGCGCTTTTGTCCGCCGCTTCGAACGCCGCCTGGGCGCCCAGCGCGCGGTCCGTTTCCGCCTTGGCCAGATGAGCGAGGAAGATCAGGCCGGTCGCGGTGGTCTTGAGCGGCAGGATGTATCCCAGCCGCACCGCGAACGCGCCTTGCAGGCCGCCATCCGCCTTGGCGACGATGCACGGCCCCTGATCGCCCCAGAGGGACAGATAGATGGCGCAATCGGTCCGATCGCGCAGATCGGTGAGGATGTCCGCCGCCAGGCCGACGACGTCGAGTTGGCGGATCGCCGCGAGGCCAAGCTGGATCGCGAAGGACCCGAGCCCATAATGCCCGGTGCCGGGATCCTGGTAGGCCATATTCTCGCGCACGAAGCTCACCAGATAGAGATGGACCTTGCTTGGCGGCATGTCCGCTCTGGCGGCGATCTCACGCAGCGGCAGCGGGCCTTCCGCCATGCGCAGCACGCGCAGCACGCGAAACCCCACTTCGATCGACTGAACCCGGCGTCGCGACTGCTCCGCCGCACCCTCTTTGGCCATCAACTGCACTCTCATCCTTTGAACCGCTTCCTGACGCTTTCCGCCCGGCCTGTCCACATAGCGGATAATGGAGCTCCATCGAACAGGATTTGATATTGACGAATGCTGTTCGTCAAATCTAAGGTTTCGGCTGGATATGAGGGGATCGCCGCGTTGAAGACCAACATCGGAATAGGCATCGTCGGCGGCGGCATCGGTGGGCTCACTGCCGCGCTGGCCCTGCTGCGCCGCGGCTTCGACGTCACCGTGTTCGAGCAGGCGCCCGTCCTGCAGGAAGTCGGCGCCGGGCTGCAGATCAGCCCCAACGGCGTGCGCGTGCTCGCGGCCCTCGGCATCGAGAAGGAACTGATGGAGATCGCCTTCATTCCCGAAGGCAAGGAAATCCGCCTGTGGAGCACCGGCGATACGTGGAAGCTGTTCGACCTCGGCGTGGAATCGGTGGCGCGTTACGGCTTCCCCTACGTCACCGTGCATCGCAACGATCTGCACCAGATCCTGAAGCAGGCGGTCGAGGCGTTGAAGCCCGATGCGATCCGGCTGGGCCACCGTTCCACTTCGGTGGAGCGCAATGGCAAGCAAGTCACGATCAGCTTCGACGGCCAGCCTGCCGCCACATTCGACGTCGTGATCGGCGCGGACGGCGTCCATTCGAAGATCCGCGAACAATTGTTCGGATCGGGCCCGGTCAAGTTCACCGGCATCGTTGCCTGGCGCGGCGTCATCCCGATGGAGCTGCTGCCGGAACGGCTCAGGAAACCGGTCGGCGTCAACTGGGTCGGCCCCGGCGGCCATGTCGTCCATTATCCGATCCGGCGCGGCGAGCTGATGAACTTCACCAGCGTGGTCGAACGGCAGGACTGGCAAGTCGAAAGCTGGTCTGAATCCGGCTCCAACGCCGAATATCATGCGGACTATCCCGGCTGGAACGAAGACGTGCACGCCTATATCGAGGCGATCCCGCAGCCGTTCAAATGGGCGCTGATCGCCCGGCCGCCGATGCAGAATTGGGTGGACGGCCATGTCGCCCTGCTGGGGGATGCCTGCCACCCTTCCCTGCCGTTCCTGGCGCAAGGCGCGGTGATGGCGCTGGAAGATGCGTGCATCCTGGCCCGCGCCCTGGAGGAATTCGGCACGATCGAAGAGGCGCTGGAGCGTTACCAGGCCGCGCGCATCCCGCGCACTACGCGGGCGGTGAACGGCGCAGCCGACAACGCCAAGCGCTTCCACAATCCGGTGCTCGCCCACAAGGAAGGCGCGCAGAAATATGTCGACGAACAATGGGCGCCGGACAAGGTGGTCGACCGCTATGAATGGATGTTCTGCTACGATGCCACCAGCGTGCCGCTCGATTCCGCCACGACCGAACCTGCCTGAGGATTACCGCCAAGATGCCAAGCACACCGGACAAGGCCGAATGGACGCGCACGCCGCTGATCGTCAGCTTCGCGGACAATCCCAAGTTCACCGAAACCTATGGCTTTGCCGGCAATAGCGGCAAGGTCAATCTGGAAGGGCAGCTGCTCAAGGCCCCCGGTTCCCGCTCCAGCACCGTCTATGTGTTCATGCATCCGACATCGGTGCTGCACCTCCTGCCCATGCCGTTGGCGCTGGCCGATGCGGGGCTCGACGTGCTGTGCGCCGCCAGCCGCTATCCGCGCAACGACACCGCGCTGATCTTCGAAAAGGTCGCCATCGATCTGGGCAAATGGATCGCCTACGCCCGCGAGGAACTGGGCTATGAGCATGTCGTGCTGGTCGGCTGGTCGGGCGGCGGTTCGCTTTCGCTGTTCTACCAGGCGCAGGCCGAAAGCCCGAGCATCACGCAAACGCCGGCAGGCGATCCGGTGGACCTGACACAGGCCGGCCTTTCCCCGGCGGACGGCGTGATCTTCATCGCCGCGCATCTTTCCCGCGCCGAAACCATGACCGAATGGCTCGATCCCTCCGTCACCGACGAGCTGGACCCGGACAATCGCGATCCGGAATTCGACATCTACTCGCCCGATTGCCCCAACCAGCCGCCCTATTCGCAGGAATTCGTCGCGCGTTTCCGCGAAGCGCAGGTCGCGCGCAATCGCCGGATCACCAAATGGGCGCAAGACCAGCTTACCCGAATGCAGGCGGCCGGCGGTCCGGAGCAGGAACGCGCCTTCGTGGTCCACCGCACCATGTGCGACGTGCGCTGGCTCGATCCCTCGATCGATCCCTCGGACAGGCGGCCGAACTGGACCTATATGGGCGAACCGCAAGCGGTGAACGTCGGCCCGGTCGGCCTTGCGCGCTACACCACCTTGCGCTCCTGGCTCAGCCAGTGGAGCTACGATCTTTCCAACGCCAAGGGCCCGATGAACGCGGCGCGCATCGCCAAGACCCCGGTGCTGCAGATCGAGAACACGGCGGACGAAGCGGTTCCGGCCTCGCACAATCCGGCCATCCGCGCGGCGCTGGCCACGCCCGACAAGGAATATGTGATCCTGAAAGGCGCGACACATTACTATCTCGGCCAGCCCGAACTGCTGGCCCAGTGCATCGGCGCGGTCGTCGACTGGAGCCGCCGTAAGGGGCTGCTGGACTAAGGCCTCGTCATTGCGAGTGTAGCGAAGCAATCCAGCGCCCCACGTGCCGCGCTGGATTGCCGCGCGGCTGCGCCGCTCGCAATGACGATGGCTTCTTACAACCTCCGGCGCGTGCATCCATCGCCCAACTAACGCTCGTCATTGCGAGCGTAGCGAAGCAATCCAGGGCCCCACGTGGCGCGCTGGATTGCCGCGCGGCTTTGCCGCTCGCAATGACGGGCTCCTGCCGAGTTAGAAGCCGGCCACGGCCTCACGCCGGAAGGCGTCCTGTGCCTCGGGCGTAAGCGGGACCAGGCGCCGCGCATCGAGGTCCAGCGCCACGCCGACGGCACGGACAGTCGCCCACGCCTCGCCGGTTGCCGGATCGATCAGCCAATGGGCGACCTTGGTGACCTTGTCGGTGCAATCGACCTGGCCGGACCAGAGTTCGATACGGTCGCCGACATGCGGCCATTTGCGGTGGTGGAACACGAATTCGACCAAAGCGCCGCCAAGCCGCTGGGGCTTGGTGGGAGCCGTTTCTTTCAGCACATCGCGCCAATTGCCGCCGCGCATGTTCGCAATCGCCCCCGCCACGGCGCCCATGGCTGCCGACAGGCGCAAGCGCCCGCGTTCATCGCAGCGATCCGGGAACAAGACCGAGCGGGCGGTCAACTGCATGCCCAGTTGCTGGGCACGCTCGCGGTTGGCGCCGGGGTCGGCGCCTTCGCCTGCCTCCAGCCCACGCGGCAGGGTGGAGCTGTCCTGCGGCCCGGTGATCTTCGCCGCCGCTTCGCGCGCCGCATCAGGCCAGTCCGTATCGCAGGTAACCTGCAGCACGAAACTTGCCGAGAGCACATCGTTTGCCGAATGCAGGATGCGGATCACGATTTCCGCATCGCGCGCGCCCATCTGCACGAATTGCGCGGTGGCATAGATCGCCCCGCCCGCGCGCACTTCGCGGTGGAACCGGTGATGCTCGGTCTCGACCGTCACCGTGGAACCGTCGATGCCAATCTCGGCAAACAGTCCCGCCAGCGCCTGTTCCACACGGTCGACATAAAAGCGCGTGTTGAAGTGGCCCATGTGGTCGCATTCCCAGGCCTGGACTGCACCGCGCCACACTTCCAAAGTCTGTACTGTCATCGGACAACTATCAGAGCATCAAGCACACTTGCTCCCTTTCCTTGTGAATGGAGGACGACCGGATTGAGATCGACCTCCGCTATTTCAGGGTGGCGCCGCACTGCGCGGGCCAGCGCCTCGATTACATCCACTGCCGCTTCCAGATCGGCGGCGTCACTGCCACGGTAGCCGCCAAACAAGGCCGCACCGGATAGCGAGAGTAGCGCATCCTTCATCGCGGCGCGCGATGCAATGGCCGGGATCAGCGCGGCATCGCGCATGATCTCTGCCATGACGCCGCCCATCCCGACAAGGATGACCGGCCCCCATTCGCCGTCATTGCGAGCGCCGACAATCAGTTCCAGCCCGCTGGCCGCCATCGGCTCCACCAGGATGCCATCCAGCTGGAGGCCGGGCCTGGCCAGCGCGATCTTGCCGCTCATCGCTTCCCAGGCGCTGCGCAATGCCGCTTCGTCGGCGATATTGATGGCAACGCCGCCCACGTCCGATTTGTGCGGCAGATCGGCGGACTGCGCCTTGAGCACCACGGGCCAGCCGATCCGGCCTGCAATTTCCGCCGCTTCTTCGGGAGAATTCGCCAGGCTTCCCTGCGCGATCGGCACGCCGAATTCGGCTAGAAACGCCTTGGCGCGATATTCCGGGATCGTGCCGGAGGGTAATTGTGCACCCGGTGCCGCCAGCGTTTCCCCGGCAGGAGCCAGTTCGATCCCGGCGGGCCGCGTCAATTGGGCCAGCGCACGGAAGGCACGCTCGGGCGAGCGGAAGAACGGCGCGCCGGTCGCCCGGACTGCTTCGACATGCACTTCCGGGATCGGGCAATCCTCCCCCAGCATGGCGAACACCACCGGCTTTCTTCCAGTCAGCGCCTTCAGCGCATCGATGATCGGGGGCATCTTGCGGTCGGCCGCTTCGGCGCTGGGCAAGGTGATCGCGATCACGATGCTGCCGAAGGCCGGATCGTCCGCGACCGCTTCGATCACCCGGAAATAGAGGCTGGGATCGACAAGTGCCTGCGCCGTGAGATCGAGCGGATTGCTCGGCGGAGAGAACGCCGGCAACTCGTCTTTCAGCGTATCGAATATCGACTGCGGAAGCTCCGGCAAGTCGAGCCCGGCTTCTGCGCAGGAATCGAACGCCAGCCCGCGGAATGCGCCCGATTCCGTGACCAGCATCGCGCCGCCCGTGGGGGAACGGCCTTCGAAGCGGATCAGCATTTCTGGCAGGTCCACCAGCGCTTCGAGCGAATCCACCACATGCACGCCGCGCGCCCGCACTTGCGCGGCCATGGTGGCGTAATCCCCGGACAAGGCACCGGTATGGGTCTGCGCCGCTTCGCGCCCGGATTCGGTGCGCCCAAGATGCAGCAGCACGATCGGCTTGCCGAGCGCGCGCGCCCGCTCCGCCAGTGAGAGGAACCGCGCCGGATCGCGGATCTGCTCCATCAGCAAGGCGACGACGCGCGTCTGCGAATCCTCGAGAAATTCCTCGAGGAAGTCTTCTGCGCCGGTCACCGCCTCATTGCCGGTCGATACGACATAGCTCAGCCCGATACCGCGCGCCTGCAGCGCAACGCGCACCACCGCAGCCATCGCCCCGCTCTGGGAAATAATCCCCACGCCGGGCCTGACGCCCAACGGGTCTGCCGGGGCAGCGCCGAACATCATCGCCGCGCCGTCCACATAGTTGGTGGTGCCGAGGCAATTCGGGCCCTGCAAGGCCATGCCGGCTTCAGCCGCCGTGCGCGCAATATCGGCCTGCATGGCGCGGCCTTCTTCGCCTTCTTCGGCAAAGCCGCCTGCCAGAACGATCAGCCCGCCGAACTTCTTCGCGGCGCAGGCGCGCACCATGTCAGGCACCTGCTTGCGGCCGACCGCCAGCACCGTGCAATCGACGCCGTCGGGCAATTGCTCCACGCTGCCGACGCAGGCGATGCCGCCGATGTCGCCATACTTCGGATTGACCAGATGGATCGGGCCGGAAAAGCCGGATCGACGAAGATTGGCCAGCACGCCCCCGCCCAGCGAACCGGGTGACGGCGAAGCGCCGACGATCGCCACGCTCTTTGGCCGCAACAGGCGGCGCAGGGAATGCTGGTTCGACATCATCCGGCCTGGAAGATCACTCGCCCGTGTCGCGCGCGTAGCCCGAAAGGCCCGGCTTGTAGGTCTTGTCGTCGAGGAATTGCTTCAGGCCCTGCTGGCGGCCCCGCTCGGGATCGAGGAACAATGCTTCGGAGCTCTTGGCCATGAGATAGTCGTCGGACACATCCCACGACATTTCCTGCACCATCCGCACGGCCATCTTGGTGCCGCGCATCACGGTGGGGTTCTTGCCCGCCAGATTTTGCGCAAGTTCGAAGGTCCGTTCGCGCAGACGTTCGGCCGGAACGGATTCGTTCACCAGCCGCATCTCCGAGGCCTTGCGGCCATCGAACGTCTCGCCGGTGATCGCGTAATACATGGCATCGCGGTGCGGCATTGTGGCCGTGATCGCCTTGGTCACCTGCCCACCGGGGATGATGCCCCAGTTGATTTCAGACAGGCCGAACTGCGCATCGTCGGCCGCAATCGCAAGGTCGCAGGCGACCAGCGGGGTGAAGGCGCCGCCGAAGCACCAGCCGTTGACCATCGCGATGGTCGGCTTCTGGTAATAGAGCAGCGTCTTCCACTGCCACTGCCACGCGGAGCGCTTGACCCGCATCTTCTGGTTGTAAGGAAGGTGGTCGAGATCGCGGAAGAATTCCTTCAGATCCATCCCGGCGGAGAAGGAATTGCCTGCGCCGGTCACGATGACGACTTTCACCCGGTCGTCGATCTCGAATGCTTCGAGAATGCTGAGCATGTCGTCATTGAGCGCCGGGCTCATCGCGTTGCGCTTGTCGGGCCGGTTCATGATCGCCCAGCCCACACCGTCCTCGATCTCCGCGCGAGCACAGGTGAGCGGCGGATCGAATTGCGGTGTTATGATAGCTGAGCTCATTGGCTGTCTCCCTTGTGCAGCGTGTTTTGGGGAAGACTATGGCCATCCCCAAAGCTCGGCAATATAAATCAGCCTGGCTTATAAAATTGACTGACGATGGTTGCATTCAAGCCGAATTTTCGAGGCTTCGGCGGCTAGGAATTCACCAGTACCCCGCTCGAATAGAGGCCGGAGATTTCGCCTTCCGCGAAGCCCCAGTCTGCCAGCGTCGAATCCTGACCTTCGCCCACCATGGCAATCCGGCCCGGTTCGAGTTCCGGGCTGCCGGAGAAGCGCGGCGCAGGGTTGACGTGGAGCACGTCGTCTACCTTGCTGAACAGATTGCGCTCCGCATTCTCGGGCTGGCCGACCGCTTCCTCCATCGACAGGACCGGAGTAGCGCAGCATTCTTTCCGGGTGAGTATATCGGTCCATTCGGCCCGGGTTTTCTGCCTTGAAACGGGCCGCAAAGCGTTCGCGCCATTCCGGCCAGCGGGCCTTGTCGAGCTGGGGATGGAATGTTTCGGGATCGGGAAACCCCAGCAGTTCCAGGAGATTGTCGTAGAACTTCGGTTCATAGGCCCCCACCGCCATCCACAGCCCGTCAGCGCATTCGTAAACGTTGTAGTGATGCGCCCCGCCGTCGATCGAATTGCTGTCCCGCTGGTCCTTCCACACCCCCGCGCCAAACCGGCCGTAGATCATCGCCATCAGCGAAGCCGCGCCGTCCAGCATCGCGCAATCGACCACTTGCCCCTTGCCAGTGCTGCGCGCCTGCAAAAGCGCTGCCAGAACGCCGAACGCCAGATAAAGCGCGCCGCCGCCGAAATCGCCCACCAGATTTAGCGGGATCACCGGCCTGTCCGCAGGCCCGATGCCGTGCAGCGCGCCGGATGCCGCGATATAATTGATGTCATGCCCCGGCTCCCGCGCCCTCGCGCCGGTCTGGCCCCAGCCGGTCATCCGCCCATAGACCATGGCGGGTTTGCGTTCGAACACCACATCCGGGCCCAGCCCCAGCCGCTCCATCACGCCGGGGCGGAAGCCTTCGATCAGCATGTCGGCATTGTCGATCAGCCGCAGCGCCGTTGCCACCGCTTCGGGAGATTTGAGATTGAGCGCGACCGATCGGCGGCCGCGCGTGATCACTTCCCACGGCTGATATGCGCCGTCCTGCCGGTCGATCCGGACGACATCCGCGCCGAGATCCGACAGCAGCATACCGCAAAAGGGCGCTGGTCCCAGTCCGGCAAACTCGACCACACGAATGCCTGCAAGCGGCCCCTTGCCTTCAGCCATTTCGAACACCCTCCGATCCTGATTCGCATCCGTCGCGATAGCCCACAAGATAACCAAATAGATTTCTTATGTCAATATTATAATTCCAAATAGGTTATTTTGTTCGAGATCCTCGGCTAATTGAGCCGCTCCATCTTGACCTTGATCCCGCTTTTCTCACGGTCCCACGTATCGGCCGTCACGCCTTCGCTGCGCAATTGCGCCTTGATGATTTTCTGCGTCCCCGTTCGCGGCAGATCGTCCGCGATCCGGATGTAACGCGGGACCATGAAATGGGGCAGCCTGGGCCGCAGGAATTCGATCAGCTCCGCAGGGTCGATCTCGGCGCCCGCAATGGGGCAGATGACGGCCAGCACCTCGTCTTCCGAGAATTCGCTTTGGGCTCCGACGATCGCGACTTCGCGCACGCCCGGGAACTGCGAGATCGCCGTTTCGACTTCGAAGGAGGAGATGTTCTCGCCGCGCCGACGGACCATGTCGTTCATGCGGTCCATGAAGATATACACGCCGTCAGGGTCCTTGCGGAACAGGTCGCCGGTGTGGAACCAGCCGTTCTGCCACACTTTGGCGGTTGCCGCGGGATTGTTGAGATAGCCGCTCATCATCACCCAGGGATCGTCACAGCGCACGACGAGTTCGCCGCTCTCGCCGTCTTCCACTTCGAGATCGTGCTCGTCGACCAGCTTGACCTGCACTCCCGCCCGCGGCGTGCCGCACTGGCCCACGCGGTCGATGTCTGGCCCGCAGAACATCGGGATCGACATTTCGGTCATGCTGTAGATGCCATAGACCTCGACCCCGAAACGCTCCCCGAATGCGATCGCATTCTCGTCGATCGGGGCGACGATCACCGCCCGAAGGCCGTGGGTCTTGTCCTCCGGCGAAGGCGGCTGCTTGAGCAGGAACGGGATCGTCGCGCCCAGCAGCGAGGTTACCTGAGGCTGCATCGTCCGCACGCGGCTCCAGAACTGATCGGTCTTGAAGCTTTCCACCAGCGCGATGGAGCCCGCCTTGCAGATGGTGGTGTAGATCGCGCCCGCGCCTGCGGTGTGCGACAACGGGCCATGGATGAACCGCCGGTCCCCCACCCTGATGCAGGTCGATGCCCAGGCATGGGCATGGCGGTGGGTATAGGACGAAATTACGCCCTTGGCCGGGCCAGTCGTGCCCGATGTGTAGAGCACGAATTCGGGGTCCCACGGCTCGATCGGACGAGCGGGCGGTTCAGGCTCGGCGCCGGGCTTGAGCACCTCGCTTTCGGGCACGAAGGAGAATCGCTGCTGTTGAAGTTGCGGCTCTTCGCCCACCAGGATGATCGTCTCGAGCCGTTCCGCCTCGATATCGTCCAGCCGGTCGAGCAGCCGGGCATCGCAGATCATGGTGCTTGCGCCGCTGTCGTTGATCACATGTTCGAGCACCAGGCCGCGGTTGCTGAGATTGATCGGAACGCAGACCGCGCCGAGATAATTTATCGCCAACACGTAGCGCACGGCTTCGGGCCCGTTCGGCAGCCAGACCAGAACGTGGTCGCCTTGCTTGATGCCCTGTTGCTGCAAGCCGGCAGCGCAACCGGCAACTTCTTCGCGCAATTGCCGATAGGTCCACGAAGAACCGTCTTCATAGACAATGAACACCGTGTCGCCGATTTCGCGTGCATGCCGGTCGATCAGATTGCGCATCACGCATTCGTCGGCCGATGGTCCTCGTTTCTTTGCGGTCATGTTACCTGACGCCTAATTGTTCCCGGGAGCCAGACTAATCACCGCGGACTGCGCTGCCAACGCCGGTTGCAATGCCATTCTGGCCGCCAGAATACCTTTACGCGATCAAGCGGCCGCCTCGCACCGTGCCGGTTGATCATGACCCCTGAGGCCGATACTTGCCTTTACCGCGCGAATTGCACAGGTGCGGTTCGGCAAAGCGGGGAGACGGACACATTGAGGCGAACCACACAATGATCGACGTCGCTTCCACTCTCGCGCGGCTGGCCGCGATCGACACCTGCGCCCTGTCCGACGCGCTCGACAAGCTCGGCCTGTCCGGCCAGGTAACGGGGCTACGGCGGGAAAGCGGCGCAGCGCGCATCGCCGGCGTGGCAGTGACGGTGAAGCTGGGCACTGGCGACCCGCCGCCTGGCCCTCCCAAACATCTCGGAACCACGGCGATCGAAGCTTCCGACCAGCATTCGATTATCGTCGTGGAGCAGCGCACCGGCCTGGACGCCGGATGCTGGGGCGGCCTGCTTACACGCGGCGCCCTGCGTGCGGGCGTTCGCGGCGTGGTGGCGGACGGCCCGGTGCGCGACATCGACGAGGCGCGCGAGCTGGACTTCCCAATCTTCACGAACAGGCTGACCTGCTTCACGGCGCGCGCGCGAGTGATCGAGCAAGCCACCAACGTCCCGGTCGAGATCGGCAACGTCACGGTCGAGCCAGGCGATTTCATCGTGGCAGATGGCAGCGCCGTGATCGCGATCAAGCCCGGCGACGTCGCAGCCGTGCTCGAAGCCGGCGAGATGATCGTAGCCCGTGAAGCGGCCATGATCGCTGAAATGGCCAAGGGCACACCCATGAGCGAAGTGCTGGGCGGCAATTACGAACACATGCTCAAGAAGGACTGACATGAGCACCGACACGAATGCCGCGCGGGCCGCCGCGCTCGATACCGCCACGCTGTCCGACGCGCTCGACCGGCTGGGGATCGTCGGCCAGTGCTACCGGATCTCCGGGCGCGATCCGTCCTTCGAAATGACCGGCCGCGCCTTCACCATGCTCTGCGGCCCCGCTTCCAACCCGCCCGGTACGGTGGGCGATTATATCGACGACGTACCCGAAGGCCATGTGGTGGTGATCGACAATGGCGGGCGCGACGACGCGACCATCTGGGGCGACATATTGACCGAGATCGCCCATCGCCGCGGTCTCGCCGGGACATTGATCGACGGGATCAGCCGCGACGTGAAGCTATGCCGCCAGCTCGGCTATCCGGTGTTCAGCAAGGGGCACTGGATGCGCACCGGCAAGGACCGGGTACAGGTCGAACAGATGGATGTCCCGGTAAACATCGGCGGCGCGCGCGTATGCCCCGGCGACCTGCTGCGCGGCGATGCCGACGGCGTGGTCGTGCTGCCCAAGGAGCACGAAGACGCGGTGCTGGACGCGGCGGAGGAAATCGCCGCCGCCGAAGACGCGATCCGCGAGGCTTGCCGCGGCGGGCTGCGGCTCGACGAAGCACGCAAGCAGTTCAAATACCATTCGCTGCAGAGCCGCAAGGACGGACAGGAGAGCTAACCCCGACCCTAGAGGCCCACCGCCTCAAGTCGTGCTCCAGCCGCCCGCTAGCGCCCTGAACAGCCCGATCTGGCGCTGCGATACCGCTGCATCTGCTTCCGCCAGCGCCGCCTCGGTTTCGGCATAAGTCCTCTGCACGTCGAGCACGCGCAGCGAATCCACCGCGCCTTCGCGCAGTTGCGCATCGGTTATATCCGCCGCGCGCTTTGCCTGGTCGCGCGCCGCCTGCAATGCCTGCCGCCGTTCGAGGGAGCGTGCATAATCCGATAGCGCCACTTCGGTTTCTTCAAGCGCGCCAAGCACTGCACCGTCGAATTGTGCCAGCCGGGCCTGCGTGTCTGCCTCCGCTGCGGCGATCCGCGCCCGCGCCGGCTCCTGATTGGGGAAAGCCCAGTTGAGCAATGGGCCGACCAGCCAGCGCAGCGGGTTCACGCCGAACAGGTCGCCAAGGCCGTTGCCGGTCGAACCGACCGAGCCGCCAAGCGTGATGCGGGGATAGAGATCGGCGGTCGCAACCCCGATGCGGGCGGTCGAAGCGGCAAGGCGCCGTTCGGCAGCCCGCACGTCCGGCCGCCGCGCAAGCAACGTAGCGCCGTCGCCAACCGGAATCGGCTGGAGGATTTCGAGACTCATCCCTCGCTCCGCCGCAATCTTGGGAAGTTCGCTCGGGGCCCTTCCGGTCAGCGTGGCAAGGCGGAATAGCGCCGCCTGCCGCTCCGCTTCGATCTGCGGGATTTCGGCCGACCGCTGTTCGCGCAGGGCCGCTATCTGCGCAACATCGAGCCCGTTGACGAGGCCGGCATCGTAACGCCTGCGCGTGAGCGCCAGCGACTGGTCAAGCAGCTCGACGATCCGGCGCGCGACCTCCAGCCGCGCCGCGCCCGAGGCGGCATCGGCATAGGCCCGGGTCGTATCGGCAACCACCATCACCCGCACTGCGTCGGCATCGGCCTGCGCCGCGTCGAGATCGCCTCTAGCGGCTTCGATATCGCGGCTCACGCGGCCGAACAGGTCGAGTTCGTAGCCGACTTCCAGCCCGACATCGATCGTCCAGCTTTCGCGGTCCGCGCCCGCGGGACGTTGCGATTCCGGCAGGCGGCCATAGTTCGCGCCCGCGCCGATCGACGTCTGCGGCAAGCGCCCTGCCCTCGATCCGCGCAATCCGGCGCGCGCGCTCTCGATATTGGCGACCGCCACCCGGATGTCGGTGTTGGCGGTCATGGCATCGGCGATCAGGCCATCGAGGACGGGATCGTCGTAGAGCCGCCACCAATCCTCGGCCACCGGCGCTTGTGCGAAGGCCGGCTTCCGATGCGGAAATGAACGGGCCGGACGACGTCGAGGGGGGTGAGGGGACGACGAAGTCCGGCCCTGCCGCGCAGGCGCCAAGCGCCAGCGCGGAAAGCGAAACGATGAGACCGCGAGAAAAGGCATGCTGGACGAAAGGCATGACACGCTGGATCGTTCCTATTCGGCTGGTTGAAGGACATGGCCAGCGCCGTCCCCGGTGTCCCGGCGGCGCAAGCGCGCCAGCCGGTCGCCCAGGCTGCGGCAAACCACGTAGAAGGTCGGCGTGAACAGCAGGCCGAATGCGGTGACCCCGATCATGCCGAAGAACACGGCGGTGCCGAGCGCCTGGCGCAATTCGGCCCCGGCGCCGGTCGCGATCACCAGCGGCAGAGTGCCGAGGATGAAGGCGAAGCTGGTCATCAGGATCGGGCGCAGGCGCTGTTCCGCGGCATGCACGGCCGCTTCGAGCGGATCGTAGCCGTGAAGCTCCTCACCCTGGCGAGCGAACTCGACGATCAGGATCGCGTTCTTCGCCGCCAGTGCAATCAGCACGACCAAGCCCGATCTGGGTGAGGACGTTGTTGTCCATCCCTCGCAGATTCACACCCAGCATCGCCGCCAGCAGGCACATCGGCACGATCAGGATGATCGCCAATGGCATCACCAGGCTTTCATACTGCGCGGCCAGCACCAGGAAGACGAACAGCACCGCCATCGCGAAGACGAGACCCGCGGTATTGCCCGCGAAATGCTGCTGGTAGGCGATCCCGGTCCATTCATGGCTGAAACCGCGCGCCAGCGAGGCATCCGCCAGTTCGTCCATCGTCTTGAGCGAATGGCCTGAGGAAAAGCCCGGCGCCGTATCGCCATCGACCGCCACGGCCGGGGCGAGATTGTAGCGGGTCACGCGGTAGGGCCCGGCCTTGTCCTGGAAGGTCGCCACCGCGCCCAGCGGCACCATCGCACCGTTGTTCGAGCGGGTCTGCAGGTTTGCAATGTCGGAGGTCGTGCGGCGGAACGGCTCGTCGGCCTGGGCGGTCACGCGATAGGTCCGGCCCAGCAGGTTGAAGTCGTTGACGAAGGCCGACCCGAGATAGACCTGCAGCGCTTCGAACACGCGTTCCGGCGGCACGCCCAGCATTTCGGCCTTGTCGCGGTCGATATCGGCATAGACGCGCGGCGTCGCGGTATCGAAGAAGGTGTAGACGCCCGCAAATCCCTCGGCCTGGTTGGCCTTGGCGATCAGTTCGTTGGTAGCCTGTTCCAGCGCCTTGTAGCCCTGGCCTTCGCGGTCCTCGATCATCATCCGGAAGCCGCCCGCGGAACCGATCCCGCGGATCAGCGGCGGCTTGACGATCATCAGCCGGCCTCGCTGATATCGGCGGTCGCCTTGCGGGCTTCTTCCATCAGGCTGTCGATAGTCTGGCCTTGTGCCGCGCGGTCGTCGAAATCGTCGAGCACCCAATAGGCTGCCGCAGAGCTGGCATTGCGGGTTTCCGACGCGCCGTCGAAGCCGGAGAGCATCACCGTGTTGTCGATCCCGGGGATCGGCAGCATCCGTTCGGCGACCTTCTTCATCACCGCATCGGTGCGCGCCGTGGAGGAGCCCGGCGGGAGCTGGATGATGGTGAAGAAATATCCCTGGTCCTGCGCCGGGATGAAGCCGGTCGGCGTGATCGCCAGCGATGCCAGCGTCAGCGCGATCAGCCCGGCGTAGGCGGCCATCACCCGCTTGGGCATCCGGACCAGACGTGCGGTCAGGCGGGCATAGGAGGCGCCGAACCTCTCGAACCCGCGATTGAAGCGGTCGCCCGCAGCTTCGACCAGCTTGCGCCAGCGCGCACCTTCCGGCGCCCGTTCGCTGCGGCCGCAGCAGCAGCGCGGCAAGCGCCGGCGACAGGGTCAGCGACAGGATCAGCGAGATGATCGTCGCGGCCGAGATCGTCACCGCGAACTGCTGGTAGAACGCGCCCGAAAGGCCGCCGATGAACAATGTCGGCACGAACACCGCGCACAGCACCAGCACGATCGCGACCAGCGCGGCAGCCACTTCGTCCATCGAGGTGCGCGCCGCCTCGCAGCGGCGACAGGCCGTGCTCGAT
The DNA here is from genome assembly GCA_963777785.1 of uncultured Alphaproteobacteria bacterium. Classification (GTDB taxonomy): domain Bacteria; phylum Pseudomonadota; class Alphaproteobacteria; order Sphingomonadales; family Sphingomonadaceae; genus Andeanibacterium. Next base: position 727,608 of record CAVZRU010000002.1, read on the forward strand.
GTTGCGTTCGACATTCTCGACCACCACGATCGCGTCGTCGACGACGATGCCGATCGCCAGCACCAGGCCGAACAACGAGAGGTTGTTGAGCGAATAGCCGAAGCGCCGCAAGCACCGCGAAAGTGCCGACCAGCGAGACCGGGATCGCCAGCACCGGGATGACCGCCGCACGCCATTTCTGCAGGAAGACGATGATCACCAGCACGACGAGCGCGATCGCCTCGAACAGGGTCTCCACCACCGCGTCGATCGACTTGGCGATGAATTCGGTCGGGTTGTAGACGATCCGGTATTCGAGCCCCTGCGGGAACTCCTTCGCCAGCACGTCCATCTCGGCCTTGATTGCTTCGGCGGCGGCGAGCGCGTTCGATCCAGGGCGCTGGAAGGTCGGGATGATCACCGAATCCTTGTCGCCCAGATAGGCGGAGGTGCCGTAATCGTCGGCGCCGAGCTCGACCCGGGCGACATCGGACACGCGCACCTGGCTGCCCTGCGGCATCGGTGCGGATCACGACATCGGCGAACTGCTCCGGCTCGGTGAAGCGGCCCTGCGTCTCGACATTGAGCTGGAAGGCGCTCCCGCCCGAGGGCGGCTGGCCCAGCGTACCGGCGGCGACCTGCACGTTCTGCGCGCGCAGCGCCGTCGACGATATCGCCGGCGGTGAGGCCGAAGCGCCGCCGCGCGGGTCGGATCGATCCACACTCGCATCGACAGATCGCGCGAGCCGAACAGCTGCACGTCGCCGACGCCGTCAAGACGCGCCAGCCGGTCCTTGATCCGGGTCTGCGCGTAGTTCGAGATATATTCGCGATCGAGCGACCCGTCGGGCGAGATCAGGTTCACCACCAGCAGGAAGTCCGGCGAGGTCTTCTTGGTCACGACGCCGAGCCGCTGGACTTCGGTCGGCAGGCGCGGCGTCGGCGATCGCCACGCGGTTCTGCACCAGCACCTGCGCCTCGTCGAGATCGGTGCCCTGCTCGAAGGTGACGGTGATCACCACCCGCCCGTCGCCGGTCGACTGCGAGGACTGGTAGAGCATCCCCTCGACGCCGTTGATTTCCTGCTCGATCGGGTTCGCCACCGTGTCGGCGACGGTTTCGGCCGACGCGCCGGGATAGGCGGCGGACACCGTCACCGTGGGCGGGACGATCTCGGGATATTGCGAGACCGGCAGGAAGAAATAGGAGATCGCACCGACCACGCTGATCAGCACGGCGATCACCGCGGCAAAGATCGGCCGGTCGATGAAGAAGCGGGAAAGGCGCATGGCTATCGGCCCTGTCTGGCGATCAGTTGGCGAAGGTGGCTTTGCCGGAAAGCGGCGCGGAAACGGTGGGCGTGGCAGCGCTGCTTTTCAGGGCGCGATCTTGCCCGGTCGAATTTCGACCTTGGCTGCCGGGCACGGCAAATTGCGTGCCGACGATCACCACGCGGTCGGTCGGCGCGATGCCCGAACGGATCACGCGCAGCCCGTCGATCACCGGCCCGAGCTCGACCGGCTTGGCCGCGACCGTGCCGTCCTTGCTCGACGACCAGCAGCACCTTGCGCGCCTGGTCGGTCTGCACCGCGGTATCGGGCACCAGCAGCGCCTTGACCGTGCCGCCGGTCGCAAGGCGCATGTTGCCGAACATGCCGGGGGTCAGGAACAGATCGGGATTGGCGAACACGGCGCGCGCGCGGATCGTGCCGGAACTGCGGATCGAGCCCGTTGTCGGTGAAGTCGAGCTTGCCGCTGATGGACGTAATCGCTTTCGTCCTGCAGCCGCACTGCGACCGGCAGGCCTTCGGCCTCGCCATTGCGCTTGGCCTTGAGGAACAGCGCTTCGGAGCCGTCGAAGCTCGAAATAGATCGGATCGATCGCCTTGAGCGTGGTGAGCAAGGTGCCCGAACCGCCGTCGCCGGCCGAAACCAGATTTCCGGGATCGACCCGGCGATCGGAAATCCGGCCGGTCATCGGCGCGCGAACAGTGGTGAATTCGCACATCGAGCGAGCGGGTGTTGACGCGCGCCTGCGCGGCAGCAAGCGCAGCCGAAGCGGCACGCTCGCGCGCTTGCAGCCGGTCGATCTCGCTTTTGGAAACGCCATCGAATTCGACCAGGCGCGATGCACGATCGAGTTCGCTGCGGGCCAGCGCCAACATCGCTATTGGCCGCGGCGACATCGGCACGCGCCTCGGCCAGGGCGGCGGCGTAGGGGCGCGCATCGATCGTGAAGAGCGGCTGCCCCTGGCGCACGATCTGGCCGTCGCGAAAATGGACCGCAGTGACCGCGCCCGAAACCCGCGGGCGGATCTCGACCGCTCGGCTGGCCTCGAAGCGGCCGACGAATTCGTCCCATTCGGTGATCTCGCGCTGGAGCGGCACGGAGACGGTCAGTTTGGGCGGAGCAGCTGGCGCTGCTTCCGGCGCTGCGCCGCCGAAAAGGAACCATGCGCCAATCAGTGCAGCGACAACCGCGACGATGCGCGATCATGCGCCGGCGGCGGAGAGTCGGGACAGCCGGTGGAGATACATCCCGGTCGTCCTGAAGTTCGATGGAAGTCAGCTCGTTCATTACCCGCACCCTGTCTTCGATGGACGCGCGGACCTGCGGCGGCGCGCGCAGCCAAGCCGCACTTCACCGCCCCGGGAAGCTCACTTCCCGGCCGCAACGTCCTCACCCTGTGTCATTTGCGAAAGGGCCGGCATGGCCTCCTCCGCCCCCTCACGCATATCTTGCGGGTCGGGATCGAAATGTTTCGATGTCCCGGCGGGCACTTTGTGGCCGGCACCCGCCGGGATCTCGCTGTTATGTGTGCAATGCGCCGGCTTCGCCGATTGGGAAAACGAATCGCGACGCACTGCATTACATACCGATTGGTATATTAAGCGCAGTGGGCTGCGTCAATCGATATTTATACTGTGCGGTAAGAAATGTCGAAATCAGGCGCTTGGCCAGGTCGCGAGGCAGGTCTCTACCAGCTGCTCCAGTTCCTGCCGGCTGGCCCCTGCCCCTGCCTGGACAGACATGCCTTGCAGCATCGCTGTGAGATAGGCGGCGAGACCGCGGGGCTCCACATGAGGAGGTAAATCCCCTTCCTCCTTGGCACGATCGAAGCGCGCGAACAGCGCCTGCTTGGCCGCCGCGCCGCGGGACGACGACTTGCTCGCGAATGCTCTCGGCCTCGTCACCGCACGCGCTGGCGCCGATCACCGTCAGGCAGCCGCGGCATTCCTGACCGCCATAGATCTCAAGAGCGCCGCGCAGGAAATGCTCGGCCACGCCGCGTGCGGTTGGCGCCTTCAACCCTTCGCCGACATAGGCGAGCTTTTCACGCTCGTAGAGGTCGAGCGCTTTGGTGAAGAGCGCTTCCTTATTGCCGAAAGCGGCATAGAGGCTGGGCTTGGTAATGCCCATCGCTTCGGTCAGGTCGGCCATCGACGCGCCTTCGTAGCCCTTGGCCCAGAACACTGCGAGCGCGGCTGTCGAGCGCCTGCTCGGTGTCGAACTCGCGCGGGCGACCCCGCACGGCAGATGGCTTCAGAACTTCCATAACGAACGGTATATAAGCATTCCGTGGTAAAAATCTACCTTTGTGATCCATTGCTGCCATGCAATGATGCATACCGAGTCGAGCAATATGCCGAACCCGGCGAACTCGCTCGCGGCGCGCGCCATAATTGTTCGAGAGCGCGCTCACATTGCTAAATCTGGGAGAGGAAACGGCCTGCCGCATTTGCGGAAGTTATATTTGCTGCGTTGCGGAACAAATGGGCGGAGTGTCGCTTCTTTTCATGCCTTCCCTTTGGGATTTACCGCCATGCTAAAAGACCAGTTTCTGAACCTCTCCCCCACGGACACATTCGGACTGGTCAGCGCATATACTGAAAGACGAGACGATTCTGCGACGGACAATCTGTCCGTTGCGCTGGTGGGGAATTTCGCGCCTCGGCAGTGCGGCATAGCGACATTTACATCCGACATTTTTCAGAAGCTGTTCGAGTTTGAGCCGGGAAATCAAAGTCGCGGTCTATGCGCTTGAAGATCCCGATGCGCCGCTCGAATACGAACAGATCGCCGGGACCATCGCATATGACGATGCCGAAGCTTACAAAGATGCAGCACGGCAGATCAATGAAAGCGGCGTCGATGCTGTCTGGCTGCAACACGAATACGGCATCTTCGGCGGGGAGAACGGGAGATCTGGTGTGCGATTTCGTGGATCGCCTCGGCCCCCCGCTGATCCTGACGCTACATACTGTGCTGACGGACCCCACGCCAAAGCAGAGAGCCATTCTGGAATATCTGATCAGCCGAGCCTCGCGCATCATGGTGATGTCGATCCAGTCGCGCGATCTTCTGGCGGAACTTTACGGGGCTCCGCATGAAATCCTGCATCTCATTCCCCACGGCGCCCCGGACCGCCCGTTCGGCCGCCAGGATCAATTCAAGCAATTGCTCGGACTGGACGGGCGCACTGTGCTGATGACTTTCGGCCTGCTTGGGCCAGGCAAGGGGATCGAGCGCGTGATCGAAGCCCTGCCAAAGATCGTCGAGCAGGATCCCGGGGTGCTTTACCGCATCGTCGGCGCAACGCATCCGAATCTTCTCGCGCGTGAAGGCGAAGCCTATCGCGAGCGTCTGCAGCAACTGGCGAGCAAATCTAGGGGTGGAAGCTCATGTCGAATGGGACAATCGCTTCCTCGAAACGGACGAATTGCTCGACCAGCTCGAAGCCTGCGACATCTACCTGACGCCCTATTTCAACCTGCAGCAATCGACATCGGGAACGCTCAGCTACGCAGTCGCGCTGGGCAAGGCAGTGGTCTCGACGCCTTACGTCCATGCGCGCGAATTGCTGGCTGGGGACGTGGGTGTGCTTATCGAGCCGGACAGTGCCGCCGCGATCGCCAAAGCGGTCAATCAGCTGCTCGACGATGCCCGAGCGGTTGAACGCGTTGCAACGCCGTGCCTATGCTCAGGGACGCAAGACGATCTGGCCAGCCTTCGCGGCGGCCACCGCCGGACTTGTGCGATCGGCGGTGGCGCCCGAAGGCCGCCAGGCCCCGCTCACCGCCACACCCGGCCTCGGCGGTGTTTTGGCCATGATGTGACGGCACCGGAATGCTCCAGCACGGCATTCGGAATCGTCCCCGATCGCCGCCACGGCTATTGCCTCGACGATAATGCCCGCGCGCTTGATGTGGGTCGCTCTTGCTGCAGGACTCACCGGATATCGACCGGATGCGCTGGAGCGCGACCTATGCCTCATTCATGCAGGATGCGTGGAATTCAGACGCGGGGCGGTTCCGGAACTTCATGCGCTTCGACCGCAGCTGGAGCGAGGCCGCTGGCTCAGAGGATTCGAACGGGCGCGCGCTATGGGCGCTTGGCCATCACGTCGAGAACGCACAGGATCCCGACATGCGGGCCTGGGCGATGCGCTGGTACTGCGAAGTATTGCCCCATGTGTCCGCGCTTGAATCGCCCCGAACCATCGCGTTTGCGATGCTTGGCGCCGCCGCTGTCTTGCGCCAAAGCCCCGATCACGGCGCATCGCGCAACATGCTTGAACGCGGAGCCCGCATTCTCGTTCAACTGCTCGGTTATGGCCGCCGTCCCGACTGGGCCTGGTTCGAAGCAGTACTCGGCTACGACAATCCACGTCTGTGCCAGGCGCTGATCGAGGCGGCGGAACTCCTGGGCGATAATGAAGCGCTCGAAGCCGGTCTGGAAACGCTGACGTGGATCGAGCAGCAGCAGATTTCCCCCAAGGGGCATTTCCGCCCCATCGGCTCCGAAAGTTTCGGCCGCCAGCACAGCTGTCTGCCGTTCGACCAACAGCCGCTGGAAGCGCAGGCTGCGATCGAGGCCGCCTGTTCCGCTTACCGAGTGACCGGCGATCAGCGGTGGCACGACCATGCGCAAGTCGCATGGCAATGGTTTTTCGGTGACAACGATCGCGGCGTGGTGCTTGCCGATATTGCGACCGGCCGCTGCCGGGATGGAATTACTCCGCGAGGAGCAAATGAAAATTGCGGTGCAGAATCAATTCTTGCCTTTCAACTCTCCCATTATTCCATGCTAGCGCTGCACAAGAGCCGCCGGACCATGATGACGGGAGACTATGTTGAGTTTGGATCACCCCGTTCCCGGTAGTCCGTTGCAAATACTCGAAGAGCGTCTTCTTGCAGACCCCTCTCGTGTCGTGCTGCGCCCATTTCACCTGGGTTGGCAGGCCAAAAATGCGCCTGGCGGCCGCGCAATGCAGCTCGTCGACGACATTTGCGCGTCTCGACGAAGCCGAAGCGGAGGCCGAATATGAAAAGATCCTCAAGGATTTCGGCACCCGTCATTGGCAGACGGAAGGCATGTTTGCCGAACGATTCGAAGAGGTCGAGGATTCTCTCGATCTGAGGGATCGCAAGTTTACGGATACGCGCAAGCGACTGATCGGCGCCTATTTCTGCCACGAATATACCTATGCGGCAGCGGCACTGATGAACCCATCGATCGTGCCGCATCCCGACCAGAGCGGCATGGATGCAGGCGAATGCCGCTTCGTGATGTCATTACGCGCGGTGGGCGAAGGTCACATCAGTTCGATCGTCTTTCGCGAAGGCATTGCGTATGATGACGGACACTTCACGCTCTGGCCGCAGAGCGACTTTGCCACATCGGTCGAACTGGACGATTCCAGCCTGACCGATGCCGACCGCGGCGTGACGGTGCATCGGCACAAGGATTCCAGCCTTTCGAACACGGTGATATTCCCGATCACCGAACAGCAGCGCAACGGCCTGGAAGATCTGCGGCTGGTGCGTTTCGATCACGACGATCAGGACTACGAATGGATCGGCACCTATACGGCCTATTCGGGCTCCACGATCCGGTCCGAACTTCTGCGCACGCGCGATTTCACAGCGCTTCCTGCTGGAACCGCTCGAAGGACGCGCAGCGCGCAACAAGGGCATGGCGCTGTTCCCGGAGAAGATCGACGGGCGATACGCGATGATCGGCCGGCAGGACGGCAAGAACCTTTTCCTGCTGCGCTCCGACCGGATCGACCGCTGGAACGGCGAAGGCACGCTGCTGATGGAACCCAAGTATCCCTGGGAGTTCATCCAGATCGGCAATTGCGGCAGCCCGATCAAGACCGATGAGGGCTGGCTGCTGCTCACGCACGGCGTCGGGCGCGATGCGCAAATATGCGCTCGGCTGCGCCCTGCTCGATCTCGACGATCCGACCAAGGTGATCGGCCGCTCGCCCGAGCCGATCCTGACCGCCATCGACGCCGACCGGGTCGGCTACGTGCCGAACGTCGTCTATACCTGCGGCGCGCTTCAGGTCGGCGAGCGCCTGCTGATTCCTTACGGCATCTCTGACAGCGCGGTCGGCTTCGCGACCGTCGAAACGGCGGAATTGTTGAAGTTCATGGTCTGAGCTGCCAGATTTGCGGCGGTTCTTGCCTCAACAGCGCATCAGCCTGCTTCTTCGAGAAATGCGATTAGACCTCGCTCGTAGCGCGTCAGCCATTTGGTCTTACGGGGCATCCGGCCAATAGCCTGCGCGGGGTCACCCAACTTCACGAGATCTATCAGTGCGGGATGCACATAGGATTTTCGGGCAATAGCGGGAGTGTTGCCAAGCTCCTGGGCTACGTAGGACAACATCGCGCGCAGCGTGCAATTGTCGTTCTCAACGAGGAATTCGAAGGCCAGGACACTTGCCGCCCATGTTCGGAAATCCTTGGCAGTGAATTCGGACTTCGTCGTCGCGCGAATGTAGTCATTCACTTCGGTCGAGCCGATCGGATGCGCGCTTCCTTCATCGTCCAGCCATTGGAAAAGATGCTGGCCGGGCAACTCCTGCACTTGCTTGACGAAGCGGATCAAACCGCGATCCCGCAAAGAGAACGTGCATAATTTGCCCGACTTCGCCCGAAATCGTACCTTCAATCGGCCTTGCGCTACCGCGACATGGCGCGAGCGCAATGTAGTCGCTCCAAAGCTGCCGTTAGACCGCGCGTAACTCTCGTTGCCAATGCGGATATGGCCGCAGTCCAGTAGCTTCACCACCGATGCGACCGCGCGCTCCGCTGTGAGCTTCCGCTTGCGGAGGTCCTGCTCGACACGCTTTCTCAGTGCCGGAAGGCTAAGTCCGAACTCGGCGCAGCGGCCGAATTTTTCGCTATCCCGTTCTTCCCGGAAATCGGGATGGTATCGGTATTGCTTGCGCCCGCGGGCATCGATACCGGTCGCCAGAATATGGGAGCGCTGGTCCGCAGCGAACCAGGCTTCCGAATAGGCCGGCGGCAGGGCGATCGCATTCAACCGCGCCACCTCGTCCGGATCCGTAATGCGTTCGCCGTCCACGTCGAAGTAGGCCCAGTGCCCGCGCAGCATGCGGCGCGTGATTCCCGGTGCGGCAATGTCGGAGAAGCGGAGTTTTGATGCCATTTTCAGCCAGATATGCGAAACACGCATCTTAACGTTCGGGCGTGAATTTCGGGTCCGGGAGGCAGCAACTCTCCCAAACTCGAGAAGGGCATCTTGCTTTGGCGGCTCTCTATTGGGGGATTATCGGGCCATTCGAAAGCGGCCCCAAGGTTCGCCGCGCGAAGCGCCAGGTGCCGTCGCTCTCTCGCACCAGCACGTCGTCATAGGCCGCTCCCACGTCGATCGCCAATTGCCGCGTCGCCGGATCAGGCGTCTTGATGAAGATACAAGCCGACGTCGAGCGTGCTCGATCCGGTGTCTCGAACCAAATCAACTCATTGAAGAACAAATGAAAATTTGGAACCGTGACGTTGTTGTCGATTTCGTCTTCATATCTGCTGCGCATCCTTGTGCCTGCTTCGGCCCCAACCGTGAACCATCGCTGCGTCTCATAACGTCCATCGGCGCCGAACAGTTTGCCGAACCCGTCAAAGTCGCGCCGATCCAATGCGGCCCCATATTCCATGAGAAGATTATGGATGGCGACGCGATCTGCCATTTCGGTAGCGTGGCCCGTCATTTTCGTTCCTTCATTCCGGCACGGAGGCAATTCATTCGGCGAACTCTTTCGCCGTCCGTTCATAACTGCGCGCATAGGGCTTGATGCCTTGCCAGATGATCAGGATCGCCGGTGGGCCGAGCACTGCCGCTGCCAGCGACATTGAATATTTGAGATCGCGCGGATCGTCGAACAGGTAATCTGTAAACAATGCCACGATCAGCGGGCCAAACGCGAAGGCCACCACATTGGCGGAGAACAGGCTGACCGCGCCGACCTGTGCACGCATGCGGTTAGGTGTGATCAGTTGCATCGCGGCAATGCCCGGCCCGCCTTTCACTCCGGAAACGAAAATCGTAATGCCATAGACGAACAGCATCACCCATGGATTGGGAATGAGCGGGAAAATGATGGCAAGGGGCACTGTAATCAGTGTCGCTGCGAGTACGATGCGCAGATTGGCGCCCGGAACCCCGCGCAGGGTCACCATCTCCGAGATCTTGCCGCCTGCTATCAGCCCCAGCGGGCCGACGATCATTGTCAGGATGCCCTGGACGAGGCCGACCTTCGTCAGGCTCCAGCCATATTCCCGAATGAACAAAGTCGGCATCCATTGCAGGCTGCCCAGCGAGAACAGCGCCGCAAGGCAGCTCCCCCCGATAATTGCGATATAGGTGCGCCAGTCGCTGGCCATGTACCGTGCGACTTCCTTCACCGGCAAAGCAGTCCGTTTCTTGCCCGCAACTGCCTTTTCGCCTTTTCGCTTCGGCTCGTCGAGCGCCAGAACAACCACGATCGCCCACAATACGCCGGGGAATCCGACAATGATGAAAGGCCAATGCCAGGCCTTGACCAGGCCGATTACCGGCACTTCGATCGGCGGCAAGTGAGCTACAAGAGCGTAGGCGCCGCCACCGATCACCAGCGCCAGGCCCATGCCGAGCTGCGCGCCGATCGCGAGAGTGCCGGTGGCCATGGCCACCTTCTCGCGCGGGAAAGATGTCCGTCACCATGGACCAGGTCGCCGGACCGTAGCCGGCCTCGCCGATCCCGATGCCCATGCGGGCGAGGAACAATTGCGTATAGTTCTGCGCCAAGCCCGCAGGCGACGGTCATCAGGCTCCAGAAGGCCGTGCAGATGGCAATCAGATTGCGCCTGTTGGTGGAATCGGCGATCCGAGCGATGGGCAGGCCCGCGACAGCGTAGGTGAGCGAAAATGCCGCACCCAGCAGCAATGCTGCCTGAGTATCGGAAATTCCATAATCCTGTTTGATCGGCTCTATCATCAGATGCCAGGATCTGCCGGTCGAGCACCGTGAACATGATCACGACACCGAGCACGAAAAGCGTTATGTATTGCTTGCGCAGACTGGGCGCCGGCTCTGCCTTCGTCTCTCCTGCGGATTCGTTCGCTTCCCCGGATTCTTCTCGACCATCATCCCTCAGGATAGCGTCGCTCATCGCAGAATCTCCCAATGTTTATATGTTTCTACGTCGGTTCTGCGCTGCTTGCCCGGTTAATGCCAGAAAGTTCGTGTCGAGCGCGCAGGTTTAATTATCGAATTAAGGATATTGTTGATGAAGCGGTTGTGAACAAAGAATAACTGTCCACTTCAGGATGGTACTCGGCCTAGTCGGACGAGATGTGATCGAGAGGCCGCATGTCCAGATCCGGGTCCAAGTCGACATCGGGATCGAGAGGCGTGCCGGCAGTATTCAGGAACATCGCGGCCATCACATACCGTCCGCAGATGAAGATCGCGTCCATGCATTGCTGTTCGCTATAATGAGCGGCCAAATTCTCCCAAAGATCGTCCGGAATATAGTAGTCTGCGACCAGTGCATCGACACAGGAAATCAATGCTGCCTCGCGATCGCTCCAGCCGCCTTGCTCGACCGGCAGTTTGAGCGCTTCGATCTCGGCGTCTACCAGCCCGGCCCGGCGCCCCATGGGCACGTGACGAGACCATTGATAGCCGGCCTTGCAGTGCCAGACGGTGCGCATGGTGACGATTTCGCTTTCGCGCGAGCTAAGCGTGTTGTTGGGCGAGAACGTGTGCGACGCCCAGACGTTATAGGCTTTCAGCAAAGCGGGATGGCGCAGGAATGTTCGCGTTATCCCATGAACGGGGCCGCTATCCCGGAAGCGCGCAACGACTGCCTCCTGTTCCCCGTTCAGCTCATCGTCGTGGAGCGGCGGCAATCGCGGTGTGTTAGTTCGCATGGCTCTCCTTATGCAATTCCGGCGAAATTGACGCGCCAGCAAGATAGTCTGGGCGCAAGTTTGCGCAATTGGGAAAATTTTCCTCGGCTCTCGGTTATGGGCATCGCCATGGTCTTGACTCGGCGCGGTAAATTGCATCTCATTCGCCATCGAGAGACAGAACAGAATGGGACGAACGGATGACTGACACCCCCACCCTGGAGGAGCTCCAGATCCGTCTCGCCAGAATGGAGCAGCGGCTTCAGGAAGCCGAAGACCGGATGCACCCCAGCGGCTATGCCGGGGCTTAGAAAGGGTTTGAGATATGTCTACAGGCAAGAAGACCTTTATACTCGTGCACGGTGCCTGGGGCGGCGGATGGACGTGGAAACTGACCGCAGAAATATTGCGGGAGCGGGGCCATGAAGTCATCGCGCCCACCCTGACTGGAATGGGGGAGCGATCCCATTTGCTGCGGGAGGATATCAACCTCACCACGCACATCATGGACATCGTGAACTGCATCAAATGGAGCGACCTTGAAGGCAAGGGTATCACTCTGGTCGGCCACTCCTACGGCGGCATGGTAATCTCAGGCGTGGTCGAGATGGTACCGGAAGGGACGGTGGATTCCATCGTCTATCTGGACGCCGCCCTGCCCGAGGACGGAGAAAGCGCCTATACGCACAACAACGTTCCGACCGACAATTTGCCGCCCTACTTCGAAGTACGCGAAGGAGCGGGCAACGACCTCGATGAACCGTTGCGTTCCTGGGTGCGCGGCAAATTGACACCGCAATCCACGGCTACCTGCATAGAGCCGGTGCACCTGTCAGGGGCGAGGGACAAGATCAGGGTAAAGACCTTCGTCCGCGCAACGAAGAGTACTCGCGCGCCGCGGGTCGAACAGACGGCCGCTTCGGTGAGGGACGATCCCGCATGGCGCTATGAAGAGCTGGCATGCGAGCACAGCACCCAGCTCCACATGCCGCTAGAGACTGCCGACGTTCTGGAACGAGCCGCGCTGGCCTGAAACATCGCCCGCAGCGCGCCGTGCCGCGAACTGGACCATAGGCTATTTCCGCTTTGGACGCTGCGCAGGCGCGATCGCGCATTACAGGGTCCGGCGCTGAAAGGATGGTCCATGCAAGCGAATGAAGCGGCAAAGGTGGTATTGCTGGACGGAACGGCGCAGGCGGAGGCCGTCCGCAAGGGCGATCTCACCAGCGCCGAGCTGTGCGAAGCGGCACGTCTGCGGATCGAGCGGGACAACCCGGCTCTCAACGCGGTGACCTGGCTGGTGCCGCGACCGCCAGCTCCCCAAGGCGAGCCTGGCCCGCTATCGGGCGTTCCCTGGTTGCTCAAGGCGTCGCTCGAATATCCGGGCTGGCCGCTGACGAGCTGTTCGCGCAGCCGCGCCGAGGCAGTTGGCGCGCGCGCATGGCCCCTGACGCAGGCTTGCATCGACGCCGGGCTGGTGCCGCTCGGCCTGACCGGCATGCCCGAGTTCGGCCTGCTGACTACCGGCGAACCGCTCGCGACCGGCGCGGTCAACAACCCGGCTGCTTCCGGACGATCGGCAGGCGGATCCTCAAGCGGCGCCGCAGCGGCCGTGGCGGCGGGCTACGCAGCGTTCGCCCATGCCTCGGACGCGGCCGGATCGATCCGCATCCCGGCGGCTAATTGCGGCGTCATCGGGCTCAAGCCTTCGCGCGGAGGCAACCTGCGCGCCCGCGCGCCGCATTTGATCGACGACGTGCTGTGCTCCGACATGTTGATTGCGCGCAGCATGCGCGATGTGGCGGCCGCCTATGAAATCGTCGCAGCGCCGCAGCCCGCTTTGCCGCCGCTGGCCGCCGGGCTGGCGGGCCGGAAAGTCGGGCTCGCATTGCGCGGGCTGGATGGAAAGCTCGCCGATCCGGCGGTCACCGCCAAGCTGCACGAAGCGGCACGCGATCTCGAGCGGGCCGGTGCAATCGTGGAAGAAGTGGCCATGCCCGGCGACCATGCCGCCATCATCGCGGCGTTCCAGGCGATCTGGATGCACGAAGGCGGCGAAATCGCGGATCTGGTAGAAGCCGCCAATCCGGGGCGAGACCTCGGCGAACTGATAGAGCCCTGGACCCTGGGCCTGGCCGCGGCGCGCAAAGACATCTCCACCGAAGCGACGGCCAACGCCTTCCGCCAGCTCGCCCTGAGCGAAATCGCCGCAGCGCAGTTCTTCGAGCGATACGATGTCCTGCTTTCGCCAGTGGCGCAGGAGCCGCCGATCGCCCTCGGCCGCCACGCGCCAGACCGGCCGTTCGACGAATTGTGGGAAGATTTCTGGCCCTTCGTCAATTTCACTCCCCTCGCCAATATTGCCGGACTGCCTTCGATCAGCCTGCCGTTCTGGGGGGCCTGCGAGACGGGTCCAGTGGGCGTGATGGCAACCATGGCCGCGGGGCGCGACCGCGATCTGATCGCGCTCAGCCGCGAGTTGGAACGCTGACCGCAGCCTATTGGCCCCTTGACTCCGTGTGACAGGTCGCACCAAGGGGGCCAATGCGCCGCCCCTGGAACCTTACCCTGACGCAGAAGGTCTCGGCCGATCGCGGCACTCCGCTCTACATGCAGTTGGCCCATAGCCTGATCCACGAGATCGAGCGGGGCCGCCTGCAGCCCGGTTCCCCCTTGCCCTCCAGCCGCGACCTTGCCGAAGAACTCGGGCTCAACCGCAAGACCGTGGTCACCGCATTCGAAGAGCTTGCGGCGCAAGGCTGGCTGACGGCGGACGGGCGGCGCGGCACACGCGTCGCCACGAACCTGCCCGACAGTGCAGTGGAGCTTCCCGGCAGCGCACCTCCGGGCAGACGCAAGCCCGTCTACCGGTTCAACCCGCCGCCTGAGCGATCGATTGCAGTGCCCAGCGGCTCACGCATCAAATTGGACGAGGGCAGCCCCGACGGCAGCCTGTTCCCGACCGAGATCCTCGCCCGGGCATATCGCCGCGCCGCCCAATCCGCGGCGCGCAACCGCCATCTCGGCTATCGCGACCCGCGCGGCAGCGAACGTTTGCGCGAGAACATCGCAACCATGCTGCGCGAAGAACGCGGGCTGGTGGTCGAGCCGGGCAATATCTGCGTTACGCGCGGAAGCCAGGCGGCCATCGCCCTTGCCTCCCGGTTGCTCGCGCGGCCTGGCTGCTGTGCATTGGCCGAGGAATTGACTTACGAGCCAGCCGCCGCCGCGATGCGCGCAGCGGGCGTGCCCGTGCTCCCAGTGCGGATGGACGAAGCCGGGATCGTGGTCGAGGATCTTGAGCGGCTATGCCGCGCGCACCAGGTTTGCGCCGTCTTCCTGACACCGCATCACCAGTTTCCCACCACCGTCTCCCTTTCGCCCGAACGACGGCTGAGGACAATCGACCTGGCCCGGCAATTCGGCTTTGCGATCATCGAAGACGATTATGATCACGAATTCCGTTTCGGTTCGCAGCCCTTGCTGCCGATGGCATCCTATGCGCCGGATGCGGTCGTCTATGTCGGCTCCTTGTCCAAGCTGCTGCTGCCGGCCTTGCGCGTGGGCTATATCGCCGCGCCGCCTGCGGTAATCGATGCGCTGGCGCATCTGGTCTCGCTCACCGACGGGATGGGCAGCACACTTACCGAAGACACGGTCGCATATCTGATCGAGGATGGCGAAGTGCGCCGTCATGCCCGCAAGGCCACCCGCATCTATGGCGAAAGGCGTAACCGCCTGGCGCCGGCGGTGAACGAGGCCCTGGGCGACTTTGCGGAGATGCGCCTGCCCGACGGGGGGCTAGCCATGTGGCTGCGCTTTCACGACCGCGAGGCCCTAGCCCGCATTGAAAGCGGCGCGCCGGCCCAGGGAATCAGCTTCGCCGCATCGGAGAGCTACCGCCTCGGGCCGGATGCGCCCCATGGGCTACGGATCGGTTTCGCCAGCCATCCGGCGCGCGACGCGATCGCCGCAATCGAGGCGCTGGGCAAGCTAGGCAAAGGTGTGACAGTCTGACAACAGTCATGCGCTGTTTGCGTTTGGTCCCCCAATTATTTGCAATCTGGAACTTCTGCTGGACCAAGACGAGGCGGATTGTGCCGATCCATGGACTTTCCATCCGGCCGCCCCGAAGATTTGACGGATTTGATCCGGGCATTTCCGCTCGCCTGGCTGGTGACTTGCGGCGCGGGTGGCTTTGAAGCCACACCCCTGCCACTGATCGCCGAGACGGACGACAAAGGCGAAGTCATCGCGCTGGTGGGGCATTGCTCTCGCCGCAACCGGCAGACCGAGCACTTGCGCGCGGATCCGGCTGCTTACGCGCTGTTCATGGGCCCCCAAGGCTATATCTCGCCTGCGCTGGTCTCACGGCCGAACTGGGCGCCCACGTGGAATTTCGCGGTGGCGATCTTCTCACTGCAGGTCGAACTGCTGGAAGACGGCACGCAGGAGGCCGTGCGCCAGCTGGTGGATCAGGTGGAAGCGGACCAGCCGAAACCCTGGCGCATCGAGGACGCCGGCGAAAGGGCCGACCAGCTTATTAGCCGCATCATCGGCTTTCGCGGCCGGGTACTGGCCAAAGACGTCCGCATGAAGCTTGGCCAGGAAGAAGATACGGCGACAGTCAGCGAGATAATCGCGGCGCTCCAGGACGGCGATCTTACGCATTGGATGGAGAGGATGAACCGGGACCGGATCGGCCCCGGCGCGGAAGGCAATTCCGCAAGCACACAGGTTTCAGCTTCCGCCAGCATTGACGGATAGAACAAGGGGAATGGACATGAAGAAGTCCGAAATCGTTCACTACGCCAGCATTTCCGCCATTGCAGCGGCTGCCGCCCTGCTCGCCCAACCTGCCTTCGCACAGGATGGCGGTGAGATCATCGTTACGGCCACGAAGCGCGAGGAAACGTTGAGCAGCATTCCGATCGCCGCCAGCGCCATCAGCGGGGAAGACCTCGCCGATGCCAATGCGCAGAGCCTGGGCGACTACATTGCCCGCCTGCCGGGCGTGGTCTTCAACGACTACCAGCCGGGCGTTTCCGAAGTGGTGATCCGCGGCATCGCGGCCACCACCTATCACGAACAGGGCCAGACCACGGTCGGCTACTACCTCAATGAAATCCCGCTGGTCGAACCGGGCTTCCCCATCGGCATCCCCGATGTCGATACCTTCGATCTGGAACGGGTCGAAGTATTGCGCGGTCCGCAAGGCACGCTGTTCGGCTCCTCCACTCTGGGCGGCCTCGTCAACTATGTGGTCAATACGGCCGACCCCAGCGGTTTCGACGCTGCCGCATCGGGCCTGGTGGGCTATACCAAGAATGCCGATGGAGAGCTGAACTACGCCGCCAAGGCGATGATCAACGTACCGGTGATCAAAGACCTTCTGGCCGTGCGCGTGGTGGGTTACCAGCGCTCCGACGCGGGATATCTCGACAATGCGGGCATCGGCGTGGAGGGAAGCAATGACTTCCGCACTCGCGGGCTGCGCGGTTCGGTGGTGTTCACGCCGGGCGTCGACACCACGGTCAGCTACATGACGATCTGGCAGGATACCAAGCTGGACGACCAGACCTATTTCGACACCGACAACCCCTATATCCGCGACACGGCCCGTGCCGAACCGCAGGATACGGAGCTCTGGATCCATTCGCTGCGGCTCGACCAGGGTCTGGGCGACATCGCCAAGCTTACCGTGCTGGGTTCGATCGTCGACAAGACCAATTTCACCCAGTTTTCCTATCCCTATTTCTACGTGACGGGCGTCACCACCGGGGCGGGCGCGGCCTATTCGTACGGCGACGCCGACTCCACTATCAAGACGATCGAAGCACGCCTGGCCTCCAGTGGCGACGGCATGTTCAACTGGTTGGTCGGCTTCAATCACACGACATCGGACAAGACTAGCTACGACCAGATCTTCCAGAGCGGGGCAGCGGCTTACATCGACGCCAATCCGCTGCTGTTTGACGGCAATCCCGGCTCGGTCCTGGCGCCAGGCGACCGCATCTACGGCTACCGTTCGGAACTCACCAACAAAGACACCGGCGTATTCGGCGAAGTGTCGATCAAGCCGGTTCCCGAAATCGAACTGATCCTTGGCGGTCGCTATTTCTGGAACTCCTATTCCGGCGATGTGCTCAATCAGGCGGGCGCGCTGGGCGGATATCCGGGCGGCTTCAACCCGCTCGACAGTTCGGGCTCTGTGGAAGAGAGCGAAGACGGCTTTACTCCCAAGGTCACGCTGGCCTTCCATCCCAATGACGATGTGATCGCTTACGCCACATTTTCGGAAGGCTACCGGGTCGGCGGCATCAACCCCAATGCGGGCCTGCTGCCATCGATCCAGACCGCTTACGAGAGCGACGAGGTCAAGAACTACGAAGTCGGCGTGAAATTCCACGCACTCGACAAGAGGCTCTATGTCGATGTGACGGCGTTCAAGATCGATTGGAACGATATCCAGGCGCGCCTGTTCGGACCGGCCCCGTCATATTATTCCTATGTCAGCAATGCCGGCAGCGCCGAAGTGAAAGGCGTGGAATTCTCTGCCACCGCAGCGTTGACCAGCTACCTCACGTTCTCGACCAACATCACCTACCAGGACGCGGAGCTCACCGCCTTCCTGCCCGACACCTTTGCCGTTGGCGGTGGATACGCCCCTGGCACGACGCTTCCGGGTTCGTCGGATTGGTCGATCTCCAACAACCTCAAGCTCGACCTGGCGGACATGCCGCTCAAGCCCACGATCGAGATCGCGCATCGTTATTTGTCGGAAGCGCCGGTGGCCTTCGGCAATCCCAATACGCGCGGCGATTTCAATATCGTCGATCTCAGGGTAAGCATCGCAGCCATGGAGAACGTCAGGCTGCTCGCTTTCGCAAACAATCTGTTCGACGAATACGGCATCCTGAGCGCGCCGTTCACCGACGCGGCTGCTCCGGCTGGCGCGATTGTGCGGCCTCGCACGATCGGCCTGCGGGTCGACTGGTCCCTGTAATGCGCAGCGCCGCCGTGACGATCGCGGCGGCGTTTGCCCTCGCGGGGGCGGGAGCCTCCGCGAGCGAGGGCAAGTCCCTTGCCTATGAAGCGCATGAGGCGACATGGTCGGATCTCGACCTTGCGCCTGACGGACGGACCATCCTGTTCGACGTGCTGGGCGATATCTACCGCATGCCGGCAAAAGGCGGCGAGGCAGCCCCGGTCCTGACCGGCACCGCCTGGGAACGTGACGCCGTCCTTTCTCCCGACGGCAAATGGATGGCCTTTATTTCGGACCGTTCTGGCGTAACCAACCTGTGGGTTGCGCGCGCCGATGGCAGTGAAGCGCGGCAGCTTTCCAGCGACACATCACTGGTACTCTACACTTCGCCGGCTTGGGCGCCGGATGGAAAGAGCATCTATGTCAGCCGCGCCGTGCACCGTGTGCTTGCTTTCGAGCTGTGGCGCTTTGCGCTGGACGGCGATGAAGGCAAAGTGCTGGTCGCGGCCCAACCAAACGGAAACGAAGGCTGGGACGACCGCATCAACGCGCTCGGCGCCGCGCCCACGGCCAATGGGAAGGCCGTCTATTACGCAACCAAGCGCGGCCACACCTGGACGGAAGACGATCCGCCCAATTGGTCGATCGTGCGCAAGGACCTCGCCGGCGGGGAGCCCGAAACGATCGTGCCGGGCGGCATGCGCCCCGTTCTCTCGCCCGACGGCGGGAAGCTCGCCTATGCGGCCCGTCTGGGCACCAAAACCGGCCTGAGGCTGCGCGACCTCGAAACGGGGGAAGACAGATGGCTGCTGCTTCCGGTGGACCGGGACGGGCAGGAAGGCGGCTATTATTACGATCTGTTGCCGCGCTACGAATTCACGCCGGATGGCAAGGCGGTGGTGTTCTCGCGCGGCGGGAAATTCCAACGGCTCGAACTGGCGAGCGGCAAAGTGGCCGCTGTGCCATTCGCCGCGCCGGTCAATCTGGCCCTGGAGCCGGGCACGCGCGTCGTCCAGAAAATGGAGAGCGGCCCAGTCGTTACACATCTGGCCGAAGGCGCGGCCCCTTCGTCCGATGGAGCGCAGGTGGCGTTCACCGCGCTAGGTGGACTTTACGTCAAAGACCTCAAAAATAATACGGTAAATCAAATATTTAGAGGAAACGCGTTTCGGCCCACCTGGTCGCCTGACGGAACCACGATCTATTTCGTGACCTGGACTGCCGCCGATGCCGGGCAGGTCATGGCCGTGCCTGCGAAAGGCGGCCCCGCGCATGTGTTTCCTCAACCAAAGGCCTATTGGTCCGAAGTGCTCGCCACCCGCGACGGCAGCGCGCTCATCGCGCTGCGGGCCAACCAATACGAACGCCTCCACGCGCCCGACGAGCTGGCTCCCGCCTATCCCACGGACATCGTCCGCCTGCCGCTAGACGGCGGCGCAGGGCGCGTGATCGGGCACGGCGTCGGCCTGAAGAATTTGCAGCAGACTGCCGATGGCCGCGTGTGGGTTCAAACGCCCTCCGCTCTTGCGCTGCTTGATGACGACGGCACGCTGAAGCCCCGCGTCTCGGTCGTCGGCAAGCCGATGGGCCAGTATATCCAGGGTACCGTTCCAGTGAAGGACATCTGGATTTCTCCGGATGGAGATCGCCTGCTCGCACGCGCGGCATTTGAACTGCATCTGATCCCCATGCCGGCTGAAGGCGATGAAACACCGCAGGTCGATCTCCTCGCCCCTCCTGCAGGCCACCGGCGGCTGACGCAAATCGGAGCGGATTACGCTGGCTGGGATCGTGATGGTCGGGGCCTGCATTGGGTCGTCGGGGCGGACTGGCGCCATATATCTATGGCCGAAGCCCTGTCCGTGAAAGATGCGGAAGCGGGCGCGACTGGCAGCTCGCTGGCGGTCGAACTGCCCCGCGCCCTTCCCTTGCATCCGCAGCTCCTGCGTGGGGGCACAGCCATCACGATGGATGGCGGACACATACTGGCCGATTCCGAGATCCTGATCGAAGGCGACCGGATCAGCGCCGTCGCGCCAAGCGGATCGCTCGCCCTGCCCGCCGGTACCGAAGTGATAGATATTTCGGGCAAATATGTCATCCCCGGCCTGATCGATGCCCATGCGCATTTCTTCGCTATCCGGCGCGGGCTGCATGATGGGCAGCACTGGGAATTCTCTGCAAATCTTGCCTATGGCGTAACTTCGGCGCTTGAGGTTCAGGCGTTCACGCCAGACGTATTCGCTTATGCCGACCGGGCGGATATCGGCAGCCTGGTGGGCCCACGCGTCTTCTCGACCGGGCCAGGCATATTCGTCGACAGCCTGATCGATTCCGTGGAGACCGCTGAAGCAGTGCTCAAGCGCTACCGCGACCATTATCGCACTCGCAATATCAAGAGCTACATGGTCGGTGACCGCGGGGCTCGGCAGGCCGTAGCCCAGGCCTCGCGCGAGTTGGGCATGATGCCCACGACCGAAGGTGCGGCCGATTTCGTCCTTGAGATGACCCATGCGGTGGACGGCTTCGCGGGAAACGAGCACAATCTACCCGTGACACCCATTCATGACGACGTCGTGCGCCTCTTTGCCACCACCAACATCGCTTATACGCCGACTTTCACCATTCTATATGGTGGAGGCCCTGCCCTGTTCGACGATCTCGTCCGCAAGCCGATGCAGGACGATCCCAAGTTCAGGCAATTCACCCCGCCATTCGTGATTTCCGGCGACCTGCGCAACACCCATTGGATCCCTTCCGAACTCCAGACTTACGCCAGCTTCGCCGCCGATGCGATGCGCATCCGCAAGGCCGGCGGGCTGGTTGGAGCCGGCAGCCACGGCGAAGTGCAAGGGCTCGGTCTTCACTGGGAAATGGAAAGTTTCGTTGCGGGGGGCGCGGCGCCCTTGGAAGCGCTCGAAATCGCGACGATCGATAACGCCCGTATCATCGGAAGGCCCGAGGATCTCGGCAGCCTGACGCCGGGCAAACTTGCCGACCTTGTGGTGCTCGATGCCGATCCGCGTGACGACATCACCAATGCCCGCAGGATCGACATGGTCATGCGCGGCGGATTGTTGTTCGATGGCGAAACGCTTGCCCCCATTGGCCGACCTGGCGAAGCGCCGCCGCGCTGGTGGATGGCCGATCTGCCGCCTGGCGCAGGTGAAGCTCCGTGAAGCCGCGGACATTACGCAACTGGAGCAAAGTGCACAGCTGGAGCAGCCTCGTCTGCACGTTGTTCATGCTGATCCTGTGCCTCACCGGCCTTCCGCTGATCTTCCATGACGAGATCGAAGCGCTGGAAGGCAGCCCCGTCGCGGAGAGTTGGGACGAAGCAACCCTGGCCTCGCTGGACGAGGCAACCGATGCCGCTCTCGCGATGCGACCGGGCGAGGTGCCCATCTATCTCAGCTTCGATGTCGAGCGCCCCGTGGTCAACATCACCAGCGGCCCGACCGCCGACGCCGTGGAAAGCCTGATGTCGTTCCAGCCGATCGATCGCCGGACAATCGGACCGGCAAGCGGCGGAGAGGAAGGCGGCATCATGGACATCCTGCTGCAGATCCATACCGACCTGTTTCTCGGCCCCGCGGGAATGTATTTTCTCGGTGCGATGGGCGCATTGTTCGTGGTCGCGCTTATCTCCGGCCTGATCCTCTATTCTCCTTTCGCGCGGAGGGCGGGCTTCGCTTCAGTGCGCAAGAGCAAGGCAGCTCGAACACGCTGGCTCGACTGGCACAATATGATCGGGGGCGTCACATTAGCATGGGCGCTGGTGGTGGGGCTCACCGGCATGATCAATACCCTGTCCGAACCGATTACCGCCTGGTGGCGCACAGACGCTCTGGCCCAGCTTACCAAGGGCGACGGAGCGAGTATCCAGCCCTATCGCAGCGGTGTGCTGGGTAAGGCGGTTACCAATGCCATGAACGCATCGCCCGGCATGCGCCCGCAATTCGTGGCCTTTCCGGGCGCGGCCTTTTCCAGCCGCGACCATTATGCGGTGTTCCTGCAAGGCGCCACGCCGCTGACCGAAAAGCTGCTGACGCCCGTGATGATCGACGCCCGCACCGGAGAGGTGGACGGGATCGCGGCCATGCCTTGGTACATGAAGGGCCTGTTGCTTTCGCAGCCGCTCCATTTCGGGGATTATGGCGGCTTTGCGATGAAGCTGCTCTGGGCGCTGCTCGACATCGTGACGATTATCGTGCTGGGCAGCGGACTCTATCTTTGGCTCAACCGCATAGGCAAAGCGGCACCGCGAGCGTCGGCCGTGGGCGCGATTCCGCAGTGACGCGGCACCCTCTCTTTCCGATCGGGTTCATCGCGCTGATCGTGCTCGCCGGACTTGTGACCGGACTGACCGGCGACAGCTATGAAGATGTGGCTGCCTGTCTTGCCCTCGCACTTGCCCTGCTTCCGATCGGCTGGGCCTATTGCAAGCGTTAGGGTTCGGCGTCGCCGCCCAGCGCGCGGTAAAGCTCGATACGGTTGAGCAGCGAGACGAGTTCAATGGCGGTTTCCTGGCGGCGGGACGCATAGAGGCTGCGCTGCGCGACAAGATTGGCAAGAAAACTGTCGACGCCGCCGCGATAGAGCGCATCGGTAAGCTGCGCCGTATCCGCCGCGGCTTCGCTGTTCAGTCGGGCTGCCGTTAGGCGATCCGCAATAGTCCCCTGCGTGGCGAGAGCATCAGATACTTCCCTAAAAGCGATCTGGATGGACTTCTCATAGGCAGCCAATGCTGCGTCGCGCTGTGCCTCACTCACGGCAACTCCGGCTCGCCTCCCGCCACCGCTGAAGATCGCATAGGAGGCGTCGGCGCCGACCGTGGCGCCGAAAGCCTCGCTATCGAACAGCGATCCGAGCGCGTCGCTCGCAAAGCCCAGTACGCCGGTTAGCGAGATGCTCGGGAAGAGCCGTGCCCGCGCAACCCCGATATCCGCATTCGCGGCGAGCAGAAGATGCTCGGCCTGAACCACGTCCGGCCGCCGCAGCAGCACCTCGGAACTCGTGCCTGCCGGCAGCACGGCAATCGTGTCCACGATTTCGCTAAGGCTCGCAGGCAGCAAAGCCCGATCGAAGGACGCGCCGACGAGCAACCGAATGAGGTTTTCGTCCTGCGCCAGGGCGGCTTTCTGCGCCGCGAGATCGCCTTCGGCAGCCGAGAGTACTTGCTGCGCCTGTCTCAGGTCGGTTCGAGGTGCAATCCCGCCTTCGAGGCGCAGTCGCGTAAGATCGACGCTCTTGCTCGCATTGGCCGAGGTTTCCTCCGCAATGGCAAGCAGGTCCTTGTCGGCGGCATAAGTAACCCAGGCAGAAGCAAGATCTGCCACGAGGCCGATCCTGACGACTTCCGCCCCCGCCTCGGTCGCGAGCAGGTTCTCGCGCTCCGCCTCGGTCGCGCTGGCATATTTGCCAAACAGGTCGAGTTCAAAAGAGGCAATGCCGCCTTGCAGCGCATAGTTTTCCCGTCCGCCGCCGCTCTCGTCCCGATATTCGGCAGATGCACCCGCTCCCAGCACGGGCAGTTGGTCGGCACGCGCAACCCGCACTTGTGCCCGTGCCTCGGCGATGTTGGCCGCCGCGCGGCGCAGGTCGCGGTTGTTGGCAAGGGCCTGCGCGGTGAGCTGCTGCAAGCGCGGATCGGTGAAGATCTGCTCGAAAATTATGGACGGCAGGCCATCGCTGAGCTGCGCAGCGTAAGCCTCTCCCTCAGGAAAGGAGGGAGGAACCGGCGCATCGGGCCGGGCATAGTCGGGCGTGAGCGAACAGGCCCCCAGCGCAAATACCAACAGGACGGTGGATAGCGGGCGGATCAAGTTGGAGCCTCCTCGGGCCCTTTGCTCGCCCGCCGCTGGCGCAGCGCACCGAGTGCATCGCGCGTGCCGCGTTTCACCAGCACAAACAGCAACGGGATGTAGAAGATTGCCAGGAAGCTGGCGGTCAGCATGCCGCCAATCACCGAAGTACCGATCGCGATGCGGCTGTTTGCCCCTGCCCCGGAGGATAGCGCGAGCGGCATTACGCCGAAGATAAACGCAAAACTGGTCATCAGGATCGGGCGCAAGCGTATCCGGGCGGCGATAAGCGCGGCATCGATCACGCGCTTGCCTTTCTTCACTTCCTGCTCCGCAAACTCGATCATCAGGATCGCATTCTTGGAAGCGAGCCCCATGGTGGTGATCAGGCCGATCTGGAGATAGATGTCATTCTCCAATCCTCTCAGCGTCGCTGCAAGAGCGGCGCCCACCAAGCCGAGCGGAATGACGAGGATCACTGCCAAAGGGATCGTCCAGCTTTCGTAAAGTGCCGCAAGGCACAGGAACACGACCAGCAAGGACAGACCATACAGCAAGGGTGCGCGGCCGGAGGTCAAACGCTCCTCATACGATGAGCCGGACCACGCCACGCTCGTGCCCGGTATCTGCGCGGCCAGCCGCTCCATCTCGTCCATCGCCTCACCAGTGCTTGTCCCTGGCGCCGCTTGGCCGGAGATGCCGAAGGAAGGCACACCCTGGAACCGGCTGGTCGTGGCGGGCGTGGTTGCCCAGCCGATAGCGGAGAATGCGGAAAACGGGGCCATATCGCCATATTGCGAACGGACATACCATTGCGACAGATCTTCCGGACGCGCGCGATATTGGGCATCGCCCTGAACATAGACCCGCTTGACCCTGCCCTTGTCGATGAAGTCGTTGACGTAGCGCCCGCCCCAGGCAGTCGAGAGCGTGGAATTCACATCGCTGCTGCTCAGACCGTATGCGCTGAGCCGCTTGGTATCGAGTTCGATCTTGAGCGTCGCTGCCTCGGGCAGATCAACCATGCGCACCTGGGCCAGTCTCGGATCCGCCTGGGCAAGCTCAAGCAGGCGATCGCTCGCTTTCGCAAATTCTTCGCGGTCCATGCCGCTGGTGTTCTGGAACTCCATGCTGAAGCCGGCATTCCCCAGCCCCCGGACTGCCCCGGGAATTACCGTATAGACCTGCGCGTCGCGCAGTCCGCGGAAGGCGGCAGTCGCACGGTCGGCAATGGCTTGTGCGGTGTTTTCTTCCCCCGCGCGATCATCCCAATTGGCCAAATTCAGGAATCCCTGCCCGGTATTCTGGCCAGACGCGCCCCCGCCCCCGCCCCCGGCAGCAAGAAATACTGCGTCAATATTGCCCGCCTCCTGAGTCCGGAAATATTCGCTGATAGCGTCGCGTACCTCAAGATTGCGGGCTTGCGTCGCGCCGGCAGGCAAACGCCATTGAATGCCGACGCGCCCCTGATCCTCATTGGGCAGAAACCCGCCCGGCAGGTAGAGAAACAGGGTCGCGAAGGCCGCGGCAATAAGCCCATAAAGGCCGAGGAAGCGCCATTTACGCTCCACGACCTTGGCGACAGCGCCAACATAGCGCTCCACATTTCGCGCGAATGTGCGGTTGAACCAATCCTGGCCGCGGCGAAGCTGCGCCCATGCCGCCGGGTACGCTCGCGACAGGCGCGAGCCCTCGGCTGCTTGCGCTTCCTGGTTTCTTGGCCTCAGCAAGGTAGAGGTCAGCACCGGGCTGACGATCAGTGCGACGAGCACCGAGAGCACCATCGCCGAGATGATCGTGAGCGAAAACTGGCGGTAGATCACACCCGTGGATCCACCGAAGAAGGCCATCGGCAGGAACACGGCGGAAAGAACCAGCGCGATGGCGATCAGAGCCGTCTGCAATTCGCGCATCGAAATGACGGTTGCTTCCTTGGCCGTCATGCCTGGGTTCTCTTCCAGCAGACGCTCGACATTCTCGACCACGACAATGGCGTCGTCGACCAGCAGACCGATGGCGAGCATGAAGCCGAACAGCGTCAACGTGTTGATGGTGAAGCCGATCATGTAGAAGATCGCAAACGTACCGAGCAGCACGATTGGCACCGCTATGGCGGGCACGAGCGTGGCCCGCCAGCTCTGCAAGAAGACGAACATCACCAGGACGACGAGGACTATGGCCTCGAGCAATGCCTTCTGCACTTCGCTGACCGACAGGCGGATAAATGTGCTGCCATCGTCGACATAGGCATATTCCAGCCCTTCCGGCAGAGTGCGAGTCAGCTCCTCCATCTTCGCTTTGACAAGATCGGAAGTCTTGAGTGCGTCCGCTCCCGGCGAAAGCGATATCTGCATGCCGGCGCCCGGATGGCCGTTCATCCGGAGGATCACGGCATAGCTTTCGGCACCGAGTTCCACGCGAGAAACATCTCCGACGCGGACGGCGGAACCATCAGGCAGCGTCTTCAGGAGGATATTCTCGAACTCCTCCGGCGTCTGCAGTTTGGACTGGGCCGTAACCGTCGCATTGAGCTGCTGCCCTTCAGGCGCAGGCAGCCCGCCGACATCGCCGGCGGCAACTTCCGCGTTCTGGTTACGGATCGCTGTGACCACATCGGCAGGCATCAGGGAAAAAGCCGCAAGACGCTGCGGATTGAGCCAGATGCGCATGGCGTGCTGCGAGCCGAACACATTGACGTCGCCGACGCCGGGAACACGCGAGATCGTATCCTGAAGATTCGAACTCAGATAATCCGAGACGTCCTGGTGGGAACGGGTGTCGGTCGTGTCATAGACGGAGATGAGCAACAGCGCATCGGGGTTGGATTTCGTGATCCTGATGCCCTGGTCCTGCACTTCCTGCGGCATCCGCGAGACGGCCGACTGAACCTTGTTCTGCACCTGAACCTGCGCAATGTCCGGATCGGTACCCTTTGCAAAGGTCGCCCGAATGTCCGCCCGGCCGCGCGAGCTCGAGAGCGAAGTAAAATAGAGCAATCCGTCGAGGCCGGTGAGCTGCTGTTCGAGGATCTGGGTGACGCTGTTCTCGACTGTCTCGGCCGAGGCGCCGGGATAGCTGGCCCGGATATTGACCTGGGTCGGGGCGATGTCGGGATATTGTTCGATCGGCAGTGCGCTGATCGCGCCGATACCTGCCAGCATCACGATGATCGCAAGTACCCAGGCGAATATCGGCCGTTCGATGAATACCCGCGACATTTGAAGCTATTTCGCCTTCTGCGGCGCAGTACGCGAGCCGCCGGCCTTTGGCGGCCCGACCGGCTGCGGCGCAGTTTGCGGCACGGGCTTGACCTCTGCGTCTTGCCTCACATTCGCCAGACCCTGAGTAATGATCCGCTCGCCGGGCTTGAGGCCGCCTGTCACGACCCAATCGGTGCCGCTGGTACGGGTTGTCTCGATCGTGCGCCGCTTCGCCTTGCTGTCCGGCCCCACCACAAACACGTAAGCAGAACCGTTGAAGTCGCGCTGCACCGCTGCTTGCGGCACCAGATAGGCTCCCGGTTCCACGGACTGATCGAACACCGCCGTCACGAACATGCCGGGAAGCAATAGGCCCTGCGGGTTGGGAAAGCGTGCCCGCAGAGTGACCGTCCCGGTACTTTCCGCGACCGAGATCTCCGAAAATTGCAAGGTGCCGGGCCGATCGTAGAAGCTGCCATCCTCAAGCCGCAGGCGCACGCTGGTGCTCCCCGCCACCAGCTTGCCGCTGTCCAGCGCGCGGCGCAGTTCAGTGAGTTCCGCGCTGGATTGCTGCATATCGACATAGATCGGATCGAACCGCTGGATGGTAGCGAGCGGCGCGGCCTGACTTGCGCTGACCAAAGCGCCATTGGTGGCGAGCGAGCGGCCTATCCGGCCACTGATCGGGGCGGTAACAGTGGTGTAGCGCAGATTGATACGCGCCGTTTCGAGCGCTGCCGAATTCTGGGCCACTCCGGCCTTGGCCACCCGTTCCTGCGCGGCCGCGTCCGTGTAATCCTGCTGAGACACCGCTTCGGCCTCGGCCAGCGGCTTGTAGCGAGCGGCCCGCGCAGTCGCAGCCTCTGCGCTCGCCCTTGCGCTGGCCAGGTTTGCTTCGGCCTGATTGACCGCTGCGCGATAGAGGCTGGAGTCGATCTGGTAGAGCGGTTGCCCCGCATTGACGAAGCTGCCTTCGGTGAACAGCCGGCGGCGGATCAAGCCGCTGACCTGGGGACGAACTTCGCTGGTCTCGAACGCGACCGTACGGCCACTGAGCGATACCGATACCGGAACCTCGGACGCCCGTGCGACGATTGTCCCCACTTCAGGCGCAGCCCGCGCGCGATCGTCCTTGCTGCCCGAGCAGGCAGCGAGGATGCAAAGGCTTAGCAAAAGACCGCCACGGAAAATGGCTGGCCGATACGCGATCATAAGGGACATCCCTTCACAGGAGGCCTGAAGGTGGCGGGAAACAAATGCTAATCGCCAGCTTGGCACGATACGGCAAGAGCAGCCACCCCGCGCAAGCTATAATTTGTAACAAATTGTGACTTTTTGAGCTTAGGGGCGCACCAATGTTGTCAATTGAGCAACCATTGCGCAGTGGCCATGCGTCATTCGCCGTATAGCCGCCTGAGAAGCGAATTGAGCTGCACCAGCTCTTCCGGCGATAGCGAACGGGTCAACGCGGCATCGTGCTCGAGGATAAGCGCCTGCAGTTCACGCAGTTTCTCTTCGCCCACAGAAGTGAGGTAGATGCCGTGAGACCGCCGGTCCCGCGTGTCCTTGCGGCGGGCGAGACAATCCCGGGACTGCCAGAAATCGATCGTAATGGTGGCCGCCGGCTTCGAAAGTCCGAGTATCTCCGCCAGTTGAACCTGCTGCAGCCCGGGGTTTGCGCCGACCACTTCGAGCAGTGAATAACGCAGGGGGGTTACCGCGCGGTCGCCGACCGCGTCGCCGAAACCGCTGAAGTCCAAGATGCTCGCACGGCGCAGCGCGAAGCCCGTAAGCGAAGGCAGAAGACCATAATCAAGAGTCGGATCGAACAAGCTTAGCTTCTTCCTGCGTGCGCTGGTCACTCCCGGGATCGCGTCCTTTTCCACTGTCATAGCGTCGGTCTGGCAGAAAAGATGCAGCTTCCGCAAGCTCGGACGAGTGCCCCGCGACGCTTCGTAAAGAGAATAATGGTTATTGACAATAACTAAAACTTTTGTGAGTATCGTCCGCGATGATCCCGCGTGAAGCTGGGAAAGATAAAGGGGAGGAACCGGTGAAGATCGTTTCATGTGCTTCCATGCTGAAGCTTCGTTCCAGCGCAATCAGTATTGCGGCGGCAACGGCGGCCGCTTTTGCGGCGCCTGCCATGGCGCAAGACACCGATACCGCTTCCGCTGCGGAAGCAGCGGACGAGATGAATGAAGCCATCGTCGTGACGGCGCGCCGGCGCGAGGAATCGCTCCTTGACACGCCAGTCGCAGTATCGGCCTTTTCGGCAAAAATGCTCGCCGACCGGCAGATCCAGCAGACATCGGATCTCGAGCGGATCACACCGAGCCTGCAGCTCAAGACCGCAGGCCAGCTTTCGGGCAACACGGCCGCGACAGTGGTGTTCATACGCGGCGTCGGTCAGCTCGATCCCACAGCCGCAGTCGATCCCGGCGTCGGCATATATGTCGACGAAGTCTACGTCGGCCGCGCGGTCGGCGGTGCGATCGAATTCGGCGACATCGCCGGCGTGGAAGTGCTGCGCGGCCCGCAGGGCACGCTGTTCGGCCGCAATACGATCGGCGGCGCGATCCTGGTGCGGACGCGCGAACCCGAATTGGGCGAATTCAGCGGCAACGCCCGCTTCCGGGTTGGCGAAGACAATTTGTTCGAAGGCTTCGCGGCGCTTAACCTTCCCATCGGAGAGACAATGGCCGCCCGCCTTTCCGGCGGCTTTCGCAAGCGCGATGGCTACGTAATCCGTGCGTTCGACGGGCTGGACCTGGGCGACGATAACAATTTCACGCTCAACGGCGCGCTGCTGTGGGAGCTTAGCCCGGACGTGAAGCTCAACCTGCGGGCGGATTACACCAAGCGCGACGAGCATGGTGCGCCTTTCGTCTTCGCAGGGATCAACGAACAGGCTCCCGTTGCCGCAATCGTCAGCGTCGCGGCAGGCTGCCCGGGTGCGACCATGCCTTTCGTCATCCCACCGGGCGACCCGCGTTTCGGTGCACCGAACGTTCCCTTGATCGACGATCCGCGCTGCGCCAACGACTTCCAGGCCAAAGGCGATTTCGTCAATGGCGGCACGGCCGACGTGCTGAGCACTTCCGAAGTCTGGGGCGTTTCGGGCACGCTTGAGGCCGACCTTTCGGAAGCCTTCAAGGTGAAGTCGATTTCCGCCTACCGCTCCACTCAGTCGCGCGGGATCCGCGATGCGGACAATACGCCGTTCGTGATGATCACGACGGATGTCGGCGCTGAATCGGAGCAGTTCAGCCAGGAACTGCAATTGCAGTACAATTCCGAAGTCGTGAGCGGCATCCTTGGCGGCTATTATTTCAACGAAACGACCTCCGAGCGCGCGACCGTGCCGCTCGCGTTCCCGCCTTCCCCTCCCGTGATCAATTCTCTGCTGGCGGGCGGACCCGGATCGCGCGACCTGCAGCAGTCCAGTCTCGATACGGATTCGATTGCAGTGTTCGGCGAGCTATCGGTGAGGCCCACCGAACAGGTCGAGATTTCGGGCGGCCTGCGCTATACGAAGGACACCAAGACTTACCAGGGAACGGTCCTCAACCTGTTTCCCGCGACCTTGCCCGACCCCGATCCGCTGCCGACGGCGGCGATCCCGGACGGCGGGCCGTTGTTCATCTATTCGACTCCGTTCGAAGACAGCTTCTCCGCGCTGACCGGGTCAGGCAGCATCCGCTATTCCTGGACCGACAATATCAGCACCTACGTATCCTACTCGAGGAGCTTCAAGTCCGGCGGGTTCAACACGCGCTATAACGCGCCCCCTCCCGGCAACGTACCGGTGCCGTTCGAGGACGAAGAAGTCGCCAGCTATGAAATCGGCGCGAAGTTCGATTTCGGCGATGTACGCTTCAATGCCGCCGGCTTCATCGCCAATTACGACAACATCCAGCTGATCTTCCGCCAAGGCGTGGTCCCGCTGCTGTTCAATGCGGGTGAAGCCAGGATCAAGGGGCTCGAAGGCGAATTCAGCTATCATCCCAGAGGCGGCTTCATGTTCGACGCTTCGGCGAGCGTCCTCGACGACGAGATCCTCAGCATCACCGCTGTGCCGGGAGCGACCGCAACCGTCGCGCCGGGAGACGATCTGCCGTTCACACCTTCGTTCCAGGGCAGCTTCGGCGTGGCTTACGAATTCCCGGTCAGCGGAGACCTGACCCTGACGCCCAGGTTCGATGGCAGCTACACCTCCAAGATCACATTCATCACCGGAAGCGTTCCCGAAATCGAGGAAGACGGCTATTTCGTCGGTAATGTCTCGCTTTCGCTGGCTGACGAGAACAGCGGCTGGAAACTCACCGCCGGCGTGATGAACGTGTTCGACGAAAGATACCTGATCCAGGGCAACGCCTCGCTCGGCACGCTGGGCTATGCAGAGAAGATCTTTGCTCGTCCCCGCAACTGGTTCGTGCAGGCTTCTATCGATTTCTGATCCGGGATCGGCCCGATAAGGCCAGCCGGGGGCAAGGCATACCCTCCCCCCTCGGCTGGCTCAGGCCAACGCAGCACGCTCCAGCGCATCGGCGGTCTCTTCCGGCATGGCGAGCTGCGTATCGTGGCCGCAAACCAGCTCTTCGTAGCGCCAGGCCGGATCTTCCTGAACCCGCTCCACCGAGCGGTTTGGAAAAGCGATCGCCGTCTCAGTGGCCTTGATGAAGGTCTTGACCCGGATTTGCTCCACCGCGCCGGTCGTATGCAGCGGCTCGGTAAAGCAGGTCATCGGCTGCGGAGATAGTTTGGAACGCAGCCAGTCGCGCAGCTCCGGCTCCAGATATTCGCCGGCATCTTCGCTCGGCATGCGCATGGCAGGGAGGCCTTCGGTCGAGCGGCCGAAAAAGGAATGAACGCTCTGGCCATTGCCGGGCATCAGGGCATCGAGAAAGACGATTGAATCGATCGTGCCCGGCGGAACCTTCTCGGCCACGCCCGTAATCACCACCCCGCCATAGGAATGGCCGACAAGCGTGATGCCCGCGCCTTCAAGATCTTCCCACTTGATGCAATTGACGACATCCATGATGTGCGTGGTCAGGTTCACGTCGAAATCGACAAGATGCGATCTTTCGCCAAGGCCGGTCAGCGTGGGCGTCCACACCCGGTGGCCGCGCGCGATCAGGTGATCGGCGGTCATCCTCCAGATCCAGCCGCCGCCGCCAGCCCCATGAACCAAAACGAAATTCTTGCTCTCGGACATACCCTTCTCCTTCTTGGCGGCTATCGCTCCGCTATTCAGTAATTCTTCAGCCCCATGTCACCCAGGGCCAGCCTGATGAGCTCCCGCATGGCTGCCCGCGCCTTGTCGGCATCGCCCGCCTCGATCGCCGAGAATACGGCCCGGTGTTCATCCATCGGATCGCGAGGCAGCGGCTGGTGGCGCTGCTTGAAGCGCGTCGTCCAGGCGACCGCAGCGCCGACCAATTCAGCGAGGGTATTCAGCGGTCGATTGCCCGAAGCTTCGATGATTGCGCGGTGGAACGCCTGATCGGCGGCCTGGCCCTGGGCATCGCTCAGGCCATGACGCTCCATCCCCGCAAGTGCGGCTTCCATCGTGTCGAGATCCGCGCGGCCGCGCCGCTGTGCGGCCAGCGCCGCCGCTTCCGGCTCGATAATCGCCCTCAGTTCGAACAGTTCGCGAATGAAGTTCTCGTCCGTTTCGCCGGAGAAGGTCCAGGCGAGGACATCCGGGTCCAGCAGGTTCCAGCGCTTTCGTTCGGTCACATGCGTACCCGCCTTGGGACGGCTTTCGATCAGCCCTTTCGCGACAAGGATGCGCAGTGCCTCGCGATAGGCCGTGCGCGAAACGCCTTGCGTTTCCGCTTGCTCAATCTCGCCGCCGAGCTTGTCGCCCGGCTGATACTCGCCGTTCAATATGGCGCTACCGATCCGCCGGGCCAGCGACTGGTGGAGGCGTTCGCAGGGGACCTTCATGCCCCCCTGCCCCATGGCTCTGTCCTCGTCACCTTGCCGCTCATGAATGCATCGGCGACCAGCCGCAAAGGCGCGCAGTCGACATCGCTCGCCCTTCGGGAGATACAATCCGCGAAGTGGCGGTACATGCCAATATATTCCGGCGAAAGCACTGGCGCCCCGCCTTCTGCAGCAAGCGGCGCAGTTGCACTTGCGGCATCGAAACGATAGATTTCGCTGCCTGAGTGAAAGACCATTTGCCACTGTTGCTGGCCGGCCTGCCGCCAATCGAACTCCGCGGTAATCGGCGCGCCGGCAGAGCTTTCCAACCGGAGCGATGCGGCAATCGGCGTATCGCAATCCTCGGGGATCGTCAGCTGGGCATCATGCAGCGCGACGGTGCCATCCAGCACGTGAGTCAGGATCGAGAGGGCGTTGATCCCGGGATCGAACACACCGAACCCGCCTGCCTGCCAGATCCAGTCCTGCCCCGGGTGCCAGCGCCGGACATCTTCCTTCCAGGCAATATCCACGCGCGAAATTGTCCTGCCGCGGCACCATTCGCGCAGTTCCGCTACGCCGGCCCCATACCGCGAATGCCAGGCCGTGAACATCGACAGGCCGCGCTCGGCCGCCAGGGTCTCGAGCAAACGCACTTCGGTCACAGTGGCACAGGGAGGCTTTTCAAGCAGGATATGGCACCCCGCCTGCAAGGCATCGCGTGCCGCCTCAAACCGCTGCGCAGGGGGCTGGCACATGGCGACTGCATCGATTTCTGGATGGGCGGCAAGCATGCCGGCAAGCGAGGTGTAGGACGGCACGTCTTCCGCCTCACCGGCCAGGCTGGCGACCGCGCAGAGTTCAAGCCCATCGGTCCGCGCGATGGCAGGCGCATGCTGTTCGCGCGCGATCTTGCCGTAGCCGACAATGCCCATGCGCAGCGGCGCGCTCACAATCGGCGCACCTCGATTGCTCCTTCATCCGGTGAAGCGGCAAGCGGGTTGCTTACCGGCATCGCAAAGGCATCCGCACTGATTTCGAAGACATCGCCCTCCTGCGGCTCGATACTGTCGCTAAAAGACAAGGTCCCCGTACCGAAGAAATGCACGTGAAGATCGCCCGGTTTCCGCGTCAGCGCATATTTGAAATGGTGATGTTCCAGATTGGCGATCGCATGGGACATGTTCGCTTCTCCCGACAGGAACGGCTTCTCCCAGATGACGGCTCCGCCCCTGACGATGCGGCTGGTGCCGCGCACCTCTTCGGGCAGATCGCCCAGGCGCAGTTCCGGGCCCAGCGCCGCCTGCCGCAGCTTCGAATGAGCCAGCCAGAGGTAATTGACCCGCTCGGTCACATGATCGGAGAATTCATTGCCGAGGCAGAAGCCGAGCCGCACCGGTCTGCCGCTTTCGTCATTCAGATAGACACCGGCAAGCTCGGGTTCTTCGCCGCCGTCGCCTGCGAAGGCGGGGCGCGTAAGCGGCTCGCCGGGCGAGACAAGAATCGATCCGTCCCCCTTGTAGAACCACTCCGGCTGGACGCCGATCTGGCCGGAAGCGGGTTTGCCGCCTTCCAGCCCCATCAGGAACATCCGCATGGAATCGGTCGCCTGCTCAGCGGCAGCGGCCTGGTGCATCTTGTCGCGCCCTTCCGCCGAACCGAGATGCGTGAGCCCGGTGCCGGACACCATCAGATGCGCGGGATCGGGATGGTCGATTGGGCAAAGCAGGCGCACCGCAGCGAGATCGAGTTCCTCGCCCAATGCGCCCTGCGCCGCCTGCGCCAGCGTCTGGCCTTGTGCCAGTGCCAGATGCGCCAGCTCCAGGGTGGTGGAAGCGGCAGTGACCACATGCGCCGCACCATCGTCGGCCAAGGCGGCGATCCCGCGTTCGCCGCCTTTGGCAAACTGGAGAAGTGAGCGGATCACGCGGCGCGCACTCAATGGTTGTCGCGCGGGATGCCGCGCGTTTCGGCGATGCGCTGGTAGGCATCGCTGCCTTCCAGGATCGCGCCCGTATCCATCTGGCCGACCACCTTGCGCTGCAATTCCTGCCAGGGCGTCTGCGAGGCGGGATAGGCATAGCCGCCAGCGGCGGCCAGCGCCTCGCGCCGCCGCTCCAGCTCTTCGGTGGAAGCGAGCAGGTTCACCGTGCCGCGATTCAGGTCGATGCGGATGCGGTCGCCCGACTCCAGCAGGGCAAGCCCGCCGCCCACGGCCGCCTCGGGCGAAGCGTTGAGGATCGAGGGACTGCCGGACGTGCCGGACTGACGCCCATCGCCGATGCAAGGCAAGTCGCGCACGCCTTCGCGAAGCAGGTAATCGGGCGCACGCATGTTCACCACTTCGGCCGAGCCGGGATAGCCAACCGGCCCGGTTCCGCGCATCACCAGCAGCGTGCGCAGGTCGATTGCGAGCGCGGGATCGTCTATCCGCGCGTGATAATCCTCGGGCCCGTCAAACACGACGACGGGGCCTTCGAAGGCATTGGGATCGTCCGGGTCCGCCAGGTAGCGCGCCCGGAATTCGTCCGAGATCACGCTCAGTTTCATGATCGCGGCATCGAACAGATTGCCGGACAGCACGATGAAGCCGGCTTTCTCCTTCAATGGCCGGTCGAACGGGCGGATGACCTGCTCGTCCTCGATCTCCTGTCCGCGGCAGTTATCGCCGATCGTGCGGCCATTCACGGTCAGCGCATCCTCATCGATCAGGCCTTGCTGCATCAGCTGGTTGACCACGGCGGGCACCCCGCCGGCCCGGTAATAATCCTCTCCCAGATATTCTCCGGCGGGCTGCAGATTGACCAGCAGCGGCACGTCGCGCCCGAGATCCTGCCAGTCCTGCAGCGACAGTTCCGCCCCGATATGCCGGGCAATCGCGGCGAGATGGATCGGGGCATTGGTCGAACCGCCGATCGCGCTGTTGACGGCGATGGCATTGAGGAACGCCTTGCGCGTCAGGATGGCCGAGGGACGCAGATCCTCGTGGACCATCTCCACGGCGCGCTTGCCGGTGCGGTATGCCACTTCCTGCCGGTCCCGGTAAGGCGCGGGTATCGCGGCCGAGCCGGGCAGGCTCATGCCGAGCACCTCGGTGAGGGAGTTCATCGTCGTCGCGGTGCCCATCGTGTTGCAATAGCCGGTCGAAGGCGCGGAGGACGTCACCAGCTTGATGAATCCGGCATCGTCGATCTCCCCGCGGCTGAGCATTTCGCGGGCTTTCCACACGATCGTTCCCGAACCGGTCCGCTCCCCCTTGTGCCAGCCGTTCAGCATCGGGCCGACCGACAGGGCGATAGCGGGAATATCCACCGTGGCGGCGGCCATCAGGCAGGCCGGCGTCGTCTTGTCGCAGCCGATGGTCAGCACCACACCGTCCAGCGGGTAGCCGTAAAGGACCTCGACCAGCCCGAGATAGGCGAGATTGCGGTCGAGCCCGGCAGTCGGCCGCTTGCCGGTTTCCTGGATCGGATGGACCGGGAATTCGATGGCGATCCCGCCCGCTTCGCGGATGCCTTCGCGCACGCGCTCTGCCAGCACCAGATGGTGGCGGTTGCAGGGCGAAAGGTCGCTGCCGGTCTGCGCAATGCCGATGATCGGCCGGCCGGAACGCAGCTCGTCCAGAGTCAGCCCGAAATTGAGATAACGCTCCAGATAAAGCGCCGTCATGTCGATATTGTCGGGATTGTCGAACCATGCAGCGGAGCGAAGCTTGCGAGACATATAAGGCTCTTTTCAAGGGGTTGGCAGTATCGGAAGGCTTCCGGCGATCTGTCGTGCGGCGCACGGATGAGGCCGATTGACAGGCAATATTAACTCATACAAATAGGACGATATACTCGGACCGGATTGCTTGGCAAGGGTCTGCGACCTCTCCGGAGCTCGACGACAAGGTGCGACAGATGGGGGAAGTCACCCTTGCGTGGGAACTCGAATGCCAGCTGGGCGAAGGCCCTGCATGGTTTGTTGACGAGCAATTGCTGCGTTTCGTCGACATCAAGCGCGGGCATATCCATGCCTACGATCCCGCCACCGGCGCCAAGGATAGCTTCGCCGTAGGCGGGCAGCCGAGCTTCATCGTGCCTGAAGCAGGCGGCGCGGCGATCGTCGGATCGAACCTTGGGCTGCACCGCTTTGCTTCCGGGCTGCTGAGCGAACCGCTGATGGCCATTCCCGACATCGAAGGGAACCGCACCAACGATGCCACGGTGGACCGGTCCGGAAGGCTGTGGCTCGGCACCATGGACGATCACCATTCGGGCAAGATGGGCGCCCTGTGGTGCCATGAGGACGCGGGGCTTCGCCGCACCGGGGTGGAAGCCGCGATCACCAACGGCCCCGCCATTAGCCCCGACGGGCAATGGCTCTATCACGTCGACACGATCAAGCGGTTGGTATCGAAATACCCTCTCGGGCCCAATGCGGAATTGGGCGGCGGCGAAGTCATTGTCGAAATCGCGCAAGAGGACGGCTTGCCGGATGGCGTGGTGGTCGACAGCGAAGGCTGCATCTGGCTCGGCCTGTGGAACGGCTGGGGCGTCAGGCGCTACGACCCGGCGGGCAAACTGCTCCGACACATTGAGATGCCCTGCGCGAATATCACCAAGGTCGCCTTTGGCGGCCCCGGCCTGACGACCGCTTTTGTCACCACTGCGCGCACCGGCCTCAGCGCCGAGCAGCTGCGCGACCAGCCGCTTGCCGGATCACTGTTCTCCTTCGATCCGGGGGTGGTCGGCCTGCCCTTGCCGAAAGCACGCAAGATCGGGCCGAACGGCCATTCCTGACCCTAAACCCCGCAATTATTCCAAGGACCTGCCATGAGTGACGACAAACGCGCAATCGTGATCATACCCGGAGCCACCGGCGGGGCCTGGGCCTGGCATGAAGTCGCCGGCATCCTGCGCGAGCATGGGCACGAGGTCTTCCCCGTCACGCTGACCGGGCTGGGCGAACGCAGCCACCTCGCCAGTGCGGACGTGAACCTGACGACGCACATCATGGATGTGGTGAACACCATCAAATGGAACGAGCTCGACGGCAAGGGCATCGTCCTGGTCGGCCATTCCTATGGCGGCACGGTCATGTCCGGGGTCGCCGAAGTGGTGCCCGAAGGCACGATTGCGGCAGGCGTCTTCCTCGACGCCGGAGTGCCAGACGACGGCCAGAGCCAGTACGATTACATGAACGTCGAGGCGCCCGAGCCGGCCGGCATCTTCGCCCCCGCCCTCGCGGGAGGGCATGTGCGCTCCAACGCGCCGAGCGAGCAGCGCGCCGAACGGCTGCGCACGCCGCAGCCCATCGGGACATTCACGGAGCCTCTCAAGCTGACCGGCGCGCGCGAGCGCATCCCCACGCTGATGTTCGTCGCGGGGACCGACAACAAGCTGTGGGAACGGCGCCCGCAGGTCGAGCGCGTGAGGCATGACCCGCGCTGGATCTGGCGGGAGCTGCCATGCGGGCACAATCTCTACATCCTGCCGCGAGGAAACCGCCGCGCTGATCATGGAAGCCGCCAATAACTGAAACCGCGCCGCGAGCGCGCACTAACGATCCCGGGAGAGTCACTTGTCACAGCAAACCTCCAAGCAAATCCATCTGCTGCAATATGCCGAGCCCAACGGCCCGACGCCTGAAGATATCTTCAAACTGGTCGAAGTGCCGGTGCCCGAGCCCGCAGAGGGCGAAGTCCTCGTCCGCAATATCTGGATGTCCTGCGATCCCGGCATGCGCGGCGGCCTGACCAACCAGAAAGGCGAGCGCATCAGCCTTTTCGCGCTCAATGCTCCGCCTACCGCCGGCTCGATCGGGCAGGTGATCGAGAGCAAGGATCCTTCGCTGTCAGTGGGCGACTACGTCATCAGCCGCTACGGCTGGCGCGAACACTACACCGCACCCGCGGGCGAGTTGAAGAAATGGTCCGGCGAACCGGGCACTTCCAGTTCCGCATTCGGGGCGCTCGGCGGCGCCGGCCACACGGCCTATATCGGGCTGCTCGAAGCGGGCGGCGGGATCAAGCCGGGTGAAACCGTGCTGGTTTCGGCGGCGGCTGGCTCGGTCGGCTCCTTCGCATGCCAGATCGCCAAGCTGAAAGGCGCCCGCGTCGTTGGCATGGCCGGCAGCGACGAGAAATGCGCCTGGCTCAAGAGCGAGCTGGGAGTGGACGCGACCGTCAATTATCGGACCGCAGGCACTCTGTCGGAAGCGGTACAGCAGGCAGCCCCCGAAGGCGTAGATCTCTATTTCGAGAATGTCGGCGGCGAACATCTGAGCGCCGCGATCGACAATATGAAACTGCATGGCCGGATCGCCGTTTGCGGCTTGATCGATCGTTACAGCAAGGACGGCATGCCGCCGCCGCGCAACATCGTGCAAGTGCTCTACAAGCGCTTGCGGATACAGGGTTTCATCCAGGGCGATTTTCCGCAGCTCGACGAACAGTTTGCGGCGGAAATGGGCGACTGGATTCGCGAGGGCAAGATCAAGTCGTTCGAGACGACCTATGACGGGATCGAGCACGCGCCCAAGGCCTATGCCGGCCTGTTTACCGGAGCGAATATCGGCAAGACTTTGGTCCAGCTCGGCCCCGATCCTGCCATCTGAACACAGGCAAATCCAACCCGGCATCAATGGGAAGCAACGACATGGAAATGCACAGTTTCAAAAGCCCCGACGGGCTGACGCTGGCGTGGTACGAACTCGGCGGCGGCGACGGCCTGCCGCCCATCGTGATGCAGCACGGCTTTTCTTCCGCGACCAAGCATGAATGGGTCGATTGCGGCATCGCGGACGATGTCGCCGTGCTCGGCCGCCGGATCATCGGCATCGATGCGCGCGGCCACGGCAATTCAGAGAAGCCGCATGATTCATCGCGCTACGGCGGACATTTCATGGCCAGCGACCTGAAGGCGCTGGTCACGCATCTGGGCATCGAAAGCTACGATCTGGTCGGTTATTCGATGGGTGGCACAATCGTCAGCATGGTTGCCAGCACCGATCCGCGCGTCCGCCGCGTGGCAATCGGCGGGGTTGGCCATGGGCTGGTCAATCGCGGCGGGCTCGATCCCAAGGTGCTGGATACCAAGGCGCTTTCGGCCGGGCTGAAAGCGGACACGGAAGACGGCCTCTCGGGCATCGTGCTCGCATTCCGGCGGGCAGCGATCGAACGCGGCAACGACTTGCTTGCCCTCGCCGCCCATTCGGAAGCCGCCGGCCCGCGCGACATCGATTTCGGTGCGATCACCGCCGAAGCGATCGTGCTGGCAGGCGACGACGATCCACTGGCCGAGCATCCCGAAGTGCTTGCCGGAGCGATCAAGGGCGGCCGGCTGGCCATCGTGCCCGGCGATCATCATGCTTCCAAGCGATCGCCCGAGTTCAGGCAGGCACTGGTCGACTTTCCTGCGGTAGGAAGCAGCGGCACTATCGCGATCTTGAAATTATTTAACCGATTAGCGTTACGATGTCAAGCATAAATCACCGATATGGTGATTTATCGCGCAACCCCGTCATTGCGAGTGCAGCGAAGCAATCCAGGGCCCCGCGCACCGCGCTGGATTGCCGCGCGGCCTTGCCGCTCGCAATGACGATTAAGTCCTTACTCCGCCGGAACGCTCTCCGCCTGTGCCCCTGCCGCCTTGACGGCAGCATCCTCGGACAGATGCGCGCCTTGGCTGCGCAGCAGGGCGCGCACTTCGGATACGTCGACCTCGCGCGGCTGGATGCCGCGGTTGGCTGCCACGGCCGCGCCTGCGCCCGCTGCATGGCCGGTCAGCCAGCATTGCGGGATCTCGCGCATGAAGCCGTGGCTGTTGGCGTCGCACGATATGTGCCGCCCCGCCGCCAGCATCCCGTCAAGCGCGCGCGGCACGAGGCTGCCGTAAGGCACCGACACGATCGGGAACTTCGGGCTGATCGAAGGGCTGATGCCCACTTCGTCCGCCACTGGCGGGCCATTGCCCCAGTCCTTGCGTTCGATCCGCCCGATCCCGCCCAGGCGCCGCGTATGGCGCACGCCCAGCTGGCTGGCGCTCTGCAGGCTATAGGCCTGCTCGAAGCCCGGCGCATTCTCGCGGAAGAAGCGGCAATGCCCTTCCATCAGGCGGTGGCTGCGGATCTCCACTTCGGTCATGTCGTCGACATCCAGCGCCGACAGGCCCGACTGGCGCGGCCCCAGGAACAGCGCAATGTCCGGCCGCCAGGACACATAGGGCGTCTGGAAGAAGCCGAGCTGTTCGCGGCCCCTCACCATCAGCTCGCGCAGCTGATCGGGATAAAGCACTTTCCAGTTGATCCAGCGGTCCATGTTGACCCCGCCCAGCATCCAGGCAGTGTTCATCGAATGGTGGACGTCGCCTTCCTCGATATCGGTGTCGAACTCCGCCCCGGCCCGCGCGAACATGTCCCCGTCGCCGGTCGTGTCGACCACCACCTTGGCCATCAGCGCCTGGCGCCCGGCCTTGCTTTCGAACACCACGCCGCGGGCCACGCCGTCTTCCACCACCGGGCGCGCCGCCCAGGCATGGAACACGATGCGCACGCCTGCTGCCAGCAGCATCTCCTGCGCATTGAGCTTCATGCGTTCGGGATCGAGCGTCGGCGCCCAGCTGACGATGCCGTGGAACGCACTGGTCCGCTG
Source organism: uncultured Alphaproteobacteria bacterium (assembly GCA_963777785.1). GTDB lineage: Bacteria > Pseudomonadota > Alphaproteobacteria > Sphingomonadales > Sphingomonadaceae > Andeanibacterium. The sequence continues at coordinate 769,354 of CAVZRU010000002.1, forward strand.
GCCCCAATAGCTTGCCTTGACCGGATCCTTCGATCCCCAATCCTCGCGCATCGGCCCAGCCACGCCTTCAGGCGGCATGCGCTCGATGAACTCGCGCGCGAAGCCCTGGATCACGTGATTGCCGTCCCAGTCGGTCATGCGGTCGATCCACATCACCAGTCCGCCGGTCGACAGGCCGCCCAGGCAATTGTAGCGCTCCACCAGCGTCACATCCGCGCCCGCCTTGGCCGCTGCCCAGGCCGCCGCGCAGCCAGCCGGGCCGCCGCCGATCACCGCCACGTCGCATTTGTGGTAGATGTCGATCTCGCGCGCATCCTCGCGGATCGTCCCCACCCCATTGGGCGGCGGAAGATTGCGCCCCGAAAGCTCGAACAGGTCCGAGCCCAGGAAACGCTCCTCGCTGTGGCCCTTCACTTCCTGGAGTTTCGGTTTGTCGTCTGCCATCACATCTACCCTTCAATTGCCGTTTCGCCTGTCACGCCTTCGTGTCGGTCAGGACCGCGCCGGTCGACATGGGCTGCACATCGCGGCGATACATCCCCAGCCAGCCGTCTGCCGGCACGGGATAGGCATTCTCCGGCCCCGGCCTGCGCGCAAGCTCGGCTGAATCGACCATCAGATCCATGCGCCGCTGCGATACGTCGATCTCGATCCGGTCGCCGTCCCGCACCTTGCCGATCGGGCCGCCGACTGCCCCTTCCGGAGCGACTTCGGCAACGGTGAGGCCCTTGAGGCAGAGGCCCGACAATTGCCCATCGGTCACGAAGGCCACGTCTTTCGCCAATCCTGCCGCATCGATCGCGAACAATATGTATGATGCGCCGCCGCCCATCGCCGGGCCGCCTTTGAGGCCTTGCCCGCGCAGCACCAGCACATCGCCTTTCTGCACCTTGCCTTCGGTGATGCCTGCCATCGCGTCAGCGGTGCTGTCGAATACCCGCGCCGTGCCGGTGAAGCTTTCCGGACGCGAACCGTCGCGAATGCCGAGCTTCACCACCGCGCTTTCCGGGCGCCAGCGAGCCCTTGAGGATCGCGATGGAAGGCCCGTCGGAGATCGGCCGATCGAGCGGCCGGATGATCTCGTCATCGGCAATAGTCACGCCTGCCAGATCCTGCGCCATGGTCTTGCCCGACGCCACCGTCACATCGAGATCGATGATCGGCTCCAGCTGCTTGAGCATCGCCCGCGCGCCGCCGGCATCCTCGAACTGTTCGATCCGGACTGTGCCGTTGGGCCGGACGGCGGACAGCGTCGGCACCTTGCGGCCCATTTCTTCCCAGATCGCGAACAGGTCGACGTCCAGCTCGCCTTCGGTCGCCGTGGCCTGCAGATGCTTGATCGCGTTGATCGAGCCCGAGACCGCCAGCACCATCGCCGCCGCATTGCGAAACGCGCCCGGCGTCATGATCTTGCGGGGCGTGAGGTCTTCATGGACCATATCCACGATCCGCGCCCCGGCAGCGCGGGCAGCGTCGAACATCCGGTCGCTATTGGCGCGAACCGGCGCGGAACCGGCTACGCACATGCCCAGCGCCTCGACCACGCAATGCATGGTGTTGGCCGTGGCCATGCCCGCGCAGACGCCGGGACCGCGCACCGCCTGGCTCACCATGTCTTCGACCGAATGCTTGCCCGGCCGGCCCAGCTGCTCGCTCACGCCGCCGGAGAACAGATCCTCGATGTCCACATGGTCGCCGTCGATCATGCCCGATGCCTGGTAGCCGCCGATCACCAGCAACGTGGGAATATTGAGCCGCATCGCCGCCATCAGATGGCCGGGAGGCGTCTTGTCGCAGCTGGTCAGGCAGACCATGCCGTCGAGCATCGCGGCTTCGACCTGCGCTTCGATGTCGCTGGGGATGAGATCGCGGCCCGCGAGAATGTAGCTGCCTTGCTTGGCCGCCCCGGTGATGAAATCGGAAACGGCCGTGGTCCGCACTTCGAACGGCACGCCGCCGGCGGCCCTGATGGCCTCCTTCACGACCTTGGCCACGCCGTCGAGATGCGCAAAGCAGACCGCCAGCTCGGACGAGGAATTGACCACCGCGATCTTCGGCTTGAGCAGATCCTCCTGGCTCAGACCGAGAGCCTGCCAGTGCGAGCGGCGAACGGGCGAATTGGCGGCAATGCTGCGGAGGGTCATGGTTTGCACCTTTTCATCAGGAGGACAGGGCTGGTTGGAGGTTTGGGGCGGCGCTTTCCGCGCCGCGCCGCCGCACGATCATGCCGATCCCGATGGCGCACATCACCAGTACGGCCGGGCACACGGCAAGGACGGCAAAGCTGCGGACGATGGGCAGTCCGCTGGCGAGAATGTAGCCGCCGACGATGGGGCCCGCGATGCCGCCGATCTTGGCCACCGACGTCGCCCAGCCGCCGCCATTGGCGCGGATCGCGCTTGGGTAATACACGCCGGCAATCGACAATATGCCGAAGTGGGCGCCGCCGACCAGGCTGATCGCCAGGACCGCGAGCACCAGGAACACGTCCGCCCCCATTGCCATCATCCCGATGATCAGCAGCACCGGAAAGGCGATCAAGGGATAGACCGCGACAAAGAACGGGCCGCGCCGATCGGTGAACTGCATCAGCGCCAGGCCCAGCCCCGCCCCGAACACCGACGTGATCGAACCGACATAGGCCGCCGTGTCGCGGGAGAAATCGAGATCCTCGAACACGATCGGCCCCCAGTTGGAGGTGAAGTAGACCGCCATCGTGCTGGCGGTGTAGCCAAGCCAGAGCAGCGGGGTGAGCAGCTTGAGATCGCCCTTGAACAGCTTCCCGACCGTGAAATGGGTGGGATCGCGCTGCTCGTCGCCCAGCAGGTAAGTGTCGGCGGCAGTGGCCTTGATGCCGGGATCGAGCCGGTTGAGCGTGGATGCGATCGTCTCCGGCCTGATGGCCTTGGCGGCAAGAAAGCGCATCGATTCCGGCAGCGTGACGATCAGCACCGCGGCAATCGCCAGCGTGCACGCACCGCCGAAGAAATAGACCGACGGCCAGCCATAGTGCGGCGCCAGCCAGATGGTGATCGGGCCCGCCAGCGCGGCGCCCATGCTGTATCCCATCATGATGACGGTCACCACGGTGGAGCGCATGCGCTTGGGCACGAATTCGATATTGAGCGCCCAGATCAGCGGCAGCATCCCGCCGATCGCAAATCCATCCAGGAAGCGCAGGACCAGCAGCGCCTCGTAGCTGCCGGCAAGGCCCGTCGCGAAAGTCAGTATGCCGAATGCGATCGCCGCCCAGATGATCGACTTGCGGCGCCCCAGCCGGTCGCCGAGATAGGCAAAGGCCAGGCCGCCCAGCATCATGCCGAGCAGGCCGGCCGAAAACACGTTGCCCAGCATCAATTCATCCAGCGCGAGTGAATCGCGCATGTAGGGAGCAGTGAAACCGATCATCATCATGTCGAAGCCATCGAACACGGTGATCAGCCACGACACCGCAATCAGGGTGTAATTGAAGCGGCCGAGCTTTCGCTCTTCGATGAATTTCGCCACGTCGATCGTGCGGCTGTCTGCACTCATTGCTCAGGCTCCGGCTTTGGCCAGCGTTACATCCGCGTGTGCGGCCCAGTGTGCGGCGCGCAGGTGCCGCTAGGCCATGTCTAGGTGTCGTTGAGCACCCTCTGCGGGCGGATGCAGGTCGCGCGAAAGCGGCCCTCGGCCATGGATCGGAAGGCTATGCGGCATACGTGCTATACTCGAACAAATACAAAGGGTTGGCCGGACCATTCGGCCCGGCCAGAGATGCGGTCCTCAGAAGGCTACCCGCACCCCTCCCTTGAAGAACCGGCCCATCGGGTTGAACAACACGTTGTTGCCTGCTCCGTTGGCGCCCGGGAAAAGCGGTGGGTCGACGTTGAATACATTGTCCACCCCGCCATAGACCTCCAGCTTGTCGGTGAAGCCGGTGGAGAACTTCACAGTCGCCATCAGGTCAACGTAAGTCTTTGATTCAATGGAGTTTATATCGACGCTATTGGGGTCGGACAGCGAGAAGCCCGGATCGCCCGGCGCGATAAAGGTGGGGAAGAAGAAGCCGCTGTTGATCCAGCGAACATGAGTGTTGAAGGAGAACATCTCCCCGAGATCCAGCCGCGCCGAAGCGTCGATTGTCCAATCGGGAATGCCAGCAGGTGTGCCGCCGCGCAGACCCGTCTGCCCCGCACGATCGGTGCTGCCGACCGAGTCGATGGTGATCAGATCCTTCACGTAGTTCGCCAGCACGTTAAGCGAGAGCGAATTGTCGGCGCCCAGCGGCTGCGCATAGTTCACTTCGAAGTCGATGCCCCGCGCAATCAAGCGGTTCACGTTCTGGACCGTGTCGGTGATGTTGGTGACGTTGTTGTCCGCATCGCGCGTGATCAGCGAGCAGCTCAACGCATCGCCGTCCTCGCAGCGGTTGACGATATTCTGCTGGCCCAACACGCCGATCGCATCGGCAATATCGATGTCGTAATAGTCGACCGATGCGCGGAACCTCCGCAGGAAATCGCCGGTTGGCTGGATAACGACGCCGAACGAGAACGTATCGGCCTTCTCCGGGCGCAGGTTGGGGTTGGAGCCGCTGGTGATCGGAACAATCACCTGCACCCCGCCATTGCCCGTGTCCGTCAGGATGCCCGTCCGCACCGTCTGCGGTCCGAAGAGTTCAGGAACGTTCGGCGCCCGGATATCGCGTGAGCGGGTCACCCGGAAGCGCACAGCGTCGATCGGAGCCCAGACGGCACCAATCTTCCAGGTCGTAGCATTGACTGTGCTGCTTGGCTGGAAATCGCTGGAGCGATTGTAATGCGTCTGGCGGATGGCACCATTGATGCCCAGTTCGCTGGCGAAAGCAGTATCCCGCAGCAGCGGAACGTCGATTTCCCCATAACCTTCGGTCACCTGGATCTTGCCTGAGATGACCGAACCGTTGCCGGCGTTGAAGAATGCGCCTTGCTTGGAAAGCGCGTCCGTATCGCCCGTGACGTTGTCGCTGCGGAACTCAGCTCCGAATGCGACACCCACCGGGCCCGCCGGCATTTCGAACAATGTGCCAGTGATGTTTCCGGCCACGACGTGCTGGGTCGTATTGTTGGTCTGGAAGCCATCGGCTGTCACATAGTCCACCGCACCCTGGAAATTGGGCCCGTTGGCGTAGCCGAAGGGATTAAGCGGAACGCAGGCAGGATCATCGTTGGCGAGATTGGCGTCGGCATTGATCCTGCACACCGGCGCGCCGTCTCACGGAAGTGGCATCCAGCGCGTTCACGATGTTGGCCGTGATCGTGTTGTTGCGCAGGTCACTGCGGAGCTTGTTGCGGCCATATTGATAATACAGATCCGCGCTCCAGCCTCCGCCGATTTCATATTCGGCAGAGGTGACGACGCGGACCACATCGTTCTGCGCCGAGATTTGCACCGGGCCGACATCGTCGAAGCCTTTGCCGAGCGTGAAGCTGGTGGCGCCGCTGTTGGCCAGTATGGTCGGGATATCGAGCGTGGGATCGGTCGAGCGTGGGATGAAGGGGTTATCGGCCTGGATCACCGTGGCAATGTTGCGATAGGCGGTGCTGCGATGCGTGCCCTTGCTGCCGCCGATGGTCAGTCCGACTTCGAAGGTTAGGTCCGGAGTCGCCTCCCAGGTCAGCACGCCCATGGCGCTGTAGCGTTCGGTCGGCGAAACGATCGGGAAGTCGAAATAGACGTTCTCTTCGGCTGGCGTGCCGGTCTCGCCGCCGACCATCCAGATGCGATTGGCATAGGACCCGAACTGATATCTGCGCGGCGTGCCGTCATTGTCGAAAGTGATACCGTCGATGGGCCGAAGCACTGGAACGTCGACCCCAGTGAAAGCGCTCGCGGGAGGCGTGGTGACACCCTGAAAATCGGCAGACCAGACGGCTGCATTTGCAAGGATGTTGCTGGCCGGTATCGTCGGGCTCTGCCCAGTTGCGAGCGGGTTGCGCCCGACGATGGTGAGACCATTGACGCACCAGTCACGGTCGCGGCAGGCATCTATGCCGTCCGCCTTTTCCCATTCGCCTCCGACAACCAAATGCAGGTTGGAACCGATGTCCCAGCCGCCTGCGGCGCCCAATTGACGCGTGAAATTATCGTCCTCGTTGGAAATGCCCAATTGGCCGCTGGCGCGGAACCCATTGAAATCCTTGTCGATCAACAAATTGACCACGCCGGAAACCGCATCGGAACCGTAAACGGCAGATGCGCCGCCCGTGACCACTTCCGCCCGTGACAGCAGGATCGACGGGACCATGTTGGTATCGACGGTCGCCTGAGGGGTGGATGGCACGAAGCGCTTGCCGTCCACCAATGTCAGGGTGCGAACCGACCCGAGACCGCGCAGATCGAGGATCCGTCCGCCAATGGCCAAGCCGGGTCCAGGCGTAAGACCGGCCGTCGCAGGGCCTTCGCTGGCGCGGAACGCAGGCAGCTCGTTCAAAGCGTCGCCCACATTGGTGATCCCGCGATCGTCGAGACGTTCGGCATTCAGCATCGAAACGGGTGTCGGTCTGTCGAAGTTTGACCGGATGCGCGATCCGGTGACCACAATAGGTTCGACATCGTCGACGCCCTGCTCTTCAGCCGCTGGCGGAACACTGTCGTCCGCATCCTGCGCGTGAGCCGCGCTCACGCCCACCAGGCTAGTGGCAATTGCCAAAGCGCAACTGGTTGCAGCGAACTTGAAAATTTTCGTCATAGTATTCTCCCCTTCGATACGCGCCATTTGCTTTGGCGCTTCATTATTGGGGAGAAGGATAAGCGGGCTTGAGTACGCCTACAATACGCCTTAATGTGACGTCAGCATTCTCGAAACGCGAATAATGGACACCCTTGTAAACATTAGCACTTTCCTTGCGGCGGCCCGACTTGGCAGTTTTGCCGCGGCGGCGCGCTCGCTCGGAATCGCTCCCTCCGTCGTATCCAAACGGATCGGCCAATTGGAACATGAATTCAGGGTCACCTTGTTCCACCGCTCTACGCGCGAGATGGTGCTGACTGGTGACGGAACCCGTTTGCTGCCGCAATGTCAGAACCTCGTTTCCCAGTTCGATGAACTTCGTGATGTAGAAGCGCATGACGCAGTAGGCGGGCATTTGCGCATCGATGCACCGGGCACTGTGACGAGCCGAATATTCGGCCCGCTATTCAGCGATTTCCTGACAAAGCATCCTGCAGTCGACCTGGATTTGCGCTTGATCGACCGACTTAGCGATCATGTCGATCAGGATTGCGATCTCACCATCGGCACAAGGCCATCGACTTCCGATCACATCCTCGATTTTCCGCTGATGCCCTATACCAACGCGACTTATGCCAGCCGGGATTTTGTGCGGACATATGGCGAACCACAGCATCCGCACGACTTGGTGAAGTTCAATTGCCTGACCTCGCTGCTTTATGGCACCGCATGGCATTTCTATGGCGAGGCCGGCGATTTCGCCGTCACCGTCAAGCCGCGGTTTCAGGTCAATGATACGATCGTGCTGCGCGAAGCGGTGAGGCGCAATCTCGGTATTGCCGTGCTTCCTTCCACGCTGGTTGAAGACGACATACGCTCTGGCCACCTGGTGAGGCTACTGCCCGATTTCCGGCCGCCTCCGTTATGGCTCAAAGCCCTGGTGCCGAGCCAGAAAATGGCCAAACCCAGCGTACGTGCCCTGATCGATTTCCTTCATGAACGCCTGGCATTCGGGCATCATCCAAGTTCGCAGTTTCTTGGCGAGGATCTGCCCCAGGATGATGCGCCCCGAAAGACCTGAAGACGCCTGCATGCGCTGCGCCGGTCAAGCGCGTCGGTATCGAACATACGACCGATCGGCGGCCACGTAGGCACTAATCAAGCGGCGATAACGCCCCCATCTATTCCAACGATCGAACCCGTGACAAATGACGATGCATCCGACGCGAGCCAGATCACCGCTCCTGCCATCTCGGAAGGTTGCGCCACCCTGTTCATTGGAACCTTCGTCGCATTGCCTCCGAGTTCCAGCCTGCGGCTTACCATCGTGGACAACAGCCCAGTATCGACCGGTCCCGGCGCAATGGCATTCACGCGGACGCCAGTTTGCGCCAGTTCGAGCGCTGCCGACTTCGTGAGCCCTGCCACCGCGTGCTTCGTGGCGGCATAGGGCGCCACCAGCGGAATACCGATAGTGGCAGCAGTCGAGGCGAGATTGATGATGGAGCCTTTGCCAGCATCAAGCATATGGGGGATTTCGTATTTCATGCACAGCCACGCACCCCGCACGTTGATCGCGAAAATATTATCGAACTCTTCAACCGGTATGTCCTGAATAGGGGAAACTGCGCCGGGAATTCCCGCATTGTTCATCGCGATGTCGAGCCCGCCAAGCCGAGAAACCGCAGTCTCCACCATCGCAGCGACCTGATCTTCGTGACGCACATCGACAGCTACAAAGCTGACCTCAACTCCAGCATCCCGCGCGATTTCCGCGGCAAGTGAATCGCCAGCTTCTGCACCGATACCTGCAATTACCAAATTTGCTCCAGCATTGGCGAGAGCACGTGCGCATGCGAGCCCTATGCCCGAATCTGCGCCCACAACGAGCGCGCGCTTGCCTTCAATCGAAAGGATATTCTCGTTCATGTAAACTCCACCCAAAATGTGCAGTGCTGTCAGTCCAACGCCAGCTTGCCTGTGTCAACGGCCAGTGGTGCGGATGGAGCAAAGAGAAGGGAACCATTCTCTTCAAGCGCGACCGCCTCCCATCACAATACGCGGCAATTGCGGCTTGAGTCATGGAGCTTGCGACGCGACGCGCACCCTCCCCGTTTCACGTTGCTAATGCCCGCGGCAATATTATACCTTACGGTATGGGATAGGAGCGTCGCGGCCATGGAAATTTCTCAGATGAAAATGGTGAGAGAAGTCTACAAGGCAGGGAGCCTGAGCAAGGCGAGCATGCGAACTCAATAAAGCTCCTTCCATTATCAGCCGCCACGTGACCGCTTTCGAGAGAGAATTCGGCGTCCGGATATTTCATCGCACGGGAAGAGGTGTCGAGCTTACCGAAATGGGCGAGAAAATCCTGCCTCAGATCGATGAGATCATTGCTGCAATGGAACGCATGCTCGAAACGGGCAGAAAGCCCGCCGATGAGCTGTCTGGAGAAGTGCGCGTATTCATTTCCTCGGCCATCTGCGACAGCTTCGTTGTTCGGCTTGTCGCTGCCGTTAAGGAGGCGCACCCTCTCATCCTGCTACAGATTTCTGAAGGATATAGCGTAGAGATCGCACTCGCGATGGAGCGCAGCGCAACCGATGTTGCCATCTTCCTGCGAAATGGCCGTACAGTTGCGCCCAACGAGGAGCCGATATGCGAGTTCGACACTTATCTTGTCGGGCGGCCCGGCGACCCACTTCTGGCAAGGAGGGAGATCCTCCTGTCTGAATTGCAGGGCCTGCCGCTCGTGCTTCCTTCAGAACCAAGCCTCGCGCGTTATGCGATTGGCGATCTGGCCGCCAGCAGAGGCATTGAACTTTCAATTATCGCAGAGGTAAATTCCTCGAAAAGCAGCCAAGCGTTACTGGTGGCGGGTGCGGGCTACGGCATCGCACCGGTCGGTTGCGGCTCCGGGCGCGAAATAGGTGCGATTGGCGGCTCGATCGCAAAAGGCGTGCTGCAAGGCGCGCGTATTCGCGATCCCGATTTGAAGCGCACACTGGTGGTCAAGGCGAATGCGAGCAAGAAGGACCGAGTGGATGTCGTCCGCAAAACTGCGGTCGATGTCTTGCGGCAGCTGAAACGCGAAACTAAGCCGGAGCCATTGCGCCAGGTCCGTACTTAAAGCCGCTTTCGTTCTGAACACTTTCTGGCCTCGCCGCACTGTAAAACCCCGCTTCCAAGGAATTTCTGCGGCGGATAGCGCCCTTCCCCAAGCCAAGGCTGGCGATTATCCGGCTGGCTTACGCCATCTCAAATCCAGACTGAGAAGCGGTTCTCGCTCCACGCAAGAATTGCAAAACAGCTTTCCTTTGACGCGGCTAGCCAAGGGCTCTGCGAAGGGAGCATCAAGCAAATCAACTTGTGCTGCCACTAGGGTATTTGCAGGAAAATAACGAACGATATCGTTAGATATCTATATAAACCTGTAAATTCTATCAAGCTATCTCAAATGTCCATAGTATTTCTGGATAATTGCTTAGTACGGCATTCAAAGCACAGGTACTAAATAAGGCTATAAAGCCAAACGTGCCTTGGGAGATGCATGATGAAGCATTATTTGTTAGGTTCAAGCGCCGCTTTCATGGCTCTTATTTCGACGAATTGCTGGGCGCAGGACGATCAAACCGCCGCTCCAAGCACAACTGCCTCGGCCGCGAAGGAAAATGCCGGGGAGACGATCGTCGTAACCGGTTCGCGCCTCGGGCGCACATCGTTCAATTCCCCCGTTCCGGTCAACGTCGTCGGGGAAGATCGGCTGGAGAAAACCGGCGTGCCGAACATCGGCGATGCGCTGAACCAGCTGCCGTCCTTCCGCCAGGTCACTTCACCCGCAACCAACCTCTACCGTCAGGGCACGAATATCGGCGCGCGCACGATGGATTTGCGCGGGCTCGGTGACAGCCGCACCCTGGTGCTGGTCGACGGCCGCCGCTTCGTTCCCAGCAGCGAGCTGGGAACCGTCGATCTCAACGCGATCCCATCATCCCTGGTCAACCGGGCCGAAGTCGTCACTGGCGGTGCATCGGCAGCCTACGGCTCGAACGCTGTGGCAGGTGTGGTCAACCTGCTCCTCGACACCGATTACGAGGGTATGAAGGCCTCGGCCAATTACGGCGTGACAGAAATCGGTGACGCCGATGAATACCAGGTCAGCGGTGCATACGGCACCTCCTTCGCCGGGGGCCGCGGCCACTTTCTGATCGGCGGCGAATATGTCGACGAGAAAGCGGCCGGAGACCCCTTTAGCCGCGATTGGTACCACGACACGCAGCTAGTTAACAATCCGCGCTGGAGTTCCAATCCTGCGCTCAGTGACGGGCAACCGCAAAGGCTGCTGCTCGACCACATCGTGCAGATCCACAATGAAGGCGGCGTGGTCCGGTTCGGACCGCTTCGCGGAACGCAGTTCGACGCGGAAACCGCTCAGCCGAAGCCGTTCCTGTTCGGCGATTACGAGAGCGGCATCGTCATGCAGGCCAACGATCCCACGGATCTGGTCTCGTTCTTGACCGAAGGGCCGACGCTTAGGGCGCCCAACCGCCACCTGTCACTACTCGCTCATGGCGAATACGAAGTAAGTGACGGACTCGAGCTGTTTGCGGAACTTTCATACGCAAACGTTCGCGGCGGACCCACGCGAGGTTCGGACGCCGCTGCATTTGACCAGCCCATCCGGCTGGACAATGCCTTCATCCCGCAGGCAACGCAGGACGAAATTGCCGATATCCTCGCGATCAATCCGAACGCGTTTTGCACCCCCAATACCGCTCCGTGCGCCACGCCCACTTTCCCCCTTGGCAAGCTGATGCGTGAAATTGGCCATGTCGACGGCATCAGCGTGAACAAGACCTATCGCGGAGTGCTCGGGGCGCGAGGCGATTTGTCCGGAAGCTGGAAGTGGGATGCCTACTATCAGTATGGCGAGACGAATGGCCGGCTGGACATCTATAACCTGAGGCACCTGGCTCGCTTCAACGCTGCCGTGGATGCGGTGGTGGGGCCGGGCGGAACGATCGTGTGCCGCTCCACACTGACTGCACCGGACAATGGTTGTGTGCCGTTCAATCTGTTCGGCGCCAATCGGGGGAGCCCGGAAGCTATCGCCTATGTCACCGGCGACGCCTGGGCGACGCGCAAGATCACGCAACACGTGGCAGCCGCGAACGTGAGAGGCGACCTTTTGGAGGGATGGGCGGGGCCAATCCCGGTGGCATTCGGGGTCGAGTATCGCCGGGACCGTTCGGAAGGCGATGCAGATCCAACCTCGCAGGCAGGAGCATGGACCTCTAACAGTGCCTTCGCGCTGCCACCGGGAGGCGACAACACGATAGAAGGCTACGCCGAAATCAGCGTGCCGCTGCTGAACGGGTCGCCGCTGGGCGATGCCACGATCGACGGTGCCATCCGCGAGACCCACACCCGAGACACGGGGTACTCGACCACCTGGAAGCTGGGACTGGTCTACAGCCCGCTCCCCGACATCATGTTTCGCGTGACACGCTCGCACGATATTCGGGCGCCTTCCGAGCTCGAACTCAGCACGATCCGCAACACGGTGAACTTGCCGGTCGATGACGGCCCCCGCGGCACTTCCTATGTCAATCTGACCAGCGGCGGAAATCCGAATCTGGACAACGAAGTGGCCAACACCTTCACCGCGGGTGTGGTGCTGACGCCCAGCTTCATTCCAAGACTGCGCTTCTCAGTCGACTACTACAACATCAAGGTCGAGCAGGCAGTCGCCATCCTCACCGGCCAGCAAACGGTGAATGTCTGCGCCGCTGGCAACACCGGAGTTTGCAGTTATATCATCCGCGGTACGGACGGATTCATCGATGAAGTACTGTCGACCTATCAGAACCTCGGCCAGCTTCACTCCGAGGGACTGGAATTCGTCGGCGACTACACCATCCCTCTGGGCGGCGGCTCGCTGAACTTCTCGGCCAATGCCACCTACACGATCGACCTCAGCACAACCGATGCGGTCGGCTTCGTGACCCACTTCGAAGGGTGGACCGGCAATCCGGGTACCGTGCAGAGCGTGGCCGGCGTTCCGAAGTGGCGCGGCGATCTGCTGGCAACCTATTCGGACGACCGGTTCTCGCTCTCGGCCCACGGGCGATATGTCGGGCCCGGCGTTTACGACCCGAGCAAGATCGGTCCGGAACAACCCGGCTATTCGCCCTATCTGCCCAACAGCACCAACTACAATTCGGTGGCATCGCGGCTGTACTGGGATTTGACGACGTCGTTCGACATCTTCCCTGAGGCGGACCGCAAGTTGGAACTGTTCGGCGGGGTCTACAACGTGTTCGACAAGGATCCCCCGCGCCAGAGGCTGTACGGCAACCCGGTGCTGTTCGATGCGCTGGGCAGGCGCTTCCGCGTTGGCGTACGCGTAGAGTTTCGATGAATGAGGGCGGCCGGGCTCCGCTTGCCGGAGCTCGGCTCTTTTTTGGCGCTTGAGCGGTCTGCCGCAGCGCATTTTTTTAAGTGAAAGAGGAAATCGAATGAAGGGCCTGGGTGAACGGATTCTTACGACACATGTTGGCAGCCTGGTACGGCCAGAACCACTGCTGGAAATGATACTGGACCAGGTCGCCGGCAAGGAAATCGACCAAGATGCGTTCGAAGCGCTGGTGAAGAAGAGCGTGAACGAAGTGGTCGCCAAACAGGCGGAAGTCGGGATCGACATCCCCAGCGACGGCGAGTTCTCGAAGCCGGATTTCCATAGTTACGTTGTCCGCCGCCTGGGCGGCCTCGAGACGCGGCCGACGGACCAGAACAGAAGCTTCAACTATCCCAAGCTGGCGGATGAGTTTCCCGCCTTCATGAAACAGTACAATTCAATGTACCGCACCATGTGGCTGCCGCCGGAGTTGCCGCGCGAGAAAATCGATGCCGCGCTCAAGGCGCCGCTAGGCACCAGCGTGGTCACGAAGGAAATCACTTACGAAGGCCAGGAAGAGCTCGGCCGCGACATCGACAACTTCACGTCGGCCCTTTCAGGGCACGATTTTGCGGACGCCTTCATGCCTTCCGCGACACCGTCGCGCGATGACGCGATTGCGGGGGACGTCTACAAGAGCCCCGAAGAATATCTCTACGCGCTCGCCGACGCCATGCATGTGGAATACAAGGCGATCGTCGACGCCGGCTTCATGGTCCAGCTCGACCTTGGCCTGCCCTCGCGCAACCAGGTGCTTCCGGGGATCCCCAATCCGACGCCGGAGCAGCTGCGGCGCGCCTCCGAAATGCAGGTGGAAGCCTATAACCACGCGCTACGCGGCATTCCGCCGGAGCGGGTGCGCTATCACATGTGCTGGGGCAGCATGAATACTCCTCACACGACCGACGTCCCGCTGAAGGAAGTCGTCGACCTGATCTTGAAGATCAACGCCAAGTTCTACTCGCTCGAGGGAGCCAATCCGCGTCACGAGCATGAATGGATGGTGTGGAAGGATATCAAGCTTCCCGAAGACAAGGTCCTGATTCCGGGCATGGTCAGCCATCAGACCAATGTTGTCGAGCATCCCGAGCTCGTCTCGTGGAGAATCCAGAACTACGCCAGCGTGGTCGGGCGCGAGCGCGTGATTGCAGGCACCGATTGCGGTTTTTCGCAGGGCTGGATGATGCAGCGCGTGCATGACGAAGTACAGTGGGCGAAGCTCAAGGCGCTGGCCGACGGAGCAGCTCTGGCAAGCAAGGCGCTTTGGTAAGTAAGCCGTTCTGGCAACAGCGATTGCGGCAAGGCTGCGCTCACAAGATTAGGGAAAAGTTCAATGCCAATCGAAATACTCGACGAGTCGATGCGGCGCATCGCGTCAGAAGACCGCAACGAGGAGCATCTGGGCAGCGGCTATGGCGGGCCGACAGGCCCGACCGAAGGACCGGTGTGGATCGCGGAGAAGGGCTATCTGCTGTTCAGCGACATTCATGCCAGCCGGCGCATGAAATACGTGCCCGGCGAAGGCGTTACGATCGCCAAGGAAGGCACGATGAAGGCCAATGGCATGACGCGCGACGGGCTTGGCCGGCTGGTCTGCTGTCATCACAAGGGCCGCTGCGTCGATGCGGAGGACCTGGAAACCGGCGAAATCACGATGATCGCCAATTCCTATAAAGGCTACAAGCTCAACCGGCCCAACGATGTGGTCGTGAAGTCGGATGGCGCGGTCTATTTCACCGATCCGCCGCCCAAGATCCCGCTGACGGCGGAGGATCACTATCCCGAGCAGGACTGCGCCGGGGTCTACCGCGTCTCACCCGACGGCCAGCGGATCAATCGCATCGCGCACGATTTCATTAACCCCAACGGACTGTGCTTCTCGCCCGACGAGAAGACGCTCTACATCAATGACAGCAGCGCCGGGCGCAAACATATCCGCGCGTTCAACGTCGAGCAGAACGGGATGATCGATCTCGGCAGCAACCGCGTGTTCTGCGACATGAACGGGGATCAGCGGCGCGGCTTTCCGGACGGGATGAAGTGCGACAGCGAGGGCAACCTGTACTGCACGGGGCCCGGCGGCATCTGGGTGATGAACCCCGAAGGCAAGCACATCGGCACGATCCTGAGCGAGTTTGTTCCGATCAATATGAACTGGGGCGATGACGACTGGTGCACCCTGTATTTCGCAGGGTTCGGCAGCATCAATCGCATCCGGCTGAACATACCCGGGGTTCCGGTACCGCGCGGTACGCTCGCGCAAGGCGGCGAAGGCGCTCCCGCCTGATGACCGCCGCCGGAGAAGCAGCGGACGCCGATAGCCACGCCGGCGCCGCTGCACCGGCGTCCGACGAGGCGCCCCCTCGCGGCTGGTACACCGTCATCATCCTGGGCGTGGTGTCGATGCTGTCATTCGTCGATCGCGGAGTGATGGCGCTATTTGTCCAGCCGATAAAGCGCGACTTCAATCTCAGCGATACCGAAATGAGCCTGCTGCTGGGGCTTGCCTTCACTTTGCCATATGTGCTGGTCGGCTTCCCGATGTCGCGGTTTATCGACAGAGGTAACCGCCGCAATCTGATTGCCGGCTGTCTCGGATTGTGGAGCGCCGCCACGGCAACTTGCGGCATCGCGCAGAATTACTGGACGCTGTTCGCCGCCCGGTTCGTCACCGGAGGCGCGGAATCGGTGAATACATCCGGATCGTTGTCCATGATCGCCGATTCCGTTCCGCGCCACCGGCTACCGCGGGCCTATGCCATTCAGGCCGCAGGCGTATCAGGCGGGGCTGCTTTATCCCTCTTGATTGGGGGCGTGTTGTTCGGATTGCTGGTTCATGTTGAGCCGTTTCACGTCCCACTGATCGGAATCATCCACAATTGGCAACTGGTCTTCATGATCGTGGGAATACCGGGTCTGACGGTAGCGGCGATCATGCTGTTCACCGTTCCCGAACCTCAGCGCAAGGGCGGGAGCAGACCGGGTGGATATCCTTTAAGGGAGGTTTTCGGCCACATCTGGGGGTCGCGCAAATTTCATGTGCCCCTGTTGCTCGGCATGCTCGTCAACGCGATGCTCTTGTTTGGCTTTGCCGCGTGGATGCCAGCCTTTTACGAACGAACCTACGGCTGGGGCCCTGAAATCGCAGGGCCATTGATGGGCGTCGTATCCCTTTTCGCGACACTCGCAGGCCTCATTGTCGGCGCTCGGCTGGCAGAAGTCCTTGCGGAGCGGCGGGACGATGCGAACCTGCGCGTACTATTTCTGGGCCACCTGATTGCATTGCCCATGCTGATTGCAGCTCCCCTCATGCCGAACCCGTGGCTGGCCTTGGGATTGAACGCAGCGGCAGTTGCTTTCGGCGTCTTGGGCAACCCCGGTTTCAGCGCGGCCATACAGATTACTGCGCCTAATGAGATGCGGGCGCAGGTGGCCGTGATGTACGCCGCAGGGATCACTGCCATTGGCGGCACTTTGGGGCCCACCCTGATCGGGGTGCTCACCGACTTCGTTGCCTCTTCCGAGAGCGACTTGCGCTATGTGCTTGTCGCAGTGAAAGCCGTGCTCGGGCCGATCGCAGTGTTCCTGATTTGGAAGTCGCTGTCCGCCTACGGCAAAATTTACCGCCAAAGGATCGAAGAAAGCGCTATTTAGCGAGCGGCGGCCGAGACCGCGCAGGTGGGTTCTTTGCCGCGCAGAGTGGCGTTGATTGGGGCTGTTTGCCGAAATTTCTAGAGCCATAGCCGAAAAGGCACATTCACGGGGTCTTGGTAAGGCCAACCGAACCGATTCCAATCGGTGAGGGAGAATTTGCCCGCCGGGGCGGGATCAGTATACCGGCGCGGATCCGTCCTCTCATTCGTGTTGACTTTCCCCAGCTTCACCGGATGCAGCGCGGCCATCCAAGGCAGCCTAGAGGCTGCAATTGACCAAATTGACGAGGAATTGCGTAAATGAAAATCGGTGTCATAGGAGCTGGAATGATGGGGGCCGCCCTCGCCCGCCAATTCGCGAGCGCGGGGCATTCGGTGAAGCTCGCCAATTCCAGAGGCCCCGAAACCATCGCCGACCTGGCGTCGCAACTGGACGTGACGGCAGTCAGCATGGCGGACTTGCTGAAAGACGCCGAGGTCATTGTCGTATCCATCCCTCAAGGTGCGATCGAAAGATTGCCCGAGGGATTGTTTGACGATGCGCCCAGCAATGCCGTCATTATCGACACCGGCAATTATTATCCTGAGCTGCGCGATCAGGCCATCGGCGATCTCGATGAGGGCTTGCCTGAAAGTGTGTGGGTATCGCGGCGCATAGGCCGGCCGGTTATCAAGGCGTTCAACAGCATCAGCTTCACCAGCCTCGCCAATGCTGGCAAACCAGCGGGAACACCCGGTAGGGTTGCGCTGCCGGTGGCGGGAGACGACCCCGCCGCCAAAATGGTGGCGGAACAGCTGCTTGACGATATTGGCTTCGACGCCGTCGATGCGGGCTCTCTGCACGATTCCTGGCGCCAGCAACCCGGCACACCAGTCTATTGCACCGACCTCGACAAAGAGGGCGTAGCGAAGGCCCTGAGCATGGCTGAGAGGGACCGCGCGCCCGAAAGACGGGACCAGTTCATCGCACAAATGCTCAGATCTGTGCGGGCTGGCGAGGCCATTGACCTCATCGCCCTGGGCAGATCGATCTATGGCGCGCCGTGTGCACTGAACGACACCTAGACGACACAGAGGCAGCATTTAGATGCATTGAGGCCGCTGCAATGGGCGTCCATCACTCCTCTGCGCGGCTCCAAGCGAGAAAGAGGCTGTCGAGCTGCTTGTCGAGCTCGGAAATGTTGCAACCGAGTTCGGCAGCGACCGCGAGACGCTCCACGGTTTTCCGATTGAACCTGCGAACGATCTCGTTGACGACGCGCAGGCCTTCGTCCGTGAGACTGAGCAGCCACGCCCGCCTGTCGTTCTCATCCAACATGCGCTCGACAAGGCCGAGCTCGTGCAAACGATCGATACGATAGGTGATTGCGCTCGGCCGCATGTGGAGCGCTCGCCAAAGATCCGAAGGGCGAACCGCGCGGTCGTTACGTTCGCGCCGGATGAGCATCAGGACATTGACGTCAACGTCGCTGAGCGAGAAATCGTCGGCGATGCGATTGTAGATCCGGCTGGTGATCACATTGATCTGGTACAGCTTGATCTGCACCGAGAAGGCTTTGACATCGAGGTCGGAGATATTCTCTCCCCAATCCTTGACCACCTGCTCGATCGTGCCTTCCTCTACTGCGTCGAGCTCCATCATTCAGTTCCACTCCATTCCATTCAGGCCCGAATTCCTGATCGGGCCGTCGGCGCTTTCGCCGCCCGCCCACCTGTCTGCATTTGCAACGTCAAGGAGTGTGATCGCTTCGACCCCTGCGCCCCGCCGAATGCATTAACGGGATAAACCGAATTATCAAACTTCCGAATAATTCGCCTGGCCCACTTATTTTCAATTTGCAATTATACAGCCGATTAAATATTGATCGAGCAGAAAAATTGCGGCCTGTTCCAGCATCGGGCGGCGAGCAGAGGGAGTGGATCATGGCGAAGCCCTATTGGCGACTTGCAGGCATATTGGTGATGCTGGCTCAGCCCGCGTGGGCGGCCGCAGAGCCTGCGCTTACTGCCGATGACATCGCTGCCATCAAGCAGCTGACCGCGCGCTATGCGCATCTGGTCGATCGCTGCGTCAACAGCGGCTACGACTACGCCGGCCTGTTCAGCGAAGACGGCACTTTCGGCGTGACGGACCAATGGGATGTGGATGGCACTGTCTGGGCGCGAGGCCGCGAAGCTCTCGCGCGCGCCGGGGGCGGCGGGCCTGATGGTTGCCGCGAAAGCAAACCCGGCACTCCGGGCTATGGGCTCCATCACATCGTGACCAGCGAAGTGGTCGAAGCTGCGCCAGGCGGCGCCGTGGGGCGCTCGGTGCTCATCACCATGGGTGTCGACGGCACGCCTGGCAGCATCGAATGGCAAGGCGGATACCAGGACAAATATGTGAAGACCGAGCAAGGCTGGCGCATACAGTCGCGGTGGCATGTCTGGCCGAATTACAAGACGTCGGCGCAGCTCGCCAAACATCCCCTGCCTCCTGCCCTATTGCCGCCTGAGCGGGAAGCCGCCGGGAGCGACTGACAGAGCGCCGATCCGGGAGACAACCGGCCGCGCAACGGCGTACCATGTCCAGAATTGCCGCGAAGGCGCATTCCAATTGGAGAGGAACACCATGACATTCTCGATTTCCCGAATAGCGTCGTTCTCGCTGGCAACAGGGGCAGCGGTTCTGCTTTCCTCCACCGCTTTCGCGCAGTTCGGCCCGCAGAACACGCCCACGATGCGCGGAGACGGTCCGCCGCCGCAGGCCGAGCCGTTCAAGATCGAAAAGCTGGACCCGGCACTGGACGCGGTAATCGCTCAGGATGCGCAATTGGTCGAAGTGGCAAGCGGCTTCGGCATCAACGAAGGCGTGACCTGGGTACCCGATGGCGACAGCGGCTACGTGCTGGTCAGCGGATTGATCGACAACGTCGTCTACAAGGCGGCGCTGGATGGGCAGATCACCACCTTTATCGAGAAAGCCGGCTTCACCGGCGACGATCCGACCAAGACGGGCTATCAGACCCGCTCCGGACGCTCGCATGTTCTGCTCATCGGGCCGTCCTGCACGGGCCTCGATTCCCAGGGCCGAGTGCTGTGGTGCGCGATCAATGACAACAAGCTGATGCGGCTTGAGGAAGATGGCACGCGCACGGTCCTGGCCGGCCCCGGCGCTGACGGAGACAAGCCCCTGCTTGGGCCGAACGACATCACCGTCCTGAAAGACGACACGATCTACATCGCCACCAACCAGTTCGGTTTTCGCGACGGGAAGGTGCCCGAAGGTTTCGCGCAGGCCGGCATCTACCGGCTGAAGGATGGCAAGCTGAGCCTGGCCTTGTCGGCAGAGGATCTCGGCGCGGCGCCAAACGGCATCACCGTCTCGCTCGACGAAAAGCACATGTACCTCAGCGCCATGTTCAAACTCATCCGCTACGACATTCAGCCGGATGGGACGCTCGCCAATCCCAAGCTGCTGGGTGAAGGCGAAGGCATTATCGACGGGATGAAAGTCGACACGCTGGGCAATATCTACTCCACCAGCGGTGCCGGCCCCGGCGTGGTGCGCATTTCGAATCCGGACGGCAAGGTGCTCGGCTATCTCAGGCTGCCGATCGACGGGTCGGAGCCTAAGCGGCAGCTCTGCGCCACGAACGTCGCGTTTGGCGGCAAGGATAACAAGACCTTGTTCGTTGCCGGCTGCGACGCCGTGTTCAGTGTGGAAATGAAGGTTCCGGGCATTGCCCAGGGCCCCCGCCCCTAACCTCTTTTCCCCCGTTCAGACAGCAAAGGCCGGCAGTCGAGAAGACTGCCGGCCTTTTGCTTTTCGGGTCTGACTAAAAAAGAGCCGGCAGCCCCCGGGGGGAAGGCTGCCGGCAACTACCGGCATCGGAAGGGGATGACGCCGGCGATATTCGTTCAGATCAGAAAGTTCTCTTCACCGAAACGGCCCATTCGCGCGGACGGCCGGGGGCGTTCCAGGCGAACCCGATCACAGGGATGAAGCTGAGATCGGCATTCGACGTGTAATAGACCTTGTCGGTGACGTTGGTGACTTCCAGCGCCACATCCCAATCGCGATCCGGGCTGCTCCACGTCAGGCGAGCGTTCGTGAGCGTGTATGGCGCGATCCGTGCGGTCGCGCGCGGTGTGCCGCTCGAATACACTTCGTCGGTGTAGCTCATGTCCACACGGGGCGTGAGCGAGCCGGCGCCGCCGAGATCGACTTCATACTGAGCCCCGATGCTCCACTTCCATTCCGGCGAATAGGCGCGAACGATCTGCGTGCCTGCCAGTGGATTGACGCGGGTATATTTGAAATCGAGATAGCTTGCCGAGGCATCGATCAGGAAATTGTCCACCGGCTCGAACGTCAATTCGCCTTCAACGCCCTTCACTTCGCCGTCGCCCGCATTGGAAACCACGGCGCAGGTCGGGAAGGTCGAGATTTCCGGACAGGACAGCAAGGTGAACTGGATGTCCTTGAGCTCGCTGAAGAATGCCGCGAGGTTCAGGCGCAACTTCCGGTCGAACAGCGTGTTCTTGAGACCGATTTCGTAGTTGGTGATGCTTTCGGGGCCGAAAGGCAGTGCCTGATCGGGTGCAAAAGGCCGCGGCGTGTTGCCGCCCGAGCGGTAGCCAGTGGCGACCGACGCATAGGCCATCACGTCCGGCGTGATCTTGTAATCCCCACTGATGGACCAGTCCCAAGTGCCCTTCTTGTACTCGCTGGTGATCATGTTGAGCTGTTCGTAGCCCGGCACGACATCGCCATCGACAGTGTAGCGGCGCAGGGCGAAGCTCTTGTCTTCATGCGTATAGCGCAGGCCGCCGATCACATTGAACGCGTCGCTCACATGCCACGCCAGATTGGCGAAACCGGCGATCGAGTCATTCTTGATCCGGTCGTCATTGCGATAATCGTAGCTTGCCGACTGGTAGATGAAGACCTGATGCGGGCGATATTCGGCAGAGCGATGCAGATAATAACCGCCAACCGTATATTCGAGCATTCCATCGGCGACGCCGCCGCTCAGCCGAACTTCCTGGCTGAACTGGTTGTTTTCGATATCCTGGAAATCGAGCCCGAGGCCGAGGGGCGAACCGTCCACGTCTCCGATCCAGGAGGCCGAGAACTGGCGATAGGCCGTGATCGACTTCAACTGCACGCTATCGGCAATGTCCCAATCGATCGTGCCCGAGGTTCCCCAGCCTTTGTACTCCTGCTTGGGAGCCGCGTAAATCTCCCGCGTCTGCACACCGTCGAGCACACCGCCGGGCATGTAGTAGGCCGCATAGTTCGTATAGGGATCCGGTGCCGAGAAGCGGCCGTCATAAGGCACGCCGTTCAATTTGACGCGATCGAGAATGTTGTTCGTGTTGCTGAAGACCACGCCGCCGAGTTCGGAATCGTCGCGGATGACGTCAGCCGTGAGGTTGATCTCGAAATCCGAGCTGGGCATCAGGCGCAGGGCGCCGCGCAGCGCCTTGTAGTCGATCCCGCCGAACGTGCCGAGTTGGCAATCGGGCCCATTCACGAAACTGGGCAGCCCGCTGCCAGGATTTGCGCAGGCATAGTCGACGCGCTTCACATGGCCGCGCTGGCTTTTCGAAACGCCGCTGATCCGCATGAAGACCTGGTCGGGAACGATCGTGAAATCGCCTGATGCACGCAGGTCGATCCGGTCCCGGCTGCCATAGGTTGCTTCGGCATAACCGCCGGTGCCGTCCGGCTTGCGCGTATAGAGCTTCACCGCGCCGC
This sequence comes from uncultured Alphaproteobacteria bacterium, assembly GCA_963777785.1. Classification (GTDB taxonomy): domain Bacteria; phylum Pseudomonadota; class Alphaproteobacteria; order Sphingomonadales; family Sphingomonadaceae; genus Andeanibacterium. Next base: position 791,901 of record CAVZRU010000002.1, read on the forward strand.
CAATGGAGTTGGCGCCCGCATTCGTGCCTTGCGGGCCGCGCAGGATCTCGACGCGTTCGAGATCGAGCAAGTCGAACACAGCGCCGACGGTGCTGGTGTAGAACACGTCGTCGATATACATGCCAACGCCCGGCGAATAGGCGGGATGCGGATCGATCTGGCCGCCGATGCCGCGAATGTTCGTGGAGATCGAGGGGCCCCAGACACCGGCTTGCGGCTTCAGGGTTACGTTGGGAGCCTGGGCAGCAACCTGGGCGATATTCGTCTGGCCGCGGCGCTCAAGCATCTCGGCGCTTACTGCCGTGATGGCGATCGGCGTATCTTGTACGTTGGTTTCGCGAAATTGCGCGGTGACGACGATCTCTCCGAGACCCGACCCGTCATCTTCGGCTGTCGCGGAATCCGCGGCTGCATCTTGAGCGAATGCCGGCACCGCCAGCATCGTTGAAAGCGACAGGAGCGAAGCCCCCACCAGGGAACGCGCAGAGATATTTGACTTATGAGATGGCATTCGGACCTCCCCTTTAAACACGACCCGGAATTTTCGGGTTCGTGGCCCGCGAGCACGAAAAGCATCGCGAGCTAGATTGATGGCAAATTAATTTCGCATTTAGAAATTTTTGTCAAAGACATTTTTTGATTGTGGACTAATAGAATGGAACCTGCGGCGAATTCGCAACATCTTCCCGAAATTCAGGTGCGATCAGCCATCCTCGCTCGTGATGGTGGCGTGCAATTCATCGGGTGAGAAAAGCTCGAATCCGGCCAGCTCCGGCGAAAATTCCGCCCCCATCATGATGAACAGCACCCGGCATTTCTTGCCGCTGCGATTCATCCAGGCGTGATTGGTGCCGCGCTGGATGACCGTGTCGCCTTCCGTGAGGACGACTTCGACCCCATCGTCGAGCAGCAGGCACATTTCGCCTTCGATCACATAGGCGTAGTCGACCGTTTTCGTGCGGTGCATCCACGGCTCCGCGCTTCGATCGCCCGGCGTGCTTTCGAGGATACGAAAACGCGTCCCGAGTTCCTTGATCGTGAAGTCGAGCTTTTCGTGCACGGGATCGGGTTCATCGGGAGCGACCACCGGCGGATACTCGCTGGTCGCCCAGATATCCCCGAGCGACATGCCGGGGCGGCCAAGCGAGTGAACGCGCGCCTCGCAGTCGCTGAGCACGACAGATTTGCCCTGCGCATCGTGGCCGGTGACGACCCGTCTGATTTTCTGCGTCATTTGCCCGCCGCCTTCACTTGCTCAATTCGGTTTCAGCGCGGCGCTTCCGGATCTTCCAGCTGCCGTCTCTCGCGAATGAGCGTATCTACATAGGTCCCGGATCGCAGCACTGACGGCGCGCCATCCTTGTCGCCTGCCACCCACATCCAGCGTGAGTTCGCCGTGGCGGTGTCTCCCGAGACTTCGATAGCCATGTTCGCCATGACGTGATGAGCCTTGCTGAACCCGCCAGCGCCCTTCGAACTTGCGAAAAGATCGTCGAGCATCTTCTTGATTCCGGCTGGAGTCTTGCTCTGCCCTATGCCGCCGCTCCATTCGCCGTCGGCCGCAAACAGTTCCGAATATGCCTGTGTATCGCGGCTATCCAGCGCCCGGCCATATTCCAGCAGCAAGGAACGGATCTCTTCCTTGTCTTCCAGAACCTGCAGTCTTTCCTCGATTGTCATTCCAGCACCATTCTTCTGCCCATCGCCATTTTTTGCGGGGCGCGCTGACCAGCCACCCCGAAATACCTGAACGGTCCAAATCACCGCCGCCTCGCGTTAGTTCCGATTTTGAAATTAACGTCAAGCGAAATTTTCTCTTGTTGTACAAGTTAAGGAAGGCATAGGGGGAGGAAATGCGTTATCGGCGTTTTTCGCCGGGACCCGGAGGAGAGGCAGCTTGACCAGTGCGACCGATGGCAGCGTGAATGCTGCCGCCCCCTTCGACGGCAAGGCGAAGGCATCCGCAGGGATTGCGCTGGGCATCCTGCTGCTCGTTTATATCCTGAACTTCATGGACAGATGGGTCATCACCATCCTGCTCCAGCCGATCAAGGAAGAGCTCCTGCTGGCAGACTGGCAGCTGGGCCTGCTCAACGGATTTGCCTTCAGTCTGCTGTCCAGCGTTGCGGCCATCAAGCTGGCACGAATGGCCGAGAGCCATAATCGAGTGCGCATTCTCACGGCGTGCATCGTGTTCTGGTCGGCTTTGACGGTCTTATGCGGACTGGTCGCAAGTTTCTGGCAGCTGGTCCTCGCCCGGATGGGCGTGGGGGTTGGCGAGGCTGGAGGAATGCCTTCCTCGCACTCGCTGCTTGCCGACTACTTCCCGCCCGAGCGCCGCGCCTTCGCCCATTCGATCTACGGCCTGGGCCTGCCGATCGGCGGGATGCTGGGCATGATGGTGGGCGGCATACTGGTCGATATAGCGGGATGGCGTTCGGCCTTCATCGTCGTCGGCGCGCCGGGGCTGATCGTTGCGCTCGTCGTCTGGCTATTCCTGCGCGAGCCGCCGCGCGGGCGCTATGACACGGGGGCCGGAAGCGAAGACGCTCCCCCGCTTGCGGAAGTCGCTTCCGCTCTCTGGCGCCGCAAGACGACCCGGCACATTCTCATCGGCCTGACTCTGGCCGTGATGCTGGGCAATACCGGGACCTCGTTCCTCGCCCCTTATCTGATCCGGCGCTTCGATCTCAGCTATTCGGAAGTCGCCCTGCTCGTCGGTGCGACTAACTTCCTCACCGCTGCGGTCGGAATGCTCGCGGGCGGGATCCTGACCGATCGCCTGGGACGCAAGAATATCCGCTGGTACATGTGGATCCCGGTATTGGGCATCCTCATAGCCATTCCCTTCAACGTGAGCGCCTATCTGCAGGACAATGTGCTGGCCATGGCTCTCTTCCTGGTGCCGGCGGGCTTGGTGATCCCGACTTACATGGCGCCCAGCTTCGCGACCCTGCACAATTTCTCGCAGCCGCGCGCAAGAGCGACGGTGACCGCGATCGCGGGAATCTGCATGGGTATGATCGGGGCCGGCCTTGGGCCGCTGCTGGGCGGCATCAGTATCGATCTGCTGGGCGAACATCTCTTCACGCAGGCCGGATTTTCCGGCTTTGCCGCCGCCTGTCCGGGCGGACTGCCAGGGCCCGAAGCATCGGCTCAGATCGCGCAAATGTGCGCCCCGTTGCTCGCCCGGGCAACGCAGATTTCATTGCTGCTCTGGGCGCTTACGATGATCTGGCCAGCCTGGCACTTCTGGCTCGCCTCGCGTTCGATCCAAAGCGATCAGCCTGCTTGATGCACTGGCGTATCGATGACCCTGGCCACGTCTCGTCCGACATGGCCAGGATGCGGTTCTAGGGATCGGGAAGCAGCGTGGCGGTCAGAACCAGTCGTCGATTTTTACCGATGCGCGATGGCCGGCGCCCATGATCTGCCAATAGCCATTTGCTTCGCCGCCCACCACCACGACATTGATCGTTTCCATCCGGAACATGGGAATGGGGGCATCATCCGGCGCCTTGGCGAGCGTGGCGAGAGGTTCCACCCCCAGCGTTGCGTTGGGATAGATGTAATTCTGTACCAATTGGTGATCCCAGTAAGCACCGGCCGGCATCGTGCCCGCTTCGTGAATGAAGCGGATCAGCTGCTCCTTTTTCTCGAAGCCGCCGCGCTCCACGAATTGCCGCGCGGCGATGGGATCGAGCAGAAGTGTGGGCGGACCGACCACATCGGTCCCGCGCACCATGTTCGCGACATGCTCCCGCCAGTGCTTGGCCCGCAGCCCGAGATTGAAGGTGGTGGAACGGCAACCGAAGAACACGCTTGCCACACTGTCTTCCGCGGCAAAGCCTTTCTGGACATGCAACGGCTCCCACGGGCTGCGCTCTTCATTTTCGGCGAAGGTTACCCCGGCGTAAGCGTAGGCATTGCCGAGCGAGCCCATATAAGTTTCGCCAGGGACCGAACCGCCCTGCAAATTCTGCGAGAGCAGGCTGTATGCGCGTCCGATTGTGGCATTGGCGTGATTGTATGGGCCCATGGCGCCAATTCCGACATTCATACCGATCTTGTGGCGAACTGGGCCGTTGACGACGACCATGGCCGCGCCGGAACTTGAAGAACTGCTACGCGCGGAAACGCCGGATGCCGCGAGTGCCAATATGACCGGGAAATACTCCGGGCGCGCACCGGACATCACCGCGTTGACCGCGACCTGTTCGACGGTGAATTCCCATTCCCCCCGGTTTTCCGTCGGCTGAAGTCGGCCGACAATTTCATCGGGACGGCGCGATGTTCCGCCGAGCATCGCCCTTACACGCTCGTGCGTAGGGACAACGATCGGCAATTTATCGGTCCAGTTGCGCTCGAGGAAAATCTCCTGGATTCTCTCTTCCGATGCCGGGCCTATAGCTTCCGGCGTCTTGGCGGCCCGCGCAGCTGGAGATCGGGCCGGTTTCTGGGCAGCGCGGGGGAACTGGGTCAATGCCGCGATGATCTCGGACATCACTTTCTCGCCGGAAACCGGATCGTCGCCGTCCACATAGGCCCGCAATTCTTCAGGCGACCGGCCCATCACCGGTTGAGGCACATAAACGGTGGGCGCATCGGGCAAGCCGGCCACACTGGTGACCGAACGGACGACGCGGTGAAATTTGTCCGTGTGGACCGACACGGTTGGCACGCCGTAGAGGGTCTCTAGCGTAATCGCATGGGTCGCGACCGCCGGGGCACACGTGCTGCAATGGCCTACGCCGAGTATGGCTGCATCCCCCTCCGACCGGATGCGGGACCAGAGTTCGGGATCGTCTCTTCCGTAATATCCGCTGAGCGACACCAGTTCGGTTTTCACCGAAGGCATGTTCTCCGCGAACCACGCAACGATCTGATGCAAGAGCTCGATGGAATCGTCAAAGCGGCTGTCCACCAGGAAAACGGTCTTGCCATCCAAGGCTTCGAGCCGCGGCGCGAGATGCTTGGCCGTGATGGCCGGCGGAGTGCCGCAAGGGTTGTGGGCGACGACCTCGCGTTCGGTTTCACCGGCGCCTATCGGATGATTCAGGTTCATCGCCATAACTCACTTTTCGACATAAACTGTTTCAATCTAGATTATCTATCTATCAATGGTCTATGGCTAATGCAATTGTCTTTACGGAAGCGTGGCCGGGTGCCAGACATCCGGATTGATTAAATGTTTCGATCGAGATGTCGCCTTGAAAACCAATCAGAGCCAAGGGCGCAAAGCCACAACTCGCACACTTGACCCAGGCCTGATGGCCGATCGGCTCTCTTTTCGGGTGCGCAGCTTGCTCTCGCTTCTGGGCGATCGGGTGACGACGGCCTTTGCGCCATTCGCCCTGCGCCCCGGCTCCTTCACATCAATGGCGCTGATCTCGGCCAATCCCGGATGTTCGCAAGTGGAACTCGCCCGCGAGGGTGGTCTGGACAAGACCTCGGTGGTCTTCATCGTGAACGATCTCGAAGAGCGCGGATATGCGGTGCGGGAGCCCACGCCGGGCGATAAGCGGAGAAGCTCGCTTTATCTCACGCCGGCAGGAACGGATGTGATGCGCGAGATGTACACTGCGGCGATGGGAACCGAGGCATCGCTCCGTCAGCAGATGAGCGAGACCGAGATGCAAACGCTCTTTGCCTTGCTGGAGCGAGCATACGATATTCTCGCAGCGGAAGACCCAGCGAGCTGAGCCGGACGCACGCCTGCCGGGTCTAGACGGCGCTCATTACCTGTTTTCAGCCTTCGTCTGTTGCTCGTTGCGGCGAACAGCCTCTGCAAAGGGGCGCAGGGTCAGCCACAGCAGCACTACACCGATCGGCCCCACGATCGCGGCAAACAGCGACATTGAATATCGCAGCATCGCTTCGTCCTGGAAGATGTTGTCGGTCATCAGGGCAATGGCGGTAGGCCCGAGGCCGCCCCCAATGACGCTGATCGTGAAGAGGTAGACCGCGCTGACCTGGCCGCGCATCTCGTTGGGGGTCATGATCTGAAAGGCAGAGTTCTGACCGGGCGCGGCCATCCCCGCAGCCGTCGAGGCGAAGAGGCCCATCACAAACGAAAGCCACGGGTTCGGCATCAGCGGCATCGCCACGGCAAAGGGAACGGTGAGTATGTGGGAGTAGAAGACGACCCGGATCATGGCGTCATCAACTCCCTTGCGGATCAAACGCTCCGCCAGTGCAGCGCCCAGCGCCAGGCCCAGGGGCGTGGCGATCAACATCATCAGCCCGATCACCGGACCAGCAATTTCAGGCCCCCAGCCATAGGTTCTCTCGAAAAAGGTCGGCCGCCACACGACCATGCCGAAGGTTTCGATGGAACCGATGGCGATAGCTAGCAAAAGCGGTACATAGACCCGCCAATTGCCGGCGATGAACTTGGCGACGTCCTTGATCGGAGCCTTGCCGACGTTTCGTCGGCCATAGCGTCGCGGCTCCTTGATGGTGAATGCCATCACGAGGGCCAGCAGGAGCCCCGGAGCTCCGGCCAACATGAACACCAGATGCCAGTCCTTGAGGACAATCCAGCCGAGATCGATTGGCGGCATTCCTTTCAATATGCCGAGCAGGGCACCGCCGAGGATCAACGCCCCACTCATGCCAGCGGTTATTCCGAGCTGATAGATCGCGAACGCCCGCGGAAGCTTGTCGCGCGGCACGAGGTCGGAAATCATCGACATCGAGCTCGGCCCCTTGCAGGACTCCGCTCCGCCCACGATCCCGCGGGCGATGAACAGTTGCCAGAAGTTCTGTGCGAGGCCGCACAATGCGGTGGCAAAGCTCCAGGTTGCCAAGGCAGTGGTGAGGATGACTTTGCGGCTCGCCGAGTCAGCAACCCGGGCCATTGGCAATCCGCAAATCATGTAGAAAAACGAAAAGGCAAAGCCGACCAGCAGGCTCACCGACGTATCCGACAGGCCAAAATCCCGTTTGATCGGTTCGACGAGCAGGTTGATAATACCGCGATCGATATTCGACATGGTCGAGACGAGCGCGATGATGCCGACCGCGTACCACGCCCCTATCCCGCCTTGCGGACCCTCATTTGCATGCCGAGGCTGCGCTGCGGGCTCGACGTCGCCGTGCGTTGTGATGTCCCCGCTCCCGATTCGATCTCAGAAAATATAGATTAGATTCAAATTATCTGCATGCAAACGATTATGCGTGAGTGAGATGGAGCGTCTCCGGCCTGTCCGCCATTCGAGGTTTGGGCTGATTGAGGAGATCTTGGAAACAGGAAGCCGGAGCAGCCAAATCAGCGACACGATGCTGGCTCTGGTCAGCGCGACGAGCAGCCTCAGCTTCGCTCGCAAAGGCGAGACTGCCTCGCTCGGCTTATAGACGATGCATCCGGCTTCACGAGTAGCGAAGCCGGATGCATCTATCGATTTATCGTTTAGAACTTGGCACTTGCACCAGCGAAGAAGCGCCGTCCCACAACGTCATACAGCGACGAGTTGATTGGGAACGAACCAACCGAATTGTACAGACCGGAAGGAGAATTCGGATTGTATTCGGTGAGCGGCGGCGCCTTGTCGAACAGGTTTTCCACACCGGCACGCAGGGTAAGATTGTCCGTCAGTGCATAGCTCATGTTCAGGTTGAACAGATCATAGCTCGGCGCACCGATGAACGGTGTCGCGTTGTTCGAAGGATAGTTGACCGACTTGGCGCTCGGCAGATGCTGCCATTGCAAACCAACCGTTGCCGGGCCGAGACTGTACCCGAAGCTGGTCAACATCTTCCAGCGGAAGGCGCCGGGGTTGAGACCATTTTCACCGACACCGTTGCTGCCCGCCGGGCCAAGCGTACCGGCATATTCCACTAGATTACCCGCAGCACCAGCTTCTTGCGGCAGCGGGGCCGATTTATAGGTGATCAGGTAGCTGAACAGATTGTTGAGAGTGAATTCGCCTGGACCGATCGGAACCGCCCAATCGAGCTGCGTTTCGATGCCCTGCGTGCGAATGCGGCCGGAATTCATGTAGGTCACAAGCACATTGCCCAGCGCGCCGGTGCCCGCCGTGCGGTTGACGGCCTGACAGGCAGCGGTGGCGGCTGCCGCAGCGGCATCGTTTTCGATGATCGGGTTGAAGACCGGATCAAAGCAGAAGCGTTGCGCCGTATCGAGCGTCTGCGCACCGATCGCGTCGTCGATCGAGATGTTGTAATAATCGACCGAGAAACGCAGGCGGCGGAGCAAGATCGCTGTAACTGGGCGACTGGATCACGGCGCCCAAGGTCCATGTCCTGGCGCGTTCCGGCTGCACGTCCGGATTGCCGATCTTGGTGGGGAAGGCAAAGGCCGCACCCTGCGCCAGATAATATTGAGAGTTGGAATAGTAGGTGGTCGAGGATATGATCTGCCTGTCCATCAGCGTACGACAAACAGCCTCGACATTGGCAGCGTTGCTGTTCGTGGCCGGGTTCGCCGAATAGGACAGCGAGTTCGCCCGGCTACACACGTCGCCGCCTCCGGCAGCCGTAAAGGTCTGCTCCGGCGCCAGGTACAGTTCCGCGATGTTGGGCGCGCGAACGGCCTTGTTGTAGCCGCCACGAATGCGTAGCCAGTCGGTGACATCCCAGTCGCCCATGGCCTTCCAGGTGAAGCTCGATCCGGTGGTGTTGTAGTCGGACACACGGCCGCCAAGGTTGATTTCAAAACCATCGAACACGGGAACGAGCAGTTCGCCATAGGCTTCCTTGACGTTGATCGTGCCGTCGGAGTTGCCGCCGGGATAGATGCCCACTGCCTGATCCAGGAACGATGTACCCTGAGTGGTCAGCGTATCGTTCAAATACTCGTATTTGTTCTGACGATAGCTGGCGCCCACTGCCACGCTGACCGCGCCAGCCGGAAGTTCGAACACGCTGCCCTGCAAGTTCAGTTCGGCGACGGATTGGACCATCGTCGCACGGTTCTGAAGATTTGCGCTGATGGCGTCGATGCAATCCTCGCGAAATTTCCTGATCCAGATCCCACGGATTCAAACCGCTGGTGCAGGTCGCTTGGGCAGCGCCAAAACCTCCGAACAGCGGATTGCCCTGGGCAGAGAATCCCGCACCCCAGTCGGGAGCGGCCAATATCGCGCGCACCCTCTCAAGTGAGGCAATGCCGGTGGTCAAGGCAGAAGTCGTGGACTCGCCGCGGCTGGCGAAGACTTCATAGGTCCAGTCCGTGCCGGGGATGTCACCGTTGAAGCCAGCCAGCATGTTGTAGGTGCTGACATCCGTACGCGCCTCGCGATCGGCAAAATCCAGATTGTATGCCAACTGCCAATCACAGCTTGCGCCCGATCCGGGAGCGCCCGGAACCGCTGCGGGATCGCAGTTGAGCGTGCTCAGCGTGGCCGCGGACGTCCCCACGGGAATGACGCGGCTATCGAGAATGGAACGGAGTTCCGCCGGCACGTCGTTGGCAGCCGGCACCAGGGCCGACCAGCCATTTACGACGGGCGAAGGATCGTTGACGGTGCGGGCAGAAGCGCGAGTGAAATTTGCCTGAGCAAACAGGTTGATCCACTCATTGATCTCGTACTTGCCGTTCGCGTAGATATTGTAACGCGTCAGCGGCAGGGTCGAGTAGGCGTTGGTGAAGTTCTGACCCAGCGTACCATCGGCCAGTTCCTTCCACCTGATGGTGTCGAGCGGCCCGTTGAAGCGGAAAGCTCCACCAGCGGGTGAATTGCGGAAGCCAGTGAATGCCGTTCCGTCTTCGTTGAAATAGATGCGGTTCGCACCGGTATTCACCACACCGGCGCCGAATATCGCGTCATAAGATGCTTGTGTCGGGTTGATACCGCCGAAAGGCTGGAAACCCGAGAAGATGGGGAAGAAGTTCGTCGCGGTGAACCGCGGATCCTGCCAGACGTCGGTGAACCACTCGCGCTCGCGCTGCATCGTCTCGTCGCGCTGATTGGTGGACAGGCCTATCGTGATATTGCCTCGACCATCGTCGAAATTGGCGCCCATCAACCCGCTGATCGTGTATTCGAAGCCGTCGCCGCGGCTGGTGACGCCGACGTTGCCGTCCAGTGCCAGGCCCTGAAAATCGTCCTTCAGAATGAAGTTCACGACGCCCGCGACAGCATCGGCACCATAAGTGGCCGAAGCGCCGCCGGTGATGATTTCCACGCGCTCAATCGCAGCGGCCGGAATGGTGTTGATGTCAACCACGCCCAGAGCGTTTGCCGGCACCGCACGGCGGCCATCGATCAGCACCAGATTGCGGTTGGTGCCCAGGCCGCGAAGCGACACGGTGGCCGCGCCCGGCGTGTTGGTCGCCGTCGCCTGGATATCGGTACCATTGGACGGCGTCTGCACCGGGGTAAATGCCGGAAGCTTGTTCAGCGCGCTCTCCACCGCAGAGGTGCCGGTGTTCTTGAGCAAGTCTTCACCGACAGAAACGATCGGGCTGCTGGCCTCGTAATCGCGGCGAGCAATGCGCGAGCCGGTGACGACGATCGTCGCAGCCGCATCAGCCTCATCCTCAGCGGAGGTTTCCTGCGCAACCACCACTTGCGCCGATGCGAGCAGATACAGCGCGCTGGAAGTGGCGAGCGCCGCACGTGCGCATCCGAAACGTTTAAAACTCATCATCTCTCTCCCAAGCGAGTTCATATCAAACTAACTTTTGGCGCATTTACCCAGCTAAGTGATTGAAAAAGCTGATCCTAAAGCGCTTAAATGCCACGAATTCATATCGGCCGTGGTCAGGGAGAAAGTAACCGCATCAACCGCGGCAAGGCAAATGCTTTGCCTTGCAATTATTGATTTATAGACAATAATGCTCGCAAGAGTGGCCATTAGGCAACACGTCTTCGGGGATCTCGCGGGCTCGGTTGCCCAGCCGCATGGCGCGACCGGCGGCATGTTTAGCAAGAAGATGGGACCGAGCGCCTGACTAGTGCGTCAGAGCTCACTCCGTATCCTGGATATTCACCTTCGCGACCGCGATCCCCTTTTCCCCTGCGACCGTGTAATAGAGGTAGAGCTGGCCATTATCATTCAATACAGCGGGATCGCGCAGCGCCCTTTCCCTGTCCACCGCCACACCGCCGCGTGACGCCGTGAGGGGCAGGTCGGCGCCCTCGGCATCGCCTTCAGGTTGAAGTACTTCCACCGGCAGAGAGGCCGTCCATTCCAGCCAGTCCGGACGCAGATCGACCGTCGAATGATAGACGCGCTCGGGCATGTCGCCGACCATGGTGTAGAAAATGTGCAGCGTTTCACCGATACGAGTCACGCCAGGATGGCGCATCTCGTCGAGAATCCGCGGCCCGTTCTCGAACGGCGGCAACCCGTCCACGGAGCGGGAGAACTGCCCGCTGCGAAGCCACAAGGGATAGGCTGAAACCTTGTCGGCCATTCCCAGGCCGTAATAGGCGCCGCGATACTCGAACATGCGGATATAGGGCGTAGTGGCTGGGCCAGAAATCTGCTGAAAATTCAAGCCATCCTGCGATGAAGCAACGAATGTTTTCTGCTCATAGGGGCGTCCGCCATAATCTCCTCCCGGCTGTTCGGTTGGGCCGTGAAAATAGAGAAGCAGACGCTTCTGGCGATCATCGACAAGTACATCAGGCGACGCAATGTGGTGGAGCGCGGTTGTCTGCTCCAGCCGTAGGGTGCCCGGTTCGTAGATCGTCCACGGGCCTTCCGGCCGGTCGGCGAAGGCTAGCCTTATGTAGGTTCCCCGATGATGCCCGAAATACATGTAATATTTGCCCAGTGGATTTTTCAGCCACTCCGGCACCTTGATTACTGTCGGGCCATTTATGTTGGCGCCAAGATCCCCTTGCAGTCCTGGCATGCCAGGATAGATCACCGGCCCGTCGCCAATTCTTGTGACTACGGCCGAAGCGGCAATCATGTCGCTTGCCCGGCTGCTTGCGTCCGTGGAGGCTTCGGCACTTGCGAGAGCCGGCGGAACCGCGCCGCACGCGGCAAGAACGAAACTGGCGAGGCCCAGTGCCACGCTGTGACGGAACGTTCTCACCATTTCACCGCTCTCCCAATTGGTTCTCGGTGGCCATTGCACAGACCAGCGCCTCAGATGTTTGAGGGTTCTGGAACGCTTGTCAAACGCAAGACGGGTAAGGCGTTTCAATGAGGAGACTACGTCCCCATCTGGCCAAGCCAGTTTGATAGAGCCTGTTCGGCCACCCTTAGAAAGCGGCAACCACGCCGAATTCCGCGCCGATGCGGTCAAAGTCGTATATCTCTATCGTGGACCAGTTCCGCTCATAGCGGATACGGGCCATGGGCGCGAACGTGCCGAAGGTCAGCGCGCGGAATGTGCCGGATATACTGGCGCTGAAATGGTCGTCTTCGCGTTTCGCAGGATAAAGGAACAGCCGTGCATCCGCCTCTAGGTGTCGGTAGCCGAGATTGACCACTGCGGTGGTGCGCGCCAATTCGCGATAGAAGTATAAATTGCCTCCGCCGCTGGTGTCGGAATAGCCCCGATCGGCAGCATCGTTGCGCGAGCCGTGAATCTGCAGGCCGCCCCCTGCCCGCGCGCTGAAGGCATGGTCGAGCCCAGCGGCCAGGGTATATCTTTCCCCATCCTCCAGATCGTTGCGGCGATTGTCCTCAATCAGCAGAGTGCCGTCGAGCCTAACCTGCGTTCGGCTTGAAAGTGGATGCTGCCAGTTGCCTGTCAGTCCCCAGGAGAAACTAAAGGGATCACCTCCATACCAGCGCCAGCTTGCAGCGCCGGATAGCGAAAAGCGGTCACGGCCCCAGCGCCACTGCGGTCCGGCTTGGAGGGATCCCGAAACATCGTTGAAATCCGATTTTCCATAGACATCCGCGGAGGCAGAAGCGCGCAGGAGAATATCCGTCTCGCCGCTCAGAGGGTGGCGGTAATAGGTCTGCCCGCGCAGCGACAGGCCGAGCCCGGACTGGGCCTGCGCATCCTCGTTCAAGTCGAATTCGCCTATGATCGTGCCGAGCGTGTCCGACGCCGTGGCGCGGTTGATATTGGTGCTGGGCGCCAACGCCACCTCTAAACCGCCGCCCACCCGCTTCATTGCGGTCAGCGCATTGGAGAAAAAACGCACCTGTTGTTCCACCTGAGGCGGCAAGCCGGCGGCGGCCGCTGCGCGCAACTCCCGCCGGGCTTCTGAAAGGTTGCCCATCAGGGCATGCAACTGGGCGAGCTCGAGCCGTACGCCAGTGGCATCCGGCTTCTCGTCCAGAATGCGGCGCAGCAGGACCGCAGCCTCCCGGTATTTCTTCTGCTTCTCCGCCAACATGCGGGCGAGGCGATAGCGCGCCTCCGACCGTAGATCGGGGTCCGGATCTTCCGTCAGCGCGCGATAGGCGAATTCCGCAGTTTCGAAGGCGCCGGCATCGCGTGCGGCATCGGCATAAGCAAAAAGCTGGGCCGCCGTCATCTGCACGCCGCCCGCTGGCGCGCCCGCGTCCCGCGTTTCGCTGTCCCCTCTATTTTGCCGTACGGCAGGCGCGGCCGCCGCCGGCAGTTCCTGTGCCGCCACCACGGGTGCCTGCGCGGTCAGCGCTGCAGCGAGAATCGAAAGCATGGGCAATGGTTGAAGCCTCTCGCCTCGAAAGGCGGCGGTTGGGGCGGCGTCCCTGCTGCAGAGCGGGGACTGATGCTGAAGTGAAAACGAGGCGCCCGCCACATGGCAGGCGCCTCGCATATCTACCTGCCCGCTTGTCAGTCCTTGAAGCCGACGCCGATCCCGGTCGCCTTCAAGCTTCCAGAATCGATGAAGAAGGTGAAACCGGTCTCTTCGGCATTTGGACCGAAAAAGGCACCGTAGAATTCACCGCCAGCCCTGAAGGTGCCGCCATAAGCTGCGCCGCTGGTGATGTCCCCCGTGCCTTTGAACTCGCCGAAATCCTTGTCCGCATTGGCGACGTAATCGTGGCCGATCATATGGAGCATCAAATCGATATCGCCGTTGGCGAAATTGACGCCCAGTTCGCCGGTCGATTGGCCATTGAAGAAGTCATAGGCCGCGCCCTCATTGCCGGGGATCGCGGGAATGGAATCTGCCTTCGGATCGAAGCCATTGGCTCCCACCGCAGCGATCGCATAGGTCGCGCTGCCGCTAGTCGGCATGGTCTCGGTCTGGTTGCCCCAGATCTGCCACTGGATTTCGTTGGTCGGCACCTGACCGCTGCTGTTCTGGATGTTCCACAGCGAAATGGCCATGTGGTTCATGGTGATGTCGTCATAGGTGCCCGGGGGCACCATGGCGACGGTATGGGTTATCGCGCCATCTTTCACGACATAGACGGTCCCCTCGGAACTTCCCCACAGCCCGCCTTCGCCTTGCAGCTCCCCATCGGCGTCGATATCGTCCGGCGTAACGGTGACGGTGGTGGAATCGCTGCGCGTGAATGTGTAGCTGTCGCTGCCCGCCTTGAAGTCGATCTCGGTGCCCTCCCCGAAAGGTTCGGCTTCCTGGTCGCCGTAAATCGTATTGGGCGGCCGAACGGCGAAGAAGGACGTCGCACTTTCGAAGCTGGTGTCACTAGTATAGCCGAGCGCTGCGGCAGGTGAATCCCCGCTGCCGCCGCCGGGAGTGGGAGTGGGCGTGCCTGGGGTCGGCGTAGGCGTTCCGGGTGTCGGCGTCGGAGTGGAATTGACGCCTTGATCATCACAGGCGGAAAGCGACAGTGCCATGATCGATATGGCAATTGCCGACGAGAACGTCTTGAATTTCATTAATATCTGCCCCGTGTAGGAAGTGTCTGGTATAGCGCGATCAGGATAACCGCCGCCCTCCCCAAGTCATCCCCACGTATGGGGGGTATACAGGCCAGAGTTGTCCGCTTACCCTTTCCGCTCCCCAGAGCTCTCGGCGCAATCGCCCGTCCGGAAAATGGGCACATCTGCCAGCGCATGACATCCAAACCATCCGGTCTCGTCCACGGGAAGAACTGGTCAGTGTCCCGCCGAGGGAGTCGATCAGGCCCGTCCTCAACGCGCTTCATTTCTGCCACGGGGGCCAACCACAGATGAAACCGCCCCAGAAATTTGAAATGTTTCGCGAACGATGCCAGTGAGATAGGCAGAAATTCCGATCCTATCCCGCATTTGGGGGATAGGCCGCATCGAACAGGCGCTTTACCGACGGTGTTGCGACCCAATGCAGGGCCATTTCTTATGACCCTGTAACCTTACTGGGCGGCGGCCTCGGGTCGCCGTCCGTCTTTTCCGGCATGGGTGGCTGATGTTAAATCCTGGATACCGGCGCTTCCTGCATTTGCCTGGCGCACACCTGTCGGTCACGATTGGTTGCGGCATATTGGTCGTTGCTGCGATGATTGCGATGGCATTTGACCAGCCGCGTTTCGCTCAAATCTTGAAAAGTGACGATCAAGTTCTCGTGCACAATGCGCGCGGTGAGGTGCTCGGCCCAGTCGTCGCCTTGGACGGAATGCGCGCAGCGGGTTTCACACTTGAAACCGGCGACCTGACACCGGAGCCCGACATTATCGGCGACTATGCAGCGCAAAGGCGGTTTTTCGCGCGGCAGGACCAATTGGCCTCCTGGGCACAGCAAGCCGGTCCACAAACCATCACGATCGTGCGCAAGGACGGCAAACACCGTAAGATCGCACTTACGCCCAGCGATCGACTGCCGTTCGAATTCTGGTTGCAGCTCGGCATAGGTTTCGCGGTCTTTGTCCTCTCGGCGTGGATTTGGTCCATCCAAACTCGTGCGCTGCCCAATCGGCTGTTCGGCCTGGCAGGGGCGGGCCTGGGAATCGCGGCGGCATCCGCGGCGCTCTACAGTACGAGATGGCTGGCCCTGCCTCCGTCGCTCTTCTTGCCGATCTCCATTATCAACGGCGTTGGCGCTTCGACCTACGGCGCGGCGATGATCTGCCTGTTCCTCGTCTACCCGGTCCGGCTCGCGTCAGGCCGCATTCTGGTGGCGGTTGCGCTGTTCGTAACCGGTTGGTTGTTGCTGGGCATATTCGACAGGCTAGGTGCACCGCCCAACGAAGCCCCCCTGCTGACGGCAATGGAAATGGCGATGATCCTGCTCCTGGTGATCGTGCAATTCTTCCGCTCCCGCCACAACCCGCTCCATCGGGCCGCGATCCGCTGGGTGGGCTTGTCGACACTAGTCGGATCGGGGCTATTCATCACCACGGCCGTGCTGCCCGTCCTGTTTGGCTCCGGCCCGCTGATCGACCAGAGCTATGCCTTCGCCTTTTTCCTGATCGTCCATCTGGGCGTGGCACTCGGATTGCGGCGCAATGCGCTGTTCCAGAGCGAACAATGGTCGATCACGATGCTCCGTGCCGTGACGTTCGGCCTGCTTCTGATCGTCATCGATGTCATACTGATCACGCTGCTGGGATCGATTGGCGGGGCCACCGTGCTGACTCTCGTGCTTCTGCTTCCCTTCTTCTATCTGCCCTGGCGCAGCTTTGTGCAGCGCTGGTTGGTAGGCTCGACACCGGTCGAAGATCTCCTCGAGGCAACGGCACATATCGCGCTTGTCGACAATCCGGACGAACGCGCGCGGCAATGGGAAGACATCTTGGCCAAGACCTTCTCTCCGCTGGACATCGCGCACGCATCCACCGCCATCGAGAGGTCCAGAAAATCGTCGATGACGGGATCGGCCTTGAGATCCCTGCCATAATGGGCTCCCCGGCACTGCTGGTGCGATACAAGGCGCGGGGAACGCGCCTGTTTCAGACGCGCGACAGGCAACTGAGCGACCGCTTGGTCGATCTCGCATGGAGCCTGAAGCGCCAACAGGACGCCTACAAGCTAGGCGTGACGAGCGAGCGGAGCCGGATCTCGCGCGACCTGCACGATGATCTCGCCGCCAGACTGGTTTCGGGCCTCGATCTTGACGACCCCTTGCAGTTGAAAGGTGTGCTGCGCGCCTCGCTGGCAGAAGTACGCAGCATCGTTGCCGCCGAAGAAAGCGGGCCGGGGCCGCTCATCGACGTGCTCGCCGACAGCCGCGCGGAGGCCGCCGAACGCCTGGAAGCAGCCGGTATCGAGCTGAGCTGGGACGTAATCGACGCGCCGGGGGTGATCGAGCCGCTGCAACGCAAAGCCTTGGTCTCGGTGCTGCGGGAAGTCGTGACCAACACCATCAAGCACTCGGCTGCCGGCCGCCTGTCGGTACAGACCCATGTGGACAACGGCCATCTCTATGTGGTGGCAGCCGATAACGGGTCCTCATTCAACGGGACGATAGCGCAAGGCAGTGGGCTCAGGAACATGGTCACGAGAATTTCCGCGGTTTACGGCTATTTCGACTATGCCGGAACCGTCGGCGCGGGCTTCCGCGTGAGCTTCAATTTGCCGATCGCGTCATGACAAAGAACACCGCGCCGCGCGTTCTCATCGTCGACGATCTTGCGCCCGCGCGGCGGCTTATGGTCGATGCCGTCACCGCGGTCCTCGAGAAGAACGGGATGGGCGCACCGGACATCGTGGAGACGTCCTCCTTCACCGAAACCACGGTTCTCCTCAATCGGACGTTCGAATTCGCCTTCGTCGACCTGCACTTGCCTGACGGGCGCGGATGGGACCTTATCCGCAGCCTCAAGCAGAATGCAGATATCATCGTGGCGGCAGTGACCGTGATGGACGATCGGCAAAGCGTTGAGGCAACATTGGCGGCCGGCGCGGATGGCTATCTGATCAAGGATGCCGAGCCGGAACTCCTCCATTTTCGTATCGAGCGCTTGATCGCCCGCGAGCCGTCGCTCTCGCCGGCGATCGCGCGGATGGTCTTGTCGCGCTTCCGCCTGAGCGAACAACCGGCCGACGATCCGCTGACCGAGCGCGAACGCGAAGTCCTGTCACTGGTCGGCCGCGGGTTGCGCGCCAAGGAGGTGGCCGAGCAATTGCAGATCAGCTCGCACACAGTTCGCGACCATCTCAAGTCGATCTATCGAAAGCTGGATGTGTCATCCCGCGCCGAAGTTGCAATCGAAGCGCAGAAGCGCAATCTGACGTGAAGAACTGGATGCCGTCAGTCTAATCGCAGCTCGTCTCCGTTTGACGAAGTCCTCCCCTCCCAAGGTCAACTCACGCCATGACGTGCTTCTCATTCTGCCAATGCGGCAGAATCGGCGGGATTATGAACATCCTGATCGATCAATTTTATTTGAAGCCATGCCCCATCAACGCCTGCCCCGGCCGCGCACCCGTATGGTCACCCTTGTCGATGACTATCACGCCGTTGACGAGCACATAAGGGACGCCAATTGGATAGGATTTCGGCTTCTCAAAGGTCGCGGTGTCGATCACGGTATCCGGATCGAACACCACCACATCAGCAGCAAGACCTTCGCGAATAAGACCACGATCGGAAAGACCCAGTATTTGCGCTGGAAAGCCAGACATCTTGCGGACCGCATCTTCGAGTGTGAGGACATGCTCCTGGCGGACATATTTACCCAGCACGCGAACGTTGGTTCCGTAGGTTCGCGGGTGTGGGAAGCCGCTCGCAGCAAGGTTGAGCGCACCGGCGTCGCTCGAAATCGAGACCCAGGGCTGCTGCATCACCATCGCCACGTTCTGCTCCGACATGGCAAAGAAAATGCCGCCTATATTACCGCCGGCCTCAGCCATTAATTGAATGCAGGTGTCGACTGGATCTGAATCTCCGCGCAAAGCGGCAATCTCGGCCAGCCTCATGCCTTCGTATTTCTTGTGCGGCTCGTAGGATGAGCGCGCATATACAATGCCCTCGGCGTCACCGTGTTCATGCATCCAGGCCTTGAAATTCGGATCGCTTTTGATCCGTGCCTGCACCGTCGGAACCTTAAGCATCTTGGCGAATTCGACAGGTCCCTTTTCACGCGCCCAGACGGGGAAAAACACGTTCCAACCATGGTTCATGGCGGTGTAGGGATATTGATTCACGGTTACGTCGATACCTTCCGACCTCGCCTCGTCGATACGATCTATATAGTGCTGCTGCAGGCCCCAGTTCTGCTTGCCCCGAATCTTATAGTGAAACAGGTGGATTGGCACCTTGGCTTCGCGGGACAGGCGAAACATGAAGTCCAGTTCCTTGTCCTGTTCGAAGCCCTCGCTACCGATATGCGAGGTCACGTTGCCACCGAGATCGTGGACGAGCTTGGCGAGTTCGATCACTTCCCCCGGGAACCGCGCACCGCCGCTTTCGAAGCGCAGCACCATGCCCCAGGCGCCTTCGTTCATCGAACGCGCCATAAGGGCTTTCATTTTCTCCAGCTCGGCGGGGCTTGCGGGCTTCGTGGAATAACCCATCACCACTCGCCGGATCTGCTCGAAAGAGGCGTGGGAGATCACGTTCATAGAAATCCCCTTCTCCTTCAGCCGATCCCAATAGCCGGTGAAAGTCGTCCAGTTGACGTGAACGCCGTCATCGACCTCGTCGGGAAAACCGTCACGCGGGGCAACCGATTGGCTCTCGCCGATCACGTCGAGCGTGACCCCTTGGCGGATCTTGCTCTCCGCATTCCCGTCGGCCAGAAGCGCCTCGTCGGAATGGGTGTGAAGGTCGATGAAGCCGGGAGCAACAACCAGTCCGGTTGCGTCGATCTCTCGCTTGGCCGCAACTTCCCCCAGTTGGCCGATCTTGACGATATGCCCGTCTTTCACAGCGACGTCGCCCGAGTACCAGGGATTGCCCGTGCCATCGACAATCTTGCCGCCGCGAATGATCACGTCATATGGGAGAGATTGCTGCGCAGTCACCGAATTGGCGACCAAACCGGTCACCGCCGCCAGCCCCATCAGCGCGCCCGCAATCCGCCCTACCACGTATCGCTTCAACATGTTTCAGACCCTCCCATGCGCCATTATGGGCGCGAAACTCATTGCTTGGTCCAGTCCCAGTCGATCGACGTTTTGGTCGCGGCCGGAACAGGCACATTCGACGCCTTGCCCACGGCGCTGCCGGGCGCTTTCGGCGGATAGGCCACACCGAGAAAATCAAGGTAAGTCTGCGAGGAATTGGGATCGTACTGAAACGGCGCGAGCGCGGCGCGATACGTCCCCATTTCATCCACATTGAGGAAAATCGGAGGCGTAGAAGTGTCCGGGATCAGGCTTTTCCACTTCGGCCAACCGGCCAGCTGCTTGGCAAAATCCTGCTTGATCTCGGCCAGGGCAGCCGGGTCGGTGAGGAGATCAATCGCGCTTGCCGCCAGCGCCTTGGAACCGGCGGCAATGCCTTTATGCGCGATCGGCGTGGCAGGCGCGATCGCGGCCGACCAGTGATGACCCGCCAGCGCACCACCGACATTGCTGGGAATATATATCCGCACGTAGGGCACGTTCCACGAGATGTCACCGGCATCCGAGGTCGACGAGCCCTGGCGATCGGCCGAAAGTTCGGTGACTTCTGTCGCGAGTCCAACCTGCGGCGAACCCATCGACTTCTGGAATGCCTTGGCAAAGGCGATGTCGTCACCCGACCAATCGGGCATACCCACCAGTTTTATGTTCTTGGTAACCAGGTTCGCGAGAGCATAATTGCCGTTGAACGGCCATGACCCGGAAAGGATGCGTTCGTTCACCGCGGTCTTGGAGGACTTGGCGGCGCTTTCGGCGATGTCCCGGCTCCAGTTGAGCATCGACATCACGATGTCGGGGCTTTTAGCGCGGAAATAATACCAGATGGTTGCTTCGCCCGGGACGACGTTGGGCTGCCGCCCCCCATTGGGGATGACCATGTGGAGCCGCGCGTCCTCGGGATTGTAACCATGTTCGCGCATGAAGTTGACGCCGATGTCCATCAGTTCGGCTGCATCGAGCGCGCTGCGCCCTTCCCATGGCCGCGCGCCATGGGCCTGGGTGCCGGTGAAGGTCCATTGTACCGAAACGTTGGCGAAGTTGTTGAGCCCGTAACTTGTGCCGAATTCACTGCCGACATGGACGTCCATCATCGCGTCCACGCCTTTGAATAGCCCAGCCTTGACCATGTAGCCCCGGCTCGCAAGCAGTTCTTCCGCCGGGCCGCCATAGACGATGATCGTGCCCTTGACCTTGTGCTGGTCGATCACTTCCTTCAGCGCTAGCGCCGCACCGATCAATGTGGGTTGATGGGTATTGTGCCCCTCGCCATGGCCTGGTGCGCCCGGGACGATCGGATCGTGAGCTAGCGATGTCGGTCGCTGCGAGGCCCCCGGAACGCCGTCGAAATCGGACATCAGGCCGATCACCGGTCCGCCCGAACCATAAGTCGCCATATAGGCGGTCGGCATTCCGGCGACGCCCTTCTTCACATCGAAGCCAGCCTCGGCGAGCGTCTTTGTGACCAGATCGATCGTCTTGTATTCTTGGAAGCCGATTTCCGAGAAGGAGAAGATCGCATCGTTGATCTTGCCGAGGCGCTCGGCATTTTCATCGACGACTTCGAAGGCTTCCTGCTTAAGGCTCGCAGCTGAAGGAGCGGTTTGCGCCTTCAGCGGCGAGGCGCAGATCAGCGCAAACGCGCTCGCGGCGATTACCAGGCTGTGAGCTCTCATTTCACCCCTCCCGTGCTTGCCGCCGCTTCCGGCGTATTCGATGCCTTGCCGATTGCACTTGTGGGCATCTTGGGCGGATAGGCGACACCCAGGAATTCAAGATAGGTCTGCGGCGAATTGGGATCGTATTCAAAGGGCGCGAGCGCGTCGCGAAAGCTCGCCATCTGTTCCTTGTTGAGATGGATCGGCGGATCCGCATCGGGGGGGATCATGCTCTTCCATTTCGGGTAGGCCGCAAGCTGCCTGGCGAATCCCGCTTTGATTTCCGCCACTTTGTTCGGATCGGTCATAAGGTCGATCATCGTGCCAACCAGCACTTTGGAACCGGCATCTATTCCCTTGTGAGCGAGCGGAGTGGCCGGCGCAATGCCGGCCGACCAGTGATGACCCGCGAGTTCGCCGTCAGGCTTGGAAGGTATCCGCAATCGGATGTAGGGCGCTTGCCAGGTGACGTCACCCGCATCGGTCGAGCCTGACGCCTGCTTGGCCTCGCGCAGCGGCTCAACCTCGTTCGGCAATCCGATGACCGGCTCACCCATCGAAATCTGGTAGGCCTTGGCGAAGGCCTGATCGTCGGCGCTCCATTTCGGCATCCCCACCAGTTCGATGTTCGACTGGACGAGCTCGGCGAGTTCCTTGTTGCCGTTGAAGGGCCAGGACGCAGAGAAGATGCGTTCGGTAACTTCGGTTTCGGTGGACAGCGCGGCGCCCTGCGCAGCCTTGCGAGCGCGGGCGAATATTCCCCACACCTGTTCCGCGGTGAGATGGCGGAAATAGTACCACACCTTGGCTTCACCCGGGACCACGTTGGGCTGTTTTCCGCCCTCGGTTATGACGTAGTGAATGCGTGCCTCAGGCTCGATATGCTCGCGCATGAAATTGGTCGCGGTGTCCATGATCTCGACCGCGTCCAGTGCCGAGCGGCCTTGCCATGCCCGCGCGCCATGCGCCTGACGGCCAGTAAATGTCCATTCGGCAGAGATGATTGCGAGATTGTTGAGGCCGTAACTGGTGCCGAGGGTGGTGCCGATATGCACGTCGATCATCGCATCGACGCCCATGAACAGCCCGGCATTGACCATATAGCCCCGGCTTGCGAGCAGTTCCTCTGCGGGCCCGCCATAGACGATTATCGTGCCCGGCAGGTCGTATTTGTCCTTCATTAATTTCGCCGCCAGCGCAGCTCCCACTAGCGTTGGCTGGCCGACATTATGCCCCTCGCCATGACCGGGGGCATCCTTGACGAGCGGATCGTGGACCAGGGAGACCGGACGCTGCGATGCGCCAGGTATGCCATCGAAATCGGCCATGATACCCACGACCGGCGCGCCCGAACCGTATTTGGCGACAAATGCAGTCGGCATTCCGGCGACCCCAGTATCGACCTCGAAGCCTGCATCCATCAACGTCTTGGAGAGAAGCGCGACGGTTTTGAATTCCTGGAAGCCGATTTCCGAATAAGAGTAGATCGCATCGCCCAGCCGCCCCATGTGATCGGAATTGGCGTCAACGATCGCGAATGCCTCCGCTTTCAGATCCTCGGCCGGCGGCGCATCCTGGGCGAGAGCGCTGCCAGGCAACATACCCAATACCGCGCAAATTGCCGCTTTTTGCAGAACACCCATCATCCCGGTCAACGCATTCATTTTCTGCATCCTCAAAATGATCGGCCGGCAGGAGGTCATGACCCTCCTGCCGGCTCAAGAGTTGTCAGTAACGTACCGTCAATGTCACCCGGTACCTGCGCCCCAGGTAATCGTAATATGACGGGTTCGTCTGGGCGAAGGACGGGGCGCTGTTGCCGGTTGGACCGCGCGCCGCCAGCGCGGGATCCTGATCGAGCAGGTTGAGCACCGTGAACTGGAGAATGCTCTCCACGCCGCCCATGTCGAAACCGTAGGACAGCGACGAGTCGAGCACGAACTGTCCATCGATATGGTTGCTGTTCACCGTGATGTGTTGGGGCGTCGAGAGAGGGCAAGCCGAGGTGCACTCGATGTACGAGTTGTCATATGTGCCGGCGCTTACCCCCGCGACCGGTCAGGCTGAAGATGATCGGATCGGCATCGTAGACCGCCGACAAGCGATATTGCCAACTTGGTGGGCCGAAGCCGCGAGAATTGGATCCGGCATTGTCGACCGCTTCGTCGAGACCATTATCGATGATGTTGTCGATGTAGTTCGTGGCCATGCCGCGCAGCGTCAGCGAGCCATCCAGACCTGCGAGGTTGAGATTGGTGCGATAGCTTGCTTCCAGATCGAGGCCGCGCGCAGTCTGGCTCGAGAAGTTGAATGGGTTGAGCTTGATCTGAAGTAGTCCGCCGGGCAGCGTGGAAATCGCGTCGCACTGAGCTTGCTGGTTCAGGAGATAGCACAGGTCAGCCACGTCCTGCGGTTCGATCGAACCAATCGCATCCTCGATCTTGACTTCGTAATAATCGGCCGAGAAGGAAAAGCCCGGCAGGAAGGTCGGCTGGAGCACCGTGCCCACCGTCCAACTATCGGCGATTTCCGGCTTGAGGTTGGGGTTGCCCGTGGCGAGTTGCTGATAGGCAACCGACTGGCCGTCGATGATCACCGTATTGGAACGGCCAGTCCCGGCGGCGAACAATTCGTCGAGGTTCGGTGCACGAATGTCATGCGATACCGTGCCGCGGAACTTGAGCCCCATCATTGGCTCGTAGGTCGCACCTAGCTTCCAGGTCTGCACATCGCCCGAGGTACTGTAGCTGGTGTAACGGCCCGCGGCGTTGAAATCGAAGCCTTCGAACACGGGAACCGCAATTTCGACAAAGCCTTCCTTCACCGTATATTCGCCGACGTTGGGAAGGTAATTACCGTACTGCCAGCCGGATTTGTATTGATCTTCGACGAAGCCGTCGATCGCTTCCTTCCGCCATTCTCCGCCGAAAGCTATTGCGACATCGCCTGCCGGCAAGGTGAACAGCGTCGTATTGAAGGTCAGCGCGGCAACATCCTGGCTGATGGATTGCAGGCGATAAGGCGTACCGAGCACGTAATCGAGCGCAGCCTGGGTAACCCCGCCAATTCCGATGCGATTGAGCGGAACGCAGGCTGGATCGTTGTTGTTTGGGTTTGCATCGACATTGACGCGGCAGGCTATCGGGCTCGTCGTGTCGCCGGGTATGGTATAAACGGAATCGGTCGCATTCGCGATCCTCGTGTTATTCCAAGTATAGATCAGGTTCTCATTAACTTCCGACTTGCCGTGCTGATAATAAAAATCGAACTCCCAGCCCCGATTGAGGAATTCGAATGCGCCTCGCGAACCCACTACCGTTCGGAACACTTCACGCACGTTGGTGGCCGTGCCCGGCGGAATGCCGTAGTTGGATGTGCCGATCGTAATTGCACTCAGCCCATTGTCGATCATGTCTTGCCTGACTGAATCGGGCAGGAACGCATTGTCGACCTTGATGGAAAGGTTCCCTGAGTTGATCGACTGGATGTAGACCGAATAGAGGTCGTCGCGCGTATAGGAATATTGCGCGAACACCTCTATTTCCGGGGTGATGTCGAACGAAGCCCGACCAAATCCGCCGTAGCGCTCCTGGCTTGGCTGCAACGAGCTCACACCAACATAATTGTCAGCGGTAACGTCCAGGTCGCCGCCCAGCATCCATGGACCGCTGACCGCGCCATAGTTCAATTGAGCAGTCGTTGCGCGGCCGGTGTTCGGGTCGAGTTCCCCGAAATAGGTGCCCTTCAGAGGTCCGCTCACGATCAGGCCGCCCGGCGTCACGTTTGATGGGCCAACGTTGAAGCCGACATACCGCTCGGGCTCGCCATTGCCCGGAGCGTATGCGGGATTGTTCATCATGAGGAAGTTGCCCTGCCCCCAATCCCGGTCGATCGTGTGAATGCCTTCGAACTTGTAATATTCGCCGCTGCCGATGAAATGGAACCGGTCGTCAAATGCAGAGAAACCGATCTTGCCGGTAACCTGGTAGTTGTCGCCATCGCCATGGTCGGTGGTTCCGGCCTGGCCTTTGATCTCGAAGCCTTCAAATTCCTTGTCGAGGATGAAGTTCACCACACCGCCGACGGCGTCTGAACCATACGCGGCCGAGGCGCCACCCGTCACCACCTCGACCTGCTTGATCAGCGCTTGTGGGAACGTATTGATATCGACGAGGCCGGTTGCACTCGACGCGACGGATCGCTGACCGTCAAGTAGTACCAGCGAACGGCTCGTGCCCAAACCACGCAAATTGACCGAATTGATCCCCGCCGTGCCGCCGCTTAGCGAGCCGGTGCTGCTCGAGGGTGTGCTGGATCCAGCAATCGCCGGTAGCGTGTTGACGAAGTCGGCAATATTGCCCGGCGCGGTCGCCGCAATGTCTTGCGCGGTCAAGATGTTGACCGGAGTAGGAGCGTCATAACCTTCGCGGCCAATTCTGGTGCCGGTAACGGTGATGACCGCGTCTCCAGACGAGTAGCCATCTTCCGCGGATTCAACCGCTTCAAGAGTCGAAGGCTCTTCCGCCGCGCTTGCAGGCAAGGCGTGAAAGCCCAGAGCGATGACTAACAGGCTTGCGCCAGTCAAACCCCAGCCCTTGAGGGAGCCCGCCCGATTCATTCTGCGCTTCGATGCAAATTCAAAAGAAGAGTTCATTATTGCCCCCATTTGGTATAGTTTCTATTCGGGCAATCATCTCCATATATACAATTATTATTATAATTTAACTATTATTACTTATTTACTGTATACTTCCTTTCCAGAAATTACAGTCATATCGATTTCAATATTCTGGATGTCGACCGGGTTGATCGCGAAAGGGTCCGCGCTCAGCACGACGAAATCCGCGGATTTGCCGGGCTCGATCGAACCGCGTGTGTCTTCGTCGAAGGTAAAATATGCCGGCTCGAGCGTGTGCATCTCGATCGCCTCGGCAACCGTAACCGCTTCGGACGGCCCGTGTATCTGGTCGTTCCATGCGCGCCGCGTAACTGCGGCATAAATCGCGCTGATCGGGCCGTAAGGACCGGCATCCGAACCGTAGGAAACGCGGATTCCGTGATTCAGAAGCGAGCGCGAGGGATCCTGGTGCGCCTCGTCAACCGGCCTCAGGGCTTCGTCGGCATAAGAGCCAAGCGAAAGAAGAAAGCCGGGCTGACTGGCGACGTTTATTCCTAACTCGCCCATCTTCTGCATCGTCTCTTCGGGCGGGCGAACCGCCACGTGATGCAAATAGTCGCGCCCCTTGTGCTTGGGCACTTCCTTGTAGATCCGCTCAAGCTCGTTGACGACCATCACCACGGCGCCATCGCCCATCGTGTGGATGCCCAGCTGCCAGCCCAGTTCTTGCGCACGTTTTGCGACGCGATAGAATACGGAGTCCGGAATACGTTGTTCGCCGTGGAAGCCAGGCCGGTTTTCGTAGGCTTGGCTGGTCCACATGATCGGTGCACTCAAGCCACCATCGATACTCATCTTCACCGCGCCCATTTCGAGCTTCGGATGATGGAAAATCTTGGTGGGATCCTTGATTGCCTCAAGTTCGGCAATCGACATCATCGTCCCGTCCTCGGGATCAGCGTGGTGGTCGTAGCCGGGCCATAGCCGAAGTTGTATCACCGCATGTGGAAGCTCATCGCCCCAGCGGTCATACAGTTCCTGCACGAGATGCAGCTCATTGGGCCGAATCCCGGCTACGTTGATACTGGTGATACCAAGGCTCGAAAGCTGCACGAGCAGCTTGTGCCAGTTAGCCAGCTTAGTCTCATCATCCCCGCCGCCTTCAGTGGCCTCCGGCGGCATCACCTCCCAAATCAGGCGGCGGGCGGATTCAAGAACCTTGCCGGTCAGTTCACCATGTTCGTCGTGTTCGAATTCGCCGCCTTCCGCGACGGTGTCCTTGGTCACGCCAGCGATTTCTAGTGCCTTGCTGTTCACCAGCAAGGTATGCGGGCCGCGGTCAATCGCGACCGGGTTGTCCGGCGCGACTGAATCGAAATCGAAACGCGTGGGAAGCGAGCCATTGTGCCATTCCTCGCGGGAGATCTCGCCAGTGATCCACTGGCCTTTGGGCGTCGTCGCGGCCTTCGCCTTGAGCGCGCTAAGCAGCTCGGGAATAGTATCGACGTCGCGCAGCCATTCCGGCAATTCGCTGATCATGCCCCCATATTTCCATTTCTGGAGCGGGCCGCCCAAATGGACATGGTTGTCCGCGAATCCTGGGAGCAAAGTTTTGCCCTGTAGATCGATTACCTTTGTCTCAGGCTCCGCCATCGCATCGATCTTGGCCGCCGAACCCACCGCGACGATCTTGCCGTCGCTGACGGCAACTGCTTCGGCAAAGGTGAAATCGGGATCAACCGTGACCACCTTAGCATTAGTGTAGATAGTGTCGGGTGCCTTTGCCACGAGGCTACTCGAAAGGGCAGTCAATCCCAACAATAGGGGTCGTGCACGACGAAACATTCAACGCCCTCATTAGCTTGGGCGGCCCGGAGTTAATCCGCGGCCGCCATGTCTTCTCGATGTCGCGATCTTCAATTGAACCACGCCGCCTCACAAGGTGCGAAACAGCTGTGCATGGTGCCTGCGATGCACCGAACATTTGCGTCGAGACCTATCCCATTCGAATCCGACGTCTTTTTTGTGCAGCGCAGCAAATTGAGCGGAGTGAGCCGCAAAGATTCCAGTCGGCGTATTGGATCCAGCGCATCGATCCCAAAATGGCGACGCCTTCGGGGAGCGAGAATCTGGCGGCCCAGCAACCCCAGCGACTTAAGCGACGATGGGGTTGGGATTCCCGCTCCTCAGCGCGGAGAGACCCGGCGCTGCATCAGCACAAACGAAATACCGGCGGCAATTGTAACCGCTAAGCTCGCGAAGAATTGGCTCGTGAGGCCTGGGGTGAATGCCATGGCAGCGAGTACAGCGACGATTGCGATCATCGTGCCGATGCTACCCCAAGGGTGGAACCACATGCGCACGGATAGCTTCCCTCCGTTCGCCTCCTCCAGACTTTTCCGTAGCCGCATCTGCGCGATCGCGATCAGGAGATAGATCACCAGCATGATCGCACCCGAAGCGTTGACGAGGAAAGCGAACACCACCTGCGGCGAAAGGACTGAAGCGCCAAGAGCTATATAGCTGAACAAACTGCCGAACAGGATTGCCCGCACGGGCACGTGGCGCTTATCGACTGTCACCAGGGACTGCGGCGCATCTCCCCTTGCCGCGAGTACGAACAACACGCGCGACGTTACGTAGAGACCTGAATTAAGGCAGGAAAGTACTGCGACCAGAACGATCGCATTCATGATCGTTGCCCCCCCGGGTATGCCGATCGAGCCAAGCACTGTGGCGAAGGGAGATTGTCCGGGCACGATAGCGGTCCACGGCACCGTGGCCACAATGACAGCTACAGAAAACACATAAAATACCAGGATTCGCAGTGCGATGGTGCCCGTCATCCGCGCGACTATCTTGCTACCATCTGCGGATTCCGCGGCGGCGACAGTGGCAATTTCAGCTCCGGTGAGCGCGAAAATCACGCTCGTCACACCGCCTATCACCGCAAAACCCCCGTTGGGTATGAAGCCGCCATGCGCAGTGAGATTGCCGAGCGTCGGCCCATCCGGCGCACCTATACCCAGTGCATAGCCGCCACCGATCACGATAAAGGCGATGATTGCCGCGACTTTGATTGACGAAAACCAGAATTCAAATTCGCCATAGGAGCGCGCGGAGAGGAGGTTTACCCCCGTTAATAGCGCCATCAACGCCACTCCGATCAGCCACACGTCAAACATGGGCAACCATTGATGGACGATGTTAGCGCCCGCGATGGCTTCAATCGCGACCACCACCACCCAAAAATACCAGTAGAGCCAGCCGCTGATGAAGCCCGCCCAATGCCCGATGCCAATCCGGGCGAACTCGGGAAACGATTGAACGCCGGGAATCGCCACCGCCATTTCGCTTAGCATCCGCATCACGAGAAGCACGATGACACCGGCCGCCGCGTAGGAAAGCACGACAGCCGGCCCGACGGTCGCAATGGAAGTGCTTGATCCAACAAACAGGCCAGCGCCGATTATCCCTCCGATCGCAATCATCTCCACATGCCGGGCATGGAGGCTCTTCTTCAGCTCGGCCACTCCCTCGGCGGGACCTGCTGCAAGTTCGATGGCTGCGTCGGTAACCTTCATCTGACTTCCCTCAGCACTTGGGAGAGACGAGAGACGATCTCCTCAATCTCCATTTCCGAAACGATGAGCGGCGGCGACAGCGCAATGATGTCCCCTGTGACGCGGATCAGTAATCCTTGGTCAAAGCACCGATGAAAGACTTCCATAGCGCGCGCGCCAGGAGCGTCTTGGCGCTGTGCAAGTTCGATGCCGGCGACAATCCCGATATTGCGAATATCAATTACGTTCGGGGCGTCCGAAAGGGTGTGGACCGCCTGCTCCCAAATGGGAGCCAGCTGGGCCGAACGGGCAAACAACTGGTCGTCGGCATAGAGGTCCAACGTGGCGATACCCGCTGCTGCTGCGAGCGGATGGCCCGAATAAGTATAGCCATGCAAAAACTCGATGCCCGGCGGAGAGGCATCAACGATCACATCGTGAACCTCACGGCTGGCAACAACGGCACCCATCGGCACGGCCCCGTTGGTTAGGCCCTTAGCGAATGTGGCGATGTCCGGCGTGACACCGAAGTATTCAGCCGCGGTGGCGGTACCCAGACGGCCGAATCCGGTGATGACCTCATCGAAAATCAATAAGATACCGTATTTCCGTGTAACCTCACGCAATCGCGCGAGGTATCCGTGCGGCGGGATAAGGACTCCGGTCGAACCGGCCACCGGCTCGACGATCACGGCAGCTATCGTGTCGGCTCCGTGCAGCGCGATCAGTCCCTCAAGTTCGGCAGCAAAATCCACGTTCGAAGACTGCGGTCCGCGGCTGAACGTCGGCACGCTGCCATGAGTGTGCGCCAGATGATCGATGCCCCAGACCTGAGCCGCAAAGCGGCTGCGGTTGCTGCCGATGCCCCCCACCGAGGTCCCGCCCAAATTCGTTCCATGATAGCCCCGTTGGCGGCCGATCAGACGATGACGACCGGCCTGCCCCTTCGCATGCTGATAGGCGAGCGCCATCTTTAGCGCCGTGTCAGCAAATTCTGAGCCAGAATTAGTGAAGAATACGCGGTCCAGCCCTGCCGGCATGATATCCGCCAGCCGCTTGGCAAGTTCGAAGGGCAGCGGATGCCCCAGCTGAAACGTTGGTGCGAAATCCAGAGTGGCCGCCTCCTTGCAAATCGCATCGACGATCCGCTGGCGGCCGTGCCCGGCATTGACGCACCAAAGGCCCGCGGTACCATCCAGCACTTGCCGGCCCTGAGGCGTGTAATAGTGCATGCCCTTGGCAGATGCGAAGAAACGCGGTTCCAACTTGAAGGCGCGGTTATTCGTGAAGGGCATCCAGAACGCAGCCAACGCCTCGGCCGAGGGAATGCTTGTTGCGTTGAGATCCTCGGCGCTCACGCACGCCGTCGCAGGATTGTTCCCGTTCATCGAGCGAACCGCATTTGCCAAGATTGCGCAATCTTGGTGCGCGAACCGAGCTGCCTGCGCCGGAAAAGTACTTCTATTCTCGAATCTGCACCCAGGCTGCTCGTCATGTGGTCTGCCCTTACCCCGTGAAGTGCAGACAATTGCGCGAGCTACGACCAAGCGACAAGTTGCGATCAGCGCTTAAATGGTGCGCGGCTGGCACCAAGTACGCCGACATCGATCCGAACGATCTCGGCAACAGAGCGTCTATTGCCAAAACCGATCTTGGCGGATTGGCGTGTTGTTGAATCGAGCGACTTCTCCTTGAAGGAAACGCCGGAATTTCAGAATTGCGTCGAATGACCAACGGTCTTCGCGTGTAACGAAGGCATAAGCGCCAATTACGACGTTGCGCGTGCCCGCCACCTTGAGTTCAACCAAGGATCCGTTCTCAAGATCCGAGCTAACCAAATACGGTGCTCGCCAATGCGAGACCGCGATTGTTGCGCGCCGCAGCGATTGCAAGATGGGCATGCCAAAGAAGAGGACCGGGAATGCGATCCGGAATTGGGCGAGCAATGTTGTTGAGGCTGAGCCAGGAGCGCCATTGATAATCGTGCTCCTCATGCAGGAGCGGGGCATCCAGCAAATCGTCCACCGTGATGTCGTTGCCTAGCTTCTCGGCAACTGCCGGGCTGGCGACGATCATGATCGGCGGCCGCGCCAGCTCGACATATTGAATTCCACGCCCGCCTGGATCCGGTGGCCGATCGTCAAGATAG
This sequence comes from uncultured Alphaproteobacteria bacterium, assembly GCA_963777785.1. Lineage (GTDB taxonomy): Bacteria > Pseudomonadota > Alphaproteobacteria > Sphingomonadales > Sphingomonadaceae > Andeanibacterium. Next base: position 823,708 of record CAVZRU010000002.1, read on the forward strand.
AAGCGGATATCGACATCGGCCTCATAGGCGAGAAGGTTTGCGCGCGCATCAGTCGGCCTCAACTCCACGCTGAATTCAGGCAGAACAACCTCAAATGAGGCCAAGCGGTCAGCTACCCATTGGGCGGCGAAGCCTGGGACACACCAGACGAGGAGCGATTTTTCCTCCTCGGGATCCTGTATTTCGGATGAGGCAAGCGCCAGTTCCGCCAATGCCGCGGATATGCGCCCGTGATATCGCGCGCCCACTTCGGTCAGATTTACCCTGCCCCCATCGCGCTGAAACAAAGATATTCCAAGCCATTCCTCCAGCTGTTTGAGATGGCGGCTAACGACCGAGTGATCAAGGCTGAGGCTGTTGGCGGCCTTTCGGATTCCGCCAGGCGGCCGACCGTTTCAAATGCTCGCAGCGATGCCAAGGGTGGGATCGCCTTTGCTAGAACTGATACCTTTTCTCGGGAATTCATTCGACGATGCCCCCTGCGCTGTTTGGCTTTACGGCCTCACCTCTCAGGTCTCCTCCCGGTCACTTTTCCAAGCACAAGTGGTGTTTGAAAAGCACAGTCCCTCTACGGCATTTTACGCAGCTTTCAATTCCGCAACTGCGAAGGCCGACACTTAGGTCCAAATTCAGGACACATGGTTCAGCCAAATCGCGGTGAATTTCGCGAATGTTCGCGAACCGGAAAATCCGCAGCCCACGGATAACTTAACACACTGTTATTTTGAGATTTAGTTTCCCGCACGATGTGAAGGGTCGGGAGGCATGGTGCAGCATGCGCACCAAATATTGTCGTTTTGCACCTGCCGCACGCGCCGGCTCCAAAGCATGTTGCAGGCGCACAATATTTCACCACGAAGATGGAGGATCGGGATCCATGATCAAGCTCAAGAGAGAATTTGCTACCCACATTTTGAAGCATGCGCCCGCGCGCACAGACGCCGCACTGCGAGACCAATTCGGCATCAGTTACAACACCTTTCGCAAGATCGAGTGTGGGCAACCGATCCGAAGCACACTGGCCGCCAGATTGCAGGCCAAGGTGAAGTCGGAACTTTCTTCCTGAAGCCTCACGAAGCCCGATATGGTCGCGCGGTTGCGGCATCTTTGCCCATCCGCGCGATCGTCGGCTCGCTCTTTCTCGTCGTATTGGCCAACGAAGGGCATGCCCAGAGCACAACCGACAATGCCACAACGCAATCCGACGACGCGTTCGGACGTCAAATCGGATCCGAACGTAGCGGGCTTTATTCGAACGACTATGTGCGAGGCTTCGACCCTGTCGATGCGGGCAATTCGAGAATCGAAGGGCTCTATTTCGACCAGCTTGACCGCCTACCCGGACGAATTGTCGAAAGTACCGCAATTCGCGTAGGAATCACTGCGCAGCGCTATGCCTTTCCCGCGCCATCCGGGCTGATCGACTATGCCATGCGCAAGCCTGGAGGCACGCCGCAAGCAACGTTGGACGTGCGCGCCGGCCCCAAATTCGGGGGCGTGATACAATTCGAGTTCGAGCTACCGATCGATGCCGACCGTCTTGGGTTGAGCGGCGGTTTCAGTGAACGTTGGCGGATCGAGGCCGCAGGCAATACGACGCAATCTATAAATTGGGGCCTCCTGGCCCACTACGCGCCAACCGTGCACACCGGTTTGCTCGGCTTCGTCGGGCTCACGATCGAGCGCAGTTGGGAAGTCCAACCGGTCATCTTCCCCGAAGGCGCCATGCCGCCAAAGATCGAACGCGGGCGGGATCTAGGCCAACCTTGGGCGATCAAATCCATCAGGCGTAGCACAGAGGGATTTGTCGCCAAGTTTCCCCTTGCGGGCATGAGGATTGAGACCGGACTGTTTCACACATGGCGCGTAACGGCCTGAGAATTACTCCGATATCCTTTCCGGCGTCAGGCCCGATGGGTATGCATCAAACCGCACAGTGGTGGCCGATAAGGGAGCTTCTGAACAATCGGTATCGGGTGAAGTTCGCCTGGTCGAGGACTGGGAAAACGGCCACGCGCATCACCGTCTGATTGCCAGTGCACGCGGGCGCAAAAAGGATCGCAATTTCGGCGGAGGCCAGCGGATCGACCTTGGGGCCAGCACAATTCTCACGTCCGATGTGAGCGACGCGCCTGTCTTGGCCTTCGGCCCGAAGAACCGCGACGAAGCGAGGCAAGTCCAACTCGGAGCGACCTACAGTCTGCTGTTGGGTGAGCAATTCGGGTTCGATTTGGGCATCTCCCAGTCCTGGTACGAAAAAGAAATCGACTACGCGAATCCATTGACTGACGATACGACAACTGCCGACCAGCGCCGCTTGTGGAACAGTTCGGCTTCATACCGTTTCTCGCCTGGCCTCACGTTTTTCGGCGGTGTTGCTCGCGGGCTGGAAGAGGCGCCAATTGCTCCAGATCGCGCGGTCAATCGGTCCGAAGCGCCGCCTGCCATCGCCACCAAGCAGGAAGAGGTTGGCATCCGGCTGGACATGGGCGGCACAGTCAATCTCGTCACCGGCGTATTTCGCTTATCGAAGCCCTATTACAATCTCGATCCAACACAGCGTTATCGCTCGCTTGGCACGGTTATGATCGAGGGCGTCGAGTTCTCTCTGGCGGGCAGCCCAATGCCCGGCGTCAGTGTGGTGGCCGGTTCTGTATTCATGAACCCGAAGATCTTGGGTGAAGCGGTCGCCATCGGTCTAATCGGCCCGCATCCGGTGGGACAGGCCCAACGCCGTTCCACAGTCAATATCGATTGGCGGTTGGACGCTGGACGCAGCCCTGTCTCCCTGGACCTCGCTCTCGAGAGTGCGTCTTCGACCTATGTCGATGCGGAAAACACAATTCTCGCGCCCGGCTATATGAGTTTCGATCTCGGGGTGCGCTACCGTTTCTCCCTCGCCGAAACGCCGATGGTGCTGCGGCCCAAGATCGAAAATCTTCTTAACGAATTCAGCTGGCGGGTCAGTCAGAACGGCGGGCTCACCTATTCGGCAGAGCGCAATTATTCGCTCCAACTCATAGCGGACTTCTAGTTGCCGCGGGTTGGTGACGCGGCGACACCGGTGGTGCTTTCGCACGGCCTCGCGGGAGACGCAGTCATCCTTACAAGTGACCGACAGCCGTAGGGGAGGCCGTGTTGATTCATCCTAAGATTGGAACTCTGCTAGGTGCCGCTCTCGCGCTCGTCGGCGCGCCTCTTCTGGCCCAGGAAGAAGGCTCGATCGTAATCGAAGTGCCCAAAGAAGAAACGATAGTCCGCGAAGTGATGGCGGCTTCGGGAATGCAGAAGGCACTCCAATATATCAACGCTTCGGATGAGGAAACGGTGCGCGAGTGGAAGCAGCTATGCGATGCGCACGCTCCTTCCGGCGATGAGATCTACCGTGCTAGGCTGATCTGGAAGCTGCTGCGCATTTATGGTCTGGAAAATGTCCATATCGATGACCGACGCAATGTAATCGGCATCCGGCGTGGCACGGGCGGCGGACCCAAAGTCGTATTGAACGCCCATTTCGACAACAATTCGCAAGGTTGGCCCAAAGATCAGCCGATTGAGACCTTCATCGCCGACGGACGCATCTGGTGCCCCGCGGCAGCCGACGATCTCGCCGGCGTAACCCAAGTTCTCACGATCCTGCGAGCGATGAATGCCGGAAATATTGAAACCAAGGGCGACGTCTGGTTCGTGTTCTTTACGGGCGAAGAACCGCTCAACGATAATGCAAGCGGCGGCTCCGAACTGTTCACGATTTCCAACTACCCTCAGAATATCGACTGGAAAAAAGGCGACATCTTAATGCAGCTCCACGGCGGTGGTGGAGAAGGCGTGAGCACAGGCAGCGTCGAAGTCCGCCACCGCTCCCAGCTGCGAATCTTTGTACCCGTCGATCGCAGCGAGTGGGATAAGCACACCGTCGATGCACTGGGCCCCATCATCGACCGAATAAGCAAGGAAGTGCGCGATCCGCGCGCCGCCTCTTCGAACCGCACCGCCGCAGCAAGACCCGAGGACCTCGTCATGCTCAACATGGCGCAGATTCATGCAGGCGATACATTGAACCAGACCGCAACCGAAAGCTGGGTCCGCTTCAACATGCACGCGCTGCACGAGGCCGACCTGTGGAAGATCCACGACAAGATCCAGCGGATTGCGAATGAGGAATGCGCCAAGATTGGCTGCACCGTTCACTATTCCATCAACAGCAAGAATGGACTGGAAGGTGGGATTCCAGGCTTCGACAACATTAACAACCCAGCAGCGCGCATGGCTGTGGCCGCGTCCAACGTACTTTACGGGACGATCGGCTCGGTCAATCCGATCGGCGGCTGCGGCGACTGCGTGCGCGCCTACCGCAACGGCATGCCAGCCTTCTCGCTTCGGGGTGAGGTACGCGACTATGGCGACGGCAGGGTCGATCTCGCACCACCACATGGCATCGACAAGCTCAAGTCCGAAGTCCGGCGCAAGACCCGCAATCACGACCCGACCGGAAGCGCCGTCATCGATAGCCTGTGGGCGGCAGCAAAACATGGTCTTTTATTCGCTGTTTCCTACGCCGGATTGTCTGAGACCGGGAAATGAACGGCACCTGCGCTTCGCGCAAAAGACATCGAAAGTCCCGATCTTCAAGCTCAGCGATTTTGTGATGCTTGGCCAACGACCAACACAACGTGTCGCCGATCACCATCTGGATAATCCGGCCGTCTGCACGGTGATGGGCAGCGACATCGTCTTCGAAGCCTGATCGGGTCGCAAAACGTTCACGCATAGGGGAAGAATGAATGCAAATCCGGAATTCCGCCATCGCAGCGGTTTTGGCGCTCGTCCTGCAACCTGCCTCCTTACAAGCCAAGGCAAACCAGGACCTCAAGGCAGAGGCCGAAACCAAGGTGGATGCCGAAGCCAAGCTGCTTCAGGAAATGGTCGATTCAGTGTTCAGTTTCGCTGAGCCCGGATTTCAGGAATACATGACGATGGATTACCTCACCGGTATCCTGGCGAAGAACGGTTTCAAGGTCACGAAAGGTATCGCCGGCATTCCCACCGCCTGGACCGCCACCTGGGGTGAAGGGGGACCGCTGATTGCACTCGGCAGCGATGTCGATTGCCCACGAGGGCTATCCCAATATCCTGGCATTCCCACTTTGAAACCGATGGTGGAAGGCGCGCCCGGACACGGCGAGGGTCATAATTCAGGGGTGCCGATGATGATAGCCGCAGCGCTCGCGGCTAAAGAGGTAATGGAAACGCACCACATTCCGGGACGCATTATGATCTGGCCCGGGGTCGCTGAGGAATTGCTTGGCGCCAAGGCGCACTACGTACGCGCAGGCGTGTTCAAGGATGTGGATGCCGTCTTGTTCGGCCATGTCGGCAACGAATTCTCGACCGGATGGGGCGACCCTCTGCGCCCCGGGCTGGTTTCGGTAGAATTCGAATTCACCGGCAAGACCGCTCATGCCGGCGGCATGCCATGGGAGGGACGCAGCGCACTTGACGCAGTGGAGATTATGGACGTGGCGTGGAATTTCCGCCGTGAGCACCTGCCGCTGACGCACCGTTCGCATAGCGTCATCACCAACGGCGGCGGACAGCCCAACGTCGTTCCGGGCAAGGCCGCAGTCTGGTACTATTTCCGCGGCCAGCGGTTTGACGGTGTGCGTGACCTGTTTGAGATCGGCAACCAAATAGCTGATGCCGGGGCACTCGCCACGGGGACTACGGTCACCCATCGGTTGCTCGGCTATGCCGCGCCGAATTACAACAACAAGCCACTGGCCGAGGCCGTCTATGCGAACATGGAGACTGTGGGCATGCCTCACTGGAGCGCCGACGACCAAGCCTTCGCCAAGGCCGTACAAGAAGCTAACGGACGCAAGCTGGAACCGCTGCGATCAGTGATCGGCGATCTCTCGACGCCCGAGGATTATGACGGTTCTGCCAATGGGACATCCGACGACATCGGAGACGTGATGTGGAATGCGCCGACCATTCGTTTTATGTACCCGGCCAACATTCCCAATCTCATCGGTCACAACGCGATTTCCGCTATGGCCATGGCAACGCCTATTGCCCACAAGGGAGCAGCAGCGGGAGCCAAGGTCGTAGCGCTAACAGTGCTCGACCTGGTGACCACGCCCGAACTGGTCGCCGCCGCGAAAACGTTCCAGCAGGATGTCCAGTTCAAGGAACAGGTTTACGCCCCTGTGCTCTCCGCCGAGGACGAGCCGGCAATCGACCTCAATTCGGAGATGATGGACCGCTACCGCCCGAAAATGGAGCAATTCTATTATAATCCAAAGAAGTACAAGACGTACCTCGACCAGCTTGGGATCAAATATCCGACCGTAGATTATTGATCGCCTGACGCACGGCGAGCCATGAACCCTATCGTTGGTAGAGCACCTTTCCGCCGACTATGGTCATGTCGATCGGGAGGCTCATCAACTGTTCGGGATCGGTCGAGAAAATATCTTGCCCCAGTACCACAAAATCCGCGACCTTGCCCGGCGTGATCGATCCCCGCTCGTTCTCGAGAAAGTTCAGATAGGCGGGCGCCTGGGTGTACAAATCTACCGCAACGGGCAGCGTTACCGCCTCCTGCGGCCCGTAGACTTTGCCGTCCTCGCCTTTCCGTGTGACCGCCGCGTAGATCCCGACACGGGGATCGGTGGGCATTCCATCCGAACCATAGGAAATAACGATGTTGTGATCGATTATAGTCTTCTGCGGATTATTCGTTGCCAGCCTTTCAGGGCTCAACGCCGGCGATGCGTTGTACGGTCCTAGCGAATAGGTGAAGTTCGGCTGGCTTGCGACGAGGATGTGGTAATCCTCCATGATCTTCAGTGTCTCCTCGGGTGGCTTGACCGAGAAATGGTGAACAAACAGGCGCGCATCGGGGCGCGGATCCTCGTCCAGCACTTGTTTATATACCTCGACCACCATTTTTACCGCCGCATCGCCAATCGCATGGGTGCCCAATTGCCAGCCGAGCTGATTGGCGCGCTTCGCCAGCCTGTAAAATGCCTCCTTCGGAATGCGCACCACGCCGTACTCATCGTGGTGGCCGGGATAGGGCTCAAGCGTCCAGAAGGCAGCGGCCGAAAAGCCGCCGTCGATGCTGGTCTTAATTGCGCCTATCTTGAGCCGATCGGTACCATAGCCAGTCTTGAAGCCGAGTGATTCCATTTCCTTGATCGACGCCTCTGCTCCTTCCAGCGCATCGTCATAGGCATCGTAGCCGGGCCACAGGCGAAGCTGGACGGTCGAGCGCGGCAAGTCTTCTCCCCACTTCTCGTAGACCTCCTGCATCCAGCGCATGTCTTCCGGCCGCATCCCGGCGACATTGATGCTGGTGATCCCCAGCGGCAGCAGTTTCGTGAGTTGACTGCGCAATTCGGCTTCAGCTTCGGCGTCAGGCGCTCGGGGTGGCGGCGGCACAGCCTTCATGATCATCCGCCGGCCCGAGCCTTCGCGGAACCAGCCGATCGCCTGACCCTTGTCATTTCGATCAATCCCGCCGCCCGGCGGAGCCTCGGTGGCGTCAGTCACATTGGCGAGCTTCATTGCCAGCGAATTGGCTAGCGTGATGTGCCCGCGGCGCATTGACACGGGATGATCGGGCGTAACCGCGTCCATTTCCCACCGCGTCGGGAGCCTTTCCTGAGGCATGGTCTCGTTAGCGAGCCCAGCAAGAATCCATTCCCCTTTGGGGAGCGCGGCGGCGCGTTCTGCCAGCTTGGCGAGAAGTTCCTCCTTTGAACTAACCGCTTCCCAATCTTGCACCCGTCGATCGCCATCGGAACCCAGGTGGATATGATTGTCGTAGAAACCCGGCAACATCGCCCGGCCGAGGAGATCGACTTTGGCCGTTGACGATCCGGCAAGTTTTTCCATCTCTGCGGTGGAGCCGACCGCAAGGATTTCGCCATCGCGCACCGCGACCGCCTGCACTGCCGTTTGGTTCAAGACGTTCGTGTATACCCTGCCATTTTCGTAGATAACGTCAGCCGTTATCGCCTGAGCGTAGGCTATCGAAACTGGGGAGAGAACCGCGAGCGGCACTGCCGCCAGCAACCTTGTCCGCATGAGGTAGCGATACATTATGGTCTCCAACAAACGGTCAATTGATTGGCGAAGACTTCGCGTGCAATCACGGGCACGCAAGGTGCTAAAGCTACTGCTGCGGTGCATATGCTGCATAGGGCCGCTCCGCTGCCCGGCTCCTCGCCATGCGGCGCCCTTCTCACTCGGGAATTGCGAAATAAGGTGCAGCAGAAATAATCGATCAAGATACTGTAATAATTTGATAAAATCTCATATATCGCAAATCCGATAAGCCGATTGACAGCTCAAATATTTGTATGGGATTGTGCGCTTGCCGGACGGAAGCAATTGTTTCCAACCGTGTCGTGGGAGAGCTCTCCTCCTGTTCACCGGAGGGGGCGCCGAAGGAGCAACCGCCCCGGAATCTCTCAGGCAAAAGGACCGCGACACGGTAGTTGGCACTCTGGAAAGCGAATGGCGGCTGGCCATTCCACCGACGGTGTAAGTCTGCGGCGAACCCGCGGATCAGGCTCTCAGGTTTCCCGACAGAGGGGGTGATGGTGAAAGTGCCCAACTCGGGCGCTGCCATCCCTTGTCGGGATATCTGCATGAACGCCGAAGCTGCACTCCACGAACAGCCGAAGCTGCTTCCACTCGATGCTTGGCACCGCGCGCAGGGCGCCCGCATGGTGCAGTTTGCCGGCTATTCGATGCCGCTGCAGTATGACGGCATAGTGGCCGAGCACGAATGGACGCGATCACACGCTTCGCTCTTCGATGTCAGTCACATGGGACAATTGGTCGTTGCCGGCGAGCGCGCTCCGGAGCAGCTTGAGCGTCTGCTACCCACCGACGTTGCAGGCCTCGCTCCGGGCCGTGTCCGCTATTCGCTCCTGCTCGACCGAGGATGGGGGCATCCTCGACGACCTGATGATCACCCGAATGAGCGGCGAATCTTCGAAAGGCTTTGCTCTGGTGGTCAATGGCGCGACCAAGATCGACGACATCGCCTTTCTTCTCTGAACACCTGCCTGACGATCTAATCTTCCTCCATCTGGAGACTCAGGCTCTGGTCGCATTGCAGGGCCCTAGGCCGCGCATGCGCTGGACAAACTCGTGCCTGGCATCGCGGCTGAACTCGGCTTCATGCAGGCCGCCCAGCGCTGCTGGCAAGGAAACAGGCTGGACATATCTCGCACTGGCTATACCGGCGAGGACGGGTTTGAGATCTCGCTACCAGCCGAAGCAGTCGTCTCCTTTGCCGATGCCTTGCTTGCCGAGGCCGAAGTGAAACCGACCGGCCTCGGCGCGCGCGATTCGCTCCGGCTTGAGGCTGGCCTCCCGCTCTATGGCCATGATCTCGACCGCACCGACCGATCCAGTATCCGCAGATCTAACCTTCGCTCTATCGAAGCGCCGACGCGCTCTGAGGCGGCTATTCCGGCCATGAGCGCATCAGCAGAATATTGGCGGAGGGTCCGGCTCACAAGCGCATCGGCCTGGCGCTCGACGGGCGGCAACCGGCTCGTGAAGGTGCACCAGTGTTTGCCGGCGAGTTTGAAGTGGGCCGGGTCACCTCCGGCGGCTTTTCACCCACTCTCGGCGCATCCCATCGCGATGGCATATGTTGCAGCGGCGCACACCGCACCGGGCACAGAGCTTTCGATCGAGGTCCGCGGGAAAAGCCTGCCTGCGCAGGTAGTCCCGTTGCCGTTCGTTCCCCATCGTTATCACCGCATAGGAGCCCCCAAATGACGCGCCACTTTACCGAAGAGCATGAATGGATCGAAGTCGACGGCAACTCCGCGAGGGTAGGTATTACCGATTACGCTCAGAGCCAGATGGGCGACATCGTCTTCGTGGAGGTTCCCGAAGACAGGAGACGTGCTGGCCAAAGGCAAGGAGGCCGCCGTGGTCGAATTCGTCAAGGCAGCTTCGGACGTCTATTCGCCGGTCTCCGGCACAGTCAGCGAAGGCAATGATAGCGCTCGAGAGCGACCCCTCTCTGGTAAACTCGGATCCTGAGGGTGCTGGCTGGTTTTACGAGCTCACCATTGCCGACATGTCGGAGATCGACGGGCTGATGGACGAAGCCGCCTACGCCGAATTTGTCGCCAGCCTTTCCTGACACGTCTGAGGAGAGCCCTTCCATGCGCTACCTTCCCCTTACCGACAGCAGACCGCGCCGCTATGCTTGAGACGGATCGGTGCCCCTTCGATCGAGGCGCTGTTCTGCGACGTGCCCGCAAGAAGCGCGGCTCGACGGCCCGATCGAAGGCCTTGCCGGTTATGCCAGCGAACTCGCGGTCGAACGACATATGAGCGGCTTGCTATGCGCAATATGTCGGCGGGCAGCGTGCCGTTCTTCCTCGGCGCAGGCGCCTATCGGCATCACATCCCGGCAAGCGTAGACCACCTCATCCAGCGCGGTGAGTTCCTCACAGCCTACACGCCCTACCAGCCCGAGATCGCTCAGGGCACGCTGCAGGTGTTGTTCGAATTTCAGACGTCAAGTGGCCCGGCTGCTCGGCTGCGAGGTCGCCAATGCGTCGATGTACGACGGATCAACCGCCTGCTGGGAGGCGGTTGCCATGGCAAGACGTATCACGCGGCGACCGCAGGTGCTGCTATCGGAAGGGCTCCACCCGCATTACGTCTCAACCGTAGAAACCATGGCGCGATTTCACGGCGACGAGGTGACCAGCTCTCCGCCTATGCCCATTCCCAATTGCGACGAGGAAGCACTGATCGCCGCAATCGATGAACAGACCAGCTGCGTTGTAGTGCAATATCCCGACATTCTCGGCCGTTTACCGGACCTCGCTGCGATCGCTGACGCGGCGCATGCAAAAGGCGCGCTGCTTTTGGCGGTTGTCACCGAACCGGTTGCGATGGGCGCGCTCGCCAGCCCCGGCGAGTTGGGTGCGGACATCGTCGTGGCAGAGGGCCAATCGATCGGGCGTCGGCCTACAGTTCGGCGGCCCGTATCTGGGCCTGTTCGCGACGCGCGAGAAATTCGTCCGCCAGATGCCCGGTCGGCTGTGCGGTGAAACCGTGGATGCCGAAGGAAAGCGCGCCTTCGTGCTCACGCTCTCGACACGCGAGCAGCATATCCGGCGCGAAAAGGCGACCAGCAATATCTGCACCAACTCGGGCCTTTGCGCCCTCGCCTTCTCAGATCCACATGACGCTTGCTGGGTGAAAAGGGTCTGCGCGCGCTGGCGGCGGAAAACCACCGGCTCGCCTGCTTCGCCGCCGACCGGCTGGCGCGGATCGCGGGAGTGCGGCTCGTCAACGATAGCTTCTTCAACGAATTCACCCTGCTTCTCGACTGCGACGCGAGGCAATTGGTCCACAATCTGGCGGCCCGCGATGTGCTGGCGGGCGTATCGCTCGGCCGTGCTCTATCCGCGCCGAGCGGAGCTGGCTGGCGGGCTTCTGGTCGCCGTGACCGAGACGACGACCATCGAGGATATCGAAGCGCTTGTCATCGCGCTTGAGGAGGAACTGGCATGAACATCAATCCGTCAGGCTGGCGCCCCCGCTCGATCCAGGCTGCTTCCGAAGCGCACGAGACCGTCACCGGCAATCGCGGGCTGATGCTGGAAGAACCGCTTATATTCGAGATCGGCACCAGCGAAACCTGCGGTGTGGACTGGCCCCCGCCCAGGCCCGAAAATCGCGCTGGGGGGCCATGAACGCAAACGGGCACTAGCGGCTTCCCGGCCTCTCCGAACCCGAGACAATTCGGCACTACACGCGCCTCAGCCGCCAGAATTACGCGATCGATTGCGGCATCTTTCCGCTCGGTTCGTGTACGATGAAGCACAATCCGCGGCTTAATGAGAAGGTGGCCCGGATGCCGGGCTTCGCCGATATTCATCCGCTGCAGCCGCAGGAGACCGTTCAAGGTGCCCTGGCGGTGATCGACGAGCTGTCCCATTGGCTCATCGCGTTGACCGGGATGCACTCGGTGGCGATGAGTCCCAAGGCGGGAGCGCACGGCGAATTGTGCGGCATACTGTGTATTCGCGCAGCGCTTGAGGCGCGCGGCGATGCTCGCGAGGTGATCCTGGTCCCCGAGAGCGCCCACGGCACCAATCCTGCCACCGCCGCCTTTGCCGGCTATCGGGTGGAGAGTATCCCGGCCAACCCGCAGGGACGGGTCGATCTGGACACACTCAAAGCCCGTCTCGGACCCGATGTCGCAGCGGTGATGATCACCAACCCCAACACCTGCGGCCTGTTCGAACCGGACATGAGGGCGATTTCCGACGCGGTACATGCCGTGGGCGCATTCGTTTATTGTGACGGCGCCAACTTCAACGCCATCGTTGGCCGGGTTCGCCCGGGCGACCTTGGCGTCGACGCGATGCATATCAATCTGCACAAAACATTCTCGACGCCGCACGGAGGAGGAGGTCCCGGATCGGGGCCAGTTGTCCTGTCAGAGGCGCTCACGCCCTTCGCGCCAATTCCCTTCGTGACCCGCACCGACCAGGGGACCCTCGCCTTATTCGAGGAAGAAGCTGAGGAACGAACGCAGGGCCAAGCGTTCGGACGGATGTCCGCCTTCCATGGCCAAATGGGGATGTTTACTCGCGCCCTCGCCTATATCCTCAGCCACGGCGCAGACGGTTTGCGGCAGGCTTCGGGCGATGCCGTGCTCAACGCCAATTACATTTTGCGCCAGCTTGAAGACGTGCTCGACGCCCCATTCGCAAAATTCGGGCCCTGCATGCACGAGGCGTTGTTCAGCGATGCGGGTTTTGCGAGCGGTATCTCGACGCTCGACGTTGCCAAGGGCCTGATCGACGAGGGCTTTCACCCGATGACCATGTATTTCCCGCTCGTCGTGCACGGTGCCATGCTGATCGAACCCACAGAATGCGAAAGCAAGGCAACCCTCGACCAGTTTATTGGAGCGCTTCATTCTATTGCCGAACGCGCCCGGCAAGGCGACCGCACATTGGTCAACGCGCCGGTCCATGCGCCTCGCAGACGGCTTGATGAGGCACAGGCGGCAAGGACGCCCAGGCTTGCCTGGCCCCATGAATGACCTCTCCTCTGCGCCGCAGCCGTCGGATGAACCAATACGCCAGCGCAAGCCCGATTGGATTCGGGTAAAGGCGCCGGTCAGCAAGGGCTATCAAGAGACGCGCAATCTGATGCGCGAACTCGGCCTCAATACCGTATGCGAAGAAGCGGCATGCCCGAACATCGGCGAATGCTGGACCAAGAAGCACGCGACCGTGATGATCCTTGGCGATGTGTGCACGCGCGCCTGCGCCTTCTGCAACGTCAAGACCGGCATGCCGCGCATCGTCGACCCGCTTGAGCCTGAACATGTGGCGATTGCCGCGGCCAAGATGGGGCTTGAGCATATCGTCATCACTTCAGTCGACCGTGACGATTTGCCGGACGGCGGTGCAGGGCAGTTCGTCAAGGTGATCGAGGCGCTCCGGCGCACGGCGCCAGCCACGACGATCGAGATACTCACGCCCGATTTTCGCGGCAAGATGCGCGAAGCCGTCGAGGCGATCGTGGCTGCAGGGCCCGATGTGTACAATCACAATCTCGAAACCGTTCCCCGGCTTTATCCCACGATCCGGCCCGGCGCGCGCTATTATGCCTCGCTCCGCCTGCTCGAGGAAGTGAAGGGCCATAATCCGTTGGTGTTTACCAAGAGCGGGATCATGCTGGGGCTGGGCGAGCAGCGCCTGGAAGTCCACCAGGTGATGGACGACATGCGCAGCGCAGAGGTCGATTTCATCACCATGGGGCAATATCTCCAGCCTACCCCGAAGCACGCCCGGGTCGAGGATTTCGTGACCCCGCAAGCGTTCGAGGCATATGGCGCGATCGCGCGGGCCAAGGGCTTCCTGCAAGTGGCATCCACTCCGCTTACCCGCTCCAGCTATCACGCCGGTGACGACTTTGCCCGGATGCGCGCGGCGCGCGAGGCGAAACTCGCCAAAAAGATCTAGGCCCCATGCCCGGAGTTAGCGAAAAGCGCCGCCAAATTCGCACCAGAACCGCACAGTCTCGTGGCAAAGGTCGATCCCGCACTCGAAGTGCAAAATCATCCATGTTGCGCAACGAGAGTCGAAAGCCCAAGCGGCGCAATTGGTTTGACAGTGCCAGCCCAGCTGCTCCTTAGTTATTGAAAACTAGAACAGGCTTTATGACCTTGCCACTTTCCCCTGCGGCGATCGCTTCGGAAATGTCTTCGAACGCAAAGAACTTGATCAACCGATCAAAGGGAAACCGACCGGCCAGGTAATGATCGATTAGTTGAGGAATGAAGACTTGGGGATCGGCGCCACCTTCGACCACGCCGCGAATGATCCTTCCGCCGCTCATCATGAAGCTGGCTTCAGCCTCGACTTTCATAGTGGGAGGATATGCACCGACGAGTGCAAGTTCACCGCGTGGGCCTAGTGCTGGAATCGCAGCATTACAAACGGCCGTGCTGCCTGTGGTGTCGATAATGTAGTCGAAGCCCCCCTCACAGCCAGCATCCTTCGCAAACTCCGACACACTCCCTTTGTCAGCCTGGAAACCGTGAGTTGCACCAAGCTGCTGCGCCAGTTCGACGCGCTCTGACATGAGGTCAATCGCTACCACCGTCTTTGCGCCCACGAGGGCGGAAGCCATTATAGCTGACAGGCCAACCGCGCCGGTACCGATGACTGCTATGCTGCTGCCGTGCCTCGGTCTGAGCACGTTCAACACTGTGCCGGCGCCGGTTTGTATGCCGCATCCCAAGGGGCCGAGAATCTGAAGGGGAATATCCGCCTCAACTTTAACAACATTGCGCGTATGAGCTATGGCGTGGCTGGCGAAAGATGACTGGCCGAAGATGTGGCTGTGCACCGGTTTGCCGGCCTCGTCGGCCAGCGCGGTGCTGCCGTCCAGCCGTCCGCCGCCGAAATTCAGCGGGAACCAGCTGTGACAATAGGCAGGGTCATGATCGTCGCAGGATGGGCAGCGCCCGCAGCTGTCGAAGCTCAACACGACCTTGTCGCCGACGGCCAGATGGGCAACCCCCGGCCCGACCGCATCGACCACGCCTGCCCCTTCATGCCCGAGCACGACAGGCTGCGGGATCGGCACGTGCCCGTCCCGCATCACCATATCGGTATGGCACACGCCGACGGCCGCCAGGGCGATACGCACTTCGCCCTCCCGAGGCTCGTCGATCGTCAGGGTTTCGAGAACCGGCGGGGCGCCGATTTCGCGCTGAACTGCAGCCAATATCGCTTTAGGCATCACGTCTCTCCACGGGATCGCATCGTTTCAGGAATGGCTCGCGGGGTGCAGCCGCGGCCGGCGGGGATGCGTCTGCATGGGATCACCCTCGCCCGATATAGGGCATCGCGGTGGCCATGATCGTCATCGACTGGACATTCGCCTCCAGCGGCAGCGACGCCATGTGCACGACAGCCCTGGCGACTTCCCCGGTATCGATGACGGGTTCCGCCTGCATGCTCCCATCGGCCTGCAGCGCGCCTCCGGCTGCCCCGCCGCCAATATGCGTGGCCGCATTCCCGATATCGATCTGGCCGCAAGCGATCCCGAACGCTCGCCCGTCAAGCGATGTGGACTTCGTAAGGCCCGCAATCGCGTGCTTGGTCGCCGTGTAAGCCGCCGAGTGCAGCCGCGGGACATGCGCGGACAAGGAGCCGTTGTTGATGATCCGGCCGCCTTGCGGATCCTGGTCGCGCATGGCGCGAAAAGCTGCCCGCAGGCACAGGAAGGCGCCGGTCAGGTTGACCGATACGATCCGGTTCCAGTCTTCGACCGAAATCTCGTCCACCCGTGTCGATGGCAGGGACGCCCCGGCGTTGTTGAACAGCAGGTCTATCCGGCCGAAGCTCTCCACGCCGGTTGCAAACAGCCTGTCGACCGCATCCGGATCGGAAACATCGGTGGGGCACGCAACCGAAAGTCCATCGATCAAACCCGCCGTTTCCTGAAGCGGTTCCAATCGCCGGCCGGCCAGCACCACGCGCCAACCCGCCTGCGCAAGCGCGACGCTGGCGGCGCGGCCGATTCCGCTTCCCGCCCCCGTCACCACTGCGACCTGCCCGGGTTTCATCTCACCGGCGTCTTGAGGTTTTCACCTTTGAGAAAGGCATCGACATTGGCGAGCACCAGATCGGCCATGGCCTGGCGCGTTTCCACCGTAGCGCTCCCGATATGGGGCGTCAGCAGCGTGCGGGAAGAGCGGCGCAGAGCGTCCGGCACGTTCGGCTCATTGGCGAACACGTCGAGCGCGACGCCCGCGAGCTTGCCCGCCTCCACCGCGTCGCACAGCGCCTGCTCGTCGACCACCGAACCGCGTGAAATATTGACCAAGACACCTTCCTCGCCCAGCGCGCGCAACACCTCCGCATCGACCAGATTGACGGTCTCGGCATTGGCCGCGCAGGCTACGATAAGCACATCGCACCAATCCGCCAACTCGGCGATCCCAGCGAAATATCGATAATCCGATTCCCTCGCCGTGCGAGACGAATAGCCGACATCGCCGAATGGGGCGAGACGATCGGCGATTGCCTTCCCGATACGGCCAAGCCCAATAATCCCGAAGCGCGAGCCGCTGACCTTGCGGCCGAGCGTAGTATCCTTCTGCAGCCACGATCCGTCACGGACATAGGCATCGCCTGCCGCAATCCCTCGCCGCAGCGCGATGATCAACCCGATGGCGAGATCGGCCACATCTTCCGTCAACACGTCCGGCGTGTTGCTGACGCCGACATCCCGGCTGCGGGCCAGATCGAGATCGACCTTGTCGAACCCCACGCCGTTGATCGCAACGAGGCCCAGCCCAGGCAGGCTTTTCATGAGGTCGGGCGGGCAACCGATATGGCCTCCGGTCACGACCACGCTGCATTCCTGCGCGCGGCGTGAGAGAAAATCGTCTCGCGCCGCTTCGTCCATGGCGAACCAGCGCACAAGATCGACCTGTTCGGCCAAGCCGGCTTCGAGGTAATCGGAGAACGGACACATCTGTAATGCGAGGGGCATTTTATCAGCCATCGAGTCAAATCACCGCTGTAATGCCGCCATCGACATAGATTGTCTGGCCGTTGACGAAATCGGATGCAGAAGAGGCAAGGAAAATTGCCAAACCATGCAGGTCCTGAAGGTTGCCCCAGCGCCCTGCCGGCGTGCGCTTGCGAATCCAGCTGTCGAAATCCGGGTCCGCCACGAGTGCAGCGTTCAGGGGCGTATCGAAATATCCCGGCGCGATCGCGTTGATCTGCAGACCGAGCGAAGCCCAGTCCGCGCACATACCGCGAGTGAAATTGCGCACGGCGCCTTTGGCGGCGGTGTAGGGCGCGATACCCGGACGGGCGAGTTCGCTCTGGACGCTGGCAATGTTGATGATCTTGCCGCGTGCGCGCGATCATTCCGGGGGCCACGGCCTTGCTGACAAAATAGAGCCCGTCCAGATTGGTCGCCATGAGCTCTCGCCAGTCGTCATCCTTGAATTCATGCAAGGGCGCGCGGCGCTGGATGCCGGCGTTGTTGACGAGAATGTCTATGGGCCGCTCCGCCTCGATCTTCGCAATACCCGCGTTCACCGAAGCGGCATCGGTGACATCGAAGCAGGCCACACTGGCTTCCCCGCCCGATTTGCGAATGACTTCGGCGGCTTCGGCGACGGTAGCGTCTGACCGGCCATTGAGGACGACATGCGCCCCCGCCGAAGAGAGCGCTTGCGCGAGGGAGAGCCCTATTCCACGCGAAGAGCCCGTTATCAGTGCATTGCGCCCCGTAAGATCGAATAGCTCGAAGATTGTACCCTCCATCAAGAATCGCCTCATACGAAGTGACCGTTCACATGGCAATACGCTGATGCCGTCAATCCTGCTTTCCCTAGTATAATCCTATTATTACGTCCGTATGTTGGCCGACTCCGCCGAGGCGGGATTGCCGAATGAGAGACGCTATGTTAACGCTCCCATTCATTTGGAGAGATGACGAAAATGTATGCAGCGATTTGTCACGGTGCCGGCGATCTGCGCATTGAGGAGTATGATCCGGGCGACCTTACGCCCGATGAGGTGCGCGTAAATGTGGCCTATGGCGGCATCTGCGGATCGGACCTGCATTATTTCCGGCGTGGAGGCGTGGGCGACTTCTCGATCCGCAGCCCCATGGTCTTAGGCCATGAGATTTCAGGCTACGTCGCCGAGGTCGGTTCCGCGGTAAAGGGGCTGGAGCCCGGCATGCGCGCCGCACTCGATCCAAGCCGCCCTTGCCTGTCCTGCCGCTATTGCCGTGCCGGGCGTTCCAATCTGTGCCTCGATATGCGCTTCCTGGGCAGCGCAGCGCGAACGCCGCATGTCCAAGGCGGTTTCGCGCAGACGATAATTCTTCGGCAAGACCAGGTCATTCCTGTGCCGGACGATACCGACCTGCTGGCGCTGTCCGTGGCCGAACCGCTCTCCGTCGGCCTGCACGCCGTGAATCGCGCCGGCAATTTGCACGGCAAGCGCGTGATCGTGACCGGGTCTGGTCCGATAGGCTTGCTTACGGCGCGTTCGGCCATCCAGGCCGGGGCGGCTTACGTCGTGTCGACGGATATCGAAGACGCCGCGCTGGCCGTGGCGAAAGACCAGATCGGCGTGGACGAGACGGTCAATATTCAATCCGAGCCCGACGGATTATCCAGGTTTCTCCAGGATGATACCCAGTTCGACGTTGCTCTGGAGGCTTCGGGATCGCCCCAGGCGCTGCATTCCCTTTTTGGCGTTCTAAGGCGGGGTGGACGCATAGTGCAGCTGGGAATGATGCCGCCGGGCGAAACGAGCCTGCCGATCAACCTGCTGCAAACGCGGGAAGTCGAATTGGTCGGCGCGTTCCGGGCGCATGATGAATTCCGCAGCGCAGTCGAATTCATCAGCAGCGGCAAGATCGACGTTTCCCCTATTCTTTCGGGCACCTATCCGCTGGACCGTGCCGGGGAAGCCTTTGCGCTTGCCGGTGACCGCAGCAAGGTCGTCAAACTCCACCTCGCCATATCCGGAGAGCATGCATGATCACGCGCCGCGCGATTTTCGAAGGCAGCATCAAGCCGGGCATGGAAGACCGCTTCTTCCAGGAGCTGGAAAACCGCCTTGTTCCCCTGTGGCAGGCTTTCCCGCACGCCCTCGCGGTTCGGTTCTTCCGCATTGACGAAAGCGACGCCGCCGATCGCCCCGTTCGCATGATTCAGGAAATCGATTATCCGGACATGGAAAAGATGCGCGAAGCGCTCGCTTCGCCCACTCGCGATGCGGCACGCGCGGTAACGATGGAATTGATGGAGATGTTCGACGGCCGCTTTTACCACGTGATCAGCGGAAGCGATTCCCTGTCGCCGAACATTTGAATTCATCGGCCGGACATCGGCCGTTGGTGAAAACGACAGACGGGCAAGAACCGTCGAACCAAGTCTGAGAGGTCGTGATGCCAGAAATTGCCTTGATCGGTGCCGGCACAATGGGTTCGGCGATCGGTTCGCGGCTGCTTGAGCAAGGCTGCGCTCTCACCTTTTTCGACGTTGCCAAGGATGCCGGCCCAGACCTGGTGGAACGGGGAGGCAAGCGGGCGCAGTCCCCGGCCGAGGCGGCGCGCGATGCGCAATATATCCTGACCAGCCTCAACAGTGCCGATATCGTCGAGAGCGCGGTGTTCGGCGAACACGGCGCCGCCGAGAACGGCTCCCCGGAAAAACTGCTGATCGACATGTCCAGCATCGATCCGGGACGCACAGCGCAAATGGCCAAACGCCTGCGCGACCGATGCGGCATGGGCTGGGTGGATGCACCCCTGTCAGGCGGAGCCGCCGCGGCGCGTGTGGGCGGCATGACATTGATGCTGGGGGGAAGCGAGCCGGATGTCGCACGGGCCGAGCCCATTCTCTCCTTGCTCTCCGGCCGCCGCACGCATCTGGGAGATGTGGGTGCGGGGCAAACGGTTAAGCTGATCAACCAGATCCTCTGCGCCGGCCACTTCATGATTGTGGCCGAGGCCGTGAAATTCGCGGAATCGCAGGGGATCGACGCCGCGCTCATTCCCGATGCGCTGGCTGGCGGACGTGCTGATTCCGCGATCCTGCAGGAGTTCATGGGCAAGATGGCGAAGCGGGACTTCACGCCGACCGGGCGGATCGACAACATGCTCAAGGATCTCGAGACGGTACAAAGCGCGTCCTTCGCGACCCGTACGGCCATGCCCGTGACGGGGCTCATTACCGAATTGCACCGCATGCTGGTCGCCGGCGGTCTCGGCCCAGCGGACAGCGCAGAATATATGAAGCTGTTCGACCTCGGCCGCGAGTAACGGCGATGTTCCGCGCGCTCGTGGTGATCGGACCAAGCGGCAATGGCAAGTCGACGCTTGCCCAGGCCATTGCCAGCCGGCTGGACTGGCGATTTATCGAGGGTGACGAACATCATCCGGCGGCCAACATCGCCAAGATGTCCCGGGGCGAAGCGCTGACCGACGCCGACCGCCTGCCGTTCCTCGATTCCATCGCGAATGCCCTGCAGGATGGGTGCGCCGTCGCGGCGTGCTCCGCCCTGAAGCGCGACTATCGCGAAAGGCTGCTGCAGGTGGCAGGCCTGCCGATCCTGTTTGTCCTTCCGCGCGTGTCGCCCGAGGAACTGAAGCGGCGCATGGAAGACCGGCCCGGTCACTTCATGCCGCCCGGCCTGCTCCAAAGCCAACTCGACACATTCGAGCCGCCGGCGGAGGACGAGAACTGTCTGACCTTGGACGGAACGCTTGCCCCGGACATATTCGCCGAAGAGACTGCAAGGGCCCTTTTCGGCCAGGGTTCGTGAGGGTGCGCAATCGCGCCGCCCCCGCCACACACGCGGATCACCGCACATAACGACGAGAATGGATTGGACATGGCTAATACCGACACCGCCGACAATGCGCCCAGCGCCGCATGGCCCAGCCCCGCCCACGGATGGCTCGTCGTCGCTCTTCTGGCCTTGGCTTCCGTCGTCTCGCAATTCGACCGGACGGTGATCAATCTGATGGTCGAGCCGATCAAGGCGGATTTCTCGCTCAACGACACGTCCTTTGGCGCGCTGCAATCGATCGCCTTCGGGATCTTCTATGTCATCGCCTGTATTCCGCTGGGCCGGGCGGCCGACAATACGAACCGCAAGCGGTTGATTGCCGTCTGCCTGTTCGCCTGGAGCCTGTTCGCAATGGCTTCCGGCCTGGCCAGGACTTACGGGCAACTCTTCCTGACGCGGATCGGTGTGGCGGTCGGGGAAGCGAGCCTGACGCCGGCGGGCCTCTCCATGCTGTCCGACCACTTCCCCCCGGAGCGGCTCGGCCGGCCGGTCTCCGGCTTTCTCATGAGCGCGCCAGTGGGCCAGGGGCTCGCCTTTATCGGCGGCGGCAGCTTGCTGACGGCCCTGCAGGGATCGCGCTTGCTCGAAAGCGGCCCGATGGCGGGGCTGGAGCCTTGGCAGGCCGCCTTTATCCTGATCGGGGCGCCGGGCCTGCTGCTGGTGCCGCTGTTCCTGCTCATTCGCGAACCCGCCCGGCGCGGCGCGCAAACAGTGCAGCTTTCGGCGAAGGACACCGCGCTGCTGATCGGCCGGATGTGGCGTGCGCTGCTGCCGATGTTCATCGGCTTTGCGATGGTCCTGCTGGTCGCCTACTCCGTGGCCATCTGGACCCCGGCGCTGCTCCAGCGCACCTATGGCTGGAATGCCGAACAGATCGGCTGGGGCTTTGGCCTCGTGCTGATCGTCTTCGGCATGAGCGGCGTGATGCTGGCCGGCATCGCCAGCGACTGGCTGGCCGAACGCGGCCACCGGGATGCCCCGCTCAAGGTGGCGGCGGCCAGTTTCGTGGCGGCCGGCATCTTCGGCGTGCTGGCCCCGCTGATGCCCAATCCCTACCTCGCCCTGGCGCTGCTCGGCCTGACGCTGTTCTTCGGCAACATGCCCTTCCCCTGCGCCGCGACCAGCCTGCAACTGATCGTGCCCAACCGCGCGCGGGCGCAGATCAGCGCCGTCTACGTGACGTTCACGACGCTGGTGGGGCTCGGCATCGGGCCGACCGTGATCGGCGTCATGACCGACTACGTGTTCCAGGATCCTGCGCAGATCCGCTATTCGATGAGTGTGGTGATCGGCTGCGCCGCGCCGATCATGGTGGTGATGATGCTGCTGGCGATGAAGCCCTATCGCGCGTTCCACGAAGAAACGCAGGGCTAACCAAGCGCGAGCGCTGCCGGGCCGGCTATGGGGCGCCGGGCCGGCAGCGTTCTAGGATCAGAGCCGGTCGTCGATCTTCGAGCGGACGAAGCCCTCGGGGAAATCCTCCACCGCATTGCCGACGATGGTGAAATCCTTGCGGTCCCCGCCGAAGCGGCTTTCCAGCTCCATATAGCTGTGCGGGTCGAACAGGGGCGTGGCGCTCATGCCCATGATGCCGGTCGCGTCCTGCTTCTGGCAGGTGTAATGGCAACCCTGCTGCTTGAAGTTGTGGATCCCGTGTTCGAGCATCCCGTCCATCGCCGCCTTGAGCGTGTAATGCATGGTCAGGAAATTGAATCCCAGCGGGTAGATCTCCTCCACCGTCACGCCGGGCTTGCCGTCAATGTCGCGCACGTCGGGGAACATCTTCCACCCGGGCACTTTCTGCGACACGTATTTGGCGTGGTCGAGCGTGCCGATACGCACGACCGTGCTCATCTTCGCGCCCATTTCGACGGCCGCGCCATGCGTTCGCAGCCTTCGTCCATTTCGGTTTCGGGATTGGCGTTGGTCCGCGCGATCAGGAAGCAATCGCTCCCCTCCATCGCGGCGAGCGCAGCGCGAACCTTCTCGTAGTACTTCTCGCGAGGAAGCAGGCTGGTGGAGTTTTCCATGTCGCCGCTGTCTTCCAGCTGGAGCGCCTTCGCGCCGGCAGCGATCATCCGGTTGGTCGAGCGGTACACTGCCAGCGGACCGCCAAAGCCGTCCTCGATATCGGCGGCCAGCGGAATGGCGCTGGTCTGGCTGATGCGGCTGGTAATCCATTCGATGTCGGTGAGATTGGAGAAGCCATAGTCAATCACACCGTTCATGGCGATCGACACCTCTCCGCCCGACAGCATCATGGCCTCGAAGCCGACCATCTCGACAGCGCGCGCCGAGGCGCAGTCGTATACGCAAGGCGCAACGATACAGTGATCGGTCTGTTCGAGCAGTTTGAGAAGAGATTTATCGGACATCGGGTCGTTCCTTGAAGTGTTGGACCGCTGCCGGGGAAACTACCCCGGCAGCGGCTTAGCGTTTGGCGTGAGAGGATGTGTCTCGCGCGGTCGATCAGGGCAGGCGTATGCGCGCACCGACCTTGAAGTAGCGGCCGATTGGGTCGAAGAACACCTGGTTGGTGCCCCCCTGCGCACTGGCTGCGCGCGGCGGATCGCTGTTGAACACGTTGTCGATCACACCGTAGACCTCGACTTCGTCGGTCATCTGGTAGGCCAGGCTGAGGTCCAACAGGAATGCCGAGTCCACACGGTTCGTGTTCACCGAATTGCTCAGCGCCGCGTCATAGCCGGCGTCTTCCGGGCCGATCAGCAGAGCGTCGTAGATGCCCGCGGAAATGTAGCTGGCATGGACGCCTGCCGTCAGACGACCCACTTCCAGCGAAACATTGCCGTTGACGGTCCAGTCGGGCACGCCGGTGGCCGTCCCCGGGCGATAGCCGGTCTGCCCTGCACGGTCGGTCGTCCCTGCGCTGTCGGTGGTCGACAGCTCCAGGTAACGGGTCGCCAAAACCCGTAGGTCGAGAACACTATCGCTGCCCGTGTCGAACGCGGCGTTGAATTCGAAGTCCAGCCCGCGGGCCTTCTGCGAGTTCACGTTCAGCAACACATTCTGGACGTCGATCAGCGCGTCGGAGCTATCGCGGCGCACTAGCGCACAATATTCCGAAGCTCCACTCGCACACCGGTTGACGATCGTCTGCGCACCCAGCGTGGCGATTGCGTCTTCGATCGAGATATCGAAATAGTCGACCGAGAAGCTGAGCCTACGGGCAAAGTCCGTATTCGGCGAAAGCACGCCGCCGATGGTCCAGGTATCGGCCTTTTCAGGCGCGAGATTGGCATTGGCACCGGTGAATGAGATGATCTGCGGAGGCGCGCTGTTGGGGAACAACGGATCGTTGACGCCGACGCGCCCCGCCGAAACCGGGCCGAACAGCTCGGTCAGGTTGGGCGCTCGGATGTCGCGGCTGCGGGTGACGCGCATGCGGAGCCAATCGACGGGTGCATACACCCCGCCGAGCTTCCATGTGGTCACATCGACCGACGAGCTCCCACTGGCCGGGCTTGACCGGTCATACCACGTGTGTCGGATCGCGCCGTTGAGCTCCAGCAGGCTCACGCCCGGCATGTCGGCCAGAAGCGGCGCCGCAGCTTCCGCGTAGACTTCCGCTACGCCGATCGATCCGTCGATAGCCTTGCCGTTGAACGACCAGAAGGCATTCGCGGTGCTGAGCGGATCGGCTTCGCCGGTCATGCTGTCATCCCGGTATTCGCCGCCCACCGCGACAGCCAGCGGGCCGCCCGGCAGGGTGAACAGTTCGCCCTGCAGATTGGCTGCGACCACATGCTGATTGGTCACCGCCGTCTGGAATCCGTTGGCCGCGATATAGTTGGTGGCGGCAGCGCTGCCGTTGCCTTCGCCGAACACGTTGAAAGGCTCGCACCCGGCCACATCGTTGGCCGGATTGGAATCCGCATTGACGCGGCAGGCCGGGCCATTCGGCGTGTTCACGGCATCGACTGCCAATTGCGCGCGGGAGGCGACGAAATTATTCCGGTAATCCTGGCGGAAATCGTTGCGGCCGTACTGGTAATAGGCATCCCAATGCCAACCACCGCCAAGCTCGCCTTCCAGCGCAGCGACTACACGCCACGTCTCGTTCCTGGTTTCGTCGATCGGGTTTCCGATGTCGAGAAACCCGCGGCCGATCGTAACGCTGGTAAGATCGTTCGCGTCCATCTGCTCGCCAAGCTCGTCCGGCAGGAAGGCGTTATCGCGGGTGATGGTGAAGTTGGCGCGCGGGGGCGAGCCCTTAACCGTGCCCTCGACCCGTCCATAGGACACATCGAGGCTGGCGGTGATGCTGTCGCTCACATCGTAGGCAGCGCGCGTGTAGAGCGTGTAGCGCTTTACCGGCGGGATCAGCAGAGTGCCGACCAGCAGAGAGTTCCGGTCGCTGTCTTCGCCGCCCACATTGAGAAAGCCGGTAAAGCCGGAGGTGTTGTTGGGGCCGTACTGGTATTGGCGCAGCGTACCGTCCGAATTGAAGGTCGTGCCGCGCAGCGGACCGCCAGTGATAAGGCCATCGTTGCTCAGCAACCCGGTTTGTGCGGGTCCACCCCGGACGGTGAACGGCACCGCCGGCAGCGCCGCCTGACGTGCCCATTTCGAGCAGGGCACCAGTCACGACTGTAGCAGTCGCCCATGCCCTTGTTGTCGGAATATTCGCCAGCGATCATGAAATGTCCGCGGCCGCTCGCAAAGCTGGTGCCCCAGGCGAGGCTGGCGAAATAGTTCGTCGTTGTCGCCCTCTTGCGAGATGCCGTATTGCGCGGTTGCCGCGCAGACCTTCGAAGTCCTTGTCCAGAATGAAATTGACCACACCGGCCACCGCATCCGAACCGTAGGCAGCGGACGCGCCGCCGGTGACGATTTCCGCCCGCTGGATCAAGCGCCGTCGGGATCAGGTTGATATCGACGGTGCCCTTCTGAGTGGATGGCACGAAGCGTTTGCCGTCAAGCAGCACCAGGGTGCGTTCGCCGCCCAGGCCGCGAAGGTCGAGCACGCGGGCGCCGACATTGCCGCCGACAGCTTGCTGCGTTGCAGGGGTCACCAGCGGACGAAACGCGGGAAGTTCATTCAGAGTGTCGGCGACATTGGTCGACGCACGCTGCTCCAGCAGGTCGGAGCCAACCACCGTTACGGGCGTCGGTGCCTGGGTGCCGTCGCGCATAACGCGGCTACCCGTAACGACGATAGCTTCCGGTGGCGCATCCGCGTCTGCTGCAGGCACAGCGCCGCCATCCTGAGCATAAGCCGCGCTCGAAAGGGCTAGCACCCCTAGCGCACTTCCCACAGCCAGTTTGGCAACCCTCAGATTCTTGCTTGCACGACGCATCATCACTCCTCCCATTTTTGAGGCCTTAGCTTCTGTTGTGTTATCGATAACATCAGTATCTTTAGCTGTCCAGACCGCATCAATTCCGCAATAAGCGGACGGTTATATGACTTTCTTTCAATCTCTTAAAAATTATCGATCCCGAAATGTTATCGCTAGAGGCTCAATTCGATGAGATCGCTATCAGCAATCGCTTATTCTTCGATTCGGCGGAGCTCCCTATGCAATGCTACTCGCGCCGCGAAATCGCCTTCCATCTACTCCGAACAGCGGAGCGCCATCGCGGACGACCGAGACGATCTCCAAAGCAGGGCACGCCCTACCCTCCAACCGCAAGCCGCCTTAGCCGTCCGCGCGCAGATCGGTTCGGCCGGACAAAGCCTGTCCAGCTGAACGCCATGAGCGCCGCGTCCAGCTTGCCTCGGCAGGGAGGAAAAACCCGCTGATAGCGCAAGGCGCAAAGGCCATGACTATCTCCTGATAATTCCATGGGACCGTTATCATTGGAGCTCTACAAAAACAAGGCTACGGGAAGGAATACCTTATATTTGCATGTTCAGTTTGTCAGTTGTTCGCCTCTTGCGCTTCTGATATCGATATCACCGAGAGGTGGCATCAGTGCTATTGAGCAGCGGCAGGTCCGCGCACACCAGCGTTGAATGATCGGGAGTTGCCTCACTTGCCTTGTGGATCGACTTCCAACAAAATCTCTGAGGCGGGGGAGGCTTTCACGACCGGACTTGCAATTAACATGCGCACAAATTGTCGCTGTGCTGCAGTAGGTGTTGGCAAATTGCGACAAACAAAGGACTACGCCAAAAGCCGAAGGTAAATGCAAGAATGACGAAACATTCACCAGCAGCGACGATCGGGTCCAAGCGTACCCGCCGTGCGGCCGCTTCGGGCCGCCCAACCGTCCGCGAAGTTGCTCAGCTTGCGGGCGTCTCGCGAATGACTGTGTCGCGCGTGATCGGCGATCCGGAACTCGTGCTTCCGGAAACGCGCGAGAGAGTAAAAAAGGCGATCGCGGATCTGGGCTACGTGCCCGATCGCGCGGCGGGCAGCCTGTCCAGCCGGCGCACCGGCTTCATTGCGCTCGTCTTACCGACCCTGACCAATTCCAACTTCGCGATGGTCGCCCACGGGATCACGGAAATCCTGCGTGAAGCAGATTTTCAGTTGCTCATCGCCTATACGGAATACAATCTCGCGGAAGAAGAACGCCAGTTGCGTAGCCTTCTGGCCCGCAGGCCTGAGGCCATCATACTGACCGGCGCAGTTCACAGGCGGAACACGTCCCGTTTGCTGATTGCGGCGGAAATTCCCGTCTTCGAAATCGCCGACCTGCCGCAGAACCCCATTGAGCACGCGATCGGATTCTCGAACTATCAGGTGGGCCGCACGGCTGCGCGTTATCTGATCGACCGCGGCTTCAAGCGCATCGGAGCCCTGGCAGCCTCAAGCGACGGGAATGTCATCGATCATCGCGGCGAAGAACGCGTACGCGGTTTTGAGGATGAACTGTCGCTGTCGGGCCTGAAGACGGATCTGGTGTTGCGGCATGGGCATGCCCCGGTGAGTTTTGCGCACGGCGCAAGTGCCATGAAAGAAATGCTGCGGCTGACATCCGATGTTGAAGCCATATTCGCAGTATCGGATCTGTCCGCCGTGGGTGCGATCATGGAATGCCAACGCAAGGGACTGCGCGTCCCCGAAGATGTCTCGGTCATCGGCTTCGGCGACTTCGAAATTGGCCGCGAAATCAATCCGGCGCTGACGACCATCCATGTAGATTTTACCGCACTGGGTCGCCGGACCGGAGAAATGATCCTCGAGGTATTGGCGTCGAAGCGCGAAGCGGAACCACATTCGGTTGATGTTGGTTTGCGCGTGATAGAGCGCGCGTCCGTCGGCCGAGGTCCGTGAACGTTGCGGCCAGTCCAGGCGCTACCTTTCACTCCTTACCAAGCGGTGCGGCTGGTTTGGCAGAAGCCCGGCGCCCGATCCCTATCCATGCGGCACAGACAAGAGCAGAGGCGCAGGCCTACGCCGATCGCGCCTCCGATGATCGGGACCTAGCGTTCGGCCATCACCGACTACCGCGCCGACTGGACTTCCGCCATTGCCGAGCGCCGGTAGGCAGCGAGATAGAAGGCCACGCCGATCAGCGGCGTCACCAGCATGGCGGAAATTGCGTAGCGCAAGGCTTCCTCTCCATGGGCCGGAGCGAACCAGTCGCTGAGAACTCCGACGATCAGCGGGCCCAGTGCAGCGCCCAGCAAGCCGTTCGCGGCCAGCAGGATCGTGGAGGTCAAACCTCTATCTCCCGCCGCAGTGCGGTTGACCGCATAATTCATGGTGGAAGGAATCGCCGCGGACAGCAGGAAGTTCATTAAGGCCGCGCCAAACATGGCCACCGCAAGGCTATCTGCAAAGACGAACACGGCCATAGGCGGAATTGACAACGGGACGGCGAACAGCGGTATCTTCAGCATGTCCACCTTGCGGCCACTGCGCTTTACCAGCCAATCGGACAGGAAGCCCGAGAACAGCGTTCCGGTGATCCCGCCGATGCCGACCGCAGGGCCGATGACAATGCCGACCTGGGCGAGCGGCACGCCATGCGAGCGCAGCAGGAATGCAGGCCCCCAGGCGCCGAGCACGAACACCATCATGCCCGAAATGCCGAAGGCAACGAGCAGCATCGGAAAGCCCGGCAATCCCAGCACACGCTTGCAGCCATCCCACAAGATCGATCCAATAGGATTTGAATTCCGCCTGCATTCTTCTCCATCGAGATCGCGAGCGGGCTCGCGCACGGTAAGCAGCAGCAAGGCAACCACCAGCCCCGCCCCGCCGCAGACGAAGAACATATTGCGCCAGCCGATGACCGCACCCAATACGCCAGCGAGAATGGTGCCGCCGACGATACCGATGAAGTTACTCGACTGGAATGTTGCCACTGCCTTGCCGCGCGCGTTCAGCCGGAAAAGGTCGGGGATCAGCGACATCGCCGCGGGAAATGCGGTCGCTTCACCAATGCCAACCACGATACGCGCGAGCGACAGGCTGACGAAATCCTGGGCAAGCCCGGTCGCTGCGGTGGCAAGCGACCACGCCACCACGCCGAAGGCCAGGATCCGGATGCGATTGCCGCGATCGACCATGCGGGCGATGAAGAGGCCGCCCACCAGATTGAACATTACGAAGAACAGGCCGCTGGCGAGCGACATCTGAGTGTCGCTGAGGACAAGTTCCGTTTTGATCGGCTGGACGACAACGCCGAAAATGATCCGGTCGCCAACATTGAAGATGTTCGCAAGGAACAAGCCGAACAGTGCCCAATAGGAACTCGCCGGCGCCCTCACATAAGCGGTGTTGTTCATGGGACCACCTTCAACCCGAGGAGTTCGGCCGCATTCAGGCCCAGAATCTTTGCCTTGGTTTCTTCGTCCAGCCGATCATGGAAGCCGACCGGATCCGGCTCCGACATGTCGAAGGGATAGTCCGAGCCAAGGCACAAACGGTCTGCGCCATGCGTCCTGACGAGGCTTTCGAGTTCGTCCTTGTCGAACACCAGAGTGTCGAACCAGAGCTTGCGCAGGTAGCTGGAGGGCTCGTGCTTGCAGTGTTCGGAGCAATCGCCGCGCGCGCGCCAGCCGTGGTCCATTCGTGCCCCAATAGCCGGGAATATAGCCGCCCCCATGGGCAACGCAGATCTTCAGGCCGGGATAGGCATCGAGCACGCCGCCGAAGATCAGGTGCCCCAGTGCCAGCGTGGATTCGAGCGGATTGCCGATCAGATTGTTGAAGTAATACTCGGTCATCCGCTTCGCATCGGTGAAGCCAAGCGGGTGCATGAAGATGAGTATCCCCAGTTCCTCGGCCGCGGCCCAGAAAGGGCGAAACTCTTCCGCGTGGAAATCCTTGCCGTTCACGTTCGTGTTGATCTCGATCCCGCGCAGGTCGAGTTCCTTCACGCAGCGGCGCATTTCTTCGACGGCCAGCCGCGGATCCTGAAGCGGCACCGTGCCCATGCCGACGAACCTGTCCGGATGCTTCGCCACGGCTTCCGCCATGCCATTGTTCACTGCCTGCGCTGCCTCGCGGCCCGTCTCGGCATCGGTGAAATAGAAATACTGCCCCGGGCTGGGGGACAGGGCCTGCACGTCGATCCCCAGCCGGTCCATATCTTCCAGCCGCGTGTCGATCGTGTTTAGCGTCCGTCCGATCTGGGCGAATTGTGCCTTGTTGACCTCGGCCGTCTTCGCATTGGTAAAGTCGTGAATGCCCGGCGGCGGCCCCGGATATTTCGCCTGCACGATTCCGTCGGCGGCGGGGATGCCGAGATGGCAGTGGATATCCACCACCAGATGCTTTCCGCGCGCCGAAACCGGGATCGGGGCCCGTTCGCCGCAAGTATGGATCTCGCCGTTCATGCAAATTCCTTCGCTGCCACGATCGTGCCGCTGCAGTCTCCAAAGCCGATGGGAACGTAACCTTCTGCGTTCGCGCGGCCGCGCAGAGTGAGAGTATCGCCGTCCTCGAGCATGACGCGTTTTGTGCCGTCAGGCAGGGTCAATGGCTCTGCGCCCAGGCGCGTAATTTCGACCAGGCAGGCACGTGCTTCTTCCGCCGCGCCGGAGACGGTACCGGTCGCGATGAGATCGCCCGCTTCCAAAGGGGCCCCGCCGGAAGCCTGATGCGCAACCATCTGCGCCAGCGTCCAGAACAGTTCGGACACATTGGTGCGCACGATGCGCTGCGGGCCGGTGCCGGTATCGATCTGCGCCGTCAGTTCGACGTTGAGACCGCCCGACGCACGGTCATACGAGTCATTCAGATAGCCGGGAACATCAGGCTCCTCCGGCGTCCGACCGCGCCCCGGGACGCGGAACGGTGCCAGGGCTTCCATGGTGACAATCCAGGGAGAAATGGTGGTGATGAAACTCTTGCCCAGATGCGGACCGAGTATCATCTCGTAGAACTGGATGGCGCGGGCCGACCAGTCGTTGACCAGGCAGCAACCGAACAACAATTCGTCGGCGCGCTGCATGGAGATGCTTTCGCTCAGCGCGTTGGCAGGGCCGCGCAGCCATGCGCCGAATTCTACCTCGAAATCGAGCATTGGTTCGGCCTGGAACACCATCTCGCTGGCGCCGCGCGGAACCACTTGCCCCATCGGGCGCACCACCGGCGTTCCGCTGACGGCAACAGAACTGGCGCGGCCATTATAGGCGACCGGCAATGTCGCCCAAGCGGGCTGCGGCGCTCTCCCGCCGTTCGCCGCCATGCGCAGGATATGGTCCGCCGAAGTGCAGAAATCGGTGAATGCCGAGGGCTTGGCCGGCAATTTCATCTGAACGAAATTCTTCGGCAGCAGCGCATTCGCGGCAAGGTCCTGCGACTTGCTTCGCTCCGAATAAAGGTCGGACAAGGCGGCCCGCAAGGCAGACACGGCTTCGTGCGGCATTTCGAACAGGCCGAGCAAGCTTGACTGGCTTGCAGCGGCCGCCGCCGCCATTGCAGGGCCGGAAAACGCGCCTGCCTCCATCAATGCCGCCAGATCGATGACACTGTCGCCAAGCGCGACGCCGCCCCTGGCGCCCCTGCCATCGTCGAACACGCCAAATGGCAAATTCTGAATTGGAAAATCGGTCTCGGCAGAATTGGCGCTTACGAGGAAGCTGCGCCGCTGCGGATCGTGCGTGGCGTTAAGCTCAGTGCGCATGGCCGCACTCCTTCCTGTAACGGTTCATCTCGGCAAACAATTGCGGAGGGGTGGCCGGTTCGATGCCGGGATCCCATTCCTTGAACAGCGAATATACGTTCGCGACGACGCGCTCCTGATCGGTCCAGTGAGCATATTCCTTCATCGGAATGTCGCGCGCAGCCTCGCGCCAGCCCATGCCGGCCTTCCAGCGGCCACGTGCCTCGTCGCGCAAATGCTCGAAATAGCCCTTCATGTTGCTGACGGCCGTCACGTCGCAGATTGGCCCATGCCCCGGAACCACCACTTCGGGTTTTAACGCTTCGATGAATTCGCAGGCGGCGATCCAGTTCGACAGCGGGCCGGTCCAGATCACCGGGTGGCCTTCGTTGAACAGCAGGTCACCGGTGAAGACTACATTGTCGCCAGGCACCCATGCGATCGTATCGGACATCGTATGTGCCGGGCCGAGATCGTGCAGTTCCACGGTCTTTTCGCCCACCTGGAGCGTGAGACTGTCCGCGAATGTCCGATCTGGAAGTGTGAGTTCGTCCACACCGCTGAAATCGAACTTGCGGCCCATGGTTTCGAACAGGAACTCCCCCGCCTCACCCATTGTCTCCCAATTGGCGGACAGCTGAGCCAGGGCCTGCGGATTGAACCCGGCCATTTCCTCGCGCGTCTTTTCGGTCGCGATTATCTGGGCGTCGCTAACCAGGCCGTTGCCGAAGAAATGATCGGGATTGGCGTGCGTGTTCACGACCAGATCGATGTGATCGCCGCCTTCCACGCGCGCGAATTCGTCCAGCATTTCGCGGGTTAGCGGCACGCTCATCAGCGTGTCGACAAGCAGGGTTTCACCGCTGGAAGTGACCAGTCCCGCATTGGACCAGCCCCAGGTGCCGTCAGGCTGAATATAGCCGAAAAGGCCATTGCCGATCTCGTGGACACCCTGCCGAAATGGCCAGTTGCTCATTTCCAATCCTTTTCCCAATTGGCAGCGTAGATTGATAATTCCTGCCTGCAAGAATTAAATAGTCGCGCATGCGCTTGTGATCGCGTGAGGACAGCGCCAAGCAGGCGAAGATGGCGGAGACAAAGAAGACGAAGCGCGGCAAAGGGCGTCCGATGTCCAACGCCGGCGGCGTCGGCAGGGATGCGCTGATCGCCGCCGCTCGCGCACTCTTGCAAGAACTCCCGCCCTCGCAAGTTACGGCAAGCGCCGTTGCCAGAAAGGCCGGCGGCGACCCGGCCCTGGTCCGCTATTATTTCGGCAATCGCGAAACCTTGCTCTTGGAAGTGGCGAAACAGATCGGCGAGGAAGCCAATCTTGCGCCAGCGTCCGAAGGCGACCCGGTGACGCTCTCTGGCCGAGTTCATTCACTCGACATTCCGCTTCACCCGATCGGCCCACAACATGCAGCGGCTGATGATCGACGAACTGGATTCCGACCAGCTCGCCGGAGATGCGCGAAAGCGTGCGCATCTGGAACCGCGTGCCGGTCGATTATTACGCCAGCATCCAGCAGCTCGACGAGGAGGGCGCGCTGACCGATTACGACCCGCTTGTTTCTTCATCTCGCGGTCATCGGCATCAGCGACTTCTTCGTCACCGGAAGGCCATTGCTCGAGCTTCTCGTGCCTCCCGGAACGGATATGGACGAACTGGGCCGGCAGTATGAGGCTTTCGTCGAAAGGCTCCTGCTGGACGGTCTCAAGAAGCGGTAGGCAGCGCTCCTTCACGCGCCTCGGCCACGCATCGGTTGCGCTGCGTGCCGAAGCCCGTCGATCGTCGCCTCCATCACATCGCCGGGCTGGAGGTACACACCAAAGGCGGAACCATTGCCGTAGGGCGACCCGGTGCAGATCAGGTCGCCGGGTTGAAGGACGACCCGATTGGCAAGATACTCGATCTGCCGTTCGATCGAGAACATCATGTCGGCGGTAGTTTCGTCCTGATAGACCTTGCCATTCACGGACAGCTTGAGGCTCAGATCATAAGGGTTCGCAACCTGGTCCCGCGGCACGATCATCGGGCCGAACGGCAGGAAGGTCGGGAAGCACTTGCCGGACAGCCAGTCCGCCCCGATCGCCGAACCGTCGCGGCGGAAGATGTGCTCGCGTGCGGTCACGTCGTTGACCACGGCGTAGCCTGCAACGTAATCCATCGCCTCTGCGGCGGTGACGCGGTGCGCGCGCTTTCCGATCACCACACCGAGTTCGATTTCCCAGTCGGGCTTTTCGACGTTCATGGGCAGGATCACTTCGTCCCGCGCGCCAATCGCGCAGGAGGGAAGCTTGATGAAACAGAACGGCAGCGCCTTGACCCGTTCGTCCATCATCTTTTCCACCCGGGCGCGCCGCTCTTCTTCGGGCACGGCTTCATGCTCGGCAGTGCGCATCGAGGCATCGCCCATGATCAGGCCGACGACGTGCTTCTTGTAATTGGCGCCGGTGCAGAAGATCTGCCCCGGCCGATAAGGCAGGCGTATATCGGCATCGTCGAGAGCGGACGCACTGGCGAAGGCAGCGTCGTCCTCCATCCACTGCGTCAGCCGCGGCAGGACCTGGTCCCAGTCAGCCAATCAATTCGGGCAGCGCGCGCTCCTCGCCCCAGTGGCTGAGCGGCACAATTCGGCCGTCTCGCACGGCCACCGCAGCCTCGCGCCCATTCACCGCAACGGTGGCAAGTCCATATCCCATCGATAATCCTCAATATGGCTGTTTGAGTTTCTGGATCGTGTCGCCCAGCATTCGATTGGCATCCAGCTGGTTGCCGCCGGACATTTCGATCTCACCGATCCGCACCGAATTTTCGACGACCAGCCGGGCGCGCTCCAGCCTCCGGGCTCCAAAGGCGGCGAGCGCCTGCGCAACATCGTCCGTTTTCGCCAGCTCTTCGCCGAGCACCAGCCCGTCCTCGGCGGCCATGCCGGCGCCGGAGGCCATGTGCGGAGTGGTTGCGTGGATGGCGTCGCCAATCAGCACGACCCGGCCAACATGCCACGGCTGCGGCAGCAACAGCCATTCGAGCGGCCGGTAATTCGCCATCGAATTGGCTCCGAGCCCGCGCTTGATTTCATCCGCCGGCCCGCCGAACGGCTCGAGCAGCTTTGCGACATGAGGCAGCATGTCTTCTTCCGCGTACCAGGGATTATCCGGCACATGTTCGAGGATGAATGCGTAGACTTTCGTATCGGAAACCGGATTGATGCCGAGCTTGACGGGGCCGCCAAGGAACATCTCCAGCCTGTCCACACCGGCCGGGCGGTCGGCCACGATGCGCCAGCAGCCCTGGCCGGTGAATTGAGGCACCGGCGCGTCGGGAAACAGCATGGCGCGTGTCTTGGAGAAGATACCGTCCGCTGCCACGACCAGCTCGAATTTCTCGGTCCGCCCGTCGGAAAGGGCTACCGCGGTGCCATCGTCTGCATGCTCATAGGCAACCGGTTCGACACCGAGCGTGACCTTGACTCCCGCCGCGCGCACATGCCGCTGCATGATTTCGTGCAGCACAGGACGCATGATGCCGCCGCTGAAATCGACAAGCTCGCCGCCTGCAGGAGGCGGAGGGGCTTCCATCACCACCGTGCCATCGACTCCGCGCAGGCGGATCCCTCCACCGACAAAGCCACGCTCCCGAATTTCGTCGAGGATGCCGAGATCGTCGAATGCGCGCAGGGACAGGCCGGTCACGCTGATGCCTGCGCCATAGGCGCGCCATTGCGGATCGATGTCCACGAGTTCCACCACGACGCCGCGCCGAGCGAGCGCGAGTGCCGCGCTCATTCCGCCGACGCCGCCGCCGACGATAAGGGCTTTTTTGATCATCTTGCGATCTTCAGGCCGGAACTTGCCAGAGGCCCTTGTCGGGCGTCATTTCGGCATGCGGGATATTCCCAGTTATGATCCTGCCGGTGCCCCATTGATCGGTGATCGAGGGCGTGGCCTCATATGTGTTGGCGACCCAGGTAGCCTCATCCACTTCCTCAAGGTCCGAGGTATATTCGACAGCATTGCCATTGGGCGTGATGAAATAGCTGAAAGTATTGTTGCCCGCAGTGTGGCGGCCAGGGCCCCAGCTCAATTTGACTTCGTTCTGATGCATCCGGGCGAGGCCCCGCATCATCTCGTCGACCGAGCTGACGTCGAATGCGATGTGGTTGAGTGCGGGCGGCCCCGGCAGGATCGCCAGACGGTGATGGGCCGGATTGCACCGCAGGAAGACCATGAATTCACCGATCCAGTCCGACAGGCGGAAGCCAAGCACCTGTTGATAAAAGTCAGCGAGCGCCTTGTGGTCCGGTGAGTGGAAAACCACGTGACTGATACCGATGGGAATCGCTTCCCCCCGCGCAAGCTGGCGCGACGGGCGCTGCTTCTGATCGCTAGCGATTTGCATCGCCCGGCCGTCAGGATCGAAGAACCGGAAGCCATACCCGCCCGCCGGCCCGTCCAGCGGCCCCGGCTTGGAAATGATCTGCATGCCTGCATCGATCACCTGCCCGAATAGCGCTTCGACATCGCCCCTCGTGGCGGCCGAAAATCCCACCAGATCGGTCTTGCGCTCATCATCCTGGCGCAACACGATCACATAGGGATGCGAAGTACCCTCGGCGGCGAAATAGACCTTGCCGTCCGCTTCGGCGACCTCGGTTAGACCCCAGATGCCGCCGAAGAATTCACGTTCGGCGGCCAGATCGGGAACTGCAAGCGACACGAACTGCAGGTCGGTTACACTAGCCATTTAAAATCGACTCCATTCTTCGGACGGCAGGAACTTGCTTTATTCCTGCCTATTGGAATTTCTGCAACGGTGATCAATCGAACTTGAAACCGACCCGCAAGCCATAGGTCCGCGGCGGCTCGTAAGTGCCCATCTGGACATTCACGCTCGACACCTGCCCAGTGGTCGCGAGACGGCGCTTGTCGGTGATATTGTCCATGAAAGCGGTGACGAACCAGCTTTCGTCCTGCTTCGCCAATGTGACCGAGGCGTTCGCCACGAAGGCTTCTTCCGCAATGAAGAAGGGCGAGAAATTCGCATCGATTTGCGCGCTGGAGCGATAGCGGCCGTTGCCCTGAACACTTATCTCGTAGTCGCCAAGCGGGATGGTCTGCTCAGCGAAGACACTCAGCGACCATTTCGGCGAGTTCTGCGCCGGCATTCCGGAACAGTCCACTTGCCAGACCGCAATCGAGTTGCCGTTCACGCTTTGCGTCGTCGGTGAATAACCGCAGCTCGTAATTGGCGGCAGGCCCTGGTTCGGCAAAAAATACGTGAAGCTGTCGTACTCGGTATGAAGGTATTGCACCTGTGCACCGATCAAGGTGGTGTCCGTGAGGAGCGCCTGCACATCGGCATCGAAACCGTAGATCGTCGCCTTGCCGATATTGCGGGTAAGAAACACGGTGGTGGGCGGATTGCCCAGGTCATAGCCGAACTGGCTGAACTGCTGATCCTTGTATTTCCAGAGGAACACTTCGAGATTGGCCTGAAGCCGGTTGTCGAGGAAGCGGTTCTTCGTCCCCAATGTCCACGCGTCGATATAT
The DNA here is from genome assembly GCA_963777785.1 of uncultured Alphaproteobacteria bacterium. GTDB lineage: Bacteria > Pseudomonadota > Alphaproteobacteria > Sphingomonadales > Sphingomonadaceae > Andeanibacterium. The sequence continues at coordinate 861,210 of CAVZRU010000002.1, forward strand.
TCCGGACGGTAGGTTTCGAGCCCTCGGGCAAAAGCAAAGCCACCGGAATGATAACCGGTTTCGAAGCTGGCATAGATCATGTTGCGGCTGGAAAATTCATACTCGGCCGCCAGCCGGTAGGTGAACTTGCTCTCGTCGATCTGCTCGTCGATCACGAGCGGCGCCGAATTGAGCAGGAAAGGCGCCGTCTGCGAACCACCGGCCATCGGGGGCAGCGCGAAGAGCGGCACCGGGCGTGACGGGTATGCCCTGCCCAAGGTAGAAATCGCGCACCTCCTGCGCCGTATCGCGCAGCGGAATGAAGGGCAGCGTCGGGCAGAGGTTTGGCGGATTGGCACCCGGATTCCCGCAGAACAGCACCAGCACGTCGGCCGAACCGTCGAACTCCTTGCTGTCCCACGTATAACGCCCCGCCGCAGTCAGCTTGAGGCCGGGGGCGACTTCATAAGTCAGCTTGCCGAATAAGGCTTCGGAGTCCGTCGCCGTCTCGAAATCCTGGTACGGAACGAGCGTGAACTGGGAGAAGTAAGTATAGGTATCGATGCGTTCCCGGAACAGATAGCCGCCGAGGATCAGATCGAGGCCGCCTGCAACCTCGCCCGCGTAACGGACCTCGAGGCTGGTTTGCTTGTCCTTCTCGTTCGTCTTAGCGCCTGTCATTCCCGCAGTGAAGAGATTGTCGAGAGTAGCCTCGCGATAGGCCGGAATGATCGTCAGCGTACCTCCGCCGATATTGGCGTTTATTTCGGAGAGGACGCCCCAATAATCGTTATCCATATAGGGCACGCCTTCGGTGACTTGCCCTGCCCGCCCGGCCTGGCGCGCGAAGAGAGACGCGCGATAGGCCTGCGCTTCCGGGGTGAGGATCCCGTTATCGGGACCAAACGGACTGGGATTGAAGTTGTAGCCTGCAAAGCCGCCCGGGCCGAAGCTGGGCGTAACGGTGCCAAGATAGGTCGAGAACGAGCCAATTCCGCCCTGATGCGCGTAATCGGCGGAAACCCGAACATCGACGTCCGGCGAGAGCTCGACTTTGATCTGCCCGCGCAGGCCGAATTCTTTCTGGTCGCGTGTGCCGTCGTCCATATAGCCGTCGCGGTCGGCGACGTTCCCAGAAAGTCGGAAAGCCGCCGTATCGCCAAGCGGGACGTTGACGTGCCCCTGGGCGTTGATCGCGTTATAATTGCCATAGCTGGCGACCCCACCGGCCGTCAGAGCACCCAGCTGGGGCGTCATGGGGAGCACATTGATCGCGCCTGCTGTCGCGTTGCGTCCGTAGAGCGTCCCCTGCGGACCCTTGAGTACCTCGACGCGCTGCAGATCGTAGAACATGCCGCTCGTCGATGACGGACGACCGATATAGACGCCGTCATAGTTGAAGGCGATCGCCGCATCGGAATAGGAGTTGAGCGTCGCATTGCCGACGCCGCGCACGAAGAAGACGGTGTAGGGGTTGCCGCCATTCGTTGCAGACAAAGCCGGCACTGCGCGCGCGAGATCTTCCGGCCGGGTAACCGACTGACGAACGAGTTCGTCCGCATCGATGACGTCGATGGCGATCGGCGCCCGCTGAGCGCTTTCCTCCACGCGCTGCGCCGTAACGACGATGTCCTCGATGCCGCCGCTTTGCTCGGCGTCCTGAGCGAGGGCACTGTGTGATGGCAGCATGATGGCGGAAAAAAACGCGCCGGCGGCAACGCCGCGCATAAGTTGCGATCGCATGCAAACTCTCCCCGAATCTCGTCTTATTCCTAATGCTATGAATTTTTATTCTGCATATCAAGAATAAAGTTTTTGCTTGCCGCAAGGTCGCGGCCGCAGGGGACGCCAATCAAATCGAAACCCGTCCGGATTTGCAATTCCTATCTAACGGAATAAATGCTAACGCCGCCGCAAAAGAGCCGATTCCATCCTGCTCCAATGAGAAAAAGAGGTTATTTATGAGAGAGGTACGCCGCATCGTCACGGGCCACGACGCGAATGGAAAGTCGGTCTTTCTCGAAGTCGGCGCACCGGCGCAGATGCATCACCGGACGACCGGCAAGGTCCAATTCCACGAAATCTGGAACACGACGCAGACCCCTGCCCCCATATCCCCGGCCGAGCCGGCGGAGCCCAATGAGCGGCTTCCTTTGCGCATCCCTCCGGATACTGGAGGAACGATTATTCGCTTTCTCGACATTCACCCGGGGCATCTCGATCACATCGCCCCGCGCGACGATGACAAGCACCCGGGAATGCACCGGACCGAGACGATCGATTACGGAATCCTGCTGGAAGGCGAGTTGACGATGCTGCTCGACGATTCCGAAGTCGACCTGCATCCCGGCGATGTCGTGATCCAGCGGGGCACCAATCACGCGTGGGAGAACCGCAGCGACAGCGTCGTGGCCCGGATCGCGTTCATTCTTATCGACGGCAAGTTCGACGATGTGCTCGCAGAGCAACTCGCCGGTGAAGAACTGATGCATGGAACAATAACCCAGCGGGCGGACCTGAAAGGTGAATGAAACGATGACGGACACAGCCTTGCTCGACGCCACCCATGATCCGGCACGGCAATCCTGGGTTGAAAGCGCCAACGGCCATCCGGATTTTCCGGTGCAGAACCTCCCGCTGTGCATTTTCACCACCGGCGGCGCCGATGCGCGCGGCGGCGTTGCCATTGGAGATCAGTTACTCGACCTCCGGGCGCTTGCGCAGTCGGGTGTGATCGGCGGCGATGCCCTAAGGCTCGTACAGATTGCCGCCGAGCCCACGCTTAATCGGTATTGCGCGCTCAGCCCTGCAGAGCGCGCCAAGCTGCGCGCCACGCTCTCGGACCTGCTGAGCGATCCCAACTCGCCTCTTCGCGAGCATCGCCGACGAGGTGTTGATTGCTCGGAGCCAGGCCGGATTCGAGCTCCCGGCATCGATTGGGGATTACACGGATTTCTTCGCGGGCATCCACCACGCACGCAACGCCGGACGCATGTTCCGGCCGGATAACCCGCTTCTGCCCAATTACTGGCATGTTCCGATCGCCTATCATGGACGAGCTTCGTCGATCGACGTGTCGGGCGGAGATTTCCCGCGCCCGATGGGGCAGACCGTGGAACACGGTTCAACCGTGCCCCGGTTCGGCCCTGCCCAGAGAGTGGATTTCGAACTGGAACTGGCCATCTGGATCGGCGGCGGCAACAAGACCGGTGAACCCATCGCGATCGAGAGCGCTGGTGACGCCATCGTGGGCGTCGGCCTGCTGAACGACTGGTCGGCGCGCGATATCCAGGCATGGGAATCGCAGCCGCTCGGCCCATTCCTGGGCAAGAGCTTCTATTCGACCGTTTCGCCCTTTCTCGTGACGGTGGAAGCGCTTGCGCCTTTCCGGACGGCCATGCCGCCGCGAGCGGCGGATGAGGCGCAGCCCCTGCCCTATCTCTATGACGAGCAAGACCAGCAATCGGGCATGTTCGATTGCAGATTCGAAGTGCTGTTGGCGACGGAAAAGATGCGCGCCGAAGGTGATGAGCCTGTCGTCCTGACCGAAGCTTCGGGATTGGATCTGGTTTGGACTCCGGCCCAGCTCGTCGCACACCACACTGCCGCAGGTTGCAATCTGCGCCCGGGCGACCTGTTCGGCAGCGGAACTGTTTCCAGTCCTGGCTCCAAGGGTCACGGCAGCATGCTGGAAATGACGAAAGGCGGAAAGGAACCGCTGACTTTGCCGAATGGCGAGCAGCGCAAGTTCCTCGAAGACGGTGACGAAGTGATCATGCGGGGTTGGTGCGAGAGAGAAGGCTATGCGCGCATCGGCCTTGGAGAGGCCCGGGGAAGAGTGCGGGCAAATCCGCTTGCCTGACAAGGGCGATATTCGCGGCAATCGCACCGCCGATAAAGCTAGGTTGCCTGAGCCAATGGCAATATGCCGGACCGGACATCGAGAATTGTGGAGGCAACATTGAAACAGGCTTCGAGCGCGTCTGAGACACCTTCCGGGAAATCGGAAACGGCGCCAGGGCGCGAAGACGAAGCGCGCAGCCGGCAGGCCAGCCAGGCAAGGCAACAGCGTAGGCTCCGCGGCTCTGATCGAGGCGACGTGCCAGCTGCTGCGCGAAGTCGGGCCCGAGAAGATCACCCTGGCGGAGGTGGCGCGCCGGTCGAATGTCGATCCCCGCCTGATCCGGTACTATTTCAACGATCGCGACAGCCTGCTGCGTGCAACCGTCGATAGCCTGTCCACCCATTACCAGCAGATGGTCGACGCGCGTCTCACGGGCGAGGAAACGGCCGAGGAACAATTGCACAAACGCTTCGAGACCTTTCTCGAGTTCCAACTGGAATATCCCTACTTTCGGCGGTTACTGGTCGACGAAATTATCCCCTCCGACGATCCGGCCGCGCAGCGCCTGCTTCGCGAAGTCAGCGAAAGGGGTGTCGGCAACTACCAAGACATCCTGGCGCGCGGCGTTGCCGAGGGATCGATGCGCAAGATAGATCCGCAGCTCTTCTACATCTGCCTGATCGGGATGCAGGAAATGGCAACCGTGGGTGCACCGATCCTGCGCAAGCTCGGTCATCCGGCAATCGATTCAGCGGATTACGCGAGAATATTCAGCAAGTTCGCCATGGATTTGATCCTGGAGGGGCTGAAGGCACCCAAGGCAGATTAGTGGACATTCAATTCCAGCCAGCGACAGTTCTTGATGGCTCGGGTGCTGTCTCTTGCGGTGGAGACATACCCTGCGCCGTGAACAGACTAGAACAAATTATGACTTTGCCGATTACGAAGCCCGGAGAAGCACCTTGTTTGCTTTAGAGGGACGGATCCGTGTCGTTGTGGCCGCTCTGTCCGCATTTTCACTCTCGGCCTGCGCGACAGTCAAAACCGAGACATTGCCGGTGGCTTCACCGCTGGACATTCGCGGCGCCATCGGCGTCGTCGAATTGGGACCGACCAGGCTCGCTGCGGAAAATCTCTACGGCGAGGGAACATTCATAGAGCACGGCGGCGTCTATAGCCTGATCGACAAGGAGAATCCCGCCGACCTGGCGACTAACGCGGAAACGCAGTTGCTGATCCATTCCGTCGCGCGGCCCGACCTGCGGATCATCATGACACTGGCGGAAGGGCATTACCGTGTCATCGCGCGCCGTTCCGCCGGGATTGAAAGTATCGCCGACCTCAAGGGCAAGCGTGTCGGGACGATGATCACCAGTTCTTCCGGATACTTCCTCCACCTGTTGCTGCAGCACGAAGGGTTGAGCTTCGACGATGTCGAACTGAAGGATATTCGTCCCTATACGGCGATCACCACCGCACTATTGGATGGCAGCGTCGATGCGATATCGATCTGGGAACCGCATGCAGAGAACGCGATCCGGCAGTTGGGAGACGACGCGCTCGTGATTCCCGCTGGCGATGTCTATCGCGAGATCTTCAATCTGAACACGACTGCCGCCGCGCTCGCCGATCCGGACAAGCGCGCCCGCATCGTCGAACTCATGCGGGCGCTGATAGAGGCAACCGATGCAACCAATTCCGATCCTCGTAGAGCGCAGGAACTGGTGGCAATTGCCGGCGATTATACGTTCGAAGAAATCGAGCGATCATGGAAGCATCACACATTCCTGAGCGCGTTTCCCGACGACATGCTTGACGTAATGGTGGACGAGGAAATCTGGCTGGCCGGATACCAGGACCGTGCGCCGCGCTCTCGCGAGGAACTGGCCGTGCTGCTTGACCGCAGTGTGTTCGACGAAGCAAGGGCAGCTACGGGCCGCTGACAGCGCCCCGCAGACGATCAGTCTCCGCTGCTCCCCTTCACTGCTGAAGCTGGAAAATCTCCCTGGCTTCGGCGACCGTGGCTGGCTCACGCCCCCAGATCCCTGCGATCTCCACAATCTTCTCGACCTGATCGGCATTGGTTCGCGCTGCCGATCCGTCGGGCATCCAGATATTGTCTTCGAACCCGACCCGCACTAAATCGCAGCCCATCGAAAGGCCAAGGTTGCAAACCCAGAACATATCGCGGCCGGTGGCCGTCGTGCCCCACAAGGAATTGGGATAGAGCCGCCGGCTTTCCTGGATGGCGAACACGATATGCGGCGCCAGCGAGGGACTGTTGCCGAAGCCGGAGCCGTGCAGGATCCAGAGGTTGGACTGGTTGGGATCGAACGTGCCGTCACTCGACACGCGCAGCAGGCGGTGGAGGACGGCAGCATGCGGCACCTCGAATTCCACAACGGAGCCCATCGCGTGGACGCGCTTGATGGTCTCCCGGACCAGGTCGATCGAGTTCATGAACGGCGTTTCGACCTTGTAGCCGCCTTCGGGATTGTAGAAGTCACCGGATCCGCTGGCGATGCCGAAGAGATCCTGCCTCGGGTGGAGGTCCAGCAGGCTCAGTCGCTCTTCGTCTTTCGGCCAGATGTAATTGCCGGTCGCGCGATCGTACCGGATGCCGATGCCGTTCGTCGTCTGGATCAATATGTCGCATTTCTCGCGAATGAGGCGGATGATTTCCTCGAAGATCGCGGGATCGCTCGAATTACGGCCTTCTTCGTCGCGCGCATGGACATGCACGACAGAAGCGCCAGCCTTCCACACGCGGTAGCTTTCCTCGGCGATTTCTTCCGGGCTGATCGGCACTTTCGCGCCTTCCCGATCCTTTTGCATGCCTCCGTTGATGGCAGCGACTACGATCACTTTCTTGTTGGCAGCCATGACAACTCTCCCGTCGCGATTTGTACCAACGACATTGGGCCAGCCCATTTCGAGGGTCTGTCTCCCGCTTTGGATACATTCGTTGCAATTAATTCCGGGATGCAGGTATTATTGCAGCGGGCAACAAGCCAAGCACCGGAGAGGTTGGCAAAAGGTGGAACTCCACGTTCTGAAAAATGCGCCCTTGGAGCCGGATGTACTGCGTGCCTATCATGGCTTTGTCGCAGCCATGGGTTCCGAAGCAGAGCCAGAATATTGCGCTGAACACGCCATCCGGGCCATTGCACCTATCGACCGCTTTTACCTCTCCGAACGCGCAGCTGTCTCGGCTCCACCAACCCTGATTGCCCACCATGTAGAATGGGCGCTAGCGGGACGAGTTGGCGACTACATCGCGCGCTACTTCCGGCGCGATCCAGTGGTGAGCGCGATGGAACGCGCGACTGACGATGGCGCCACCGTGATGCTTCGCGTGCGGTCGAAAGACATTGTCGAGCGTGAATATCGCCGGTCCTTCTTTGACAAGCCGGAGATCGTCGAACGCGTATCCTTCGTGCAGAAGTTTGGCGGCCGCTGGCAGATACTCAATGTATCGCGCAGGAGCCCGTCGCTGCCTTTCAGCGACGGAGAACTTTCCTCCCTCGCCTGCCTCAGCCAGTTGCTGCTACCGCTCGCTTCGCGGCAGGCGGAACTGGAACGCGAAAGCGCGCGCGGCGGAGGCGTTGGCATTCGTGAACTCGAACGCCGCTTCGCGGCCAGCTTCCCGGCGTTGACTGCTCGTGAGCGGCAAGTCTGCGCACGCACCGTGATTGGCATGACGTCCGAAGCCACCGCGCTGGACCTCAGGATCGGGATCGGCTCGGTCCAGACCTATCGCAAGCGCGCTTTCCAGCGGCTTGAGATCTGCAGCGCCTTCCAGCTGGCCCACCTCGTCCTGCATTAATGACATCGGTGAGCTGTCGGAATTCGGCAAGAATTCTAAAAAATGCCGCTACACCTTCCATCTCTTGTCAGATCCGGAAGCGCGCGCGCGCCTCGTCGACACTGGCGGGTTCCATGCCGAAGAAGCGCCCGATCATGGCGGCTGCGGCAACCATCTCGTGATTGTGCGTCGCCACCGAGCCATCTGGAAGGTGAATGCCGTCCTCGAAGCCGACCCGCACCAGGTCGCATTTCATCGAAAGTCCGAGGGTGATCATGGGGAACATAGCGCGCCCCGTCGATGTGACGCCGACGATCGCCTTGGGGAAATAACGAAGGCCCTCTTCGATGTTGAACAGAATATTCCGGGTGACCGCCGGCACGGCGCCATAGCCGCCGCCGTGCAACAGCCACAAATTATCGCGGTCGCGGTCGAACAGCCCCTCTTCCGCATAGCGCATCAGGCGGTGGATCACACTGGCTTCGACCACCTCGAATTCCAGGGCAAACTCACGCGCATAGACCTCACTGATGGTCGAGCGCAGGAACTCCGGCGAATTCACGTAGGGCGTTTCCTTGTGATAACCGCCTTCCGGGTGATAGAAATCGGCTGAGCCGCCAGCGACGCCGAATACATCCGGCCGCGGTTCGATGTTGAGTAAGCCAAGGCGTTCCTCATCGGTCGGCCAGATAAATCCGCCAGTCCTGGGATCGCGCCGAACGCCTATCCCATTAGTCGTCTGCACAAGCACAGGACAACGGGCTCGGATTTCGCTGATTATCTCCGCATAGATTGCAGGGTCCCCGGTGTTCGTGCCATCCGGTGCGCGCGCGTGGATGTGGATCAACGAGGCTCCCGCCTCCCAGCACCGCGCGGCGGCTACACCGAGCTCCATCGGCTGTTTTGGGACGATGGCACCGTCGCGATCTTGCTGCATCCCGCCATTCAGCGCGGCCGTGATGATAAATTTGTTCGCTTCCAACATTTCCGCATCTCCGCCAATCGATCGTCTGCCAATGTAGTTTGGCCTAGCCGACGTCTGTCCTCTCTTGAGGGGACAGCAGGGCGCCCGGCCTCATGCGAATAGGCGTTCAGGAGAGAACTTCATGCGTGATCACGAAGCAGCGCTTGGATCCACCGACGGCGGGAGCGCAGCGCCTGCTTTTCACACCTTGGTGATCCTTATCTGCGCGATCGTGTTCTTTCTCGACGGTCTGATCCATTCCATACTCGGCCCGCTGGCGCCCGAGATCGCGCGCGACCTTCAGCTAAGCAACACCGAAATGGGGCCAATCTTTTCGGCCAATTTGATTGGCCAGTTCTTCGGTTTGATGCTGGTACCGATCCTCACCGATCGGCTGGGGCATCGCAGGATCACGATACTGACGCTTGTCGGTTTTGGATTGTTCGAAGCAATGGTGGGCCTGGCGAGCGACCAAGCCCAGCTTTTTGCCGTGCGCACGATCACCGGATTCTTTCTTGGTGGCTGCATGCCCAGCTGCATGGCCATCGTCATGCGTTCGGCGCCCGCAGCACGGCGCGGACTGGCAATCACCATGCTGTTCACGGGCTACGGCCTTGGCGCGACCATTGCCGGACTTACTGCCAATCTGTTTCTCGAACTAGGTGGCTGGCGCGCAGCCTCCGTGGCCGTTGGCCTGCTGTGCCTGGGTTTCGCTGCATTCGCATGGTTTCGTCTTTCCGAACCGGAAGGCAACGATGTGGACGATGCAGCCACGCGTGAAATCCCTCCCGGATTCTTGAGCGCGATCGGCGCGCTCTTCTCGCGAAATTACCTTGTAGGCACTATGATGCTTTGGCTGCTGTTCATCTCGATGCTGACCATCTCCTATTGTTTGATTTCCTGGCTGCCGACGATGCTGGTGGCAGTTGGTCGAAGTACGACGATCGCTTCGACTTCCATCTCGATCTTTTCGCTCGGGGGGATCATCTCCGCATTGGGAGTGGGCCTGCTCATCGACCGCTTTGGCGCAACGAAAGTGCTGGTTACCTTTCTGCTGATGGCAACAGCAATGCTGTTCCTCACCGGGCGACTTTTTCAAACCGCGTCGGACACAATGCTGCTCGCTTTGCTTGGCATCGGCGGCTTCTTTTTCCTTGGCGCATATGGCGGAGTGAATGTGGTCCTGGCGTCGTTCTATCCGCACAGCATCAGGGCGCTGGGTATTGGCTGGGCGAAGAGCATCGGCCGGGTCGGCACCATCATCGCGCCCATCATCATCGGAATGGGGCTCGATGCGGGCTTCCCCGAAACATGGATCATGTCTCTCTTCTCAGTGCCCTCTGCCGTCGCCGCACTTGCCCTAGTCATTATTGCCGTTGCAGGTTCCAATCAGAAGCGGGCGCAGAACGAGGTGTCACCGCGGGCGGTCTAGGCGCGGGTACGGAGAACCACATGTCGGAACTGAAGCAGATCAAGCACTGGCAGTCGTCGACCGATCTGGGTGCCATGTACGAGCGTATGCTCGGAACGGTCGGCACCGAAGAGTTCGGATCGACCGTTCGAGATTCCATCTTCTCGGTTACGGGCGGCGCGCGCCGAATCTATCTGTTCGAAGCATCGAGCAGGGCCGAAAACACCTTGCAGTATTGCGTCTGTGAACCCAGCCTCAACGAACTGCTACCGACTTACAGGAAGAGATATCTACAACTCGATCCAGTAAGCGATGCATTCAAGGCTGCCCCGGCAACTGGCGACGTTGCCATGCTCAAGATCAAGCCCTCGGACATCGCTTCAAGTGGCTTCAGGCGACGCTTCTATGACGATTGCGGTATAGTCGAGCGGATTTCGGTCATTCAGCGCGGCCCGGACCGCTGGCGCGTGATCAGTGTGGCACGGCATACAAGCGATGGCTGCTTCACCGACCATCAGTTGGATGGTCTCGTCAGCCTTTCGTGCCTTGCGTTGCCGATGCTTCCGATCAACCGGCGAGACAATGCCGCATTGCCCTGCGCCCTAACCGTCACTCAACTGGAAGACCGGTTCGGCAGCCGCTTCACGCAACTCACAAAGAGAGAGAGGCAGGTCTGCGCAAGGGCCGCCATCGGCATGACTGTCGAAGCAACTGCTCTCGACCTCGTGATCGCAAAGACGTCCGTCCTCACCTATCGCCAGCGCGCCTACCACCGCTTGAACGTTTCAAGCCCATTCGAACTCTGCTCTCTGGTCACATTCTAAGCCACGCTGACCATATGAAGCGCTTGAACGGACTGGCGGAAACTTGTGGACGAGGCATGCCGCCGCCCTACCCTGCGCTCCTTACCAAGCGGCGCGGTTAGTCTGGCAGAGCCAGCCCGGGACTTCCCTTGCGTGCCCGCAGCCTTTGGCTTCCGGAAACCTCAATGGAACGTTTGATTCCTGAAGCCACGAACAGCCATTGGTTGGTCACTGCCTCCGGTGTGATATCCAGCACCATATAGCCGCGCTGGCTCGTATCGCACCATTTGAGATTGGAATTGGCGTCGCGAAGGCTTCGGGCGATAGCTTCGGGATCGCCATCAAATCCCTTCTCAAGGCCGAGGGACGAAACGCTATGCACAGCGAATTCCACACCGGCTGGCTGCCCCTCGTGTTCCATGTCGAAGGCCCAGGCATTATGACTGTCGCCACTCAAGACGACCAAATCGGCACCGGCGCTGCGTGAGGCATCGAGCAGACGCTTGCGCGCGGCGGGATATCCGTCCCATTTGTCCATGCTGCGAGGAATTCCGAGGGCGCTGAGCCTAGTGCTTTGCTCCAGGCCCGCGAGATCTTCGGCAGTCGGCGTCGTGAACGGGGCGATCCAGGAATCGAAATTCGTCGGCGAGAGCATCGGGCTCATGATCACCTGCTGCGCCAAGATCTGCCAAGGCTTGCCTACCGCTGTCGAAGCGGCGAGCCCATCCGCAAGCCATTTTTCCTGCTTTGCGCCCAGCATGCTCCGAGCCGGGTCGGCCAGCGGACCGTCGCGAAAGGCGATCGCTGCGGCTTCGATGTCATCCTTGCCTGCCAACCAAGCATCGAGATCGAGTTGCTCCGAGCGGCCGAGGAGGCGGGTCTCCAACCGGAACAAGGTTGCAAGGTCGCCCAGTTCGTAGCTCGTGTAAGGTGCCTCACGCATCGGCAACCATTCCTGGAAGGCTCTGACGCCGGCGGCCATCCGCGCATCCCAGGGCCCTTCCTCCGCCGGATCGTGATTGGCCGCTCCATGCTCCCAGCTATTGTTCGCGGTCTCGTGGTCGTCCCACATCACCACCATCGGGAAAAGGCGGTGGAGTTCCTGCAGGGCCGGATCGCTTCGATAGCTGGCATAACGCTGACGGTAGTCCAGCAGGCTGACCGTCTCATGCATGGGCTCGATACCTCGGGCCGCAGCCATGCCTTCGATCGCGTCGGAGCGGGTGAGTTTGGATTCGTAGATGTAGTCGCCGAGGTGGACCAGCAGGTCCAGATCGTTGCGCGCCGCGGCATGCCCATATGCGTTGAACCAGCCCGACGTGGCATTGGCACATGAAAAGATGCCGATGCGGAAACTGCGGAGCGGACCTGTGGGAAGCGTCCGCGTGCGCCCCGTGGGAGAGATCGCGCCGTCAGGCGCTATGAAGCGGTAGAAGAACCATTGCCCCGGCGCCAAATCTGTCGGCCGAGCATGGGCGCAAAAGTCGGTCTCCGGACTGGCCTGGGCAGTACTGAGTGAAACAACCTGTTGGAACTGTTCATCGCTCGCCACTTCCACTTGCAGCAGTGACGCCTCACGGTTGCTGCCGATATAGCGTGTCCAGAGCGTTACGCTGTCCTGCTGGGGATCTCCGCTGGCCACTGAATGGGTGAAGCCGCCCCGAGGAGCGGCGTGCAGCCCAGCGGGTAGCGCGGCCATGGCCGGTGCCAGGGCCGCAGCCTGAAGGAGCGCCCGCCGTGATATGGTCGGCAATCGCAAGGCGAGGGATGACTGGTGTCGGTTTTCCATGCTCCGCGGCTATCAGCACAGGATGACAATTCTGCTTCATCCTTGTGGCAGGAAACGTCGCCGCTCGGTCGCATTGGCAACAATATTCATACACGAGCATGTCACGACCCGCTCCTATTTCGCGCTGCAGCATAAGCCGAACATTCCCACAGTAGGAGGTCTTCCCATGAGTTTTCGTGGCCATTCTCGTTCGTTTAACCGATTGGCGATCCTGCGCGCAGCGATCCTGGTTGGCAGCTGCATTCCGACCGTCGCTCTTGCCGGAGATCTTTCCGGCACAGTCACAAGTGCGACGCTGGACCGCCCGGTACGCGGCGCAACAATCACGATCGAGGAAACCGGGCAATCGGTCACGACCGATGAGAATGGTCGCTATTCGATGCTGGGCCTCGAAGGCGGCGAATACACCTTGCGTATTGCTCAGCCGGGCTACTCCACCCAGGAGACGATGGAAGTTACCGTGCCTGAACAGGGCGCGGTGCAGGCCGATTGGCGCATCGCCTTGGCAACCCGCGACGATGGCGAGGCAATCGTGGTCAGCGGAGCGCGAGCTTCGCGCCTGTTGGCGATCGAGCGCAAGCGTGCGTTGCCGGTGATTGCCGATGTCGTCTCGTCTGACGGGATCGGTAAATTGCCGGATTACAATACTGCCGAGGCGCTGCAACGGCTGCCCGGTGTCTCAGTTGAAATCGACCAGAGCGAGCCGCGCTACGTCGTGATCAGAGGCATCGACCCGAACCTCAACCAGGTCACGATCGATGGTAACATCGTAGGCATCCCGGAAGCAGAAGGTCGCCGCGTTGCCCTCGATACGATACCTTCCGACCTTGTCGCCGCACTCGAAGTCGTGAAAACCGTGACTCCCGACTACGACGCCAACGCCATCGGCGGCAGCATCAATATTGTGACGCCCACTGCATATGATCAGGCGGCACCCTTCACTTACGTTTCCGCACGCGGAATGTACGCCAGTAAGGCCGACAAGCTTGGCTACGGTGCCAGCGCCATGCATGGCCAGGTGTTTGGCGGCGAAAATCAGTTCGGTGTTGTTCTGGGGGCAAGCTATTCCAAACGCTTCATCGACAGCGACTTGGTCGATCCCCTGAGTTGGCGGGAAGTTGCGCCCGGGGTGAACTCTCCGACCGGGATGCGAATGTTTGACTATTCGATCATGCGCGAACGTATCGGTGGCATCCTAAACCTGGATTGGCGTCCGACCGACGACGTACGTTTCTACATCCGAAACATCTACAATGAATTCACGGACCACGAAGGCCGCAATCAGTTCGACTACGATATGTTCCGCGGTGATGTCTCGTTCCCGTCAGCGAACGAAGTCACGTTTGAGAAGGGCCGCGCCACCCGCGAATTCCGTCAGAATGAACAGACGCAGAAACTATACAACATCTCGCCGGGCGCGGAACTGCGTTTCGGCAATGCAGAGCTGAGCCTGAACTACACCTATGCGCACGCACAGGAACACACGCCGGTACGCGACGACATCGAGTTCCGAACTGGAAGCGACAACGTGTCTACCATATTGCTGGGAGAGCCCATGCCGACTTTCAGTGCGGTCGATCCGAAGCTCTTCGATCCGACGACTTTCCCGCTACGCCGTATCCGCTTGCGGCGCGAGACGATCGATGAAGATCTGCATGCCGCAAAGGCCGACCTTAAGTTCAACTTTGCCGACGCCAGCGACAGCTTCATCCAGGCCGGCGTAAAATATACGGACCGCTCGAAGGATAGAGACAACTATCAGGGGCAGTGGGAGCCGGCCGATGACGTCACCTTTGCCGATACCGGCGCCGTACTGCCGTCCGACGAGAGCTTCTATGGCGGCGCCTACCCATTCGGGCCGCGAATGGATTATTACGGCATCCTCGACTATTTCTTCAGCGATAATCCGGCCCTGCTGGAACTGCAGGAAGAAACGACCGCCTTTAACGACAAAGCGACCGACTACCGGATCAATGAGAAGATTTATGCAGGCTACGCGATGGCCAGCCTCGAGATTGGGAACCTCACAGCAATCGGCGGGGTGCGTGTTGAGCGTACGGAAGGAACATATGATGCCTTCGCCATTCGAGATACTGACGGTGACGGTTCGGTCGAAGTGTCGGACATTGCACCGCTGACGTTCGAGAAGAACTATACCCATGTCCTTCCCAGCCTCGCGCTTAATTATCGTCCCCGGCCGGAAGTAGCCATTCGCGCTGCCTGGACCAATACGATCGGGCGACCCAACTACAGCGATGTTGTGCCGACATTCGAGGAAGAAGACGGCGAAGGCTCAGCCGGCAATCCGAACCTCGAGCCTTACACATCGATGGGCCTCGATTTCTCAGCCGAGTATTATCCCGATGCAGACAGCGTGTTTTCGCTCGCGATGTTTTATAAGCAGATCGAAAATCCGATTTACACCGAGACGATATTCGACACGACGTTCGCCGGTGTTGAATTGATCAGCCTGTCACAGCCTCAAAACGCCGATAGCGGCGAGCTGTTCGGCGTTGAGGCAAACGCGGTGACGCGCTTCACTTTCCTGCCACAGCCGCTTGACGGTTTCGGTGTTTCCGCCAACGTCACCTATGTCGACAGCAGCGTAGATGTGCCCGGACGCGAAACCGAGGATTTGCCATTCTTTCGGCAATCGAAATGGATCGCTGGCGGGGCCCTCTTCTACGAAAATGGACCTTTTGAGGCACGTTTCGCCGTCAACTATCGTGACGATTACTTGACGGGGGTTGGCTCGGGCCCCGCGGGTGACGGCTATGCGAAGGCTCGAACCGTCATGGATGCCCGGGTTGCCTACCGCGTGATGGAGGGGATCGAGATCTTCGGATCGGTCTCCAATATCGGCGAAGAACCGCTCGTGGGATATCAGGGAGTTCCGGGGCAGATCACCTCTCGGGAGGATTATGGGGTCAATGCTGATTTCGGATTCAGCGCCAAGTTCTGATCCGAAGTGGCAGTGCTGAGCTGCACTAGCCGGTGCCCGCGGTTGCAAGCCGCGGGCACTCAGATTTCTATCCCACAGCTTATCGAGCGCACGGAGTTGTTCAACGATGCACCCCTTACTTGCTTTCTTGATGGCTGTTCTTCTGCTCTGCTGTGCTGGCGATGGGTTAGCGCGGCCCCTGGCTTCAGCTGAACCTGACTTCCGGCAGGCAGAGGACGCCGCACCGAAATCACCACAACAGCTCAGCGCGGTCACCCTAAATGAATTCACGGCGCCCGAAGCTGATCAGGGGGCCGCCGCAGACGAGAATTTCTTCTATGCCATCGATAACAGTGCCATCGGAAAATACTCGCTGTCAGACGGTTCACTATTGGCTCAGTGGAAAGACCAAAGCGGATCGATCAAGCATTTGAACAGCTGCTATGTTCGTGACGCCCAGCTGTGGTGTGCAAATTCCAATTACCCGGAAACGCCGATGGGATCGTCAGTCGAGATCTTCGACACACGCACGCTCGAGCATCGATCCAGCCATAGCCTGGGTTTGATGGAAGAGGGCTCGCTGACATGGTTCTCGCCGACAGCGGATGGCTTCATCGCTGCCTTCGCCCATTATGACGGCAACGGCGTTCCATACAAAGATCACCGTTACTCGAGCGTGGTGGCATTCGATAAGCAGTGGCGCCGCACAGGGGGCTGGTTGTTTCCACCTTCCGTGACAGAGCGTATGGCGCCGCACGCGGCATCGGGCGGTGCAATTGGACCGGACGGACGGCTATATGTGACCGGACATGACCGACCGGAAATGTACGTTTTTGAAATGCCCCGGCGCGGTCCGTACTTGGTCCATGTTGCAACCATAGCATTGGAAATCGAAGGCCAGGCGTTTGGCTTTGCCCCGGGGAAAGAGACGATCATATTGGCGGTCGATCGAAACGAGGGTGTTGTCCGCCGCATCCGATTGCCTACACTGGAATCCGAGTAGTGAAGCTTAGTTAGTGCCGGCGATTCAAGCACAGAACCACTCCCACTCCACCCCCTTCTATTCATCCCGCTAAGGGCATATCTGGCACCATTGGTGCGCTATCTCCGGCGTCAACCAGGGCGCCACTGGGATGTCGTTTTCAGTGAGATCTGTGCAAGCCCGGATACGGGCTGCACGGTCAAGATGCATGTCCGCCAGCACATCGAGGATCTTGTGCTGACACGCATCTCAATCGGTCGACAAGGCGAGTGGATGTTTGAGCGACAGGCTCTCGGCCGTAAAGGCCAATGGTTTCGGCGCCGAGAGCTGTTTGTCGACCCGCGCGACGGCAGGATGACATCCGCTAGTGGGCCCGCTTTCAGTCATTACCTCAAGGTCGATAGAATAAGCTGAATCCGCTATAAATTTCGGCTGCGTTAGTTTGACTGCGCACCTATTCTTCCCTGCTCCCATCCCGAGGTGTCGGGCGTTGGCAGTTATTTTGACGGGCGGCGATCCGTATTCTCTCCGCCTCCAACTTCAGTTCCAAGCTTTCGCCGACCTTGCGCATGCGTTCAGCGATCTTCTCTAGCTCTTTGTTCACAGGGCCTCCGACAGATCGCATCAGCGCGATCGCGTTGGAACTATTCGCGCTTGCCGTGTCTGTTCCGAAAATCACCAGAAAGTTCGCTCAAGAGTTTCCCTGTCGAGGCGGATCACGACTACGTCAGTTTACGCCAACATAGCGGCCATTCGCACGGCCAGATCGGGTCCTCAAAAGCTGCCTTCTGTTCATGTGGCCAGAAATGGCAATAAAGGGCAGGTTTCAGGATGTTTTGGCAAACCTTGGAAGGCAGAGAAGGCCAACCTTGCAGTCATTCTAGTTTTAGCAAGCGGATGTCGGCTGTCAGATGGCAGGTAGCGAAGCTTCAATAGCCGGAATTAGCGCGCGGTGGCTTCGGATTGCTCTTGGTGGGGCTGGCCTCAAAATAGTCGAATCTAAATTGGGTTCGGTTTTACGTGGAGTACCACCGTGCTACTGCCGCGGTCGGGGGTCGAACCGAAACGAAAGGAA
This sequence comes from uncultured Alphaproteobacteria bacterium, assembly GCA_963777785.1. GTDB lineage: Bacteria > Pseudomonadota > Alphaproteobacteria > Sphingomonadales > Sphingomonadaceae > Andeanibacterium. Next base: position 878,803 of record CAVZRU010000002.1, read on the forward strand.
TGCGCGATGCTGCTGGTCACCGGGGCGAACGGCAATTTGGCAAGGTCGGTGATCGCGAACTTGCTACGCATGACCGATCCCGCCAACATCCTCACCACTACCCGCGACCCCAATTCGGCAAGCGCGCAGGAGCTTGCGGCGCGCGGTGTGATAGTGCGTCATGGCGATTTCGATGTGCCCGAGACTCTTGGCCCTGCGTTCGCAGGCGCTTCCCGCGCGCTGCTTATCTCAACCTATGCCGACAATTCGGAACGGCTACGGCAAAATCTCACTGCGCTGGAGGCCGCGAAAACGGCAGGAGTGGAGCACGTCCTCTACACCAGCTTCCTCGCCGCCGGACCCGATGCGCTTGCCGAACACAGCCAGCTTGTCCATTGGCCCACGGAGCAGGCGATCGCTGCGTCGGGCCTCAACTACACGATCCTGCGACACGCGCTCTATGCCGAGATCATGGTTGCCGATCTCGATGACACCCTGACATCCGGTGTGCTGCACCGTTGCGGCGGAACTGCGGCATGCACCTATATCGCGCGTGACGATCTCGGTCTCTCCGCTGCCACGATACTCGCTGGCGATAAGCAAGAGAACCGCATCCTCAACGAGACGATGGAGCGCTCCTACACGGGCGACGAAGTGGCCGATGCGATCTCGCGGTGCTTCGGCAAGCCGGTCCGATACCAGTCCGTCGCGCCCGAGGAGTGGCCCGCTTACATGACCGAGAAGTGGGGAATGCCGCCCTCGCTGGCCGCCAGCACGGTTGGCACCATGCGCGCGATCGAAGCCGGGCAATTCGATATGACGACGGATGATTATCGCTCTGTCACCGGACGCACTCCGCAGACGCTCGACGAGTTTCTTGCAGGAGTGCGGGCTGCACGCGTTTGAAGGCCGCATCCGCGCGGGCAAGTGCTTCATTTCGCATGCGGATCAACTGGAAGCCGCTCAACTTGACAAGGTCGAAGGAACCGGTGATCGGGCAATTCACCACTAGAGTGGCGCCCTATGTTTCGTTGACCGACGAGTATGTCGCGGGGATCGCCCAGATCGAGAACGACGACATCGCAACCAAGTACTGGGACGAGGAACGCAACTTGGATTGCAACTGCATTCGCAGCTGTACTTTTTCCGGGAGTTAGATGGATGAGTTACGCCGGTGCATCAGCCGCAGTGAGCGATTGGCTGAAGCGATTTGAAGCGGCTCTGGCGGCGCCGGGGAGCGCGGACTGGACTTTGCTGTTCGCCGAAGATGCGACCTGGCGTGACATGGTCGCCTTTACCTGGAACATCGCGACCGTCGAAGGCCTGCCCGCGATCAAGCGGATGATCAGCCAGCAGGCCGCGGCAATCGGTCTCGGTCAATTCGTTCCGGCCCCCAAGGGGCTTCCTGCCTACGATGAAAGCGGCGGATGGTTTGCTTTTGAAACTGCGGCGGGACGCGGCCTGGGCAAGGTTGAGTTCGAAGCCGGCAAATGCACTCGCTTCTTCACCGAACTGGAAGAACTGAAAGGTTTCGAAGAGCCGATCGGCAAGCGGCGGCGTCGCGGAGTTCCTTTTGGAGCGCAGCGCAATCGCAAGACCTGGCTCGATGAACGGGCCGAAACCGCACGCACGCTCGGTTATAGCGTGCAGCCCTATTGCCTCGTGGTGGGCGGCGGTCAGAACGGCTTGGCGCTGGCCGCACGGCTCAAGCGGCTTTCGGTGCCGGCTCTGGTGATCGACTCCGAACAGCGGATCGGCGATGCATGGCGCAAGCGTTACAAATCGCTGTATCTTCACGGTCCGAGCTTTGCCGATCACATGCCGTTCTTGCCGTTCCCCGACCATTGGCCGCTCTATTCTTCGAAGGACCAGATGGGAGATTGGCTGGAAATCTATGCCAAGGCGATGGAGCTCGATGTCTGGACCGGAACGCGCTGCTTAAGTGCCAGTTTTGATGAGAGCTCCGAACGCTGGTCGGTCAAGGTGAACCGCGATGGCGAAGAGATCACTCTCCAGCCGGTGCAGCTCGTTCTTGCTGCGGGCCTGTCCGGCGCGGCTAATGTGCCTTCTTTTCCCGGTGCGGAAAGCTTCGCTGGCTCCGCCTATCATTCCAGCCGTCACGGAAATCGCGGGGAGGAAGCGCGCGGCAAGAACTGCGTTGTGATCGGGTCCACCAATTCGGCCCATGATATCGCGCAGGATTTGTGGGAGCATGAAGCGGCATCTGTCACCATGATCCAGCGTTCGCCGACGATTCTGATCGACATTCGTTCGGCTGAGAAGATCAGGGTCTACAAATCGCCTTGGGCCGACCCGGACCTGACGACCAGGCATGCCGACCTTGTCGTTGCCTCGTTGCCTTTTCGCAGCCTGCTGGAGATCGAGAAGGAATCCACGCGACAGTACCAGGAGGTCGACGCAGACTTGCTGCGCCGACTGGACGAACGGGGCTTCAAAGTCTGGACAGGTGAGGATGAAACCGGGCTGGGTTTTGCCTATCTGCGCACTGCCAGCGGCTATTACATCGAGGTCGGCGCATCGCAACTGGTGGCCGATGGCGAAATCGTGGTGCAGCAGGGCGATGTGGCGGAAATACTGCCCGATGGCGTGAAGATGGAGGATGGCACCGTCCTCCCCGCAGACGTGCTGGTCTACGCAACAGGCTACCGCCCGTTGGAAGAATGGGTCGGTGAGCTGATTTCGCCGGAAGTGCAGGCCAAGGTCGGTCGCTGCTGGGGACTGGGTTCGGGCACATCCGATGATCCCGGTCCCTGGGAAGGCGAACTGCGCAACATGTGGAAGCCGACCCCGCAAAAGGGACTTTGGTTCCAAGCCGGAAGCCTGAACCAGACGCGGCCCTATTCGCAGTGGCTCGCGCTACAGCTAAAAGCACGCATGGAAAATTTGGAGACGCCGGTTTACGATCCGTTAAAGGTGCCAGAGCCGGCCTGAGCTCCGGCCGAAGCCGAGGCAAGATAAGCCTAGTGAGCGGAGAGGACGGTGCTTGCCGGCCCGCCTGGACAATCCCGAGAACCCGCCTTGCCACTTCAATTCGCCACATGACGTGAACCGCTTTGTCGTGCTGATGTATGTTAGATCCGTGTTTTGGTCGCGGAACGCCAAGGACCTGCTGATTGAGCGAGGAATCGATATCTGCCAGCAGACGGTCGGTTGTGGTGGAACCGGTTCCGCTTGAGCCGGTGCCTCGGGCCCAATCGATCAGCATGCAGGACTTCATGGGCCTGATGGCGCAGCGAAACGCAATCTTGCCGCAGGCGCTCAATGTTCTGATCGACGCGCTCGAGCCGCTCGGCATCTATCCTGATCTCAAGGCAAGTCTGAGCTTTAAGGCAGACTTTTCCGAGCTCTCCACCGCAGCAGGGAATTGGGCCGCAAATGCCTGCGAATTCTGTGGAGTTCGGCAGGGTAGAATAGCCGCCAAAACCTGCATTTTGGAAATTTACCCTGCGTGCAGGAAAATATGGGCAAACCGTACTACCGAAAGTGCTCGCGGAGAATGTACGCCAAATTGGCCGGAGATTTCTCGCAGAATCATTCTCCCAATACGCGCTGACGGCCAAAACCGCCCAGAACTGCGCTGGTTCTTACCTTGCCGGGCGTAGGGGTCTGAAGTCTGAGACTAGTTGGCGGTGCTGTCAGTCTAACGGCAACTCGTCTCCACTCGACACAGATCACCCCTCAACCGCAATGTTAGCCATAAGGTTCTGCCACTCAGCCAGGGCGGCTGAGCGGCGTGCCTTGTAAGCCTGTGGACCGACAAAATGGCGTTCAGAGCCTTAGTGCGAGCTGGGGAAGTTAAGCTGACAATTCCGGTGCAATTAGTTTGGCAGTGCCTAGTTAAATACGCCGTGGCTCAGCTTTGCCTCTTTCTTTGGATCCCACCACCAGTGGTCAGGAGCCTTGACAGGAAAATTATAAGTAGGGTCCTTTTGAGGCCGACCGAAACGGTTCCAATAGGTGATAGGAAATTCCCCTACCTGCGCGGGATAGGTGTGTTGGAGTGGTATCGAATAATAATTGTTACGAAGAATCCGGTCGATAGCACGCATCCCGTTAACCACCGTCTTGCGATCACGCGCTCCAATAACCTTTTCAATAATTTCATCGATCACCGGTTCTCTCACACCGGCATAGTTCAACGTATTGGGCGTCATCGCTCCTGTCGATGACCAAGTAGACCGCAACTCGGGTCCGGGCATATCCGACGTGGGGAAAACCGGCAGGTCAATCATCAAGTCAAACTGGCGGTTGCCAGTGAGATATCTGAACTGTGCAACATCGTAATTTCTGAATGTGACTTCAATGCCAAGCCGCTCCATATTCTTTATAAAATAGCCACCATGCATCATGTAAATCGGCGACAGCGCCAGGAGCTCTAGACGCACCGGCTCCCCCGTCTTTGGATCCACAAGTTTCTTATTCTCTATTCTATAGCCGGCCTCGGCAAGGAGATCTCGCGCGCGTTTGAGGTTCTTTCGCTGGTTAGCCCATGTTCCCCCCTTGGGTAGTGTGAGATCGGACGTAAATACGTCGAGCGGCAGGCTGTCACGATACGGCGCGAGGAGCTCTAGCTCTTCAGGTGTGGGTAAACCTTGAGCTTCAAAATCCATATTCGAGAAATAACTCTCGGTCCGCTCGTGCGCCGCGTAGAGGAGAGTGTCGCGAACAAACTCGAAGTCGTAAGCAAGCTGGATTGCATGACGCACCCGTCGATCGCTGAGAAATGGCTTGCGGCTGTTGATCACCATCGAATTATAATAGGCGCCACTGCTGTAGGCGACATTGCCTTGCACCAAGTCGCCTGACATGTAGGCCGGGAGCCTTCTCTGCGCTTTCCAACGTTGAGCATTGGTTTCAGAGCTAAAATCGATCACGCCGGTATTGAAAGCTTGCTGCTGCATCCCACTGTCGCGGAAGAAAATATGGCGGATTTTATCGAAATTGTATCTCCCCCGACGCATTGGCAGATCTTCGCCCCAGTAATTTTTGTCACGAACCAGCTCGAAGACACGTCCCGGCGCGACTTCACCGATAGTATAAGGTCCACTCGTCACTGGTACGTCTAACGATGGCCTACCAAGATCCCTATTCTTATAATAGTGTTTCGGCAGGACTTTCATTCCCGCAACTGTAGCCGGCAATGTAGGATTATTTATTTGCGAGAGTTCGAACCGAACCTTGTTCGGCGCGACTTGATATACTTTGTTCGTGACTCTCGCGACCGCTCCGTAGCGGGGATTTACCAGATCACCTTTCATCAACTGAACTGTGAAAATGACGTCCTCGACCGTAATGGGCTTGCCGTCAAACCAACGGGCTTCAGGCCGTAATTCAAATTCCACCCACGAATAGTCTTTCGGGTATGTAATAGTCTTTGCGATCACACCATAATACGAAGCGGGCTCATCCATGCTTCGTTCCATGAGCGGATCAAAAAGGTAGAGTGTCAACCAAGCGAAATTTCCCAAGATTGAGAACTGATTCACACTGTCAAATGATTGACCGCCCGAATTGCGAAAGACTCCGCCCTTCGGTGCGTCGGGCTTGGTATACTCAAGATGATCGAAATCAGGACCATATTTGAGTTCACCGAAAACCGCGTAGCCATGGCTGATCGTAACATCGTGGTACTCTGTGACTGCTTGACTGGCGCTCGTCATGGTTCCCAGCGTGAGCAGGAGAATTCCCGATCTGAAGATGCGCGCCATATGTTTTAGAATGAATCCCTGAAGGTGTTTCATTCGAGAACTCCGGACTATTGCATTACCGCCGCGAAAGTACGCTGAAATATGCCGTTTTTTGCGGATATGACGGGGGGGTGTGCAATCCCACTGATCTAGCATTCGAACGCTCGTAACCGCACTCGACGGTGGACATTTCAATTGCCACCCCCAGAGCAACCTTGCGGAATCGTTTGAGTGTCAACTATCGAGAGATCGTATCCTTCGAGTCCGACCAGCGATTGCTTGGAATTGGTCAGCAAGATCATGTCGTGAACGCCTAATTCGGCGAGGATCTGCGCGCCGACACCGTATTCGCGTTGCTGATACGCCATAGCCCTGATGTTAGCGTCGGCTCGCATGCGGATTGCGCGGGAACCATAATCTCGCGCAGGGCGGTTGATCAGCACGACTATGCCGCTTCCTTCCTCTCCGATGGCCCGCATGGCGCCTTGTAGCAGGCCTTGCCGGTCATTTTCCTCGGCGAAGATGTCGGCGAATATCGACAATGCATGCATTCGAACCAAGGTGGGCTTCCCGGGCTCGATTGCGCCTTTGACAAGCACCATCGTCTCAGCCTTCGGTCGCCTTGTTGTAGAAGGTAATCACCTTCCAGTCGCCGCCCCAGTGGCTATGGAAGTGGGTTTCAGCAACTCTTTCGACGAGATGGTCGTGCCGCCGCCGATAAGCGATGAGGTCGCGGATGGTGCCGATCTTGAGGCCGTGGTGGCGCGCGAAGCGGACGAGGTCTTCCAGCCGCGCCATCGAGCCGTCCTCGTTCATGATCTCGCAGATCACGGCCGACGGATTGAGGCCGGCGAGGCGGGATATGTCGACCGAAGCTTCGGTGTGGCCCGCGCGAACCAGCACGCCGCCTTTCTTCGCCACCAGCGGGAAGACATGGCCTGGCGTCACGAGATCGTCTGCGCCCTTGGAGCTGTCGATCGCGACCGAGATGGTCCGCGCACGGTCTGCCGCGCTGATCCCCGTGGTAACGCCTTCTCGGGCCTCTATCGAGGTGGTGAAGGCGGTCTCGTGCCGGGTGCGGTTGTTGCGGCTCATCAGCTCCAGGCCGAGTTCCTCCACCCGAGACTTGGTCAGCGTAAGGCAGATCAGGCCGCGACCATGCGTGGCCATGAAGTTGATCGCGTCCGGCGTGCGCCATTTGCGCCGGAATGATCAGATCGCCTTCGTTCTCGCGGTCCTCGTCATCCACAAGGATGAACATCCGGCCGTTGCGCGCCTCGTTGATGATCTCTTCGATCGGCACCAGCACCGGCGTTTCATCGTTTGCGGAGAGAAACTTCTCGAGCTTGCCGAGAGTGTCGGCAGTCGGGTTCCAATTGTCTTCGCTGCACATCTCGCAGCGTATTGGCATGAAGGCCAGCAGCGCGGGCTAATCCGGCACGCGACATCTGGCCCTGGGCTAAAAGTTCGCGCACTCGTTCGACGGTTGAAGCACTCATTATGCTATTTCTCTGTGCCCCGGAATTCATTGTGTTCCCAACTGCGCATTGACAAGTGGCCGCCCACGCCGCGCTGCAGCCAGGACAAGCATCAGAAACATAACGCCACAGGGCAACACCGCGACCATCGCCATTGTAAACTGCAATGAGTATTGCTGTGCGAGTGCAAACCCCCCTGCGATGGGCGCTATCACGGCACCAATGCGGCCCGCGCCTCCCGCCCAGCCGAGCGCTGTAGACCGCATTCGGGGCGGATATAGGTGGGTGATCATCAGTTTGAGACCGCCTTGCCCCCCAGACTGAGTGAAGCTCCAAACTACAATTACGAGCACAAACACCGATGAATGAAAGGGAACCCAAGCAAGCAAATTTATGCAGATCACAAGAAGCAAATAGCAACCAGCCAACAAGAGCGCGGGTTGTATCCGATCCATCAGCCAACCAATCACGAGCGGGCCTGTTACTCCGCCCAGATAGCCGATGAGCGCCACCATTGCGAATTCCTGAAATCGGGATGCTGGCCATCTCCTGAAAGAAGCTCGGTAGCCAAGTGCCGAGCAAGACAGCGAGAATTACCGAGAGCGTATAGGCCGTCCAAAGCATCACCGTCATATTGAGGCGGCCCTCAGAAAAAATGTCGCTCAGCTTAGCCTTGGCACCTTTTGCGTTATTCGAACCAAGCACAAAGGTTTCGTCTCCACGCAAAGTCACCTTTGGATCAAGGCGGCGCAGCGACTGCGCAATCCGCTTGTCCATAGGATTACGTTCAGCGCGAAGTTTAAGGGATTCCGGCACAAAGAAGATAAGCAGCGGAACACACAATAAGGGAACCAAGCCGCCAATTATAAAGCCACTTTCCCACCCATAATCGTCAAGCAGCCAGGCGGCTACAAAAGCGGTCGCGGCGCTTCCGACCGAGTAGCCTCCCAGTGCAACGGCGACGAGTGTCGATCGACGGCACGCCGGAGTGAGCTCTGAGATTAGCGTCATGGCGATTGGCAGGCAGGCGGCCATGAATATGCCTGCGATACCACGCATGATCGCGAGCATATGCAAGCTCTGTACATATATGCTGCCCAGCATGGTAAAACCCAGGAAGAAACAACAAAGGATAAGCATGGTTCGCCGCCCCAGCCGGTCGGCCAGCGGGCTTATAACGAAGGCGCCGATTGCCAACCCTAGTTGTTGGTAGACGAATACTTGCGTCATCGCGGCGGACGTCTCACCGAAGTCCTTGGCAATAGCCGGGGCAATTTTACCGAGTAGGACTAGGTCGAACCCGTCAATAAAACAGATAAGCACACAGACAAACAGCGTGATGCGCTGCGTCGCGCCGAAAGGCGCGCGATCGATGAACTCCTCGATGTCGAACCGGTTCATGTTTCGCATTCTTTCAACAGGTTTTGCTCGGCTGGCTCAATATGCGAAGCAATCGAACGCACCGGCCTGTGGCGCTCAGCTCGCAGTGTTCGATGTACATTTGCCAGGATCGAAAGTGGACTTCGCATTGGCCCTCAACCGGCCCAACCAGTAAAAACCCGCCGGCCCGTATCGTGGAGGACCTTGCGACGTTCCTCCTCGGTCAGCAGCTTGGTAGAAGCGATTGCCCGAGCAACCATCTCTTTATAAGTGCCCGACGAAGTGCCGATGTCGGAGCCCCACATAACTTTGTCCGGGCCGTAAAAGTCGACGACGCGGCGCAAAACCTCTTCCGGCTTAGTGCCCTGCTCACGGATCACATCCATGTTCAGGCAAGTGAATTTGTAGGTGATGTTGTCGTGGAGCGCCAAGTCCGCAAAACATTCATCGAGACTGAAACCGACCTCATTTTTGAATGGCAGCACCGGTAGATAGACGTGATCAAGAACGATCCTCAGGCGCTGGAAGCGAGCGGCGAGTTCAGAAATCACTTGCATCATTTCGAGCCAGTCCTCCTTGGGCCCTTCGATATCTACGATGAGGCCAAGTTCATTCGCCAGTTCCCACACGCCAATCGCCTTTGGGGACTTTAGCCATCCCGCCTTGTCCTCAATATTCACTGGAAAGAAGCGGATGCCAGCAATGCCGCGTTTTGAACCCTCGCGCATCAAAGGGAGGGTCTTTTCCTCCAACGGATCGACAATGATGACCGCTCGCATTTCGTCGGGAAAGAGCTCCGCGGCATCCATGATGTAACTGTTATCGGTGCCGTAAATCATGCCCTTCTGCACTGCGGCAATGCCGACCACGCCTTCCTCTGCCATCCAGCGATGCATCTGTTCGGCAGTAGGCTTCTCGTTCACCGGCGTGGGACCATGCATCCCGCCCGGGATACCCACAGTGCCGGGACCAAAAGGTGGTAGCTGGGCCCGGCTGGGCCCCGCCTTTCGCGCGACAACGAAGCCGTTGCGTGGATAGCGCCCCACATCATCGGAAACCAAGTGCGCGTGTGAATCGTAGATGGGGGCACGCAAAATATCAGGCATTATTCAATCATTCCCACTGATAAGGCCCGATTGGGCAAATCGCCGACGCAAGCTCACTGGTCCGCACTCATTACCGTCCAATCCCCAGACGCCATCAGCTAGAAGGCCGAACCGCACGGATTCGTCTGGATGATAGCAACGAGCGCCCTCCGCCGACCCGCTCTCCGGAACATCAGAACTTTCCTCTCACTTGGTTCGTGTTCGCGTCACACTAGTTGAAATTATATGACATGATAAGTATCTAGCCGCCAATATCGAGTCAAGGGCGCCACACCCCCAACAAGCGATCAACAGCCATTCGAAAGGATAAGACAATGGCCTTCAATATCGACAATCCCTCGTTTCAGGCTGGGCGTGAAATGCGCCGAGAGCTATATGGCGACGCAGCCATCGAACGGCTCGACGCAACCGACGAGTTCACAGAACCCCTGGAGGATTACGCTACTCGAGCAGTCTTTGGCGAAGTCTGGAATCGACCTGGGCTGACCATCCGGGAAAGGGCCTTCATCACGATTGCAATCACCGCTGCGCTCAATTGCAAGCTACCGCTCGAGCGTCAGATCATGATGGCTGTCAACAATGGCGCGACCAAGGATGATATCAAAGAGGTATTGCTTCATACTACGATGTATATCGGCCTGGCAGGCGGGGTGGAAAGCTGGAAGGTTGCAGTCGATACATTAAAGGCAGTGGGTAAATACTGACTTGCACTGGTATGTGCGGCACATAGCAACCCCGCACGTGCCAGTGCCGCCACAACGGACACGACGCGAGTCGGCAACCGATCCAAAATCAGCTCCATGCGTGGCCCGCGTGTTCGCTTGCCAGCCAATTGTTCTGGGTAAGCTGTGCGCCGTCTAAAAGACGGAGCCGTTCAGCGGCACCTCACACCCAGGTGGCGGCGAAGATTTCTTATCGAGGTGAATCAGCCCAACCGATCCATGCCGTTTAGGTATCGAGAAATCCAAGCACGAAGTATTGGATTTGCGCTTGCATTGCCGACAAACCCTTGGACATGATAATAAATTGTGGGGACATCGACATGGATGCTGATGAGGGGGGCGGCCTAGACTTCGGCACTCTCGAGAAGATTAACGTCCGGGGCGTCAATATCGAGCTATTCCGAGCAGGAAGCGGCAAACCGCTGCTCTTTCTGCATGGAATTGATTGCCTCGAAGGAGCCGCCGCCTGGCTAAAGGAGCTCGCTAAATCGTTCGAGGTCTATGCCCCATCGCATCCTGGATTCGGCGAGTCCGAACTCCCCTTGGGGATAAATCGTGTGGATGACCTTAGCTACTTCTATTTCGATCTGCTCGATATGCTGGGTTTAGACGCGCCGACGATAGTCGGAACCTCCTTCGGTGCCTGGGTCGCCTGTGAGATGTTGACCAAAGAGCCGACTAGAGCGCGGGCGCTGATGCTCGCATCTCCTCTCGGGATAAACACCGCCCAGCGTCGCGAGCACTGGGTGACCGATATATTTATGATATCGAGAACGGAATTGGCCGAGCGATTACAAATTAGTGCGCCACAAAGTGCAAACCCGTTAGAAATGAGCGAGAAACAGTTGCTCAGAAAGCTTCGCGCGGAGGAGGCGCTGAGCTTGTACTGTTGGTCGCCTTATATGTGCAATCCCAAGCTCGCCGACCGGTTGCACCGCATCACTTGCCCTACCGTGGTAGTGTGGGGCGATCGAGACGCTCTGATCGAGCCTGAATATAGCCTGCGCTGGCGCGACGCCATGCCTCAAGCGCAAGTCGAATTGATACCAGGTGCGGGCCATCGAATTCACGCAGATAAAAAGGCACAGTTGACGGCGCTGGTGAATCAATTTGTCGTAGGAGCAGCAAAATGAAGATCTGGCATTTTTCCGAGCAAGCCTACCACCCCGCCTGGAAAATTCCGGGTGCATTGCGCGTGACGTTTCCGCAATATCATTGTGACCCAGTTGAAGCCGGACAGTTGCTGAATCGCTATCTCGACGAGTATCTTCTTGCGGACGAACTCGGCCTCAACATCATGGTCAACGAACACCACGCAACGGCGACGTGTATGTCGACTAGCGTGATGACAACCTTGTCTATTTTGGCACGCGAAACGAAAAAGGCACGATTATTGGCCCTTGGCATCCCCCTTGCCAACCGCTCCAATCCCCTAAGGGTGGCCGAAGAAATTGCGATGGCAGACTGTTTATCGGGCGGACGGGTCGAGATGGGCCTGGTCAAGGGCTCCCCGCTTGAGGTCGCCATTTCGAACCGGCAGCCGACCGGCTTCATGGATCGATTTTGGGAGGCGCACGATCTGATCATCGCAGCAATCTCCAATCAGGGCGAGAATTTTGCCTGGGAAGGCGAACATTTTCATTACCGTACGTCGGCCCTTTGGCCGCGGCCGATCCAGTACCCCCATCCGCCAGTCTGGGGCACTGCATCCAGCGCAGCTAGTGCGCAGCAGTACGCCAAACGAGGTTATACCTGCGCAACTTTCCTCTCAGGACTTGTCGCCAAATCTGTATTTGAGGGCTATCGCAAAGCCTATTTTGAAGAACACGGCCGGCGCGCAACTCCCGATCGCCTGGGTTATCTCGCAGTTGTGGCCTGCGCTTCAAACCGGACCGAGGCGCTGCGCCGCGCCGAGGCGATGAAGGCATACTTCCTCGCCGCTCCACGAATTCAGCCGCAGTTTCAAAACATAATGGGTCTGAACCCTGCCGAAGTAAATCTGCGCATGCTTCAAGCAAAGGCAAACTCAACTCAGTCACTGCTAATTGAAAAATCAATCGAAGAGTATGTCGAAGCAGGCCTCATGTTTGTTGGTACGCCCGACGACGTTTACCAGCAGCTGGCCAAATTCAATATTGACACCGGAGGCTTTGGCAACCTCATGATGATGGGGCAGGCGGGGGAGTTAGACCATGCCGATACGGTCGATAGTCTGACATTGATCGCTAAAGAGGTCGCCCCTCGTCTTGCGGAGCTTCCCGATACACCCCCACTCGAGTTCGAACGCCTGGAAGCTTGAAGTCTCAAGGCCTCCCAATAGACACGAGCCACCGGCAGAGGATTCTTATGCCCGCTGAAACATTGAGCGCGATGGAGATGGCGATCGATGCTCAACTGCGCCTGGGCTTAAGGCGGTTGGGAAAGGCAGTTGTGGTGATCACGGCTTGGCATGATGATCAACGATGGGCCATGACCGCGACGGCGGTCAGCGAACTCAGCATGGATCCACCATCGCTGTTGGTTTGCGTAAACAAATCGGCCAGCATGCATGGCCCACTTGCTGCCTCTGCTAATTTCTGCGTCAATATACTCCACGCGGATCAGGTCGACGTCTCAAACGCCAGTAGCGGAGCGGTTAAAGGAGAAGCGCGCTTTGCAGTTGGCACTTGGCATTCGGCACCCTGCGGGACGCCCTACCTTGAAGGCGCTCAAGCGAGTTTTCTCTGCCGTTCCGACAAGTATTTTGAGTATGGCACCCATGCAATCGTGATTGGCCAAGTAGTCAATGTCCGAATGGACAGAGAAACCGACCCATTGATTTACGTCGATGGAGGTTATTCGCGACTGGAACGCAAAGAGTCTTCTTGACCTGAGATTGCGTCAAGGCCGTATCGAGATAAGATCAGGCGGGCGGAAGCAGCCCAACGAGATAGGCGGGATTCTTTCGGAACAGCAGATCCAAGTCCGCCTCGCTAAAGCCCGCCTCCCGCAACGAACGTATGGCTAGGACAATCGCATCGGGATGATTTTGCGATCCGACCAAGCCGCTATCACTAGCAACGAAACAGTGGCGAGCGCCCAGCTTGCGGATTAAGTCGACGAAGTGCTGCCTCGTTTCACGGGTCAATTCTCCAGATGTAACTTCAATATAGCCGCCCAGCGCAATTGCCTGTTTGAGCTCATCGATTGTTGCCTCTGTATATTGCGGCCCCAAATCGGGGTGGGTCACGATGATTTTGGTAATGCCCCGGCTTTTTGCCTCGCGCAAAATCTGCAACATTTCCTGCGAGGAAACATGGCCGGTAGCCAAGGTCAAATCGTATTGCTTTATCAGATCCAATACTTCCAGAAGTTGTGGAAGGAGGACCCCGTCTTTAGAGACAATGACATAGGGCCTGCTTTGCATGAGGTATTTGACCTCATGCTCTGAATCGTGGGTCGGTAGCCAGACAACCCGGCCATATGCGCCTTCTACCTCAGCAAAATAACGAACGGCTTGCGGATTAATACCGCCTTCCGGCACATTAAGCACAAGACCGCCAAACACCTCTAGCCCAGCTACGCCCGCGTATTTACGGACGAGATAAGCTAGGCCGGATGACTCGGCCCAATGGTTTTTCAGAACCAAACCACGCATACCGCGCTCACTGGCGAGCTTAGCGATTTGGAAGGCATCCCACTGACGGTCATAAGAGTCTGGACCGAAGTGGGCGTGAATATCGATCGATCCTTTTAGGATCGGATCGGTCAAATGCTGATCGACAGACGGGGGTCGGCTCTTTCCCTTATACCCCTCCCAGGCATCTAGATCTAAATTCTGAGATGGAACCACAACTGAGGAGGCCTCAGGGGACCATGTGATACTAGCCCGGTCATTCTCAGATGCCTGACCAGGAATCCCGGTCAGTGCAAGCGAACAGGTGAAGCAGATCGTCAGTTTCTTAGCAACGGACATACGCGCGTCCCCTTTTTACTATTTCCAAGAACATCACTGGCTTTCAAAAATCATTGTTCCTCGTGGAAATATATATTCGCACAACATAATCATATATCATAAGTTTATCGATTCTTTTCTCTAAATTGCTGCAAAGCATATTCTCTTGCCTTAGCTTTCAATCTAAGCGCATCTTCGGAAAGGAGCCAATGCTTTTCGACCAAGCGATCAATTGATTCATCATAGAGTTCAAGATAATTTTCGGCTGTTTGATAACGGCGGACGATCTCATCATGCGAGAGCGGGTTGCGGACCAGAATCGCATAACCTGTTTTGGGAAAGCATCCTGGCTGATCACTCCCCTGATACGCGCGATATTGCGCGAGCGGGACTTCGAACTCCGCGGGGCGAATTCCGCCGAGTTGATTTCCTGCATCGTCTCGTGCGGGTTTGCCACTGACCCACTGAAGTCGTGAACTCCGCGGCGGAACTTCACCGTCGATCACCCAGCGCCGTAGATTGTCCACGGTTGCTCGTACAAATGCACCATGCGGAATGTCGCTCTGGAGCAGCGAGCAACTATAAATCTCATAACCCGGCAGTTGGTGGGGGGGATAATCACGCTAAATCAACTGCATGATGTTAGGTCGGTCAGGATAGGATTTGCTTAAATCGACAAGGCTTTCGGTGTGGATTACTCCGCCAAGCTCATATAGCCTGTGCGCTCCAACCGGCTCATCGCTGTCGGGCAACTGCTTCTTTTCGGGCTCTCGGCCGGCTTCCAGTTCGGTCAGGAATTCAATTACCGGCACGTCGATCGGCTTCAGATCACGCCGAGGATTTTCGACTGACACGAGAGGCTCGTCATTGTATAGCGGCAAATAGCCCGGTGGACTGTAGCGCCCTGAAACACCGATCAGATATCCGCTGAAAACGGGATCGCCATTTGGCATTCGAGTGCGATCGTGGAAGCCTTCGTTGATGAAGGTTCTCTGGATGCTTCCGGTATACGACCAACCGCCGACAAGGATTGCTTCGACATCTAGCTCGCTGAGCGGATTGTCGTCGTCTTTGCTGCGCAACTTACGACCGATTTCCGCCATCACTTCAAATCTGATCCCCTCCTCATTCGGCCAGCTTAGTTCCGAATAACGTATCGGGTCGAACCACTTCTCAATTTTGTTCGAGCCGAGGGGAGCAGTCTCATTTGGTTTGTGCGGAGTTCCGGACCAGCCTTCGTCAGCAGGGCCCAGCCCAACGGCGACATAAATATCACCGCGAGACATAAGGTAACGATCAAGGGTCAACCAATGCGACGTAAACCCAAATGACGGATGAATCGGCTCAAAATGAACAACCCCGCTAAATCGATTGGTATCGATCGGCCGGCGGACGATTATCCGCGTGACATAAGGATATTCTTTAGTCTGCCGCACGGTTCCGACGGGCGTATGACGATAGGTAGCAGCTTCGCCCGAAACGAAATATTCTTCTTCAACGTAGCCGTAATGGGAAAGAATGACCGAAAGGCTCGCCCCTTGCACATACGCAGCGCCATATATCATGCTATGGGGATTAGTTGGTACCGGCCCATTTACCTCAACATCAGCAAAAGCCTCGGCGGTGACACCGAATGAGAAGAGCATTACCGTCAAGACGCGCCACCAATTTCTGATCATCACTCAACTCACTTAGATATCCCGGCCACCTCACCAATTAACAGCGGGAGCCGGGACCATATGCCAATCTCGAAGACCCGGCTTAACGCCTATAGGTCACAGTAAGACCAATAACGCGCGGCCGAGGTGCAACAGCTCGGAACAGTACCGAGGTCGTTGGCGAGTGAAAATAAGAAATTGGCCTATCATTTGTTGCATTATTTACGAACACACTAACATCTAAACCGTCAAATTGAACGCCTGCCCGGAAGTTAAGATTATTTACTTCAGAGATGGGATCATTCGATGGCACAAAGCCGAAGTCCGTCGGGAACGGCTGCGGACCTTCATCAGAATGCTGAAAGTCTGCCCGCAAATAAGTATCTACGCTAGAAGAGAGCGAAAACTCATATTCCCCGGAGACCGTGTAAGTCCACGGTACGATAGGTAGCGGCGAACCCTTGGTCTTTAGGATATTTGGTTCCACGGAATAAACTGTCTCGTCAAAGTCAGTTTGGTTGTACGCAACTGTCGAACTGAGGGTAAGACCCGGCAAAGGTCTAAGATTGACCGCAAGGTCAAAGCCTCGAGACGTAACTTCCCCGATATTTGCGATATATGCGCTATTACAAGCTGGCAGAGTTACTTTTTGCTGCAGCCCCTTCCACTTAATTAAATAAGCACTCGCATCAACTTGCAATAGATTTGCAAAACGTTTTTTAGCGCCGATTTCATAGGACCATAAACTGTCGGAGTCATACGTTGGCGGCGTGCCGGTAATACCAAGCTTCTCAAGATCAGCTGCGCAATAGACTTGAGGAACTTGCGACTGAGCTCCTCCAGGACGGAAGCCCTTTGCCGCAGAAGCATACAGCAGCAGACTGCGGTCTGCTTGATATGAGACACCTAATTTTGGAGTAAAAGGCCGCTCCTTCTGACCCAAGGTTACGAGGCTGTAGCCGCCAGCGAGAGGTCCATCACGCAGAATGTTGCCATTGAACTTCGTTTCCGAAATTCGCGCACCCGCCGTCAACTTCAATTTTTCAGTAATATTATAGTCAACTTGGGCAAATCCAGCCAATTGTTCGTCAGTTGAATCAATAGTTGTTTGGAAAAATACGTCTCCCGGCAACATCCCGACACCGTATCGAGATTGCACAGTTTGCGTTCCACCGCTTGTGATCGAGAGAAGTTCTTCAACAAAAGGATCGACAATTAATTGTATCGAGTCTTGTTTGTTATGTGAATAGAAACCTCCAACCACCCACTTGAGTGGACCGTCCGAGATCGATTGTATACGAATTTCTTGAGTGAATGTCTTTTGATCATCGAAGTTATCAGACACACGATACTGTCCGGGCAGTATTATATACGGAACACGAGTGTTTATCTCTGCCGTCTGATACGTATAATCGAATGATTGATACGCCTTACGATCAAAATAAGATGTATTCGATATAACCTCTGCGCCTCCTAAGTCCGCTTCTACAAGAAGGCTCGAGAGAACGTAGCGGTCACCATAGGGCAATGGGACCGGGTTGGGTTCCGCGTATTGATTATCCGATACATCGGATGTCAACGCATAAAACTGCGGCACATCTTTGCCTTCAGTGTTTTGGTAATACACGGAAGGTGTAATTGTGAGTGCGTCAATTGGCCTCCAGGCTACGTCGAGCTTGAACGCTTTGTTGTCTGATTGATTGATGTTCTTCCTAATAGGCGTCGGATCAAATCCCGTTTCGGTAAGCGGCCCCACCTGGTCCACCCAGCCACCTTCATGTCGAAACCAGCCACTCGCGCGTACGGCGAGCTTGTCGGTGACCAATGGGACTCCAGCAGCAACGCCGCCTTCAAATATGGGAGATCCAGATTCGATCGTCGCGACTTCTCCGCGCGCGTATACAGAGGGATCCTGGAAATCGGGCTGAGGCGTTATGAAACGTAGCGCACCTCCCTCGGAACTTGCCCCGAAAAGTGTTCCTTGCGGTCCGCGAAGGACTTCGACACGCTCAAGGTCGAAGATCAACGGATAAGCGTTGGACGCCGTAACTCCGATCTGCCGGACCTGAATTGGCGTATCGTTGATGTAAATTCCTGTTGTTGCGGCGCCGATAGTCGACGTTATGCCGCGTATGGAGATTGTGCTGACCAGACCCGTTGCACCTGTATACTGAGACAACACGACCCCTGGTGACAAACGAGCAATGTCATAGATGTCCCGGACATTCTGCTTATCCATAATTTCTTGGTCAAATGCGGTGATGCTTATCGGAACTCGACTAAGGAGTTCTTCTTGGCGAGTGGCCGTCACAACGATCTCGCCAGGCGCCAAATCATCGATGTCATTCTTCGCCGGCGCGCCTTCCTGAGCCTGTGCCGCCCCACAGAAGAGCGACAGAGTTAGTGCGGTACTTGCGAGTGCGAGCGACAACCTCGGCGTGTTCTTGGAAATTTGCATTGTCCTCCCCTTTTTTACCTGAGTACGTGGGGTCGGCTTCCACCGATCTTCCCGATGGACAAAACATGCGGACTAGGAGGTTCAAAATCCAATATTTTTGGGTACGACCCTTCAATGCCTGGTAGGTATTGATTCAAATCAACGATGAGCCGCTGACATTGAGGCAGAGTAAGGTTTTGCGCTCTGCCGGAGCGCATAGGATCTCAGCAGGGGGATAGCTGAGAAGCAGAAGGCCGAGTCAGGCGTGGTTATTTTCGACTATGTAGCAGCTCAATAGGTCCGGACATGGGCAAGACGACTTCGCTTCCAGCTATCCAATCGAAGCTCTTGCGCGGTCTCTAAAGTTGCTGGTCAATTTTTGCGATCGAGCATAAATCTTATGAACATGGCGATCGTCGTGGAGGCACCGAAGATGGCCCGCCTGTGCAGCGAACGACCGTCCGCTGAGGCCGAGATTCTTCTATTTACTATCCAATCATCGCTGGTCCAGTTTGTGCTTGTGAAGGAACACGAACAATTGATCAGCGACCTCCCGATTGTTGAGGTCGGCGAATGGAATATGTGTATTCCCGTAAAGGCCCACAGAGGGAAGCATGAGTATCTCGGCTTGACCGCCATATTTGTTTACAACGTCGACAAACGCCTTACCGTTAGCGATATGCAGTTCTGCACGGGAGGACTTATCCGTGTTGTCACCCCATACTAGTTGGATGGGTATCTTCGTTAATTTTAGAAAATCCGCCATGTCGACATGAGTGGGGCCGAAACCTCCCTCTGGCACTTGCGGTCCCTCACCTTTAGGAAAAACAAAAGCGACTGGTTCATACGCGACAATACCCTTAAGATTTGCGCTGTGCATCGCGGCGATCAATGCCCGCCAGTCACCCGCAGAGTTTGTTAGCGCGACGGCAGGACCGATCCGATCAATGGCTTGTGCGCCTGCCTCACCCTCCATGTGCGCGTTCTTGGCGATGTCGTATTCCACATATCGTGCCGCCATCGCCTGATAATAGGCTTCCGCGTCTTCCGTGGGAAACTGAACCCCTGGGAACCATGAGCCGGCAGTAGGCCCGAAACGCCAAGCGATCCAGTTCCGCTGGTCCTGACCAACAACTGGATCGAACGTATAAGCTTCGCAGCTCATATTACCCCGACCGACGCGCGGGCCATCCCAAACGTATGTCGGATACCCATTTCGCAACAAAATGGTCTCGAAACCTTCGCCGCCATCCCAACGCTGCTCCCACACGTGAGCACTTGAGCTGTGCCAAAGAAATAACGATGTATTTCGCGGATTCACTGGAACATGGAAACCGACGTACCCATTGTCGCAATGCAATGTGTCCTTCCGATTATCACTCGTGATAATCTTACCCCCAATTTGAAAACTTCCCATACGATCAATTTTAATCGGCCCACTGTGCGCTTGAATTGCAGAAGCGGATAAAATCAGAGTAACGCCTAATAAGAAGATCAGAAACGACTTCATAGTTAGGTGACCTAAACATGCTGTTTTCTCGCTCCGCATGCCCTACTCCCGGAAGTTGTGCGCTGATTGCCTTATTCGACGTCCTTGATCGCATCAGAAAGCGCAATTAATTCATCGACTAAACGCGAAAGCCGTTCGGCCCCAAAAAGACTCGAATGTTCACGCATGAAGTGCAGAACGTGCCATGAAATGATTTTGACAATTTCTCTACCTTCAGGTGAAAGAGCGACAATGTTCCGTCTGCGATCACCTGCATCGGGTTGGCGTACTACTAGGTTTCTCTTCTCCAGATCCCTGAGAATACGCGAAACACTAGTCGGATGAAGTATTGCAGCTTCGGCTAAGCCGGTAGCGTCTATAACCCGCCTGTCGCTAATAACCCGCATCGCCCGCCATTGCTGCTCCGTAATGTTGTATTCGCGAAGGACCGGGCGCAATGGAGCAACGACCGCTTCCTTCGCGTTAAAGACGATCCATGCGATCGATTCCTGAAATTTTGGAATTTGATCGATTGCGTCTCGATCTTGCATTCTATCCAACTCGTTGATCGCGCTCATCCCTGTTACCAAACGAAAGATCTTGAGCTGGTGCACTGCCGCAACGAACTCAAGAGGAACTAGATTACTAACATTTCTTATAGCACACCCTAAGCAAGTGGAAGATATCCTGCTTCGGTGATATCTCGAATTTCCCTCCGAGAACTCTTTTTGCAAGTCACCAATTTGTGCCGATCCTCATACGCAGTCGCTGCTGGGAATTGGACAAAAAACTAGGCCTGCAGAGCCCGAGAAGCACTGATGCATTCAGGCGAAGTACGCAGTATTGCTTCCGATGTATTGATCGCGCCGCAGAAACCGGTCGATCTCGGATATTGCCGTGTCAGTGCGATCCGGCAGCACGCGGATATCCACTACAACTGCTTATTAAAGAGTTCCCCGGCGCCGACGCACCGGGGATAAGAACATCAAGCCCTATTTTCAGAATTCTTTCCTAAGCGTGAGCAACCACTCCCTAGGTGACCCAACACGAGTGCGCGCATTGAGTTGCCCGAGCATCACCTGATAATGAGTGAAACGATTGGCAAGATTGGTGACCGAAAGAGTAGCTGACCAATCCTCGTCAGGTGATTTGTAAGCGAACTGAGCATTCCACATCGAATAAGGGTGAATTATGAGGGCCTCGCGAGGCGGCGCACTGCTCGCAGCTGTCTCGAAAGTCTGCTTAGACTGCCAGTTCCAGTCTAAGCGTGGGGTAAATATACCCGCTTTTGTGACGATATCGTAAGAAACATTGGCATGCATATTCCACTCAGGCTGACGAAGATTACCGGGGAACAAATAACCTGGTTTGCCCGTCTCTGCTCCTGACGCAAACTTATTGTAACCGCCGGTCCAGTCAACACGCAGTCCATCCACTGGCACTGCGGTGATTTCCCACTCAACCCCCTTCACATTGGCAGGTATGCCTACATTATAGGAGTAATTTGCGACCAACGGATCACCGTAGGTTTGCAGGCAGAACTCTCCTGCCGCTACAGAGTTAAATGGAATGTTGTAAAATGTTGCCTGCCCAGTCCCAGGCTCAGCGACACATTGTGTGCCTGTTACTGCCGTGGAAAGCTTTTTATAATCGAGATAGAAAGCAGTAAGATTTGTCCGCAAACGCCGGTCCAGCAAATCAGCCTTCACGCCGGCCTCGTAACTAATCAGCTCTTCGTCCGATGTCGGCGCGAGTTGGCGGGGATTGGTGACAATTGTCGTCAACCCCGGAGGACGCGAACCGGTTGTCGCTGATGCGTACAACATAATGTCGTCGTTGATTTTGAAGTCAGTCGAGATCAACCAGTCCCACCGATTTTGGACTGAATGGCGTGGATCCAAGACCGAAGCCGCCTGCGGGTTATCGATTGTGATCGCGATGTCGGTGTGGCTGTAACGCGCACCACCCGATACACGCCACGCATCGGAAAGATTGTAATCCAAGTGGAAGAAACCAGACTGTGACTTGTTGATACCGTGAACGATACTGTTCTGGTAATTATTAAGAAACGAGTTCATGTTTTTTTGGTAGCCGTCCATCTTCATGGCAAAGGCACCGATAATCCACTGGAGCTTTCCGTCAAACAGCTTTCCGTCTAGGCGCAATTCGCCAGAATAGAATTCGTCTTCATTATTGAAGTGTGAAACCACAGCACCGAAGGGCGATGCGTCACCATTTGAAGTGAATTCGTTACTGTAATCCGTATAACCAGCGATTGCCGTTAGGTTTATGTCATCAGACAATTCTGCCTCTAATTTTCCTGACAGCAATGTGTGGCTGGCAAGGCGGCGCGGCTGGTAGCACAAATTGTCGGGGTAACCCGCTGGAAATGCGACATTTCCGACCTTGACGCTCAAATCGAGATCAGGCCTGCACCAAGTGCTATAACTATCATAAATACCGCCGTTCCGCTCAGGCGGAACTAGTCGGTTGTCCATCACCACGCCATAGGCGAGATAATATGCCAGCTGATAAACTTGAGCCGAGCCACTTGCAAATCCGGCACCGGAAAGAGGACAAGGTTGAACACCGATTCCTTGAGGAACGTAGCTCGTGGGCTGAGTGCAGACCTTGTTGTAGAAAAGACTAACCTCGTTGGTTTCCTCCATATCCTCTTCGCGATGGCGGGCCGTAAGCAGAAGCTTGATACGATCAGTCGGCGTCCATTGGAGTTTGACCTGACCCACAGCGAAGGTTCCGCCTCCGGTGTGACCGATGACGCAGTCCTTTTTCCCGGAGTCAGGTTGAAAATAGGGCAAGGATCCGGCCAATTCTGGCGTGCCTAACTTATCCATCATACACGTGAAGTCGAGCTGATCGCCATAACCCGTTTGCCGATCGAAATGTCCAAATGCGCGTAATGCAAGTGTTGGAGCCAAGCTGACGTCGATGGCGCCCGATGCCTCCATATGATTGCGGGATCCGTAACCAACGGTGACGAAGCCGGAGCCGTCACCCTTTGGATCCTGAGTAAATAGCTTGATCGATCCACCGATCGAAGCGTTGCCAGACAACGTACTCTGCGGCCCGCGATTCACTTCCACCCGCACAACGTCAGTAAAATCGAGTTCAGAACCAGCGGTCGTCGAGTGGTAAATATCGTCCGTATAAATGCCAATTGCAGGAGGAACAGCGAGACTTGAACTGGATCCCTGCTGGACGCCGCGCAATGAGAGGATCGGCGTACCCGCTGACTGCGCATCACCCGGGACAGTCTGGAGATTCGGCACCACCGCACCCAATGTACCAATGTTTGTGACATTGGCTGCTTCCAATTGCTCGCTTGTCTTGGCGGTGATTGCAATAGGCGTGTCCTGTACGCTTTCAGCCACATACCGCGCCGTCACCACGATTTCTTCCAGTCCGTGATCGTCAGGCTGCGCCTGGTCCTGCGCAATTACCGGTACCGAGAAAATTGCAAACGTTGTTATGCAAGTTCCAATCAGCAGGCGGCTCGCCAATGCTGAAAGTACTACTCTTTGCTTATTCATCCCTTCTCCCCTTTTCGTTTTTAATTGGCCTGCTCACCAGCGTCGGCTTGCTTAGCGCCGAGACTCGCGCCGGCACCTCTAGACGGATGACATATTAATATTTGACATGATAAATATCTATCCCAAATTTTCCTGTCAATTAACTAGCCGGCCGCGACTGCTGACACTCCCAGTTGTCCAGTTGTGAGCAAAATTCCGCGACTAAACATGCCTATCGGCGGGACCACGCCGATGGCTCACACATTCGGCGCAATACACTGCGGCTAAGCGTCCCCATCGGGCATCGGATAGTCATCTGCATTCCTGACCCATCCCGGCTGACGTGAAAAATCAAACCGCGGCGGGGAGAAAATGTCGCACATTCGATTGCCGACCTCTTGCGCTTCGGATGTATGAATCACGCGTGCGGGCATCATTGTCGCTGAAGGCGCGAGCACATTGGCATGAAGGTCATCCCGCCAGTCGGCCTTGTTCAATCCCCACATCCAACGCAAGTGGTGGATCGTCGCCCCGTCGAACAACAGCGAGCATTGCTCAAAGTCAGCGTGGCTGTGCGGCGACATTCTGCTTGAGTCCCGCTTGGCTTTGCCTGGAGGCCCAAAGTTGAGCATAATCGTAGTGCAGCGCCATATCGGGCCATATTCGCCTGGGGCGCGCTCTTTGCAAAGGTCGTAAACCCTCAGTTTATAACCAGATGGAGGTTCGGGCCACGGCTTGAACGGCGGAACATTTGGGTCGGGGATCGCATATGTTTCGGCGTTGGTGCATTTCGCATTGAGATCTTCTGATTGTGTCGAAAATATTCGCGCCAATCGTCCGCCGGCAGGCAATACGATTTCACTGTCTCCGGGCGGCACGATGATCATCTGATACCCGTTGCCTAGCTTCGTCTCACCTAGGGCCGATACCTGGTAAGGCGTGTCCTCGTCGGGCAAAATTATCATGTATTCGTCTTTTTGATTTTTACGCACCAGAGACGCGCCTGGCCTTGCTTCGACATAGTTCACCAGCAGGTTCTGGTTGCGGGTGTACCAACCTTTGCCGTTCGCATCGTCGTCAACCGGCGGGTCCTGATAATACAGGCCAAAACTGGCCTCCTGCGATGTCGAGAGCGGCGTGTCAGTTGGACTGGGCGCGGCCAGCGCCGACCGAGGGTCCGACTTATCGTACATCAAGGCTTCCTCTCTCATAACTGAACTGTCGCATCGCACATTGCGATTTTTATATGACATGATAACTATCTTCGCGCTAACCGTGAGTCAATCAATTGCATATCGCTGCAATCCCGTTCGCAAAGCCTAAGCCAGAACGCCAGGAGTCAGAAAGGCAGTCCAGCAGAGTTAGCGAGTCGTTTGCTCGAGGAACGAATATTTATTTAACATGTCATTCACTGCTAAGTGTCGCGAGTTGGCACGAAGCGCGTGAACCCGTAGAGAGGACAAAATGTACGACAAGAATGATCCCCGTTCGAAGCTGTCCACGGCGAAGAGCGATCCGGAAAGTTCCGGCACGTCCGCCACGCCCGCCAGCCTGGGCCTGTATTACAAGGATAAGCCGGTCGACGACGATGCGAGCGGCAAGGCCTGGTACACTCGGGGACAGGACCTCTTGGTGAACTATATCGAGGCCAGCCCGGGCGCGACGTTCTCGCGCAGCGGCCAGAAGGACGAGTATATGATCGTCCTGCCCGACGACGAGACGCCGTATGAAGTGTCGGCCAAAGGGGAGACGAAGGAAGGACCGGGGCATCAGGTCATCATCGTTCCGCCGGGCGACAGCACGATCACACTGCCCAAAGGCGGCCGCGTGGTACGCCTGTTCTCGACCCAGTCTCCCGACCTCAACGCGAAATGCGCCAACGCCGAGACCTACGCCACGCCCGACCGCAACATACCGTCCTTCAAGCCGTGGCCCGATCCGGTCGGCGGCTTCAAGCTGCGGGTCTACGACCTGTGGAAGGAACGCGAGCCGGGCAAGATCGGCCCTATCTGGCGCTGCACCACCATCATGCTCAGCTTCCCGCCACCTGTTTCCAGCGGACGCGATACCTCAAAAATGTCGCCGCACAGCCATGTCGATTTCGACCAGTGTTCGCTGGTTCTAAGCGGTTCAACGCTCCATCATATGCGCTGGCCCTGGAGTATCGACCAGGCTGAGTGGCGCGAAGATGTTCACGCACTCGTCGAAACGCCTTCTGCAACCATAATCCCAGCGCGAGTGATCCACACCTCGGCACGTCAAGAAGCCGGGAACCGAATGTGCGACATTTTCTCGCCCCCGAGACGAGACTTCTCTTTGCGAGAAGGGTTCGTGACAAACGCGGATGAATATCCCCTACCCGAGACGATTTCAGACGAAGGGTGATCTCCTTTTCTTTGATGCGAGGCGCCTAAACATCGGCGCCTGCCTCCCCACATCCGAGGATTTAATATGAATACTACGCCACGACCGAACCCACGTGATTTTCGCAGGCGACTGCTAGCCCGCGAACCACTACTGGGTACATTTCTGAAAACTCCCACGTCGCACCATACGGAAATCGTTGCCTCGACTGGCTTCGACTTTGTAATGCTCGACGAGGAACATGCGCCTTGGACGCGTGATGCTCTCGACGCTGGATTTATCGCGGCGCGCGCCTTCGAGACTGCGGGGTTCGTCCGGATTTCGAGACCCGATTCAGCGAGCATCCTCCAGGTACTCGACGCGGGCGCGATCGAAATCATGGTCCCTCACGTCTCAACAGCCGAAAAAGCACGCAACATAGCTTCTTGGGCACGCTATCGCGGCGGCACTCGCGGATCAGGGGTCGGCGCCCGAGGGAATGATTATGGCCGCCTTCCAGCAAACGAAACCTATGATCTCGCTGATGCTACCACAACTGTGATTGCGATGATCGAAGATGCCGAAGCGCTGGAGGAGATTGACGAAATTACTGCAGTGGAAGGCATCGACGCCTTCTTCATTGGTCGCGGCGACTTGGGCCTCTCTCTCAGCAACATGCGAGATCCCAAACCAACGGTAGCCGAGGCAACTAAGATCATTGCCGACTCTGCAAGGCGTAACAATAAGATTCTCGCCGCAGTGACCCGGTTTCCTTCAGACGACGCCAAGGCGATGATAGACTTGGGTGTAACCTGCATGCTTGCCGCAAACGATCATGCTTGGATCCGCCAAGGCGCCCAAGACCAACTCAGCGCCTTCGAGCGATTGATGAAAGCCCCCTAAGCCTGAAGCCAGCTTAAGCTTGGCGCTGCCAACCACAGCTGCTGCAATAATCATGAGGAGCCTCAACCGAGGAGGAAGATTTAGGTTAACATGTCAAATATAATGTATTCGATTAGTGTTTTGGCCGATGTGGGAGGGCGAACCTAGCCACGTGGATATGCGAGCGAGAAATCCCGACCCTTCGAGCTGAATTTCGGCGTTCACCAACATATCCCCTAGTGCAAAGGCACTCTCAGACGTGGAACTCAGTCTCGATCCCCGGAGTCACACTTACGAGGGAGCAAAACTGCATGGAACGAAAAAGCCCCGCGCTCCGACTGGATAAATGTCGGGGGACTCCTCTGCCGGAATCGCCAGTTTATACGCATGAACTTAGGCACTCCGCGCAAAGACGCGGGCACCCGATCATCAATCGCATTGCGGCCTACCCGGTCCAATCGGTGAATACCCGCCGGCCCGTATCGTGAAGCACCTTGCGCCGCTCATCCTCGGTTAGCAGCTTCGTGGAGTCGATGGCCCGCGATACCATTTCTTTATACGTACCGGAGGAAGTTCCAATGTCGGAGCCCCACATGACCTTGTCCGGGCCGTAAAAGTCGACCACGCGGCGCAGGACCTCTTCCGGTCTTGCGCCTTGCTCGCGGATGACGTCCATATTCAGGCATGTGAATTTGTAAGTAATGTTGTCGTGGGCCGCCAAACCAGCGTACCGATCATCAATACCGAAATTTGGCTCGGCGATTGCTGGTGAATAGACGTGGTCGAGCACAATACGCAGATGGGGAAACTGGTCAGCGTATTCCAATATGACCTGCATGGTCTCTCGCCAATCCTCCCGCGGCCCTTCGACGTCAACTACTAGGCCTAGTTCAGAGGCGAGCTTCCAAACCGCTTGTGACTCATCTGATTTAAGCCAGGATACGGTGTCCCAGATGTTCACTGGAAAGAAGCGGATGGCGGCAATGCCGCGCCTTGAACCCTCGCGCATCAAAGGGAGGGTCTTTTCCTCCAACGGATCGACAATGATGACCGCCCGCATTTCGTCGGGAAAGAGCTCCGCGGCATCCATAATGTAACTATTATCGGTGCCATAGATCCTACCCTTCTGCACTGCGGCTATGCCGACCACGCCTTCCTCTGCCATCCACCGATGCATCTGTTCGGCAGTAGGCTTCTCATTCACCGGGGCGGGACCATGCATTCCACCTGGAACGCCAATGGTACCCGGCGTCACAACCCTTGGCTTGCTGCCCGGTCGCGTGAGGTAGGGTATGTTTTGTCGCGGATAGCCCTCCACATCATCTGAAACCAGATGTGCATGCGAATCATAGATGGGATAGCGCAATATTTCCCGCATATACCATTCCTCTCCTTCCAAGGTGATCGACGTAACCTGATAATTTAGGTATTTAACATGTCATCCATTTTATGCAATGATGGGCTCTGTGGCGCACAAACGAATTCGGCCAAGGCGTGGCGGCAATAACTTTTGCTAGAGGCGTTACAGGATACTGCGATCGGTTTTTTGAGAGCAGGCATTCCATAAAGACGCGCCTGTTGTTTCAATTGGATTTGAAGGAGAGAATGGATGCGCACAAACACCCCGCGACTGGCACCGCTCAAGGATGACGACCTAGATTCCGAGCAAGAGGACGTTGTCGCACGATTTCGAAAGACAGGCAGCGACTTCGCGATTGGGCGAACATTCCTGCGCCATCCCGCATTGCTGCGGGCCTACAATGTTTGGGCGTCCCACACATTCTCGTCCGACAACACTCTTACCAAACGTGAGAGCGAAATCGTTACGATGCGAACGGTCTGGCTCTGCAAGGCTGGTTATCAGTGGTCTCGTCATGTGCCGATGGGTTTGCGCGCAGGCCTCACAGAAGTCGAAATTGATGCGCTCAAGAAGCCCGTTGAACGGGGTGCATGGATTGACCGAGATGCCGTGCTGATTAGATGCGTAGACGCTCTGGTCGCCGATCACTTCATCGAGGATGATCTTTGGACACAATTGTCCGCCCACTTCAGCGACAAACAGTGCATGGACGCGATCTTCATCTGCGGCCGTTACGCGATGACAGCAATGTTCCTGAACACCGCAGGCACGCAGGTCGACCCGGACGTGACATTGGATCCCGACCTCGATCTTCGCGAGGCACGGAATACAAAATGACGCAAATGCGGACCGTTCCGATCCCCCAGGACAATCTGGACGAGGAGTTCACACCCTACGAGCAATCGATTGGTGCGGTACTGATTAAAGCCAAAGAAGCAGTAATTGCGCCAATAAGGTACAAATTGCGCGATAAGAAAATCACTGAGCCCCAATGGCGAGTCATGCGCGTACTCAATGATCGGGGCACGGCGGATGCATCAGGGTTGGCCGAGATATGCAACCTTCACCCTCCAAGTGTTTCGCGAATTCTTCGGATACTTGCGTCACAAAATTATATCGTCCGAGGAACTGATATAGAAGACGGACGCCGAACAAAGGTCAGCCTATCGCCAATTGGTACAGAAATTGTGCAAGCAAATCTGCGTGACGTTTCGCAGATAATTAGCAGTTATTCCGATCAGTTTGGATCCGATCGCCTCGATAGTTTAATTGGAGAGTTAGAGGCACTGTATGCTGCGCTTGCCGAAAATTAAGTGCGTGAGAGTTCAGAATGCGGCAAGCAAATTGAATGACGAATTAAGCGTAAGAGACGGGACTGCTTCCGCCTGCATCTACGAGTATCAAACTCCAGGCGTATGTTTTGCCGGAAATTCTACTAGTTCTCCAAATTTGTATTCATTGCGCCAAGCGAAACCGGGCAATCGGAATAATCTTAACTTGAACGTTACTTCTTCTAAGCACCTGAACGTTCCAGATTGCGAGTTTCAATCTTCCAATTGGGGTCTAAACAAAGACGGCATTCTTCGCCTATGAACCAGCGCGCTGCCTCGTCCTTGTCGCGGAACTGCCATTCCAACCAAGCGACCACTGCTTTCGCCGCAGCGCCGCCGTTTGGCTGAGAAAATGTACCTTGATGGCCAACATCAAGGTTGATTAGTGCGGCAGAAACATTTGTGAGGCGGGCATAATCCCCACTACCAACATTATAAGCGACGTCTCTTGGACCACCCAGGACATAAAGTGTGGGTACCTGTATCAGATCCAGCGCCTCGGCCGACAACGCCATTTCCCCAGTGCGATCGCCAGTCTGAGTGCTGAGGCCGGCGTTCATAATCACAAATGTTTTGACGCGGGGATCCACCACGTAGCGCAGCGCCTGAACACCGCCACATGAGTAGCCAGAGACTGCAATATGCGCAGTATCGATAAGCCCTTCATAGGGGCTTCCTGACCGCGTATTTTCCGATATGGCCCAGTCTATAGCCTCGCCAATTAGGCGGTAGCTCGTTTTGTCACGGTGTTTGATCCAATCAGCAGCCGTAAGCTTCGTGCCATTGCCAGAAAATATTCTTCCTGAGGCAATCACGAAATACCCATGCGATGCTATCTCAAGCAAATGATGGCGCTGCGAAGAGCCGTCCTCAGAGCAAGCTCCATTGCCAAAGACGTATATTGGCATCTTGACCTGCTTTAATGTCGCCAAGTCGGCTGGCTCATAAACGACATGGTTGGGCAGGATAGGCACTTCGTGTTTGATCGCCGGGTATGGGCCGGTGCCGATACTATCTGGGGTGTCGCTCTCCCGAATATACCGAGCGATCGATTCATTTGCGAGTTTAGGATCCACCCCAGACGGTGCTACCTGGCGATGGTCATCTGCGCTTGCAGCAGCTGACGCAGCCATTACAGCTCCGCTTATCAACGTTGCAAATGCGGAAAATAAGACAATGCTGGAACGATTTCGACCGGTTTCCGACATTGATGCTTCGCGCCTTAGTTTGGATTGAACAGTTGATCGCCAAATTTGCGAAGGGCCGGCTGACGTTGTCAATTCGAGGCTTGTAAATGTATCTGCGAAGATCAATCAGTCTGCTGTTTCGAGTTCTTGCTTCGCTTGGGAAACATCTGGCAACTCGGCGAGACGCGGCGCAACCTCTTTGGCGATCAATTTTAGATTGTCGACCGTTTCTGCGTGTTCTAGTTCGCCAGCCTGCCCCATCATCAGTAGATGGCCAAATCCGCCGGTGTCGATATTGAACTGGGCGATTTGATCGTAAACCTCATCTGGCGTGCCGACGAACATCAGCCCTGCCTTCATGTAGTCTTCAATCGATCCATTGGCCAGCCCTGAGCCCTGCGAGTTCGCTTTGGCCTGAAGCATGCGCAGGTTTGCCTCAACAGGAGTGAGACCCATGATGTTTTGAAATTGAGACTCAATCCTCGGCGCGGCACGGAAATAGGCTTTCATTGCCTCCGCGCGTCGAAAAGCCTCTGTGCGATTTGATGCGCAGGCGACAACCGCAAGATAGCCCAGGCGATCGGGGCTGGGCATCTTCCCGAAAGTTTCTCGATAGGTTTCACGATATCCATCGAAGACCGACTTCGCAACTACGCCAGAAAGGAAAGTCGCGCAGACGTACCCGAGCTTTGCGTATTGCTTCGCGCTCGACGCGCTGGAGGCCGTACCCCAAATCGGAGGGTGGGGGTACTGGATCGGCCTCGGCCACATGGCGGTAGTACGATAATGGAAATGCTCGCCCTCCCACCCGAAGGTTTCTTCCGTGTTGGAAAGGGCTGCCGTCACCAAGTCATGCGCTTCCCAGAACCGATCCATAAATCTCGTCGGCTGGCGGTTTGCAACGACGACCTCCAATGCTGCGCCTTTGACGAATCCCATTTCCACCCTTCCACCAGACAGGCAGTCTGCCATCGCGATCTCTTCGGCCACGCGCAGCGGATTGGAGCGGTTCGCAAGTGGGATACCAAGAGCAAGCAGCCGTGCGTTCTTCGTCGCCCGCGCCAGGATCGATAAGGTCGTCATCACGCTTGTCGACATGCAGGTGGCCGTTGCATGATGTTCGTTGACCATGATGTTGAGGCCAAGCTCATCCGCAAGTATGTATTCATCGAGGTAACGGTTGAGCAATTCTCCAGCTATGACCGGGTCACAGTGGTACTGAGGAAAAGTCACGCGTAACGCTCCAGGCAAGCTCCACGCCGGATGGTAGGCTTGCTCGGTGAAATGCCAGATCTTCATTTCGTCGCTCCTGTCACGAACTGATCAACTAAATTGATCAATTCCGCGGGTTTGTCGGCGTGACTGCGATGCCCAGCACCTGCCAAAACATTCACTTGCGCTTCGGGCAAAGCCTCACGCCAGCGATCATGGTATTTTGGAGTGATCATTCCATCCTGTTCGCCCCACACGATCATGGTTGGACAATCAATCCGGTGCAGCCGCGCGCCGAGCTTTGGGTTGCACATATATGGCGTCCAACCGAACAGACTTAACGCTTCCTCGGCTCGCAGAGCCCGGCGCATCTGTTCCTCATCCATTTTTAGAAGATCCTGGCCCTTCGGCGCCGAATACTGAAGTCGCTCTGAGAGTTCAGCTCTTGAAATCATGAATAGATCAGTGACCCATTGATCTCGCCGCTCAGCCGTCTTGAGGCCGAGAGGTGAAGCGAGCACAAGAGCTCGCGCCCGTCTGGGCTCCTTGGTGAGCATTTCGCAGGCTACCCACGCTCCGAATGAGGTTCCCATTATCACCGGAGCCTCGAGTTCGAGACCGTCGAGCAAATCGAGATAGAAATAGCCGACGTCGTCAACTCTATCCATTCCGAGTGGCAGGTCGGAGGCGCCAAAGCCTGGATGAGAAGGAGCAAAGACCTGATATGACTTGGCAAGTTCTCGAAGTCCTTCGGCCGCTGAATTCCAGACCATCAATTCCATGGAGGAAGAGCAAGGGTGGCCCCTCGCCGGCCCTAAAGAGTTCGACCTTCGTCCCTCTTAATTGAACGGTGCTGATGGAGCCGAATTCGAGCTGAGTCAGCTCTGCGCTAATCATAATCTTCTACCCTTGGACTGATCGGAAATGCAGTGTGAAGTTCGTTTGGATTCAAATCCAATATTATTGTATTCGAGCTTCTCATGCTCTAAAGTTATAGGTCTGCGGACAGGGATTGAGGAGATTACCTGCCGGCCTGAGATCCCAGGAATTTTTAAAAAGGTCAAAATTGTATGGAGTTACGCCATCTGCGCTATTTCAGGGTCGTTGCACGCGAAGAACATTTTAGCCGGGCATCGCAGCAGCTACGCATTGCCCAGCCCGCATTAAGTCGTCAGATTCGAGACCTTGAAACGGAACTGGGAGTCGAGTTGTTCGAGCGTCTCCCAAGAGGTGTTCGCCTCTCGGCTGCGGGCAGGGCTTTCCTTGTAGAAGTCGAGGAGATTCTTGCTCATGTCGACGGCGCGATCGGGCGCACAAAGCGCTTCGCAGGCGGTCATTTGGGGACTGTCAGGGTTGGCTTGAGCGAACTAGTGGCCGCTGACGAGTTTATCTCCCGCCGTTTGCGCGATTTCCGCGGCAACGAGCCTGGCGTGCTTCTCGAACTGAGATCAATCGGGGCGCTTTTGCAAATCGCCGTATTCAACGAGGCACAGCTTGATGCTGGTATCTTCTACGATGCGAACATCGGCGAACGGGATGCAAGGCTGCTTCAAAGCGCCAAGATCGGGCGCGGCGAAGTAATGCTCGCAGTTCATAACAGTCATGCCTTGGCGCAGCGCGAGAGCATCAGGATGGAAGAAATCGCGCAAGAACCGATGCTTTGGCCGGAACGTCGCCTGCAGCCTGATTATTACGACCGCCTCATGCGCGCCTGCGTCAAGGCGGGTACAACGCCCAATATTCTTCAGGAGTGCACAACAAACTCCATCCTCATGAGCTTGGTTTCGGTTGGCATGGGAGTCGGCCTCGTCACTGCGACCCAGCCGATTGCTGCTGCGCGTGAAATCCGCCTCGTGCCAATTCTCGATCTTGGGCTTGCGTTCGATATTCTACTCGTGTGGCGAAAAGACGATTCATCGCCCGCGCTTCGTCGGTTCGTTACCGCGATGAAGAAGCGTGCGAACTAAAGGGGCGGCCGGTAATTTCGCTTGAATCGTATCGAGGGGCCGGACCTTACAACTTTGTCGCCGAAAAACGACCAAACACGTTTAAATTTATGTTGGTTTGGCAATCAATAGCCGCAACTCTTTGCTCGTAATCGCGAGCACAAGCATCAACGTCGCCACACCTATCGGCAGCGTCGATGCCAACGCGAGCGTAAATTTTAACGAAAAGTGCTCGGCCAGTGCAAATCCACCTGCAACCGGGCGCAATGACGGCCCCAATGCGTCCCGCTCCGCCGGCCCAACCAAGCGCAGTCGACCGCATCCGCGGAGGATAAAGATGGCTGATCATCGTGTTCAGCCCCCCTTGCCCAGCGGCCTGGAAAAAGGCCCACGAGATCACAACGAAGACAAAAGCGATCGAGTAAAAGGGAACCCAAGCCAGCAGGTTGAGGCAAACCATCACCATGGAATAGAAAGCCGGCAAGAAGAAATGCAGGCCTTGTGCGGTCCATAAACCAGCCGACGACCAGCGGACCGGAAACACCGCCGAAGTAGCCAATCATTGCCACCACTGGCGAACTCCTGGATGGGTATCCCTTCATTTCCTGAAAGAAACTGGGAAGCCAAGTGCCAAGCAGCACGACGTTGGTCACCGATAAGCGCGCTAGCCGCCCAAAGCAGTATTGTCATTGTCAACCGACCTCCGGAGAAGACGTCGCTGAGTCTCGCCTTTCGTCCTTTTGTCCCGGAGGATCCCACAACAAATAGTTCATCACCGCGGAGGTTCACATTGGGATCGAGGCGTCGCAGCGTATGTGGATGCGCGGGTCGTCGGGTCTCGCTCGGCTCGAAATTTAAGTGATTCAGGCACAAACAGAATGAGTAACGGCAAACAGATTAGCGGGAACAATACCTCCAATCACAAAGCCACTTTGCCAGCCGTAGTCGTCAAGGAGCCAAGCGGCGACAAAACCGCTGCCAGCACTGCCGACCGAGTACCCGCCAAGCACAATGGCGACGAGTGTTGATCGACGACTTGAAGGAACTATCTCCGAAATCAGCGCCATTGCCATCGGTAAGACCAGTGGCCATGAATATCCCTGCGATGCCGCGCATTATTGCCAGCATGTGCAGGCTTTGCGCATACATGCTGGCCAGCATTATTGCCCCGAGGAAGATACAGCAGAAAATCAACATCGAGCGCCGCCCCACCCGATCCGCCAATGGGCTCACGACAAAGGCGCCAAATGCCAAACCGACCTGTTGGTAGACAAACACGGGTGTCATGGCAGCTGAGGATTCACCAAAATCCTTCGCGATTGCCGGCGCTATTTTGCCGAGCAGCACTAGGTCGAAGCCGTCAATAAAGCAGATGAGCACGCACACGAAAAAGGTGAGGTAATGGGTGAAACGAAAATGCGTTCGATCAACGAACTGATCGATATCGAACTCGGTCATGCACTTTCCTCTCGTAGGCGTCAGTCGGCAGAGATTTTTCGCGTTCAAGTCAGCGGCCCAAAAGGCAGTTTATTCGTGGTTAAGCAGAGCTCGCCAAACTCGCCCACAGCTCCGATTGCTTGCATCTTTTTGCCGTGCTCGCTGCACCACAAGGTTCGACCTCAATGACACGAGACAGGCCAACCTAATTAGTTAACCTGTCACTATATTCTTAAGAACCATCCGTACGCATGTTCATTGGCACTGCCATGTTGGCTTGACACATCGAAATATGTGAGCTTTCTGCAGATCTGCACAGCGCTCCTTCGCGATGGTCATTAATTTATCGTGTTATATGAATCAATCCATTTGGATGGCGGGAGCGCGTTCGGCGATGCGGGCCGAACACCGATGGCGCAACCTGGTGTCATCGTTCCCCGAGGGATTTTACGTATGACTGGAGTTTATCTTGACTGAAGCAAATTCTATCGAAATGCTCTGGAAGCGCGCTGACGGAATCGAGCGAGGAATAAGGTCAAGCTGAGGATCGAGCTTCCATTCATCGTCTGCTCGTTGACCTCCAGACGGCAATGGATGAGCGCGATCTCGTCAGGTACGGCTTGCTCTTCACTGAGGACGGGGAATGGTGCGCAGTCAGCGGGCGAGCCGTCGGCCCGAAGCACATTTCCGATTTTCTGGAGCAGTATTGTGAGCCATGGGAAAGCGAGGATCAGCGCAGCTATCACAGTATGTCTGATCTCGTGATCGATGTTGATGGCAACATCGCGACCGCGCGCGGACAGTGGCGACACGACTTTCCTAGCGAAGAAGGGCGGCCAGTTACCGTTCATTTCGGCCGTTTCGAGGCGCTCCTGCAGCGTACTCAACATGGTTGGCGAATCAAACGCCGAGCAAGCTACGGATTGCTCCCGTTTATCGAGCCAAGCTTTCAGTTGACTGGCCCAGAGGAGGCGATCCGCAATAGGGATATTCAGCCCGCGAACGTTAGCCCCAAGCCTGAAATCGGTTTGGGTGCAGTGCCGGACGCAGATAAAACAGAACTTCTCAAGAAGCGCATCAAGGCGCTGGATCGACGCGTCAGGGAAGCCGAAGATCGGGACGCCCTCTACCGTCTGTTTGTGAATGTACAAAGCGCAATGGATGAGCGCGACATGGTTCAATACGGTTTATTTTACACGGCTGACGGCGAATGGTGTGCCGTCAACGGCAGAGCAGTTGGTCCATCCCAAATCACCGAGCATTTGAAGCAATATTGCAAGCCATGGGATAGCGCCGCACATCGTACTTATCACAGCATTTCTGACGTCACGATAGAACTGGACGGCGACAGAGCGCTTGGCCACGCTCAATGGCAACACAGCCACCCGGATGAGAATGGGCATCCCGTCGTCAAGGCGTTTGGCCATTTTGAAGCTGTCGCGGTTCGCACCTCTGACGGGTGGCGTCTCCGGCGTCGCGCAAGCTATTTAAAGATACCCTATATCGAACCAGAGTATCAACTCATTGGCCTACCAGCCCTCGAGAATGAAACTCTGCTTCGTGCGGAATCCAAGGCTCTTGGTTCGCCACCCCTCAAAGATAAACGGAATTCTGGGCCGAACATGCTTCAACAGCTAAGTGACCACCTCGACGTGCTTGAGCAGCGCAGCCGACTTATTGAAGACCGGGCCGCGATTTACCGGCAATTCATCGAACTTCAAGATGCAACGGACACACGCGATGGAGTGCGATACGGGCAGTGTTTCACCAACGATGGTGAATGGAGCGGCGTCACTGGCAAAGCAGTGGGCCAAGCCGAAATCATTGAATACATGAGCAACTTCATGACACCTTGGGAAAGTGAAGAAAGCCGCACTTTTCACAGTATTTCTGATCTTGCGATCGACCTACAAGGTGACTGGGCAACGGCGCGGGCGCAGTACCGCCACTACAAGTTGGACGAGGGCGGCCGGCCTATTGCGTTTCACTTCTGCCACTACGAGGCGACCCTGCAACGCACGCAGGCAGGCTGGCGCTTTAAACGACGCGATAGTTACATGGATATCCCTTACAAAGAACCCAAGTTTCAACTGACAGAAGTCAGCAATGCGTAACTTCCTAAAGTGTTGGGGAGAGTGAAGCCACACGCGGACTTCGTACAATTCCCCCAATCCGCAATTGCTGGCATTTTTGTGCAATAGACCGAAACTCATGTTTCGCAGCCAAGCGCCTGCAAACGATGGAGCAGGTTAGGGATTGCAGCCTGCTGGCAGTGGATGAGGCACGCGGCCTGGTAGTCTATCAGACCTTTGAGGATTTCACCGCGATCGATCGGGAATATACCGATGGCTCGGGCGAGATCTTCAAGGACACGTCAACCTATCCGCGTACAATGCAGGTGGTGGAGATGTTCCGTGTTGAAGGCGGCGAGATCGTGCAGGTCACAGCCTATACTTCGGAACTTCCATATGGGATGAAGCCGCACGGCTCAGGTAACTGAGCCGGCGCTTCATTCCCCTATGATTGCTGGAGCTTAAAGGCCGGCTTTTATGCGCTTGGTGGCGATCTGGCAGCCTTCGCTCATTGCCTTGAGCTTGGCCCAGACGATCTCTTCATGTCCGACGCGCGAGCCAATCCCGCAGTCCGTGCTGGCATGGACATTTTCCATGCCGACCAACTTGGCGTAGTTTAGCAGTCGCTCGGCCACGAGCTCGGGATGCTCGACGAGGTCGGTGTAATGGCCGACCACGCCCGGTGCGATAATCTTGCCATCGGGAAGCTTCACATCCTCGAACACCTTGTATTCGTGCGCATGGCGCGGATTGCTCGCCTCGAATGTGTAGCACTGGGCGTTGATTTTGATCATCTTGTCCGCAAGGTGCTTGAACTCGATGTCGTTGGTGTGCGGGCGGTGCCCGGAACCCCAGCAGAAATGGAAGCGTACGAGTTCTTCAGGAATGCCTTCCAGTGCGTGATTGATCACTTCGACCATGAAATCGAGGTGATTGCGGTACTGCTCCACGCTCCAGTCGGGATAGAACATCCAGGTGGTGGCGAATTCCGGTTCGTCCATCTGCATGATCAGCCCGGCATCGGTGATCGCCTTATATTCCTCGCGCATGCATTCGGCGGCTGCAAAGAGATACTCACGCTCATCCGCATAATGCAGGTTTCTTGCGCGCGCAGCGAAGCTTAGCGGGCCAAGCGCAGCGATGAAACCATCTGCACCTTCCTTGCCCTGAAGCGCCTTTTTAAGTGAATCAACATCCTTTTGCGCTTCATCACGCCCCTTGTAGCTGAGCGGCCCACCACAAATCTGGTCCCGCCGAGGTTCGTTCAAGGTGCTGGAAGCGCCCGGCCTTGGTGGCTGAACGAATCCGGGGCGCACAGGCCCTCCCGAACCAGCAAACCACAGACCGGAGGCGAAGAAGCCTGGAAAATCGCGTTTGTCGCGTTCAGCCGTTCCTGCGCGCTTGGGAGGAACGCTTGGATCATGATCGACGTATTCGAAGCCGGTTGCACGAGCAGACATATAGCTGCCGTAAGAACCGCCATTGGCCGCCTTCACATATTCGCCGTCATTGATGATATCGACGCCGCATTCGATCTGCTTGTCGACCACCCACTGGACTGCGCGCGGCAACTCTACCGCTATCTCGTCCCTGTGCTCGTCGAAATGTGATAGCTTTGCATCGAATTCTGCCGGGCGGGGCAAATTCCCACCGTGGCTGCACAGAAATTTGCTTGTAGACTGCCTCACAGCACCATCTCCCCTCGTTCATTATCATGTCATTTAATATGGGGTGCAGGTAGGTGCTGATCCAATATCGTTGAGTTTAGCATTTCGATGCCCATAAGATACTAGAAAAGGTGAGCTTCATCGCAAGTCAACGCTAATTTGGTTGCTTATCACTTGGTCTATCGGTGTAACGCAAACTTGACGCACGAACGCTGATTTAGCCAAATCGTCTTAAAATAAAATTAGCCCGCTTGACTCGCATTTCCCCTCCCCACATACTTATCATGTCAAATAATATGTCGCGTCATGGCTATTCTGCAGCTGTTAAGTTGCGCTGATTTTGAATAGGCTGCGGTGAGCGGCAGAACATCGGAGAGATGATCAATGACCGAGACCGCTGCTGAAAGCTCGAGAAAAACGGATCAGCACGCGGAAATGCTCGAGGGATCGAAGCACGGCCCGGTCAGTTTGCGGAGCCAGTATTTCACGCTCTTCATTCTTGGTGTCGTCGTGATGTTCACGGTTCTCGACAGGCAGATCATGGCTCTGATGATTGAACCGATAAAGAGCGACTATAATATTTCCGACACGCAAGTTGCCTTGCTCTTAGGTGCAGCGTTTTCGCTGCCTTACGCCATCGCGGGCCTTCCGATTGCACGTCTGGCGGATGTCAGAAATCGCAAGAAGATAATCGCGGCATCCATTGCCGTCTGGAGCACAATGACGGTGGCCTGCGGCATTACGCAAAGTTACGTGCAATTGCTGTTTGCTCGCATGGGCATTGGGGCCGGTGAAGCTGGTTATGGTCCGGCGTCATGGTCCATTTTGACTGATAGCTTTCCGCGAGAAAGAGTAGCCTTTGCGACGGGTACCATGGCCATCGGCTCGCAAGTCGGGACGGGACTCGCACTAATTATAGGGGGAAGTGCCCTTGCCCTTGTTGCCCACATGCCCACGGTCGACTTGCCGTTTATTGGTGCGTTACGACCCTGGCAGTGGGCATTCGTCATCGTTGGCTTTCCGGGTCTACTGTGGGCCCTAGTCGTATTGGTAGCCTTAAAAGAGCCGAAGCGCCGCGGAACATTCAGCCATGGCGAGACCGCTCGAAAAGCGACCCCCATCAAAGAGGTGGCCGCATACATGCTGGACGACTGGCGCACCTATTTAGCGGTTATCGGCGGGCACAGCCTGAAATATCTCTTCATGCTCGGCACTACGCAATGGATGCCGACATTATTCTACCGGGAGTTTGGTTGGAGCCTAACGAAAATTGGCCTTATTCAAGGAACACTAATAATTGTTGTTGGCTCAATCAGCCTAATCGTGGGTGGCAAGCTGTCTGAATACATGGCCCGGAAGGGAGTTCGAGGCGCGAACTTACGCATTGTTTTTTACAGCATGCTCATTTCCGTGCCGCTTTCGATGACGTTCCCACTCATGCCGAATCCCTGGGTAATGCTGGGGATGTATGGCATTATCATCTTTGTTTCTAATGCCGCCGCTGGGCCCGCAGGGGCGGCAGCTCAGGTCATCACACCTAACCCGATGCGCGCTCAGGTCAGCGCGGTGAAATTATTCTCCTCTAATGTGATCGCCTTCGCCCTGGGGCCCTTAATCGTTGCACTGTTCACCGACTATCTCTTCGAGGACCCTAACCAGTTGAAATATTCGATGTCGCTTGCTGCGATCGTACTTGGCCCCCCAGCGATTTTCATCGTTTGGCAGGGCCTCGAAACTTATGCTCGCAGCTATGAACGCACCGCAGCGGAATTTGCTGACTAAATAAATCGCCTTAACTGCAGACGCTTGCTTCCACAAAAATAGGGGTTTTAGAAGCTGGAGCATAATCGCATGAATGGATTTTATGTATATGCGATTCTGAGGTTAATTAGAGCCACGCGCAGGTTCATTGGACGCTTAGCGCTGAAATAGATTTCGAAACTTTGAACACGATCAGATCACTTGATCATTTCGACCGTCGCTTTTTCCGATCCTAGTCAATACTGGAATTTTAGTCGACAGATGCCCATTGGCAAAAAATGTGACGCAGTGAGGGCAAATTATTTTTTAGCAGGACCTCGGTTCGGGGGCGGGGTTCCGGATATTGAGGGTGTGCAAAACCGGTCCGTTGGGCGGGCATTGCATGCTGTGATGAGATGGAGCGTCATTACCTTGATCTTTTCTCCGGCGTCATAGCCATCCCCTCGGCCCCCACCACTTTCCCTAATTCGTGGGGCTCTCTCCGTCGTGCCAACCTAGGGTCAGTCCTCGAACTCGCGAGCAACGGTGGTCGGCGCAGCCCTGATCAAGGATTCTGGAGGCGCCCCTCAGAACATCACACCCGCATAGTGATTCACCAGAATTGGCTCAAACGGTGCCAATACCTAACAATGATACGCGTTGGACTGTAAATATTTCTGCAGGGCCGGCGAAAAAAAGCCACAGCGAATGGGAGAAAGATTCGCTGTGGCCGAAATGTTTTTGAACTGGAAAATTAGAATTTTACACGCATACCTGCACGCCAGCGGGCACCTATGGTGTCATAGTAGACGGGGTTGGTAGGACCACCGCCGCCCATAACAGGACCATCGTTACCCGAGTTGGTGCTAACCGTGGGAGGCGGATCCGTATCGAACAGGTTGCGGACCGATAGGAACACTTCTGCAGTGCTCGTCCCGGCCAATTCGAATTCGTACGAGGTCGACAGGCCGAAATAGGTCCGCGCTTCCACGTAGTTATCGTTGATGCTGTTTACGTCCGAAGCAGCGCATTCATTCCTGCTCACATCGCACCGTCGGATATCGTAGATACCCTCGGGGATGTGCTTGACATCGCCTGTGATCGAGAAGCCGCCCACATCGTACGTAAGATAGCCGGTGAGCACATATTCCGGCGGAGCAGCGAAGCCGCCGAACGCCGTGCCGCCTGTCTGATTTATGTAGTCGGTTTCGGTCGCGCCGGTCCCAAGAAGATCGACTACCATCTCATTGGTAATCGTGGCTAGGCCGCGCAGCGTCAGAACACCCGGCATTGTATCGCCCAGCTTGTCGAGGGGAAGCCTGTAGACAGCTTCGATGTCCCAACCGCTGGTGGAGAACTTCCCTACGTTGGCGTTACCGCGGCGAATTGAGTCGAAGCCCGCACCAACTTCGCCGCTTCCCTGAAGCACGAGTTGCCCAAGCGCGGTCCGTTGAGCATCGGACAGTTCGGCAAAAGACTGACCTTCACCATTGAGGCCAGTAAAGATGGCATCGCAAGCGAGTTCAGCAACATAGCAGGCATTGACCGTTTCCTGAGCGGTCAGCACCACGATCGCATCCTTGATCTGGATGTCATAGTAATCGACCGAGAGGCGCAGGCCTTCGAAAGGACCACCCGGTTGCAGTACGACACCGGCAGTGAAGGTGTCGCCCACTTCGGGGTTCAGTTCGAAGTTTGGTGGATAGAGAATTTCTGCCCAATCGTCGACGCCAGTTGTGTTCCCGGTTGCCCAAGGGTTGTTTGCGCGCCCTGCGGTGGGACCGAAATTCGTCCTGCCGAGATTGTAGTAAAGGTCGACAAACGAGGCCGCACGAACGTCCCGCGAACGGGTTGCACGGAGACGTAGCCAGTCAGTAACTTCCCAGTTGCCTGAAAGCTTCCAGGTGTTGAAGCCCAGATCCTTCGATTGCCCGGTCGTGCCGCTGGTGTTGGTCTGCTGGGTGCGGCGGAATGCTCCGTTCAGTTCAAGATAATTGATTAGTGGAAGATCACGCAGGAGGGGAACGTTAGCTTCGACATACCCTTCGAGGATCTTAAGATCACCCGCATAATCATTGCCAAATGCATTGACGTTGAATGGGATGTTGAAGGGCATTTTATTGTGGATCGCCTCGCCTTTTTCGAAGCGATATTCACCACCCAAGGCCAAAGCGATCGGACCAGCCCAACCCTCGAACAAATTCCCGCTCAGGTTCAGCGCCACAACATGCTGTTGATAGCTGAAGTCTTCCCGCGCCGTTCGGTAGGCATAAGCGATCGCCGCTGGATCGTAACCTTCGCCGATCAAACTGAGCGGCACGCAGCCTTCGGCATAGGGCAGGTTGTAATGCTGGAAGAACCCTGACGGTGTAGCCGAATTAGGCGGACCATCGAGCAACCCGCGACAGATCGGCTGCCCCGGATTGTTCGGATCTTCCACTGCGTCGATTGCCGCAGAGAAGAACTCGTTGATGCGCAACCCGCTGATTTCAAGCGTCTGCTCCGTCTTGCCATACTGATAATAAGCGTCCCACTTCCAGCCACCCAGAATACCGAGTTCGCCTTCCAGGCCCGCCATGACACGCCAACTAGTGAGATCCGTGAAGTAATGGCTGCGCGCACCAGGAGTGCCGTTCATATTTCGGCCGATGAACAACGGCAGATTGTCGACGCCCGGTGCCTGTGACACGTTGGTCGCCGTAGCGCTTGATCCTCCGACGCCAAACGGCCCCGTCCTTGTGCTGTCGATCAGGTCGGTGAAGGGAATGACCTCGCCCGTATTGCGGTCCAGCCAGGTAACATTCTGAAGATAGAAATTGTCCCCGCGGATCGGATTACCCGAACCTGGCCCTTGTGAGAGGCCCTTAACATTTGACTTGCGAGCTGCGTATGAAGCCTCGAAAACCGCCTTGACGCTGTCGCTGACCTCGTAGTCGGCATGCAGGAACGTCGACCAGCGCTCGACTTCCGGGCGAAGTTGCAACCCGGACCACTGAGAACAATCAATCGGGCAATCCCCGCCTTGACGATCGGCCAAACCGTTAGCCTGAGTGTAATTGCCCGGCTCAAAGTCGATGGCTTGTGTGCCGTCAGGGGTGAAGGTGATGTTTTTCAGCGCGACGTCGTTAAAACGACCCGATGTGTTTCCACGCAAAACGCCGGTACGGCTGGAATTTGACACAGATCCATTGTCACCGCGAATGTAATGGGGCTGACCGAAATTCGCGGTTCCAGGCTTATTCCATTGTTCATTGATAAACGTATCGGGCGAACGTGCGCACCATTCGCGCACATAGACGCAGTCACCGACATCGCCGTTGTCCTGATATTCGCCTGCAACCACGATATGTCCGCGGCCTCCCGCAAAGCCGGTGCCCCCGGCGAGCGCCGCATGGAAGCTTGTGCCATCGCTGCGGAAGGTCTCTCCATAGTCGATTTGAGCTTTGATACCCTGCAGTCGCTTGTCGAGAATGATGTTGACGACACCGGCGAGTGCGTCGGTACCGTATGCGGCAGATGCACCGCCCGTGACGGTTTCAACACTCTGTACGAGGATCGACGGGATCAGGTTCATGTCGACACCGCCACCGGTGGTCGAAGGAACGTGGCGGCGGCCGTCAATAAGTGTCAGAGTTCGCACGCCGTTAGCCGGGTTAAGGCCGCGAAGGTTCGCGATCTGCGCGCCAATGTTGGTCTGCGCGCTATTCGTCGCGATACCGACGTTCGTGTCCGACACAGTCGATACATTCTGCGGCAGCAACTGGATAGTCTCACCGAGGTTGACCTGGCCCAGAGCGGCGATTGTGTCCGCACCGATAACCGTTACTGGTGTGGAAGTGTCGAAGGTCGTGCGAGCAATACGGGAACCCGTTACGACAATCGCTTCATCTTGCGTTGCGCCCTCCATAGCGGGAGACACTTCTGCTTCTTGAGCCCAAGCTTGAGTAGCGGGCAGAAGAGTAGCCATAGCTAGGGCGGCAGCAGAACTTCTGACCAATAGTTTGGTGGTAGACGGCGGCTTCGCCTTCACTAGCGTCCGGAAATCGACGCAACTCTGCCCTGTGGTACCCATCTTAGTCCCCTCATAATTTTTGTTATCATGTCAATGATTATGGGAAACGGTCGGGCTAATCCAATATCATTCTCTTCCGAGAATTGATACCTTCAAGGTATTAAATAGGTCTTCGCTCACAACGATTTCACAAGAAAAAATTTGTGAGATCGCGCTGGCCGTCTTTCAGATTATTCTCGCCCCGATCGCCCTCAAGGATGGTTACACCCTAATCCAATTTCCCGGTGCTGTCAGTCTAACCGCAACTCGTCTCCGCTTGTCGCATCCGCCGCCCTACCC
Organism: uncultured Alphaproteobacteria bacterium; assembly: GCA_963777785.1. Classification (GTDB taxonomy): domain Bacteria; phylum Pseudomonadota; class Alphaproteobacteria; order Sphingomonadales; family Sphingomonadaceae; genus Andeanibacterium. The sequence goes on from CAVZRU010000002.1 coordinate 923,752, forward strand.
CTCCACTCATTACGAAGAGGTGCAGTTGGTTTGACAGAACCGTTTTCGGAAGTGCGCCCTTCTTCTTTTACATTTTCTACCTGATGGACGCTTGCAAAAGAAACTCCCCATCGAAGTACAAAACATAACTGTCACTCGCGCTGCCTAATTTAAGCACAATTCACTCGACTTGCGCGGCATTCCGAGCATTGCAGTTCAGGCGAAGGCCGCTCGGGAATCTCCCCTGGTGAACAGCCTGCCCCGGAAATATGGGCAAACCGTGCTACCGAAAGTGCTCGCGGAGAATGTACGCAAAATTGGCCGGAAATTTCTCGCAGAACCATTCTCTTGGTACACTCTGACGGCCAAAACCGCCCAGAACTGCGCCGGTTTTTACCCTTGTCGGGCGTAGGGGTGGAGAGTCCGAGACTAGGTGGCGGTGCTGTCAGTCTAACCGCAACTCGTCTCCACTTCGCAAATTTTCCAGTCTAAACAGCGGGCTATGAAGACCATTTCCTTCAAGCGTCACCGCTTTCCGCCCGAGATCATATGCCACGCAGTGTGGCTGTATTTCCGGTTCACAATGAGCCTACGAGACGTCGAGGATCTGCTCGCCGAGCGCGGCATCGATGTAACCTACGAGACTGTCCGCTGCTGGGCGAACAAGTTCGGTCCGGCGATCGCAGCGAACATTCGGCGTCGGCGCGGCCGGCCCGATTGCGTCTGGCACCTGGACGAGATGGTCGTGCGGATCGGCGGCAAACGGTTTTTCATGTGGCGGGCCGTGGACACGGAAGGCGAGGTCCTGGACGTCCTCGTTCAGAAGCGCCGCAACAAGGCCGCAGCCCTGAAATTGCTGAGGAAACTGCTAAAGAAGCAGGGCTTCAGCCCAGAGAAGATTGTGACCGACGGGTTGCGATCATACAAAGCCGCGATGCGCGAGCTTGGTTGCCTCGACCGTCACGATCCCGGACGACTGCAGGAAAATAACCGGGCCGAAAATTCACATCTACCCGTGCGACGACGAGAGCGAAAGATGCAGCGGTTCAAGTCCCAGGGGCATGCTCAGCTTTTCGTTTCAACCCACTCAGCGATCTACAACACCTTCGCCATCCAGCGCCATCTCACCTCACGAAATACGATGCGAAACTTCCGAGACGCCGCTTTTGCGGAGTGGGACGCCGCGTCCGCCGCAGGGGCATGAATTTACGGGTTCGAGCTTCGGTGCAACCTGGAAAAGTTTACCTGACAATCCCCCTCGAAGACCATGTCGTCCTCCATCATTCAATCTCTGACTTTTTCATTTGGCCTGAATTCGCCAGCTTGCCCCCAATCGCTGCCCGTGTAGTCTGCCTATCGGAGAATGAGGAAAACCAATGCAATTAGACCCCGGACAGGATACCAATCGTCATCGAGAAAAATTAACCCGCCGTTCGCTGCTTGCAGCTGCATCCGCGGTAGTGGTCGCATCAATAGTCCCGGCAACTGGTGCGCATGCGGCGAGTACCGTTTCGACTGGCCGTTTGATCCTTCTCGGAACTCAAGGCGGACCCAACTTCTCGTTAACGCGCGCCGAACCCGCAAATGCCCTCGTTGTTGGGGAAGATCTCGATCTGATCGACTGTGGCTATGGTGCGCGCGCCGGCCTGCTTCGCGCAGGCCTAGACCTTAAGGCGCTTAACGCGATCTTCCTGACTTACCTCCACGACGATCATACCTCCGACCTGTCTGCAATCTTGACGCATCTGGCGACCCAGGGGCGCGCACGCGATGTCGTCGTTTACGGTCCGCCGGGCACAGACGATCTGGTCACAGCGATACGCGCGGCTCTGTCACCAAACGCGACGATCCGAGTGGCGGACGAAGGAAGGCCCGATGGATTCCTGTCGTTCATAAAGTCGTTGGAAGTCGAACCGGGACAGGAACTTGTACTGAACTCATCCTTGCGGGTTTCAAGTGCCGAGAATACGCACTTTCCGGATGATATCGGCGGGCTAAAGAATTAGCGCTCCTACGCCTATCGCTTTGATTGGGGCCGTTCCGTCGTTTTCTCCGGCGATACTACCTATTCCGAATTTCTCTGTCGCACTGGCGCAGGACGCGGACGTTTTCGTTTCCGAAGTGCTTGAGCCAGAATCCATGCGCAAGGCATTCGATCGGCTAGTCGCAGCCGGGGCCTTCGCGGGCGCCGAAGAAGGCGTCTGGCAGCATATGTTAGCCACCCACGCAACGCCCGAACAAGTTGGAAAGATGGCCACCCGCGCAAGGGTGAAACAGGTCGTACTTACCCACTTGGCGCCCGGAGCATTGCTCGAATTAGCAGATGAGGTGTTTGAAGAGGCGGTCGGCAAGTATTACCACGGCCCTGTCATTGTCGGACACGATGGCATGAGTGTACAAGTCTGAGATCTCGTTGCCAAAAAGCGCGGCGAGCCTTCAACATACCGAACCAGTTCCAGCTTGGCCCCAAGTTTAAAGGCCCCTGCGTTGGTCAGTGGTCAGATACTGGCGACGTCCCCCTATAATGCTTAGGCGAAACTCCGAAACGCCGCGAAAAAGACCGGCTGAAGTGGCTCATGTCGTTAAAGCCGACCCCGAATGCCACGTCCAATATGGACTGGGCAAGAAGCCTTGCTCCTGCCACTTAGATCCCGGCGGCTTTGTCCAAGCGCTGGATCAAGATAATCTGGCGCGGCGTCTGACCCGTTTCGAAGAAAGCTCTTTGCAACGTGCGCATACGCACTCCGAGCTTGTCCGCAACAACAGCTACAGAAAGATCGGGATCGTCCAAGTTGCTCAGAATATAGGAAACGGCTTCCCTGCGGATTAGCGATCGACTGCTTGCTTCCGCATGAATTTCCTGGCGCTCCCCCTTCCCCGCGGTGAGCAGCAGCAAGCCGTGGAAGATAAGGTCGGACATCTCATCCTGCCAACATCCTTCGGGCTGCAGGGAGAGTGTGTGACGGGCAGAACGGATCAAACCCAATGTCATCGCCACCATCGGATCGGCCTCACTGAAGCTCGTGTCGACCATCCGCTCGATGTCGCTTACCCGACTGGCAAGAAGTGAATATGGCAGCTTGACCATAACAACTTCCATTTCGCCGTTGCAGCGATGTACCCATGGTCGGCTCTAAATCTCGAACTGCCATATCTCCGGGAGCCAATTCGACGGAGCGGCCGCCCTGTGAAAGACTGCGCCCGCGCTCCGGCATCACAAGCATCAAGGCATCGCATTCGTCGGCAACCCACCGGCCAGCCGATCCACTGTCGCTACGAGCCGAAGCAGCGGTAGAAGTGACGACGGCCATACCAATTTTGCCGAAGCTGATACGTGCGATTGAAGCCGAGAACTCGCTTTTCGATTCCGGGGTCGACCGTCATGGTGGACAGCGTTTCACTGCCGTAGTCGTTCCAACGTTCAACTCGTTTCGCAGGCGCAAAGGCGCTGGTACTGAGCTGCCCCATTGACCTTGCACAACAATGTCTCCCGTTCCGGACTTTCCATCCCGTTTGGATGGAAAACTAACAGACGCTAGGTGCCTGCGCGTACCGGACGGCAGCTCAACGGGCCAGCTGTGACGCTTGGCTCGCAATCGATGACGCATCGCGACAAGACACGATCAATACGCCGGGTTACCATTTGCTTCGCGAAACTGAGGTGAAGATCGCATGTCAGGCAACGCATTGAAGATGACACCACAGACCGCCACGCTGGGGGAAGGCGCAGCCGATCGAAGATAGGCTTCGCCACTCGCATAGTACGACTGAAACGACGAGCAAACTGCTGATCATTCTGGTCGAGAAGACCGACAAAACGAATTGGAGAGAACCGATGTGGCCGCTTCCCGAAGGCTATGATTATCCGCGGAATCATTGGTATGTTGCCGCATGGTCAGATGAGCTTAATAACGATGTTCCTCTGGAACGCTGGATCCTCGGCGAGCCAGTGGCCCTCTATCGCGACAATGAAGGTAATCCCGTAGCGTTGGAGGGCCGGTGTCCGCATCGCAACTACCCATTGGCGAAGAGCCCCATCCGCGGCAATGCGCTGGAATGCGGATATCATGGTTTCACATTTGCCAGCGACGGAACGTGTATCAGGATTCCAAGCCAGGAAAAAATCCCGAGCGTTTGCCGGGTCAAATCATACCCCTTAGTCGAAAAGTGGAAATGGGTATGGATTTGGGCAGGGCATCCCGCAGATGCCGACGAATGTTTGATACCCGATCATGATGAGATCAACATAAGCTCTAAAGGCTGGCTTGCTGAAAAATCGTTGACGCGTTTGCTCGCCGCCCGGTCTCAACTTCTGCACGAAAACCTGACCGACATAAGCCATCTCTCCTTTTTGCATGCCGGCACTGTCGGGACCGATGCGATAGCTGCAGCCGAGGTCGAACTTATTCAGAATGAGTGTTATTTGCGCGGAGCACGCTTCATTCCAAATGAGACGCTCACAGGGTTTTTCAGCCAAGTGCTGGGATATAACGGACCGGTCGACCGCTACGTAGCGATCGATTTCTACGGGCCAAGCATTCACGTCGCACTGGAAAGCTTTCGCAAACCCGGAACCGACGAACCCATAGGCGAATTTCGCGTTCATCACGTCGTCACACCTGCGACCAAAAGCACCACCAACTATTTTGTGGCTTGGTCGCGCACTTTTGCGCGGGGCGATCAATCGGTAACCGACACGATGAACAAGGTGTTTGAAATCGCTATTGACCAAGACGTCGATGCTACTGAATCGATCGAAAGAATGATCCAGTCCATGGAAGCACCAAAAGAATTACTCGTGAAGGCGGACGAGCATTCCATCCGCGGGCGGCGATGGATGGAAAAAATGATCGCTGCAGAACGCTAATTCGGCGCTTTAAGGCGAACAATAGTTATCGCTGGCTAAAGGGATGCCAGGTTTGGGATGCTCGGAATTAAGTCAGGGCGCGGACCAAGTGGGGAAAGCGCTGCAGCGACCGCTCAATTTGTCCGGCAGTTTCTCGCAACAGCGGTAGCCGGCTTGTTTGAAAGTCGTTCCGATCCACTCTTCCGGTGGCGGTTGAACAGTTGATCGCTGCCACCACCTTCTTATCCCGAGCGAAAATTGGTACAGCCACCGAGCACAATCCGTAATCGAGTTCCTCGAAAGCAGTCGCGAAACCATCCTTTCGGATGCGCATCAGCGCCTTCGCCAACGCCGCAGCGGTTGTAAGCGTGTTCGGTGTGTAGCTCTCCAGTTTTGCCCGCTCGAGATAGTCTTCGATATCTGCGGGATCGGCGAAGGCGAGCATTGCCTTGCCCAAAGAGGTGGCGTGAATTGCAAACCTTGTCCCCACATGCGCGCTGAGCCGGATTGGGCGCATTGTCGAAACATGTGCGATATACATGACTTGTTCGCCCGCACGAACTGCCATGGAAGCACTGTCGCCCGTCTTGTCACGAAGGTTCTGAAGAAATGGCGTAACTGCCTGCTCGACATTGGTTGACGACAGGAATGCATCGCCAAATTCCAGAACTTTGGGCCTCAACAAGAACTGGCGCCCATGCTTGGTGACATAGCCAAGCGCCAACAATGTATTGAGACAGCGCCTTACGACCGCCGGGCTCAGGCCAACGGCCAGTGCAACATCGCTGAGCGCCATCTCCGGACGCTCCGCGGAAAAGGCACCCAGTACCAAAAGCCCGCGCTCCAGAGTGCTGAGATACTCCGGGTCTTTGCCGTTCGGCCCATCTGCGCTGTCGATCACGTTGTGGCTATCTCCCTCTTAGAGCGACATAGCGGCAAAATTGCGAGGAGCGCTAGAGCGCGGCTTGGTTGTTCTCCTTCCGCCCGATTACAGCCTCATTGTTTTGCCCAAGTTCGGGTGGCGCCGTGACGGAAATCATCCGGCTTCCGTCAAAACTAAGTGGATTTCTTATCGTTCGGAAATCCACACCAAAGCGACCGGGCCCAGTGACTTCCAAGCCGAGATGGCGGGCCTGCTCAGAATTCAGAACATCGGCGGGCTTGGCCACTTCGTAGTGCGGGACCTCAAATTGCGAAAAGCGTTCAATCCAATGGGACAGAGGCTGCGCGCGGAACTGCGGCTGCAGTCGTTCGGCAATGGCATCGTAATTTGCGATGCGGGCATTTCGATCAGCGAAAATCGGATCGTCGCTCAGCCCAGCGTCGTCCAGCCCTGCCAGCAGATTTTCCCAGAACTTCTGTGGCGACGACATGTGCAGTGCAATACTGCGTCCGTCCGCACATTCGAAAACATAGGATTGCGATACGTGTGGCCGACTGAAGGGATCCATCACCTGCCCTTCCGACAGGAAATGGGTGAAGTCGTCCAGATTGAAGTAGGACATCGATTCCAGCATGGAAGTCTCGACCAGGGTACCTTTTCCCGTGCGCTCACGGGCATGAAGAGCGGCCAATACACCCAGCGCAGCGTATATTCCCGTGATCGCATCCGCGATGGCAGGGCCGACAACCCTCGGCTTTGCCGGGTTGAGCAGCAGACGAAGGAAGCCACTGGCGGCCTGCGCCACTGTATCGAATGCAGGGCGATCGCGATCGGGACCAGAACTTCCGAAACCGGAGATTGAACAATAGATCAATCGCGGATTTAGCTGACACAGACGCGCATGACCTACGTCGAGTTTTTCAGCCATCCCGGGACGAAAATTCTGTATGAACACATCAGCACCGGCAATCAGCCTGTCGAATTTCTCGAGATCCTCTGCAATCCTGGTGTCCAGCGTCACACTTCGCTTGTTGCGGTTATAGGTCTGAAAATGGGGGCTATAGAGACCTCCCTTAAACGCACGGAATGGATCGCCCGTCTCGGGCCGCTCCACCTTGATCACATCAGCCCCCAGATCTGCAAGTTGCATGGCAGCGGCCGGACCAGTGATGAACGTTCCCATTTCGATGACACGAATGTCGGCTAGCTGACTTAGCATGCTGCTTCTCCGGGCGTTGTTAAACTCTACCTAGATCGCTATACCAATTCGATATACGAATTCAAATTCGATTTTCGAAGTTTTAAACGGCCAAGGCCTGGAACTCCAGGAATGCCGCAAAACGGGAGATACGCGATGCGCATCGGCAAGCAGGACGCCCCACACACCTCCATCTGCACCTCCGATGCCACCAGCATCACCATCCGAGGGCAAAATTTGTGCGAGCAGCTGATCGGCAAAATCGACTTCACAAGCTATTTCTGGCTTCTGGTTACCGGCCATAATCCCTCCGACGAGCAGAAATTCTTCGCCGACGCGATGCTCGTCGCGCTGGCCGAGCATGGATTGGTTCCCAGCGTTGTCGCCGCCCGCATGACCTACGCCGCAGCCCCCGAAGCCTTGCAAGGAGCCGTTGCCGCCGGGCTTCTCGGCTGCGGATCAGTTGTATTGGGCAGCGCTGAGACGGCAGGTGTTTTCCTTGCCAACGTGGTAGCTCGCTCGAAACATGGCGACGATCTAACGCGCGCTGCCATGGAAGAAGTGAGCGCGTTGCGCGCCGAACGGAAGCCGGTGCCGGGATTTGGCCATCCCCAACATTCCAGCGGCGATCCGCGGGCCGAACTCTTGCTCAAGCTGGCGCGGGAGCGCGGCGTCGCAGGCTGCCATATAGAGGCGCTTGATGCGGTCGAGACCGCCCTGCCCAAGGTGATCGGACGTGAACTCCCATTCAACATAAACGGCGTCATTCCAGCAATTCTGCTTGATCTCGGCTTCCCGCTTACCTCGCTAAAGGCCATTTCGCTCCTAGCTCGCACAGCCGGTCTAATCGGACATCTGACCGAGGAGGCCAACCGGCCGATCGGTTTTATTCTTTCGGGCAAAGCCGCCGAAGCGATAGAATACCAGCCCGATTTCTGAGGTGGTCGCTGACGAAGCAGCAACCAATGGCAGCTAATGGGGGCCTTCGGCTTCGGCCGCTTCCTGATCCATCATGGCTTGCAACTTGCGGCGCCCTTGTACCGCCCCCGTGTCGCTCTTCAGCATCAACTCATCCGGAAAATAGCCCAAATTTGTGAGCATCTGTTCAATTTCACGCGTAGCCATCGCGTCTTCTTCGATAACCGGAACCAAGAACTCCTTGGTTCGCGCAAACTCCTCATCACTCATCACGCCGCCCATTGCGAACAGGTAATTCGTGGTGTTCATCTTACCCGGCGTCACCGCATGGAACACGCGGTGCTCAGTCAACTTTTCACCTGACCTGCCGGCATGGCTGTCCGGGATGCTCATCTCATCGATACCCGCGTGAAAGCCGGGAAAATAGAAATCCATTCCGGCCACGCGGTCTACCGGCCCGTCGTAATCGAACTGGCCCGCTTGGCTCGGCATTATGGGGACGTTTTTCATATAGCGTCGGCTTTTGAAGACGTGCTCCAGCTCTTCTCGTACTTCCGGTTCCGAAGCATTTTCTTCATTGCCGATACTGGAGCCATGCAAATAGGCCAGGTGCGACAAATCAAGCAGATTGTCGTTCAAGAGCTGATATCGTCCCTCCACTTCGAGTGAGTAGAACGGCTGGAAACGAAAGTTCGGATTAGTAAAGCCCGTCGCATCAAGGTCCGGCAGCAAGGCTTCATCGGCTTTCTCGGGATCACCCGGCCAGATGAATAACCACAACCCGTGCTCAACAACTCTGTATTTTTTTACCTTGTAGCTCTTGGGCACGAAGTTCTGCGATGGAACCCTGGTACATTGACCATCCGGTCCAAACGTGATTCCATGGTACATGCATTGGATTTCATCTCCTTTGAGGCAACTCTTGCCCAATGGGAAATGACGATGCGGGCAGCGGCCATCGAGTGCTACCGGCTCGCCTCCTTCAGTGCGATACATGACGACCGGTTCGTTGAGTATCCATCGCGATAGCAACTCGCGCTTCACTTCATCTACGAACGCCGCGACATACCAAGCGTTGCGAGGGGCAAAACTGCCTTCCTTGAACGGATACACTTGTCTTTGTCCTCAGTCGAATTTGCGCTTTATCGTGAACATGAAGGTTCGCGGAGCAGCCAGGACACCGACGCCAGCAAAATAAGGCGCATTGGGGAGGATGAACGTCGAATTGTAATAGAACTTGTTGGTCAGGTTCGTCACTGCCAGTTGGGCTTCCCAATCTTCAGCCGCGCTTACCCACTTCAGCTTGGCGCCCAGTAGAGCGCGGCCCGGCAGGGAGCTTAGCGGATCGTTCACTGCATCGCCTTCGACGCGGGAACGATAGGATAGATCCAGCCGAGGCGTGAATGATCCGCTGCCTAGCGGAATCTTGTATTGAAGCCCTGCCGAAGCTGTCCATTCGGGCGTATAGACATTGGTCATGTCCAGAGTGATCCCGGTTTGAGCTGTGTTGACCAAGTCATACTGGAAATCGAGATAACCAACTGATCCATCGAAAGTCAGACCATCGACCGGCTCCATGAATAGTTCAGCCTCTAGTCCTTTGATCGTGGCATCGCCGACGTTGGTGGATTGCGCACAGGGCGCGCCGGGAAAAGGCGAAATGGAATCGCAGGCCCGCAGCGTACTTTGGAAGTTTTTGTAGTCGTTGTAGAAAGCGGCTGCGTTCAACGTCACCCGCCCATCGGCAAACTGGCTCTTGAAGCCGACCTCATAGGCGGTGAGCGTTTCCGGTTCGTAAGGCAGTGCCTGGGACGTGAAGAAGGGACGCGGATTGACCCCGCCGCCTTTGTACCCCGTCGAGACCTGAGCATAAGTCATCAAGTCGGACGACCATGCGTAATCGATCCCAAGACGATAATCGATCCGGTCACCTTCATAGCTTACGGGAAAATCGACCAGTGCCCCGAGCACAGGATGGGGCGTGCCATCCGGATCCCACCGGTTGAAGGTGAACTTCTTACTATCGTCAGTGTAACGAGCCGCGGCGGTAAGGTTCAACTGCGACGTCGGGTGCAGAACCATATGGACGAAGGCCGATTTGGATTCGGTTTCCACCGGATCGCGGAACAGGATATCGAAATCCAGCCCGCCGCCGCCAGGCGCCAATCCGCCTGGCAAGGTCACGCGTCCGCCCGATGTACCGTCAGCCTTGTAATAGAAGGCGCCAAGGGTCCAGTCGAGGAAGTCGCCAGCTTGGCCTCCAAGGCGCAATTCCTGGGTAAATTGTTCGTGCTCAAGCGACCAAACCTGATCGTTGATGGCAGCCGTTGCCGCGTCGACCACTGATGAGAACGTCACCGAAGAGGAGCGGAAGGCAGTGATCGATGTTACGTTCAGGCTGTCGCTTAATTCGGCAGTAAAGATGTTTGATATGCCCCAGGCATCAAGAGGGGTCGTGTCGGGCATCGCATAGGGAACACCAATCGAAGATCCTGCGGTTGGCGTTGTGATGTAATCTTCGTAGTTTGTATATTCTTGCGGCCCAGTGATGAAGTTGGCGCCATCGGCCCATAGTTGCGATTGAGTAAGCGCCTTGATCGCGGGATTCTGCGAACGGTCATGTGTGATATCGAAGATGAGCAGATTCTCGATTGCGGGACTAGGCGTCCAAAGCAATGATCCTCGCGCAGCCAGGACTTGCTGGCCTCCCTGTTCGCCTATCTTGCAATTCTGATCGGTCCGCTGCGTACCCCCACTGAAATCGCCGCTGACACAAGCATAGTCGAGCCGGTCCACATAACCGTCGCTATATTTTCCGCCAAGCGAGATACGCCCATAGAGCTTCTCGTCGACCAGAGTGACGTTGGTGGCCGCGCGCGCCAGAATGGAATTTCGCGAACCGTAACCAACCTCAATGAAGCCATCCGCCTCGGGTCCTGGGCGTTTCGAGAAAAGCTTCACAGCGCCGCCAATGGAATTCTTGCCGGCCAGCGTGCCTTGCGGGCCGCGCAGGACTTCGACCCGGTCCACATCGAGCAACTCAAAGATCGAACCGGTCAGAACTCCGAAGTAGACATCGTCCACATACATGCCCACTCCGGGCTCCACCGCAAAGTGCGGATCAGCCTGACCAACGCCGCGAATGAAGATCGCAGCCATTCCGCCGAAATTGCCTGCGTTCGAAGAAAGTTGGACATTGGGTGCAAGATTGGCGGCACCGGCAATATCAGTCACGCCTTTCCGGTCTAGCAACTCACCGTCCAGCGCGGAGATTGCGATAGGAGTATCCTGGACATTCTGTTCGCGAAATTGTGCAGTGACAACAATTTCGTGGCTTGAATAAGCTTCGCCACCTGAGCTCTCATCCTGAGCCTGCGCGGCACCACATAGTACAAATGACATCGCTGCAGCAGAAACCGCGGAATATACCCCTGTCTTGATCACACTACTCTCCCAATGTCAGCAGGCTTTTGCCCTTGCTTCTGGGACTAAGTGATAATGGAAAGGAATTCTTGGACTAACGCGTCGATCTCTTGGCGAGATGCGACAGCTGCGTGCGATCACGATGCCAGCGGGGGTGTTCCACGGTAGTTTCGTGGAGAGACACCGTATCGCCGAGAGAATGAATGGCTGAAGTGACTGGCATCATTGAAGCCCGATGATAGGGCTACTTCAAGTATCGAGTTGTAGCATTCCCTCTTTCCGAGGCTGAGTTCCCTGGCGGCCAGCTCCAATCGCTGATCAAGAATGAATTGGCTCGGAGTCTCTCCCACTTCAACGAATGCACGCTGGAGGCGGCGCTGTCCGACCCCGAGCTCTACCGCCAGCTTCGCAACGGAAAGTTCTGCATCGTCCAAGTTTCGGATGATGTAATTCTTGGCATCGCGCCGGATCGCCGCGCGCTGCTCTGTCTCAAAATGTCGAACGAAGGAAGTCGATGTCGAATGATAGACCGTAGCTACACTGTCGAGCACGAGATCAGCCATCGCGCCGTGCCAATCTCCTTCCGGTTCAGCCAAAAGCGTCCGATTCACGATCCGGATCACATCTACAGCCATGGAGACTGCGGGGCGATTGGCTTTCAGGTTTATTCCAATCAGACGACCGGGGTCATCGACCCGCGTCAGAAGCGCCGAATAAGGAATTTTTATCATCAGCATATCCATTTCCTCGCTGCACGCATGCAGCCACGGTCTGGATAAATCGCGGATGAGGAGGTCACCGGGGGAGAGGTCGAGCGATTGATGGTTCTGTTCGAATCTACTGAAGCCGATCTCTGGCAAAATCAGCAGCAAGGAATCCTTTTCACGGGCGGCCCAGCCGCCCGCTTCCCCAATACTGCCCCGGGCAGTCGCACCTGTAGATTGCATCTTGATAAGCCCGAGTGGCCCAAATTCCACGCGCGAGAGCTTTGCGTTAAATTGCTCCCTGTCACACGGATCGACCGTAAGCCTGCACAAGGTCTCGCTTCCGAAGTCGTTCCAATGGTTGACGCGCTGCGAAGGACGGACGGATTCGGTTGAGAATTGTTCCCAGGTCGCATTTCGCATGAACTCTACTCCTCTGGAGTGCTCTGCTGCTACTTCGTGCTTTCGGTTGCATCGGTGTGCGTCCCGCCCCCTAAGGACGGACCAATACTGTCGCGCGTCCGGCAATATGAAGGTCTGCAATAAGTGCACCCACACCCGCCATTGCAGCACTCCCTGCCAGTACAGCCATAAAGGGCCAGAGGGATACGCCGCTCGCGTTGAGCAAATATCCCCCGCCAAGCGAAAGGACTATACCCCCTGTTCGGCCAAGCATTAAACCGAAACCAAGTCCAACCGCCCTGCAGCCAAGTGGATAGCCACTAGCCATCATCGCATAGATCGTAGCAATTGCAGCCCCTGCAGTTCCTCCCGCCGCACCAACAAGCAAAGTCGTAGCAACGCGTTCCACGTCGGACGGACGCATCGGCAACGCTGTATTTGCGAGCGGTTCCAGCACGATGCCCAGCGCAACGATGGAGCAACACAGCAGCGCGCAACTTGTCGCAAGTACTTTCCGTGAACCAAACCAACTCACCAAGAAACCACTACCGAGCGCAGCTATCACTGATGCGAGGTTGAAAGCGAAAACAGCTGTAAGCGCTTGGGGCAGCGAGAAACCAGCATCGGTGAGGAAGACGGGAGTCCAGGCAAGGAAGCCATATGCAACAAGAGCTGCGCAAAAAAAGGCAAGGCCTGCTCCAATATTGAACCGCAGAAGGCTCAGATCAAACAACGTTACTCGTTGCTTTGTATGAGGGTGTCCTCGTCCGAGATCGTCCGGAACAAGGCTATCGCCCGGCTTGAGCAACACAGAGGCCGCTTTTCGCCCGTCGGCATCTCGGCCGTGTGCAAGCAAATAGCCAGGCGATTCACGCAGCACCATAGCCAGAAACAGCGCGAAAAGGATCGTTGCGCCTCCGCAAGCAATGAACGCTCCCCGCCAGCCGAAAATTGGGAGAAGTAGTATTGCGAGCATGGCACCGATCATCCCCCCTGCCGGAGTGCCTACGGAAAGCATACTGATCACTTGAGGCCGATGGCGCTCGGAAAGCCAATCACTAGCCAACGCAAGCCCGTTGGGACCCGCCGCGCCAAAGCCAATCCCGCTCACCATCCGCAAAATGGTAATGATTACTACGCTGTCCGCCGCAGCAGCCATCGTGGTTGCGGCGCCAAACAGAATTGTGGAGCCAACCAGCGCATTGAGACGGCCAAAGCGATCACCGATCCATCCGCCGGCAAAGGCTCCCACTGACATGCCAAACAGTGCTGCCGCAAGTGCTGGACCGAATTGCGCGCGGTCGATACCCCATTCATCAATGATAACTGGTGCGATCAACGACAACAATTGAATGTCGATGCCGTCTATCATCAGCACCAACATAACCAATGCAACAGTAACAAGCTGGAACGGACCCAGCGGGGCCTGCTCCAGCAATTGCCGGAAGGCGACCTTCATGGCTGACCACTCCAAGGCTTCAGGCTGGCTGAACTCCGTCCCAAATGTTGGAGCATCGCCTTTTCTCCCGTTTCGTTCCGGCTGAGCGCGGACTTGACGGAGAGGCTATCGCCGTTCTCCGAGCCTTGGCAAGCTTTGCCTTGGCGCCGAACGCCCAATTGTCGCCATTCCGCAAGGTGCTGTCGCACACGGTCAAGATGAGGTGGAAATCTGCCTCTATTGATGCCCGGAAGGGAGAAACACACATGACCGAATCGTCGCTGCAGGCGAAATTGGCGCTCTACGAGTCCCCCCTCGCCATGCTGCGCAGCTCGCAGACCGGGCCATACCAGTTTCCCGTTCCCGCCGAATTTTCGAACTGGCGCGACGAACAAAGGGCATGGCGCGAAGGCGTAGCCCTGATGGACCAATCGTTCCACATGACCGATCTATATGTGGAGGGGCCGGACGTGATCGCGTTTATTTCCGGCCTCGCTGTCAACAGTTTCTCCGGCTTTGGAGACAACAAGGCCAAGCAATTCATTGCTTGCGCGCCCGATGGCCATCTTATCGGCGACATGATCATCTTCGGGCTTGGCGACCATCTGGTGAATATCGTAGGCAGACCGACAGTCGCGAATTGGGTAGAATTCAAGGCCGCGTCTTGCGATTTCGACGTACGCTGCAACCGAGATGAAAGGACCTTGCAGAACGCGCGGCCGCGCAAGACTTTTCGCTTCGAGATTCAAGGGCCGGACGCCTGGGCTCTGCTTGAAAAACTGAATGGCGGCCCGATCGACCAGCCCCGCTTTTTTCAGATGGGGCGCATTAACGTCGCGCATCGTAGTTTTCGTTCCCTGCGCCACGGCATGGGCGGTGCACCCGGGCTCGAATTCTGGGGTCCGTTCGAACACTATGATGAAGCCAAGGCCACGATTTTGGATGTCGGCAACGAGTTTGGCCTGCGTCAGGTAGGTGCTCGAGCCTATTCCAGTGCCGCTGTCGATTCAGGGTGGTTACCCTGCCCTCTGCCCGCGATCTATTCGGGCGAGGAAATGCGCGCTTATCGCGAGTGGTTGCCCGCCAGCAGTTTCGATGGAGCCGCGGCGCTCGGTGGTAGTTTCGTCTCGGAGAGCATCTGCGACTACTATTTCACTCCTTGGGACCTCGATTACGGCCGGCTCATCCGTTTCGATCACGATTTTGTCGGCCGGGCAGCATTGGAGGAGATGGCGAAGAAACCGCACCGCAAGAAGGTATCGCTCGTCGTCAACGCCACCGACGCGATGGAAATCTACCGCAGCCAAATGATCCCAGGCAGAAATGGCAAAGGTATGGAGATGCCTTCGGCACACTACGCAGCTTATCCGTATGACGCGGTCTACGATGCCAATGGTAACTGCGTCGGGGTTTCAACATACGCGGCCTTCCTCGCGCCCGACAATTGCTGGGTCACGCTAGCTGTCGTCGGATTCGGCCGTGGCAGTGAATGGCACCGAATTGACGATCCTGTGGGGTGAACCTAATGGCGGATCGAACCGCCCCACCGTTGAACGACACGTTCAAATGGAAATGCGTGGTACGGTGTCAGGTTGGCCATTCTCGAAAATCGCACAGGCTGGATATCGCCCCTGAAAGCAGCGGCAGACAGCCGACACTGAAACATTTCCGGCACATGAGGAGTGGAACAATGGCAGAGACAAACCGCATTCTAACCACACATGTCGGCAGCCTGGTGCGTCCCGACGAATTCACCAAGGTCCTGCACCGCAAGGTTTCAGGTAGTATTTCCGATGAGGAGTTCGGCGCCTCGCTGACAAACGCCGTCAGAGAGGTAGTGAAAAAGCAGGCAGAAATTGGCATCGACATCGTCAGCGATGGGGAGTTCGGAAAGATCGGCGGATGGGAGCAATATGTCCTCGATCGCCTTAGTGGCTTCGGCGAAGCTCTGGGTGAGGCCAGCATGGCTGAAGTTTCTACCGGCGACATGCAGCAGTTTGCGGATTTCTACCGCGAGTTCTGGCCGACGCAGGACCACCCGGAAGCAATCTATCCCTGCATCGGTGATATCGAGTATATCGGCTTCGACGAACTCAATCGTGACATTAATAATCTCAAATCTGCCATGGCCGCGGCCCATGTTGAAGACGGCTTTCTTCCCGTGGCTGCACCGGCCAGTGCCTTTTCACTCTCTCCCAATCAGCACTATGCGACGGACGAGGAATTCATCGAAGCAGGGGCAAAGGCGCTGCACGAAGAATATAAGGCGATCACCGAAGCGGGGCTCTACGTTCAGATAGACGATGCACACTTGCCCTTCATGTGGGATCGGATCGTCAGCAATGGCACGCGCGCCGAATATTATGCCTGGGCGCGTCCGCGCATCGATGCTCTGAAGGAAGCACTCAAGGGAATTCCAGAAGATCGCGTACGATATCATATTTGCTGGGGCAGTTGGAATGGACCTCACGCGTCCGACGTGGAGCTCAAGGAAATCGTCGGCCTGCTTCTCGAACTGCCAGTCAGCGCCTACGCCATAGAAAGTGCGAACGCCCGGCATGAGCATGAATGGCAGGTGTGGCAGGACGTAAGACTGCCGGAGGATCGCAAGCTTATTCCCGGTGTCATCAGTCATCAGACCAATGTTGTCGAACATCCAGAATTGGTGGCCCAGCGGCTCATGCGTTTCGCAAGCGTCGTAGGGAGGGAGAATGTCATTGGCGGATCCGACTGTGGCTTCGCACAAGGCCCCTTTGTTCGTCGTGTCCATCCCAGCATCATGTGGGCGAAGCTTGAGGCGCTCGTCGAAGGTGCACGCATCGCCAGCGCTGAACTCTGGCCCAATGGCTAAGAACTCCTTTTTCGTATATCGAATTCTTTTTCGCTTTTCGAATTGATCTGCGCTGAGGCAGTTGCTAAGCTGGAAGAAAGCTCGCCATTAGACAGCAGAGTTTGAGGAGAGAAGAGATGAGCAACTTGCCGGGTGCTGTCAGTCGGATGGCAACTTGTCTCCGATTGGCGTGGCTTGGGCAACACCGCGTATCTCTCAGGCGGCGAGGTTCTGCCACTCCGCCATGGCGGCGGAGCGGCGGGCTTTGTATGTCTGACGGTCAACGAGATGGCGTTCGGAATTAAAATGATTATGAAGGCTGGCATGAACAGAAGCGAATTTCTGTAGCGATTTCATCTGCCGGAACCGCAGCATGGCCCGCTCGCGTCGTCGAAACGGAAGATGCGAATTCTCTGCGCGGTTGTTAAGGTGCCGTCCCACTTCCCGGCGAGCAGCATTGCCGATATCCTTCATTGCTGCCGGATAAGAGCTCAGCCCGTCCGTTACGACCTTCTCCGCCCTGCCATGGCGCTTCAGCGCCTTCTTCAAAAACCGCAAGGCCGCAGCCTTATCGCGAGTTTTGGTCACATAGCTTTCTAGGATCTCACCCTCATGATCCACGGCACGCCACAGATAATGGGTCTCGCCGTTGATCTTCACATAGACCTCATCGACATGCCACTGCCAATGACGAAAGCCACGCATACGGCTAACCCGCTGCCGCCGAATATCAGCCGCGAACATAGGACCAAACCGGTTCCACCAGAGCCGAACCGTCTCATGGCAGATATCGATACCGCGCTCAAACAGCAGGTCCTCCACGTTCCGCAAGCTAAGTGGGAAACGCACATACATCAAAACGACAAGGCGGATCACTTCTGGCGAAGAATGGAAATAGCGAAACGGATTAGCGGGCTTAGCTCGGGATTTACGGCTCATCTGTCCACTCTATCACGCTCAACCTTGCCTGCCCCATCCTTTTGACAAGACCGTTCTGCAATGGGTTCGCTGCATTATGCTCCGTGATCGGCGAAAGTCTCAAGCTCCTCCCCCGTTGACCTGATGCTCCCCGGCCAAGTGGCGTCCCACCTCGCCGGGGAGCATCAAGCGTCATTACCTTGACTTCATTCTATTGTTTCAGTCGGCCAATTCCGGTTCAGGCGACAATTCCTGCGGCGATTTGACCGACATGCCGAGAGCCTTGGCAACTCCTGCGCCGTAAGCCGGATCGCAGCGCGTGCAATTGTCGATGTGGCGCTGCTTTATGAAGTCCGGGCCATCACCCAAGTTGCGCGCCGTATTCTCGAAAAGCACTTGCTGCTGCGCAGGCGTCATGAGCTGGAACAGCTTGCGCGGCTGGCTGTAGTAATCGTCGTCATCCTCGCGGAAATTGAACATCTCGGCATTGCCGTCGATGCGGAGCGGCGGCTCTGCAAATTCCGGCTGGTCGACCCACTGGCCAAAGCTGTTCGGTTGATAGTGCGGCAATCCGCCAAAATTGCCGTCCATCCGTCCTGCACCATCGCGATGGTTGCTCATGACCGGGCACTTGGCCGCATTGACCGGCACCTGGTGATAGTTGACGCCAAGGCGATAACGCTGCAAATCCGGATAGTTGATGAGCCGCGTCTGTAGCATCTTGTCAGGCGATACGCTGATGCCGGGCACTAGATTTGATGGCGAGAACGCCGCCTGCTCGACATCCATATGATAGTTTTCGGGATTGCGGTTCAATTCGAACTCGCCAACCTCGATCAGCGGATAGTCCTTCTTGTACCAGACCTTGGTCAGGTCGAACGGATGAACGTGATAGGTTTCCGCCTCGGCTTCGGGCATCACCTGCACATACATCTTCCAGCGCGGGAAGTCGCCGCGTTCGATGGCTTCGAAAAGGTCGCGCTGATGGCTCTCGCGGTCGTTGGCCACAACCGCTGCGGCATCTGCGTCGGTGAGGTTCTCGATGCCCTGCTGGGTCCGAAAGTGGAACTTGACCCAGAAGCGTTCGCCGACATCGTTCCAGAAGCTGTAGGTGTGGCTGCTGAAGCCGTGCATGTGACGGTAGCTCTTGGGAATGCCGCGATCCGACATCACCACCGTAACCTGGTGGAGAGCCTCGGGCAGCAGCGTCCAGAAGTCCCAGTTGTTCGTCGGTGAACGCATATTGGTGCGCGGATCGCGCTTGACCGCCTTGTTGAGGTCAGGGAACTTCTTCGCATCGCGCAGGAAGAACACAGGGGTGTTGTTGCCCACCATGTCCCAGTTGCCTTCCTCGGTATAAAACTTGAGTGCAAAACCGCGGATGTCGCGCTCGGCATCCGCCGCGCCCCGTTCGCCGGCCACCGTGCTGAAACGCGCGAACATTTCGGTCTTCTTGCCGACGGCGCTGAAAATCTTGGCCCGCGTATAGCGCGTGATGTCGTTGGTCACGGTGAAGGTGCCGAATGCACCGGAACCCTTGGCGTGCATCCGCCGCTCCGGGATGACTTCCCGCACGAAATTGGCGAGCTTTTCGTTGAGCCAGACATCCTGCACAAGCACCGGACCGCGCTTGCCCGCAGTCATCGAGTTCTGATTGTCGACGACCGGAGCGCCGAACGCCGTGGTCATATGGGAAACCGGGCATTTCCCCTTGTTAAGGATTTCGTCAGACATGGGATTGTCCTCTCCGCCGATGGAATAACAGGCAGACCTTACGGCGGGAGTATCACTCGCTCAAGGCGAATCCATGCAGTGATCCAGATTGTCTGTTCGCTGGAATACATATGGCTTGCACAACGGCATCGGCAGTCTCACGCAATGTTAACTTCCTCTTGGCCATGATTGGCAGCACACATCGCTGACAAAGGAGACGGTGCCAGCGCTTGCGGCCAGGCGATCGATATTCATTATGATTGAGAACCAGAAATTCCGTCCCGCCGTAGTCATTGGGCCGCTCGGTGAGCCGCTCACCCTCGATTCCCTGCCGCCAAGAGACACCCGACGCTGGGTCGTCCGGCGCAAGGCCGAAGTGGTTGCTGCCGTCAACGGCGGATTGCTGACCATCGACGAAGCCTGCGAGCGCTATGACCTGACCATCGAAGAGTTTGCCGCCTGGCAGCGCGCCGTCGACCGGTCTGGTATGCAGGGGCTGCGGGTCACGAGGCTGCAACACTACCGTGACCTCTATGAGCGCCAGCAGAAATATTGACCGGCGTTTGCATGGTCTGATCTGTCCGGTTAGGCTGTCAGTCGCAGAATAGACAAGGCGTAATGCAAGGAGTGGATGATGGCGTACAAGATCGATGAAATCGAAGGCATTGGAGCGAAGTACGCCGAACGCCTGCAGGCAGCGGGCATCAAGACCACGGACGATTTGCTCAGCGCCTGCGGCAGCCGCAAAGGCCGCGACGACGTTGCCACGCAAACCGGATTTTCTGCCAGCCAGCTGCTCAAGTGGGCCAACATGGCCGACCTGATGCGGATTTCAGGCGTGGGCGAGGAATATTCCGAACTGCTCGAGGCCGCCGGTGTTGACACGGTCAAGGAACTGGCCACCCGCAATGCCGAGAACCTGGCAGCGAAAATGAAAGAGGTGAACGAGGCGAAGAAGCTCACCCGGGCAGTGCCTGCTGCCTCGCAGGTCGAGAAATGGGTCGACCAGGCCAAGACCATGGATCCCGCGATCAGCCATTGATCGAGGGGCATTGCATCCGGACACCAGGAAATCGGGAGATGCCATGAGCGAGAATCCGGCTCAAAAGCAAAGTGTCGAACGCCTGCCTGACCAGCGGTCCTCGTTGATCACGGACGAACTGAACAAGATCCTTGCCATGCTGCAGGGCGCATGCCCCGAAGACGCGATCATCAGCTTCGATTTCGATGGCAGGCTACATGTTCATGTCGATGTGCACAGCTTCGACGACCTGCTCAAAGTCGAGGGGATCCTGCCGATCCTGGGCGGCGGCACCTTTCACGACCTGACGCGCGGGGAAACCCCGCACCGTCCCTTCTACCATCGGCTGAGCGCGCTCGTCGATCGTTGAAGGCGACCCCCGGCTCGCCCCTACGCAGACAAGCTGGCAAGATATGAACAAAGCCGAGGGCCTGCAGGGCAGATCCTCGGCTTTATCGTGCATCATCGGCAACCGTCGTCAGCGGCGACAGTATCCAAGGTGCGTCATTTGACGATGAAGGTGATCGACAGGATCACCCGCCATTCGCTGATCTTGCCATCGTTGACGGTGACCTTGGTGTCCTTGACCCAGGCACCTTCGATATTGCTCACGGTCTCCGATGCCTTGGCAATGCCGCTGTGTCCGTCGTCAGAACATTTGGCGCAGATCGCGGCGTAGATTAGCGGAGTGTCGGGCCTCGTCTGGGGGTTGATGTTAGGCGGCGAGCTTGCGGTGCTGCAAGCGCCGATGTTCGATGGTCTGTCGTTTGATCCTTTCGCGCTGTTTGATGATGGCTGCGGCCCTGCCGAAGTAGGCGTCGGCGGGCGTCACGTTGTTGAGGCTCTCGTGGTAGCGCTGGTGGTTGTAGTGCTCGACGAAGGCCTCGATCTGGCGTTCGAGGTCGCCGGGCAGGAAGTAGTTCTCCAGCAGGATGCGGTTCTTCAGGGTCTGGTGCCAGCGCTCGATCTTGCCCTGGGTCTGGGGATGCATCGGGGCGCCGCGCACATGGCTCATGCTTGTTGGCCTCGATGTATTCGGCCAGTTCGCCGGCGATGTAGCTCGGGCCATTGTCGCTGAGCAGCCGGGGCTTGTGCAGCACCGTGGCGCTGATCGCAGCCTGAGGCCGCCAGCGCCATGTCCAGCGTGTCGGTGACGTCCTCGGCCCGCATGGTGGTGCACAGCTTCCAGGCGATGATGTAGCGCGAGAAGTCGTCGAGCACGGTCGACAGATACATCCAGCCCCAGCCGATGATCTTGAAGTAGGTGAAGTCGGTCTGCCACATCTCGTTCGGCCGGGTGGTCTTGGTGTGGAACTGCATCGGCCGCCTTGATCACGACATAGGCCGGGCTGGTGATCAGGTCATGGGCCTTGAGCAGGCGGTAAACCGTGGCTTCGGACACGAAGTAGCGCTTCTCGTCGGTGAAGCGCACCGCCAGCTCGCGCGGCGACAGCTCGGACTGTATCCAGCGCCAGCTCGATGATCTGGTCCTGGATCTCGGCCGGGATGCGGTTCCACACCCGGCTCGGCGCCGATGGCCGATCTTCCAGCGCTTCCGGCCCGCCTTCGAGGTAGCGATCATACCAGCGGTAGAAGGTCCGGCGCGGCGATGCCGAGCTGGTCCAGCGTGCGCTTGGCCGGCAGGTGCGACTGCTCGACGATCCGGATGATCTCGAGCTTCTCGGATGCGGGATATCTCATTCGTCGTCGCCCCCATCCGCGATCATGCTTTTTTTGAGCAGACGGTTCTCCAGCGTCAGGTCGGCCACGCACTCCTTCAGGGCGCGGGCCTCGCGGCGCAGATCCTTCACCTCGTCGGTGGTCGCGGCACGGGCGGTGTCGCCGGCCAGGCGGCGCTTGCCGGCCTCCATGAACTCCTTCGACCAGGTGTAATACAGGCTCTGGGCGATGCCTTCCTTGCGGCACAGCTCGGCGATGCTGTCCTCGCCGCGCAGGCCATCCAGCACGATCCGGATCTTGTCTTCGGCCGAGAAATGCCGCCGGGTCTGCCCGGCGGATGTCCTTCACCACCTGCTCGGCAGGCCTCTTGGCAGCTCGTCAGGATTTGGGCTTCATCTTCGTTCCTTCGTCACTACGACGAGAGCCCAAACCCTCCTTAAATCACAACCTCAAATCTGTGCCATAGGTGCTGACGGGGGACAGACGATTGGATTGCCCTACCCCATGTCAGCGATAAACCAGTGACCGACCCAATCGCTGTTGGGCAGCTCACGGCCCACCTGCTGCAAAACGCAAAAGGCGGAGAGAGCCTGATCTACGCCAGCGACAGCTTCGGTCTCGTTCAATTGCGCAATGGCGGTGGCGGAGCTTATTTCACACAGTTCGGCGATGTGGTCGCGCGTTGGGGCAATCAATGGGAGCGGCCGGAACTATGGCTGTTCGATTTACATCACTACCTTTTCGCAGGTGAGGCAGGCAAAGTTGTTGTCGGCTTGGCGGGGCTTGCGGCGGTGGTGTTCATCGTGACCGGCACCATCCTGTGGTGGCGGACGCGGCGCACCTTTCGCCTGAGGATCTGGCCTGCTCGCATGAGTGGCCCGGCTATCCGTATGCAGCACCGCGATTTGGGTCTGGTTACCGCGCCTATCCTGCTGCTGCTTGCGCTGACAGGATCAATGCTGACTTTTCGGCCCGTCGCCAGCTTCCTGCTCTCCCCGCTTACAGCTCCTTCGGTTATGGAGGCGGAACTCGCCTCACCCGTGCTCTCAGGTGGCAAGTTGTCACAAAACGTCGACTGGGCGGGAATTGTCATAGCGGCTTATCGAGCGTTTCCCGAAGCTCTAATCCGCATCCTGACCCTGCCAAAGAAAAGCGGCGACCCTATCATTGTTCGCATGAAACAGGAGTCCGAATGGCTCCCAAACGGTCGCAGCATGTTGTGGTTTAATGCCGCCAATGGCCGGCTTCTTGCCCGGCGCGATGCACTGGCAGTGCAGGCTGGAACGCAAGCATTCAACATGCTGTATCCGGTGCATGCCGCCAAGGTTGGAGGAACCCTCTGGCGTATGATCTCGAGCTTTGCCGGTGTCGCCTTGACGCTTCTTGGTAGCCTCGCTGTCTGGAGCTTCTGGTTCAAACCCAGTGCGCGTGACATACTGCATGTAAATGTCCGAACGGCTGTCCCGCATTCTCCATCCGAGCGCCGACAATTGTGAACAATCGCCTGAAGCATGCGTTTCGTCAATTCGCCGATCCACGCGAGGTGCCCTCGCTACTTTTGGGCTAGGTAGTAAGCTCATCACGTTGCCAAACCATCGATGATCGGACAATCTGGCCGGTTGTCACCGTGGCACTGACGGGCCAGGTCCAGGAGGGTGCGTCGCATGCTTTCGAGTGCGTTTGCCTTGCGCCCCAGTTCGTCCGCCTGGGCGAGTGCCAAGGCCTTGACCTCGCTGCTGGCCCGCTCACGGTCTGACCATAGGGCAAGCAAAGTCGTGATCTCCTCCGTCCCGAACCCGAGATCGCGGGCATTGGCAATAAAGCGCAGGCGATGAACATCGGCATCGGAATAATCGCGATACCCGCTCCCGCGGCGCGGCGGCGGGGGGATCAGGCCGATCTTTTCATAGTGCCTGATCATCCGCTGCGAGACGCCGCTTGCCTGCGAGGCTGCACCGATGTTCACAGCTTCACCCGGTTGAGACGCAGTGCGTTGGCGACAACGCTGACCGAGGACAAGGCCATCGCCGCCGCTGCGATCATAGGCGAAAGCAGGATGCCGAAGAACGGATAGAGCAGCCCTGCCGCGACTGGCACGCCGGCCGCATTGTAAATGAAAGCGAAAAACAGATTCTGGCGGATGTTGGACATCGTCGCCTCGCTGAGCTGACGGGCGCGAACGATGCCGACAAGATCGCCCTTCAGCAGCGTCATCCCCGCGCTTTCCATGGCGACATCGGTGCCGTGCCCCATGGCTATGCCGACGTCCGCCGCCGCAAGCGCGGGCGCATCGTTCACTCCATCGCCGGCCATGGCGACGACGCGGCCTTCCTGCTTCAGCCGCGCGACGACATCGGCTTTCTGATCGGGCAGGACGTCGGCTTCGACGGCATCGATCCCGAGCCGGCGCGCGACTGCCGCGGCTGTCGTGCGGTTGTCACCGGTCAACATCACCACGCGAATGCCATCTGCGCGCAAGGCGGCCAGCGCCTCCGGCGTTGTTGGCTTGATCGGATCGGCAATGGCGAACACGCCTGCCACCTGCTGGTCCAGCCCCATGAAGATGGCCGTTGCGCCATCTTCGCGAAGTGCATCGGCTTCGGCAGCAAGAGGCGTGGTATCGATGCCCGATTCCGTCAGGAAGCGCGCGTTGCCTAACGTAATGCGCTTGTTCTCAACCACACCAACGGCGCCCTTGCCGGTCGGGGAATCGAAACCGCTGACGGCAGGGATTTCGATGGACCGGCTGAGCGCTGCATCAACGATCGCCAGCGCCAGCGGGTGTTCCGACGCCCGTTCCACGCCTGCCGCCAGCCGCAACAATTCCGCTTCCTCAAGCCCTGCCGCTGCGATGATCCGGGTGACGGCGGGCTTGCCTTCGGTCAGCGTGCCGGTCTTGTCGACCACCAGCGTGTCGACCTTTTCCATATGCTCCAGCGCCTCGGCATTCTTGATCAGCACGCCAAGTCCCGCGCCGCGCCCAACGCCCACCATGATCGACATCGGCGTGGCAAGGCCCAGCGCGCAGGGGCAGGCGATGATCAGCACGGATACCGCCGCAATCAGCCCGTGGGCAAAGCGCGGCTCCGGCCCCCATATGCCCCAGAGCGCGAAGGCAAGAATGGCAATGCCGATAACCAGCGGCACGAACCAGCCGGAAACCCGATCCGCCATGCGCTGGATCGGCGCGCGTGAACGTTGCGCTTCAGCAACCATCTGCACGATGCGGGACAGCATGGTGTCCCGTCCGACCTTGTCTGCGCGGATTATCAGGGCACCGCTCTGGTTCATGGTGCCGCCGATCACCGTGTCGTCAACCGACTTCGTAACCGGCATGGATTCGCCCGTGACCATGGATTCGTCGAGCGCCGAACGGCCGTCTTCGACTACGCCGTCAACCGGAACCTTTTCGCCTGGCCGCACCCGCAGCCGATCACCCACCGCGACATCTTCCAGCGGAACTTCCGCCTCGCTGCCGTCAACAGCGATGCGCCGCGCAGTTTTCGGTGCCAGATTGAGCAACGCCTTGATCGCACCCGAAGTGCGCTCGCGGGCGCGCAATTCCAGCACCTGGCCCAACAGTACCAGCACGGTGATGACCGCTGCTGCCTCGAAATAGACCGCCACCGTCCCGTCGGCGGCGCGGAAGGCATCAGGAAAGATACCCGGCGCCACTGCCGCGACCACACTGTAGAGCCAGGCCACGCCGGTTCCCATGGCGATCAGCGTGAACATGTTGAGATTGCGCGTTTTGAGCGAGGCCCAGCCACGCTGGAAAAAGGGCCATCCCGCCCACAAGACAACTGGTGTGGCCAGCGCAAACTGGATCCATATCGACGCCTTCATCGGTATCAGATGATGCAACGCCGGGAACAGATGCCCGCCCATTTCCAGAACGAGCACAGGCAGGGAGAGCGCAAGACCGATCCAGAAGCGCCGGGTCATGTCGATCAGTTCGGCGCTTGGCCCTTCATCGGCCGTAACCATCGCCGGTTCGAGCGCCATGCCACAGATCGGGCACGCCCCCGGGTGATCCTGCCGGACTTCCGGATGCATCGGGCAAGTCCAGATCGTGCCCGGCTGATCTTGTGCGATCGGGGCGGCAGCCTTGTTCAGATAACGCTGCGGGTCGGCGACGAATTTCTCGCGGCACCCGGCGCTGCAGAAATGGTAGTCGCTGCCCGCGTGCGATGCGTGATGCGCGGTCTTTTGTGGATCTACAGACATGCCGCAAACCGGGTCGATAACCTGTCCGACGAAATGGTCGCCGTGATCGCCGCAACAACCATGGCTTCCCGCACGCGTGCTATGTTTCAACTCGGCCATCACGGTCTCCTTCCATTGGAGATCCATGGTGCACCTTGACACTATGTCAGAGTCAATAAGCACTTGACCCTGACATAGTGACAAGTGCGATAGTAGCGACAACTCGAAGGATACGAACCAGAGTGAACCTGAGACCAATCAACGTCCGGCTAAACAAATCTGCCCTCCACGAGGAGAGCGGGCGGGCGGTGCGATTGATCCTTGCTCTGCTCGTTATCCTGGCCTTGTCCGTCATGCCCGTCTCGATGGCGGACCGGACGACGGCTGCCCATGCGGCCACTGCCACACCGATGGCCATGGATGATTGCACCGGCCATCACGAGACGGCACCCGACAAGCATCACAGCGGCACGCAAGACTGCGCGATGGCCTGCGCGGTGGTTGAGCC
Source organism: uncultured Alphaproteobacteria bacterium (assembly GCA_963777785.1). Taxonomy (GTDB): domain Bacteria; phylum Pseudomonadota; class Alphaproteobacteria; order Sphingomonadales; family Sphingomonadaceae; genus Andeanibacterium. Next base: position 950,419 of record CAVZRU010000002.1, read on the forward strand.
AGTGGCGCCTCAGCTGGCAGTGGAGACAAATCCGGTTCGATCTGCCCTGTCGCCTCAGCCATCCCCTCGTCTGAACGGGATAGCGCCAGAGGCCACTAGTCCGCCTCCACGTCTGTTTCCGGAAATTTGAAAGCTTTTCAAATCTTCTGGAGAATGAACGATGATCACACTTTTGAGCGCAGTCGCAATGGCGGCTGCAGCACCTGTGGCAGCGCAGCCCACAACGCCTGACCATGCCGGCCACAATGCTCCTCAGACCGAGCAGAGGGGCAAGGGATGCTGTTGCTGCAAGGACAAGACGGGCGGCGATACGCAGGCCAACGGGAAAAAGATGGAGTGCTGCGAGAACAAGCAGCACGATGCGGCTCCGGCAGAGCATTCGCAGCACAACCATTAGGAACCAACCGGGCGGATGGCATCTCGCTGTCCGCCCGGATTCCAGTTTATTTTTTTGGGTTTCTTCCAGACAGGAAAACCCCGGGACATATGGATATGACAGCACTTATAGAACGCCGCTCGTTCCTGCGCGCCGGCGCTGCGGGCCTTGTCGGCTTCGGCATGAGCGGGCTTTTTCCCGCCTGGGCGCAAACCGGTTCGGCGGGCCTCGCACCCAGCTCCCCCACGCTCGCCGGCGACGATATTCACCTCAGGATCGCCAACAGCACCTTCACGGTTGGCGGGCGCACCGGTCATGCCGTCACCATGAACGGCGTCCTGCCCGCACCGCTGATCCGGCTGCGCGAAGGGCAGAATGTCCGGCTCCACGTTGAAAACACGCTGGATGAGGACACCTCGATCCACTGGCACGGGCTGCTGGTGCCGTTCCAGATGGACGGCGTGCCGGGCGTGAGCTTCCCCGGCATCAAGCCGCGCGACACGTTCACCTATGAATTCCCGATCGTCCAGAGTCGGGCACCTACTGGTACCACAGCCACTCCGGGCTGCAGGAGCAGCAGGGGCATTATGGGCCGATCGTCATCGATCCGGCGGAGCCCGATCCGGTCGCCTATGACCGCGAGCATGTGATCGTGCTCGTCGACTGGACACTTCCTCCATCCGCACCACGCTCGTCACCAAGCTCAAGCAGGAGGGCGGCTACTTCAACCACCAGAAGCAGACCCTGCGGGCTTGCTCGGCGGGCCGGAGGAGAACATGTCGGCCTCCGACAGGGCCGAGTGGGGCCGGATGCGGATGGACCCGACCGACATCTCCGATGTGACGGCTGCGACCTACACCTATCTCGTCAACGGCCACGGACCGCAGGACAACTGGACCGGTCTGTTCCGGCCGGGCGAGCGCGTGCGGCTGCGCTTCATCAACGCGGCGGCCATGACGATCTTCAACGTGCGCATTCCCGGCCTGCCGATGACAGTGGTCAGCGCCGACGGACTGAATGTCCGGCCGGTGACGGTCGACGAGTTCCAGATCGGCAATGCCGAGACCTATGACGTCATCGTCCAGCCAACCGAGGACAGCGCTTCACGCTCGTTGCCGAAGTCGATCGACCGTTCCGGCATGGCGCGCGCCACGCTCGCGCCGCGCCTGGGCATGGCGCACCCGTTCCACCGCTTCGCGCGCGCCCCACGCTCACCATGAAGGATATGGGCATGGGCGGCATGGACCATGGTTCAATGGCGGGAATGGACCATGGCGCCATGGCCGCCGGGGCCAGCGCGGCAGCAGCAGATCACGGCAGTTCCCATTCGATGGGCGGCATGAACATGCGCGACAAATCGAAGGTGCCCGCAGCGTCAAGGTCGGCGTCGGCGTGGACGCCATCGCCATGTCCCGGTCGACCGCACCGGCGACCCGGGCGTCGGGCTGGAAGACGTCGGCCACAAGGTGCTGACCTACCGAGACCTGATGTCGCTCGACGCCCAATCCCGACACGCGCCCGCCGCAGCGCACGATCGAGATTCACCTGACCGGCAACATGGAGCGCTTCATGTGGTCGTTCGACGGCGAAAAGTTCAGCGAAGGCGTCGAGCCGATCCGTTTCGAACGCAACGAGCGCGCGCGTGTGGTGCTCATCAACGACACGATGATGACTCACCCGATCCATCTGCACGGCCATTTCTTCGAGCTGGTGAACGGCCATACCGGCAGTCATCCGCGCAAGCACACGGTCAATGTCCTGCCGGGCGGCAAGGTCAGCTTCGACCTGACGGCGGATGCGCCCGGCGACTGGGCGTTTCACTGCCACCTGCTGCTCCACATGCACGCGGGGATGTTCCGTGTCGTCACCGTCCGTCCGCTCGAGGGAGAAGCGGCATGAAGTCTCTTTTGGGCATCGTCCTTGTCACGATCGCAACGCCTGCTCTGGCGCAGCATGTTCATGACGCCACTGAGCAGCAGGCCCCGACCGATCCGCACGCGCAGCATCAGACGGATGAGCCATCGGCTGGTCCCCATGCCGGGCACGCCATGCCGCCGAAGGCTTCGGAGCCAAAAGATCCGCACGCCGGCCACCAGATGCCCTCATCCGCGCCGATAGATGCGCACCAGGCGCATGTCGGGCATGAACCCGGCATTCCCGATCCGCCAGTCAAAGGTCCTTCCGCGGCAGCATTGGTTGGCCCCGCTCACGCTGCGGATGACGTTTTCGGCGTTTCGGCAATGGCTCCGGCGCGCAATATCGTCCGCAAGGAACATGGCGACATCAAAAGCGGCATGATCCTGATCGATCAGCTGGAAGCAACCATCGGCGAGGGCAAAGACGGTTTCGCCTGGAAGGCTGAGGGCTGGTACGGCGGTGATATCAATCGGATCTGGGTCAAAACCGAGGGTGAAAGCCGCTTCGGCGAGAACCCGGAACACGTCGAGGTCCAGGCACTCTGGAACCGCGCGCTTGATCCGTGGTGGAATCTCCAGGCGGGCCTCCGGCAGGACTTCGGTACCGGTCCGGACCGCACCTATGCTGTTTTGGGCGTGAAGGGTCTGGCGCCTTACTGGTTCGAAATCGACGGTGCGCTGTTTGTGTCAAACAAGGGGGATGTCACCGCGCGGATCGAAGGGGAATATGATCAGCGCCTAACCCGAAAGCTCGTCCTTCAGCCACGAGTCGAACTTAACTTTGCTGCACAGGATGTGGCCGAACTCGGGATAGGAACCGGCTTTTCGACTGCCGAACTCGGTCTTCGCCTGCGCTATCAGTTCGTGCCCGAGTTCGCTCCCTACGTCGGCGTTGAATATGAACGAGCTTTAGGCGGCACTGCGGATTTTCGGCGTGCCCGGGATGAGGGCGCAGGAGGATGGCGTTTCCTGATTGGTGTTCGCTCCTGGTTTTGATGACTGATCGGGGTCCTGTCAGGCAAACGCTAACTTGTCTCCGCTTGCGGCCGTTCGTCGCATAGAGAGACGAGAATGAACTCCATATCCTTCAAGCGTCACCGCTTCCCGCCAGACGTGATACGACTGGCAGTCTGGCTATATTTCCGCTTCACAACGAGTCTTCGCGACGTTGAAGACATGCTTGCCGAACGTGGGCATCGGTAAGCTACGAAACTGTTCGCTGCTGGGCGAACAAGTTCGGTCCCGCCATTGCCGCTAATATCCGTTGCAAGCGCGGGCGAGCAGATTGCATATGGCATCTGGATGAAATGGTTGTGAGGATCAACGGCCAGCGGATGTTCATGTGGCGAGCCGTCGACAAGGAGGGCGAGGTTCTGGATGTCCTCGTGCAGAAGCGACGGAACAAGGCCGCAGCACTGAAACTTGCTACGCAAACTGCTGAAGAACCAAGGCTACGTGCCGGACAAGATCGTGACTGACGGACCTTCTCTCATATCCGGCTGCGATGCGGGATCTGGGATGCCTGTCGACCGGCACGGACCGGGCGTTTACGCGAGAACAATCGGGCCGAGAATTCTCACCTTCCCAGTCCGACGACGAGACGGAAAGATGCAGCGCTTCAAGTCGCAGGGCCAGGCTCAACGGTTCGTTTCGACCCACAGCGCAATCTACAACACGTTCAATATCCAGCGTCACCTGATCTCCGAGAAGACAATGCGTATCTTCCGATCTGCCGCGATGGCGGAATGGAACGCTGCGTCCGCCGATGCGGGATGAAAAAGTCAGACTACAGCCCTCACACACGCCGGAAAACTTACCCTGACAACACCCCGCAGCTCCCGCCGACGCGCGCCCGTCCCGTGTCGATATTCCAGTTCAAATCGACCCAAACCCTTCGATCTATGTGATATTTGTCGAAGTACAGGCCGGCGACGACCAAACGCTCGTTAGCGGTTATGTTCGGCAAAAGCGCTGGTTTGCCAGAAGCCGAGGTCATCTTCACATCGCGTTCCTGAGGGATGGCCAACAGGTCGCCTGCCAGGAAAGCGACTGGAAGAAATACCGGCTACGTTCCCGCGGGCAGTGGCGCTTCGCAAGTTCGGTGCATATTGCCGCCTCCACAATCGACAGTGTGCGGATCTCGCACGTCGACCATGATCGATTGCCCGCCAGCACACCGGGATCCATAACAGCCTGCCCGGGATCTGCCGCGGACTCCCAACAGAAACCCGGCGACACATGAGATAAAGGTCCGGTTGTTGATGCCCCCGATCGCACGTTAACTGTTTTGCAGCAGGCGGCATCGAGGGTGCTGCGATCCAACCGCAGATCGTCTCCAGATAGGAGATTTCTATTGCGAAACAGAGGGCTCTGGGTCATCATTGATGTTCGGTTTCGCAAGATATATGATCAGACAGTGCCTCGATCACCTGACAGTCGGCCGCAAGCCCGCCGCGGCATCGGCCAGAGATGCGCTCCAATTCGTCCCGCAACCGGTGCAGGTGGGAGATCTTGGCTTCGACCTGATGCAAATGCCGCGTGGTGATGCTGTCCGCTTCGGCACAATCACGCTCCGGATGATCGGCGAGATCGAGCAGCGAACGGATATCGTCAATCGTGAAGCCAAGCTGGCGGGCTTGGCGGATGAAGCTTAGCCGGGACCGGTGTGAGGCATCATAAATCCGATAATTTGCAGCCGACCTGTCCGGCGCCCTTAAGAGACCGATCCGTTCGTAGTATCGGATCGTTTCGACCTGCGTGTCGGTGGCTTTTGCAAGTTCGCCTATCTTCATCGCTTGACCCTGTAGCAGCTACAGGGTGCATATAGAGGGCCGAATCGCAAATTCCAAAGAGTAGGCCATGGTTGACAATTGCTGCGCTGCCACTTGCGGGAGCACCGAAAATCTAAACCGGCCGGAATGGCGGCGGGCCTTGTGGATTGCGCTGTTTGCCAACGGCACAATGTTCCTTGTCGAGATGGTGGCAGGTGTGGTGGCGGGCTCGCGATCTCTACAAGCTGACGCGCTCGATTTCTTCGGCGATGCAGCCAACTATGCCGTTAGCCTGGGCGTAGCAGGCATGGCGATTGGCTTTCGTGCAAGGACCGCTTTGATAAAAGGCGTGACCATTTTCGGCTTTGCACTGGGTGTGCTCGGCTGGGCAATCTGGGGCCTTATCGCAGGTTCCGATCCGGAACCGATAGCCATGAGCGCGGTCGGTTCTCTTGCATTGCTGGTCAATCTGTCGGTCGCCGTGATGCTGTTCCGGTTCCGCAGCGGCGACGCGAATATGCAGTCTGTCTGGGTATGTTCGCGAAACGACGCGATCAATAACGTTGTAGTTATCGGAGCCGGAGTCGCTGTCATGTTTACTGGCAGCGGTTTACCTGATCTACTCGCCGCATTTATGATGGCTGCCATTGGACTTCACGGAGGCTGGCAGATTATCTCTCAGGCGCGCCGTGAGCTCAGTGCATCGCGAGCGTCTGCATAGTGAGTACTATGGCATGAGCGCTGACGAGAAATCCGCACGGCTCAGCTTTTTAGCGACCGAGTATGCGCTATACACCGCGGCCCGCCGCCGGCGCGACAATGAAGCCGCATGGGACCATCTCGAGCGGACGCATATTGTGGCCCAGGCCCTGTTTGGGGCACACATCAGGTCTCATTGGAAAATGCTGCAGTTCGCTTGGCACCTACGCGATTGGCGTGAGGTCACGGGGCAGATTGCGCGGCTCTTGCTCGCGCCTGTTGGCAACAGTCTTGGACGCCTTCCTTTTGGCAATAGCGGAAGGGCGCGCATCAGTGCTTTTTCTCGTATGGAGATTCCGGCTGATCTCCAGTCGGACATCGATCAGTTTTCTGGAGCAGGCAGGTCATGACGAGACCCGCCCGGATCCAACAAAACAAAAAAGCCTCATCTAATGCAGTTATTACCGTTACTCTCGCAACTTGCCCCCCTTCTTTGCCAGTGTTAGACGCTGCCCCGAAGTCGTGACATTCGCTCTCCGCCCTGTCGCCCTGCGCCCCCTTGCCATACTTCTGGCATTGGTAATGCTTGTCTTGGCAACCGTAGCAGACGCCGCAATCTGCGGGACCGAACCCGCGTTTTCCAGCGACGCGGAAATCGTGACATCAGTCCATCAGGGGGAAGCGCAAGGCGGGGATGATCCGGGCAATAGCGACGTTCCTGTCGAGAAGCATGGCGTGTGCGCGCACGGGCATTGCCACCACGGGTCCAACGTCGAAAACGCGGTCGCTAATGTTGAGAGCCCCGGCCCTCTAACTGTCCACCTGGCAGCGTGTTTTGCCAGTCTGCCTTCGGTTAAGCGCGAGATACTGAGCCCACCTCCTCGAGCCTGACGATCCGCGCGCACCGGGAATGCTTCCGGTGCCGTCTTCGAACGTCAGCAGAGGAAGTAATCCAAAATGTCAGCCATATTCTGGCGGGGCGCCCTGATTGCAGGGCTGGCCTTCGCCGCTTTGACGGAGCCTGCCGCTGCGCAGGAACCGCCGGTCGTGTCGCTTGATGAAGCGCTCGATCTCAGTGGGGTCTCAGAAGGTTCTGCGTCTACCGACAGCAACCCGCGTCTTATCGGGCCGCGCGCGGAAACCGAGGCGGCCGAGGCTCTGATCGGCCAGGCTCGCTTGCGACCCAATCCGGAGGTGTCGTTCGAAGCCGAGAACTTTGCCGGTAGCGGCGCGTTTTCCGGTCTGCGCGCGACCGAATATACCCTTTCCGTCGGCCAGCGGCTCGAACTCGGTGGTAAGCGCCGTGCCCGCATCGATGCAGCAGAAACACAGGCCGATCTGGCAAGACTGAGAGCTAATCTGTCTCAGGCGGAGCTTGGCTATTTGGTGCGCGAGCGTTACATTACAGCCGTTGCAGCGGCATCGCGCGTCGATCTTGCGCGCGATATTGTCGCACGCGACGAGGAACTCGCGCGCATCGCGAGCGTGTTGGTCGAGGTGGGCCGCGAGCCGCCGCTTCGGGCCTTGCGGGCGCAAGCCGCGCTTGCCGAAGCACAAGCAGGGCTGGAGGCTGCACAAGCGGCCAGTCTGGCAGCGCGGACAGGCCTTGCCGCCTTGTGGAGCGAACAGACAGCGCCGCCATTGGTGCCGAGTGAGTTTCCCGCAATTGTACCGCCGGGCGATGTAATGGCGACCAGCTCGCCGCTGCAGTTGGAGGTTGCGCGGGCCACCACATCTGCCGCTGCCGCCGAAATCGCGCGGGAGCGCAGCTTGCGCGTTCCTGATCCGACCATCTCGGCTGGTGTTCGGCGCTTTGAAGAAACCAACGCAAATGCTTTCATCGTTGGCGTTTCAATCCCGCTACCCCTTGGCAATCGCAATCAGGGAAATATCGCCGCTGCTCAGGCTAATCTGCGCGCAGCAACAGCTCATCAAGCTGTGGCAAAGGCCGACTACGAACAGGCAGTGACACGCGCACGCTCGGCCTATCTGGCCGCCGAGGCGCGCGTTGAAACCCTCTCCACGAGGTCCCTACCCCAGGCCGAAGAAGCGCTGAGACTGGTTCAGATTGGCTACAGCAACGGCCGCTTTCCCCTGATTGAGGTGTTGAGCGCCGCTGATGCGCGCGACGCGATCCGCGAGGAGCTGATCGCCGCGCAGCAAGACCGGGGAGAGGCTGCCGCCGAACTTATCAAGTTGGCCGCTCAATGAGGAATATCTCCATGAACCGCAGAACACTGGCAATTGTCGCCGGGATCGTGATTGTCGCCGCAGCGCTGCTGTATCTTCTTTGGCCTTCAAGCGGAGAGGAATCCCTCGCAGAAGGTGACACTCATGCCGAAGGCGAAGCCCATTCCGAAGGTGAAGGAGGTGCCGAGGGTGAAGCAGTTGAAAGCGTGGTATCGCTCAGCGACGCGCAAATCGAAGCTGCGAAGATCGCAGTCGCAACGGTCCAGGCGGGCGCAGGCGTGGAACTTGTTTTCCCGGCCACCGTCGCCGCCAGCCCCACCGCCAGCGCGCGAATTGATGCCCGCGCTACGGGGGTTGTCCGCAGCATCGGCAAGACGCTGGGCGATTATGTCCGTCGGGGCGAAACGGTCGCACGGATCGAAAGCGCCGATGCCGCTGCGTTGGCATCGCAATTGAGTGCCGCACGTGCGCGTGTAACTGAGCTGTCCTCGGCTTACGATCGTGAGCGGCGCTTGTTTGAAGCCAATGTCACCGCCCGGCAGGACCTCGAAGCCGCGCGTGCCAATCTCGATGTCGCCCGTTCCGAACTATCCCGTGCGCAGGCAGCTGTCGCAGCGGCCGGGGTCAGCGGCGATGGGCGATCGCTTGCGGTAACCAGCCCACTTTCGGGTCGCATAACCGCTGCTCCGATTGTGCTCGGCTCCTTTGTGGATGCCGGTGAAGAACTCTTCCAGGTGGTCAATCCGGACGGATTGCAGATCGAAGTGGCCCTGCCATCAGCCGACGCCGCCCGCATCAGGCCCGGAGATGAAGCGACGCTGGAAGTAGGTGATGGCCGCGAGATCGGTGCGCGGGTGCGCTCGGTGACGCCTTCGCTCGACCCCGAGAGCCGCAGTGCTACCGCCATTCTCAATCTGCCCGGGCAGTGCCTCCGGTCTCCAACCCGGCTCCTTCCTGCAGGCACGCATCCGCCCCTCCGGCGAGGTGGATCGAAGCAGCGTTGCTGTCCCCGAGGATGCAGTACAGGTGCTTGATGGCCGCGATGTCGTATTCGTCCGCACAGATGCCGGATTCCAAGCCCGCGCGGTGCAAACGGGTAGCCGCTCGGGCGGAATGGTGACCATCCTGTCCGGTCTCGATGTCGGCCAGGCTATCGCAACGGACAACGCCTTCCTGCTGAAAGCTGAACTCGAAAAGGAGGAGGCCGAGCATGGACATTGATCAGACCACGGCTCCCTCGCAGGAGGCTGGCCCCAGACGCGGCAACGATGGCGGTCACGGCCTGATCGGGTTCGTTCTCGATATCGCCGTGCGGTTTCGCTGGGCGATCATCGTTCTGACCGTGTTCGCAGCGATCTATGGCGCATTCAATCTAGTGCGTCTGCCAATCGACGCGGTTCCCGACATCACCAATACGCAGGTACAGATCAACACCAGCGCTCCTGCGCTTTCGCCTTCGCAGGTGGAAACGCAGGTGACTTTCCCCATCGAGACTGGCCTTGCCGGAATTGAGGGGCTGGAAATGACCCGCTCGATCTCGCGCAATGGCTTCAGCCAGGTCACCGCGATCTTCGAGGAGGGCACCGACATCTACTTCGCCCGCAGCCAGGTGAACGAGCGGCTTGCGCCGATCGGTGCATCGCTGCCCGAAGGAGCGGAACCCACCATGGGGCCGATCTCGACCGGACTTGGCGAAGTGCTGATGTACACGATCGAGTATAAGCATCCCGGGGCGAAGGAGCGACGACGGGTGGCCGGACGGGCTGGCAGTCCGACGGGAGCTTCATTACCGAACGCGGGGATAGGCTCGACAGCGAAGTGGCCAAGGCGGCCTACCTTCGTACCGTGCAGGACTGGGTCGTGGCACCGCTGATGCGGTCTATTGACGGTGTTGCCGGGGTCGATTCCATCGGCGGCTTTGAAAAGCAGTATCTGGTGCAGCCCGATCCGGCGCGGCTCACCGGCTACGGCCTGTCATTCGACTCGTTGATTGAAGCGCTGGAAGCCGCCAACCTGGCTGCCGGGGCCAATTTCGTCGACCGCGCGGGCGAGGCATTGCTGGTGAGAGTGGACGCCCGGCTCGACGGAATCGATGCCATCAAGGAAGCCGTGGTGGCAACACGCGAGGGCGTTCCGATCCGCATCGGCGATGTGGCCGATGTCGCTATCGGCGGCGATCTGCGCACCGGGGCGGCATCGCTCAATGGCGATGAGGCCGTGGTCGGTACGGTTCTGATGCGTGCAGGCGAGAACAGCCGGACCGTGGCCGCGAACGCCGCTGCAAGGCTTGAGGAGGTTCGCGCATCGCTGCCCGAAGGCGTGGTGGCCGAGATCGTCTACAACCGTTCCTCGCTGGTCGATGCCACCATCGCGACAGTCGAGAAAAACCTGCTCGAAGGTGCCTTGCTCGTCATCGCCGTGCTGTTCCTCTTGCTAGGCAATATCCGGGCGGCGATTATCACGGCGCTGGTCATCCCGCTTCTCGATGCTGCTCGCAGCGGTGGGGATGAACCGGCTAGGTGTGTCGGGCAATCTGATGAGCCTTGGCGCATTGGACTTCGGGCTGATCGTCGATGGCGCGGTGATTATCGTGGAGAACAGCGTTGCCCGCCTCGCCGCGCGTCAGCATCACGAAGGGCGCTTGCTCACGCTCGGGGAACGCCTGACCGAAACCCGCCTCGCGGCGCAGGAAATGATCAAACCGACCGTTTACGGCCAGGCGATTATCTTCCTTGTTTTTGCCCCGCTGCTCACCTTTACCGGGGTCGAGGGCAAGACCTTCTCGCCGATGGCGATCACGATGATGCTGGCGCTGGCTTCGGCCTTCGTGCTGTCGCTGACCTTTGTGCCGGCGATGATTGCGGTGCTGCTCAACAAGAAGCTGACCGAGAAGGAAGTGAAGCCGATCGTCTGGGCAAAAGAGCGGTATGGTCCGTGCCTTGCGCAAGGCGATTGCCCGGCCCTGGCCGGTTATCGGAGCCGGGTGCCGGAGCGTTCTGCACTTGCGGCTTGTGGTGTTCACCTTCCTCGGCAGCGAATTCACCCCGCAGCTCGACGAGCGCGATCTGGCGGTGCAATCCCTGCGCATTCCCTCCACCTCGCTCGAACGCTCGCTCGCCATGCAGCGACAGGTCGAGGACCGCATTGAGCAGTTTCCGCAGGTCGAGCTGGTGTTCTCAAGAACAGGCACGGCTGAGGTTGCCAGCGATCCAATGCCGCCCAACATCTCGGATTCCTACGTTATCCTCAAGCCGCGAGAGGAATGGCCCGACCCCAACTTGTCCAAGGACGCCTTGATCGCGGAAATGGAGGAGGCTCTCGGCGGTCTTGTCGGTAACCTCTACGAGTTCAGCCAGCCGATCGAACTGCGGTTCAACGAACTGATCGCCGGCGTTCGCGGTGATGTGGCGGTCAAGCTTTACGGCGATGACCTCACCGCGCTCACCGAAGCGGCAGGCGAAGTCGCCGGTGTCCTGCGCGAAGTGGAAGGCGCCGCCGACGTAAAGGTGCAGCAGGTCACGGGCTTCCCGACGCTCGACATCGCTTTCGATCGGCCCACCATCGGCCGCTACGGACTGACCGTAGAGGATGTGGCCCAGTCGGTGGCCATCGCTTTGGGCGGGCGGCCTGCGGGCGATGGTGTTCGAAGGCGACCGGCGGTTCGATGTCGTCGTGCGCCTTGATGCTGCCACACGCGACGACTTCGATCAGCTAGGTGCCCTGCCGATTGTTCTTGAAAACGGCGTGACCGTCCCGCTGCGGACGCTGGCCGATTTCCGGGTGGTCGACGGCCTGGCCGAAGTGCGCCGTGAACAAGGGCGGCGACTGGTAATCGTATCGGCCAATGTCCGCGAACGCGATCTGGGCTCCTTCGTCGAAGAAGCGCAGGAGGGTGTTGCGGCGCAGGTCGAGATGCCCCCTGCTTCCTTCATCGAATGGGGCGGCCAATACCAGAACCTGCAAGCGGCTCAGGCGCGGCTCGCTATCGTCGTGCCGGTATGCTTCGCTCTTGTGCTGCTGCTTCTGTTCATGGCGCTGGGCGGATGGGTTCCCGCTCTGGCGGTGTTCAGCGCCATTCCCATGGCTCTGGCAGGCGGCGTCTTTGCTCTGGCCTTGCGGGGATTGCCCTTCTCGGTCTCGGCTGCGGTGGGCTTCATTGCGCTTTCCGGCGTGGCGGTGCTCAACGGGCTGGTGATGATGACGGCCATCCGCCAGCGTCTCGACAAGGGCATGGCGCTGGAAGAAGCCATCGTGGACGGTGCGCTGGCGCGCATCCGTCCGGTGCTGATGACTGCGCTGGTGGCATCGCTCGGCTTCGTGCCGATGGCGATCGCGACCGGGACCGGGGCCGAAGTGCAACGGCCGCTGGCGACCGTGGTTATTGGCGGGCTCATCACCGCGACCATCCTGACCCTGTTCGTTCTGCCGGCAATTGCGAAGCTTGTGCTGGTTGATCGCAACGACACACGCAGTTGGCGTCAGCAGTGGCGCGACCGTTTGCGCCGCAACGCCACGCAAGAGGAACAGGGCGAGCTTGGCGAGGTTACCTAAACATGCCCGATGCCAGCGCGATGTGGAGTGCTTGCATCGCGCTGGCGGCTACCCCCGCCCGGTCCGATCAGGAAATGGAGCGAGCAAAGAAATGAATGAGAAATGAGCGGCGAAGGTGATCTGGAGCTCGATACAGACGAGAAGCGGCGCACCTTGTGGATCGTGCTGTGGCTCAACGTCGCTATCGCATTCGGTTTCTTCATTACCGGGGTGATCGGCGATTCTAACGCGCTGCTTGCCAACGGGCTCGACAACTCATCAGACGCAGTGGTCTATGCGCTGAGCCTGCTGGCATTGTCCCGTTCGCGGACCTGGAAGCGCGGCGCGGCACGCTTTTCCGGTATTATGCTGCTCATTTTCGCAGGCGGCGTCATCGCCGATGCCATCCGGCGCTTTGTCGAAGGGTCCGAGCCGGGCGGCATCATGATGATGGCAATGGCAGCGGTGGCCGCAATCGTGAACCTCATCTGCCTGCGGCTGCTTCAACAAAATGAGCGAGAAGGACGTCAATCTTCGCGCGGCGACGACCTTCAGCTTCAATGATTTTATTTCCAACGGCGGCATCATCATAGCCGCCATCATCGTGATGGTGACAGGCGCAAACTGGCCCGATCTTGTGGTCGGTATCGCTGTCGCCGGAATAGCGCTTTATGGCGGGGTCGATATCCTGCGGGACGCCCACATGGACATCCATGATGAGGATGACACCGAGCATGAGAAGGGGGATCAGTTCAAGCTGTGAGCGAGGAACTCGAACATTGCGGCTCTGAAGACAAAAGCAGCAGGCATGCGGGCCATCAGCACGCCGGCCATCACGGCCACAGCCACGGCGAAGAGAATCTGAGTGACCGTCAGCTGGTGGTCGCAGTGGCGATCAACGTCTTGCTTACTCTGGCGCAGATCATCGGCGGGATTGTCTCGGGCTCGCTAGCACTCATTGCCGATGCTCTGCATAATTTCAGCGATGCCGCTTCTCTTTTTCTGGCCTGGTTCGCGCGCAGGATCGGGAGGCGGCCCGCCGATAAATTGATGACCTTTGGTTATGCTCAGGGCGAGGTTGTCGCAGCAGTCATCAACCTCACAACATTGCTCATCATCGGGTTCTACCTGATCGTGGAGGCCATCAACCGCTTCGCCGACCCTCAGCCTGTGGAAGGCTGGACGGTTATTGCCGTCGCCGGCATCGCCCTGGTCATCGATTTGATAACGGCGCTGATTGTCTATCGCGGTGCACGTGACAGCATCAATATGAAGGCCGCATTCCTGCACAATGTGTCCGATGCGCTCGCATCTATCGGGGTGATCGTGGCCGGGGTCCTGATCATCCTTTACGACCTCTATGTCGCGGATCTCATCATCACGTTGATCATCGCGGCATATGTCATATGGCAGGGCGTCACGCTGCTTCCGCGAACGGTGCGCCTGCTGATGGGCGCGGTGCCCGACGAGGTGGAGTTCGATGAGATCGTTGAGGCGCTGCGGTCACACGAGGGCATCAAGGGCCTGCATCATCTTCACATCTGGAATATCGGCGAGCATCGCCGCGCGCTTGAGGCGCACGTCGTCCCTGGCGATGCCTCACTGCACAGTTTCGAACAGGTCAAACGAACCGCCCGCACGATGCTGGCGGCCCGGTTTCAGATCAAACATGCGACGTTCGAAGCGTGCCTTGGCGGTGATTGTGAGGACCATCTTGTTCCTCATCATCCCGGGACCGGCGCGCAGGAATAGACCCCACGCGCCCTTCACGCCGGACGAGGCCCCCACAAAATGATCGATGCCCCGATCAGACAGATCGCCACCCCTGTAATATCCCATCGATCGGGCCTCACGCCTTCGGCCCACCAAAGCCACGCGAGTGCCGAAAGGATATAGATCCCGCCATAGGCAGCATAGGTGCGGCCTGCATGTTCAGCCTCGACGAGGGTAAGCAGATAGGCGAACAGGCATAGCGACAGCACGCCAGGGATGAGCCATAAGGGAGATCGATCCAGGCGCAGCCAGACCCAGAACGCATAGCAACCCGCGATTTCAGCCAACGCCGCGCCTATGTAGATCAGGTAAACCATCCGAAGTTCATCTGACATGCAGAAACGAGGGTGGCAATCATTGGCGCTTCCAGTACACATCGGAATGGATCAGTCCGGTAGCCGGCACGTTCTCGCCGAACTCTCCCTTACCTCAGCAGCCGGAGGCATCTTGAGTTGACCATCTGCGAGTAGCACTCCGGCCCGTATATTCGCTGCGCAATCTGAGCTTCGGTCAAACCTGGCTGAACCGCCACTAAAGCTCCAATATTGTCTGCGAGCGTCACCTTACTTCCGTGCCCTCACGCCTGCGCTGCGTGTTTCGCCTTCTGAGTCCGGGTGCTTGGTTCTGCCTTCCGGATGATGTCGTACAAGACCTAGTTCCTACCGAATTATGTTCGCAACCTAGCACAATTCACTCGACTTCGTGCCCCGCTCGAGCATTGCTGCTGAGGCCAAGGCCGCTCGGGAATCTCCCACGAAGCATAGCCTGCCCCGGATGCTTACCCGCATCATCCGGGCTGTGGGCAGTGGAAGCAGCGCTTGATCGGTTCACTGGGAACCAGGGCACTGCTCCGCATAAGGAGAACTACCTATGGCCCGCACGGCAAAGACGAAGGTCGCCGAAGGTGCAGAAGCATCCGCCCCTGCCCCAACCCGCAAGATCGACACCGTCATCGCGCTTCTGCGCCGGGATGAAGGCGCAACGCTCGACGAGATGACCAGCGCCACCGGCTGGCAGCCTCATTCGGCTCGCGCTGTCCTCACTGGCCTGCGCAAGAAAGGTCACGCGATCGAGAAGACCAAGCGCGACGATGCGACCTGTTACCGCATCACGGATGCCGCCTGATGGACGCTGGCGAACTTGAACAGGAACTGGCTGGGCTGGCGGCACTGCCGCCGGCCCAGCTGCGCAGCAGATGGTCGTCGCTCGACCGGCAAGCCCGTGCCCAGGATCAGCCGTGCCCTGCTCTGCCTTGCGCTCGCCTGGGAACTGCAGGCACAGGTTCATGGCGGCCTGCCGCGCAGAGACGCAGCAGAAACTCGACCAGCTCGGCGCCGCAAAGACCGAGACGAGCGACGCGCGTCCCGGCATGCGGCTGGTGCGCGAGTGGAACGGCACGCTCCATGTCGTGACGATCGGGGAGGATGGCTCGATCATCTGGAACGAGCGCGAGTGGGAGTTCGCTGAGCCGGGTCGCACGCGAGATCACCGGGACCCGCTGGTCGGGTCCGGCCTTCTTCGGCCTCAAGAAGCGCAAAGCGGCATGAACTATCGTCCGCTGCGCGATCTACACCCGCAAGTCGAGCGACGAGGGGCTGGAGCAGGATTTCAACTCGCTCGATGCCCAGCGTGAGGCCTGCGCTGCCTATGTGCTCAGCCAGGCCAGCGAAGGCTGGAAGCTGCTGCCTGAGCTCTACGATGATGGCGGGATCTCGGGCGGAACGCTGGAGCGCCCTGCCCTCCAGCGCCTGCTGGCCGATGTGAAGGCCGGCAGGATCGACATCATCGTGGTCTACAAGGTCGACCGGCTCACCCGCTCGCTGCTCGACTTTTCCAAACTGGTCGAAGCGCTTCGATAAGTGCAGGCACCAGCTTTGTCTCGGTGACCCAGTCGTTCAACACCACCACCAGCATGGGACGCCTGACCCTCAACATGCTGCTCTCCTTTGCCCAGTTCGAGCGTGAGGTCACCGCAGAGCGCATCCGCGACAAGATCGCCGCCTCCAAGGCCAAGGGCATGTGGATGGGCGGCACGCCGCCGCTTGGCTACCGACCCGACGGGCGCAGCCTGGCGATTGTCGAGGAGCATGCCGCAATCGTGCGCGATATGCTACGCAGCGCTATCTGACAGCTCGGCAATGTCCGGCAGGTGGCCGATGCAGCTGTTCGAGCGAAGGCATCACATCCCCGCCCGCGCATGAACGGCAAGGGCCAAGGCCTACGGCGGCTGCAGCTTCACCCGCGGCCAGCTCTACTAGATGCTCAAGAACCCGATCTATGCCGGAGACATTCCGCACAAGGGCAAGGTCTATCCCGGCAATCATCCGCCGATCATCGACCGCGAGACCTGGGACGCGGTGCAGGCGCGGCTTGCAGACAACGTGCAGGGCGTCAGCGCACGGCGCGGCAGCAAAACGCCAGCCTGCTGGCCGGTCTGCTGTTCGATGCGCGAAGGCGAGCCGCTCATTCCGGTCCACACCAACAAGGGGAAGCAGCGCTACCGCTACTATGTCAGCAAGGCGCTCCAGCATGGCACCGGATCAACATCAGCTGGCGGGCCTGCGTCTGCCTGCCCGCGAGATCGAGCAGGTCGTGCGCCAGGAGCTTGCCTCGCTGCTTGCCGATCCGCTCAGTCTCGCCCAGCGCTGCGGGTTGCAGATCTCGCCAAGCATGCTCAATGCAGTGACCCAGGCCTGTGCGGAAGCCGAGGTCACCAGGTCCAATGCGCAGCTGAAGGGTTTCGTCAGCCGGATCGTCATTCGTCCCGATCAGCTGGAATTTGTGCTCGAGCCCGCCGGGATTGCGAAACTGCTGAGGCTCGCGCCGACCGCGGAGCTCCCCGAGAGCGTCATCCATTCAATTCCGGTCAGGCTCACGCGCACCGGACACGCGGTGCGGCTTATTCAGGAAGGCGGCGCCGCTGCCTTCAGGGTGGCCGATCCGACCCTTATCCGCTTGCTCCTCAAAGCGCGGCGCTGGTGGAGCGAGCTTGCTGAAGGCACAATCAACATCCCCGCGCTTTCGCAGCGCGAGGGCATCAGTCCTACCTACATAACGCGGGTGGTCCATCTCGCCTTCCTCGCACCCGACGTGGTCGAGGCAATCCTGGCAGGAACGGTACGAGCGGATATCGATGGACGCGCGCTGGTGAAGACCGATGCGGTGCCGCACAGCTGGCGTGAGCAGACGGCGAGGTTTTTGGCTGGGCGGAATGCACCAATTGGACAAGTCCACACCAAAAGCACGAGAGCCCGATGACACCATCCACAAAACCTCGCCTGGCCGGTGAACCTTGGGGAACATTGGCCTAGCCAGAAGGAGCAGCCTTGTACGAGCGCCCCACCATCTCTAAATGAGAACGGCTCGCAAGAAAGAGGTCTCATGGCATCCCGTCCCCTACCGCGTACAATGAAAGTCCTTTCCAGCTCCAGGATCACGCCCTCCATGCTACGGTTGACACTGGGCGGTGAAGGTATGGCCACTTTTCCGGAGAACCAGGAGGGCGGGTATGTAAAACTGATGCTTGCTCCTCAACCAGGCATCGCCAAGCCGACTGTCAGGACCTACACTATTCGCGGCCAGCGAGCCGGCGAGATCGATGTCGACTTTGCGCTTCACGGCGCGGCCGGCGAAAGCGCGGGTCCCGCTACTGAGTGGGCTCTAAAGGCACAGATCGGTCAAACGATCGAAGTGGGCGGACCGGGCCCCGCCAAGCCCCTGCCAGAAGGCTTCGATTTCTATCTGATTGTCGGCGATATGACTGCCCTTCCCGCAATCAGCGTCAACCTTGAGGCGCTTGATCGGGGCGCGAAGGGCCTGGCAGTGATCGAGATCCAGCAGGAAGAAGACCGCCAGCATATTGACGCACCTGCCGGAGTGGAAATTCGCTGGCTGGTTAACGCTGAACCTGGTGCCCGTCCAAATTTGCTGTCCAGCGCCCTGCGCAATGACGAATGGCCGCAAGGTAAGGTCTATGCTTGGGCGGCTTGTGAATTTTCAGCGATGCAAAGGCTGCGTGAGTATCTCCGGCACGAGCGCGGCTTGAACTCAGGCGAGCTCTACCTCTCCAGCTACTGGAAGAGCGGTCTGACCGAAGATGCCCACAAGGTGGCAAAGCGGGAAGATGCTGAAGCTGCTGCCTTAAGCGATTAAAGGTGGTGTTCCCATCCTTGGCACGGCTGGAGAATGGCAAACAAGTTGGACGATCCTGAAGGGCAGCGTCGAAAGGGCAAAGAATGATAAGCTGCCGTTCCCACAGATCGACGTCAGCGGCAGCAACGCGCCCAATCCTGATCATTATGCATCGCCCTAGTCGATCTTAAAAGCCGACATTCATTCAGCGATGCGGGGTAGCTACAGAAGGCGAGCGAGGTCATCCATGTCATTTGCGACCGCATCACCAAGCAGGACGACATGCTGCGCTCGATCGGGCGCAGCGAATTTTCGATGCCGTCCGGGCGGTGACGGCGCACGCCACCATAGCGGGCCTGATCCGCGCGATCCGGCCGTGCCGCGCGGCCGGACGTTGTCATATCCGAACTTTGCACCCCTGCCCGAGACCGCCGCGCAACGTGACGCGATCCTGAGGAAAGTCACGATTTCCACCAGGCGACGTCACTTGTCGCGTCGGATGGTTATCGACGCGACAAGTGAATTTTAGTCTTATACTCTGCGGCGATGGTGGGGATTGATGAACATATTCGGATGGTGCTGGCGCGGCACACCGTGGACACGGGTCTCTTTTCGCCTGTGCGAGGCGTCCAAGCCACGATCGACCCGGTACTCCGCCGCTGGGGCACCCAGTACATCGTGGATATTCGCCCGAGCGGTTCCTTTGCCAAAGGCACGGCGGTGCACGGCGGCACTGACATCGACATTTTCATTTCCCTGACGTCGACGCTCAGCGACACGCTCCGATCGATCTACGACACCCTGTTCAACGCCTTGTCGCAAGCGGGCTATGCGGCGCGGCGTCAAAATGTCTCGATCGGCATCGCAGTTGGCGGTTGGAAGGTCGACGTGACCCCGGGGCGCCGGCAGGATCAGTACGGAAACTATCATAGCCTGTGGAGCAACAAGACCAGCAGTTGGCTCCAGACGAACATCAACGAACATATTCGCGTCGTCTCCGGGTCGGGCCGGATCAACGAGATCCGCTTAATGAAGATCTGGCGCAATCGCTTCGAGCTGGACTGGCCGTCCTTCTACCTCGAACTCTTCGTGATCGACGCCTTGAAGAGCGCGCGGGTCGGCGCCGTGCAGGACAACGTCGTCACCGCCTTTCGCGCCATCGACCAGTCGATCGCGACACGCAGGCTCATCGATCCCTCGAATACAAACAATGCCGTATCGGCGGCCTTAACGGCCGACGCGAAAGTCGCCCTCGCAGTGGCCGCGCGTTCTGCGCTGAACAGCTCCTGGGATACCGTGTTTCAATGACGTCTGACTGGTCTCTCGCCGTCCTCTTCGCCGATTTCCACGACAAGATCGAAGGCGAACTCGCGACCGCCCGAAAACTCGGGCACCCAACGGAAAAGGGAGATGCGAGCGAGCTGGTCTGGAACGACGTGCTCAACCACTATCTGCCGCGCCGCTACGAAAGCCGAAAAGGCTTCGTCGTCGACAGCAAAGGCGCATTTAGCCAGCAGATCGACGTCATCATTCACGACCGCCAATATTCGCCGTTCGTGTTCAGCTTCAAAGGCACCGATGTCGTCCCGGCGGAGAGCGTCTATGCTGTGTTCGAAGCCAAGCAGGAACTGACCGCCGATTGTATCCGCTACGCGCGTGACAAAGCGGCGTCCGTGCGCCGCCTACATCGCACCAGCCTCTCCGCCGAGACGATCGAAGGGCCTTCGCGACCCAAGCCGCTCCACCATATCCTGGCAGGCATCCTTACGCTCGGCGCAGGGTGGACACCGCCGCTCGGCGACACGCTGATTGGCCATCTCCGGCAGGATATGGCGGAAGGCGTGATCGATCTTGGCTGCGTCGCCAATGCTGGCTGGTTTACGCGCCGGAATAACGATTTCGAGGTGACCTCGATCGACAAGGCTGCAACGCGCTTCCTACTGGAGCTGATCGCGCAGCTCCAGGCGATCGGGACCGCGCCTATGCTCGATGTGCGCGCCTATGCAGGCATGATCTGAACCCGGCTTGGTTTGGCGATATCTCGACCGCAACAGCGATCGGCGTCACGCTCGCACCGCGCCCTGGGGCTTGATCTGATCGACTTGCCAATCGCGATGATCGGCTGCCTGATAGACCCAGCGATCCAGAATTTCGCGCAGCTCGGCCATCTGGTCGCGCAGCACCTCGACATTGATGAGCTTGTGCTCGGCCAGATGTCGGTTGCCCTTGATGTCCTCGGGATAGCGGAACACTTGGCCGGTCGGATCGAAGGCGTCGAAATAGCCGATCAGCTCGCCCGCGCGAGCGATGGCCTCGCGATCGATCAGCTCCCGGCCCATCGCCGCGTGCAAGTCGACGACCTCTTTCCAGAGATCAATCATCTTGTGGTTCTTCTCAAAGCTCCGGCCGGTTTCAAGGATCGTGTTGAGCGCGAAGACTAGATGCTTGAGATAGAGTTCGATGCCATGGCGATAGGCGAAGGCGGCCGGATAGACGAGCAGATCGACAGGGCCGATATAGTCCTGCGCCGATTTGACGGCGGCGTGGCCGCCCTCGAAAAAGCCGCGTCCATAGTCGAACAGATTGTACGGCCCGCCATTGTCGCCCACGCAGGCGTTCATCTGATGGTTCTCGCCATTCGTGAACAGCGGGTTTTCCGGTTGATCCACCTTGGGTTTCACCATGACGCCGTCAATCCTGATGAAGTGTCACAAGCACCAGATCGACCAGGCCATCGCCATGATCGCTCAGCGTGTGCTCGATATGGATGTCGTAGCCTTGCCCTTTATGCGCGCGTAGATCGCGAACGACGGGCTGAAAGGCTTGGAGGTCGGCTTCGCTGTCGCTGGCCGGTCGGAATGAGGCACCCTCGTCCTTCCGATCCACGCGGAAGTTTGTGCCGTTCTCGATAAGGCTGTCGATGTAGCTCAAATGCGATTCTCCGAGAATTAGCGCTGTCGCGGATATCGCTTTGAATAGCGCGGCAGGTTTGGAACACGGACAGCAGCGGTCATCTGCTCTATACCGGCCCGATGGTAGCTCCGACAATCACCGACCAGACCCAGTCGTTCACCAAAATCGCTACGAGCGTCCGGTCCTGAAAGAGCTTGTCGTTCAGCAATCGGCTCAATGTCGAGCCATCGGCGGCCTCGCTATTTCACCGCCTTTCGTTCTCAATGAACTCAGCGTTCGGAGACTTTTCTCCAAACAGGGTCTTGACCCGCTTGTCCTGCCACGATTTGATTCTGCGCTTGATCTGATGCCAGAGGCCAGGCGCGAAGCTCTCCATCGGCGAGCCGTTTCGCGGCGGGGGGACGTTCCAATGCTGGTAGCGGCCATCTACCAGCTTGAGGAACAGCACAGCAAAACGCCAAAAATCCTCGGGTGTATCGGCATCACGCATGCGATCGTACCAGTGCCGTGCCCAGACATTGCGGTGGTACGCATAGCGCGCGCGCCGTGCCGCTTCGCCAATTAGCCCGGACAACTCCGCATGCGCGGCGATCATTCCGCCGCGCGCATCGGTGGACGGCGAAAAACCGCACACCATCAGTCCACGCGCCACGTCCACCGGTCGGTCGGCGTCCAGCATTTCACGAACGTAGTGGTCGAGGAAGGCGTCCTTGCCCCTTACGGTCGCGGCAAGCACCTCTTGAGCGATCTCGTTGTCGGTTAAGGCGCGATCGAGGCGAGCGCGTCTTAGCGAGTCGATTGCGCTATGGTCTGCTGCACCCCAGACCGACAGGCTTTCGAGCCCGAGCGATGCGGGCCCACTAACGATCCGAAGGAAGCCGCGATGCGAGCGCAGATGCTCGAACAGCACGGCGCTCAGCTCGGGTTCCACATGGGATAACTCTTCGGCCAAGCGCAGTCCGAAATTGTAGATGTTCGGGATCCTGTGATCCGAAAGCCCGATGCAGGTCCGGGCCCAGGATCGGGCCAGATCGGGCCGCTGGGCGATGCAGGCCTCAAGCGTCGCTGCAGGGGTGTCCTGAAGGATCTGCCGGGCACTCAGACGTGTTAGCGAATCCTCGAACGCCTCAAATGCTGCCCATCCCCGCCGTTGGCGATCGTCGAAGTCATCCTCGTTCTCCGACATCCGCTTGAAGAACTCCTCGGGGCCGAGATTCTCGGCGGGCTCGACGAGCGAGCGCAAAGGGCTGTCGAACCCCTTGCGCGGATCGGCGCTGTCCTGCTCGATGGTCGGCCCGAGCGAAGGTGGGTCAATATCGACCGCGCGCGCCCATGCGGCGTCAACACGATCGGCAATGGCACTTCCAACGCGTTCTTCGCTTGACAATGCGAGCATATGATAGTGCTCGGGTGCGACCCGATCGAGCGCATCCATAGCGTCGAGAAACTCCAGCGACACCGACTTCGCAAGGGCACGCGCGCCGTCCCAACGTTCGAAGTGCGCTTCGCTTGAATCGAGCGCGTTGGCATCCCAGCGTCCTTCGGCGAACGATGAAAGAAAAACTCGGTCATTGGTGTCCGCCAAGGTGCCGATAGCAAGCGCACGAACAGCGCTTTTCTCATCGATCGCCAGTGTCCGCAGCGTATTGGCCGATCGCTCCGTAAGAGGACTGTCCGAGTAGCGGGCGACCATGAGGATCGTCATCCGGAGGTCGTCGTCCTTCGCTTGGGCACAGCGGTCCAGCGCAGCTTCGAGGGCATGCGGGGAGGCGGGCTTGAGCACATCCGCAAGATCGAGCAGCGGCGGCCCGAAACGCGGGAGCGAAAGCAGCGCCTCGAGCTGTTCGTCACCGCTCATATGCGGAAACGCCAGCAGCAACGCATGCTGGGCAATCAACCAGTCGTCGCGGGTGCTCTCATCTCCACCGCGATGCGGTCCGCTCTTCTCCCTTGCAAGAGCAAGGAAGCGTTCGCGGACATCTGCGGTGATAAGCGGGGCGTCCTCGCGCACGTTGAAAATCCGGTGCACATCCCGATGCGAGATGGTCTGACTCACGCTGTCGAGAACCTGCCGATGGACCGCAATCGTCGTCTCGGGATCGAAACGGGCGAGTCCCAACCCCGCATCTCGCAGGAAATGATCGTCACCGGACATGCTTAGATGAGCGCGGATGGTCGTGGGATCGAGCGCGCGGTATTTGCGGGCGGTGTCCTCGATGGTGGAGGGCAGCCCTGAATCCGGATCGCACGGGTCGGTGTCGCAATAGGTCTCGATGAGCCGCCAGTTCGCGAATGTCGGTCGAGCGCGGGTGAGCGCTTCGACAAGTCTATCGCAGCGGGCGGAATCCTCGATTGTCCCCGCTGAGCGGAGGATATGCACGAGAGCCCATCGACCGGTGTCGGAAGCATCGGATTCGAACAGCGGCGCGGCATGCTCCAACAAGGAATCGCGGGTTTGCGCCCAATCGACCGGGTTGAAACGCACGAGGTGGATCAGTTCGTTGTAAGGGGCATGAAAATCCGAGTTGATCGCTTGTGAAAAGGCGCGGGCGACAAGCGAATTCAGCGAATGGCGCCAACGTCATTCCGGCCAGCAGGCCAAGTGCTTCTCTAGCTAACGAGCCGTTTGCCAACTGGTCATCTCGGCGCATGGCCCGAGCCACAAACGCCACCTCCCCCTGCGACAAGCCGTCCATTTTCTCGCGGAGCGCCTGCGTGCGCTCCGCGACCTTCGCGTCATATTGCTCGACCGCTTCGGCATCGTTGCGAAAGATGCGGATCGTCGGGTCCAGCGAATAGGTCCTCAGCCACTGACCAATATGTGCGCTCATCACATCCCAACTCGTCGGATCGCGCCGCGCCTCGCGCAAGGCTGCGGTCAACCAGTCGGCGTGTTCTGTGTGACGCGAAGCAGTCGAGAGTTCGGCAAGCGCGGACATCGCGGCCTCGGGACACGTGCGAACAATCGCTTCGAAAGGACGGTAATCGCGCTCATCGATATTCTGGAGTCGGAGAAAAGCGGCGATCAGCGCTCGGGTGGTTAAGTCCCAGGACCGCCCATCGACCGAGGATAGCATCAGCGCTGCAAAGACCGCTTCGGCGGTCCGATCCAGCGCCGCGATCGGTTCGAGCATGACTCTCAGAATTTCGTCGACGTCGGCGCCAGTGCAGCGCGCACGGGCGATTGTGTCGAGGATGGCGAAGCCCAGAGCGAGGTCCAGACCGTCATCAGTGAGGCGGTAGAAATAGGGGTCGTTCGGCACGGGATCGAAGAACCGGCTCCCAGACACGGCGAGGAGTTCCTGAGTCAATTCATGCTTCGATCCTGCGCCCAGGTCTGCGCTTTCGAAGTCAAGCCAGCTGCCGGTGGCGTTCGTCTGGACGCGCGTCAGGATTTCCTGGGCGTGCTTGGCGAGCCTCTTGGTGAATACGAGCGGTTCTTCTGGAGCCTGTTGGAACCGAGCGCTCTTGCGAATATGTTCGAACAGGAGGCGTTCGACGCTCAACTCGTCGAACGTTCTGATGCTGCCCTCGCGCAGCAAGTCGAAGGCGATGCCAAGTACCCTTGGGTTGCACAACAGCGCAATCACGCGCGGCTTCAGGTTCGAGGCATCGATCTTTTCCGCTTCAAGAATCGCCTTCAATTCGTTCTCGGTCCACGCATTGATGTGCAGGACATGTTGCGGGGTCGTCAGGGAGTTCGCGCACGCGACTGGAAAAGAAGCCGTTACGCACCGAAGTGACCAATCGCCCGCCCACCTTCGCGAGGTGCCAAGCCATACGATCGAGCCACTGCGGCCAGGCATAACCGGGCCGCTGATTGAGCCCGTCCACCAGCACGACAAGATTGGGCCTATTTGATCGTGCGTCGCTTTCCCATCCTTCGAGGACGGACTGCCAGCGCGCAATTGCCCGCTGATCGGCACGACCCCCGGTTTGGCGAACAATCTGCCGAACCAAGAAATCGCGCTCGTCTCCGGGGGTGAGGCCGTCGGGGACGTCGGTAGCGGTAATGACCAGAGCCAACGGAGGATTGTTCGCCTTGAGCCAACTCTGAGCAAAAATCCAAGACTTCCCGCAGCCTTCGTCACCCAGAAGGACGACGATGGAGTCGACTGGCGGACCGAATGCCGCGTCTTGCACCTGCTGCATGAGGTCGCCGCGTTCGACGGTCGGCAGTGCGTTTTGCGCAAGGGGTGCGAGCGGTTGCCCGAATTCGCGTTTCGCGGCGCGCTCGTCAGCGAACAAGTTCGTCAGCCACTTGCGATTGGCATCGGCGGCAACGGACAAGCCGACGCCGGGGTTGGAGAGGGACGCGCGCAGCGCAGCGGCAGGTCGGGCGAAGTTCGCGTGCGCAGCGACTGCCGCAAGCGCTGCGACAGCAGAGGCAACGAGCTTCTGATCCGTTACATGAGCCGTAAGAAACGCAGCGGTCTCATCGGGTGCTAGGGCGCACGCCACGGCGAGTTCCGGAAGCGGGGCGGTTGGCGACCAGTCGAGAATGAGCAAGTTGATGCCATTCTTGTCGGCGGTCTTCGAGAACGGGTCGAGAATCTGCGTCTTGATCTCGATGGTCGCACCGAGGATCCACAGGTCGTGTGCGGGCTGGGCGGCTATGATCTCAGTTAGTTTGCTCAGAACCTCGTTCTTGTTGATCGAGCCGGTGTAGAGTTTCGCCTCGAACGCGATCCCGTCGGTGCTTCCGTCCTTGCCGTGCTGCGATCCGGAACCGGCCAGGCGGAACGCCTTGCCGGTCACTGCGCCGAATATCGTCGCGAGGAGCCCCTCGAAGCCGTCATGACCGCTGGGCTTCAACGCAATGAGCGCCATCCTGAGGTTGTCGAGCTGGGTAGTCAGATTAGTGCTCATCGATACAACCCATAGCATCGGCCGCTGGCTGTACGAACGTCCGCTTTCTCAGAGTGTTGCCCTAAAAGCAGCCAGACTGCAAACGGCCCAGAAGGCGCCATAACTCGCCGCGTGAATGAACGGCCGTTTTCGACCGCAGGCGAAGCGCCGCGAACGTCGGCTCTGTTGGCGGAAGCTGAACCTGTACTTGATCAGCGCTGCTTCTTGGCCGTGGTCGCGGTGAAATCGGGGTCCTTGTTCGCCACCCAATCGACAAATTTGCGCACGGTGGGGTTGGCCAGCAGGCCCTCCACGTCCATCCCGTGGCGCTGCAGTTCGGAATTGGTGAAATTGGCGATCAGCGTCTGCTGGCAAATGGGGTGCATGGGCACGACATCGCGCCCGCCCCGGCTTTTGGGCACGGGATGATGCCAGACAATGGTCTTGCCCGTAGGCCGACCACAGAGCCAGCAGGGCATTACCGCCGCCGGAGCCTCTTCCTCGCGATGCAGGTCTCCATAGGGATCATGTTTCGAATGTTTGCGGGCCATGCGTCTGCCTGAATTGCCTGAACTTGCGCTCAACCCAATAGCGGGTGTGGCCGCCATTACCACACCAGCATCTCCCACTTACGAGTTCAGCAAGCCATTGGTCATATGCCGTAAACGCCGCCCCGGTGTAGGTATGGGCAAGCGCGACGAATTTCAGTTAGGCGTTCGACCCGCCGGCACCCCGACCATCGAAGCGCTGCGTGACTTGAAGTCTGCCCGGGTTTACGCAATTCCGAAGTATTATTGATCCCCGAGGGAGAAGTGCATCGTGATCAAATTCTACTACAATCCCGGTCCCAATCCGATGAAAGTCGCGCTCCTTCTCGAAGAAAGCATGCTCCCCTACGAGGTGATTGCGGTCGATAGTGCGAAAGGTGAACAACACAGCGCCGATTTCAAGGCCATCAACCCCAACGCTAAGCTCCCCGCAATCGTTGACGGCGATGCAATCGTCTTCGATAGCAATGCCATCCTGCTCTATCTTGCCGAGAAGAGTGGCCAGTTTCTTTCGGACAGCACGCCTAAGGGCCGCGCGGAACTGCTTTCCTGGCTGATGTTTGTGGCAACTGGTGTGGGGCCCTATTCCGGTCAGGCGGTGCACTTTCGTCACTTCGCGCCCGAACCGAAGGCCTACGGAGTACAGCGATATCTATTCGAGGCGCGTCGCCACTACGATATTCTCGACGCTCATCTCGCCGGCCGCGACTGGATGCTCGGCGATCGCTATACCATTGTGGACATGGCAGTCTGGGGCTGGGCCCGGAACCTCGGCTTCGTGATTGCGCCCGATGCGCTTGATGAGCGGCCCAATCTAAAGCGACTAATGGATACGATCGATGCGCGTCCGGCCGCCATGCGCGCGATTGCGATCAAGGAGCGCTTCACCTTCAAACAGGACCGCGATGAAGAATTCCGCCGCAACATGTTTCCACATCTTCAGCCTCTCTGAATTTCTCCTTCTCTGCGCTCAAGCGCGCGGCTGGTGCTGCGCTCCATCTACCGGGCCCAGCGTGATCCCGAGAAAGCATGGACGGCGATACCGACGGGGTCGCCTGTGAACTTTATTGCGGACGAAGGATACCGCCACTTAGCCGGTGAGGACGGCGAACAATGTTTGCACAATCCAGAACCCCCTGCGGCCATAAAGACACATATGGCGATCAGCCCGAACTCTAACTCTTCTTTCTCGATCTTGCGGCTCAGTCCAATGCCGTAACGCGGCGCTGAGCTTGTAGGAAAGCTCAAACTCTCTCTCGCGACGATGGATCAGTTCGTCCCAGCGGGGCGAACCCACGGCTCCCCGGTTCGCTCAATCATAAGCCCATCACCATAAGGCACGCATAAGTACCGCGCGGTGCCAGGATCGCCGAACAGCCATGCCTTGCGGCCCGATAGCGGTATGATGACGGGCATGCGGTCATGGATCTCATTCGTATGCTCTGAAGCCTCGGTCATCACCATCGAGTAAACAGGCCCCCACTCGGCGCTGTCACGCCAGATACCAGCGCAGGTGAACAACTCTTCGTTTGCCATGGAAAGCCAAGTGCGCGTTTTCTTTCCCTTCAGTCCCTCTGCTTCTGCAAAAGCCGATAGGGGAATAAGGCAGCGCCGGCTCTCAAAGCTTGGGCGCCAGAAGCCGCTATCGAGCTTGTCGGTGCGCGTGTTGTTCACCGGCTTCGGCTTGAGCAGCTGGCCTGACTTTCCCTTGAGCGAGAGAGGAAAGCCCCATGTCATCGTGCGCACTTCACCATTGGCAACCACCAGTCCCGGATAGCCGGGATAGACCAGTTCGCCGTGATTGCCGCCGATCGCGTTGTCGGTGACGCCGAACAGATTTGCGATTTCGGAAGAACTCTTGGTCATGCGGTAGAGGTTGCACATTGGAACTCAATGTTCCCTCCGAAATCTCAGGTCAATGCTTGACGGTTGTTCCATGTATGTTCCCAAAGAGTGAATGAGCTTTCACCGCCTTGATTTTGTCGCAGAGCTTGCCCGGTGGGGCTACAATCTTAGAGTAACCTGCGGCCGCTGCGGACACGTCGTCGAGCTCGATGCCCGCTGGCTTTCGATGCTTTGCGGGAAACGAAGCTGGAGCCGAAAGCTGCAGGATCTGGAGCCGAGGCTAAAATGCAGAAAATGCGGATACCAAGACGCTACGGCCGTCCCGGTTGAAAAATTAGAGACTGGGCCTTCCTAACAAGTTTAGACGATCGCCGATCATTGACAGGATTTGGCAGACGTTGGCCCGAGCTAACGACAGCAATCTGTCCAGCGTCATATCCCTTCGACAACTGCGTTGAGGGAACAGCCGCGCGCTCACTTCCTATTTAACGCAACTGACTGTCCTTGCTACCGCGACGGTTGATCGTCGAATGGACAACGGCCTTGTCCAGTTCACTTTGGCAACGCACGCACGTGCGCACGCCGGGCAGCGCCTCGCGCCGTCTCTCAGGAACAGGTTCGCCGCACTCTTCGCATTGTTCGCTCCCCTCGCCCGTATGCATACGAGACAGAGCCGCACGCACAGCATCGTTGATGGTGTCGTCGATCTGATCCTGCACCGCACCATCGCGGGTCCGTCCACCGGCCATGACGCCTTCCCTACGCTTTACACCGACGAAACTTGGGGAGGCGAATGCCTAATTCAATCGTCCGCGTCGCACTAAAAACTCATTCTTCGCCAAAGCATCGCTACAATTAGCGCGAGGAGTAATTTGCGGCACCGGTCCCCAAGCGATGCGATCTCAAAGCCATTGGGAGCAGAACTGAGCCAAACCAGACTTATCTGTGATCCACTAGCAGGCTGAATATGACGGGGACCTCGCACAGTTATCAATTGGGAACGAAGTCTAAATAACCATCGCGAAACTGCAGCCATCGCTTCAAGGCCCCCTCCCACATAAGAACGCCCGCCACGTCTCCTGCCAATAGAAATGGCTCTTGCTGCATCTCAATAAACAGCCTGCCATCTGCGCCGTGCTCCTCTTCGACATCGAAGGCCAATTCCCACAACGAAAAATTCTCAGATGAGGTCATCGTCCGGCCTCCTCAGTGGAGCCGTGATCCATAGGCTCAATCGGGAAGCGCGTTGTTGGGTTATAAAAAGCGCATGTTTTTAAGTCGATAAGGTACATGACACCATCCTTTCGACTTCACCATGGGAACCATCTCGGCCTCGATTGAAAGCGGCCTATCGAAGATTTAGTCCGGTTTTCCACTGCATGTTTCAATGTTCAGGAATAGCGACAAGGGGCAGCGAGCATCCGCGCGAAGGCTTCTCTGCAGGCGCCAAAATTCCATCCCCAGAATGTCAACGGCGCCGGCAAATTACTCTGAATGTGCGGCGCGTTACCCGGAACGAAGCTCGAGCATCATGACCGGATTGCTGTTCGATAGCAAAGGTACGCCACTTATCTCGGAGGCAAAGAATTTGCCTCGACGGTCCCAGACCTGGCGCCCGTTCTTTTGCCGCCGCCCATGTTGGACGCCGCGTTGTGACCGCGGAAAGAGCGCCTGTGGGGGAATGCGGTCTGGTTCGTCCCCCGACGGCGCCCACTTGCCAAGAAGATGCATAGGCGCGAAAAGGTCCTGTTCTTCGGAGACGGAGAACGGGGCGTAGTAACCCCAATGGTAACCAACTCGGTCGAGATTTTCGGCCGGGTGGCATGCGCGTATGTCCAGCCGGCAACGGTAAAGGCGCATGCGCCTGTGGTTACCGTCAGGTTACTAACATCCGGCTTCGGCCGTCGCTCCGAGAGGAACATAGGGCGACGAGGAGCTGTACCAAATATGATTACGCTGATCGCTGACATCTGTGAGCGATTGCGCAGCAACGCTTACGTTAACGAGGCTGCGGTTCGCGAAGGGATCGTCGTCCCGGTGCTTCGCGAGCTGGGATGGAATACAGCCGATCCCGATCAAGTTCGGCCAGAATATACAAATGAAGCAGGGCGAGCCGACTATGCTCTGTTCAGCCGCCGCAGGCAGATTGCAGCTCTCATAGAGGTGAAGGCGGTCGGCAGATCGCTCGACGGGGACAAGCAGTTGTTTCGCTATTGCTTCGAGGTTGGGGCGCCGCTTGCTATGCTCACCGATGGTCGAAGTTGGAACTTCTATTTGCCAAGTGGGCGCGGATCGCCTGACGAGCGCCGCTTCTACAGTCTTCACCTCGATGAACGTTCGCCGGCCGAGGCCGCTCAGTTATTTGATCGCTACCTCGCGCGAGCCCGTGTCCTCGACATGAGCGCCTTTCGCCATGCTGCGGAAGACTACGAGCATGCCGTAAGGCGCCGCGAAGCAGTCGCAGCCTTACCAGATGCCTGGAGTGAGCTGGTACGAGAAGCGAATGACACGGTCATCGAAACACTTCTTGATAAGGCGGAAGCGCTGTCGGGATATCGTCCAGCCGTTGGAGAGGCGGCCGACTTTTTGGCTCAGCTCGGAAAAGGCAAATGGATCGGCGTGCTGCATCAGCAGGATCCCCACTCGGAAGCTGCAGTGGAAGAGCAGCAGATTACTGCACCTGAGAACACGGATATTAGAAACACGACGGCAGACGAGCGCGGCGTGAGTTTTCGGCTGTTCGGCAAGGAGCACATGGCTCCCAACGCGAGCCGGGCTCTGGTTGAGATCCTGCGCACGATCGCGGCCCGTGATGTTTCCAAGCTTCCTCAACTGAGCGATTTGGTTCGCTCACGCAATCGCAGCCATATTGCCCGATCACCTGAGGAGATTAATCCCGCTCGACCTGATCTCGCACGCGGCGAAGAGATCGCAGATGGCTGGCTGGTAGGTCTCACCATTTCCAATCGTGACAAGATGATGATTATCCGCGCAGCTTGCGACGTTTACGGACTATCTATGCCTGAGGACTTGTACATCTCCATTCCAAACTCTTAAACTAACAAAAACATACTTCGAACACGGTTGCCTGTCAGTTGTTTTAGAGTAACTGTTTAATCATGTCCTTAAGCGCCTTCATCAATGCTTGTAACGGTCTTAGCCAGGCGCTTATTTCTTCTACCATTCGCACGCTGAGACGGATGGTACAGCCATTGAGCCTCCCGCGATGCAAACAAGCCGTTGCGCAAATACAATATCTGGCAGCCCTTTGTTGTAACCGGACATATAAATCGGAACCTTCCGCTGCCCTGCCTGCTCAAAGGCAGGCGCTGCCAGCGCTTTATGGACGCGAAAGGATCGTGAACGGCGATGATGATGGGCATGTCGCCCCGCCAGTTAACGAAGAAGAGCACCTCATCATGGGGCTCAGCGCGCTCTCCCCAACACAGCGTTTTCCCAATGAGCAAGTCTTTCGCCATCAGGCATCTAAAGATATTGATGTCCAAGATTGGATGAGCGTCGGTGAGCGAAGCACATTCGGGCCTTACGAACTTGGGTGCCATCGCTACTGCTTCGAAAAAGTCCGGCGGTTCGTTCGAAACGGACTCATACAAGTCGAATTGACCTGCTCCGCGTCCGAGGGCGATCGCTTTTTCGGTCGAGAAGCGAACTCTCTTGGCCGACGGTTCATCAATATCATCGGGGAGTGTGCCGGGAAACTGCGCCTCTGGAATGCCAAGGACCTCAGGCTCCTTTGTCACCCACGTCGTAGGATTGTCGAGGGCCACCTTGAGACGAGCATCCCGCATTGCCTTGCTCGGGCCGGTCCCGTCTTCAACATACGCGACGCGGCAAATAAGCCTGTGCGCATCGAGAACCAGAAGGTTTCGGGGCTGCCCACAGCAATTACAAACAATATATCGGCGTCCGGCTTTGTTGGTGACGAGAGCCACTTCGAAACTCGGCGAAACGTGCATCGGATCCGGCGTGATAGTCAGAATTTCGTCTTCAAAATTGTACCGGCAAGCGAACGTCATTCCAGGGACCGAAACTTGCGCCACCATCTCGGCCAGCGCACCCGGCTTTGGGGGTTCAAAAAAACGGGCTCGAGTAAGCGCGGACAAGGGCAGAACATACACAGCCGATCGATGAGAAGTCATTGCGTGCGTTTCCCACATCGCGCGTGATAGTCCTTCATGGATCTGTTCTCCGATTTTGGCTAGCTTTAACGCGCTTCGCGCAAGGACGCGCTAGCTTTAATGCGGAGTGCGATTATCCGTCGTGAAATCTTCCGTTTTAAAGCTTTGAGGCTCTGTCTGGTCTCAGTCGCCGCGCCGGCAAAACCGCACTGCCCAATGTCTCTCCAGAGAATTCTGTCCCCAAACTTTCAAGAAATGCTCTGGACTGCTCTCTCCAGTGTCGAACTACAGGCGCTCAAAGGCGCACACCTGCGCCATTCCGAGCAGGCTTACGACTGACTGAGAAACAGAGAAGACTGTGTGGCGGAGCGGGTGGGATTCGAACCCACGATGAGCTTTTGACCCATACACACTTTCCAGGCGTGCGCCTTCGACCACTCGGCCACCGCTCCGCATGCCTGCTGGCGAGCGCAGGCCACTAGCCGCCCTCACTCGGCATGGCAAGCGCGGTGCACTTGCGGCTGCACTTAGAGGCACCTAAGCGACATACATGGCACGCACATTGGGACCTGCGCCGACCACAGACGAGATCGAGGGGATCGCACGCAGCGCGCTCGCTTGCCCTGCCCGCAGCACTTCGCAGAGCATCTCGCCGACGTCCTGCTACGGGTCGAGGACTTCGCCGACGAGGAAACGCTGAGCGCGCTCGGGATCGATAATCCGTTCGAGCTGTCCGGGCTCTATGAAGGCCTGCCGGTGGGGGAAAAGAGCATCGGCCATTCCGGCGCCATGCCCGATCGCATCCGCCTGTTCCGCCGCCCGATCCTGGACGAATGGGCCGAAAGCGAAGGCGAGACGCTGGAGCATCTCGTGACCCATATGCTGATCCACGAGGTCGGGCATCATTTCGGCCTCTCGGACGAAGCAATGCATGCGCTGGAAGAGGAAGCCGAATGATGAAGCGATGGCTTGCACTTGCCGCAGCTGGCTCTCGCTCATGCCGGCATCGGCACAGCAGGATGCTGCCAAACCTGCACCCTCGCCCAGCGAGATCGTGGCAGCCGCGCCAGCGAGCGAATGGGCGGCGATCCAGCCGAAGGACCTGCTGGTGATGGACCTCGCACCCGATGCCGGCGGCAAGCCGCGCCGGGTGGTCATCCAACTGATGCCGCCGCCCTTCTCGCAAGGCTGGGTGGAGAACATCCGGACGCTCGCCCAGGCTCATTGGTGGGACGGGACAAACATCTACCGCGTGCAGGACAATTACGTGGTGCAATGGGGCGATTTGTCCGAGCAGAAGCCGCTGCCGGATGGGCTGAAGGTGATGCCGGAGAGAGAACTACAGCGCTCCTACATCACGACTGAAGATCGATATGATCGGTGTCCGCCTCCCAAACAAGGAGAGATCTGTCATGAAAGGCGGGAGCGGTCCCCACTTGCACGCTTGGTAAACCAACGCGACGCCTATGCGCAGAAAACGGCAATTTTCGCTGGGTGGCCCATCGGGCTTCAGTCGCGCGTAGGCTCACCGCTTACGATTTCCTTCAAAGGCAGCCGATCAATCCATCAAGACGCAAGTGACTGGAACCTCGATGTGGCCCGTCCATTGCTACGGCATGGTCGGCGTAGCGCGCGATCTTTCTCCCAGCACCGGCAATGGCGCGGATCTCTATGCGGTCATCGGCCATGCGCCGCGCCAGCTCGACCGGAACATCGCGCTGGTCGGACGGGTCATCGAAGGGATCGAGCATCTCTCCAGCCTGCCGCGCGGCAACGCCGAAGCGGGCTTCTACGGCGAAGACGAAGCGGAGAAGCGCGTGCCGATCGTGTCGGTACGGCTCGGCGACAAGCTGACAGAGGGCCCGTCACCGTCATTCGAATATCTCTCCACCGAGAGCGAGAGCTTCGCGGCCTATGCGGATGCGCGCGCCAATCGCCGCGATCCGTTCTTCATCGTGCCTGCCGGCGGGGCCGACATCTGCAACGTGCCGGTCCCCATACGGCGCGTCCCCAGCGAATGAAGGCCGCAATCGTCATTGCGAGGGGTAAGACCCCCGAAGCAATCCAGGAGCCAAGCGCAGTACGCTCTGGATCGCTTCGCAACGCTCGCAATGACGACCGATGAAGGGATTCAGCACGGTGGCTAACGAGATCGTCGGGTTCAGCGCCTCGCTGCTTGGCTGGCACACCGAGAGCCATGGCACGATGGGCTATGTTTCGATTACCGGCGACATAGCGGACGCCATCTCCGGGCATGAACTGATGCGGCGGATGGAGCTCGGCAAGCGGCGAGGTTTCGGGTCAGTCAAAGTGAGCGTGAGAGTTGGCGACAGCACTTGGGCAACCTCGGTCTTCCCACAAGACGGCAACTGGTTTCTGCCGATCAAGAAAGCGATAATGCGCGCCGAAGAGCTGGAAGAAGGCGATCCGGTCAACGTGGAGCTGGAACTGCTTTAGATCCGCGCCGCCTCGGCCACGGCGTCGCTCGCCCGCAGGGCGCTGACGATGCGGGTGAGATGCGCCAGATCCTGCACTTCGAGATCCACTTCATAGGTGTGGAACGGATCGTCGCGCTGGGCGAGGATCGAGGTTCATCACATTGGCGTGGTTCTTGGCGAAGATGCCGGCCACTTCGGCCAGCGTGCCGGGGCGGTTGTAGAGCACCACCCGCAAGCGGCCGACCGCGCCGATGCGAACGTTCGCCCCATGACAGATCGACCCAGTCGGCATCCACGCCGCTGGCCAGTTCGAGGCAGTCGATCGTGTGGACTTCCACCCGTTCGCCCGGATGGCGCAGGCCGACGATGCGGTCGCCCGGCACCGGGTGGCAGCATTCGGCCAGCTGGAAGCCGACGCCCGGCTGTGAGCCCGCGGATCGAGATCGCGCGTTCCTGCTGCTCCGTGCTCGGGCAGATCGGCGGTGCTGCCGGGCACGAGCGCTTCCATCACGTCGCGGTCCTTGAGCTTGGCCGCGCCGATCGCGTACATCAGCTCTTCCTCGTCCTCCAGGCCCAGCCGCTCGACCGCCGCGCGTGATCGCCTTCTTGCCGATCTTGGCCGGCAGGCGGTCGGCGATCTCGTCGAACAGCTTGCGGCCGATCGCGGCGACTTCGGCGCGTTCCTTCTGCGCGCACCGCGCGGCGGATCGCGGCGCGCGCCTTGCCGGTGACGACGAAGCCCAGCCAGGACAGCTGCGGTTCGGCGATGCGGGCCCTTGATGATCTCCACCACGTCGCCGTTGTGCAGCTCGGTGCGCAGCGGCATGTGCCGCCCGTTGATCTTGGCCCCGACCGTCTGCGCGCCCAGATCGGTGTGGACGGCAAAGGCGAAGTCGACCGGCGTCGCGCCCTTGGGCAGCTGGAGCAGCGCGCCCTTGGGGGTGAAGGCGAAGATGCGGTCCTGATAGATCGGCAAGCCGCGTATGCTCGAGCAGTTCCTCGGCATCGTGGCTGGCATCGACGATCTCGATCAGGTCGCGCAGCCAGCCGACCTGCCCGTCGGGCCGCGTGCCGCCCTGCTTGTAGGCCCAGTGCGCGGCCAGGCCGAATTCGTTGAGTGCGGTGCATGTCGCGCGTGCGGATCTGCACTTCCATCCGCATCGAATTCTCATAGATCAGCGAGGTGTGCAGCGAGCGGTAGCCGTTCGACTTGGGGGTCGAGATGTAGTCCTTGAAGCGGCCGGGAATGAACTGCCAGGTCGGTGTGGAGCACGCCCGAGCGCGCGGTAGCAGTCGCTCGTCGCTTTCGGTCAGCACGCGGAAGGCCATGATGTCGGTGATCTGTTCGAAGCTGACATGGCGTTCGGCCATCTTCTTCCAGATCGAATAGGGGTGCTTTTCGCGCCCCCAGACCTCGACCTTGCAGCCCCGCTTCGGCCAGCGCCTGCTTGATCGCGAGGGCGATGGCATCGACCTGCCCGCCTTCCTGGCTGCGGATCTGCGCCAGCCGGCCGGTGATCGTGGCATAGGCTTCGGGCTCCAGCTGCTCGAAGGCGAGCAGCTGCATCTCGCGCATGTATTCGTACATGCCCACCCGCTCGGCCAGCGGGGCGTAGATATCCATCGTCTCGCGCGCGATGCGGTGGCGCTTCTCCGGGCTCCTTGATGAAGTGGAGCGTGCGCATGTTGTGCAGCCGGTCGGCCAGCTTGACCAGCAGCACGCGCATGTCCTCGCTCATGGCGAGCAGGAACTTGCGCAGGTTTTCCGCCGCGCGCTCGTTCTCGGGCATCTGCTCGATCTTGGAGAGCTTGGTGACGCCGTCGACCAGCCGGGCGACCTCGGGGCCGAAATGCTTCTCGATCTCCTCGATCGTGGCGAGCGTATCCTCGACCGTATCGTGGAGCAGCGCGGTGATGATGGTCTCCTGATCGAGCTTCAGGTCGGTCATCAGCCCGGCGACTTCGACCGGATGGCAGAAATAGGGATCGCCCGCTGGCGCGCTTCTGGCGTGCCGTGTTTCTGCACGGTATAGACATAGGCGCGGTTGAGCAGCGCCTCGTCGGCGTCCGGATCGTAGTCCTTGACCCGCTCGACAAGTTCGTATTGGCGCAGCATGGCACATCAGGATGTGAGGTTTCACGCCGGTTAGGGCAAGCGATAAGTAGCGGCACCCCTCACAAGGCCGGCTTTGCTGCGTTGGCTGCGCCGACCTCCGGTCAATTATGCATGATCAGGTTCTGCGGCACTGGATAGTTACCCTCATAGGGCGCCCAGTTGGGCAGCGGCACCAGCGGATCGGCATAAGTCATCGGCGGCATAGACGCTGCTGATCTTGCCGCCGTCGAGATGGAATACCTCCATGAAGCAGTTACGCCGTTTGGGATTCAGCGGCTCGCGCATGAACACTGCGGAGGCGACAACCACCTGCGCTTCTTCATCCACCATCAGATAACGCCGAGCCGCGACGTTGATGATGTTGAGCCCGGCATAACCGGAACGGCAATCGGTGTTGGTCTGGAAATCGGCGTCGGCGGCGTGCGCGGGGCGCTTGTTCCATTCGTGCCCGCCCATCCCGTTTTCGAACCGCAGACAGCCCTCGTTGGCCTGCACGTGGCGCCCGGTTTGGTCGACGATGCCATCGAAATAGGAATTTACTGCGGCAATCAATTCCTTGCGGGTGGCGCGCTGGGCCGCAGGCACGACGCGCTGCAGCAGGCGGATTGGCGATGAGGTTGGCCACATCGAAAGTCGGCTTCGTTCCGGCCCCCATGATCCCCGGATCGCTTTCACGGGCGATGTGCCATTCGGCTTCGGTCACCGCGTCGTCTTCGATTTTGAGGCGCAGCGAAGCAACTGCAATCTTGTGCCTTCCTTCAGCGTGCCGAAGAATTCCGCCTCGCCGGTGTCGGGATCGAAATAACGCCGGTCGACACTGCCGATCCCGCTGTTGCTTTCCCAAATGCCTTCACCCGGTGCGACAAGCAGCGCGTTCTCGGTCTGGCGGAAGCCAACCCACAGGCCCGCGGTCGAAGGATCCTTTGCCACCACCGCCTGGAGGAAATCGTCCAGCTTGCCGCCGAGGCACTGGCGATCGCAATCGCCCTGCGCTGCGGCACCGGACGGGATCGCCGACAGGCCGAGAGCCATCAATCCGGCCAGCAATGCTCTCTTCATACGCACCCCTCCAATGAAAATCCGCCCCGATCGCGCGCCGGGAATATTATTGTTCTGCCGCGCCATATCAGCTTGCAGACAAATGGAGGTTGAATATACCCGCGCGGCGAATGTCAAATCGCAACCCCGAAAGAAGGCCGGACAATCGATCCATGAATATGCCGCCCGCAGTTACGACGATTTTCGATCGCATGTCTGGCCTCGCGCGAGAACTTGGCGCAATCAATCTGGGCCAGGGTTTCCCGGATATGGAGCATGCTCCCGAATTGCTCGAGGCAGCGCGCAGCGCCCTGATCGACAAGTCCAACCAATATCCGCCGATGCGCGGGCTTCCCGAACTGCGCAGCGCGATTGCCGCCTATTACGCTCAGGAACAGCAGCTCGACATTGGCGTGGACGAAGTGGTGGTGACCTCCGGCGCCACCGAGGCGCTGGCTGCCAGCATCATGGCCTTCATCTCGCCCGGAGACGAAGCGATCCTGTTCCAGCCCTGCTACGACGCCTACCTGCCGCTGGTCGAACGTGCGGGCGGTACGGCGCGGTTTGTGAACCTGGTGCCGCCAGACTGGTCGATCCCGCTGGACCTTGTCGAACAGGCAATCGGGCCGCGCACGAAGCTGATCGTGCTCAATACGCCGAACAACCCGACCGGGACGATGATCGATCCGGCCACCCTGGAGGCGCTGGGCGAGCTTTGCGAGCGCCACGATCTCGTGCTGCTGTGCGACGAGGTGTGGGAAGGCATGATCTTCGATCGCACGAAGCACATCTCGCCGCTGGCAATCGCTGCGCTGCGCGAACGGGCAGTCAAGATCGGGTCGGCAGGCAAGATCTTCTCGCTGACCGGCTGGAAAGTCGGCTGGGCGGTCGCCTCGCCGCCGCTGGCCGCCGCGATCGCCAACCAGCACCAGTTCCTGACCTTCACCACCGCAACGCCGCTGCAATGGGCCGTGGCGGAAGGGCTCGCGCTTCCGCATCAATGGCACGAGGCGCACCGCGCGAAATACTCGCCGGGGAAAGACCGACTAGTCCGGGGCCTGACGGCCGCCGGCTTCGATGTGCTGCCTTCCAGCGGTACCTGGTTCGTGACCGTGGATCTCGCCGCTTCGGGCTTGCCGGCGGACGATGAAGCGGTGGCGGAACGGCTGATCCGCGAGGCAGGCGTCGCTTCCATACCGGTTTCGGCATTCTACTGCGAAGAACCCGAAAAGGGCTATCTCAGGCTCTGCTTTGCCAAGCAGAATGCGACGCTGGACGATGCACTGGATAGATTGGCGACATTCCGCGAGGGTTTTTGATCCGCTCCGCGATCCTTCGGCTTCAGATCTTCTGCGTTACTGTCCTGTCGATGAAAGCGGGCTGCCCCAGGCTCTTTCCCGGGGTGCCGAAGGGCGGCCATAAGTCCAGCCGAAGGGCCGGAATAGCTGAGAGTGGGCAAGTAATCCTCGATCTCGGACGCGCGCCGCAGCTGGTCCGTGCGATTGTCGAGCACGAGCAGCTCTCCGCCATTTCGCACCGCCAGCACCGCATGGTCGAGCTGCGCTTTGTCTCTCAGCACCACCAGGAACATGTCATTGCCGGGGACGCCAAGCTTGGCCAGCAGCGCCATCTTGACGATCGCGTAATCCTCGCAGTCGCCATAGCCGTTTCGCAAGGTCTCCTGCGCGTCGGACCAGTGATCGCCGTAGCGGTCTTCCAGATAGCGCAGCCGCGAATTGACCCAGAGGTTGACCATGTCGAGCAGCGGAACGCCTGACTGGGACTTGGCGTCCATCAGCAGCTCGTCCCACAGGCCGCGGCGAGTATCGAGCTCAATGGCCCGCTCCGCGTCCCAATCGCCGCGCAGAGCCGTCCCGATTGGGACAGCGGCATAGCCGAATATATCCGGTGCAGGCGGGCGTATCGGCGCCCATGGGACAGGCGGGGCGGCAGGCGGCGGACATTCGGGAAGCGGCGCCGCTTCCGCTTCTGCAGGAGGCAGCGTGAAGAGCGCGCCAGTGGTCGGCATCACGAAACCGGGCGTTTCGGCAGCGGGCCTTTGCGCGTCCCGCGCGGCGGCCGCCTGTTCCGGCGGCAGGCATGGAGGCTCACCTGCCTGCTGCAAGGATGCGCCAATTTCCGTGCGCGGCAAGGCCTCGATGGTCTGCGCCTGGGCCGAACCGGCCAGAAACACAGCGATGACACTGAACGACACCAAGCCGGTGCTGAACGATACCAAGCGCGTGCCTAACGACACCAAGCCCGTATCTAACGATGTCCTAATGCGACCTCGCAAGCACATTGACTGTGCTTCCCTCCCTGCAGCGTCAGGCGACCGAATATCCATAGCCCATTGCCGGCTCCACCTACCATGCATTCGCTGCAATCGCGCCAGGCCGAATCCGTTGAGCGGCAAGCCGAGTCTCAGCTCCAGCGCACCTCGGGTGGCAGGCTCATCAGGATCGCATCGATATTGCCGCCGGTCTTGAGGCCGAACAATGTGCCCCGGTCATAGACGAGATTGAATTCGACATAGCGCCCGCGCCATTCGAGCTGGGCGCGTTTGTCGGCCTCGGTGAATTCCATGTCCATGCGGCGGCGCACGATCTTGGGGAACACGTCGAGGAAAGCTTCGCCGACATCCTTGGTGAAGGCGAACTGGCGCTCCCACTCGGCATCGTCGGCGCATTCGAGGTGGTCGTAGAAGATCCCGCCTACCCCGCGCGCGACATTGCGGTGGGGAATGAAGAAATAATCGTCCGCCCATTTCTTGAAGCGATCGTAATAGGTCGGGTTGTGGCCCATGCAGGCGGCGCGAAACGCGGCGTGAAACTGCTCGGTATCCTCGGCGTACGGGGATCGGCGGGTTGAGATCCGCCCCGCCGCCGAACCATGCCTTGCTGGTGACGAGGAAGCGCGTGTTCATATGCACGGCCGGCACATGCGGGTTGGCCATGTGCGCGACCAGGCTGATGCCGGTGGCGGTAAACCCCGGGTTCTCCTCATCCGCGCCGTTGATCGTCTGCGCAAAGCCGGGTGCGAATTCGCCCGATACGGTCGATACGTTGACGCCGACCTTTTCGAACACCTTGCCCTTCATCACCCCGCGAACGCCGCCCCCGCCTTCGGCCCCGTTTTCGGTTTCGCGGTCCCACGGGATATATTCGAAAGCCGCGTCGCTGCCCGCTTCGCGTTCGATCGCTTCGAACTCGGCGCAGATGCTGTCGCGCAAATTCTCGAACCAGTCCCTGGCTCGGTCGGTATGAGGGCTCCAATCGGTCATATCGCGACCCTTGCCATTCCCCGGCGGCTGCGGCAAGGGACCGCGCATGGTTCCCCTTTCGTTCGCTGGCGAGGAATTCGCCCTGTGCCAAGGCCGCGCTCTCTATTGGCCGCGCGAACGGGCACTGCTGGTGGCTGACCTCCATCTCGAAAAGGCCAGCTTCTATGCCGGTCACGGCCAGATGCTGCCGCCATACGACAGCCGCGAAACGCTCGAACGGCTGGCGCTGGCGATCCGCGAATCCGGCGCGAGGCGCGTCTTCACCCTGGGCGACAATTTTCACGATGCGCGAGGGGGCCGCGCGGCTGGAGCCCTACGCGGCGGGGATGCTCGCCGCGCTGACTCGCGCAGTCGACTGGGTGTGGATCGTCGGCAACCACGATTCGGAACTGCAGGGGGTCTCCGGCGGGGCGATCGAGGCCGAACTGGAAGTCGGCGGGATGCTGCTGCGCCATGAAGCGCTGCCCGGCGAAACCCGGCCTGAGCTTTCCGGCCATTTCCATCCGAAGTTCAAACTGCGCGCCCGCGGCCGCTCGATTTCGCGCCCTTGCGCGGTGATCGGCTCGTCCCCATCTGGAAAGAGCCGGATGATCCTGCCAGCATTCGGCGCGCTCACCGGAGGCATGAATGCCAGCGATCCTGCGATCGTTGCCGCCATGCAGCCCGCTCAGGCAATCGACGCAATGTCTGCCGGCAAATGGCAAATTGGTACAGTTCCCGCTATGGCGGGCAGCTGCATAAGCAGATTGCAACCATCGCAAGGTAGAGAACCCCTTTCGCTGCTGCGCGTTTCACACTAAGACGCGCGCTTCGAAAAAGAATTTGGCAATAATAGTTAGAGGAGACCACCCAATAGCCCGTCCACCCCGGCGCATCAATGGCGCCCCCCGTGAAAAGCGGGCCGCGCTTCGACCAGTTCATCTCGGTCGACAAGGTTCGCGTTATCGATGAAAACGGCGAGAATATCGGCGTCATGTACACCAAAGAGGCGATCGAGCAGGCTGAATCAGTCGGCCTGAATCTCGTCGAGGTGTCCCCGAATGCCGATCCGCCCGTCTGCAAGTTCCTCGATGTCGGCAAATACCGATATGAGGCGCAGAAGAAGGCCAATGCTGCGCGCAAGACGCAGAAGACGCAGGATATCAAAGAGATCAAGATGCGTCCCAACATCGACACGCATGATTATGACGTGAAGATGCG
Source organism: uncultured Alphaproteobacteria bacterium (assembly GCA_963777785.1). GTDB lineage: Bacteria > Pseudomonadota > Alphaproteobacteria > Sphingomonadales > Sphingomonadaceae > Andeanibacterium. The sequence goes on from CAVZRU010000002.1 coordinate 993,173, forward strand.
CAACGTGAACAAGTTCATCGAAGAAGGCGACAAGGTGAAGATCACCCTGCGCTTCCGTGGCCGCGAAATGAGCCACCAGGAACTGGGCATGAACTTGCTCAAGCGCGTGCAGGACGATGTCGCCGAAGTCGCCAAGGTCGAAGCCTATCCGCGACTCGAAGGCCGCCAGATGCTGATGGTGCTCTCGCCCAAGTAAGCGCCGCGCCTTCGCGAAACAGGAAAGGGCGTGCCGTCATGGCGCGCCTTTTTTGTTTTGGGATGGTGCGAAGGGTGGTGGCCTCAAAACACCTCCTCATCCCGCACCAGTTCCGGGATCCCGCTATATTGTCAGGCAATTTTTGGCTGCGGAAAATACTTTCTCAACATTTGCTGGGCGAGATAAGTCTGCGGGATCGATTTCGAGCATAGTCGATCAGGAGAATCTCATGCGTGGCCTCGGTGTCAGTTTGTCGTTGTTGTTGGCTCTGCTTTTTTCGTCCGAGGCGAGTACTGCGGGGGTCATGCCAACACCGATACATCCCGAACGAAACAATGTGCCGTCCAGCATACGGCGCGATTTGGTGCTAGCGGACCTCGAGGCGGTGCTGGACGGGCCCGTTTCCCCGACCAGCATTACGACCGGGCCCTATGCGTCATCGCGCGACGGGCTCTGCCAGCGTGACGTCATCCACCTTGACTATGAGCGGGTGCGGCCCGATGGTAAGGCGTTCAGACCGGTCGGCATCCACCGAGTGGACACCGAATATCACCTTCTGGCCGAACGCATGAAGGGCGACGAAGAGGGCCTGCGGAAGGCGTGCAGGAAGCTGGCCCGAGAAAAAAATATCTACTGGGCGACGAGCGACGACGACCATCGAGCCGATTCTGCATTATCCGATTTGGAACGGGCCGTTGCCGCCATGCGCGCAGGAACGCACGTCACCGTCAATTGCAGCGAGTTGCTCGATGTAAGATCCCAGGACCAGTGCGAGTCCGAATTCCTGAGAGCATCGCCGATGGTGTCGAACATCTACAGGTGCTTTGAGCGATCGGAGACCATTCTAACGCGGTGCTCCAGGTTTCACATGGACAAGTATGAAGTAACCATCGTCCTGACCTACGGAAAGGTCGCCAATGGAGGGCACTCCACGGCAATTGAGATGAAGCCCCGTCCGATAATCGTGTTCTAGCGCCGGCCCGCGCGTGGCGCCCAAGTGTAATTACGTCCATCAGCCAACCACTCAAAAACATGCAAGGCGTGGTCGCGTTCGTTCATTTCCGGCGCAATCACTACCCCCCCCCCGCGCCTGGGCGGGGATGACGAAGGCACGGGTTCTAAATCTGCGCCATTGTGCTCTGCCAGCGCGCATCCTTCGACAGGCTCAGGACGAACGGAGTTCTTGGAGTCGGATGTCCGCAATGGGTGTTTTGCGGCCTGGCAGCTATCGACCCAATGATCCCCAAAAGCTGCCACTCTATAGTGGGCGTTCGCCGAGGCTCTTGGCGAACAGGAGCAGATAGCCGTCAGGGTCTTGGATCAGGAATTCATGCCTGCCACCCTCACGATCACCATACCGCCGCCAAACGGTACGAGGCTCTTGGTAGAAAGGCGCCCCCGCTTGCGAAAGCGAGTGTATCAACGGATCGATGTCATCAACCATGATCTGAAGATTTATCCCGCGACCATAGGGATTTTCCATTTCCGCCGTTTCCCAAGTACCGTCACGCTGACACACCATGACCTGTGCACCATCGGAATGCTGCAGGTAGGCAAAACCGCTTTCCCATCGTTGATAGGCGATCTCAAAGCCTAGGCATTGACACCAGAATTCTATGCTTCGCTTGATGTCCGAGACCATCAACTCGGGCACAACACGCGCGAAACCACCTCTTGGTGGACCTCCGTTAGACATGCTTCTCTCCCTCGTTGCCCCGGCCAACATCGGTGTCAGAGATGGCGGCTTTTCGGCTATCGCTTCCGGCTGGTCAATTTCCGAAGTGTTCTCGTCATCGGACAGACCCGCTTTCTCTAGGACGACGAAGGTGGGGGTTCCAAATCCGCGCCATTTTGCACCGTCAGTGCCCGCCCTTCGACAGGCTGAGGACGAACGGGGTTCTGGGATTAGACGAATGTTCGCAACCACGTGGCAGCAAATCGAAGGCATTCGTCGCTACAGTGCTATGCGTTTCCCCAAGCTCACTCGTTCTTCCACCTCAAACCCAAGTCGGCGGTAAAAATCGATCACGCTCATGTTTGTGGATCGTACTTGCAGATTGACCTTGCCGCAGCCGAGATCCTTGAGGCGCCGTTCGGCTTGTTCCACCAGCAATGCACCAATGCCCATGCGCTGCCGGGATGTTCTGACGGCCAACTTGTGCAGCCACCCCCGATGGCCATCGAACCCTGCGAATATGGTGCCAACGATCTCCCCATCATCATCTGCGACCAGCAACGCATGGGCTCCGGCAGCGATCATCTGCGGGATCGCGACATCCGCTGCATTCCATGGCGGATCGTTTGGAAAGACTTCCTCCCACAGGGATCTGACCCCCAGGAAGTCTTCCTCATTATAATCCCTGACGGCTATCATGCTCGCTCCCGTCAATCCACCAGCGCCTGATACGCCAAGGTCCGCACGCGGCTGAGCCATGGATTGTCCTTCGGGCGATGCTGGGTGAAGATGGCGATCTGCATGTCCTCGGCCGGATCGATATAAGTCACCGTATGCGCGAAGCCCGACCAATAGGCGACGCCTTGCGAGCCGATCAGACCGCTGGCCGCCACATCGGTGTAGAGCCCGATGCCGAGGCCGTAGCGGATGCCGGGGCGGATGTCGGTGGGTTCGAAATGCACGTCGATGGCTTCGGGCGGCAGCTGGTCCGTCAGCATCATCTCCACGGTCTTGCGGCCGAGGAGCCGTACGCCGTCCAGCTCGCCGCCGTTGATCAGCATCTGGCCGAAACGCAGCTGGTCGGCGGCGGTGGAGCTGACGCCGCTGCCGCCGCGCGGCGCCTTGTCGGCTTCCGCGAGGTAGGTTCCGCCCCGTTTCGGGTCCAGGATCTTGAAGCTGCCGTCCCCCTGGCCTTCGTACATCGCGGTGTAGCGATCGAGCTTGTCGGCGGGCACGCGGTAGAACGTGTCCACCATGCCCAGCGGTTCGAAGATCCGTTCGCGCATGAAGTCTTCCAGCGGCATGCCGGAGAACTTCTCGATCAGATAGGCCTGCAGATCGTGTTCGGCGCCGTAGCGCCATTCGCTGCCCGGTTCATAGGCGAGCGGCATGCTAGCAAGCTCGTCGACGATGCCCTGCATATCCTCGGGCCAATTCTCCCTGCGGGCGGCCGCTTGGGAAACAGGATCGGGGAAGCTGGCCAAGGTACCACCGGGGAAGCCGGATGTGTGGCGCAAAACGTCATGCATGGTCGGCTGGCGCGCAGGCTCCTTCAGCTTGATCGTGCCGTCGGCGTTCAGGCCATCCTGGAGCTTGAGACCGGCGAACTCGGGAATATGCACGGCCAGCGGATCTTCGAGCAGGAAGTGCCCTTCCTCCATCAGCATCAGCAGGCCGACGCTGATCATCGGCTTGGTCTGGGAATGGAGGCGGAAGATGTGGTCGGTCCGCATCTTTTCACCCGCTTCGATATCCGCAAAGCCGAAGGCCTGGTTGTAGACCATCTTTCCCTTGCGCGAGATGGCGATGACCATGCCTGCGCGCCGCCCGTTCGCGGCATCGTGTTCCATCGCCCGCGTCAGCCGTTCCAGCCGCTCGGCCGAAATGCCGAGCTCTGCCGGGTTACCCTCCGGCAGCCCCTGTGCGTGAACGGAAGCGCCGCATAACGACAAGATCGCGGCAGCGGCCGCCAGCAAAAATCGACTCATGAATCCCCCTCCCCATTTTGCCTGCAAGTGTAGGCCGACAGTGGCGGAAGTCCAATTTCGGGCCGTTCCTCGAGTATCGGGTTGGTTGCGCTGCATCTTGATGCTAGCGCCAGAGAAACCGGGGGGAGCAAATTCATGAGCGCAAAGACTATCGGGCTTGTCGTGGGACTGGCCGGTTTCCTTGCCACTATCATCCTCCCCGCGCCCGCATCCATGCCGCCGCTCGCCTGGCCTGTCGCCGGGCTGGTGATACTGATGGCGGCCTGGTGGATGACCGAGGCGATCCCGCTGACGGCCACTGCCTTGCTGCCTTTCCTCGTCCTGCCATTCGCGGGTGTGCTGGACGCCAAGCGAAACGGCGTCGGCCTATTATTCGCCGATCCTGTTCCTGATTCTGGGCGGTGCGTTCCTCGCCCTGGCGATCGAGCGCACCGGGCTGCACCGGCGGCTGGCGCTTGCGATCCTCGAATGGCATCGGCACGCAATGGCGGAAGCTCGCGGTTGCTGCTGGCCTTCATGATGTCGGCCGCGATCCTCTCGATGATGATCTCCAACACCTCGACTGCGCTGATCATGATGCCGATGGCGCTGGCGGTGCTGGCAGGCGGCGGCTGTTCGCCGGAAGACCGCGACGGGCTTTCGGGCGCATTGCCGATGGGCATCGCCTTTGCCGCCTCGATCGGCGGGCTCGGCACCATCGTCGGCTCGCCCACCAATGCCATCGCGGTGGCCCTGCTCGAAGAGACGCATCGGCGCTGCAGATCAGCTTTGCCGAATGGAGCCTGTTCGGCATGCCGATGGTGCTGCTGCGGCATGCCGCTTGCTGCCTGGATCATCGCCAAGGTACAGCGGACTGGCGAACATCCGTTCGATGTCGCCGCCGCGCGCGCCACGATCGACACGCATCGGCCTGGACCATGCCCGAAAAGCGCCTGGTGCCGATCATCATCATCGCCTTCGTGCTGTGGATGCTGCAGCCGCTGGCTGGAGCCCTGCTGCCGGAAGGTGCGCTGGACCGACGGGACGATTGCCGTCGATCGGCGGGCCTGGTCGCTGTTCCTGCTGCCCGACGGCACCGGGCGGCCGATGCTGGTGTGGCATGAAGCCGACCGCGCGCCGTGGGGCGTGATCATGATGTTCGGCGGCGGCCTGGCGCTGGCCGCGGGGATGACCGCATTCGGGCTTGCCGACTGGCTCGGCCAGTCGCTGCTGCCGCTGGCCGCGGTGCCGCTGCCCATCGTCGCGCTGGCGATCGTCGCCATGGTGATCATGATCACCGAATTCGCAAGCAATGTCGCCACCGCCAGCGGGATCATGCCGGTCGTCGCGAGCCTGGTGGTGGCGCTGGGCGCCGATCCGCTGCTGCTTGCCATGCCCGCCGCGCTTGGCGGCGAGCTGGGGCTTCATGCTGCCCGCCGGAACCGGGCCGAACGCCATCGCCTGGGCGACCGGGCGGATTCAGCTGCCGCGCATGGTCGGCGCGGGCCTTGCGCTGGACGTCGTGGGCGTGCCGCTGATCGTGGGCCTCGTCTGGCTGGTGACCTTGTTCGTCTAGATCACCAGGCCAGCCTTAGCGGGCGTCGAGCCCGTGCTTCGCCAGGAACTTGGAGACTTCGTCGGCAACCGCGACATTGTTCATGTCCATGAACGGGATGTGCGTGTTGCCTTTGAGCCCGATGGAACTGAGATTGAGGATCTCCGCCTGCCCGCCGCGCTCGTTGATCAGCTTAACGAATGCCTCGCACTGCTTGTAGGTCTGCTCCCAGCCGGGATCGCCAGCGATATTGTCGCCCCAGACGAATTGCAGCGGGATCCGGGTCAGCCGGTCGAATTCCTCTTCCGAGACGAAGATCGGCCCAAATGCGGTTTCCGGCCCTTCCCAGCCCTTGCCTTCGGGAAAGGGGTAGCCTGCGCTTTCATAAGCCACGATCCCCTTGACGTTGTCGCTCTCGATCGCGGCCAGCATTGCGCGCAGTCCGCCGGCAGAATTGGTGAGCGCCACGATCGGGCCGATCTCGTCCGCCGCTTCCGCTCCGGCATGGCCGTGCAAGCGGACGTTGGGAACTTCGTCGAACTCGAGGTAGCGCGCCCGCATCGCCTGGTTGAAGGCGCGCTTGTCTTCGGTCGGGAATTGCACGCCGGGGTACCAGTGCATCCAGCTGGGGCCGAACCGCCAGGCCAGGAAATTGCCCTGGTCGCGGCCTGCGCCCGGTTGATACTGATTGGGCTCGCAGCCCCAATTGGCACGGCCGACGCGCGGGCCATCCCACAGATAGACGGGGTAGCCGCGCTTCAGGAATATATCGCGGAAGCCTTCGCCCCCATCCCAGCGGTTTTGCCAGACTGAAGCACTGGAGCTGTGCCACATGAATAGCGAAGTCTTCCTGGGATTGGCGGGAATCTGGAATTCGACATAGCCGTGATCGCAGTGAAGCGAGGATTTGTCGGGATCGCCCATGATCGTGCCGCCGGTCGCGAAAGAGCCCTGACGTTCCAGCACGATGTTGTCCGTCGTCGCCAGTGCCCGGTCGGATGCGCAGGCTGCCAGGCTGGCGAATGCTGCGGACATGCCGATAAACATGGCGGGAAATCGGCCTGGCCAACGGAGCTTCTTCATCCTCAATCCTCTCTCAACATCGCCTACGGTCATTGCCGTGGCCATTTATCGCCGCGTTTTTGTCACGCATCTTCGCTTAAGCAAGACGGATGGGCGCAAAAATTCCAATCTCTAGCCGCGCCACTCGCGCCGTTCTTCTGCCTGACGCAGCACCTCATAGGCAAGCTGCAACGCCTGGAACGCCTTGGCCGCTTCCTCGTCGCCCGGGCGGACGTCCGGGTGCACTTCCTTGGCCTTGGCCCGCCAGGCTTTCTTGATCGCCTCGAAATCGGCATCCGCTTCCAGGCCGAGGAGCTCTAGCGCGCGCATTTCGTCGGAGCTGCGGCTTCCGTCGCCCGAACTGGCCCAGCCGTAATGAGCGGATTCGGCATAGCCGGAGTTGTCGCGCTGCTCCGTCTTTGCGCGTGACGCGGCTTCTTCAGCATCGAGGCCGGCGAAATAATCCCACTTCGAATTGTATTCGGCGGCGTGCCGGGAGCAGAAATACCAGCGTTCCGGGCTGTTGGGGGATTTTGGCGCAGGGCAATCGCCCGGATCTTCGCAGCCATGGCGATCGCACAGGCGCACCGTGACTGCTTCGCGCGAGCTGCCGTAGCCGCGCCAGCGCGGGAATCCCCAGTCCATAGAGCGTCTTGCGCGGTTCATTCTTCAGTCCAGCTAGCCATCCGCCGACCTTAGCCATGGGACAGGCAAAGTGCCAAGTGCACCGACACGCACACTGACATTTAATCTATTTTCCCCAAAATGCTGCATTGCAATATCGCAATTGCTCGCTATTTGGAGCGCAAGGAGTTTCAATCGTAACTATGAGCAGGCAATTGGCAGTTTCGGCCGCATTTTCGGCATTTGCAATGTTGGCGTTCGCGCTGCTTGCAACTCCGAGCCATTTGACGAGCCTGGCATCGCACGAAAATGTGGGCATTTCGGCCGAAACCGAAACGCCCACACTTGGCTGGCGCTTGCCAGCAATTCCGTTGCCGCACTCCCCATTCAAATAAGCAGCGCGGACATCAGCCTCAGTCGATAACGATCGTGGCTGCGCGGCGGTTCTGCGCCCATGATGCTTCGTCCGAACCCAAAGCCACCGGGCGTTCCTTGCCGTAGCTCACCGTGCTCAGCCGGGCAGCATTGATGCCCAGGCCGACGAGGTAGTTCTTGGCAGCATTCGCACGGCGTTCGCCCAGCGCGAGGTTGTAATCGCGCGTGCCGCGCTCATCTGCATGACCTTCGATCGTGGCGGTCTTGCTCGGATAGCGTTGCAGCCATTCGGCCTGCGCCCGCAAGGCAGCTACGTCGTCATCATCGACATCGAACTTGTCGGTGTCGAAGAAGATCACGTTGCGGCCCTGCATCTGGGCCATGAAATCCGCACTGCTGCCAGCGACAGGACCGGTAGGCCCGGTAGGTGCAGGCGTGGATGTGCTGGGAACTGTAGACGCCTGGGGCGGAAGTTCCTTGGGCGCCTTGCTGGCGCACCCTGCCAGCGCAAGGGCGCTAACGGCAGTCAAAGTGATAGTCAGAAATCTCATCCTACTCTCCTCAGTTTGCAGGCGGTCCGGAATGTAAACAGGCAACTGTTAAGGTAACTCTGTCAAGGCAAAACGGGTCCCCAGGCCGGGTCCGATGCGCCAACGGGTGTCGGCAGGCGCCGTTCGTTGCGGCCCGTCAGGTCCACTTGCCACAAGGTTGCTTCACCTGAATTACGCGCGGTGCGGAAGAACTGGATGATCCGGCCATTAGGCGCCCAGGTCGGCGCTTCGTCCTGCCAGCCGTCGGTCAGATGCCGCAGGTTCCGGCCTTCGGGGCTCATCACCGAAACGCGGAAGTTGCCGACGATATGCGTGAAGGCGATCTGGTCGCCGCGCGGGCTCCATTCGGGCGTCGCCGCGCGGCCGCCGAAAAAGCTGATCCGCCGCTGGTTGCTGCCGTCGGAATTCATCACATAGACCTGCTGCGATGCCGGACCGGTCGCTTTCGAACACGATCTTGCTGCCATCGGGCGAATAGCTTCCGCCAACGTCGATGCCGGGCGTATTGGTCAGCCTGACGCTCTCTCCGCCCTGCGCGGAGACGCGGTAGATGTCGGTGTTGCCGCCCACTGCCATCGAATAGAGGATCCACCTGCCATCGGGCGACCAGCGCGGGGCGAATGGTCGGGTTGGTGCTTTGGGTCACCAGCCGCTGCCGGCCGGTACCGATGTCGTAGACATAGATACGCGGATTGCCGTTGAAGTAGCTTAGATAGAGTATCTGTTTGTAATCCGGCGAATAACGCGGCGTCAGCGCGGTCGATTGGCCATTGGTGATGAAGCGGTGGTTCGCGCCGTCGGAATCCATGATCGCGAGCCGCTTTACCCGGCGATCCTTGGGCCCGGTCTCGGCGATATAGGCGATCTTGCTGTCGAAGAACGGGCTTTCGCCCGACAGGCGCGAATAGACGAGGTCGGCGCATTTATGCGCCGCACGGCGCCATTCCGCAGGCTCCACCACCCATCCTTCGCGCACCAGTTCATTGCGCAGCTGGATATCGTAGAGATAGCAGCCGACGGTCAGCTTGCCGTCGCTTCCGGCGCGGACATAGCCCTGCACCAGCATTTCGGCGCTGCGCGCCTGCCAGGTGCCGTAATTGGGGGCAGTGATCTCCGCGTAAGTTGGGCGCGGCAGGCTGTCGGGCCCGACCGGGCGGAACAGTCCGTTGTTCCTGAGATCCGCAGTGATCACGCGGGCAAGATCGCGCCCCAGCGCGCCGTACCCTCGGTATTGGCGGCAGTGGCGACATTGGCATTGGTGGCGAAAGCCGGGATTGCGATGCCGAGATCCTGCCATGCGCTTTCGTCGGTGACGGTAACCTGCAGGCCGCCCGGTTCGCTATCGTCCTCGGCAAGAACCCCTGGCGCTGGCGGCATCACCGGGGCAGGCACGGCATGCTGCCTGCTGCGCGGCAAGCGGCGCTGCCAATGCCAGCAGCAATATGGCGAGAATTTTCTTCATTGGGACAAATTCCTGTCGAACCTCGAATCCGACTGACTTCCAATATTGATAGTATTCTTCCGGCAAGTCGAATGGCGCGGCCAGTTTGACCGCTCGGATGGCTAATTCGGCGTGTCGCCCCATCTGGGCGGCGTTGGCATCGGTCCGCCCGGTCTGGCTGACAACGCGCGGCTCCCCCGCCAAGCTGCCGTCATCGTTGAGGTCGAAAGCGCACGATGGTGACCAGCTTTTCAACATCGACCCCTTGCGGCGCAGTCCAGTGCGGCCGCAGCTGGCGGGAAATCGCGCTGATGAGCGAGGCCTGCTCGGAAGCGCCGAATGCTGTCGCCGGGCTGCCTTTCGAGTTGCTGCGGGCGCCGCTGCTTTGACCTTCGAGGAAATTATCGCCGATCCGGCTTCCGCCGCCGCTGCGCGTGGCAGGGGGCTTCGGCTTGGGCGAGGGTTGCGGCTTGGGCTGCACGGTGGCGCGCTGGACCGGCGCCGGCACAGGCTTGGGCGGCTCCACCCGCTTCTGCGGCTCAGGCGTGGGCGCAGGGGCCGGCTCTTCGGACAGCGTGGGAGCAACCGCGGCCTGCGCCTGCGGCTGCGGGATCGGGCGCGGTATCCTTTAGCGAGACTTCGTCCGCCAGGCTCACCACCATGCGCTCCGGCAGGGGAACATGCGCTGGCCCGCGCAAGGCATTGAACGCCAGCGCCAGACAGCAATGCGACATGCAGCGCGGCCGCCGCGGCCAGGCCGAGGCGTTCTTCCGGACGAAGATGGGCCAGCTGCATCCCCATGACCTATGGCGCGTTAACTGAACTGTTGGTGACTAGCGAAACGCGATTGCACTCGCCGCGGTTGAGCTCGCCCAGCACGGCCATGACCCGCCCGTAATCGAGGGCGCGGTCCGCGCGCAGCGTGATCAGCGGCGGGCTGGCCGAAGCGCAGGAGAGGTTCTCCACCGCCTCGGGAAATTCCCCCACGGCGACCTGGTTGTCGTCGATATAGATGAAGCCGCTGGTGTCGATCGAGATCGTGACCTGGTCGGGCTCCTGCGAAATCGCATTGGCGCGGCTATCGGGCAGATCCACCGGCACGCCCGCAGTGAGCAGCGGCGCGGTGACCATGAAGATGATCAGCAGCACCAGCATGACGTCCACCAGCGGGGTGACGTTGATTTCGGCCATCGGGGCACGCGCGCCCCGCCCCCGCCCTCTGCGGCCCGAAGAGGCGAATCCCATCGCCATCAGCTGCGCTCCAGTTCACGGCTGAGGCGGGCGAGATAACGGTCGGAGAAGCGCTGCAGCCGTGCATCGAATGCATTCACCTGCTGGCTGTAGCGGTTGTAGGCGATCACCGCCGGGATCGCGGCAAACAGGCCGATTGCAGTGGCGAACAGCGCCTCCGAAATGCCGGGCGCAACCACGGCAAGCGAGCTGTTCTGCTGCGAACCGATCTGGAAGAAGCTGTTCATGATCCCCCAGACAGTGCCGAACAGGCCCACGAAAGGCGCGACCGAGCCGGTGGTGGCGAGGAAGTTGAGCCGTTCGGCCAGGCTGTCGGCTTCTTCCGCGACCTGGTTTTCCATCGCGACGGCGATGCGCTGGCGCGTGCCCTCGCGGTCGAAGCCCTGCTTGGCGGTGGAAGCGCGAAATTCGGCGAGGCCGGCCGCGGCGACGCCGCCGACCGGGGTCGACTGCCGGCGCCGATCGCCCAGCAGCTTCTCCGGATTGTCGACTGGTCCAGAACTCGATCTTCGAACTCGTCGCAGCGCTTGCGCAGGCTGCCCATCCGCATGCGGAAAGATACGATGATCATCCACACCCAGACGCTGGCGGCAAGCAGCCCCGCCATCACGACCTGCACCACGATATCGGCATCGAGGAACAGCTGGAGGGGGTTGAGCCGGGCCGGAGCGGCGGCGGCGGCAAGCAGGGAAAGGTCGGTCATGCGGTGGGCATCTCTGGGTTATCGGCGGGAAGGAGAGCGGCAAAGGCTTCGCGCCATGCCGCTGGCTGGCGGCGCGGGCGGCCGTCGGGATCGATGAAGCCGACGCGGATTTCCGCTTCGGCCAGCAATTGTTCGTGGCGGCCCGCGTCCATGCGAATGGCGCGCTGACGCAGGGTGACACTCGCTGCGCCGAGGTGAAGCGCGGAGCTTTCGATCACGACCGCGTCGTCCAGCCGCGCAGGGGCGCGATAGCGGATCGTCAGATCGGCGACGGAATAAACGCCTTCCCCGCTCTCCTGCGCGGCGCGCTGGTCGATACCCAGCAGCCGCAGCATGTCGGAGCGCGCCCGTTCGAACCAGCGCAGGTAGTTGGCGTGATAGACGATGCCCGACAGATCGGTATCCTCGTAATAGACCCTGACCGCAAACAGGTGCTGCGGTCCTTCGAAACGTCCAGAATGCGGTTCGGGTCCCTGTTTCATCCGTGCGCGCACTTGTAGTCGCACGCGCGAGTCGCTCGGCAAGACACGGATTTTTTACACCGTCGCGCTTGCGGTGAAACGAATCGCACCAACGACAGGGCGAGTCAAGTCAGCCCGGGATCATCCGCCCGAGCGGGCGCCCGCCGCAGATGTGCACGTGAAGATGCGGCACGATCTGGCCGGCATCGGGGCCCATATTGGCGATCGAGCGATAACCGGGCTCCACCAGCCCGCGATCGCGCGCGACATGTGCCGACTGCGCGGTACGAAGCCGGCGATCTCTTCGGCACTCGGCCTTGGCCGCGAAATCGTCCAGCTGACATAGGCGCCCTTGGGGATCACCAGGATATGGACCGGCGCCTGCGGGGCGATATCGTGGAAGGCGAACGCCCATTCATCCTCATAGACCTTGTTGCAGGGTATTTCCCCGCGCAGGATCTTCGCGAAGATATTGTCCGGATCGTAAGGCTGGGTGGGATCGACTGCGCTCATTGGCCTCTCGAAGCCTTTTCCTCGATTCCCGAGGTTCCTTCACGGCGCTCAAGTTCGGCTGAGCACGTCCGCCAGCGGGATGCCTTTCTCGGCGAGCAGCACCATGAGGTGGAACAGCAGGTCCGCCGCTTCGCCGGTCAGTTCCTGCTTGTCGCCAGACAGCGCGGCGATCACGGTCTCGGTGGCTTCCTCGCCCAGTTTACGCGCGATCACCGGCAACCCGCGGGCATGCAGCTTGGCGACGTAGCTTTCGTCGGGCGAAGCGCCGAGACGCTGCGCGATGGTCTGTTCGAGGCGCGTTAGAGTATCGGTCAAGCGTCATACCCTGTCATTGCGAGGGCCGGGTCGGCCCGCGGCAATCCAGAGCGGCACCGCGCCGCCCCTGGATCGCGTCGCTACGCTCGCGATGACGAAATTACAACGTTGCCTTGCCGGTCAACCCCGCGCCGGGAGCCCCGCCGCCCGCAGCGCTGCATGGGCATCGGCGATCGAATAGGTGCCGAAATGGAAGATCGAGGCGGCCAGCACCGCGCTGGCATGGCCCTCGGTGACGCCTTCGACCAGATGGTCGAGCGTGCCGACGCCGCCGCTGGCGATCACCGGCACGCGATACGGCATCGGCAATCGTGCGGGTCAGCTCGAGATCATAGCCGCGCTGCGTTCCGTCGCCGTCCATCGAGGTGACCAGCAGTTCGCCCGCGCCCAGTTCCGCCAGCCGGACCGCGTGTTCGACCGCGTCGATGCCGGTCGGCGCGGCGCCCGCCATGGGTGAAGATTTCCCAATGGTCGTCGGCTCCAGCGCGCATCGACCGAGGCGACGACGCACTGGCTGCCCATCTTCTCGGCAATTTCGCCGACCACTTCGGGCCGGTCGACCGCGGCGGAGTTGACCGCCACCTTGTCCGCCCCGGCCAGCAGCAGCGCGCGCGCATCCTCGACGCTGCGCACCCCGCCGCCGACGGTCAGCGGCATGAAGCAGACTTCCGCCGTGCGCCGCACGATGTCGAGCAAGCGTGCCGCGCCCTTCATGGCTGGCGGAAATGTCGAGGAAGCACAGCTCGTCCGCCCCGGCCGCGTCATAGGCGCGCGCCTGCTCGACCGGATCGCCGGCATCCTTCAGATCGACGAAATTGACGCCCTTGACCACGCGGCCATCGGCGACGTCGAGACAGGGGATGACGCGGATGCGGACGGTCATGACCGCGCTCCGCCATCTGCGATCGCCGCCGCCAGATCGAGCCGCCCGTCATACAGCGCCCGCCCGGTGATCACGCCTTCGATGCCCGTCGCTGGCGTGGAGCGACAGCATGCGGATATCGTCCAGCCCCTTCACCCCGCCGCTGGCGATCACCGGCATGTCGGTCCGCGCGCGCCAGATCGACGGTCGCCTCGATATTGCAGCCCTTGAGCAGCCCGTCGCGGCCGATGTCGGTGAACAGCAGGCTGGCGACGCCCGCATCCTCGAACCGGCGGGCCAGGTCGACGACGAGCACGTCGGACACTTCGGCCCAGCCCTCGGTCGCGACCATGCCGTCGCGCGCGTCCACCGCGACGACGATGCCGCCCGGAAATTCGCGCGCCATGTCCTTGACGAACTCGCGGGTCCTTGAGCGCGGCCGTGCCCATCACGACCCGCGCGACGCCGAGGTCGAACCAGCCCTCGACCGCCTCGCGGTGTGCGGATGCCGCCGCCCAGCTGCACATAGCCGGGGAAGGCCTCGATGATCGCTTCCACCGCCTCGCGGTTTCGGCGCTCGCCCGGCAAAGCTGCCGTCGAGATCGACGACGTGGAGATGCTCCGCGCCCGCCTCGGCAAACAGCAGCGCCTGCGCGGCGGGATCGTCGCCATAGACGGTGGCGCGGTCCATATCGCCTTCGGCCAGGCGCACGACCTGCCCGCCCTTGAGGTCGATGGCGGGAAAGACGATCATCCGGGCTTCCACTCCAGAAAACGCGCGAGCAGCGTCGAGGCCGTAGGTCTGGCTCTTTTCCGGGTGGAACTGCACGCCGAGGATATTGTCGCGCGCCACGGCGGCGACCAGCCCGCCGCCATGATCGGTCATCGCGGCGACATCGATGCCCGTCGTCCGGCACGAAGTGGTAGGAATGGAGGAAATAGGCCTCGCCCGCCTCGATCAGCTCGGCACCGTCATGATGCGGCGCAGGCGACGACATCGTTCCAGCCCATATGCGGCACCTTGATCGCCGGATCGGTCGCGCTCGATCGCGCGCACGTCGCCGGGGATCCAGCCGAGGCCGTCGGCGTCGCCGCCATGTTCGAGCCCGCGCGTCGGCGAGCAGCTGCATGCCCACGCAGATGCCGAGGAACGGCACGCCGCCGCACGCAGCACGCGCTCTTCCATGCGCTTCGACCAGTGCCGGGAATCGCGCGCAGGCCCTTCGGCGCAGGCCTTGAACGAGCCGACGCCGGGCAGCACGATCCGCCGCGCGCCGCGCACGATCTCGGGATCGGCAGTCACGGCGACATGCTCGGCCCCGCCGCCATCAGCGCGTTGTGCACCGAATGGAGATTGCCCGCGCCGTAATCGATCAGGGCAAGCGCTTCAGCCATAGTGCTTCAACCGCCGTGGTACAGTAGTTCCGGATCAACCGCCCAACTGCCCCTTGGTGGACGGGATCGCGCCGCCCTTGCGCGGGTCGATCTCCACCGCCTGCGCATCGCGCGGGCAAAGCCCTTGAAGATGGCTTCGCAGATGTGGTGGTTGTTGCTGCCGTAGAGCAGTTCGATGTGCAGCGTGATGCCCAGCGCTCTGCGCGATCGAATGGAACCAGTGCTCGATCAGCTCGGTGTCCAGTTCGCCCAGCTTCTCCTGCGTGAACTGCGCCTTCCACACGAGAAACGGCCGCCCGGAAATGTCGAGCGCCACGCGGCCAGCGTCTCGTCCATCGGCGAATAGGCCGCGCCGTAGCGGCCGATGCCGCGCCTTGTCGCCCAGCGCCTGCGGCAATCGCCTGCCCCAGCGCAATCGCCGCTATCTTCGGTGGTGTGATGCTGGTCGACATGCAGATCGCCCTGACACCTTCAGCGTGACGTCGATCAGCGAATGGCGGCGAGAACTGTTCGATCATGTGATCGAGAAAGCCGATCCCGGTCGACACATCATAGGCGCCCGTCCCGTCGAGATTGACCTCGACGACGAATGTCGGTTTCCTTCGGTCGTTCGCGGGCGATCCGGGCGGTGCGCATGGCCGCGCCTATAGCCGCTGGACGCGCATGTCCAGCTCGGCGCAGCATGCATGCAACCGGGTCGATGCGCGGCAATCCTGCGCAACGCAGAATTGGCCTTGACCGGCCCGCAGCGCCGCGTCACCGATGCGACGTCATGAGCGACGACGCGCCCGACAGCCTGATCCCCTATGACGAGATCGTGCAGGAAGCCCTGCGCGCCGTGGTCGGCCGCGTGCTGGGCGCAGATCGTAGCGACGGGCGGCGACCTGCCCGGCGCGCACCATTTCTACATCACCTTCAAGACCGGCGCGCCCGGCGTCTCGATCCCGCCGCATCTGCGCGAACGCTTCCCGGACGAGATGACCATCGTGCTGCAGAACAAGTTCTGGGACCTGGAGGTGGACGACGACGGTTTCACGGTCGGCCTGACCTTCAACCAGATGCCGGCGAAGCTGGACATCCCCTTCGCCGCGATCACCGCTTTCGTCGATCCGGCGGTCGATTTCGGCCTGCAGTTCCAGGCTGCCGTGGCCGGAATGGAGCCCGAACCGCATGACGATGCGGAAAACGATTCGCCGGAACTGGACGGCGAGGCACCCGTTCTTGAAAGCGACGACGGATTCCAATGTCGTGACGGTGGATTTCGGACGCAAGAAGTAGGCGCAGCGGCACCTCGCGCTATTTTGCGGGATGGAGAATGGTTGCGTGACACCCGAAGAAGACGATGAAACCCGGCGAGAGGAAAAGTCCGGCCGCAAGACGGTGGTCAACGTTCTGCTGGTAGACATACTTTTGCGCACGGGTTTACGCCTCGGACGAAGGCAAGTCGAAAAGGGCCTGCTTCGGCGCAACTTTTCCCGCCAACAGGCCCACCGGATCATCAGCGGCCGGCCGATTTCCAAATCGCTCATTTCGATCGTGGCATCCCGTGTCGCCACCCGCTCGGTGCCCGGCGCAATGCTGGTAGGCGGCGGAATTCTGGCCAAACTTCTGATCGATGCGCGCAAATCTGCGAAGCGGAAGGTGAACTCGGGCGAGAATGAGATCGCGGATCAAGCGGACAAGGTTTGAGCGATTTCGGCGTTCCGGCGCAGGCCGGGGACCACTGCCATCTGGGTAGAAGCTAAACTGGCCACCGATCTCGGCCTGCGCCGGAATGACGCGCCAATCGCAGCCCTCCATTTACCGGTTGATTCCCCGCCCCCCTTGCGGCAACAGCGGGCATGGCAACCGACAATTACCGCCGCCGCGGCCTCATGCTCATTCTCTCCTCGCCTTCGGGCGCGGGAAAGACCACGATTTCGCGCATGCTCCTGGAGGCGGAAGACAATCTGCGCATGTCTGTTTCAGTGACCACCCGTCCGCAGCGCCCGGGCGAAGTGGACGGCAAGGACTATCATTTTACCGACGGCGACGAGTTTGACGGGATGGTGGCCGACGATGCCTTCTTCGAATGGGCAGAAGTGTTCGGCAACCATTACGGCACTCCGCGCGCGCAGATCGCCGAGGGCCTAGATCGAGGAGAGGATTTCCTGTTCGACGTCGACTGGCAGGGTGCGCAGCAGCTTGCCCAGCGGGCGGGCAAGGATGTCGTCTCAGTGTTCCTCCTTCCGCCCAGCATCGAGGAACTCGAGCAACGGCTGCGCTCGCGCCGCACCGATAGCGAAGAAGTGATCGCCGGCCGGATGGACCGCGCCCGCGCGGAAATCAGCCATTGGGACGGCTACGACTATGTCGTAATCAATGACGACATCCAGGCCTGTTTCGAGAAACTGCGGATCATCCTCAGATCGGAACGGCTGCGGCGCAGCCGCCAGACCGGCCTGATCGAATTCGTTCGCGGGCTGATGCAAGAAGGCTGAGAAGCAGCTTAGGCGTCAGGCCCTCAGTCGCAGGCGGAATAGTCGCCTGCGCGGCATGCGGCGACGGCGCGGCGCCAGGCGGCCATATCGCGCTCGTACTCTGCACGGCGCTTGGCATAGTCCGCATTGGCGCGATCGTGGGATTTGCCGCCATTCGCCTGGGCAGCGCGATACTCGCTCCAGCCCTTGGCGTAACGCGCGTCGCGTTCGCGGACTGCTTCCAACTGCCTGAGGTTGAGCTGGCGGATCTGCTCCTTGTCCTGAGCGCGAGCGGCGGAGCTGCGCATTGCAGGGTCGTTGGGATCGTCTGCCAGGGCGGCAGCAGGCATGGCTGCGGCGGCGACTGCCGCGAGAATATACGAACTGACCCTCATTGAACTGGCACCCTTCCAAAGACCCATGGCCGAGTTTTCACGGAATCCGGCTTGCTGCAATCTGAATGCGATAGATCGGATGTTAACAAGGATAATTTCAATTGACACCTTGAACCGTTTTGGTTATATTTTAGGAATTCAGATAACCTGTATGGAATTTCCCAATGTACGCCTCCGTGCACCCCATATACCGGCGCTTCCTAGAACCGCTTGCTCCAGCGCAGCGCGATGCCCCTGTCGTCAGTCAGATTGGCGTAATGCCCGGGATCGCGCCGATAGAACAGGCTGGTCGATGCGTTGCCGCCCCAAAGCGGTCCGCGCCACGCCAGCTCGCCCATGATCTCGCGGCCTTCCGGCGCAAGCGAAAGCGGGCGGATGCCGTATGTCGCGGCCAGCGTGTCGTAGCTGTAGGCAACCGGCAGATAGAGTTTCAGGCCGCCACTCTCGACGCGCAGCGGCTGAGCAATGCGGAAGCCCAGCGCGTCCGCGGCGCCGAATACACCGCTCCGCTCGAGATCGAGCGACCAGGCGCGGCTGTATATCTGCGATCCGCCGGAGATTACGCTGCCTTGCTCGGCCATGGTCAGCCCGTTGCGCAGTGCAGCGCCGAGGTGCCAACTGCCGCCGATATTCCAGCCGGCACTGGCATCCACGAAGATGCTCTGCGCACCGCCTGCACCGAAAGCGTCATGGAAGCGCGCACCAAGCACTGTCCGGTCTTCGCTCACCCAGTTGATCCCCAGCGCGGAGTCCACCGAGCCGAAGTCCCGGTCCAGCGCGAGGCCCAGCCCGCGCGCTGCATCGCGTCGGCGATAGGCTTCGCCCTGGCCGACGAGATCGAGCGGAGCGCCACTGACGACTTCCCCGCTTTCCCCGCTCAGGGTCAGGCCCCAAAGGCCAAATTTGCGGCGCAACGCGAAGGATACGTCCGTGCTGCGGAACGCGCCATCATCCCCGCTCGCTTGCGGCGCGATAAGGAATGCCGGGCGATCCTGCCCTTGCAATTGCGCGACCAGCCCGACCGGGCTCTCAGCATAGGCAAGGCCGATCTGCGTTCGCGGCGAAATCTGCATCGCGATCCGGGCGGCCTGCACACGGGCGGCTTCCGCATCCTTCGTGCTCAGCTTGAGCTGGCTCGCGGCATCGAGGCCGGCCGCCTGTCCCGACGTGTCGATCGTGAAAGCCAGGGACGCCTTCCCCGCATTGACCGAGACGAAACGGCTCTGTGCGCCCACGGCCCCTTGCAGACGCCGCGAAACGCTGGCGCTGCGCATCGTGTAGCCGAGATTGGTGTTGTAGGCCCGGCGGTACTTGTCGAGCACGACAGTAGGCAGCGAAGCGGTGGACAGGGCATCGCCCATTGCG
Source organism: uncultured Alphaproteobacteria bacterium (assembly GCA_963777785.1). Lineage (GTDB taxonomy): Bacteria > Pseudomonadota > Alphaproteobacteria > Sphingomonadales > Sphingomonadaceae > Andeanibacterium. Next base: position 1,012,338 of record CAVZRU010000002.1, read on the forward strand.
GGGGAGCCCACCGCACTGGTGTCGGTAAGCGGGATAGCGCCGCCGCCGCCTGCCAGCGCCGTCAGTCCCTGGGGCTGGAACGCTTCGTAGATGTCGAGGATGCCGTAGCCATAGATATCGTCGACGCCCGCAGCGCCGACGTCCTGAGCGGATGTGAGCAGCAATTCGACGATCTCGGGCGCGGTCAGGGTCGGGAAGGCCTGCACCAGCAGAGCGACCGCACCGCTGACCTGAGGAGCGGAGAAGCTAGTCCCGCTGATAAGGCAAAGGGTCGGGCTCTGGCAGGGAGGTTCGGACCATTGCGGCCCGTTGAGATAGACCGTCACCCGCTCGCCCAGGGCAGTGAGGAAATATTGCGTGCTGCCCCGCGCCTTGTTGCTGAAATCGGAGATTGTGCCGCTACCGTCGACCGAACCGACAATGATCACATTGCCATTGCCGGCCGCGGCAAGAGATCGTGCAAATCCGTCCGGCCGGGTAGCGCCATCGTTACCGGACGAGACCACGACCACAATGCCCGCCGCGGCGGCCCGCGCCACAGCGTTGGTTTCGGCAGTGGACGCACCTGAACCGCCAAGCGACATGTTTATCACGCTGACATTGTGGTCAATCGCGTAGTCGATCGCGTCGCCCAAATCGCTGAAGGTGCAATCGTCGACACTGGCGCAGCTGCCCGGATCATCGGCGCGGATTGCAAGGATGGTCGCGTCATAGGCCATGCCCACAGTGCCCGTGCCGTCGTTCGCACCAGCCGCGATCATCGCCACCAGCGTACCATGATCATCTTCACCTTCGAGCGTGCCGCGCGTGGAAAAGATATCGGTCGAGGCCGACGATATGCGTCCGGCAAATTCGGAATTGCCCTGAAAGATACCTGTATCGATAATCCCGATCACCGATCCCGTACCGGTGTAGCCCCTGACCCAGGCCGTAGGCGCGCCATGAAATTGCGGGCCGTCGGACCGGTTATATTCGGTAGTCTTGTAGCCGATCGTATCGGTCGGTTCGGGCGGTACGACATAGGCTATCGGCGTGGGGGTAGGTGTAGGTGTAGGTGTAGGTGTAGGCGTCGGTGACGGCGTAGGTGTGGGAGACGGTGTTGGGGACGGTGTCGGCGTGGGTGTAGGAGACGGCGTCGGCGTTGGAGATGGCGTGGGTGTGGGAGACGGTGCTGGCGTCGATGTGGGCGCAGGCGTGCTGTTCACGCCTCCACTTCCGCCCCCGCAAGCGGCGAGCAGAGCCAGCGCGGAAAGCGCAGCCCCGGTTCCGGCCGAACGGCCCAACAGCACCGATTTCATCATTTCAACCACCCATTACCCAAGAGACGCCATCATCGCCTCAACAAGGTAAATTTGGTCTGAACATCGGCGTTTAATGCGACGAACGGATTGCGGCCGCACCATTGAGCACTTCACTGCGGCAATCCGCCTTGCCCCGCGGCAATCAAGCCGTTACGCGCTCGCCCGTGCAACAGGAGCCAGACACAATGCCCAGCGAACTTGAAACCGCCATCGAAGCAGCGTGGGACGCGCGGGAAACCGTAACTCCAGCCAGCAGCGAAGTTCGCGAGGCAGTGGAAGCGGCGCTGGGCCTGCTGGATTCCGGCAAGGCGCGCGTGGCACAGCCGGATGGCGCCGGCGGCTGGCATGTGAACCAATGGCTGAAGAAAGCGGTGCTGCTGTCTTTCCGCCTGAACGACAATCAGGTGATGGACGGCGGATCCGCCGGGGCACCCGCATTCGACAAGGTTCCTTCCAAATTCGCCGGCTGGGGCGAGAACCGCTTCCGCGATGCCGGCTTCCGCGTCGTGCCCGGCGCGGTTGCACGCCAGGGCAGCTTCATCGGCAAGGGCGTGGTGCTGATGCCGAGCTTCGTGAATATCGGCGCCTATGTAGGCGAAGGCTCGATGGTGGATACCTGGGCCACCGTGGGCAGCTGTGCCCAGATCGGCAAGAATGTGCATCTTTCGGGCGGCGTCGGGATCGGCGGCGTGCTCGAGCCGTTGCAGGCCGGGCCGGTGGTGATCGAGGACAATTGCTTCATCGGTGCGCGCAGCGAAGTGGTCGAAGGCGTAGTGATCGGCACTGGCGCCGTGCTGTCCATGGGCGTGTTTATTGGGGCATCGACCAAGATCGTCGACCGCGCCACTGGCGAAGTCCATATCGGCCGCGTCCCCCCCTACGCTGTAGTTGTACCCGGATCGATGCCGGGCAAGCCGCTTCCCGATGGATCGCCCGGTCCTTCGCTCTATTGCGCCGTGATTGTAAAAACGGTCGACGAACAGACCCGCAGCAAGACCGCAATCAACGAATTGCTGCGCGATTGAGCGCTGAGCGCACTCAATCTGACGATTGCCAAGGAACTTCGCGGCTTACCGACCGTAGAATCGGGTAATCCCCTCATGTGGGGCCCGATTTACGGAGGTATTTTCCAATGGAACGCCGCGGTGACGAAGTTCACGTAGACGCGGACGAAGTGCGAGGCGCTTCTACCCCGCATATTGTGCGGTATGTGCTCCTATTCAGTCTCATTCTTGCGATCGTCGCATTGTCGATCACTTGGATGACCGGCGCATTGGCCACTTAGCGGAGGACACTGATGCCCGCCAAATCGAAGAAGCAGCAGCAGGCGGCAGGTGCAGCCTTGTCTGCCAAGCGCGGCGAAACCGACAAGGCCGACCTTCAGGGTGCGTCGCGCGAGATGTATGACAGCATGAGCGAAAGCGAGCTCGAAGACTACGCGTCGACGAAGCGCAAAGACTTGCCCGAAAAGGCTTAATGGACCAAAGAACCCTCTGATGGACTCAAGCCGTCTCAGCCGTTTCGTCGAAGCGCAGGTGCCTTTTTACGCGCAGGCGCTCGATGAGCTTCGGGCTGGCGAAAAGGTCAGCCACTGGGTGTGGTTTATCTTTCCCCAAGTGAATGGGCTTGGGCGCAGCGAAACCTCGCGTGTCTATGCAATTGCGGGTTTGCCGGAGGCGCAAGACTATCTCCAGCATGAGGTGCTTGGCCCCCGGCTGGCAGAATGCACCGACGCCATGCTCGGCTGGGCGGGACAACGTACCGCAGAAGAAATACTCGGCCCCGTCGACGCAATGAAATTCGCCAGCTCGATGACGCTGTTCGAAGCGGCAGGCGGCGATGCGCGCTTCGGCAAGGCCTTGGATGCCTTCAATGACGGCGAACGAGATCAGGCGACGCTGGCGTTGCTGTGAACTTAGCTGCATTATGGGCGCATGAGCGCCGGCATAATCCATCAATTTGCAATCGGTACCATGCTCGTCGCGGTTTGCGTGATGGTGCATGGCTTTGGCCTCTTCAGCCTCAGCCGCGCCATTCGCAGCGAAGCCTCGATCGAACGGCTGCGGCGCATCGATCCGCTGTCGCTGCGCGGCGCACTGTTCACCTTTTCGATCGTGGTTGCGCTGATCGCCCTGCACGGCACCGAGATATGGTTCTACGCGAGCGTCTACCTTGCCGTCGGTGCGCTACCCACGTTTGAAGAGGCGCTCTACTTCTCCACTATCAGCTATTCGACTGTAGGCTTCAGCGACGCGCTGATCAGCACCAACTGGCGGCTTCTTGCAGCCTTCGAAAGCATCCTGGGGGTGATCCTGCTCGGCTGGTCCACCGCCTTCTTCTTCCGCATGCTATCGCGCATCGATCCCGACTAATCCTCCACCGGATATTCGATCGGAGGATCGCTGCGATGGGCGGCGGCATAGGCTTCCGCCGCCTTGAGCACGCGCAGCATGTTGCGGCTTGAGATCTTCTCGAGGTCCGCCTGCGAATAACCGCGGCGGGCCAACTCCACGAACAAAGTCGGATAGCCCGAAACGTCTTCCATCCCCACCGGGCCGCCCGGCATGCCGTCATAATCCGCGCCCAGCCCAATATGGTCGATACCGGCAATCTTGCGGATCTGATCGATCTGGTCGGCCACTTGCGTCATTTGGGGCTTGGGCGCCGGGTTCTGCTTCTCCCATTCCGCCAGCTTCGCGGTCACCGCATCTGGCTGGCCCAGCCACAGCGATTTGAGCTGCGCTTCCTGCCCGGCACGCTGCGCCGTCCATTGCCGCACTTCCTCGCTGACATAGGACGGATAGGCGACCGCCATCACAATCCCCCCATTGTCCTTGACCCGTGCCAGCACCGCGTCAGGCACATTGCGCACATGGGGGCCGACCGCGCGCGCGCCCGAATGGCTGAAAATCACCGGAGCCTGCGCCACATCGAGCGCATCGTTCATCGTCGCTTCGCTCACATGGCTGAGATCGACCAGCATGCCGATGCGGTTCATTTCGCGCACCACATCCTTGCCGAAGTCCGTCAGCCCATCATGCGTGGGATCGTCAGTCGCGCTGTCTGCCCAGCCGAGCGTCTTGGTATGGGTGATCGTCAGATATCGCGCACCGAGGGTATACATCTGCCGCAGGACGCCCAGGCTGGAGCCGATCGACTGGCCGCCTTCCATGCCGATCAGCGAGGCTATCTTGCCTTGCTTCATCGCGCGTTCGACGTCTGCCGACGAATATGCGAGCGCCATGTCCTCCGGATATTTCGCGACCAGCCGCTTGAGCACGTCGATCTGGTCGAGCGTCTGGGCGACTGCCTGCGGCTCCGGCAGCGAGGCCGAGACATAGACAGACCAGAACTGCGCCCCGACGTGTCCCTTCCTGAGGCGCGTCAGATCGGTGTGCATCCCGCCTTTGCCGAATGGAGAAGGTTTGGCTTCGACGGTATCGTTGAAGTCGAAATCGGCCAGCACATTATGATAGCGGCCGCGCAATTGCTCGGGCACGTCATTATGCCCGTCCCAGACGGGCGCGGCCTTGAGCGCCGCTGCCGCGACTTCTTCCGGCGTCGCGGCGGCAAGGGGAGTGGCGGCAAGCGCCAGAATCAATCCGATCGCCAAAGATTTCATGCATTGTCCCCGAGGATTTGCGCCAATGCCATGGCACCGGCGGGCGCGCGTTCCTTCGCGCCATTAATGAAGAAGGCGAAAACGTCTCCGCCCGTGCTGGATACGCTATCACTCCGCTTGCCCGCGTAAGGCAACCCCTTGGGCGCATCCCCGGCTTCCCAACTACGGCAAAGCTGCGCGAGCCGATCAAGGTCCTTGGCATCATAACCGGTCTTGCGGTTCATCCTCAACCGCTGGAGACGGCAATAGGCGAAGTCCGCCGTGCGGTCCGCAATTTGCGTACGGCCGTCCTCTTCGGACCATACGATCGCTGCGCTGGCCTTGCGCATCAGATCAACGAACTGCGCACAGGCGAAGCTTTCGTGGCCCACTTCGATTGCATGCCGCAGCGGGAGGCCGTCCACCTTTGCGGGCAGCAATTGCAGGAAGCTCGATATTTCCTCCGGATCGAATTGCTTGGTTTTCGCAAGCTGCCAGACGATCGGGCCGAGCATGCCACCGAGTTCCGCGATTCCCTGCGCGCAGAAATTCGCAACGCCCTCCCCGGCTTCGGAGAGGTTCTTGCGGTTGCTGACATAGCGCGAGCCCTTGAGCGCGAATATGAAACCCTCAGGCACGGTCTCGCGCCATTTGCGAAAGCTCTCGGGCGTTTGCAGGCGGTAGAATGTGCCATTGATTTCGATCGCCTGGACCGCGCGTGAAGCATAGTGCAGCTCGTCTGCCTGCCTGAGCCCGTCGGGATAGAAAGTGCCGCCGCGCCAGCCTTCGAAAGTCCAGCCGCCTATTCCTGCATGGATTGCCATTGCGCCATGCTGCCACGCCAACGCAAGACTGGCCAGTGGCTTAAAACCGCGCCATAGCCTGGCCATGTCCGAAGCTCAAAACATCATCGAACGGTTGGGGCTCGCCCCGCATCCCGAAGGCGGGTGGTTCCGCGAAAGCTGGCGCGCGCCGGCCGAAGCGGGCGAGCGCGCCCGCGCCACCACCGTATTGTTCCTGCTGGAGCGCGGACAGGCTTCCCACTGGCACAAGGTGGATGCGACCGAGATCTGGCTGTTCCAGGCCGGCGACCCGCTGGAGCTCTCTTTCGCGAGCAGCGACGAGGGCCCGGTCCAGACGGTGCTGCTGGGCCCCGACGTGGTCAATGGCCAGAGCGTCGAGCATGTGCTGGCGCCCCATGAATGGCAGGCCGCCCGGCCCACGGACGGCCCCGCAGGTTACACGCTGGTCACCTGCATCGTCTCGCCGGGCTTCGAGTTCGAAGGCTTCACGCTCGCCCCGCCCGACTGGGCACCGGGCAAATAACACCCGCCCGTCCCTACGCCCGGTAATCGCGGGCGGTTGCGCGCACACCGAGCCCGCCTCGTCGTCCCGAACGGAACATCACAACCAGCCGCAGGTTGGTCGGAGAGACACCCCTTTGACGGAGAATCTCAAATGACCAAGACACTCGGCGAAATTTCCGATGCGATGCGCGACATCGATTTCTGCATGCTCGTCAGCCGCGCGCCTGGCGGCGCCATCGGCGGCAGGCCGATGAGCAACAATGGCGAAGTCGAATATGAAGGGACCAGCCGCTTCTTCACGCTCGGAGAAACGCAGATGGTGTCCGACATCCAGCGCGATGCTTCCGTCGGGCTGACCTATCAGGGCAAGGCCGGGCTGCTCGGCCTCGTCGGCGCGCCGGGCCTGTTCATACATGTCGAAGGCCAGGCCAGCATCGTCCGCGACCGGCAGGAAATCGCCCGCCACTGGCGCAAGGAGCTCGATCGCTGGTTCAAGCAAGGCATCGACACCCCCGATCTGGTGATGATCGAAGTCCAGGCGGACCGCATCCATTACTGGGACGGCGAAGAAGAAGGCGAAGTCAAGCTCGACCCGGCACTGGCCGCCTAGCCGCTCAGCCAATTGCCGCGTAAAGCCAGCGCATGATCCGCACGATCCTGCGCTGGCCGCTCGGCTTGGCCTACCTCGCCGCAGGCTGGCTCCACCTCACCGCGCCCGCTCCGTTCCTGACGATCATGCCCGGCTGGGTGCCCTCGCCCGAGACGGTGGTGGCCGCGACCGGCATCGCCGAACTTCTGGGCGCCGCCGCGCTGCTGCAACCCTGGGCACCGCGGCTGCGCCAAGCAGGAGCGATCGGCCTGGCACTCTACGCAATCTGCGTGTTCCCCGCCAATATCAACCACTTCGCGCTGGACATGGCGCGCGCCGACCAGGGATTGGGCCTTGCCTACCATATTCCGCGCATGGCCGCACAGCCGCTGCTGGTATGGCTCGCCTTGTGGACCGGGAAGGTAATCGACTGGCCGTTTGGACGGCAGAGGAGCAGTTAATGGGGCGGCAAGCCTGCCGTCTTAACAATAAGAAAACCCCCGCCCGAAGGCAGGGGTTTGCAGGAGATCAGTCTTCTTTGCCTGCCACGCCGTAATTGATCTGCGCGTTGCGGGTCTTCTGGAATTCGGGGACGCTCAGGCCCTTCATCGCGGCGTAGATGTCGATATTGCCGATGCCGGTCACCGCGCCGAGCTTCTCGAGCATGAAGAAGATCACGCCGTGGTGGATCATGCCGATCCAGTCTCGCTCGCGAACGAGGCGTTTCTCTTCGTCGGTCAGGCTCGCAGCCTGCCATCGCCGCTTCTTCATCCTCGCGGAAGCGCTTGCGGATCACCGGGTCGGTCAGCGAATGGAGGAAGTGGTTGAGGCGGAAACCCTTGACCGAACGTTCGATCGTGAAGGGATAGGTCCCTTCCAGCTTCTCGGCGCCCTTCCAGTCCCAATTCATGCGCTCGCGCAGTGCTTCGTCGCTTTCATGGGGCGCGGCGGGATCGCCCTTCTCTTCGAGGATCATGGTCGCGATCGGGCACATTGAAGGCAGGAAATAGGTCTTGTGCGTGCACTCCACCTCTTCCGACAGCGCACCGCGCATCATCAGCCACATGACGACTTCGGCGCCTTCCCAGCCGCCCAGTTCGGCGAGCTTCGGCAATCGGATAGATCGAGCAGCGTCTCGGGATGCTTTTCCAGCAGTTCCATGAACTCCATGATCCCAATCGGGATTGTTGAAGCCGCAGCCTTCGCCGTGAACCTGGTGCGACAGCCCGCCGGTGCCGGCGATCGCCACCTTGATGTCTTCCGGGTACGACTGGATGGCGCGGCGCAGCGACTTGCCGAATTTGTAGAACCGCCGAGCAGAAGGCAGCGGCACAGTCAGCACACCGCACACGATCGGCAGGATCCTGGTGGCCCAGCCCTTGTCCTTGTCGTGATCGACCATCACCGACAGCGGAGAGAATGCCCCGTGGTCCAGCCCCTTGCCCTGGAAATAGGACAGGTCGAACTCATCAGCCACCATCACCTTGGCGACATGTTCGGCAAATTTCGGATCGCCCTTGATCGCTGGAATATCGCGCGGCCCGCCGCCTTCGTCGGCCGCGGCATATTCTTCGCCCACGCCCAGCGCGAAATGGCTGTAATGGTCGAAGAACGACGTCATGTGATCGTTATAGATATAGACCAGCACATCGGGCTTCTTCTCACGGAACCACTGCTGGACCGGTTCATACCCCTCGAAGATCGGCTTCCACACCGGGTCGTCGAACTTGCCTGCATCTTTCGCGAAAGCGATGGTGGGAGTGTGGGAAGTGGCAACGCCGCCGACGATAGTAGCCATGATGATCCTCTAACCTTGTAGGGCTCGGCCATTTGCACAGGCGCGAGTCCAGCTGTCCTGATTCAGTGCTGTATCATTTAGCACAAATCGGAAGATTGATCTTCATCATTTTGAAGACTTCATACTCGTGAATTTTTGTGCCTACTTCCCGTCCCAATCGATCTTGTCGATATCGACGTCGTCCCACTCGCCATCCTCGTCCTCGGCAGGCTCGTAAGTCGCGGTGAGCAGCGCCACGCCGATCACATGGCCTTCCATCGCCGCAAGCAGGGTGTTGCGCGTGGCGCCGGGTGCAACCTCCAGCGGCGTGTCGAGAGCGAAGAGCTGGAACACGAAATCGTGCTTCTCGCCTTGCGGCAGGCGCGGCAGCAGCCATTCGCTGTTCGCCTGCGAGTTCTTGCCGACGCGCGGAGGCGTTTCGCCTTCGAGCAGCTGGCCCTGTTGCGGTGCGAGGCCCCACACCAGCCAGTGGCAGGCAGGCTCGGCGCCCGATGCATCCGGATCTTCCACCACCAGCACCAGTTCCAGCGACCCGGCAGGGGGATTGCTCCATTCGAGCGGCGGGCGCGACCGAATCCTCCTCGTCCGCGGTGAAACTCGGATCGAGCGCATCGCCATTCTCGAATGCGGCAGAGCGCAGCTCGAAACCTTCCGCACCGAGCAGCTCGGGCGCTCCGATCCGAGCCAGCGCCAGACCGCTCCGGCCGGCGCGCGATGAATCCTTGGCCGCCATGTGCACTTCCTTTCGCAGCTAGGGGGAATCAATGGCTGTCCTTAGGCAAGCCGACAGGGGGAGGACAAGGCCCTGCGCGAAATATGGCGGCGACAATCGCCCAGCCGCCGGTGCGATCGGGCGCATGGAGGCCTGTGCGACCGGGCGCGCGCGATTGTGGATTACCCGGCCTTGCGCGGCCCGCCCCCTTGCAGCGCCCGCCGCGCCGGGCCAGTCTTCGGACCATCCGCAGCTGCCTGGCTACAGGGCAGCCGGAGGGGGATTCGATCATGCGCGCAGGCCGTGTCACGCTTTCCATTTGCCTTGCGGCTGCGCTTTCATCCTGCGGCGGAGGGGGCGGGGCTTCGGCTTCCCCCGCGCCAACGCCCACCCCCACTCCATCGGCCAGCCCCACCCCCACGCCAAGCCCGACCAGCGCGGCCTGTTCGCTCAGCGCGCGCAAGAGCTGGGCGCTGGAGCAGCTCCAGGAATGGTACCTGTTCCCCGATCTGTTCAACGCCGCCGCCAGCCCCACCGCCTATGCGAGTGTGCAGGACTATATCGATGCGCTGGTCGCCCCCGCACGCGCGCAGTCGAAAGACCGCTATTTCACCTATATCACCTCGATTGCCGAGGAGAATGCATTCTACAATTCCGGATCCAGCGCGGGCTTCGGCTTCCGCCTGGGCTATGACACGGCCGCCAGACGAGTGTTCATCATCGAAAGTTTCGAAGGCGGGCCGGCGCTGGGCCAGAATATCGACCGCGGCGACGAATTGCTCGCGGTCGGCAACCAGACGGTTACGTCGCTGATGTCTTCGGGCGGCCCCAATGCCGTCGTTGCCGCGCTGGGCCCGTCCGACCCAGGCGTAAGCAGAGTGCTGCGCATCCGCGCGCTTTCCGGCGCCGAGCGCGAACTCACGCTGACCAAGCGAGAATTCGACATCGATCCGGTTTCCACCCGCTACGGCGCCAAGGTGATCGATTCCGGCGGCACCAAGGTCGCCTATCTCAACATGCGCAATTTCATCGGCCCGTCGGACCCGCAATTGCGCAGCGCGTTCCAGAGCTTCAAGAACCAGGGCATCACCCAGATCATCGTGGATCTGCGCTACAATGGCGGCGGGCTGATCTCGATCGCGGAACTGATGGGCGATCTGCTGGCCGCCGAACCGGGTGGGCAGCGTGTTTTCCCGCACCACGTTCCGCCCATCCAAGGCGCAATATAACGAGGTCGACAATTTCGGCGCGCAGCCGCAAGCGATCGCGGCGACCAAGATCGCCTTCATCGGCACCGGCTCGACTGCGTCGGCCAGTGAGCTGGTGATGAACGCCATGCCGCCCTATCTCGCCGGCAACGTCGCGCTGATCGGCAGCAACACCTATGGCAAGCCGGTGGGGCAGATCGCGCAGGACCTCAGCGCATGCGACGACCGGCTGCGAATAGTCGCGCTGAAGACCGATAATGCCGATCAGCAAGGCGACTATTTCTTCGGGCTGGCAGACACGATGCCGGCCACTTGCCGCGCCAATGACGATATCGGGCACCAATTGGGCGATCCGGCGGAAAGCTCTGTCGCGGCGGCCCTTAGCTGGCTGGGCGGAGCAAGCTGCACTGCCATCGGGGCGACCACCACCCAGGCTGCCGCGCGGCGCGAAACGCTGCGCCCTGCCCGGCCGAGCGCCGCACAGCACGAAGTACCCGGCTTGTTCTGACTTGGGGGCCTGTTTTGACGCTCAGGGGCTCTCGGGCCCGGAAAACGGATGCTCCTCCGACCACGCGCAGCCGCGCCGGTCCTCGGTCCCGATGTGCAGCGTCACCGTGAAGGGATAGGTGCGGTCTGACATGCCGTCGCTGCATTGCCCCTCGGTCACCACCAGGTCGAACGTGCTGGCATCCAGCAGGCCGCTGAAGGCAACCCCGCCGCGCCCGGCAAAGCGTTCCACCGTAATCGCCTGCCCGTCCTGGTTTTCCGGCGTGGTATAGATCAGCTCAGTTTCGCGAACCTGCCCGCCCCAGAACGGCTCGGTGCCGGTGAAGTGCAGTTCTTCATCTGGCGCGATGCCTTGATAGGGCGCATTCGATCCGGCATCGCCCGGGATATTCGCTCCGCCCGCCCCTTGCGAATTGCAGGCGGAAAGGGCGATTGCGGCAATTGCGGGAGCGGCGAAACGGAGGATCGGGCTGGTCATGCGTGGGAGTGTGATCGCAAACGCCGCCAAGGGCAATCGCTTCGATAGGCCGGCAGACGCATGCCCGCTGGCCAACCGCAGAGGCGCCTGACATAGACCGGTGCTCAAACAGGGAGTGACCGATGGCCGGCGAAGATGAAGACTATGTCTATGACGAGGAAACGGGCGAATGGATGCCGGCCGCAGAACTGGCAGCGAAACAGGCCAGCGCGGGCGCCGTGGAAGTGCGCGATGCGGTAGGCAACCTGCTGGCCGATGGCGACCAGGTGACGCTGATCAAGGATCTCGAAGTCAAGGGCGCCGGTCAGACGCTGAAGCAGGGGACGCTGATCAAGTCGATCCGGCTTACCGGCGATGCGCAGGAGATCGACTGCCGCTATCCGGGGATCAAGGGCCTCGTGCTGCGCGCGGAGTTCGTGAAGAAGCGCTGATCGCCAGGCGACCCTTCGCGCGATTTCATGGGGCGATCGGCCGCTATGGGTCTATGCCCCGCCACGGGGCATTCCGCCCCGACTGGAACAAGCAATGGCCAAGAGCCAGAAGAAATCGAGCAAGGAAATCCGCAAACCCAAGGCGGTAAAGGTCAAGACCAACGCGTCGCAGCCATCGACCAAGCCCGGCACCATCAAGGGCCTGGAGAACATGAAGAACGGCTGATCCGCGCCGCAAATCAGCGGCAGGCGGGTGGCGGTAGGCACACACTTCGTGCAAATGGGCCCGCATGGACCCGAAAGAACCGATCCGCATTCTCGTCGATGCCGATGCCTGCCCGGTGAAGGAGGAGATTTACAAGGTCGCCTTCCGCCGCCAGGTGCCGGTGTGCATCGTCAGCAATTCGCCGTTCCGCTTGCCAGACCATGCGCTGGTCAGCCGGGTGGTCGTGAGCGACGGCTTCGACGCCGCAGACGACTGGATTGCACAGGCCACCGGTCCGCGCAGCGTGGTCGTCACAGCCGACATATTGCTGGCGGACCGCTGCGTGAAAGCGGGCGCCACTGTCCTCGCCCATAATGGCAAGCCGTTCACCGCCAACTCGATCGGCGGCGCAGTCGCCACCCGCGCGATCATGGCCGATTTGCGCACCGGGGCGGATGGCATAATGGGCGGGCCGAAGCCTTTCTCGAAGGAAGACAGGTCGCGCTTCCTGCAGGCGCTCGATACGGCGTTGGTCAAGCTTGAGCGAGGCTGAGCCGGTTGACCGCTCAGGCCGGCTTCTTCGCCTTGTGAGCGGCAATCGCCTTGTCCAGCTCCTCGATCCGCAAACGCTCCGGCGTACCTTTGGCGAGGCCCTTCAGCCGGCAAGTCGCCCACAGGGCCTTGCGCTCCGATTCCAGCGCCTTGAGATACAGATCGGCCACGAAGGTCTCCTTTGGTGTTCCCCCGCCTATAGCCGCTGAGGGCAAGATTGACAGCGCCTCAACCTCTCCTTCCTAACCCTCGACGGAAGGATCGTCTTCTTGGATCGATAGCAGCACGGTAAGTTCTTCACGGCTCACCACCATATAGAAGCCTGCCCGATCAGAACCGGCGTTCCGGTTTTGCGGTAAGCAGCGGGCACAGGAGATAGCGAAACGGCCACAAAAGCATCGCGTTAAGCAGAGGCGTCACAATGCCGAACAGAATCGGGACAGTCGTCCCCTCCAGCACGACGTTCCACCAGCTGATCACGAAAGTCAGCGGCAGCGCGGCAAGCGCGGCGGGCAGCACCCAGCGGTTCGCCAGGATGCACAGGCCGATGACCGCCTCCAATATCTTCACCACCGCGAAGATGCCGGAATCGATCAGCGCCACGGTGAAGTCATGCGCCGCGGGCATTTCGCCCAGGGGCTGGAGATTCCAGGGCAGGAAGTATTCCACCCCGGCGCCGAAGAACCACAAACCGAAGATCCAGCGCGCGACGTGAAAGGCCCTGTCCATCCTATCCCCCTCTCCCCAACCCTGCGCCTTGGCGGAACAGTGGTTGCCGCAAGCAGGCTATCAGAGCGCCATGCGGCGTGAAAGCGCCGAGTGACGGGGCCGCGCCGCGAGTATGGCGTCACGTGCTCGCAGCATGCGCGCAGGGCCTATTGCGCCTGCCAGAAAGGCCTCTATCGCAGCCGCGATGCTTAGCGATCCCACGACCCTTGCCGTCGCCTGTTTCGCCGTGATCATCCTTGGGCTGTCCAAGGGCGGCTTCTCCGGCATTGGCGCGATGGCAACGCCAATGTTCGCGCTCGTGGTGTCTCCGGTGCAGGCGGCGGCTATCATGCTGCCGATCCTGATCCTGCAGGATGTGGTGAGCGTGTGGGCGTTCCGCCGCAGCTGGAACCCGTGGATCGTCGCCTGGATGATGCCCGGCGCGGTGGTGGGCATCGCAATCGGCTATTTCTTCTCGGCCGAGATGTCTCTCAATGCGATCAAATTCGCGCTGGGAACGATTACCGCCGGCTTCGCGCTTTACCGTCTGTGGCTGGAGAGAGGCCAGCGCGTGATCGCCGCCTCGACTTCGCCCGGATGGGTGGGCAGCCTCTTCGGCGTCGGCCTGGGCTTCACCAGCCACATCGCCCATGCTGGCGGCCCGCCGTTCCAGATCTGGGTGATCCCGCGCAAGCTGCCGCATCTCGAGTTCGTCGGCACCAGCGCAATCGTGTTCGCGCTGGTCAATTGGGCCAAGGTGCCCGCCTATGCCGCGCTGGGCGAGTTCACCAGGGAGAACCTGCTCGCCTCGGCCAAACTCGCCCCTCTTGCCATCGCCAGCACAATGGCCGGAGTTTGGCTGATCCGCCGGATCGACCCTGCTCGCTTCTACACGCTGATCTACTGGATCATGGTGTTGTTGGGCGGCAAGCTGATGTGGGACGGCATCATGTAGGCATCTGGCCTGCAGGCTGATCCCTTCGCTTTACCCGCGCGCGCTCGCCTAGGCGCAGCCTTCCACATAGGCCAGCCACGGCATCTCGCCGGCATGGATCAAACTGACCTTGCCTTCGCGGTCGATCTCGAAGCGCAGGCCTCGCCCGCCGTTTTGCGGCATCAGGGTGAGGTATTTGGCCGGCGCCTCGACATATTTGTGCGGTTCTTCCGCCAGGCCGGGATAGGCCGCGCGCACTTCCTCTTCGCTTGCGCCGGGGCCGATGCCCTTGGCGGTCTTGACGTCGGAACCCATGCCCACGGTGATCCGGCGTACGGCGCTGCCGTCGCTCATCGCGTAGCTTTCCGGATAATCCTCCGCATGAAGCGTGCGGCAGCTGTCCGAGAGCTGCACGTCGTCTTCGCTCCAGCTGCTACCCGATGGGGGCGGGGCGCCGATCGCCAGCGCGCCCAGTCCGGCCGGGCTCAGCGTCATCTCATCGCTCGCCTCTGCCACTAGCGGCACTCGTCCCTCCGACTGGGACGAAGCTTCGGCAGTGGGTTCGGGCGCGGGCGCAGGCTCCGAGGAACATGCGGCGAGAGCGAGGGCTAGCGTAGCGGGAACAAGAAGATGTTTCATGATCCTCCGAACGCTTCCCGGTCGATAGTGGTTCCGGACTCTCTCTGTCTTGCGAAGGAGAGCCATCCCACGGTAGGTTTGCCCTGCCAAGGAGGATATCATGAGCGAACGCACCCTATCGGGACATTGCCTGTGCGGCGCGGTGACCATCGAGGCCACGCCGCAGCGACCGCATATGGAGGCATGCCACTGCGATATGTGCCGCCGCTGGGGCGGGATCGCTTTCGTGGGCGTGGGATGCGGCGACCAGGTGAAGCTTCTGGGCGAGGAGCACATCACGCGCTACCGCTCTTCCGACTGGGCGGAGCGCGGGTTCTGCAGCCGCTGCGGCAGCAACCTCTTCTTCCGCTTTCTGCCCACCGGCAGCTATTCCTTTCTCCGCCGGCCTGTTCGACGATCTGAGCGGTTTCACGCTGCATGAAGAGATCTTTATCGACGAGAAACCCGACTATTACGACTTCGCACAAGACACGGTGAGAGAAGACCGGCCCGGAAGTGATCGAGGAAGCGAAAGCGGCCGGTTTCACCTTCGACTGAGGCGCAATGCGGAACCAAGGCCCCAGCGGGGGCGTTAGGGGCTCATGGTTGGAACGAACCGGAGCGCTGGCTCATGAAGCACGTGATCGCAATTTTGGGTGCAGGAATGCTCAGCTTGGCGGGCGGTGCTGCGCTTGGCACTGCCATCCCGACCGAGCCGCTTTCATCCGGCACCGGACTGGCGGACATCGCCCCGCCGATCTTCCATCGCAATACCACCGCGCAGGCTGGTCCAAACCACTATCCGCTCAAGACCTCCGGCGGCGTCGTTCCGGTGGAGGAGCTTTCGATGCACGGCCTCTACCGCAATCGCTATCGCCCCTTCACGCCCGAGCTCAGCCCCCGCTTCAGCGATGCCGCTTTCGATCCCGAAGCAGAGCCCAGCCTGGCCGAAATGGCAGGCAATTTCGAGGCGGTCGAAGTCGCTCCCCTGCCCGAGGCCCCGCTGCGAGAAGCAGCTGCCCGCTACGCCAGCAACGGCGCGCGGGCGATCGACGTGGCGCAGGAACTCTCCCGCCTGCGTTAGGCGCCAATCGCTATTTGCCGGAAAGCCGCCGTTTATTGGCCGAGACCTTGCCGCGATAGTGGCTGATGGAGCGGCGAGCAGTTGCCTCGGGCGTGGGCCAGACACTGCCTGCCAGCTTGGTCGCCAGTTCGGCATTGGCTTCCCATTTCTCCGACACCATGCGCAGCGCCTCGCGCTGGCCGAGTGCACCGCCAGCCATGATCCGCATCGTGCGCAGCCACATGACCATGCCCGCCTCTGCCGACAGCGCCCAACCGGAAGCTGCGATATTGAACCAGTCGTCTGCCTGCTTGCGCGCCATGAGAAGCCTTTCGGGATAAGTCCTGGGTCAACTCCCGAACAGGCAACATGGCGCCGGGTCCAGACGGAAAAACCGGCAGCGCGCTCTCCCGCCCTATTGGATGGTGCAATTGCCGGGGCGCTTTTCCTCCTTGCCGCCGGCGAGGAACCAGCGCGCGCTGGTGCCCGCGTTCTCCTCGTCATAATAGCACACGTCGGTCGCGCCGCTGGTCGGATCGACCATCACCATCCATTGGTGGAAGCCGCAATTATGCGCCTGACAGGCCCAGGCCGATACCTTGCCGTCAATCATCTCGATCGGAGCCGCGGGCCCTTCGGTCTCCGCCATCGCCTTGCGCACGGCTGCATCGCTCACCGTGGCCGCGACGCCCGCTTTCACTGCCGGGTGGTTGGCGAAGATCACGCCGTCCACTTCGTCGAACGGATATTTGCCGACATAGGCCGCAAGCCCGCCGGCCCCGCCCGCGCCGGATGCCGGGGACGCTGCCGTGGCGGCATCAGCCGCACCCGCCGTCGCTCCATCGGCTGCGGCATCGGCAAGACCGGCCGCTTCGCTGGCGGCAGCCGCTTCGCTCGCGGCTGGATCGGCGCCCGCCCCGTCCCCGCTGGCGCCGCATGCCGCCAGCGCCAGAGCGGCAGCCATTGCCAATGTACCCTTACCCACCATCGCTCGTCTCCTGTTTGCCCTGCTGAAATCCCGAAATTCCACCCTACCAGTTCGCCGTATAGGGATCGGGGCCGATGCGGCCTGCAGGATCGTCCATCGCGGCGATCGCGGCGAGATCTTCATCGTCCAGTTCGAAGCCCAGCACGTCGAAATTCGCGCGGATGCGTTCCGCCTTGCTCGACTTGGGGATGACCACGAGCCCGCTTTGCACGTGCCAGCGGATCACCACTTGCGCGGTGGAGCGGCCATGCTTGCGCGCGATCTCGACCAGCACCGGGTCTTCCAGCAGAGGCCCCCGCCCCAGCGGCCCCCAGCTTTCCGACGCAATGCCAAGCCGCGCGTTGACCGCATGGAGCGCGTGCTGCTGGAAGCGCGGGTGGCATTCGATCTGGTTGATCGCGGGGGCGACGCCGGTTTCCACGATCAGCCGCTCGAGATGCTCCTGTTCGAAATTGGAGACCCCGATCGAGCGGATGCGCCCTTCTTCCTGCAGCCGGATCAGCACGCGCCAGGTTTCGACGAACAGTCCGCGCCGCGGCGAGGGCCAGTGGATCATGTAGAGATCGACCGGGCCGAGATCGAGCTCGCGTTCGCTGCGCTCGAAAGCGGCAAGCGCGGCGTCGCGGCCATGGTCGGTGCTCCACAGCTTGGTGGTGACGAAAATCTCATCGCGCGGAACGCCGCTCGCGCGCACGCCTTCGCCCACACCGGCCTCGTTATTATACATGGTGGCCGTGTCGACATGGCGATAGCCCGCCGCGATCGCCGTCTGCACGACCTCGGCGGTTTCCTGGGACGGCGTGGCGAACACGCCGAGGCCGATCTGCGGGATCGAGCGGCCATCGCCCAGGGCAATGCGCGGTTGGTCTGCTGCGGTGATCGTGTCGCTCATGGCCATTGCAATTCTCGTTTCGCTAAAGGGGTCGCGCGCTCAGACTTGCCGCTCATCCCCCGCTTGGCAAGTGTGTTGCCGGAAGGAGGGAGCGGCGAGGTTGACACAGTTGACACTGTGCTTGGGAAAAAAATTCGCCAAAAACTGTCACCTTGCAGCGCGGAATCCGCCTGCAGAGCGCCCTTCCGGCGCAAATCCGCCGGTTCCGCGCGGCAGACTGTCCACCTGCGCGGCGCAAAGTGTAACCTTGCGGCCCCCAGGAGTGTAAACTTGCCCCGAAGTGTCACCTTGCGTGTCACGCCGCGCAGCCGAAAGCGTAACCTTGCGCCGCCGCACCCGCGCCCGCGCCGCCCGCCGCTCCTGCCCCGCCGCCAGCGCCAGCGGCCAGCCTTCGGCCACCAGAGCCGAGCGCTCCCTGAGCCGATAGGCCGATTGCCGCGTCATCCCCACCACCCGCGCCGCCTCGGCCACCTTGCCGCAATCGGCCAGCGCGTGGAGGAACTCCAGCGCCTTGGGCCAGGTCCAGCGGTAATCGTGATTGCTGCGCGGAGAGGCAGGCGGAATCGGTGCGTGCTGTGTCATTTGGCAGGATAAGCCACAGAGGGGTGGCTGTAGGAAAGTTGTTTTTTGGGGCGTTTTGTTCTCTCCCCTTGGGGGAGAGATACGCAGGCTAACCGGCTCTGCCGGCTAGCCGGAGTTGAGAGGGGTTGAGGCTGCGGCCCGCTCGGCGCGGGGCGCGCCGAACCCCTCTCCCAACCCTCTCCCCCAAGGGGAGAGGACTACGGGCTGCGCGATCCCCAAGCCTCCTTCGTCATCCCCGCGAAGGCGGGGATCCAGCTCCCTTCACGCGCCCAATAGAAGCGGGACCCGGGAATAAATCCGGGGTGACAAGGGAAGACCCATAGTACCCTTTTAACCCAATACTTACTCGCTACTGTCAGACTGGTGGGCATGGCGCAGATGCTCAACGCCTTGCTCGAACAACCAATCTTGCTCCTCGCCATATTGGCAGTGGGGGCAGCGATTGGCATTGCAGTCGAAAAACTTGCCACCGCGCAGGACCGCGCGCGCAAGCGCGCCTATTGGCAGGGCCGCAATCACAAAGGCGGCAACGTGTCGCCCTTTCGCAAGCAGAAGGCCGCCATACCGCTCAAGGGCACGCCTGAGCGCGACCGGCTCGACGCGGCGGACCAGCTACGCTGCGTGATGGAAGCGGATTTCCGCCCGCGCGCGCTGCTCAACAAGTCCGAAGGCAACGTCTTCCGCTCGCTCGACAAGATCGTGATCACTCGCAACCCTGACTGGCAGGTAATGGCGCAGGTCTCGGTCGGCGAGTTCCTCTGGACCGACGACAAGGACGCCTTCGGCTGCATCAATTCCAAGCGCGTCGATTTCGTGCTGATGGACGAAAAATGCCAGGCACGCCACGCGCTCGAATACCAAGGCAGCGGCCACCACCAAGGCAGCGCCGCCGCCCGCGACGCCGTGAAGAAGGAAGCGCTGCGCAAGGCCGGGATCGGCTATCACGAGATTGTCGCCGGGCACACGACGCCGGCGGAGTTGAAGCGGCTGGTGGAGAGGCTGGTGCCGGAGGGTGGCGCGAAAGGCGAGGCGGCTTAGCTTGGATGACATTCGCAGTATCAATAATCGTCTTCGATACCTCGCAACATCATCAAAAATTGCGTAGTCTCTAATGCCGCACGTCTCCGGAAGCTTCTACGAATCTGAACACGCTTCTTTCGCGTTGGGACATTTCTTCGCGGATCATAGAACACTACGTTGCGGCGTGCCATTGGCTCGAAGAAACGCTTGCCCATGAGTGCGCCAAGAAGTCATTCAACCAGCCGTGCCTAAAGCCTTCGTAGGCCAAGAGCCAAATCGCACCGCCCTCGATCGATTTTTCAGTGATTCCTTTGAGCCATTGTCCAGTAGGAAGAGTTGGCTGCCAGAGATTCCTGCTCCGCAGGTCGAGCATTACCAAGGATAGCGCCGACGAAGTAAACGGCTCAACGAGCTCACTTATCGACTTCGAGGAGACGGAAATACCAAGTCCGCGAAAGGTGTAGAATATCCATAACGCCTCAAACGTATGCCCATTCTGCAGACAGCGCAGCAGAAGCTGCGTGAACCGCTCTTTGAGACGCCCCAAGGAGACGCGCTTCGTCTCCTGCTGGAGGGAAATCAGCACCGCACAAATCCGGTCGAACGATCGGGGAGAGACAAGAGCCGTCTTCAGAAGAAATGACTCAACAGTCTCTACATCATCAGAGGCGACACCCTGTGCCTCCAAGACAGAAAGCGCATAATTACTCACCGGCGTTCGGCCACCACCCACTTGTAAGCGAACAACGAGATTGAGAAATTCTCGCAACCTCGCTCCCTTGAGCGGTCCTTCACGGTGGGTCAGGAAAGAACTTAACTCAGAATGCCATTCCTCCTCCCTGTGGGCGAGGACATGATCTACCGACGTCTTGCTTCCGTTAATCTCTAAGTTAAATTGGCGATAGATGTTAACGATGATCGCAAGAGCTTTCTCGGCCTCTGCGAGGCTTTCAAATCCCATGAACCAATCATCTTGCAGTCTGTCGACGCAATTCTTCGGCTTTTGACCATACGAATTTATAAATTCTTGATCGAATTCTAGAAGAAATTATCTCTGCAATTATACGTGAAGTCTCGGGTCCAATTGGTATTCCGGCAGTTTGATTTCTATTACACGCGCGGACCAATACATCCAATCGATCCGCCAATGAGCCATCGAACTTCTTTATATCAGACTTGACGTTTTCCTTACCATAGGCTGCCCAAGCAATTGAGTGGGTATAAATGGATGGATAGAATCTAGTGATGTCGGTCTTGACGATCCAATCGGCGCTAGCCTCGATAAATGCTTTCTTAAGGCGGTGCAGATCGAAATTTATTCCCTTAATCGATCGTGTATACTCATTACCTATTCGAATCTCGTCATTCGAGAATTCCTGCCGCCCCAGCCATTTCATCGCTTCCTTCCAATTGAAGGACAGTTCTTCACATAGTAGTAACTGTGGCACTGGATGCGTGATATGAATGTCTCGCCGCTCGTATCCTTTCTTGGGTGTGGAGATTATATCTGGCTCGGCAACAATGAGCTTTTCGTATACGTAGCATCCTGCCTTAGTCTTCTTCTTGTATTTTATCGCTTTTGTTTTGAAGACACCTGCATCCCGCCAATCCTCCCGGATGCTCCAAGAGTCTCTCCCAAAATCTTGCGTTGTGAAGGCGGGCGGCAGCTCCTTCGGAAAGTAGCCCTTTCGAAGCAAGCTAGTGAGCTTGTCTTTTGCAGTTGTCATGAGCCCCCCCGGACCGCGAGCTATCCTAAAGCCAGATTTAAGCTGTATAGAAGAGGATTGTTCAATGGCTTAACTAATTTGACGAAGCTGCGGCTTTCCTTCTCAGGCCCATCATTCACCCCGCCCCCGCCTCACGTCAACTCGCGCCCATCCGCACGCGGGAACTGCCCTCTCGCCCAGCGGTTCTCCGGCCAAGTATTGAACAAACGGAGAATTGCCATGTCCCGCATACGATCTGCCGCACTGCCGCTGGCCCCCGTCGCCTTGTTGCTGGCGCTCGGCGCTTGCCAGTCCGAGGCGCAGAAGGAAGCCGACCGGACGGGCGACATCATCGAGCAGCAGGCCGAGGCGAGCGCGGAAGGCGGCGGTTCGGCGATTGTGGCGCTGGGGATGACCGAGGCCAAGCTGATCGATGCCGACCTCGTCACGCTGGACGGCAAGGAGCTGGGCGATGTGGAGCAGGTGCGCCGCAACGCCGCGGGCGACGCGGAGAATCTGGTGGTCGAGATCGAAGACAGCAATCCGGACCGTTTCGTGCTGGTGCCGATCGATGGGCTCGCCGCGCATCGCAACGGCAAGGATGTCGAAACCAGCATGAGCGCGCAGGAACTCGCGGCGCTGCCCGATGCGCAAGCGGAAACGCAGGGCGCCGCGACGCCGGCTGCCTGAGCGAGCGCTAGCTGGCCTTGAATTTGCCCACCCCTGGCCCCTCCCGCAGGCGGTAGGGGAGTTAGGTCCCGCTAGTCGTGTTCGCGCCCGCCCGCGCCGACATAGAGCTCGCTGCCGCCCTCGCGGTATTTCTCGCTCATCCGCTCCATCCCGGCTTTCGCTTCGGCCACCACATCGCCTGCCGCGGCGATGAACGCATCGCTGGGCTGGTTCTGCTTGGCGGCAAATTCGCGCACTTCCTGGCTGATCTTCATGCGAGCAGAACTTCGGCCCGCACATGGAGCAGAAATGCGCCGTCTTGGCGCCTTCGGCCGGCAGGGTCTGGTCGTGATATTGCTCGGCCGTGTCGGGATCGAGGCTGAGGTTGAACTGGTCGCGCCAGCGGAATTCGAAGCGCGCGCGGCTGACAGCGCATCGTCGCGCACCTTGGCCGCCGGGTGGCCCTTGGCGAGGTCGGCCGCGTGGGCGGCGAGCTTGTAGGTGACCACGCCGACCTTCACATCGTCGCGGTCGGGCAGGCCGAGGTGCTCCTTGGGCGTGACGTAGCAGAGCATCGCCGTGCCGTACCAGCCGATCATCGCCGCGCCGATGCCGCTGGTGATGTGGTCGTAGCCCGGCGCGATGTCGGTGACGAGCGGCCCGAGCGTGTAGAACGGCGCCTCGCCGCAGACCTCGCAGCTGCTTGTCCATATTCTCCTTGATCTTGTGCATCGGCACGTGGCCGGGGCCTTCGATCATCACCTGCACGTCCTGCTCCCAGGCGCGCTTGGTCAGCTCGCCCAGCGTGTAGAGCTCGGCGAACTGCGCTTCGTCATTGGCGTCGGCGATGCTGCCGGGGCGCAGGCCGTCGCCCAGCGAATAGGCGATGTCATAGGCCTTCATGATCTCGGTGATCTCGTCGAAATGCTCGTAGAGGAAGCTCTCCTTGTGGTGGGCGAGGCACCATTTGGCCATGATCGCTGCCGCCGCGGCTGACGATGCCGGTGACGCGCTTGGCCGTCAGCGGGACATAGGCGAGGCGCACGCCGGCATGGATGGTGAAATAGTCGACGCCCTGTTCGGCCTGCTCGATCAGCGTGTCGCGGAAGATCTCCCAGGTCAGGTCCTCGGCGACGCCGCCGACCTTCTCCAGCGCCTGGTAGATCGGCACGGTGCCGATCGGCACGGGGCTGTTGCGGATGATCCATTCGCGCGTGTCGTGGATGTTGCGGCCGGTGGAGAGGTCCATCACCGTGTCCGCGCCCCAGCGGATCGACCAGACCATCTTGTCGACTTCGTTGGCGACGTCGCAGGCGACGGCGCTGTTGCCGATATTGGCGTTGATCTTGACCAGGAAGTTGCGGCCGATCGCCATCGGCTCGCATTCGGGGTGGTTGATGTTGGTGGGGATGATCGCGCGGCCGCGCGCCACTTCGTCGCGCACGAATTCGGGCGTGACGTAGTCGGGGATGCTGGCGCCGAAGTCCTGCGCCGTCGCGGATCAGTGCTTCGCGCAGCCATCTCGCGGCCGAGATTCTCGCGGATCGGCGACATATTCCATCTCGGGCGTGATGATGCCGCGGCGGGCATAGTGCATCTGGCTGACGTTGCCGCCCGCCTTGGCGCGCAAGGGCCGCTTGCACGACGTTGGGGAAAGGCGGGACGCCGCCGGAACGGTCCGGGCCGAGCTGGCCGTTATCCTCCGGCTTCACTTCGCGCGCGTCGTATGCCTCGACATCGCCGCGGCGCGAGATGCCAGTCGCGGCGCAGCTGCGGCAGGCCCGCCTGGATGTCGATCGTGGCCGCCGGGTCGGTGTAGGGCCCGCAGGTGTCGTAGACGCGCAGCGGCGGCTCGCCGCGAGCTCGGCTCGAGATCGATCTCGCGCATGGCGACGCCGACGCCGTTCGGGCCGAGCTTGCCGACATGCACCTTGCGGCTGCCGCGAATCGGGCCGGTGGTGACGCCTATTTCGAGTTGCGAGTTGATGTCGGCCATTGATGCTCTCCGTTGATCGGAGCGAGGCCGCGGAATTCTGGGAGAAAACCGCTTCCCTCCCTCCGCCGGTCTTAACCGGATCAGGTTCAGCGGGTCGGCGGCTCGTGCCGCCCTCTCAAGCGCCGTGCCGGTTTCGGCAACGCTCCCCCGGGGATAAAGCGCAGCCTAGTGCCTTGGCAGTGGCGCCGCAAGGGCTGAGCGTTTAACGCAGCGCTAATGCAATTGTGGCAAAGCCGCCTACGCGCAAGTGCCCGGCCGCGCGCCGGATTGCGTCAGGAGCATGCATGGTGGAAGCGCTGGCGAACTATCTGGCATCGGGGGCGGCGCAGCTTGCGTCCGACCTCGCTTCGCCGTGGTCGCGCAGCGGGATTATCGCGATCGTGCTGGGCTGGGCGATCGGCGCCCTGGCATTCCGCCATTATTTCGGCCGCGAGGGCTTTTCGATCGGCGCCTATCTGCGCCATGCCTTCCCGCGGCGGGTCTATTGGTCGCGCAGCTTCGCGGTCGACTTGCAGGTGTTCCTGTTCGGGCGGCTGATCGCGCCGATGCGCTGGATCGCGCTGGTGCTGTCGGTCACGGCAACGGCGGCCATGCTGGCGGACGGGCTCGCGGGCCTGTTCGGGCCGGCGCGGACGAGCCCGCTGGGGCCGTTCGAGACCGTGCTGTTCGCCCTCCTGCTGCTGCTGGCGCTCGATTTCGGGACTTATGTGTCGCACCGCCTGTCGCACCAGGTGCCGGTGCTGTGGGCGTTCCACCGCGTGCATCATTCGGCGGAAGAGCTCAATCCGCTGACGCTGGAGCGCAAGCATCCGGTCTATTCGCTGCTCAGCCTGATCATCGATTGCATCATCGTCGCGCCGCTGCAGGCGGCGATCCTCTATCTCTTCGGGAGCGAGGCAAGCCTGGCGGTGCTGGCCGGGGCCAATCTGGGCTTCGTGGCGTTCGCCTATTGCGCCGCCAGCTTGCGGCATACGCATATCTGGCTGTCTTACGGCCCGGTGCTGGACCGTATCCTGGTCAGCCCCGCGCTCCACCAGATCCACCACAGCAAGGCACCGCGGCATTTCGACCGCAATTACGGCGAAGTGCTGGCGATCTGGGACTGGATGTTCGGCTCGCTCTATCTGCCGAAGGAACGCGAGGAGCTGGAATTCGGGCTGGGCGACGAGGATGAGCAGCCGCATCCCAATCTCGGAGCCGCGCTGCTGGAGCCCTTCGTCTATGCCTGGCGCTCGCTGCGCCCGGCAAAGCGTAGCCCGATGCAGGAGCCTGCGCTCGCACCGGAAGCATCGCCGCCGCTGCCCGACAGCCAGCCATAGGGCCCGCGATGAACCGCGGCCTCTCGCTCTATCTCGACCTGCTGCGCTTCGGCGCTGCGCTAGCGATCGTGGTGACGCATCTCGCCTATACCGAGCTGAGCGGCGGGATGCTGCAATATTGGCGGCTGCTGGGCAACGATGCGGTGATGGTGTTCTTCGTGCTGTCGGGCTTCGTGATCGCCCATGTCGCGCATGGGAAGGACGCTACCCTGCCCGCCTATACGACCAGCCGCCTTGCGCGCCTGTGGTCCGTGGCTGTGCCCGCGCTGGCGCTGACCATATTGCTCGACCAATGGGGCCAGGCGCTCGATCCGGCAGCCTATGCGCAGTGGTGGCACCAGTCCGGCGACCCAGTCTGGCGGTCGCTGCGGGCACTGACTTTCACCAACGAGCTGTGGTTCTCCTCCGTGCGCCCCTTCAGCAACGGGCCGTGGTGGTCGCTGGGCTACGAGGCCTTCTACTACGCGATCTTCGCGGCGCTGTTCTATCTCGGCGGCTGGAAGCGCATTGCTGCGGCCGGCGGGCTGATGCTGGTGGCCGGGCCGAAGATCATGCTGTTGTTCCCGATATGGTGGCTGGGCGTGTGGACCTGGAAGCGCACGCGCTGCGCCGCGCTGCCGGCGGACAAGGCGGCGCTGGCCTTCTTCGGATCCTTCGCGCTTTATGCCATGTTCCGCTGGAGCGGGCTTCCGGTGTTTCTGAGGGACGCGACCTATTACGCGCTGGGGCTGGAGAATACCGCGCATTACCTGCACTTCTCCGACGAGTTCCTCTCAAGCTACGTCATCGGCCCGCTCGTGGCTCTCAACTTCCTCGGCGCGCACGGCCTGTCTGCCGCATTGGAAAAACATCTCGGGCCGTGGCGCGGCCCAATTGCCTGGACCGCGCAATCGACCTTCGCGCTCTATCTGCTGCATTATCCCATGCTGCGCTTCGCGCAGGCGGCCTTCGCCTACGACGTGCAGGATCCGCTGCAGGTCCTCGCCGTGTTCCTGGGCGTGGTTGGCGCCTGCGTTGCGATCGGGCCGGGAATAGAGAAAAGCAAGAGAGTCCTGGAAGGCGCTGCTGACTCTTCCCTTCCCCGGCGCTGCTCCTGCTCGCAGGTCGGAGCCCGTCTAGGCGATTCCTCTCATGCGAACCGGGCGAAGCCCGCGATCGCAAAAGCCGCACCCAGCACCAGGGTAATGATCGCCCAGCCGCGATGCATCGCGGCGAGGTTCTTCAGCCACAGCGGGAAATAGAGATCCGAAAAGCCCATGATCGCCAGGGCTTCGAACATCATCAACCCGCCGACCGTTTTCATCACGCAAGACATCACGTCGAGCGGATCCCACGGATTGACGAGGTAGATCGCGGCACCGAGGAACAGCTCAAGCAGCCCGCCGATAATTTGGAGCGCAGGCGAAGCGTCGATCTCGTCTATCATCGTGCGCCAGTTGCCTGGCTGGCGCAGCGCGCCAATCGCCGCAAACACGGCAAACAGGCCGAGCAGCGCAGCAGTCCATCCCGTGGGGTCGAAAGTATCGGCCATTTCCATCCTCTTCTCATTATGCCGGAAGGAGGTTGGGGCAGCTATCGGGCAAAAGTGCCAAAGCTCACGCGTCCCCTCCCCGCCGCCCGCTTTAACGGGTTCAGGTTCTGCGGGTCGTGCAGCGCACACTGCACCTCTCAGCCAACTGGCTCCCCGGGGATCGGCTGAGAGACTTAAGACCGGCTGCCCCTGCTGTCCAGCAGGCATTCGGCACAGGGGTGAGCAGCCAAAGCGGGGGCCAATCGAGCCTCAAATACGATGAAATCCGCGGAATTTCTTCCTGTCTTGCTTGGCGCACAGCCCGGCTACTTGCTGCAAACCAATCTACCGGCAGCACGTTAGTAAAGCGGAACTACAAGGAGAAAGTGCCATGAAGACCCGACTAATCGCAACTAGCGCCGCAGCCCTGGCGCTCACGATCTCGCCTGTCGCTTATGCGCAGATGAGTGAAGGAACAGCAGGTGCCGACACGTCCATGGACGCCCCAGCCGGTGATTTCAGCGATGCTGATATAGCAGGCTATGCCAAGGCTATGGGCGAGATCCAGACCATCCAGTCTGACACCACGCTCGACGCCCAGGCGAAGCAGACCAAGATGGCAACGGCCATCCAGGCCGCCGGTCTCGATGTGGCGACGTTTAACGCCATCGCCACTCAGTCGCAGACCGATCCTGCGCTCGAACAGCGGATTCGCGCCAAGATGTCCGCCGGCATGACGCCGTAACCCGCGATAAAACTCCAACGAGGCCGATTGCAGCATATCGGCCGAAGGCCGGGAGCGGTTCAGTCCGTTCCCGGCTTTTTTATCGTGTGGAGAACCGGCCCGCCTCGGGCGGCCCGTGAAATTTCAGAAGACTTCAGAAAGTGTAGCCCAGCCCAAGCGCGCCCATCCATTGATCGGCGCTGCCGCGTTCCGAAGTGAAGGGAGAACGCTTTGCATCGGCCAACATGCGCGAATAGCTGGACATGAACACGATGGAGAAGCCGCCATCGGTAAGATCGCCATTGAGGTCGACCCCGCCAAGCAACGACACGCCTGCACGCGTAAAGCCGCTGTCGGCATCGAACTGCGTCAAGCCGCTGCTGGCTGCATCTTCGGGGCTGACCGAATAATAGTAATCCATGAACTGCCCATCGCCATATTCTGTGTCTAGCGACAAGGCGACGGCGGCCCCGCGGCTAAGCGGCGTGAAATAGGTGACAGAAGGAGCGACCACCATGCCTCCGTGCGCGCCCGCAACGTCCCAGCGAACGTCGGTGCTGAACGATAGGCTATCGTAGCCATGCAATACCTTGGGGATGGTAATGCCCGCAGTGGGCCCGATTTCGACGGCCCGGCTCAACTTGCCAAGCTCTTTCACCACCGGGTCCTTGATGCTGACAGCACGGTTGGAGCGCAGGCGAAACGATGGCCCCAAGGAGAAGCCGATCCCGTCTTCGGGGTTCTGGATGAAATCGAGCGCGAAGCCGGCCGGGCGCGGCGTGATTGCGATCCCGCCGAGCTCTCCCTGAACGATCGGTGCGGGAGTGATGACGTAATCGTCCGATCCGTCATAGGATGGGCCATAGACCGCGCCAGCACCCACGCTGATCCAATCCCCGTCGAACACAGTGGTTTCGCCTTCGGTCGGGATGTCGCCGGGATTTTGCGCCGCGGCGGGCACGGCGAGCGCCATTGCCGACACGGCAAGCGTGAAGTGTAGTTTGAATTGCATTCGGTTGACCTGTACCTTCCGCAAAACCAACGGTTTATGCGGCGTTCCGTTCCAGAGGCGGCCCCATGTGGAAGCCCGCATCAGGCAGCGCCCTGCCATTGCCTGATGGCTTCGAGCGGCCACAGCAGCATGACGATGTTAAGCGTCAGGTTGTCGCGGATCATGGCCAGGGTAAACAGCTCCAGTGCGATCGCCAGGGCCACGCTCAGCCAAACGGGTAGCCGGCTCGCCAGCAGGAAGCCCGCAATCATCCAGCCGATATCCGCCATCGAATTGACGATGGAATCGCCTGAGTAGCCCCAACTCACTGTGACCTCGCGGTAGCGATCGATGATGATGGGTGAATTCTCCAGTATTTCCCAGAAGCCTTCGAAGACCACGGCAATCGGCAAGGCCCATTTCGTCGGCAATCCGCCAAACAGTTTCCAGCGGCGCCACAGAATATGAGCGAAGAAATAGAACAGCAGCCCGTGGATCAGGTGGCTCGCGCTGTACCAATCGGTAAGGTGCTGGCTGTTCTCGGCTGACTGCACAACGCCGTGCCACAGCTTGATCGTGCCGCATTCGCAGATCGGCGGCCGCCCCATTGCCAGCAGGATCGCCAGGACAAGCACCAGCGCGCCGGCGGTTGCGACCAATGCACGGCGATGAGGCAACAGGCTTGTCACGATACCCTTGTTGCCGCTTCGGCGACGCTGCGCAAGCATTGCGCATACTGTCCCATCGGCTAAACCCCTGAACGTAATGAATGGGCGCAAATGCGATATTGCCATTGTGGGCGGCGGACTTTCCGGCGGGCTGATTGCTGCTGCGCTGGCCGCACAGCGGCCGGACCTGAGCCTCTGCCTGATCGAGGGCCACGAAGTGCTGGGCGGCAATCATCGCTGGAGCTGGTTCGACAGCGACCTTTCTGCCCAGGGCCGCGCCCTGCTGACGCCCGTTCGAGAAGGTCGCGTGGAACGATGGCTATGACATCGCCTTTCCTCGCCGACACCGGACGCTGGCGACCCCCTACCGTTCTTTGGCATCGGCCGATTTCGACGCGGCGCTGCGCCGAATCCTGCCCGAAGAGACTATTCGCACCGGGCGCCAGGCGATAACGCATCGACAGCGGCGGGGCCATACTGAGCAGCGGCGAACGGATCGAGGCGCGCAGCGTGGTGGATTGTCGGGGCCCTTCGCCGACCGCCCATCTCGATGGCGGCTGGCAGGTGTTCCTGGGCCGGCACTTGCGCACCGGCGCCCCGCATGGCGTGAAACGGCCCATGATCATGGACGCCACTGTCGCCCAGCACGGCGCCTACCGCTTCGTCTATCTCCTGCCTCTGTCGGACCGCGACCTGTTCATCGAAGATACCTATTATGCCGACAGTCCCGGTCTGGACCGTGCCGCGCTGACCGGCCGGATCGACGCCTATTGCATGGAGCACGGCTGGGAAGGCGAGTGGCGCGGATCGGAGGCAGGCGTGCTGCCGGTGATCACCGGCGGCGATTTCGACGCCTTTCAGGCAGAGCAGCGGATCGAGGGAGTGGCCTGTGCCGGCGTGCGCGGCGGCTTCGTCCATCCGCTAACCTCCTATACGTTGCCGCAAGCGGTCGAGACCGCGCTGGCCGTGGCGGAACATGCCGACCTTCCAGGCGCGGAGCTTGCCGCTCTGCTGGAAAGCCGTGCACGGCACCATTGGCGCGCGACGCGCTTCTACCGGCTGCTGGGCCAGATGCTGTTCGGCGCGGCCGAGCCCGATCAGCGGTGGCGCATCTTCCAGCGCTTCTACGCCCTGCCCCAGGAATTGATCGAGCGCTTCTATGCCGCGAAGATCGACCAGGCTCGACCAGGCGCGCATCCTGATCGGCAAGCCGCCGGTGCCGATCGGCCGGGCGATTTCGGCGCTGGTTCGCTCCAGCACTGGCGAAGACCGGACGGAGCGCGACATGAGCGACGCAGAAGACTACGCCGGCACGCGCGCCTGCGTCATCGGCAGCGGCTTCGGCGGGCTGGCGCTGGCGATCCGGCTGCAATCCGCAGGGATAGCCACCACGCTGGTCGAAGCGCGCGACAAGCCGGGCGGCCGCGCCTATTTCTGGGAGCAAGAAGGCTTCACCTTCGATGCCGGGCCGACCGTGATCACCGATCCGGCCTGCCTGCGCGAGCTGTGGGCGCTGTCGGGCAACGACATGTCGGACGACATCGAACTGATGCCGGTCATCGCCCTTCTACCGGCTCAGCTGGCCCGACGGCACCTCACTCGACTATTCGAACGACGATGAGGCGCTGCGCCGCGAAATCGGCCGCATCTCGCCCGAAGACATCGCCGGTTACGAAGAGTTCATGCGCTATTCCGAAGGCGTCTGGCGCGAAGGCTATGTCAAGCTGGGCCATGTGCCGTTTCTCGACTTCGCCTCGATGATCAAGGCCGCGCCTGCCCTCGCCCGCTATCAGGCCTGGCGCTCCGTCTATTCGATCGTGTCGAAATACATCCGCTCCGAAAAACTGCGCGAGGCGTTCAGCTTCCACACCCTGCTGGTCGGCGGCAATCCGATGACCACCAGCGCCATCTACGCCCTGATCCACAAGCTGGAGAAGGACGGCGGCGTGTGGTGGGCGCGCGGCGGCACCAACCGGCTGATCGCCGGCATGGTGCGCCTGTTCGAACGGCTCGGCGGCACCGTCCGGATGGGCGACCCGGTGGTGCATCTGCATACGCTGGGCCGCCGGATCACCGAGGTGGAAACGCGCAGCGGCTGGAAGCAGCGCTTCGATGCGGTCGCCAGCAATGCCGATATCGTGCACACCTACCGCGACCTGCTGGACGGCGCAGGGCGCGGGCGCGGCCAAGGCCAAGTCGCTTTCCGCCAAGCGCTATTCGCCCAGCCTGTTCGTGGTCCATTTCGGGATCGAGGGAAACTGGCCGGGCATCCCGCATCATTCGATCCTGTTCGGGCCGCGCTACGAAGGGCTGCTCAAGGACATTTACGATCACGGCGTGCTGCCGGCCGATTTCTCGATCTATCTCCACCACCCGACGGTGACCGATCCTTCGATGGCGCCCGCGGGCAAGAGCACTTTCTATGCGCTGATCCCGGTGGCCCACATGGGCAAGCTGGCGGTCGATTGGGAACAGGTCGGCCCGATGCTGGAAAAGCGCGTGCTCGACGAGGTCTCCCGCCGCCTGATCCCCGATCTCGACGACCGGATCGTCACCAAGTTCCACTACAGCCCGCGCGATTTCGCGCTCGATCTCAACGCCCATCTCGGCAGCGCCTTCAGCCTCGAGCCGATCCTGACGCAGAGCGCCTATTTCCGCGCGCACAACCGCGACGAGGTGATGGAAAACATGTATCTGGTCGGCGCAGGCACTCATCCCGGCGCGGGCATTCCCGGCGTCGTGGGCAGCGCCAAGGCCACTGCGCGGCTGATGCTGGAGGATCTGAAGCCATGAACGTGGAAACTCGCCCCCTTGCGCTTTGCTCGGCGCGGCTGCCCTCGCGGCGTTCGGCGCGACCAGCCTTGCCGCCCAGCCCTGGGAAGAAGTGGCCCAATTGCCCGGCGGAATCGCGCTGGAGCTCGATCGCGGCTCGGTCAGCCAGGCGATGGACGGCAGCCGGCACGTGACCCTGGGCATCTTCCGCAAGCAATTGCCCAATGCGCTGATGGAAACCTCCGTCGCGGTGGACTGCGCGGCAGGCGAGGCCAAGATCCGCCGCGTCCGCCTGATCGACGGCACCAGGGTGATGACCGACAAGATCCTGGCCGCCGCCGAATTCGCGCCGGTCAACGAAGGCAGCGCCGAAGCGTTCTACCAGGCTGCGCTGTGCGGCAGCGAGGAAAGCGCCGCAGGATGATCCAGCGGCTCGCGGTCTATTGCGGCTCCGCTTCGCCGGCTGACCCGCGCTATCTCGATCTCGCGCGCGAAGTGGGCGATCTGCTCGCGCGGCGCGGGATCGGCGTGGTCTATGGCGGCGGCAGGCTCGGCCTGATGGGAGCGCTGGCCAGCCGGGGCACTGCAAGCCGGGGGCGAAGTGATCGGGGTCATTCCCGAAGCGATGACCGACCGCGAGATCGCCAATCACGACTGCACTGAATTGCGCGTGGTGAAGAACATGCACGAACGCAAGGCCGCCTTCACCGATCTTTCCGACGGCTTCGTCACCATCCCCGGCGGCGTCGGCACGATGGACGAATTGTGGGAAGCGGTCAGCTGGGCGCAGCTCGGCTATCATTCCAAGCCGGTCGGCCTGCTCAATGCCTTCGGCTATTTCGATCATCTGCTGGCGTTCAACCGGCACATGGCCGAAACCGGCTTCGTCCGGCCGGCGCATCAAAACATCATGATCGCCGAGGCGAGCTTGAACCTCTGCTGGCGAAAATGGCCGCATATCGAGCCGCATCAGGCGATCTTTTCGATGAAGGCGAGCGATCTGTGACGAGCCCGGCACGGAGCGAACTCGTCGAGAGCGC
This sequence comes from uncultured Alphaproteobacteria bacterium, assembly GCA_963777785.1. Classification (GTDB taxonomy): domain Bacteria; phylum Pseudomonadota; class Alphaproteobacteria; order Sphingomonadales; family Sphingomonadaceae; genus Andeanibacterium. The sequence continues at coordinate 1,045,227 of CAVZRU010000002.1, forward strand.
CCGCGAATTCCGATCCGCAAGGGCTTCCAAGAGCTTTGCCGCCGCGTCGCGCCTGTTCGACCAGGAGACGCGCGAGCGCGTGTGGTTGCTCTATGCCTGGTGCCGCCGCTGTGACGATCTGGCCGATGCGCAGGACCATGGCGGAGAGCTGGGCGAACAGGAATTCGCGCAGGAGCGGCTGGCGACGATCCGCATGCTTACCGAGACTGGCGCTTGCAAGGCCAGCCGACCGGCGACCCGGCCTTCGACGCGTTCGGCGTGGTCGCCGACGAATGCGGCCTGACGACGAACATGGCCGACGACGTCATCGCGGGTTTCGCACTCGATGCCGACGGTTGGCGCCCGCGCACCGAAGAAGACATGATGCGCTATTGCTTCCATGTCGCCGGAGCGGTGGGCGTGATGATGGCCGTGGTAATGGGGGTCTCGCCCGAAGACGATGAGACGCTCGACCGCGCCTGCGACCTTGGCCTCGCTTTCCAGCTTGGAAATATCGCTCGCGACATCTCGGAAGACGACGCAGCGGGCCGTTGCTACCTGCCGATGGAATGGCTCGCCGAAATGGACATCCCGCCGGGCCAGCACATGAAGCCGCCTTATCGCGCGAAGCTCGCTCAGCTGGCGCGCCGGCTCGCAAATTTGTCGGAGATTCATGAACGCTCTGCCCGCTTCGGCGCGCGCAAGCTTGCTTTCCGGCAGCGCTGGGCCGTGCTCTCGGCGGCGGGGATTTATGGTGCGATCGCAAGGGAGGTTGCGCGGCTGGGCGAACACGCCTGGGACTACCGGGTCCACACCGGCAGCATTGCCAAGCTGGCCTTCGTTGCTCGCGGATTTGCAGACGCACTGAGGGACGCCCCCATTCCCGAACGCCAGCCCGAATGGCGTCGGCGCCATCTCGCGCTGCAAACCTAAGCTGCTTTCGCCGGCAGCGCTGCCGAGGCAAGGCCAACAGCGATACTGAGGGATCATCATCGCCAACTATCTGTTATTTCAGAATTTATTTTAATCTAAAGCTCACTTTAACTTTTAATTTTTCGTAAATTTTGATGGGACCTTGTGGGGCGGCGAAGTCTTGGCTTGCCCTGCCGCACGGGCACGTGCAGTCTGGTCGCAACCAGAGCAAGACAAGAGTGGAGTGCAGGGATGGCTGACGCGACCGGGGACCGCGCCGAAGGATCGAGCGCGCCCAATTCCGAGATCAAGGTGATCGCCGCCTCTTCGCTCGGCACCGTTTTCGAATGGTACGATTTCTACCTTTACGGCCTGCTTGCCTCGATCATTTCGAGCCAGTTCTTTTCGGGCGTCAACGAGACCACCGGCTTCATCCTGGCGCTGGCGGCGTTTGCCGCTGGCTTTGCGGTGCGGCCGTTCGGCGCGCTGGTGTTCGGGCGGGTCGGGGACATCGTCGGGCGCAAGAACACCTTCCTGGTCACCATGGGGCTGATGGGCCTTTCGACCTTCGGGGTCGGCCTGCTGCCGTCCTACGCCAGCATCGGCGTGGCTGCGCCGCTCATCCTGGTCGCGCTGCGGCTGGTGCAGGGCCTGGCGCTGGGCGGCGAGTATGGCGGCGCCGCCACTTATGTCGCCGAGCATGCGCCCGAAGGGAAACGCGGCTTCTTCACCAGCTTCATCCAGACGACCGCGACGCTTGGCCTGTTCACGGCCTTGCTGATCGTGATCGGCCTGCGCTCCGCTATGGGCGAGGAAGCCTTTGCCGAATGGGGCTGGCGCCTGCCCTTCCTGCTCTCGGCGATCCTGCTTGGCGTGTCGCTGTGGATCCGCCTGCAGCTGGCCGAAAGCCCCGTGTTCCAGAAGATGAAGGACGAAGGCACCACGTCCAAGGCCCCGCTGACAGAAGCCTTCGGACATTGGAAAAATCTGCGCTGGGTGCTGGTTGCCTTGCTGGGCGCAGTCGCCGGGCAAGCGGTGATCTGGTACACGGGCCAGTTCTACGCACTGTTCTATCTGGAGCGGATCCTGAAGGTCGAAGGGGCGACCGCCAACATGCTGATCGCCATCGCGCTGGTGATCGGCACGCCCATGTACGTCTTGTTCGGCTGGCTGTCGGACAAGGTCGGACGCAAGATGCTGATCATGACGGGCTGCGCGCTCGCCGTCGTCTTCGCCTTCCCGCTGTTCGGGGCGCTGACCGCAGCGGGCAATCCCGCGCTTGCCGAGGCGCAGGCGCGCGCTCCGGTGACGGTCCATGCCGATCCGGCGACCTGCTCGTTCCAGTTCGATCCGATCGGCCGGAAGAGCTTCGACACCACCGGCTGCGACATCGCCAAATCCGCGCTGGCCAAGGCCGGCATTCCCTATGAGAACGCGGCCGACGGCAATGGCGACGTCACGATCGGAGATCGCCGGGTCGCAGTCGGGCGACCTGCCGACCTATGCCGATCGGTTGAACGCCGCGCGGTCGCGGAAGCAGGCTATCCGGCCAAGGCGGATCCGGAGCGCGTGAACAAGCCGCTGATCGTGGCGATCCTCGTGCTGTTCCTGGTTCCGGTGACGATGACCTACGGGCCGCTGGCGGCGCTGCTGGTCGAGATGTTCCCCAGCCGCATCCGCTATACGGCGATGAGCCTGCCCTATCATATCGGCAATGGCTGGTTCGGCGGTTTCCTGCCGACGATCGCCTTCGCGATGGTGGCGGCGACCGGCAATATCTACGCCGGCCTATGGTATCCGGTGCTGATCGCCGCGATGACGCTGGTGGTCGGGCTGCTGTTCCTGCCCGAGACGTTCAAGCGGCATATCGATCACGAGAATTAGGACCCCGAGATTTAGGAACCGATGAACTTGGCCACTGCTGCGCGCTGCGCCTTCGTCATATGGAGGCCAAGTTTGCTGCGCCGCCAGAGTACGTCTTCGGCGCTGCGGGCCCATTCGACCTCGCGCATATAGGTGATTTCGGCCTCGCTAAGCCCCGCCCCGAAATTCCGGCCGAGATCGTTCCATTCATTTGCATCGCCGAGCCACTGCCGCGCTCGGGTGCCATAGGAGCGCCCGATCCTCAGCGCCTGGGCAGCATCGAGGAAAGAATAGCGCGCACTGAGCGAAGCGATCAGGACGGACTGGTCTTCCTTGGGAAAGTCCCCGCCGGGCAAGGGTTCATGCGCCGTCCACGCACGTCCAGGAATATGCCGCAGCCGATGGCCGAGCTTGTCCATCGCGGCTTCCGCCAGATGCCGGTAGGACGTGATCTTCCCGCCATAAACTCCGAGCAGCGGCGCACCATCCGCCGGATCGGAGATCGGCAAACGATAGCCGCGCGTCGCCGCTTCTGGCTTGCCTGACCCGTCATCGATCAGCGCGCGCACGCCCGAATAGGTCCACACGACATCCTCGCGCCTCACCGGCACCGCAAAATATTGGCCGGCGGCCTCGCACAGATATGCGATCTCCTCTTCGCTTGCGTGAATATCCGTCAGCGAACCTTCGTGATCTTGATCGGTGGTGCCGATCAGCGTGAAATCGCCTTCATAAGGTATCGCGAAGCAGATCCGCGTGTCGGGCAGTTGGAAGATATAAGCGTAATCGTGCTTGAAGAGCTTTTTCGTGACGATGTGCGATCCGCGGACACGGCGGATGCCGAAGCGCGGTTCCTGCCCGGAGAGCCGCGCCACTTCGTCTGCTCCAGGCCCCGCTGCATTGACGAGAGCGCGAGCGAAAAACACCCCCTCCGGCGTTTCGACATGCCACAGATCGCCTTCGCGGTGAGCAGAAGTGACCGGAGTATGCGTGCGGATTTCTGCACCTCGCTCCGCCGCATCGAGCGCGTTGAGCACGACCAGCCGCGCGTCGTCGACCCAGCCGTCCGAATATTCGAATCCACGCTTGATCGAACGGTCGAGCACAGCGCCCGCCGGATGCCGCGACATGGTGATACCTTGCGCGCCGGGCAGCCCGCCGCGCCCGCCCAAATGGTCGTAGAGGAACAGGCCCAGGCGCAGCATCCAGCGGGGGCGCAGATGAGGCATCCAAGGCAATACGAAGCGCATCGGATGGATGATATGGGGGGCGATGCCCCACAATATCTCGCGTTCCTTCAGTGCTTCCCGCACCAGGCCGAATTCGTAATATTCGAGATAGCGCAGGCCGCCATGAACCAGCTTCGTCGAAGCCGATGACGTGCCGCTGGCAAGATCCCGCGCTTCCAGCAGCAGTACGCTTGCTCCCCTGCCTGCGGCATCGCGGGCGATCCCGGCGCCATTGACCCCGCCACCGATGACAATCAGGTCGAACGGCTCGCTCATGACTAGCTGCGAGCGCTTTCCGGTCTGCCATGCAGGCGCCGGAAGAGTTTGCCCTTCTCGCTGAACAGCACCAGCACCAAGGCCAGCATGGCCGCGCAGAGCATCGAAATCGCCAGCGGCCGGGCGGTCCCATCATAGGCTTGACCGATCACGATCCCGATCACGGCCGCCATGACCATGCGCACGAAGGCCTGGACCGAACTCGCCGCCCCGGCGATCTCCGCAAAGGGTTGCATCGCGATCGAACTGAAATTCGCCCCAAGGAAGCCCAGCAGCGCAAGATTGCACGACATCAGCGGCAGGAACCATTCGATCTGGGTGCTATGCGGACCAGACGCCACCCAGACTTGCAACCCGCTGACAATCAGGAAGATGATCAGGCCGGCATGGGATACCCTGCGCGCGCCGAAGCGTTCCACGATCCGAGAATTGACCAGGCTGGATAGTGCCATCGTTGCAGCCGTTCCGCCGAAGACATAAGGAAACATGTCGCCTGCATTGAAATGCTCGCCCACGAGTTGCTGGGCCGAATTGACATATCCGAAAACCGTGCCGATCACGAGACCCGCCCCGATCGTATAGCCAAAGGCACTGCGCGCAGTGGCAGCGACGATCATGTTGCGCAGCAGAAAGAGCGGTTTGATCTCCTGGCGATATTGGGGATGGAGCGTTTCGGGCAGGCGGATCGCGATCCACACAGTCATCACCATGCCAAGCATCCCCAGAAGCACGAATATCCCGCGCCAGCTTGCGACTTCCATCACCGCCTGGCCCAAGGTGGGTGCGATCACGGGCACGGTGATGAAAACAGCCGATATCAGTGAAAGGACGCGCGCCATTCCGTCGCCTTCGAACTGGTCGCGTACGATGGCTGCCGGCAGGACCATGAGGCCGGCACTGCTGACTCCCTGGAGTATGCGGGCGGCCAGCAGCATGTCGAAAGACGTCACAAGCGCGCAGGCAAATGACGTGACGACATATAAACCCAGTGTAATCAGCATGAGGACCTTGCGGCCGAAGCGATCCGCGAGCAGGCCTGGTATCAACGAACCGAGCCCTGCGAAAAGCAGGAACAGGCCGACGACCAATTGTCGGCTATTGGGATCCGGTACTTGCAGGTCGGCCGCAATCTCGTCGAGCGCGGGCAGCATGGCATCGACCGCCAGCGCCTGCAGCGCGATAGTGAACGCAAGGAGCACCACGAGTTCCTTGCGGCCGATCCCCGGCGCCGAATGTTCGACCTGTGTTGCCATGGCCCGTCCCATGCCCCGTCATACCAGCGTTGGCCAGCAGGAATTGTCAGTCCTACTGACAAAAATTCTTGGGGAGTAAGAGGCGCTTCAATCGCGCGGAAGCAGCGCGTAGACTGCACCGATGGACGATGCTTCAACTGGCAGGGACAGGAACGATGAGGAGGAAACCAATGGCCTCAGAAAAATCATCCACGTCGATATGGACGCGTTCTTCGCCAGCGTGGAGCAGCGCGACGATCCGTCGCTGAGAGGCAAAGCGGTGGCAGTCGGCGGCGCGAGCGGGCGCGGCGTCGTGGCGGCCGCAAGTTATGAGGCCAGGAAGTTCGGCATACGCTCGGCCATGCCTTCAATGCGGGCGAAGGCTCTCTGTCCCGATCTCGTTTTCTGCAAGCCGCGCTTCGATCGCTATCGCGAAGTGTCGCAGCAGATCCGCGGAATATTCCACCAGTTCACGCCGCATGTGGAGCCGCTAAGCCTCGACGAGGCCTATCTCGATGTGACGGACGATCTTCGAGGGATCGGTTCGGCCACTCGCATCGCCCAGCTCATCCGTGAGCGTATCCGCGCGGAGACCCGGCTGACCGCGAGCGCGGGGGTTTCCTACAACAAATTCCTCGCCAAGCTCGCAAGCGACCAGAACAAGCCCGATGGGCTCTGTGTGATCAGGCCCGGCCAGGGCGCGAGCTTCGTTGCGGGTCTCCCCGTGCGGCGGTTCCACGGCATCGGCCCGCGCGGAGCCGAAAAGATGGCCAGGCTGGGGATCGAGACCGGTGCGGACCTCGCGGCGAAAGACATCGCTTTCCTGCGCCAGCATTTCGGGAGCTTCGCAGATTACCTCTACCGTGCGGCGCGCGGCATCGATCTTCGGCCGGTGCAAGCTAACCGGCGGCGCAAGTCCCTGGGCGGGGAACGCACTTTCGCCGAGGATATATCAGCCGGACATGCGCTGCATGAAACGCTGGACCGGATCGCGGATATTGTGTGGGACAGGATCGAAAGCGCCGAAGCGCGAGGCCGGACGGTGACTCTCAAGCTGCGCTATAATGATTTTCGCCTGCTAACCCGCGCACGCTCCCTCACGCATCCCGTGACGGCAAAGATCCAATTTGCGCAGATCGGCCATGAATTGCTGGACGAATTGCTCCCGCTCCCGCTTCCCATTCGCCTGATGGGGCTTACGCTCTCTTCGCTTGACGGAGAGCAAGCGGAAGAGCGCAAGCCGGATACGGCCCAGCTATCGTTGCTCTAGCATCGCGATCGCCTTGTCGACCATCCGGCTGCGGTAAGGCGGCAGTCGTTCCGGATCGAAGAATTGTGCCTCGGTCACTTCCCGGCCGTCGGGACGGGGCAAGCCGGTGATTTCGCAGGTGAAGACATGAGTGATGCAGCGGGCTCCGTATAACATCCGCTTATCCACGCCGACCAAGGCGAAGTCCTGCTGTACCAGGCCGAGTTCTTCCGCCAGTTCGCGGGTTGCGGCATCTGCCGGCAATTCGCCGCGCCCGATCCCGCCGCCCGGCAGAGTCCAGCGGTGTCTTTCGTAGGAATGGCACACCAACAACACCTGGCTCAGGCGGTTGATCAAGAGGATGCCCACCCCAGCGATTTCCGGCTTGCGCCAGCGCCACCAGAGCTTCCTCAAGTGGTGCGCCAGCCGCAAAGCGGCCCGGTGAAAAGGCGCCGGGATCAGGTGAAACATGTTACCGGCTGGGCCGCAGCGCTAAGCAGCCGCGCAATAGGCAGGTCATTCTCGCCCCGCATGGCCGCCCGGAACAGCGCCCGCTTGTTCTCGCCGCGGATCACGAACACCAGTTCGTCGCTATCGAGCAACGCCGGGATGGTGAGCGTCACTCGGTCGAACGGCGCTTCCGGCGGTAAAGGATCGGGTGTCAGCCGGCGCACTCTCATGGGATCGTCGATGCGCGGATTGGTATTTGGAAACAGGGAGGCAATATGCCCGTCCTCGCCCATGCCCAGCCATACGAGTGCGAAATGCGGGGGTTCTGCCGCTTCATTTAGCGCCATGACATTCGCACCCAGTGGCTCAAGCTGGGCGCGGATGCGGCCGATGTTGCTTGCCGGGTGGCTCTCGGGAACGACCCGGTCGTCGCCGGGCCAGATCGTGAGCCGCGGCCAATCGAGCTTCATTGCCGCAAGGCGGTCCAGGATTGGGAAAGGCGTAGAGCCGCCGGGAATACAGATGGCCACTTGCCCCTCTGCCGCAGCCAGGGCGATGGAAAGGTGGCCATGGAGCCAGCGAGCGATCTCTTCGTCGCCCGCATCTGCAATCGGTTCCGCTTCGCTCATGACTTAGACAATGCTCATTGCGGCAAGAGAGGTCCAGATTGCGCTAGCGACCAGCAATACCGCAAGCATCTTACGCAGGATTTGCAATTGCCGGCGCTGCCCCAGCCATTGCGGGCGGGCCCAACTTAAAGCCATCGCGGTCCCGCTGCCCAATGCGCCGCCCGCAGCGATTTGCATAGCCTCGCCTGACGCCATCGCCGCCGCCGTGAGGAACAGGCCCGTCGCTCCTGCCAGCTGCCGCACAGCCAGGACGCTGGTAATTGCAAAAAGCGAGCGGGTCGGCTCAGCAGGCAATCCTGCTTTTGGCCTCCACAACAGCACGAACGCTGCCAGCAGTAGCGCAAGCGAGGCAACGGACAGCACTGCCGCGGACGGCAAGATTGCAGCGGCCCTGGCGCCGATATAAGCCGCAACGCATGCCGCCAGCACACCCGCGACCAACCCGCAAACGAGCAAGGGCCTGGGTTGCCTGAGCGCTGCGGAGAGATGCGCCATGAGGTACATTCCCCGCGCGCCCAATGTCGCCAGAAAACTTCCAAACAGGGCGAGAAGGAAGATCAGCATCGTAATGGGTGCAGTCTCCCCCACGCTCTACCGGCTATCGCTTAAGAACGATGCCGGCCAGGTAATCAATGTTCAGCAGGCTTTCCTTGGAAATTCTCTCGGTCGAGATGGCGCCGATCTTGTATATTTTCAGCCCTTGGTCGGTCAGCTCGTCCAGAAATCCCCGCACATCGAAGCCGGCTGAACGGATTTGTCCGGGAGACCATTCCATTACGATCTTCAATTGGCGGTTGCTGGCTATCAGTTCCTTCGCGCCGCGAAACGCAAGCGGTTCGCAACCCTCGACATCGATCTTCATGAAATCCACGCGCCCGTCGAGCTTTGGAAGCAGATCGTCGAGCCTGAGGCCATCAACGGTAAATGGCTCCGACGGCGCCTCTCCCATTCGATCGGTGAAATCCTTGTTGGCGGAGATTATGCTGGTGTTGCCCGAACGGCCATTGCGCCGGTGCAGCGTAATCGCATCGCCACTATCATTCGCTGCCGCATGCACGGCAGTGCCAAAACTCTCGAACCCATTTATGGCAATATTATCTCTGCAGAGTTCGTAGACGTGCTTGTCGGCTTCCACTGCGAACACCCTGCCTCGCGGGCACAACCTAGCCATCAGGCAGGTGAAGAAACCGAAGTTCGCGCCGACATCGATGCAATGACTATCAGATCCGACTTCTCGAAGAAAATAATCGGTCAGAGGAATTTCATAGGTTCCGGTGATGATGAACCACGGGGTTATCAGCTTATCGTCGGCCTCGACATAATACGCAATATTGTGTCCACCCACTACTGTTTTGACTAAAACTCTATTATTTCCAACATAAGTACCCCGGGACCCGTGAGAGTAATGCTCCAACCTATCGAGCTTGCTTTCGATTCTCGAAAGTTGCGTTAAATGCACGTCTTTTATATGCTGGAGGTAGAACTTGCGCAGCCAATCTTCTATTTTGGTTCTCATCGGTTTCACCATATATTCAGGGAGGCTGCGAGCGAAGGAAAGCATCGTCAGTTGTTCGCGCGCCATGCTACCGGCGGTGAGGGCTTGGCGCAACGTGATCAGCAACGCTGCATAAACACTTCAACCCAAATTGAATTCGGCAGGTCCAGTCCGGCGTTCTCAATTAGCGGTTCGGCTGAGCATGGAGCGGGTGAAGGGAATTGAACCCTCGTCGTCAGCTTGGGAAGCTGCTGCTCTACCATTGAGCTACACCCGCGACTTCCGGCAATCGCGCCGCGGCACACGTGCCTGTCTGCCGGCTGCTATCCGGCCTTATGAGTCGCGTCAATTGGCATGGATATAGCCAGTCGGCTTTGGGGTGAGCACCGTGCCCGGATTGGACATGTTTCCGAAAAAGTCCCCGTAATGTAGCCGGTCGACAAGACCACAGGCATTCCCCCCGGCTGTGCATCGCGCTAAGCCCCTAGACGCAATGGAACTCGGGCCCCTCAACCATGTCGGCATCGCGACGCCGTCGATCGCGCAGAGTATCCTGTTCTGGCGGGAGACGATGGGTGCGCAAGTTGTGCACGAGCCCTTCGACATGCCGGAACAAGGCGTGACGCGTGTGCTTTGTGGATACGCCCAACACGCAGATCGAACTGCTCGAGCCGCTGGGCGAAAATTCGCCGATCGCGAAGTTCCTGGAGCGCAATCCCCTAGGGCGGGCAGCACCATCTTGCATTCGAAGTGCCAGACATCGCAGCGGCGCGTGCAGGAGTTCGAGGCGCTGGGCAAGCGCATCCTCGGCCCGACCCGGATCGGCGCGCACGGAACGCCGGTGTTCTTCCTCCACCCGAAGGACATGGGCGGCGTGCTGACCGAGATCATGGAATGGCCCGGCCACGATGACGGGCCGGGCGGAGTGGGAGGCCAAGGCGGCCAAGGAAGTCAAGGGCCGCGACCTCACCTGGCACACGCCCGAGGGGATCGACGGTCCAGCCGCTCTACACCGCGCGGAGGCACCCGACGAACCGACCCCGCCCGGCTTCGCGCCGTTCACCCGCGGCCCCTATGCCAGCATGTATGCCGGCCGGCCGTGGACGATCCGCCAATATGCGGGCTTCTCGACCGCCGAGGAGAGCAACGCCTTCTACCGCCGCAATCTCGCCGCCGGGCAGAAGGGCCTGTCGGTCGCGTTCGATCTCGCGACCCATCGCGGCTACGATTCCGACCATCCGCGCGTGGTCGGCGATGTCGGCAAGGCGGGCGTCGCGATCGACACGGTCGAGGACATGAAGCTGCTGTTCGACGGCATCCCGCTGGGCGAGATGTCGCGTCAGCATGACGATGAACGGCGCGGTGATCCCGATCATGGCGTTCTACATCGTCGCGGGCGAGGAACAGGGCGTTGGCCCGCGCGCAGCTCAGCGGGACGATCCAGAACGACATCCTCAAGGAGTTCATGGTCCGCAACACCTACATCTACCCGCCCGGGCCATCGATGCGGATCGTGGGCGACATCATCGCCTGCTGCTCGGCCGAACATGCCGAAGTTCAACAGCATCTCGATCACCGGCTATCACATGCACGAGGCCGGGGCGACGGCGGTGCAGGAGCTCGCCTTCACGATCGCGGACGGCAAGGAATATGCGAAGCAGGCGATCGCGGCGGGGCTCGATATCGACGCCTTCGCCCCGCGGCTCAGCTTCTTCTTCGGCATCGGCATGAATCTGTTCATGGAAGTCGCCAAGCTGCGCGCCGCGCGGGTGCTGTGGTGCGGCGTGATGGACGAGCTCGGCGCGCAGGACGAGACGCTCGAAGGTGCTGCGCACCCATTGCCAGACCTCGGGCGTCAGCCTGCAGGAGCAGGATCCCTACAACAACGTCATCCGCACCACGGTGGAGGCGCTGGCGGCGGTGCTGGGCGGAACGCAGAGCCTGCACACCAACAGCTTCGACGAAGCGCTGGCGCTGCCGACCGATTTCTCCGCCCGGATCGCGCGCAACACCCAGCTGATCCTGGCCGAGGAAAGCGGGATCACCCATGTCGCCGATCCGCTGGGCGGGAGCTATTACGTCGAGGCGCTGACGGCCGAGCTGGTCGAGGAAGCGGGCGCGCTGATCGCCGAGGTCGATGCGCTGGGCGGGATGACCGCGGCGGTCGCCAGCGGGCATGCCCAAGCGGCTCATCGAGGAAGCCGCCGCCGCGCGCCAGGCGCGGGTCGACCGGGGCGAGGATGTGATCGTCGGGGTGAACAAGTACCGGCCCGATAGCGGACGAGCGGATCGAGCTGCTGGAGGTCGACAACCACGCGGTGCGCGAAAGCCAGATCGCGCGGATCGCGGCGGTGAAGGCGGCGCGGGATGAGGCGAAGGTCAGGGCGGCGCTGGAGGCGCTGACGCAGGCTGCGAGCAAAGATCCGTTCGTGTCGAGCGAAGTCGAGACACCACGGACCCTGCCTTCGACTCGCTCGAGGCGAACGGGGGTTGAGCGAAAACCTCCTCGCTCTCGCCATCGAGGCCGCCCGCGCCCGCGCGACGCTGGGCGAGATTTCCGCCGCGCTGGAAGCAGCCTTCGGCCGCTACGACACCACGCCGCAGCCGGTGCGGCGGCATCTATGGCGCGGCCTATCGGCAGGCGATCCGCGCTATGAGCAGGTCTGCGAAGGCGTCGCAGGCCGTCGCCCGCCGCCTCGGCCGCACGCCGCGCATCCTCGTCGCCAAGATGGGCCAGGACGGGCATGATCGCGGCGCCAACGTGATCGCCAGCGCCTTTGCCGACATGGGCTTCGAAGTGGTCAGCGGCCCGCTGTTCCAGACCCCGCAGGAAACCGCCGCGATGGCCGTTGAGCGAAGGCGTCGACGCGGTCGGCGCCAGCATCCTCGCGGGCGGGCACAAGACGCTGGTCCCCGAACTGATCGCGCCAGCTGCGCGAAGCCGGCCGCGCCGACATCAAGGTCGTCGCCGGCGGCGTGATCCCGCCGCAGGATTACGACTTCCTGCGCGAGGCCGGGGTGCAGGGGATCTACGGACCGGGCACCAACGTGGTGGAATGCGCGGCGGATGTGCTGCGGCTGCTGGGGCACAATATGGGGCCGGCAGGGAATGGTGAAGCGCAGTGAAGCTCGGCGCTCTCATCTGCTGAGATTGATTGTGGGTTTGGCGGCTGCAAGTCATCTTGATCTGGCCAATTCAACTCCTCATCGCGCAACCTCGCCTCAAGTTTGCCCGACAGATCTTGCCTGTCGGGATTGGCTTCATAGCCTGGTTCGGCGCACGGTGGTCGGCACGCACTTCATTGCGAAACAGCTTGGTACGCGTTGGACTACTGAATGTTCTCCAAAATCCTCATCGCCAATCGCGGCGAAATCGCCTGCCGGATCATCGCCACGGCGCGGCGGATGGGGATCGCGACGGTCGCGGTCTATTCCGATGCCGATGCGCGCAGCCCGCATGTGAGCATGGCGGACGAGGCGGTGCATATCGGCCCCTCGCCCGCTTCCGAGAGCTATCTGGTCCCCGAGAAGATCATCGCCGCCTGCAAGGCGACCGGGGCCGAGGCGGTGCATCCCGGCTATGGCTTCCTGTCCGAGCGGGCCAGCTTCGTCGAGGCGCTGGAGGCCGCCGGGATCGCCTTCATCGGTCCGCCCGCCAGCGCGATCGCGGCGATGGGCGACAAGATCGAAAGCAAGAAGCTCGCCGCCGCGGCGGGCGTCAATGTCGTCCCCGGCTTCGTCGGCGAGATCGACGATACGGAGCATGCGGTGCAGATCGCCAACGAGATCGGCTATCCGGTGATGATGAAGGCCACCGCCGGCGGCGGCGGCAAGGGCATGCGGCTGGCCTGGACCGAACACGGACGTGCGCGAGGGCTTCGAGGCGACCAAGCGCGAGGCGCTGGCACAGCTTCGGCGACGACCGCGTGTTCATCGAGAAGTTCATCGAGAGACCCGCGCCATATCGAGATCCAGCTGCTGGGCGACAAGCACGGCAACATCGTCCATCTCAACGAGCGCGAATGCTCGATCCAGCGCCGCCACCAGAAGGTGGTCGAGGAGGCGCCCTCGCCCTTCGTCACGCCCCGCATGCGCGAAGCGCATGGGCGAACAGGCGATCGCGCTGGCGCAGGCGGTGGGCTATTATTCGGCGGGCACGGTCGAACTGATCGTCAGCGGTGCGGACACCAGCGGCGACGAGCTTCTACTTCCTCGAAATGAACACCCGCCTGCAGGTGGAGCATCCGGTGACCGAGGCGATCACCGGCGATCGACCTGGTCGAGCAGATGATCCGCGTCGCGGCTGGCGAGAAGCTCTGCCTTCACGCAGGACGATATCGGGATCGATGGCCACGCGATCGAAACCCGCGTCTATGCCGAGGATCCCTATCGCGATTTCCTGCCCGAGCATCGGGCGGCTGGTGCGGTATGAACCGCCCGCAGGCCGATGCACGCCAGCAACCGCTGGCGCCCCAACCAGCCGATGAGTGGACCGGGTCTGGTCAGGGTAGATGACGGCGTCATCGAAGGCGGCGAGGTCTCGATCTACTACGATCCGATGATCGCCAAGCTGATCACCTGGGGCGAGACGCGCGACGAAGCCGCCGATTTACAGGTCCAGGCGATCGACGAGTTCCGCATCGAAGGGCCAGGGCCACAATCTCGATTTCCTGTCCGCGCTGATGCAGCATCCGCGCTTCCGCACGGGCGACCTGACCACCGGTTTCATCGCGGAGGAATATCCGGAAGGCTTTCACGGCGCACCTGCATCGCCAGATTTGCTGCGCGCCGTCGCCGCGATTGCCGGCACCGTGGCTACGATCAATGCCGACCGGGCGCGGCGGATTGCGGGCCAGCTCAACGGCAGGCCTTCACCGCCCGGCGACTGGCAGGTGAGCTTCGGCGGTACGCATTATCAGGTCAGCCTGGTCGAGGACGCCATTACCGTGGACGGGCAGGACGTTGATATCGCCTTCGAATATACGCCCGGCGACCGGACGATTCAGGTGGAGCTGGACGGCGCGCCGCTCACCGTACAGATCGCCCCCACGGCGGATGGGTTTCGACCTGACAGTGCGCGGCAGCCGCCACGAAGTGCGGCTGATCAATGCGCGCTATGCCCGCCATGCCGCCTTCATGATCGAGACGGAAAAGCCGGACCTTTCGCGTCTGCTGATCTGCCCGATGCCGGGCCTGCTGGTGGCGCTGCACGTAGCCGAAGGCGACCGGGTCGAGCCGGGCCAGCAGCTTGCCACTGTCGAAGCAATGAAAATGGAGAACATCCTTCGCGCCGAAAAGGCCGGCACCGTGAAGGCTATCAATGCCAAAGCCGGCGACAGCCTGGCGCTGGATGCGGTCATCCTGGAGCTGGAATAGGAGGCTGCCGGATCTCCTGATCCAGCAACCTCCAGTATTTCACAGCTGTGTTACCTGCTCACTGATTCCGGTCAGGCCTTTTCGTGCGCGTCCGCGCTGGCAATGTCGACCTGCTGCGGCACCATCTTGAACAGGCGGCCGAACTGGTCGTCATCCAGCACCGAATAGGGCTCCGTGCCCTCGCGGATCGTCGTGCGGCGCATGTCGCGCCTTTCGTTTGCAAAGTCGAAATCGCCGCCGCGGTGCATGCTGCACAGATTGTCCCAGATCACCAGATCGCCGACATTGTACTTCACGGAGAAGATATATTGCGGCTGGGTCGCATGCTCGATCAATTGCCAGATCAGCTTCTGCGCCTCGTCGTGCTCCATGCCGACGATGTCCATCGTGTGGGCCGCGATGAACAGCGCCTTGCGGCCCGATCCGGCATGAACGTGGACGAGGGGATGTTCGCCGAACATACCGTCGTCGAATCTGCTCGTCCGGAATGTCGGCGCCGGCCTTCTTGCGCGACCACCACACGGAATTGCGGCCGACGAGACCTTCGAGCCTGTCCTTCATTTCCTGCGGCAAATCTTCATAGGCAGTGCGCGTGTCGGCAAACCAGGTCTCGCCGGCTTCCTTCGGCACTTCATGCGCGAGCAGCAGCGAATGGGACGAGCGCTAGAGGCACGAATGCGCTGTCGGTGTGCCACAGGCGGTCGCCCTTGCGATACTGGATCGCGGCTTCGCTGGTGGTGATCTCGCCGTCCGCATTGAGGTTGCTGGCGTCGAACAATTCGCGATGATTGAGCCGCGACTTGGCGCCCTTGCGGGCCGGCGCCAGCTCGATATGGCCGAAATTGCGCGAGAACTGGATATGCGGTCTCGTCGTTCAGGCCGGTGTCGCGATAGATGCAGACGCCCCATTTGTTCTGCGCTTCGACGACCTCGCGCCGCTGCTCTTCCGTCAGCGGCTTGGTGATGTCGATGCCGGAGCATTCGGCTCCAAACTTGGGCAGGATCGGCTTGATTGTAAGGCTCATCGGCCTTTCTCCTTGAGTTCGAAATCGGCGCTATTCGCAAAATTCGGCCGAAAAACGACTTTACTGTAGCGAATCGCCGATGCTTTGCTTAGCTCGCTAATTGTGGCTTGGTGCATTTGCAACCCTTCGCCCATTCAACTTAGGGTAAGATGGCGACTGCCATATCGCGCAAGCAGCTGGATAGGTTTACACTATCACGCGTTGGCTTTCAGGCAGCTGAAGGCTTCTTGAAGTTCGAGGAGAGAGCAGAATGTTCAGAAATCTGGCCGCAGCGTTTGCCCTGCTTTCGCTTGCCGCATGCGGCGGCTCCGCGGATGACACAGGGGACACGGCGCCCGATCCGGAAACGACGCTTCCTGCCACCGACCAGACGGACGCGGCCGCCACGGAAACGCCTGCCCCCAGCGATACGCCGGTGGTGGTGACCATTCCGGAGACGGTCCAGGGCCGCTGGGGCCTCGTTGCCGGCCGACTGCACCTCGACCAAGGGCGACGCCAAGGGTCTGCTGACGATCACTCCGACACGGCTGGAATTCTATGAAATCGGTCGGCAAACTGGCCGATGTGGAAGAGCTTGCACCCAATCGCATTCGCGCCACCTTCGACTTCACCGGCGAAGGTCTCGAATGGAAACGCCAGCAGGTGCTGAGCGCCAGCGACGACGGCAAGACGCTCGTGCGCCGCGAATTGGGGGACGACGCCGCCCCCGGTCCGTTTCAATATCTCCGCTGCAGCTGATAGAGAATGCCCATGACCGCCAAACTTTCCCTTGTTTCGGCCGCCGCCTTGGCGCTGGCTGCCTGTGCCACCGCTCCTGCGGCCCCGCCCGAGACTGCCACGCCCGAGGTCGCTGAGTGCGACGCGGGACGCCGGGCAAGCCTTCGTCGGCCAGAAGGCCAATGCGGAGACCGGTACGCAATTGCTCGCGGCAACCGGCGCGCGCCAATTGCGCTGGGTGCCGCCGCGCACCGCCGTGACGATGGATTTCCGCCCGGACCGGCTGACCGTCTCCTATGATGACGACATGGTGATCACGCAGGTTTCCTGCACCTGATCCAGCCGCTATCAGGGCGGCGATGACGGACGACGTACATATTCATCGCCACGGGGCAGCAGGGCATATCTCGCTGAACCGCCCCCGCGCGCTCCATGCGCTCAATCTCGACATGGTCGAGGCGATGGCCGTCGCACTGCGCGATTGGCGCGGCGATCCCGCGGTCTCGGCCGTGCTGCTCGATCATGCAGAAGGACGGGGTTTCTGCGCTGGCGGAGATGTCGCCTCGGTGCGCCGTTCGGCGCTGGAGGATGGCGGAGAGTCCGGCCGGAAATTCTTCTTCGCCGAATACCGGCTCAACCATTTGCTATTTACGTACCCCAAGCCAGTGGTCGCTTTCATGGATGGGATCACCATGGGCGGCGGCGTCGGAATCGCCTTGCCGGCGAGCTACCGCATAGCGACCGAGAATACGCTGTTTGCCATGCCTGAAGGTGCAATCGGCCTGTTTCCCGATGTCGGGGCCGGCTGGTACCTCTCGCGCCTTGCCGGGCGTATTGGGCCCTTCCTCGCGTTGACGGGGGCACGGCTCGATGGGGCGGAATGCCTGTGGGCCGGGCCTCGCGACCCATTATTTGCCGAGCGAAAGGCTGGCCGAAGCCAAGGCGCGCATCATTGCCGAGCCTGAGAGTATCGCGCAGACGCTGAGCGAGCTCGCGACCGTTCCACCCGAACCGCGCCTCGCGCGCAATGTCGAGCTGATCGACCGGCTGTTCGCATCAGACAGGCTGGAAGAAATCCTGGCTGCGCTGGAAGCCGACCCAACCGATTGGGCCGCCAAAGAGCTGAAGACTCTGCGCGCGAAGAGTCCGCTGACCTGCAAGGTTGCGCTGCGTCAGATCGCGCAAGCAAAGCAGCTGAGCGATTTCGCCGAGGAAATGGCCATCGAATACCGGCTGGCTTGCCGGATGATCATGGAGCCGGACTTTGCCGAAGGCGTGCGGGCAGTGCTGATCGACAAGGACAATGCAGCCGCGCTGGAACCCGGCTAAGCCCGAAAGCATAGACGAGGCGAAGCTCGACGCTATCTTCGCGCCGCTCCCGAAGCAGGATGAATGGACGCCGCTATGAGTTCAAAATTGAATTTCGAGACAATCCTTGTCGAGCGGCATGATGCCGTCACTCTGGTCACGCTTAACCGTCCCGACGCACTCAATGCTCTGAACAGCCAGGTCTTGGCAGACCTAGTTCAGGCCTTTGCTGCCTACGATTCCGACGAGACGCAGCGCTGCCTCGTCCTCACCGGCAGCGAGAAGGCCTTTGCCGCTGGTGCGGACATCAAGGAGATGGCCAGCAGGGGCTTTGCAGAAATGTATGGCAGCGACATGTTCGCCGGCTACGACCGGGTGACCGGCACGCGCAAGCCCTGGCTCGCGGCAGTGGCGGGTTATGCGCTGGGCGGCGGGTGCGAGCTTGCGATGATGGCCGACTTCATCCTCGCGGCCGAGACTGCGAAATTCGGCCAGCCCGAGATCACGCTGGGCATCACTCCTGGGATGGGCGGATCCCAGCGGCTCACCCGCGCGGTTGGCAAGGCCAAGGCGATGGAAATGTGCCTGACAGGCCGGATGATGGATGCTGCCGAAGCCGAGGCTTCCGGGCTGGTTGCGCGCGTGGTTCCGGCGGACGACCTGATGGCCGAGGCCATGAAGGTCGCGGCCAGGATTGCCACAATGCCGCCCCTGGCCGCGATGGCATGCAAGGAGACGGTGAACGCCGCCTTCGAAACATCGCTTGCGCAGGGCGTCGTATTCGAACGCCGCCTGTTCTCCGGGTCTGTTCGGAACGGAAGATCAGAAGGAAGGCATGGCCGCCTTCGCCGAGAAGCGGGCCGCCAAATTCACCGGGCGCTAAACAGCTAAGCCCCTGCAAAGAATTTCTGCCCCGCCAACACTCTTGCTCCGTCGCGTGTCAAAGGGCATGCCGCATTGCACAATGACAGTTTTTATGGATAATCGAAGTACCTCCGCATGCAGCGCCTGACCCATCTCGAACGGCTTGAGGCCGAAAGCATCCACATCATGCGCGAGGTCGTGGCCGAGGCGGAGAAGCCGGTCATGCTCTATTCGGTGGGCAAGGATTCGGCGGTGATGCTGCATCTGGCGCGCAAGGCCTTCTACCCTTCCCCGCCGCCCTTCCCGCTGCTCCATGTCGACACGACCTGGAAGTTCCAGGCCATGTATGACCTGCGCGACAGGATGGCCGAGGAAGCCGGGATGGAACTGCTCGTCTATCAGAATCCCGAGGCGAAGGAGCGGGGGATCAACCCGTTCGATCATGGCGCCGCTGCACACCGACATGTGGAAGACCGAAGGGCTCAAGCAGGCGCTCGACCTCTACGGCTTCGATGCGGCCTTTGGCGGCGCGCGGCGCGACGAGGAAAAAAGCCGCGCCAAGGAACGCATCTTCTCCTTCCGCACAGGTAGCCACGGCTGGGATCCGAAGAACCAGCGGCCCGAACTGTGGAACCTCTACAATGCCCGCAAGACCAAGGGCGAGAGCATCCGCGTCTTCCCGATCTCCAACTGGACCGAACTCGACATCTGGCAGTATATCATGGTCGAGAATATCGAGATCGTGCCGCTCTATCTGGCCGCCAAACGTCCGACGGTTGAGCGCGACGGGTTGCTGTTGATGGTGGACGACGACCGCTTCCCGCTGCGACGCCGGCGAAGAGCCCGTCAATGCGTTCGATCCGGTTCCGCACCTTGGGCTGCTATCCCGCTGACCGGCGCAGTCGAAAGCGAGGCCGCGACCCTGTCCGAAGTCGTCCAGGAAATGCTGCTGACCACCACCACCGAACGCCAGGGCCGTGCGATCGACAAGGATGAAGGCGACGCCGGCATGGAGAAGAAGAAGCAGGAGGGGTATTTCTGATGGCGACCACGCCGCTTCGATCCCGATCTACAAGACCGACGCGCTGATCGCCGAGGATATCGACGCCTATCTCGATCAGCATCAGCACAAGAGGCTGCTGCGCTTCATCACCTGCGGCAGCGTGGATGACGGCAAATCGACGCTGATCGGGCGGCTGCTTTACGATTCCAAGATGATCTTCGAAGATCAGCTTGCCGCGCTGGAGGCCGACAGCAAGCGCGTCGGCACGCAAGGGCAAGGAGATCGATTTCGCCCTGCTGGTCGATGGCCTCGCGGCCGAGCGCGAACAGGGCATCACGATCGACGTCGCCTATCGTTTCTTCACCACCGAGAAGCGCAAGTTCATCGTCGCCGATACGCCGGGCCACGAACAATACACGCGCAACATGGTGACCGGCGCCTCCACTGCCGATCTTGCGGTGATCCTGATCGATGCGCGCAAGGGCGTGCTGACGCAGACGCGGCGCCATTCCTATCTCGCCCATCTGCTCGGCATCCGCCACCTCGTGCTGGCCGTGAACAAGATGGATCTGGTCGATTACGATCGCGACACGTTCGACGAACATCGTCGAGGACTATCGCAGTTTTGCGAATGAGATCGGCATCGAGGACTTCACTGCGATTCCGATTTCGGGCTTCAAGGGCGACAATATCACCCAGGCGCCGTCGGCCAATACGCCGTGGTACGAAGGGCCGAGCCTGATCCACCATCTCGAAACGGTGGAGATTGCGAACACCGCCGCACAAACCCGCAGCTTCCGGATGCCGGTGCAATGGGTGAACCGCCCCAATCTCGATTTCCGCGGCTTTTCCGGGCTGATTGCCAGTGGCGAGATCGCGCCCGGCAATACAGGTCCGGATTGTTCCCTCGGGCAAGACCAGCACGGTCAAGTCGATCGTCACAATGCCAGTGCAGAGCGGCCTCGAAGACAATGCGGATAGCGGCGGCAATCTCGATCGTGCGGTTGCAGGCCAGTCGGTTACTCTGACCCTCGAAGACGAGGTCGATTGCAGCCGCGGCGATGTGATCGCGATTGCCGACGATCCGCCGCAAGTTGCCGATCAGTTCGAAGCGACGATCGTGTGGATGAGCGACGAGGCGCTGATCCCGGGGCGCGGATATTGGCTGAAGCTCGGCGACGCCAGACCGTGACGGCGACGATTGCGGAGCCAAAATACGAGATCAACGTCAACACGATGGAGCATCTCGCCGCCAAGATCGCTGGAACTCAATTCGATCGGGGTGGCCGAAGTCACAACCGACAGGCCGATCGTTTTCGAGCGCTACGAGGACAGCCGTCAGCTGGGCGGTTTCATCCTGATCGACAAGATCACCAATGCCACCGTCGCGGCAGGAATGATCAATTTCAGCCTGCGCCGGGCGCAGAACGTCCATTGGCAAGCGCTGGAGATCACGCGCGAGGAACATGCGAACCTGAAGAATCAGGAGCCGGCCGTACTGTGGTTCACCGGCCTGTCGGGCTCAGGCAAATCGACCATCGCCAATCTGGTGGAGAAGAAGCTCCACCGGATGAACCGTCACACATTCCTGCTCGACGGCGACAATGTGCGCCATGGGCTCAACAAGGATCTGGGCTTCACCGAAGCCGACCGGATCGAGAATATCCGCCGCGTGGGCGAGGTGGCCAAGCTGATGGCCGATGCGGGACTGATCGTGATCACTGCCTTCATCAGCCCTTTCCGCGCCGAGCGCGAGATGGTCCGGGCGATGCTGCCGGAGGGCGAATTCATCGAGGTGCATATCGACACGCCGCTCGCTGTGGCGGAAGCGCGCGACGTTAAAGGCCTTTACAAAAAGGCGCGGCAAGGCGAACTCAAGAACTTCACGGGAATCGACAGCCCCTATGAAGAACCGGAGAAGCCCGAAATTCGCATAGACACCACCGCCATGACTCCGGAAGAAGCTGCCGACCTTGTAGTCGACAAGCTCCTGGGTAGCGGCTGAGGCGTTCGCGAGGGCATGTTTCTTCTCCGCAGCCATGAGCGCCACCGCCGATCGTTTGTTAAGGCGGTCAGCTGGCGCGTGCTGGGCAGCATCGATACTTTTCTGCTCAGTTGGTTGTTTACCGGCAATCCGAAGGCAGCCGGCGCAATCGCCACCACTGAAGTCGTCACCAAGATGATCCTCTACTATTTTCACGAGCGCGCGTGGAGCTCGATCCACTGGGGCTTCAAGGAAGCGCCTGCAGATCCTGCATCAGAAATTTGAAGCAAGGCAACGCGATGCCCTTATCCCCGATGAACGACACCGAACTTGCCGCCCATCTGGCCTACTGCGCCGGCCGCATCCTGATCGAAGTCCGCGCCAGCGGCGTGTTCGAAGGCAAAGCATTGGGCAAAGCGGGTGACCAGACTGCCAACCAGTTCCTGATTCACGCCCTGCGCGAGCAACGCCCGGATGACGGGCTACTTTCGGAAGAAAGCAAAGACACGGAAGACCGGCTCGGCAAATCGCGGGTCTGGATCATCGATCCGGTGGACGGCACCCGCGAATATGGAGAGGAGCGATCGGACTGGGCGGTTCATGTCGGATTGGCGGTGGACGGAGTGGCCAAATTGGGTGCCGTCGCATTACCCGGTCTCGCGGAGGGCGCGGTTTTTCGCTCCGACAGGTCGGAGAAGCTTCCCGTCCATTCCGGCCCGCCACGCCTTCTCGTCAGCCGCACCCGGCCCGCTGCAGAGGCGATGGCGGTAGCTGAAATGCTGGGCGGCGAGCTGGTTCCGATGGGGTCTGCCGGCGCAAAGGCAATGGCGGTAATCCGCGGCGAAGCGGATATCTACCTCCATTCAGGCGGGCAGTACGAATGGGATAGCTGTGCCCCGGTGGCGGTAGCAAGCGCACACGGGCTGCATTGCTCCCGCATCGACGGCAGTCCGCTAGTCTATAACCAAGCCGACACTTACATGCCGGACTTGCTGATCTGCCGCCCGGAATGGACGGATAGAGTATTGAGTGCCGTCGCCTCGCTCGATTGATCGGCCGATTGAACAAACTGACTTAACGTTGCGAATCTTCGCAATGGACAAGCGCCTGTCCTCCGGGCTATTTTCGGACAAACTCAACGAGTCCACAGAGCAGGATGCGCAAATTGGCCAAGAACAATACGATAACTTTCTACGATCTCGCCCTCTCCACCGGCGCGACCATCAGCCCATTCGTTTGGGCGACCAAGTATGCACTTAAGCACAAGGGTTTCGATCTCGACGTGGTGCCCGGCGGCTTCACCAAGATCCCCGAACGCACCGGCGGGGTGACCGAACGCCTGCCCGCTATCGTCGACGACGGCAAATGGGTTCTCGATAGCTGGGGCATCGTCGAATATCTGGACAAGACTTACCCCGACCGCCCCGCCCTCATACCCCATCCCAGCGTTGCTGCCGTTACGCGCGCGCTCGATGCCTGGTTCTGGGGCGTGGCTTCAGGCCCATGGATGCGCTGCTATTGCGTGAACTACCGCGATCTCTCCAATCCGGAAGATCACGAGTACATCACCTATTCGCGCGAGAAGATGATCGGCATGACTTTGGAGGAAATGCAGAAAGGGTGGGAAGACCGACTGCCCAAGATTTCCGCCGATCTTGAGCCGCTCCGTATCGCACTGCGCGAAACGCCCTACCTCGGGGGCGACAGTCCGAATTATGCCGATTACCGTATCCTGGGTTCGATCTTGTTCACCGCGTCGGTCTGCAAGACCTCGCCGGCATTGGCCGAAGATGACCCCCTGCGCCCGTGGATCGACAGCCTGCTCGACATGTATGATGGCCTTGGCCGTCATCCCGGCCTCTTCCCTCTGTTTGGCCTCAAGCGCCGCGAAGGCGATCCGCCCCTGTTCATGGAGCCAGGACAAGGCGGAATCCACAAGCGCAATACCGGTCCGGCATCGACCCAGGCCGAAACCAAGCGTATAACCGAGGGCATGAGGGCGAACTAAATATTGGAGAGCGCAGCGGAGCGGAGCGCGCCCTGGACCCCGGAAGGACTGAGCCAGGACGAGGCGCTGGAGCGTTGGCGCGCGTATTTCGCAAAGCGCCACGAGACACCAGTCGACGTCCTGGTTCACGAAGGCGAAGCATTCGACGCGTATTTCTGCAGTTGGGGCATCGGCCAGTTGCGGATGCTCCACCTGCACGCGCCGGCGCAGAAGGTGGTACATTACGCACTCGAACAGGAACTCACCTCTTCCGACCATCTCATTCACTTGATTTACGCAATCGAAGGCACATTCAACGGACGCGACGATGCGTGCAATTTTGTGGTGCAGCCTGGTCAGTTCCTGTTCTTGGACAATAGTCGTTTCTTCGAACTCGACTGCACTCGCCACGAAGTAATCGACCTGATCATGCCGCTGCCCTGGTTGGAACAGCATTTGCCTGATCCCCTGTCGCTGCTGGGCAAACCGATCTCAATTCGCGAAGGCTGGGCTCCGCCGCTTGCAAGCCTTCTCGAAACCGTTGCGCGGCAAGGAGAAGATTGCCCGGTTCCGCGCACGTTGATCGCAGATCAGCTAGGCAGCCTTATCGCACTTGCCGTGGGTGTGCGCGAACCTTCTTCTGGGCGCCGAAGCGCCCGCCTTGCGCAGCAGATCATGCGGCGGATAGAGAGCGACTCCTCCGATCCAGACCTTTCGCTCGAGGGTGTGGCTGGCGATCTCCAGATTTCAAAACGCTACCTCCAATCGCTTCTCGCCAGTTCGGGGACCAGCTTCGTGCGTGAGTTGAACGCGGTACGCCTCGATCGGGCGAGTGCAATGCTGGTCGATCCTCGCACCCGCGAGCTTCCGGTTTCGGAAGTCGCATTTCGATGCGGATTCCTCGATCCCGCCTATTTTACGCGGCAGTTTCGCAAGCGCTTCAACGCGACACCTCGCGGATGGCGCGGCATGAATCAGGCGCCGCCCCCGCCTGATTAGCCTGGGCCCAACTAACTGCGAGAACCGGCGATGATTATGGCGACAATCGAATGGCCTGCCACCAGACCCTCTGCTTTTCCCATTCGGATTGATCCGAGTTAAGAAATCATTGCAAACCGGTTTCCTGCCAGACGATAGCGCATGCGTTTTTGTCCGGTTTGTATTGCGCTCGAATCCTTCTGAAAACAGGTACAGTTGCACTATCGTTATCAGGAAGGGTGCCGCTATGGGCCCTTCGGGATCGCAAGAGCAACTGCTCCAAGCAAAATACGCCGCACCCGCAGAACGCCTGCAAATCACAAGTGGGCACGTGGGCCGCAAAGGCGCAGGGGGATGCAGATTACTGGGCGGGGGGACATTGTCTTCCCGCCCCTTTACGATCACAGACCGCAGCACTTTGCAGCAACCGTGACCGGGTGGATCGATCCGTGCCATAAGGCACGTGTGATGGAACGCGACAAGCAGGCCAATGACGATCGTGAGTGGAGTTCGTCCGGTCTCGCCAAGCGAGACGCAATCGACCAATGGCGCAATTGGGCGGCGAGCACGATTGCACCGATCGAGGTCACCGTTTTCGATCCGGATAGTTTCGCGGCGCGATGGGTCAGTCATGGCATTGGGCAATTGCGCCTCCTCCAGCTTCACGCACCCGCCCAACGGGTGACCCACACCGGCGCGGAAGGGGCCGCGATGCGGGCGACGCCTTCGATTCAGCTCGTGTATTGTCTCGAAGGGGTTTTGAAGACTGCGATGGGCGGCAGGCGCTTCGATGTGGAAGCAGGGCAGTTCGTGCTGCTCGACAACACGCGCTTCTATCAGATGGAAATGGAGACGGAGCACCGCGCCCTCGACCTGATGATGCCGCAGAGTTGGCTTGAGAGATATTTGCCCGACGTCGGAGTACATCTCGCCAATCCGATGGACGGCCGGGAAGGCTGGGGTTCACCGCTGGGCTCGCTTCTCGAGTGCCTTTCGGAGCGCTTAAAAAGCACAACCCTCCCGCGTTCGCTGATTGCCGAGCAGATTGGCAACCTGCTGGCCCTGGCGACGGGTGCCCTCGAGACCGGGGAAAGCAGGAGCCCAAAGACGCGCCATCGCGGGCAATTGGTCCGGCTTATCTTGGGTAGGATCGAGAACGACTATGCCGACCCGGACCTCTCGCCAGAGCGCGTTGCAGGCGATTGCGGCATTTCAAAAAGCTATCTGCAAACCCTGCTGGCTGGCAGCGGCACAAGCTTCGTCCAGGAGTTGAACGCCACGAGGCTGGAGCGGGCGGCCGATATGCTGTCCGATCCGCGCGCGCAGAGCCTCGCTATCGCCGAAGTGGCCTACCGGTGCGGTTTTCTCGACCCCGGATATTTCACGCGCCTATTCCGCAAAAGGTTTGGCATCACCCCGCGCGAATGGCGTGCCGGGCACGCGCCGCAGTCGTAGGCCAACCCCACTCATAATAAGACAATAGCCTTGCTCTTTTGTCTTATTCATAATGTGCGTGAATCCTAACGCCGAGGCGCGGTGATCGGTATCAAGTGGGCATGATAAAGCATCGCGGAGTCACGCGTGTGCGACTGGAAGGATACTGAAATGGCCGATGGAGCGAAAGGTTTTCCCCTGCCGAGCTCGCTGGAGGTTGTCCCCGGTACGGAGGCAGCGCAGGACGCCTATCCCTATTATACGCAGTTCCAGCCCGAAGATGACGAGCGCTTCTGGTTCTACAATTCGATGCATTTCCCGGAACCGATGCATCATTTCGACATGATCACCGCCGAAGCCGCCTATGTCGCGCTCGGTGCGTTCAACACCCGCGTACATGTGCTGCCGACCGCCAAGGGTATCGATCATCGTATCATCAATGGCCGGGTATATATTGGCGGCGTCGCTGTGACCGATCCGAAGGAAATAGAGGAACGGATCGGCGAATTTCAACAGCGTGCGTTCTATTATTACGAGCATTGGGAAGAGCTCTACGACAGCTGGAAGGTCAAGATGAAGGCGCTGATCGCGGATGCGCAGGCGCTGCCCAAACCGGAATTGCCCGATTACGAGCCGCTCGAGACCACTCATACCGGCAAAGGCATCGCGGCGAACCACGCCCTCCTCGATATCTATCAGAAGCAAATCGAGGGCTACCACCGGATGTGGCACCATCACTTCGAATTTCTGCTCCTGGGCTACGGCGCCTACATGACCTTCTTCGATTTCTGCAAAAAGGCCTTCCCCGAGATTTCCGATCAGGCAATCAGCCGGATGGTTGCCGGCATGGAAGCGGAAATCTTCCGCCCCGACGAGGAGGTCAAGCGCCTCGCTCGCCGCGCAGTGGAACTCGACGTAGACAGTCATTTCACGGACGGAATGAATATCGACGATGTGCTCGCTGGGCTGGACCAACTCGGCGGCAAGGGCAAGGAATGGCTTGCCGAGCTCGAGACGAGCCGCAACCCCTGGTTCAACGTCAGCTCAGGCGACGGCTTCTACCATTATCACCGTTCGTGGAACGACGACCTGTCCCTGCCCTTCGCAGCGCTTCCCGGCTATATCGAGAAGATCAGGGCCGGGACGAATATCGAGCGGCCGACTGCCCAATTGGTCGAGGAACGCGAGCAGCTCGTGGCCGACTATCGCGAATTGCTGGATACAGAGGAAGACAAGGCAACTTACGATCAGCTGATCGGCCTCGCCCACCGCGTCTTTCCATATGTGGAAGGCCACAAGTTCTATTGCGAGCACTGGTACACAAACCTCTTCTTCAACAAGATCCGCGAATTCGGCGCTCTGCTGCGCGATCACGGCTTTTGGGAGAAGGAAGAGGATGTGTTCCACCTTACCCAATATGAGCTCGAAAGTGCGATCGTGGACTTGATGCTCAGCTGGGGCATAGGCTCTGAACCGCGCGGACCGAAGCACTGGCCAGCGATCGTCAAGCAGCGCGCAGCGGCCATCGCCGAATGGGGCAAGCATTCGACATCGCCCGCGTTGGGTGCGGTACCCGATGTGATCGACGACCCGGCAATCGTGATGCTGTGGGGTATCACCCGCGAGAGCCTCGACAGTTGGCTCAATGCCGATGAGAATAAGGATTCCAAGGAACTCAAAGGCTTCGCTGCCTGCCAAGGTGTGGTCGAAGGCCCCGCCCGCGTCGTCAAGTCCGTCGACGAAATCCACCGCTTGCAGCAGGGCGATATATTGGTCTGTCAGGTCACCAATCCGACCTGGGCCCCGATCTTCCAGAAGATTGTCGCAGCGGTTTCGGATATTGGCGGCTCGATGAGCCACATGGCGATCGTGGCACGCGAATATGGCCTGCCCGCCGTAGTGGGCACTGGAAATGCGACCCAGAAGATCAAGGATGGCCAGCGCATCCGCGTCGATGGGGGACGTGGAACGGTTACGATCCTTGAAGACGAACCCGTGCTTGAGGACGCCTGATCGATGGGGGATCAAGAACGGGCAATCGCCTGGTTTGGTGAAGTCGGCATCGCCGATCGCCTGATCGTGGGCGGAAAGGGTGGAAGTCTCGGCGAGCTGACGCAGGCGGGGATTGATGTGCCCCCTGGATTCGTCGTGACAACGCATGCCTTCGAGACATTCCTCACGGCGCTGGAAGCTCGAGCGCCCGTACGGGAAAAGGTTGAGGCACTCGATGCCAGCGATCTTGCTGCAGTGACCGAATTATCGGAAGAATTGCGGCGCAGGGTGATTGAAGAACCGCTCCCTGCCGCAGTCGAGCAAGCCATCCTGAGCGCCCATGCGGAGCTGCGCGGCGACGGCTCCATTCCGGTCGCGGTGCGATCTTCCGCTACAACCGAAGACGCGGAGGATGCCAGTTTCGCAGGGCTGCAGGACACATTCCTCTGGGTACTGAGTGCGGAAGATGCCGTGCAGCGCGTACGCGAATGCTGGGGCAGCCTCTATTCCGTTGAGAGCATGACATACCGCCTAAGGCACAAGCTGCCAGAAGACGGCGTGGCCATGGCCGTGGTCGTGCAGCAAATGGTCGATGCGCGCACCGCGGGCGTGATGTTCACGCGCTCTCCTACCAGTGGTGATAAATCAGTAATCACGATCGAAGGCGCATGGGGCCTCGGCTCGGCGGTCGTTTCGGGTGAGGTAACCCCCGACCGCTGGGTGCTAGGAAAAATCACCGGCGAAATCTCGATCCGCGAAATTTCGCACAAACACGTGCGTCAAGAGCCCGCGCCAGAAGGCGGGATCGTCGAGATCGAACTCGACAATGCGGACGCTGACGCCCCCTGCCTCTCTGACGAAGAGTTGCAGAAACTTCGCGATGTGGGCCGTCGTATCGAGCGACATTATGGCCGGGCCCAGGACATCGAATGGGCAATCGACAAGCAGGGTCGTCTGTTGCTGCTCCAGAGCCGCCCTGAGACGGTCTGGTCGGCTAAGGACGTAGCCCCCGTGGCCGAGAAGAAGGACAATCCGCTGGGCCACGTCATGAATATTTTCGGGGGCCGGCGATGATCCTGACCGCGAACGACATTGCAGAGATCACACGCCTGCTCGACGAATCCCACTACTCTCAGCTCAGGCTCGAGATCGGCGACTTCAAGTTGCGCATCAGCCGAGGTGGTGCTTCGCGTGCGTCGCGCGATTTTGCGCCGGAAGCTCGTGAAGATGGCGCCGCCCCTGCCCCCGTGCGAGCACTTCCAAGTGCCGTGCCTGCGTCGCGCTGATGGCCCTGACCCTGGCGAAGCCGACGTCACGGCCCCACTACTTGGAAATTATTACCAGGCCCCTCGTCCGGGCGATCCGCCTTTCGTGGAAGTCGGCGACCGCGTAAGCGAAGACACCGTGATCGGCATCATTGAAGTGATGAAGCTAATGAATTCGGTACGCGCTGGCGTTGCCGGCACCGTTGTCGCACATCTTGTGCAGAACGGGACTGCCGTGGAACTCGGCCAACCGCTTATTCGCGTGAAGACGGACGACTAGCCGATGGCATCTATCCAGCTCGTCGAGACGTCGCTGCGCGACGGCAACCAATGCCTTTGGGGCGCTCTTGGCGTTGATACAGCCAAGACACTCACGATAGCGCCCGCAATGGAACGCTGCGGCTTCAAGGCGATCGACTTCACGACAAGCACCCATATGGGCGTGGCCGTGCGCTACAAGCAGGAAGACCCGTGGGAGCGCATACGGGGCATGGCAGAAGCGTGCCCCACAACTCCGTTGCAGTTTCTTTCGACCGGCTTTCGTTTCATCGCTTGGGAAACGGCAAGCCCTGAATTCATGGAGCTTGCCTTCCGCACGCTCGCGACCAACGGCATCCGCCGTTTCGCGCTCGCGGATCCGATGAACGATGCTGCATCCAACGTCGAAGTCGCAAGGATGGTTAAGCGTTCTGGTGGAGAGCAGGTGGTCGGTGCGCTCGTCTTTTCGATCAGCCCGATCCACGACGATGCGCATTACGCTGAGGCCGCAAGAGCGATGGCTGCCAGCGCCGATATCGATGCGCTCTATATCAAGGATCCTGGCGGCTTACTGACCGCAAAGCGCGCCCAGACACTAATCCCGGCGATCATGGCAGAGATCGGTGAAAAGCCGCTTGAGCTTCACGCTCACTGTACGATCGGCCTTGCCGAGCAGACTTATCTCGAAGGGGCAGATCTGGGCGCAACGGTGATGCAGTGTGCCAGCGGCGGCGCTGCTGACGGCACTTCCAACCCGCCGATCGAACGAATGATCCGACAACCTGCGCGCGATGGGACACGAGGTTCTGATCGACGACGAAGCGGTAGCGGAAGTCAGCCGCTATTTCAGCGATCTGGCGGAGGCGGAGGGACTGCCTACTGGTCAGCCGATGCCGTTCGACGCAGCCTATTTCCATCACAATCTGCCCGGCGGAATGGTCGGCACCATGCGCAGGCACCTGATCGATCAACGCGTCCCTCATCTCGAAGGAGCGGTGATCGAGGAACTCGGCCGGGTGCGAGAAGAGCTCGGCTGGCCGATCGTGATGACGCCATTTGCCCAGATGCTGCAGACCCAGGCAGTGATGAACGTCACCGGGAAGGAGCGCTATGCAGTCATTCCCGACGAGATCATCCGGTTTGCCATCGGCAAGTTCGGCCGCCCGAATGCGCCGATCGACCCACAAGTGATTGGACCGGATCATGTCCGATCCGCGAACGAAGGAACTCGCAGGCCGAAACCGGTATGACCGATCTCAAGAGCCTGCAGGCAACGGATCGGAACACAGCTGTCGGACGAGGAGTTTCTGCTTCGCGCAACGATGCCGGCCAATCTGGTGGATGCCATGCAGCAATCCGGGCCAGCGCCGCGGCAATATAATCCAGAGATCCAACCCGTGATGAACCTCCTGCGCGAGCTTTTGGCACGCGACGATGTCGATCACATCGAGATAGAAAAGGAGGGCTTCCGGCTGGAACTGGAAGCAGACTGACATGATCCATCCAGAATTTGATGAAGCCATCGACACGGCGCGCGGCGTTATGTTCGATCTCGACGGCACGTTGATCCTGAGCAATCGGGATCTCGGCGAATATCAGGTACTGCCCGGTGCGGTCGAAACGCTTGAATGAACTGAAGGCGTTGGGCGTTCCCTTCCTCGCTCTTACAAATGGCAGCGCTTATCCTGCAGCACATCAGGCGCCGCGCCTGCGCGCGCTTGGGTTGCCTATCGAAGATAGCGAACTGTTCACGCCAAACAGTGTCGCCAGTCACGTGTTCAGGGAACGTGGCATCCAGAAGGTGATGGTTCTTGGCACGAATGGCGTGGTCCAGGCGCTGCAAGAGGATGGTATTGTAACCTGCTTCGCGGAAGACGCGGGATCAGAAGACGCCGATGCGGTCTATGTCGCCTGGCATCCAGATTGCACGATGGTTCATATCCACGCTGCCGCAGAAGCGGTACTGAATGGTGCAAAATTCTTCACCGCCTCGGACGTGCCCTTCTTTGCCACCCAGAGCGGTCGGTCGTTTGGCTATAGCTGCGCAATTGCTGGGGCGATCGTCCGGGTAACCGGCGTTGAACCGCAAGTAACGGGCAAGCCCTCACTTCACGCAATGCAATTCGTCGCGGCCAAGCTAGGCATAGCAATGCCGCAAGTTCTCGTCGTGGGAGACGATCCCAGGGTCGAAACCGAAATGGCGCGAATTGGTGGAGCAATCGGAGTGGGTGTAACGACCGGGACGACAGACTTGGCAGGATGGTCGAGATCGACGCCCGAATGCAAACCACATCGAGTCATCGACCAAGTCTCAGAAATCCTCGACCTCAAAGTGTTTGGATAAACTCCAGGCCTTCATAGTTTGGGATTGTTTCTGCTCCATTTGACGGTGAGTTCGACCCCCTGACCAATGGGTAACAGTGTGGACTGAAGGTCAGGCTTGCTGGCGATCGCCGCACGTAGATCTCTTGCGTCCCCACGAGCGCTGGCTGGATAGATCATGTTGTCTGTCGCTATGATCCCTTCGTCGGACAGCTTGGGATAGACAGCCTCGAACGCCGCCACATACATATCTTTCCAGATGTCGAGCAATATCAGATCGAACGGCCCGGGGTCATCCGCCAACACATCAAGCACATCCCCACAGCGGAACTCGACGCAATCTCCGACGCCGGCCTTTTTCATCATGCGCGAGGCATAATCCTGCTTGGCTCCATCGACATCTATGCTTGTAATTGTCGCACCGCATGAGCGTGCTGCATCAGCGAGGAACAACGTCGAATAGCCAAAGCTCGTCCCCAGTTCGATGATGCGCCTAGGTCTTCTAGCAATCACCAGGCTGTGAAGAAACCATCCCGCTTCAGCCCCGATTGGCAGCAGGAACTCGTCTCTCCTGGTCTGCATGTGACCTGAAGGTAGCGCGCGCATTTGTTCGACTTCGGTAGAGTGGCGTGCCTCATATTCAGCAAAAACCGCTGCGACGTCATTATCTTCAAAGCGCATCTCGATCCTCTTAGAACTTAATAACGGAGGCGCTCCCAAGGGAATAAATCCGTTGTCGCCAAATCCAAAGCAAAAGGCCCGAGGGTTTCCCCCCGGGCCTTTCCTTTGGCGTCAGCCTATTGGCCTGCCGAGCATGATTACATGCCCGAACCAGGTCCGTAGGTGATTTCGACACGGCGGTTCTGCAGTTCGCGCACACCGTCTGCAGTCGGGACGCGTGGGTTCTCTTCACCGAAACGCTTCGCTGCTGATCGCAGTGCTCGGGATGCCCTTGCCAGTGAGGTAGGACTGTACCGAAGCGTTACGACGCTTCGACAGACCGATGTTGTAGCTCGGGCTACCCGAACGGTCGGCATAGCCGGCCAGCATGATCGGAACGCTGTCGCAGTTGCCGTAGGCGGTAACCGCGTTGTCCAGGATCGTCGCAGCCTCAGGCGTGATGTCCGACTTATCCCAGTCGAAGAACACGATGTACGGCCCCTTGTTGCACACCGGTGCAGGCGGCGGCGGGGGAGGCGGCGGCGGGGGAGGCGGCGGCGGGGGAGGCGGCGGCGGGGGTGCCGGAGGAGGCGGCGTAGCCCCACCGAACTCATGACGCAGCGTGATGAAGCCCGAGTGCACATCGTGCGCATCGGCCATCCAGCCCTCGTAACCAACCTTGATCGAGGTGCTGTCGGTGATCGGAGCCATCAACGAGGCACCGAGGACCAGAGCATCTTCACCGCGGTTCGGAGCAATCACACTGAACGTCGATCCAGGAGCCAATGCGTAGGACGCTGTGAAGCTGGCAGGATCCTCGTCAAACTCATGACGCCATCCGGCCTTCACTTCTGGAACCAGGCCGCCACCGATCTCACCCGAGAGCTTCGCACCGAGTTCGGAGGTCAGGTAATCGTCCGTGCTTTCGTTGACCGTAAGCAGACCACCCGAAGTACCGGTTTCGGTGAAGCCTTCAAGCTTCGCCGAGACGTAGTCGAGACCGGCATATGGGGTGAGGACTACGCCGCCGAGTGGCAGACGATAACCCAATTCACCACCGACGGCCCAGATAGTCGCGTCGACTTCTGCGGAAGCAGTGCCCGAGATCGAACCCACCGAAGTCGTGCGGAAGGAGTCACCCGACAGATCGGAGTAGCTCGACCGCAGCCTTGATGTAGAACGTACCCGGATCGTAGGCGCCGTAGACACCGACCTGGAAGCCATCGGCATCCATCGATCCACCGAACTGGTCGAAGGTCGCCATCGTTCTTGATGTAGCCACCACCGATACCGAGCACGGCAGCATCACCGATCGGGAAGTCCACACCGATAGCAGCCAGCCACTGATCGCTCTCGTAACCGGTAGCATCGGCAAGAGCATCGGCTGTCGATGTTCTCACGACCGTAGTTGACCGTACCCCAGATACCAGCCGAGTTCTCGCGGCGGCAGGTCAATGCGCTGTTGTCCATCTGGAGCGCGGCGCATTCACCCATGTCGCTCAGGACACCGTTGAAGCGGTTACCCATCCAACCCAGCGACGAGAGATAGGTCGCATATTGCGCCCCATGCAGCGTCGAGAGAGCGGAAGCGTAATCGGCTTCGTCGTCCAGAGTGAACATTTCTGCCAGAATGTCGGCGAAAGGTCCGGTCAGAGTCGGAGCATAGACACCCTCGATACCGCCGGCAGCCGCTGCCTGGTTCGGCGTCAGGCCGAAGCGGCATCGTCGAACGCTACGCGGCTGACGGTCAGGTCGATAGTGTCGTCGGTATTGTCGAGGGCATCATCCCAAGAGTCGCCGTATTCGATGTCGAGATCGAGGAACAGCGAGTTGGTCGTCGACGTGTTGGCGAACGTACCCGTACCCACATCGGCCGTGATGACGTCTTCGTAAGCGTAATCGCCCTCATAAAGGCCATTGGCGGACGAAGGACGGACGACCAGCACACCACCATCGACATCCGCCGTGTTGGCGAAGATCTGCGGGTAATCCTCAAGCGCAGCTTCGAGCCGAGTCGTCGTAGCTGGGCAGTTCAAGTGCCAGCGTACCACCTGCAACAATGTCGAAGTCGTCGACATAGACCTTGGATGCGCCGTTGTAGGTCGAAGCAGAGTCCGGATTGTCACGCAGGAAGAGCGTACCATCCGCAGCGATTGCCAAGCTACCTTCGAGCACTTGGTCAGGATTGACCCAGCCTTCGAAGGACGTTTCACCATCCGACACCGTAATGGCATCGTCAGCCGACATCTCGATGTTGCCGTAGATGTCACCGCCACCGAGCAGGTTGATCGCAACCGCGTTCGGAGCGTCCTGCACGTTGATCGCATTGCCCAGCTCGAACACACCATCGTTCTCGAGATCGGTCATCGCAATGATCGTACCCGAGTTGTTGATGGTGGCCGTACCGGTTGCCGGGGTTGCACCACCGCCTGCGAACAGGATGCCAGTCGCCGCTACAGGGATGTAAGGCGAAGCCGCTGTGGTAGCCGCCGTTGCCGTTACCGTCGCACCGTCATTCACGGCGAGCACGCTGATCGTACCGCTGTTGGTGACCGTGGCCAGGTTTTGGCCACCATTGAGATGGATGCCAACTGCCTGAGCTTCGTCGGTACCGAGCATGTAGGTTGCTACCGGCGGACCAGCCGTGGTGACACTGAAGGCCGCACCGCCAACCGCGCTCGCGACAGCGGAGATCGTCCCGCTGTTCACGACCGTTCCGGAAACAACTGCGCCAATTGCCTGGATCGCAGTAGCTTCGGCCGAAACCGCGCTTGCTGCCGAGGCGATCGCCGTAGCGTTCATCGTGCCGGAATTGGTGACATCGAGAGCGAAGTCGTCGTTCACGGCGTAACCGATGGCACCCGCGAAGGCTTCACCCGAAGCGCCGCCTGCAACGGCGTTCGCCATCACATCGAACGAGCCGGAGTTGTCGAAGACTGCTGTTTCGATCAGTACCACTAAGCGACTGAGTTACACCAAGTGCAAAAGCACCCGCCGATGAACCGAGAGGTAGTCGCAGCAGCCGTACCAGTTGCCGTGACATTTGCCGAAGCATTGACCGCGAAGGCTCCCGAGTTGACGAAGCTCGCAGAAACCGTCGCTCCGTTCGCCGCCTGTTCGACACCGATCGAGCTAGCCAACGCGAACCCGATCGCACCGGTAGCTGCCGTACCACCAGCGTTAGCACTTGCCACGGCATTAGCCGAGAAAGTGCCTGCATTGGTCATGCTGACCGCTGCAACCGTGCCGGAAGCCGATTGTCCAACTCCGCGACTGATTGCAACCGCACCAGCGAAGCCAGCTCCCGTAGCCGTCGCCGTGGTGTCGATTGTGATCGAACCGTCGTTGACGATTGTCGCGAGCGCGGATGAGCCGACTGCGAGTTGATCGATTGCATCGCCAAGAGCGAAGGCGAAACCGACCGTGCCACCCGTCGCGTGCGCTTCCACGCCGAAGTCGATGGTCCCCGAGTTACTTAGCGAGACCGTCGAGCCATCGGCTTCCTGGAAGATCGCCGCGTCGTTCGACCCGGTTCCACCAAGAACGGCAAAGGCAAGCGCCGTACCGACAGGGTTGGCAGTACCAGCAACGGCGTTAGCCGAGACAGTGGCCGAAATCGTGCCGCTGTTGACGATCGATGCCAAGCGCGTCGGCATCGGGATTGGTGGTCGAAGCGTACTGATAAAGTACGTTCGGGACGTCCACGATTGCGGTTGCATCCTCCGGAGCTTCAGCGCCTGCGGTAGCAACCAGCGACATTGAGCCGCTGTTGTCGATCGAAGCCGTTGCGTTGCCGAAATCGGAAGTAGCTTCCTGCGAAACCAGCGCACCCGCTTCAACACTTGCTACAGCATCATCCGAAGTTGCCACCGCATTTGCTAGCAGGTCCAACGACATCGTACCACTGTTCACGAAAGAGGCAGTTGCATCGCCACTCGGGTCGCCGGCAGTATTCGCTTCAGCGGACATGTAGATGCCTGCACCCGTAGCATTTGCTTCAGCTCCCGAACCGGTAGCCGTTGCCGAAGCAGCGAGCACAAAGGTTCCGCTGTTGTTGAAGCTTGCCAGAGCGATCTTGTCGGCATCGTCGTCAGACTGGGCAAGAACCGAACCACCATAGACGGTCGCCGTCGCATCGGCAAAACCGTCAGCCAATGCTGCGGCCGCAGCACTCACCGTGATATCGCCACTGTTAACGACTACGGCACTTGCAGTGCCCTCGTCATCAGCGAACGCTTCTGCGTGGATCGCGTCGTAGGCGTATGCCGACGCTTCAGCGCTTCCGCCCGTTCCGCCGACGTTGGTAGCCGTTGCATCAGCAACAGCCGCTCAAGTGACAGCGAACCAGCATTGGTGATGGTTACAGTTGCATCGCCATTCTCGGCGTAAGCATCACCATAGATGCCCGTGTAGGCGCTCGCTTGGGCGGTTGCGATTGCCGACATCAGCGACTGCCGCTGCGGTCGCAGCGAGCGAGATCGAACCGGTCGAGGTGTTGACCATATCGATGGTGGCGTTGGCGAGGTCCGGAAGCGAAGTGTTGGCGCTGGCCTCCGCGTAGAACGCTTGATACGCGCTCGCGCTTGCAGAAGCTGTCCCGCCGTTCGCGTCAGCATTGGCAGCCAAGTCGACAGACCCGGAGTTCTCAAAAGAAATTATTGCATCGCCGTTGTTCGCATTAGCTTCGGCACTGGCGCCCGCGGAGGCATACGCGCTTGCGTCTGCTACACCAACGGCAGCCACAGCCACGGCGTCAGCCGAAAGAAGAACTGTACCGCTGTTGACATAGTCGATGCTGGCATTTCCTCCGTCTAGAGCAGTGGAGGCCACCAGTGCATCCAGGTAGAGCCCCTCGGTGGCGTAGGCGGTCGCCTCGGCCGTGTCGCCATTCGCAATAGCACCGCCGATCAGATTGAGCTCGCCGCTATTATCGAAGGTAACCGATGCTGCGCCAGTACCAGTAGCTGCGGCGTAAATTTCGAGCGCCGTGTCCACGTCGCCGTAAGCGTCGGCGACACCGGTATCCGCATTTGCTTCTGCAATTGCCGAGATGTTGATCGTACCGCTGTTGGAGAAATCGACGACAGCGCTGCCACCATCTGACGCCTCGGCGCTTCCGTAATAGGCGAAGCCATTGATTTCAGCAGATGCGCTGGCAGCCGTAGCACCGTCCGCATTTGCGACCGCTGCAATATCAAGCGCCCCGCCGTTATCGAAAACAACCGAAGCATCGCTGCCCAAGTCAGCTGAAGCATACTGATAAATGCCACTAGTAACTTGAGCAGAGGCTTCGGCACTCCCAATCGTCGCTACCGCGGTCGCAAGAGCGGAGATATTGATGGCCCCGGCCGCATCATTAATCAGCTCGACACTCGCAGCTCCATCATCGGCATACGCAGCCTGATAAATGGCATTATCCAAATCCGCCGTCGCAGCCGCCGAACTCCCGGACGCAACCGCCTGAACCGAAATTGACAACTCGTCGTTGTTTGCAAGCGAAACAGCCGCATCACCAGGCGCGCCAGTTGCACTAGCCGACTGATAGACACCCCAATCGATATCAGCATCTGCCTCCGCAATTCCCGTGCCCGTCGCATTCGCGATAGCTTCAATTGACAAAGGACCATCATTTGTCAGCGAGAGATCGACCGATGCGCCCGAAGCGGTGTATTGCTCGATCCCCGTCGCGATATGCGCCAAAGCGTCAGCAGCACCGGCTGTAGAGATCGCGTTTGCGGAAGCTACAATGCTGAGGACCCCATCGTTGTCCAGCGAAACTGAGCCTGCGCCAACCGAATCGACTTCTTGATCGATCGCTTCACCACTGATCGAGGCAATTGCGGCCTGTGCACCCGCACCGCTTGCTGTCGCAATAGCGCCGATCGTCGCTGTACCGAGATTAGAAAGAACGACATCCCCCGCACCAACGGTGGCGGTTGCAATCTGCTGGATCAGACCGCCATTAACGCCCGTTGTCGAGGAGACGATTGCAGTCGCCGCACCATCGGCAGTATCGGTGACACCATAGAAAAAGTCATCATCCACGTCCGAGAGGACCAGTGTGATGTCGACGGTGTCGTCAGAATACGTCTGGTCGAAACCATTCTGCACACCTGGGTCGGCAGTTTCCGTGGTGTTCACGGCTGCGTGCCCTGGCACCGCGGCCAATGCGCCTAGCGACACACCGGCTGTCAAAAAGCGGCGTAGATTGCGGTTCATCCTGGTCAACTCCCTCATATCGCCTCACAAAAATGGAGGCACCTAATTCGAACTGTGCGGTTCGATAAAACCGCCTGAAATCTCTTTGCGACCCGCCCATTTTTGGGCGTTGGTGTTGTTTTCAGCGACCTATTCAGCATTACCCATAATGATTTAGCCAGCCAAGGTCCATCGCCAAAATGCTTTTTCCGTTACAAAAACCTGAAGGGAAGGCCCCGTCCTGTGGAAATCCGTACCCCATCAGCATCGCAACGCACCATGAACTCTAGAGTTCCGACCATATTCCATTTGAATCACAATATGTCGCTTTTCGGCAACGGTTTGATGGTGAGCGCAGTGCTTTGTGGAACAAGGTTAGCGGGGATGGGGCCCCTCCCTATGAAATATGAGGGCCTAATGGAGCGGTCCGAGTTAACATAACGTAAGCAGCCCGTTAGCCATTGCCGAGCGCCGCGCACAAGGGGCGTTGCGATAGACCGATCGGCTTTCCACAAGTCTTGCCCGCGGCTTCGGCCCAGCAGCTACGCCCGCCTGAATACCGAGATAACGCAGCCCGTTACAAAATGGCGATTTTAGTCATGAACGAGTCACATCCGCGCGGCACCTCCCAAGCTACAAATGGGGAAAGCTGCGGCAATGGCTCTGGTCAATATCTTCCTGACGAACCCGGCGGGCGACGCCATGGAAGCTTTTTCACATGACGATTTGACGTTTACCTTCAATACAATGGACGGCGCCGGGCCGCGCAGGCTGGTCGAAGGGCCAATGTGGGCATTCGTCGATTGGGTAATGCCCGATCTATCCGGGCTAGAGATGTGCCGCCGCCTGCGCGCCGATCCCCGTACCTGCGAGGCGCATGTCACAATTGTGCTGGAACAGGATAATCACGAGGACCGCCGCCGTGCCCTGCGTGCCGGCGCCGACGACTATATTGTCGGGCCGCTCGATCGGCAGAAAGTGCTCGACCGGGTGCTTGCGCTCCAATCGAAGCAGCAGCAGCGCCATGCGACACAAATGGTCGAACTCGGCGATCTTACGATCGACCTGGGCGCGCAGCAGGCACGCTGGGCGGAGCGGCCGATCCCGCTGAGGCCGAATGAGTTCAGGCTGCTGCGCTTCCTGGCCGAAAACCCCAATCGGGTGCTATCGCGGCAGGAACTGATCGAAGGGCTCGGCAAGCTGGAGCCGCCGATCGATCATCGCACGGTCGATGTGTGGATCGGCAGGCTGCGGCGCGCATTTCGCATCGCGGGAGCGGGAAATCCGCTGCGCACAGTGCACGCCATGGGTTACGTGCTCGACGCGCCTTGAGTTCGATTCCGATCGCCGGCAATCCTCAGGCCCATCGCCACGCAGGCGACTAGCCTACCGTGATGAATTCCGAACCCGGCGAGACCGCGTCTCGCGCCGGGTTCGGCAGATTGCATTACATATTGACGGTGACGGACATTCCAAAAGTCCGGCCGACATCGTAGGTGTTGTGATCGACGCGGTTGCCGCCGACTTCCTGGTATTCGAGGTGGCGAGTGCCCAGCAGGTTGCGTGCCTCGAACTTCCACTCGGTATCGATGCCGAACAGCTTCACACCCTGGCGCACGACGAAATCGAGCTCCACGCCGGGATATTCGAACACGTCGGGCTGACCGGTATTGTTGATGCCGCGGCTGGTGACGCGCTTGCTCGCATAAGTGAGCATCAGGGTCTGTTGCGACAGATTGTCCTGATCCTCGAGCCCGATCTGCAAATTGCCGATGTGGCGCGACTGGCCTGTCAGCGGGGCACCATCGGTGAAGTAGTCGGTGGCGATGGTTGAGAAGGCGCCGAATACCGCCACCGTATCGTCGGGCCCGACCTTCAACTCGGATTTGGAGAAAGTATAGTTGCCTCCGACAAGCAGCCGGCGGCTGGCGAAGAAATTGCCCCAACCTTCGAGGCCGAAGTATTTCTGAATCTCGACTTCCGCGCCATAGAGATCGGCCTTGGGCGCATTGGCGAAGCTGGTGATGAATTCATTGCCACCCGTGATGTAGGTTTCGATCGGCCGGTCGATCCGCTTGAAGAAGCCGGCAAGCGACAGGCGCTGGTCGCGGTCGAAATACCATTCCCAGCGAGCTTCGGCGTTGAACAGTTCACTATCGGTCAGCGACGGGTTGCCGCGGTATTGGCGGTTCGAATCCGGATCGAAATAAGACTGGAACAGCAGCTCGCGGAACTGCGGCCGCGCGATCGTCTTCGAAGCGTGAAGCCGCAACTGCATGTCTGGCAGGAAGTTCCAGGTCACCGTTGCCGTCGGCAGCCAGTACTCGTTATCGAGACTGGTTGACGCCGTGGACGCTCCGCCGACTGTAAACACCTCAAGCGGAGCGACCGCCTCGACGGCCGTTTCGTAGCGTACGCCGGCATCGATCGAAAGCGCGTCGGAAATTTGCGCATCGATCTTGGCATAGCCGGCATGGCTTTCCAATGTTGCCAGGAAGGCAGGATTTCCTTCATTGGTTTCGATCAGCGCAATGTTGAAATATTCGATATTGGTCGGCTGGAGCAGCAGGTCCGGCCGGAGCAAATCAACGCCGGCAGGCAGATCGCTCGGCGCAGTAAACTGGAAGTCTCGCCGCGAACTGGTGCGCTCCGTGTTGGTATAGGCATAGCCCGCGGTGACTGCCATGCCGGGCGACAGACGCCACGAAAGATCCGCGCCTCCCGACCACAGGTCTTCGTTGAGATCCGAATAGCTGATCCGCGCATCCCCAGCTGACCGTTGTCCAGGCGGTTGACGAAAAATTCGCCGAGCGGATCAAGCGGATTGTTGGTCCGGACATATTCGAAATAGATTTCCTCGGGCGCTTCGCGCTGCGAATTGGCATAGGCGCCGCGCACGTCCAGGCCGATTTCGGCGTGATTTCGAACTCGCCGACCAGTTGCGTGTCGATCAGCTGCCGTTCGTACCACGCGGTATTCTGCCGCATGAAAGTCCAGTCCCTGCCGGCCGATGTGCCGACGCCAAGACGCGAGTGCTTGATTGTGTCGCGGATCAGCAGGTTGGTCCAGCGCAGCTGGTGCTCGCCGAATTCCAACCCGAGACCGAGCAGGCCGTTGAGCACGATGCGGTTGTCTGTCGTGACCCGGTAAAAATCGGATTCAAGCTGGGAAAGATCGCTGCTGAGCGAGGCCTGGTTCAGCGCGCCGCGTGAGGACCATTTATTGGAATAGCCGGCAGTGGCGATCAGCCCGAGTGTAGAATCTCCCATATCCCAGGAATTGCCACCCGAAATCGAAGCGGAGAAATTGGCCGGAAGCCCATCCCATTTCTGCAGCACCGAATTACGTCCATTGATCAACTGCTGGGCGATCGGCGTAGTATCCACCCCGCCCGAGCTGATCCGGTCGCCGCTGTCGAAGAAGGCAGCCAGTGCTGGCGGAATGTCCCGCTCGCCATTGTCAAAGCCGGTCCAGTCGGTCGAGCTGCCATAATAGGTGTAGCCGAGCTGGCCGGTCGTTTCCGTATTGGCAGAGATGCCGCCGCCGATCGAGATGAAACCCTTCCTGCGGCGCGGACTTGGTGGTGAGGTTGATCACGCCGCCGCCGAATTCGCCGGGGAAGTTCGCCGAATAGCTCTTCTGGACCAGCGAGGATGCGATCACGCTGCTGGGAAACAGGTCGAGCGGGACGACGCGCTTCAGCGGCTCAGGGCTCGGCAAGAGGCGAGCCGTTGAGCAGCGCCAGCGAATAGCGATCGCCGAGGCCGCGAACGTAGACATAGCCGTTGCCGACCACGCTGAGGCCGGTCACGCGCGAGAGCGCGCCGGCAATGTCGCCTTCGCCGGTTCGGGCGATTTCCTCGGTCGACAGGACCGAGACGACCTGCGCCGCAGCGCGAGCGATGTTGCGATCGCGGCGGCCGGTGACGATGATTTCGCCGCCGGGCACGGATATCTCGGTCGCCTCCTCATCCTCAGTCCAAGGTGTCGTTGGTCCATCGTCTGCCGTCGCGGCGACGGGAGCGGCGCTTCCTGGGCCATGGCCAAGGCCGGAACGGCCAAGGCGGTTGTGACCAGCAGCAGGGATACGAGCCGCGGCATATTCATAATGATTAACCCCCCAAGGGCATGAACAAATGCGAAGAAAGGGGGCAGCCAAGCTGGCCGCCCCCTTCCGTTACGAGGCGGCTCGTCAGGTCGTCGGCAGCGAGGTGCAGAGCGCCCGAATTGCCGGTGCCGAAGTTCGCCGCTGGCGCTGTTGCAGGTCCAGCCGGCGATACCAGGTGTCCGGCAGCATCCTTGACCGCGCCGACGTAGGTCGTCGTGTCGAAGAAGGTCGACAACGCCATTGGCGTCGATACGCGGCCACGCCGCTTTCGTTGGCACCGTTGATGAACAGGCTGGTCAGCGTGCGACGTGAAGGCATCGTTGTTGTTGTTTGCACCGGTGCCGAAGAAGCGCTGCTGCTGTACCCGCGGCAGCCGTCCCGTATCCGAGATACTTCGTCGCCCCGCACTCCATCACCACCGACTTGAAGTCGGCCGTGGTGAAGTCGGCACCGTTCATGCGCAGGCATTCGTTGCTCGGTGCTGATGCACGATGCCGTTGATCAGCGTCAGACGTCGGAATTGCCGCGGAACAGCGACAGCGGCCATCGTCGGATTGTCGCCGCACCTTGCGCTGGATGAAGGTGAAGTTCGAGACCTTCAGATTGGTGCGCGGCGTATCTGTCTTCGATTGCCGTTGGAGTCGATCTCGAACAGCGCGTCGCCCGCGCCGGCCCGCTGAGCGAGAGATGGCGTACTGCACGTTCACCCGCGCACCGGTGTCGACGTCGAGGCTGTCGTCGTCCGCGCCGATCGCGATGTAGTACTTCAGGTTGGCGACGCCGCCGAAGAATTCGACGCCATCGTCCGAGCTGTTGTAGCGACTGGATATGGTCGAGCACGGTGCCGCGAACCGATCGCCTCCGGCGTCAGCGACTGCAGTTCCTTGTTCGAGCCGAGCACGAAGCCCGAATAGCGGATCTGGACGTAGTTCATCTTGCCGGCGTTGTAGGCATCGTCCGGCCGCCGAAAGCGGGCATCGGCCGCACCTTCGGTGTCGCGCTCGCAGGTGTTCGAGCAGCGACCGAACCGCAGTTGCAGTCGGTCACCCGGCCGCGGCCCATCAGCACGACGCCGCCCCACTGGCCCTGCGAGACTATCGGTGTTGAGGCCGAGAACGTTGTCGCGGCTGGTGAAGATGATCGGCTGCGTGGCGGTGCCGACGGCATTG
Source organism: uncultured Alphaproteobacteria bacterium (assembly GCA_963777785.1). Taxonomy (GTDB): domain Bacteria; phylum Pseudomonadota; class Alphaproteobacteria; order Sphingomonadales; family Sphingomonadaceae; genus Andeanibacterium. The sequence continues at coordinate 1,089,189 of CAVZRU010000002.1, forward strand.
ATCTTGTTGCCGCGATTGACCGCAAGCCAGGATGAGCCGGTGCCGCCGAAGACGATCACGCCCGGCTCGATGGTCAGCGTGACGTTGGTGTCGCGTCAGCGCGTCGGTGTTATCCGTCGAAGAAGCCACCGTCGGAGTGACCGACATCGACACGGCCGTCCGATGCGGTAGAGCAGGCCGGCGAACCTTCGGCGAGCGTGCTCGACACGTTGATGCGTCGCAGGCAGCGTGCAGACGCGCCAGGTGCCGGTCGGGCCGGTGATCGTGCCGTGAATCGGTCAGGCCCTGGGGATCCGAAATCGTCGGGCAGCCGGCAGCCGGCGTCACGCGTGCCGCCGGATGTCGGGGTCGGAGTGGGTGCCGGCGTAGGCGCGGGATAGTTGATGGTGATGTTACCGCCCGATGCCGGGCGAAGCGATATCTTCGGGCCGCAGGCAGACAAGAGCCAGCAGGCTGCAGCCGATTACGAGCGAGCGGTGAATATTTTTCACGGCGGACGGTCCCCTCAAAAAGCCGAGAATCAGTAGAAGCGAACTTGGGTCGCGAGACACCCGCTAGCGGGAAGACATGACAGTTTCTTTGCAAAGAGACGTTTGTTTTTAAATGACATTTTTGTGGCAATGTTACGAATTCATGACATCGCTATGCCAAAGCTGACACGAAGACATGATGGTCGGTGCGACACGCGCAGCTGCACAGCCTCAACTTGGCCCAGAGCCAAATGTTACACTTCAATGACATTATGACATTTTTATTGCAGTGGCCGCCCGGCACCTTCATCTTCCCTCCATAACGAAATGCATTCGGGAGAGACGAGATGCGCAAGACAATCATATTTGCAGCAGCCGCTGCCCTGCTTTCACCCTCCGCGCTGCTCGCGGATACCAACACCGCCAGCGGCTCCGATCGGGTCGATGTCGCGTACGAAGCCCTCGCCGAAGGGCGTACGCAGGATGCGCTGGCGCAATTGCGCGACAGCGAAGCGGTCCGCGCCAGGCGATCCGGCCGCGCTGATCAATCTCGGTACCGCCTATGCCCGCCAGGGCGCGTTTCGCGATGCGCGCGCGGCCTTCACCGCCGCGATGAACAGCAACGACACGCTATGATCTGGAACTGGCCAACGGCGGCTGGGTCGATTCGCGCAAGGCCGCCAAGATGGCGCTCGAAGGCCTTGCGGCAAGCCGGACCGATCTGCGATGCGCTGATCTATCCACAATCCTGATTTGAACGGATCATAGGAAACCCGCGCGAGTAACCCGCTCGCGCGGGTTCTTTTGCGCCTGTGGCGATCTGTCATGGCGTTGTCATTTGCTGCTAGCATCAGGCCCGGATGAAGAGGCTACCGATTCTCTTTGCCGGCCGTGCCATCCGCGGCTCGCATTTGCCGTTTGCGCATGGTGCGGGCCTGCGCATGCCGATGTCTGGAAATCGGCAGGGAGGCGCGCGTTGGGTGGCCGGACCGCGCCTGCAGTGGTCGAAGGCGAAGCTCCGCGACGCGGCGCCCGTCGGCGCCGGAGCAAGTGCCCGACGATCTCGCCGTCCCGCGCGCGGCGCTTGCTGATCGCCCGAACTGCATGCAGCGGCGTTCCCGCAGGCCTATGGATGCCAAGGTGCGCGAACTTGCCGCGCGGTTCGACCTCAGCCCTGCGCTGATCGAGGCGCTGGTGTGGCAGGAGAGCCGCTGGAACGCCAACGCGCTCTCGCCCAAGGGCGCGCGGGGCCTGGCCCAGCTGATGCCCGGCACCGCGCGCGAACTTGGGCGTCGATCCGCGCGATCCCTTCGCCAATCTCGAAGGCGGCGCGCGCTATCTGCGCGAGCAGCTCGACCGGTTCGACGGCGATCTGGAGAAGGCGCTGGCCGCCTACAACGCCGGTCCCGGCCGGGTCGAGCGCGCCGGCGGCATTCCCGCCATCCGCGAAACCAGAATCTATGTGGCGGCGATCATGGGCCGCCTTTCCAACCATTCCCGGAGTGCAGACTGACATGCGTGAGCCTTTTCCGCCTCGCCGCCTTTGGCGGCCCTGCTGGCCTCCCGCTGCGGCAGCCATGCGCAAGCCAGCGGCCGATCCGCAGGGCTCCGGCCCGATCGTCGTCGGCGCTGCTGTGGCTGCAGGGCACGCTGCTGGGCAACGTCGCCACCGCGGTGGCGGTGATGGCGGTGGCCGCGGTCGGCTTCATGATGCTGACCGGCCGGATGAACTGGCGCTTCGGCGCGACCGTGATCATCGGCTGCTTCATCCTGTTCGGCGCGGCCTCGATCGTCGCCGGCATCCAGTCGGCGGCGGGCTGATCGGTGAGCGAGCTCATCCGCCACCCCGTGCACCGTGCGCTGACCCGGCCGCAGATGTTTGCGGGCGTGACCTACAACTTCTTCATCATCAATGCGGCTGGTCACGACCGAGACTGTTCCTGATCACCAAGAGCTTTCTGGATCGCTGCCGGTCGCCTTCGTGATGCACGGCATCGGCTATTTCGCCTGCCTGCGCGAACCGCGCATTTTCGACCTGTGGATCACCAAGGTCAGCAAATGCCCGCGCGTGCCGCAACTGGAAGCGCTGGGGCTGCAACTCCTACGCCGCCTGAGGCGTGGCCGAATCGGGCCTGAGGAGGGCCGAACTGAATGAGCAAATGGATCGGAGCCGCCGCCTGGAGCAGCCAAGGAAGCCCTGGCCGGCGACCGCCTGCCCTACGCGCGGCTGCTCGACGAGAACACCGTGCTGCTGCGCGACGGCTCGGTGATGATGGCGCTGCAGGTGCCCGGGCTGCTGTTCGAGACGGAGGACAGCGAAGCGCTGAACGCCCACGCGGCGACGCGCGAAGTCATGCTGCGCTCCAACGCTCGATGCGCGCTTCGTGATGTATCACCACGTCATCCGCCGCCGGGTGCGAGGTCGAGCTGGAGGCCGAGTTTCGACGATCCGCTGTCGCGCACATATCGACCGCCGCTGGCGCGAGCGGCTGGCGAGCGGATCGCTGTTCATCAACGACCAGTTCGTCACGCTGGTGCGCCGCCCCGCGCGCGGCAAGGCCGGGCTGGCCGAGCGTGCCGCAAAGCTGTGGAAGCGCAAGACCGGCGGCAGGACCAGCGAGTTGCCCGAAGCCGACCCCAAGGACGTTCGCAGCCTGCGCGCTGCGGCAGGGGCGCTGATCGCCTCGCTCGGCGCTTACGGCGCAACGCTGCTGGGCGATTACCAGGGCAACAACGGCCACACGAACACCGAACTGCTCGAGCTGCTCTCGGCGCTCTACAATGGCGAGATGCGCCCGGTGCGCCGGCCAGCCGACGATACCGATATCGGCCGGATGCTGCCCTATCGCCGGGTCAGCTTCGGGCTCGACGCGATGGAGCTGCAAGGACGGTGCGCGGCACGGATTTCGCCTCGCTCGCTGAGCCTGAAGGACTATCCCGACGCAACCTCGCCCGGCCTGCTCGACACGCTGCTGCGCCTGCCGTTCGAAATGGTGCGTGAGCGAAAGCTATGCGCCCTCGCGAACGCCAGACCGCGCGCGAACGGATGGATCTTGCGCTGCGCCGCCTGCGCTCGGCCGACGAGGAAGCCATGGCCGAACGGGCCGACATGCTGGCCGCGCGCGACGCGCTGGGCGCCGGCGCGGTCGGCTTTGGCGATCATCACCTGACCGTGCTGGTCCGCGACAGCGATGCTCGCCCGGCTCGACGATGCCAGCGCCGCCTGCGCCGCCGCGCTGGCCGATGCCGGCGCGATCGCGGTGCGCGAGGACACCAATCTCGAGCCCGCCTTCTGGGGCCAGTTCCCCGGCAACGAAGGCTATCTGGTCCGCCGCGCGATGATTTCCACCGCCAACATGGCCAGCTTCGGATCGCTCCACGGCTTCGCGCTGGGCCAGGCGAGCGGCAATCACTGGGGCGAGGCGGTGACGCTGCTGCAGACCACCAGCGCGACGCCGTTCTTCTTCAATTTCCACCACGGCGATCTGGGCAATTTCACGGTCATCGGCCCGTCGGGTTCGGGCAAGACGGTGGTGATGAACTTCCTTGCCGCGCAGGCGCAGAAATTCGCGCCCGCGCACCATCCTGTTCGACAAGGATCGCGGCGCGGAGCTGTTCGTGCGCGGCATCGGCGGACGCTACGACCGGATCGCGCCGGGCAATCCGACCGGCTTCAACCCGCTGGCCCTGCCCGACAGCCCCGCCAACCGCGCCTTCCTGCGCGACTGGCTGGGCGTGCTGCTGAAGGCCGAAGGGCCGGAGGAGCTGGCGACGATCTCCGACGCGGTCGATGCCGCCTATGCCAACGACGCGCGACTGCGCCGCCTGCGCCATTTCCGCGAACTGCTGGCCGGCGCGCGCCGCCCGCAGCCGGGCGATCTTGCCGACCGGCTTGTCCGCCTGGATCGAAGGGACGGCGAGCATGGCTGGCTGTTCGACAATGCGCAGGACCGGCTCGACCTGTCGCAGCGCGTGCTCGGCTTCGACATGACCGCGCTGCTCGACAACCCGCGCCTGCGCACGCCGGTGATGATGTATCTGTTCCACCGCATCGACGAGCGGCTGGACGGCCAGCCGACCATGATCCTGATCGACGAGGGCTGGAAGGCGCTGGACGACGAGGTGTTCGCCGCGCGCATCCGCGACTGGCTCAAGACGCTGCGCAAGCGCAACGCGCTGGTCGGCTTCGCCACGCAATCGTGCGCGCGATGCGCTCGAAAGCCGTATCTCCACCGCGCTGGTCGAGCAGACCGCGACGATGATCTTCATGCCCAACGCCCGCGCGCGGGCCGAGGATTATTGCGACGGCTTCGGCCTGACCGATCACGAACTGGCGCTGATCCGCATCGCTGCCGGCGCACAGCCGCTGCTTCCTGGTGCGCCAGCCCGACGCCTCGGTGGTGGTGCGGCTCGACCTGTCCAGCGCGCCCGAGGTGCTGACCATTCTTTCGGGCCGCGAGAGCACGGTGCGCCGGCTCGACGCCTGCGCGAAGCAGTGGGCGACGATCCGGCCAAATGGTATCCCGCGCTCACCGGCCATGCCTGGCCGGGCAATCGCGACGAAGCCGAGGCGCGACGACTACGACATGTGGGAAGCCGCCGAATGAGCCCCGCCTGCGAACATGGCGGTGAGCCGAAGTCGGCAGCGGCATCGGCGCTTCGCTGCGCGGCGGTCGATTGCCTCGCCGTCGGAAATGACCGCAGGCGGCGTTCGGCCGCCTGTTCGGCACGCGGCGGCGCGCTGGTGCCGGCGCTCACCATCCTGCTGACGCTCTTTGTCGCCTTCTTCGCCTATCGCGCTGATCACCGGGCGCACGCCGCATCGGCATCCGCTCGCTGACCCCGCGCATGGTGACGCTGGGGCTGGTGCTGACCTTCGCGACCAGCTGGCTCGCCTATCAGAGCGTGGTCTGGAACCTTGCCACCGGCGCGCCCGATCAGATCGCCTCGATCCTGATCGGGCACCAAGGGTTCGGCCACCCAGGTGTTCGCCGACAAGATCGACATCGTCTTCGCCGCGATCCAGCAGGCAGCCAGGCGAACAGCGGCGGCGCAGCAGCGCAGCAGCAGGCGGTATCCGACCTTTTCCCCCCAAGGGCTGATGTGGATGGGCGCCACATTGCTGCTGCTCGGCACGGTCGGCGTGCTGGTGACGGCGCGGATCGCTCTGGCGGTGCTGGTCGCAGTCGGTCCGGTGTTCGTCGTCATGGCGCTGTTTCCGGCCACTCGCGGTCTGTTCGCGGGCTGGCTCCGCGGGCTGGCGATGCTGGCGGTGACGCCGCTGTTCGCAGTGCTCGGCGGTACGCTCATGCTCGAGCTGGCCGTACCGGTGCTTTCCGCCCTGGCGCCCGTGCCGGGCAGAGATCGATGCCCGCGCGGCCATGGCCTTCTTCATGATCGGCGCGGTGCATGTCGCGCTGATGGTCCATGACGTTGAAGGTTGCCGCGACCATGGTGGGCAACTGGACAGTGTTCGGACTGCTCGGCGATAGCGGGCGCGATACACGGGACGCGCCAAGTTCAGGCGGCGAAATGCCGTTCGTCCACCACGGCTTCCCATGTTCAGCAAGCTAGCGGTGCGGCGGCACCTGCCCCCTCTCGCCGGATTGCCATTTCGGGCGTGGCCGCCGGTATCGCGGCCAATGATGCCAGCCCAGGCGGCTCCACTCACCGCGAAACCCGGATCCTCGGCACGGCAGATTCAGGTCGGGCCCAAACACCTGGTTCCACCAAATCGCGCGCTCGCGGCATCGGCAGCCGTTTCCGCGCCGCACCCGCTCGTCAAACGGAGAAGTTCAAATGATCCGCGCCCATAAAACCCTGGCGCTGCCCGCTTCGTGCTGGCTATGCAGATCGCTGCCACCCCCGCCCTGGCCGGAGATGCGCGCCTGGTCGGAGCTCGAATACGATCCGGCGCAGGTGGTGCTGATCGAGGGCAGAACGAACGTACAGGCGACGATCAGCCTTCGCAGAGGACGAATTGATCGAGAACGTCGCGATCGGCGATTCCGCCAGCTGGCAGGTCACTCCGAACAAACGGGCCAATCTGCTGTTCGTGAAGCCGCTCGAGCCGAGCGCCGCAACCAACATGACCGTGGTCACCGACAAGCGGACCTACCTGTTCGATCTGGTCGCGAAAGCCGGTTCGCAATCCGCTCTACGTGCTGCGCTTCACCTATCCCGACGCACCGGAGAAGCGCCGCGGATGCGCAGATGGCAATGCGGCCGAGCGACGCGGAGATGGCCGCGGTGAACGATCCTTATGCGGTGACCGATCCGGCGCAGCTCAATCGTGCATGGAAAGGCAATGGGCGCGGCCAAATTGCTGCCCGCGCAATGCCTATGACGATGGCGATGCGACCTTCCTCACCTGGGCGGCGGGACGCCCGATCCCGGCCATCCTGGTAAAGAACAAGGAAGGCACCGAAGGTCCGGTGAACTATGCCGTGCGCGGCGATACGATCGTGATCGACGGTGTGCCCGCGCGAAATCATCCTGCGCGCGGGCGACGATGTCGCCATCCTCGTCAACCAGGCGCCGGAACGCCAAGCGGGCGCCGACCGCGAGAAGGTGGTCGCCACGCTCTTTTCAACCGATCGAGGGGAGGCAAGATAATGCGCCTTGCAATGCAATTGCCCGAACGCAAGGGTGACCGATCCGCGCCACGACGCCGATCCGCGCGAGGGTATGTCGGCCGAAGTCATCGACCTTGCCAGCCGCAATGCCTTCCCCGGCGTTGCCCAGCGCAAGAAGGGTTCCGATGCGCTTGGCCTCGCCGGCGGCGTCGCGCTGGTCGCGCTGCTCGGCGCGGTCACCCTGTGGGGCATGAACGCCGCGCGCAATGACGAGCCGGGCCAGGCGCCTGCGCCAGCAGGCCGTTGCAGTTCCAGCGCCCTTGCCGTGCCCAGGTCGCCCCACCCGCCGCAACAGCAGCAGCAGCCGGCGCCGCCCGCGCCGATGGCCGATCCAGCCCCTTCCCCGGTTCTTGCCAACCAGCCGGCTGCCAATCTCGCCCCGGCAAGCAACCCCTACGCCACGCCCACCGTGGTGTTCGATGCCAGCGCGCTGTCCGCCCGTGCCGCGGACCGCGCCGCGGCACCGGCGGGCCGCCACCGGACAATTCGGCCAACGATTTTGCCAGCCGCATTGGCGGAGTGGGCGGCGGCACGGCGCACGCGCGCGAGCGATGTTCGATCCGCAAACCACCGTGACCCAGGGCACGCTGATCCCGGCGGTGCTCGAAACCGCGATCGACACCGACGTGCCCGGCTTTGTCCGCGCCGTGGTGAGCCAGGACGTGCGCATCCTTCGACGGCACGCCGCGTGCTGCGTCCCGCGCAGTTCGCGCCTGATCGGCCAGTACCAGTCGCGGGCTGCAGGACGGGCCAGAAGCGCGCCTATGTCATCTGGACGCGGCTGATCCGGCCCGACGGCGTCTCGGTCGACATCGCCTCGCCCGCGACCGATTTTTCGGGCAAGACCGGGCTTCGCCGGCGAGGTCAACAGCCATTTCTTCAAGCGCTTCGGTTCGGCCATGCTGCTCTCGGTGGTCGGCGGTCTGACCGCGATCGCCAGCGGCGGCGCTTCGGTCATCCTGGGCGGCGGGCAGAGCGCGGCGGCGACCGCGCTGCAGCAGGACGGGCAGATCGGCCCGACCGTGCGCGTGCGCCAGGGCGAACCGATCCGCGTGTTCACCGCGCGCGATCTCGATTTCTCGCGCGCGCCGACACTGTAGCGGGCAAGCTTGTGAGCGCTGCTGTGCTGAACCTGACGACGGACACCGAAGAGACGGGCAATCCGATCCGCTCTCCAGGCCGCGCAGCGTCTATCTCGACGCCTATCTCGCGCCGTTCCGCCAATGGCTGGCGCGCGACACGCGTGACCGAAATCATGGTCAACGGCCCGGGCGAGGTGTGGATCGAGGATGCCGCCCATCCCGGAATGCAGCGGATCGCGGCGCCCGAGATCGACGACCGGCTGATCCAGCGCCTGGCCGAACAGGTCGCCCGCGTCAGCCATCAGGGCATCAACCGCGAACATCCGCTGCTGGGCGCCACCCTGCCCGACGGCGCGCGCATCCAGTTCTGCGGCCCGCCCGCCACCCGCAAGCACTGGGCGATGGCGATCCGCCGCCACCGCCGGCTCGACCTGCCGCTCGACGCCTATGACGCCGGCCCGCTCGACTCCGCCGCAGCGAGGACGACCTGCCCGATGCCGAGGCGCAGCCGATCGCCTTCCTGCGCGCGGCGATCGCGCCAGCGGAAGACGATCCTGATCTCGGGCGGCACCTCGACCGGCAAGACCACCTTCCTCAACGCCATGCTGGGCGAGATTCCGCCGCGACGAGCGCGTGGTGCTGGTCGAGGACACGCCCGAACTGCGGCTGCCCGGCGCCAACGGCGTCGGCCTGGTCGCGGTCAAGGGCGAACTGGGCGAAGCCAAGGTCACCGCCAACGAACTGCTGCAGGCCGCGCTGCGCCTGCGGCCCGACCGGATCGTGCTGGGCGAACTGCGCGGCGCGGAAAGCGTCAGCTTCCTGCGCGCGATCAACACCGGCCATCCCGGTTCTTTCTCCACCATCCACGCCAACTCGCCTGCGCGGCGCGCTCGACCAGCTTTCGCTGATGGTGATGCAGACCGGCATCGGCCTGACCCGCACGACACGATCGACTATGCCGCCTCGGTGATCGACGTGATCGTCCAGCTGGGCCGCAACGAAGGCAAGCGCGGCATCACGCAAATCGCTCTCAGCCGCGATCTGATTTGAAGTGAATCTTCATGCTCGACCCTCGTTTCACAAAAACGTAACATACGCCGACCATCCAAGCAGGCAGTATCGCCGCTAAGCAGGCTCATGGGCACCCAATTCGACACCAGACCTGAGACGACCGATGCCGGTCGACCGCTATTTCAACCGCGAGCTGAGCTGGCTCGCGTTCAACGAGCGCGTGCTCGCCGAAGCCAGCAACACCAATTATCCGCTGCTCGAACGGCTGCGCTTCCTGTCGATCTCGGGCAGCAATCTCGACGAGTTCATCATGATCCGCGTCGCCGGCCTGGTCGGGCAGGCGCAGCGCCAGATCGCCGACCACATCGCTCGACGGGCGCACGCCGCTCGCAGCAACTTTCCGCCGTGCGCATCGCGATTGCGGAGCTGGAACAGCAAGCAGCAGACCAGCTGGCGCGAACTGCGCCCGCTGCTGGCCGAGAAGGGCATCCATGTCGCCGACGAAGGGCGCATAGACGCCGAGGCGGACACGCTGGCTGCAAGGAATATTTCATCGACAATATCGTGCCGGTCATCACCCCGCAGGCGATCGATCCGGCGCATCCCTTCCCCTTCGTCGCCAATCTGGGGATCGGGGTGCTGTTCAACCTCACCCGCCTCGCCGACGACGAGCAGCTGGTCGAGATGGTGCTGATGCCCAGCGCGCTGCCGCGCTTCGTCCGGGTTCCCGGAGAAGATGCGATCTATATCAGCATCGAAAACATGATCTGCCGCCATGCCGACGATCCTGTTTCCCGGCTTCCGCGTGGAAGGCGACGGCGTGTTCCGCGTGCTGCGCGACAGCGATATCGAGGTCGAGGAAGAGGCCGAGGATCTGGTGCGCTATTTCCGCACCGCGATCCAGCGGCGCCGGCGCGGCCGGGTGATTCTGCTCGAACTGCAGGACGATTTCGATCCTGATGCCGAGCAAATGCTGCGTCGAACAGCTCGATCTGGCCGATGCGATCATGATGCGCACCGATGGCACCATCGGGATGGGCGGCCTCGGCGTGATCGTCGACGAAGATCGGCCCGACCTCAAATTCGAGCCATTCAGCCCGCGCTATCCCGAGCGCATCCTGGAGCATGACGGCGATTGCTTTGCGGCGATCCGCGAAAAGGACATCGTGATCCACCACCCCTACGAAAGCTTCGAGGTGGTGGTCGATTTCCTGCGCCAGGCGGCGGCAGATCCCGATGTCGTGGCGATCAAGCAGACGCTTTATCGCGCAGGCAAGCAATCGTCCGTGATCGCGGCGCTGATCACTGCGGCCGAAGCGGGCAAGTCGGTGACCGCCGTGGTCGAGCTGAAGGCGCGCTTCGACGAGGAGCAGAACCTGCTCTGGGCGAACCAGCTCGAACGTGCCGGCGTGCAGGTGATCTACGGCTTCGTCGACTGGAAGACCCACGCCAAGGTATCGATGGTCGTGCGGCGCGAAGAAGGCGATGCTACCGGACCTACTGCCACTTCGGCACCGGCAATTATCACCCGTTGAACTCACGCATTTACACCGATCTCAGCTTCTTCACCGCCGACCCGAAGTTGGCACGCGACGCGGCCAAGCTGTTCAACTTCATCACCGGCTATGTCGAACCGCATCGAGACCGAACTGCTCTCCATCTCGCCGCTTACACTGCGCGCCAAGCTGGAAGAATGCATCGAGCGGGAAATCGACAACGCGCACGCGGGCAAGCCCGCCTTCATCTGGGCCAAGCTGAACGCATTGACCGGACGGCGCGCTGATCGACCGGCTCTATGCGGCGAGCCAGGCAGGGGTGCGGATTGCCCTGGTGGTGCGCGGAATCTGCTGTCTGCAGGCCGGGCGTGCCCGGCTTGTCGGAAAATATCACGGTGAAGTCGGTGATCGGCCGCTTTCTCGAACATGCGCGGATCTGGGCCTTCGCCAACGGCTTTGCGATGCCGAGCCACCGGGCGAAAGTGTTCATTTCCTCGGCCGACGCGATGGAGCGCAATCTCGATCGGCGGGTCGAAACGCTGGTGCCGATCAGGAATCCGACAGTGCACGATCAGGTGCTCCAGCAGGTGCTGCTCGCCAATCTGCTCGATACGGAACAAAGCTGGGAATTGCGCCCCGACGGCACTTATGAACGCATGGCGCCAGGCGAACGCCCGTTCAATCTTCACCGCTATTTCATGACCAACCCTTCACTTTCCGGACGCGGCACCGCGCTGGACGAAGGAGCGGCCGTTCCCAAGCTCGCCTTGCGCAAGGGCGGGGTCTGACAGTGACCAAGGGATCGATACGATGATCGGTGACAAGGATTCCGCCTTTCCCAATTCGCTGCCGCACCGGGCAGTGATCGACATCGGCTCCAACACCGTGCGTCTGGTCGTCTATGGCGGCGCGCAGCGCGCGCCGACGGTTCTGCTGAACGAACGGGTCGTCGCCCGTCTGGGAGGGGACTTGCAGCGTACGGGGCGGATTTCCGACGAAGCGATGGAAGTCGCGCTGGGCGCGCTCAAGCGTTACCGCCGGATCCTGACCGACCTGCATGTGCAGGATGTCGACGTGATCGCCACGGCCGCATCGCGCCTGGCAGAAAATGGCAGGGAATTTCTCGATCGGGTGCGCGAGTGCGGATTTCAGCCGCAGTTGCTTACGGGCGAGGAAGAAGCGCGCACCAGCGCAATGGGCATCGTCGGGGCGTTCCCCCGTGCACGCGGAGTGGTGATCGATCTGGGCGGCGCGAGCGTCGAATTGGTCGAGATTGCCGACGGCCAAAGCAAACATGCTGTCAGCCTGCCGCTTGGGCGCGCTGATGCTGCCGGAATTGCGCGCGGAAGGAGCAGACAAGTTCAAGCGCCGGGTGATACGCCTGCTGAAACGCGAGAACTGGAATCAGCCGCTGAACCAGCCGTTCTATCTGGTCGGCGGCACCTGGCGCGCCTTGGCGGGCTTCGCGATGTACGAAGCGGAACACCCGCTCACCGACCCGCACGGTTTCGAACTCGATGCCGAGGAGGCTCTCACGCTGGCAAAGAGAGTGCGGCTGACCAAGGCAAAGAAGCTCAACGTGTCCCGGGTCGCCGCGATGCGTGCGGCGATGCTGCCGGACGCGGCCGCCCTGTTGCAGATCCTGATTGCCAAGCTCCAGCCATCCAAGCTGATCTTTTCGTCATGGGGCCTGCGCGAAGGCCGGCTGTTCGAACAGCTCGACCCCGCCGCCAAGACGCAGGATCCCTGCTCGCCGGCATCGCCAGCTTCGCCGCCCCACGTGGCGGGCCGCCCACGCTGGCGACCCGCATCGCCGGCTGGACGGTCGACGCACTGCCGCAAGATGGCCAGGGATCGGAAAGGCTTCGGCTGGCCGCAACCATGCTCGCCCTTGCCTCGATGCAGATCGAACCGAACCTGCGGCTCAAGCAAGCCGTCAATTGGGCGCTCTACAAGCGCTGGATGGACCTCAACGACGAAGGCCGGGCGATGATCGCGGCGGCCCTCTCGGCCAATTGCGGCAGTTTGAACCTGCCGCAGACGCTCTCCAAGCTCGCCAGCCGCGAAGCACTGGACGAAGCAATCTGCTGGGGCCTGGCCATTCGCCTGGCGCGCAGGCTCGGCGCCGGATCGCGCCGGTCCTTGCGCAACAGTGCGCTGGCCATAGTGAACGACCGGCTTGCGCTGCACATCGGCGAAAGCCACGCCGACCTGCGAGCCGAGCATGTCGAGCTCGATCTAGCCGCGCTGGCGGAGCGCCTGGGGCTGAGGCCCGCGATCGAGATCGTTCCGAATGACAGCCTGATAACGCGCAGCAGCTTCGAAATTCCGCAGCGCGTGCCCATCCCCGAAGTCGGCTGAATCCCGCGCCCGGCTGCCGAGCGCGACGGTATTTTTCCGCCACCGGGCGGCAGCATCGGTAACAAATCGAAAAAATTGATCCTGCGCAACAACGCTTCCTTCCGGCTCAGCTATCGACGGTAATCGATAATTTGTGAGCTGGAGAGACAGGGATGAACGCCGTGGCCCCGACATTCGCCGCTGCGAAACGCAGCATACCGGGGACAGACCCGTTCGACGGGCAGTTGGCCATGCGCGGCTATGCGCTCAACGCCATGTGCTATTCCTTCAACACGCGCGGAAAATCGCGAGGCGTTCCGCGCGGACGAAGAAGGCTACATGGCGAAATTCGGCCTGACCGACGAGCAGAAGAATACTGTGCGGGAGCGCGACGTGCTGGCCATGCTGGAGGCAGGCGGCAACGTTTATTACCTCGCCAAGCTGGCCGGGATCTTCGGCCTCAACGTGCAGGATCTCGGGCGCACTGCAGACAGGCATGAGCCTGGACGAATTCAAGGCGGCCCTGCTCGCCCAGGGCGAGACCGAACACAGGAGCGCAGCAATGAGCGAGGTAATCGGCGGCATTTTCACCAGCCACGTCCCCGGCATCGGCAACGCGATCGCCAAGGGCCTGCAGCAGGATCCCTATTGGAAGCCGTTCTTCGACGGCTTTCCGCCGATCCATCGACTGGCTCGCGCGCAAGAAGCCGGATGTCGCAGTGGTGTTCTACAACGATCACGGGCTCAACTTCTTCCTCGACAAGATGCCGACCTTCGCGATCGGCGCCGCAGCCGCAATACCGCCATGAGGATGAAGGCTGGGGCATCGCCTTCGACAAGCCCTATCCCCGGCTTTCCGGAGCTTTCCTGGCATATCATCGAAGACGGTGGTGGCAAACGAGTTCGATCCGGTGATGTGCCAGGAGATGCTGGTCGATCACGCCGTGGCCGTGCCGTTACGAACTGCTGTGGCCGGCGATGCCGAGGCATTCGCCGGTCAAGCTCGTGCCGATCGCGATCAACACGGTGCAGCACCCGCTGCCCAGCCCGAAGCGCTGCCTCGAGCTCGGCCGCGCGGTCGGCCGGGCGCTCAAGACCTGGTCCGGCGACGAGAAGATCGTCGTGCTCGGCACCGGCGGGCTGTCGCACCAGCTCGAAGGCCAGCGTGCGGGCTTCATCAACAAGGAATACGACCACTTCTGCCTCGACAATATCGGGCCCGAATCCCGAGGCGCTGCTGCAGCACGATTCGCTCGATATCGTCGAACTGGCAGGCAGCCAGGGGGTCGAAATTCTCAACTGGCTGGCCGCACGCGGCGCCATGCTGGACGATGTGGTCGAACTCGAAGCGAACTACCACGTTCCGATTTCGAACACGGCCGCCGCCACGCATGCTGTTCGAAAACCGGGTCAAGCGTGCCAGCCTGATCCGGCCAGCCCGATTGACCGAAGTCAAGGACCCGTCCCCCAATCCTCTTATCGTAACGAGCGTTACAAAGGAGAGGATAGCATGGTCCATTTCCCGCCGGAGCCGCTTTATGCAGGACGTGCTGAGGCTGGTCCGCCTGGAAGGCGATATCGACGATCTTGAGATCGAAGGGGAGATGCCCGCCGGATCTCGACGGGGCGTTCTACCGCGTGCATCCCGATCCGCAGTTTCCGCCGCAAATACCCGCAGCGACCAGTTCTTCAACGGCGACGGCATGGTCACCATGTTCCGGATCAAGGACGGGAAGATCAGCTTTCAGCCAGCGCTATGCGCAGACCGACAAGTGGAAGCTGGAAAAGGCCGCGGGCAAGTCGCTGTTCGGGCAGTACCGCAACCCTCTGACCGACGATCCCGAGCGTGAAAGGCCAGATGCGCGGAACGGCCAACACCAATGTCCTGGTCCACGCAGGCAAGCTGTTCGCCATGAAGGAAGACAGCCCCTGCCTGATCATGGACAAGAACTCGCTGGAAACGGACGGCTACACCGATTTCGGCGGCGAGCTGACCATTCCGACCTTCACCGCCCATCCCAAGATCGATCACGACACCGGCAATTTCTGCGGCTTCGGCTATGCGACCGACGGGCCACTGACCGAGGCGTGCCACTATTTCGAGATCGATCCGGCCGGCAATGTCGTGCGCAAGGCGAATTTCTCCGTCCCCTATTACACAATGCTGCACGATTTCTGCATCGCGGGCGATTATGCGGTGTTCAACGTCATCCCCTATCATTCCGACTGGGACGTGCTGGAGCAGGACCGACCGCATTTCTATTACGACCGCGAGTCTGCCGTTCTACCTGGGCGTGATGCGGCGCGACGGCGACGGCAGCGACATGCGCTGGTTCAAGCTCGAGCCCAGCGTGTGCGGCTGCCACGTGATGAACGCCTTCCAGGACGGCACCAAGATCCACTTCGACTTGCCGGTATCGCAAGACCGGCAGCCTGCCGTTCTTCCCCGAGAAGGACGGCCGCGCCGTTCAACCCGCAGGAAGCGGTGACCAACCTGATGCGGCTTCACAGTGGATCTCGCATCGAACAGCGACGAGATCACCAGCGATCGAGCCGATCGGCCGGATGCCGGGCGAATTCCCGCGGATCGACGACCGTTTCGCGGGCAAGCCCTATCGCCACGGCTGGATGATCACCTACGACTTCGCCAAGCCCTACAACGGCCCTCCGGGACCGTTTGCCGGGGTGATCAACTCGCTCACCCATTACGACCATGCGACCGGCGAGGAGCAAAGCTGGTGGTGCGGGCCCGACGGCGCGCTGCAGGAACCGTGCTTCATCCCGCGCAGCGCGGATGCGCCGGAAGGCGACGGCTATCTGATCGCGCTGGTCGACGATCATCTGGCCAACTATTCGGACCTTTGCATCTTCGACGCGCTCGACGTCGCGAAAGGTCCGATCTGCCGCGCCAAGCTGCCGATCCGGCTGCGCCAGGGGCTGCATGGCAATTGGGCGAGCGGGGCCAAGCTGGCGGCCTGAAGCGCCTGACCTTCTCCCAAACTGGCGGCTCGCAACAACGGGCCGCCATTTTTTCGGCGGCAGCAGGCCGCGTTCAGATCGCCGAGCTGAAGCGGCGCGGCGAGTGCTTGCGATAGGGGTCGAACTGCGCGGCAATGCTGCGCGCATAGGGCAGCGCCTCGATCGCCAGCCGCAGCTCGCCATCCTCGAAGCTGCACAGATCGTGCGCGAAGAAGGGCATGAGCCGGGGCAGGATTTCCCGCTCCAGCTCGGGCGGAATGCGCCGCGCGGCCATGGCAGAGCAGCCCCTCGATGATCGCTCCGCGCTGCCGGTCGTCCGCGCTGCGCGTGATCCCCTGCACCTGGCGGCAGAACATCCTGCGACAGCAGCATGCGGTAGCGGCCGGCGTTCTTCTCGTTCTGGACGAGCAGGCCCGGGAAACTGCTGATCGCCGAAGCGCCGAGGCCGATCAGCACCGGCGCCGTATCGTCGGTGAAGCCCTGGAAATTGCGGCGCAGCCGGCCCGACAGCGCGGCCTGGGCCAGCGGATCGCCCGGCAGGGCGAAGTGATCGAAGCCCACCGGCTCATAGCCCGCGGCTGGCCAGCATGCGATAGCCCAGCGCTGGCCATGTCGAAGCGCTCGCGCTGGTCCGGGCAGGTTCGATCGCATCGATCCGGCGCTGGCGCGGGATCAGGTGCGGCACATGGGCATAGCCGAACAGGGCGATCCGGTTCGCGCCCAGAGCCGGCGGTGCGGTCCAGCGTATTCAGCAGATCCTCGCGCGTCTGGCCGGGCAGGCCGTACATCAGATCGAAATTGAGCGAGGTGACCCCGGCCCCGCGCAGCAGCGCGACGTGCTGTGCTCGATCAGCTCGCCGCGGCTGCACCCGCCCGATCGCTTCCTGCAGCTGCGGCGCGAAGGTCTGCACCCCCAGGCTGGCATGGGTCACGCCGACGCCCGCCAAGCACTTGCCTGCCATGCCGTCGCCCAGCGTGCGCGGATCGAGCTCGATCGAGATCAGCGGGATCGGTCAGCGGCAAATTGCAGCATCAGCGCATCGATCAGGCGCACGAAATCGATCGGCGCGATGGCATTCGGGCTGCCGCCGCCAAAGGCGATCCGGCGCACCTTCGCGCCCGCGGGCAGGCGCGAGCCGACCAGCGCGATTTCGCGGTGCAGCGCCTCGAGATAGCCTGCCAGGCGCTGCTTGCGGTTGGCCGCCCCGGTGTTGCAGCCGCAATACCAGCAGATCTTCTCGCAGAAAGGGATGTGGACGTAGAGCGAGACATCGCCCGCTCGCCGTCTGCCAGCGCCGGCCAGATAGTCGGCCGCGCCGACCGTCCGGGCGCAAACTCGGCAGCGGTCGGGAAGCTGGTGTAGCGCGGCACCGGCGGGCGAGCAGTTCGGGATAATAGGGCCACATGCATGCCTATACAGCAGCAATCGCGCCGCATTCTCATTGCGGTGAATCAATTGCCCTGTTCGCGCGCGCGCTTGCGATTCTCGCCCGAATGGCAGCCCTTGGTGCAGCAGGCGTTGCCCTGCGGGATCGGGCGCGTGCATTTCCGAGCGGGATCGAGACGGTGCCGCCCGATCCGCACAGGGTCAGCGGCAAGTGCCTCGCCGCCGCCAGCAGCCCGGGATTGAGCGCCGCCGGGCATCAGCGCCGACAAGCGCGAGCAGAGGCGCCGGAGTCAGGCTCATCAGCTCGTCCTCGTCGTCGATCAGGATGCGGTTGGCCGCCCCGTCGAGATCCTCGAACTGGCCGCTGCGCTGAGCGACCAGAAGAAGGCCGCCAGGCCCAGCAAGGCCGAGCAGCAGCGCCACCGGGAGGAGGAACGACCAGCACCGTTCATTTCGGGCCGCCCGCGCCAGCCGCAGCGAATTGGCGACCACGATCAGCGAACTGGTCGACATCGCCAGCGCCGCAATCATCGGGGTGACGTAGCCCGGCCATCGCCAGCGGCACGGCCAGCATGTTGTAGCCGATGGCGAGCGCGAAGTTCTGCTTCACCACCCGCATGGTCGCGCCGCGCAGTGCTGCACCGCGCGCGGCAGGGCGAGCAGCGAGCTCCTGCACGAACACGAAGTCCGCCGCCTGCAGCCCGACATCGCTGGCCGAACCCGGCGCGATCGAGGCAGTCGGCCGCGGCCAGCGCCGGCCCATCGTTGAGCCCGTCGCCCACCATCAGCACCTTGTGGCCTGCCGCCTGCAGAGCCGGCGATCGCTTCCTGCTTGTCCTGCGGGCTGGCCTCGGCCTGGGCGGCAAGCCCGGTTTCGCGCGCCACCTCGCGCGACCGACGCGGCATTGTCGCCCGAGAGGATCGAGGCTTCGATCCGCAGCTTCGCCAGCCGAGCGAGCGCTTCGGCGGCATCCGGCGCGCAAGCCGGTCGGCAAAGGGGATCAGCCAGGCCGGCCGGCCCGCGATGTCCAGCGTCACCGCGATCCCGCTGGCCGCCTTCGGGCCGGCGCAGCGACACCGTTCGTGCCCTGCCAGCGCGCGAACACGCCCTCGCCCGGCCGCTCCGCCACATCGGCCAGCTCGGCCGCGCGATACCCCGCGCCGCACCAGCGCATCGGCCAGCGCGCGCGAAATCGGGTGGCGGCTGTGCGAGGCCAGCGCCAGCGCAACCGCCGCCGCATCGTGCGGCAGATTGCGCAGCACGGCCGGATCGGGCACGGGCTTGCCCAGCGTGAGCGTGCCGGTCTTGTCGAGCAGCGCGCGGTCGACCTCGGCCAGCCGTTCGAGCGCGGAGCCGTCCTTGACCATGATCCCCGCGCGCATCAGCGCGCCGCTGGCCACCACTTGCGCCACCGGCACGGCCAGGCCCGAGCGCGCAGGGGCAGGTGATGATCAGCACCGCAATCGCGATCACCAGCGACTGGTACCAGCCGGCGCCCGCGAGCATCCAGCCGGCGAAGCGTCAGCGCCGCCAGCGTGTGCACGGCCGGCGCATAGAGCCGCGCGGCGCGGTCGGCGATCCGGACATATGTCGAGCGGTCCTGCGCCGCGGCCTCCATCAGCCGCGCGATTTCGGCCAGCGTGGTATCCTGCCCGGCCGCGCTGACCGCGCACGTCGATCGGCGCATCGAGATTGAGCGTGCCGGCCAGCACCGATATCGCCCGGCGCGCCCGGCACCGGCGCGCTTTCGCCGGTCAGCAGCGACTGGTCGAACCGGCTGGCGCCGGTCAGGATCTCGCCATCGGCCGCCAGCCGTTCACCCGCGGCGACCCGCATCACCATGCCGGGCTGCAGATTCTTCCGCGGCGACCCATGCGAGCGCTGCCGTCCGTCGCCGACGACCATCGCGCCCTGCGCGGCCTGGCCGAGCAGCGCATCGACCCCGGTGCGCGCGCGGTCGCGCATCATCGCATCGAGCACGCGGCCCGCCAGCAGGAAAGCGAGCAGCATCAGCGCGCCGTCGAACCAGGCATCGTGCCCGCCGGCGACGGTTTCGTAGAAGCTGAGGCATGGTCGCAATGATCACGCCGATGCGAGATCGGCACGTCCATGTTGGTCCGCCCGTGCTTCAGCGCGCGTCCAGGCCGAGCGGAAGAACGGCATGCCCGGCATAGGCGATCGCCGGCATGCGCGATCAGCGCCGAAAGCCAGTGGAACAGCGACACGGGTGGCTGCCGTCCGCGCCCGACCAGACGCTGACCGACAGCAGCATCACGTTCATCGCGGCGAAGCCCGCCACCGCCAGCGGCGCGAGCAGCGGCCTTGCACCGCCGATTGCGACTGTGCGAGCGCTCGCCTTGCGCGGCTCGGCTTCGAAGCCGATCCGGTCCAGCTCGACGACCAGATCGCGCGGCTTCAGCCGACGCGTCATGCGCGACGGTGACCTGCCGCGCGGAAAGGTTGACCCGCGCCGAGACGATACCCGGGCAGCCTGTCAAGCCCGCGCTCGATCTTGCTCATGCAGCCGGCGCAATGCATGCCCGGCACGGCAAGCACCGTTTCGACGCAGATCGAGCGGCAGGTCCTGGCGGGCGAGCGCGCTCATCGCAGATGCCTCCTCCGCGCGCCAGCGGTCGTTGCCGGCCGCGACTTCGAGCCGGAGCGTCCAGCGGCCGGCGGGCAGCGGCTCGCTCGAGACGAACCGCGCCGTCGCCCTGCGCGCGCGAAGGTCAGCGGCACGATCCGGCATCGCGGCCCAGCGGATGGCGCGCCATCGCCGGTCAGCGCCGCCGCGTCGGGCGCGCCGTCAAGCACAACCGACATCCGGCCATCCGGCAGGCGCGCCGGCATCGGCCTTCCAGCCCAGCTGCTTCTGACTGCTTCGGCCTCGTCCAGCCAGCGATTGAAGTGCTGGCTGGCGACATAGGAATTCTCGACCACGACCCCGCCGAAGGTCGACCTGGCATAGCGCGCCATGATGAGGTTCACCGCGATCGACCACGCCGAAGAAGCACGACCAGGATCGCGGCCAGCGTGCCAGCCGGTGAAGGCTCGTTGCGGCTTCATGGCGCTTCCCCTTCATCGTCCTCCGGTCGGCGCATCGAAGCGGGCTTCGCCGATGTCGCTTCTCGTCCTGCTCGTCGAGCGAGCGCAGGGTGAAGGTCGAATTCGCTGGCCGCTTGCGTGTCCGCCGGCGCGCACGACATAGGCGCGCATCGTATCGATGGCCTGTCGGCGGCGACATCGCGCGTGATCGCGCGGTGCGCGCCGCTTCGCGCGGCATGTCGTCGGTCCACATCACCGCGCCGGGCAGGCCCTCGATCGAGACTTCCATCCCGCGCGGGCGGCTTTCCATGTTGCGCAGCTTGAGCGTGTAGGCATTGCGGATCGATCCGTCGCTCATCAGCATGAAGGGCGGATTGCGATCCTGCGCGACGGTGAGATCGGTCCGGCTGCGCGTGCCGAGCGCGAACAGCAGGCCCAGCCCGATGCCGCCCCAGACGGTGAGGTAGATGATCGTGCGCAGGTGCAGGATGGATCTTCCACACCGGGCGCGGCTTTTCGCCCGCCGCTTCGCGCTCGCAATCTTCCAGCGTGGCATAGTCGATCAGCCCGCGCGGGCGGCCGATCTCGGCCATCACCCGGTCGCAGGCGTCGATGCACAGGGCGCAGGTGATGCAGCCGATCTGCGGCCCTTCGCGGATGTCGATACCCGGTGGGGCACACGGCGACGCACTGAGTTGCAATCGATGCAGTCGCCGAAGTCGCCGGGGTTCTTCTCCGCCTTCTTGAGCTGCCGCGCGGTTCGCCGCGCCAGTCCTTGTAGGTGACGATCAGCGACTTCTCGTCGAGCATCGCGCTCTGGATGCGCGGCCAGGGGCACATGTAGATGCACACCTGTTCGCGCATGAAGCCGCCGAGCAGGAAGGTGGTGAGCGGTCAGGATCGCGACCGTGATGTAGGCGACCGGCGCGGCTTCGCCGGCGCAGAAGTCGCCGGAACAGGGTCGGCGCATCGGCAAAATACAGGATCCACGCGCCGCCGGTCGAGAAAGCTGATCGTGAGGTAGATCGACCATTTGAGCGCCCGCCGGGCGATCTTCGACGGCCCCCACGGCGCCGCGTCCAGCCGGATGCGGGCGTTGCGGTCGCCGTCGACGAAGCGGTCGATATGCTGGAACAGGTCGGTCCACACGGTCTGCGGGCAGGCATAGCCGCACCATGCCCGGCCAACCGCGCTGGTCACCAGGAACAGGCCGATGCCGGCCATGATCAGCAGGCCGGCGACGAAATAGAATTCGTGCGGCCAGATCTCGATGCCGAACATGTAGAAGCGGCGATTGGCGAGATCGATCAGCACGGCCTGGTCGGGCGCATAGGGCCCACGGTCCCAGCGGAGCCACGGCGTGACGTAATAGATCGCCAGCGTGACGACCATCACGAACCATTTGAAGCGCCGGAAAGGGCCGTCGATCCGCTTGTTGTGAACCGGCTTGCGCTTCTCGTAGAGCTTTCGGGAGATGCGCGAGCCGGTTCATGCGGCTCGTGCCGCTTCGTCGCCGCAGACGGAGCGGCTATGCGCTCGAGACAGGCGCTTGGTCTTGGCTATCCGTCATCGCTCGCGGATTTTGTTCTCAGGGTTGTCCATCAACCTTATCCGCCGGGATCTCGGCGACCTCCTCTACGAAGTCTTCGCCTCCCCCAGCGAGTGAACATAGGCAGCCAGCATCTTGATCGTCACCGGATCGAGGCGCTCGCCCCAGGCCGGCATGACGCCTGTTGCGCGCATTGGAGACGGTGTCGGTGACCTCCGCCGGGCTTCCGCCGTAGAGCCAGATCGCGTCGGTCAGATTCGGTGCGCCGAACTCCCGCATGCCCTTGCCGCCGGGACCGTGGCAGACCGCGCAATTCTGTTGCGAACAGCGCGGCGCCCTGCGCACTTGCCGGGCCCTTGCCCGACAGCGAGAGCACATGGTTCACCACCGACGCGATCTGCGGCGCGGTCAGGATCCCGTCACGCCCGAAAGCGGGCATCTGGCTGAAACGCGTGCCGTCATGCTCGGGCTGGCGAATGCCGTCGGTGATGGTCTTCTCGATCTCCACCAGATCGCCGCCCCACAGCCAGTCGTCGTCGTTGAGGTTGGGATAGAGGCCCTGCACGCCGGCGGCGCCGGAGCCGTGGCACTGGACGCAATTGACCTTGAAGGCGGCTCGCCCGCCGGCCACCGCGGCCCGCATCAGCGCCTCGTTTTCCTGCAGCTTGCTCGATCGGGACGATGTCCAGCCCGGCGACAGTGGAGGCGCGGCGCGTGGCCTGCTCGTCCAGCTCCTGCGCCAGCTGGCCGCGGCTGGTCCAGCCGAGCATGCCTTCGGTCCCCTTGTCGAGCAGGGGGATCGCCGGATAGGCGACGCACATAGCCGACCGCGAACACGATCGTCGCATAGAAGGTCCACAGCCACCAGCGCGGCATCGGGTGTGTCGAGTTCCTCGATCCCGTCCCATTCGTGGCCGACGGTCTCGGTGCCGGTCGGTTCGTCGATGCGCTTATTGGCCATCGTTCTCGTCCTTGAAAATGGCTTCGGCGGCTTGCCTGTTGCGATCCCTTGCGCCCGGCCGGAAGGGCCAGGCAGCACAGCACCAGGAAGATCGCCAGCATGACCAGCAGGCCCCAGCTATCCGCGAGGTGACGGAGGAAGTCGTAGGTCGAATGCGCGCTCATCGGCCGGTCTCCGTCGCAAGATCCTCCTGCGCGGCCGCGCTGTTCACATCGACCAGCGTGCCGAGCATCTGGAGATAGGCGACCAGCGCGTCCATCTCGGTCAGGCGGTTCGGGATTGCCGTCGAAGTCGCGGATCTGCACCTTGGGATAGCGCTGCGCCAGATCGCCGGCATCGGCATTGGGATCGGCCTGCGCGAGCATATCCGCCTTCGCCTGCTCGATATCGGCATCGCTATAGGGCACGCCGACCATCCGCAGCGCCGCAAGCGAGGCCGCCGGATCGCCGATGTGCGAGATCGTTCTCGGCCAGGAAGCCATAGGGCGGCATCACGCTTTCCGGCACGACGGAGCGCGGATCGATCAGGTGCTGCCGATGCCATTCGTCCGAATAGCGCCCGCCGACCCGCGCCAGATCCGGCCCGGTGCGCTTGGAACCCCATTGGAAGGGATGGTCGTACATGCTTTCGGCGGCCAGGCTGTAGTGGCCATAGCGTTCCACCTCGTCGCGGAAGGGGCGGATCATCTGGCTGTGGCAGGTGTAGCACCCTTCGCGCACGTAGATGTCGCGCCCCGCCTGTTCGAGCGGGGTGTAGGGCCGCATCCCGTCCACCTTCTCGATCGTGTTGTCGATCCAGAACAGCGGCGCGATCTCCACGATCCCGCCGATGACCACGGCGACGAATGCCGCCAGGCCCAGCAGCGTGACGTTGCGTTCCAGCTTCTTGTGATTTTCGGTCAGGCTAGCCATCGTATCTATCCTCACTCGGCCGGAACGGAGACGATCGGGCGATCGGCTGTCGGGATTGTAGATCGGGCCGGACATCGGCGCTTCTTCGCGCCGGTGCCCCAGGATCGTGCGCCACACGTTGATCGTCAGCAGCACGCCGCCTGCAAGGTAGAGCAGCCCGCCGAAGGCGCGCAGCACGAACATCGGATGGACTGCGGCGACCGTGTCGGCGAAGCTGTTCACCAGATAGCCGTCGGCCCCGTATTCGCGCCACATCAGGCCCTGGGTGATCGCCGGCCACCCACATGCTGGAGGCGTAGAACACGATGCCCAGCGTCGCGAGCCAGAAGTGCCAGTTGACCATCCGCAGGCTATAGAGCCGCTCGCGGTTCCACAGGCGCGGGACGAGGAAGTAGATCGCCGCGAAGGTGATCATCCCGTTCCAGCCGAGCGCGCCGGAATGGACGTGGCCGATCGTCCAGTCGGTATAGTGCGACAGCGAATTGACCCACTTGATCGACATCATCGGGCCTTCGAAGGTGCTCATGCCGTAGAAGGCCAGGCTCAGCACCATCATGCGGATGATCGGATCGGTGCGGACCTTGTCCCACGCGCCGTTCAGCGTCATCAGCCCGTTGATCATGCCGCCCCAGCTGGGCATCCACAGCATCACGGAGAACACCATGCCCAGCGTCTGCGCCCAGTCCGGCAGCGCCGTGTAGTGCAGGTGGTGCGGACCGGCCCAGATGTAGAGGAAGATCAGCGACCAGAAGTGGATGATCGACAGGCGATAGGAAAAGATCGGGCGTTCGGCCTGCTTGGGCACGAAGTAGTACATCATCGCCAGGAAGCCGGCGGTGAGGAAGAAGCCCACCGCGTTGTGGCCGTACCACCACTGGACCAGCGCACCCTGCACACCGCCGAAGAACGGATAGCTCTTCGAACCGACCAGGCTGACCGGCACGTCCAGATTGTTGACCACGTGGAGCATCGCCACGGTGACGATGAACGACAGGTAGAACCAGTTGGCCACATAGATATGCGGTTCGCGGCGCTTGACGATCGTGCCCACGAACACCGCCAGATAGGCGACCCACACGATCGTAAGCCACCAGTCGACATACCATTCGGGCTCGGCATATTCCTTCGACTGGCTGATGCCCATGAGATAGCCGGTCGCGGCCAGCACGATGAACAGCTGGTAGCCCCAGAACACGAACCGGGCGACGCCCGGAAAGGCCAGGCGCGCGCGGCAGGTGCGCTGCACGACATAGAAGGAGGATGCGATCAGCGCGTTGCCGCCAAAGGCGAAGATCACGGCCGACGTATGCAGCGGACGCACGCGGCCGAAATTGAACCACGGTTCCAGATTGAGCAGCGGGAAGGCGAGCTGCAGCGCGATGAACAGGCCCGCGAGAAAGCCCGCCATGCCCCAGAACACCGTGGCGATCACGCCCCAGCGAACCGGATCGTCATCATAGCGCCCTTCATCGGGCGTCCTGCAGGATTCCCTTGGCGATCGCCGAATAATCGGCCCCGCTTACGTTCACCCACAATGCGATCAGCGCGGCCAGGGCCACAATCGACATGTGGATCGCAAAGCCACTATCCTTCGCCGCAGCGACAGCCATCACGGCCACGATAGTGATTACGAACCACAGGCCCGCGCGGGATACGAGCTTTTCCATGCCTAATTTCCCTCCAGCAATTGGGGACGCTCTGCGCCTGCCGCCTTGCCCGGACATTGATCACCGTCAAAACACCGTGCCTCAATCCCTAAAACGGATAAGCGGTGCACAAGGCCGATTTGCGGCGGATCAATGTTTCGATCGGGTCAGCGGTGAGACAGGGGCCGCCTCGCACCGTAACAATCCTTGGCCGCAAGGGGTGGCCACTACGGTGCATGGGACAACAACCATGCGTATCAAGACTGCTGCGGCCGCGCTTGCTCCGGCTCTATTTGCCGCTTTCGCCTTCTCGGCTCCCGCTCAGGCCGCCGATGGCGAAGGCAAATGGCAGATCAAGCTGCTCGGCACCGCGGTGCTGCCCAATGGCAAGATCACCGAAGTCAACGAGGATCTCGTGGGCCTGCCTGCCACTCTCCAGACCGAGGCCAACGACAATTACGTCCCGACCATCGCGATCGAATATTTCTTCACCGACAATATCTCGCTCGAAACGATCTGCTGCGTCACCCAGCATGACGTGGATGGGACCACCGGCCTTCCCGGAGCCGAACTGGTGGCGGACGCGAAGATCATCCCGGCGACCTTCACGCTGAAGTACCATCTCGATGCCGGGGCGATCAGGCCCTATATCGGCGTCGGCCCGACCTACTTCATCTTCATCGATGAGAAGCCGGGCGCCGCGGCAGTGGGCCTGGGTGCGAACGGCTTCCGCCTCAACGACAAGTTCGGCGTCGCTCTACAGGCCGGCGTGGACGTTCCGCTGGGCGACAGCGGCATGGCGCTCAGCCTCGATGCGAAGAAATACTTCCTCGAGACTTCGGCGCATTGGTTCGTCGGCGACACCGAAGTGATCGCCACGCGCCACAAGCTCGACCCCTGGGTATTGAGCGCCGGCATCGGCTACAGGTTCTAGGTTCGAAGCTCGTCATTGCGAGTGTAGCGAAGCAATCCAGCGGCGTGACATAGCGCCCTGGATTGCTTCGACGCTCCGCCCCCTCGCAATGACAGGTCCGTAAATCGGATGGGCAGACATTCGCGAAGCCGGATCAGCTAGCGTTGGCAGGCCAGATTTCTTCCATTTCAGCTTTGCCGAACCGCTGGGCGCAAAATTCGTAAATTGGCGCGTAAGTCGGCGCGTGCTTCGGCCGCAAGAGCGGGATCTAGCTCGTTTGGTCTTGGCGAAGCATTGACGATTTTGCCGAAATCGGCAGGTATCGGTTCAATTCCGAGGAAATCGCAAAGTCTTTCTACCGCCGCTTCAGTGAACAAGCGCTCATAGAATTCGACATGAATTTCCGAACGAGAAAACACTGCTTCGAGGTTTGAAAAGATGCGCGGGTAGTCGGCACGTTCCCATACATAGGGCGTATCGAACAGCCGCTCGAACAAGTCGTTGTTATTTTCTCGCAGAACGACATCGAACCTTCCCCGGTTCACCCGGCGAAAATGCCGGCTCGCGGAGTAAGCGCGTTCAACCGGATCGCGCAGCAAAAGCACTATGCGCAGGTCGAAATGCGGCTCCAGCAGCTCGCGGATAAAAGCAAAATCCTTTGCCGATAAGGAAGCGTAGGAAGGAGTGATCTCTCCCACCACGGCATAATTCTGCGCCCATTCGGTGAAGTAATCGGCATAATGCACAGGATCGGCGATCATCTTGAGACGATCGCCAGCGTTCAAATGCCGCTTTTCGCGGGGCGATGGTTTCACGCGGTCCGCCAGTTTGCGCCGCCAGCTCCGCGCTGCGTGTTCGGTCTCAGCACGAGCATGAAATTCGCCGAACATGTCAGGTCGAAGCATGGAGTCGAAGACGTGCAGTTCCTTCGGCGAGGGCAAGAACACATCAGTATGTGGCCGAAGATAGTCGTACACCCAGGAGGTGCCCGCCTTTTGACAACCAATTCCTAACAAAAATCGCGGTTTGGAAATCTACATCGCCTCCGAGGCTTATCGAGCATCCGAACTTGACCGCAACAGGAGTTCACGGCGTCATTACACGCAATAAAGCGTGAATCGCCAGTCGGTTCCAACCGAAGATAGCCAAATAGGACCAATCCAAGGGCCACAGTTGGCCGCAGACGAACCTCGTCCTACCCAAAAATGGGGCTTCATTTCCAAAACTGGATTGGCTGCGAACTAATTTCTCTTGCTATGTTTTGAGTGACGCCTCTGCTTCGCTGGTCCCAGATCCATTCAAAAGCATCGGCGATGCGTATAACAAAGGAACGTCGAGCCATGCGACTATTCCGACCTCTTCGTTATTACCGAGAATCTCGTATCAAAGAATTGTCTGGCGGAATGAGTTGGCTCCGCCCTAGCACCCGCATCCTAATGAAAAACACCCAGCAGTCTCGCGTGGCCTTCATTCAAACAGGAATGGCATATTCTCGCGCATGAACTTCTCTGACACCAGATCGCCCTCGCCAATATCAGTGTATGGCATCGCTGCTGTTTGTTGATCGATAGGCCGCCCCAAAAATCTTACTGGCGTTCGCGGATTGCCCGCTAATGTCGCGAGAGCATCCAACCTGTCCGCCTCCCAACCGGGCTGCATGCCGATCCCATTATCGAGAAGAGCGTGGGCCTCATCAAGGTCGCATAAGAGATCGATCATCTCTTCTACCTGCGCTGGTTTCATTCGAACGAAGCTGATGGCATCCTTTCTGAGATGGTGGACGCCGTTGCGCCCATGCAGGAAAAGAGCCGCTGCGTCACCCAATCGAGAGAAGGTTGTCGCACAAGCCACGCGATCAATTCTGTCATGCCGCGATGAATGCAGGCCATCGCGGCGATCCACAGAGCGTCGTTGCTTTGCCATTTACGTCGGTCTGGCGCTGACAAGAGTTTCGGGCCACCCGTTCACGGTCATTGCCATCCCGCCTTCCTCCGAACAGCGCTATGAATGAAAGCCTAGTCCGCAATTCATCGATGATAACGGGGGTTTAACCCATGCTGGTGCTCGCAATCGACATTTTCTGTCGGCTCGGCTTTGACGACAGCATTCACACAGCTTCATCTCCGTCAGAGGCGACTGACGCGGTCGAATGTGAAGCGACTTCAAGCACTATGTGGCTTCTCGCCGCTGGGCAAACATTAATGCCAAATGCTCGAGAATGCTGAACATCCGTTATAATCCGGGAGGCGCAGCGCTCAAGCGGCTCACTGCAGTTTGGAGGCTACTCCAATCGGCGCACGAGTTCGTAAGAAAAGCGCAATCACTTAGAAGCCGATTGGCAAGCGCTTAACGGACGAGGAGCGGAAACGTCCATTGGCCGTAAGGTCTGACAGTGGGATAGACAGGCCATGTCGCAATCGGTCGCTAGCGGACTACGTCCAGACTTCGCTCCAGGTCAGCCCGCCCTCGCCTCCAGCGCGTAGCGGTCGAGGATCTTGACTGCGCGGCGGGATGGCAGATCGACGATGCCGTCTTTCTTCAGCCGCGTGAACTGGCGGCTGACCGTTTCGATCGTCAGCCCCAGCACATCGGCGACTTGCTGGCGGGAAAACGGCAGCTCGAAACTGGACAGTGCCTCTTCGGAGCTTTCGCAGCCCGGTTCTATCAGCCGTTCGGACATGTCGAGCAGGAACGTGGCCAGCTTTTCTTCGGCATTCTTGCGCCCGAGCAGCAGCATCCATTTGCGCGTGCGGTCCAGCTCGGCCAGCGTCCGGCGCAGCAATTTGCTTTCCAGCGCAGGGTGCTTCGAAGCGAAACCGTCGAAATCCGACCGCGCAAAGACGCAGACATTGGCGTCGGTCAGCGCCGTCACCGTGTGCCGGGTGGTCGCCCCGAACGGGCGGCCGATGAAATCGGAAGGATAGACGACGCCGACGATCTGTTCGCGCCCGTCTTCCGTGCCGGTGGAAAGCTTGAGCACGCCTTCGATGACATTGGCCACCAGCAGCGAATTCGTCGCCTTCCCAGATCAGGGATTCGCCCGCTTCGAGCTTGCGCCTTCGGCCAATGGAATTGATCGACTTGAGTTCGGAGGCATCAAGCGCCGAACATATCGCCCGGTTCCGGACAACGCAGGTATCGCATTCACTCATATGGCCTACTTACTCGCGCAAGGCCGCGCCGACAATAACGCTTGTAAGATCGTTGATCGCACTGTTCCGCCGATTGATTGCGCGGATCACGGCTATTTCCCGAACCCTCCCCCGCCGGGCGTCTCTATAATGAACATGTCGCCGGGCTCCATCTCAACACTGGCAGTCGGGCCAAGCTGCTCGGCAGCGCCGTTCCCCCGCACAATGCGGTTAGCGCCCGCCTTTCCCTCGCTGCCGCCTTCAAGCCCAAAAGGCGCCGTCAGGCGGCGGCCCGAGAGAATTCCCGCACTCATTGCTTCAAGGAAGCGAATCTTTCGCACGGCGCCATCTCCGCCTTTCCAGGCGCCTTCGCCGCCCGAGTCCCGCCGGACGGAGAACTCTTCCAGCAGCACAGGAAAACTGCTCTCAAGCACTTCCGGGTCAGTCAGTCGGCTGTTGGTCATGTGGGTCTGGACCGCGTCCGCACCCGGGAAATCCGGCCCTGCACCCGATCCGCCCGCGATCGTTTCGTAATATTGATAGCGATCGTTGCCGAATGTGAAATTGTTCATCGTGCCCTGGGCCGCCGCCATCGCGCCCAGCGCCCCGAACAGCGCATCGGTGATCACTTGGCTGGTTTCCACATTGCCTGCCACCACCGCGGCAGGATAGCGCGGATGGAGCATGGAGCCTTCAGGCACAATGAGCCGGAGGGGGCGGAGGCACCCTTCGTTCATCGGCACGGCATCGTCGATCAGCGTTCGCACCACGTAGAGCACGGCAGCGCGCACCACGGGCAGAGGGGCATTGAAATTGTCGCTGAGCTGAGCGGAAGAACCGGAGAAATCGATAATGGCTTCGCGGGCGTTCCGGTCGATCGTAATGGCGACCCGTATCTCGGCGCCATTATCCATCGGTGCGACGAAGCTGCCATCGGCAAGCCGCCCGAGCAACGCCCGCACGGCATCCTCCGCCTGCTGCTGGACATGGCTCATATAGGCGTCGACCACCGTCTGGCCTTGCTCCCCGGCAATACGGCGCAATTCGGCTGCGCCTTTGGCACAGGCCGCCACTTGGGCCTTGAGATCTGCAATATTCCGGTCGGGGCTGCGCGCCGGCATAGGGCCGGAGCCCAGCAGGGTGCGGATTTCCTGCTCGAGCAGGCGCCCCCGGTCCACCAGCAGCACATTGTCGAGCAAGACGCCTTCCTCGTCGACCGTTCTGCTGTGGGGCGGCATCGATCCGGGCGCTATCCCTCCTACGTCGGCATGGTGGCCTCGCGCGGCCACGAACCAGGCTGGCCGGACATCGCCCTCGGCCGCAAACACCGGCATGACCACTGTGATATCGGGCAAATGCGTGCCACCCTCATAGGGGGCGTTGAGCGCATAGACGTCACCCGGCAAAATCCCGCGTCCATCCTGCGTCTCGCCACGCCGGCGGATGATCGTGCGCACGCTTTCACCCATCGAACCGAGATGCACGGGCATGTGCGGCGCGTTGGCCACCAGATTGCCGTGCCGGTCGAACAGGGCGCAGGAGAAATCCAGCCGTTCGCGGATGTTGACTGAGCTCGCGCTCGCTTGCAGCGCTGCCCCCATTTCCTCGGCAATCGCCATGAACAGCGCGCCCATGATCTCGAGCCGCACCGGATCCACATCGTCCAGACTTTGCCCGAAATCCGCGGATCTGCGGCTATCGACGAGTTCGCTGCGATCCTGACTTTCACGGGGAAGACGGGTCAGGATCAGGTTCCCGATTTCATCGACCCGCATCCGCCAGCCAAGTTCGACCACGATGGTCGAAACCTCGTCCACCACCAGCAGGGGGCCGATGTGCTCAAATCCGGCAGCGAGGCCTTCGCGCTGGAAGATCGGCGCACGGTGCGGCTGCCCGCCCGAATAGAGATCGGCAGTTTCAACGGGCGGCGCGGACTTCTCGGGCATGATTGCGCGGACGGGCGGCATCTCGGTTTCCGAGATGGCCTCCACTCGCAGGGTCTCGGCAATCGGTATGTCCCCGGCGGCGAATCCGAAGCGCGCCTGCCATGTGCTTTCGAACTGGGCCCGCATCTCTGCCAGCGGACCGAAAGGCAGCTCGATCGTGCTTTCGCTGCCCGTCGGACGCAGGAACAGGCTGGCCTCGCTGCGAACGCTTCCGTCCCCGCCGCATTGTGCAGCGAGCTCGCTTGCGGCTGCGGCCATGAGCCGATCCACCGCAGCCTCTATCGCGGCCCAATTGGCGGAATCCAGCGGCAGGGCCAGGGTCGCTTCGCGCAACACGCGGCGATCCGCGAGGCCCATGCCGTAAGCGGAAAGCACGCTCGCCAGCGGGTGGCACATGACTTCCGACATACCGAGCGCATCGGCGACGAGGCAGGCATGTTGCCCGCCTGCTCCGCCGAAACTGACCAGCGTTGCGCGTGTGACATCGTGCCCGCGGCGCAGCGATATCGTCTTGATTGCATTGGCCATATTGGCGACGGCGACGCTCAGGAACCCCTCTGCCGCCTGCTCTGGCGTGTAGTTGCGCCCCGTCTTGCGCGACCTGTGCGACGAGTTCGGCGAAGTGCCTTCGCACCACTTCGGCGTCGAGTTGTTCATCGCCATTCGGCCCGAAAACATAAGGAAAATATTGCGGCTGCAGCTTGCCGAGCAGCAGGTTGCAGTCAGTCACCGTCAACGGCCCGCCGCGCCGGTAGCAGGCCGGGCCGGGAACGGCGCCTGCACTATCCGGGCCGACCTGAAAACGTATCCCGTCAAAGCGGCAGATCGATCCGCCACCGGCCGCCACCGTGTGGATCCGCATCATCGGCGCACGAATGCGGGTACCCGCCACTCGCGTTTCGCTATCGCGCTCATAAGTGCCTGAGAAATGGGAGACATCCGTGGATGTGCCGCCCATGTCGAAACCGATTACATGGCCATATCCTGCCTGCCTGGCAGTCGCCGCCATGCCCACTATTCCACCTGCCGGCCCTGAGAGAATCGCGTCTTTTCCGCGAAATGCGGTGCCCTCTGCAAGCCCGCCGTTGGACTGCATGTAGAGCGCGTGCTCAACGGCACCTAAGCGGCATTCAAGCGCACTGACATAGGCCTGAACGACCGGCGAGAGATAGGCATCGACCACTGAGGTCTCACCGCGCGGGATCAACTTGATCAAGGGCGCGACCTCGTGGCTTGCCGAGACCTGAGTGAAGCCGACTTCGCGCGCGATCCGGGCCAAACGCAGCTCGTGATCGGCGTAGCGCCAGCCATGCATCAGCACGATGGCGACTGCGCGCAGGCCGTCGTCATAGGCGGATTGCAAAGCCGTCCGCGCGGCCGCTTCGTCCAGCGGCGAGACGATCTCCCCCGCGGCCGTCACCCGCTCGGCAATTTCGGCGACGCGCGCATATAATGGCGGATCGCGCTGGATATGGCGGGCGAAGAGTTCGGGCCGTTCCTGCGTGCCGATCAGCAGGGCATCGCGGAAGCCGCGCGTGATGGCGAGCAGAACCGGCTGCCCCTTGCGCTCGAGCAAGGCATTGGTCGCCACGGTCGTGCCAAGGCGGAGTTCCGCGCGGGGCAAAGGGCCCGCCCCCGCGCCGGAGATACGCCGCATCGCCTCGATGGCCGCATCGTCATAGCGCTCCGGATCTTGCGACAGCAGCTTGGCGCGATGCATGGCGCCATCGGGCGCAAGCGCGACGACGTCGGTGAAAGTCCCGCCGCGATCGACCCAGAAACGCCACGGTAGTTCGATTGGTCTAGCCTCTATTTCGATAGTTTCGCTGGCGGAACATGCCGGTCGACAATGATGGCTGCCGCGGAAACCAGCAGCGCGCTGACACAAAGAACTGCGAAGAACGGTATCACGCTGCCCTTCCCAAGCTCAAGCAGCCAACCGCCCAGGCCGCTTGCCGCAATCGCGCCGACGCGGGCCACGAAGATCCCGAAGCCGATCCCGGCCGAACGGCACGATGCCGGGTAAGCATGCGTCATCAGCGCGTACATGCTTGCGATAGCTCCGCTGAACTGCGCCGCAGCGAGGCCGATCAGCGCCACGATCAGCAGCTTCGCATCTTCGCTGGGCGTGCCTGCCAGGCTCTCGATCTTGAACGCCAGAAACAGCAGCGTGACGAACAGGCCCGCGCTCAGCGAAACGAATACCGCCTTGGAGCCGAACTTCTGGACCAGCAGGCCCGCCGCTATTGCAGCGGCAATCGAGGTGAGGCCGGCTACCGACACGGCATAGGATGCTTCCTCGAACGGGAACCCCTTGTCGGTGAGGAATGTCGTGGTCCAGTTCAATATGCCGTAGGCGACGAGCGCCGCAGCGGCAAAGGCAACGCCAATGCCCAGATTGAGCCGGAAATTGCTGCTGTGAAAGACGCCAATGGACTGTCCGTCGCGATTGGTGTGATGCTGATCCGGCGCGAATTCCACGTCGCCGAGCGACACTTTGCGTGCTGCAATTCTCGCATCTTCCTTCTTGCCCTTGGCGAGCAGGAAAGTCGGGCTGTCGCGCAGCACGGCAAGAATAAGCGCGGCGACGAACAATGTGGCGACGCCGATGATCACGAATGACCCGCGCCAGCCATAGGATATGACGAGGGACGGAACTAAGGCGGCGACCAGCAGCCCGCCAGCGGGAGTTCCCACCGAAAGCGTGGTCACGCCCACCGATCGCCAGCGGTCGGGCAGCCATTCGGCCGCAAGCGCGATGGCGTTGCTATAGGCAGAGCCGAAGCCCAGCCCGCCAACCACGCGCCAGGCGGCCATTTGCCACACGTCGCCGGCGTAGCTGGCGCCGATCGTCGCCAGGGAAAACACAATCGTTGCAATGGCCAGCGACCAGCGGCGCCCGATCTTGTCTCCCAGCCATCCGCCGCCCCAGGAACCGATCCCGAAGCCGACCAGTGCAGCGCTCATCGCGATGCCGAACGTGTCGGACCCCACGCCGAATTCTTCGATCACCAGCGGGGCGACGATGCCAAGCAATTGGGCATCCATCCCGTCGCTTACCAGCACGAGCATGCACACGGCGAAAGTCGCCACGGAAAATGCCTTGAGCGGCGCGTTTGAAAGGGCCTCGCTAAATGTCTTCATGGATGAAGTCCCCTCTTACGGTCCCTCTTTTCGAGGTTCGTTTTCGCACCGCCTCAGGCCGGGTGCAGCATGGCCGCGGGTTGCATGCGCAAGGTTCAACCAAGCAACCCGTCATCCACTTCGCCGACATTGCGAGCGCCCAGCAATGCCATCGTGCGGACAGTTTCTGCCTTGAGCAGGTCCAGGGCGCGCGTCACGCCTTCTTCGCCGCCGCAGGCCAGGCCGTAGAGCGGCGCACGTCCGGCCAGCACGCCCTTGGCGCCGAGCGCCAGCGCCTTGACCACGTCGCTGCCCCGGCGGACCCCGCTATCCAGCAGGACTTCGATTTTCCCCCTCACGGCGGACAGGATGGCCGGCAAGGCATCTGCCGTTCCCATGGCCCCGTCGAGCGAGCGGCCGCCATGGTTCGAAACGACAATCGCATCCACCCCGACGCTGGCCGCCTTTTCGGCATCGTCGGCGCGCAAGACGCCTTTCAGGACCAGCTTGTTCGGCCAGCGATCGCGCAGGGCGGCGATCATGTCCCAATCGAGGTCGTCCTGTTTGAACAACGCCCCCGGCTCGGCGGTCTGGGTCACCTTGTTGCGAAGCCGGTCGGGCAGATTGGCCTGGCTGGGTATCCCGCCCGTGCGGGCATAGCGGCCCATCACGCCCAGCAGCCAGCGCGGATGGCTCAGCACATCGAGCGTGTTGCGCATGTTGAGGCGGAACGGCGTGCCGAACCCGTTGGTGTGCAGATATTCGCGATTGGGCGGCACGCCCATGTCGAGCGTGACGAGCAAGGCTGCGCAGCCGGCATCGCGCGCCCTGTCGATCACCGCATGGGAAAGAGTTCGATCGGCCCACAGATAGAGCTGAAACCACAATGTGCCGCCGGCCGTGGCGATCTGCTCAAGATCCATCGTACTGGCCGAAGAAATCGTGAATGGCACCCCGGCGCGCGCAGCGGCCTTGGCCAAAGCGAGGTCGCCATTGTGCCACATGATCCCTGACGCACCGGTAGGGGCAAGCGCCAGGGGGAAGCTGGCGGGGCAGCCTAGCAATTCGGTGGCCGGATCGATATGTTCCACATTGCGCAAGACGCGCGGAAGGAAAGTGATCGCCTCCAGCGCCGCGCGGTTGCGGGCGAGGCCGAGTTCGTCTTCGACTCCCCGCTCGAGATATTCCCAGATGCCATGCGGCAGCCGCCGACGAGCCGCTTCGCGCAATTGCGCGATATTATGGCAGCCAAAGGTCCGTGCGGCGGCCAAGTTCCTTAGCCCCGCCCGAGGAACGGCAGCTTGTTCTGCACGATCATCGCTTCATAGAAATTGAGGTGATCGGGGATCGACGTCATGTGCAGGATCGCGTCGGCAATATCCTCCGCCTTGGCGGCGAAATCGGTCGGCAGCTTCACCGCGCCGGGAGAGATTTCGGTCGCCACAATCCCCGGATTGAACAGCGAGACCGCCACGTTCCAGTCGCGCCCATCGAGCGCCAGCGCATGCGTCAGGCCGTTCAGCCCGTATTTGCTTGCGGTATAGGCCGGGCTGGTTTCGCGCGGCACGCGCGCCGAGATCGATCCGACATTGATGATCCGGCCATGCCCCTGCGCCTTCATCAGCGGGAATGCCTCGCGGCTGCACAGGAATGCGGAAGTCAGGTTGGTGTTGATCATCTGCATCCACATATCGAGCGTGCAATCCTCGATCGGGGTGCTGTCGGCAAATCCGGCATTGTTGATCAGTATATCGACTGTGCCGAACCGCTCCACGGCTTGCTTGAACAGGTTTTTGACGTCGTCCTCACTCGTGACGTCGGTCGTCACGCCGATTGCCTCGCTGCCGATTTCCTCGATCTGTTCGACCAGCGCGGAGAGCCGCTCAGCCCGCCGCGCCGCCATCACCACCTTGGCTCCGGCGCGCGCATAGGCAAGCGAACAAGCCGCGCCAATGCCCGAGCTCGCGCCCGTCACAACCGCAACCCGGCCTTTGAGTATTTCAAGATTCACTAAGCACCTATTCGCATCCAACTCCGGCTTTCACCCTTCGGGAAAAGCCGCCAAAAGCGCAAGGGCGAAGAGGACAGGCGCTGGACCATTGCGGCGCACCCGCAATTTTGCTCTCGTCGTACCGGAATGCGGTTCGAACTCATCATCTTCGATTGCGACGGCGTGCTGGTGGACAGCGAGACGATCGCCAATGAAGTACTCGCCTGTATCATCGGCAGATATGGGGTCAGCCTTTCACCCGGCGAAGCGCAACGAATTTTCGTCGGGCAATCGGTCGATGCCGTCCGCGAAATCGCATTGCGCGACCTGGCGGTTTCGCTCCCCCCAGACTGGGCGATCGGCTACTATGACGAATTGCTACCAGCCCTGAAGCAAGTGAAGGCCATAGACGGCGTAGCGGATCTGATCAGTCAATTGCACGCCATGAATCTGCCGTTCTGCGTCGCCTCGCAGGGACCGCTGGAAAAAATGGCAGTCACGTTGGAAGCGGCGAATTTGGCGTCATTCTTTGCCGGGCGGATTTATTCCGCGAAATCGGGTAAAGCGGCCAAAGCCCGCGCCGGATTTATTCCTTCACGCAGCGCGTTCCTGCGGCGTGCGGCCCGGCGATTGCGCCGTCATCGAAGATTCAGAGACCGGCGTTGCCGCCGGGATAGCGGCAGGCATGGAAGTCTTTG
Source organism: uncultured Alphaproteobacteria bacterium (assembly GCA_963777785.1). Classification (GTDB taxonomy): domain Bacteria; phylum Pseudomonadota; class Alphaproteobacteria; order Sphingomonadales; family Sphingomonadaceae; genus Andeanibacterium. The sequence goes on from CAVZRU010000002.1 coordinate 1,126,504, forward strand.
CTTTTTGTTCGCCTGACCAGGCGGAAAGAATGGAAAAGCTTGGCGCCACGCCGTTTCATTCAATGGCCGAAGCGCGTTCCAAGCTGGCCGGCTGACGAGCCGAAGTTTCGCAATTTCTCGGCATGGCCAGAAAATAAAAAATCCTTAAAATTAGCGCTTTAGCAGTAGAAAGCCCGCCTTAAATCAGCACCGTTTCAAGTCTTCGGCCCGGAACACTTTTTGCGGTGAACGGTTAAATCCCCACGCTCTCAGAGCTCTCGATTAGGTCTCCAGCGCCGACAGCGTTGGTAATTCGGGGCTCGGGGCATTTGGTAGGAAGCAAACGGATAAATTAGTTGACCGCAGTTCTAGAAGAAATGGCGCGGACCGGTGTCACCGGGCTCGATAACGTACTGGCCGGCGGCTTCGCACGAGGCCGCTTGTATCTGCTCGAAGGCAGTCCCGGCACCGGCAAGACCACGATCGCCACCCAGTTCCTGATCGAAGGCGCCGCGCGAGGCGAGCGCTGCCTTTACATCACCCTGTCGGAGACCGCGGACGAATTGCGGGAAAGCGCAAAGTCGCACGGCTGGGATCTGGCAGGGATCGAGATGTTCGAACTCGTTCCTGCAGAGGATTTCCTGGTCGACGAACAGCAGCAGAGCCTGCTTGTACTCCTCCGACCTGGAGCTGGGCGAGACGACCAAGCGGATCTCTCCGTCTTGCGCGAGACGAAACCGGAGCGCGTGGTGCTCGACAGCCTGTCCGAGATCCGGCTGCTGGCGCAGAGTTCACTGCGCTACCGGCGGCAGATCCTGGCGCTCAAGCACTTCTTCGCGCAGCAGATGACGACCGTTCTGCTGCTCGACGATCTGACCGCCGAAGCCACCGACAAGACCGTCCACAGCGTCGCGCACGGCGTTATCCGGCTGGAGGAGCTATCGCCCAATTATGGCGCCGAACGGCGCCGCATGCGCGTGATCAAGTATCGCGGCCGCCGTTTCCGCGGCGGCTATCACGACTTCGTGATCAAGACCGGCGGCGTGCGGGTCTTTCCGCGGCTCGTCTCCGCCGAGCACAGGACGCAGCTTTCCGCGCGACATTCTGACGAGCGAGTCCAAGGAACTCGACTCCTTGCTCGGCGGCGGGATCGAGCGCGGCTCCAGCGTGCTGGTGCTTGGGCCCGCGGGCACCGGCAAATCCTCGATCGCCCTCACTTTCGTGGCGGCTGCCGTCAGGCGCGGCGAAAGCGCCGCCATGTTCGTCTTCGACGAGGAGCTCGGCCTGCTGTTCTCCCGCGCGAAGGGCATCGGCATCGACCTGCAGGCCATGGTCGATGAAGGAAAGCTGCTGATCGAACAGGTCGACGCGGCGCAGCTCTCGCCGGGCGAATTTTCCGAACGGGTTCGCCACTGCGTGGAACAATACGATGCGCGGACGATCGTCATCGACAGCCTCAACGGTTATCAGGCCGCGATGCCGGAGGAAAACGCGCTGATCCTGCACATGCACGAGCTGCTGCAATATCTGAACCGCCAGGGCGCGACGACGTTTCTGACCGTGGCGCAGCACGGGCTGGTCGGCGACATGAAGGCTCCGGTCGACGTCACCTATCTGGCCGATACGGTGGTCCTGCTTCGCTACTTCGAGGCATCCGGGCAGAGTGAGGCGCGCATTGTCGGTCATCAAGAAGCGGACCGGCCCGCATGAGGACACGATCCGCGAGTTCCGCATCGGCAGCTTCGGCATTCGACTGGGCGAGCCGCTGACCGGATTCCAGGGCGTGCTGCGCGGCGTTCCGACGTTTGTGGGTGAAACGCCCTCCCTGCTTACTGACCGCCACTGATGATCCCGCACATCTCCGAAAGAGCCCTGATCCACGCTCCGCTGGGCCGGGACGCAGCGATCGCTGCCGCGCTGCTCGGCGAGGCGGGCATATTGACGCAAACCTGCCAGACGCTCTCCGAACTTGAACGCGGCCTTGAGTGGGGTGCCGGCTTCGCCGTGATCACCGAGGAGAGCGTTACTTCCGCCGACCTTCACCCCTTGGCGGCATGGCTCGAAAACCAACCGGACTGGTCCGACTTCCCGTTCATCCTCCTGACCCGCAAGGGCGGCGGCATCGAGCGCAATCCCGCGGCCAAGCGCTTCCTCGATGTGCTCGGCAACGTGACCTTTCTCGAGCGGCCGTTTCATCCCACGACGCTGATCAGCCTGGCTCAATCGGCATTGAGAGGTAGGAGGCGCCAGTACGAAGCACGCGCGCGGCTGGAGGAACTGCGCGTGGGAGCGGAAAAATATCGCTCCTTGTTCGAATCCATCGAGGCCGGCTTTTGCATTATCGAAATGGTGTTCGACGATGCCGGCGAGCCCCGTCGACTACGTCTTTCTCGAGACCAACCCGGCATTCGAGCTGCAGACCGGGCTGCGCGATGCCATTGGCCGATCGATCAAGTCGCTCGTCCCCAATCACGAACAGCGGTGGTTCGACATTTACGGATCGGTTGCGAAAAACGGGCGAAAAGGTCCGTCTCGAGGAACATGCCGAAGCGCTGGGCAACATCTGGTACGATGTTTACGCCTTCCGCGTGGGAGACGATGCCGCGGGGCAGGTCGCCGTCCTGTTCAACGACATTTCCGACCGGCGGCGCATGGAGCAGTCGCTCAGGGAGAATGAGGAGCGGCTGCACCGCCTCAACGAGACGCTCGAAGCCCGCGTGGTCGAGCGGACCGGCGAATTGACGCAGGCCCAGAACACTCTCCGCCAGTCCCAGAAGCTGGAAGCCATCGGCCAGCTGACCGGCGGCGTGGCGCATGATTTCAACAATCTGCTGATGGCGATCATGAGCAGCCTGACCTTGCTGCGCAAGCGCGTGCCAGACGATCCGGCGCTTCACCGCCTGATCGACAATTCGCTGCAAGGCACGGAAAGCGGGGCGGCGCTCACTCAGCGGATGCTCGCCTTCGCTCGGCGGCAGGATTTGGTTGCCGAACGACTGGACGTGCCAACATTGGTGCGGGATATTGCAGAGCTCATCCAGCGCACGCTCGGGCCGGCCTGGCCGCTTGAGCTTCAGTTTCCGGCCAGCCTGTCCCCCGTCATGGCGGATCCAAACCAGCTGGAAATGGCGCTGCTCAATCTCGCGGTGAATGCCCGTGACGCCATGGCGAATGGCGGCCTCATCCGCATAGCGGTGGAACAACGCGAATTGCCGGACGCCCAGGTGGATGCGATCGATCCCGGAACTTATATCGGCCTGTCGGTGATCGATGAGGGCCACGGCATGGACGCGGCAACGCTGGAGCGCGCGACTGAGCCGTTCTTTACGACCAAGGGTGTAGGAAAGGGCACGGGCCTGGGCCTCTCGATGATCCACGGCCTGGCGAAGCAACTTGGCGGCACCTTTGCCCTTGAAAGCAGGCCGGGAGAAGGAACGCGGGCCACGCTGTGGCTCCCTGCGGCGCAGGGAGATGTCAGTGAACCCGCGCCCGCTGCTCCGGCAATTCAGGAAACTGCC
>CAVZRU010000002.1:1137500-2283371 GCA_963777785.1 uncultured Alphaproteobacteria bacterium
TGTTCGATCTTGCGGACGGCACCCAGGTTGATCGCAATCCAGGCTCGCGCGTTTACGGCTTTTAGGAGCTAACGGCCTCCGCGCCATTGCCCTTTCGCATCCAAAGTTCCAAGTGCATCGCCAATGCCGCCCGATACCAACGAAAACCCCGGCCTGAACAGCAATGCCGACTGGCGCACGATTCGCCGCTTCCTGCCCTATCTGTGGTCGCGGGAGCGCGCGGATTTGCGCTTGCGATTGTCGGGCGCGCTGTTGCTGATCGTGCTGGCCAAGATCACCGTCCTTTCGATGCCCTATGCGCTGCGCGGCGCGATCGACAGGATGACCCCGGGCGCCGCTGAAGTCGGCGAACAGTCGCTGCAGATCGTCATGGCCCTGGTGCTGGCCTACGCAGCGGCACGCTTTTCCGCCGTCGCCTTCGACAATCTACGCAACATCGTGTTCGAACGGATCGGCCAGGGCGCGGTGCAGATGCTGACCGAAGATGTGTTCCGGCGGCTGCACCAGCTATCCCTGCGCTTCCACCTCTCGCGCCGCACTGGCGAAGTGACCAAGGTGATCGAGCGCGGAACGAAGAGCATCAACACGATGCTGTTCTTTCTATTGTTCAACATTGCACCGACCGCGCTCGAACTCATCGCGGTTAGCGTGATCTTCTACCTCAATTTCGGCTTCGGCCTCGTCATAGCGACTTTCGTTACGGTGGCGGCCTATATCACCGTCACCAGCGTGATAACCAATTGGCGCACCGCCCTGCGCCAGAAGATGAATGAGCTCGACGGGCATGCCCTCGCCCGCGCGGTAGATTCGCTGCTCAATTACGAAACGGTGAAATATTTCGGGGCCGAGCGCCGTGAGGAAGAACGCTATTCCCATGCCGCCCGGGCCTATATGCTGGCGGCGACCAAATCCGAAAACTCGCTTGCCCTGCTCAACATTGCCCAGGCGCTGATCACCAATCTGCTGATGGCAGGGGCAATGGTCTATTCGGTTTGGGGTTGGAGCGAAGGCCGATTCTCCGTCGGCGACCTCGTATTCGTAAACACCTATCTGATGCAGCTCTTCCGTCCGCTCGATTTCCTCGGCACCGTCTATCGTACCATTCGCCAGGGGCTGATCGACATGTCGCAGATGTTCAGCCTGATCGACACGGATGTGGAAGTGAAGGACGCGCCGGAAGCCCCCGCGCTGATCATTCGCAAACCGACCGTGACATTCGATAATGTGGTGTTCGGCTATGACCGGGACCGGACAATCCTTCATGGCCTGAGCTTCGAAGTGCCTGCCGGCCAGCGCGTGGCCATAGTCGGGCCGTCTGGCGCCGGCAAATCGACCATCGGCCGGCTGCTGTTCCGTTTCTACGACCCGTGGGAAGGGCGCATCCTGATCGACGGACAGGATATCGCCAAGGTGACCCAGCAAAGCGTTCGAGCCGCGGTCGGCATCGTTCCGCAAGACAGCGTGTTGTTCAACGACACGATCGGCTACAACATCGCCTACGGCCGCGACGGCTCATCCCATGAAGAACTGATCAGCGCGGCGAGCGGAGCGGCGATCCTGCCTTTCATCGAGCGCCTCCCCCACGGCTTCGAAACGCAAGTGGGCGAACGAGGGCTCAAACTTTCCGGCGGAGAGAAGCAGCGCGTGGCGATCGCCCGCACGCTGGTGAAGAACCCCCCGATCCTGCTGCTCGACGAGGCGACGAGCGCGCTCGACACGCGTACCGAGCAGGAAATCCTCGCCACCTTGCGCAGCATTTCCGAACACCGCACGACACTCTCGATCGCGCACCGGCTTTCGACGATCGTCGATTCGGATACGATTCTGGTTATGAACGATGGCCGCCTGGCCGAAAGCGGCACCCATCTGGAACTGCTCAAGCTTGAAGGGCTTTACGCCGAAATGTGGGCTCGTCAGGCCGCCGAGACGGGTGAGATGGACGAGGCCGCCGAATAATAGCATGAAGCGCCGCATGAAGCGTTTGCCTTTCCTGTGTGCGTTCACGTTTCCACTCGCAGCTGCTCTTGCGCTTGGCGCCTGCTCTCAAGGGGTGGATGCTCCCCCTGAAGAGAGTGGGGAGGAGGGGACGATAGACGTTCACCTCGCGATGAAGGAGCGCGTCGACGCCAAAGGCGATGCGCTGTGGGAAATTTCCAATCTGGCGATTGACGATCAAGGCGGGATCGACGCTTCGGCGATGAGCGACGAGACTTGGGTCAAGCTTGCCGATGCTGCCGATGCCCTCGCGGCAGAGGCGGATACGATCGCGGCCGCGAAACGGTATGTTGTGGCGCCCGGTGGCGCGATGCTGCTCGATGAAGGAAAACCCGGCGGCGTAACCAAAGAGCAGGTCAGAGCCCATATCGCGAAAGATCCGGCGGGCTTTGCCGCGATGGCGCACTCGCTGGCCGAGCATGCCAGGGCGACCGCGGCCGCAGCGCGCGCGAAAGATGCGACAAAGGCCGGACAGCAGGTGATCGAACTCGACCACGTGTGCGAAGGCTGTCACCTCGAATTCTGGTACCCCGAAATGCGCGCGCATTCGCCATATCAAAAGGCGTTCCCGCCCAAAGGCGTTTAGCACCTTCCAGGACAGGCATTCAGCCCTTGAGAACGTCTGCGTCTTTCCACACCACTGCCTGCGCCACCTTTGTAACGCCATGGAGTGTGTCGAAACTCATCGCCGGTGAGCCGTAAAGCCGCCATCCCTGCTCAAGCGCCTCGGAAACGCGATCGCAAAACTCGCGGTCGTCCTTGCCGGTAAGCAGCCGATAGATCGGCTTGTCGTCAGGTGTCGAATGGGCCCGCATGAAAACTCCTGTCGCAGTGGCAGAGTGTCGCAGGGTTAGGTCCCGCGGGCGCTTGCCTGCAATGCCTTCAGACACTTCAGCGCGGCCACAGCGTCTGCCTCTGGTACGAAGATATGGTCGTGGTGAAAAGCCGCAACACAATTGCAGGCGATCCCGGCCTCGGCCAGTGCACCGGCGACCGCAGCGGTCAGCCCCACCCCGTCGAGCGCGGAGTGCACATTGAGCACGATCCGCCGCATAGGGAGGCTGGCATGCAGATACATCGCATAGGCCACTGCCTGCGGCACGATGAAGGTGATGCCCTCCTCCTCACGGAAAAGAGCGAGTGCAACCTCGCCGATCTGCCGCGAGCGGTAGCCTTCGGGCATGGTCACGAAACTATAGGTTTCGGGGTCAAGCTCCGGCTGCAAAGCGGCGATCATCGCCTTGGTCTCCGAGACCGCAGTCACAATATGTACTTCGACAGGTCTGTGTCACCGGCGAGCGCCGCCAGCTTGTCACGGACATAAGCGGCATCGATCGTCACAATATCCCCCTTGCGTTCTTCGGCATGGAAACTCAATTCCTCAAGCAGCTTCTCCATGACGGTCTGGAGCCGGCGCGCACCGATATTCTCGACGCTTTCGTTTACTTGCGCAGCGATCTTCGCAACTTCGCGCACAGCATCCTCCGTCACTTCCAGCGTTACGTCTTCCGTGCTTATCAAGGCCTTGTACTGCTGAACCAGATTGGCCTTCGTATCAGTCAGGATAGAGACGAAGTCTTCCTCGGTCAGCGCCTGCAGTTCAACACGGATCGGCAGCCGGCCCTGCAATTCTGGCAGCATGTCGGAAGGCTTGGCGACGTGGAACGCGCCCGATGCGATGAACAGCACATGGTCCGTCTTCATCGGGCCGTATTTTGTGGCCACCGTGGTGCCTTCAATCAGAGGCAGAAGATCGCGCTGCACGCCTTCCCGGCTCACCGATCCCCCGCGCACGTCGGACACGGCGATCTTGTCGATCTCGTCGAGGAACACGATTCCGTTGGCCTCGGCATTCTGCAATGCGACCCGGGCGACATCGTCCTGGTCCATGCGTTTTTCCGATTCTTCTTCGACCAGCTTGTCCCAGGCGTCCGGAACCTTGAGCTTGCGGCGCTTGAGGTTCTGTTTGCCGAATGCCTTGCCCATCATGTCCGACAGATTGATCATGCCGACATTGCCGCCCATCCCGGGGATCTCCATCGGCATGCCGGGGCTGTCTTCCACTTCGATTTCCACCTCGGTGTCGTTCATCGCATTCTGCACGATGCGCTGGCGGAAGCTTTCGCGCGTCGCCTCGGAAGCGCCGTCGCCGACCAGCGCGTTGAGCAGGCGCTGCATCGCCGCCTTTGACGCAGCTTCGCGCACGGCCTCGCGCCGCCGATCCTTTTCCAGGCGGATCGCATCTTCGGCCAGATCGCGCGCAATCTGCTCCACATCGCGCCCGACATAGCCCACTTCGGTGAACTTGGTCGCTTCGACCTTCACGAAAGGCGCATCTGCCAGCTTGGCCAGCCGGCGGCTGATCTCGGTCTTGCCGCAGCCCGTCGGCCCGATCATCAATATGTTCTTCGGCGTCACCTCGTCACGCAAATCGGCAGGCAGGCGTTGCCTCCGCCAGCGGTTGCGCAAGGCAACGGCAACGGCACGCTTTGCATCGGATTGGCCAATGATATGCTCGTCGAGAGCGGCTACGATCGCTTTGGGAGTCAGATTGTCGTTCATCATGTCGGTCAGATAGTCTCCACCGTCACACGGTCATTGGTGAAGACGCATATCTCCGCGGCGACAGCCATCGCCTTGGTCGCAATGGTTTCGGCATCTTCTTCATAGGCATCGATAGCGCGGGCCGCCGCAAGTGCGTAATTGCCGCCCGATCCGATCGCGGCGATTCCGCCTTCGGGCTCAAGCACGTCGCCATTGCCGGTGAGTACCAACAGGGTATCCGCATCGGCGACGATCATCAGTGCTTCGAGATTGCGGAGATATTTGTCGGTCCGCCAATCCTTGGCAAGTTCCACAGCGGCACGCAGCAATTGGCCGTGATATTGCTCCAGCTTCTTTTCCAGCCGCTCGAACAGGGTGAATGCGTCGGCCGTGGCCCCGGCGAAACCGGCAATGACCTTGGCGTCCTTGCCCAGGCGGCGAACCTTGCGGGCGTTGGGCTTCATCACCGTGTTGCCCATGGAGACCTGGCCGTCGCCAGCGATGACGGTCTTGCCGCCTTTCCTCACGCCGATGATGGTGGTGCCATGCCACTGGACAGTGCCGTGGCTCGTATTGGGATCAGTCATATGGCCGAATATGGGCGCTCGAACGAAAGGCTTCAAGCATGTGCAAACCAGCTAGCTGCCTCAGCTGCCGTTAGGCCCCGGCCCACCTTCCGCACCGGCGCCAAAGCTGCCGACCTGGCCGATATTGCCGAACAGGTCCTGCAGGAAGCCGCGCTCCTTGCCCAGGGTCGGCGTGGCGGCGCCATCGGGATTGATCCGGACGACTTTCTCCATTCCGCTGCGCTCTGCCGAAGTCACATTGCCGGCGGCATCGAACTGCACCGCCAGCACGGAATGCTCCCCGATCTTGGGCGTGGTGAAAGGCTTCTGAAATGTCGTGCTCGAAACGTAGTACCACGTCGGCTGACCGAACTGGCTGGTGAAGGTCGGGCGGCCGAGAGTGCCTTCCACCGATTGCTGATTGTCGATCCCCGGCTGGATCGCCTCAGTCAGAGTGGGATCGGCGATATAACCGCGATGATCCCTGATCGAGCTGCAACCTGCTGCAAGAGTGGCGCAAATTGCCACTGCACCGATCCGCACCGAAAGTTTCATCAGTTCCCGCCTTTTCGAACTCTTCTGGGCACGATTGCCTTGGGCCGTGCTACCCTTTATCGGCGCGAGCCTTAGGGACAAGCGCTGCCTTGCGCAATGGCGCGTGCAGCCGCCCTTCGCAACCCGCTTCCGATCGGCGGTCTGACCCGCTGGCTCTTAAGCGCCGCTGAACAACGAGTTTGATAGTCATGCCGATAAAGCTGTTCTCCCGCCTGTTTGGCACCGCCTCCGATCCGCGCGACGCATTGCGGCCGCTGTGGCACCGCGTGGTTGAGATCGCGCGGGAGAAGCGCTGGTATGCCGATATGGGCGTGGCCGACACGGTGGAAGGCCGCTTCGACATGATCACCGCAATCCTCGCTTTGGTGCTGCTGCGGCTGGAGGACGAGGCGGAGCAGCGGCAGGCCTCCGTATTTCTGACCGAGCTATTTGTAGAGGATATGGACGGTCAATTGCGCGAAAGCGGCGTGGGCGACGTGGTCGTGGGCAAGCATATCGGCCGCCTGATGGCAGCTCTGGGCGGCCGCCTGGGCGCCTATCGCGAAGGATTGGCCGCGGCGGACGAGAGTGTGCTGTGCGAAGCGGCCGCGCGCAATGTCGGCCTGACGGAAGGTGCGCAGCCGGATGCGCTGGCGGTGGCGCTTCGCTCCTTCGCGCAGCAGCTGCGCGACACTTCGAGCGAACGGATCGTGGCCGGAGATATCTGAGATGACGGACCTTCCCGAATTCTCCCGCAGGGTCGACGTCAAGGCGATCGACACGCGGAAACTGCATCTCGAGGCAAACGAGGCGGAGCGCGGCGCGCTCGCCGTCCGCTTCGGGCTGGTCGCACTGGACAGCCTTTCTGCCGATATCGAACTTAACCTCGATGGCGACTGCGTCGATGCACAAGGCCTGCTTCATGCTGAGTTCGTGCAGAGCTGCGCAATTTCGGGGGACGATCTGCCGGTGCAAGTGCACGAACCCATCGTGCTGCGCTTCGTGCCCGAAGCCGAACTCGCCGCCGAAGCGGAAGAGGAAATCGAGCTCGACCCGGATGCGGTGGACGAAATCCCCTATGCCGGGCGCAGCTTCGATCTTGGCGAGGCCGTGTCGCAGAGCCTGGCGCTGACGATCGATCCCTATGCCACCGGCCCCGAGGCCGACAAAGCGCGCAAGGAAGCAGGCCTGCTAGACGAAGAAAGCTCGGGACCATTCGCCGCATTGGCTGCGCTGAAGGACAAGAAGCCGGACTAGCCGCTAGCGCATAATAAGGCCCGGCATCCCCTGTTCGCGCCAATTTTCGACCAGTTCGAATTACCGTTTTCCTACATGTTCTGCGTTCTTCACTGTTCGTGCGGCTCTTTCGAATCGTCGAACCTCTAGCCGCTGGTGAAGGCGCCTTCGCCGTGGCTGCGCGAAGTGGCAATGTTGCGCTGCGCCGCGTAATATTATGTCTCAAACGCGTAAGAACATTTTTATTTTTATTTCGGAGGATCTGTCACCCAGGGGGTCGCAAACCTCTGCGGATAAAGGATTTTCCCGGGTGCCACGAGAGTTACCGTTTGTAACTTATGTAACCCTGAGCCAAAAAAAACGCCCCGGGAATCCCGGGGCGCCGCGAATGCGATGATCGCGCGATCAGAACGGAATATCGTCGTCCAGATCGTCTCCGAAATTGCTGCCGCCAGCAGGAGCATTGCCGCCGCCCGAACCGCCCTGGTTCCAGCTGCTGCCGCCTCCGCCTTGTTGCCCGCCATCGAACGATCCGCCGCGCTGGCCGCCACCACCGCCGCCGCCGCTACCGGGAGCGCCATCGAGCATGGTCAGCACCGAGCCAGGGCCCTGCAGCACGACTTCGGTCGAGTACCGATCGTTGCCTGACTGGTCCTGCCATTTGCGGGTGCGCAGCTGGCCTTCGATATAGACCTTGCTGCCCTTGCGCAGGAAACGTTCGGCCACGCCGACCAGATCCTTCGGAGAAGATCGCCACGCTGTGCCATTCGGTGCGTTCCTGCTTCTGGCCGGTGTTCTTGTCCTTCCAGCTTTCCGAAGTGGCGATGCGCAGATTGCACACCTTGCCCCCGTTCTGGAACGAGCGGACTTCGGGATCCGCCCCGAGATTGCCGATCAGAATGACCTTGTTGACGCTGCCTGCCATGGGAATCGCTTTCAATTGCTGAATTGGCGATGGCTTATCCAATGGAGCGGATCGCTTCCAGTCTCGCCCGGCGAAACCTATCCACAGCCTCTCGCTATAAGCCCGCCGCGACGGCCAACCAGTAGGTGAGCCCGGCAAACACATAGGCCAGGGCAAACAGATAGACCAACATGAAGATCGGCCATTTCCAGCCATTCGTTTCGCGCCGGGTGACAGCGATGGTCGAAAGGCATTGCGGGGCGAACACGAACCAGGCGAGGAAGGCGAGCGCCGTCGGCAGGCTCCAGCGTGCGGCGAGCTGGTCGCCAAGCGCCATTGCGGTCTGGTCCTCGTCATCGGCAGGCGACGGCATAGGTGGTCGCGAGCGAAGATACGGCCACTTCGCGCGCTGCCATGGCCGGGATCAGCGCCAGCGCGATGTCGCGGTTGAAGCCGATCGGCTCCACCACCACTGCCAGCCCGTTGGCGAGCTTGCCCGGCTATCGAGGCATCGACCTGGCTCTCGCCCGGCGCGGCCTTGGGGAAGCTCAGCAGCACCCACAGCACGATCGTGACCATGAAGATGATCGTGCCGGCACGGCGCAGGAACACCCAGGCGCGCTGCCACAGACCGATGCAGCAGATCCGAAAGCCGCGGCAGCTGGTACTTCGGCAGTTCCATGATGAAGCCGGACGCCGCCCCCTTCGTGACCGAACTGCGCAGCACCAGCGCGACCACCATCGCGCCGACGATCCCCGCGACATAGAGCGCGAACAGCACCAGCCCCTGCAGGCCCGATGCCCGGGCCCACGCTGCGCGCCGGGATAAAGGCGGCGATGATCACGGCATAGACCGGCAGCCGCGCCGAACAGGTCATCAGCGGCGCGATCAGGATCGTGGTCAGCCGGTCCTTGGGATCGGAAATGCTGCGCGTCGCCATGATGCCGGGAATCGCGCAGGCAAAACTGGACAGCAGCGGGAATGAAACTGCGGCCCGACAGGCCGACCATCGCCATCAGCCGGTCCATGATGAAGGCGGCGCGCGCCATGTAGCCGGTCGCCTCCATGCATCAGGATGAAGACGAACAGGATCACGATCTGCGGCAGGAAGACGACCACCGAGCCGACGCCGGCAAGCACGCCCTGCACGATCAGATCCTGCAGGAAGCCGGCGGGGATCAACGCCTGCGTCAGTCCGGACAACCAGCCAACTACCGGCTTCCAGCGCATCGGCAAACGGCGTCGCCCAGGCGAACACCGCCTGGAAGATGACGAACAGCAGCGCGAACAGGATCGGCGGGCCGAGCCAGGGATGCAGCAGCAGCCGGTCCATGCGGGCATGGAGCCGGTGCTGCGCGGTTTCGGACAGGATCGCGGCCCGTGCGATATTCTGGGCGGCGAGGCGCCGCTCGGGCTGCGTAATGTGCGGACGAGCATGGACGCTCGGACGCGCCTTCGCACTTCACCTTCGGCATCTGCTGATCGCCTGGATCAGATCGGCATAGCCCGCGCCGGCGGACCGCAACCGTCGGGATCACCGGCACGCCGAGCGCTTCCTGCAGCGCCGCGGGATCGAGCACCAGCCCGTCGCGTTCGGCCAGATCGACCATGTTGAGCGCCACGACAGTCGGCCGGCCCAGCTCGATCACTTCCTGGGCGAAAACGAGGTGCTGTTCGATATTGGAGGCGTCGATCACGATCACCAGCACTTCGGGCTGGGCCTCGCCCGGGAATTCGCCGAACACGACCTTGCGGGTCACTTCCTCGTCAGGGCTGGTCGCATCGAAGCCATAGCTGCCGGGCAGGTCGATCAGCTCGACCGGCTCGCCCGAAGGCAGCACCAGCCGGCCCGCCTTGCGCTCTACCGTGACGCCGGGATAGTTGGCGATCTTCTGCCGCGCGCCGGTGAGCGCATTGAACAGCGCGCTTTTGCCCGCATTGGGGTTGCCGACAAGAGCAGCAGTGCGCAGCCTGCTCATCACGCTTCCTCAACTGACATCGCGCGCGCATGGGCGCGGCGCAGCGCCACCGTCATCCGTCCGATGGTGATTGCCAGCGGATCCTTGCCGGCGAAGACGCCGCGATGGGCGATCTCGACCTTCACGCCTGTATCGATGCCGAGCGCGCGCAGGCGCGTGGCTTCTTCCGGTGCAAGCAGGCTCCAATCGATCGCCGTGATTCGCGCAAACCGCCGGGAAGGAAATGCATCGAGTGTCATGCTCGCCCGCTGCCAGATGTCCACACTAATTGCAACTCATTCGCATTAGTGTGGAGTCAATTCCTGAAGGACCGGGAGTTGTTCGGCCCGGATTCTATTTCGCTGGATACCGCAGCCGGCCGAGAAACCGAGACATGGAAAAGCCGTCGCGATCACGAAGCAATCGAGCTTTGGTTTTTTCGAAGGTCATTACTCCGTCGATCCTGCGGTCCAGGAATGCGCGTGTATCAGCCTTGCCATCGCTTTCATCATCTATGAAAACACCCAGCGTGGCGGCGTAGATACCGGCCAGAATCGCGCGCTTGGTGTAGTGATTATAGTCGGTGGCCGTATCGCCAGCGAGGCGCCACATCACATCCGCGCTTTCCCAGCCGAGGCGTAGCGCGCGCGGAGCGTTCTGCGGCATGGCCATGATCGCCAGCGCGCGGCGCAGCGTCTCTTCCATCCCATCTGCACAGCTCAGCCTGAACTGCACGAGTGCGCGGATTCGCTCGCGCACCGGCATCTGGCCAAGCACTTGCGGCGAAAACTCCGCCAGCATCCGCGCATCGATCGAGGCCACCCAGGCGGCGATCATCTCCATCGGGCTGCCAGAAAAGGCGAGCCTGGCCGCCGCTGGGTCGATCTTTATTTGCGCGGCCGCAGTTTCAACCGCCGCATCGCTCCAGCCATCGAAAACCGCGGCCTCCGCGACGAGCGGCGCAAGCAAGTCGCGCATTTCGTCCAGCGTCAGGTCGGCCATATCCGTCGCAGCCTGCGCCATCATGCTAATAGGAAGGACCGTAGGTCTTCGCGCCTTCGCGCTGGGACGCCGATTTCTCATTCTTGGCGATCTCGGAAACGAGGTTGCCGTTTGCCCCTTCAAGCTTGGCGTAATCACGAGCCGAACGGCCCGAACTGTCTGCGCGGTCGGGATCGGCCCCCGACTTCAGCAACAGGCGTAGCATCGGGATGTCGTGACGATGGACCGCAGCAATCAGCGGGGTTTCACCCGTCGCGTTGGGAACGTCTACCTTCGCCCCCTTGGCAATCAATGTCTCGGCTCCTTCGAGAAAACCGAGCTGAGTCGCAAGGACAAGGGGTGTCACGCCTTTCGTATCCGCCACATTCGGATTGGCCCCTTGGGCGAGGAGAAACTGCATCCACAATACATCGCGCCTCTGCGTGACGATGTGCAGCGCCGTCTCGCCGGAAGTGATGTCGCGGCTGTTGATGATGGTGGAACCTGGCGATTTCAAAGCCAGGACCACAGCGTCCCCATCCTTCTTTTTCACGGCTTCAAGGAACTTGTAGCCCGGAGAATATTGCGCGCTGGCCGGCGTCGCTGAAAGCAGCGCCCCGGCGATTACGCAAAGAATGATGGCAGTTAAACGGTTGGCCTGGGCCACCGGACGTCCTCCTGTTTAAGCGCGGGGCTGACTCACCCCCTTGCGGTAGGCGGGTTAGCAGAGCATGAACCGGCGCGCCATGACCAAGCTAAAATTGCCCCGCCGCAGAACCGCTTCCTTCACGCTGGCGCTTTTGCCCGCCCTGTTGCTTGCAGCGTGCAGCCCCCCCGCTCAGCAAACCAATGCCAGCGAGCCGCCGCTAGCGGGCGCCGCGATCGGCGGCCCGTTCACGCTGGTCGATTCAAGCGGCAAGCAGGTGCGCTGGTCGGACTTCGACGGAAAGTATCGAATCGTCTATTTCGGCTATACCTATTGCCCGGACATCTGCCCGTTCGACGTGCAGAAGATCATGCAGGGATTTGCCCAGTTCAAGCAGGCGCAAGCCGGAGCTGGCCGCGCAGGTGCAGCCCATCTTCATTACGGTCGATCCGGAACGAGATACGCCGGCCAAAGTCGGCGAGTTCGCCAGTGCGTTTTCCGACGACCTGCTGGGTCTCACCGGCAGCCCGGAGGAGATCAAGGTCGCGGCTGACGCATTCCGGGTAGTTTACTCCGTAGAAAAGCCGACGTCAGGCGGCGGCTATTTGGTCGGTCATAGCAACCTTGCCTACCTCATGGGCCGCAAGGGCGAACCGATCGCGTTACTGCCAACTGACAAAACACCGGAAGCGGTCGCCGACGAGCTGGCACGATGGATCGGCTGACGGGTGCCAACCAAAAGGACGGCAGCATGCGCTACCGCTTCTGGGAATTGCCGATCGGTGACCTCAACCGAGCGGAATGGGAAGCGTTGTGCGATGGCTGCGGCCGTTGCTGCCTGCACAAGCTCGAAGATATCGATAGCGGCGAGGTCATCGGAACGAACGTCGCATGCCGCTTACTCGATACGCAGACGGCGCAATGCAAGGACTACCGCAACCGTAAAGCCTTCGTGCCGGATTGCCTGCGGCTGACGCTGCAGATCGTGCGCAAGGTCGCCTGGCTTCCAAAGACTTGTGCATACCGGCTTCGTGCGGATGGCGAGCCACTGCCGGATTGGCACTATCTCATCAGCGGCAATCGCGAAACGGTACGCGATGCCGGCGTATCGGTCATCGGCCGGGTGATAAGCGAGACCCAGGCGGGGCCGATCGAGCATCACATCGTCGACTGGGCCGAGGCTGAGCGGGACGGGAAGTGATCGACTGGCTGCTCCGAAGCAATAGCTCACCAAGCCTTACATTGGCGGGGCGCGAGGTGCCCGTCTCCATTCGCCGCCATCCGAGCGCCAAGCGCATGATCATGCGCCTTGCGCCCGCCGGCGATGAAATTCGCATTACGTTGCCACGCTGGGGCCGCACGGCCGATGCGCTCGACTTCGCCAGCAGCAGGAGAGACTGGCTCGAAGGCGAGTTGGCAAAGGCAGCCGCCAGCCAGATCCGGCTGTTGCCTGGCGAAAGTCTGTCATATCGTGGGACGGAACTGTTCATTGCATGGGATGCCAGCGCCCCTCGCCGGCCGGAACTGCGAACCGGGGAAGTCCGGTTGGGCGGGCCGCAGGAAAGCCTTGTCCGGCGCCTTCAGCGCTGGCTCGAGCATGAGGCGCTTGCGCTGATGGAAGCCGACCTCGCCGAATATTGCGCAGCGGCCGCGGTAGATGCACCGCCGCTTCGCCTGTCGCGTGCCCAACGCCGCTGGGGCAGCTGTTCGAGCGACGGAACCATCCGGATCAACTGGCGGCTAGTGCAGGCACCCGATCACATCCGCCGGTCGGTGGTGGCGCATGAAGTTGCCCATCTCGTGCATTTCGACCACGGTCCTGGCTTCCACGGGCTGTTGGGCCAAATCTTCGAAGGCGACATCAAGGCCGCCAATCGCTGGCTTAAGGCGCATGGGCGAGGCCTCTACACCCGCTTCGGATGACGCCCGAATCTGACCTGCGACATGAAAGCGTTGCGAAGAGGCTGGCGATAAGCCGCGCCACCTCCTACATTCGCCCCATCATGAGCTACTGGCAAAGCGTATCCCCCACCAATGCGGTGAAAGACTTCAGGCAAGTCTGGTCGGAGAATCCCTATCGCTGGCGAGTGCTTGCTCTCTCGATCGCCGTAACGACCGGCCTGATGCTGATGATCATCCCAAAGAGCGAGCGCATCACACCCGAAAAGCCAACGGTGACTTACATCACCTCCTTCGCGCCGGGGCGCAGCGATGAGGAGATCATCGCCTCCAACCTCGAGAACAAGAAAAAACAGGAAGCGCTCAGGGCCGATCAGGAACGGCGGGCGGAATTCCGCAAGCAGATGTACCGCGACCTGGGACGTGCCTCAGGGCTGGACGTCGATGCGATGGAACGCCAGATCGCTGCAGACGAAGCCGCCGAAAAGCGCGCCGCAGAGGCAGAGGCCGCGGCCGCCAGAAAAAGGGCGGCAACGGCAAAAACAGGCGAGGCCGGCGGCGTTGCCAGCCAATAGGGACGATGCACGCTGGCTGGCCGCGGCTGCCGGGCTTGCGTCGCGCGCGCGCCCGCTGAGCCGCCCCAACCCCGGAGTCGGCGCAATTCTCGTTGCGGACGGTGTGACAATCGGCCGCGGCTGGACCTGTAAAGGCGGCCGGCCGCACGCGGAAGCACAGGCGCTGGACCAGGCCGGCCATGCGGCCAAGGGCAGCACGCTCTATGTCACGCTCGAACCCTGCGCGCATGAGAGCTCCCGAGGACCCGATTGCACCGGCAGGATCATACAAGCCGGTGTCTCCCGGGTCGTGATTGGCATGGAAGATCCGGACCCGCGCACTGCCGGGTCTGGCATCGAACGGCTGCGCAAGGCGGGCATCCAGGCAGAGCTGGTCGGCGACCCTGCGTGCAGTGCCAGCTTGGCGGGCTATCTATCGCTTCGCCGGGATTCGCGCCCCTATGTCACACTCAAGCTCGCCCTGTCGCTCGATGGCTGCATCGCCTTGGCTGACGGGGCGAGCCGCTGGATCACCGGCGAGGCAGCGCGCGCTCATGCCCACCTCGAACGTGCGAAGAGCGACGCGATCTTGGTTGGCGGCGGGACATTGCGAGCGGATGAACCCAGGCTCAATGTTCGCTTGCCGGGGCTTGAAGCGCTTAGCCCGCAAAGATGCGTCCTCACCCGAGGAGCTGCCCCGGAGGGTTGGACGACTATTTCAACGCCCGAGGAGGCCTCGACACTGCCGGATACGCAGTATCTTCTGATTGAAGGCGGAGCGGGCGCAGCGGCAGCTTTCCTTGAGGCTGACCTCGTCGACCGCTTGCTGATCTACCGCGCGCCCATCGTCATCGGTGGCGGCTTACCAGCGGTGAGCGACATCGGCCTGTCCACGCTTGCCGATGCCCATGGGCGGTGGCGCTGCACAGATCGCCGCCAACTTGGCAGCGACACGCTCGAAGTATATGAGCGCGCCCATTAGCTTGGGGCGGTATCGGGAGAGCCTATGTTTACTGGGATCGTGACTGCCATCGGAAAAGTCGAAGCAAGCGAGCAGCGGGGCGACCTGCGCGTGCGCATAAGCGCGCCCTACGACCCCGAGCAGATCGCCATCGGTGCCTCCATATCATGCGGCGGCGCCTGCATGACCGTAGTCGAACGGGGCGGCGAGCCCGGCAAGGCGTGGTTCGCAGTGGACGTGTCGGCAGAAAGCGTCAGTCATACGGCACCTGGAAAGTGGGACGCCGGCAGCGAGCTCAACCTGGAACAGGCATTGAAACTCGGCGATGAACTCGGCGGCCATATCGTCACCGGCCATGTCGATGCGGTGGGCGAAGTCGCGCAAATCATGCCCGAGGGCGCTTCCACCCGTTTGACCATTATCGCCCCTGCCGAGTTGGCTCCCTATATCGCGCCCAAAGGCTCGATAACGGTCGATGGCGTATCGCTCACAGTCAACGAAGTGAACGACCAGGCTAACGGCTCGGTGCATTTTGGGCTCAACATCATCCCCCATACGGCCGAAGTGACGACGCTGGGCACGCTCCGCCAAGGCGACGGCGTCAATCTCGAGATCGACACCATGGCGCGCTATCTAAAGCGAATGCAGGATCTGCGGGGCTAAGACGCAAATAACGGCCGCCCCGGTGGCTGTCAGACGTCAGTTGCCCGATCCGCTGCCTCGGCAATCGCCTGATTGCGAGCCAAGGCCGCGGACATGAGACGGGGATGGGTTATGACCCACATTTCCCCCCGGCGTATGCCCTGCAAGGCTTGCTCGGCGATGAGATCGGGCGTGCTCCAGTCGGAATCGATCGTTTCATTGCGGAATGCCTGCTCGTGAACGTCACTGCCTGCGCCGTCTTGCGATGCGGGGGCGCGGTAATGATCCTCCCGCTTAGCATAGCCCGTGCCGATATTGGTTCGCACTGGCCCCGGACATAGCAGCGTAACGCCCACTCGCGCGCCTTCGGCCTGCAGTTCGAGTGCAAGCGTCTCGCCCAGTGCCGCCAACGCGTATTTGGTCGCACCATAGGCCGCCTGTGCCCGGGTCGGATAGAAGCTCGACAGCGAAGCTGTGAACAGGATGTGAGCGCCATCCGGGCTCGCCTTCAGGATTGGCAGAAATGCCTCGATGGCGTTTACGGCGCCGAACAAGTTCACATCGAATAGCCAGCGCCAGTCCTGCAAAGTCAGACGTTCAACTGCTGCCATTCGGGATACCCCTGCATTCGAGCAAAGCAGATGCAGCTTGCCGAAGCGCGCAACCGCCCGCTCGGCCAAGGACTGCACGCTCGCGGGGTCCCGTATGTCGGTAAGAACTCCAAATGCGCCTAGTTCGGCTGCCGCACGATCAAGCGCCTCCTGGTCGAAGTCCGCCAGAACGAGCTGCATCCCCTCTGCCTTGAGACGGCGCGCCAGCGCCAATCCGATCCCAGAGGCAGCGCCGATAACAACGGCGGTCTTGCCTTCGAGATCGGCCATGTCGAGCGGCGTGCGGCCAGTCTCGAT
Organism: uncultured Alphaproteobacteria bacterium; assembly: GCA_963777785.1. Classification (GTDB taxonomy): domain Bacteria; phylum Pseudomonadota; class Alphaproteobacteria; order Sphingomonadales; family Sphingomonadaceae; genus Andeanibacterium. The sequence goes on from CAVZRU010000002.1 coordinate 1,153,830, forward strand.
AGTTTCCAGCAGCATGGCCTCTCCTTCTTTGCGCCTGTCAGACAGCGAATGCGCGAGAGGTCATTCCCTGAATCAGATCATCCAGCCACATCTGCCAGAGCGGCAATGAACTTGTCGATATTGTCCGTCGTCAGGCCGGCAATGTTGATCCGTCCCGAACCGGCCATGTAGACTCCATGGTCTTCGCGCAACTTAAGGATCTGCTCTGCACTGAGCGGAAGCACAGAGAACAATCCGTTCTGCGCGCCGAGGGCCGTGAGGTCGACTGAACCCACCTGACCTGCTCCCGCTAACTTGGCGCGCACCTGGCGCATGCGCTCACGCATTGAACTGAGTTCGTCTTGCCACATCGCGGCCAAAGCCGAATCGCGCAGCACCAGACGCACGGCGGCGGCGCCATGATCAGGCGGCATCGACCAGTTCGCGCGTGCGAGTGCATGGCCATTGGAGAGTATTGCACCTAGCTGATCCGCCTGGGCAGCGAGCACGTACACCGCGCCTACACGGTCCCGATAGACGCCGAAGTTCTTGTCGCAGCTATATGCAATAATGGCTTCCGGCACGGCGGCGAGAAGCTTGCGCATGCCCTCGGCATCCTCTTCCATGCCGTGTCCGAGGCCCTGATAGGCAAGATCGATGATCGGCAGGAGCCCGGATTCAGCCACCATCGCGGCGATCTCGTCCCACTCCTCACTTGTGTAATCGATGCCGGTCGGATTGTGGCAACAGGCGTGGATGAGAACTGCATCGCCCTTGTCCGCGCCTTTCAGCGCCGCGCGCAACGCCTCCATATCCGCCGTGCCTGCGGAGTTTGCGTGAGAGAAACCCTGTGTTCCGATCCCCAGATCGCGCAGGATCTGGGCATGATTGGGCCAGCTTGGTGTACCGAGGATTACCTTGCCGACGCCAGCATGGCCCGCAAGCGCCAAGGCGAGGCGAACTGCGCCAGTTCCGCCCGGCGTCTGCATTCCTTCGATCCGGCCGCCCATGGTTGGGTCGCTGCCGAAGATATAAGGCATAAGCGCATGGACGAAGCCCATATCGCCTTCGGGCCCGAGATAGGATTTGGATTCCTGCTCGTCGACCAGCCTTTGTTCGGCCGCCTTGATTGCGGCGAATACGGGTGTGTCGCCCTTCCCCGTGCGATAGACGCCGACGCCAAGGTCGATCTTGTCGGCCCTGGGATCGTCGCCATAGAGCTTGATCAGTGCGAGGAGCGCATCGGGCGGCTGTTGGGTTAGTGTCTCGAGCATGGCGCGCGCTCCTTGGCGAGAGGCGCGCACAACATCAAGAGAGATTTTCCGGTCCAGCCCGGAAAAGGCAATTTCGGCCTTAGAATGGCAGCCACCGCTGCTTTTCGGAAAAGTTCATATAGCCCACGTTGATGCCGAGCCTCAGCCCCGCCCCCATGCGCACCGGGATCAGTACCACATTGCCCCTTCGCATGTAGGAAACGTGGAAGCCGCCGATGAAGTAGGCTTGGCCTTCGCCTTGCGCGTAACGGTGATACAGATCCTGCGTATCGTGGAGATTATAGACCAGCACGAAAGCGTTGGCGGCATTTGCCCCGACATCGAGGCCGAGCGATGGGCCAGTCCAGTAGACCGGCCGCTGTCCTTCGATCTTGTGATAGAGCGTTCCCGATCCATAACGCGCCCCAATGAACAGCGCACCGCCGCCTTCGCGCCCGACGATATAGCCGTTGGGCTCGCCCTGTTTCTTGAGAATATCCTCAATAATCCCCGCCAGGCCCTCGGCGCCCTTGCCGAAAACTCCTTCGGCCGCGCCGATCAGGTCGTCTTCTTTGTAAGTATCGCCTTGCGCAGCAGCGGCCGCCGGATCGCTTGTAGCTTCGCCGGCCGCGGTTGCCGCGTCAGGCGAAGTTACGACCGACTGGTCCGGAGGGAGCTCTGAAGACTGCCCCGCAGGAGGAAGTGGTTCCCAGGTCGGGGCCGACTGAGGCGGCAAGGGTTCGTTCGACGATGAGGAATCCAGATCGCCATCAATTGCCGCGTTTGGGTCAACGGCCTGAACTTGGGCAGCGACAGGTGCTACACCCATTGCCGCCAGAGCGAGCGCCGTCACAAGGGCGGCGCGGCGGCAGATCGTGGCGAAACTTCTCATCTCAGTGCCCCTCGCGTCCAGTCAGGATCGTTTAAACCCCCACAAGAATCCCTGGCCGCTGAAGGGACAATGAACGGGCGACGAGCCGAGTCGCTTTTGCGGCAGGGCGAGTTGCATTGGTGCCCGCTGACCTATTTCGTTACTTGCGCCGATTTTCACGCTTACTGGACTTGCCCGCGTGACAGGCCCCCGTTATAGCGCCCGGCCATTGCCGCTGCGATCTGGAGACGTGGGTGAGTGGCTGAAACCAACGGTTTGCTAAACCGTCATACGGGTAAATCCTGTATCGAGGGTTCGAATCCCTCCGTCTCCGCCAGCTGCAATTAATTCCCGAAACTTGAGGCGTGCAGGATTGGCCTAGCCAATCAACTCGCTGCCGATACCAATGATCGCGCCTAACACTGCGGCGAGTCCGAGAAAGAAAGCGGTCTTCAAGCCTTGGGTGCGCCGGTATTCCCGGTATTGTTTGTGACCGCAGTGGGCAGCACAGGGCTCTCCCAGGTCGCATTGGATACAGGTGGCGAAAGCTTCCCGGCTCTTGGGGCTGACCACGTCCAGAAGCCTCATCAGGCGCGTCTTCGTTGGCTGCGGGTCGCCTACCACCCAATCCTTCGCGGCGAGCCTGCCCTGAGCTGCCTCGTACTCGTCCAAATCGACGGAGTAGCCCTGCATCTGCATGACGACCACTTTCGGCAGGCGCTCTTCGAATTCGATGCCGTACTCACCATTCCTGGCCCAGGACACGACTCCGAATACTTCGAGCTTGTCCAGTTTCAGCCACAAAGTGCGTCCCTGCTCAAGCTTGCGGTCCGTGGTGATGCGTGCGCCTCCCAAGGAGAGATCTTCAAGCTTGCAGGGGAATTTTCCTTCGGACAGCAGTATTGCGCTGGGAAAGGACATCGGCGCCCGTCCATTCCCACGCCGGTTGGCGGCGTCGTCCTGTGGAGTTTCTGCAACAGCTGCACTCATTGGGCTAAATTAGCCCTCACATGGTTAACAATTAGTGTGTCCTGCCGCCCCCAACCCTATTTCTCCTTCGCCGATTTCCGTCAATCGGCCGGCATCGTCGCCATATCGATCACGAAGCGATATTTGACCTTTCCGGCGAGGAGCTTCTCATAGGCTTCGTTCACCTCGTCCATTGCGACCATCTCGTAATCCGCAGCTATTCCGTGCTTGGCACAGAAATCTAGCATCTCCTGCGTCTCTGTAAGACCTCCAGTGATCGAGCCCGCAAGACTGCGGCGCTTGAGGATCAAACTGGCAGGATCGGGCGAAGGGTGGGGTTCGGCCGGCATGCCAACTAAGGTCATCGTGCCGTCGATCTTGAGCAGGTTGAGATAGGGATCGAGATTGTGCGGCGCGGAGACCGTGTCGAGCACGAAATCGAGTGAATAGGCTTGCGCTTCCATCGCCGCCGGATCCGTCGAAATCACGACCTCATCTGCGCCGAGCGATTTGCCGTCTTCCACCTTGCCGGGAGAAGTCGTGAACAACGTGACGTGTGCCCCCATGGCCTTCGCCAGTTTCAGCGCAACATGGCCAAGCCCGCCGAGACCCACCACGCCCACTTTCATTCCCGGGCCAACATTCCAGCGGCGAAGCGGTGAATAGGTGGTGATCCCGGCGCAAAGCAGCGGCGCGGCCCCTGCCGGATCCATACCTTCCGGGATACGCAGCACGAAATCCTCATGCACGACGATCACATTGGAATAGCCGCCGTAGGTCGGCCGATCGGTGCCGACCTCGACGCCTGAATAGGTGCCCGAAAAGCCCGGTTCGCAGAACTGCTCCATCCGTACCTGGCAAGGTGGGCAAGTCCGGCAGGAATCGACCATGCAGCCGACGCCGACCTGATCCCCGACCTTGTGGAGCGTCACTGCGTCACCCACGGCAGCCACCCGGCCGACAATCTCGTGCCCCGCGACGAAGGGCCAGTTCTGTTCACCCCACTCGCCGCGCACGGTGTGAATGTCGGAATGGCAGATGCCGCAAAAGACAATGTCGATCACCACATCATTTGGGCGCGGATCGCGGCGTTCGAGCGGCCATGGCTTAAGTGCTTCACCAGGCGCATAGGCCGCGTAACTGTTAGTCTTGATCAAGGTCCATCCTCTCTGCCATATTGCTTATCGTGTTTAGCAATCAGCCGACGCGAGGTAAACGCCTTAACACGCAAAATACAGGCCGGGTGACGCTTCGATGCTTGGAAAATAGCTATACCGAGATGGACTTCGAATGCTAGGCAATCAGGACATACGGCACCACTGAAACGGGCGAACGCCGCAGATCCAACGATCTTGTGGATGATTGGGCCCGCGTGAACAGGGTGATCGTAACAAAATGGGGCGAATGATGGCGGTATCACTCAAGGGGCGGGACAAAGCAAACGGCGTAGAGAGCATTGCGCTCTATCGCGAAGGCCGCGCAACAGCTCAAATCCGCTTAACCATCTACATGGTGTTGACCGCGCGGCGCTGGCGCTCGCTTCTCGATGAGAAGTTTCGACCCATAGATCAAAGTTCGGCGCGGATGGAAGCAATGTCCGCAATCATGAACTCACCCCCCCTAAGTCCTCAAGTGGACATTGCCCGGCGGCTCCGGATCGAAGGCCCGACCCTGACCCGAATGATCGATTCCCTCGAAAAAGACGGGCTGGTGGAGCGCCTGGCAGATCCCGCCGACCGCCGGACCAAGCAGTTGCGAGTCACCGACGAAGGCGAGCAGGCGCTTGAAGCGATCTTGGAGATAGCCGACGAAATGCGCGATCGCCTACTGGATGGCTTCTCCGACCAACAGATTGAAGCATTCAACGGATTTTTCAGCGAATTGCTGGAACGGCTCGATGCTGGCTTGCCTGCGAAAGAAACAGCCGAACTGGACAGCATCCCTTCTCCCTGACGATTATTGCCTGCCCGGTGTGGGCACGTTGATTGCCCGCTGCACGCCCGGGCGCTGCTCCAACCGTTCGATCCAGGCAATCATGCGCGGCGTGCGTTGTTCATTGACAAGTTGCGGGTGCCCTGCGGCCATGCGGTAGCCCATGGCGAAGCAAGCGTAGTCGGCAAGGGTCGGCGTACCACCCAAAAGGAACGGACGCCCCTCGAGCCCGAGTTCGATGCGCTCGGTTACTTCTTCCAAGCTACGCTGCCAGGTCGTGACTTCCCGCTGCGTGAAGCCCCCTTTGGCGGCGAGTTCCCATTTGTCCCGCTTTTCGGCAAGCGGGATATGCTTCAGACGTTCTTCGAAGATATCTTCTCCCATCTGCGCGCGAAGCGCAGGCATCATCGCGTGCCACGCCAGGAAGCTAAGCGCGGGACGGAACACCTCGTCGACGTATTTGGTCCAGATGCGCATTTGAGCCCGATCCCATTCGTCCGCAGGCCGCAAGGGAGGTCCTTCGAACACCGCATCGACATATTCGGCAATCACCGTGCTTTCAGTCAATATGCGTTGGCCGTGCAGCAAAGCCGGGACCTGTCCCGCTGGATTGATCTTGAGATACGCGGGATCGTGCTGCTCGAACTTACGCAGGTCGAGAAAGCGCGGTTCGAAGTCCACGTCCTTTTCATACAGTGCGAGCAGGGCCTTCAAGCCGTTCGACGCCGGACCGCCGTGATAGAGCGCCAAGTCAGGCAAGCGGTTCCTCCACGAAGCACGCATCCTCGATCGCCTTATGCCGCTTGCGGATCGCGTCCAGATATTGAGGATGAGTGATGATGTAGAGCTCGTTCCGTTCGATACCGCGCAGCAGGCGCTCCCCCACCTGTATTGGGGTGAGCATTCCAGGAAATTCGGCTGGGGGGATGTTTGCGTCGCGGACGGGCCGGAAGGCGTCAGCACCCTCCATTCCCTTTGGTCGAAGCTCCTCGCTCCGGCCAATGTTTGTTCGCACCGGACCAGGTAGCAACAGGGATACGCCCACTGGCGAGCCCTCAAGATCTAGCTTCAGATGTTCGGTCATGCCCACGATTGCATGCTTAGTGGCCGCGTAGATCCCGCGTGTCGGACGGGCTGGCATCAGTGCCCCGAGAGAAGCGGTGTTTACGAGATGCGCGGCGCGCGCCATGCGCCTTCAGGCGTGGCAGGGACGCCACGACTCCATTTACGATCCCGGTTATATTGACGCCGATTGCCCAATCCCAGTCCGAATACTGCGCTTCGCCAATGGGACCAGCGATGCCGATCCCGGCGTTGTTGACCATGAGTTCAAGCGGACCGCATTTATCTTCAGCAGCATCGAGCACGCGGTCGAAAGCGTCCCGATCCGTAATATCGAGTTCAAACGTGGCCAACCGGCTCGCCCAGCCTTCGGCCTGAGCTACGGCAGTAACGTTGGCCAGGAGTTCAGGGCGCACATCTGCGCAAGCGACACAGGCACCCCTTAATGCCAATGCCTTGACGATGCCGAAGCCGATGCCCCCTCCCCCGCCAGTTACGAATGCGCTGTTTCCTTCTCCGATCAGCATCAGATATTTGCCGCTTGCAGCAGTCCGATAAGGCGCGGAGGAACAATCCGGTTGATTTCCATTCGTACTCCCTCCCAAGAATGGCATCACGGGCGTATTCGCCGATGTATTGATTGTAGGGCTAATTATTGCAATCTCAACGGCTTTGATTCATTCAAATCCCAAGCGATTGAAGCAATGTGGATGAGGATTTCATGAGAACAGGCAACGGTACAACCGATCAAGCAGTCCATTCGAACGGTACAGTTGCCGACGCAATCGCCGCAGTGCTCAAGCGCGAAGGCGTGGATATCGTGTTCGGCTATCCCCGCAACCAAATCCTTGAGGCCGCAGCGCGGATCGACATCCGCACCGTGATCGTGCGGCAGGAGCGCACCGGGCTGCATATGGCGGACGCAGTCAGCCGCCTGACCAAGGGTGAGCAGATGGGCGTGTTCGTGATGCAACAGGGGCCCGGCGCTGAAAATGCCTTTGGCGGCGTTGCCCAAGCCTTTGCCGATTGCGTGCCGGTTCTGGTGATGCCGCAGGGCTATGCGCTCAACCAGATGCACGTGCCGTTCAATTTCAATTCCGTGCGCTCAATGGCGAGTGTGGCCAAACATGCCGAGCCACTGACGGCACCGGATCAGGTAGTTCCGGTCCTGCGCCGAGCGTTCACGCAATTGCGCAATGGCCGCCCGCAGCCGGTGGTGATCGAATTGCCTTACGACATTCTTGACCAGCCATTCCCGGCAACGCTCGACTATGTGCCCGGCAAGGCTGCGAAGAGCCAGCCAGACCACCACGAAGTCGAAGCGGCCGCAGACCGCCTGATCGCGGCCAAGAATCCGGCAATCTATGCCGGACAGGGTATTCACTGGTCCGAAGCCTATGAGGAATTGCAGGCCCTTGCCGAGCATCTCGCGATCCCTGTGATGACCAGTTTGCCGGGCAAAAGCGCGTTCGACGAGACCCACCCTCTCGCGCTCGGTTCGGGCGGCAACGGCATCAATGCCGGCGTGAGGAAATGGCTCGAAGAATGCGATGTGATGTTCGGAGTGGGCTGCAGCTTCACCGCGACCGGGTTCGGCCTCCGGATCCCGGACGGAAAGTCGGTAATCCATGCCACGCTTGATCCGACCGATATCGATAAATCGGTTCCATGCGAAATCGCGCTGATAGGCGATGCGAAGTTGACGCTTGCGGCTCTGCTTCGGGCTGTGAAGGACCGACTGCCGGAGCCTCGCGACAATGCCCCCGTCGCTCGGAAGATCAAGGAGGTTGAAGCGGAGTGGCTGGCAGGGTGGATGCCGAAATGCACCCAGGCGACCAGTCCTCTCTCGCCCTACCGGGTGCTTTGGGACCTTCAGCAGACGGTCGACAAGGACAACGTCATCATTACCCACGATGCCGGCTCCCCGCGCGACCAGTTGGTGCCTTTCTGGAAAAGCACTGCGCCGCATTCGTACATCGGTTGGGGCAAGTCGACCCAACTCGGCTACGGCTTAGGGCTCGCACTTGGCGCCAAGCTCGTTCATCCCGGGAAACTCTGCATCAATGTCTGGGGAGATGCGGCAATCGGATTTACCGGCACCGATCTGGAAACCGCCGCGCGGGAACGGATCCCAATCCTGTCAATCCTGCTCAACAATGAAGCGATGGCGATAGAGCTGCCCATCATGCCGGTAGCGACCGAGAAATATCGTTCAACCGACATCAGCGGCGACTATGCAGCTTTCGCGCGCGCGCTGGGCTGTCATGGCGAAAGGGTGACTGATGCGAATGAGATCGTGCCCGCACTCAAGCGCGCGATCGCTGCGACCGAAGCAGGCCAACCGGCGTTGGTGGAATTCATTACCGAGCAGGAAACGGTGATTTCGCGAGGATGACCGAAATGGCGGAAGAGAGTGGGTGTCGAACCCACCCGGGACTGGCTTACAGACCCACCCGGATTTGAAGTCCGGACGTGCCACCGGGCACGATTCTCCTCCTCACACTCGGCCTTCATTGAGCCGCTTCGAGCTTTGCGCCGACGTAGCTTGCTAGCCGGCGTGGATCGATAATGCGCAAGTCCCCCTTCCGCAAGGTCAACCCCTGACGATCGAAATACTCGAGCATTTGGATTGAGACTTTGCGTCCGTTATCAAGCCTGTCACGCAGTTGGGCGGCGCCAAAATAGCCGTCTTCCGCCGCACCCGCGAGTTCACCGACGATTTGAGCGACCTCAGCCATCACGTCGCGCAGAAAGAAATGGTCGGTCACGATCTCCACCACCCCTCCCTGCATGCCCATCGACTTGAGCACTCGGCGGACGTCGAACTCGCGGCGGCCGGTCATTTCAGCCAGTTCCCCCACTCGCGGAGGGCGAAAGCGTGCTTCGCCGCCCAGCAACGGACGGAGCTGTTGCCAGACGCCTTCATCTGCACGGTCGAGCCCAAGCTTGTGTTCGGGTAAGCGATAGACGCCGCTTTCGCGTGCAAGCAGCTTGCGGTCGACCATACCAGACAGAAATGCCGCGGCGGCCTTTGAAGTAAGGCGAGGGTCAAGGGCTCCTGTGAGTCGCTGGAGGTTCGGCCCCAGAAGCTGGGGGTAACGTTGGTGGAACAGGCTCACTTCGCCAATCGTGCTGCAGCGCAGCTTCTCCCATATCTGCTTGCCGAACAGGTAGGTTGAGCTTTCGGAGCGCACCTCTTCATGCGGGACCGCCGCAAGAATGGAGGTCGCCGCTTCCGCGCACAGCGCATGATCGCGAATGAAACGATCGAGCTCGACTTGCCATGGCCACTCCGAAAGCTGAGCGGCCAGCGACTCGGCGGCGTCGGCAATCGCCATTGCGTCCAGTTGCGCAATGCGACGCGGCTGGCGGCGGCGACGTTGCGGCGGGCGCAAATCGAGAAACCGCCCACCCCCCATGGTCCGGCTACCCGCAGCATCGCGGATAACGAACCGATCGCCTATCGCAGCAGCAATGGGACGTTCAAGGACGATCTGGACGCGGCCCTGCTGCCCCGGACCAATCGGCATTTCCTGGAGCAGCGCCAACCGTGCCGGAATTTCTGCTGCGGCGTGATGTACCCGCACGGCCGTCCATTGCCGCAACGGCCGAGGTTCGTCCCTCAGCAGGCTAAGTTCGGCGTCAATCCTCCCCCTGGGAGCATGAATAAAAGAATCGACCAGGAAGTCGCCCCGCTTAAGGTTGGCGGGGTCGACCTTGCCGGCGAGATTGATCCCGCAGCGATCGCCTCTGCAAGCTGATTGGGCAGGTTTGTTCTGGACGTGAAGCGCACGCACGCGCGCGTCATTGCCAGAAGGGCTGGCAGTCACGATGTCGCCCATGGCAAGCCTGCCCGACCATACGACGCCCGTAACGACCGTCCCCACACCCTGAAGCGAGAAGCAGCGGTCGACTGCGAAGCGGAAGCGGCCCGGATCAATTAGTTTGGGCGCAGTCTCGGCTGCAAGGTCGAGTGCGGCGAGCAGGTCGGCCACACCTTCGCCCGTCAGCGCGGAAACGGGAAATATCTCAGCTTCTGCGAGGGGGCCGCGCGAAAGCAAGTCGCGGACATTCGTCGTCACTTCGTCTTGCCGAACCTTGTCGACCATGTCGCATTTAGTGAGCGCGACCACTCCTCGCGCGAGGCCCAACAGTTCCACCACCGCGAGGTGCTCGCGGGTCTGCGGCATGATTCCGTCGTCGGCGGCAACGACCAGCAACACGAAATCTATGCCCGTGGCGCCAGCGAGCATGTTTCGCATGAAACGTTCATGTCCGGGCACATCGACGAAACCCATTGTCGTGCCGTCGGGCCGGTCGAGATAGGCAAAGCCGAGATCGATCGAGATGCCTCGTGCGCGCTCTTCCGCGAGCCGGTCCGCATCAACCCCGGTCAGCGCCTTGACCAAAGCTGTTTTGCCATGGTCGATATGGCCGGCGGTCCCGACGATCATCGCACGCCGAAGCTCAACCCAGCAAGATTGGCAAGAAAGGCTTCCTCCTGCCCCGGAGGCAGACAGCGCAGATCGAGCAGCAGGGCACCGTCGCGGATGCGCCCTATCACAGGTTCGTCGAGACCACGCAGCGCAGTTGCGAGATCAACCAGCGGCACCGACCCAGAGGATCTGATCGACAGCCCCGCACTGGTTATAGTCGCGGTCGGCGACGCACCCGAACCGACCTGGCTTTCACAATCTGCTACCTCGACGAGAAATTGTTCGCCCAGAGATTGCGCCAGTCGCGGAGCGATTGCTTTGGCCTGGAGCGAAACTTCTTCCGCACTGCGCCCCAGGAAAAAGTGAGTGGGATTGAGCCTGCCGGCACGGTAATCGCGCAAAACCGCTTCAAGCGCCGCGAGCCTGATCTTGTCGATCCGCAGGGCGCGCTTGAGCGGATTCTTCTTCAGTTTCGCAATAAGATCTGCGCGGCCCACAGCAAGTCCAGCCTGCGGCCCGCCGAGCAGCTTGTCGCCCGAAAAGGTCACGATATCTGCCCCTTCCGAAACTGCCTCCCGCACTGTCGGTTCGTGTGGAAGACCGAATTGGGTAAGGTCGGTAAACGTGCCCGAACCCAGGTCGTTGACCAAAGGTATGCCGCGCTCGCGCGCGATCGGGGCAAGTTCCGCTACAGATACTTCCTTGGTGAAGCCTTCTATGCGGTAGTTCGAAGGATGCACCTTCAGGATCATTCGCGTGTCTTCGTTGATCGCACCGATATAGTCCTTCAGATGCGTGCGATTGGTCGTGCCGACTTCACGCAACCTGGCACCGGTTGCGGCCATAATATCGGGCAGCCGGAATGCGCCGCCAATCTCGATCAATTCGCCGCGGCTGACAATGACCTCGCCCCCACGTGCCAGCGTGTCCAAGACCAGCAAGACTGCGGCTGCATTGTTGTTGACGAGGACGGAAGCCTCGGCGCTGGTCAGTTCGGCAAGCAACTCTCGTACGAGATCGTCGCGTTCACCCCGACCTCCGGCCTCAAGATCGTATTCCAGTGCAACCGGCCGCCTCATCGCAGCGCTGGCGGCAACAATCGCCTGTTCGCTTAGCTGTGCGCGCCCAAGGTTGGTATGCAAGACTGTGCCGGTCAGGTTCCAGATCGGCCGCAGGCGCGCCCGGTTGGCCGTGGTTAGCGCAACGGCGGCGCGTCGTGCCACTTCATCCGGAGTAGCCACGATGCCGCTTTCCCGGACCGTTGCAATCGCAGCACGGATTGCGCCAGCGGCAGACGCGTGGCCATGCGAGGCTGCCAGTTCACGCCCTTGCGCGGTCTCCAGCGCCCGCGACACCGAAGGAGGGCGATGTTCGCTCAATCGGCTGCCCCCTGTGTCACTCAGCCGGACCAGGCGCCGGTAGCCAGATACCGGTCGGCCGCCACGGCAGCATTCGCACCGTCTCCCATTGCGCCGGCCGCTCGCCAACTGTTGCCTGCACGAACATTCCCGGCGGCAAACAGGCCTTTCGCCGAGGTGCGCAATTCACCGTCGACCGCAAACCGTCCATCTGCCGAGAGTTCAGCCAGGCCTTCGGCCGGCGCAATGTTTGGTTCCAGCCCCACGAAAGAGAATACACCCTCGGCCGCTATTTCCCGCTCCTCGCCCGAAGCGAGGTTGCGGATGCGCACCTTTTCCACCTTTGCATCGCCTTCGATCGCCGTGACTTCACTGCCACCAATGACTTCGATCTTGGGATTGGCTTCCACTTCGCTGCGATAGGCGACCTGCCCCGCCAGGCCGTCTCCCCGCGTTACAATAATTGCCTTTTCGACGTGGGCGGCCAGCGAAAGTGCTTCCTGCATCCCTGAATCGCCTCCCCCCGCAACCACGGCAACCTTGCCGCGCAGAAGCGGCCCATCGCACGTGGCACAATGCGAAACCCCGCGACCGAAGAATTCCTCTTCGCCCGGGACAGCCATTTTTGCGACATGCGCGCCCATGGCGAGGATCACTGCTGGGGCAATAAATTCGCCCGACGCACTGGTGACTTTCCACTTGTCACCGTCAGCAGACAGACTGCTCGCTTCGTCCATCACGAACTCGGCGCCCGCCGCATCGGCAAGCTCCTGCGTGATAGGGCAGAGATCGTACCCTGCAATGCCATCTTCCTGGCCGGGAATGCCCTCAACCTTTTCGATATTGAGCAATTCGCCGCCCGGCACGCCGCCGGTGAGGATCGCAACTTTGCGATCCAGCCTGGCCGCGGTCAATGCCGCGCTCATCCCGGCCATGCCGCCGCCGATTACGATGAGGTCGTATTCCTGCATTAATTCTTATCCTTCCCGACTTGTCTTGACTGTGATGCCGGCTGGACCTTCCACTGCGCGTCCAACGATTGCCGCCTGCGCGAACCCTTCGGCTCGTATCTGCTCCAACAATCGAGGAGCCGCCTCTGCGTCGAGCGCGACCAGCAAGCCGCCTGACGTCTGGGGATCGGTCAGCAGGTCGCGCTGCCACTGCGGCAGGCCAGACGGCAAGGATACGTCGCCTTCGACACTCGCCCAGTTGCGGCCAGATGCGCCCGTGACCTGGCCGCTCTGGGCAAACTCGGTCGCGCGCGAAAGGAGCGGCAGAGCGTCGGCATCGATTTCGAGCCTCAGGCCGGAGGCACGCGCCATCTCCAGGCCGTGGCCGAGAAGCCCGAAACCGGTCACGTCAGTCAAGGCGTGAACTGCCGTATCGGCCCCCAATGCGACGCCGACCTTGTTGAGCCGGGTACAGCTGTCGACCAGTTCGGCGTAGCCCCGGCAGTCCAACTCCTCTTTCTTGAGGGCGGCCGAATAGACACCGACACCCAGCGGTTTGGTGAGGATAAGCGCATCCCCTCGGCGCGCGCCAGCGTTGGTCTTCATTGAATCCCGGGTGCATTCGCCGATTACCGCCAATCCATAGATTGGCTCGGCGCTATCGATCGAATGCCCGCCCGCAACCGGTATCCCCGCACTCGCGCATGCTTCCGCCCCCCCGGCCAGAATTGCGCGCACGGTATCGGTCTCAATTTTGCCGAGCGGTATGCCGAGGATTGCCAAAGCGAAAAGCGGCCTTGCCCCCATCGCATAGATGTCCGAGATTGCATTTGTAGCCGCGATCCGGCCAAAATCGCGCGGGTCATCCACGATAGGCATGAAGAAATCGGTGGTCGCCACGATACAGCGGCCATCATTCTCCGAACCGTCCAATTGCCACACCGCAGCATCGTCCGCGGCACCATTGCCGACCAGCAAGCTCGGAAAACCAGAGGCCGCAAACTGTCCTTCGAGCAATTCGCGAAGAACTGCCGGGGCAAGTTTGCATCCGCAACCGCCGCCATGGGCCAGGGCAGTTAGGCGTGGCCGCTCAATTACCGGTGCATCTTCCATCAGCCATTCGTACCTCTCTCCAGGCAGCTTAAGCACCCCTTAGGTGTGAGTCACTCGGAATGCAATATTGTTAGGTTGCTAAGCACCTTAGCGCCATTGGTCGATCGAGATAAGCGGGCCCTTTTGGTCTGAACTTGCGGAGCCTCGGGTAGGACGAGATAGCCGACCGCTTATCATTTTGAAGGCACCCTGGGTCTCGCCTCCCGCAACGATGATCTCGATATCCTCAGGCCGGAATATGCTGATCATTTCCTCGGGATCGGCGGCAAGGCGGCTAGCGAAGGGTTCCACACCTGCCACCGCATGCGGCTTGATAAGCGTGGTGGTCCATTGATCGTCCCAGTAAAATTTAGCCTTCATCTTCGCATTTTCGGCACACCAGTCGATCAGGCTTCGCTTGTCAAAGCCCAGCTTTTCGAAATCGCGCGCGACCAGCGGATCCATTACAATGAAGGGCGGAGAAAAATGATCGGCGGCAGTCAGGCAGCGGATGAATTTTTCCTGCCAGCTCTCACGCGGACCGAAGCCAGCCTGTGTGTACCAGCCGCCGAAGAAGATCGCGGCGGTGCTTTCGTTCTTGTCGTAACCCTTGTCGACATGGAAAGGCGTCCAGGGCTGCGCTCTTCGTTTTCGGCGAAACAGGCGGTGTAATTCCAGTTGCTGCCGACCGAACCCATGTAAGTGATGCCCGGCTCCGAGCCACCCTGCGCATTCATGCTGAGCAGGCAATAGGCGCGGCCAATGGTGGCGTTGGCGTGATTATACGGCCCGAGGGCACCGACGCCCGAATTCATGCCGATCTCGTTGCGAATCGGCCCGTTTATCATCGAAATGGTTGCCCAGCTGGTCGTCGAACTCGACCGTGCAGTGACACCTGAAGAGCATAGAGCAAGGATTACGGGGAGATATTCCGGCCGCGCCCCGGCCATCACAGCATTGACTGCCACCTTTTCGACGTCGAAATCCCAAGCCTCGCGAAAGGAAGTGGGGGCCATGCGATTGACGAACAAATCGCCTGGATGGCTGGTGCCCTTGAGCATAGCCTCAACCCGCTGCTCGGTAGGCAAAATGATGGGAAGGTAGTCGGTCCAGCGTTGGTCGATAAACAACTGGCGCAGATTGTCTTCCGTGTCGGGCTCAAGGAAGCGCGGCGTTGTGCGTTCGAAGCTTGCGCCTGCGTAATCCTCGTCGGTTAGCTGCCCCGTCAGCCCCTCAAGCACCACTTCCATAAAGGGCCGCTTGGCTATCGGATCGATACCCTCGATGTAGGCGCGCAATTCACCAGGTGAGAGCCCGACGACAGGCTGCGGTACAAAGGCGTTGCGCACTGTGGGCATACCGGCGGCAAGCGTCGTCGCGCGGGCCAGTCGAGCGAAGACGTGAGTGCTCACCGGGATCGTGGGGATCCCGGCCTTTTCCAACTCTAATGCGAACCCCACGACCGTGGGGCAACAAGTGCTTCAGAGGCCTACGCCAATGATTGCGAGATCCCCATCCTCCACGACCTTCGCCCGCATCTCGGGATCGTCGACCCAACTTTCGCGTGGCTTGATTGTGCGGGTCTCGACCGACGGCATATGCTCGGCGAACCAGAGGCGAAGTTGCTCCAAAAAGACGTCGGAATTATCGAACAGGCAGTCGATCAAGTAGAGAACTTTGCCGTCAAGGCTTTCCGGGCGATTGGCGAGCCGTTTTCCCACCACCTTGGGTGGGTAACCGCGCGGATCCATTACCGTGATCTTTTCTGCCATCGGCCACTCCTCGATCAACTTCTGCACAAGCCTGTAGGCTTGCTGATTATTAGCTATGTATCTATTTCCCTCTGATTGAAATTGTCAAGCCGATGGACCGCTCGCAAATGATCATTGCGGAGCGTAACGCACGCCCGCCCAGAGGGTGCGAGGTGTGCCAAGATCTATCGAGCCTGACTGGTTACGGGTGATGACATCTTCATCGAACATGTTTTCGCCGCGCAGCATAAGGCTGAAACCGCTGCTAAGCGGCACACTCGCGAACAAATCCAGCGTCGTCGCAGCAGGCAGTTCGTCGTCCTCCTGATCGCCTTCGAACTGCGCTCCGACATGGCGCAGCGTTGCCGATAGGAGCCAATCCTTCATTGGCTTCCAGCTTAGCGTTGCACTGGCTGATACATCAGGCGTCTGAGCCGGACGATTGCCGTCGAGCGGCGCCTGCACCCCGCTCGCATCCACCTCGGCGTCAGTGTAGGCAAGCGATCCGGAGAGGCTTATGGGGCCGCTGCCAATGCGAGCGCCAAGTTCAATGCCCTTGGCATGAATCGCATCGAGGTTCTGCCGCTGCCGTTCGGTAGCGCTCAACGAAACATTGGCGATTGCGTCTTCAACCTTGTTGTCGAACAGCGTCAATGTGAATTGCGTGTCACGCGAAAGCGTCAGGTCGAGGCCGGCCTCATATCCTTTCAGATGTTCGTTCCTGAGCGCGGCATTGGCGCTCGTAGTCACGGGGAATACCACGAAGGGACGGTATAGTTCGTTGAGTGTCGGCAGCCGCAAGCCGGAATAGGCCGCCCCGCGCAATCGCAAACCGCGCGCGACATCGGCGGTTGCCCCCACCCTCCAGGACACATCCCATCCCGCGCGATCGGGATAAAGACTATCCTCGATCACACCGTTTGCCGCGTCGAGATTGCGGTGATAGCCATCGCGAATGCTCCAGCGATCCGCCCGCAATCCGCCGGTCAGCAGGAACATGCCTATCGTCCAGTCATGTTCCGCGAAAAGGCCGAAATCGCTGTTAGTGCCACCGGCAAAACGGCTGCCACTGGCTGCCCCTGTGCCCGCGTTAAATCGATATTCCGCCAGATCGCCATCTGACTTTCGGAAGTCCACACCAAGGCGCAGGACATGACCCCAGCCCAGTGGAGGGCGCACTTCCGCTTTGCCGCCAAGCCCGGTCGCTGGCGTGTCGCGCTGGTCGAGGACCGGATTGAAAGTACTTGAACTGACGACGATGTTGGAGAAGTTGCGCCACTGGCCATAGCCGAGAATGTCGAACTGCCAATCGCCGCGCCCCACCAGCCGGAGACTGACATCCTCGCCCTTGGTCCAGTTATCTGCCCCTGCAAATCGCAGAGTGCGATTGTCTTCGAACGCCAGGCCGCGCAATTGCAGGTGAATGTCGGGGCTGAGTGCCTGCACGACGCGTCCACTGGCGGACCAGCTCTCATAGGACGCGCGAGCCGATGCGGGAACCCGCTGGTTCTCTGGGGTCGTCCAGAATCCCTCCCCCCGGTCCCAGCGTCCGCTTGCCACCGCAAAGCCGCTGTCCCACTGCGGCGCCAGGCTGGCTTCCACTTCGGTCTCGCCGCGATCGTTGATCAGGGCCTGACCGCTGGCCAGACCGAGTTCTCCGGCATCCAAGCTCTCAAGCTCGATCGTGCCGGCAAGCGCCCCTGCGCCGAAGGGCCCGGAGCCGCCGCCCCGCGTCACGCGGATCATCTCCAGCTGGTTTGGCGAAAGCGCGCTCAAGGGCACGTGACCGAAGAAGGGATCGATCATCGGTACGCCGTCGAGCAATACGAGAGCGCGGCTCGATGCGTTGCCGGACAATGCACGCAGGGTGACGCCCTGCGCGGTCGGATTTGACGAGCGGCTATCGGAACGGCGGAATTGCTGGAAACCCGCGACGTTTGCCAAAGCGTCTTCGATACGCCCCGAAGCAGTTGAACGCAGCTGCTCGCGCTCGATCGTCACGGTGGAATAGGCGATGACCGATGGGGTGGCCTCTAGCCCGCGGCCCGTGACGACGATCTCATCCGCGTTTTGGTCAATGTCGCTTTCCGCCTCCTGCGCGTGGGCTGCGGTTGCGAAAAGGAGCAGCCCGGCGAGGCCGAAAGTATATTTGTGCATAAGGATATGGACTTACGATGGCTGGGATATGAGGGCGCTGTAGACGTCTTGCCTTGCCGCGTCACCCCGCCTCTGGCAGGAAATATGACGGAGCGAGAGGAGTTGGAATGCGAACGATAGGATTGGCGGCCGGGCTCGCGGCAGCAATGTTGGCAGCCCATGCCGCCAGCGCTGCAAGTGGAGAGGAAACTGCAACCATGTCGGAGAAAGTCAATCCGCCTGCCGTGGCGCAAGACCACGAAGCCTTGCTGGCAAGCGACGATCCTCGGCTCGCCGCAAACAAGCGGCTGGTCTACGACATGTACCGCATCGTGCTTCAGGCCGGCCTCTGGCAGCGAGCCGGGGAGTTTATCCGCGAGGACTACGTCCAGCACAATCCCAATGCGGGCCAAGGACTTTCCGGAGTGCAGGATTACATCCGCAATACTCGGCCCGAACGTCCGATAGAGGAAAGGCTCGAACTTCCGCTGATCAACCTGATTGCGGAAGGCGACAATGTGATGACCGCTTTCGTCCGACCGGAGAAGGATGCTGACGGACAAACCTATTACACGACCTGGTTCGACCTCTACCGGATCGTGGATGGCAAGATCGTGGAACATTGGGACCCGATGACCAAGAGCGACCGGCCGATCGATCCGAACCAGAACCGATTGAAATAACGTCGTCATTGCTGAATGAAAAAAGCCCCCGGGAAATTCCGGGGGCTTTTCCAAATGCTCGAATTGCTTACGGTCAGACCTTGACGGATGCGTCCAGCAGCACGCTCTTGGTCTCGACATAAGGCCACAGGCCTTCCTCGCCACCTTCGCGGCCGACGCCCGACTGCTTGAAGCCGCCGAACGGAGCCCCCAATCCATCTGCAGGCCGTTCTGGCCATCACGCCGGTGCGGATGCGCCGGCCGATGTCATAGGCGGCCTGCGGATCGTTGGTCAGGACCGAGCCATGCAGGCCATAGTTGGACTCATTGGCGATGCGGATCGCGTCTTCCTCATCCTCGGCGGGGATCAGGCACAGCACCGGTCCGAAGATCTCCTCCTGCGCAATGCGGCTCTTGTTATCGACATTGGCGAACAGGGTCGGCTCGATGAAATAGCCCTTGTTCAGATGCGCCGGACGGCTGCCGCCGGTGACGAGGTCGGCGCTCTTCTTGCCTTCTTCGATATACATCTCGACCCGTTCGAGCTGGCGCTTCATCGCCAGCGGACCGAGCTGGGTACCCTCGTCTTCGGAGCGGCCGATCTTGACGCCTTCCATCACACCCTTGATCGCCTCGGCCAGTTCGTCATGGCGATGCTTGGGGACGATCGCGCGGCTGAGCATGGCGCAGATCTGGCCCGATCATCATGGTGATGGTGTTGCCAAGAGATTGGCGGCGCCTTCGATCGGGAAATCGTCCCGCATGATCGCGGCGGACTTGCCGCCCAGTTCCAGCGTGTAGCGCGCGATGCGGCCGCCGCACGACTTCGGCGATGCGCTTGCCCGCCACGGTCGATCCGGTGAAGCTGACCTTGTCGATTCCCGGATTGTTGACCAGGTGATCCGCCGCTTCGCGATCGCGAAGGCACGAGGTTGACCACGCCCGGCGGGAAGCCCGCCGCTTCGGCTGCCTCGGCGATGATGTAGGCTTCCAGCGGCGTTTCGGGCGACGGCTTCATCACCACCGTGCAGCCTGAGACGAGCGAATAGGACGACCTTGTTGATCATGATGCATGTAAGGCGCGTTCCACGGAGCGATCGCCGCAACGACGCCGACCGGTTCGCGCGCGATAACGACCGTGTCGACTGCCTGGCCCTTGCGCTCTTCGACCCATTTGAAGCTGTCGGCGAGTTCGCAGATCGTGTCGAGCGTGACGTTGCCGTTCATCACCACGCCGGTCGCCATGCCGGGCAGGCCGCCGATCTGGGCGGTCCAGGCTTTCTCGAGCTCGCTCGGAGCGCGCCTTCGAGCCGTTCGGCCAGTTCGCGCAGCATACGGCCGCGTTCCGCCGGTGGCGTCGTCGGCCAGGGGCCTTCGTCGAACGCCTTGCGCGCAGCGGCGACCGCACGGTCCATGTCGGCATTGCCGGCCTCCGCCACGCGGGCGACGACCTCTTCGCTATTGGGATTGACGATTTCCAGCATCTTGCCGGATTTCGCCTCGACCCATTCGCCGCCAATATACAGCTTGTCTGGGTGACGAATGGATACTCCTTGGGGAATCATGGCTCTCTCCAAATGTTCGGGGATCGTGGGTCTGGTTTTACTCTCTAGAAGTTCGAAAGAATAGTGAGGCTCTGCGAATCGAGCGGCTTTCCAGCCGCTTTGAGTTTCAGTTCGCGTCCCCGTAAGTTGCCCTGCTGATCGATCAGGAAGGCATGGATCGCTTTGACTTGGTCCGCAGTCAGCAGGTCGTCGAACTGCGGCATGCCGTTCGGCTTCAAAAGTCCTTCGAGCACGATCTGGTCGAACACGTCATGCGTACCCGGAGCGATCCGGCGCAGATCCGGCAGAGGCGCGCGCGGCTGGTTCGAATGGCAGCCGGAGCAATTCTCGGTGAACAGTGCGCCACCCATCGCGATCATCTCTGGCGTGACGCCGGGAGCCTGTGCCGGCGGCGCGGGCGCGGGCTCCAACGGCGGCAGATCGGGCGGGATCGGCACATCACCGCCGCCAAGCTTGAACACCAGCAAGCGGTTGGCATTACCCTTCGCATAGGCTGCCGCATAGGCGGGCACGAAGCCCCAGCCGCCCCCACCCCAGCCGGTCTGCACCGCGACATATTGCACGCCGTCCACGCGGTAGGTCATCGGCGCGGCAAGGATCGAGCTGCCGGTATCGATTGTCTTGAGTACCTTGCCGGTATCGGCATCGCGCACCACGAGCTTGCCTGAAATCGTGCCATGGATCACCAGCCCGGACTGCGTGGCGAGCACGCCGCCGCGATCCTGCCAGCCATCGAAATCCGCAGCCCATTTCACCTTGCCGGTGACCGGGTCGATCGCGCGCATCTGCGAAGCGAACGGCTTGTCTTTAACCCATTGCCATTGCGGCAGCGCCTTGACCGCTTCTTGCAGCGGCGGCGGCAGGCTGGGTAGCGCCGCCTGCAGATCGGAAGTGAAGATCAACGCCGCATCCGCATTCATCGCCTGGCGCCTGTGCGGCGGGTTCTCCTGGCCTGGCGGGATGAACATCAGATTGCCCATGTCGATCCACGAGGCGAAATAGAGATTGCGCCCCGGATCGTAGGCCGCGGGATACCAGTTGCGCGCGCCCGCCGAGGAGGGGAACACGATCTTGGGCGCTTTCGAATAATCGGAGGCTTCCGGAGTCAGCACCGGCTTTCCGGTCTGGAGGTTCCAGCCCGAGGCCCAGCTGGTGCGGACCACCGCATTGGCCGCAAGCGGTTTGCCCGTCTCGCGGTCGACCACGAACAGGAAACCGTTCTTCGGCGCATGGACGATCACCTTGCGCTTGGCCCCGTCGATCGCGAGATCGGCCAGCAACATCGGCTGAGTTGCGGTCAGGTCCCAGCTGTCGGTTGGCGTTTCCTGAAAGTACCATTTCATCGCGCCCGTCTTGCGGTCGAGCGCGACCAGCGAATTGAGATAGAGATTGTCGCCGCCGCCCGGTGAGCGGATCGCCTGCGGGTAGGGCCCGCCATTGCCGGTGCCGATAATGACCTGATCGAATTCCGGATCGTAGGTGATCGCATCCCAGGCCGTGCCGCCGCCGCCGATTTCCCAGCGTGTGTCTTTGCTCCAGGTCGTAAGCGCTGCCTCGAGTTCCTCGGTTTCCTGCGGTCCTTCCTTGGGATCGTGCGGGATCGTGTAGAAACGCCAGGCCTGCTTGCCGGACCGGATATCGTAAGCCGTGACGAAGCCGCGGGTATCGTATTCCGCGCCGCCATTGCCGATTATCACAAGATTGCCGGCTACTTCCGGCGCACCGGTAACCGTGTAGCCGCGCGTGCGATCGGGCAACGTATCTGCCTTCCACGCAACCGCGCCCGTCTTTGCGTCAAGCGCATAAAGCCAGCCGTCGAGCGAGCCGACAATCACCTTGCCATCCGCCACCGCGACACCGCGATTGGCCTGGTCGCAGCAGGCGTAGCGATTGTATTGCATGTCGACTTCTGGGGTGAAGGTCCACAGCTCCTCGCCCGTCGCGGCATTCAGCGCATAGACCCGGCCAAGATTGCCGGAAGTGTACATCACGCCGTCGATGACGACCGGTGTCGCTTCCTGCACCCGGGCGCTGCCGAGGTCGTATTCCCAGGCCAGGCCCAGCTCGCCGACATTTTCCTTCGAGATATCCGTCAGGCGCGAGAAATGGCTTTCCGCCCAGTCCCCGCCGGGATTGTCCCAATCGTCGCCTGCACCGTAAACCGAGGTATCGACCGCCGGAGCTTCGGAGCCGTTGGAGCAGGACGCCAGCAGTGCGAGCGAGGCAGCTGCAATCAATGCGCGCAATTTCGCCATCCCAGTTTCCATCATGCCGGCCACAGATGCTTGTTTTGCTCTAGTACGGATCGCAGCGTGCGCGGAGGCCTGCCAGTAACGCGTTCAACGTCGTCCGAGATGACGTTCATGAAGCCTTCGCGAATCGACTGGCCGAAAGTGACCATGCCCTCGCTTGCCCAGGGGATAGGCCCGTCGGGGACGATGTCGGATGCCTTGCGCGATACGCCCAGAGAATCGAAATATCGGTACATTCCTTCATCGTCGACCGGCTCGATTTCAATTGGCTTGCCGGCCATCTGCGAGACGAGCGCCATGGCATCGGAAAGTGTCCAAAGTTCCGGTCCAGTAACGTCGTAGGCCTTGTTGGCATGCCCGTCCTGCGTCAGCACGCCCACCGCGATCGCCACACAATCGTCGCGGCTGACAATCGGCACCAGCCCGTTGCCCGCATTCTCGGGTTTGTGTCCTGCCTGCAGCGCCGGAATGGCCATGGCGGTCGCCACCGCCTCGGCATAGAGGCTGTCGCGCAGGTGCGTCCAGGCGAGGCCCGAGGCCTCGATCATCTTCTCGGTCGCGATATGGTCGAAGCCTTCGACCGACGGATTGCCCGGCGTCCGCACCCCTAGCAGCGAGGTGTAGATCACATGCTTTACACCGGCCGATTTCGCAGCTTCGACTGCGTTCGTATGCTGCTCGACCCGCGTGCCCACTCGCGTGGTCGAGATCAGCAGCATCCGCTCGCCGCCATGCATCGCCGCCTGGAGAGACGAGGGATCGTCGAAATCGGCACTTGCGGATATGCGCGCCGCTCTCGGCAAATTCCGCCAGCTTTTCCGGCGTGCGGGACAGGAAGACGAGGTCTTCCGCTGGGACCTTCTCCAGCAGCTGCCTGGCTGCCGCGCTGCCAAACTGGCCCGATGCGCCGGTGACGATGATCTTACCCACGAATCCTCTCCTCCGACATTCGCCGCTCTGCTTGCCCACAATAATAACGAGTGTTACGGTTGTGGCAACAATTTGGGAGAGCAATGCAATGAAACTGGCGATTGAAGACCGGCTGGCCCTGCAGGACCTGATTGCCGATTACAGCTGGGCGCTGGACACGGGCGATGCCGAAGGGCTGGTAGCCTGCTTCACCGAAGACTGCCTGATGAGCGAGGAAGTGTTCGAGGATCCCGACATCTGGGAAGGCCATGATGGCATCCGCGGATTGATGCGCCATTACGCCAACGCCTCCGGCTTCCCCGGCCGCCAGCACCATGTAACCCAGGTCAAATATATCCCCCAGGCAGACGGCAGCGTTGCCATGAAGAGCTTCGCCTTCGTCACCGAATGCGAGGACGAACCGCCTTACGTGTTGCGCTTCACCGGCTGGTACGACGACATCGCGGTGAAATGTAGCGACGGCCATGGCGCTTCCAGCGCCGGATCGTGCGCCTGTGGGACGGCGAAGTACTCAAGAACTTCCCTGGCCGCGGACAATGGGTGGCACGCAAACGGCCGGAAAGCCTGAAGATCAAACGGTAGGAGCCGAAGGGCGCCCTCCTCCAACTGCGACCAGGCCTGGCGGCCAGGTCTTCGTATCCTCCTCCCGCAAGCAGGAGGGGAAGATTCCTTCTCCCGTTGACGGGAGAAGGATAGCGCCGCTTGCTCCGAAACGGAGCTAGCAAAGCTTGGATGAGGGCCGCGCTCCCCATAACCTCGCGCCTTGCCCATCGGCCCGACCAACCGGCACGCGAGATACCTGCGCCGCAATGCCACTGAAGCGGAAACAATCCTCTGGCATCATTTGCGCGGCCGGCGCCTGCGCGGCCTCAAATTCCGACGTCAGGCAACCATCGGACCCTACATCGCCGACTTCCTCTGTGCCGAATACGGTCTCGTCCTCGAAGTGGATGGTGGGCAACACGCCGGCAGACAAGACGATCTGCGAACGGCCGAGATCGAGCGGCTCGGCTATCGACTGATCCGGTTCTGGAACAACGAGGTAATCGAGAATATCGAAGGCGTGCTCGGAAAAATCGCCTCCGAAGCCGATGCATTGCCGCCGCGTTTCCGGAGGAGGGAGCCCTCCTCCAACTGCGACTAGGCCTGGCGGCCAGTCTTCGTATCCTCCTCCCGCAAGCGGGAGGAGAAACATTCCTTCTCCCGTTGACGGGAGAAGGATAGCGAAGCTCGCTCCAATGGAGCTAGCGAAGCTTGGATGAGGGCGCCGAATCGCATCATCGCCAGCCTCTGCAAATGTGCCATATCAGCGTTACGCTGTCAAGATAATTCACCACATAGGTGATATTTCTAGCCCTGCCGTGCAAGCACCCAGCCGAGCACAAGGCCGTTGTCGCTGCCGCCGAACCAGCTTCCGGTGGAGGCGCGCGCCATCGCTCTGCTCGGATCGATCGCGTAAGTCGCAAGCGCTTCGGCCCATTCGGTGCCGGCTGCCTGGCTCATCCGGCCCAGCGCGGTCCAGCCGGGCCGGCACCGCGCATCGGAACAACGCCCGGAACGCGTGTCCAGCACCGCCGCTTCGATATAGCCCGCTTCTCGCGCCACGTCGGATATCAGCAGGAAATCGGCATGACGGGTGACCCCGGCAATCAGAGAGGGGTGCGCCGATAGCACCTCCCGCGCAAGGCGAATGCGGTCGCCCGCCACTTCTTGCGAGGCGAGACCTTTGACCTTGCCGGCTTCGGCAAAGCGCCGCCCTGCTGCGAGCGCAGGATCGTGGACCAGGCGCGACAATTCTCCATGGCGCCAGCGCCACGCCGCGAAGCCAGCTACCGTGGGAATCGAAAGCGCGCCAAACATGGCGGCGCGGCGGGTTGCGCTGATCATTTCGCTTCTCCCTGAGACACCTGATCAGGCGTGTGCGGACCTGCAGCCAGATATTGCGCGATCTGTTCGAGTTCGCCATCGGTAATTTCGCCGCGCGGTATCGCGGGCATGTTGCCGATGCCCATGCGGACGGCCTGGATCACGTAATCGGCCTGCAGATCTCCGCGATCCTCAAGCTGCGCGACTTGCACCCGGCGGGCCAGCAGGCCGGTGCCCATGCCCACCGCGCCGTGGCACATGATGCAATGTTCGACGAACAGCTTCTCGCCGCCCGCCGCCTCGGGCCGGTCGGCCAGGGTTACGGGTTGCGGCATCGGCGGTGGGCCGCCAGCGCCAGGACCCTGCTGCGGCCCGCCTTGGCCTTCGGCAGTGTCTTTCACTTCGCAAGCCGAAAGCAGCAGCATTGCGGCGGACAAGAAGACGATCCTCATCATGCGCTTCGCTCCCCGCTCAGGCGTTTGGGCCAGATACCGCTTTTGCCCGGCGCAAGGATGCCGTTGGGATCGAGGGCGTTCTTCACCTTCTCGTTCAGCTTGCGCAGCGCGCCGCCGCCCCAGTCGTAACTGTTGGCAACGAGGTCCATATAGTCGAGGTGAGTCCGGTATTCGCCGTATCCCTGCTCTTTCGCGTCTTTCACCAATGTGCGGAAGAACGGATCGACCTTCTTCATCATGCCGGGATCATCCTTGTCGAAAATCATGGCGTTGACGTTGATCAGGTGGCGTTCCCCGAAGGCGAAGCTGCCCTGATAATCCATCCCGTATTCCTGGTAGCGGGCATAGGTACGCTTGAACTGTTCGAGCGCCTTTGTGCCATCCTGCTCGATGATCGGTGAAAAACCGATATGGCCGCCGCGCCCGCCGTACCAATTGACGTTCTGCATCGGGAAAGTCATCGGCGTGCCCGTCCAGCCGGTATATTCAAGCGGCTCGCCCTGCTTCCAGCTTGTGGGCTTGATCAGCATCGGCTTGATGTCGTTCATCGCCTTTTCGAGTATGGCGTAAGCCGCCTTGTTCACTCCCTCGCGGCCATAGAGCCGCAGCGAGACGCCCCACCAGCCGATGTTGAACTTCTTGCGGATCGCATCGATCACATCGTCGCCCAGCGCGCCTGGCTTGTCAGTCCATTCGCCGCGCGTGGTGAGCACGGCGGCAGCGCGCAGCCAGTTGCCGATCGATGGGCTCTGGGTCAGCAGCCGCTCGCGCCGAAGCGGCGCGATCGCATCGACCATCGCCTTGAGGTCTTCCGGTCTATCGAACTCGACATCCATGCCCATCAGGCTTTCGGGCTCGGGCATCAGCCACATGCCCATCTTGGTGACGATGCCGAAATTGGACTGGACGAACATCTGATCCCACCCGGGCCCGTAGCCGAATGGATAAGCCTGCCAGGTCGGCGCATCCTTGAACGCGCCCATGCCGGTGCGGACGACCTCGCCCGTTGGCAGCACCACTTCCAGCCCGCAGATGTTCTTCGTGTTCTCGCCGTATGGCGTATAACCGACTCCGCGATCGAGTGCGTTGCCCATCACCGAGCCCCAGCTGTTGCCGGGCGTGGATAGCCAATAAGGCAAATTGTTCGCCTTGAGGTAGTCGTAGAGATCGTAGAAACCCACGCCGGGCTCGACGATCACCGTGCCGAGCTGCTCGTCGAACTCGATCTTCTTCATTCGCGACATGTCGAGCACGACGCTGCCCGACATCAGCGGCGCAGCGGCGCCATAGCCCAGGTTCTTGCCCCGGCTGATCGGCCAGAGGGGCATGAGATACTGGTTGGCGATCTTCACCGCCGCCTGCACTTCTTCCACCGTCTCCGGTGCGATCGCGCCGACGGGATGATGGGCCGCGTCGTCGACAGCGAACTTGTCCAGGTAGCCTTGCCGGTCGGTTTCCTCGAAGAACACCTTGCGAGCGCCTAGCGCGCTTTCGAATGCCCGGCGAACCTGCGCCAGCTTCTGCGCGTCGAAGCCCGGGGGAAGTGGTGTGCTGGCCATGATCTCTCCTCAGCCGCCTGTGGTCCAGAGCGTTCGAGCTGGCGGCCGGGTGCCGCTGTCTATGCGTATGACATCGCCGTTCAGCATGGGCGAGCGGATGATAAACAGGGCCAACTCGGCGAACTCCTCGGGCTGGCCGCCGCGCCTCGGGAATTCATAATTCTTGAGCAGATCCTCCAGCAGCGCCTCGGGCATGCCGGCGGTCATTCCGGTGTAGAAGAAACCCGGCGCGATCCCCATGCAGCGAATGTTGTGACGCGAAAGGTCCCGCGCCCAGACCAGGCACAAGGCGGCAAGCGCAGACTTTGATGCGGTATAGGCCCCCATTGCTTCCTGGCCGCCGAAGCTGGCGATGGAACAAGTGTTGATGATAATTCCCCGCTCGTCCTCGGGACCCGAGGGGGCATTCGAGATCATGTGGTGGGCTACCTGCGCGGTGACGGCAGCAGTGCCGATGAGATTGACGTCCATGACCTTGCGGAACGCCGCCATATCCCCCGGACCGTCAGGCGTGGCGATCTGGCCGAGGCCGGGCACGCCCGCAGAGTTGGCCAGGATGTGGATCGCTCCGTGATCGGCAATGACCTGGTCGACAGCCGATTTGATAGCGGCATCGTCAGTGATGTCGCAGGGGATGAATTGCGCGCCTTCTGGTGGTGCTCCCGCCCGGTCGAAGCTGATTACCCTGGCACCTTCACCAAGCAGGGCCTTTGCGGTCGCTTCGCCCAACCCGGAATTGCCGCCGGTGACGATCGCGACCTTGCCTGAAATTTCCATCTCTCTCCCCTTGTGCCAGCTTGTCGAAGCATGACTTTAACGAACGTTACTTTTGTTCTAGCCTTGCCGCGAGTCAAGTGCCGGGTAGAAGCGGTGATGACATGGAGGAGAGCCTGTGGCCAATCGCGAAGAGCTTTATGCGGCTCTCGACCGCTATATTGCGGCGCTCAAAACGCGCGACCCGGCCACCGTTCCCTGGGCCGAGAACGCTTTCAATACCGAAAACAATGTGCGACTCGAACCCGGCGACGGTGCGTGGAACACGATCACGGCGCTGGGAGATTACGATCTGCGGTTTGCGGATGTCGCGACCGGGCAAGTCGCCTTGTTCACCTGCATCGAGGAGACGAACGCCCTTTCCCCTGCGGCGATCCGGCTGGCGGTGGTGAATGGCGAGATCGACGAAGTCGAAACGGTGATCGCCCGAAACGCCGACGAGGGCTTTCCTTTCCTGGGGCAAACATTCGAGCGAAAGCCTGCAATGGAAGCCATGTTGCCGCCGGAAGAGCGGTCCAGCCGCGCGGAAATGGTCGGCATTGCCAATGGCTATTTCGAGACAATCGAACGCAATGACGGGACGATCGAAACGAAGTTCTGGCCGGGCTGCAGCCGGGTCGAAAACGGCGTGCAAACCACCAACAACCCCGACTTCCCGCTACCGATTGCGCGTTTGGGCTGCGAAGAACAGTTCCGCCTCGGTTGGTATCGTTACGACGACCGGCTGCGTGGCCGCCGTTTCCCGCTGGTGGACGAGGAGCGCGGCATCGTGCTGGCGCATGGATTTATCGATCATTGCGGTATCGTGGGCGATTATGCGCTAACCGACGGAAGGCCGGCATCCAGCCCCGTGCGCCGCCCCCATTCCTATTACCTTGCCGAAGCCTTCAAGATCCGCGCCGGCGCGATCGAGCAGGTCGAAGCCGTGTTCCATACCGTGCCTTATCACATGCCCAGCCCGTGGGATCACCGGCAATGAACCCCGCTCGCCGCATCTTTGCATTGATCCTGCTGGCCGGCGTATTCGTGATGGACGGCTACGATCTCAACGCCATGCCGCTCGCCGTGCCACACCTCACTGGCGATCTCGGGCTCTCTCCTGCTCAATTCGGGATCACCTTTTCCGCCGTATTGGTGGGGCTCGGCGGCGGTGCGGCACTGCTCGCTCCACTCGGCGACCGTTTGGGGCGCGGGCCGTTGATCGTGTTCGGATGCCTCGCTGTCTCGCTCGCCACGATCGGCACTGCTTCGGCAGGGAGCGTCACCGAATTCGCCTTCTGGCGGCTGCTGACCGGTGCGGGGCTCGGGGCATGTCTGCCCAATTGCAGCGCTCTATCGGCCGAGCTCGCCACCGCAAACAAGCGCGCAACAGTGATGACGCTGGTTTCCGCCGGGATTACGCTGGGCGCAATGGGCGCGGGAATAACCGCCCCCGAAGTGGTCGGGCTGGGCGGTTGGCAAGGATTGTTCCTGCTGCCCGGAGCTTTCGCCGCGATATTGGCAATGTTGCTGTGGCTCGTCCTGCCGAAAGAGGCACAGCGCCCTGCACCGGCTCCGGAAGGCTCCAGGGGCAAGGCGCCACAGATCGAACTGTTCCGCGCTCCGTGGTCGCTCCCTTTCGCGGTGTTCGCTGGGGCGCTAACCCTGAACGCAGTTAATCTTTACCTGCTCACGCAATGGGCCCCAACCGTGCTGCCGAAAGCCGGCTTCACTCTCGACCAGGCAGCGCGGCTCACCGGGCTGATGCAAGGGGCTGGCTTCGCCATCGGCATCACCATGAGTCTGCTGATCGACCGCTGGAAACCCGGAACGACGATGGTTGCGGCCTATGCCGGGATGACGGTCTGTTTCCTGGCAATCGGTTTGACTGCGCCGGATCCATCGCGCTGGACATTATTGCTCCTGTTCGGAGTAGGCGGCATATCGGGCGCGGCAATGGCTTTGCCGGCGCTGACCCCAGCGCTTTTTCCCGGCCATCTTCTGTCTTCGGCAATCGGGATGGGCGTGCTGATCGCGCGTGTCGGCGCGATCGCCGGGCCGATGATTGGCCAGCACATGCTCGGCATCGGCGTCGCGCCTGCCCATTTCATGATGGCCGCAGCCCTGCCTGCTGCGCTTTGCGCACTGATCTGCCTCGCACTGCCCCGGGCGATGGCCGTCCGCAAAACGACGAGCCAGATTTAGGGCCCCTTATTCGTAGATCCGGGTGCGTTCGAGTATGCGCGAGCGCCCTTCCTGATCGCGCGCTTCAAGCGTTTCAATCAATTGGCCGAGAATACGATCGAGCGCAGACAGATCGCTGCCCGACAGTTCGCTGAACAGATATTCGGCCAGCTTTTCGGTCTGCGGATGCATAATTCCGTAGAGCCGCTTGCCCTCCTGCGTCAGAGTGAGCGACTTGCGGCGACGGTTTGTCGGATCGGGGACGACATTGATCCGCCCGTCGCGCTCCAGCGTAGAGACTGCCCGGCTCACGCTCATTACATTGACTCCGGTCATCTCTGCGACCTCATGGCTTGCCGTGGAGCCGAGATTGCCGATCATCATCAGCAAACGAAATTCGTTGAGGCTAATCTTGTAGCGATTGGCAAGATGGGTGGAAAAAGGCGCCATCAGCCGATTGGTGAGCTTGAGAAGGTCGTGCAACATGCGTGCCTGGTCGTTAGGTCGCGGCTCGCCCTTCAGTCGCCCATTGCCTTTCATAGCCACTAATTCCCCGTCATTGCCGGCTAAATCGTCATTTCGCTTTCGCACTGATTTCCCCATGCTTGCAATTCTTCCCAGCATCGGTTCTGTCCGCGCTGGTTTCTTGTTCGGTCCAGTGAATCTTCCGGTTGGGTCCAGCGAAGCTCCTTGGCAGCAATCCTAACAGCCGTTAATATCAGCAGAAATCCAAATTGGGAGATCGAATTTCATGGGTGCCTTCCCCCAGACCATCCACTTTATCGGCTCGAACCAGCCGCGACGGATGGAAATCGCGATTCGCAATCTCGATATCGAGGGTGAAATCCCTGCGGATATCGATGGAGCGTTCTTCCGCGCGGTACCCGACAACGCCCATGCGCCCATGTTTGACGACGATATTGCCCTCAATGCCGATGGGATGATCAGCCGGTTCAATATCAAGGGTGGCGCGGTGGATTTCGACATCAAATATGTCGAGACCGACCGCTACAAGGCCGAGAAAGAAGCGCGCCGCGCCTTGTTCGGACGCTATCGCAATCCCTTTACTGACGATCCCTCAGTCGAAGGCGTGGACCGTACCGTGTCCAACACCACTCCGGTGTGGCATGCAGGCCGCCTGTTTATGACCAAGGAAGATGGCCTCGGGCACGAGATCAATCCCCACACGCTCGAAACGGCGGGGAAATGGTCTTATGGCGGGGCGCTCAAATCCGAGACTTTCACCGCCCATCCGCGGATCGATCCCGAGACCGGCGAGATGTTCTTCTTCGGCTACGAGGCCGGCGGTTTGTGCGATCCGAACGTGGCCTATTGCATCGCCGACAAGGATGGCAATCTCGTTTCCGAACAATGGTTCGAGCAGCCTTATCTCTCGACCATTCACGATTTCGTGATCACCGAGAAATATGCGATTTTCCCGCTTTTTCCGACACTGGCGGATCTCGACCGGATCAAGGCCGGCGGCGCGCATTGGGCGCACCGGCAGGACCTGGAAAGCTGGGTGGGCATCATGCCGCGCTATGGCAAGGTCGAGGAAATGAAATGGGTCAAGGGTCCGCTCGGCGTCTCGGCGTTTCACGAGGTGAATGCCTATGACGATGGGGATTTCGTCCATATCGACATGTGCCTGACTGAAACCAACGCCTTTGCCTTCATGCGCGAAGCCGGCGGCATCCAGCGCGAACAGCAGTCAATCCAGGGGTCGCTCGCCCGCTGGACGATCGACATGAGCAAGCCTGAACTGCAGATCACGGAGCGCCCGATCGGCCCTCCGGGCGACCTCCCGCGTCTGGCCGATGCGGATCAGGGCCGGGCCTACAGCCACGCGTGGTATCTCGGCATGAACCCGCACGGCGGTCCGCCGATGCCCGGCGGCCCCGTGGGCGCCAATTTCAATTGCCTGATGCGGATCGAGCCCGGCAACGGCCATGTGGAACTGATGGGCGTCCCCCCCGGTGCGGCAGTCAGCGAACCGGCCCATGTCCCTTCCTCAACGCCCGGCCATGAAGGCTGGCTGCTGAGCGTGGTAGACCTTCCGAACAATCCCGATCCGGCCAGCCAGAGGCCAGGCGACTATTCCTCGGAGCTTTGGATCGTAAACGCAGGTGATGTCGCGGCGGGGCCAGTGGCCAGGATCAGAACCGGGATCGCGCTGCGTAGCCAGGTCCACGGCACCTGGGTCAGCCGGGAAAAGCTCGAAAATTCTGCGCTGAAGGCGAATTAACTACGCATTGAGCCGCGGAATTTCGCCAATGTTGCATAATCCGCAACAGATGGTGAGTTATTGGCGTTTTTCAAATGTTTGAGCGCTCGCCATAAGGAACGGGCCTTTCAGGCATCCTCTCCCAAAACTTCCATAGCCCGGCTGGTAACAGCCGGGCTTTTTTTCGCCTTCTGGCCGCCGCAGCTTTCGGCGCGCTTCAAACCAGCGCGTAATAGCGTAACAGATTGCCGTCGGCCCGGCGCTCTCCCACCCCAATGAACACATGTTTCGTCAACCAGTCGTGTCTGCCGACGGGGCATTCGAACGTGGGATTTCCGCGCAGATAATATTCCTGATCGTCCACCGGATCGCCGCCATTGAACGCCCAGTCGCGCAAGCGCTGCATCGTGTCGGGTTTGCGTCCCCACAGGAAGCCCTTGTTGTTGAGCAGGATGATCGTGCCATCATCTTCTTCGAGCAGATAGCGCGCGTCGAAGCACGCAACATCGTCGGGCCGGAAATATGCGTAATCGCCGCCCGATCCGGGCACGGCGCGCCCCTTGATCTGCGGACCTTCGAAAGTGCCGCCCTGCACCAGCACTGCCGTGCGCATCCCGCCTGCCGGAACTGGCGCCATGGTGTAGACCTCGGGGAATGTCAGGCGCACTTCCATCGCGAATTCGAGCCGCGGATTGTCGATCGTCGAGAAAGGCGGCTCGAACGGTGTGGTGTCGCGAATTCCATCGGTCCAAGTCCTTTCAACGAAGTTCCAGCAGTCCGCCATCGACGAAGATGTTGGCGGCGGTGATGAATGAGGCATCGTCGGATGCCAGGAACAGCACGGCCTTCGCCACTTCGTCGGCCTCGCCCATGCGGTGCATCGGTATGTTGGCGATCATCATATCCTTCAGCGCCGCGACCTGTTCGTCGCTCATGCCCGGATTGCGGTAAAGCAGCGGTGTGTCGATCGGCCCGGGGCTGACCATGTTGAGGCGGATGCCTTCGCTCACCAGTTCCTTGGCGAAGACTTTCATCGCCATGTAGAGCCCGCCCTTGGCGGCGGCATAGGTTCCGTTGCCTTCGAGCGCGCCATGGGCGCCAATCGATCCAGTCACGACGATCGATCCACCCCGCCCCATTAGCCGGAGTGACTTCTGTAGCGCAAAGACGCAGCCTTTGAGGTTGATCGAGTGGACATGATCCCAATCCTCCGGCGTAATCGCGCGCAGTGGAGCAAAGCCGCCCACTCCGGCATTGACGTAGACCACGTCGATCCTGCCGTCTTCCGCCTCGATCTTTGCCACGACCTGCTCGCTTGAGGTAATGTCGGCAATGTCCGCCTGATAACCGCGGCTGCCGGGTATAGCGGCCCTTGCTTCGTCAAGCGTTTCCAGATTGCGACCAGTCAGGTGCACTTTGCCGCCTTCTGCTGCGAAGGCCTTCGCCGTCGCCAGGCCCATGCCGCTGTTCCCACCGAAAACGAGCACAATCTTGTCCTTGAATCTCACAGCGCGCTCCTCAAAACGGCGAGTTTGGATTGGGGCCGCCATCGACCACATCCTGCATCACGTCCCAATGTTCCTTCACCTTGCCGTCTTCGATCCGAAAGATGTCGATCACCGCCCAGCCGAGATCGCCAGGCCAGCGCCGTACGTGGTAATGTACAGTCACATGGTCGCCGTCCACGAAGGCGCGCTTCACATCGTGAACTGCCTCGGGCGTGCTTTCCCGGATCGTGTCGAGGAATTTCTTGAGCGACTCTCGCCCCGGCTCGACCGACTGGTTATGCTGGACATAGTCGGCCGCAATGAAGCGATCGACCGCGCCTGAATCCATCGGATTCAGCACTTCGGCGAACATGCCGAGCACCAGCTGCAAATTGGCTGCTTCTTCCTCCGTGCGGCTCATGCGGCGTGCTCCTGTTGCGGCAATTCGGCGCGGGGCAGGCTGCGCCCCTTGATGAGGTCGGCCGCCTTCTCGGCCAGCATGATCACCGGCAAATTGGTGTTGCCGCCGGGAACGGTAGGCATGACGGAACAATCGATCACGCGAAGCCGATCTACCCCGATCACCTTGAGCTCGGGATCGACCACGGAGCGTTCGCCCATGCCCATCGCGCAGGTGCTTGTGGGATGCTGCGCGACATAGCAGGTGGCGCGGATGAAGGCGTCGAGTTCCTCGTCGCTTTCCACTTGCGCGCCCGGCGTGCGCTCGCTGGCGATCAGATCGGCCATGGGCGGTGTGTTGTAGATCTTGCGCGTGGTGCGGAAGGCGCGCCGCATCTGTTCGCGGTCGGCTTCTTCGGCCAGGATGTTGAGCGTAACCGCAGCGCTCTCCCGCGGATCGGCGCTTTTCAATTCTACCCAGCCCCGACTTTCGGGATGAAGCTGTACGACGCCGGCCCAGAAGACGTGCTCCTGCACCGATTTGATGCCAGGAAACCATGGTTCGGCATCGAAGCGGATCGGATTGACCATGATCTGCAAATCGGGCCGATCGAAATGATCTGCGGTGCGGATCACAATATTGCAGCTGTTGACCTGAGAGGCCATCGGCCCCTTTCCGGTGATGGCCCAACGCAGCGAGTTGAGCGCGATTTTGTCCCACCGCAGCTGATTGAGGAAAGTTACTGGCCGGGCAGCATTGAACTCGAGACTGGCGCAAGGATGTTCCTGCAGATTGCGCCCCACTCCGGGGCTGTCCTGCACCACCTCGATACCATTGTTCTTGAGATGCTCTGCCGGGCCCACGCCCGAAAGCATCAGGAGGTGCGGAGAGTTGTAGGTTCCGCCCGACAAGATGACTTCGCGATTGGCCCTGATCACCTGGGGGCCTCCGGGCGCCGTCGATTTCCACGCCCACGCAGAGCTTGCCTTCGAATACCACTCTTCGAACCAGCACGCCCGTGCGAACATCCAGATTGCGCCGGCCCTTCGCCGGGCCGAGATAGGCGGTCGCCGCACTGACCCGCCTGCCCATGGCGTCGACTGTTTGCTCGCCGCGAGCAAAGCCTTCGGGATTTGAGCCGGCAAGATCCTCCGTTGTGGTAAATCCGGCGGCCGCAGCCGTCTGCATCATCTGTTCGTGCAGGAGGTGGGGAGAATCGATCGGCTGCACTGCCACTGGTCCGCTGCCGCCATGATAAGTGCTCTCGCCGCGCCAGCTGGACTCGGATTTTCGGAAATATGGAAGCACGTCGGCGTAGGACCAGCCACGCGCGCCCATCTGCGCCCATTGGTCGTAATCGAGCGGGTGCCCGCGCATAGCGAACATGCCATTGATCGAACCCGATCCGCCCATCACCCTGCCGCGAGGAAGCGGCATTTTGCGTCCGCCCAGATGCGGTTCCTGCTCGGTCCAATAAGTCCAGTTGAAGCGCGGATCCGGCATCGCCTTGAGGAAAGCGAGTGGCATTTTGAGGTAAAGGTGATCGTTGTTCCCGCCGGCTTCGAGCAGCAGAACGTTTGTCTGCGGATCTTCGGACAGGCGTGCAGCGACGACGCAGCCAGCGCTGCCTGCGCCGACCACGATATAATCGAATGCCGCTTCGGGCTTTGCCATTGCATCCACTCCTTGCCGACTTTCTAACGATCGTTACGATAGGTGGCAAGGCACCGAAGAACAGCTTTCTCGCGACCGCGCACTTTCACGCTTGCGTTTATTTCGCATATATGAAACACGATAGCTCTTCTGCAGGAGAGCCCGAAGTGGCGACCGAAAGCCCAATCAATCCGGCCACCAGCAGCGTCAAATCGGCGACGCGCACGCTAGACATTATCGAATATGTCGTTGCTTCCGGGCGTGCACTAGTCGCGCAGGAGATATCCACTGCGCTCGGCATTCCCGTCAGCAGCCTGTCCTACCTGCTCTCCACGCTCGTGGAGCGCGGTTATCTGCAGCGTCAGGGCCGCCGGTATACGACTGGGCCAGGCCTAGAGCGTCTTCAGGCGCGAGGCGGCGGTTTCGCGCTGGTCGACCGCGTGGTGCCGCTGGTCCGCACCTTGCGGATGCAGTTGAACGAGACAGTCTCCTTCTGGGTGCAACACGGCTGGCAGGTCGAACCGATCGCTACCGAGAGCAGTGCACAGGCGCTACGCTATGCCGTAGAGACAGGCACCCGCTTGCCGATGCATGTCGTCGCATCCGGCAAGGCTTTGCTGGCAGCAATGCCTGAAGAAGAGCTGGAGCGTTATTTTGCGGAAGCGAAGCTCGACCGCTTCACCCCGTCGAGCATCACGTCCGCGGCCAAGCTGCGCAAACAATTGGCGGAAATCCGCAAGACCGGCTTTTCCTACACTGACGAGGAATACAGCCTCGGCATCAACGGCATCGGGCGTGTGGTGATGATCGGCGAGAACGTGGTCGGTGCGCTGTCAGTCGCGATTCCCAAAGTGCGTAACACACCGATGCTAGAGCAGCGGGCAAAAGACCTTTTGCAGCGCACAGCAGAGATGCTTGAAGCTTCTTGACGGCTCTTTGACCGTAAACTTCTGATTTATTAGGGCTTTATTGCGTAATTCATTGCGCGCTTGACGCCCCTACATCATGTCCACTAGATGCTATTGCGACTCATTCGTATTAGCATCTAGTGGAGGTATTAGTGATTTCAGGGGGAAAGAGCGGGAATTTCGTCACGCAGCCGGACAAGGCGGGAGAGAGACTGAAGGTTTCGAATTCCCGCGCTCTCCGGCTCGCATCGATTCTGCTCGGCACGGCGATCTGCGCGGTCCCGGCTGCGGCGCAGGACAATGACGGGCTTTACTGGGCCGAGCGCATGCGCGCGATCACCATCTCCGCAACGCGCACCCCGCTTGAGATCGTCGATGCTCCGGCCACAGTGACGGTTATAACCGACACGGATATTGCCGATACTTTGGCGACGGACATCAAGGACCTCGTTCGCTTCGAGCCGGGCGTTTCGGTACGCCGCGCTCCGGCGCGGTTCGGTGCGGCGCTGGGGGTTACTGGGCGCGCAGGCAACGAAGGCTTCACCATTCGCGGCATTGGCGGCAACCGGGTGTTGGTGCAGGTGGACGGTATTCGCAGCCCGCAGGGCTTCGAATTCGGCGCGCAGGATGCCGGCCGCGGCAGCTATACCGATGTGGGCTTGGTCAAGCGGGTCGAGATTTTGCGCGGCCCCGGCTCGGCGCTTTACGGGAGCGATGGACTGGCGGGTGTGGTCAGCTTCACGACATCCGATCCGAGCGACCTCTTGGAAAAGGGCAAGCAAGTAGGCGGCTTCGCCCGCGCACAATATAATTCGTCGGACAATGAATTCTCCGAGACGGTCGCGATCGCTGGCCGCTCGGGCAGTTTTTCAGCGATGCTCGCCTACACGCGGCGCGATTTCAACGAACTGAAAAACAAAGGCACAGTGGATGGGGTCGGCGAAAGCCGGACCAAGCCTAATCCGCAAGACGGGCAGTCAAATGCGCTGCTGGGCAAGCTTGTCTGGACTGACGGCGGCCACCGCCTTCGTCTGACAGGGGAATATTTGCAGCGCAAACTGCATAGCGACGTCCTGACGGGCGAAGGCCCCGCCTTTCTCTTCGGCCCTTCGCCGAGCTGGATCGTCGACCAGCTTGATGCGGATGACAAGACCGAGCGGCGGCGCCTCTCGCTCGACTGGACCTGGGAGGCCAGCGACGACGCAGAGTGCAATCGAATATGCATATCTCGCGGCCTATTGGCAGGACGGGCAGGACAGCCAGTTCACCGATGAGGATCGCTCCCCGATCGGTGCAACGCCCCGCCCCGATCGCGAGCGGCTAAATACGTTCGAAAATCGTGTCTGGGGCCTCGCGGCCGAAGCCCGCAGTGCATTTGCAACCGGCGGGATAAACCACCGCATTGCATTCGGCGGCGACGTTAGCTGGACCAATCAGAAGGGTATCCGCGACGGGGTGGAGCCCCCGGCGGGCGAGACCTTCCCGACCAGCGCCTTCCCGGAAACCGACTTCACCATCGGCGGCATATTCCTGGGCGACGAGATCAAGTTGGCCGACGGCGTGCTGACGCTGTTTCCAGCCCTGCGTTACGATTTCTACAGTCTGGAGCCGCAAAACGACCCGCTCTATCCGGCACTGAGCCAAGCGGGCCAGGAGGGATCGCGCTTGTCACCCAAGATGGGGGCGGTGGCGCGGGTCGGCGAAAACGTGCGGATCTTTGCCAACTACGCTCAGGGATTCCGCGCCCCGACACCCTTTCAAGTGAACAATTTCTTCAGCAATCCAGCCTTCGGCTACACATCCGAGCCCAATCCCGATCTCGGGCCGGAACGCAGCGAGAGCTGGGAGGGCGGCGTCCGCTTCGTCGGCAGGAATTTCTCGCTCTCGGGCACGGCCTTCACCGGAGATTACAACGATTTCATCGCCCAGGCCGACGTAGGCGGTTTGGGCACGCCCGCCGATCCCACCATCTTCAAATATATCAACATCGGCCGCGTCGAGATCGAAGGCCTGGAAGCCAAGGCTGATCTAGCGCTGGAAAGCGGCATCACTGGTCGCTTCGCTATCGCCTACGCCAAGGGCGACGAAGTGCTGCCGGGCGGTGCGAAGGTGCCGCTCGAAGAGATCGATCCACTGAATCTCGTCGCTGGCTTGGGCTACCGGGCCCCGAACGGGAATTTCGGCGGCGAGCTTATCCTCACCCACCATGCGCGCAAAAGTGAAGAACGGACGGCTGCCGGCAATTACAGGCCCGATGCCTTCACTATCTTCGATGTAACGGCCTTCTGGCGCCCGCTCGATCCCCTGACCATCCGCGTCGGCGTCTTCAACATCACCGACCAGACCTACGCCTATTGGAGCGATGTACGCGGCCTGTCCGCCACTTCGAGCGTGACCGATGCTTACACGCGCCCCGGACGCAACGCGAGCGCTTCGCTCAGCCTTCGTTTCTGAACATCCGATGGAGAGAAAAACCATGAAACCAATCTCGCATCTTATAGGGGCAGGACTGCTAGCGCTTGCCTTGGCCACATCGCCGGCATTGGCCCACGGGCCGATCGACCACGGCGGCACCGCTCAAGAGCAGGCGGCCTACGAAGCCGACCGGGCCGACATCCTGGCCATGGCAGGCGACTTCAAGGTCCGCTTCGACATGCAGGAAGCAACGGCCTGGATGAAGGATTATGCGCCGCTTGATCGCAAGATCTCCGGCGGGCACGAAAGTGTGCGCGTGATCGAGGATACGGGCACCAAGATCGTGCTCCAGCACCTGCTGGTCGTAGAACATGAAGGCGAAACCTTCGTGATCAAGCATTGGCGCCAGGACTGGGAATACGCCCCCTCGAAGATCCTTGCCTATACGGGGCCGGACAGCTGGAAATGGGAAGACGTGCCGGAAAGAATGCGCAGCGGGCGCTGGTCGCAGACCGTCTGGCAAGTGGACGACAGCCCCCGCTATGCGGGCTGGGGCCAGTTCGAAACGCAGGGCGGCGTACGCCGCTGGCGCTCCAGTTGGACCTGGCGTCCGCTCGCCCGGCGCGATGCAGTGCGTCATCCCGTCTATGACCGTTACCTGGCAATAAACCGCCACCAGCCGACGCCCGACGGCTGGATCCATTGGCAAGACAATATCAAGATGGGGACTATCGGGGGCGAGCTGAAGCCGGTTGTTCAGGAGTACGTCCTCAACAGCTATACCCGCTTCAGCGATTACAAGACCGGCGCAGCCGATGCCTATTGGGCGGCGACCAAAGGCTATTGGGCGGCAATTCGCGCCGAATGGGACCGCATCGCCGAGACCAAGGGCGGCATCCGCATCAAGGAAGAAGCGGAAACCGGCACGGTGATATCCGCGCGCCTGCTCGAGATCGCCAACGAGATCCAGGATGGGAAGACCAGCGAAGCCGACGCGATCGCGGAAGCCACGCAGCTCATCCGCAAGAACACCGCCTGACCTCCTCCATCGGTCGGCGGTTGCCTGCCTCCGGCGTCCGGGAAACGCCGGAGGCAGGCTTACATTTCCAACTTCCGGGATGCTCCATGCACTCGATGCCTAGCGCGGCATCCGGTTCCATGCGTCGAGAGCGGCGATCTTGTAGGCCTCCGCCAGCGTCGGGTAGTTGAACGTATTCTCGATGAAATAGTCGATCGTGCCGTGGAGGTTGAGCACTGCCTGGCCGATGTGGATCAGCTCGGTCGCGCCTTCGCCGATGATGTGGACGCCCAGGAGGCGGCGCGTAGCGTTTGAGAAGATCATCTTCATCATCCCCTGCTCCAGCCCCATGATGTGGCCTCGGCTGGTTTCACGCAAACGCGCAATGCCGCATTCGTAATTGATGCCCTTCTCGCGCACTTCCTGCTCGGAAAGGCCAACGGTCGAGATCTCGGGCACGGCGTAAATGCCATAGGGAAAGAAGGCAGGCGCCGGCGGAAGCGGCATATCGAATGCATGGCAGGCGGCAATGCGTCCCTGCTCCATCGACGTGCTGGCGAGGCTGGGAAAGCCGATTACGTCGCCCGTGGCGTAGATATGCGGGATCGATGTCTGGAAGGTCTTGGGATCGACCTTGATCCGCCCGCGCCCGTCAACGTCCAGACCGCACTTGTCGAGCCCGATTTTGGAAGTCGCCCCAAGCCTGCCGGCACAATAGAGCAGCATCTCGCTGCGCAAGGCCCGCCCGTCCTGCGTTGTGGTGACGACGCTGGTGCCTACCTTCTCGACCTTCTCAACGGGCGAGCCCATGCGAAAGGTCACCCCTCGGTCGCGCAATTGGTGGATAAACTCCTCGACGATTTCCTTGTCGACGAAATCGAAGAAGGTTTCCCGCGGCTCAATCACCGTCACCGCCACGTCGAGTGCTGAGAAGATCGTGGCATATTCGATGCCGATCACGCCGGCTCCGACCACGGCGAGACTGCGCGGCAAGTGCGGAACATCCACGATCCCGTCACTGTCCAGAATATTGGGATCGGTGAAATCTATGTTGGACGGACGATAGGGTACGGTGCCGACAGCGATGAGGATCCGCTCACCTTCCACCACCAACTCGCTTTCGTCCGGCGACGTGATGGCAACCCTGTGGTCGTCCACGAAACGCGCAAACCCTTCCATCGTCGCAACGCCGTTGCGCAGGAACTGGTGCTCCAGAACATCGACCTCGTGCGTCAGCGTCTTGCCGAGGCGCATCGACAGGTCGTGGCTGCCGATATCCTTCTTCACCCTGTACGACCGGCCGTAGAATCCGCGCTCGCGCCAGCCGGAAAGGTTTAGCGCAGTCTCTCGCAGCGTCTTGGACGGAATCGTGCCGGTGTGGACCGACACGCCCGCCGACTTTCGTGCGGCCTTCGACCACCAGCACGGACTTGCCCAGCTTGGCCGCCTGGATCGCAGCGCGGCGCCCCGAAGGCCCACTGCCAATCACGATGAAATCGTAAATTTCGCTCAATGACGCCTCCAGAGAGGGGCCGGCGACAACACGCCAGTCCGCGACAGAAATTTGTCCTCTCCTGAAGAGCGGCGAGTTTGCGTAGGAGTTAAGCGGAAGGCAAGCATGAAAAGGGCGGCCACCCGTTCGGATGACCGCCCCATTTCTCTAGAGGCCAGATGGCCTCCGAAGGATTATCGGGTTCAGGCGTTCACGCCCACGCCCTTCGCGCGCCAGCTATCGGCATAGCTGTTACGGGCGACTGCCGAGTAAGGAACCGGCGAGACGATCGCCTTGATCTCGGTCTGCACGTGCGGCTCGACGGTCGGCTTGGACGTTCCGCCATTGGGCTCGCCCCATACCAGCGTCACTTCCTTGCCGAATTCGACATATTCCGGATCGATCATCGCCAGCGAAAGCATCGCGCCTTCGTTCGACGAGTAGCCGATCCAGGTCGAAACGCCGATTTCCTTGCCGTCGCACTTCACGCTGTCGAACGGGTGCATCGAATACACCGCGCTCGGGAATTCGAAGTACTTCGCACGGTCGCCGGTGGAGTAGAGCGAGCTCATCACGCGCAACACGTCTTCCGGATCGAGCGCCAGCGTGACCTTGGTCTTGTGGGTTTCGCCCGCCATCTTCTCGAGTGCTTCGCGGCCCACGAAGTCATGGTCGAACTTGACGATGTGGCCATAGCCGATGTCCCACGGCGTGAGGTAGTAGCCCTCGATGCTGTCGGGAACGTAGCTGCCGCCGATCGAGCACATGCCGGCATAGGAATTGCCGCCGGCCCACTGGCGGAACGCCTTCATCATGTCGCTGTTGCCGGTGTAAGTTGCAGGCAGCGGCGAAGGCAGCCAGCCCGATTCCAGCGTGTTCGACGAATAGGCGCGGCCGCCCACGAGCGTGAGGCCGTCATTCTTGCCGGCTTCGACCAGTGCGCCATGAACGGCGGCATAGTCTTCCCACGGGCCGAACAGTTCGTAGCCCGGCTGGCCGGCCATGCCGTGACGCAGCGCGATCACGTCCTTGCCGCCAATATTGACGTGAGCCATGTTGAAGAACTTCAGGTCCGGCGGGGTCTCGCCCATGGCGATGCCCAGGATCTTCATCGCGTTCGGGCCCTGAAGCTGGAAGCGATAGTTCTTGCGCTTGCCGTCGGTGCGAAGTGCGGTGCGCTCGTCACGCTCGACGGTCACGTCCCACTTCTTGCCGTCCTTGCCGTACTGAGCATGGAACTCGACCCATTCGATTGCCGGCA
Organism: uncultured Alphaproteobacteria bacterium; assembly: GCA_963777785.1. Lineage (GTDB taxonomy): Bacteria > Pseudomonadota > Alphaproteobacteria > Sphingomonadales > Sphingomonadaceae > Andeanibacterium. The sequence goes on from CAVZRU010000002.1 coordinate 1,196,703, forward strand.
CGCGGCCGACCAGCGAGAATTCGTTCTCGTTGAGGTAGAACAGGATCACGTCGCCGATCACATAGCCATCAGGCGTGACGGGCACGAACTGCTTCGCCTTGTTGACGGTGAAGTTCTTGAAGCTGTTGATCGCGAGGTACTCGAGCAGCGCGAAAGCGTCAGGGCCGCGAACGTAGAGTTCGACCATGTGGTAGCTCTGGTTGAAGAGCACGGCGCTGTCGGCCCATGCCTTCTGCTCATTGCGCCAGTTGGAATATTCGGCGGGAACGCCCGGATAGGGGTTCGGGCCGGCCTGCTGGTTGCGGAGAAAATCGACAACATTGCCGACTCCATCCAGCTTCTGCTGAAGGTTCTGGTCACTCATAGCTTACCTCTCCTAAGAGCCTTGTTGATTACACGTAGGGTTAAACGTTTGCGGGCCGGGCAAGCCAGCGAGCAATGGCATCATTCACCGCGTCGGGCGCTTCCAACTGGATCATATGTCCAGCCCCTTCGACGATGACGAGTTCCGAATTGGGCAGCGCCGCAGCCATCGCTTCGTGCTGCGCGGGAGGGCTCCAGCCATCCTCGCTTCCGGTCATCACCAGCGTGGGACAGCTAATGGTGGGAAGCAAGCTTTCCGCTTCGTTGCGTGCGAGCAGCGCGTCAATCTGCGCTTCGAATGTCTTCAGTCCGGCGCGCAGGCACATGGCGCGCAGCGGGTCCATGATATCGGCCTTGGCCCGATTGGCCGGGGCTATCATCGGCGGCAGCCATGCATCCACCAACGCTTCCATGCCCTGTTCGCGCCCGATCCTTCGCAGGTCGAAGCGCTTGCGCACTTCTCCGGGCTGCAGCGCGTTGGTTCCGGTGCTGACCAGCGCGAGGCGCCTTACGCGCGCCGGAGCGGCCCGTACGATCTCCAAAGCGACCCGCGCGCCCATCGAATGGCCAAGCAGGTCGAAGCTTTCCGGCGCCGTCTCCAGCACGTGTTGCGCCATCGCTTCGAGCGAGTTGCGCAGGCCATAGCCATCGACTGCCTGCGAGTCGCGGAAGGCAGCAGATTGCGGCGCATATATCGAGGCGTCGCAGATTAGGCCGGGGAGCAGCATCAACATCGGATTTGGCGCGCAACTTTATTCGTCAACGTGAAGTTTTCATCTATACGAAGAAAACCCATTTTGCTAGTGGCTTTCTTGCATTGTCGGCCACAACTATTAATCGGGGCCGCGACGAACCGGCCTGCCTGGCCTGTTCGCCAACAGATTCGTTTCTGGGAGCTTGAGTGATGTCTTACGCCGTGATCCATCCTGATTGGGAAAAGCCCCGCGCCAATATGGTGGACGGCTATTCGCTGGAAATGACGGCGAAAGAAATCGAAGGCCTGCGCGAAGCCGCGCCGCTGATCCGGCCCGGCACTCAGATCGCGGTGACCTTCCTCCCCGGCGAGGAAATGGAGCAGCGCGTTGAAGCGGCGGTGCTGGTTCGCGAACTCGGCTTCGAGCCCATCGTCCACCTGTCGGCTCGCCGCTTCACTTCCGAAGCCGAGCTCGACCAATATCTGGGCGACATCACCACTCGCGCCGGCGTGAAGCGCGTCTTCCTGATTGCAGGCGACCCGCCCGAACCGGAAGGTCCGTTCGAAGATTCTCTCCAGATCATCGAGACCGGCTTGCTCGAGAAGCATGGCATCACCATCGTCGGCATCGGCGGGCACCCGGAAGGCCACCCGAATGTCTCCAAGGATGACCTGTGGGTGTGGATGGAGAAGAAGATCGCCGCCCTGCGCGCGCGCAACATCACTCCGCTGGTCGTCACGCAGTTCGCGTTCGACGATGACGCGATCATCGCCTGGATCAAGGAAATGCGCGAGCGCGGCATCGACGTTCCCGTGCGCCTTGGCGTACCTGGACCCGCCGGCATCAAGCGCCTGCTCGGTTTCGCCAAGCGTTGCGGCGTGGGCGCGTCGGCAAGCGTGATGAAGAAATACGGCATCTCGCTGACCAACCTCATCGGGAGCGCCGGGCCCGACAAGCTCGTCTCTTCGCTCGAGAAGGGTTTGACCCCCGAGCTTGGCCGGGTAAGGCTGCATCTCTATCCGTTCGGCGCGCTTACCCCGTCAGCCAACTGGATCAACGAATACGCCGCCAAGCACTAAGCATAAGCAGCGGCCAGCGCTGCCGCCTTCAACCATCAGAGAATCATGGCAGAGATCATCGACGGGCGCGCAGTCGCCGCGAAACTGGACGAGCAAACTGCGGCGGCCGTTAATGAAATGGTCGCTGCCGGCATGCCGAGACCTGGCCTCGCCGTGGTTCTCGTCGGCAATGACCCGGCGAGCGAGGTCTATGTCGGACGCAAGATCAAGAGCTGCAAGAAGACCGGCATTCGCTCCTTCGAGCACCGCCTGCCCGCAAGCACGACTCAAGATGCTCTGCTCACGCTGATCGCGCGGCTCAATGCCGATCCGGAAGTGCACGGCATTCTGGTCCAGGTTCCCCTGCCCGAGCATATCGACACCGGCGCGGTTCTCGCCGCGATCCAGCCCGGCAAGGATGTCGACGGCTTCCATCCCGTCAATGTAGGGCGCCTTTCGACCGGCACGGGCGGGATCATTCCCTGCACACCGCTGGGCGTGATGAAGCTGCTCGACACCGTCTTCGATGATTTGACCGGCCTCGATGCAGTGGTGATCGGCAAGTCCAATATCGTCGGCAAGCCGATCGCCATGCTGCTGCTGGAGCGCGAGGCGACTGTCACCGTCACCCATATCGAAACCAAGGATCTGCCCGACATCTGCCGCAAGGCCGACATCATCGTCGCCGCCGCCGGTGTGCCCCGCCTGGTGAAGGGCTACTGGGTCAAGGAAGGTGCCGTAATCATCGATGTGGGCATCACGCGCATTCCGGGCGAGGACGGCAAGACCAAGCTGGTCGGCGATGTCGCCTTCGACGAAGTGCAGCATGCCCGCGCGGTGACTCCGGTGCCCGGCGGCGTCGGCCAGATGACGATTGCCTGCCTGCTGTCCAACACGGTGCAGGCGGCAAGGCACGCATCCTCCGGTGACACCGTCGACTGGAACGAGTTGCCCGACCGTTCGCTGATTTTCGGCGACAAGGACAGCACAGCGAAGGCCTGAGCGCCTCCATCAAGCGAAACATGGCGGCACTGGCGATGTGCCGCAAATCTGCCTAAGCTCCCTCCAGCCGATGGGGAGGCGATGCCGTGTCAGGCCAAGCCGTGAGCGAAGTGGATGTGCTGATCGTGGGAGCCGGAATATCCGGCATCTCGATGGCCGCGCATATGAAGACGCAATGTCCCGGCCGCGATTTCACCATGCTGGAACGGCGGGACAATCTCGGCGGCACCTGGGACCTGTTCAAATATCCCGGCATCCGGTCCGACAGCGACATGCATTCCTTCGGCTTCGATTTCGAACCCTGGATTGGCGACAAGTCCATTGCCGATGGGGCGGACATTCTGGCCTATCTCAACCGCGTGGTCGACGAACGCGGCATCCGCCCGCATATCCGCTTCGGCACAAAGGTCATCTCCGCCGATTGGCAGAGCGCGAAAGCGCGCTGGAATGTCGTGGTCGAAGACAGTGCGGGCTGGCAGGAGCTGTCGGCCCGCTTCCTCTACCTTGGTTCAGGCTATTACGATTACGATCAGCCCTTCGATCCCGCCTTTGCAGGCAAGGAAGAATTCCGCGGCACGATTGTGCATCCGCAATTCTGGCCCGAAGACCTAGCCTATGCCGACAAGCGAATTGTGGTGATCGGCTCCGGCGCGACCGCAGTGACGCTGGTGCCCGCGCTGGCTCAATCGGCCGCCCATGTGACCATGCTCCAGCGCACGCCGACCTGGATGGGTGTAAAGCCTGCACGCGACAGCTTGGCCAATCTGCTGCGCAGGATCCTGCCTGAGAGGCTCGCCTACAAGATCACCAGGTTCAAGAACGTCCGGCTTCACAGTTTCGTGTTCAAGCGCGCGCGCTCAAAGCCGGAGAAGGTGGCGAAATTCCTTACCCGGCAGATGAAGAAGGAACTCGGCCCGGCCTATAATGAAACCGACTTCACGCCGCCTTACAATCCATGGGAGCAGCGCCTTTGCCTCGTGCCCGACGGCGACCTGTTCGCCGCGATAAAGGCAGGCAAGGCCTCGATCGTCACTGATGCGATCGAGCGTTTCGACCAAACCGGTATCCGCCTCAAATCGGGCAATCGCCTCGATGCCGACATGATCGTCACGGCCACCGGCCTCGCCCTGGCACTGGGCGGAAAGATCGCGATAACGCTGGACGGCGATCCGGTCGATTGGTCGCAGCGCTGGTTCTATCGCGGCTGCATGTTTTCCAACGTCCCCAATTTGGCCGTCGTATTCGGCTATCTCAACGCCTCATGGACTTTGCGCGCGGACAATACGGCTCACTACATCTGCAACGTGCTGAACCGCATGGACGAACTCGGCGCCGATGTGGTCTCCCCGCATTTGCCGGCGGATCACGGCCTGATCGAAGACAATCCCTATGCGTTTTCCTCGGGATATCTCGAGCGCGCCCGCCACATGATGCCCAAGAGCGCCGCAACGCTGCCCTGGCGGCACAACATGGATTATTTTGCCGATCGGAAGGATTTCCGCGACCGGCCGGTGGATGATGGCCAGCTGGCATTCGAGCAAAGCACGGGTGCTGAAACGCAAGCTGCGGAGTAGCGCTAGCCGAGGAATTCGCCTAACCAGCCATCATGGTATCGAAAGAGAAAATCTGGACGGCGGCGCTGGTTGTGATCGGCGACGAGATCCTTTCCGGCCGCACGCATGACAAGAACATCGCCCAGCTCGCCAGCTGGCTGCAGGTCCAGGGGATTCGCCTGGCGGAAGTGCGGGTCGTGCCCGATGTCGAGGATGCCATCGTCGAAGCGGTCAACGCTCTGCGGGTGCGCAACGACTACCTTTTCACGACCGGCGGCATCGGCCCGACGCATGACGATATCACAGTCGACGCGGTGGCCAAGGCGCTCGGCGTGAGTGTGATCGTCCACCCCGAAGCGCGGGCGATTCTCGAAGAATATTACGCGCCGCGCGGTGGATTGAACGAAGCGCGCCTTCGGATGGCCCGGGTGCCGGAGGGGGCCAACCTCATCCCCAATCGCATGTCGGGCGCGCCCGGCATCAAGTTCGGTTCGATCTTCCTGCTGGCCGGGGTCCCGCATATCTGCGCGGAAATGCTCGATGCGCTCACCGGGACGCTGGAAGGCGGCGCGCTCTTGCTGTCCGAAACCATCGGGAGCTGGGCTGTCGAAAGCGAAGTGGCCAATTTGCTGCGCGAAGTGGAGAAGGCGCATGACGGCTGCCAGATCGGCAGCTATCCTTTCTTCCGCGAGGGCAGGAGCGGCGCCAATTTCGTCATCCGCTCGACCGATCCCGATATGCTGCGGAGCTGCGTCGACACGCTCTGCGAAGGTCTGGGCGAACTCGGCCGCGACTTCACGCCCGGCGGGATTTGATGAAACTGTTCTTGTCGTCCTACAGGACCGACGACCATCTTGATCGGCTGTTGGCGATGGCGGGCGGAAATGGTTCACGCATGGCAATCATCGCGAATGCGGTAGACGACCGGCCAGAGGCCAGCCGCTGGGACTACTATCGGAACGTAATGGATCCAGTTGCCTATTTCAGCGATTACGGCTTCGACCCCGCCATGGTCGACCTTCGCATGTACTTCGGCCGCAGCGATGCGCTGGCAGATGTATTGGGCCGCCAAGGCGTGATCTATGTAACGGGAGGCAATTGCTTCGTCCTGCGGCGCGCGATGCAGCTTTCCGGATTCGACACGATCCTGCCCGGTTTGTTGGCAGCGGAGATCGTATATGCCGGATGGAGTGCGGGCAGCTGCGTTATCGGGACCACGCTCCGGGTTGTTGAACCCATGGACGAACCAAACGCATTGGGCATCGGGCATCCGCCTGGGGAACCGATCTATGAAGGCCTCGGTTTGGTGCCATACGGGATCATTCCCCACTACCGATCAGATCATGCCGAATCCGCGATGGCTGAGGATTGCGTCGCGTTGGCCGAGCGCGAGGGCCTGTCCTATCGGACTCTGCGCGATGGCGAGGTGATCGTAATCGAGAACGGGCGCGAAGAGCTGCTTGTCGGCCACGCTGCCTGAAACCATGCGGCTGCGCAGTGCCTTTGCCATGCTGGCGACCGCTTCGGCGTTGCTTGCAAGCTGTGCGGCGCCCCAATCTGCGCTTCTGGGGCGTTTCGAAGCTACGCTCGCCGCGCAGGACAGTGCGACGGCAGCGCTGGAGCAATGGTGTGCGGAGCGCCGGCTTGCCGACCCTGCGCGTATCCTGGCACAGCCCGCCAGCGGCCAGAGCGAACCTTCGGCAGAAAGCCGGGACATCCTGGAAGCCGGACCCGATGTGCCAGTCGGATATCGCCATGTGCGGCTCACTTGCGGCGGGCAGGTGCTGTCGGACGCGCACAATTGGTACGTGCCCTCGCGGCTCACGGCGGAGATGAACCACGTGCTGGAGACGAGCGAGGCGCCATTCGGCAAGGTCGTCTCCTCGCTGGGCTTCAAACGCGAGCGCCTGGGAAGCCAGCGAGGCGCTAGTGAGGCCTGCCCGGCGGATACGATCCTCTCGCATCGGGCCCTGCTGCGCCTGCCCGATGGCCACCCGATCAGTCTGGTGATCGAGTGCTACACGCCTGCCAATTTGCGCTGATTATTCAGCGTTTCCTGGGCTTGGACAGGTTGAGTTCGGCCGCCGCGCGGACCAGCGCCTTAAACGCATCGGCATCGATATCGTCGCCTTCGAACAGATCGATTGCGCGCCGCGCATTGCCCTCGAGGCTGGCGTTGAACAAGCCGTCCGGATCTTCGATCGAAGCGCCCTTGGCGAAAGTGAGCTTCACCTTGTCCTTGTAAGTCTCGCCGGTGCAGATGATTCCCGCATGTTCCCAGACCGGCACGCCCGACGGATTCGTGGGCTTTTGCCATTTTACTTGCTCGACCACGTCGGAATCGGCCTCGCGAATAAGCCTTCGCAGCTGCGCCAGGGTTGCACCGCGCCAATCGCCCAGTTCGGCGATGCGGCGGTCAATCAGCTCGGCGGGAGGACTTCGTATCTTCGGTCATGAATCGCTGCTCGTGCCCAACCTAGCGCATGCAGCGAGCAAAACAAAAGGCCGGAGGATTTCTCCCCCGGCCCCTTGGTGATTTCCTGCAAATTTCAGGCGGTTTTTTACGCGCCGGCAATCTCGGTCGTGTCGATCTTGAGGCCCGGGCCCATGGACGAGGTCATCGAGATCTTGCGGACATATTTGCCCTTGGATCCGGCCGGCTTGGCCTTGACGATCGCATCGACGAAAGCGTCGAAGTTCGCCTTGAGCTCGTCGTCGGAGAAGGACAGCTTGCCGATGCCCGGCGTGGATGATGCCCTGCCTTTTCGACGCGGAATTCGACCTGGCCGCCCTTGGCGTCCTTGACCGCTTGCGCGACGTTCGGGGTGACGGTGCCGAGCTTCGGGTTCGGCATCAGGCCCTTGGGGCCCAGCATCTTGCCGAGGCGGCCAACGACGCCCATCATGTCCGGCGTGGCGATCACGCGGTCATAATCGAGGTTGCCGGCCTGCATGTCTTCCATCAGGTCTTCGGCGCCGACCTTGTCGGCACCGGCAGCCAGCGCCTTCTCGGCATTGTCGCCGCGGGCGAACACGGCGACGCGAACGTCCTTGCCGGTGCCCGCAGGCAGCGAAACCATGCCGCGGACCATCTGGTCGGCGTGGCGCGGATCGACGCCGAGGTTCATCGCGACTTCGACGGTTTCGTCGAACTTCTTGCTTGAATTGTCGCGCAGCGTCTTGAGCGCTTCGTCAACCGCGTAGAGCTTTTCGCGATCGAGCTTCTCGGCGAGCGACTTCTGCTTCTTGCTGATCTTGGCCATGTCTTAGCCCTCCACCACTTCGAGGCCCATCGAACGGGCGCGAGCCTTCGATGATCTTCGTCGCCTGCTCGATATCGTTGGCGTTGAGATCGGCCATCTTCTGCTCGGCGATCTCGGCGACCTGCGAACGCTTGATCGTTCCGGCCGAAATCTTGCCCGGCTCCTTCGAGCCCGACTTCAGGCTTGGCGGCCTTCTTGAGCAGGAAGCTGGCCGGCGGGGTCTTGGTGATGAAGGTGAACGAGCGGTCCGCATAGACGGTGATGATCGTCGGGATCGGCATGCCCTTTTCCAGGTCCTGCGTCGCGGCGTTGAACGCCTTGCAGAATTCCATGATGTTCACGCCGCGCTGACCCAGCGCAGGGCCGATCGGCGGGGACGGATTGGCAGCGCCCGCAGGCACCTGCAGCTTGATATAGCCTTCAATCTTCTTGGCCATCACTGGCCTCCTTTCACACTGTCGGGCACCCGAAAGGATCACCCTCATGATAAGCGGTTCAAGCGGCAGCCCTTCGATTCGAAAGGGCAGCCTCCCGCACTGGTTTTCCCGATGACGGAGCAAGGGAAGGCGCGCCAATAGGCGCAAGCGCCGCAGAAATCAACCGCCTGAGCGCACCGTTTCGCCTGCGAGAAATCGCGCGTGTGCTCAACGACACCTAAGCAGCGCCAAAGGCACCTGCGCGAATGACATCCAGCCGCAGGCGAGCGGCGACGCGCAGACAGGAAGTGCATGCCAGAATGCCCGGTCAGAATCCGCCCTTCAACTTCAGGGTCACGACCTGGCCTTTCTTGCGGCGGCGGTCTTTCGAAGAACAGTACCGGCGAGACATGACGCGGCCCCTGATAGATCGTCCGGTCGAGCACGATGTCGCTGTCGAGAAGATTTTCGACAAGGAAGGTGCCCGTCAGGCCGAAAATATTCTTGTGCTCGACGGAGAAGTTCAACTCGGTGCCGTTGTTGAATCGAGGCCCTGCTCGGCCACGCGATAATAGGGACGATGGCAGCTGCTGCGCCCCCGCAGCGACCATGCCCATGGCGTGCCGGGTATGTCATGGCGAAACTTGATGTCGACTTCCGCCGGTTCGTACAGATCGAACTGCCGCGTGAGGCCGGTGGTCGGATCAATCAGCGACGACGACTGGTAATAGGCTTCGATATCGAATTTCGCACCCGCCACGCCAATCGGGTCGAGGCGCAAGGTGCCGAGCATCGCGCGCGCCGCGTTCGCGCGCGCTGTCGACATTGCCGGTGGATTCGCCCCCGCCCGGCAGCGGCACGATCGTGACGTAATCGGTGATGCGATTTTCGAACAGGGTGAAGGTGGCCGATCCCCATCTGCCAAAATCCTTCGCGACTGCCAGTTCCGCCGCCCATTTCTGTTCGGGGCGCAGATCGTTATTGCCGCCATCGGTGTTGGCATCGCCAATATCGACCTGGGCGAGGAAATCCTCGAAATCGAGCTGGCCGACTTCGCGCTTCAGCAACAGCGAGATGTCGAGCCCGCTCCGCGCGGCCCAAGCCAGGCCAACGCTGCCCTTCGGACGCAGAAAGCTGCGCGATTCCGCCAGGACCCCGGTCTGCCCGATCTTGGAATATTCGCCGCCTACTGTGGCCTGAAGCGTCACGATTGCCGCCGAGAGGGCGCCCGTGAAACAGCAAGGCCTCGTAGCGGTCTTCGACCACGCCGCCGGTGCCTGCGGGAAAGGGAACTTCCTCGAACTCGCCGTCCGGAGAAAGCACGAACAAGCCGGCGACATTGTCCAGCTTGTTATAGGCAGCTTCGCCTGACAGCTGCCATTCGCCGCCAAGCATGCGCCAGCCATATTCGGCGCGAAGGATCTTCTCGCTGGAAACGGCGGATTTGACGAAGCGGGTCCCGATGTCCGGCGTGCCGTCGGGGAAGCTGATGATGCCCTGCTGGGCAAATTCATCGTCCACGTGGCTCAATTGCCCGATCAGCTTCAATTGCCCGGGACCAAGGCCGAATGAGATATCGCCCCCGATCTCGTAATTGTCTTCCGGGCTGTTCACCGTGAGGATTTCAGCGGCCAGATCGGTATCACCTGGCGTAAGCGGCCAAGATTCCATTTCCCGGACTTCGTAGCGTTTCCCAGAGATAGGAACCGCTGAGATTGGCCACCCATCCCGACGCGCCATCGACACGGACACTGCCGCTGACTTTCGGCTTACGTTCTTTCGGGCGAAGAATGTTGAACCGGTGTTCGACCCGCCCGTCCCCGAACGTGACGATATTGGGCCCTGACGCGCCCCCGTTGAACGGATCGGTGTCGAAAGCGAGAACATAGCTGAACGGGCCGCTGGAGCCGGTGATCGAGGCGATAAACCCGGTCAGCGTGTTGGGCCCCTGCTTGCCGCGAAATTCGCCCCACCATTCGAACTGGCCGCTGATCCCGCCGGAATTGAGCGCCACGACATTTGCGATCCGGCCGGAGAGGCCGGGCAAATCCAGCGTCGCCCCTTCGACCAGCTCGATGCGGATCACATCGTCCGCATCGATCCGCGCAAGCTGGGCGGCGATCGTATCGGACTTGCTGGTGAAGCGCTCTCCATTGAGCAGGACATTTCCGCTCGCCTGCCCCAGGCCGCGCACCGCAATGTCTTCGTCCGCATTGTTTTCGACCGGATCGTCGATCGTGAAGCCGGGGACCTGCTTCACCATGTCGAGCGCCGTGCGCGGCGCGAATTGCGCGAAGTCGCCTGGCAAGAAAATCAGCGCGCTCGCCGGCCCCGGCCGTCTGGGTCTGCGCGGGCGGAGCTTCCGCAAGCTCAGGCCTGGTTTCGGCGGCAGGCACGGCGTCTTCCGCCCATGCCGCCATCGGAACGACAAGGCAGGCGCCGGCCATCGCGGCGAAGCGCGCAATGCGGCCCTTTCGGCCCCTTGTTCCGTTTGCCCGACATTGTCCCTAGACCTGAGGGCTAAAGTCTGTTGATCGACAATACAAATTTAAAGGCAGGTGTAATTAATTGACCGGGCGCAAGCTGAACTTGTTCATCGCTTCAGGTCTTCGGTTGCAAATGAAAGGATCGCAAGTCCGGAAATGGCCGCGCGCCCTGCCGCGCACTTCGCCAATCGGCGAACCTGCGCCGGACGGACGAAAATTACTTCGCCAGTTCGACCTGTTCGAAGTCGAGTTCCACCGGAGTGGCGCGGCCGAAGATCGAAACCGATACCTTGACCTTGCTCTTGTCGAAATCCAGTTCCTCGACCACGCCGTTGAAGCTGGCGAAAGGCCCATCGAGCACTTTCACGCTGTCGCCGATTTCGTATTCGACATGGATTTCGCGCTTGGGCATCGCTGCCGCTTCGTCGCGGGCGCCGAAATAACGGGCGGCCTCGCGGTCCGAAATCGGCTGCGGCTTCCCGTTGGGGCCGAGGAAACCGGTCACCTTCGGGGTGTTCTTGATCAGGTGATAGACATCGTCGTTCAGCTTGAGCTTGGCGAGCACATAGCCGGGCATCGTCTTGCGATCGACCTGGACCTTCTTGCCGCGCTTGACCTCGGTCACCGTTTCGGACGGCACTTCGACCTGCTCGACGCCTTCGGACAGGCCCATGCGTTCGGCCTCCGAAATGATCGAATCGCGAACCTTGTTCTCGAAACCGGAATAAGCGTGAATGATGTACCAGCGGGCCATGAGTCGATAATTTCCGTTCTAAGCGGGTCAGGCTAGCGACAGCAGCCAGCGCACGACTGCGCCGAACAGTGTGTCGACACCGAGAAAGAAGATCGAGAGAATCACCATCATGATCGCGACGAAAATCGCCGTCGTGATGGTTTCCTGCCGGGTCGGCCAGACAACCTTGGAGGCTTCTGCTCGCACCTGGCGGATGAATTCACCCGGACTGGTCTTGGCCATTGTCTTCCTCGTTCCCGGTTTGCCGTCGGAAAAACTGTAACTACGCCTTCCGCCATGGGATCATCGCCGCCCCGGTCCAACCTGACCGGGAGGGGCTGCAATTTTCCGATGTCGGAAGCTGGCCGCCATGTAACTAGGCACTGGCGGAAATGCAAGTGTCTGGGGAGAGCATCGAATCAGGGCTGGCAGTCGCGGCCGGACACCGATAGCCTGCCGACTGGCGCAAGGGCGATAAGGGGAATTTTGGATGGCAGTTCAGGATCAGCCGGCGACACTTCTCGTCCATGTGACCAACGTCTCCGATTTCATCTGGGGCGGAAGCTGGAACGGCGAGATGCTGATTCCCTTCCCGCCGATGGTGATCATGCTGCTGGGCGTCGGGCTCTATTTCATGATCGGGCTGCGGTTCTACCCGATCCTGAAGCTCGGCGCCGCGTTTCGCGGGCTGTTCAAAAGCCGCAAGTCGCATGGCAAAGGCGAGATATCGCCTTTCGCCGCGCTATCCACTGCGCTTTCCGGCCAGGTCGGCACCGGCAATCTCGCCGGCGTCGCCACGGCTATCGCACTGGGCGGCCCGGGCGCCGTGTTCTGGATGTGGGTCACTGCGCTGATCGGCATGGCGCTGGCCTTTGCCGAGGGTTCGCTGGCGATCCGCTACCGCGAGACGACGTCCGACGGCGTGAATCGCGGCGGGCCAATGAGCTACATCATGATCGGGCTCGGCCCGAAATGGACCTGGCTGGCAGTGGTATTCTGCTTCGGCACGCTGTTTTCGGCCATGGTCACCGGCAATGCGGTGCAGTCCCATGAAGCGGCCAACGGCCTGCGGGAACTGTTCGGGATGGACGCATCGATGTCCGGCGTGATCGTGGCGCTGCTGGTGTTCGTGGTGATCGTGGGCGGGATCAAGTCGATCGGCAATGTCGCCGAAAAGATCGTGCCGTTCATGGCGCTCGCCTATGTCGTGCTCGCGCTCATCGCGATCGTGCTCGACATCCAGGACATTCCCGAATCCTTCGGCCGGATCTTCGCGGGCGCGTTCAGCCCGCAGGCGGCAGGCGGCGGTTTCGTGGGCGCGGCGATGATCATGGCGATCCGCGCCGGCGTGGCGCGCGGCCTGTTCTCGAACGAGGCTGGGCAGGGATCGACCCCGATGGCTCATGCCGTGGCGCAGACGGACGATCCCGAGCAGCAAGGCCGCATGGCGATGATGGGCACGTTCATCGACACGATCGTGATCTGCACCATGACCGCGCTCGTGATCCTGACTGTCGAGGGTGAGTTCACCGGCGGCGGCATGGCAGTCGAACATGTCTGGCAATCCGACCTCACCGGCTTCAGCATGACTTCGGGCGCCTTTGCGGCGGCATTCCCGGCACTGATCGGCGGCATCCCGCTGGGCACGCTGGTGGCCAGCATCGCGCTGATCCTGTTCGTGTTCACCACGCTGATCACCTGGTCCTATTATGGGGAGCGGGCGATCACCTTCCTTTACGACCGGATCCCCGGATCGGGACGCAAGGGCGAGAAGGCGATGCACTTCGCCTGGCGCGTGCTGTGGTGCTTGGTGATCTTCATTGCCGCTTCGCAGCAGTCCGAGCTGGTATGGCGGCTGGGCGATATCTCGAATGCCGCGATGGCCCTGCCTAACCTTGTGGCGCTGGCGCTGCTATCGGGCGTGGTGTTCAAGCTGGCCAAGGGCGACCGTAAGGCTGGCGCAGATCACTTTGCCGTAACCGACGAAGAACCCGACGAATATTGATGGGGCAGACGTTCGGCCGGCGCGAATCAGCGCTGGCCGAACAGGCGCGCCAGGAAACCCACGGGCTCCATCGGCTGGATCGGGCCATGCGCCAGGCGGCGCAGGTTCGGATCCTGATGCGGGCGCGGCAATGTCCATTTGTCCGGACGGCTGCGGTGATAGGTGAGGTTGCTCATGTTACACTCCGTACCTTGCGTTCTACCGCTCGTAACGAACGGCCTGCCGCTGTAGTTCCGCCATTTGCGGTGAACCGATGGTGTATGCGCGTGTCAGCCTGGCGAAAGCGGAATGCTTTCAGCGGCTTGCCGGAAGAATGATTTTTCAGGGCTGGGCTGCCCTGGCAGGAGTGGAGGGACTCGAACCCACGGCCCTCGGTTTTGGAGACCGATGCTCTACCAACTGAGCTACACTCCTTCAGCCAATTTGGCCTTCAGGCGGATTGGGCCTCTATAGGCAAGCCCCGCGCATGGCAAGGTCCGTGCTAGCGGGCGCGGCGCGGCTTTTGCACAAGGCATTCCCGCAGCGCCGCCGTGCTGGTATCAGCGCGCCATGCACTCTCCCGCGAACCCCATCATTCCGGCGGAAACGCTGCTGCTGGCCTACCGCAGCGGCATCTTCCCCATGGCGGACAGGCGGGACGATCCGGAAATCTTCTGGGTCGAGCCGCGCCGGCGCGCGATCATCCCGCTGGACGCCTTCCATTGCTCCCGTTCGCTGGCCAAGTTGCTGGGGCAGGGAAAATACCGCGTGACCTGCAACGAGGCATTCGCGCAAGTGATCGACGCCTGCGCCTCGCCGCGGCCCGACCATCCGGAAAGCTGGATCAGCGAACGCATCGCCGCCAGCTATCGCGCGCTTCATATGGCGGGATACGCCCATTCGATCGAATGCTGGGAAGGCAGCCGATTGGTCGGCGGCCTGTACGGCGTGGGCTTCGACCGCGTGTTTTGCGGCGAGAGCATGTTCAGCCTGGCGCGCGATTCGTCAAAAGTCGCGCTGGCATGGCTGGTGGCGGCCATGAAAAAGGGGGGCTGCACGCTGCTGGATTGCCAGTTCATGACAGGCCATCTCGCCTCCATGGGAGCGATCGAGATCGAGCAGCGGGAATATCTGGCCTTGCTGGCCGCGGCTCAGGCCCCGGCAGGCGGGCTGGCGGCCGGTGCCGGTGTAGCTGTAGGCGCCGGTGACGGCGTGGGCGTCGCCTCTGGCTCGGGCGATGCTGTGGCGCGCGGATTCGCCGCATTGCTCTGCGATGCGGAAACGGGCGTTTCTTCGCCCGGGAAGCTCATCGCGCAGTCCTTCACCCAGACATCGTAGACCGGATGCTCGACCACGTTGAGCGCAGGCGAATTCTTGAACAGCCAGCCGGAAAAGACCCGCAGCCATTGCGGGGCGGCGGCGGGCGAACTGCGCTGGGCGACGAGCACTTGCACGAATGCGCCGGTTTCGGGCGGCGATTCCCACGGCGCGGTGCGCTCGCAGCTGGACAGCCGGATGATCACATCGCCTACGCGGCGCGATTCGCCGGGCTTAAGCTCGATTTCCTGAGTGAGATTGTTGCGCTTGTTGAGCAGGCCGATGGTAGCGACCCGGTCTTTCAGCGGCGTCCCGATGCTGGCGCCGGAGGCTGGAACGGGCGCTTCGAAACTGGCCAGCTCCTGTGGCACTTCGGTTTCTTCGGGCTGCGCGATCGTGGGCTTTTCCGAACAGGCGGCCAGCGCCGCGAGCGACGCAAGGACAAGCAATGTCCCGGTGCGGGGCCCGGCACGCCGCATGATCAGGAATCCGGCGTCCAGGCTTCGTAATCGCCGGTTGCCGCGGCGCGCTTCCCGCCCTTTTCGAGCGCACCTTGCGGGCGATAGGCAGTAGCGGTGCCGGTGGCATTGGGCGAATAATCGACTTCCCAGATGCGCGGCGCAGGCAGGTAGCTTTCGGGCACGCCGTCATAGGATCCATGCAGCCAGCCGTGCCATTCCGCCGGTACGCGGCTGGCATCGTTCGGCGCCGTTATAGATCACCCAGCGGCGCTCCCGCCCGCCGGCTCCGGGCTTTTTCGCACGGAAATAGCGATTGCCCTGCACGTCGGTGCCGACCTGTTCGCCGTTCATGGCGCTGAACAGCGAGGTGCCAATGGTGGCGCCGTCCCACCAGGTAAAGATCTTGGAGAAGATTCCCATGGCAGCGGCGTTAGCCACAACCGGCCCAAAAGCGCAAGCCAAAGCCGAAGCGGATCGCCATCACCATTCGACCAGCGCGCCCGGGACGATGCCGAGTTCCTCCGCGCGGCCGCCGTTCAGTTCCAGCACCGCGATCGCGAGGCCCTGGGACCGGCGCGGTTCAAGCGAATAGGGCACCGCATTCGCTTCGATATTGATGATCCGGCGATCGGTGCCGATGAAGATCATGTCCAGCGGGATCACCGTGTTCTTCATCCAGAAGCCGACTGGCTGAGGCGGACTGTAGGGAAAGATCATGCCCTCGTCGGCGCCCATCTGGGTGCGGAACATCAGGCCGTGCCGCTGCTCCTCCTCGCTCTTGGCGACTTCGACCATGAAGCGGTGCTTCTTGCCGTCCTGCGTGATGGTGAGCGGAACGACTTCCAGCCCCGAGACCGGATGAGCCGCCTGCTCTCCAGCCGGGGCGGACATTGCGGTGGAATTGCCTTGGGCCGCCTGGGGAGAACAGGCAGCAAGCGCCAGCAGGGCGATGAGCGGCAAGCGCCTCATTCGAAAACCTCGTCATCCATTGCCGCCTTGGCCCATTCCTCGGCGTCTTCGGTGCTGTGCGCATTCACCAATTCGCGCGCGCTGTCGAGAGAATGCCCTGCACGCAGCATCGCCGCGATGTGCTTTTCCCGCAGCGCGCGGTCCGCCGGTTCGGCGCCGAACGGGCCAAATCCGCGCTTGCGCGCCATGGCCAATGCCGCCGCGCGTTCCGTCCCCTCGCCGGCGCGCGTCCTGGCGCGGATATCCTGTGCGATCCCCGCCGCGCCAAGCGCCTGCTCCACCCGGCGCGGGCCATAGCCGCGCCGCAGCAGGCTGGCCGCCTTCGTCCGCGCGAAGGCCTCGTCATCGACATAGCCCAGGCCGATATAGCGCCCGACCAGCCCGCCAATGTCCGGATCGCCTTCGTCTTCCCAGCCGCGTTCGCGCAGTTTGCGCTTGAGATAGTTTTCCAGCTTTGCGGCGCTGACGGCATAGCGTGCGACGTAAGACAGCGCCAGTTCCCGCAGAAGTGCGGCGTTTAGCGGTCTCGGCGCCCGTTCCTGGCGGTGATTTGAGGCCTGGCGTGCCATGGTTGGCCTTATTCGTGCCACAGTCCGCTCAGAATGGGAAAGGCGATATTAGGCATGTTTCGGGGCAAGGCCCCCTTCATGCTGTGTTCAAGCGCCAAATCAATAGAGGCGCGAGAGGGATCTGACACGGGCTCGCAACCGCTTATGACCGACGAAACGATGAAGCCAACGCCGAACCTCTGCGTGCTGCCACGCAGATTTTCCGATTTCGCCACCTTCGGCGAAGCGCTTGACTATGCCGCCCAAGGGAGCCGCGGCCTCAACTTCCACGATCCGCGCGGGAAATCTGGCACGCGCCTATCCCTATCGCGAATTGCGCGAGGATGCGCTGGCCGCGGCACGCCGCTTCGTTTCGCGGGGATTCGAACCCGGCGACGCGGATCGCGCTGGTCGCCGAAACCGGCCCGGAATTCGCATCGCTGTTCTGCGGCGCAGTCTATGCCGGCGCATGGCCGGTGCCGCTGCCGCTGCCGACCAGCTTCGGCGGCAAGGACAATTATATCGACCAGCTGGCCGTCCAGCTCGCCAGTTCGGACCCGGCGCTGCTGCTTTATCCCGCCGAGATCGACGAAATGGGCGCCGCCGCCGCCGCGCGCCAGGGCTGCGAAGGCATGAGCTGGGAGGATTTTCTCAGCGCTCGCTGCGCCCGATTGCGCCCTGCCCGACACCCAGCCCGACGACATCTGCTATCTGCAATATTCGAGCGGATCGACCCGCTTTCCGCATGGCGTCGCCGTGACCCACCGGTCGCTGCTCAACAATCTTTCCGGCCATTCGCCATGGCATGGAAATCGAGGATGGCGACCGCTGCATCAGCTGGCTGCCGTGGTATCACGACATGGGGCTGGTCGGCTGCCTGCTCTCGCCGATCGCCAACCAGGTTTCGGTCGATTATCTCAAGACCGAGGATTTCGCCCGCCGCCCGCTCGCATGGCTCGACATGATCAGCCGCAATCCGGGCACGACGCTCTCCTATTCGCCCACCTTCGGCTACGACATCTGCGCACGCCGCATTTCCAGCCAGAGCCAGGTCGACGAACGTTTCGACCTGTCGCGCTGGCGCGATCGCGGGCAATGGGGCGGACATGATCCGGCCCGACGTGATGCAGAGTTTCGTCAACGCCTTTGCCGATGCCGGCTTCAGGCGCGTCCGCCTTCCTCCCGAGCTACGGCCTGGCCGAAGCGACGCTGGCCGTCACGCTCATGCCGCCGGGCGAAGGCATCCGGGTGGAACTGGTCGAGGAGGAACGCCTGTCGGGCGCCCCGCGCGACCTTTCGCGCCCGGCCCGCTACCGCGCGATCGTCAATTGCGGCAAGCCGGTGCGCGACATGGCAGTCGAGATCCGCGGCGAGAACGGCAAGGCGCGGCGCGATCACCAGATCGGCAAGGTCTGGTGCAAGCGGCCCCAGCGTGATGCATTCCTATTTCCGCGATCCCGAAGCGACCGAGGCCTGCCTGGTCGACGGCTGGCTCGATACCGGCGACATGGGCTACATGGCCGACGGCTATCTGTTCATCGTCGGCCGCGCCAAGGACATGATCATCATCAACGGCAAGAACCATTGGCCGCAGGATATCGAATGGGCGGTGGAGCAACTGCCCGGCTTCAACCACGGCGACATCGCCGCCTTCTGCGGTCGAGATGGAGAACGGCGAGGAAGCCCCCGCGGTGCTGGTCCATTGCCGCGTTTCCGACCCCGAAAAGCGGATCGAACTGCGCGAGATGATCCGCGACAAGGTTCGTTCGGTCACCGGCATGAACTGCGTGGTCGAACTGGTGCCGCCGCGCACATTGCCGCGCACCAGCTCGGGCAAGCTCAGCCGCGCAAAGGCCAAGAAGCTTTACCTCTCGGGCGAAATCGAGCCCTACCAGCTCGCCGCCTGATTACTGGTCGGGCGCGCCCCACTTCACGGTCACAACATCGCCGGCGGCGTCATTCGGGCGCTGCCGCGCGGCCACGCCCTTGTCGCCGAGGAATTTCGCAACAACCGCGACCTCGTCTGCGGGCCCGGACAGGATGACGGGCACTTCGATACGTTTTGCAGACCATAGCACCAGATCCATCGCCGCATCGCCTTCTCCCGTCGGCTTGCCTTCGCCGGTGAAGGCAATGTCGGGCAAAGCGCGCGCGGGCGGGCGCAAGCGAACGGTCCATTCCGGCGCAGTGCGAATGATACGCTCTTCCAGTTCGCGATAGGCCGCCAAAGTCGCCCCGGGCAGCGGGCGAGCCGTCACGAATGCCTGCCTTTTATCCCGGTCGAGCGTCACCTCGCGTTCCGTGACGCCCGCCACCAGTGCGAGCCGGGTTGCAAGTTCTTCCGTTTGCCGCAGGTCCGCCGCTTCCTCCCGCGCACGCGCAGTGGCAAGCTGCGCGGCTTCGGCGGCGTCCCGGTCCTGCCCCACTTTGGATTGTATGATCGTCATGGCCACTGGCTGGTCGATCTCGCGGGCGATGGCGCGCGCTGAAAGCGCTTCAGCTTCGGGCTGCAACTCAGGAGTAAAAACGGTAGCGTCGATCTGGATCGGCTCGGATTCCCAATTGATCTTGATATTGGATATGACCGATCGATTATCGAACACGTCGGCCAGCTCGCTGCGGATCTTCTGGGTGGACCGCGCTTCCCAGGCGATCTGGCGCAGCGAAAGGCCGAGCGGAATGGCCAGGGCGACAAACACCACGAGGATGACGATGGTCTGGAACTGGGTCTGCCGTTCCGAAAGGCTCGTGCGAAAGCCGTAAAACCGCGCCATGACTGCGGCCGTAAGCGCGATCGTCAGCAAATTGGTGACGTAGAGGCCCAGCGCGCCCCAGAAGACGGCCCCGTTCCATGTCGCGAGGCCGAAGCCGACCACGGCCAGCGGCGGCATCAAGGCGGTGGCAATGGCCACGCCCACGACCGTACCCATGCGGCCGCGGATCATCGCATAGGCGCCGGCCAGCGCGGAAAAGAACGCCACGCCCAGGTCGAACAGATTGGGCCTGGTGCGCGCCGCGATCTCGGACGTTACTGTCTGCAGGGGCGAGAGGAACACGATCACCGCGCAGATCGCCACGGCCAGCACCGTGCCGATAGCCAGCGACTTCGCGGCCTTCTTCATCCACGAATAGTCCCCGATCGCGAGCGCGAAGCCGAGGCCCATGATGGGATCCATCAGCGGCGAAAGCAGCATCGCACCGATCACGACGGCAGGCGAAGACAGCAGCAGGCCGAGGATCGCGATGCCGGCCGACATGGCGAGCATGAACAGATAGCGGGCCGACATCTCGCATTCGGCGCGCCGGGTGTGGATCACCTCCGCCTGATCGACCGTGATCGATTACTGCTGCGCGCCACCAGATCTGCAAAGTCGACAGCACACGGCGAAAGGATTGCGTGGGTCGGGGTGGCGGCGGCTGGGTACTTGCCATGGACGATCCTTGAAATACGTGTCTTACAACCCCAATACAGTAGAGCTATCGAGGAGCGGCAATTCCTGTGTTACAAGCGAACTGACTGCAAGGGAATGCGGAGGAAACATGGCCAGCAATGAAACCAAGACGGCGACTGCATCAGATCTGGAACTGACGCCGCCCGATCCCGTGCCGACAGTGGCGCCCGAAAAGGCAGCCGGCCTCGTGCCCGTATCGGAAGAGAAGAAGTCCAAGCTGGACGAAAAGGTGGAATCCTTCGTCGCGGATCTCGTGGCGCAGGACGCGGCCTCGCCCGAATTCGGGAAGAAGGTCGACCAGCTCACCAATATGGGCCGCAAGGAAATCATGGCGGCGGCAGGCATGTCCAACCGTTTCCTCGACCGGCCGGTGCGGGCAATGGACCAGGACGAAGGCGTCGGCGCGAATCTTGTCGGAATTGCGCCGCGTGGTGGAGGATCTCGATCCCGGCCGCCGCGGCAAGCTGACTGGCCCGCGCAAGATCCTGGGCATCATCCCGTTCGGCAACAAGCTGACCAATTATTTCCGCAGCTACCAAAGCGCGCAGACCCATATCCAGGCCGATCCTTTCCCGGCTCGCGTCGGGCAAGGACGAGCTGCTTGATGGACAATGCCGCGATCGACGTGGAGCGGCAGAAACTGTGGGAAGCGATGGGCCATCTGGAACAGATGATCCACATCTCCAAGACGCTCGATGCGCGGCTGGAAGAAAAGGCCGAGGAACTCGATGCGACCGATCCGGCCAAGGCCAAGGCCGTGCGCGAGACGGCGCTGTTCTATGTTCGCCAGCGCACGCAGGACTTGCTGACGCAGATGGCAGTGAGCGTGCAGGGCTATCTGGCGCTGGATCTGGTCAAGAAGAACAATGTCGAGCTGGTCAAGGGCGTCGACCGCGCCAGCACCACCACCGTGGGCGCGTTGCGCACCGCCGTGACCGTGGCCGAGGCGATGACCAATCAGCGGCTGGTGCTGCAGCAGATCACCGCGCTCAACGAGACGACTGCCGGCATCATCGATTCCACCAGCACCATGCTGGCGCGACCAGACCGGCAAGATCCACGAACAGGCCGCCGCCAGCACGATCCCGCTCGAGACGCTGCAGCGCGCCTTCCAGAACATCTACGACACGATGGACAATATCGACGATTTCAAGGTGCGCGCCTTGTCGTCGATGAAACAGACGGTGGATACGCTCTCGACCGAGATCGAGAAATCGAAGGGCTATATCGCCCGTGCCGAAGGGCAGGCACAGGCGCAATCGCAAGTGAGCGAACCCGCGCTGCTGTCGCTGGAGGACTGAGCGGGGCAATGGCCGGAGAAGCGCACAAGCATCGCGAGATCATGGCTGCCGCAGGGTCGAGCCTGCGCAACCAGCGCATCGGCGGGCGCAGCCGGTCGATCGGCCAGGGATCCGCCAAGCTCAAGACGCAGCATTACTTCGGCAAGCTCAAGCGGATCGTGGTCGCCGTGCTGGCAGTCTTGCTGGTCGCGGGAATAACCGGCGCGGTGATCGACGGTATCGGCTTTGGCGGGATGATGGCGACATTCCTGGCCCTCATCGCGGTGGTGGCGGGTTTTTCCCTGTTTCCCCGCATGAAGGCGCCCAGGCGCGCAGATCTCAACCGCGGCGATGTCCGCCAGCTGGTCGGGCGCACCGAATTGTGGCTCGAAGCGCAGCGCCCGGCGCTGCCCCCGCCGGCAGTGACGCTGGTCGACCAGATCGGCGTGCAGCTGGACGCGCTCGGCTTCCAGCTCGAAGGTGTGGACCAGGCGCATCCCTCGGCCATCGAAATCCGCAAGCTGGTGGGCGAACATTTGCCCGAAATGGTCGATTCCTATCGCAAGATCCCGGCGCATCTGCGCAAGGAAAAGCGGGCGGGAAGCACGCCTGACGAACAGCTGGCGGACAGTCTGGGAAAGATCAGCAAGGAAATCGACAGCGTGACCCGCCAGCTTGCCAGCGGCCCGCTTGACGATCTGGCGATCCGCACGCGCTATCTCGACTATAAATATGGCGCCGGCGAGATCGAAGATGGGCGGCCGGTTCCGGCGATTGAGGAACGGAGCAAGTAATGCGCGTCGCCATCCCGCATCAGCTCGGCAAGGAGGAAGTGCGCCGCCGCCTCCAGAGCCATAGCCACGAAATCGCCGATCACATTCCCGGCGGCATGGCCGAAGTGTCGACTGCCTGGCCGAGCGACGACCGGATGACGATGCAGATTTCGGCCATGGGCCAGCATTTGAGCGGTGCGGTGGAGGTAGAGGCCGATCAGGCCATATTTCAGTTCGACCTGCCGGCCGCCCTGTCGTTTATCGAACCGATGATCGAAAGCGCGATCCGCAAGCAAGGCCAGAAACTGCTCGCCCCGCCCAAGGACTGACGCCGGCCTCAGAGGTCGCGGTGCTTTTCCAGATATTCTTCGGGGATGCGCAGAGCCGCCGCCGCCTGGCGCGTTTCCTTGAAGAACAGCAGCAAGGCGCCCATCAGCAAGGCAATGGCGAGGATAAAGGCCGCACCGGCCGCTCGCTGCAGGTCGAATTCGAGGAATTCGTCCAGAAAGAGCATGGCGACCACCACGCCCACGGTGATGCCGCTGATCACCAGCAGCAGGATTGCCCGCCCGACGATCGCGATCCGGCGGTCGACAAACCGCATTTCCCGCACGACCATGTCATGCTCCTCGCCCGAAGTCTGGCTGTGCCGTTCCTGCAGCAGCCGCGAACGGTCGACGATCCGGCCGAGCCGCTGGGACAGGATGTTCATGATGTTGCCGATCGCGACGAGCAGGAACACCGGCGCGAGCGCGAGCTGGATGGTATGCGCAATCATGGGCGCATTATGCGCTGCTGCCGCAGGGCTGCGCAAGCAGGCAGCGCGCGTGTTCCGCAATGGCGAGCTCACCTATGGAGCGGGCAACAGCGCATTGCCCGGGCGCGACAGGCTTGCCTGCCACGGCAACGCCGTCATCGAGCGGGAGCACCAGCAGCGGCCCCCGATAGCGCTCCGCCAATTCGTCATTGGGCGGCCCGTCAGCGCGGTCGAGCCGGAAATACGGACCTCCAACCAGAGAAATCTGCCCTGCTTGCGGAAGCTTGGTGCGCAAGGACGGATCGTGCGGCTCGCCTTGGGCGACCGCCGTCGCTTCATCGAGGTGAAGTTCGCGCGGGCGCCCGTAATCGTAAAAACGGTAGGTGACGTCGTTATTCTGCTGGATCTCGGCCAGGCTGATACCGGCGCCGATCGCATGGACCGTCCCGGCGGGGATGTAGAAGAAATCGCCCGCTGTCACCGGGTGCCACACAAGCAACTGCTCGATCGATCCATCCAGGGCCGCAGCGCGCATTGCGGCCGGAGACAGCTTTTCGTGAAAGCCGATACCCACCACGGCGCCCGGTTCCGCATCGAGTATCAGCCAGCATTCGCTCTTGCCCTGGGCACCGGGTGGGTGGACCTGGACGGAAAGCTTGTCGCTGGTGAAGATATATTTGGCGAGCAGCGCGGTCGAAATCGGGCGGCGGTTCGAACCAGATCTCGCCGATGCGCTGCCCTGCTGGCGCGGAAAATGGCGCAGGCAGCTGCGTGCGCCCCCATGGCTTTTCGACGATACGCGTGGGCAGCAGCGCGTTCACTGGTTCGCCGCCCCCGGCAGCTTGCCGACCGACGCCGCACCGCGCGCAGAGGTGACCAGAATTTCGCCGCGATCGACGACCACGATCACATCTTCGAGCCCGACCACGGACACGCGCGGCCCGTCTGATTCCACCATGACGTTCGTGCAATCGAGCAGGTCGGCGTTCCCGCGCAGCACATTGCCGGCGGCATCGGCATCGCGCGCGTCGCGCAGCGCCTGCCAGTTGCCGATGTCAGACCAGCCCATGTCGGCCTCTACCATCGCGGCGTGTTCGGTTGCCTCCATCACCGCGTAGTCGACCGATTCGGACTGTATCCGCGCAAAGGCGGCGGCGTCGGGATGGAACCGACTGCCTTCTTCCCGCCCCTTTGTAACTGCCTCACGCACCGCCTCGGCAAGCGCGGGTCGTTGGCGGGCGAGTTCTTCGAGATAGGTGCCCGCCCGAAAGGCGAAGATGCCTGCGTTCCAGCTGTAGTCCCCTTCGGCGAGCATCGCCTCCGCTGTTGATGCATCGGGCTTCTCGACAAACCGCGCTATCCGGTTGCCGCCCTCCAGCGCTTCGCCGCGCCGGATATAACCGTAGCCGGTCTCCGGCCGCGTAGGTGCAACGGTGAGCGAGACGAGCCAGCCCTGTGCCGCGAGCGCGGCCGCCGCGCGGGCGGCAGTTACGAAAGCCGCGGTGTCGGCAATGTGGTGATCGCTCGGGCAGACCAGCATCACTGCGTCTTCGGGCAGACGAAGCGCCGCCAGCGCAATTGCAGCGGCGGTGTTCTTGCCTTCGGGCTCCACAATCGTCCCCGCCCCGCTTCCGGCAAGCAATTGTTTCGCAATGAGGCCCTGATGCGCCGCACCTGCAACAACCAGCGGCGGAGCGAATTGCGATGGATCGGCCGTGCGCGCCAGAGTCGCTTCGAACAGGCTCTTTTCCCCCACCAGCGGCAGGAAAGGTTTGGGAGCGGCAATCCGGCTCCTTGGCCAGAGCCGCGTCCCGCTGCCACCGCAAAGTATTACTGGCGTGATCCTGTCCATATCCCTCGTGCCGGGCAAAGCCCATTCTATTTCAATGCAATCTGCCTATGCCTAGCAGCGAGCCCTTGCGAAATCGACAAGCCAAACGGATTAGTAGAACCAGCGCTGGCGCCAGGCATATTTGCCCACGATCGGATCGCCGCGTGCATCGGTTGCCGGGCGAAAGCGGAAGCGTTCCCTTCGCGAGCTTGCAAGTGATCAGGTCGGCTTCCGGGTCGGGGCTGGGCTCTGTCACAACGCAATCCTTCACCAACCCGTCTTTTCCTACCGTCAGCAGGATCGTAACGCTTTGGCCGATCCTTAGGTCCCGCGTCTTCTTCGGATAATCTCTCGCCGAACTGATGTCCCCGGCAAGCTTTTCCAGCTTGCGCACGCCATTGCCCTGCCCGCTTCCCGAATTGCCGCTGCCGGTGCCGCTGCCGGCATCCGCGCCGCCGGTGCCGCTGCCTGCATCGCGTGCGCCGGATTGGCTTTCCGTGCCGGTCGAGGAAGCGCGCGGCGCGGGCGGCGCAGGTTTGATCGGAACCTTCACCTGCGGCGCACTGGTGGGGCGCGGCGTTGCCTTGCGCCCCTCTTCCCCGGAAGCGCCCTCATCCGGCTCAGGCGGCCGTTCCGGCTCTGCGCTGGGCGGATCTTCGGGTGCGGTCACGCTTACCGTCAGGATCGACACCGCTTGCCTGACTGCGGCCGCCGTGAAGTCGGGCGCAAAGGCGCGCGCCAGACCGGCGATAACCAGGATGTGGAACAGAACGACGAGGCCGAGCGTGCCCCAATTGGGCCGGCGGCGGCGCAGATCCGGTGGTGGTTGCTCCATGACGCGCCCCCTATAACACAGGACCGGCGACTTGGTGCCTGCCGTGCATCGGGCGGAGACATCCAAAAGCCAGGGCCATGGAAATGCTCAATTCGGGCTAGTCCGTATCAGCCAGTGTGCCGTCTTGTTCTATCCCGTAGGAAGCGCTGGGCATCAATGCGGGAATCAATGCGAGTGGCATCCAGACAAGTATCCGAAGTGTTCGATCGGCTTCGCCATTCGTTGGCACCGGATCTTTCCGATGCGCAATCCGGAAGGATCGCCTATCTGGACGGCTGGCGTGCAGTCGCGATCGGGCTGGTAATAGTGGCGCATATTTTGTGGGTCTATGGATTCGCGATCCTGCCGTTCGGGCTGATGGGCGTCTATCTGTTCTTCGGCATAAGCGGCTACATCATCACCCGATTGCTCCTGATTGAGCATCACAAGACCGGCAAGATCGACATACCTGCGTTCTACATACGCCGGGTGGCGCGGATCATGCCGCCGCTGATCGCGTTCCTGATCGCAATGGTGGCCCTGTCGCCCGATCCGGCAACCGTCTGGTCCTCCGCCCGGAGCCTGGCTTTCACCTGCAATATGGGTTTTGGAGACGGCTGCATCGTGCTGATCGAACACACGTGGTCGCTGGCATTCGAAGAACAATTCTATCTCGTCTTTCCCTTGATCCTGGCTGGCATCTGGCGGTGGTGGCTGGTGCCGCTGATCGCACTTTGGGCGATACCCTTCTTCCTGCCCGATATCTTTCATCGGACAAGGCGGTTTCGCCCGGATCGTATTGATCATGACGATGGGTGCGGCCTACGCAGCCTATGAAGTCCAAACTGAGCGAGCTGTTCGCGCGAATTCCCAAACTCGCACTGCTTGCCATGCCCCTGGTCCTGTTGGGCTGGGTCATGCTTGAACCGTCGGTGACGCAAAAGATCCTGGGAGCGTTGCTGCCCTTCGCAGTCATCATGACGTTGTTCGCCCTTCCTGCCGGTTTCCCGATCCTCAGGCGCTTTCTTTCGCTGGGGTTCATGACCCGCATCGGGCTCTATTCCTACTCATTCTATCTCTGGCAGCAGTATTTCACCCATCCGTGGAGCTGGAACACCGGGATCCTGCCGATCCTGGGCGTGCTGTTGGCGTTCGCGCTGGCGGCGCTTTCCTATCACACCCTGGAGGATGCCTGCCGGAACTGGGCGCGCAACATCAACCACAGGCGCAAGGCCGCGCTTGTGCAATCCGCCGGGTAGCGCTCAATCGCCAGCACAGAAATGGCAGCCGGTGAACGAACGCCGTCGCCGGACCCAGCGCCTATCTCGCCTGATCGCCCCCGCCGCTCAGCCGCTTTTGCCAGTCGACCTGAGTCAGCCCCACGACGAGCAAGGATCAGCGCCACCTGCACCGCGATCCCGAGCGGGCTGGTCAGGCCGGCGCTGAAAACCTCGCCCAGGGACGAATTCTGGATGCCCTTCGCGCTGAGGGCATAGATCGTATAGGAAACGATCCGCCCCGCGAAGAATGCTGCGGTGAACCCCACCAGCCGGACGCCGGCCAGGCCCGCCGCTTCGAACAGCTGCGCCGAAGGCAGAGGCGAAAGCGCGAACAGGCCGAGGGCGAGCCACCCGTTTCGCCGGTTCCGTTCGAAGGCTTCGCGCGCGCCGGCCAGATTGCGCCGGGTCTTTTCCGGAACATGCTTGGCCAACAGGCGAAAGGAAGAAGCGAGCGCAAATCTGCCCAGCGCGGCTGCCAATGCGCCGACAGGAACGATCGCGAACACAGGCAGATCGGTGTTGAGGCCGAACATTACGATGATCGACCACGTCGGCGGCCCGAATGCCGGTAGCAGATTTGCGCCGAACACCACCGCGAACAGCAGCAGCAATGGGAGCAGGAAATCCAGAGCCAAATCAGATCCTCTAGGAAGGCGTCCGGACTATCTAGCGCCGGCTTTGCAAAGCTCCCAGCGGTTTGACCTGCCTAGTCGATCAACAGCCAGCGCGCGGCCTCAGCGGGAGTGCGCTTGTCCGTATCGCGGTCCACCATCAGATTGGCGCGCCGCATGCGGTCGATCGGGATCGCGCCGACCAACGGCTCCAGCGCCGCGACGATATCCGGATCGCGCGCAGCGCGCGGCGATAGCAGCAGCACGGCGTCGTAGCTCGGCAGCGCGCCGCGCGGATCCTCCAGCGTCAGCAAATCGAGCGAGGCGATGCGCCCGTCAGACGAGAATGCCGAGATGACATCGGCCGAACCCCCGGCAATCGCGCGGTACATGAAGGTTGGGCTGTAGCTCCTCTGCTCGCCGAAACGCAGGCGATACTGGTTCCTTACCGAAGCCCATTCCGGGCGATTGAGGAATTCCAGATCGCTGGCGAGCCGCAGGTTGGCCGCCTTTCTCGCAAGATCGTCAATCGTCGCAATGCCGAGCGCCTGTGCGCGTTCGCGCCGCATCGCGAAGGCATAGGCGTTCTCGAACCCGAGCGGCCCCAATATGCGCACCCGGTCGCGCTGTTCGAGTTCCTCGGTCAGCTCTTTCACCATCTGAGCCGCAGGCGGGATGTCCTTTCGCCCAAGCACATTGGTCCACAGGGTCCCAGAATAATCCACATAAGCGTCAATATCGCCCGCCGCGAGCGCACGATAGGCAATCGCCGAACCCAGATCGTCGCGCCGCTCGACATCGTAGCCCGCTGCGCGCAGGCGCGATTCCAGCGCGGCAGCGAGGATATATTGCTCCGAGAAATTCTTCGCCCCGATGACGACGGTGCGCTGAACCGGTATCTCCCACCAAGGGGGCCACGGCCGCAGCAGCCAGGCCAGCGGCAAGCAGGTACGAACCGGCCCGGACGCGCCATTTCGAACGACGCGCGAGGCCGGATTCGAGCAAGGCCAGCAGAAGGTCGGTGACGATGGCCAGCGCCGCTGCCGCTGCGCAGCCGATCAGGACGCGCCGCCAATCCTCGGTCTGGAGACCCGAAAAGATCAGATTGCCAAGGCTGGGCTGGCCGATCGTCGTGGCAAGGGTCGCCGTGCCGATGGTCCAAACCGCCGCAGTGCGAATTCCCGCCAGGATCACTGGCGCGCCCAGCGGCAGCTCTACTCGCAGCAGGCGCTGGCGGCCGGTCATCCCGAGGCCGTTCGCCGCTTCGATCAGGGCCGGGTCGATTCCCCGAATGGCGACCACGCCGTTTCGCGCAATCGGCAGCAATGCGTAGATGCTCAGCGCAATCAGCGCCGGAACGAAACCCAGCGCAGGGATATCCAGGCCGGCCGCGCGATTGACCAGCAGCAGCATGGGGTAAAGCAGAGCCAGCAGTGCCAGGCCGGGTATCGTCTGGAACAGACCCAGCGTGACGAGCAGCGGCCCGCGTATGCGGTCCCGGTTCGCGGCCCAGATGGCAAGCGGCAGGCCAAGCGCCACACCAATGGCGACCGCGCATCCGCTCAGCAGCAGATGCGCCTGCACCAGGCCGGGCAATTCGTGCATGGGAGATGCGATCATCAGGCCGTCTGCTGCAAGGCAAGCAGGCGTTCCGCCTGGCTGCGCGGAACATCGATCATCGCGCGAATGGCATCGTCGCCCGTTTCGGCAAGCAATTGCGCAGGGGACATGTCGGCCCTGACGCGTCCGCCGTCGATCACGATTACCCGATCGGACAGCAGCAGCGCTTCGCTGACATCGTGCGTGACCATGATGCTGGTCAGGCCCAGCCGGGCATGGAGATCGCGGTAGACGCGCCCCAGCTCGTCGCGAGTGACGGGATCGAGCGCGCCGAACGGCTCATCCATCAGCATGATCGATGGGCGCGCCGCCAGCGCGCGCGCAAAGCCGACGCGCTGCGCCTGGCCGCCTGAAAGCGCGCGGGGATGGCGCAAGGCGAGATCGGCATCGAGCGATACGAGTTCGAGCAGTTCCGCCACTCTCGCCTGACGGCCTTCCCCAGGCGTTCCTTTCAGACTGGGGACGAGCCAAATATTCTCGGCCACCGTCATATGCGGGAACAGCCCGACTTCCTGAATGACGTAGCCGATTTCTCGGCGCAGTTCGGTTGCAGAGCCTTCGCGAATGTCTCGCCCGTCGATCGCGACGGAGCCGGCATCGGGCGTTACCAGGCCGTTGATCACCTTCAACAGCGTGGTCTTGCCCGCTCCCGACGGCCCCACCAAAGCAACGAAGCTGCCGGCCTCGATCCCCAGCGAAACGTCTTCCAGCACGATGTGCTTGCCGTAGCGCTTGGACACACCGGCGAGTTCAATCTTCATTTGCGGCGCCATCGCAGCATGGTCGACAAATCGGCGAGCGATGGCAAGCCTTGCGAACCACCAAGGTCAGGGAAATGGCCAAGCTTCCGGATCGTCAGACGAAGCGCGGAATAGGGCCGATCTGGCGCGTCTGGTCAGGCAGTTCGACCACGACGTCTTCGACATAGCACCAGCCCCAACCTTCCGGCGGGTCATATCCTTCGATGATCGGATGGCCCGTGGCGTTGAAATGCGCCCTTGCGTGGCGGTTTGGAGAATCGTCGCAGCAACCGACATGTCCGCATATCCGGCACAGCCGCAGATGCACCCAGGGGCTGCCGATCGCCAGGCAATCTTCGCAGCCGCGCGCGCTTGGCGTGACCTCGCGGATTTGGTCGGTGTGGCGGCATTCGTCATCCATGGCATCCCTCCCTGTCCAGTCCCCAATGCCTAAGGGGCCGTGCGCTCCTCGACGGCTTCCGCCAGCACGACAAGGAAGGCGTCCTGATCGTCGCTCCAGCTGGCGAGCGGCGACCACCCGGCCGCCTGGAGCAGCAAGCGCGCCCGGCCCGGCGTATATTTATGGCTGTTCTCCGTATGGATCGTTTCGCCCGCAGCGAAAGTGAAGCGGCGGCCGCAGACCTTGAATTCAAGGTCGTCCTCCGCCTGGAGATGCATCTCGATCCGGTTCCAGTCTGAGTTCCAGCGAGCAAGGTGGCGAAAGCGGCTGACGGGGATATCCGCGTCCAGTTCGCGGTTGATCCGGTCCAGCAGATTGAGATTGAAACGGGCTGTCACGCCTTGCGCATCGTCATAGGCGGCAATCAGCGTGGCGGGATCTTTCACCCGGTCAAAACCGATCAGCAATTGCGCTTCGGGGCCCAAGGTCTCGCGCATGGAGCGCAGGCAATCGACCGCAGTGAACGGCGTGAGATTGCCGATGGTCGAGCCGGGAAAGAAGCCCAGCGGCGGAATGTCGGGCAGTTGGCGCGGCAGATCGAACGGGGTGGTGAAATCGGCTTCGATCGGCACCACGGGCAAGGCCGGGAAACGCGCGCCGAGCTCTCGCGCCGCATCGTGCAGAAACTCGCCCGAAATATCGATCGGAACATAGGCGGCGGGCTCGATCTCGCGCAGCACCAGCGGCGTCTTGAGCGAACTGCCCGAGCCGAATTCCACCACCAGCCGGCCCGGACCGGTCAAGGCCGCAATATCGCGTCCATGCGCCTCGAGCAGGCCAACCTCGGCCCGCGACGGATAATATTCGGGGAGCTGCGTAATATCCTCGAACAGGCGAGATCCTTCGAGATCGTAGAACCAGCGCGCAGGAATGGCCTTCGGGGCCTGCGCCAGCCCGGCAAGCACGTCGCGCCGGAACGCGAGATCGACCCCTTCATCGTCGGTCGTCACGATGCGGAGGGGGGCTTGCACGTTCATGTCAAATCTTTCGCTAGGCGCAGCCCGGTGAATTGCCAGCGCTGGTGAGGGTAGAAGAAATTGCGGTAGCTTGCGCGCGAATGGCCGCGCGGGGTGGCGCAGCTCGCACCTTTGAGCACGAACTGGCCGCTCATGAATTTGCCGTTATATTCGCCCACCGCGCCCGGTGCCGGTTTGAAGCCGGGATAGGGGCGATAGGCCGAGCCGGTCCATTGCCACACATTCCCGAACAGGGAGGCGAGGCCGCCTTCGGCATTTTCCGCGCGCGGCGCGATCGGCCCCGCACGATCGAGCTGGTTGCCGGCCGCAGGATCGTATGCCTTGGCGGCGGCTTCCCACTCTTCCTCCGTCGGCAAGCGCGCACCGGCCCACTGGGCAAAGGCGTCGGCCTCGTAAAAGCTGATGTGACTTACCGGCGCAGCAGGATCCAGTTCCTGCCAGCCCTGCAAAGTGAACTCGCGCCAGGCGCCGTCTTCACGCCGCCAATAGAGCGGCGCATCCACGGCATTGTCCTTTACCCAGCCCCACCCGTCCGAGAGCCACAGCGACGCTGTTTCATAGCCGCCATCCGCGATGAACTCCGCCCATTCGCCGCAATTGACCGGACGGTCCGCAAGCAGATAGGGATTGAGAAAGCTTCTATGTGCCGGCGTTTCGCAATCGAATGCGAAGGTCTCGCCCTGATGGCCGGTCTCGACAATCCCTCCCGGCCCAGCATGCCATTGCAGCGGCTCCGACCGGGCCCGCTCCGACGGGGCATCCTTTTTCGGCCACAGCGCCGGACCGAGCGGATTGCAGGAGAGCATGTGCTTAACGTCAGTCAGCAGCAGTTCCTGATGCTGCTGTTCGTGATTGAGCCCGAGTTCGACCAGGTCCGGGCAAATCTCGAGCAGGGCAGGCAACGCGTCCAGCAGCGCCGCATCGACATGCTCACGATAGGCGATGACCTCAGCCAGCGAGGGCCGGGACAAAAGCCCGCGACTGGCGCGCGCGATCCGGCCGCCTTCGGCCTCGTAATAGCTGTTGAACAGAAAGGGCCAGGCGGGATCGTGCAAGGCATAGTCCCGGCACATGGTCGCGCAGCAGGAAAGTCTCGAAGAACCACGTCGTATGCGCGAGGTGCCATTTCGCCGGAGACGTATCAGGCATGGATTGCACCGTTGCGTCACCATCGGAAAGCGGTGCCGCGAGATCCAAGGTCAGCTGGCGAACTGCCGCAAAACGCTGTGCCAGGTCGGAGGGTACGATTCCGGCGGCTTCTTTCCTGCGCACATCCGGCATCAGAGACCCGCAACCTCAAGCTGCGGCGCGGCTTCCGATTTG
The DNA here is from genome assembly GCA_963777785.1 of uncultured Alphaproteobacteria bacterium. GTDB lineage: Bacteria > Pseudomonadota > Alphaproteobacteria > Sphingomonadales > Sphingomonadaceae > Andeanibacterium. The sequence continues at coordinate 1,229,468 of CAVZRU010000002.1, forward strand.
CGCAGTTCCGCCAGAACGGGATGCAGCGCGGCCACCACCTGGGCGCCGTCACCGACCGAGGATGCCACTCGCTTGACCGATCCTGCGCGCACATCCCCTACCGCGAAGATGCCTTGGCGACTGGTTTCGAGCATATGCCGACCGTCGCCCGCATCGCTGCCAGTCCGGACGAAACCGCGCGCATCGAGCTCAATTCCCGAGCCTTTCAGCCAATCGGTGTTGGGGTCCGCACCAATGAAGGAAAATAGCTCGCGGATTTCGCGGCGGCTTTCCGCACCAGTGGCCCGGTCGCGAATGGTGATGGCATCGAGCTGCCCTTCATTGCCCTCCAGCGCGCTCACTTCCGCACCAGTGACGATCTCGACATTGGTCAGGCCGCGAAGGCGATCGATCAGATAGTGCGACATCGTTTCCTCAAGTGGGCGGCGCACGATAAGTGTGACGTGCCGTGCTGCTTCAGCAAGGTAAACCACCGCTTGCCCCGCTGAGTTCCCGCCGCCGACCAATGCGACGTCGCGCCCCTTCGAAAGACTGGCCTCGAGCGGCGAGGCCCAATAGTGGACTGCACTGCCTTCAAATTCTTCGAGCCGCGGTACATCCAACCTGCGATAGCGGGCACCGGACGCGATCACGACAGTGCGGGTTTTGGCCTGCTCGCCTGTCTCCAGCAGCAGCCGGCACGGATCATTGCCGCATTTGAGTTCCACCGCCTCGTCCGGAATTGCGAATTCGACGCCGAATTTCTGGGCCTGATTGTAAGCGCGCGCCATCAGGGCCATGCCGGAAATGCCGGTGGGGAAGCCCAGGTAATTTTCGATCCGGGCAGACGCACCTGCCTGTCCGCCGAAAGATCGGCAATCGATCACCAAGACGCTGAGCCCTTCCGAACCGGCATAGACTGCAGTCGCAAGGCCCGAAGGACCGGCGCCGATCACGATCACGTCATAGAGCTTTTCCTGGTCGATTTCGCCAACCAGGCCGATGCAGCGGGCGAGAACATCCTCGCTTGGATTGTGAAGCAATTGCCCGCCCGGGCAGAGTACGACCGGCAACTGCTCCGGTTCGATGTGGAAGTTCTCTATCAAGGTACGGGCGCTGGGATCCCTTTCCGGATCCAGCAACTGATAGGGATGGCCGTTGCGCCGCAGGAATCCGGTCAGACGCAAGACATCCGGGCTCTCGTCGCGACCCACGATCACTGGGCCGCCGCCGCCCGAGTTGATCAGGCCGACCCGGCGCAGGATCAGGGCCCGCATGATCTGTTCGCCCAAAGTCGCTTCGGCAATCAGCAAGGCGCGCAATCTGTCGGAGGGAATGACGATTGCCTCGACATCGGTGAGCGCCACTGCATCGACTAACGATGGCCGCCCGGAAAGCTGGGCCAATTCACCCATGAATGAACCGGGGCCATGGGTCACAATCCGCGTGGAACCCCTGTCCCCGTCATTCTGGGTGACATCGACCTGGCCCGAAAGGAAAATGGTGAGGCCGGGTGCGACCTCACCGGCTTTCGCCAACTGCGCATGCATTGCATAGCTTCTGGTCTCACCGAACCGGCGCAATCTTTCGACTGCGTCGGCCGGCAAGGTCGGAAACATCTGCGCTCCCCGTTCGTCCAGGAAAGCCTGGGCCTCGTCGGAAAACGCCATCAGGCAGACGCCTCGGCGGCGATCGTCCCGCCTTCGGGTGCATGGGCACCGTCGCGCACGAAAGCGAGGATATCGGGGTTCACGATGTCCGGATGCGTGGTGCACATCCCATGCGGCAGGCCCTCATAGAGCTTCAGCGTGCCGTTCTTGAGCAGCTTGGAAGAAAGCAGAGCGGCGTCCTGGTAAGGCACGATCTGGTCGTCCGTCCCGTGCATCACCAGCACCGGAATATCGATCGCCTTGAGATCATCGGTAAAGTCGGTCTCGGAAAAAACGGCGATGCAATCGTAGTGCGCTTTCGCCGCCCCCATCATGCCCTGGCGCCACCAATTGTCGATGTTGCCTTGCACTGCGGTCACGCCCGGCCGGTTGAAGCCGTAGAATGGGCCGGTTGGCAGATCGATATAGAACTGGGCGCGATTGGCGGCGAGCGCTGCGCGCAGCCCATCGAAGACTTCCATCGGCAGGCCGCCGGGATTCGATTCCTTCTTGATCATGACGGGCGGGATCGCGCCGATGATCACCGCCTTGGCCACTCGCCCCGGTTCTGCCTTGGCGACATAGCGGATCACTTCCCCGCCGCCGGTCGAATGCCCGATATGCACCGCGTTCCTGAGATCGAGTTCGGCAGCCAGCTCGATCAGATCGGCGGCATATGTGTCCATATCCGTGCCGACGTCAGTCTGGCTGGAACGGCCATGGCCGCGCCGGTCATGCGCAATCACGCGGTAACCTTCGCCCAGAAAGAACATCATCTGATTGTCCCAGTCGTCGGCGGTGAGCGGCCAGCCGTGATGGAAAACGATGGGCTGGGCGTTCTTGGGCCCCCAGTCCTTGTAGAAAATCCGGGTGCCATCTTGAGTGGTGATCATGTTCATGGGCTTGCTCCTGGTTAACTGCCGGTCGAGTGTCGGCCGATCGGATATTCTCCCGTCCTCATTTCAAATGCGCTTCAATCCAGCCGAGAATGTCGGCCATCACCTCTTCCTTGCCAAAATCGTTCAGCAGGTCGTGATAGTGGCCTTCGTATAGCTTGAGGGTCTTGTCCTTCGATCCGGCGGTTTCGAAGAACAGCTGGCTCCCCTGATATTTCGTTGCGTGGTCGTCGGTCCCGTGAAGGATCAGCACAGGCAGCGTGATGAGCGGAAATTCGGCAGTCATGCGGTCGCCCGCGCGCAGCAGGGCCGCGACAGTCCGCACCGGCTGCACTTCGCCTTTGGTCAGCGGGTCGGCTTCGAGCGCAGAGACCGCAGCCGGATCGCGGGAGAAGTCTTTCATCTTGAGCTTGAGGACTGGAAGGCCCGGCAGGACCTTGTCGAGAAACCGGATGACTGAAAGCAGGAAAGCCGGCGCCGGGACCTGGAAGGCAAAGCTCTCGCAGATCAGGCCGGCAAGTTCTTCCTGATGGTCGAGTGCATAAGTGCACGCCACCACGCCGCCGGCCGAATGGCCAAGGAGTATCAGCTTCAGGGCCGGATTGGCCTGTTTGGCGATTTTGATTAGCTGATGGAGATCGCCGGTATATTCGGAAACATCGTCGATGCTGAAGCGCTTGCCTTCGGACTTGCCGCGCCCGCGCATGTCGATTGCGCAAACGACAAACCCGGCCTTGGCGAATTGCTCCGCAATCCAGATTTGCTGCCCGCTATGCGCATTGACGCCGTGGTTGAGCACTATAATCGCGCGCGGCTCCGAGGCCGGTTGCCAGGTGCGATAAAAAATCCTGAGTCCGTCAGTACTCTCAAAAGTCGTTTCGTGCATTTGGCGGGATCCCATGCTCGATTGAAGTTTGCGTCAGTGCATTCACAAATCCTGATTACGCGGCACAAAGCCCGATTGAAGACTGAGCCGGCACAGCGCGGCCAAGAACCAATACCTTGCCTCTCATCGAAAGGCAGAAACGCGAAATGTTCATGGTGCTTGAGGGTAAGCGTCCGGGTCGAACGATTATTCTAGACGGCCCTGCGGCTCGCTCGAATCGCTTCCTGCAAACAAGGTGAGGCTAACACGGAGTCGAGCGAGCCAATAGCGTAAATGGACCTTCCCGATAGCCGAGCGGATTCACACTACGACTCTCGCATTTTGTCTGGCTGTCATGGGAGCATTGCCTTAGTTTCCATTCATTGCAGGAGCAGCCCATGGCCGAGAATCCACCACCGCAGGACGGCAGCAAACTCACCCGCTCGAAAATGCGTTGGGCAAACGAGGGCAAGTTCCTCACCGGCGCTTCCGGATCCGATCGGCTCCCTCCCGGCCAGCACCTTGTGAAGAACTGGCCCGTGCTCGATCTGGGCAGTCAGCCGGAAATCGATCGCGAGAATTGGAAGTTGGAGATCACCGGCTTTGTGGAGCGCCCGATATCACTGGATTGGGAGGAGTTCTCGAAACTGGCAACTGAGGACCGAACCAGCGATATACATTGCGTCACGACCTGGTCGCGCTTCGATAATCGCTGGCGCGGCCTGCCCACCCAATCGCTGCTGGATCTTGTATCTCCCGCCGATGAAGCGGAGGCAGTGATGCTGCATTCATATGACGGCTACACCACGAATATGCCGCTCGAGGATTTCTTTACGCCGATGGCGATGATCGTGCATCAGTGGGAAGGTCAGCCGCTGGCGCGCGAACATGGTGGGCCTGCGCGGCTCGTCGTGCCGCATCTCTATTTCTGGAAAAGCGCCAAGTGGATCAGGGAAATCGAGTTCCTCACTTGCGATTGCCCGGGTTATTGGGAAGAAAACGGCTACAACATGCGCGGCGATCCATGGACCGAACAGCGCTATTCCTGACTATCCAATATCCGGAGCGCCGGATGCGCATGCGGCCTTCGCACACGCCTAACTCCGCACGATCCGCAGCCACGGATTGAGATCGGGCTCACCGACTTTTGACAGCGTATTTCGGTCGCGGTGCAAGAAGGGCTCATCCCGGCCGCGCACAATCAAGGTGGTGTCGCTGATATAGCTCCACGTCCCATCGGCATGGAACTCGACTTCGAAGCGGTAGGCGTCGGTCCTGAAAGCCTGTTCGATGAACGTGGTTGAACATATGCCATATTCGGTCTGCCCACGTGCGGCGCTCACCGCGAAACTGGTCGCGTCTGGACTCGCATGACCGGCAGCCATGGCGATCTGTCCGCGCGGAATGGCCAGCGTCTGGATGATCACGCCCGTGGCGGGCTCCCAGAGCCAATATCCAACCTGATCGTGGAAAGTGGTGACTTCTTCAGGCGTGTTGACGTGAACATGGTAGCGCAAGCCGTAAAACAGCTGCGGTCCATTGGCCTGAGGATCGATGGGCTGCATCTCGATCCGCTCGTAATATTCGCGTTGTTCCGGTCCATCGGCCTTGGGGTTGAGATCGATCCCCTTGTGCCCTTCCCAAATCCCGGCGAGGCGGCGCAGCGGCCCCAGATTGGCGAGCGTATCAGGATCGACGTCTTCGGGCTCGGTAAAAATGTCGTCGGGGATATCCATCGGCCAGCTTTCCTCAGCTGTTGCAGCATAGCGCAATCGGGCCGGGTCGGTATCACGCTACCGCCCGGATGCCCTCCCCATTTTGCTTATTGAGGCTGTGGTGAGCCCTGCTGGGTTCGAACCAGCGACCTACTGATTAAAAGTCAGTTGCTCTACCGACTGAGCTAAGGGCCCCACAACATCCCGTGCCGCGGGCAAGCCGGCGGCACGGGCGCTCACCTAGGAAGAGGGCGCGGGGCGGTCAAGCGCGCTGTTGAGTTGGCGCAGCGTATAGCCCGGTGAGCGGGTCGCGCCAATCCGGGGCAATCGCGCGTGCCGGCTCCAGCACGAAAGCCGCTCGCGGAACAGCGGGTGGGGGATCGTCAGGCCCGGCGCGGCACAAGGCTCCGCCGTCCCACAGGACGATATCGAGATCGAGCACGCGCGCGCCCCAGCGCTGCCCGCCCGGGCGCCGGCCGAAGCTGCGCTCGATGCTCTTGAGGCAGCGCCAGCAGCTCGCGCGGGGTCGCAGCTCCGTCTCGACGATCGCGGCGCAATTGGCATAGCGCCGCTGCGACGGGCCGACCGGCGCGCGTCAGCAGGATCGGGCTGACGCGCAAGATATCGATGCCATGTTCCACCAGCGCGATCATGGCCGCCTCGCAGCACGTCGCGCGGGCGGCCGATGGCGGCCGTGACGGGCGATTGGAACCCAGCGCGATGAGATAGCGGCTGCGTGCCACCTGGCTCAGATATCCTCGCAGATGCGGCCATAGAGTTCGGGCCGGCGGTCGCGGAAGAAGCCCATGCCGGCGCGGTGCTTCGCGGCGCGGTCGAGGTCGAGCGTCGCCAGCAGCACGCCGGTTTCCTCCGCGCCGAATTCCGCAAGATAGATCGCCCCATTCGTCGGCAATGAAGCTGTGGCCGTAGAAGCGCTGCCCGTCTTCGCTGCCGATCCGGTTGGCGGCGATCACCGGCATGCAGTTCGATACCGCATGGCCGATCATCGCGCGGCGCCACATGCGGCTGGTGTCGAGATCGGCGTCATAGGGCTCGCTGCCGATGGCGGTGGGGTAGAACAGCAGTTCGGCGCCCATCAGCGCCATCACGCGCGCGCTTTCGGGATACCACTGGTCCCAGCAGATGCCGACGCCGATCCGCGCGCCGGACGACGTCCCACACCTTGAACCCGTCGTTGCCGGGGCGGAAATAGTATTTTTCCTCATAGCCCGGCCCATCGGGGATGTGGCTCTTGCGATAGGTGCCCATGATCTCGCCGCCGGCATCGATCATCGCGAGCGTGTTGTAATAATGGTGGCCGTCGCGTTCGAAGAAGCTGGTCGGGATCGCCACCTTCAGCTTCGCCGCCAGCTCGCGCATCGCGATGACCGAGGGATGCTCCAGCGTCGGGCGGGCGAGCGCGAACAGCGCCTCGTCCTCCACCTTGCAGAAATAGGGGCCGGAAAAGAGCTCGGGCGGCAGCACGATCTGCGCGCCCTTGCGCGGCCGCTTCCTCCACCAGGGCGGATACGGCGGCGATATTTTCCTTCTCGTCGGCAGAGCCGAGGGCGAGTTGCAGCGCGGCGACAGTGACATGAGCCATGGCGCGAGACCTATTGCCGCACCGGTGCGAAGTCTAGCGCCGCGCTCAGCAAAGCGCGCGGCTAGCTGCTATGGTCGGCAACGATCCGCCAGCTCCCGCCCTCGCGCGCAAAGACGAGGCTGGTAGGCCCGGACACGGTTTTCCCGTCGGGATAGGCGAGCGTGTAGCGCCCGATATAAAGCGCATGATCGGTGCCCAGCAGCCGGAAATCGAGCGTTTCAAGGCTGAGGGCCCCGCGCTTGGCTGGATTGGAAAAATCGTATTTCGTCTGGTAGCGCTCGGCCATCTTGCCGCGGCCGCGCAGCACCCCCTCTTCCGAGACGAAGCTGGTCTCGGGCGATTCGGAATAGACCCCCATGAAGCGATCGAGATCGCCGCTGTTCCAGCCGGCGGCGCTTTCCGCCAAGGCAGCCGTGACGGCCAGCTTTTCCTCTTCGACCGCCCGGTCCGGCGCCCAGCTGCAGGCCGCCAGCGACAATGCGGCGCATAGGACCAAGGCGGACCGAAACAGGGCGGACGCATCCGCAAGGGAGCGGGGTGCCCTCACTGTCATGGGCGCTTGCGGAACAGCAGGGTCATCCGGTCGGATTCCCCGATCTCGGCGCGGCGCTGGCGCTCGGCATCGTCCTCTGCACCGCGATAGCCTGGCGGCAGGGACCACACGCCGCCTTCCCAGTCGGCAGGGTCCTTCGGATTGGCGTTGATCTCGCTGCGCGCGACCAGATCGAAACCATAGGCATCGAACAGCGCTATCACGTCCTTCTCGCGCTGATAGCCCTTGTCGCCCATGGTGAAGCTCGCCGGTGCATCGGCCTTGGCCCGGTGCTGGACGACGCCGATCATGCCATCCGGCTTGAGCAGCTTGCGCGCAGTCATCAGCGTATCGTGCAGCCAGGCCATGCGGCGCATATTGTGGATTTCGCGGAAGATCAGGAACCGGTCCACCGTGCCGTCGAGCGCTTCGGGCACATCGTCCGTATTCGCGCCGATGACCTTGGCTCCGCCTTCGGCGACCCAGCCGCGCGCCTGGTCGGGAAACTTCTTGGCAGTATCGCGCATGCTGTCCCAATAGCCGGTAAGGCTGGGATCCAGTTTCGGATTGAGGCCCACATAAGTGCCCTGTTCGCCGAGATACGGGATCAGCACGCGGGAATACCAGCCGCTCGAAGGCATGTAGTCCACCACGGTCATGCCGGGTTTGACTTCGAAGAACGTCAGCGTTTCTTTCGGGTGACGATAGACGTCGCGCTCGCCGTCGTCCTTGCGGATGTCCGACGCCAGCGCGGCATCGAGCGCGGGATTTGCCGGCATCGCTGCTTCGTGATGATCCGCCAGGGCAGGCTGTGCCACGGATATCGACATCGCCGCTGCCGCGATCGCGGCCAGATACAAGCTTTTGCGCATGAATTCTCTCCCCAGGGGCTCAATGGCCGCAAGTTGTCTATCTCTGATTCTGCACTCTATGCTGCTGAGTGCCGATGACAAGAGTGCGTCGCATTCCTATCTTTCGCACATGGCTGGCAGGAGCGAAGCGAGATGACCAACAGTGAAACCGCCATTCTGGCCGGAGGATGCTTCTGGTGCACCGAAGCGGTGTTCCGGGACGTGATCGGCGTGAGCGAAGTCGAGAGCGGCTATATCGGGGGCTCGGTGCCCGACCCGACTTACAAGCAGGTCTGCTCCGGCAGCACGGGCCATGCAGAGGCGGCGCGGGTCACTTTCGATCCGGCAACGATCTCCTACGGCGAACTGCTCGATGTGTTCATGGGAACGCACGATCCGACGCAGTTGAACCGCCAGGGCAATGACGTTGGCACGCAGTACCGCTCGGCGATTTTCCCGCTGGACGATGCCCAGCGCGCCGAGGCCGAGGCCGCGATCGCACGGTCGAACGAAGACCATGCCGGGCGCGTGGTGACGACGATCGAAGGCCCCGCCAAGTGGTATCCGGCCGAGGACTACCACCAGGAGTATTGGGAAGGCGAAGGACAGCGCAATCCCTACTGTCTGGCGGTGATCCCGCCCAAGCTGATGAAGCTCAGGAAGAGCTTTGCGGCAAAGGTAAAGTGAACTTTAGGTAAACTTTCGTTTACCGTGTTTCTGGCGGATTTCCGCCAAACAGCGCGATGAAGAACCCGTCCATGCCGCCCTCATCCGAGAGCATTCCGGGGTCGGTACGCAGCCAGCCTTCAGGAGTCACTGAAAGACACCTAGGCAGCACAGAGAGAGGCACAGGCACCACTGGGAGCGGCACAGTGGCGGCCTGAGCCTCGCCTTCCTCGCGCTCAAGCGAACACACCGCATAGACGAGCTTTCCGCCCGGCTTCAGCCAACCGACCGCACGATCGATCAACGCCGATTGCAGCTCTGCCATCTCCACGATCTGGCGCGCGCCGATCCGGTGAAGCACGTCCGGGTGGCGGCGGCAGGTGCCGGTGGCCGTGCATGGCGCATCGAGCAAGATGGCATCGAAGAGTTCCTCGTTTTCCCAAGTGAGGACGTCTGCGACCACCGTCTCGGCAGCAAGGCCGGTACGGGAGAGATTCTGCTGCACGCGCTCCAGCCGCTTTGCGCTGGCATCGAGCGACACGACATTCCAGCCCGCAGCCGCCAGCTGCAGCGTCTTGCCGCCCGGCGCCGAACACAGATCGAGCGCACGCCGCCCCTCGCCCGCACCGAGCAGGCGCGCAGGCAGGCTGGCGGCGAGATCCTGCACCCACCATGCGCCTTCGCCGTAACCGGCGAGGCTGTCGACCGCCGCGCCGCGGGGCAAGCGTATATGGCCCGGCAGCAGCGAGACGCCGCCGAGTTCGGCAAGCCATTTCTCGGTCTCGGCTGCGTCGCGCAAGGTCAGGTCGAGCGGCGGGGGCACGGCCAGGGCAGCGGCGATGGCGCCGGCGCGCTCGCCCCAGCGCGCGGCCACGGCAGGCGGTAGCGTCGGCGCGGGCGGCAGGCTCGCTCCGCTGCGGACCAGCGCGCCGAACACACCATGCGCCAGGCGCCGCGGCCCGCCCGCGAGCAGCGGCAGCGCAGTGGCGATCACCGCATGCGGCGGGGTGTCGAGCCGCAGCCATTGCGCCAGCATGAGCCGCAACACCGCCCGCGGCTTCGCATCGTCTGGCAAGCGCTGCTTGGTCACCGAATCGATCAGCGCATCGAAATCCACCAGCCAGCGTAGCGCCTCGGCGGCGATGGCACGCGCCAGCGCGCGGTCGGCTTCCCCCCTGATGCCCTGCGTGGCGCCATGGGCCGCCTGGTCGAGCGTTTCGCCCCGGCGCAACACGGCATCGGTCATGCGCAAGGCGGCGCGGCGGGCGGGCAATCCGGAAATGTCTGACATCCGCTGCGCCTTAGGCACAATTGCATTGCGCCGCCAGCAGGTGCATTCTGGCGCGATGACAAAGCGTGCAAGCAAACGCCCGGGAACCTTCGCCAAGCCTGCTCATTGGAGCGATGCACCGCCGCCGGAACCCAAAGCGGTCGACGCCCGAAAGGACCCGGCCGAGGGGCTTGACCCTACCCGCTACGGGGATTGGGTGAAGAACGGCATAGCGGTGGATTTCTGAGCGCTGCCTGTTCGGCGGCACCGACGCGAAGCCTGGAGCAAGCGATGAAAAAGACACTGATAGCCCTCACTTTGGCAGCCGTTGCCTTGCCGGCAGCGCCTGCGCTGGCCGACCCGCCGCCATGGGCCCCGGCGCATGGGAAGCGCGCACAGAATGTCTACGATTCCCGCGGCTACTATGTCGAACCGCGGCGCATCTCCCGGTCCGACCGCGTCTGGCGCGGGGATGACGGCCGGTATCATTGCCGCCGCGACAATGGCACCACCGGCCTGTTGATCGGCGCGGCAGTCGGCGCCCTTGCGGGCCACGAGCTGGCTGGAAACGGCGACAAGACGCTGGGTGTGATCCTGGGTGCGGCCGGCGGCGGATTGCTGGGCCGAGCAATCGACCGCGGCGAGTTGAAGTGCCGCTAGGGCACTACCCTATTTGAAGAATTCCACGAGATTGCGACCCCGGAGCTGATCCGGGGGAGCATTCCAGAGTTTCACTAGGCTGGATTGCCGCTCGGCTTCGCCGCTCGCAATGACGAGACATTACGAAGCTGGCGCGGGGATTCAGGTGCCTTCAGGCTGCAGCTGGATCGTATCCAGTGCGGCATCGTAACGCACGGCCACACCTTCTGACCGCAATTGCTCGAAGCTTACGTATCCGGTGGTCGATTGCGGGATCTTGGCTGATGGCAACAGGCCCGACAGCGCCTCGGCATCGAGATAAATGGTCGAATTCTCGTCGATCCTCACCTTGATCCGGGCGGCCGAGGCCCCTTCGACGGCAATTTTCTTCTCGGTCTGGATCGCATTGGTGGACATCGCACCGCCGGCGAGATTGTAGCGAATGACCGGGAGCGAGGTGAGCGGCCGCACTTCGCGAAGGCTTTCGGAAATCGCAGCGGCACCTGCTGGGGCCGTTCCCTGTGCCGACATTTCGCGGGTCAGTGCAGCAAGGGGGATTCCCGCCGCCGCGAACTGCGGCCCCGATTTCGCCGGTTCCTGCACCAAGAGGGATGAAGCGATCTCGGCAGTAGCCGGGGCGGGCTGGGCTGGAAGGCCGACAGCCGTGGGCAGCGTAATGCGGATGAATTCGCTCAGCGATGCGGAAGCCTTCGCATGGCTGCCTGCCACACCGAAATAGGCGGCTGACGTGCCGACGCCGCAAATGGCCGCAGCCAGCATCAATGCCGTTTGCCTGAGCCCCGCTTTCCCCATTGCATGCGCCACGATCGACCTTTCGCCGAAGTCTTAGCCTGGGCCGTATTTAGCGCTCTATCGGATTGCTTGCCAGCCGATTAACCTTATCGGCTTTCCGCCCGGCCGGCAGATACTGGCAGACCTGCCTAGGGCCGCTTGCGAGTCAGCGCAGCGGCGCTGGCAGCGCCCAGCAGCGCGAGCGGGATCGCGGCCCAGAACACGTTGCTTCCGGCCGAGCGTGCGGAGGCGTCGGTCAAGCCAGTCGAGAAGCCGCCCATATTCGCCAGAACGCCGGCAAGCGCCGCCCCCACCGCGCCGCCGATCTGGCGGACCGTGATCAGCGCCGCACTACCGATCGCCTGATCTTCCGGCGACAGATTGCGGATCAGCACCCTGTTGGTGACGCTGGTCGAAAGCCCGAAGCCGCATCCCATCACCACGCCCGAGACCGCGACCAGCATGACTGCGGCAGTCGGCACGGCGAATGCCTGCAATATTGCGCCCACGACGATCAATATGGCGCCCATGCGGATCCAGGGCCCTTCCTTGCCGGACGGCACGTTGGAAACGACGAATGCCGCCAGTGTCCAGGTGAGCGCCAGCGAGGCCACGACGTAGCCCGCTTCGAGCGGGGTGAAACCGTTCAGTTGCTGGAAGATCGGCGGGACATAGATCGTGAACGGCATCGATGTGCCCGCCAGGGCAAAGATCGAGAGATAGCCGGCACCCAGGATCGTTCGCGGATCGCCTGCCCGGTGCGGCAGCAAGCGCACCTTGGCCTTGTCGTCTATCAGGAAGACGAACAGCAGGGCCACGAACCCGCCGAAGATCAGCGCCAGCGAAACAAGCTGCGAGCCGGCAATGTCCGCCAGCGCGATGCCGCTGATGCCCAGCGCCACCATCGCCAATTGCCGCAGCGGCACGGCGCGGTGCCCCCCTTGCGATTTCGCCTCGCGAAACAGGATCGGGGCGAGCAGGGAAAACAGCACGGCCTGGCCCAGGAAGATCCAGAACACCGCCTGCCAATTGCCCGCTTCGGCAAACAGGCCGCCCACCAGCGGGCCGAGCAAAGTCGCCACGCCCCACACGCCGGCAATGATCGCGAATACGCGCGCCAGTTGCCGTTCGGGGAATAGCTGGGCGATAGCCACCATGGCAAAGCCGCTGAACCAGCCGCTGCCCACGCCTTGCACGAATCGCCCGGCGAGAAAGGTCGTCATATCCGGCGCCGCGGCGCCCATCAGGCAGCCCACGGCAAAAACCACCCCGGCAACCGACGAGGCAGGGCCAAGGCCGAAATATCTCCGCAACTCTGCCCGCGCTGGCGCTGGCGACCACTGCCCCGATCAGGAAGCCGGCAACTGCCCAGCTGAACGCCCCGTAGCCGCCCAGGTCGGAAGAGACGCTGGGCATGATCGTTGCCGTCACCAGCGTGTCGGCCGCATTCATCCACACGCCGAGCAGGATGATCAGCAGCTTGGGCAGATATTGCGCCGAACCCAGTTCCCGCCATCCTGCCAGCCGTTCCGCCATGCCCATGGTCAGATCCAGCCGGCCAGTTCGCGCCGAACCAGCGCCTCGAGCATGTCCATCCCGGCCTCGCCGGCATTGAGGCAGCCGAGCGCGGCGAATTGTTCGCCGCCCGCGCCGGTAAACTGTTCCTTGCCCCGGATCGCCAGTTCCTCGAGCGTTTCGAGGCAGTCGGCGGCAAAGCCCGGCGCGGCGATCGCGAGGCGCTTCGTGCCCGCCGCCCCTTCGGCAGCCAACACCGCGTCGGTCGCGGGTTCGAGCCATTTCGCCCGGCCGAAGCGCGACTGGAAGGTGGTCTCGACCCTGCAGACCGGGCACGCCCGAGCGCCTCGCCCAGCAGGCGCGCGGTCTTCTGGCAGTGGCAGTGATAGGGATCGCCCAGATGCAGCGTGCGTTCGGGCATGCCGTGGAAGCTCAGCAGCAGCACTTCGGGCTGGAAATCGAGCGCCGCAAGCTGCGCGCCCAGGTCCTTCGCCAGCGCGGCGATATAGGCGGGATCGTCATAATAGGGCGGCAGCGTGCGCAGCGCGGGCTGCCAGCGCATCGCCTTCATGGCGTCACCCACCGCATCGGCCACGCTGGCGTTGGTCGCCGCCGAATATTGCGGATAGAGCGGCGCAACCAGGATCCGCGTCGCAGCCCGCGTCCATCAGCCCGGCCAGCTCGGCCGCGATCGCCGGATTGCCATAGCGCATCGCCCAGCGGACCTGCACTGCGCCAGCTTCGTCGGCCCGAACCGCGCCTGCAACGCCTCTGCCTGCGCGGCGGTGATCGCGGCCAGCGGCGAGCCCCGGTCGGTCCAGACCTGGCTATAGGCATGGGCCGATTTCTTCGGCCGCGTGTTGAGGATGATCCCGCGCAGGATCGGCTGCCAGATCAGCGGCGGAATCTCGACCACGCGCGGGTCGGAAAGGAACTCGGCGAGATAGCGCTTCACCGCGGCCGGCGTGGGCGCATCGGGCGTGCCGAGATTGACCAGCAGCACGCCGATCTTCTCGCGCGGGACGGGCTGGTGCTCGGCCGGGAGCCGTTGATCCTGATAGGTCATCGCGGCGCTACAATCCGCCGGACAGCAGCGGCAGGCGCCGGAGGCGCAGGCCGGTCGCCGAAAACAGCGCATTGGCGATCGCCGGGGCCGCCACCGCGACGCCCAGTTCGCCCGGATCGGCCGGCTCGGCCTCGCTCTCGATGAATTCCACGTCGATCTCCGGGCAATCGGCGAGCAGCGGCAGGCCGAGCGCGGCAAGCCGCCCGCTGAGTGGGCAGGCCGCGCTCATAGTCCGTACTGGCGCCGAGCGCGAGGCCGATGCCGAACACCAGCCCGCCTTCGATCTGCTGGCGCGCGATGTCGAGATTGACGATCCGGCCGATGTCGACGGCTGCGGACAGCTTCTCCACCCTCACGCCGCCTTCTCCCTGCGGGCGGTGGCGACCACGGCGATCCGGCTGCCGGCCTTCGCCGATCCGGTGGCAGGCGAGGCCCTGCCCGCTCTGGTCGCGCCCGCCGTCCCATTCGGCCAGCTGCGCCGCGCGCTGGAGGCAAGCGGCCAGCCGCACGATCGTTGCCCAGCATCTCCATGCGGTAGGACAGCGGCTCGCGCTGATGCTTGGCGGCGAGCTCGTCGATGAAGCTTTCGTTGAAGAAGCAGGTGTAGCCATGGGCATTGCCGCGCATCCGCCCGGTCGGCAGCCCGATTTCGGCCGGCACGTGGTCGACCGCGACATTCGCGATCGCCATAGGGCGGCATCCGCGCCTTCGACCGCCATCGGATCGGCCGTGCCTGCGCTGTCCTCGATCGCGGCCCAGCTCGTCTGCGTTGCCGAACAGGCGCTGGCCGAATTCCTGCGCGGTCGGCGGCAGCGCGAGCCGCGCGCGCCAGCGCGACGATGTGCCCGCTCTCGCTGGTCTTGGCTGCCAGCAGCGGCGGCGACCGGCGTGCGCGGACGGCCCGCGAGCGCTTCCTGCCAGCGCGACCAGATCAGCTGCACCGGCCGGCCGATTTCGCGCGCGATCAGCGCGGCCTCGATGGCGTGGTCGTGTTCCAGCCGCCGGTCGAAGCTGCCGCCTGCGGGCATCGGATAGAGCACCACATCGCGGTCGGATATGCCGAGCGCTCTCGCCGCGGCCAGGCGCGCCTGCTCGGGCGCCTGGCTGCGCGATCCACAGTTCGAGCCGTGCCGTCTCGATAGCGCGCGGTGGCGCTGGCGGTTTCGAGCGTGCCGTGGAGCGCGGGCGCGACGTCGTAGCGCGCGCCGCAAGGTCGGCTTGCCGATCGCACTCGTCGCCGTCGCCGCGCGTCAGCGATGCGTGTGGGCCTCGCCTTGAGCAGCGCCGTTTCGAGCGCGTCGTCGATCGCGCCGCTGTCCACCGGGCGCGCTGACGCCGAAAGCGCGGCTTCAGCCGGCCCAGCGCGCGCTCGGCCGCCCACCAGTCGCTCGCGACCGCCGCGAGCCAGCGCTTGCCCTTGACCACGCCGACCAGGCCCGGCGATTCCCGCCGCCGCATCCTTGTCGAACCCGGCCAGCTCGGCGCTGGTCGATCGGGCCGTGGCGGATCGCGGCAAACACCATGTCGGGCAGGCGCACGTCGCCGGCGAAGAGGTAGGAGCCATCGACCTTGGACGGCAGGTCGAGCCGGGGGAAGAAGATGCGGCCACGTCGAGATCGCCCAGAGTCGCTCGGCCTTTCGGCCGGAGCCTGCGACCGCAGCGGCGGCGGATCGGGCGGCGTGAAGGCTGGCCGCCTCCGCGCCAGCTCGCCGAAGCTCAGCGCTGCTTGCCGTGGATGATGAAGCCGCTCGCGCGCCTCGCATTCCTCCCACGCGACGTCCCAGCGGTCCGCCGCGGCCATGGCCAGCATCGCACGCGCGCTGGCGGCGGCGTCGCGGCAGGGGTCTTCGATAGGCGGCCAGCGAGGTGCCGTCGGCGGTGGCCGTGAAGCGTTGTCCTGCGCCCAGCGGCGCACCAGCCAGTCGTCGGGATCGTCGGCAAGAACGGCGAGAGCGGCTTCCACAGCGGCGCCCAGCGCGCCGCCAGCGGCAGATTGGGATAGGCGCCGCTGACCGGCGCGGGCTCGACCGCGATCTGCCGCCAGTCCGCGCCCAGTTCCATCGCCACGATCTGCGGCAGGATCGTGGTGATGCCCTGCCCCATTTCGAGCTGCGGCACCGCGACGGTGACCACGCCGTCGCCGCGATCTTGAGCCAGGCGTCGAAACTCGCCTCGTCGCGCCCGGCGCTGACAGCGGCGGGGCGAAATGGCGCGGGCGCAGCGACCAGGCGACGATCAGCCCGCCGCCGACCGCGCCCCGACCAGCATCCCTCGCCGCGTGACATGCATCGGTCGTTCCTACCTCGCCGCGTCATGCGCTAGCGCGTCCAGCCAGGTCGGCCAGCTGGCGCGCGATGGCGGCGAAGGCCTCGGCCTGCGGCCCATCGCCCGCGGCGGGCGGCATCGCCCGCGTCGCTTGCCAGCCGGATCTCCAGCGCCAGCGGGACGCGGCCGAGGAAGGCGACGCCCTTGCGCGGCAGCCGCGGTCTCGACGCCGCCCTGGCCGAACGGATCGCTGATCTCGCCGCAATGCGGGCAGACATAGCCCGCCATGTTCTCGACCATGCCGATGATCGGCACCTGGCCGGCTTCGAACAGCTGCATCGCGCGCGTCGCGTCGATCAGCGCCAGATCCTGCGGGGTCGAGACGATGATCGCGCCGGCCGGGCTTGAAGCGCTGCAGCATGGTCAGCTGCACGTCGCCGGTGCCCGGCGGCAGATCGACCAGCAGCAGTATCGGTATCGCCCCAGTCGGCGTCGATCAGCTGGCTCAGCGCCTTGCCCGCCATCGGCCCGCGCCAGGCGATCGCCTGGCCCGGCTCGACCAGATGGCCCATCGACAGCACCGGCACGCCCGCACGGGCTGGGCACCGGGATCAGCTTCTTGTCTTCGGCGCGCGGGCGCTCCCCCTCGTTGGCCAGCAGGTGCGGCTGCGAGGGGCCGTAGATGTCGGCATCGACCATCCCGACCTTGCGCCCCATGCCGCGCCAGCGCGACCGCGAGATTGGCGGTCAGCGTCGATTTGCCGACCCCGCCCTTGCCCGATCCGACCGCGATCGATGCGCGGCGCTTGACGGCGCGCGCCGGCACAGCTTGTCCGCCATCAGCGCCACGCGCACTTCGCGCACGCCTTCGGCGCATCGCGCAAAGTATCGCGCACGGCGATCTCCAGCCGGTCGCGCGCCAGGCGCGTCGAGCCCGGCTGGCATCGAGGATCAGGGTCGCCACCCCGTCGGCCAGCCGCAGCGACTGCAGCCGGTCCAGCGCCATCGCCGGGAATGCGGCTGCTTGAGAATGTCTTCATCGCTCATCGCCGCCCTGCTAGCCGAAGCTCGGCGAGGCGTTGCAGGGAAAATCTGCGCATTCCAGCCCCTGTTATTCACGCATTTCGTTCCTATAAGTGAGTGCATGGAACGATTGGGCGGATTTTTCGATCGCATCGCGCTGGCCATGGCCGGCAAGCGCAGCCCCTGGGGCGGCGCGGCCGGAACGGCGGCGGCGATTCGGCGATGACGGCAGCGGCGAAGGGTGGCGACGGCGCCGAGCCTGCCGGCGACAAGCCGGCGGGCCGCGCAATCCGTGGCTGCCGGCGGCGGCAGCGGCAGCGGCAATGGCGAGCCGCGCCGCTGCCGCCCAGCATCGAGGACATCTTCAAGATCGCGGCCCGCGAAGGCCCGCGGCGGCGCGCCGGCGGTCCGGCGGACCCGGCGGCCCGAATTTCCGCCTTCCCCGCGCGCCGGGCGGCAAGAGCTGGCTGCCGCTGATCGTCGCGGCATCGTGGCCGCTGTGGCTCGCCATTTCGACCGTCCACCAGCTCGGCCCGAAGGAAGCAGGGCATCGTCACCACCTTCGGCAAATATTCGCGCACCATCGATTCGGGTATTTCGCTGACCCTGCCCTGGCCGATCCAGAGCGTCGATGTCGAACCGGTGTCCGAAATCCGCATATTCCAGATCCCCGAAGGCGAAGCGGAAAAGCTGATGCTCACCGGCGACCAGAACCTGGTCGACCTGTCCTATCTGGTGCGCTGGACCATCAAGGATCTGAAGCAGTATCCGCTTCCAGCTGGCCGATCCGGAAAACACGGTGCGCGAAGTGGCCGAAGCCGCGATGCGCGCCTCGGTCGCCGAAGCAGACGCTCGACCGCGTGCTCTCGCGGCGCCGGGCGCGCCGATATCGAGGCGCGCGTGCGCGACCGGATGCAGGCCGTGCTCGATGCCTATCGTTCGGGCGTTGCCATCCAGGGCGTCGAGATCAACAAGACCGATCCGCCCGCCCAGGTGGAAGATGCGTTCAAGGACGTTTCCGCCGCGCAGCAGGAAGCCGAAACGCTATCATCAACCAGGCGCGAGGCCTGGGCGCAGCAGGTGCTCGCCCGCGCGCAGGGCGACGCCGACCGCGTTCGACAAGGTCTACGAGCAATACCGGCTCGCCCCCGAAGTGACCCGCCGGCGCATGTATTACGAGACGATGGAACGCGTGCTGCGCAAGACCGACAAGACCATCGTCGAAGCCGACGGCGTGACACCCTATCTGCCGCTGCCCGAGGTCAGACGCGCGCGCAGCCGCAGCACGCCAACGACGGGAGGCCAGTGACCATGGAACAGTTCTGGCAAGACTATAAGCTGGCAGTCATCGCGCTTGGCGGTTATCGTCGTCGCTGCGCTGTCGAGCATCGTGCATCGTGCCCGAAGCCGAGCAGGCGGTGGTCGTCCGCACCGGCGAGCCGGTGCGCGTGATCAACCGCTTCCGTCCCGACGTCGCCTTACGGCCAGACCGGCGCCGGCCTCGTCGCTGCGCATTCCGTTCTTCGAACGGGTGCAGCGGATCGACAAGCGCGTGCGCGATCTCGACATGCAGCCCCAGCAGGTGCTTTCGACCGATCAGCTGCGGCTGAAGGTCGATGCCTATGCGCGCTATCGCATCATCGATCCGGTCGAAGATGGTGCGCACGGCCGGCACGGTCGAAAGCGTGGAGGCCCAGCTGTCCGCCGATCCTCAGCTCGGTGCTGCGCCAGGAACTGGGCCGCCGCAGCTTCTCATCGCTGCTCACCGCCGAACGCGGCACGACGATGCGCAATATTCGCGACCAAGCTCGACACGCGAGGCGCGCGAATATGGCGCGCAGGTGATCGACGTGCAGGATCAAGCGCGCCGACCTGCCCGACGGCACGCCGCTGGAAACCGCCTTCACCCGCATGCAGACCGCGCGCGAGCAGGAAGCGGCCACGATCCGCGCCCAGGGCCAGAAGCGAGGCGCAGATCATCCGCGCCGAAGCCGATGCGGAAGCCGCGCGCATCTATGCCGAGGCTTCGGCAAGGATCCGGAGTTCTACGATTTCTACCGCGCCATGCAGAGCTACGACGCGACCTTCGGATCGACGGAATCGGACAGCTCGATCATCCTGTCGCCCGACAATGAATATCTGAAGCAGTTCAGGGGCCAGCGCTAACCGTCGGAATCGCGCGCTTGCGCCGGCCATTCAATCTCCGTTCAGGCCCGCAGCGCATGAGAGCGCAACTTGAATGCGGCGGCGCACTCATGCGCCAAGACGAGAGGAACAAGAGGACGTGAAGCCCGTGCGATACGCTTATGGAATTTCCTCGGCCCTGCTGCTCGGCGGCGCCGCCATCTCGCTGGCTACCGGCCATCCGGCCGGCGCCCAGGTCGCGCAGAACGACGACCAGCCATGATCCGCGCAGTCGTGCCGCGCGCCGGCGCGCCGGCCAGCTTCGCCGACCTGACCGCGCAGCTCGCAGCCGGCGGTGGTCAACATCTCGACCCGCCAGCGCGTCAGGGTCGAACGCCAATCCATTTGCGGCACGCCATTTGCCGATTTGTTCGGCGGCGGCAGCGGCGGCGGCACCGCAAACGCGGGAGGCGCAGTCGCTCGGTTCGGGCTTCATCATCTCGGCCGATGGCTATGTGGTGACCAACAACCACGTGATCACCGCCGATGGCGCAAGGCGAAGTCGAAGCGATCACCGTCACCCTGCCCGACGGCACCGAATATCCCGCCAAGCTGGTCGGCCGCGACGCCGCCTCCGATCTCGCGGTGCTCAAGATCACGCCGGACAAGGCGCTTCCCTTCGTCGACTTCGGCGATTCCCGCGGACTCGCGCGTCGGCGACTGGGTGATCGCGATCGGCAATCCGTTCGGCCTCGGCGGCACGGTCACCGCCGGCATCATCTCGGCGGTCTATCGCAACACCGGTTCAGGCGGCGCCTACGATCGCTACATCCAGACCGACGCCTCGATCAACCGCGGCAATTCCGGCGGCCCGATGTTCGACATGCAGGGGCAACGTGATCGGCATCAACAACGCGATCTTCTCGCCTTCGGGCGGCAGCGTCGGCATCGGCTTCGCGATCCCGGCGGAAATCGCCGCGCCGATCGTCGAGAAGCTGAACGGCGGCGAAGACGATCGAGCGCGGCTATCTCGGCGTGCGGATCGGCCCGGTGACGGAGGATCTCGCCGATGCGCTCGGCATCCCGACAATCACGGCGAGTTCGTCCAGGCGGTCGAGCCGGGCGAGCCGGCCGACAAGGCCGGCCTCCAGGCGGGCGACATCGTGCTGAGGGTCAACGGCCAGGACGTCACGCCGACCAGACGCTGTCGTTCCTCGTCGCCAACATCGAACCGGGCAAGCGCATCCCGCTCGAACTGATGCGCGAAGGCAAGCGCATGAACCTCGACGTCACGGTCGGCAAGCGCCCGAGCGAGGAGGAACTTGCCGGACGCAGACCTTCGATCCGGACGGCAGCAGCCGCACGCCGAACCAGGCACCGAGCAGCTCGGACGGCGATCTGGACGGAATCGCTCGGGGCTGCAGGTCGTCGACCATGACGCCGCAGCATCGCCCGCCAGCTCGGCGGCCGCGCGGACACGAAGGGCGTGGTGGTGATGGCGGTCGATCCGCACTCCGATGCCGCACGCAAGGGTCTGACGCGCGGCGATATCATCCTGTCGGTCAATTACAACGCCGTCGCATCGATTGCCGAGTTCGAAGCTGCGATCGCGATGCCAAGGCCGCCAACCGCGAGGCCGTGCTGCTGCGCATCAAACGCGCGGCCGCCGGCGATCTACGTGCCGATCCGTTTGCGCTGACGGCCCAGGCGTGCACTGCGGGCCAAAGAGAAATGGCCGCCTGCGTCGGGGCGGCCATTCTCTGCTGCGTCGGACCGCTGCGCTTCAAGCGCACGGTACGCTCAGGTGCAGGCTGCTGCGTGCGAGGCGGTTGCGCGCATCGTGGCCGCGTCGACTTGCGCGCTGGCCGCGGCCGGTCGCCTGCTCGAGAAAGTCGTCGCTCGCCGCAGGCGGGCCCGGGCTGGCGGGAACCAGCGCGCCGTCCGGCTGAGCCCGTTCCGCGCCGGCGGGAAGTTGTCGCCGCGCGGCGGCTGCGGGCCGCCGGGCTCGATCAGATTGCCCTGCTCGTCGACGTAATAATAATCGTCCGGATCGCCGAACAGGAACTCGTCGTCGGGCTCCAGCTGCCAGTCGGGCAGCTTGAGATCGGTGTCGAACTTCTCGACCGGGCGGCTCTTCACCGCATCGCGCATGAACGCGGCAAAGGCGCGCGCCGGCGCGCGCCGCCCTGCAGGCCGGCGACGGCCTTGGCATCGTCGCGGCCCATCCACACGCCGGTGGTGATCCCGCTGGAAAAGCCGAGGAACCAGCCGTCCTTGTTCGAACTGGTCGTGCCGGTCTTGCCCGCGACCGGCCGGCCGATCTGCGCCGCGCGGCCGGTGCCGGTGGCGACTGCGGTCTGCAGCAGGTCGGTGATGCCGGCCGCGACATAATCGGGCACCAGCTGCTGCGCTGCGCGAGGCTTCGTGCTCGATACAGCACCTCGCCGTCGACCGTGGTGACCTTGGTGATGCCATAGGGCTCGATCGAGCGGCCCTGCGCGGAGACCGCGGCAAAGGCGCGGGTCATGTCGATCAGGCGCACGTCGGACGTGCCCAGCACCATCGAGGGCATGGTATTGACCGGCGTGGTGATGCCGAACCGCCGCGCCATCGACGCGACCGTGCCGAAGCCGACTTCGTTGCCGAGCTGGGCGGCGACGGTGTTCTTCGAATAGGCAAAGGCGGTGCGCACATCGATCTCGCCGGCATAGGTGCCGCCCGAATTGCGCGGGCTCCAGCCGTCGATCGTCACCGGTTCGTCGACCACCCGGTCGTCGGGCGTGTAGCCTGCCTCCAGCGCGGCGAGATAGACGAACAGCTTCCACGCCGATCCCGGCTGGCGCATGGCGTTGGTCGCGCGGTTGTAATTGCGTCGTCGACGTAATCGGTGCCGCCGACCATGCGCGAGCACCGCGCCGTCGCGGTCCAGGCTCGACCAGCGCGCCCTGCGCGCCCTTGGGCGTGTTGGCCTTGATCGCAGCGGTCGCGGCGCGCTGCATGCCCGGGATCGAGCGTGGTCCACACTTCCAGCGGCTCGTTGGTTTCGGGCAGCAGCAGATCGAGCTGCGGCAGCACCCAGTCGGTGAAATAGCGCACCGAGTTCTGGCCCTGTTTCCGGCTGCCAGCTTGACCGCGCTGACATCGACCTCGCGGCCTCGTTCGGGCGCGATCGCGCCGTATTTGCGCATCTGCGTCGATCACCACATTGGCGCGGCCGACCGCGGCCTGGACATCGGCGGTGGGCGAATAGCGGCGACGGCGCCTTGACCAGCCCGGCGATGATCGCCGCTTCGCCCAGCGACAGCTCGCGCGCGGAATGGCTGAAGAATTTGCGGCTGGCGGAATCGATGCCATAGGCGCCGCCGCCGAAATAGACCTTGTTGAGATAGAGCTCGAGGATCTGTTCCTTCGAGAATTTCCATTCCAGCGCCATCGCCAGCACCGCCTCGCGCGCCTTGCGGTCGAAGCGTGCGGTTGGAATTGAGGAACACGTTGCGCGCCAGCTGCTGGGTGATGGTGGAGGTCGCCGCTGGTGCGCTCGATCGTCGCGCCAGGACACCCACACGGCGCGCGCGCAGGCCCATCGGATCGACGCCGAAATGCGAATAGAAGCGCCGGTCCTCGACCGAGACCATCGCGTCCTTCATCACCTGCGGGATTTCTTCGATAGTTCAGCCATTGGCCGTAGCTCGGCCCGATCGACGACGATCTCGCTCCCGTCGCGCGCGCGGACGACGATCGTCTGGCCCGGCCTTGGTGTCGCTTGCAGTTCGCTGTAGCTCGGCAGATTGCTGCGCGGCGAAATAGACCGCAGTGCCCAGCGCGATGAGGCCCAGCAGCGCAAAGGCGCCGCCCCAGATCAACAGCGCGTACCGCATCATCCAGCGCCGCGAGCGAACCGCTGCGCCCGGAGGGCCTGCGGCCGTTGTCGCTGTCCTCGCGCCGTCGCGCGGCTTGGACTTGGAGCCACCGCCCCGGTTACGTGCCATTGCGCGTCTGGTCTGCCCTCATCCGTGCGACGCGATGGGCGCGCCGTGCCATGCAGGCCGTGCATAGGGTAGTCGTAACGCAGGCGTTAACGGCGAATTTCCTCAGCGGCAGTCAGCTTCAGTCCTTCGGCTCGAAGTCGAGGCTGACGCGCTGTTGATGCAATAGCGCAGACCTTCCGGCCCCGGGCCATCGGGGAACACATGGCCCAGATGCCCTTCGCAGCGTGCGCAGCGCACTTCGGTGCGGACCATGCCGTGCGACAGTGTCGCGCAGTTCCTCGACCGCCTCGCCTTCCATCGGCGCGGTGAAGCTGGGCCAGCCGGACCCGCTGTCGTACTTGGTGTCGCTGTCGAACAGCGGCAGCCCGCAGCCGGCGCAGTGATAGACGCCGTCGCCTTGTTCTTCTCGTACTCGCCGGTGAAGGCGCGTTCGGTGCCGGCCTCGCGCAGGATCTGGTACTGTTTCGGGCTCAGGCGTTCGCGCCATTCGGCTTCGGTCAGGTTGAGCTTGTCGGTCATGAAGGCCTCCTTGCGCAAACGGATATAGGATCGGCGGGCGCGGCACTCCAAGCCTCAGGCGTTGACGTCGGCATAATGGCGCGGCGGCTGGATCACGTCCATCCGCTCGGTCAGCAGCGGGCGGAAGCTCGGGCGGCTCTTGAACACCGAATACCAGCCGCGCGTCTGCTCGTGGCCCGACCAGTCGATCCCGCCGAGGTAATCGGCGACCGAAATCTGCGCCGCGGCCGCAAGATCGGCCAGGCTCATCTGCGCGCCCGCCAGCCACGGGCGGTTGTCGATCAGGTAGTCGATGTAATCGAGATGCTCGTTGGCCAGCTTCATCGCATTGCGCAGCATGCCGGAATCCGGCGGCGCGCGCATGAACAGCCGCTTCTTCATCCGCTCCTGAAGCAGGGGCGCGGTGACATCGGCGAAGAAATTCTCGTCGAACAGCGCCACCAGCCGGCGGATCTCGGCGCGGTTCGCGGCCGTGCCGACGATCATCGGCGACTTGTCGATCGTCTCTTCGAAATATTCGCAGATCGCCCGGCTATCGACCAGGGTGATGTTGCGTTCCGCGATGATGCAGCACCGGGGTGCGGCCTGCCGGGTTCAGCGCGAAGAATTCGTCGCGCCCGTCCCACGGATTTTCACGCTGCAATTCGTAGGCGATGCCCTTTTCGCTCAGCAGCAGGCGAACCTTGCGGCTGAACGGACACAGCGGGAATTGATAGAGCTGCCACATTGGTGAAACCCTCATGCAACATGCCGGGATTCGCGTCCACCGCCAACGAGATTGCAGCGGGGGATTTCAACCGATGCTTTACCCCGAACGCTAAATCCCTGAAGCCTCGAGCGAGAGCAGGCAAGGCTGCATCACCGCATCGACCATCGGCCCGGGCTGCTCGGCCGAACCGCTTTGCTCCTGCAAGCGAGCGACTTCTGCCGCGAGCATCGCCTGCAAGCTCTCTCGCGTCAGGCCCAGTTCGTCCATCAACCGCGCACCGGACCGGACGAAATATTCCTTCCCGCGCTCGTGCAGCGGCGGATAGGCCAGTGCCGCCGTGACACCGCGCTCCTGCTCCGAAGCGATGATCGCGAAGGCGGCTGAACAGCGCAGCAGGGTCGCCTGTTCCAGCGTCAGCTGCGGTGGCGGCGGCGTGACGCCGCCTTCCTGCGCCTGGGCGGCTGCGGGAACGAGCGCCAGCAAGGCGGCGGATGCGAATGCGAGGGGTCTCATGCGCGCTGCCTTGCCAGAGACAAGATGAACGGCAGCTTCACTGGTCCGCTCATCCATGGTCGCCACTCGGACCGCTACTGCACCGCGTCTGCCTTGCGGCGGGTTTCGGCAAAGGCGTCGCGGCGAATCTTCTCGAATGCCACGCGCTGGTCGAAGCCCGGATCCTGGGGATAGTCCCGGTAGTCGGCCATGGTCTCGTCGAACATCTCCCGCAGCTCGTCCTTGTGGTCGGGATGCGTGAAGATGTTGGCCTGGTTCTCGCGAATGCCCTGCAGGATGCGCGCGCCGATTATGTCGGGCTCCATGCCGAATTCGTGGACACCGGCGAGCCGTTCGACCGCGGCATGATCGACCGGTTTCATTGCGCCTTTGAGATTCTCGGGGCGAATGTCGTCGCTCGCATAGATGTAGCTCTTGACCAGCCCCGGATGCACCGCGCTCACGCCGATGCCGTATTCGCACATCGAATGGCGCAGCGAATAGCTCAGCCCGCGCACGGCGAATTTGGCGGTGTTGTAGATGCCCGGCGCACCGCTGCCGATGAACGACGCCATCGATGCGGTATTGACGATATGCCCGCCCACCACTTCGCCCGAAAGCGCCCGCTCCTTCATCCGCGGAGCGAAGGTCATCACGCCGTTGATCACGCCGTGCAAATTGACGCCCATCACCCAGTCCCAATCGTCATAGGAACTGTCCTCGATCGTCTGGAACAGGTTCACGCCGGCATTGTTGAACAGCAGGCTGACCGGCCCGAATTCCGCTTCGACGCGGTCCGCCGCCTCCGCGAAGCCATCGCGGCTGGCAACGTCCAGCTGAACTCCCATCACTTCGCGATTGTCGAGCGTCGCCAATACCCGGTCGATCGCATCCTGGCGAATGTCCGCGATGGCGACTTTCACGCCTTCATTGAGCAGGTTGCGCACGATCCCCAGGCCGACACCGTTGGCGCCGCCGGTAACAAATGCCGTTCGTCCTGCAAAATTCTTCATCATTCAATCCCGTTTGGAAGCTTCGGCCGCGGCATCGAGCTTGCGCACCGGGTTCACATCTCCGGTGCCGCGGCCTTTGAGAAATTCATTGTTGATCTGGCGGCGGGCGAACAGCCATGCGCCGTCGACGCGCCGCAGCTCGTCTTCATAAGTGCCGAATGTGCCCATCGCGGGCTTTCCGCCCTCGCCATTATTGGCCATCTCGTACCAGAAGGCCGTGGACCAGGCGCGGTCGCCTTCCACGCGGATCACCGTCTGCGCAACGACATGACGCAGCTTTGCCGGGTTGCCGTCTGCATCGACATAGAGTTTGCCGATACGATCCTTGAAATCCTTGATCGTCTGGACGATCGCCTCACGTCCCCTGGCGTTGCCGCTCGCATAATCGAGCTCGCCATCTTCGGTGAACATGTCGGCGTAGGCTTCGAAATCGTTCCAATCCATGGCGAAGAGATAGCGTGCCATGAGGTTTTCGATCTCGGCGCGGTCTTGCGCATAACCGCTTGCAGCACTTGCAGGCATATATCATCCTCTCCTGGGTCCGGCCCCGTGTCGGGAAAAACGGACAATGTCAATTTTCGCTTCGCCTTTTTGTATTCAGCACTTACAAAATGACCAAGTACAATTCGGCAAATCCCCGCGCGAGAGGGACCGCTGCGCAGGAGAGAAAACCAATGGCAGTCGCGCCAAGCGCCGTTTCTGCGCAAGCGGATCGGAACGATTTTCAGTCGAAAGGAGGAACCGCGCCGCCGGAGAAGGAATGGCCCGGCGCTGGAGCGCGCTATTGGGCATTGTTCGTTATTGTCTTTGCGACTTTCGTGACCTTTTTCGACCAGGTCGTGTTCGGCATGCTGGCGCAGCGGATCAAGGTCGACTTCGGGCTGACCGATTCGCAACTCGGCTTCCTCGCCGGACCAGCCAGCATCATCTGCTATTTCTTCGTCGGCATTCCGCTGGCGCGTCTCGCTGATATCTGGCCGCGCAAATTCGTGCTCGCGGGCGGGGTTGCAGTGGTCGGGTTCGTGACGGCACTGGGCGGATTTGCGCAGACCTTCATCCAGTTTGTCGGCAGCCGCGTGTTCCTTGCGGCAGGCGGTTCGGCCCATGCGCCATCTTCCTATTCGCTGATCGCTGACGCTTTTCCGCCCAAGATCATCACGCGTGCATTCGCTCTGCTCCAGTTCGGCTTTATCGGCGGCACGACGCTTGGCCCCTTGATCGGCGGATATCTGATCGTGATGACCAGTGGATGGGAGCCTACCTATCTGGGCGGACTGCGAGTGTTCGGCTGGCAATGGATCCTGGTGTGGATTTCGCTACCGGCATTCGTGGCCGCGCTGCTGTTCCTCACCGTGCGGGAGCCCAAGCGCCACGCTCCGCGTGGCGGACGTGGAGCAGCCGCCCGAGAATGCGTCTTTCGGGCGCACGATTGTCACCTTCATGGGCTGGGATGCCGCGAGGGCGATTTTTGCCAATCGCAAGGTTTACTTCCCGCTGTTCGGCGCGTTGGCGCTGAGCGCTCTCGAAAGCTTCGGGCTGCAGTTCTGGCGAGTTCCGTTCATGATCCGGACTTTCGGATGGGATGAAGCAGAGATCGGCGCAGCCTTGAGCCTGACCATCCTGCTGGGCTCTCTTTCAGGCCTGTTGCTCGGCGGATTCGTGATGGAATGGCTGGCAAAGCGGTACAAGGATGCCAACGTCCGTGCGGCCACCATATTCTTCACCGGCACCACCATCAGCACGCTGGTGGCGCTCTCCGCTCCGACCGGCTGGATTTCGATGATCGCCTTCGGTTTCGCCGGCATGTTCGGCCTCGCCGGCGCCGTCCCGCAGAATGCCGCGATCCAGCGCGTGGCGCCCAATTCCATGCGCGGGCAGGTGACGGCGTTCTACCTGTTCATGTTCACATTCTTCGGCGCGATGGGCAGCTTCGCGATCGGCCTGGTCGCCCAATATGTGATTGGCGATGAAAAACTGTTGTGGCAGGCCCTGCTGCTCACCGCCGGAATCCTCCTGCCGCTGGCATCCTTCTTGATGTGCCGCGCGATCAAGCCCTATCGTGAAGAAGTCGAACGGCTGGAAGCATTGGGGCGCTGACGACGGCGGCAATCCGGCGCTGCCGGATTGCGAACCCCGCGAAGATAGACGTAACTGGGAGAAGTACCTGTGTCCGAAGTTTCCATTAGCGCACTCGCCGCAAAGGTCGATGAGTTGGAAAAGCGCCTGCAGCAACGCGAGGACGAGCTCGACGTTCGCAAGCTGCAATTCCTCTACGGCTATCTGATCGACAAATGCATGTACGATCAGGTGATCGAACTGTTCACCGACGATTGCGAAGTGCGCTTCTTCGGCGGCGTCTACAAAGGCAAGGCCGGGGCACGCCGGCTTTATATCGAACGCTTCCGCAAGCGCTTCACGCATAACAACAACGGCCCGGTCGACGGCTTCCTGCTCGATCATCCGCAATTGCAGGACATCGTCGACATCGAGCCCGACGGCGTGACCGCGCAAGCTGCGCGCGCGCTCGACCATGCAGGCCGGGCGCCACCGGACTATCGCCGATCCGAAGCAGCCGGCCTTGGCGTACGCCAGTGGTGGGAAGGCGGTATCTACGAAAACACCTACAAGAAGGGTGCCGACGGCAAGTGGCGCATCCATGTGCTCAATTACTTCCCGCACTGGCATGCCGATTTCGACAATCGGGCTGGGCCTATACCGACCCCGAATATGTGCCCTTCCCCAAGACGCTCTATCCCGATGATCCGGCCGGCCCGGACGAACTGATCGAAGATCACTGGCTGTGGCCGACGCACAAGCTGCTGGCCGTTCCACATGAAGCATCCGATTACGGGCGAGGAAATGCTCGCCGACCGCTGGGAAGGCGATGCGAAGCGGGATGCGGAACGGGCAAAGGCGAAATAGAGCGAAGCCGCGGCTTGATTCCGTGCGTCATCCCGGCGAAAGCCGGGAGCGCTGGCCATTCGGCTGAACCTGACAGCGATCCCGGATCAAGACCGGGGCGACGGAGAATTCTATGACCCAATACCCCGCCCTTCACATGGTCATCGATGGCGAGCATGTCTCCGGCGGCGGCCGCAGGACATTCAACGTCGTCAACCCGGCTACCGGCGAAACGATCGGCGAATTGCCGCTGGCCGACACGGCCGATCTCGACCGCGCTCTCGAAACCGCGAGCCGCGGCTTCGCGATCTGGCGCAAGGCCCCCGCAGCCCAGCGTGCGGCCGTGCTCCAGGGCGCGGCACGGCTGATGCTCGAACGCGCAGGAGGAACTGGCCCGCGTCGCCACGATGGAGCAGGGCAAGCCGCTGGCCGAAGCCCGTCTCGAAGTGATGATGAATGTCGGCGTATTCAATTTCTACGCCGGGGAATGCCAGCGCATCTACGGGCGCGAACTGGTGCGGCCGGACGGAATGCGCTCGACCGTGCGGCACGAGCCGGTCGGCCCGGTCGCCGCATTCGCCCCGTGGAACTTCCCGCTCGGCAATGTCGGCCGCAAGCTTGGCGCGCCGATCGCTGCGGGCTGTTCGGTGATCCTCAAATCCGCCGAAGAAACGCCAGCCTCGGCGCTGGGCGTGCTGCAGTGCCTGTATGACGCCGGCCTGCCCAAGGAAGTGGCGCAGGCCGTGTTCGGCGTGCCCGACGAAGTCAGCCGCCACCTGCTGGCAAGCCCGATCATCCGCAAATTGAGCTTCACCGGATCGACGGTGGTCGGCAAGCACCTGGCGAAGCTCGCCGCCGACAACATGCTGCGCACCACCATGGAACTGGGCGGGCACGGGCCGGTGCTGGTGTTCGGCGATGCCGATTTCGACAAGGCGCTGGAAACGGCAGTGGCCGGGAAATACCGCAATTGCGGCCAGGTCTGCGTCAGCCCGACTCGCTTCATCGTGCAGGAAGATGTGTTCGAGAAATTCCGCGACGGGTTCGTCGAGCGGGCCAAGGCGATCAAGGTCGGCAACGGGCTGGAAGACGGCACGCAGATGGGCCCGATGGCCAATCCGCGCCGTCCCGAGGCGATGGACCGCCTGATCGGCAACGCGAAGGATAAAGGCGCGACGCTGCACACCGGCGGTGAGCGGATCGGCAACCAGGGTTATTTCTACCAGCCAAGCGTGCTGTCCGACATTCCGCTCGACGCGGACATCATGAACGAAGAGCCCTTCGGCCCGGTGGCGCTGATCAATTCCTTCAAGGGCGAGGAAGAGATGATCGCCGAGGCCAATCGCCTGCCATATGGCCTGGCCGCCTATTGCTGGACCAGCGACGCCAAGCGCCAGCAGCGCCTCGCTCGCGAAGTGGAAGCCGGCATGGTCGGCATCAACAGCCACATGATCGGCGGCGGGGATACGCCGTTCGGCGGCGTCAGATGGTCGGGCCACGGCAGCGAAGACGGCCCCGAAGGCGTGCTGGCCTGCATGGTGCTGAAGGCAGTGCACGAAGGCTAGATTTCCCGAACCGACTGGAGAGGAGTTTGGGGATGGACGACAAGACAATTCCGGCCGGAAGCCTCGACAAGGCAGTCCGTGCAATGGAGGAAGTGCTCGGCGCTGAACACGTTCTTGTCGATCGCGAAGCGATGACCGATCACGGCGATCCCTTCGCTCCCCCAGGGGAATGGTACCGCCCCGGCGCTGTGCTGCTGCCCGCCAGCGTCGAGGAAGTCCAGGCGGTGCTGCGCATCGCCAACGAGCATCGCACACCTGTCTGGACTAGCAGCCATGGTCGCAACAAGGGCTATGGCGGCGGCGCTCCGCGCGTTTCCGGTAGCTTCGCGCTATCGCTGCGCCGTATGAACCGCGTGCTCGAAGTCGACGAGGAAAATTGCATGGCGCTGGTCGAACCGGGCGTGCGCTTCTTCGATCTTTACGACCACTTGCGCGCGATCGACTCCAAATTGTGGATGTCCGTACCCGATCTCGGCGGCGGCAGCGTGGTCGGCAACGCGCTCGAACATGGTGTAGGCTACACACCCATCGGCGACCATTTCGGCCATCATTGCGGGATGGAAGTAGTTCTCGCCAATGGCGAGATCCTGCGCACCGGCATGGGCGGGATGAGCAACCCGCACAATTGGCTGGTATATCCCCATAGCGCCGGACCAAGCTGGGACGGCATTTTCACCCAATCCAACTTTGGCATCGTCACCAAAATGGGCGTCGCGCTGATGCACCCGCCGGAGCTTTATGCGCCCGGTTGGTTCATGCTCGACAATGAGGAGCATTTCTCCACCTTTCTGGAGGTGCTGCGCCCGCTCATGATCGACGGTACGATTTCCAATCAGCCTATGATCATCAACGCCGTCTGCGCGGCCAGTGCCTTTTGGGGGCGTGAGGACTGGTATACCGGCACCGACCCGATCCCTGAGGAAGTCATCGACAAGATCGCGGCCACTCCGGGCTTCGGCCGCTGGGTCATGCGCTTTGCCGTTCAGGGCGATGCACCGGTAGTGCGGCACAATCGTGCCAAGATCGAAGCAGCTCTTTTGGCCATTCCCGGTGCGTCGCTCGTGTTCGAGGAATTTGACGGGAATGCCTTGCCGGAATTCGAGAACCCGCATCACCGCGTACAAGCAGGCATCCCCTCGATGGACCTTGACCGCATGACTCGATGGTATGGCGGTGAAGACGGGGGCCACATCGGCTTTTCCTGCGCCATGCCAATTGCAGGCAAGGACGGCTGTGCCATTCGCGATCTCACCCGCAAGGTTCTGAATGATCGTGGACTCGATTATTCGGCGGCAATCATCGTCGGCAAGCGCAGCATGATCCATGTGGCGCTAGTTGTATTCGACACGAGGAACGAGGCGCAGACGCGCGAGGCTTATGCCGCGACCAAGGCAATGCTCGGCCCTGCGGCGAAGCTTGGCTACGGCGAATACCGATCGCATATCGACTTCATGGACGACGTCGCGCAGCAATATGATTTCAACAATCACGCGCAGAGGCGGTTTGCCGAAACGATCAAGGATGCGCTCGATCCCAATGGAATTCTCTCTCCCGGGAAGCAGGGCATCTGGCCAAAATCCTACCGGATCTAAACATGAAGGGCACGAAATGACACACGAACTGAAAACCGGCGGAGATCGCGGCTATCTGCGGATTGCAACCGAAGAAGCCTTCGCGACGCAGGAGCAGTTCGACGCGATCATGCGCCTGGTCAAGGAAGGCCGCGCCGATAAGGGCACCATGTCGCTTTGGGGCTTTTACGGCACCAGCGCCTCTGAACGTACCACCTTCATCCGCGAACGGCTGCTCGACCTGGGCGAACTGCGGATCCAGGCGATGGACGATACCGGCATCGACAAGGCCGTGCTGGCGATGACTTCGCCCGGCGTTCAATCGCTGTTCGATACAGAAGAAGCCAAGGGCATCGCGCGGCGTTCAAACGACCAGCTCAAGGATGCGTGCGAGAAATATCCCGACCGGTTTTACGGCATGATCGCGGTTGCTCCGCAGGATCCCGAATGGTCCGCGCAGGAGCTGCGCCGAGGCAAGGAGGAACTCGGCTTTCACGGCGTGCAGGTGAACAGCCACACCCATGGGCATTATCTGGACGAGGAACAATTCGACCCGATCCTGCGCGCCTGCGCCGATCTGGACTTGCCGCTTTACATCCACCCGCAAGGCCCGCCGGACGATATGATCGGCGACATGGTGGGCGCGGGGCTCGATGGTGCGGTGTTCGGCTTCGCAACCGAAACCAGCTATCATGCAATGCGCCTGCTCACGACCGGGGTGTTTGACCGCTATCCCGGCCTGCAGCTGATGCTGGGCCACGGCTGCGAGGGGCTGCCCTTCTGGCTTTACCGCCTGAATTACATGCACCTGGCCGGTGTTCGCTCGCAGCGCTATGCGCGCCTGCAGCCCCTGCAGCACGATCTGTTCCACTACATGCGCAACAATCTGCTCGGCACCTGCAGCGGCCTGCCCTTCAGCCCTGCGATCAAGCTGATGATCGAGGTCATGGGCGAAGACCGGGTCATGTATGCGATGGATTATCCATATGAATATGTGGCCGACGAAGTGCGCTGGATGGACGATCTAGAAATTACGGACACACAGAAAAAGAAATTCTTCCAGACCAACGCGGAGCGCTGGTTCAAGCTGTAGACCGGAGAGGACGGGCGGATGGCGAGCGATCAGGGCCTGACGCAAACGGCGCGGGTCACGCGCGCGGGCTGGTACGCGCTTACGCTCGTCTCGGCGGCGCAGGCGCTGAGCCTGCTCGACCGGCAGATCCTCGCAATCCTCGCCACCAACATCCGGGACGATCTCGGGATCGGCGATGCTGAGTTGGGGCTGCTTTACGGCACCGTCTTCGCGCTGTTCTATGCGCTCTTCTCGCTGCCACTCGGTAGGCTCGCGGACGGCTGGATACGCACTAAGCTGCTGGCGATCTGTCTCATTCTGTGGTCCTTTTCCGCCGGGCTCGCGGCCTTTGCGGGAGGCTTCGCGCTGCTGGCAATCTCGCGCCTCGGTGTCGGGATCGGCGAAGCGGCAACCCAGCCGGCAGCCAACAGCATCATCTTCGATGTATTTCCCAAGCGACTGCGCGGAACAGCGATGGCCGCGCTGGGCATTGCGGTGGCGATCGGCCTCGGCCTGTCCATGGCCCTGGGCGGCATCGTCGCTCAATGGTGGGACCTGCGCTATGCCGGAGGCGGCGCGCCGCTGGGCTTTTCCGGTTGGCAATTCGCGTTCCTGGTCGCCGCCTTGCCCGGCTTCCCGCTGGGCTGGCTGATCTGGCGTATGCGCGAGCCCGCACGCGGTGAAATCGACGGGATCGTAAGTCCGCCCGACCCGCATCCCTTCAAGGCGAGCGCCGCCGTGCTCGGCGCGGTGACGCCAGGGGCGAACTGGTTCATGCTGTGGCACCGCAAGGCGGGAACGCGCCAATGGGCCATCAACCTGGCTGGACTTGCGCTCATCTTGTGTGTCTGCGCCGCGATGGTTGAGGTGACCCAGGGCTTCTCCCCGCGTCCACCGCTGCAGGTGCTGGGTGCGTCGCTCAACCCGCATGTTCTCCAGTGGTCCGTGGTCGCCTTCGGCGCCTTTGTGATCCTCAACCTGTTCCAGAGCTTCAAGCTGACCGACAAGCCCGCATACAGCGTGATTCTGTCGCCTTCGCTGTTGCTCCTGATGGCGGTGGGAGGGCTGCAGACTGCCATCAATTACGGCGTGATGGGCTTCACCCCGTCCTTCCTCATCCGTTCCTATGGTCTTTCTCCCGCTGAAGCCGGTGTGCAGTTCGGCCTGCTGGCGGCAGGGCTTGGCATTATCGGCCCGATGATCGCCGGCCCACTGTCAGACTGGCTTACCGGCCGCATGGGCGCACCGGGCCGCGTGTGGCTGATCCTTGCCTCGCTCGGACTTTCGCCCCTGTTCGGAATCTGGACCTTCAGCGCGGTGGACCCTGCCAGCTTCTACCTCCGCTTCATCGGCTACAGCCTGATCTTGACCTTATGGCTTCCTCCAATCTATTCACTTGTGTACGATTTGGTGCTGCCGCGCATGCGCGGGATCACTTCTTCGACCTATGTGATCGTCTCGACCCTTCTCGGTCTCGGGATGGGGCCGTATTTAGTCGGCATCGTCAGCGACCAAAATGGCGGGGACCTCGCCGGGGCGATCATTTCGATCAACTGGAACGCGCCGGTGATCGTGCTGTTGCTGTTCGTCGTTCTCCTGCGTATCCGCAGCGACGAGGCAAGCATGATCGGACGTGCGCGCGCCGCTGGAGAACCGATCTGATGCTTACCGTTCGTGAAGCCGCCCACCGTATTTTCGCACATTTCGGAGTGGACCGGCTGTTCGGCAATCCCGGCTCGACCGAGTTGCCTATGCTCAAGGGCATGCCCGAGGGCTTCCGTTACGTGATGGGTCTCAACGAAGCGGTGGTGATGGGCGTGGCCGACGGCTTCGCACGGTCAAGCGGCAAGGCTGCGCTGGTGAACCTGCATTCGTCGGCAGGCACCGGCCATTCGCTGGGCAATCTGTTCACTGCCTACAAGAACAACACGCCCATCGTGGTGACCGCAGGGCAGCAGGCACGCAGCATCCTGCCATTCGACCCGTTCCTGTTTGCCGAACGGCCGACCGAATTCCCCCGGCCCTACGTCAAATTCTCGCTTGAGCCCGCGCGCGCGGAGGACGTGCCGCTCGCGCTGGTGCGCGCCTTCATAACTGCGCTGACGCCGCCGATGGGGCCGGTGTTCGTATCGATACCGGTCGACGATTGGGACCGGGAATGCGAAATGCCGGCCCTCCCCGATTTCGCGCTTCAAACTATGCCCGACCCAGCCGGCCTTGAAAGGCTGGCCGCGATGCTCGATGCGGCGGAGAATCCCGCACTGGTGCTGGGCACCGGTGTGGCGAATTGCCACGGCTGGGACGCGGCGATCGCGCTGGCGGAAAAGAGCGGCGCATCGGTTTGGGCCGCGCCCTATGCCGCACGCGAGACATTCCCGGAAACGCACAAGCAATTCGCCGGCTTCCTGCCCGCCTGGCGCGACCAATTGCGCGGCCTGCTCCAGCCGCATGACGCAATCCTGGTCGCCGGTGCGCCGGTCTTCACCTGGCATGTCGAAGGCAGCGGGCCGCATTGGCCGGCCCATGCCAAGCTTGCCGCGCTGAGCGACGATCCACAGCATATCGCGGCGCTGCCCGGCGGCTTCGGCGTGCTCGGCAATGTCGGCGCGGGGCTTTCCTCGCTGGTCGATATGGTTGCGCCCCGCCCTTTCAGCGGCAAGAGCCACCAGCTCATCACCCCGCCCGAAGAGATGACTGCGGCGCATGTGCTCAAGCGTATCGCAGCCTTGCGCCCGCAAGAGGCTGTGGTGGTGGAAGAAGCACCGACCGCGCGCGGGCCGGAACACGACACGCTGCCCATCACCCGCGAAGGCGGCTTCTATACCTGCGCCAGCGGCGGCCTGGGCTATTCGCTCCCCGCGGCAATCGGTGTTTCGCTCGGCCAGAGCGACAAGGTGCTCGCGATCCTGGGCGACGGCGCCAGCATGTACACGATCCAGGGCCTGTTCACCGCGCGCGACGAGGCGGCGAATGTCAGCTTCCTGATCCTGAACAACTCTGCCTATGCCGCACTGACCGGATTTTCCGCGGAGTTCGGGATGAACTTCGTACCCGGATGTGACCTGACCGGCATCGATTTCGTCAAACTGGCCGAAGCGATGGGCGTGCCGGCCAAGCGGGTCGAAGAAACCGGTACGCTCGACGAAGCGCTGGGCTGGAGCTTTGCGCAAAGCGGCCCAAGCCTGCTCGATATCAGGATCGCGTGAGGGATCCCGATGCTTCGCGAACGGCGAGTTGGTACCGCCGCTTTGCTGAACACGAGGCACCCGGCAAGTCCCCGCTTTATGCAGAGCTAGGCGCCGGAATTGCTGGCGACGAAGCGGTCATCGACGAAACTACTGAGCTTACCACTGCCCAAACGGCAGCCCAATCTGGTGCTGGGAAGTTATCGCTGGCTGTTCGGGACGGCCGGAAGCTGGGGCGAGTTCCGGTCGAACTTGCTGGGCGAATGGCCGCGCCTGTCCGAAGCCATCATGAGCCGCAACACCCAGACCAACGAGGCCGGGCGCTGCGCGTTGATGATGCCGATCCTGGCCGGATTGCCGCAACCGATCGCGCTCGTGGAAGTCGGGGCATCGGCCGGACTATGCCTCTACCCGGATCGCTTTGGCTACGATTGGAACGACGCCTTGCTGCGGCCCGCCGGAGACGTCGAATTCCCGATATTCCCCTGCCGCACCCATGGCCCGGTGCCGCCAGTAGCGGAATATCCGCAGATCGTCTGGCGCGCGGGGCTCGACCTTAATCCGCTGGATGTGTGCGACGAGGAAGAAATGCGCTGGCTGGAAACGCTCGTCTGGCCAGGGCAGGAAGAACGGCTGGTTCGCCTTCGCCAGGCGATTGCGATAGCGCGCAACGACCCTCCGACGATCCACGAAGGGCAATTTGCTGCAGGACTTGCCCGAGCTGCTGGAGCAGGCGCCTGCCGGGGCGACCAAAGTTGTCTTCCATACGGCGGTGTTGAACTACGTGCCCGGGGAGGCGGATCGCGAGGCATTCGCCACGCAGGTTGGCGAACTGGCCGACTGCTGGATCTCGAACGAATCCCCGGGGGTCTGGCCCTTGCAGAAACCGGCGGAGGCGCCGCCGCGCAACGGACTGTTCGTGCTCGCCGTGAACGGGCAGCAGGTCGCCTGGGCCGATTCCCATGGCGCGGCGATCTGGTGGCTGGTCGAGCCGCGCTAGTCCTTCACTGACCGCGCAGCGCCGCATAGAGGGTGCGCGTGTATTCGGCATGGAGCGGGCTGGGATACCAACCCATCACCTGTGTCATCAGCACCGTATAGAATCCCGTCTCCCGATCCACGAAGGCGAGCGTGCCGGCGGCGCCCGTCCAGCCGAAGGTGCCTTGCTCTTCTCCGCCGGGAATTGTGCTGACGACCACATTGCCCCCGGCGCCGTAGCCGGTGTGTTCGGTCGGCGCGGAAGCCATTACGCCGGGCGCCATCATATCGGACATCATCAACTGCGCCGTCTTCGACTTTGAGCACCCGCTGGCCGTCAAGCTCTCCCTCGCGCAGCAGCATCGCCATGAAGCGCGAGAAATCGCGCGGCGAGGAAACGAGGCCGCTTCCCCCTGCCGGGAAACGCGGCGGCCGCGCCCAATCGCTTTCGGCACCGGTCTCGACCAGCTCGATACCTTCCGGCGCAATCTGGTAGTTGGAGCAGAGCCGGGCCAGCTTGGAAGCCGGCACGGTGAAGCTCG
Source organism: uncultured Alphaproteobacteria bacterium (assembly GCA_963777785.1). Taxonomy (GTDB): domain Bacteria; phylum Pseudomonadota; class Alphaproteobacteria; order Sphingomonadales; family Sphingomonadaceae; genus Andeanibacterium. The sequence continues at coordinate 1,267,455 of CAVZRU010000002.1, forward strand.
TGTCGGCCATTCCAAGCGGCGTGAACAGGCGCGTCTGGAGGAACTCCTCATAAGACATCCCGGCCAGTTTCTCGATCACCGCCCCCGCTACATCGAGCGCGATCGAATAATGCCAGCTTGTCCCCGGCTCGTACATCAGCGGCAGTTTCGCCACCGCTTCGGCAAAGGCGAGAAGATCCGGCGGCCTGCGCGCTTCAACCTCCGGCGTGGCCCTGGCGGTCTCGCCTCCGCCATCGACGTAGAGTTTCTTCAAACCCTCCGGAGAGTTCGAGGAATAGGAGAAAGCCCGCGCTGTGCGTCAGCAAATGGCGGATCAGTATCGGCTTGCTCGCTCGCCTGGTCGCCAGGCTGTTCTGCGGATCGGTCAGCACCTGCATCTCGGCGAATTGCGGAAATATTTCCGCCAGCGGCGTGTCGAGCGTGAGCACTTCGTCCTCGACCAGCATCATGATCGCACAGCCGGTGATCAGCTTGGTCATGGAATAGATGCGGTAGAGCGTGTCCGGCCCCGCCTCCGGACCAGCGCCAAGGTCCTGCTGGCCGGCGCAGATATAGTCCGGAGCCTCATCCGGTCCGCCGATCGCCACTACGAGATTGGCTACCTTGCGTTCGGCGACATAACGCTGGACCATATTTCGCACTGACGCATCTTGCGCCGCGACTTCACTGATCGACATAGATTATTCTCTCCCCGCACCGACGCTAATCCGGCCCCCAGCGCATGTCAAAACCACTTAGTGAGGATGCGCTTTTGGAATGCAGCCAATACTGCCCTAGAGCGCCGCGCAGATCACCATCATGCACATCGCGATCAGGATGACCGAGCCGACCGTCCAGAAGGTCGCGCGGATTTCATGTACCTGGGCGCTGGCATAAGCCGCAAAGTGCAGCAGGCGCGAGGCCGCGTAGCCATAAAATAGCCATTGCGCGAGCACGAGCGCTGGGCTGGTCAGCACGAACAACAGGCCGATGACGATGAAGAACGGAATGTTCTCGAGGTGGTTCTGCATAATCCGGCGATAGCGATCAACTGCTTCGTTGGGTTGGGTCTGGGCCGCGTTGGGCTCTGGATTGAGCGGCGTCTTTCGCATGTCTTCCGGCGCGCGGAAGCCGCCTTTCACGCGCATCATCTGCACAACCGTGATCCATGCGGTGGCAATGCCGAGCAGGATCATTGCCGAAGCCGCTAGCGCATAGGCAGCGAACACCGGGTTCTCGAAGCTGAGCGCATCCATTGTTTCTCCCCCTTCAAGGCGAGAGGATGCACCCGCGCGGCCTCATCGGCAAGCGGCCCTGAGCACGCGCCAGCCGCTCCTACAAATTCACGATGTCAAAGAGCCGAATCTAACAACCATATAGGTTAGATATGATTCGGCTCGTGTAGGAAAGTTCTTTTTACAAGAAACTTTTCGCCCGTAGATCAAAGGGTTGCACTCAAATATGCGCTGCTTGGAGTTTCGACCCAAGTTCGACTCAGCTCTCTGCGCCATAGCGCGACGCAATGGCATTGCCCTGCACGCCTCCCAAACCCTGGATCGCATCGCGGGCGACTTCCCAATCCGAGAGATTCTCCATCCGCGGGAAACAAACCAGCTCGCCGAGGTCCAGCGCGGCAAGCGATGCCCGGGCGACGGCTTCGGGAGATTGAATCGTTTCCGGGGGGAAGCGGTCGAATATCCGGGTTTCTTCCGCATTGCCGAGATTGGTTCGCGTGAGCCCCGGAATCAGCGCCTGGAAACGGATGCCCGCTCCGGCGAATTCGGCATCGAGCGACTGAGTGAGCTGGGAGACATAGGCTTTCGTCCCGGCATAGACGGATGCGCCGCCCGAGATGGTGAACCCGATACCCGAACCGACGTTGATGATCGTGCCGCCGCCAGCCTCCTTCATTGCCTTCACGGCTGCATGGCTGAGCAGGGTCAGGGCGGTGACGTTCACCGCGATCATCTCCGCGTGCACTTGGGGAGTGAGTTCCAGAAAGCCCTTCACGCCGCCGATGCCGGCATTGTTGATGACCATGGAGATGCCGCCTTGCGCAATTCTCTCCATTACCCTCTGCACGTCCGCAGTGGAGGCAAGATCGGCCGGCAGAACCTCCACTGCCACGTCATGCTTGGCCCGCAAGCCTTCCGCAAGTTCCTCCAGCACATCGCCCCGGCGAGCAACGAGGACTAGATCCTCGCCCCGCTCGGCAAGCAATTCCGCATAAGCCTTGCCGATACCCGACGAGGCCCCGGTGACGAGGCATTTGCCCTTCTGCTTGCCATTCATGATCGATCCTTTCCTTGGCGACGCGTGCCGTGCACACGGCTTTGCGGACCCTTTTCATTCGGGCCCTTGGAACGCAAGGGTTCAGATCGGATCGGGACGCCTAGAGCACGCGCCAGACCCACAGCTTGATCGAACTGGCATAGCGGGCACCGGCGCAGATGAAGATCGAGCGGTTGAGCCAGTCGTAGGGCCCGTTGGGGGCGATGAAGGAGGGCACGGTGCGGAAGTAATAATCGGCTGGATCGACATCCTCGCCTGCCGCGAGCCGCGCCATCACTTCCGCCGGACCATGACGCAGGCCTGTGTTACGGATCTGGATCACCGCGCCGTCATCGGTTTCGATCGCGTAGATCGCATCGGCCACGGTCACCCCGTCGGGCCGGGTCACCTGCCAATCGGCTGAATTGCCCATCAGCTTGCCGGAAATCTTTGGCCCCCGCACATAGCCGCCGGGCTTGATCGGGATGATCCGCCGCGCCCCGTCATAGGTCTCCCCGATCTGTCGCGGCGCATCCAACTCTCCGCTCGCTTCATAGACAAACTCAAGTTCCGGCTTGATCATCGCGCTTCTCCCTGTGCGCTTTCTGGCCAAGCATGGCTTGCCGTGCAAGCAAATCGCGCTAATGCTTGGGTAGGGTTAAGCGAGAGGAACACAATCATGTCGGAGGACATAAAAGCGGACTTTGTCATCATCGGCGCAGGCAGCGCAGGCTGCGTGCTTGCCAACCGGCTGACATCGAGCGGCGAGTTCAAGGTGGTGGTGCTCGAGGCTGGCGGCGACGACCGCCCGCTGCGCGAACCCAGCCAGTTCATGTCCAACCTGATGATCCACATCCCGATCGGCTTCGGCAAGACGCTGAACGACAAGAAGGTCAACTGGCTCTACGATACCGAAGTAGACGAAGGCACCGGCGGACGCCCGCACAAATGGCCTAAGGGCAAAGTGCTGGGAGGGTCCTCTTCGATCAACGGGCTGCTCTACGTGCGCGGCCAGTCCGCCGATTTTGACGGCTGGGCGCAAATGGGTGCACGCGGCTGGAGCTGGGATGAATGCCTGCCCTATTTCAGAAAGAGCGAAAACCAGCAGCGCGGCGCAAGTGAATTCACACGGCGTGGGCGGCCCGCTGAGCGTATCAGACTTTCCCGATGAGCATCCGGTGTCGAAGGCGCTGGTGGAAGCATGCGTGGAGGCCGGAGTGCGCCCCAAGGCCGATCTCAACGATGGCGATCAGGAAGGGGCGAGTTTCTTCCAGGTCACCCAGAAGAATGGCCTGCGCTGCTCGGCTGCTGTGGCCTTCCTTCATCCGGCGATGGGGCGTTCGAACCTGCAGGTCATCACGCGCGCCATGACCACGCGCATTCTGTTCGAAGGCAAGCGCGCCATTGGCGTCGAATTCGTCCAGAACGGGCAGACGCGCCGGGTCATGGCCAGCCGGGAAGTGATCGTTTCCGCCGGATCGGTGGAGAGCCCCAAGCTGCTGGAGATTTCGGGCATCGGCCAGGGCGCATTGCTGCAGCAACTGGGCGTGCCGGTGGTGCACGAATCGAAGATGGTCGGCGAAAATCTGCAAGACCATGTGATGATCGGTTGCCAGGCCCGCCTGAAAGAGGATTGGCATTCGATCAACCACCTCTCGACCGGTCTCAATCTGGTCAAGGAAGTGATCAAATACGGCGTTAGCCGCAAAGGGCTGCTCTCGCTGGCGGTAGCGCATGGCTGCGCTTTCGTGCGCACTCGCCCGGAACTCGAAACGCCCGACATGCAGATCCATGTCATGGCCGCATCGATGGATCTTGAAGTGCTGGCCAAAACGCAGGGCCTGCAGCTGGAGAAACTGCCTGGTCTCGCTTCGAACCCATGCCAGCTCAGGCCCGATTCGCGCGGATCGATTCACGCCAAATCGCCCGACGGGACGGTCACGCCCCGCATCGTGCCCAATTACTTCGCGGCTTCGACGGACCAGGAAATGGCCGTTACCCAGCTCAAGGTGATCCGCAAGATCTGGCGCCAGCCGGCACTCGAGCCTTACATGGCGGAAACGACAGATCCATTCGGCGAAACCGACGAGCAGATGTTCGAATATGCCAAGATGGCGTCGGCCTCGGTCTATCACCCGGTCGGCACGGTCGCCATGGGTCCGGACGAACGCTTCCCGCTAGATCCGCAATTGCGTGTGCGCGGGGTCGAAGGCCTGCGCGTGATCGATGCTTCGGTGTTTCCCAAGATCACGTCTGGCAACACCAATGCCCCGACGATCATGGTCGCGGAAAAAGGCGCGGACATGATCCTGGCCGATGCGAAAGTAGCGGCAATGGCATGACAGTCAGCAACGTGCGCCGCCGCGGGAATTTTATTCGCCCGGCGGCGCGCGATCTTCGGCAATGCGCCGGGTTTCGGCCATTCGCCGGTCTTCGGTCTTGCGTTCCACGATCCTGAGAAGTGTGATCATGACCAGGCTGATGACCGTGCAGATTACCACCAACGGCCATTGCCCGGCTCCGCAAGCGATTCCGATGACTGCCGCAAGCCACAGATTGGCCGCGGTGGTGAGATTGTGGAGCCGGCCCTTGCTAAAGACGATCAATCCCGCGCCAATGATGCCGATGAAAGCCCCCGCCGCTTCGTAAATACGCAGCGGGTCCATCCGCCCACCCTCCAGGTGCGACCCGAGCTGGAGATAGAGGGCAATTGTCGACACGGTCATCGCCGCGGCCGAAAAGCAGATCAGTCCATGTGTGCGCAATCCTGCGGCATGGCCCCGGAATTCACGGTCGAGACCGAGCAACAGCCCAATTCCTGCCGCGGCCCCGAGCCGCAGCATGATTTCTCCATCGATCCACGCAACATGTGCAGCTTCGTTGAGTTCCATTATTCCGCGTCGATCGCTCCCAGATTGCCTGGCCCGAAAGCACGCGGCAGCATTTCGGATAAACGGACGTCGAAGAATTCGGTTTCGCTGGCGCACCAGATTATCGGATCCGTGCCGCCGAGACTGGCCAGTTCGAACAGGATCTGGCGGCAGCGGCCACAGGGTGTGATCGGATCGGCCGAATTGCCAATTACCGCCACGGCTTCAAGCCCGCCGCGGTGACCTTCATCCATTGCCTTGGCAACCGCGACGGTTTCGGCGCAGAGCGATAGGCCGAAGCTCGCATTCTCGATGTTCGTTCCGGTTACCACAGTGCCATCGGCAAAGCGCAAAGCGGCGCCCACGGGGAATTTCGAATAGGGCGACCAGGAATTTTCCATCGCCCGCCGAGCGGCCACGATCAGTTCGTCACGGTCGGAATCGTCGCTCATGCCAGCTCCATCGGCGGCTGATGCCTAGGGCTGCACAACAACCCAGCGGACAGGCACGTCGCTCGCTTCCGATCGTAGCGCCGAATTGGCGGTCCACAAGGTCCATGGGCGTCCGCCATAATCGGGCTGGAAGCGATCGCGCTCCAGCCACAGATTTCGATCGATCGAGTTTGCGAGATGATAGCGATCTTCGAAGCGACGCGAAATCTTGAGCAGTGCAGGCTTTCCCGCATGCCCTTCGACCTGATTGACGAATGTCATCAATTCGCTTTCCACGGCTGGGTCGCTGACAGGTACTTTGCAAGCGTTCGCCGTCTCATCCAGTTCGATCGCAGGCGGCAGCAAATCGTTTTCGCGCGGGACAACGGTAACGAAATTTGCCGCCTGGATGTCGGCCCGCAAACAGGGATCGTAATGGTGCACCGCCCCGACCGGGAGGCCCGCCGCACGGGCTGCCGCCAGATTGCGGGCAAAGCTGGGGTCGCGCCCATCTGCGCCGCTACTCGCCTCGAGATAGGCGAAATCGGCCCCGATCGCCTTGAACGCCACGAAGTTCACCCCGGGCCCGGATGCCGGAGTGTCGCCCGCGCCGACCAGGATCCCCTGCGCCGGCCAGGCATCGCGCTGCGGCGTCCAGTGGATGAACTGCCACCAGGCATAGGAACCGCCCGCCAGCAGGACGAGCAGGATTGCCGCCATGATTCGCCAGCGTGTGGGAAACCGTTTCTTTCTGCCCATGGTTTTGCTGCGTGCTCCTCTCAACCCGTCATCGCGAGGGGCAATGCCTCGCAGCTTGGGCTCAATGCAATGCGCGCTTGATAGTTTCCAGTGCTAAGCCTGACTGGTGCCAATCAATTGAGGGCTTCACCAATCCAATCAAGCGGACGGATTCGTGCTCAGCCCTTGATATGCAGCACACAGATCAGCGTAAACAGCCGCCGGGCAGTGGAAAAATCGGTCTCGACCTTTCCTTCCAGCCGTTCGAGCAGCAGCTGTGCAGCCTGGTCGTGAATTGCGCGGCGTGCCATGTCGATCGTTTCGATTTCTCGCGCCGAAGCCTTTCGGATCGCTTGATAGTACGAATCGCAGATCCCGAAATATTCGCGTATCGGACGGCGAAAGCGGGCGAGGCCCAGCAGCAGGGTCTCGACCGGTTCGCCGTCTTGCCCCGCCGAATCTTCCCCGATTTCCATCGCCAGCCTGCCGTCGTGGACTGACAAGGCCAGCCGCCAGGGGCCTACCCGCCCGGCGGCAGCCGAACGCACCGGCTTGAAGGTGTTTTCCTCGATCAGATCGAAGATCGCCACCCGCCGTTCCTGCTCGATATCCGCATTGCGCCATAGGATGGTCGCCTCGTCGAGCTTGATATGGGAGATGCGGTGGTCAGCCATAGCGTTGGCAAATCCTTTCGCACCTGCAGCGTAGAGCGGCAAGCGGAACTATCCATCCCCGATATCCACAGCCCGGCAGCGTATGTGGCGCTGTTGCTCTTTCCCCTGCCGCAGGCGCATGGAGGCCGCATGTCCGACGAAGCCCTTCTGATCCGCTCCAGCACCAGCGCGCAGCCCACTGCGCGCGCGCTTCCCGCCAATATCGAAGCAGAAGCTGCTTTTATCGGCGCAGTACTTATCGACAATCGCGTGATTGAAGAATTGCCGACGCCTCTGCGGCCGGAACATTTCTTCGAACCGGTGCACCAGCGTGTTTATGAGCGGATCATCACCCTGCTGGACCGCAATGCCGTGGTCACACCGGTCACGCTCAAGCCCTATTTCGAGGCGGACGAATCGCTGCGCGAGCTTGGTGGCATTGCCTATCTTGCTCGGCTGACGGCAGATGGGCAGGGCCTGCTGGCGCCGCGCGAGCTGGCCGCCCAGATATACGATCTCGCCTTGCTGCGCGAATTGGTGACTGTGGGGCGCAATCTGGTGGAAGGCGCGCTGGACACATCCGAGAGCGTCGAGCCGATGAGCCAGATCGAACAGGCCGAAGCGGCTCTGTTCAAAGTTGCGGAAGGTGCGACTGGGCTGAGCGAAGCGCAGAGTTTCGGCTTCGCAACCCGCACCGCGCTGACCATGATCGAGAACCGCGATCAATTCGGGCGGCCATGTTTCGGGCATCACGACCGGGCTCACCAGCCTCAACGAGAAAATCGGCGGACTGCACAATTCCGACCTGCATGATCCTGGCCGGCCGCCCCGGCATGGGCAAGACCTCGCTCGCGACCAATATCGCCTTCAATGCCGCCGACCGGTTGCTGCGCGACAGGGCCGACGGGATCGAGAAATCGGTCGGCGCGGGCGTCGCCTTCTTCAGCCTGGAAATGTCCTCCGATCAGCTTGCCACCCGTATCCTGGCGGAGCAGGCCGGGATCTCATCCGAAGCGCTGCGCATGGGCAAGATCAGCCGCGACGATTTCCAGAAGCTGTCTTACGCCAGCCAGCGCCTGGCCGAACTGCCGCTCTATATCGACGACACGCCCGCGCTGTCGATCGCGGCGCTGCGCACGCGGGCGAGGCGGCTGAAGCGGCGGCACGATATCGGGCTGATCATCGTCGACTATCTCCAGCTGCTCCAGGGATCCGGGCGCGCCAACGACAACCGCGTAAACGAAATCTCGGAGATCAGCCGCGGCCTCAAGACGCTGGCCAAGGAACTTGAGGTGCCGGTGATCGCGCTGTCGCAGCTCAGCCGTGCGGTCGAACAGCGCGACGACAAGCGCCCGCAGCTCTCCGACCTGCGGGAATCGGGCTCGATCGAGCAGGACGCCGACATCGTGATGTTCGTGTTTCGCGAGGATTATTACATTGCCGCCAAGGAGCCGAAGATGGCGGCAGACGACGGTTCCGATCTCAAGGCCGAAGCGGCCTATGATGAATGGAAGAAGCAGATGGAAGACGTCTATGGCCTGGCCGAACTGATCGTCGCCAAGCAGCGCCACGGCGCCACCGGCAAGGTCCGGTTGCGCTTCGAGGCCAAGATCACAAGGTTCAGCGATCTCGCCGAAGACCACCGAGGCTACGATCTGGACTAGCGTGCCGCACGGCGCTTGGCTTTCCGCGAACCCACTTATATACGCTCCATATACGATTCGTATATGGAGGCTGCGAGTGGGCATTGTGAGCATCGAGGACGAACTGCATGACCTGCTGCGCAAGGCGAGCAAGGTCTCCTGCCGTTCGATCAACGCGCAGGCGGCCTACTGGATCAAGATCGGCATGCTTTGCGAAACAAATCCGTCGCTCGGTTTCACCGAGATTATCGGGCGTGAACTGAGTGCTGCAGGCGTCTCAACGCCACCGACGGATTTGAGCGAACATGACGAAGCAGCCTGACGAGCTGGCCCTCATGGCCGAATCCGGGCGGCTGCTGGCGTCCGTGTTCGAGATGCTGGATCAAGTCCACCTGATCGGCAAGTCGACGCTCCAGATCGATACCTTGGTGGAGCGTTTCATTGTCCAGGACCTTCAGGCTCGTCCGGCAAGCAAGGGCCAGTACGGCTATGGTTTCGTGCTCAACTCATCGGTCAACCAGGTAGTCTGCCACGGCGTACCTTCGCAAAGCGATGTTCTTAGCGCCGGCGACATCGTCAATTTCGACATCACGTTGGAGAAAAACGGCTTCATTGCGGATTCCAGCAAGACCTATCTCGTCGGTGAGGTTCATCCAGCCGCCCGGAGACTGGTCGAGAAGACCTACGAAGCCATGTGGATGGGCATCGGGGCGGTCAGGCCGGGCGCGCGACTGGGAGACATCGGCTGGTCGATCGAACGCCACGCCAAACGGAACGGTTATTCGGTGGTGCGCGAATATTGCGGCCACGGCATCGGCCGGGAAATGCACGAAGAGCCCCAGATACTGCATTTCGGCAAGCCAGGGACCGGCCTGACCCTGCGCGAAGGCATGGTCTTCACGATCGAACCGATGCTCAACCGCGGCCGGCGCAGCGTAAAGACCGAAGACGATGGCTGGACAGTCGTGACGCGCGACGGGTCGCTATCCGCCCAGTTCGAGCACACCGTCGCCGTTACGGCGTCAGGAGTGTCGGTGCTGACGCTTCGCCCCGACGAACGCGGCATGCTCGACCGACTGAAACGCGCCGCCTGAATCGTTTTGGATTAAGCCTGCCGCCGCGTCGTAGCGCGAAGCGCGAGCATGATCGCCGGGATGACGACCAGTCCCGCCAGCCAGAACGGTGTGTTTATGCCTAGATGGGCAAAGCTCATACCGATAGCGAGTGGGCCGAGCACGCGTGCCAGGCCCCCGGTGGCATTGTTGAGGCCCAGCACCTGACCCTGCTTGCGCGGATCGGAATTGCGCGAGATGAGTGCGGCAACGGTGGGATAGCTGACCGACTGGCCGAGGGCAGTGAGCGCCAGAAACAGGATGGTCGTGACCATACCAGTCGACCAAGGTTGCAGCATGCTGCCAATCACCGCCAGCGACATGCCGACTGCCAGCACATGACGCTCGCCGAAACGCTCCACCAGCGGCCCTGTGACGAAGAATTGCGTGAGGCCTGCAACCACCCCCACTACACCGAAACACAACCCGACTTCGCGAGGTCCCCAGTCGAAGCGTGCATGTCCCCACAGGCCGAAAATGGATTCGATGCCGGAGAAGGCACTTCCAATCAGGAAGGTGAGCAGCATCAGCCTGCCCAGCACCGGGTGGCGTATGACTTCTCCAGTGGCGGCCCAGCGGCTGGTCATCGGATGCAGCTTGCGGTCACGCACATCCGGCTCGCGAATAAACAGCACCACCCCCGCGAAGCAGCTTGCCGAGAGGGTGGCGCACATCATGAGCGGAATGTGAAAGCCGGCAGGCCCAATGTCGGTGCGCGCGAACAAGCCGCCCAGCGAAGGGCCGACGATCAGTCCGATTGCATTGGCCGCCCCCAGCCAGCTCATCCGGCGGGCACGCAGGTGAGGCGGTGTCACATCGGCGATATAGCCTTGCACGACGGAATTATTGCCGCTCGCCAGCCCGCCCACGAAGCGGATGGCAAAGGCGGCAAATGCCGTCGGCGCATGCATCAGCGCCAGATAGCAAAGACCGTTGCAGGCCACCGTCCACAACAGGAGTGGCTTGCGTCCGTAGCGGTCGCTCAGCTTACCCCAGAACGGTTCGCCGAAAAATCCGCCCAGCGCGAACGCGGAGAAGATCAATGCGATCTCCCACGGCTCTGCGTTGAAGGATTGGGCGTAGAAGGGGAGCAGCGGCACAATAATGCCGAACCCCAGCAGGTTCAGGAAGACCACGGCCACCAGTGTTGCCGCCGCAAGCGTGGTACGTGGAACGCGGTCGGTTGGGTCTAGCACCGTCGGCGCATGTGGAGGATGCTGCGCTGCGTCAATAGCTATCGTGCTTTTGCAGCGGACAAGCCGCGAATGTCACTGCCCGAACCCAATGTGCAGAGTACAAGCGAGATCGAATTCAAAGGCGGCAAGGAAGCGTGTTTTCGCTCGTACAAACCGGATCCTCGCAGCTCATCTTCCGTATCTCGACACACTGCGTCGGTCCGCCGCCCACAGCGGGTCTCGATCTCAGGTCAGCCTGAGGCGGGACATCTTCCGTCCCGCCCCAGGCTGCCGACTCGCTTCAGAAACTCCTGGTGAAGGAAATCTCGGCGCTGCGCGGCGCGCCCACGAAAACAAGGCCAGACGAATAGCCCGACCAATCGGCATAGAACGCGTCCGTCAGATTGCGCCCGCGCAAGGTCACAGTGCCAAAATCCGCCCGCCAGGCAAGCGACGCATCCAGCGTGGTGAAGGCATTCACTTTCACAGTGTTGGCATTTGACGTGAAGAAGCCGCCATTGTGCCGAACACTGCCGGTCAACGTGATCGGCAGCGCCTTCGGTGAATAGCTAACCACCAGATCGGCCAGCCGCTCAGGCACGTTGGGCGGGCGATTGCCTGTACGCACTGCGCCGCCGGCTTCCACCAGCTCACCATATTCGGCATCGAGCAGAGTGCCGCTAAACGCTATGTTCAGCTCCTCCGTCGCGGGCAAATTCAGCGACAATTCCACGCCCTGCGATTTCAAATTGCCGCCCTGGACAACCACGGCCGGATTGGCTGGATCGCGAGTGAGAATATCGTCCTGCCGGATCCGGAAGGCCGAAGCCGTCAGTTCCACACCGCTGCCGCTGAGCGAGGTCTTGATCCCGGCTTCCCATGAATCGCCCGTGGTCAGCTTGAAGTTCGTATTGGCGGCACTGATGAACAGCAATCCGCTGACCGGGGTGACAGCATAACTATATTGCGCGAACAGCTGGGTCCGCGGAGTCAGGCTGTACACTGTCCCCGCCCGCCAGGATGTGGCGTCATAATCTTGGCCATAGGCCTGCGTGGCCCCGCTGGTGACATTCAAGATCGACCGGTCAACTTCGAATGAATCAAAGCGGATCCCGCCGACGAGCAGCCATTCTGGCGTCAGGTTGAGGGCGTCTTCAGCAAACACGGCGAAGGACGATACATCAGCCGTCACATCCTGCCGCGTACCGAAATTGGCTGGCGTATCGGCCGGGAAAGTGCCGCGCACCGGATCGAAAGGATCGGCGGAAGCCGCCGTGCCGAAGCGCCGCACGGTGAAGAAATCTGTCTTCCCGAACTCGGCCCCCAGGGTGAAGCGGTTGCGCATGCCTGCCACAATGGCGTCGTGAGCCAAATGGAGCCGCTGGTTCCAGTATTGATGATCGTGCGTAATCAATGTCAGGTAGCGATCGATCAGCCCGGTACTGCTGTTGAAATTGTATTCATCGGAATCCTGCCAGCGCCGATCCGACGAATACCAGCTGCTATCGCTGACGACACGCAAGCTGCCAGTCAGCTCCAGCTCCGCATGAGCACGCAGCCATACGGTCTCGGATCCGGTGTCCCCATCGGCGAGATCGAAATTCACCCGCCGCATCGCCTTGTCGAGCACCAGCCCAGCGCTGCCCGAGACCGCATCGGAAGCATCGCGAGCAACCGCGGCGGAAACCACCGGCGTGCCATAGTAGATGGTCGAATACTGGTCTTTGGAATAATCCGCCGACAGGGTCAGCGAAAAACGATCGCTGGGCTTCAACAGTAGCGAGGCATTGGCTGCCAACGTGTAGGAATCGGTATCATCCACCCATCCGGAGGTGCGCGACCATGATGCATTGGCGCGCAAGGCCGACCGCTTCCCCCAAAGGCGCATTGACATCGCCGGCCAGCCGCACGGTGTCGAAGCTGCCATAGCTTGCCAGCATTTCGCCGCTCGTTTCGCCCAGTTGCGGTTTCCGCGGCACGAAATTGATCGCCCCTGCCAGTGCACCTTCGCCGGAGGTGACCGATGCAGGCCCCTTGATCACTTCGATCCGTTCGAAAGCCCATGCATCCCAATTGCGAACGCCGACATCCGAATTGGCCATGCGCACGCCGTCATAAAGATAATTCACCGCGCGATGGAAACCGCGCATCGAAACAGAGCCCATCGAACCCGGCAAGGTTCCCGAAGCTACGCCGGGCGCTGCATTCAGTGCCTCAATCGCGTTGCGCACACCCTGGCCCTGCAAATCGTCTTGCGTCAGAATATCGACGATGGCCGGCGTTTCGCGATTGGTCAGGCCGAGCCGGCCGGCAGCTTCCGCTTCGGCTTCCAATTCCCCGGTGACGACTATCTGCTCCTTGGCAGCGGGTTTGCCCGCCTCCTGCGCGATGGCCGGACTGGCCGCGAGACATGCCGCTACTGCAATAAGAGACGTCTTCATGATTTCCTCCTGTTTGAAATTGAACGATTGTTTGCATGACGCCGCGCGGAGCGCCGGCGCAGCCAGTGGCAAAGGCCGGTGCCGAACAGAGCCGCGGGAAGCAGGCCGGCCAAGACGGCGAGGATGCGGCCCCACAATCCGCCGATCGAGCCATCGTGGAGCGGGCGGATCCATTTCGAAGTCTGCGCAGCGGCATTGCCGCGGCGAAGATCGTGCACGGCGAGCACGCGCCCGGTGTACTGGTCGACGAAAATGAAGCTGCCCGGGAAGCGGCGGTGCGGGTCGCCTGGCACTTGCACCCGCAGCCGGACCGGCGCCGATCCGCCTTCCGGAACGTCGATGAAGGCAAGCCGGGCGTCAGGCAGCGCGCGCCGGGCATTGGCCAGTGCCAGCCTCAGCGAAACCGGCGTGCCCGACGATTGCGATGATTGGGGGTCCGGCACCTGATCTGGCCGGGCAACGGTCGCCGTAAATATTTGCTCTTTCACCTCCGGCAAAGCGAGCAGCGCGCCTGTCAGCGCCAGCAGCACTAGCAGCGGAAAGCTCCACAATCCGGAAAGCTTGTGCAGATCGCGCAGCCGGCGCAGGGCCACCGCGTCACGCTTGAGCGCCAGGGCTTTCTGCAGGCTTCCACGCGGCCACCAGGTGATAATGCCGCTCACCAGCAGCAGCAGCAGCGCGAAACCGCCCCAGCCCACAATTTGCCTGCCCGTCTCTCCGGCCAGCAAGTGCATGTGCAGCTCGTAAATCCAGCTCATCGGATATTCGCCCCAGGCCTCGGAACGCAGCAACCGAGTGCCGTCGGCGGAGAACCACACCATCTCGCGTTCGGCATGGTGGCCGTGGTGATGCTGCGCAGGATAATAGCGGGCCGGAATGGGGCCGCTTTTGCCCGTGACCTCGAACGACCAGTCGCCGCCGGGACCGGGAAAATGTTCGCGGGCGGTGGCAAGCGCCCTGTCCCACTCGGCGGAGTCCCAGCCAGGCGCAGGCATTGCCGCGTGCGTCACTGGAAGCGGATTAATCGCCTCGTCGATCTCGATATAGAATACCAGCGCCGCGCCGGAGAGGCCCAGCACCACGAACAGCAGCCCCAGGCTCATGCCGAGCCACAGGTGCAGGCGGCGAACGAATGTGCGGATGCGCAACGTTTTCATTGCGCGTCTCGCCTGGATCGGCGAGCCGTATGATGGCGATTGGACATGGCATTCCCGGACTGATGGCGCTGCGTGCGGGCAGCGGATTGCCGGGGATGGTCAGGACTGCGCCCGCAGGCGCAAATTCAACGCAGCTCCGGCCCTCAGGCGGGCAGGGGCGGGCCGCGAAGAGGCGGCCGGAGGCTGAAGAATGGCCTCGGTACTGGGGAATAGACGGGCGCGAAGCCGAGTGTCAGGATAAAGGCGATCGCCAGCAGCAGCAGCACCGGATCGGCGCCGGAGACGGAAGCGCCCTGCAGCGAGGAAAAAGCGCAATCTGTCTTGCCCTGCCCGGTCCCGTCCTGGCCAGATCCGTGCTTGCCCCCGCCATCCTTCATCGGAATGGCGATCTGCTTGGTCACGTTGTGGCCGGCGGCGGCGTCGCAAATCGTCACCGTCAGCATATGCGCACCGGTTTCGACCATGTAACCTGCGGGAACGACGGCCTTGAGGCACAGCGCAAGGGCCACCAGCATCGAAGCGATTGCGCGATGGCGCATCAGAAAGGCGCGGAGGACCTGCATCTGGCGACGCCCGCTAGCAAAGCCGCATAGCGATGTCATCCGCTCATTCGCGGCTGGCTGGGAAAAATGTGCGGATGGCCGGCTTTGACCCATCCCGACATTCCGAGCCTGTTTCAGATCCGCTGCCTCCTCTCAGGGGACCGCAAAGCTAAAGCCCCAGATTGAGCCGCCGGGTGACCGAGTAGTCCACCACCGTCACCAGGAACCAGCCGATACTCCAGCGGATGCGGTTCCACACCGTGCGGCGGCTCTTGTGAAGTGCGGGCGTGACCTCGGTGGAATGAGGCAAATGGTGCTGGATGAAGCTGCGCATACGCTCTGCCAGCGCCTTGTCCTCGATCCGCAGCATGAGCTCGAGATTGAGGTAAAGGCTGCGCATGTCGAAATTGGCCGAGCCGATATAGGTGACATCGTCGACCACGATCAACTTCGCGTGGAGCTTGCACGGCTCAAACTCGTAGATCCGCACACCGCCACGCAGCAGCCGGCCGTAATTGGCCCGCGCAGCACCCACCGTGGCGGCATTGTCCGACTTGGCGGCGAGCAGCAGACGCGCCCCTTCGCCCGGCAGGGCGGCTCGCCGCGCGACCTGCGCGATACGCCGGATGAGGCCGCGCGCGGGGAGAAATAGGCGACCATCATGTCAAGCCGGCTGGCTCGCTCGATGTCGCCGATCACGCAGCGGGCCCAGGGGCTGAGGCGCTGCGAAGGCCCGCCGACCAGCCAGCGCACTGTGCCGCTGCCAGCTTCCCAATGGCGCACCTGACGACTGGCCTCGAGCAGCTTGATCCTGCTCTGATCGGTCCAACCATCGAGCAGTGAAAACCAGTCCACCAGCCGCGCGATCGCTGCGCCAGTGATAAGCACGCCAAGGTCGTTCCAGCCGTTTTTCTCCGGCGGGTCGAAATAAGCCTGGGAAATGTTGAAGCCGCCGATCAGCGCCGCCCGATCGTCCATGATGAGCATTTTCTGGTGATTGCGGATCAGATAGCGGACGCTCCAGCGCGCGCTGAAGCGCTTCACTTTTCCCCCGGCTTGGGTCAGCGGGGCGAGGAAGAGGTTGTCCGCGGGCGAGCCGAAATCGTCGACGATCAGCGTCACCGATACGCCGCGCTTGGCAGCCTCGGCCAAGGCGTCCCGCACTTGCGCGCCGCAATCGTCATTATCGAAGATGTAGAAATAGAGCTTGAGCGATTGCTGCGCGGAACCGATCAGATCGAGGACAGCGGCGAGCCGGTCTTTCCCGGAAGCATAGAAGGTAAGGTCCAGCCCCTGTGCGCTGATCGAAAAGGGTTCGGCGTCGCGATAGGGCTCCGATCCGCCGGGATTTTCTCGCGAGGTCGCCATGGCCATTCCGCAAACAGCACAGCGGCCGCCAGCGGGCAAGGAGCGCGTGCGAATTCCTTGACTTTCGCGGGATGCGCACCTAATTGCAGCGCCTTTCCAGCAGACTCTAATTACCGGAGTGCCCATGGCGCGCGTTACCGTCGAAGATTGTGTCGACAAGATCCCCAACCGTTTCGATCTCGTTCTGCTTGCAGCGCAGCGCGCACGCGAGATTTCCGGCGGTGCGGAACTGACAATCGATCGCGACCGCGACAAGAACCCGGTCGTCGCCTTGCGCGAGATTGCCGAAACGACTGTCCGCCCCAAGGAACTGCAGGAATCGCTGACTCAGTCGCTGCAGCGCGTGCTGCCTGACGATGAGGACGAAGCGGACGAAATCGGCTCGCTCAGCCAGTCGGCCGAAGCGCTGCGGATTACCGCTGCGGCTCCGACACGTTCGACGTCGATCGGCTCCGATTACGAAGGCTGACCAGAACGGGGCCGGCTAGCCGGCTCGCTCTGTTTCAAACCGGCACAACAAACCGGCGCGGCTTCGTCTAGCGCCGCGAAGGTTGACGCCGCCGGCGCTTTGCCCTGTCATGCGCAGCTTGCGAAAGGCGGGTAGGCAGCATGGCGGTGATCGCCATCTACAGTGTGAAAGGCGGCGTGGGTAAAACCACCATCGCTGCGCATCTCGCCTGGTGCTCGGCTGTGCTGGCCGGCCATAAGACACTGCTATGGGATCTCGACCCGGCTGGCGGGGCCGGCTTCCTGTTCGGCATCGATCAGCCGGGGAGCAAACAGGCAGCCAGCATCTTTGGCAGCAAGAGCGGCGCGGATCATCCGATCTGGGAGAGCGGCTATCCCGGACTGGACATTCTGCCTGCGGACGAAAGCCTGCGCGACCTCGACCGGCGGCTGCTCGCGCTGGGCAAGAAGAAGCATTTGGCCAAGCTCGCACGCCGGCTTTCAGGCGAATATGAGCGTATCATTCTCGACTGCCCGCCGGTGCTCAATGAAATCAGCGCGCAAGTGATCCGTGCAGCGGATGCGGTGATCGTCCCGCTTCCGGCATCGCCGCTCTCCCGCCGTGCGCTCGATACCGTCCGAGCCCATCTCTCGGCGGCGCACAAGAAGCATCCGCCGATCCTGCCCGTGCTTTCGATGTTCGATGCCCGGCGCACACTGCACAAGCAATTGCGCGACGAAATGCCCGATTGGCCCATCATCCCCATGGCAAGCGCAATCGAGCAATCGGCCGACCGCCAGGCGCCTGTCGGGAGCTTTGCGAGCCGATCGTCTGGCGCCGATGCCTTCGCGGCGCTGTGGCAAGGCATTGACCGGAAAATCGCCAAGATCGAGAAGCAGGCAGGTAAGCTGCAGGGCTGATCGCCGCGCGCCGCAGCCTTGAGAGACTCTGAATGCAAAAGGGGCCGAGCGATCTCACGCCCAGCCCCTTTCATGCGAGATTTCAGGTTCGCTTTGCGGCGTTACTCTGCAGCGACTTCATCGCTTGCTTCTTTCGCTGCTTCGTCGGCCGACTGTTCGGCGCTATCGACGGCATCGCTAACTGCATCTGCGGCATCATCGGCTGTCGTAGCTGCGGCATCGCCCATGGATTCTGCAGCATTGCCAAGGTCTTCCATGGCCGAATCGGTGGATTCCTCTGCCTCTTGCGAACAAGCGGCGAGAAGACCGATGCTGAGGACCGAACCGACTAGCAAAAGCTTCTTCATCTCATTCTCCCTTTAGAGCTGCGGGCTTCGATCAACCCTGACGAACAGCCCGGGACCATACATAGGTCAGGGCGAAACCCCAAACGGCGCAGGTCGGAACGATCGCCAGTGCTAAGGCAAAACCTCAGGCGCCCTGCGGGGCCGTGCTGCCGCCGCCGCCGAAACGCTTGCCGGCCTTGGGGATCGCCGATCCGCGCACGGGCTTCGCCACGGCAGGCCCCTTGAGGTCTTCGGGCCGGTCGATCTTGCCGTCGAGCAGCTGCTTGATCTCGTCGCCGGTCAGCGTCTCGTATTCGAGCAGGGCCTGGGCCAGCAGGTGCGAGCTGGTCCTCGATGCGCCTTGAGGACGCTCGGTCGCGCGGGCATGCGCGCCTTCGACCAGGCCGCGGATTTCGCTGTCGATCAGCTTGTTGGTCTCGTCCGAGCGATCATGGTGCGCTGGGTGCCGCCCATAGCCGAGATAGCCTTCCTGCTGCTCTTCATACTGCAGCGGGCCGAGCTTGTCCGACATGCCCCACTTGGTGACCATGTTGCGCGCCAGGCTGGTGGCGTACTGGATGTCCGACGAGGCGCCCGACGAGACCTTGTCGTGGCCGAAGATCAGTTCTTCGGCCACGCGGCCGCCCATCGCAGACCGAGAGGTTCGCGTGCATCTTGTCGCGGTGGTAGGAGTAGTTGTCGCGTTCCGGCAGGCGCATCACCATGCCCAGCGCGCGGCCGCGCGGGATGATCGTGGCCTTGTGGATCGGATCGGACGCCGGCTCGTGCACCGAGACGATCGCATGGCCGGCCTCGTGATAGGCGGTCATCTTCTTCTCGTCGTCGGTCATGACCATGGAGCGGCGCTCGGCGCCCATCATGACCTTGTCCTTGGCGTCCTCGAACTCCTGCATCGCGACCAGGCGCTTGTTGCGCCGCGCGGCCAGCAGCGCCGCCTCGTTGACGAGGTTGGCAAGGTCGGCGCCCGAGAAGCCCGGCGTGCCGCGCGCGATCACGCGCGGATTGACGTCGGGCGCCAGCGGCACCTTCTTCATGTGCACGGCGAGGATCTTCTCGCGCCCGTCGATATCGGGGATCGGCACGACCACCTGGCGGTCGAAGCGGCCCGGACGCAGCAGCGCCGGATCGAGCACGTCGGGACGGTTGGTCGCGGCGATGATGATGATGCCTTCGTTGGCCTCGAACCCGTCCATCTCGACCAGCAGCTGGTTCAGCGTCTGTTCGCGCTCGTCATTCGAATTGCCGAGGCCGTGGCCGCGATGGCGGCCGACCGCGTCGATTTCGTCGATGAAGACGATGCACGGCGCGTTCTTCTTGGCCTGTTCGAACATGTCGCGCACGCGGCTGGCGCCGACGCCGACGAACATCTCGACGAAGTCCGAGCCGGAAATGGTGAAGAACGGCACGCCCGCCTCACCCGCGATGGCGCGGGCGAGCAGGGTCTTGCCGGTGCCGGGCGAGCCGACCAGCAGCGCGCCCTTGGGGATCTGGCCGCCGAGCTTGGAGAAGCGCTGCGGATCGTGCAGGAATTCGACGATTTCCTCCAGCTCCTCGCGCGCTTCGTCGATGCCGGCGACATCGTCGAAGGTGACGCGGCCCTGCCGCTCGGTCAGCAGCTTGGCCTTGGACTTGCCGAAGCCCATCGCGCCCGAGCCGCCGCCCTTCTGCACCTGGCGCAGCGCGAAGAAGGCGATGCCGAGGATCAGCAGGAACGGCAGGGCCTGGATCAGGATGTAGCAGCAGCAGGTTCTGCTCTTCCGGGGCGCGAGCCCGCATATTTCACGCCGTTCTCTTCCAGCAGCTGGGTAAGGTCAGTGTCGTTGGGCACCGGAATGGTGGTGAAGGAATCGCCATTCTTGCAGCTTGCCGGTGATCTGGTCGGGCGCGATCTGCACTTCGCTGACGCGTGCCTTCGGCCACCTTGGCGCGGAAATCGGAATAGCGCATCGCGATGCCTGGTTGGCGCTAGCGCGTCGCCGAACATCGAGACGACCAGCAGCAGGGCAAGGAAGATGCCGCCCCAGACGAGCAGGCTCTTCATCCAGGGGTTGCCACCGGGATCGCCGCTGCCATTAGGATCGTTATTGTCGCTCATTCTAGCGTTTCCTGCCTTACCACTCGCACATATGTAAGGCAGGCAATGTGAATGACAAGCTAACCCTACGGGGCGCAGGCTGCGGCTTGCGATGAGCCGCAGCTTGCGGCATGGCCGTGGAGTTAGAAGGCCCAGAAACAGGTTAGGCGAATTTCTCATGGCGACACGCGGCGCACTTGATGGAAAACTGGTGGTGCTGATCGGCGGCAGCGGCTTTTTCGGCACCCATATCGCGCAGGAACTCCTCGCATGCGGGGCGCGGCTCCGTATCGCAAGCCGCCATCCGGAACGCGCCTTCAAGCTCAAGCCGCTGGGCAATCTCGGCCAGATCCAATTTGCCCGCTGCGACGTGACGAAGCCCGATAGCCTGCGTGCCGTGATGGCCGGGGCCGATGCGGCCGTGTATCTCGTGGGCGCCTTCGCGGGGAATCTGGCGGCGTTGCAGGCGGATGGCGCGGGGCTGGCGGCAGCTGCGGCGAAGGAAGCCGGTGCGGCGAGCTTCGTCCACATATCCGCGCTGGGCGCCGATGCCGCAATCCGAGGCGTCCTATGCCCGGACCAAGGCGGAGGGCGAACAGGCCGTGCTTGCCGCATTCCCCAAGGCGACCGTGCTGCGCCCCTCGGTCCTGTTCGGGGAAGACGACAAATTCGTGAATATGTTTGCCGGCCTGATTGCGGCGTTGCCGGTCCTGCCGATTTTCGGAGCGGACAAGCAAATGCAGCCGCTGTGGGTAGACGATGCAGCCCAGGCTGTGGGCAATGCTCTTTCCGATCCCGGTACGCATGGCGGCAAGACCTATGAGATTGCCGGGCCAGAGCCGCTGACCATGGGGCAGATCAATCGCATGATTGCCGAGGCCCAAGGACGCAGCAGGACTTTCGTCGAAGTGCCCGATGCGCTTTCAGCAATCTTCGCGGCCCTTCCCGGCACCCCGATGAATGGCGACCAGTGGAAGCTGCTCAAGGCTGGCAGCGTGCCTTCGGGCAAACTTCCCGGGATCAAGGCGCTGGGCATAGTGCCCAAGCCGTTGGAGCTGTTTCTGGGCCGCTGGCTGGTGCGCTATCGCAAGCATGGCCGCTTCGGTGAAAGCGCCAGCGCCTAGAAAGGTTGCGTCCCCGCTTCCCCTCGTCATTGCGAGGGGCAAAGCCCCGAAGCAATCCAGGGCGGCAGTTGGGGGCTGGATTGCTTCGCTTCGCTCGCAATGACGAGCGACGGAATTCCTCTAGACGATCGGCTCCACCAGCAATTCCGTGCCGTCGCTTCCGGCGATCCGCACACGCGTGCCGACCGGCGTATCCGGGCCCCGGGCGATCCATTCGCTGTCACCGTAATGAACCCGGCCCGCCCCGCCTTCGATCGCCTGCGTGACCAGAGCCGTCTGCCCCAACATTCTGGTGCCGCGCTTGTTCATTGCCGGGTCGGCGGCCTCGATCGGGTTGTCGCGCAGATAGCGTTTTCCGGCAAAGACCGCGACGATTGCAAGTGTGCCGAAGAGCACGATCTGCAACGGAATGCTGATCGGCAACATCCAACTGGCGAGGCCAGTAATGATCGCCGCGCCAGCCAGCCAGATCAGGAAGACGCCGGGTATGGCCATTTCGGCCGCTGCCAGGATCAGCCCCAGCGCCAACCAGAACCACTGCGGTTCCAGCGTGTCGAACCATTCCATCATTGGCCTCGCGAAGGCGGAACGCTGGAACGTGGCCCTGTCGGACCGGCCGCCGGCGGAGGAACGGGAGCGCTCCGCTCACCGCCTATCGCATCTTTCACCAACTCGCCAATCCCTCCGAGCGAACCGATCAACTGAGTAGCTTCGACGGGGAACAGGATCGTCTTCGCGTTGGGCGAAGTGGCGAACTTGCCCACCGCCTCGGTATATTTCTGGGCAACGAAATAATTGAGCGCCTGGCTGCCCGAAGTGGCGATGACGTCGGAAACCACCTGGGTCGCCTTGGCTTCGGCCTCCGCCTCGCGTTCACGCGCTTCGGCATCACGGAATGCGGATTCGCGCCGACCTTCGGCCTCCAGAATCGGCCGATTGCTTGGCGCCTTCGGCACGCAGGATCTCGGATGCCCGGTCCGCCTCGGCTTCGAGGATTTCGGCGCGCTTGAGCCGTTCGGCCTTCATCTGCCTGGCCATGGCTTCGGAGATGTCGATCGGCGGGCGGATGTCCTTGATCTCGATCCGGGTGATCTTCACGCCCCAGGGCGAAGTGGCATGGTCGATCACCGACAGCAGCTTCGCATTGATCTCGTCGCGCTTCGACAGCGTTTCGTCGAGATCCATCGAACCCATCACCGTGCGCAGATTGGTTGTGGTCAGCGCCATGATCGAGGCATAGAGATTATGCACTTCGTAGGCGGCCTTGCCAGCATCGAGCACCTGGAAGAACACCACCGCGTCCACCCCGACCATCGCGTTGTCGCGGGTGATGATTTCCTGGCCGGGAATGTCGAGCACCTGCTCCATCACATTCACCTTCTGACCCGACCCGGTCGACAAAAGGGATGATGAGGTGGAGGCCCGGCTCTGCCGCCAGGGTGAACTTGCCCAGTCGTTCGATGGTGTAGACATAGCCCTGGCGAACGACGCGCACGCCCATCAGCAGGAACACGAATACGACAACGACGACGAGGAATGCCACTTGCAACAAACCGCCCATCACCAATTCCCCTCTTCAGCCCGCTTGCCACTCTAGCCGCAAGGGGGCCACGGGCAAGCGAAACCGCTTCGGCCCTACCCTTGGCGAACCTAACGATTCGTAAAGTAGCATATAACCATTTGGGTTATTTATGTCAAGCAATTTTTACCGATTGCGATTCGGAAGGAACGTTAGGCTGCAACCGCAAGCTTGCCCCGCACCGCATTTCCCGCCATGCCACGCGCCCCAGCCGAGCACTCAGTCCGATGACCCAGTTTTACCAGATCCTCGGCAACAACCTTCTCCAGAACATCACCAATTTCACCGCGTGGTTCGCGCTGATCTTCTGGGCGTTCCTCGAAACCGGTTCGGTCTTCGTGACGGGGGTGATCGGGGGTATCTATTTCGTGCTCACAGCGGCCTGCGCGATCTGGTTCGGCAGCCTGGTCGATCACCATCGCAAGAAGCAGGTGATGCTGGTTTCGAGCGCGGGGTCGCTGATCCTCTACGCCGCCTCGCTGACGCTGCTGCTCGCCGTGCCGGAAAGCGCGCTTTCGCAAGTCGACGGTTTCGAGCTCTGGCTGTTCATCCTGCTGGTGATGGCGGGCGTGATCGCGGGCAATATCCGCCTGATCGCCCTGCCCACGCTGGTCACGGCGCTGATCCCGGAGGACCGCCGCGACCGGGCCAATGGACTCGTCGGCATGGTGACGGGGATCGGCTTCGTGGTGACCTCGGCGATCAGCGGCTTCCTGGTCGCCTGGGGCGGGATGCAGGCGGCGCTGATCTTCGCGCTAGGCCTGACCATGGCTGCGCTGGTCCACCTCGCAGCGCTGCGGCTGGACGAGCCGGCACCCGAATCGCGAAACCAGCGGAGCGCCGCGCGAAGTGGATCTGCGCGGCACGGTGCGGCTGGTGCGCGCGGTGCCGGGCCTGCTCGCCCTGATCGTCTTTTCCGCCTTCAACAATCTGCTCGGCGGCGTGTTCATGGCGCTGCTCGACGGCTATGGGCTCTCGCTGATGGAAGTGCAGGAATGGGGGCTGCTCTGGGCCGGCGTCTCCTTCGCTTTCATCCTCTCCGGTATGGCCATCGCCCGCTGGGGCCTGGGGCGCAATCCGCTGCGCACCCTGCTGCTGGCGAATCTGGCGGTTTGGACGGCCGCCTCCGTCTTCACGCTGCAATCGTCGATCCCGCTGCTGACGGCGGCCTGCTTGATCTGGCTGTTCCTCAACCCCTATGCCGAAGCAGCCGAGCAGACGACGCTGCAGAAGGTCGTCCCCTTCGAACGGCAGGGGCGCGTGTTCGGCTTCGCCCAGTCGGTGGAACAGGCCGCCTCGCCGGTCACCGCGTTCCTGATCGGGCCGCTGACGCAGTTCTTCTTCATCCCGCTGATGACCGACGGCGCGGGCGCCGCAGCGATCGGCGACTGGTACGGTACCGGGCCTGAGCGCGGGATGGCGATCGTGTTCACGATCACCGGCCTGCTCGGCCTGGCGATGACAATCGCCGCGTTCCGTTCGCGGCAATATCGCCTGATCAGCAGCGCCTACGAAGCCGGAGGCGTGAGCGAGACCGGATCCTGATCGGCCCAGTAAAGCCGTTCCGGATTGTCGATCAGCAGCTTGCGCTGCAGCTCGGCGGTCGGCGCGATGCGCGGGATCATGTCGACGATGTGGCCGTCGTCGGGGATGTTGTCCTGCATGTTGGGATGCGGCCAGTCGGTGCCCCAGATGCAGCGATCCGGATAATCGGCGACCAGCGGCGCGACGGCAGCGGGCGAAGTCGTCCCACGGATCGCCGGCGGCATCGAGCCGGTCCGGGCAGGTCGCCTTGAAATGGATGTCCGGGCGGGAATCGAGCAGCGCGCGAAAGGCCTTCATGTCCGGCGCCGTCCGGCCCCTGCGACACATCGGGGCGGCCCATGTGGTCGATCACCAACGGCACCGGGATCGCATCCATGAAGCCGCGCAGTTCCTCGAGAATGTCGGCCTCGAAATAGATCACGACATGCCAGCCCTTGGGCAGGCGCTGCGCAACCTCGAGGAACTTGTCCTTCGGCGCATCGTCCACCAGCCGCTTGAGGAAATTGAAGCGGATGCCGCGGATGCCGCCATCGTGGAGCCGCAGGAGATCGTCGTCGCGCAATCGCCGGATCGACCACCGCGACCCCGCGCGCCTTGCCTTCCGACGCGGCGATCGCGTTGAGCGTGGCGGTATTGTCCGTGCCGTGGCAGCTCGCCTGGACGATCACGTTCTTCGAGAAGCCGAGGTGATCGCGCAGGTCGAACAGCATCTCGGGCCCGGCATCCTCGGGCAGATACTTGGCTTTCGCGCTGAAGGGGAATTGCGCCATCGGGCCGAACACATGGCAATGCGCATCGATCGCGCCGGGCGGCGGCGTATAGCGCGGCTTCGAGGGATTGGCGATGCCAGCTTACGATACGCTCACTCATGTGAAAACCACTCCGTCCATCAGTTTACGCGCCGTGCGCAGCAGCGCGGCGCTTGCGACTTGCCCGGCATCGTCCAGTTCCAGCACGCAGCTCATCTCGCCGGTCGGATGTTCGACCGACAGGGTCTTGCGCTTGCCTGCGCGGTATGTCCGCCACTGCGGCAGCGGGCGAACCTTCGATCAGGCAGGCCGTCGCCACGCTGACCGCCGCCGAGCACGCCGATCGAGGCATGCGCGCGGTGCGGAATGAAGCTGCGCACGCAGACCGCGCCGCCATCCTTGGGCGCAGCGACCAGCATCATCTTGGGGACGGATTTGTCCTTCACGTCGCCCAGGTTCATCAGCGGCCCGGCCGCCAGGCGGATCGCCTCGATCTTCTGGCGCATCGCGGCGCAGGCTTCGCGACTCCAGCTCCTCGCGGCTCTCGTAGCCGGTCGCGCCGACGTCTGCCGCGCTGATCACGACGCAGGGCATGCCGTTGTCGATCAGCGTGCAAGCGCACGCCTTCGATCACGTCGACGGCATTGCCGGTGGGCAGCAGCGCGCCGCAGGACGAGCCGGCCGTGTCGCGGAATTCCAGCGGGATCGGCGCATGAGTGCCCGGAACGCCGTCGATCTGCGCGTCGCCGCGATAGGTCACGGCCCCGCCCGGCGTCTGCGATGCGTGGCGACGGCGACCTGCCGGTGTTCTCCATGAAGATCGCGACCTTGGTCTCGCCGTCCGCGCGGCATCCACCAGCCCGCGCTCGATCGCGAACGGGCCGACGCCCGCGAGGATATTGCCGCAATTCTGCTGCGTCGGTGACGAGCGCCTGGTCGACGAACACCTGCAGGAACAGGTAATCGACATCGATCCCTTCGCGCTCCGACTTGCGGCACCACCGCCACCTTGCTGGTCAGCGGATCGGCCCCGCCCATGCCGTCGATCTGGCGCGGATCGGGCGAGCCCATCACGCCCAGCAGGAAGGCATCGCGCTCTGCCGCGTCGGCGGGCAGATCGTCGGCGAGGAAATAGCCGCCTTTCGACGTGCCGCCGCGCATCCACATGCACCGGTGCCTGGTTCATCGCTGCTCTCATGCCGCTCAAACCCACTTCAGGCCCATGTCGGCCAGCTTCTGGCGGAAGCCGTACATGTCGAGGCCGAGTTCGCCCGGCGGCGAGCCGCTTGCGCTTGTCTTCCTCGTTCGCTTCGCGCGCCTGCGCCTTTTCGAGCACCTCGGCGGCATCTGCGCGGCGGACCACGCAGACGCCGTCATCGTCGGCCACGATCACGTCGCCCGGATTGATCAGGGCGCCGGCGCAGACCACCGGCACGTTGACGCTGCCGAGCGAGGCCTTGATCGTGCCTTGCGCGAACACGCGCTTGGACCAGACCGGGAAGTTCATCTGCGTCAGGTCGCGCACGTCGCGGATGCCGGCGTCGATGATCAGGCCGCGCACGCCGCGCGCCTGCGCGCAGGTGGCCAGCAGATCGCCGAAATAGCCGTCTTCGCAAGGGCGAGGTCGGCGCGATCACCAGAATGTCGCCGTCCTGGCATTGCTCGATCGCGACATGGACCATGTAGTTGTCGCCCGGAGGCACGCTGATGGTCACGGCGCTGGCGCCCACGCGCGCGCCGGAATAGATCGGGCGCATGTAGGATGGCGAGCAGGCCGGTGCGGTCCTGCGCTTCATGCACGGTCGCGACGCCGCAGGCGCCAAGTCCATCGACGATTGCACGCTCTGCCCGTTCGATCTTCTGGACGACGACTCCGCTCATCTTACGCTCTCCCAATCAACATATGCACGCAGGCGCTTGCATCTTGCGGCGGCCCTGCGTCAAGCGGGAAGCGCCCAGCCTCAGGCCTCCGGCAGCGGCTCTGGCAAACTTGTAAGTAACACTTACATTCTGTAGAGTTGGCACTCGAGAGGATCACGCAGCCCGAATCATGAGCAATGCACCGCTCCGTCCCTGGCTCTGATCGGCTTCGGTGAAGCCGGATCGACCTTCGCCCGCGCCGGGCGAATGGGCAGGCGTGCGCGCGGCTTCGACATCGACGCCGCGCCGCAGGGCCGCGATGGCGAATGCGGCGTCACGGCCGCGCGACCGATGCGCCGAGCGGCGCTGGCCGGCGCGGATATCGTGCTTTCGCTGGTCACCGCCGATGCCGCGCTCGCGGCTGCCGCAGGACTATGCGCCGCTTCCTCGCGCCCGGCGCGATCTGGTGCGACATGAACTCGGTCGCGCCCGATACCAAGCGCGCAGGCCGCCAAGGCGATCGAAGCGGCCGGCGGGCGCTATGTCGATGTCGCGGTGATGGCCCCGGTCGATCCCAAGGCGCTGGGCGTGCCGCTGCTGCTGTCGGGCCCTGCCGCGCAGGAAGCGATGGCACTGCTGGCGGCGCTGGGCTTTGCCAACACGCCGCATCGTGGGCGACGAGTCGGCCGCGCGAGCGCGATCAAGATGATCCGCTCGGTCATGGTCAAGGGCATGGAGGCGCTCGACCGTCGAATGCGCCGCCGCTGCGCGCGAAGCCGGCGTGTTCGACGAAGTGCATCGCCTCGCTCGACGCGAGCGAAAAGCCGGCGCCCTGGGCCGAGAAGATCGCCTATAATCGCGAGCGGATGGAAACGCATGGCCTGCGCCGTGCGGCCGAAATGGAAGAAGCGGCCAAGACCCTGCTCGACCTTGGCATCGAACCCGTTATGACTCGCGGCACGGTGGCGCTGCAGCGCCGCGCTGCGAACGACGAAGCAAGACTGGAGAGGAACAGAAGCGGCATGATCGACGATGATTATCGATTGCCACGGCCATTACACCGTGCTCCCCAAGGGGCACGACGCTTGGCGCGAGGAACAGAAAGCCGCTTTCAAGGAAGGCAAGGCGCCGCCCGCCCTATCCCGAGATCTCCGATGACGAGATCCGCGAAACGATCGAGGCAGAACCAGCTGCAAGCTGATCAAGGAACGCGGCGCGGACCTGACGATCTTCTCCCCCCGCGCATCGGCCATGGCGCCGCATGTGGGCGACGAGCATGTCGCCAAGGAGTGGGCGCATGCGCTGCAACGACCTGATCGCCCGCGTCGTCGGCCTGTTCCCCGAGACCTTCGTGGGCGTCGTGCATGCTGCCGCAAAGCCCGAAGGCGGACATGACCAACTCGATCGCCGAGCTGGAACGCTGCGTGACCGAGCTGGGCTTCATCGGCTGCAACCTCAATCCCGATCCGGGCGGCGGCCACTTCACCCATCCGCCGCTGACCGACCGTTACTGGTATCCCTTCTACGAGAAGATGGTGGAGCTGGACGTGCCGGCGATGATCCACGTCTCGGGCAGCTGCAACCCGGCGATGCACGCCACCGGCGGCTATTACATCGCGGCCGACACGATCGCCTTCATGCAGCTGCTGGAAGGCAATCTGTTCACCGATTTCCCGACCCTGCGCTTCATCATCCCGCATGGCGGCGGCGCGGTGCCCTATCACTGGGGCCGCTATCGCGGGCTGGCGGACATGCTCAAGCAGCCGAGCCTCGACCAGCATCTGATGAACAACGTGTTCTTCGATACCTGCGTCTATCACCAGCCGGGCATCGACCTGCTGGCCGACGTGATCGAGAACAAGAACATCCTGTTCGGCAGCGAGATGGTGGGCGCGGTGCGCGGCATCGATCCCACGACCGGCCATCTATTTCGACGACACCAAGCGCTATGTCGATGCGCTGGATATCACCGACGAGGAACGCGCCGCGATTTTCGAAGGCAATGCCCGGCGCGTGTTCCCGCGGCTCGACGCCAAGCTGAAGGAGCGCGGCCTATGACCGATTCGAGCACATCCCCGGAAACCGGCTGCGTTGCGACCGGCTTTGCCGCCTGCAAGACGCCGGAACGCTATATCAAGCAGCTCGTCAGCCATTGGGGCCACAAGATGGCCACCAGCTACGACGAGGGTGACGGCATGGGCACTTTCCCCTTCTCGGAGACAGAAAACGCCGTGATGACAGGCGCGTACCGGCGGCATCGCGATCACGCTCGTCACGGCCGACGAGGAGCGCAACATCCACATGCGCGGCGTGATCGAGCGCCATATCGACCGCTTCGCTTTCCGCGAAGCGCCCCTTGTCCTACGAGTGGAATGACCAATGAGCGACAACGAAGAAAGAGCGTATCGACATCCACGAATATCTCGCGCGAGTTCGACGATATTCCCGGAACCCGCGTGTTCACCGCCCAGCGCGCGCGCAAGGGCTATCGGCTGAACCAGTTCGCGATGAGCCTGATGAAGGCAGAAAACCGCGAGCGGTTCCAGGCCGAACGAAAGCGCCTATCTCGACGAATGGGACCTGACGCCGGCCGCCAAGCAGGCCGTGCTGGACCGCGATTACAACGCGATGATCGACGAGGGCGGCAACGTCTATTTCCTGTCCAAGCTGTTCTCGACCGACGGCAAGAGCTTCCAGTTCGCGGCCGGATCGATGACCGGCATGACGCAGGAAGAATATGCACAGATGATGATCGACGGTGGCCGCTCGCCCGAAGGCGTCCGTTCGATCAAGGGAGGTTTCTGAGATGGCACGCGTTACGACTGGCATCACGTCCAGCCACATTCCGGCGCTCGGCGCCGCAATGCAGACCGGGCACTTCCGAGCAACGAATATTGGGGCCCGGTCTTCAAGGGCTACGAGCCGATCAAGGAATGGATCAAGCAGCCCGGCAACATGCCCGACGTCGTGATGCTGGTGTACAACGACCACGCTTCGGCCTTCGACATGAACATCATCCCGACCTTCGCGATCGGCTGCGCCGAAAGCTTCAAGCCGGCCGACGAAGGCTGGGGCCCGCGCCCGGTGCCCGACGTGATCGGCCATCCGGACCTGGCCTGGCACATCGCGCAGAGCCTGATCCTCGACGATTTCGACATGACCATCATGAACGAGATGGACGTCGACCACGGCTGCACCGTGCCGCTGTCGATGATGTTCGGCGAACCTGAGGAATGGCCGTGCAAGGTCATCCCGTTCCCGGTCAATGTCGTCACCTATCCGCCGCCGTCGGGCAGTCGCTGCTTCAAGCTGGGCGATTGCATCAAGCGCCGCGGTGGAAAGCTTCCCCGAAGATCTCAACGTCCACGTCTGGGGCACCGGCGGCATGAGCCACCAGCTGCAGGGCCCGCGCGCGGGCCTGATCAACAAGGAATTCGACCTCGACTTCATCGACAAGCTGATCGAAGACCCCGAGACGCTGAGCAAGATGCCGCATATCGAATATCTGCGCGAAGCCGGCAGCGAAGGCATCGAGCTGGTGATGTGGCTGATCATGCGCGGCGCGCTGGGCGACAAGGTCAAGGACCTCTATCGCTTCTACCACATCCCGGCATCGAACACCGCGCTGGGCGCGCTGATCCTCCAGCCGGAGGATACTGCGGCGAAGCGCTGGAGCCGCGTACGGTGATGAGCGGCCACAGCCTGACCGCCTGACCCTTACTCCCCTCCCGCTTGCGGGAGGGGCCGGGGGTGGGCCTGTCGCCAGCGCCCATCCCGCCCTGCCCACCCCTAACCCCTCCCGCAAGCGGGAGGGGAATAGACAGGAGAGACCTATGCGAATCGCACTCGCCGGCGCCGGCGCATTCGGTGAAAAGCACCTCGACGGCCTCAAGAATATCGACGGCGTCGAAATCACCTCGATCATCAGCCGCCGCGCCGAACAGGCCGCGGAAGTCGCCGCGAAATACGGCGCGAAGCATTCCGGCACCGAGCTGTCCGAAGCGCTGGCGCGCGACGATGTCGACGCGGTGATCCTGTGCACGCCCACGCAGATGCACGCCGAGCAGGCGATCGCCTGCATGGATGCGGGCAAGCATGTGCAGGTCGAAATCCCGCTGTCCGATAGCTGGGCCGATGCCGCAGGCCGTGCTGAAGAAGCAGCAGGAAACCGGCCTCGTCTGCATGGTCGGCCACACCCGCCGCTTCAATCCCTCGCCACCAATAGGTGCACAACAAGATCGTGGCCGGCGAATTCAACGTCCAGCAGATGGATGTGCAGACCTATTTCTTCCGCCGCAAGAACATGAACGCCAAGGGCGAGGCGCGCAGCTGGACCGACCATCTGCTGTGGCACCATGCGGCGCATACGATCGACCTGTTCGCCTATCAGGCCGGCAAGATCGTCGCGGCCAATGCGATGCAGGGGCCCAAGCATCCCGAACTCGGCATTGCGATGGACATGTCGATCCAGCTGAAGAGCGAGAGCGGCGCGATCTGCACCCTGTCGCTGTCGTTCAACAATGACGGGCCGCTGGGCACCTTCTTCCGCTATATCGGCGACACCGGCACCTATATCGCGCGCTACGACGATCTGGTGACCGGCAAGGAAGAGCCGATCGACGTGTCCAGGTCGACTGTCGCATGAACGGCATCGAACTGCAGGACCGCGAATTCATCGCCGCCATCCGCGAAGGGCGCGAGCCCGAACAGCTCGGTCGCGCAGGTGCTCGATTGCTACCGCGTGATCGGCGAGCTGGCCGCCAGCCTCGAAGCGCAGGACGGCTGGTCCTGACCATGCGCGACGATCAACGGCAGGGCCGTGCATCCCGTCGGCCTGGGCTGCATGAACATCGTCTGGGCCTATGGTCCGCCGATCCCCGATGCAGACAGCGCCAAGCTGCTGCAGCGGGCGCTGGACATCGGGTACAATCACTTCGACACGGCCAATCTCTATGGGCTGGGACATAGCGAAACCCTGATCGGCGATACGCTGAGCAAACGGCGCGGGGAGTTTTTCCTCGCCTCCAAGACCGGCATCGTCGCCGAGGGGCCGAAGCGGGGCGTGGATTGCCACCCCGATTCCATGAGTGCCTCGCTCGATGCCAGCCTGAAGCGGCTGAAGACCGATCACATCGACCTGTTCTACATGCACCGCTTCGATACCAAGGTGCCGCTCGCCGATATGGTCGGCTTCATGGTGCGCGCGATAGAGGCGGGCAAGATCGGCGGCTACGGCGTGTCCGAGTGGAATGCCGAGCATATCCGGCAGGCGCATGCGCTTCATCCGATGATCGCTGCGCAGCCTGAATATTCGCTCTGGTCGCGCAATGTGGAACTGGGCGTGCTCGATGCCTGCAGGGAACTCGGTATCGCCATGGTCGCGTTCTCGCCGCTGGCGCGCGGCGTGTTGTGCGGCGATCCGGTGGACCCGTCGCAGTTCAAACAGGGCGACATTCGCGCCGGCATGCCCAGGTTCAAGCCGGAGAACTGGCCCGCCAATCTCGCGCTGGCCGGGCAGTTTGCAGATCTCGCCCGCGAAGCCGGTGTCAAGCCGTCGCAGCTCGCGCTCGCCTGGCTGCTGGCGCGCGGCGATTTCGTACACGCGATCCCGGGCACGACCGATATTGCGCATATGGAAGAGAACTTCGCCGCCAAGGATGTGTCCGTTCCCGCGGAAATCCTCGACCGGGCGGGCGAGCTGATCAACCAGCAGACCGTGCACGGCCATCGCTACCCGGAAACGATCAGACCGACTATCGATACCGAGGATTTCGCCTAAAGAAGAACCGGAAGAGGACAGGGCAATGGCCAGCCAAGCAGTGCTTCGGGCCGAGATCGGCTACACGAAGGAAACGGGCAAGCAGCCCTATTTCTACGCCAATGCCCATGAGAAGGACTACGTCCCGCTCGCCCCGGTAGCGATGGATGTCGCCGATGCGCGCGGAATGGAGTGCTCGCTCGACCGCGAAGGCTTCATGCTCGCCGCGCACAGCAGCGCCCTGCCGGACCTGACCGACATGGATGCCGTCGCCACGGCCCACAGCGGCGAGATCGCCGCGCTGCTCAAGCACGTGACCGGCGCGGACCATGTCAGCATGACGCCGCGCGGGATCCTGCGCTATTCCGAACGCTCCGGGAAGACCGGCAGCACGGACAATTCGCACCCCGCCCGTTTCGCCCACGTCGACATGTCGCATGCCGCCGCCGCCCAGGCACGCGCGCAGGCCGCTCCCGGCCCTGACATCACCAGAGGCAAGCCGATCGCCCGCAGCGCGCAATACAACGTCTGGCGCGTCCTCTCGCAGCCCCCGCAGGACGTGCCGCTGGCGCTGTGCGCCTGGCCCAGCGTAAGCGAAGGCGACCTGATCGACTGCCTGGCGATTTTCGATCCGCCCGGCGGCGCGCCCGAATGGAGCTTCGGCAATTACGTCATCCGCCACAATCCGGCGCACCGCTGGTTCTACTTTTCCGACATGACGCCCGACGAGGCGATTATCTTCAAGACCAGCGAGAGCGATCCCGATCGCGCGCAATTGATGCCTCACGTTGCGGTCGACAATCCGCTGGCGGGGCCGGATGCACCCGCGCGGATCAGCCTCGAAATGCGCGGAACCTCCTACTGGTTCGAATGAGCGAGCCGGCGGGTTAGCCAGGCATCCGCCAGCCGGTGCGCCCGCCGCGACGGGCCGATGGAACCCCAACTATTAGCGCGCTTTCGGAACCCGCTGCGCTTCGGCTGGTTGATTAACCAGAGTAAACAAGCGGAACGCGCCTTACCCCTCGGGCCGCCGCTACCGACAGTTGGAGACACATCATGCTCAAATGGGCGCTTATTTTCGCTATCGTGGCCGTTATCGCCGCGGTGCTGGGTTTCTCGGGCGTAGCCGGTGTTGCTGCCGGTTTTGCCAAGATCCTGTTCTTTATCGGCCTGGCATTGGTCGTATTGTTCCTGATCCTGGGAGTCATCGGCGGCAAGAAAGTCGTCTAACGAGGCCCAGTAACCCCCAAGGACCAGTAACCTCGAAAAATGCAAAAGCCCCGGCAAGACGAAAGTCTGCCGGGGCTTTTTCGTGTGCCGCCTGGCGAGGTGCCCTCAGACGAGAGCCTCCTTGTACATGGCAAGCAATTTTTCCCACGCACGCTCGGCCTCCGGAGCGTTGTAGGACGGCGAATCGAGCACGCACCAGCCGTGATCGGCGGCGTATACTTCCACATCCGCCGCCACTCCCGCATCGGCCGCCGTCTTGCGCAGCACGTCCTTGTCGCCCGGCGCCTTGGCATCGTCGTTCTGGGCAATGGCGATCAGGTAATGCGCGGAAGGCAGCAGCAGGCGATGCGGGCTCGTTTCGTCCTCGGTCACCAGCCCGCCCCCATGGAACGAGCCTGCGGCCTTCATGCGGCCAGGCACGGCGGCAACGGTGCGGACCGCGAAGGAGCCGGTCATGCAATAGCCTTGCGCGCCGATGCCCTTGCCCGCATCCACTGCATCCTGCCCATCGAGCCAGGCGACGATGGCCTTCGCATCCCGCGTGATCGCCGCATGGTCGAGCTTGCCGCGCCATGGGCCGACTTTCTGAAAGCCATCATTGGCAGCGAAATCGGCGAAATCGGCATATTGAGGTGCCGGGACGTCGCGGTAATAGGGATTGACCGCAAGCACGGCATAGCCCGCGCCCGCCAGCCGCCGCGCCATCGCCATCTTCGCTTCGCGCAGCCCCGCAATGTCGGGCCAGAGAATCACCGCAGGCGACTTGCCGCTGGAAGGGTGAACGAAAAACGCATCCATCGTTCCGTCTTCGGTGGCGAAAGTCACGTTCGATTCGGCAAGCTGTTCCTGCTCGCCTCTCGCCTCGTCCATCGGCGCGCAGGCCGCAATTCCTGCCGCTACGCCCATCGCCGAGAACTGGCGGCGGCTCAGCCCGCCCTTCGCCCAGCGCGCCAAATCCTTTTCGTCACACATATTCTGCCTCCTCGCATCCCAGAGCGATTATCTGCCCGTCCGGCAGGGAGGATAGCAGCGCGGGTGAAGAGGTCTAGGCCGGAGCACGTCGACGGGATTTTGCCGGTGACGAGGAGGCGGAGAGCGGACGCTGTCGGCCCAACGCACACGAAACACGGATCTGTGATCCCAACCTTCGTCATCCCCGCGCAGGCGGGGACCCAGTTCCAACACTGCTGCTGGGTTCCCGCTTGCGCGGGAATGACGATGTTTGATTAGTGCGGCGTATTACGAGCCATCATTGCAGGTAGCGGGTATGCGAAGAACGGCATCGCCCAGTTCTAACCTCTTCGCGCGTCCTTCGACAGGCTCAGGACGAACGGGGTTTGGTCTTGGGTAATGTCCGCAGGGGCTCGCGAGCGGAACGTCCGCTTTCAGCATCGGCGCTGCCATGCCGCTACGTCCGAAAGGTTGTGGAAAGCGGACCTGCGTTTGTGGCTCTCTGCCCATTCCCGAAAGACGCCGATAACACCCGACAAGTCTGTTGGACCACACGCCGCCTTGAAGCAGACGCCATTTGCCTCGGCAGTCCACCAGCTTCCAAGTCTCGCCATTCGTCCAAATCGTAGCAGGCTCGCCTTGCTTGGCCTCAAATGGGCGTCCCTCCACTGAGGTGTCCCTGAGATCGATCTGATGGTTCAGCCAGGGTTGTCTAAGGGTCGATTTTTACCCCATAGGAATGCTCCCAGTCGTTGGCACACTCTTGATCAGTACCAGTACAATGAGCGAGTACGAGATTATGGCGCGTCAGCTTAACATGGCCGCTTGTGCCGCGACAACACGCCAATGTCCGCAATGTTGTCGTGTCCGGAACGGCGGCTTCCGAGAGCAAGCGCAGGATAACGGCCATTCAATCTGACCACGCCCTAGACGGAACCACTCGCCAGCATCGCCAGGCCCAGTGCGGCGGCGTTGGAGGTGGCGTGTGCCAGCATCGATGCGATCAGGCCGATGCGCATGCGGATGAAGCCCAGCACCAGCCCGGCCCATAATTGCGGCAGCACCATCGGCAGCAGGAGCCACGACAGGCTGGGATAATTGACCACATGCACCAGGCTGAAAGCTATTGCGGCAAGGTAGAACAGCGCGGGGAACGCGGCGGCGAACCAGGCCGGTGCGGCGCGGCTGCGCAGGATGAACCAACCGGCGATTGCGGCCGCGATTACTGCGGCCAGCGCTGCCGATGCCGCCAGCATATCCATGCCCGAAGCGCTGGCATAGAGCAGCGCTCCGCTCGCCGCCGCGCATCCCAGCAGCCATAGCGCCCGGGGGCGCCCGGTCAGCCAGCCGCGGAAAAAACACTCCTCAATGATCGGCGCGGCCAGCACCGCGATCGGTATCAGCAATTCCGCCGGCACCTCTCCGAAGGCATCGGGCAGCGGCAGGCCGAAGCGGCGCTGCCAATAGCCGATCAAGGGCAGCAGCAGGCCCAGCAGCACTGCGATCTGCAAGCCGACCAGCAAGGCCCAGTTCCGCCACGCCCCGGCGGCGCGCAGCCCCGTGGGCGCGATCGGCCGCGGTCGGCGCAGATAGGCCGCGAATTCGCGCAGGATACCGCTGCGCACAGGTTCTGGATCGCTCATGGCGTGGCTTGTGGCAGCAAGCCGGTGCCTTGGGCAAGTTCGCTTTAGGGCAGCCCGCTGCTTCGTCATTGCGAGGGCCGCAGGCCCGCGGCAATCCAGTGCCCCGCGCAGCCGCCCTGGATTGCTTCCTCGGCTTCGCCTCCTCGCAATGACGATAAATGGGATAAGCGCCAGGTTCGACTTGGCCCTTTGCAACTCGCGGCTATGATTGCGCGGGATTCATTTGCATTGGGAGCATGTCTGGATGGCCAACCCCTGGGAAAGCACACGCACTGACGGAATGATCGTCACCACCACGGCGATTGTCGAAGGCCGGCCGGTGAAGGAATATCTCGGCATTGTGACCGGCGAAGTGATCGTGGGGGCGAATATCTTCCGCGACCTGTTCGCCTCGATCACGGACATCGTCGGCGGGCGGTCGGGCAAATATGAAGAGGTGCTCTCCCGCGCGCGCGAACAGGCGATCGGCGAAATGAAGATGAAGGCGATCGAACTGGGCGGCAATGCGGTGATCGGCGTCGATCTCGATTACGAAGTGCTGGGCCAGAGCGGCTCGATGCTGATGGTCAGCGCCAGCGGAACGGCGGCGCTTTTGTGACCGGCACTGTTCGCGCTGCGGACCCTGCGCGCGATGCCGCTGCCTGTTCGGCGATCTACGCTCCTTTCGTCAGCCACGGCTGGGTGAGCTTCGAGATCGAGCCGCCGGGCGAAGCGGAGATGGCCCGGCGAATCGCAGCCTATGGCGAGAGCCATGCATGGCTGGTGGCAGAGGTCGATGGTGCGGTCGCAGGCTATGCCTATGGATCGCCGCATCGCGAAAGGGCCGCCTATTCCAGTTCTTGCGATGTCGCGGTTTATGTCGATCCCGCGCAAAGTCGGCGCGGCTACGGGAAGGCACTATACGGCGCTCTGCTCCCTCTGCTGGCGGGCAGGGGATTTCATGCCGCCTTTGCCGGGGTTGCGCTGCCGAACGAGGCAAGCGTCGCGCTGCACGAGGCAATGGGTTTCACACCGGTCGGCATTTATCGCGAAGTGGGATGGAAATCGAACGGCTGGCGCGACGTCGGTTGGTGGCAAAGGTTGCTCTAATCGCGCTGCCCGGTGTAAGGGCGCGCATCCAATTCAAGCGCAGGGAACACGTCCTTCCAATGGCAGGCCATTCCAAATTCAAGAACATCATGCACCGCAAGGGCGCGCAGGACAAGAAGCGCTCGGCGATGTTTTCCAAGCTCAGCCGCGAAATCACCGTCGCGGCCAAGATGGGCATGCCCGATCCGGACATGAACCCGCGCCTGCGCGCGCGCGGTCAATGCCGCCAAGGCGCAGTCGATGCCCAAGGACAATATCCAGCGCGCGATCGACAAGGCCTCAGCCAATGGCGAAGGCGAGAATTACGAAGAAATGCGCTACGAAGGCTATGGCCCGGGCGGCGTCGCGCTGATCGTCGAGGCGCTGACCGACAACCGCAACCGCACCGCCACCAACGTGCGCACGGCCTTCTCCAAGAACGGCGGCAATCTGGGCGCATCGGGCGCGGTGAGCCACGGCTTCGACCGGCTCGGCCTGATCGAATATCCGGCCGGCGCGGGCGACGAGGACACGGTGCTCGAAGCCGCGATCGAAGCGGGCGCGCGAGGATGTCGAAAGCTCGGATGACGGGCACTCGATCTGGACCGACGATGGAAGCGCTGCACGAAGTGGCCAGCGCGCTCGAAAAGACGCTGGGCGAGGCGGAGAACGTCAAGCTGGCGTGGAAGCCGCAGTCTCACCGTGGACGTCGACGAAGGCGATGCGGAAACTTTGTTCAAGCTGATCGACGTGCTGGACGACGATGACGACGTGCAGACCGTCTGGGGCAATTACGAAGTGTCCGACGAGATCATGGAGAAGCTCGGCTAGGGTTTGGTCGAGGCGTGATTATCCTCGGCCTCGATCCTTCGCTTTCCTGTACCGGCTGGGGGATCGTGCGCAGCGAAGGCGCGCGGCTGTCGCATATCGCCAATGGCGAGATCGCGACCGATGCCAAGGCGCCGCTGGCGGAGCGGCTGCTGCATCTGCACGACGCGGTGTTTGCGGTGATCGGCGCGCATGGGCCGGATCGTGCGGCGGCGGAGGAGATCTTCCTCAACAAGAACCCGCAATCGACCATCAAGCTGGCGCAGGCGCGCGGTGCGGTGCTGGCGGCCTGCGCGCGCGGGGGCCTCGGCGTGTCGGAACATTCGGCGCGGAGCGTCAAGAAATCGGTCGTCGGCACGGGCGCGGCGGAGAAGGCGCAGGTCCAGGCGATGCTCAAGGTGCTGCTGCCCGGTGTGATGATAGCGGGGGCCGATGCGGCGGATGCGCTGGCGGTGGCGATCGCAGACGCGCACCTTGGTGTAACTTACTGATGTATATGGTCATTTTCCGCAATCGCAAGCGCGCGGAGATGGACCAGGCGGCCTATGGAGCCGACCTCGCGCGGATGGAAGAGCTCGCCGCGAGCCAGCCGGGCTACCGATCCTTCAGGGCCTATACGCACGATGATGGTGAAGTTGTCGCCGTCTCCGAATGGGATGATGAAGCCTCCGCCCGCGCCTGGGGCCAGCATGCGGAACATCTGGTGGTGCAGGGCAAAGGTCGCCAGGCCTATTACGAGAGCTACACCCTGTTCGCCTGCGACAATCCGCGCACCCATCACTTCGAACTGAAGGACCAGACGTGAGTATCGAGCTATACGGCATCCCCAATTGCGACACGGTCAAGAAAGCGCGCCAATGGCTGGGCAGCCACGGCATCGAATACGTCTTTCACGACTACAAGAAAGAAGGCGCCGACCCCGCCAAGCTCAAACAGTGGGCGGCAGAGAAAGGTTGGGAAGTGATCCTCAACCGCGCCGGCACGACCTTCCGCAAGTTGCCCGATGAACAGAAGTCGGATCTCGATGCAGCCAAGGCGATCGCGCTGATGGTGGAACAACCCTCGATGATAAAGCGCCCGGTGGTCGAATATGCGGGCGGGCTTTTGATCGGTTTCAAGCAGGCCGAATGGGAAGCCGCGCTCACGTGATTTTCGATCCCTCTTGGGTCTGGTGGGTGCCCTCCGACAGTC
Organism: uncultured Alphaproteobacteria bacterium; assembly: GCA_963777785.1. Lineage (GTDB taxonomy): Bacteria > Pseudomonadota > Alphaproteobacteria > Sphingomonadales > Sphingomonadaceae > Andeanibacterium. The sequence goes on from CAVZRU010000002.1 coordinate 1,307,150, forward strand.
TTGCTATACATCTCTGAAGTTGCGGTAGAATAGTTCGGCCAATCCCCTCTGCTTCCAGCCCCGATGGAACCTCGAACACATCTGCGCATTTCACTCCCATTGGCCATTGCTGAGCGACCCTGCACTGTTCTGGCCCCGAATGAGGAGCAGATGCCATGGCTGACGACCCTTATGCTGCCCCGCGCGGCCAAAGCGATGGACGACCCGTGGGCGACCGCGTCACGATAATCAAAGAGAGCTCGAATAGTGGGCTCGGCCTCATCACCTTGTTGCTGGTCATTGCTGCGCTAATAGCGGTCGCCTTCGTGTGGGTTGGCAATAAGAATGATACCGACCAAGCAATCACAGACGCTTCCGATGCTGTGGGGGACGCTTCACAAGCTGTAGGAAGTGCTGCCGACAAGGTTGGCGCTGCCGCTGACAGTGTGGCCGAGAAGACCGATCAGTAGCCCGAACCTCGCGGATCATATCCGCCGGTCGGCAAAGTCTTAGCTAAGATAGAAATCGCGTGCCTGGAGCGGCTCAGGCGGCTGTTCGCCCAGATGCGGGGCGAGGGCGATCTCGACCGCCCGGCAGATAGCGTCCAATGGCAAAGCGTTGGGCGTGGTTCCAAATGGATGGCTCAGATCTTCCGTGACTTCGGCAAGGCCGAGGAAAACATAGCCGACTATCCCGACGAAGACGGGCGTAAGCCATCCCGCAGTGCCGACAAGGGCCAGCGGCAGCAGAATGCAGTAAAGATAGGTCGTGCGGTAGACGAGCAGCGAATAGACATAAGGCAGCGGCGTATTGGCAATCCGTTCGCATCCTGCCTGCTGCAAGGCCAGGCTTCCGAGACGTTCCTGTAGCGCCCGGGCGCCAAAACCATCCACAGAACCGCTGCGCCGCGCCTCGGCCAGTTCAGCGGCGATGGCATCAAGCGCTGCGCAAGGCGGATGCGGTGCGTCGACCATCTCCTTTCCCAGCTCTATTGCGCGCGGATCGGCGGACAATTGGCGCAAATTGGCGCGGTGAAGATGAATGAATGCCAGTGATCCCCTGATCATTCTCTTTTGCTGAGCTTCATCGCCAACGAAGATCTGTATTTCCCGCGCGAAGCTTCTCAAATCTGCCAGCAACGCTCCCCAGAGTTTGCGTGCCTCCCACCACCGGTCATAGGCAGCATTATTTCGGAAGCCGAGGAACAGCGACAAGGCGATACCGAAGACTGTGAAGCCGACCGCTTCGATCGTGGGAAATGCCGAATATCGGTGATGCAGCAACACCATTCCCGCCGAGAACAACATCAGCCCCGCGATACGGGGCGCTATCAGGGGAACGATGGACCCGCGAACGGCGAAGGCCAGTTCGACCCAACTCGGCTTGTCGCGCAGAATCATGTCCGGTGCTCAGACCCGCTTGGCCGTGACGATGTAGTTGAGCGACAAATCGCCCGATAAATGCAGCCCCTTGGTCGGCGCAAACATCAGTCCGCTCGGCGCATCCATCGCAAGGCCGACACTTTCCAGAATGTCGCTCAACTCGTCCGGCGTAATGAAGTCTTCCCAGTGGTGCGTATCCTTGGGGATCGCACCGAGAGCTTCGGCTGCGCCGACCAGCAACAGGCGCGAGGCGGGGGTGCGGTTTGGCGTCGATAATACCATTAGCCCGCCAGGGGCGAGATGCGCGGCCAACTGTTCAACAAAGGCTTGCTTGTCCGCGACATGTTCGATCACTTCCATCGCTGTCACGAGGTCGAAGGTCCCGAGGTTCAGCGTCGATAGCTCTCCGGCGCGATAGTCGATAGCAAGGCCAGCACCCGCCGCATGGGCTGTCGCTGCCGCGATATTTTCACCGGCTGCGTCCACGCCTGTGACCGCTGCACCCAGTCGAACCAGCGGTTCGCACAGCAGCCCCGCACCGCAGCCTACATCCATTGCGCGTTTGCCCGCGAGCGGCTTCAGGCTCTGCGGATCGCTACCCCAATGCGCATCGACCGCGTCTCGGATGAATCGAAGGCGGACGGGATTCAGTCTGTGCAGCATGGCAGAAGAACCCTGCGGATCCCACCAATCACCGGCCAACGCACCGAAATGCGCTGCCTCTTCGGGCCTTATCGTAGCAGGGACAGTTGCATTGCTCACACCCTAACCCTAACAGCGCGCCAGATCTGATTCCAGCACGCAGGAGTGGAAAAAGACTTGGCCCGGATCGTGATGAAATTCGGCGGGACATCGATGGCCGGCACGGAGCGTATCCGCCGGGTCGCCAATATTGTGCGCCGTCAACAGGCAGCGGGCCATGAAGTGGCCGTCGTCGTTTCGGCCATGGCTGGCGAGACCGATCGGCTGGTCAATTTCTGCCGCGAGGCAAATCCCGCTTTATGACCCGGCTGAATATGACGTGGTCGTGGCCGCAGGCGAACAGGTCACGTCCGGGCTGCTGGCGCTCACGTTGCAGGCGATGGGTTGCAAGGCGCGCAGCTGGCTTGGCTGGCAGCTGCCAGTTCACACCGACAATGCCCATGCCAAGGCGCGAATCGAAGGCATCGATTCCGAGGCGGTGCTGGCGTCGATGGCGACGGGCGAGATCGCGGTGATTCCCGGCTTCCAAGGCATCGGCGAAGATGGCCGCGTGACGACGCTGGGGCGCGGCGGATCGGATACGTCGGCAGTGGCGGTTGCGGCGGCGGTTCAGGCCGATCGCTGCGACATCTATACGGACGTGGACGGTGTCTACACGACCGACCCCGGATCGTGGCCAAGGCGAAGAAGCTCAGCCACGTGACATACGAAGAAATGCTCGAGCTCGCCTCGGTCGGCTCCAAGGTTCTGCAGACACGCTCTGTCAGTCTCGCGATGAAGGAGAACGTCCGAGTGCAGGTGCTGTCATCCTTTATCGACGACGATGCTCCGCTGGCGGACGACTTGCCCGGAACGATGATCGTGAGCGACGAAGAACTGGAAGGATTGGAAATGGAACGCCAGCTGATCACCGGCATCGCCGCCGACAAGAACGAGGCGAAAGTTACCCTGACGCGCGATCGCCGACCGCCCGGGCGCAGTCGCCACGATTTTCGGCCCACTTGCCGCGGCCAACATCAATGTCGACATGATCATCCAGAATGTCGGCCAGCGACAAGGGCGAGACCGATGTCACCTTCACGGTGCCCAAAGCGGATCTTGCTGCGCACGCAGACGTTGCTGGAGGAGCACAAGGAGAAGATCGGCTACAACCGCATTATCAGCGACGATAAGGTTGCGAAGATCAGTGTCGTCGGCGTCGGCATGCGCAGCCATGCCGGCGTTGCGGGCACAATGTTCAAGGCGCTTGCGGATCGCGGGATCAACATCCAGGCGATCTCGACCAGCGAGATCAAGGTTTCGGTGCTGATCGACGAGGACGAAACCGAATTGGCCGTGCGCGTGCTGCACACCGCCTATGATCTCGATGCGAGTGACGAAGCGGCCTGATCCTAATCTTCCCAGTCTTCCGGAACGGACTTCGCATCCATTATCCTGCGTTTGAGGATCAACCATTTGCCGTCCCGCTTGACCAGATGGTCGAACTCGCGGCCCATGGTCAAAATACGGGGCGCATCGCCAGCCTTGTCGACGACATATTCGGTAAAGATAAGCCGGGCTGTCGCAGTGTCGCCATGGATGGTGATCAAAGGATTGCCCATCAGGATATTGAGCGCGAAGGAACTGCGCTGCGGAGCATCGGCCGGGACCGCCGCATAAGCGCCCGTGATGGCCTCTAGGCCTTTGTAGCTGTTGTCACCCAGCATGAGCTCAGCATCGTCGGCATAAAAGCTCGCGAAGCTTTCGGGGCCACCGCCGAAATTGTTGTAATAGCGTGTAAGGAGATCGCTGATCTCTGCGCGGTCAATCAAGGTCTGCGCCGAAATCGCCGGCGTTTCCGCCACGGCTGGCCTCCCCGCCGCCAGCGCCAGACACAAAACCGCGCAAATCACCAACCGCCGCGAATGTCGTTTGCCCATCTGATCTTCTCCCCGAGGCCGCGTGCCTTGAGCCTCTGGACGGAGCCTAAAGCGCACGCAGGAGTAGGCAAGTCGAGAAAACGAAGCTCCCCGCCACAGGACGCGGCGGGGAGGCTTTATTGAGACCGGCGTGTGGAATTCGGCCGGTCAATATCGGAGCAAGATCTTCCTATGCGAGATCGAAGCGATCGGCGTTCATCACCTTGGTCCAGGCCTTGACGAAATCCTTCACAAACTTCTCCTCGTGGCCGTTCTCGGCATAGACTTCTGCTATCGCGCGCAGTTCCGAATTGGCGCCGAAGACGAGGTCGGCACGGGTTGCCCGCCAGGTCTCGTGGCCTTCCGCGCGGTCGGTGGCGACGTATTCCTCGTCGTCGCTGCCATCGACCGCCTTCCACACATTCGTCATGTCGAGCAGGTTGACGAAGTAGTCGTTGGTCAACTGGCCCGAACGTTTGGTGAAGTGGCCGTGGCCACGCTCGCCGTGATTGGCACCGAGCACACGCAGACCACCGATCAGCACTGCCATTTCAGGGGCCGAGAGGCCCAGAAGGCTGGCCCGGTCGAGCATCAGTTCCTCGGTTCGCACTCCGCAGCTTTCTTGGGCAGATAGTTGCGGAAGCCTCGGCTTCGGGCTCCATCACCGCGAAGCTTTCGGCGTCGGTCTGCTCGTCGGTCGCATCGCCGCGCCCGCCTGTGAAAGGCACGGGCACGCTGAAACCGGCATCCTTGATCGCCTTCTCGAGCCCGACCACGCCGCCAAGCACGATCGCATCGGCCATCGAAAGCGGCCCGCGGAATCCTCGAGCTTGGCCAGCACCTTGGCCAGCATCTGCCGGTTCGTTGACTTCCCAGTCCTTCTGCGGTGCGAGACGAATGCGCGCACCATTGGCGCCGCCGCGGTGATCGGACTTGCGATAGGTCGAGGCCGAAGCCCAGGCGGTCTTGACCAGCTGGCTGACGGTCAGACCGCTGGAGGCAATCGCTCCTTCAGCGGCCGCGACGTCGGCATCCGACGGCATCGTGCCCGCAGGAATCGGGTCCTGCCAGATCAGATCCTCAGCCGGCACTTCGGGTCCGAGGTAGCGGACCTTCGGCCCCATGTCGCGGTGACACAGCTTGAACCAGGCGCGGGCGAAGGCGTCCTTGAACGCCTCGTGGTCGTTGCGGAACTTCTCCGAGATCTTGCGGAATTCCGGATCGATCTTCAGCGCCATGTCGGCGGTCGTCATCATGGTCGGCACCTTGATGTTCGGGTCCCAGGCGCGCGGGCGCCATGTCCTCCGGCTTCTGATTGATCGGCTGCCACTGTTGCGCGCCCGCCGGGCTGCGCACCAGCTCGTACTCATAGTCGAGCAGCAGGCGGAAATAGTTCTCCGACCATTCGGTCGGGAGTGTTGACCCACGCGCCCTCGATGCCGACTGGTGACGGTGTGCTCGCCGATCCCGCCGCTCTCATGCGTGCTGACCCAGCCAAAGCCCTTGGGTGGACAGATCGCCGCCTTCCGGTGCTGCACCGAGCAATGAAGCGTCGCCGTTGCCGTGCGCCTTGCCGAAGGTGTGACCGCCGGCGGTGAGCGCCACGGTTTCCTCATGGTTCATGGCCATGCGCTCGAAGGTCGCCTTGATGTCGCGCGCCGATTGCCAGCGGGTCGGGATTGCCGCCCGGACCTTCGGGGTTGACGTAGATCAGCCCCATCTGGATCGCGGCGAGCGGGCTCATCGAGTTCGTCGATGCCTTCGTCCGGGCGGATGCGGGTGGCGACGCCTTCGTTCACCCACTTCTCTTCGGTCGCCCCAGTAGATGTCGCTTCTCGGGCTCGAACACATCGGCACGGCCGCCGCCGAAGCCGAACACCGGGCCGCCCATCGATCTCGATCGCGACATTGCCGGTCAGGATGAACAGGTCGGCCCAGCTGATGTGCTTGCCGTACTTCTGCTTGATCGGCCACAGCAGGCGGCGCGCCTTGTCGAGATTGCCGTTATCCGGCCAGGAGTTGAGCGGAGCGAACCGTTGCTGGCCGCTGTTCGCGCCGCCACGCCCGTCGCCGGTGCGATAGGTGCCGGCCGCGTGCCAGGCCATGCGGATGAAGAACGGCCCGTAATGGCCATAATCCGCCGGCCACCAGGGCTGGCTGTCGGTCATCAGCGCGGTAAGATCCGCCTTGAGGGCATTATAATCGAGCGCGTTGAACGCTTCGGCATAGTCGAAATCATCGCCCATCGGATTCGAGGGGCCGTTAGGGCTGAGAATGTCGATCGCTAGTGCATCGGGCCACCAGTCGCGATTGGTGCGTCCAAGAAGCGCGCGCACTCCGCCATCGCCGTGTCCCATCGGGCAGCCGCCCCCGGAAATTGATCCTGTCTTCGCATCCATGACATCTCTCCTCGGTTTTCTTGCCAACCGTTGCGAGAATAGACCTCATTCTGTTATCGAGTAAAACTATTAAGACCGGTCACTAATAGCGGAAAAAGCGATTAAGCGCCGACGGGCACTTCATATGCTTGCGGGTCAATTCGAATGCGAAGCTGCTTGCGCTTGCCGCCAAGCGAGAGCGGCCCTAAGCCGCTGGACATGAACAGCTATCCCAAGACTTCCGCCCTGATGGCGCGCGGAACGGAATTTCTCGGCTGCGACTTACGCGATCCTGTGCGGCGCGATGAGCTGGGTGTCCGAGCGCCATCTTGTCGCCGCGATCAGCAATGGCGGGCGGCTTCGGCGTGATCGCCTGCGGAGCGATGACGCCCGACCTGCTCGATGCGGAGATCGCCGGCGACCAAGGCGCTGACGGGCAAGCCATTCGGCGTAAACCTGATCACCATGCACCCCATGCTGTTCGACCTGATCGAAGTATGTGCGAAGCACGGCGTCACCCATGTGGTGCTGGCTGGCGGCATCCCGCCCAAGGGCAGCGTTGAGGCGATCAAGGCATTCGGCGCCAAGGTCATCGTCTTTGCACCCACGCTGGCGCTGGCCAAGAAGCTGCTGCGTCAGAGACGGGTGGGCGCCGATGCGTTGGTGATCGAAGGCATGGAGGCAGGCGGGCATATCGGGCCGGTGGCTACCAGCGTGCTGGCGCAGGAATTCCTGCCCGAGCTGAGCGAAGATCATCTCGTCTTCGTGGCCGGCGGGATCGGCCGGGGCGAGGCGATAGCCGGCTATCTCGAAATGGGCGCTGTGGGCGTGCAATTGGGCACTCGCTTTGCCTGCGCGACCGAGAGCATCGCCCATCCGGCATTCAAGCAAGGCCTTCTTCCGCGCCAATGCGCGCGATGCGGTGGCCAGCGTCCAGGTCGATCCGCGCCTGCCGGTGATCCCGGTGCGTGCGCTCAAGAACAAGGGCACCGAAGAATTCACCGCCAAGCAGCGCGAGGTCGCGAAGTTGCTCGACGAAGGCAAGGTCGACATGGGTGAGGCGCAATTGCAGATCGAGCATTACTGGGCCGGAGCCCTGCGCCGCGCGGTGATCGACGGCGATGTGGAGAATGGCTCGCTGATGGCGGGTCAGTCGGTCGGGATGGTCAAGGAGGAAGAGCCCGTCGCTCAGATCATCCAGACGCTGATGGAGGAGTGCGAGGCTGCGCTCAGCCGGCGCTAGGGATGGAAGGAGCGGCGAGCATCCGGCGCGCCGGGACAGGCGATCTCGACGCCTTGGCCGACCTGTTCGATCTCTACCGCCAGTTTCAAAAGCAGCAATCCGATTTGGCTGGTGCGCGCGCGTTTATTGGCGAGCGGCTGGCACGGGCCGAATCCGTGATCTTTCTGGCCAGCGATGCCGGAAAGCCGGTAGGTTTCGCTCAGCTCTTCCCGTCCTTCTCTTCGGTTGGAATGACGCGCACCTTTACGCTCAACGATCTCTATGTTGCCGCCCATTCGCGCGGACGGGGAATTGCGACGGCACTGCTTGCCAAGGCGGCAGAATTTGCACGGGACGAAGGCGCATCGCGCCTGATGCTGCTGGTCGCCACCGATAATCCGCAGGCAAAAGCATTGTATGAACGCGAAGGTTGGAAGCAGGAGAACGGCTACTTCATTTACCTTCTGCCGCTGGCACAGGCTGGCTCATAGCGATCTTCGCTACCTCGCCAGCCCCAGCAATATCTCCACCGTCTGTTCAGGCGCCTCGCCCATCACAGCGTGGCTGGTGTCGGCCTCGTGATATTCCCATGCAGAATCCGCCTTCGTCTTTTCGGCGAAGCGGGGGAATGGCGAAGGCTGCCAGTTATTCGCGAAGATATAGGCGCGGCGCGATATCTTCTGCTCCTCGCCGGTCAGCTCAACCGCTTCGAGCAGGGTCAGCAGCGGGTGATAGCCATATGTTGCCGGGCACGGGTTCGAAGTTCGGTCAGCTGCCGATCAGATCGACCAGCCCGGGCTTGTGCTTCTGCGTGTCGATATACCATTTATGCTCGAACTCGCCGGTGATGTCCCATAGCGACTGGCCGTCTTCAGGCAGGAAGGCGTCGATGTAGCAGATCGCGTCGATCCGGGCGCCGAGCTTCGCCGCAACGCCGGTGATCACCATCCCGCCATAGGAGTGGCCGGCCAGGATGAAGCGCTCGAAACCGGCCGCCTCCACCTGGATCAGCACGTCGCGCATATGATCCGACAGAGTGATGCCCGGATGCAATTCGTCCTGACGCGTACCGAGGCCGGTCAGCTGCGCGACCAGGACATTGTGGCCTGCGGCACGCAGCCGCGCGGGTACTTCGCCATAGGTTTGTCCGCCGCCCCAGGCGCCGTGCACCAGTACGTAATTCGCCATTGATCCTCTCCTTGTTCCGTCCAGATCTGCGGCAGCCGGCCAGCAAAGAAAAGGGCCCGCGACCGATCCGGTCACGGGCCCTTTCGAATTGGCATTACGCCTAGGCGCTTACTTGCTGCTGGTGCGCCAGCCGGTCGCGTAAGTGTCGGCCGCCATCTTGCCGTAAGGCACCGGCGAAACGATCGCACGGACGCAAGCTGCTTGTGCTGCTCGACAGTGGTCTTGGCAGTGTTGCCGGATTCTTCGCCCCAAAGCACGTGGAGTCTCGGTGCCGAGCGGCAGGTCGTGATCGACGGTGCCGAGCGACAGCGCCTTCTTCTCGTTGAACGAGTAGCCGGTGAACATCGACAGGCCGATCGTGTTGCCGTCCGCGTCCACGACCGCGTCGTAGTTGGAGTTGCCATAGTTGGCGAGCGGCAGGTCGAAGAACTTGTACTGTTCGCCTTCCGGATCGAACATCGAGCCGACGATCTTCTTGATGTCGTCAGCGTTCCACTCGAGCGTGACCTTCTTGCGCTGCGTCGCCGGGCTCGCATCTTCCTTCAGCGCATCGGCGCCGATGAAGTCGTGGTCGAACTTGACGAACGGGCCGTAACCGAGCTCCCACGGATTGAGGTAGTAGTCCTCGATCGTCTCGCCGACGAAGGAACCGCCGATCGCACCGGTGGCTTCGTAGCTGTCGGCGCCCAGCCACTCGCGGTAGTCCGCCAGCTCGTCGCCGGTGTAGATCGCGGGCAGCGGGCTGGGGATCCAGCCGGATTCGAGCGTGTTCGACGGATAGGCGCGCGAACCGACCGGGATCAGGCCGAATTCTTCGCCAGCCTTCGAGGATCTCGTCGCGGACATATTCCTGCTCTTCATACGGACCCCAGATTTCGAGGCCCGGCGCGCCGGCCATGCCGTGGCGCAGCGTGCGGACGGTCTTGTTGCCGATCTTCATCGTCGACATGTTGAAGAACTTGAGCTTCTCGAGCGGCTCGCCGTTGAGCTTCTCGATCACGTCCCAGGCGCTGCGGGCCCTGGATCTGGAAGCGCCAGGAGATGCGGTTGACCGGCTTGCCCATCGGGCGGCTCGGCGAACGCGGATCGTTGATGATGTCGACGTTGTAGCCGCCGGTCTCGGCGTGGAACATCAGCCAGTTGGCAGCCGGCGCACGGCCGACATAGACGAACTCTTCTTCAGCCAGGCGGAAGATGATGCCGTCGCCGATGACGTGGCCATAAGGCGTGGTCGGAACGTACTGCTTCGCCTTGTTGACTTCGAAGCCGGCCGGCGAGTTGATCATCGTGTCGGACAGCAGCTTGAGCGCGTCCGGACCGTTGATGTAGAGGTCGAACATGTGGTGCGACTGGTCGAACAGCACGGCGCTGTGCTGCCAGGCCCACTGCTCCGCACGCCAGTTGGAGAATTCCGGGGCGACGACCGGATACACATAGGCACCGATCTTGTTGTTGCGCAGCTGGCCGACGATGTCGCCATTCGCCTTTGCCAGCACGTCGTTCGAGATTGTCAGCCATTCCCATTTCCTCTCACTTGTGAATGAATCATATATGCGAAAATTGTATGCAGCACATACAATAATCGGCTAAGGCTGCAAGTGAAAAGCTTAGCCGGCTGAGGAGACCGTGCGATGAATGTCGAAGCACTCGATCACGTGAATATCATCACCGACCGGCTGGACGAGACTGCGGAGTTCTATGCCGCGGTTGCTGGGTCTCGAGCGGCGTGATGCGCCGCCGCCGCTGACACCGGAAAATGCCACCTGGATGTTCGATGCTGAAGGGCGGGCGATCATTCATATCAACTCGGTCGATTGCCCAAGGAGCTACGATCGAGAGGTGCGACCCGGAGAGCTCACCGGCGCGCTTCATCATGTGGCGCTAAAGTGCCATGGATATGAGATTGTGAAAGCGCGGCTCGACGAAATGGGCGCGAAATACGAGGAAAACCTCGTTTCCGCGATCAACCTGCGGCAGATCTTCACGCCCGACCCCAACAACGTGCTGCTGGAGCTGAATTTCTTCGCGAGCTAGGCCCCGTGGACAGTTCCGGCCGGACGGGGCGTCCGCTTAGGGCAGCACGGATCGCAAGCTTTATGGCTGAAATGGGGTGGTTAGCGGACGCGCGTCTGCCGTATGACTTTATCGACCCGCACGAGGTTTGGAGAGAAGGGAAGATCAAAGCTCGCGTCGTCCGGACTTTGCGAGTTACAAAGCGCCTCTCTGCCGATGAACTCGATCCAATAAGTTTGAGGCTCTGCCGAGCCTGCTATGTATGGTGTAGTGGAGTACAAGTCTGTTTGGTAACGTCCTTCTCCCACCTCGTCTGGAAGCTCGGTACGTTGGGCAGAGACAAATGAAGCCCCTTCGAAGTGGGTGTAGAAGTATCCTCGAAATGTACGCGGGTTCCGCCATTTTGTCCGTTCGACATCGTAGTAGCCGAATCTGAAATCGACCACTTTCGCATCTGGTTCAAAGCAATCAGGGTCCTTTCGCCACTGAGGGAGGGCGAGTGATATGGTCGTGATGGCCTCGCTAGCCTTCGCCTCATCAGCTCTTTCATGCGCTACCAAAGGCGCAGGTTCTGCGGAACACGCCATCAGGAACAATGTACTGGCGAACACAACTATGGCGTATCCACTTGTCATCTGCGCGACAATGCCGCGCCAGTGCAATGTCCGCAATAGGTCGACCGGAATGGCGGCTTTCGATCGCAAGCACTGGATAACGGCCATTCAGCGAAATAAACCACTTCGTCCACGCGGACTGGGGTTTAGGCCGCGAAGGCGGGCGCAGGCGCAGCTTGAACTGCGCCCATTGCCGGGATCGGAATCTCGCCTTCCACAGTGGTGCGATACATCTCGCGGCGGAACCCGTCGTAGTCGTTCGGGCCGAGATGCAGCGTCAGGCGGTTGTCCCACATCGCCACCGTGCCGTCCTGCCAGCGCAGGCGGCAGGTGAAGGCGTGCTGCAGAATGTGGCCGACGAGGAAATCGAGGATCGGCTTCGCTTCGAAGGTCGTCATCCCCTGGATGCCGGTCGAGTAGTTCTCGTCCACATAGAGCGATTCCTCGCCCGTCACCGGATGCACGCGCACCAGCGGATGGAACTTGCCGGCAATGCCTGCCTTGAATTCGTCCATATTGGCGAAGGGGATCGCCTTGCCGAGCAGCTTCTGCTGAGTGGCGTAATTGTTTGCGGCGGACATGTGGACCTTCAGCGGCCGCAGCATTTCCTGATAGGCCGGGCTGAGCTTGCTGAAGGCGAGCGCGCAATTGGCCCAGGTTGTGTCGCCGCCATAGGGCGGCGAGGCGACGCTGCGCAGGATCGTAACGCTTGGCGGCTTTTCCAGGAACGGCGAGTCGGTGTGCCATCCGCCGCCGAAAACAGCCGCGGCCCTGCTGTCCGCTTCCTTGATCAGAGGATGCAGATCGGGAAAGCCGGGTGTGCCCTTGGTATAGGCATCGACGCCGAAATCGCCCCATCGCTGCGAGAATGCGTAATGCTCTTCATGCGACAGGTTCTGGTCGCGCGCGAAGATCATCTTGTGCCGCCAGAGCGCATCCTGCAGTTCGGCGAAGCCTTCTTCGCACAATTCGGCGAAGTTCACGCCCACCACTTCGGCGCCCATAGCCGCCGCAATCGGTTGAACCTTGATATGCCTGTATGCACGGGCATCGTTGTTGAAATTGCCGCAGGGGCTGACACGGGTTTCCCACATCGAACTGTCTCTCCATCCGGGCCACCAACGACATGCGGCGGCTGCCGGAACGTTTTTCTGAAAGCGACCGCCGTGCAGGCCCCATGCCTGAACCGGCGAGCGCATCCGGCGCGCCCAGTAAGCGCAGGGCGCCAATCGCTCCATTGACTGGAGTCAAATTGGCCAAAGAAATTTAACGTGTTCAGGATTTCTGCATCGCGAGCTTGCGCGGTGCGGTTTCCTTGAGGAACATTGCCGCGATGCAGGCTGCCAGGGCCAGCGCGATGCAGATCAAGAACACGCTGGTAAGGCCGAAGCTGTCGGCCACAGCGCCGGCCACGGGCGGAAGGATGACGCCGCCGAACAATTCGGCTGTGCCCATCGAGAGGCCGACCGCTGTTGTCGCCAGCGCAGGGTTGACGCTCTCGGTGGGGACAGTGGCGCAGAAGAGCGGCGCAATGCCGAGGGGAATCCAGCCCAGCAGGATCGCACCGCCCAGCAGCACCGGATCGCCGGGCAGCAGTAGCAGCGCAATCGGGCAGAAAATCCCCGCGAATGCCGCACCGACCATCACGGGCTTGCGCCCAATCCTGTCGGACAGGAACGGCAACCCGATCCCGCCGATGATGCCGGCCAGGCCGCCCATCGAGATCACCTGGCCCGCAATCGTCGGGTTCAGTCCTTTCTCCTGCGTCAGGAACACGGTGAGGAAGGTGTTCTGCAGCACAAGCCAGGCAGTGAATGTGGCGGCAACTGCCAGCGCCACGCGCATATTGGGAATGCGTAGCAGCTGGGCCAGTGCGGCAAGCACATTTGCGCTCTCCACGTGAACCGGCGGCGGGGTGCGCGGGTCTGGCTTGATCAGGAAATAGAGCGCTGCGGCCAAGAGCAGGCCGGGCAGGATGGATAGCAGCAGCGTCGTCCGCCAGCCGTAACTGTCGGCCAGTTCGGTCGCGACGATCGGACCGAGCACGCCGGCAATACCGAAGGCGCCCACCATTTGCATGAAGCCCATATTCAGCCCGCGCCGTTCCGGGGAAGATCCCTCGGCAATCACCGTCTGGCTGATCGGAACCATTGGCCCTTCCGCTACGCCCAGCAGGAAGCGCGCCATGAACAGCGCAAGGAATGTCATGGCAAATCCTCCCGCGCCGGAGCCGAGCGAGAACAGGATCGTGCAGAGGATCAGGATCAGCTTGCGCTTGCCGGTCTTGTCGGCAAGCCGGCCGCCAAAGAAGGCGGAAAGGGCAATCGCGCCCGAAAGCGCGGCAGCAAGCAGGCCCAGTTGCGCGTTGCTGATGCCGAGATCGGCAACGATGTAGGGAGCGAGATAGGCGACCGTCAGCCGGTCGAAAGCAACCACGCCGTTGGCCAGCGTCAGCACCAGCAGCAAGGTGATTTCGTAGCGCCGGTTGCGCGGCTGTGCAGTTGTGGTCGCCATGGGCTCTCCTGTCCCGATGGCGCCTGGTGAGCTTGATGCTTCGCCATCGAGACAGTGATATAAACCGACATCGCCGTGTAGGAAAGTTATTTCTCACCAAATAGGTGAAAAATAACTGCACATGACGGGTAAGCGAATATGCTCCCTAGAGTTCGATCACCGTCTTGCCGAAGCTGTCCGGTCCCCAGGCGTGGGCGTAGGCCTCCTTGGCCTGATCGAAGCTGAAGCGCTTGCCGATTGCCGGCTCGATTCCGTTGACGTCGACTGCCGCGTTGAGGTCTTTCGCCATCGCGGCCGAGCCCACGAAGATCCCGCGCATCATGCCGCCGACGAACATCAGCCCGCGCGGATTGGGGCCGCCTTCGGGCGACAGGACGCCGATCATCGCGACTTCGCCTTGTGTGCGCAGCGCCGCGATCGACTGTGCAGCCGTCCCCGCGCCGCCGACTTCGATCACCTTGTCCACCCCGCCAAAAGTCTGGGCGATATGCGCGCCCCATTCCGGGCGTGGTCTTGTAATTGACGCCGTGCGCAGCGCCGAGCGCCTTGACCCGTTCCAGCTTCTCATCGGAAGAGGAGGTGGCGATCACTTCGCAGCCTGTCGCCCGAGCGATTTGCAGCGCGATCATCGACACGCCGCCGCTGCCCAGCACCAATACGCGGTGGCCGGGCTTGCAGCGCGCGGGGACCTTCGTGGAGCGCGTTCCAGGCGGTTACCCCGGCGCAGGGCATGCAGGCGGCCTGTCCGTAGTCGAGGCTCTGCGCGATCGGAACGACGCCGCTTGCGGGCAGCACGACCAGCTCGGCAAGCATACCGGGCGCGATGCCGTCACCCAGCGCCGGGCCGAGACGGGGCGGCCCTTCGACCCAATAGGGGAAGAAGCAGCTCTGCACCTTGTCCCCGACCTTCACCGAGGTGACGCCGTCACCCACCGCGACAACTTCGCCCGCGCCGTCCGACAGGGGGATCGCGGGGTTCTTCAGCGGGCCGCCCATGTACTTGCCGGCTGCCACGGCAAAGTCGCGGTAATTGATCGACCAGGCCTTGGCCGCGACCAGCACTTCGCCGGGGCCGGGCTCCGGATCGGGCAGGGTTTCCATATAAAGCTTGTCGAAGCCGTCGGTCCCGGCGGGAAGCATCCATGCGCGCATTGTTATTCTCCCAATTCTGTCACGTCAGGTCTGTGAGAGGGTTGTAGGCGACTTCCCACAAGTGGCCATCCGGATCTGCAAAATATCCCGAATATCCGCCCCAGAAGACGTCCTCCGGCTGCTTGATCGCTTTTGCACCTGCGGCGAGCGCTTCGGCGAAGACGGCGTCGACGCCTTCCTTCGATCGGTTCGTTATGGGCGAGCGTTATGCCGGAGAAACCCGGCCGGTCGTCGGCAACCCCGGCATCCTTTGCCAGCTCCTCGCGCGGGAAGAGCGCCAGCCAGCTGCCTTCGAGCTTGAAGAACACCACTCCCGCTTCGGATCGTATTCGTGCGTCGGCAGGCCCAGCCCGTCGCGGTAGAAGGCGAGGGAGCGCGCGAGGTCGGCAACGCCCAGCGTGATCAGGCCAATCTTCGGTTTCATGCGCGCCTCACCGGTCGCCGCTCCAGGTCCTGAGGCCAGGCTGGGTGCGGTCCTCGCTGGCGAGCGCTTCCTTCACTGCGGGCCGAGCCGCGACCTGCTCGCGCCAGGCGACCAGCTTCGGATAGGTTTCGTCGACCTTCAGTTCGGGGAACATGCGGTTCACCATGATCCCGCAATGGGAGAAGAAATTGATGTCGGCCAGCGTGTAGGCATCGCCCGCGAGATAGGCCGTTTCGGCCAGCTGCCGTTCGACCTTCTCGAGAGCGTAAACGATCTTGTCGGTCGCATTGGCGAGGTCGGCCTCGGAAAAGCCCGAGCGCGCGGTGGCCCATTTCTTGCGCTGGTCGGGCAGCGGGATGTTCTTCATCAGCTCTTCGAAGTCGCCGCTTTCGATATTGCGGGCGATCACGCCCACCATGCGGTGCCAGCCATGCATCGAGACATGGTTCATGACATGCTCGTCGACGAACTTGTTCCAATAGCGCATTCGCGCCGCGCCCACCGGATCGCGCGGCCGCAGTGGGCCGCTGGCGGGGTTGGCATCGGGAAAGGCGTCTTCGAGATATTCGTTGATTACGGTGGTGTGAGTGATGATCGCGCCGTCATGGTCGAGCACCGGCACCTGGCCTTCGGGATTGATGGCCACGAACCAATCGGAATGCTGTTCGAACTTGTGGAGATCGACATAGATGCTTTCGTAGGCGAGCCCCTTTTCCTTCAGCGGAATCATCGACTTGAGCGAATTCGCCAACGGTTCGGCGTGATAGTATTTCAGCGCCATTCGTCTCAGAAGGCCTCTCAGATCGGCTTCCAGTGATACGTTCAGACTTCCAGCGTGTTGAGCACTCCGCCGTCGACCGCCCAGTCCTGCCCGGTCACATGGCTGGCGGCGTCGGACAGCAGGAAAGCGGCGACTTCGGCCAGTTCTTCGCGGTGACCCATGCGCCGCTGCGGCACGCGCGCCTCGATCTTGCCCTTGCTGCTCGGGCGGGATGCGGTCGAGCGCCTCGGTGCGGATGAAGCCGGGGATGATGCAGTTGGCGCGCATACCGTGCGGCGCCATTTCCACCGCGATGGCGCGCGTCAGGCCGAGCACGCCGTGCTTCGAGGCGACATAGGCCGGGTTCATCGCCATGCCGCGCTTGGACGCCCATGCTGCCGGTCACCAGGATCGCGCCCTCCTGCGCCTCGATCATGGCCGGCAGCACCTTCTGGATCGCCCAGAACACGCTGGTCAGGTTGACCCGGATCGTCTCTTCGAACACCGCCGGATCGAAGGCAATTGCGGGAGTGAAACCGCCAGTCAGCCCGGCATTGGCGAACAGGCACTCGAACGGCACCGAAACGTGCCACAGCGCCGTCTAGCGCAGCTTCGAGCTGGCCCTTGTCACCCACATCGGCGGCGAAGCCCGCTGCATTCGCGCCAATGCCGGCGACCGCTTCGTCCAGCAGTTCCTGCCGCCGCGCAATCAGCGAGACTCGCGCGCCGCTCGACTGGCCAGCAATCTGCGCGGTGACGAGGCCGATGCCGCTCGAAGCTCCGGTGACGACGATGTGCTTGCCGTCGAAGTGCATCACTTGCTCTCCTCGGAGATGAAGGCTGCCCAGACCTTTGCCGCATGGGGTGGTCACTGCTTCCGGGTCCCATTGCTGGCTCCATCAGCGCGCGCGCCTGAGCCTCGGCCATGCCGGCGTCGCGGTGCCAGCGGTAGAAGAAGGCCGAGACCCGCCAGTTCACGATGCAGTGGACGTGGACCGGCCGCCTCGCACGCCTCCAGCGCTGCCACAAAGGCGCGGAAATGCGTCCTCGTCGGGCGCGTCGAACGGCACCGGGATGTGGGTGTAGCCGATCCCCGCTGCCGCCAGCTTCTCGCCGCTCGCCCGCCAGCGCCTCGGGATGTTCGTCCAGCGCCAGATTGATCACATGCGCTACGCCGATTGCCGCCAGCCGGGCTACATCGCTCGTCCTCGATCCGGCCGGATGTGGTGATCTGCTCGTTCAGGCGCTGCCAGCCGCGGATGTCGTCAGGATCGCTCATCTAAAGCTCACGCCAGGCCCAGCACTCTCGCCGCGTTGTCCTTCATGATCCCGCGGCATCACTTCGTCGCGGAAGCCGACTTCCTGCGCGGCGGCGATCCACTTGTCCGGGTGGATCAGCGGGAAGTCGCTGCCGAACAGCATCTTATGCTTCAGCTGGGTGTTGGCGTACTGGATCACCTGCTTGGGGAAATACTTGGGGCTCCAGCCCGACAGGTCGATGAACACATTGTCCTTGTGCAGCGCCATCGACAGGCTCTCGTCGACCCACGGCCAGCTGGGATGGGCGAGGATGATCTTCATGTCGGGGAAATCCACCGCGACATCGTCGATCAGCATCGGCTGGCCATATTTCAGCCGCATCCCGCCGCCGCCGCGCATGCCGGTGCCCATGCCCGAATGGCCGGTGTGGAAGATCGCCGGCAGCTTGTATTCGTTGATCACCTCGTAGATCGGATAGGCCATCCGGTCCGCCGGATGCGCGTTCTGCGCGATGCCGTGGAACTTGAAGCCCTTGACCCCGTAATTCTCGATCAGGTCGCGCGCTTCGCGCGCGCCGTACTTGCCCTTGTGCGGATCGATGCTGGCGAAGGCGATGCAGATGTCGTCATTCTTCGCGGCCAGTTCGGCCACTTCGTAATTGCGAGACCCGCTTGGCGCCCATGCCGCTTTCGCAATCGACCGTGAACAGGCACAAGCGCGATCTTGCGTCTCGCGGTAGAGCTCGATGATCTCCGGCATCTTGGGCCGTTCGCGCGGGGCCTTGAAATAGGCGCTGGCGGCATCGAAGAATTCGCCCATCACCGGATCTTCCGGATCGTGGCACGAGACTTCGGCGTGGACGTGGACGTCGATCGCGCGGATCTTGGTCAGATCGATGGGCACTTGGCGATACTTCCTAGCTGGCGTTTGACTATGTCCGATAAACTCAGGCCCACCCCCTGCACCGCAAGGGATGGGCCTGCAAGTCCTTCAGACAGGATCAGAGCTGGATGATGACCGTCTTGGTTTCCAGATAGGCCTCGAGGCCCAGGCTGGCCCTGTTCGCGGCCGAGGCCGCGATTCCTTGTAGCCGCCGAAGGGCAGCGCCGGGTCGATCATCGCGTGGCAATTGACCCACACGGTGCCGGCCTTGATCTTGCGGCGATGCGGTGTGCATCGCTGAGACGTCCTTGGTCCAGACGCCGGCGCCGAGGCCGATAGCAGGTGTCGTTGGCCATCCTTGGCGACCTCGTCGAGGTCCTCGAAGCGCTGGGCGACCACGACCGGGCCGAAGATCTCCTCGCGCACCACGCTCATTTGCGGGTTCACGTCGGTCAGGATCGTCGGGTTGACGTAATAGCCGCCGTCGCTCGACGGGGCGTCGCCGCCCATCAGCACGCTGGCGCCGTCACGCTTGCCGGCTTCGATATAGCCCATCACGCGTTCGTGCTGCTCCTTGCGAGACCAGCGGGCCCATGTGGCGCGGCGGGATCGAGCGACGGCGCGCGGGGCCCAGAAGTCGGCGGTTTCGGCCATGCCTTCGACGACCTTGTCGAACACGCTCTTGTGCGCATAGAGGCGCGAACCGGCGACGCAGACCTGGCCGGAGTTGAAGAAGATCGCGCCCGCCACGCCCGGGGCGGTCGTCGGCCACGTCGACATCGGGCATCACCACGACCGGGCTCTTGCCGCCCAGTTCCAGCGTGACGTGCTTCAGCGTGTCGGTGGCGTTGCGGTTGATCAGCTTGCCGATCTCGGTCGAGCCGGTGAAGGCGACCTTGTCGACGTCGGGGTGCTTGACCATGCGGTCGCCGCGCGGTGTGGCCGTAGCCGGTGATGATGTTGACCACGCCTGCCGGGAACGCCGGCTTCGTGGATCAGATCGGCCAGCCGCAGCGCGGTCAGGCTGGTCTGCTCGGCGGGCTTGAGCACCGTGGTGCAGCCTGCGGCCAGCGCCGGGGCGATCTTGAGGCAGGCCATCAGCAGCGGGAAGTTCCACGGCACGATCTGCGCGCAGACGCCGACCGGCTCCTTGAGCGTATAGGCGAACATCATGCCGCCGGGCATCGAATAGGGCGCCTGCGTCTCGCCGCCGATCTTGCTGGCCCAGCCCGCCATGTAGCGGAAATGCGCGACGCGCCGGGCACGTCGACCGCGCTGGCCATGCCCTTGGGCTTGCCCACGTCGATCGCTTCCAGTTCGGCCAACTCGTCGGCATTGCGCTTCGATCAAATCGGCGATGCGGTGCATCGTCTTTTCGCGCACGATCGGCGGCAGGTCGCGCCAGCGGCGGTCGTCGAACGCGGCGCGGGCGGCGGCGACGGCGCGGTCGACATCCTTGTCGGTCGCCTCGACGATATGCGGAGACGATCTTGCCGTAGGACGGATCTTCGACGTCGATCGTCGCGTCGCGCGCTGGAATCGACCCATTCGCCATTGATGTAGAGCTGCGGCTTGCGAGCCAGAGTCTTCTTCACCGCAGCCGAATACTCGCGCTGAGTGCGGTCGATTGTGGTCATGTCATTCATCTCAATTCCTTTCCCGAAGCGAATCCCTCGCCCATGTCGGTTAGATTAGCAAACTCCGGATGGCCTGCCCATGGAGCGGCCATCCATCACGAAAAATCGATATAATCAGGTGCCCCGGCTGTCGAATCCAAATTGGCCGGTGGCGGCTGACGGTGTGTGTCTTGCGCTCAGCTTTCTCCCAGCGCCTTGTCTTCATTGGCGCGCTTGATGACGTACTGGCGGATGGCCTCGGCATCTTCGGGCTTCAGCGCCGCCTTGAACGAGACCATGCCGTTGTGCTTGAGCGCGCCGTCGATCACGACCGACCTGATCACTTCCGCATCGCCGATCGCGCCCGAGCGGCGCAGGTCCGGATTGAGAGCGCCGGCAACCGCCGTATCGCCGTGGCAGACCGAACAATAACGCTGATACAGCGCCATGCCATGCGCAGCCTGCTTTGCAGTCCCCGTAAATGGCGGCGGATCGAGCACCAATGCATTCAGCGGCGGCGGCGGTGGAAGTTTGCCGGTCTCCGCCCAGCTTGAACACCAGCAGGCGGGAGATGTTCCGGGAGCGCCCGGAACATTCGAGGTCAACACGCCGGGCGCAATGTCCCACACTCCGCCCCAGCCGACCAGCACGGCGACATATTGTTCGCCGTCGATCTCGTAGGTCATCGGCGCGGCAATCACCCCGGTCTGCGCCGGGAAAGACCACAGTTGCTTTCCGGTATCGGCCGCATAGGCGCGAAACTCCTCGGTGGCGGTGCCCTGGAACACCAGATTTCCGGCCGTTGCCAGCGTGCCTCCGTTCCAGGGCCCCTTGTAGGGAACTCGCCAAGCGGCTTCTGCGCTTCACCAGGATCCCATGCGATCAGATTCGCCCTTGGTCGCATCTTTCGCGCCCTGTCGTGCGGCCTTGTCCGCCGGCATGGCCACGGCCACACCGTCTTGCGCGGTCTGGAAGCCGATATCGGATTCCTTCCATTCCTTGTCCGCGGCGAAAGGGAAGCCGGCCAGATTGGCAGGAATATAGACGAATCCGGTCGCCGGGCTGAACGCTCATCGGTTGCCAACTATGCAGGCCGCCCGCACCCGGCATCCGACGAACGATTTGCCGGTCTGCTCATATCTCGCCTCGGGATTGACTGCCGGCTTGCCAGTCCGCGGATCGAGCCCGCTCGACCAGTTTATGGCCGTCGCCGCAGTGCCTGACAGGAATTCGCCGGTGGCGCGGTCGAGGATGTAGAAAAAGCCGTTCTTCGGCGCATGCAGCGCACGTGGCGCGGCTTTCCGCCGATCTCGATGTCGGCCAGCATGATTTGCGCGTTGCTGTCGAAGTCCCAGCGGTCCTCCGGCGTTTCCTGGAAGTGCCAGACGTATTCGCCGGTATCCGGCATTCACGCCACGATCGAAGAGGTGTAGAGATTGTCTCCTGCACCGTCCGCCAGGCGGTTGTTAGCCGCCTGGTTCCATGGCTCCGCATTGCCGGTGCCGAACAGGACCAGGTTGATCTTCGGATCGTAGGCCATCGAATCCCACACGGTGCCGCCGCCGCCAAGCTTCCACCATTCGCCGCCCCAGGTCTTGGCCGCACGCTCCATCGCATCGTTCTCGAACCCGTCCTTCGGGTTCCCCGGCACGGTGTAGAAGCGCCACACTTCCTTGCCGGTCGCCCAATCGATACGCCGCAATGAAACCGCGCGCACGATATTCCGCGCCGCCCGATACCGATGAACACCTTGCCGTCGACAACCCGCGGGGCGCCGGTGATCGTGTAGTTCTCCTGGTCGGGGACAACATGTTGGGACCAGGCGACCTTGCCGGTTTTCTGGTCGAGCGCGATCAGGCGGCCGTCAAGCGCGGCGACATAGACCTTGTCGCCATACAGGGCGACTCCGCGATTGACCACGTCGCAGCAGGCCTTGGCCAGGGTTTCGCGCGGTACTTCGGGATCGTATGACCATTGGAGCGCGCCGGTCTTGGCGTCATAGGCCTTGACCATGCTCCAGGCCGTGGTGATGTAGAGCACGCCGTCGATGCACCAGCGGCGTCGCTTCCTGGCCGCGCGCGGTATCGAGATCCGCATACCAGGCCAGGCCGAGCTTGCCGACATTGTCTGCGTTGATGGAGCCCAGCGGGCTGAAGCGTTGTTCGCCGTAGTCGCGGCCATAAGTCAGCCATTCACCGGCCGGTGCCGCTGCGATCAATTCGTCGGTCACCCCTTCGGTGGGCGCGGATGAGGCCTGCTCTCTTCGTGCTGCACGCCGTCAATGCCAAGGCGGCGCCGAGCACCGCCAATAGTCCAAGCCGCATCCTCTATCCCCTCCTGCGCCCCGCTTCGCATGCGGAATTGTGCCTGTTGCCTTGCGGGTCAAGCCCGGCGAGCTCCTGGCTGCAGGCCTTGCTACAACATAGCCCGCCCAACGCTAAGACTGCAGTTCGTGTCCGGTCAAGCAGACTTTATCAATCTCATCGGTCAGGGCGGTTGACGATATAAAGATATCGTTATATGTCGAAGTCATGAAGATAGGAAATGTCGCCCGCGCCCTTGCCGATCCGACCCGTTTGCGGGTGATGCGGCTGCTTGCCGATATGGAGCTTGCCGTGGGTGAAGTTGCCCAGATACTCGGCCAGAGCCAGCCGCGCATCTCGCGCCATGTCGGCATCCTGTGCGATGCCGGGCTGGCTGAACGCAGGCGCGAAGGCAGCTGGACGTTTCTTCGCCAGACCGTTTCGGAACGTTCGCCCCGCAAGCTGGAAGCGGCGGTTGCCCAGCTGCTCAATGCCGCCGAGGAAAGCGATTCGGCATTTGCGGAACGCTGTGCGGAAGACCGGCGGCACCTGGCGGCGATCCGTTCCAATCGGGAAAACGCAGCGGCCGATTACTTCGCCGTGCATGCCAAGGAGTGGGACCGCCTGCGCGAAATGCTCGGCCCGGCGGAAAAGGTCGAAGCCGCGCTGTCCCATGCCCTGGAGGGCGCGCCTCTCGGCCAGCTGCTCGACATCGGCACCGGAACCGGGCGCATTGCCGAATTGCTGGCCGGCAGGGCCGATCACGTCGTTGCGCTGGACAAGAGCCCGGAAATGCTGCGGCTGGCCCGGGCGCGCCTGCAGAACCTGCCGTTCGAAGGCTGGGAGCTGGTGCAGAGCGATTTCGGCGCGCTGCCGTTCAAGGCGGAATCGTTCGATACGATCGTGTTCCACCAGGTGCTGCATTATGCGCATGAACCGGCCGGTGTCTTGCAGGAGGCTGCGCGTGCCTGCCGCCCTGGCGGCCGCATCGTGATCGCCGATTTTGCCTATCACGAGCGCGAAGAACTGCGCCGCAACCACGCCCATGTCCGCCTCGGCTTCACCGACGAGCAGATGCTCGAACTGCTGAGCGAGAGCGGATTCACTCCGGCGCCCCCGGTGGTGGTCCCCGGCAAGGAGCTCACCACCAAGATCTGGGCCGGGGTGAAAGCGGCAGAACCGCGTTCGAAACGGCGAGAGGACCTGAACAGGCGGGCACCGGCATAAGTCCGGGCCACAGCCACATTGCCGAACCAGTCCAGTCCAATCGGGCTGCCCGGCGGTTCGGCCAATCCAAGAGGAATTACTATGTCACAACCCCTGAAAAAGCTCGTCCCCGAGTTCAACGCGCCGGCCTTGCCCTCACGCGCAGACCACGTCGGATCGTTCCTCAGGCCGCGCAAGATCGTGGAAGCGCGCGAACATCGCGCCGCCGGGAACATCGATTACGCCACCCTGCGCGCGATCGAGGATGAAGCGATTGCCGAGCTGATCCGCTACCAGGAGGATCTCGGCCTCAAGGCGATCACCGATGGCGAATTCCGCCGGCATTTCTTCCACACCGATTTCCTGCTGCAACTGGCAGGCGTCGAAGAGCAGGGCGGCATTACCAAGGCGTTCAAGAACGACGCCGGCAAGGATGTTCAATTCGCCCCGCCGAAGATCGTGGTGAGCGGCAAGATCGCGCACGTCAAACCGATCCAGAAGGCGGATTACGAATTCATCGCCAGCCACGCGCGCGAAACGCCCAAGGTGGCTATTCCCAGCCCGACCATGCTGCATTTCCGGGCCGGGCGCGAAGGCATTCCTGCCGAATGTCTATCCCGAGCTGGACGAATTCTACGCCGACGTGGCAGCGGCTTTCCGCGCCGAAGTGGATAGCCTGGCCGATGCCGGTTGCCGCTACATCCAGCTGGACGATACCAACCTCGCCTATCTCTGCGACGAGACGCACCGGTCGGACGCAAGGGCGCGCGGCATCGACCCTGACGATACGCCGCGCAAATATGCCCAGCTGATCAACGAGAGCTTCGCCAGCGCCCCTGCCGACATGGTCAAGGCGATCCACCTCTGCCGGGGCAATTTCCGCTCCAGCTGGGCGGCCGAAGGCGGCTACGAACCGGTGGCCGAGATCATGTTCAACGAACTCGATATCGACGCATTCTTCCTCGAGTATGACGATCCGCGTTCGGGCGACTTCGCGCCGCTGCGGTTCCTGCCCGAAGGGCAAGATCGTGGTGCTGGGCCTCGTCACCACCAAGCTCGGCGAGTTGGAAACCAAGGACGAGATCAAGCGCCGGATCGACGAGGCGCTGAAGTTCACCTCGCTCGACCAGCTCGCGCTAAGCCCGCAATGCGGTTTCGCCTCGACTGTTCACGGCAACGACATTTCGGTCCAGCAGCAGTCGGACAAGATCGGCCTGGTGGTCGATGTGGCGAAAGAAGTCTGGGGCTGAGTCCGGAGCGCTTATGCCGGGAGGACGAACACCCTCCCGGCATCACGCCTCTCCGCCGCCGCAATCAATACATGCTGTTGTCGTTGGCCGATGTCTCGGGGATCGCCTGAGTCACGTCCCAATGCTCGACGATCTTGCAATTATCGACCCGCAATATGTCGACCGCCGTCGCTCCGCGCGCATCGGGCGTGGGCCGGCCCACCAGATGGACCGCGATATATCCGTCCGACACGATCACGCGGTAGACGCTCATCTTGTGCTGCGGGTTCTTCTCGTAGAACGGCTCGAGAAAGGCGATCGCCGCATCGCGCCCGTTCTGCGCGTGGGGATTGTGCTGCTGATAATCGGGATGGACCCAGGTCTCATAGGCTTCGCGCACCTTGCCCTGGCCATATAGCAGCGGCACGAAACCATCGGCCACTTGCCGCGCCGACAGGGTGCAAGGCTCCGACACCTTGCCGCTGGTCCGGATCTCTACCGAATTGAACATGTCATGGCCGTTGACCGAACTTTCGGGAACCGGCTGATGGACGCCCCAATGTTCGATCACCTTGCAGTCCTTGACCCGGAAGATGTCGATCACTGCCGCGCCTCGATCGTCCGGCGTATCGTGGCTCTCGATATGGAACAGCACCAGATCGTCGGAAGCGATCACTCGGTGGATCCTCGCTGTGCGCTCCGGATGGGCTTGCCTGGTTTCCTCGAGGAACGCGATTGCAGCTTCCCGGCCGCTCACGGCAAAGGGATTGTGCTGGATATAGTCGGGTGAAACCCAGTCCATGAAGGCCTCGCGGGTTTTCCCTTCGAGATAGAAATCCGTCACGAAATTCGTTGCGACTTCGCGCGCCGACAGCAGGCAGCTTTGCGGCGCGGTTTCGGCTGCCGATGGCGTAGAGGCCAAGGCCAGCGCCCCCGCCACGATCATGGAGAGGGCGCCGCGCATCATTTCTTCTCTTGCCCCGCCAGCGCAATGCCGAACTTCGGATGGGCGAAATGCATCGGCACGTCCTGGCGATAGGGCCAGGTCTGGCGGTGCTGGTCTTCGGTCAGGATCCGGTCGGGACCAAGCGGGTCTTCGGGGTACAGTCTTGGTCGGCGGGCTGGAGATGGGCGGTCGTGTGCGCCCAGCCGCTTTCGTAATCGCCCTGCCACTGCATCATGTAGTCCAGCCGCTTGATCTTCCACACGCCGTCGACTTTCACATAGTCGTTCTCGTAAATGCCGGCTTCCATGAATTGCTGCGGCATCATCTCTTCGCGCGTTTCCTGGAAATCGTCGTGCCAGCCGCCCAGCAGTATGCCGTGGAAACGGCCCTTGGCCGTCATGCCGATCGGGCGCGACGGTGATGATGTCCTGCATCTGGAAATGGTCGAGCAGCAATCCGTTCACCGGCCCCGGCTTGCCGCCGGTGAAGCGCCCGGCGATCCAGTCCCCATAGAGGCGCTTCACGCCGGCATGGCCGACATATTCGCCTGAAAGGAACACCACGCAGCCATCTTCGGCAAACAGATCGGCCACTTCGTCGGGCCGGTTGAAATCGATGTAATAGCCATAGGCCCAATGCAGGCGGCGGATGGCGTTCATGTCCTCAAGCTCTCGCACCTTGAGTTCCAACGCGCCCAGGCGGGCTTCCACATCACTCATAGTCGACTCTCCCAGCAATCTTTGTCACAACCCTAACGAACGATACGATCTTGGCGAGAGGAAAATTGGACATGAGCAATCAGCCGACTGGTTGGGAAGGCCGCGTGGCATTCATCACCGGCGCAGTCACCGGCATCGGGCTCGGGGTGGCGCAGGCCTTTGCCGATGCCGGGATGCGGCTCGCCCTGAGCTATCGCAACGAGGACGACCGGGCTCGCGTTGCACAATGGTTCGAGCAGAAAGGCTATGAGCAGCCGCTATTCGTGAAGCTGGACGTGACCGATCGCAAGCGCTTCGCCGAAGTGGCCGACGAGGTCGAACGGCACTTCGGCGAAGTCCATGTGCTGGTGAACAATGCGGGCGTGTCCGTCTTCGGGCCAACCGACGAAGCCAGCTATGACGATTACGACTGGATCATGGGCGTCAATTTCGGCGGGGTCGTGAACGGGCTGGTCAGCTTCCTGCCCAAGACTCAAGGCGGCGCAGGGCCGCCGCCACGTCGTCAATATCGCCAGCATGGCCGCATTCCTTCCCGGGCCGCAGGCGGGCATCTACACCGCCAGCAAGTTCGCGGTGCGCGGGCTGACGGAAAGCCTGCGCTACAACCTCGCGCCTCACGGCATCGGCTGCTCGCTGTGCTGCCCCGCACTGACGCGGACCAATGCCTGGACCAGCGCCATCAAGCGTCCCGAGGGTTTCGGCGAAAGCGGCTTTCCGGAAACCAGCGCAGCGGAGCTCGAACAATTCGGCACGGCGTTCGAGGAAGGCATGGACCCCTACGAAGTCGGCACCAAGATCCTGGACGGA
The DNA here is from genome assembly GCA_963777785.1 of uncultured Alphaproteobacteria bacterium. Taxonomy (GTDB): domain Bacteria; phylum Pseudomonadota; class Alphaproteobacteria; order Sphingomonadales; family Sphingomonadaceae; genus Andeanibacterium. Next base: position 1,334,344 of record CAVZRU010000002.1, read on the forward strand.
ATGACCCGGCAGAAAGGCCTGATCCTGACCCATCCCGAACACGGGCCGGATTTCATAGAATTGCACGAAGCGATGATGGCCGCCTTGCCGGACGAAGAAGCGCCGCCGGGACGCCTGAAGATCGAACAGTTGCGGCGCGAAGCGATGAAGGCGGCCGAAGCAGGGCTGGTTACCAGCTTGGGCGACCTCACCTAGGGTCCATCCGGCTTCCCGGTCGCGGAACAAACAATTTTAGGCGCAATGCCTGATCGGTGGTTCGGCTGACTGTCCGGTCCTGACGGCGATACAGGCACAACGCGTATTCGTCAGGAAAGCCAAGTTCCGTCTGACCTCGATCCCGTCTCCATGTCGCGCTCCTCGGGCTCGATGGTCCAGAAGCCGGAAACGAATTTCCAGACTGCCCAGATCATCAGAAGTGCAACGGGGATGATCAAGACATAGCTCATCATTTGGTACCTATCATGGCGCCTTGCCCCAATCAATCGAACCGCAACTCTCCTTTGCCGGACATTCCGCGTTCATCGCCCGCAATCCAGTGTGCCGAAGCAAGGCGGGAGATCGCATAGATGAATCCTCTTTATTTGGGCCTGTTTGTACTTTGCGCTGCGAGCGGTGCGAGCTCGGCTCATGCGCAGGACGGGCGGCCCGATGGCGCGGGCGGATCCGGCGGCGGCGATACGGTGACGATCGGGGCCGGAATTGGGGTCACCACGAGTTACGACGGTGCCAAGGACTACAAGATCATTCCCGGCGGGACGCTGCGGGGGACAGTCGGTGGCCACGATTTCCAGCTCAATGGGCTACAGCTGTTCGTCGATGCCATTCCCAACGACGCCCGGCGCAAGGTCGATTTCGAACTCGGTCCGGTTGCCGGGGTCAGCTTCAACCGCAATGGCGATGTCAGCGATCCACGCATCGCCGCCCTGGGCGAACTGGACACCGCCGTCGAACTTGGCGTGCGGGGCTCCGTCGGGGTGCGCGGTGTGCTGGACCGGACGGACAAGCTCGCGCTTGTGGTGACAAGTGTGTGGGACGTCGCGAATGCTCATGGCAGCCACGTGATCAAGCCGGGCCTGGAATATTCGGCGCTTGCGGGCCGCAGCACATTCCTCCGTGCGGCGCTGACCAGCGAATTCGTCGGCAGGCGCTGGGCGCAGTACAATTTCGGCATCGATGCCGATGGGGCGGCCGCCAGCGGCCTGGCCACCTATGATCCGGATGGGGGGCTTGCGAGCCTCGGAGGGAGCGTTCTCGCGACCCGGTCGCTCAGTGGCGGACGGAAAGGCTGGTCGATATTCGGCATCGCCAGCTACAAGCGTCTACAGGGCGATATCGCCGACAGCCCGATCGTGCGGGACACGGGCTCTCCCAATCAGTTTTTCGGTTCGGCGGGGCTCGGCTACACGTTCTGATCCAACGCGCGCGATGAGAGGACCATGGGCGGGCTAGTGCAATTCGGGCCGCTGGTGATGGCGGCGGACAGGCTTTTGGCCGTCGGCCTGATGCTGGCCTTCCTCCTCATGCTGGACCGCATCGCCTTGCGCACGGGCGCCTCCTCGCTCAAAGTCGGCACTGTCGCTCTGATCGCTGGCATTGCTGCAGCCCGGCTCGCCTTTGTTGCCAAGCACTACGACGCCTTCTCGCGCGACTGGTGGTCTGCGCTGGCAATCTGGCAGGGCGGCTTCGTTGCATGGGCCGGGATTCTGGCCGCCGCCCTCGCGGTCGCCTGGATGCTGCGGCCGATGCGAGCCATGATGAAGGCGCAGGCCGCTCTGCTCCTGCTGTCGGCGGCGTGGTTCGCAGGCTCGGCTCTCCTGCGGCCGGACCCGGTACCCATGCCCGAGCTTCCGGCACTGGCGCATCTAGATGGCTCGCCCGCGATGGCGCAGGGGCTCGCCGGCAAGCCTTATGTGATCAACCTCTGGGCCACATGGTGCCCGCCCTGCCGCCGCGAGTTGCCGATGCTGGCCGAGGCTGGCGGAGGAATCGAGCGTTCCCATCCTGCTGGTCAATCAGGGCGAGGCGGCAAACATCGTGACGGCCTATCTGGAGGCGCAGGGGGTGCCGGGCGATGCCGTGCTGCTGGACGGCGGCTCGCACCTGTCCGGACTAATTGGCAGTACGGCGCTTCCGACCGACGCTGTTCGTGAATTCCGAAGGGCTGATCGTCTCGGCTCATGTCGGCGAGCTATCGCGCGCTTCGCTGCTGGAACAGATCGGCGAAATCGGCGAGCGATAGGATCAGTCCGCGCCCTCGCGCTTGAGCTCGTTGCCGGTCAGCGAGACGACATGCAGCAGGTTGGTCGAGCCGGGCGTCCCGAACGGCACGCCGGCCAGGATGATCAGCTTCGATCCCGCCTTGCCGAAGCTGTGGCGCAGCGCCATGCGCTTGCCCTTGGCGATCATCTCTTCGAAACTGCCGATATCGCGCGTGGTCACCGCATAGGCGCCCCACAGCAGCGCCACCCGCCGGGCGGTCGTTGACCGAGGGCGTGAGCACCATCACCGGCGTCGCGGGGCGTTCGCGCGCCACCCGGCGAGCCGTCGAGCCGGAGCCGGTGAACACCACCACTGCGGCGATCGGCACGGTTTCGGCGATCGTCATGCAGGCGTGGCTGAGCGCGTCCGCGGTGGTCGGATCGGGCAGCGTCTCGTGGAAGTGAATGCGCCGGGCGTAGCTGTCGTCGCTCTCGATCTTCTGCGCGATGCGGTTCATCATCGTCACCGCTTCTTCGGGCCATTGCCCGGCGGCAGTCTCGGCCGAAAGCATCACCGCATCGGCGCCGTCATAGACCGCATTGGCCACGTCGGACACTTCGGCGCGGGTCGGCGTGGGGCTCTCGATCATCGATTCGAGCATCTGCGTCGCCACGATCACCGGCTTGCCGATGCTGCGCGCGGCGCTGACGATGCGCTTCTGGATCGACGGCACGTCTTCGGGATTGAGCTCCACGCCCAGATCGCCGCGCGCGACCATCACCGCGTCGGACAGCTCGAGGATCTCGTCCAGCCGGTCACGGCCGCCGGCTTTTCGATCTTGGCGCAGAGCGCGCCGTAGCCGCCCATCAGCTTGCGCGCTTCGGCGATGTCTTCGGGCCGCTGGACGAAGCTGAGCGCGATCCAGTCCGCCCCGTGCTTCACCGCGAAGGCGAGATCCGCGCGGTCCTTGTCGGTCATCGCCGCCACCGGCACCACCGCATCGGGCACGTTCACGCCCTTGCGGTCGGAGATCACCCCGCCGACTTCGGCCGAGGTGAGGATCTCGCTGGCGCTGGACGCGGATCACCTTGAGGCGGATCTTGCCGTCGTCGATCAGCAGGCGCTGGCCCTTCTCGAGAATGCCGAACAGTTCGGGATGCGGCAGGCACACCCGCGTCTCGTCGCCCGGCTCCGGATTGCGGTCGAGCGTGAAATGGCTGCCGTGCCGGATGACGACGCGCTCGCCCTGCCTGAAGGTGCCGACCCGCAGCTTCGGGCCCTGCAGGTCGCACAGGATCGCGATCGGGCGGGAGAATTCCTTCTCCAGCGCGCGAATGTCGCGGATCGTCTGCTCATGCACCGCATGGTCGCCGTGGCTCATATTGACGCGGAAGGCGTCCGCGCCGGCCTGCAACAGTCGGCGCAGCATCGCGGGGTCGCGGCTAGCCGGCCCGACGGTGGCGAGTATCTTGACCTTGCGGTGGCGCGGTTCCAGCTTTGCCATGGCTGCGCCCTATGGCACAGGCAGGGGTCAAGACAAGGAGCTTTGGATGACAGACACGCCCGACCCGCTCGACCAACTGCCCGATGCGGTGGCCGCACAAGCGTTTCGCCGGCTGGTGCGCCATTTGCGCCATCGCCACGATGCGCAGAACATCGACCTGATGGGCCTCTCCGGCTTCTGCCGCAATTGCCTGGCCGACTGGATCCGCGATGCCGGCTGCCGACAGGCGACAAGGCCGCGGCGCGCGAGGCGATCCACGGCATGCCGCAGGACGAATGGAAGGCGAAGTTCCAGACCGAGGCGACGCCGGAGCAGATGGCGCGGATGGAAGAAAGCCTGAAGCTCAACGGCGGAACGCATTGATGGGCGGAAAGGAAGCAGGATATGACTATGCTCACGCTCGACCACGCCCTGACGATCGCCAGCGAGGTGCTCGCCGAAGGCAAGCGCCGCGGCTTCGCCCCGCTGTGCTGCGTAGTGCTCGACCGCGGCGGCCACCAGCTGGCCCTGCTGCGCGAGCGAGAACGCTTCGATCTACCGCCCCGAAATCGCCACCGGAAAGGCCGCAGGCTGCCTCGGCATGGGCTTCGGCGGACGCGAGCTGAAGAAACGCGCCGAGGCGATGCCCGGTTTCTTCACCGGCCTCCAGGCGGCGTTCCCCAAGGGCATGCTTCCGGTGCCGGGCGGCGTGCTGGTCCGCTCGGCCGACGGCACCCTGCTCGGCGCGGTAGGCGTGACCGGCGACACGTCCGACAATGACGAGATCTGCGCGCTGGCAGGAATCGCCGCTGCGGGGCTGAAGGGCGATACGGGGGAGTAGGCGTAGCCGCAAACTGCACCACGCCCGTCCGTCCTGAGCCTGTCCCACCCTCCATCGTCATCCCCGCGAAGGCGGGGATCCAGTTTCAACGTTGCAGCTGGATTCCCGCCTTCGCGGGAATGACGAATGTGGTGGGTCAGTCCGCTTCCCCCTCCCTTTCCACCATTACCCGCCGAACCCGCCTTCACGCCTCGGGCATGCCTCGCTATCAGCCCCTCATCTGATTCTCATTTCCAACGGAGATACCCCCGATGGCCGAAGCCACCGACGACCGCCTGCGCCTCCTGATCGAGCGCGTCGAACGCCTCGAGGAAGAAAAGAAGGGCATGGCCGACGATATTCGCGACGTTTATGCCGAAGCCAAGGCCGTGGGCTACGACGCCAAGATCATGCGCCAGATCGTGCGCCTGCGGAAGATGAAGCCGGACGACCGCGCCGAAATGGAAGCCATCCTCGATACCTACAAGGCGGCGCTCGGCCTCGGCTGACGCAGCGCACTTTGCATGAAGCGATGACGCGATCCGGGCCGCAGCTGCGCCGGATCGCGGAACCGCAGGGCCGCGTTTCGATTGAGTCCCCATAGCTACCAGCAAGGGAATATCGAAATGACCAGTCCGGCCTCCGCTCTCGATCACGCAACCTATGTCGAGCCGATCGCCGAGGATGGCGGTCCGGGCCACGAATCCGCTCTGGACCGCAAGCCCGAATGGCAGCCGCGCTATCCCGGCTCCGGCAGGCTGAACGAGAAAGTCGCGCTGGTCACTGGCGGCGACAGCGGCATCGGCCGCGCCACTGCCGTGCTGTTCGCGCGCGAAGGGGCCGATGTCGCGATCGCCTATCTGAACGAGCATGACGACGCGAAAGAGACGGCCAGGGCCTGCGAAGCGGAAGGCGCCGAAGTGCTGCTGTTCCCCGGCGATCTCGGCGATCCCGACCATGCGGCCAGCGTGGTGCAGTCCATCATCGACAAATGGGGCAAGCTCGATTTGCTGGTGAACAATGCGGGCGAGCAGCACCCCGATGAAGAGATCGAGAAGATCACCGAGAAACAGCTCCAGCGCACGTTCCAGACCAATATCTATTCGATGTTCTATCTGGTCGAGGCTGCGCGCCCGCATCTCAAGCGCGGCGCAAGCATCGTCAACTGCACCTCGGTGACGATGTACAAGGGTGCGGCCGGCTTGCTCGATTACAGCGCCACCAAAGGAGCGATCACCGCTTTCACCCGCTCGCTATCGGAAAATCTCGTGGGTGACGGGATCCGCGTCAACGCCGTGGCGCCCGGTCCGATCTGGACCCCGCTCAACCCCTGCGGCGGCGCGCCGAAAGAGAAGATCGAGCATTTCGGGGAAGACACGCCGATGGGCAGGCCGGGCGAGCCGAATGAGGTTGCGCCCTGCTTCCTGTTCCTGGCCTGCGAGGATTCCTCCTACATGTCCGGCCAGGTGTTGCATCCGAACGGCGGGATTATCGTCAACGGGTGATCGGTTCGGGCTGTGTGGGTTGAAAGCGGCTGCCAGCCTATCCCCATCCCTTCGTCCTGAGCCTGTCGAAGGACGCGCGAAAAGGCCAGAACCGGGCACGTCTTCCTACACCTACATACTGCGCTGAAATGGCGGCTCGTATTCCGCGGGTCCATCCCCTTCGTCATCCCCGCGAAGGCGGGGACCCAGTTCCAACGCTGCTGCTGGGTTCCCGCCTTCGCGGGAATGACGAATTTGGCGATGTCAGCCAATGAATCCAATGTTCGTTCGCTCGAAGGGTGGCGCGCGTCCTTCGACAGGCTCAGGACGAACGGGGTTTGGTCTTGGGTAATGTCCGCAGGGGCTCGCGAGCGGAACGTCCGCTTTCAGCATCGGCGCTGCTATGTAGCTACGTCCGAAAGGTCGTGGAGAGCAGTCATTCCTCGACTGGCAGGTCGTCGCCGTGTGCGAACCAAGACGCCCGCGAACTGAAAGCTTCGTGAGCGGTCGGAAAGCAGTGAGGGTCGTCATCGATTGAACCGGCCGGAATGATGATTTCCCTACCGCTGCGAGTTGCATGTGGCATCGGTGAACCGCATTGTTTGCAGAAGACGTTCGCAAAACTTCGCGCCTCGGGGAGGTCATACCGCACAAGCAAGTCCTCGCCAGCCAGCCAGCGAAGGGCCCTTGGCTTTACGACGGCATTTGTCGCATGGGCAGTTCCCGTTGCCTTGCGACAACGCGAGCAATGGCAATGGACGAAACTGTCGAAAGGCAAATCAAGCTCATATTGAACTTGTTTGCAAAGACACGAGCCTTTGATCCTCATGTCAGAGCATAACACGATGGGCGGATAACTCTAGACTGCAGGCAGTGTCCGCAATGTCGTCGCATCCGGAAAGGCCGCTTTTGAGCCAAATGCGGCATAACCGCCATTCAGCTAATCGAACGTGTCACACGCCTTAGCCGCCAGCCGCGCGTTCCAGCCGGGCGCGCGCTTCGGTCTCTCCGATCAGGGGCAGCAGGGCCGCCATTTCGGGGCCGTGGTCGAGCCCGGTGAGCGCCTGGCGCAGCGGCAGGAACAGCGCCTTGCCCTTGCGGCCGGTCGCTTCCTTCAGTGCCCCGGTGAGCGCGTGCCACGGATCCTCGCCCCAGCTCAGCAGCAGCGCCGCCTGCGCGAGATAGGCCTTGGTCTCTTCGTCGAACGCCGGCTGCTCGATCGGCCCGGTGACGACCTGCCACCACTGCGCCGCTTCACCGATATGGGCGAGGTTTGGCCGGATGGCATCCCAGCCGGCGGCATCCATCCCATCGGGCAGGCTGGCGCGCACGCGTTCGAACGGCAGCTGGTGGACGATCCCGGCATTGAGCCGCTCCAGCTCCTCCTCGTCGAAGCGCGCAGGGGCGCGGCCGAAGGTGGCGAGATCGAAGCTTTCGATCAGCACGCGCGCGATCCGCAATCGGTTCGACCGGCTGCGACGTGCCCAGCCGCGCCAGCAGCGCCACGATCGCTTCGGGCTCGATCCCGCGCTCGCGGAAGGCATCCACGCCCAGCGATCCGAGCCGCTTGGAAAGCTTGCCTTCGCTGCCCACCAGCAGCGCCTCATGCGCGAAGCGAGGCAGCGAATCCGGCGACCAATGCCTGCAGCATAAAGTGCGGTAAACATCTGTATTTGCACGGCAGTGTTGGAAACATGATCTTCACCGCGCAGCACGTCGGTGATGCCCATTTCGATATCGTCGATCGCGCTGGGCAGCATGTAGAGCCACGAGCCATCGGCGCGGCGGATCACCGGATCGGAGAGCAGCGCCGGATCGAAATGCTGCGGCCCGCGGATGCCGTCTTCCCATGCGATCGGCGTCGTCGCGGTCGAGCAGGAAGCGCCAGTGCGGGGCGATGCCCTGCCGCTGCTTTCGCGGCATGGTCGGCATCGCTCAGCGCCAGCGCCGCGCGGTCGTAGATCGGCGGCAGGCCGCGGCCGAGCAGCACCTTGCGCTTGAGGTCCAGCTCCTGCGCGGTTTCGTAGCAGCGATAGATCCGCCCTTCGCTGCACCAGCCGCTCGAATGCCGCTTCGTAGATCGCGAGCCGCTGCGACTGGCGCTCCTCGCCATCGGGCACCAGGCCCAGCCAGGCGAGATCCGCGCGGATCGCGTCGACATATTCCTCGCGGCTGCGCTCCGCGTCGGTATCGTCGATCCGCAGCAGGAAGCGGCCGCCGTGCTTCTTCGCGAGCAGCCAGTTGTGCAGCGCGGTGCGGATATTGCCGACATGAAGCCGCCCCGTCGGCGAGGGGGCGAAGCGCGTGGTGATCGTCATGTCAGGGCCGATAGCGCGATGCGCGCCCTATTGCGAGAACAGCGTGAGCGAGCCGCCGGCTCCGTCGATCAGAATGCCGTTGGCCGGTGTGCGGCTGACGCTCTGCGCCCCGTTCAGCGCATCCCTCGCGGCACTTTCCCAAGGCGCCAGTGCCCGGCGGCAGGTCGGCCCTTCGACCATCTGCGTGACGAGCCGCTCGCCTTCGAAACGATAGGTCCAATGCGTGAAGACGCAATTGCCGACGAAGTCGATCTGGTCCGCCGTGATGCTCACCGCCACGCCGATGGGCTCGTCGAAATCTGTCGCCATTGAGGCCCGCCAGGCGGTACTCCCCTTCGAACTCGGCGGATGAGGAGATCGCAGCGGCCGTTGCCGGCGCGCCGGAGCTTTCCGGCTCGGTGACCGGCTGGCAGGCGCCAAGCGCCAGAGCCGCCGCGCATGGAAAGGCATCTGCGCGCGCATCACTTGCTCCTGAACTTGTGCGTGATCGGATAGCGCCGGTCGCGCCCGAAATTGCGCATCCCGAGCTTGACCCCCGGCGGCGCCTGGCGGCGCTTGTATTCGGCAAGGTGCAGCAGATGCTCGATCCGCTCGACCGTCGCGCGGTCGAGCCCTTCGGCAGCGAGCTGGTCCACGCTCTTCTCGTGCTCCACCAGCCCCAGCAGGATGCGGTCGAGCACCGGATAGGGCGGCAGCGAATCCTCGTCCTTCTGGTCGGGCCGCAGCTCGGCGCTGGGCGGCTTGTCGATGAATTGCCTGCGGGATCACTTCGCCCTTCGGCCCCAGCCCGATCTTGGGCACGCGCCTTGTTGCGCCATTCGCAAATGGCGAAGACGGTCATCTTGTAGGCGTCCTTCAGCGGATTGTAGCCGCCCGCCATGTCGCCATAGATCGTGGCGTAGCCGACGCTCATCTCGCTCTTGTTGCCGGTGGTCAGCAGCATGTGGCCGAACTTGTTCGACAGCGCCATCAGCGTCACCCCGCGGATGCGCGACTGGATGTTCTCTTCGGTGATGTCGACTTCGGTATCGGCGAAATCGTCCGCCAGCATGGCATCGAAGCCGTCGACCGCCGGCTGGATCGGGATCGTGTCGTAGCGGCAGCCCAGCGCCTGCGGCGCAGGCCTTCGCATCGTCGAGGCTTGCCTGGCTGGTGAAGCGGCTGGGCAGCATCACGCACCACACCCGCTCCGGCCCCAGCGCATCGACGGCGATCGCGGCGCAGACCGCGCTGTCGATCCCGCCCGACAGGCCCAGCACCACGCCGGGGAAGCCGTTCTTGTTCACATAGTCGCGCAGCGCCAGGACCATGGCGCAATAGGTTTCCTCGGCATTGTCGGTCAGCCCTTGCGAGCTCGCCGCGGTTGCAGTTCCAGCCGCGCGCGACCTTGGTCCATTTGGTTTCGGTGATCTCCTCTTCCCAGTCGCGCATCTGCACCGCGAGCGATCCGTCGCCATTGATGACGAAGCTCGCCCCGTCGAACACCAGCTCGTCCTGCCCGCCCACGCGGTTGAGATAGGCCATCGGGATGCCGGTATCGACCGCGCGGCGGCGGGCGATCTCGTCGATCCGCAGCACGTCCTTGTCGATCTCGTAGGGGCTGCCGTTGACGCAGATGAACAGGCCGGCGCCGAAATCGGCGAGATGGCGGCAGACGTCGGGGTGCCAGATATCCTCGCAGATCGGCAGGCCCAGCATCGCGCCGCGGAACAGCACCGGTTCGGGCAGCGGGCCGGGCGTGAAATAGCGCATCTCGTCGAAGGTGCCGTAATTGGGCAGCTCGTGCTTGAAGCGCGTGGCGGTGACGCGCCCGCCATCGAGCAGGGCCACGCCATTGTGCAGCGCCCCGTCGCGCACGAATACGCTGCCGACCAGCATCGCCGGGCCGCCATCGCCGGTGCACAGGGCCAGCCGCTCGATCTCCGCCACCGCGCGCTCGATCATGGCGGGCTTGAGGATCAGATCCTCGGGCGGATAGCCGATCAGATGCATTTCGGGGAACACGATGAGGTCGGTCTTCCCGGCCTCTGCGCGGACCTTGAGCATGGTTTCGGCATTGCCGGCAATATCGCCGACGACCTGGTTGAGCTGGGCCAGGGTGATGGAGAGCGTATCGGACATAACAGAGGCTTAGGCGGCGCGGCGATTCCCGGCAATCGCGATTAGCGCCAAACTGCACAGGCGGATGAGTAAAAGAGCGGCGGAGGGCTGGCGAGCTATTCGTCGTCCACAGACCATTCCCGCAGGTTGGGCTCTGCCCCGATCAATGCCAGGCCATGCGCAATGGAGGTGAGTTCTTCGCCGCTGTCGATCTTCCCTTCGCCAAACTTGGTTTCAAACAGCCTGCGGACGGCCGGGATCAACGAGGATCCACCGGTCAGGAAGACATGATCGATCCGGCCGGCATCCACTCCCGACTTGGCAAGGGCCGCGTCGACTGTCTCGCCAAGGCGTTTGAGGTCCGGCGCAATCCAGGCTTCGAAATCGCTTCGCTTCACTTCCGCCTCGATCGACAGCCCTGAGTTCTCGAAGCGAAAGCCGGCCTGTTCATCGGCCGACAGGCTTCGTTTCAGCTGCCCCACGGCTTCATATAAGGGGTGGCCCAGTTCTTTCTCCACGACGTCGATCATGCGGCCGATTGCAGCGGGATCGGTCGCGCTGCGCTGCATCCGGGCCAGTTCCTCGAGCGTCCGGCGGTTTCTCATCAATGCCAGGCGAGACCAGTCGCCGAAGTCGGCAAAGTGGCCGCCCGGTATCTCCAGCACCTTGTCGAACGAGCGATAGGTGCCGCCCTTGCCCAGGATCGGCAGGACGAGATGATCCATGATGCGATAGTCGAAGCGGTCTCCGGCAATGCCGATGCCGGTCGACCCGAGCGGTACGCAGCGCCTGGCCGCACCGGGAGCTTCCACTCGCACGATCGAGAAGTCGCTGGTGCCGCCTCCGAAATCCGCCACCATCAGCGTGGCCGGTTCGTAGAGGCGGGAGGCAAAGCTGTAAGCCGCCCCGATCGGCTCATAGACGTAGTGGATATCGCTACCCAGCAGGGAGAACATGGCGTCGTAGCGCGTTCGCGCCAGCTGCGTATCGGGGCTCGCGCCGACATAACGCACCGGGCGGCCCACCACGATACGTTCGGGCAATTGCTGCAAGGCATCCTGTCCGTGATCCAGCAGATGCTCGAGGAATATGCGCCCCAGATCTTCGAAGCGGAACCGCTGGCCGAAGAGAGTGGCATGTTCGAAATTGGAGCTGGCGGCGACGGATTTGAAAGACTGCAGGAAGCGAGTGTCCTGCGGGTATTCCAGGAACTCGGCGATGGCCCATGGGCCCGCTGCGTGGGACACCGCGCCTCGCGGCGCATCGTCCTGCCAGAAGCATAGCGCAGACCGGAACACGGAGCTGGATCCGCCTGGTACGGCAAAATCGACAAGGTGCGCCCCGCTCTCGCCGCCGGATAAAGCGACCACGGAATTGGTCGTTCCGAAATCGATCCCGATGACACCCTCGGCAGGGACGCAAGCGGGCATGGCTGTGGAACCTTATCTCTGCGAGGAAAGCGGCCGGCGCCTATGGCAAGTCCGCGCGCGGCGCGCAACCATGGCTCAGGCGGCGAGCGGCGCCAGGGCGGAGACTTCGCGCATCTCCTCCTCAGACAGCTCCCATGGGAGGCAGCGACATTCGCCGCGACCTGCTCCGCGTGCGAACCCCGGCGATAACCGAGGGCACGGCTTCATGCGCAAGCAGCCAGGCAAAGGCGAGTTCAAGCACGGAATGCCCGCGCGCCTGAGCGAACTCCGTGAGATCGGCGAGGATCGCCATGTTGCGCGGCGAAAGGATCCGCGCCTGCGCCGCCGCGTCCTTGCTGCCGATGCGCGAGCCAGCCGGCGGTGCCTCGCCCGGACGGTACCGTCCGGAGAGCAGACCGTTGTAGAGCGGGAAGAAGGGCAGGAAGGCGATGCCGCGCCGTTCGCATTCGGGGAGCAGGGACGGTCTCGGCGGATCTTTGCAGCAGGCTGTATTCGGCTTGGGTCGAGACGAAACGCGCGGTCCCTTTTGCCAGCGCCGCTTCATCCGCCGCGGCTGTCGGCGCCGCGTCAAAGTTGGAAGAGCCGATCTCCAGGATCTTGCCTTCCGCCACGAGATCGTTCAGCGCCCCCAGCGTGTCCTCGATCGGCGTCTCCGGATCGGGAACATGCAGTTGCATCAGGTCGATCCGATCGGTCCGGAGGCGCCTGAGCGAGGCTTCCGTGGCCGCGCGGACATAGGCCGGGCTTGGCGCCCTGCGCTGCTCATCAAGCACACGGCCGAACTTGGTCGCGATCACGACCTCGTTCCGCCGCCCGGTAAGCACCTCGCCGAGAAAGCTCTCGCTGGTGGTAAAGGGCCTGCCGTACTGGTCCGCCGTATCGAAGAAATTGACCCCGAGATCTATCGCCGCGTCGACCACGCGCCGCGTTTGCTCCAGGTCCAGCTCACGCCCGAAATTGTTGCAGCCCACCCCGGTGACCGAGACTTCCAGCGAACCGATCCTGCGTCTGCGCATGGCAATCTCCCCTCCTGATATCTCCTGCGCCGGGCTTAAGTCTGCAGAGGCGCAATTGCCAGTGCTGCTTCCGGTCCGGGTCCGCTCCACTGCCTCGCCCCACTTGTTAGGGATTGGCCCTGTATGAGCGAATAATCATCCCGGCCGGCTAGCGGCCGCCTTTCCAGGAAGCGAGAGACCCAGTGTCCCAATCCGGCTTTGAGATCGAATGCGACCGGCTTTCCAATGCCGTCGACAACGCACTGTTCGAACAGCTGCAATGGGCCAGAATAGAAGGACCGATGCTCGCACGGCTGGCACAGCTCGCTCATTCCACGCTCGAAGGGCGCTCCGAATTCGAGCTGATCGAAGAAGGCGCGACCAAGGAGGTCAAGCGCTTCGTGCTGAAAGTGCACCACAATCGGCTGGTGGCGATCACCATCCGGCTCGCGGATGGCAAGGCCTGGCTCGCGGCGGAACCGATCGACCGCAGCAAATACTCGCTTTCGAAGGACAGCCCTGTTTCCGCCGATTACCAACTGGTGGACGAGCAATGGATGGCCGGGGCGCTGCAGGAGCTGTTCAGCCGCGTAAAGGTTGATGAGCTGTAGATTTGCGACATTCTCGCGCGCCGCTTGGTGGAAGTTTGCATTCCATGCTGCTGATGGTTCAGATCGATCTGTCGAACGCCGACCTCGCCATGTTCGAAGAATACAAGACGCAGGTTCTGGCGCTGCTCGACAAGTACGGTGCCAGACTGGAAGAGCGCCTTCGCTCGATCGACGGCGCGAGCGAAACCCATCTGCTCTATTTCCCCGATGATAGCGCGTTCGGTGCCTTTCGTGCCGATCCTGACAGGGCCGCGATGCAGGATCGCTGGATCGCCAGCGGAGCCAGCTCGAACGCAATACAGGTCGAAAGAATAGCCTGATCCCTGCCGAGTGCCTGGCAACAAGAAAAACCCCGCCGGAGCCTGAGCTCCAGCGGGGCATTTCGTTACTCTGAGCGGGGTGTGAGCGCTTAGCTCTCTTCACTCTTTTCGAGATACTCGCCGGCATCGGCATCGGTGCCGTGCGTTTCGCCTTCGACCTTGGCCAGCGGATCGTTGCCAGTGTCGTCAGCCGGATCGCGCAGCAGTTCGGCCGCATGCTCTTCCGCAGCCGACAGCAGGCGCGATCAGCGACTCCTGCAGCTTGCGATACTGAGCGCGCAGCGCGGCATCGCGGCTGGTGGCGGCGACGCGCATCCGGTTCATGCCCGCGCCGGTACCGGCGGGGATGAGACGGCCCACGATCACGTTCTCCTTGAGGCCGATCAGCGTGTCGCTTCTTGCCCTTCGACCGCAGCCTGGGTGAGCACGCGGGTGGTCTCCTGGAACGAGGCCGCCGAGATGAAGCGAGCGCGTCTGCAGGCTCGCCTTGGTGATGCCGAGCAGCACCGGCTTGCCTTCGGCCGGCTTCTTGCCCTTGCGCCAGCTTGGCGTTGATGCTCGTTCATTTCCTCGCGATCGACCTGCTCGCCCGGCAGCAGGGTGGTGTCGCCGCCGTCGGTGATCTCGACCTTCTGCAGCATCTGGCGAACGATCACCTCGATGTGCTTGTCGTTGATCTTCACGCCCTGCAAGCGGTAGACTTCCTGGATTTCGGCGACGAGATATTCGGCCAGCGCTTCGACGCCCATGCACTTCGAGGATGTCGTGCGGATTGGGGCGAGCCCGAGATCAGGTTGTCGCCCTTCTTGACGAAGTCGCCTTCCTGGACGTCGATCACCTTGGTCTTGGGGATCAGATACTCGACCGGATCGCCCTCTTCCGGAATGATCGCGATCTTGCGCTTCGCCTTGTAGTCGCGGACGAATTCGATCCGGCCCGAGATCTTGGCGATGATCGCATTGTCCTTCGGCATGCGCGCTTCGAACAGTTCGGCAACGCGCGGCAGACCGCCGGTGATGTCGCGGGTCTTGGCGGCTTCGCGGCTGGCACGGGCGAGAATGTCGCCCGCTTCGACCTGCTGGCCATCCTCGACCGAAAGCGTCGTGCCCGGCGCCAGCATGTAGCGCGCGGCTTCCGTCTCGCCCTTCTGTCGGCTTCGGTCCGAGCAGGGTCAGGCGCGGACGCAGGTCTTCCTTCTTGGAGCGGCCGGCGGACGCGATATTCGGTCACGACGCGCTGGGCGATGCCGGTCGCTTCGTCGGTCTGTTCGGTCAGGGTCTTGCCGTCGATCAGGTCCTGGTAACTGCACGATGCCCGACTTGCTCGGTGATGATCGGCAGGGTGAACGGATCCCACTCGGCCATACGTTCGCCTTCCTTCACCTTGATCGCCGTCCTTGAGCATCAGGACGGTACCGTAAGGCACCTTGTGGATTTCGCGCTCGCGGCCTTCCGCGTCGATCACCACGATCTCGCCGTTGCGGGCAAGCGACAGCTGGCGGCCGCGCTTGTCGATGATGGTCGGCATGTCGCGATACTCGATCGTGCCGTCCGAGATCGCTTCGAGATGCGAGGTTTCGTTGACCTGCGCCGCACCGCCGATGTGGAAGGTACGCATGGTCAGCTGCGTGCCCGGCTCACCGATCGACTGGGCGGCGATGACGCCGACCGCTTCACCGATGTTCACCGGCGTACCGCGGGCAAGATCGCGCCCGTAGCAGGTGCCGCAGACGCCCTGTTCGGCTTCGCAGACCAGCGGCGAGCGGATCTTGGCCGACTGAACTTCGGCTTCCTCGATCGCCTTCGACCATCGGCTCGTCGAGCAGCGTGCCCGCCTTGACGATGACTTCGCCGGTCTTGGCGTTGACGATGATCCTCGGCCGTGGTGCGGCCCAGGATACGCTCGCCCAGCGAGGCGATGGTCGAACCGCCCTGGACGATCGCGCGCATTTCCAGCGCATTGTTCGGTCTTGCAGTCTTCCTCGACGATCGACGCAATCCTGCGACACGTCGACCAGACGGCGGGTCAGGTAACCCGAGTTTGCCGTCTTGAGCGCGGTGTCGGCCAGACCCTTGCGGGCGCCGTGGGTGGAGTTGAAGTATTCAAGAACGGTCAGGCCTTCCTTGAAGTTCGAGATGATCGGCGTCTCGATGATCTCGCCCGAAGGCTTGGCCATCAGGCCGCGCATACCGGCAAGCTGCTTCATCTGCGTCGGCGAACCACGCGCACCGGAGTGGCTCATCATGTAGATCGAGTTGATCGGCGCCTCGCGGCCGTTCGCGTCCTTCGGCGTCGCCTTGATCTCGTCCATCATGGCGTTCGCCACCTGGTCGCCGCAACGGCTCCAGGCGTCGATCACCTTGTTGTACTTTTCCTGCTGGGTGATCAGGCCGTCCTGATACTGCTGCTCGTAATCGGCAACCAGCGCCTTGGTCTCGTCGACCAGCCGACCTTCGAATCCG
This sequence comes from uncultured Alphaproteobacteria bacterium, assembly GCA_963777785.1. Lineage (GTDB taxonomy): Bacteria > Pseudomonadota > Alphaproteobacteria > Sphingomonadales > Sphingomonadaceae > Andeanibacterium. Next base: position 1,350,566 of record CAVZRU010000002.1, read on the forward strand.
GGATGATCATGTCATCCTTGCCGAAGCGAGATGCCGGCCTTGAACGCGTGGCGGAAGCCCAGCGCCATGATCGCGTCGGCGAACAGCACCGTGTCCTTCTGGCCGGTGTGGCGATAGACCTGATCGATCACGTCGCCGATTTCCTTCTTGGTCAGCAGGCGGTTGACGATCGTCGAACGGCACCTTGTGCTCTTGCGGCAGGCGTCTCGCCGATCAGCATGCGGCCCGGCGTGGTGTCGAAGCGCACCATGTACTCCTTGCCGTCCTCGTCGGTCTGCGGAACGCGGCTGACGATCTTGGTGTGCAGCGTCACCGCCCCGACTTCGAGCGCCTGATGCACTTCGGCCATGTCGGTCAGCATCATGCCTTCGCCCGGCTCGCCTTCGCGGTCCATCGACAGGTAATAGAGGCCCAGCACCATGTCCTGCGAAGGCACGATGATCGGCTTGCCGTTGGCGGGCGAGAGGATGTTGTTGGTGCGACATCATCAGCACGCGCGCTTCCAGCTGGGCTTCAAGGCTCAGCGGCACGTGGACGGCCATCTGGTCGCCGTCGAAGTCGGCGTTGAAGGCCGAGCAGACCAGCGGGTGAAGCTGGATCGCCTTGCCTTCGATCAGCACGGGCTCGAACGCCTGGATGCCGAGACGGTGAAGCGTCGGCGCGCGGTTCAGCAGCACCGGATGTTCGCGGATCACCTCGTCGAGGATGTCCCAGACTTCCTTGCGCTCCTTCTCGACCCACTTCTTCGCCTGCTTCAGGGTCATCGACAGACCCTTGGCATCGAGGCGGGCGTAGATGAACGGCTTGAACAGTTCGAGCGCCATCTTCTTGGGCAGGCCGCACTGGTGCAGCTTGAGTTCCGGCCCGGTCACGATGACCGAACGGCCCGAATAGTCGACGCGCTTGCCGAGCAGGTTCTGGCGGAAGCGGCCCTGCTTGCCCTTGAGCATGTCGGACAGCGACTTGAGCGGACGCTTGTTGGCGCCGGTGATGACGCGGCCGCGGCGGCCGTTGTCGAACAGTGCGTCGACGGCTTCCTGCAGCATGCGCTTTTCGTTGCGGACGATGATGTCCGGCGCGCGCAGCTCCATCAGGCGCTTCAGGCGGTTGTTGCGGTTGATCACGCGGCGATAGAGATCGTTGAGATCCGACGTCGCGAAGCGGCCGCCGTCGAGCGGCACCAGCGGGCGCAGTTCGGGCGGAATGACCGGCACGACTTCGAGGATCATCCACTCGGGCTGGTTGCCCGAATCGATGAAGCTTTCGACGACCTTCAGGCGCTTGATGATCTTCTTGGGCTTGAGCGTCGGACTTGGTGATCGCGAGCTCTTCCATCAGATCGTCGCGCTCCTGCTCGAGGTCGAGGTCCATCAGCATGATGCTTGACCGCTTCGGCGCCGATCCCGGCGGAGAAGGCGTCCTCGCCATATTCGTCCTGCGCGTCGAGCAGTTCGTCTTCGGTCAGCAGCTGGTACTTCTCGAGCGGGGTCAGGCCCGGCTCGATGACGACGTAGCTTTCGAAATAGAGGATCGCGCTCAAGCTGCTTGAGCTGCATGTCGAGCAGCAGGCCGATGCGCGACGGCAGCGACTTGAGGAACCAGATGTGCGCGACCGGCGCGGCCAGCTCGATATGGCCCATGCGCTCGCGGCGCACCTTGGTGACGGTGACTTCGACGCCGCACTTTTCGCAGACGACGCCCTTGTACTTCATGCGCTTGTACTTGCCGCACAGGCACTCGTAATCCTTCACCGGGCCGAAGATGCGGGCGCAGAACAGGCCGTCACGCTCCGGCTTGAACGTGCGGTAGTTGATGGTTTCCGGCTTCTTGATCTCGCCGAAGGACCACGAGCGGATGCGCTCGGGCGATGCGATCCCGATCTGGATCTGGTCGAAGGTTTCCGGCTTGGCCAGCTGGTTGGTGAATTTGGTCAGGTCGTTCATGTCTCAGTCCCTTAGGTAGGGTCAATCTCTGGCGGTGCGGGCGGCGCTCGCTTCGGCTGCCGCTCTGCAGGCTCATTCCGCCGCCTGCGCGAGTCGTCGTCCTCGTCCATCGACGATCGAGGAGAGTTCGACATTGAGGCCGAGGCAGCGCATTTCCTTGACCAGCACGTTGAAGCTTTCGGGAATGCCGGCCTCGAACGTGTCGTCACCCTTGACGATCGCTTCGTAGACCTTGGTGCGGCCGACCACGTCGTCGGACTTCACCGTCAGCATTTCCTGCAGCGTGTAGGCCGCGCCGTAGGCCTGGAGCGCCCAGACCTCCATTTCGCCGAAGCGCTGGCCGCCGAACTGCGCCTTACCGCCCAGCGGCTGCTGGGTGACGAGGCTGTACGGCCCGATCGAACGTGCGTGGATCTTGTCGTCGACAAGGTGGTGCAGCTTCAGCATGTAGATGTAGCCCACGGTCACCTTGCGGTCGAACGCCTCGCCGGTGCGGCCGTCGAACAGCGTGACCTGGCCCGACGTATCGAGACCGGCCTTCTCGAGCATGGCGGACACGTCCGCTTCACGCGCGCCGTCGAACACCGGAGTGCCCATCGGGACGCCGTTGGTGAGGTTGCCGGCCAGTTCGACGATTTCCTCGGTCGAACGCGCTTCGATCTCGGCGTGGTATTGCGGGCCGTAGATGTCCTTCAGCTTCTCGACCACGCGCGTCGGGCGGCGCTGGCCGCTTCCGGATCGGGATTGGCATCGCGCCATTCTTCGAGCGCCGCCTGTATCTGCTGGCCGAGGCCGCGCGCGGCCCAGCCCAGATGGGTCTCGAAGATCTGACCGACGTTCATGCGGCTCGGCACGCCCAGCGGGTTGAGCACGATGTCGACTGGCGTGCCGTCCTCGAGGAACGGCATGTCCTCGCACGGCAGGATGCGCGAAATCACACCCTTGTTGCCGTGGCGGCCGGCCATCTTGTCGCCCGGCTGCAGCTTGCGCTTCACCGCGACGAAGACCTTGACCATCTTGAGCACGCCCGGAGCCAGCTCGTCGCCGCGCTCGAGCTTCTCGCGGCGGTCCTCGAACTTGTCGTTGATCGCTCTTGACGGCCTCGTCATACTGCGTCTTGACCGCTTCGAGCTGGATCTGGCGCTTGTCGTCGGCGACGGCGAACTTCCACCATTCGTGACGCTCGACCTCATCGAGCAGCTCGTCGGTCGATCGTCGCGCCCTTCTTGACGCCCTTGGGCGCCGCAGAAGCCGTCTGGCCGAGCAGCATCTCGCGCAGGCGGTTGTAGGTCGCGCGGTTGAGGATCGCGCGTTCGTCTTCGCGCGTCCTTCTTGAGGCGTTCGATTTCCTCGTTCTGGATCGCCCGGGTACGGTCGTCGATCTCGATGCCGTGGCGGTTGAACACGCGGACTTCGACGATCGTGCCGGCAACGCCCGGCGGCAGGCGAAGCGAGGTGTCGCGCACGTCGCTGGCCTTTTCGCCGAAGATCGCGCGCAGCAGCTTTTCTTCCGGCGTCATCGGGCTTTCGCCCTTCGGCGTGATCTTGCCGACCAGGATGTCGCCCGGATGCACTTCCGCGCCGATATAGACGATGCCCGCTTCGTCGAGGTTGCGCAGCGCTTCCTCGCCGACGTTCGGAATGTCGCGGGTGATGTCTTCCGGCCCGAGCTTGGTGTCGCGGGCCATGACTTCGAATTCCTCGATGTGGATCGAGGTGAAGACGTCGTCCTTCACGATGCGCTCGGAGATCAGGATCGAGTCTTCGTAGTTGTAGCCGTTCCAGGGCATGAAGGCGACGAGGCTGTTGCGGCCCAGCGCCAGCTCGCCGAGATCGGTCGAGGGACCGTCGGCGATGATGTCGCCTTCGTCGACCACGTCGCCCACCTTCACCAGCGGACGCTGGTTGATGCAGGTGTTCTGGTTGGAGCGCTGGAACTTCTGCAGCGTGTAGATGTCGACGCCCGACTGGCCGGCCTCGATATCGCCCGAAGCGCGGATCACGATACGGGTCGCGTCGACCTGGTCGACGATGCCGCCGCGCAGGGCGCCGATCGCAGCGCCGGAATCGCGCGCCACGGTTTCTTCCATGCCGGTGCCGACGAACGGCGCTTCGGCCGGACCAGCGGCACTGCCTGACGCTGCATGTTCGAGCCCATCAGCGCGCGGTTGGCGTCATCGTTTTCCAGGAACGGAATGAGCGATGCGGCGACCGAAACGAGCTGCTTGGGGCTGACGTCCATCAGCGTGACATGTTCGCGCGGCGCCATCACGAATTCGCCGTTTTCACGCGCCGAGACCAGCTCTTCGACGAAGGCGCCGTCCTCGTCGAGTTCGGCCGATGCCTGCGCGACCGTGTGCTTCTGCTCTTCCATCGCCGAAAGATAGACGACGTCGCTGGTCACCTTGCCGTCCATCGACCTTGCGGTACGGCGTTTCGATGAAGCCGTACTTGTTGACGCGGCTGAAGCGTCGCGAGCGAGTTGATCAGGCCGATGTTCGGGCCTTCCGGCGTTTCAATCGGGCAGATGCGGCCATAATGGGTCGGGTGAACGTCGCGCACTTCGAAGCCGGCACGCTCACGGGTGAGACCGCCTGGTCCAAGCGCCGAAACGCGGCGCTTGTGGGTGACTTCCGACAGCGGGTTGGTCTGATCCATGAACTGCGACAGCTGCGAGGAGCCGAAGAACTCGCGCACCGCGGCCACGGCGGGCTTGGCGTTGATGAGGTCGTTCGGCATCACGGTCGAGACGTCGACCGAGCTCATGCGCTCCTTCACCGCGCGTTCCATGCGCAGCAGGCCGACGCGGTACTGGTTTTCCAGCAGTTCGCCCACCGAACGCACGCGGCGGTTGCCGAGGTTGTCGATATCGTCGACTTCGCCCTTGCCGTCCTTGAGGTCGACCAGTTCCTTGACCACGGCGAGGATGTCTTCGGTGCGCAGCGTGGTGACGGTGTCCTCGGCATCGAGGCCGAGACGCATGTTGAGCTTCACGCGGCCGACGGCGGAAAGGTCGTAGCGGTCGGCATCGAAGAACAGGCCTTCGAACAGCGCCTCGGCGGTTTCCTTGCGTCGGCGGCTCGCCCGGACGCATGACCTTGTAGATCGCCTCCAGGCCTTCGTCGCGGTTCTCGGCCTTGTCGGCCTTCAGCGTGTTGCGGATCCAGGGGCCGGTGTTGATGTGATCGATGTCGAGCAGGTCGATCCGGTCGATGCCGGCCTTGTCGAGCTGTTCGAGGTTCTCGGGCGAGACTTCGTCGCCCGCCTCGATGTAGATGCGGCCGGTCGCTTCGTCGATCATGTCGCCGCGCGGCATAGCGGCCGAAGATTTCCTCGGTCGGGATCAGCAGATTCTCAAGCCCGTCCTTGGCCGCCTTGTTGGCGGCGCGCGGGCTGATCTTCTGGCCGGCGGGGAACACTTCCTCGCCGGTCTTGGCATCGACCAGTGCGAAGGTCGGCTTCTGGCCGCGCCACTGCTCGGCCGAATAAGGAATCTTCCAGCCATCGCCCTTCTTGCCGGAACGCTCCCAGGTGACGGTCTTGTAGAAATGGTTGAGGATCTGCTCGCCATCGAGGCCGAGCGCGTACAGCAGCGAGGTGACCGGCAGCTTGCGCTTGCGGTCGATGCGGACGTTGACGATGTCCTTGGCGTCGAATTCGAAATCGAGCCACGAACCGCGATAGGGAATGACGCGGGCGGCGAACAGGAACTTGCCCGAACGAGTGGGTCTTGCCGCGATCATGATCGAACAGCACGCCCGGCGAACGGTGCATCTGGCTGACGATGACGCGCTCGGTGCCGTTGATGATGAAGGTGCCGTTCTTGCGTCATGAGCGGCATGTCGCCCATGTAGACGTCCTGCTCCTTGATATCGAGCACGGAGCGGGTTTCGGTCTCGGTATCGACCTCGAACACGATCAGGCGCAGCGTGACCTTCATCGGCGCGGCATAGGTGATGCCGCGCTGGCGGCACTCGGTGGTGTCGTACTTCGGATCTTCGAGTTCGTAATGGACGAAGTCGAGCTCGGCGGTGCCGGCGAAGTCGCGGATCGGGAAGACCGAGCGCAGGGTCTTTTCCAGGCCGGAGACATAGCCGATCGAAGGGTCGGAACGCAGGAACTGTTCGTAGCTCTCGCGCTGGACCTCGATCAGGTTCGGCATTTCCACCACTTCGTGGATGTCGCCGAAGATCTTGCGGATGCGCTTCTTCGCGCTGCCTTGGGCCTCGGGGGCCTTAGCCTTGCTCGCCATGAAAGGAGATCGCCTCTTCGTCATTTGCGCCGGCGCTGATTCGCAGCCGGCAAGTTCCGTTAGCCACACACGGGGATTTGTGGCCCATGTCGAAACGCCGAAAAGCCGCAGGCAATCGGCCCCTTTGCCGGGGCTAACCTGCAGCTGGCGTCGCGACTATGGAAAGCCAGTGCTTCCTTCCTGGGTGAACCCCCGCGCCGGGTTCTCCTTGCTCGAAGCAATCTGACAGGGGCCCATATAGGTTTTGCACCGCAGCATGTCAAACCTTGCGCCTCCTGCGCGGACGGCAAATTGGAGCAATGCGGCCATATTTCGCAATTCGATAAGATGCATATCGTTTTTCGATATTATCGATTGACAATAAGTCGCGACTCGCCTTATTGAATATCGATATCAACCATATTGGAGAACGACAAATGACCCGTACCATCAATCACGCGCTTGCCGCCTTCGCCGCCCTGGCTCTGACCTATGCGTCGATCGCTTCGACCATATCCGTTCCCGCGGATCGCTCGATAGTGGTCAGCGAAATCGCCTGATCGCAAGGCCGGCGATCAAGGCCCAAACCTAGCTATCTGGAGCATATCCATGTCCAAGAGCAAAAGAGACCCGCTGCTGCTGACTGCCAAGATCGGCACTGTGGTCGCGCGCATCATCCTCGCCATCGGCATTATTGCGATCTGTGTCGCCGCTTGTAATCAGCATCGCCGCGCCGGAAATGTTCGCCGAACATGTCAAGGTGTCGGTCGATCAGGTCAGTCTCAACGAAGTGAGGGGCGGGATCCTGGTCGGCTGCGTCCTCGCCCTCCTCTCGCTTGGTCTGATGTACGATTTTATCGTCCGCCTTGCGCAAGTGATCGACACAGTGGGCGTTGGCGATCCGTTCACGCTTGAAAATGCCGCGCGGTTGCGGCGGATGGCATGGCTGGCGATCATCATCCAGCTGATCGGCATTCCGGCCACCCTGCTTTCGACCTGGCTCGGCACTCAGCTTGAGGACAATTCGATCGAAATCAGTTCCGACATATCGCTGACCGGCTTCGCTCTCGCGATCGTGCTGTTCATTCTGGCGCGAGTGTTCCGCAAGGGCGCCGAAATGCGCGAAGAGCTGGAAGGGACAGTCTGATGCCGATCATAGTCAAACTCGACGATCTGCTCCACGATCGGCGCATGACATTGACCGAGCTGGCCGAACGGATCGACCTGACTCTGGCCAATCTCTCGATCCTGAAGACCGGCAAGGCCAAGGCGATCCGCTTCTCAACGCTCGAGGCAATCTGCCGCGAACTGGATTGCCAGCCGGGCGACTTGCTGGGGCATACGGAAGGCGAATAGGCCCTCGAAGCCCCGGCTTTTCTTGACAACAACCCCAAAATGGCTAGAGGCCCGCTCCAACTGGCGGGCCTTTTGCTTGCCAGCCATCCGTCCGAGACAGTTGGTGAGGGCAATTTGGCTCTCTTAATCTCCAGCCTAGACGGGAAAGAGATTTAACAGACGGCCTGCCCATTGCAGTGCCGCTCTCGCATTTCCCGCCCGATCAGGCGGCGATGCACCTCCTTCCCCTCAACGGACTCGCCCGTGCCGCTCCAGCGGCATGGACAACGTAGCCGGTCGTGCGGGCCCCAGCCCAAACGGCCATAGTGAAGGAGTAAGGCATGGATCGTTCGCAAAAAGCCGATTCGGTCGCAACGCTGAACGCAACTTTCAACGAGGTCGGCGTGGTGGTTGTCACCCGCAACCTCGGCCTGACGGTGGCTCAGTCCACCGATCTGCGCTCGAAGATGCGTGACGCCGGCGCGATCGTACAAGGTTGCGAAGAACCGTCTTGCCAAGCTTGCCATCAAGGACACGGATTACGAAGGCATCGGCGAATATGCTCATCGGGCCCGACGGCGCTGGCGACTTCGGTCGATCCGGTTGCCGCCGCAAAGGCCGCCGTGGACTTCGCCAAGACGAACCGACAAGCTCGAAATCGTCGGTGGTTCGATGGGCGGCACGTTGCTCGACGAAGCTGGGATCAAGGCGCTCGCCTCGCTGCCTTCGCTCGACGAACTGCGCGGCAAGCTCGTGGGTCTGTTCAAGGCACCGGCGACCAAGATCGCCCAGCTCGCCACCGCCCCGGCGGCCAAGCTGGCACGCGTCTTCGGCGCCTATGCCGCCAAGGACGCTGCGTAAGACGGTTTTTCCAGCGAATTTTACCCGGCGCGGATTTCCCGCGCCGGGCCAAGCAATCTGATTGGAGTATGTTGAAATGGCCGATATCGCCAAGATCGTTGAAGACCTCTCGAAGCTGACCGTCCTCGAAGCGGCCGAACTCGCCAAGGCGCTCGAAGAAGCATGGGGCGTTTCCGCCGCTGCCGCCGTGGCCGTTGCCGCTCCGGCCGGTGGCGGCGAAGCCGCTGCCGGCTGTTGAAGAGCAGACCGAGTTCGACGTCATCCTGACCGGCGACGGTGGCAAGAAGATCAACGTCATCAAGGAAGTCCGCGCCATCACCGGCCTGGGCCTCGCCGAAGCCAAGGCGCTCGTCGAAGGCGCGCCCGAAGGCCGTCAAGGAAGGCGTCAACAAGGCGGAAGCCGAAGAGATCAAGAAGAAGATCGAAGAAGCCGGCGGCACCGTCGAACTCAAGTAATCTTCTTACAGTTTTGCGGATGTCTTGAAGCATCCGTGGATGGAAGGGCGGCGCCGCAAGGGGCCGCCCTTTTCGTTTACCGATCATTTCAAGCGCCTGGGTTTTTCAAGCATCCGGGGAAACTCGCAGCTCCACCCGCGATGCTCAGGCACCCAGGTTGAAATACAACCACATGAGAAAGGTCGGGCCGAGATCGGGAAGAATAAAGCATTGCCTGCGCGCCCGCTTGCCTGGCCGCGTCTGAAAATATCCACGTAGGCGAATATTCTCCGCGTTCCCTGATATCCTGCCGATATCACCGACGCCGACGGATTCCCGCGAACATCGGCCACGCGTGGAGCCTCCAACCACATCGGAATAAGCAATCGCGTGAAGCCATCTGCAATATATCGCTGGATGGCTACGCTTGCTCCTTCGGCGCTCAACGAGGCGTAAGCGGCAATTTGGCCTGAGTGATGGAACCGACCTTCCGGGGCGTTTGCGGAAGCAGTGGGAGTGTCGGATAGCGATAGAGGCAAAAGCCTCCAGATCGGCCCTTCAAATCGCCGTTATCAGCATCACGTATCAGATCTGCACTGAACTTCGCGGCCCTCGTCAGCTGCAGCTACTTCAGCGTCTTGATATACTCGATCACTTCCTTGCGCTTGGCCGCATCCTTCAGCCCGAAGAAGCTCATCTTGGTGCCCGGTACGACCTTCTGCGGACTCTCGAGATAGGCATCGAGCGTCGCATCGTCCCAGGTCAGGCCCGACTGCTGCATCGCCGGGCTGAACTGGTAGTCAGCGATATCCGCCGCCTTGGTGCCATAGATGCCAGCAAGGCTCGGCCCGATGCCGTGCTTGCCGGGCTCGACCGAATGGCACGCCTTGCACTGAGTGAATGCGATGGGGGCTTCGGCAGATTTGGCCGCCACGCCCTCACCGGCTTCGCTCTCCGCGCTCTCGCCCACAGGCGCGGCCTCGGTAGCGACAGCGCCGGCGCTTTCGTCCGCAGTCGGAGCCGCAGGCTCCTCGCTCGCGCCGCCACATGCGGCAAGAGCCAGGGCCAGGCCCGCAATCGCTGCCAATCTTCACTGATTTCGTCACATCGGCCTCCTGCCAGAATCGTCCCGGCGCCCCAAGCACAAATGCCGTTCGGCCTGCCAAGCCCTTTCCGCGGTGCGCAGCGCAGTCCCTCGCCAGCCACCTGTTGCCCGCCTGCCGCATCCGCCGGCGAAGACGCAACTCGTCGCAATTGATACTTTCGCCCACCACGCGCCGCGCCTATCCGGGCCGGCTTTATGTTTGCCGTAGACACAACATCCGACATGGCGATCCGAATTCGCCGCCACACTGCGCCTCGCGGTGCCGTTGGCGCTGGCCGGCGTGCTGCAGATGGCGACCCATGCGATCGACGTGATCTTCGTGGCCCGACTCGGCACGCAGGAACTGGCCGCGGCGAGCCTTGTCATTCGCGCTTTACGGCACCGTGGCTTGGGCACTGACCGGGCTGACTGGCGCCGCTGCGGCGCTGATCGCGGCGGAACTCGGCCGGCGGCGCCATGCCGTGCGCGAAGTGCGGCGCTCGCTGCGCATGGCGCTGTGGCTGCGGTCGCATGCGCGGTGCTGCGGCATGGCGGTCTGCGCACGGGCGAGCCCTTGATGCTGGCGACCGGCCAGGATGCGCATATCTCGGCACGCGCGGGGGACTTTCTCGCGATCCTGATGTGGAGCATGCCGGGGCTGATCGCCGCAAACGTGCTGCGCAGCTTCGTATCGGCGCTCGGCCGGCCGATCTTCGCCACCGTGATCACCGGGCTGGGCGTGATCGTCAACGCCATCGGCAATTATGCCTTCGTGTTCGGCAATCTCGGCGCGCCCGGCGCTCGGCCTCGAAGGTTCGGCGCTGTCGTCCGTCATCACCTCGCTGATCGTCGTTCGCGGCCTATGTCGTGGCGATCGAGCACGACCGGCGTGCTGCGGCGCTATCGCATCTGGGGCCGCTGGTGGCGCCCGGAATGGGTGCGGCTGGGCGATCTGCTGCGGATCGGCACGCCGGTGGCCGTGACGATCGTGGCCGAAGCCGGCCTGTTCAGCGGCGCGGCCTTCCTGATGGGGCTGATCGGCCCGGACCAGCTGGCCGGCGCATACGCTCGCGCTCAATCTCGCATCCTTTGCCTTCCAGATCCCCTTCGCGATCGGCCAGGCGGCGACGATCCGCGTCGGCTATCACTTCGGCGGGCGAAACGTGCCGGCGATCCGCCTGGCGGGCTGGGCCGCGATCATCTCCGGCACGGCCTTCATGACCACGCACGGCGGCGGCGATGCTGTTCGTCCCGCACCTGCTGCTGTCGGTCTATGTCGATGTCGACGCGCCGGCCAACGCCGCGCTGGTGGGCTTCGCCGTGCACTACATGGTCGTCGCCGCCGCCTTCCAGCTGTTCGACGGCATACAGGCCGTGTCGATGGGCGCACTGCGAGGCCTGCAGGATACCCGCATGCCGATGGCCTATGCGCTGTTCGGCTATTGGGTGCCCGGCCTCGCCTGCTGCCTGTGGCTTGGCTTCTGGACCCCGCTGCAAGGCACCGGCGTGTGGATCGGCCTGGCTGTCGGCCTGGTTGTGGTCGCTGGCCTGATGCTGTGGCGCTGGTCGCAGCGCGAACGGCTGCGCTTGTGCCGCTTCCCCCGCGAGCTGACCGGCGACTGACATCGCGCAGCCACACTCATAGCGAAAAAATTCTTTGAGACTCCGCTTGACGGGCTGCGGCATGGTCACCATATCCGCGCCGCTGGCACTCTCCACCTGAGAGTGCCAAAGCTTGTAGCACTCATTTAATGGAAGAGGTCATCAATGGCATTCCGTCCGCTGCACGACCGCGTGCTGGTCCGTCGCGTCGAAGCCGAAGAAAAGACGGCCGGCGGCATCATCATCCCCGACAGCGCCAAGGAAAAGCCCAGCGAAGGCGAAATCGTCGCCGTCGGCACCGGCGCCCGCGCCGACGACGGCAAGATCACCCCGCTCGACGTCAAGGCCGGCGACCGCGTGCTGTTCGGCAAGTGGTCCGGCACCGAGGTCAAGATCGACGGCGAAGACCTGCTGATCATGAAGGAAAGCGACATCCTGGGCGTGATCGCCTGATCGCACCGCGCTTTCCCCAACTTCACGACATTCTCTAGAGAGGAACATAGACAATGGCAGCCAAGGACGTGAAGTTTTCGCGCGATGCGCGCGAACGCATCCTGAAGGGCGTCGACATCCTCGCCGATGCGGTGAAGGTCACGCTGGGCCCCAAGGGCCGCAACGTCGTGATCGACAAGAGCTTCGGCGCGCCGCGCATCACCAAGGACGGCGTCACCGTCGCCAAGGAAATCGAACTCAAGGACAAGTTCGAGAACATGGGCGCGCAGATGCTGCGCGAAGTCGCCTCGCAAGACCAACGACATCGCCGGTGACGGCACCACCACCGCCACCGTGCTCGCCCAGGCGATCGTTCGCGAAGGCATGAAGTCGGTTGCCGCCGGCATGAACCCGATGGACCTGAAGCGCGGCATCGATCTCGCCGTGACCAAGGTCGTCGAGGACCTCAAGGCACGTTCCAAGCCGGTCTCCGGCACGCAGGAAATCGCCCAGGTCGGCATCATCTCGGCCAATGGCGACCGTGAAGTCGGCGAGAAGATCGCCGAAGCCATGGAAAAGGTCGGCAAGGAAGGCGTGATCACCGTCGAAGAGGCCAAGGGCCTCGAGTTCGAACTCGATGTCGTCGAAGGCATGCAGTTCGACCGCGGCTATCTCTCGCCCTACTTCGTCACCAATCCCGAGAAGATGACGGTCGAGCTGGATAACCCCTACATCCTGATCCACGAGAAGAAGCTGTCGAACCTGCAGGCGATGCTGCCGATCCTCGAAGCCGTGGTGCAGTCGGGCCGTCCGCTGCTGATCATCGCCGAGGACATCGAAGGCGAAGCGCTGGCCACGCTGGTGGTCAACAAGCTGCGCGGCGGCCTCAAGGTCGCGGCGGTCAAGGCTCCGGGCTTCGGCGATCGCCGCAAGGCGATGCTGGAGGACATCGCGATCCTGACCGCGGGCGAGATGATCAGCGAAGATCTCGGCATCAAGCTCGAGAACGTCACCGCTCGGCATGCTCGGCCAGGCCAAGAAGGTCACCATCGACAAGGACAACACCACCATCGTCGACGGCGCCGGCAATGCCGACGACATCAAGGCCCGCGTCGAGCAGATCCGCGCCCAGATCGAAACCACCACCAGCGACTACGACCGCGAAAAGCTGCAGGAGCGTCTGGCCAAGCTCGCCGGCGGCGTTGCCGTGATCAAGGTCGGCGGCGCTTCGCGAAGTCGAGGTGAAGGAGCGCAAGGACCGCGTCGACGACGCGCTCCACGCGACCCGCGCTGCGGTCGAAGAAGGCATCGTCCCCGGCGGCGGCACGGCGCTGCTCTATGCCACCAAGGCTCTCGAAGGCCTGAAGGGCGCCAATGACGACCAGACCCGCGGCATCGACATCGTCCGCAAGGCGATCTACGCGCCGGTCCGCCAGATCGCCGAGAACGCCGGCCATGACGGCGCGGTGGTTTCGGGCAACCTGCTGCGCGAAGGCGACGAGACCCAGGGCTTCAACGCCGCAGACCGACGTCTACGAGAACCTCGTGAAGCCGCCGGCGTGATCGACCCGACCAAGGTCGTGCGCACCGCGCTGCAGGATGCGGCTTCGGTCGCCGGCCTGCTGATCACCACCGAAGCGGCGATCAGCGAACTGCCCGAAGACAAGCCGGCCACCGGCGATGCCCGGCGGCGGCATGGGCGGCATGGGCGGCATGGACTTCTAAGCCAATCCGAACTGCCGAACCGAAACGCGAAGGGCCGGGGATGCATTCCCGGCCCTTTTGCTTTGCCTGAATCGATGGCCGAAACTGGCCCGCCAGGCCGCCTACCGGCTCAATTCGTCGGCCCACAGACTCGCTTCGTCGCCGTAGCCAGCATGGTTGCTTGCCGTGTGACGCCAGCTCATTAATCTTCTGCACACCTTGTTTTGCGTAGAGTGGGGTCATGGCGATCAAGAAATTCGGATCAATACTTCGCTGCCCTGGCCCTTGGAGTCGGGCCGCTTACGCCTGTGCATGTCGGCGCCGGAAACGTTTGAGGCCAGCTTCGACCAGGTCCTTGGCACCGAACTTCGCGCACCGAACAAATCTCCAGACTTCCTATGCCAACGAGCTCGAACGGCACATCGGGCTCCTAGCCAACGGCGAAAAAGGCCGGATCGGCGTCGCCGCGATCGACCTTTCCACCGGCGAGCAGATCTCGATCCTTGGCGACCCAGCGCTTCCCGATGGCCAGCACCAGCAAGATCGCCATCGCGGCGACCTTCCTCGAAGGCGTCGACAAGGGCCAATGGACGCTGGACCAAAGATTCCCGCTGATGATTCCGCAGCGCTCGAAAGCATTTTCGAGCACAGTTGCACCGGTCTCACCGGGCCAGGCGCTGCCTGCCAGCGAATTGATCGAATTGATGCTCACCCGCAGCAGCAATCGGCGACCGACGCCTTGCTCGCAGTGATCGGCGGGCCAAATGCCGTCAATGCGTTGGGTGAAACGCGCAGGAATCGAAGAGTTCCGCATCGACCGCGATATTGCAACCCTGGTGCGCGACGATGGAGAGATCGATCCGGCCAGCTATATCGACATTCGCGATTCCGCGACGCCGCTGGCCATGGCGACACTGCTCAAAGGCCTGTACGAGGGCCGCTGGCTGAGTGCATCGAGCCGCGATCTTCTGATTGGCACGATGGAGCGCTGCCGCACCGGCAACGCGCCGCATACCGGCCCTGATGCCCGATGACGTGCTGATCGCGCACAAGACCGGGTCGCTTAACAACACTTCGAGCGATGTCGGGATTATCACCGCGCCCGACGGCCGCACGATCGCAGTGGCGATCTATGTCACCGGCCAGGGAACGCGGCTCAATCGCGAAGCGCGCATCGCTTCGATCGCGCGCGCGATCTATGATGGATACACGCAGCCATCTGCCGTGTGGGTCAAAGCCACCTACGACAAAGGCACCACTGCCTCACGCTAGCCCTGTGTTGCCTTAGGCAACGCAGTTTACCCCAACGCAGCGGCAAACGGATCGCTACGGCACAAACAAAAAGGGCGCAGCCATAAGGCCGCGCCCTTTCCGTTTATGAACTGACCGAAGATTATTCGGCAGCGCGCCGGAGCAGCTTCGGTAGCGGCTTCGGTAGCAGCTTCGGTAGCGGCTGCGGTAGCAGCTTCGGTCGCCATCGGTGCTTCGGTGGCTTCTTCCGTCATTGCCGCTTCAGGAGCAGCTTCTTCAGTCTTCTGGCAGGCCGCGAGGGTCAGAGCAGCACCGACAAATGCGGTGGCGAGAACGATCTTGCGCATGAATATTAATCCTTGAACAGCGAGTAGAATACGTACGGCGCATCGCCGCACGCAAAGCCTGCAGTCTCAAGCAGGCTTCGGGGCGGACAAATAATGTCCAAATCAAGGCGATGCAAGCGTGTTAGCAACTCGTGTGCCAAGACATGCTTCCATCGGCATTATTTTCCAATACCTAATCCTGTGTGAATAAGTCAGTATCATGGCAGAGTTCGACGCGGCGCGGGGGGCACGAATCCGGCTGACCTTGTCTCCAAGCGCTGCTACCAGCCTCGCATGTCTGCGAAAAAGCATCTCTATCTCGTCGATGGTTCGGCCTATATCTTCCGCGCCTATCACCGCCTGCCGCCGCTCACCAATCCCGACGGGACGCCGGTGGGCGCAGTCTATGGCTACACTACTATGTTGTGGAAACTTGCAGACGACCTGCACAAGGCCGACGGACCCGACGCATCTGGCGGTAATCCTCGATAAAGCGGCCAAATCCTTCCGCAACGACATTTACCGACAGTACAAGGCGAACCGTCCGCCGCCGCCCGATGATCTCGTCCCGCAGTTCCCGCTGATTCGCGATGCGACTCGCGCTTTCAGCCTGCCGTGCATCGAAGAAGCGGGCTTCGAGGCAGACGATCTGATCGCGAGCTATGCCCGCGCGGCGGCGAAACGCGGCTGGGATGTCACCATCGTCTCGTCGGACAAGGACCTGATGCAGCTGGTCGGGCCGGACCCGGCGAGCGGCGCGATGATCGACATGCTCGACACGATGAAGAATCAGCGCATCGCCATCCCCGAAGTCGAGGAGAAATTCGGCGTGCGGACCCGAAAAGGTCGGCGACGTGCTCGCACTGATGGGCGATTCGGTCGACAATGTACCCGGCATCCGGGGAATCGGACCCAAGACCGCGACCAAGCTGATCCAGGAATTCGGCGATCTCGAAAGCACGCTCGCGGCTGCGGAAGGCATGAAGCCGTCCAAGTTGCGCGAACGGCTGATCGAGGAAGCGGACATGGCCCGGCTTAGCCGCGTGCTGGTGGAGCTGAAGCAGGATTGCACCCTGCCGATGGCGCTCGACGAATTCGAGCTGGGCGAGATCCCGCGCGATCCGCTGATCGCCTTTCTGCAGTCGCACGGCTTTTCCAGCCTTCTCAGGCGGCTGGAAGGCGGCAACGGCAGCCCCGTCAAGGACCACCAATCTCAATCCGGCCAAGCAGGACAATCAGGCAGCGCCCGCTTCAGCCCAAGGCAACCGCCAGCCGCTGCCAGAACTGCCCGAAATCGATCGCAGCTGCCTATGAATGCGTCCAGACGATCGAAGCGCTCGACAGCTGGATCGAACGGGCCTTTGCCGCGCGTCTGGTTGCGATCGACACCGAAACCAGTTCCCTCGATGCCATGAAGGCCGAGCTGGTCGGCATCAGCCTGGCGCTGGGGCCGAACGATGCCTGCTACATCCCGCTCGGCCATGGCGGTACCGACATGTTCGCGGAAAAGCCGGTACAGGTCGATCGCGCAGAAGCGCTGCGCCGCCTCAAGCCGCTGCTCGAAAGCGATGCGGTGCTCAAGGTCGGGCAGAACATCAAATACGATCTCAACGTGCTGGCGCGGGCCGGCGCGAGCATTGGCGGGCTCGATCTCTCGCCGATCGACGATACGATGGTCATGAGCTTCGCGCTCGATGCCGGACGGAGCGATCAAGGGATCGGCGGCGGCCACGGGATGGACGAACTGTCCGAGCGCCACCTCGGCCACACCACGCTCGCCTTCAAGGACGTCTGCGGCACCGGCAAGAAGGCGATTTCTTTCGCCGAAGTCCCGCTGGACCGCGCGACCGAATATGCCGCCGAGGATGCCGACGTCACCTGGCGGCTCTACAAGCTGCTCAAGCCGCGCCTGGCCGACTGAAGGCGGGACCCGCATCTACGAGCGGGTCGACCGCCCGCTGATCCCGGTGGTCGCCAGCATGGAGCGCCACGGCATCAAGGTCGACCGCGAACAGCTCGTCGCGCCTGTCGGGCGAATTCGCCGAGCAGATCGGCGCGCTCGAAAGCGAGATCCACGCCCAGGCCGGCGAGGCCTTCACCATCGGCAGCCCCAAGCAGCTGGGCGACATCCTGTTCGACAAGCTCGGCTACAAGGGCGGCCGCAAGGGCAAGAGCGGCCAATATTCGACCGATCAGGCCATGCTGGAGCGGCTCGCAGGCGAAGGGGCGCCGATCGCCAACAAGGTGCTCGAATGGCGCCAGCTGGCGAAGCTGAAGATCGCACCTATACCGATGCGCTGCAAGCCGCGATCAATCCCGCAGACCGGCCGCGTCCACACCAGCTACAGCCTGGTCGGCGCGCAGACCGGGCGCCTGTCCTCGACCGATCCCAATCTGCAGAACATCCCGATCCGCACCGAGATCGGCCGCCAGATCCGCGAGGCCTTCGTTGCCGAGCCCGGCAATGTGCTGCTGGCGGCGGACTACAGCCAGATCGAGCTGCGGCTGGCCGCGCACATGGCCGATGTCCCGGAGCTGAAGGAGGCCTTCGCGCAAGGCGAGGACATCCACGCGCGCACCGCCGAGGAAATGTTCGGCCATGTCGACCGCGACACCCGCGCGCGCGCCAAGACGATCAATTTCGCAATCCTCTACGGCATCACCCGCTGGGGGCTTGGCGGCCGCCTGGGCGTGCCGCCGGACGAGGCACAGGCGATGATCGACCGCTATTTCGAGCGCTTCCCCGGCATCCAGCAGCTATATCCACGACACGCTCGAGACCGTGCGGGAGCGCGGCTATTCGGAGACCCTGTTCGGCCGCAAGACCTGGTTCCCGCGGATCAATTCGCACAACGCAGACCGAACGCCCCGGCAGCGAACGCGCCGCGATCAACGCACCGATCCAGGGCACCAGCGCCGATATCATCAAGCGCGCGATGGTCCGGATGGTGCCCGCGCTGGATCGAGGCAGGACTGGGACATGTGCGAATGCTGTTGCAGGTGCATGACGAACTGGTGTTCGAACTGCCCGAAGGCAGATGTCGCAGCCGCGGCGCCGGTGATCGAACGCGTGATGGCCGAGGCGGCCGGCCCGGCGGTGAAGCTCGACGTGCCGCTCGGCATCGAGATCGGCACGGGCCGCAGCTGGGGTGCTGCGCATTGAACCGGCCTAGCGAAGGGCGAAGGATCGCCGGCATTCCTCTTGTGAACTTGACCCTGTTCACCCTCGTGGGGCTCGCTTTGATCGGTCTGGTAGTGCTGATCTTCAACACTATCGAGGCCGAGCGGGAAACGCGCGAACAAGCCCGGGAGACAAGTGAGATACTGCTGGAGCTGCGCAATATCGGCCGGATCGCCGTCAACGCAGAGACCGGCCAACGCGGCTATTACATCACTCTCGATCAGCGATATCTCGATCCGTACCGGATTGCACGCGAGCAATATCAACCGGCAATCGAGCGCCTGAGAGGGCTTGTCGGCAATGACCCGACTCCACGCCAAGCGCAATTGCTGGCCGATATCGAGCGCCGGAGCAAAGAGAAATTCGCGGAACTCGACAAGTCAGTGACGCAGATATCGCGCGGCGAGCTGATCGCGGCGCAGCGCCAGATTCTGACTGATCAGGGGCAGGAGACGATGACCCGCCTGCGCCGTTCGCTCACTGAAATGGAACTGATCGAAAACCGCATCCTGGCACAGGCAAGCGAGAACACTGCCGCTGTCGAAGCTCGGGTTCTGCCGATGCTGGCCGGGCTGATGGTTCTGCTGCTGGCGGCCATCGGCCTCGGTTATTGGCAAGTCGCCCGCGCCGCCCGCGCCGCCGCACTGGAGCTTCATGCGCAAGAGCTCTCCGAAGCACACGATCAGGCGGAACTGCTCGCGCGCGAACTTAACCACCGGGTGAAAAACCTGTTCGCGGTGATTTTGGCAATCGTGCGCATGAGCGGCAAGAGTGACCCGCGCGCGAAAGACGTCGTCGAGAATATTGCACAGCGGATCCACGCCCTGTTGACCGCGCATGAAGTAACGCAAGGTACACTCGGCAATCAGCAGGCCGATCTGCGCCAGCTCGTCGAGACGACACTCGCCCCGCATGATGGGAGCCATGTCGAACTGGAGCTGGCAGGCCCCAGCGTTGCCCTTCCCGCCAGGCAAGTGACCCCGCTCGGCCTCGTCTTCCACGAATTGGCGACCAACGCTGTCAAATACGGCGCATGGTCCCAGGGAGGAAAAATCGATGTGAACTGGACGGTCGGCGAATCAGAAATAGTGCTGCAATGGTCCGAACACTGCCCCTCCGGTTGCCCGACGGCCGGGCACAAGGGCTTCGGTACCCAGCTGATCGATAGCGCCGCACGGCAGCTGCAGGGCCGGATCGAGCGCGATTTCACCGACAATGGCGTGCATGTGACGATTGCATTTCCTGCCGTGAGAAACTGAAATAGCGGCGCTCACGGTTGAACCGCAGAGCGAGGCCCCATAGAACCTCAGCTAATGAGCGACTTTTTCCCTACCGTCGAAGCGGCGATGCCTGGCTGGATGAACCAGTCCGCTGCCGCCATCGCCACCGGTGCAATCGCAGTCGTAATCGCGCTGATCGTGCACCGGATATTCTTTCGTATCCTGCAAAGGGTAGTGCAGGCGAGCGAAAGCGCGACCGACGACTTGCTGCTCAAGAAGCTCGTCGCGGCCTACCCGCTATGCCATGATCGCGCTCGGCCTTGTGCTGGCGGCAAGGGAAATCCCGGCACTGGCCGCGATCTGGCAAAGAATCGCCGGCTTCGTGATGCCGGCGCTGATCGGCTGGATCGCCCTCTCCGTCCTTCATGCGCTGGTGAGAGCGATGGAGATGCATACGGATACCAAGATCGCGCTGCCTGACAATCGCGACGCACGGCGAAAGCGCACACGGCTGGCGATCTTCTCACGCATTGCCACCTTTCTCATTGTATTCCTGACCATAGGGCTGATGCTGCTGTCAGTCCCCGGAGTGCGGGATATCGGGGTGACCCTGATGGCCTCGGCCGGCCTCGCAGGCCTCGCCGTGGGCGCTGCTGCCCAGCCGGCGCTGAAATCTCTCATCGCCGGTTTCCAGATGGCGCTGACCGAACCGATCAGTATCGACGACGTCGTGATCATCGACGGCGAATGGGGACGCGTCGAGGACATCCGCACGACTTACGTTGTCGTAAGGATCTGGGACGAGCGGCGCCTGGTGGTGCCGACCTCAAGATTCCTCGAAGAGACCTTCCAGAACTGGACCCGCGAGAGCGCGGAATTGCTGGGTTTTGTTTTGCTTCATCTCGATCCGCTGACCGAGATCCCACCAATCAGAGCGGAATTCGAGCGCCAGGCGAAGGCCCACCGCTTCTGGGACGGGCGCGTCTGCAAACTGCAGGTAACCGAGACCAGCCCTCAATCGATCGAGGTACGGCTGCTGATGAGCGCGGCGGATGCATCGCAGGCGTTCGACCTGCGATGCGACATCCGCGAATCGATGCTCGCCTGGATTCGCGAGAACCAGCCCGAAGCCGTCATGCGTCGGCGGATCGAGGCTACGCCCCCGGAAGCTGTCGCCGGTGGGGGCGCGGGCGACAGCTAATCGTGCTTCCGCTCACGCGTCGATTCCAGCATGCCTTCGTGGACGAAACCGATCGGATAGACTTCCGCCGCCCGTTTCTTCAGCTCGCCTTTCATCTTGGCGTATTCTTCTTCCATCTCCGGCGTCACGGTCGCGCGTGAATCTTCCAGCGCCTCGGCGAAATCCGCCGCGGCGACATTCTCGACACCCTCGCCGCGACCGGCGGATCGCGACCAGGCCGGCGCGGCGCACCACATCTTCCAGATCCGCGCCGGTAAAGCGGTCGGTCTGCTTGGCGATCGCGGCCAGATCGACGTCCTTGGCCAGCGGCATGTCGCGCGGTGTGGATCTTCAGGATGTGCTCGCGCCCCGGCAGATCGGGCGTGCCGACATAGACCAGTTCGTCGAACCGGCCCGGCCGCAGCAGCGCCGGATCGACCAGCGTCGGGCGGTTGGTCGCACCGATCACCACGATCGACTGCAGTTCTTCCATCCCGTCCATTTCGGCGAGGATCGTGTTGACCACCCGCGCGGTCACCTGCGGCTCGCCATGCCGCCGACCGCGCGCGGGGACCAGGCTGTCGATCTCGTCGATGAAGAGCACGCAGGGCGCAACCTGCCGCGCGCGGGCGAACAGGCGGCTGATCTGCTGCTCGCTTTCGCCGATACCATTTGGACAGCAGGTCGGAACTACTTGATCGAGATGAAGTTCGCCTCGGCCTCCTTGGCCACGGCCTTGGCCAGCAGGGTCTTGCCGGTGCCGGGCGGACCATAAGAGCAGGAAGCCCTTGGCCGGGCGGATGCCCAGCCGGTGGAAGGCCTCGCGGGTTGCTTCAGCGGCAGCTCGACGCCTTCCCGCAGCTTCTCCTGCGCTTCGTCCAGCCCGCCAATGTCGTCCCAGCCGACATTCGGCGCCTGCACCATGACTTCGCGCATGGCGCTGACGGCTGGACGCGCTTCAGCGCCTCGACGAAATCGCTGCGTGTCGACGCACAGGGCTTCGAGCACTTCGGGCGGGATGGTCTGCGCCTCGAGGTCGAGCCGGGGCATGATCCGGCGCACCGCCTCGATCGCGGCCTCGCGCGCGAGCGCGGCGAGATCCGCGCCGACGAAGCCGTGCGTGGTGCGCGCCAGCTCGATCGAGATCGACGCCTTCGCCCAGCGGCATGCCGCGGGTGTGGATGCCGAGGATCTCGCGGCGGCCCTTCTCGTCGGGCACGCCGATCACGATCTCGCGGTCGAACCGGCCCGGGCGGCGCAGCGCCTCGTCGATCGCGTCGGGCCGGTTGGTCGCGGCGATCACGACCAGATTGGCCCGCGCGTCGAGCCCGTCCATCAGCGTCAGCAGCTGCGCGACCAGCCGCTTCTCGGCCTCGCCGTGCACCTCGCTGCGCTTGGGCGCGATCGAATCGATCTCGTCGATGAAGACGATCGACGGCGCGGCGCGGGCGGCCTCCTCGAACACTTCGCGCAGGCGCTTTTCGCTCTCGCCATAGGCCGAGCCCATGATCTCGGGCCCGTTGATGGTGAAGAATTCGGCGTCGCTTTCATTGGCGACGGCCTGCGCCAGGCGGGTCTTGCCGGTGCCGGGCGGGCCGTGGAGCAGCACGCCCTTGGGCGGATCGACGCCCAGGCGGGTGAACAGCTCGGGATAGCGCAGCGGCAGTTCGACCATTTCGCGCAGCTGGCGGATCGTTTCGCCCATGCCGCCGACATCGTCGTAGTTGACCGAGCCGCGGCCATCGCGCGGCTCTTCGAATTCGGAGCGCAGTTCGACTTCGGTGTTCTCGTCGATATGGACGATGCCCTTGGGCACGGTCGAGACCACGGTGAGGCGGATCTGCGTCAGCGCATAAGGCTGGCGCGTCGAACATGCGCATGATCTGGGGCGGCACGTCCTGCACCGGCTGCTGGCCCGGTGCGTCGCAACGAGATCGCCCGCGACCAGCG
The DNA here is from genome assembly GCA_963777785.1 of uncultured Alphaproteobacteria bacterium. Classification (GTDB taxonomy): domain Bacteria; phylum Pseudomonadota; class Alphaproteobacteria; order Sphingomonadales; family Sphingomonadaceae; genus Andeanibacterium. Next base: position 1,373,301 of record CAVZRU010000002.1, read on the forward strand.
GACGGCGGAAGAAGTTGCGCTTGAGCGCCTGGCTCGGCCCCTGCAGCCGCATCTCCCGCTGGGCAGGTGCGAATACGACGCGGGTCGCCGGGCTGCGATTCGGCCTTGCGGACTGTGACATGGTCGCCCGATCCGACTTCGGCATTGCCGCGCTGCAGGCCGTCCAGCCGGACCACGTCGAGCGCCTCGTCTTCCTCATAGGCCGGAACGGCTATCGCCGCAGTGACCCGCTTGCCGGTGATTTCGACGACATCGCCTTCGGCAATGCCGAGCTTGGCAAACACGGATTTCGACATGCGAGCAATTCCGCGGCCGCTTTCCTCCTGCCGGGCTGCAGCAACCTGCAGCTTGACGGTTCCTTCTTCTACGGTCGCGACTTCTGCTTCGGCCATGCGCCTCAGGCTCCAATACTTGCCAAACGATCTGTTCGACAGAAGCTAGGAACCGCAGGCACCGATTGCAAACAACCAATTCCGAAAGGCGGCGTATTGGCGCGCGCGAGCGGGCAAGAAAAAAGGCCCGGCCGTTGCCGGCCAGGCCATGGAAGTTTTGGGAGAGGATGCCTGAAAGGCACGTTCTTTATGATTTGAGGCAGCTTTTTGTGCAAGTGCGAATAAATCAAGTTTTGTTGCAAAAAATGCAACTTCGGTTCATGTAAGCGAAAGGTAATGCACAAAGCTTTGATTTATAACGTAACTGCTCGGCAATCAACCATGGAGTTGGAGACTCCTGGCGTTGGCGTTGTTGCAATGCAACATAATGCGCTTCGTCTAGTATCCCGCAGGCGTATCCACCATTGCCAATCTTTGGCAAGCAATCAGGTGACGCGGCGCGAGTGGATCATTATGCACATATCCGGATTGTGCACGCTTGCCCGTATGCCTTCAGATTGGGGACCCGATGAACAAGCTTTATCCCGATGCCGCCGCCGCGCTCGATGGCGTGCTGCGCGACGGCATGCTGATCGCCGCAGGCGGCTTCGGCCTGTGCGGCGTGCCCGAACGGCTGCTGGACGCGATCCGAGACGAGCGGCGTGAAGGATCTCACCTTCGCCAGCAACAATGCCGGGATCGACAATGAGGGCATCGGCAAGCTGCTGCGCACCCGCCAGGTGAAGAAGATGATCTCTTCCTATGTCGGCGAGAACAAGGAGTTCGAGCGGCAGTATCTTTCCGGCGAACTCGAAGTGGAATTCTGCCCGCAGGGCACGCTGGCCGAGCGGATGCGCGCAGGCGGCGCGGGGATCCCCGGCTTCTACACCAAGACCGGCGTCGGCACGGTTGTCGCCGAAGGCAAGGAGGTCAAGGAGTTCGACGGCCGAACGGACCGAGGAGTATCATCCTCGAACGCGGCATCTTCGCCGATCTCGCCATCGTCAAGGCATGGAAGGCCGACGACGACCGGCAATCTCGTGTTCCGCAAGACCGCGCGCAATTTCAACCTGCCGGCCGCCACCTGCGGCAAGGTCTGCGTGGTCGAGGTGGAGGAGATCGTGCCCGCCGGCAGCCTCGATCCCGATTGCATCCACCTGCCCGGCGTCTACGTGCAGCGCATGATCGTGGGCGCGCCCTACGACAAGAAGATCGAATTCCGCACCACACGCGAAAGGGAAGCGGCCTGATGACCGTACATGATGGCCTGACCAAGGGCTGGACCCGCGACCAGATGGCCGCCCGCGCCGCGCAGGAACTGCAGGACGGCTATCTATGTCAATCTCGGCATCGGCATCCCGACGCTGGTCGCCAACCACATTCCCGACAGGGATGGAAGTCACGCTGCAGTCCGAGAACGGCATGCTGGGCATCGGGCCCTTCCCCTATCGACGACGAAGTCGATGCCGACCTGATCAATGCCGGCAAGCAGACGATCAGCGAACTGCCGCAATCGGCCTATTTCGACAGCGCGGCCAGCTTCGCGATGATCCGCGGCGGGCATATCGACCTGACCGTGCTGGGCGCGATGGAAGTCGCCGAAAATGGCGACATCGCCAACTGGATGATCCCGGGCAAGATGATCAAGGGCATGGGCGGCGCGATGGACCTGGTCGCCGGGGTGAAGAAGATCATCGTGGTGATGGAGCATGTCGCCAAGGACGGCGAGCCCGAAGTTCATCCCGGCCTGCACCCTGCCGCTGACCGGCAGGAATGTGGTCGACATGATCATCACCGACCTTGCCGTGTTCCAGCGGCCCGACCATGCACAGCCCGTTCCGCCTGATCGAACTGGCGCCCGGCGTGACGGCGGAGGAAGTGGCGCAGAAGACCACGGCGCATTACGTCAGCTGAGCGCGCCACTGGTACGCCTGTCACAAGTGTGAGAGATAGCCGGAATGAATCCGGCAGCTGCATTTCGCGTCCGCTTCCTCGACGTGCTTGCGTCGATCTACATCTATAACGAATATCGCGGCTACACATCGCTCGACCGGGTGCTGGAAGCCGCGCGGACCCATTGCCCGGAAGACGGCGCATTCATCGCCGCTATCGAAAAGCACCGGGCCGACGAGCGCAAGCATTACCGCATGTTCCGCCGCTGGTTCGAGATCGAAGGGAAAATGCCGCTCTCGGTGAACCGGAGCTGCGGCCATATCGACCATTTCATCCAGAAAATTTTCGGCTGCTCGATCGAGGATCTGGATACGGAGGCGATAATCGCCGACGCAGAGGAATTCCAGAAACTGTGCCGGGTAATCATGCTTACCGAACAACGCGGGATGCGGCAGGTCGAAGTGCTGCTGAAGAACCCCCATGTCCGCTCCAACCGCGCCATGCTGCGCATTTTCCAGATCGTCGAGAAGGACGAGCCCGACCATTGGCAGCCTTACCAGGCATGGCTGCGCACGCATCGTTGCGAGACTTCGAGGTGGCGCGAACGCTGGGCCGACTTCTGCATTCACAAGACGCTGATGCTCGTAAAACTGCCAACGCTGTTCCTCCGCCGCGCGACGCCTCGCCTTTCCGTTTGGCCTGACGAAGATCCATCCCCCTATCAGGCCGCAGCCTGAGCGCAGCCAGGAAGCCTCCGATGACGACCCGATTCCGACGCAATTCGCCCTGGCTGGCGCTGACGATCCTGACTGGCATCGCGACGGTCGGCTTCATCGACCGAATCGTGGTCAATGTACTCGTCGAGCCGCTCAAGGCGGAGTTCGGCCTCAGCGACACGCAGATCGGTCTGCTGACCGGCGTTGCCTTCGCCGTGCTCAATGTCGGACTGGGCGTCTTCGTCGCGCGCATCGCGGAACGGCGGCGGCGGCTGACGCTGATTACCGCAGGGACGATCGCCTGGTCGATTGCGACGGCACTGTGCGGCGCAGCCGGCAACTGGGTCCAGTTGCTGTTCGCGCGGATCGGTGTTGGCGTGGGCGAAGCCGTCGGCCTGCCGGCCAACCAATCGGTGGTAGCGGATTATTTCCCGCCGGAGCGCCGCGCCACTGCGATGTCGATCTTGCTGCTCGCACCCCCGATCGGCGCTTTCATCGGTGCGGCCGGCGGTGCGATGGTTGCGCAGGCCTTCGGCTGGCGTGCCGCCTTCGTCGCGGCAGCCATACCCGGCGTGATCTTCGCGCTGCTCGCCTACCTGTTCGTCGCCGAGCCACCGCGAGGACGGCATGACCGCGGGGACGCAGCAGATATTCCGCCGCTTTCTTCGGTCATTGCGCGTTTCGTGAAACTGCGCGGCGCACGGCACCTCATCGCCGGCTCGGCGCTGGCATCGATGATCGGTTTTGGGCTCAACGCCTTCATTGCCGCGCTATTGATGCGCAAGTTCGGCTTTTCGCTGGTCGAGGCGGGGCTGCTTTCGGGTGCGCTCGCCAGCCTGCCCGGTGTCATTTCAATTTCTCTGGGAGGCGCTCTGACCGACTTTCTCGGGCGGACCCGGCCATCTGCCTATGCGCTGCTGCCCGGCATCTCGCTGTTCATCGCAGCGCCGATCTATATCCTTGCCGTAACGCGCGAGGATGTCGTGCTGCTGCTGGCGGGAATGGGCCTCGCAGCGCTGTTTCAATACACTTATCTCGGCTGCACATTCGGCACCTTGCAGAACATGATGCACGCGCGGTCGCGAGCAACGGCCTCGGCCCTGCTCAACGTGATCTACACGCTGATGGGCGGCTTCGGCCCGTTGCTGATCGGCTATCTCAGCGACCGGTTCCAGTCGAATGGAACCTCCGGCGGCCAAGCGCTCGCCTGGGCCATGGCAGCCACCGCGCTGATATACCTGTGGGCTGGAACGCATTACCTGCTTGCCGCACGCCACGTCGGCCGCGATCTCGCAGCGACGCGCGAAGGGCGGATTTAGCGGCGGCGCAAGAGCGCCACGCTGCCGAGCAAGAGAAGCGCTGCCCAAACCAGCGCCAGCATATTTCCCATTTGCGCGAAAAGGGTCGGCGGGGACGCCGGCGGAACAATGCCTTCCAGTCGCCGCGCCTGGTGCATCGGGGCAAAGTCGCGCACCACGCCGCGCGCGTCGATCACTGCGCTGATCCCGGTGGTCGTGGAGCGGAGCACCGGCAGCCCTTCCTCTATCGCGCGCAATCTCGCCTGGGCGAGATGTTGCGGCGGGCCGAATGATGCCGAACCAGCCGTCATTGGACGGGTTGAAGATATAATCCGGACGATTGTTCGGATCGACGACTTCGCCCGAGAACACGATCTCGTAGCAGATCTGCACGCCTGCCTGGCCCCACGGCCCGAGATCGATCGTGCGCGGGCCAGGGCCGGGCCAGAAGTCCAGCGCACCGGGAACCAGCCGCGTTGCGCCGAGCGGCTCCAAAAGCCAGCGCATGGGGAGATATTCGCCATAAGGCACCAGATGCGCCTTGTCGTAGCTGCCGGCGATTGTTCCCTTGCCGTCGATCGCAGAGACCGAATTGCGCGCGCCGACGGCCTTGCCATCTGCAATCTCGAGATTGGTCGTTCCCGTCAGCAGCATGCCGCCCGGCCCGATCACCCGGGCTACGCGCTGGCGCGTGATGGCCGGATCGGCCAGGACGTTGTTCCAATCGTAATAGCGCTGGGGATAGCCGCTTTCGAGAAATTCGGTCATGCCGGATTCCGGCCACAGCACCAGCCGCCGCTCCGCCGGATCGCGCGGCAGCGTGTATGTCGCGATCTTGCGGAACTTGCGGTCGAAGAAGGCCGGCTCGTTCAGCACGTCCTGGTCGATATCGGGCTGGACGAGCGTGAAGCGCAGAGTGCCCTCGCGCTGCGCGCCGAGCGGCGGGGCGAACATTGCCGCCAGTCGTCGCCGCAGCGAGCACTCCGAGCGGGACGAACCGCCGCCGCGCCAGTAGCAGCGCCAGCGCCGCGCCCAGCAGCACCGCAAGCCCGGATAGCGCGTAAGTGCCCAGCCAGGGCGCGAGCAGGGCGATCCCCGGCCGTCCGTATCCGCCGAGCAGGATCACGGCGAAAGGATCCCAGGCATAGCCGGTGAACACCCAGCCGCGCAGCCATTCGGCAATTATCCAGCAGCCGGCGAAAGCCAGCGCCAGCGCCCAGCCGCCTCGCTTGCCCGCGAGGCGCCATGATGCGCCGGCCGCCAGCGCCGGATAGACCGCCAGGTAAAGCGCGAGCAGCGGCACGGCGAGCCAGCCCAGAACGGCAGGCATGTTCGCCTGATAAGTGAAGGCAGTCGCGATCCAGTTGTTGGCGAAAGTGAAATGGGTGACCCCGAACAGCCAGCCCAAACGCGCGGCCTCTCGCCAGTTCGGAGCCTGTGCCAGAAGCAGCACGAACCCGCCCATCGCCAGAAGCGCGAGCGGCCATAGGCCGAGCGGCTGGAAGCCCGACGCGGCGGCAAGCCCGAGGCCCAATGCGGAAAGCCGGGGGCGGGAGGCAATTCGGTTCAGAAGTCGATCAGTGGCGGAAGGCATCGCCTCGCCATGTGGCCTGCGCCTTGCGAGCGCGCAAGCGGCATTGCCCGCCGAGGAAAGACGGCACTGCCGCAAAGGAGGGGGCGACCTTGGCCGCCCGCCTGTCAGCTTACTGCTTCGAGCGTCTCGTCATCGCCCTTGCGAGGCGAACGCGGGCGGCGTGCACGGCGCGGGGTCGCTTTCTCGCCGCCGTCGTCATCACGAGCGTCATCCCGCGCGATTGAAGGCGGGAGGATCGAGGGATCGAGTGCCGCAGGCTCGTCGCCATCCGAATCCGCTGCGACCGGCTCCTTGCGTTCCTTGCGTTCGCGAGGGGCCCGGGCAGGTTTTTTGCGGGTAAACGGATTTTCGGCAGTCTCGGAAGCCGGGGCGGTATTCGCCTCTTCGCGCTCGGCCGGCTGATCGCCATCCTCACGCTCGGACGAATAATCCTGCTGATTGCGCTGTCCGCGATCGTCGTCGTAATCGTCGTAATCGTCGGACTGTTCACGCTCGGTGTCGCGGCGCGGGGCCGAATCGTCACGCGGCGTGCGCAAATCGGCGATCACGCGGAAATAATGGTCCGCGAACTGCAGGTAATATTCGGCCTGCACACGGTCGCCATTCAGCGCGGAATCATGCGCCAGCTTGCGATATTTTTCCAGCATCTGCGGGGCATTGCCCCGTGCACGGCTGTCGATCCGGTTGAGACTGACCGCCACCTTGCGAACGATTATTGCCACGACCGCGACGGCGGTTGTTGTTGTTGTTACGATTGTTATTACTCAAGGGAATTTACTTCCTCAGCTCGGACCGACCGGCATCAACTGCACGGCAGTCGCATGACCCCCGCCACGTCGCATTCATGTCGCGCTCGTGGTCCCTCCATCTGCATGCAGTCCATGGGCGAGCCCGCGGCGCCAAACGCAAATGTTGGAGCTAGGCCGCGCAGTCGGGAAATCCCGTCCAACTGCTGGGCCTTCCACGTGGCTACCCGCTTCAATCGCCCTTTGCCAAGGGGAAATCGCAGGACAAACGCCCGTTGCGCGGCCGCCGAGGTCTTTCCGCAACGCTGCGGAAAACCCGGCTCGCTCGGCGATCTGGCGGACCGCATCGGCCTGCTGCGCGCCGATTTCCACCACGGCAATCCCATTTGGGGACAGCAGGCCGGCAAGTTGGGGAATGAGCAGGCGGTAGTCGTCCAGCCCCTCGCTCCCGGCAAACAGTGCGCCGGGCGGTTCGAAGCGGCGCACGGAAGGCTGCGAGATCGGCATCCGCTTCGACATAGGGCGGATTGGCGAGGATCAGGTCGAATTGGCCCAATCCCGCGCTGCCAGCCTTCTTCGGTCCAGTCGCGCTGCAGCATCCGGCCCCGGCTCTCGAGGCCCAGCCGCGCCGCATTGGCCGCGGCAACCGCCAGCGCACCGGGCGAATTGTCGATCCCGACCCCTTCGGCTCCGGGCCGCTCGGCCAGCAACGTCAGCAGCAGTGCGCCCGAGCCGACACCGCAATCGAGCACGCGGCGCAGCGCAGTCCCGGCTTCAAGCGCCGCGGCGACCACGCTCTCGCTATCGGCGCGCGGGATCAGCACATCGGGCGTGACGATGAAATTCGCGGCCGTAGAATTCCTGAACGCCCAGAATATAGGCCACCGGCTCGTGATCCAGCCGCCGCGCCAGCAGCGCGGCGAAGCCTTCCGGTACCGCATCGCCCATGCGGCGCAGCAGCAGCTCCGAGCGCGAAACGCCCAGCGCCTGCGCCATCAGCAATTCGGCATCGAGCCTGGCGGTGTCGCTGGTGGCGGCGAGATGCTCTGTGGCGGCGCGAATGGCCTGAGCGACCGAGGGAGTCATGGAAGGCGCAATACTCCCCCTCCTCTTCAGAGGAGGGGGCCGGGGGGTGGTGGCGTCGCGCGCGTCCACCGCTCAGGAGTGGCTGTAAGCGCCAGATCGATGCTCGCCAGAACGCTATCCCATTCATGGACGACCTCCAGATTGGTGAAGCGTAGGGTACGAAAACCGTGCTGTTCCAGCATCTTCCCATCACGAATACGATCCCGCTCCGGATCGTGCGTGTCGCCATCGATCTCGATGATCAGACCTTTCGCGGGACAGAAGAAATCCACGATACGATTGCCGATAACGGCCTGCCGACGGAACTTCTGGCCGCCCAGCTGGCTGCTGCGCAGCGCCATCCACAAGCGCCGCTCAGCCTCGGTTGGGTTCCGGCGCACCTCAGCAGCGCGCGTAAGCAGGACAGCGCGTGTGGGGCCACCACCCCCAACCCCCTCCTCTGAAGAGGAGGGGGCTTTGTTGGCCGCGGTCACTCGCCTATCGCGGCCAGGCGCTTCGCCTCGTCCTCGGCGATCAGCGCGTCGATCAGTTCGCCCAGCCCCGGGCCTTCGAGCATTTCGGGCAAGCTTGTGCAGCGTCAGGCCGATGCGGTGATCGGTCACGCGGCCTTGCGGGAAATTGTAGGTGCGGATGCGTTCGGAGCGGTCGCCCGAGCCGACCATCGCCTTGCGCGCCTCGGCCTCGGCGCCCTGCGCTTCGCTCGCGCATCTTCTCGTAGAGCCGCGCGCGCAGCACCTGCATCGCCTTGGCCTTGTTCTTGTGCTGGCTGCGCTCGTCCTGCTGGATCACCACCAGGCCGGTGGGCAGATGGGTGATGCGCACCGCGCAGTCGGTGGTGTTGACGTGCTGGCCGCCCGCGCCGCGACGCGCGGTAGATGTCGATCTTGAGGTCGCTGTCCTCGATCTGCGACGTCGACTTCGCTCGGCTCGGGCAGCACCGCCACGGTCGCCGCCGAGGTGTGGATGCGCCCGCCGCTTTCGGTGACCGGCACGCGCTGCACGCGGTGGACGCCGCTTTCGAACTTCAGCTTGGCGAACACGCCGGTGCCCGCGACATTGGCGACGACTTCCTTGAAGCCGCCGACGTCGGAGGCGTTCATGCTGATCGTCTCGACCCGCCAGCCCTGCTCGGCGGCATAGCGTTCGTACATGCGGAACAGATCGGCCGCGAACAGCGCCGCCTCGTCGCCGCCGGTGCCGGCGCGGATTTCGAGCATGGCCGGGCGCATGTCGGCCGAATCGCGCGGCAGCATGGCGACGGCGAGCTGGCGTTCGGCCTCGGGCAGCTCGGCCTTGAGCCGCTCGACTTCCTCCTCGGCCAGCGCGCGCATTTCGGGATCGGGATCGTCGATCTTCGGCAGCTCGGCCAGTTCGCCGCGCAGAGTGCGGACCTCGCTCGGCGGCCTTGGCGACCGGCTCCAGCTCGGCATAGTCGCGGCTCGCGGCGACGAAGGCCTCGCCCTCGAGCGTGCCCGAGGCCATCCGCGCCTCGAGCTCGGCAAAGCGCTGCGCGATCTGGGCAAGGCGGTCGTCGGGGATGGTCATGCGGTCTGCCCTGACTTCGTCATTCCCGCGAAGGCGGGATCCAGCGTCGTTCGACCGTCGGAGCGGAACTGGATCCCCGCCTTCGCGCGGATGCGACGCCGAGATGAGCACTTGTCAGCCGAGTCGACCGACGTCAGGATCGGACGACTCTCTGGCAGCGTGTCGATCACTGCGTCATCGCCGCGCCGTGTCGCATGAGTCGACCTGACCGCGCATCGTCGGACCGTCAGCGATGATCAGATGCCGCGGGCACCTGATCTTCACGGCCTTGTCGAACCGCTTTCGCGGCGATCCTGTGGCAACCATTTCCGCCGACAATGCCCTGCGCTGCGCAAGCATGCGGCAACGCGCGTGCTGGCCAATGCAGCAGCTGCATCGTCTTCGACGACGACGACGACATCGAGCGCGTGCCGCATCGCCCGCGTCCCCCACCAGCATCGCCAGCCGCTCGATCCCCGCGGCCCAGCCGACCGCCGGCGTCGGCGCGCCGCCGAGGCTCTCCATCAGCCCGTCATAGCGCCCGCCGCCCAGCACGGTGCCCTGCGCGCCCAGCCGGTCGGTGACGAATTCGAACGCGGTGTGGCGGTAGTAGTCGAGCCCGCGCACCAGCGCTGGACATGCGCGTCCACGCCACGCCGGCGGCGTCCAGGCCCGCTGGTCACCTGCGCCGAAGAAGTCCTGCGCCTCGTCGGACAGGAAATCGTCGATCTTCGGCGCATCGGCGACGAAGGCCTTGTCGCGCGGATCCTTGCGAATCGAGGATGCGCAGCGGGTTCTTCTCCAGCCGCTCCTGCTGTCTTCGGACAGCTCGCCCGCGCACCGCCTGGAAATAGTCGACCAGCGCCGCGCGCCAGGCATCGCGGCTGTCGCGCGTCGCCCAGCGTGTTGAGCTGCAGCGTCACGCCATCGGCGATGCCCAGTTCCTTCAGCAGCTGGTCGGCCATCACCAGCAGTTCGACATCGGCCTGCGGTTCGGCCGCGCCGATGATCTCGGCGTCGATCTGGTGGAACTGGCGATAGCGGCCCTTTTGCGGGCGCTCGTAGCGGAACAGCGGGCCGTGCGTCGCCACCTTCAGCGGCGCATATTGCTGCCAGCCGTCGGTGAGGTAGGCGCGCGCGATGCCGGCGGTGAATTCGGGGCGCAGGGTCAGCGATTCGCCGCCGCGATCGTCGAAGGAATACATTTCCTTCGACACGACATCGGTGGTCTCGCCCAGCGAGCGCGAGAACACCTCGGTCTTTTCGAACACCGGCATTTCGACCCGGCGGAAGCGATAGAGCTTGCGCACGCGCTCGAAGGTTTCGACCACATGGGCGAAGGCCTCGGCCTCGGCGCCGAAGATGTCCTGCGTGCCTCTGATGGGCCGGGGTGTTTCGATTTTCGCCATGGTCTGCGCGCCTTAAGCCCGGCGCTTGTGACAAGCAATGTCTGCTGCTTTGCCCCTCATCGTCATTGCGAGGACACAGTCCGAAGCAATCCAGTGCCGTGACACGCTCTGGATTGCCGCGCGGCTACGCCCTCGCAATGACGAGGTACTACCGGCCGCCTCCAGGAAGCGGTCGTCGATCGAGGCCTCGGCTTCCCAGCTCTTGAGCTCGGGCAGCACTTTCTCGGCGAACAGGTGCATGTTCTTGAGCGCTTCGTCCTGCGGCATCCCGCCATAATAGACATGCGGGAAGAAGCCCTGCGGCTGGTAGATTTCCTTGAGCTCCCACATCCGGTCGAGGATCATCTGCGGCGTGCCGGTGACGCGCCGACTTGGAGAATTTCTCCGCATAGGCATCGATCGCCTCGGGCTCCATCGTCATGTTCTCGTAATTCTCATAGCCCTTGATGCCTTGCGAAAATGCCCGGCTTGTCGAGGCTGTAGTTGCGTGACCGCCGCGCGCATCGTGTGGGCGAGATATTTCTCGGCCCTGCTCTTCGGCAAATTCCGCGCTTTCATCGATATAGTAATTGCCGCCCAGCATCGGGGCGGGCGGCTTGCTGCCGTCGCCGCGAACGTCCTCCCACACTTCGGCATAGAGATCGGGCGGGGCCTCCTTGCCGCGCTGCGGCAGCATCAGCACCATGTTGCCGAAGCCGTGCTTGGCCGCGGCGTGCATCGAGGTGCCCGACTGAGCGAGCCGCAGAACTTGCGGCCTTCGAAGCTCTTGATCGGGCGCGGGCCGCAATTCGACGCGCGGCTGGATGCCGTAAGCGCCCTCGCCTTCGATGCACGCCGGTTTCCAGCGCCGGGATCAGGACGTCGAGGATGTCGGTATAAAGCGCGCGCGCCTTGTTCTGGTCGATGCCCAGGCCGGCGAATTCATGCGGCGCGAGCCCGCCGCCGAAACCCAGGATCGCCCGCCCGCCCGACATGATATCGAGATTGACGATCTTTTCCGCCAGCCGCACCGGGTTGTGCCAGGGCACGATGATGCATTGCGTGCCCAGCTTGATGCGCTTGGTCCGCCCGGCGATATAGGTCAGCAGCTGGAGCGGATCGTTGGAGAGCGAATAGTCGGAGAAATGATGCTCGGTGATCCACACCGAATCGAAGCCGAGCTCTTCGGCGAGCACCAGATTGTCGAGCTCCTCGCGGATGAACTGGGCATCGGGATACGTAATCTGCCGCGCTGGTGCGCGAAACCGGTGGCCAAGCCTACATGCATCGTCTCTCTCCTGTATCCCTGCCCGGCAGTATCTGCGCATGCCTGGGCAGGACTCGCCGCCACAATTCGCGCTGAGTTTGGCTCAATCTGCCAACTCCGCCGCCGGGCGGCAATTGTTTCCTTGGCACTCCGCCTATGCCCAATTGGCCTCGCCGCCGTTCCATTCCGTCGCCTGACCACTCTTTCACCCTCGCCATTGCAATAAAGCTGCGCTACGCGCGGCCACCGTGCATCAAGTAGGGCGTCAAACGTCCACTGGGAGAGGATGCCGCAACATCTGGCCCCTTGGCAGGGCAGCACGAGAATTGCGGAAAGAAATTCATGCAGATCGAGATGATTCCGACCGGCGACAATCCGCCAGACAGCCTCAATGTGATCATCGAGGTGCCAACGGGCGGCGAGCCGGTGAAGTACGAATTCGACAAGAAATCGGGCGCATTGTTCGTCGACCGCATCCTTCACACGCCGATGCGCTATCCCGCGAATTACGGCTTCGTGCCGCATACGCTGTCGCCCGATGGCGATCCGCTCGATGCGCTGGTGGTGGCGCGCAGCCCGTTCATTCCCGGCTGCGTCGTGCGCGCCCGCCCGATCGCGGTGCTCAATCTGGAAGACGAGCATGGCGGCGACGAGAAGCTGGTCTGCGTGCCGGTGGATACGACCTTTCCCTATTACCAGCACGTGCATGGCAAGGACGATCTGCCCGAAATCGTGTTCCAGCAGATCGAGCACTTCTTCACGCACTACAAGGATCTGGAGCCCGAGAAATGGGTCCGCGTCGGGAGCTGGGGCGGCGCTCGAGGAAGCGCGCCAGGTGACGATCGAAGCGATCGAGCGCGCCAAGGCGGCGAAGGCCTGAACGCTCCGGCAATTTTCCCGGCAATTTCGGTGGTAAATAGCCCGCCTCGGCTCTAGCGCTCCGCGCGGGAGGCCGGGGCGTGGCGAACAAGGCATACCGCGTATCGATGACGGAGGGGCCGCTGCTTGGCGTGCTCCTGCGCGTCGCGTGGCCGATCACTTTCGCCAGCATGGCCCAGTCGGTCCATCAACTCGTCAATGCCTGGTTCGTCGGCCGGCTGGGAAGCGAATTGATCGCGGCAGTGGCGGCCAGCGGTCCGCTGTTCGGCGTGCTGCTTTCGCTGGGCTCCGGCCTGTCGATCGCCGGGGCAGTGCTGGTCGCCCAAAACATCGGCGCCGGAAAGACCGAGTCCACGGACCATGTCGCGGCGCAGACGCTGCTGATGGTGATCGCCGTCGGGATTTGCTTCGCGATTGCCGGCGCGTTGCTCGCGCCCTGGACCTTGCGGCTGATCGGGGTCGAACAGCAGGTGTTCGATCTCAGCTGGCAATATCTGACAATCACCTATCTCGGGCTGACGCCGATGTTCTGCTTCCTCGCCTGCCAGGCGATGCTGCAATCTGCGGGCGAAGTGCGCTTCGCGATGAAGGTGTCGGTGGCGGCAGTGCTGCTCAATATCGCGCTCGATCCGCTGCTGATCTTCGGCACCGGCTGGATGGGCGGCGATTGGGGCGGCCTGGGCGTCGCCGGCGCGGCCTTGGCGACGGTTCTGGTACGGTTAGGTGCCTTTCTGGTCATACTGCGCCACATGATGAGCGGGGCCTCTGCACTGCATCTCAGGCGAGTGCATTTCCGGCCCGATTTCAGCCACTTCCGCCTGGCGCTGGGGCTCGGAATTCCGGCTGCGCTCGAGCAGGGCGGGCGGACTTTCGGTTCGCTGCTGCTGATGAGCATCGCTGCCCTGTTCGGCACCGTATCCCTCGCAGCATACGGCGTTGGGGCGCTTCCGCTGTTCTTCTGGTTCTCCCCGATGGTCGCCCTGTCGATCGCCACAGCCGCAATCGTCGGGCAGAATATCGGCGCGGGGAAAGTCGAGCGCGCCGAAGAAGCAGCGCGCACCGCCAGCTGGCTCGCATTCATCGGGTTCACCGTCATCGGTGTGCTGCACCTGCCTTTCATCCGCGCGCTTTACGCGCTATTCGCGCCAGGCGAGACGGCTGTAATCGAAGAGGCGGTGAACTTCGGCTGGGCGCTCTATCCCTTCATGGGAATCATGGCGCTGACTCATGTCCTGAGAGGCGTATTCCGCGGCGCAGGCAGCACACAGCAGGCGATGACGATCGCGCTGGTCATGCAATATGGCGTTCCAGCTCCCCTTCGCCTGGGGCATCGCCTTGTTCACCGATTACGGACCGCTGGGCGTGTGGTGGAGCTATACTTTCGGCAGCCTGATGGGGATGCCGATCTGCCTCTACTGGCTCAAACGCGGCTCATGGCGGCGGAAACTGGTGAGCCAGGCGGGTACGTTGACCGACTGGCGCGGGTCACTCGACCGGACGGCTGGGATCCAGCAGATCCGTTTCATTGCTGTGGCTCGCCCGTTCCTCGTCCACCATGCGGGCGACTTCGTTCTCGGGCTCGGTCTCCCGGGCGGCGTCGGGGGCCGGCGCGACCTTCGGCTGCCGCGCCTTGTCGCTGCTGGGCCGGCTCCGACCGCATGCCCAGCCTCCTGCAGCAGCGTCGTGGCAGCGGCGCGGCGGCATCGAACCTCAGGCGATAGATCGGTTCGGGAATTGCGAAGCCGGCGCTCTTCAAGAGCACGCTTGACTGCCGCAATCGCCCGGCTGCGCGCCTTGTAGAAATCGGTTTCCCGTTGGTCGATCCAGGCGAGGTAGGAGATCACGATATTGGAAATCGCCGACTTCCACTACCCTTGCCTGGGGCTCTGGATCGGCGAGCACAAAGCCGAGTTCGGCGAGCGCTTTCACCCCGACGTGTCGGCCCGCGTCGGGATCGTCATCGGCATCGATCCCCAGCGCGAAATCGAAGCGCCGCTGCGGATTGCGGGTGTAGTTGAGGATCACGGCCTTGAAGACCGTGGCGTTGGGGATACGCAGGTGGTTGCCGTCCAGCGTCATCAGGATCGTCGCACGGCTGGTCAGGCGGATGACGCGGCCTTCGTGCGTGTCGATCACCACCCAGTCCTTGGGGCGGAATGGCTGGCGCAGCGAAAGCATCAGCGAAGCGACGTAGTTTTCGATCGTCTCACGCATTGCAAAGCCCAGCGCGATGCCGATCACGCCCGCGCCGCCCAAAACTGCACCCAGCAGCGTGCTGGCCCCGATCATGTCGAGCGCGATCACCACCCCGCCAATCACGAAACCGAAGCGGATGGCCGAAGCGATCAGTTCGGCGAGGAAAACATTGGGAGCGATCCGCTGCCACAGGCCCGAAAGCCCAGCGATCGCATAGCCGATCGCGCCGATCACCAGGGCAACCAGCAATGCCGCGCCAGTGAGAGGCAACATGCGCACAAATCCGTCGATCTTGCTCGACAGCGATCCAATCCCGGCAAGCTGCTGGCCGACCGACACATCGCGTTCGATCGCATTTTCCACTGTCACCACTCCGCTGACACGGCTGGCAATAGCTTCTGCGCGGGCAATGTCATCGCGCTCGGAAACGGTGCCGGTAAGCACAACCACGCCTTCGCTGACCGCTACCGACACGTCTGCGAGGCGAGGTATCTCGGCGAATATGCCGCCAATGCGTTGTTCTATGCGCTGGTCGGAACCGGCGTCACGTTCGGCTTCGATTGTGTTGGTCTGCGGTGCGGGCGAAGTGGCAGCAGGCTCCGGCGAAGCGACGAGTGCGGAGGCAGGGGCGGCAGCCAGCGATAGAGCGAGAATTGAAAGAAGGAGCCTCGCCAGCTGCATCTCAGTCCCCGGCCACGGTCATTCCGTCGATCCTGATCGTGGGGACATCCATTGCGCGGTATATTTCCAGATCGTCGGCGACGGCCATCCGCGCGAACATCTCCAGCAAATTGCCAGCAACCGTGAATTCGGCGACCGGTCCTGCGATCTCGCCCTTGACGATGCGGTAGCCCGAAGCGCCTCGGCTGTAGTCACCGGTAACGCCATTGACGCCCTGGCCGATCAGTTCGGTCACCAGCACGCCTTCTTCGATATCGCGTGATCAAATCGGCGCGGGTGACGCTTCCGGCTTCGAGTATCAAATTCGATACGGAAACCCCCGGCGCGCCGCCCCCTCCGCGCGATGCATGGCCGGTGAGGCCGATCCCGAGTTGGCGGGCAGAAGCGGAATTGGTGAGCCAACCGGTTACCTTGCCATGCTCCACCAGCGCGCGCGGCGTAGTGGGCAGGCCTTCTCCGTCGAACGGACGCGAGCGCAACCCGCGCAGCCTGTGCGGCTGTTCGAGAATACGTATTCCGGAGGGAAACAGTTCGTCCTCAAGCCGGCCGAGCAGGAAGCTGGCGCGACGCGCAATCGAAGGACCCGACATCGCGCCTAACAGATGGCCAAGCAGCGAATTGCCCACGCGCGGATCGAACACCACCGGTATCTGCTTGCTGGCCATCCGCCCCGGATTGAGCCGCGCGACGCTGCGCTCACCAGCCACGCGGCCGATTTCGCTTGCCGGAGGTAAATCGGCCGCATGGCGCGTGGTGCGATATTCGTAATCGCGCTGCATCTGCCCGCCCGAGCCCGCGATGACGCTGGCCGATAGGCTGATGCTGGTCGCGGAATAGGCGCTCGAAAAGCCGTGGCTGGTGGCCAGCGCAACCGACGAACGCCCGAAGCCCGCCCCGCCGCCTTCGCTGTTGGTGACGCCTGCGACCGCGCGCGCGGCATCTTCGCATTCTTCGGCCAGCCGGCGCAGATGTTCGGGGCTTGGCTCCACCGGATCTTCGATATCGAGATCGGGAAACGGGCCCTGCGCCAGCAATTCCTGCGGAGCGAGGCCGGCAAATTCATCTTCGGGGGCGGCCTTCGCCATCGCCACTGCGCGGTTCGCCAATTCGGTCAGCGAAATGTCGCTCATATCGGTTGCGTGGATCGACGCGGAACGTTGGCCGACGAAGACGCGCAACGAAATGTCTTCGCTCTCGGAGCGGCCGACATCTTCCAGCTTGCCCAACCGAATTTGCACTTCTTCCGAGGAAGAGCCCATCGCCACCGCGTCGGCGGCATCCGCCCCGGCTTTGAGCGCATAGTCGATCGCCGCAGCGCAGCGCATGCGGGCCTGTTCGGGATTAAGCATGGATCTGTCCGGCAGGGATCATCGCTCCCCGCCCTAGCGGTAGCCAACCGGCAATGCCAAGCGGATATGTCAGAAAATCAGGGAAATTCCCTTGAGAACACCCGTGATCAGGAAGGGCAGGCCGAGTGCGGCCAGCCAGACCAGCAGACGGTCGCGGCGGAAAACCGGTGCCAGTGCAGGATCGGCAGCCTCGTCGTCGCTCAGGACTTCCCAGCGGCGTTCGAACATGCGGCAGCCGGGTATGATCGCGGCGACCAGGATGACCAGCGCGAAATAGGGCATGATGGAGCCGGTGGTGTTCTTGAGCGCGCTCATCGTCACGAAGATTTGCAGCCCGGTATAGGCCAAGAGCGCATAGGCGATATGGTCGCTCATCTTGCGCCGCCAGTCGAGCCGATGGGCAGTCTTCCCGCCGTGATCGCCTACGGATTTCGTTTCGCCAAATTTTTCCAGCGCCTTGTTCATGCGCCCTCTCCTCGATCCCGATGGATGCGAATATTCCACCAATTGCTTACGCAATCAAGCACACTAACCATTCTTTCAGCCCGCCGAAAAATTCACAGACGGGAAGCGACATGCAGGAAATCTTGCCAGTTTGCGAATAATGAGGGTTTTCAGCCCGCCAACCCGTGTTAAAAGCCCGCGCGATGACCGAACTCGATGAAGATGTCGCCGGAACGCAGGCTGTAAGCGAAGCGATGGCGGAAGCGCCGAAGAATGCCGCGCCGCCGATTCCGCAAGGCGGGCTGGAGGTCGATTTCGATCGCCAAGAGCTATGACAAGCGCGCGGTGCTGACCGATATTTCGCTCTCGGTGGGCAAGGGCGAAGTGGTCGGCCTGCTCGGCCCCAATGGTGCGGGCAAGACCACCTGCTTCTATTCGATCATGGGTCTGGTGCGGCCTGACAGCGGCCGCATCCTGATGGACGGCGTCGATGTCACCAAGCTGCCGATGTACCGCCGCGCGATCCTGGGGCTGGGCTATCTGCCGCAGGAAACTCGATCTTCCGCGGCATGACGGTGGAGCAGAACATCAGCTGCGTGCTCGAACTGGTCGAGCCCGACAAGGAACCCGCGCCAGGCCGAACTGGAACGCCTGCTCGACGAATTCGGCCTGACCCAGCTGCGCGACCAGCCCGGCCATGGCGCTGTCGGGCGGCGAACGCCGCCGCTGCGAGATCGCCCGCGCGCTGGCCGCCAAGCCTTCGATCATGCTGCTGGACGAACCCTTTGCCGGCATCGACCCGCTTTCGATCCAGGACATCCGCGATCTGGTGATCGATCTCAAGCGATCGCGGCATCGGCGTGCTGATCACCGATCACAACGTGCGCGAGACGCTCGACATCGTGGACCGCGCCTGCATCATCTATGGCGGCCAGGTGCTGTTCGCCGGCAGCCCGGAAGATCTGGTGGCGGACGAGAATGTGCGGCGCCTCTATCTCGGCGAGAGCTTTACGTTGTGAAGTGCCAGCCTCTGCGACCCTGTCGCGAGTGGCGCTCGCCAGTGGCCTGACGCACTGATGTCTCTCGGTCCCCGCCTCGACCTGCGGCAGAGCCAGTCGCTGGTGATGACGCCGCAGCTGCAGCAGGCGATCAAGCTGCTGGCGCTGTCCAATCTCGAAATCGAGACCTTCATCGCCGAGGCGGTGGAAGCCAATCCGCTGCTCGAAATCACCGACGCATGCAGACGACGGCTTCGAGCCGCCGTGCCGAATTCGAGCCTGCCGGAACGGCGACTTCCGAAGCCGCGGCCGACGATTTGATCGCGCGAAGGCCACGGGCGAAGCCGACGCTCCGCTCGACATCGATCCCGAAGCGCTGGACCATGACCGCGAAACCGGCGACGGGTCGCGCTGGCGGACCTTGGCGGCTATTCGTCCGTGTCGGGCGAGAGAAGGCCCCGACATCGACGAGCGCGGCGGCCGAGGCGCAGACGCTGGCCGAACATCTGACCGCTCAGATCGGCGCGGTTGCGCCGCGATCGACGAGACCGCGTTCATCGCCCGCCACATCGTCGACCTGCTCGACGAGGCTGGCTATCTCCCGGTCCCACTGCGCGAAGTGGCAGGCGAGCTGGGCGTACCGCATGGCCGAGGTCGGAGACCGCGCTGGAACTGGTCCAGTCGCTCGATCCCACCGGCGTCGGCGCGCGCAATCTGTCCGAATGCCTCGCGCTGCAGGCGAAGGAGGCGGACCGCTACGATCCCTGCATGGCCCGGCTGATCGACAATCTCGATCTGCTCGCCAAGGGCGGCTTCGCCCAGCTCAAGCGCATGTGCGGGGTCGATGACGAGGATTTCGCCGACATGCTCAGCGAACTGCGCAGCTATGATCCCAAGCCGGGCTCAAGTTCGACGGCGGATCGAGCGATCCGGTGGTGCCCGACATCCTGATCCGCGCCATCGGGGACGGACGGCTGGGACATCGCACTCAACCAGGCGACCCTGCCGCGGCTGATCGTCAACCGCGTCCTATTATCGTGGAACTGCGCGGCGGCTGCCAGGACAAAGCCTCGAAAGGCGTGGCTGAGCGAGAAGCTGGCCGACGCCAACTGGCTGATCAAGGCGCTCGACCAGCGGCAGAAGACGATCCTCAAGGTCGCGGCCGAAATCGTGAAGCAGCAGGAAGGCTTCTTCCGCCGCGGCGTTTCGGAACTGCGCCCGCTGACCCTGCGCACGGTGGCCGATGCGATCGAGATGCACGAAATCGACCGTCAGCCGGGTGACCTCGAACAAATATCTCAATTGCGAGCGCGGGACGTTCGAGCTCAAATATTTCTTCACCTCGGGCGTGGCTTCAGCCGATGGCGACGGCGTCGTCTCGGCCGAGGCGGTCAAGGCCCAGATCCACACGCTGATCGATGCCGAGGAACCGGCCAAGACATCCTTTCGGACGACACGCTGGTGGACCTGCTGCGCGAAAAGGGCTTCGACCTCGCCCGCCGCACGGTCGCGAAATATCGCGAGGCGATCGGCATCGGCTCTTCGGTGCAGCGGCGGCGGCAGAAGAAGCTCGAAGGGGTACGGTAGGATTTTCCGGCGGCGTGGACGCTCGCTCACGAATTGCCGCATTGCGGAGCCAGAGACGACTGTTGCGCGAAAGTCTCGTAACTCCATGGATTCTGCGTGGTTTACAGAAAATTAACCTTTTTCGTTGAGAGTTCGCGTGGTTAATGACCGGCAACCTCCCTTACCGGGTGGTTACCGACTGGACGAATCGGGGCAACTAAAGGGGGGCTCCCAATGCGCGTGCTGCTGATCGAGGACGAGCCGACGACCGCCAAGGCGATCGAGCTGATGCTGACGACCGAGGGCTTCAACGTCTATTCGACCGATCTGGGCGAAGAGGGCCTCGATCTCGGCAAGCTGTATGATTACGACATCATCCTGCTCGACCTGAACCTGCCCGACATGCACGGCTATGACGTGCTCAAGAAGCTGCGCGTCGCCAAGGTGCAGACGCCGGTGCTGATCCTTTCGGGCATTTCGGAAATGGATTCGAAGATCCGCAGCTTCGGCTTCGGCGCCGACGATTACGTCACCAAGCCGTTCCACCGCGAAGAACTGGTCGCCCGCATCCATGCCGTCGTCCGCCGTTCGAAGGGCCATTCGCAATCGGTCATCCGCACCGGCAAGCTGGCGGTGAATCTCGACGCCAAGACGGTCGAAGTCGATGGCGCCCGCGTGCATCTGACCGGCAAGGAATATGCGATGCTGGAGCTGCTTTCGCTCCGCAAGGGCACCACGCTGACCAAGGAAATGTTCCTCAACCACCTCTATGGCGGGATGGACGAACCCGAACTCAAGATCATCGACGTGTTCATCTGCAAGCTGCGCAAGAAGCTCAGCCATGCCTGCGGCGGCGAGAACTACATCGAGACCGTCTGGGGCCGCGGCTATGTGCTGCGCGATCCGGACGAGGAGGCCGAAGCGGCCTGATCCCAGTTTACTGACGGGGGAAATGGGACCGCCCCGGAGCAAGCGCTCCGGGGCGGTTTCGTATTGGCGCGCACCCGCACGCCAATAGCGAAGCCGACGAATAAAGCTCCGGGTTCGGAACGGATTTGCGGGATGCCGGTTCAGTCTTCACAGGTGCAGCCGCCGCCGATCTGGCCGCGGGCTCCGCTCAATGAGGAGAAGGACATGGGAATCATCATTTGGCTGATAATCGGCGGTGTGATTGGTTGGCTAGCAAGCATGATCATGAGAACCGACGCTCAGCAGGGCATTCTGATGAACATTGTGGTGGGTATCGTTGGTGCGTTTATCGGCGGCATGATCTTCGCGCGCGGCGATATCAACAATGCACCCCTTACTGTTACGAGCTTCATCGTTTCTCTGATTGGCGCTGTGATATTGCTCGCGATCGTCAATCTCATTCGGCGCGGTTCAGTGCGCTGAACGTCAATGCGGCGTAAATATATCCGGATTTCACTCTGCTCTCGATCGAGCCACCCGATTATCTCTCGCGAGAGATAATCGGTCCGGTTATGGACAGGAATGCTGAACCCGGGAAAGAATTGCTGGCGGATTGAAAACGCAACCAAGGCCAGCATCATCATCGATGCCGAAGAATATTTTCGGGTCGCGCGGGACGCTATGCTCAATGCGAAACGCCGGGTCATGCTTGTCGGCTGGGATTTCGATGCGCGGATCACGCTGGTCGATGACAGCGCCGATGAAGGCCCGAAAAGGCTTGGCGCCTTCATCACGTGGCTTGCAGACCGCAACCCGGATCTTGAATTTTACCTGCTACGTTGGGATGTGGGCGCGCTGAAGTCGCTTGGCCGCGGCACCACGGCGCTGACGGTGCTGAACTGGATGCGCCACAAAAATATCCATACCAAGCTCGACAGTGCGCACCCCCCTGGAGCTTCCCACCACCAGAAGATTGTCGTGATCGACGACTGCTTCGCTTTTTGTGGTGGGATCGACATGACCGGCGACCGCTGGGACACGCGCCTGCACCGCGATGAGGAACCGGGTCGCAAACGCCCGAACGGCAAGCCCTACAAGCCTTGGCACGATGCGACGACGGCCCTCCAAGGCCCAATTGCCGGTGCCCTCGGCCAATTGTGCCGGGATCGATGGGGCCGCGCAGGCGGCAAACCGATTAAGGCGCTGGAGGTGGAGTGCGACTATTGGCCCGAAGGCCTTCCGGTCCAATTCTCCAACGTTAACATTGCGATCGCCCGCACCGAGCCGGAACTTGCCGATCACGCGCCGGTGCACGAAAGCGAACAGCTGTTCGTCGACCAGATCGCGAGCGCGGAACGCTTCATTTATGCCGAAAGCCAGTATTTCGCGTCCCGGCGGATCGCCGAAGCCATTGCCAAACGTGTCGGAGAACCAGGCGGCCCGGAGATCGTCATCCTCAATCCTGAAACATCCGAGGGCTGGCTTGAGCCGGTGGCCATGGATACTGCCCGCGCGCGGCTGTTCCAGGCGATCAAACGACACGATCCGGATGGCCGTTTCCGGATTTACCATCCCGCCACCGCTGAAGGGCAACCGATCTATTGCCACGCCAAGATACTGATCGTGGACGATCGTACAATCCGGGTGGGCTCTTCCAACATGAATAATCGTTCGATGCGGCTCGATACAGAGTGTGACGTGATCATCGACGCGAGACAGCCCGCCAATGCCGGTTGTCCGGAGGCGATCGGAGCTTTGCGTGAAAGCCTGCTTGCGGAGCATCTCGGCGTGGAACCGGACGTCGTGAAA
Organism: uncultured Alphaproteobacteria bacterium; assembly: GCA_963777785.1. Lineage (GTDB taxonomy): Bacteria > Pseudomonadota > Alphaproteobacteria > Sphingomonadales > Sphingomonadaceae > Andeanibacterium. Next base: position 1,396,015 of record CAVZRU010000002.1, read on the forward strand.
GATAAATTTGCTGCCACCGGCTCACTGATCGAAACGATCGAGGCGCTAAGGGGGAGTGGCAGGACACTCCAGCCCTATGAAACGCCCCATTTGAACGACGTGGAAACCTGGCTCGCGGACAATGAAATCCTCGACCCCGAAGGACCAGCCGAGATTTTCGAGCCGACTTCGAACCGCGGATTGTTCCGTAACGCGTGGCGCCGCTTGCGGCCCTGAGGGCGCCTGTCCGGACTTGCCTCTCGCGCAAGGTGCTGCGGGCACATGCCGATTTCCGATCCCTGCCGGAACAGTCAGCCCGGAGGAGCGTCCATCTTATTCACCTTGTAATGATATTCGCACGGGGGATCCTTCTTGCTCACTCTCGCTTCGGAAGCTGTGTTTCTCGCCGAACAGGCTCCCAAGATTGAGGAGTATTATTTTGGGATCCTTTTCGCCCTAGGCGGCATGATCCTGCTGGTCGCCTGGCTGCCGATCCTTCTCAAGCGCCTGCCGCTGTCGCTGCCTATCATCTGCGTAGCCATCGGAGCGGCCCTGTTCTCGATCGAGCCATTCTCGGGCTGGGCGCCGCATCCAGACAAAACCCCGACACTGGTCGAACGCGCAGCGGAACTGATCGTCATTGTGTCGCTCATGGGCGTGGGCCTCAGAATCGAGAGAACTCTGAGCTGGAAAGGCTGGAACGTGACGTGGCGCTTGCTCGGAATTGCGATGCCAATCACAATCTTTCTGGTGATGCTGCTCGGGCATCAGCTCTTGGGCCTTGGGCTTGCGACTGCCCTCCTCCTCGGCGGCGCGCTTGCGCCCACCGACCCCGTTCTAGCAAGCGACATACAGATCGAGCACGACGAAAATGAGGAGGAAGCCGAGGCCAAATTTGCCCTGACAAGCGAAGGAGGGCTCAATGACGCACTTGCCTTTCCCTTCATTCACCTTGCTTGCGCGATCGCTACCGCAGGCGGGCTCTATGCGGACGTTCTGACTAACTGGGTGCTCTATGATGTCGTCTGGAAGCTGCTTGCTGGCCTCGCGGTGGGGTCCGGATTGGGCTGGCTGATCGGGTGGATCATCTATCGCATGCCTTACGATACCAGTCTTTCCAGAACAGGCGACGGCTTCATCGCAATCGGTGCGACCCTGGTCGTCTACACCGTAGCCGAGTTCGCGCAGGGTTACGGTTTCCTCGCTGTCTTCGTGGCTGGCTTGATGATCAGGCGAGCGGCTCAAGGTCACGATTTCAACAAGCGCCTTCACGATTTCGCCGACGAGGCAGAGCGGCTGCTGATGATGCTTATGTTGTTATTGTTCGGTGGCATGCTCGCTGCCGGACTCCTTGAGGGCATCGGCTGGGAGGAAATGCTGTTCGCGGCGGTGATGCTGCTGGTCATCAGGCCCTTCGCGGGCTGGATCGGCCTCTTCGGCGTCAAACGCCCGAAGCTTGAGCTGGCGATCATCGCTTTCTTCGGAATCCGCGGCCTGGGCTCCGTCTATTACCTAAGCTATGGCTTCAATCACGCCACGTTCGATTACGAATATAATTTATGGGGGACGCTCGGCCTGATCATTGCGTCTTCGATCCTGATGCACGGCGTGCTGGTTACCCCGGCGTTGAACCGGCTCAGCCGCCAATATGGCAAGCTAGTGATCGTCGGCGATGCAGCCCGTCCTGCTCCGCACTAACGAACAGTCATCACAGGGAAGCATGCAAATCGGAAAAGGTGGTCAAGGCTCAAACACAGCTTGATATCCGGCTGCTCCCAGTGCCAAGTGGCGCAATGTATCCACACACTCGCGCGTTGGTTGCCGCAGCCAGTTTTGCCTCTGTTACCGGCAAGAAGGTTGCAGGCATTTTTGATCACTCGGTGCAGAAGGATCTGCCGATCGCCGCGGAATGTCGCGGGGATCGGCTGCAAGGCTACGACGGCGATCGTGCGGTAGAATTCGGCGGCGCCCTTCCCGAAATCTACGATGCCGGCGACAAGACATTCGTGTCACTCAAGATCGAAGGCATGAAAGTGCAAGGCTACGACCGCGGGTCGTCGACCTTCTACGAAGCGCATGTCAGCGATGGCCTCGTGCAAGTGTACGATCACAGCCAGAGCACGTGGTTTGCATATGACATTCAAGACGCGGATTCGGCCCAAAGCTATCATCGCGGCTTGAAGGCAGGCGGCTGACGCCGGCTTTGCAGCGCAATTTGGGCCGTTCAGGACCGTCAGTGCCCCCTCACCCTGGGCATCGCGCAAAGAACTCTGTGGCGGCCGAGGCGTCCTCGCGCTGGACAAGCTGGCCCCCCTCGCACTAGCGGCAACATCATGACAGCTTACAAACCAGGCGATCCCACCACGCTCAACCGGCTCTATGGCCGCTCGCTCGGGCGCAAGCTGCGCCAGGGCCAGCAGGAGCTGGTCGAAACTCTGCTGCCGCGGATCAGCGTGCCCCAGGAGGGACCGGTCACGGCAGAACGCCTGTTCGGTCAGAGCGTGCCACTCCATTTCGAGATCGGCTTCGGTTCAGGCGAACATCTCGCCTATCGTGCCGATCTATTGCCCGATCATGCCTTTATCGGTGCCGAGCCTTTCCTCAACGGCGTGGTCGGGGCACTGCAACATGTGCGCGACTTGGGCGTGCCCAACGTGCGGCTGCATCACGGCGACGCCTTGAACGTGCTCGAGCGGATTCCCGATGGGGCGCTGAGCTTTCTCTATTTGCTGCATCCCGATCCCTGGCCGAAGGCGCGCCATGCCAAGCGGCGGATGATGAATGACGGGCCGGTGGAGATGTTCGCGCGCAAGCTGATGCCGGGGGGCGAGTTCCGCTTCGGCACCGACCATCCGGTGTACCTGCGCCATGCGCTGATGGTGATGCGGCGCCATACGGATCCCGGGCAAGGCGCGTTCGAATGGCTGGTGGACGGCCCACAGAGCTGGCAGCATCGCCCCGGTGGCTGGAGCGAGACCCGCTATGAAGCGAAAGCGCGCAAGCAGGGGCACGAGGTCTGGTATTTCCGTTACCGGCGTAAATAGGGCACCGCCTGCCGAACCACGAAGAAAATCTATCTTCCCTACAGCCGCGTTCCCGGCGCATCTCCTGCGTGACAACACATATGCGCAGGCACCATGGACATCTCGACATTTGACCTTGGGGCTTTGCTGCCCTTCATCGCGATCGGATTTGCCGCGCAGTTGGTCGACGGCGCGCTGGGCATGGCCTTCGGGGTGATCACCAACACGCTTTTGGTCGGGTTGCTGGGCGTACCCCCGGCGCAAGCTTCGCAGCGGGTCCACGTGGTAGAGTGCTTCACCACGGCGGTTTCGGGCATCAGCCATTTGCTTCACCGAAATATCGATGCGAAGCTCTTCTTCCGCCTGTTGATACCCGGTGTGATCGGCGGTGTGACGGGTGCCTATCTGCTGTCGAGCCTGGACGCGGAATTCGTGAAACCCTTCGTACTGCTCTATTTGAGCGGCATCGGCCTGTATCTACTCTGGCGCGGGCTGATGTATCCGCCCAAGTTGCGCGAGGCCAAGCTGATTGCCCCGCTCGGGCTAGTGGGCGGGTTTCTCGATGCGGCAGGCGGCGGCGGCTGGGGGCCTGTGGTAACGTCCAACCTGCTGATCCAGGGAGCGGATCCCCGCAAGGTGATCGGCACGGTCAATTCGGTCGAATTCTTCCTGACCATGACAATCTCGGCCACCTTCATTTACCACCTGGGCTTTGCCGACCTAGCGGGGGCCACCCTTGGCCTGCTGATAGGCGGGGTGATAGCGGCTCCGATCGGCGCCTGGGCCGCGAAGCATGTCCCTGCCAAGCAGATGCTGATTCTGGTGGGCATCGTGCTGACGGCCACCAGCAGCTACGGCGTCTGGGCCGCCTGGAGCTAGATCAGCCAACCACTCCAGCGGCAGCGAGCACGGCCAGTGTCAGCACATCGGGCGCAATAGCCGTCATCGGGGCGATCTGCACCGGCTTTTCCATACCGATCAGCATCGGGCCGATCACGGCATTGCCCGCCCAGTTCGCGCAGCAGCTTGGCCGAAAGATTGGCCGATTGCAGGCCCGGCATGATCAGGACGTTGGCCGGCGCCGGACAGGCGGCTGAACGGATAAAGCTTCATCACCGTGGGGTTGAGCGCGGCATCGGGCGCCATCTCGCCTTCATATTCGAAATCGGGCTCGACGCTCGTCGAGGATGTGCGACCGCATCGCGGATAGTATCCAGCCAGCGGCCCGACGGATTGCCGAAGGTAGAATAGGAGAGGAAGGCGACGCGCGGTTCATGCCCCAGCCGGCGTGCGACTGCCGCCGTCTCGTTCGGCGATATGGGCCAGATCTTCGGAGGTCGGCCGTTCGTTGATCGTCGTATCGGCCAGGAACACGGTGTAGTTCTTGCCGATCATCACATGGATGCCGAAAGGCAGTTCGCCCGGTCTTGGGATCGAGCACGTGGCGCACTTCGCGCATCGATCTGCGCAAAGGGGCGGGTCAGCCCGGTGATCATCGCATCGCCGTGACCGAGCGCGACCAGCAGCGAAGCAAAGACGTTGCGTTCCTGGTTGACCATTCGGCGCACGTCGCGCTCGGTATAGCCGCGGCGCTGCAGCCGCTGGTAGAGATAGTCGACCATCGCCGGGACGAGTTCGGAATCGGCCGAGTTCTGGATCTCGAAACTGTCCGGATCGCTGACGCCCAGTTCGACCAGCTTGTCGCGCACCGCCTGGGTGCGGCCGACCAGCACCGGCGTGCCATAGCCGAAATCGCGGAACTGGATCGCGGCGCGCAGCACCACTTCCTCTTCCGCTTCGGCAAACACGACGCGCTTGGGATCGGCCTGGGCCTGGGCATAGACCTGGGTCAGCACCGATGTGGTGGGGTTGAGCCGTGCCTTGAGGCTGAGCGCGATAGGCGTCGAAATCCTCGATCGGCCTTGCGCCACGCCCGTCTCCATCGCCGCCTTGGCGACGGCGGAGGAAACGCGCTCCATCAGCCGCGGGTCGAACGGGGCGGGGATGATGTATTCGCGTGCCGAACGTGCTGGTTCTTGCCATAGGCTGCGGCGACTTCTTCGGGCACGCTTTCGCGCGCGAGCTCGGCGATCGCCTCGGCGGCGGCGATCTTCATCTCTTCGTTGATCGCGGTCGCCCGCACATCGAGCGCGCCGCGGAAGATGAAGGGGAAGCCCAGCACGTTGTTGACCTGGTTGGGATAGTCCGAGCGCCCGGTGGCGACGATCGCATCGGGCCGCACCGCCTTGGCATCGGGCGGGGTGATCTCCGGGATCGGGGTTGGCCATGGCGAAGATGATCGGCCGTCGGCGCCATGTCCTTCACCCATTCGGGCTTCAACGCGCCGGCCGCGGACAGGCCGAGGAAGATGTCCGCGCCCTTCAGCGCTTCTTCCAGCGTGCGCGCATCGGTGTCGATCGCATGGGCGCTCTTCCACTGGTCCATCCGTCTTCGCGGCCGCGGTAGATCACGCCGCTGCGGTCGCACATGATGACGTTCTCGTGCCGCACGCCCATCGCCTTGATCAGCGCGGTGCAGGCGATCGCCGCAGCGCCCGCGCCGTTGACCACCACCTTCACGTCCTTGAGCTCGCGTCCGGTGAGATGGCAGGCATTGATCAGGCCGGCCGCGGTGATGATCGCGGTGCCGTGCTGATCGTCATGCATCACCGGGATCTTCATCCGCTCGCGCAGGGCCTGCTCGATGATGAAGCATTCCGGCGCCTTGATGTCCTCCAGATTGATGCCGCCGAAGGTCGGCTCCATCAGCGCGACCGCATTGATGAAGGCTTCGGGATCTTCGGTGTCGAGTTCGATGTCGATCGAATCGACATCGGCGAAGCGCTTGAACAGCACCGCCTTGCCTTCCATCACCGGCTTGGACGCCAGCGCGCCAAGATTGCCCATGCCGAGGATCGCCGTGCCGTTGCGAGATCACGGCGACGAGATTGCCTTTGGCGGTATAATCATAGGCGTAGCCGGATCGTCGGCGATCGCTTCGACCGGAACGGCGACGCCGGGCGAATAGGCCAGGCTGAGGTCGCGCTGCGTCGCCATCGGCTTGGATGGCGATGATCTCGATTTTACCGGGGCGGATCGTCTCGATGGTAGAACAGCGCCTCGCGGGTCGGTGAAACGCAGGTTGTCGTCGTCTGGCCAAAGCTCATCCTCCTGAATGCGTGGCCAACCCTAACCTGCCACGGCGTCACGCGATAGGGGAAAGCATTGGTCGCAGCGCCTCCCGAATCACGGAATTGCACGTGCTAGCCCCACGGAACGATGGCCAGCAGCTCGCAACCCCGATGATGGCGCAATATTTCGCGCTCAAGGCTAAGGCAGGCGACTGCCTGCTGTTCTATCGCATGGGCGATTTCTTCGAACTGTTCTTCGACGATGCGCAGGCCGCGGCGCAGATCCTCGACATTGCACTGACCAGCCGGGGCGAACATGGCGGCGCGCCGATCCCGATGTGCGGCGTGCCGGTGCATGCGGCCGAAGGCTATCTCGCGCGGCTGATCAAGGCGGGCTGCCGGGTCGCCATCGCCGAGCAGGTCGAAACGCCCGAGGAGGCCAGAGCGCGCGGCGGATCGAAGGCGCTGGTCGCGCGCGACATCGTCCGCTTCGTCACGGCGGGCACGCTGACCGAGGAAGCGCTGCTGGAACCGCGCCGGGCCAATGTGCTCGCCGCGATCTGCGACGTGCGCGGGACGATCGGCATTGCCGCCTGCGATATCTCAACCGGGCGGATGGAGCTGGAGGAATGCGCCACCAGGCAATGGGCGCGGCGCTGGCCCGGCTCGGAGCCAGCGAATTGGTCGCCCCGGAGGAGTGGGAACTCGCTCCCGAAGACGCGATCGCCCGCCCGCGCACCCATTTCGCAGAGCGACGAAGGGCGAAGCGCGGCTGAAGGCGCTCCACGGCGTCGCCGACGCTCGATGGCTTCGGCGGCTTCTCCCGCGCGATGCTTGGCGCGGCCGGCGGGCTGCTCGCCTATCTCGACCATGTCGGGCGCGGCACCCTGCCTTTCCTGCTGCCCGCCGGTGGCGCGATCCGGGGCCGAACGACTGGCGATGGACGAGGCGACCCGGGCCAGTCTGGAAATCCTTGCAAGCCAGCAGGGCGGTCGGTCAGGCAGCCTGATCGCCGCGATCGACCGCTGCGTGACCGGCGCCGGCGCACGCCAACTGGCCGAGGATCTTTCTGCGCCGCTGACTCGATGCCGCGCGATCGACGCGCGGCTTGGCGCTGGTGCGAGTATTTTCACGACAGACCCTCTGCTGCGCGCGGATCTGCGCGATAGGCTGCGCGCTGCGCCCGATATCGGCCGTGCGCTGGGGCGGATCGTCGCCGGACGCGGCAGCCCGCGCGATCTCGGTCAGGTGCGCGACGGGCTGGCCGAGGCGCGGCAGCATGCAGCGGAGTTCTGGCCGGGCGCGGCGAGCGGCCGGCTCTGCTCGACGACGTTGCTGCCCCGACTGGGCGGGCACGGCGCGCTGATCGATCTGCTCGCGCGCGCGCTGGTCCCTTCCCCGCCGACCGAGCGCGGCCAGGGCGGCTACATCGCCGAGGGCTATGACGCGGCGCTCGACGAGCTGCGCGCTGCATCGGGCAATGCCCGCCGCGCGATCGCGGCGCTGGAAGCGAAATATCGCGACGAGACCGGGATCGCCGCGCTCAAGATCCGGCACAACGGCGTGCTGGGCTATTTCATCGAAGTGCCCGCAAGCTATGGCGACCGGCTGATGGCGCGCCGACAGCGGCTTTACCCACCGTCAGACCATGGCCAGGTGCGGTGCGTTTCAATTCGCTGCAACTGCACGAGGAAGCCAGCCGGATCGCCGAAGCGGGCGGCCATGCACTTATCGGCAGAGGAAGCCCATTTCGAGGAATTGGTCGGGGAAGTGGTCGATGCGCGCGAGAGGCATTGCCGCCACCGCTGCCGCGCTCGCCCGGATCGACGTCGCGGCCGGCCAGGCCGAACGCGCCGCAGAAGGAAATTGGTGCGCGCCCGCAATCACCGAGGACCGCTCGCCTCGACATCAACGGCGGGCGCCATCCGGTGGTCGAAGCAGCGCTCGCCCGTGCGGGTGAGCGCTTCGTCGCCAATGACTGCGTCGCTTGCCCCCGAAAATCGCCTGTGGCTGATCGGCGGGCCGAACATGGGCGGCAAGTCCACCTTCCTGCGCCAGAACGCGCTGATCGTGCTGCTGGCGCAGGCTGGCGGCTATGTCCCCGCCGCCAGCGCCACCATCGGCCTGGTCGATCGGCTGTTCAGCCGCGTCGGCGCGTCGGACAATCTTGCGCGGGGCCGATCGACCTTCATGGTCGAAATGGTCGAGACCGCCGCGATCCTCGCTCAGGCGAGCGAACGCAGCTTCGTGATCCTCGACGAAGTCGGGCGCGGCACATCGACCTATGACGGCCTGGCACTGGCCTGGGCAGTGGTCGAGGCGGTGCATGAGGACATTCGCTGCCGCTGCCTGTTCGCGACCCATTATCACGAACTCGCCCGACTGGCCGAGACCTGCGACGCGCTCTCGCTCCACCATGTCCGCGCGCGCGAATGGAAGGGCGATCTGGTGCTGCTGCATGAACTCGCCGCGGGCCCGGCTGACCGCTCCTACGGCCTTGCGGTCGCCCGGCTTGCCGGCGTGCCGACACCGGTTGTCACTCGCGCCAAAGTCGGTGCTCGACAAGCTCGAGCAGGGCCGCGCAGAAACCGGCGGGCTCGCCGCGGGACTGGGCGACCTGCCACTGTTCGCCGCTGCGAGAGAGGAGACGCCCAAGCAGCAGGATGAACTGCGCGAGGCGTTGCAAGCGCTCGACATAGACGCGCTTAGCCCGCGCGAAGCACTTGAAATACTGTACGAATTTCGTCGCAAGGCGCTATCTACCGAAGCTTAACTTTCGCGCGCTAGACTATTCACCATGTATCGCCCAATGTTCCGCAATCGCTGGCTGGCGCTGGGTTTTGTCGTGATGACACTGCTGGGTGTCTACGGCATCGTCGGAAGCGACGAAGAGGGCGGCGTGCTTACCCAGGCCCAGACCGCTATCGAAGAACAACGCGCCGCCATTGAGGAGGTAGAGGAGACCGAACTCGTGCCGCCTCCTCAGGAACAGGTTGAAGAGACCGCGTTCCTCAGCGACGATGAACTGATCGATCAAGCCGAAGGAGACGACACGTCCGGCTTCGATCCTTCTCCCCCCGAAACGCGGGAAAGCGCCGTTAGCACCGATCAGACTGCTGCCCCGGTCGGCGAGTAAATTCTAACTCAGAAACGCATTCCTACCGGAAAAATTGGCGCAGGTGCCAGCAGGTTAGTCCGGCTTGTTGCGTTCGCCGTATTTCTCATCCTCATCGTCCAAATTCGGTTCGCCGCGATAGGCGCCCATGTCGATTCGGCCGCTTTGTTCCATGTCGCGCATGTGCTCGATCAAATCTTGCTCATGGACGTCGTCGAGGCCGCCTTTCACCGCCTCGCTTTCGAGCGGGCTGGCCTTTTCGCGGCCATGCGCCTCTCCCGCGACGCTTTGGGCCTGGCTTTCCTCGTCATCCTGCTCCGAATTATGCATTTCGGGCGCAAGATCGTCGTCGTCTTCGGGCAGGTCCCTTGGGGTTGGCTTGTCGGTCATGCGAATTCTCCTTCGCCGGACCAACGCCAGGCAAGCCAGCGGTGTTCCCACCAACTGCCCCTATTTCACATCGTCGGGACCGGTTCCTCGCCCGAATAATCGTAGAACCCGCGCCCAGTCTTGCGGCCGAGCCATCCGGCATCGACGTATTTGGCAAGCAAAGGCGCAGGCCGGTATTTGGAATCGCCGGTTGCGCCGAAAATCACTTTCACGATCTCCAGGCAGGTATCGAGCCCGATGAAATCGGCCAGTTGCAGCGGCCCCATCGGATGGTTGAGCCCCAAGCGCACACCTTTGTCGATATCGGCCACGCTGGCGGTGCCCTGGCCGAGCACGAACACCGCTTCGTTGATCATCGGCAGCAGGATGCGGTTGACCACGAAGCCGGGTTCGTCCCCGCTCATCACCACTTCCTTGCCAAGGCTTTCGGCAAAGGCGCGAGTTCGCGCGACCGTATCCTGGCTGGTGGCAAGGCCGGGAATCACTTCGATCAACTGCATCACCGGGACCGGGTTGAAGAAATGCAGCCCGATGAAGCGCGCCGGATCGGCCGTGCCAGCGGCCATGCGGGTGATCGGGATCGAGCTGGTGTTGCTGGCCAGGATCGCATCCGCGGCCAGTACCTCGCCTGCCTTGGCAAAGATCGCGCGCTTGATCTCCTCGCGCTCGGTCGCAGCTTCGATGATGAAGCCGGCTTCGGCCATCGGCGCATAATCGGCCACGGGCAGGATCTTCGCGAGCGCCGCCTCGGCTTCGTCAGCGGAGATCTTCTCGCGCTCGACCAGCCGGGCGAGAGTTTTCTCGATCTTGCCCTTGGCCTTTTCGGCCAGCGCCAGTTCGACATCTGCGAGCAGAACGGTGACGCCTTTCTGCGCCGCCGCCTGGGCGATGCCGGAGCCCATCTGGCCCGCCCCGATCACGCCGATTGTGTCCATGCCTCACGCTCCTTCGCAGTTGCAGCACCGAGTAGTAGCGAGCCGGCAACGCCCGCGCCAGCGCGACGGCGCTACCGGTTGGCGCCGGGTTGCCAGAGCACATCGCCTCCGGCCTTGAGATTAAGCGCGCGGGCGAGCACGAACAGCCAGTCCGACAGCCGGTTGATGTAGGCGAGCGCCGCCGGATTGACCGGCTCCGCATCGGCCAGCGCGACCATCGCCCGCTCGGCCCGCCGCACTGCCGCGCGCGCGACATGCGCCCGGGCCGCCGCTTCGCTGCCGCCGGGCAGGATGAAGCTGGTGAGCGGTTCGAGGCCCTCATTGAGCGCGTCGATCGCGCCTTCCAGCGCATCCACCTGCGTGGCACGATGCGCAGCACCATGTCCGACGGAGCGAAGCTTTCACCTTCGCCTGCAGGCGTAGCTATGTCCGCGCCGAGATCGAACAGATCGTTCTGCGCGCGGGTCACGCCTTGCCAATGGGGATCGCTTTCCAGCACAGCGGCCAGCATGCCGAGCGCGCTGTTGGCTTCGTCCACCGCGCCGATCGCTTCGAAGCGAGGGTCGGCCTTGGATCGGCGCGAACCATCGACCAGACCCGCTGGTCCCATCATCGCCGGTGCGGGTGTAGATCTTGTTGAGCTTGACCATCGCTATTCAGGCCGCCCGGCCGTCTTCGGGAAATGACGCGTCAGCGGTTGATCAGCAGCAGGATCGCCACCACGACCAGCGCCAGCGCCTGAAACTTGATGCGCGCGAACATCATCTTGTTCTGCTTCAGCTGCAATTCGCGAATATTTCCGTCTCCGCCCTGATCGATATCCTGGCGAGTGGTTTGCAGGAAGGCGATGATCCCGCGCACGAGCGATACCACGACCATCACGACGAGGCCGATGAGGACGATGACGAGCAATGTGTTCATGCATGGCTATCTAGTCTTTCGCCAAGGGAAATACCAGTAGGGAGCAGGCCCCTTCGCAGCGCATCCGCCAGCGCCCGCCCGTCCTCCCCCGCTATGCGCCGATCGGCCAGCCCGAAGCCGGCCTGGCCCGATCCCCGCCGCTTGGCGAGCTTGGCGCCGCTCTCGTCAAGCAGCAGCGGATGATGATGCCAGACCGGCACCGGCAGGCCGAGCAGCGCCTGGAGCAGGCGGTGGACATGGCTCGCCGCGAACAGGTCCCGTCCCGCGCGTCACCAGCGTGACGCCGTCCGCCGCATCGTCCAGCGTCGCGGCCAGGTGATAGCTTGCCGGCGCGTCCTTGCGCATCAGCACGACGTCGCCGAAACGCTCGGGCTGCGCCTGCTGCGCCCCGGCCAGCTCGTCGTGCCATTGCAGCGGCCCGGCTCGCCGGATCGCTTCCGCCATATCGAGCCGCCACGCGACCGGCGCGGACGGATCGACGTCGCTGCCCTTGCAGGTGCCTGGATAGAGCGGGCCGTCCGCGCCAATTTCGATCGCGGCGGCCGCGATTTCCGCGCGCGTGCAGCTGCAGGGATAGAGCAGCCCTTCCGCCTTGAGCCGCGCCGCCGCGGCCTCATAGGATGCGAGCCGCGAGGATTGCGGCGTGACCTCGTGCCAATCCAGGCCCAGCCAGGCGAGGTCGCGGCGGAATTCATCGGCCAGTTCGGGCCGGCTGCGCGTGCCGTCTATATCCTCGATCCGCAGCAGGAAACCGCCCGCCTGCTTCCCGCGCCAGGTCATGCGCGACGAGCGCCGAAAAGGCATGGCCGAGATGCAGCGGTCCGTTGGGGCTGGGGGCAAAGCGGGTGACAATCATCTGCATGCAACTCTACGCCTGTTGCGCCGCTCGGCAATAATCCTGTGGATTTGCGACCTTGTAACAGGCTTGACGCTTTTTCAGGCAAATGCTCCCTTGCAGGCAATCAGGGAGGACACAGATAGCGTGTTCAAGGCCGAACTGATCGATCGGGCAGCGCGCTTTCGCAGCGCGGACGAGGATCCTCTGCGCAAGCTGGAAAGCTGCCCCGCACTGGTGCTCAACGCCGATTACACCCCGCTTGTCCTATTACCCGCTGAGCCTGTGGCCGTGGCAGACCGCGATCAAGGCGGTGTTCCTCGAACGGGTGGACATCGTCGCAAGCTACGAACGACAGGTTCATTCGCCGTCGCTCGACATGAAGATCCCTTCGGTGATCGCGCTGCGGCAATATGTGCGGCCCAGCGAATTTCCGGCCTTCACCCGCTTCAACCTGTTCCTGCGCGACCGTTTCACTTGCCAGTATTGCGGCAGCCCGAGCCATCTGACCTTCGACCACGTGATCCCGCGCCGCCTGGGCGGCAAGACCACCTGGGAGAACATCCTGACCGCCTGCGCGCCGTGCAACATGAAGAAGGGCGGCCGCACGCCGCGAGCAGGCACGCATGCTCCCGCTGGTCCCGCCGATCCGCCCGACCAGCTGGCAATTGCAGCAGCAGGGCAAGAGCTTCCCGCCCAACTACCTCCACGAGACCTGGCGCGACTGGCTCTATTGGGACATCGAGCTGGAAGCCTGACGCCGCCCCTTTCGCTGTAGGATTTGCGCGGCGCTCAGGGTTACATAAGCGACAAAACGTAACTTTCGTGTCCGGCCGCCTTTGCCGTTTGTTTTCAGTGGCTTGACTAGCGTCACGCAGCGGTGACTCTCGAAATAAAAATAAAAATGTTCTTACGTATATGCGACATAATATTGCGCGCAGAGCAAAGCGAAGGCCTTTCGAATTCGAAACCGGAGAGAGGGGGCAGCGCGTCCATCCACAAGGATAAGACAGAACGCGCGCATGTAGGAAAGGCGTTTTTGGGAGAAGCGTTGTGGGGCTCGGCGCGCTTTCTCGCCCCAACCGTCACGCTGAACTTGGTTGGCGTTTATCCCCTGAGATACGTATCGTCATTGCGAGGAGGCAAAGCCGACGAAGCAATCCAGGGCGGCTCTGTGGGGCTCTGGATTGCCGCGGGCCTGCGGCCCTCGCAATGACGTTTCCCTATGCAATGGGAACAAACGCCAACTTGGTTCAGGGTCCATTTCTCCGGATCGCACAGAAGTTCGTGGGGAAAGATGGATGCTGAACCAAGTTCAGCATGACGAGGGAGGACAAAAAATTGCGCGCCCCGCCCCCACGCACCGCCCCCACGCACTGGCACAGACAGCAATCATTGCTGGCAAGTTTCGGCGGCTGCGATAGGCTCCCTCAAAAGTAAAGAGGAGCCTGCTATGTTCGTTAAGTTCGTTTCCGCCGACCGCGTGCCGACCGTTGTGAATGCCACACAAGTGACCTTCATATCCTGCGTCGAAGACGGAACGCGCATTCGCTTCGGCGAAGGGCGCAGCGTGACCGTGACCGAACCGTTGGAAGAAGTGCTCGAACGGCTGAACCGGACATCCCAACTCCCGACCGATTAGCAGGCGCGGCACTTTGCAAAGACGCGAGTATTACTGGGATACGCTGCGTGCGGTCCTGATGCTCCTGGGCATCCCCTATCACGTTGCCATGGCTTACCGCCCTGGCCAGACATGGATCGTGCGGTCCGACGAAGGCCTTGCCGCCTTCGCCTGGCTCGCCGAACTGATCCATTATTTCCGCATGCCGGCCTTCTTCGTCATCGCGGGCTATTTCTCCGCCTTGCTGCTTGCACGGCGCGCACCCGGGCACTTGGCTGAAAGGCCGCTTCGTGCGGCTCGGCGTGCCTTTTATCGCCACCATCCTGACGCTGGTGCCGGTGATGAACCTGGCCTGCGAGTTTTCCAATCTCCCTTATTCCAAAGCTCTATCGTCCTTCGTGTGGAATTCCTCGCACTCGGGCGGATATTGGGTGCGGCACCTGTGGTTTATCGTTGTGCTGCTCTATCTTTGCAGCGCGGCGGCCCTGATCTTTGGCCTCCGGCCGCACTTGCGCGAGGCCCTTCTTCCCGCCGCAATGGACGCGTTCATGGCGCGGCATTTCCTGCTCACCCTTGGCGCGGCTGCATTGCTTATCGGAATATGGGAAGGGGCGGCGGTGGAACTGTTTTACATTGCCGGGCTGGCGACAAATGTACCGCAGCAGATCTTCCGGCTCGACGAACTGATCATCTTCGCGCCTTATTACGTGTTCGGCTTTCTGCTTCAGCGCGCGCCGAACATGCTGGAGCGGATGTGCCGGATCTCGATACCGGTGATCCTGCTGGCATTGCTGGCGATCGGCCTTTCGATGAATGTGATCGAGCTGATGCACCCCGCCCCGGGCCGTCTGGTGGCGACACTGGCGGCAATCTTCACCACTCAGGTGCTGATCGCGGGCGCCAGCACCCTGCTCGACCGGCCAATCCCTTGGGTCCGCAAATTCACCGAAGCCTCTTTCGTGATCTACCTGTTCCACCTGCCGATCATCACCGTGGCGGTTTGGCTCGCACAGGACATCGCCGTGCCGACGGCAATCAAGGGGCTGGGAATCATGATCCTCTCGCTGGCGCTGTCCTATGCGGCGTGGCTGCTGACCGCGCGATCGCGCATCCTGTCGTTCTGCTTCAACGGGACCACGCGGCCCGCCCCGCTACATCGGCGCTAGCCGTCGATCACCTGGCTGGCGGGATGATGCTTGTCGAGGTGGCGCTTGACGATGCGCAGGTTGCGGGTGTTCGAACGGAACAGGAAGTCGAACAGGTCGCCGGCAATCGGCACGGCACCGAGCAGCGAATCGAAGGCAAGATTGCCGGCCATGTGCCACAGCTTCCACTTGGGCATGCCGAGATTGCGCGCTTCCCACACGAAATAGGCGCCCATCGCGGCCGTAACGACATCGCCGAGCACAGGGACAAGACCGACGATCGCGTCGAGCCCTACCTTGCGGTTGACACCGGGAATGGTGAAGCTGCGTTCGAGCAGCATTTCCAGCGCTTCGAGACGTTGGCGCACCGAGGCAGGATCGCTGCCGACCGGCAATGTGTAGCCCATCGGCTGCGGGCGCTGTTGCTGGTCATGCCTGGGCTCCTTCGCCCCTGGATTGGGCCCCCGTCCAGAACCTATCTGGGGACGACGGCGAAGGCGGGCAAGGGATGGAACACCCAGCGATTGGCGGCAAAGCCGGTAACGCGGCCGCGCACGAGCGAGAAGCGTACCGGCTGACCGAAGGGAATGAAGGCGTTGGTCTGGGTCAGTTCCGCTTCCGCTTCGGCCAGCAGTGCGGCCCGTTCCGCCGGGTCAGCCGAAGACAAGGCTTCGGTCACGCGCTCATCGGCTTCGCGCGAGCAGATCGCACCCCGCACCCCGCAATGGAACTGGTTGAGAAACCACTGCGCGCCCGCGTAGCGCGCCACCCGGTCGACCAAAGCGAGCGACTGCGTCCTCGCCGTCCTTCGCGCGCCGCAGTGTAATCCCAATGCTTGCCATGTCCGAAGAAAGCTGCCGGAACAGCAAGTCCCCCCCGGGTCCCGCCGGCAGTTCGATCAAAAGCTCCACTGCTTCGGCCTCGTTGGCGCGGCGCCAGTTCGCCACACGCGCGGCGGCCGTTGCGCGGCGTTCTTCCATGGTCAATTCGGACCAGCGTTCGCCGATCGTGCCGAGATCGGCCGCCAGCCCCGGCGCAACGATCCGCGTTGTCGGAAGCCAGCCGCCGACGTTGAACGGCGCGATCAGGGCCTCGCGATCGATCGCCATGGCAATCGCCTCGCGTCCCGAGGGCTCGGCCAGGAAACCGTCCGTCTGCGCCACGGCCAGGCCGAACAGCCCGATCGCGGGATCGAGCCGCACCGTGCCGCGCGACAGCGGCCCGGTATCGGCCAGCGGCAGGCTCTCGATGCGGCCCCCGAGCACCACGTCGACTTCGCCATTGTCGAAGCGGGCGATCGCCTCGGCAGCGGGGAGGCCGCTCACACGCAGTTCGCGCACACCTCTTTCCCAACCTTCGCTTATCGGCAGGCCCCGGTTCTCCGGCGACATCACGGACAGCACTGCGATGTCACCCACGCGGCGCAGGGTCATCGGGCCTGCCCCGGCGCCCCCGCGCGGGAGGCCGAGTTCGGGCTGTGCAAGCAATTGCAGGAAATCGGGCATCGGGCCCTTGAGCCGGATCTCCACCACTCGCCCGGCCATCGCGCGGATCTCGTCGATCTGCGACAGATCGCGGCCCAGCGTGGTTCCGTTCAGGCTGCGGATAGCGCGTCGCAGGGCTTCGCGTGCGCTTTCGCCGGAAAGGTCGCTTCCGTCCGGCCATGAACCGTCGCGCAGGCGGAAGATGTAACTGCGTCCGTCGTCGGTCACGATCCAGCGATCGGCGAGCGCCGGGATGACCTGCCCTTCGGCATCGAGCCCGACCAGTCCTTCCGTGGTTGCCGCGCGCATGTGCTGCCCACCGGTAGAAAGCCGCGTGCCGGTTTCGAAAAGGTCCGCGGTGGTGCCGACAATCGCGATTTCCACCGCCTCGCCGTCGCCGCGCCCGCAAGCTGCCGTCAGCAACGCGATCGGCAAAGCGAATGGCAGGGCCAGGGCGCGCAACGCGGGAAGACGCGGGAGGATGGACATCGCACCGCAGCCGTAAGCCGAGGCGCGCAAAGCATCAATGGCGCTGTGCACCGGTACGCCGTGCGGCGATCGGCTTAACGCCGCAGATGTGCGTAATTGACGTCTTCGGCAAAGGCGATCCCGAAGCGGTTGTCCTGCTTCCAGGCGACGGATCCTTCGACCCACCCGATATGTTCGAGTTCGATCGCGACCAGTGAGCCGGGCGCAACGGCAACATCGCCTTCCGCCATCAAGCCGGCCGGGGAAAGATTTCGCACCTTCACCCGATATTCGATGGCGAGCGCATCCCCGTCGACCTTGAGCGAAGCAAGGAACGAACGAGCTTTCTCGCGCCGTTTGTCGTGACTCAACGTGACCCATCAACCAATTCCAACTCGCATGGCGCCGCAGCCGCTCCTGACTCACACAGGAGCGCGGCACTCTGCCTACACCGGCAGGGGAGTATCACAAAACTGGCGAACAAAGCATTAAGCGCGTTTAGCCGCACAAATCGGCCATCCCGCACGCACAGGGTCCCGCGCAGGGTCAATCGTCGCGCGAGACCTTTTCGCGCCGTTCATGCGCTTCCTGGGCTTCGACCGTCATTGTCGCAATCGGGCGAACGGCCAGGCGCTTGAGGCCGATCGGATCGCCGGTGACTTCGCAAAAGCCATATTCGCCCATATCGATCCGGCGCAGGGCCGAGTCGATCTTGGCGATCAGCTTGCGCTGACGGTCCCTGGTGCGAAGTTCGATGCCCCAATCGGTCTCGCTCGAGGCGCGATCGTTGAGATCGGGTTCCCTGATTGGGCCGTCCTGAAGCGATTGCAGCGTCCCTTCCGAAGCGGAGAGGATCGATTTCTTCCATTCGACAAGCAGCAGGCGGAAATAATCGAGCTGCTTGGGGTTCATATATTCTTCGTCTTCGGAGGGCGTGTATTCGCTGTCGAGTGAGCGCCGCACCTTGGCGAGAATATCTATATCGTTACCGGCCATCGAAGCCATTTACGGATTCTCCGTATTTTTTCCTCTTTCCCGGGCACCGGTCTGTCCCCTGCTCGCCCCGAATTTTTCGTGTGGCGCCGTCCGGTCTGGTTGGCCGCGCCTATAGGGGCAGGCCCATGCCCGCACAAGCGCGAATTGGCGGACGGGGTGCAACTTTATCCCGCACAAAACTGCGGCCTGCGAGGGGCCGGCGGAGAATTCCGCCGCCAGCGTTAACCATTTGTTGACCACGATTGGGAGAAGCTGCCTGCATGCGGCAAATGTGCCGCCGCAATTGGGGGCAAAAGCAGTGGCAATACAATCGATCGGGGCAACCCGACTGACCGACCCGGCCGGCAGCAAGAATATCCGTGACGCCGACAAACTCATCGCGACCTGTCTCGCGGCAGCGGCAGCAGGTGATATCGGCGCCTATTTCGACCTTGGCGTTGCCTATTCGACCGGCAGCCACGGGATGGAATGCGATCTGATCGAAGCGCATAAATGGTTCAACCTCGCCGCCGCGCGGGGACATGACGAAGCGGCCTTCTGCCGCGCCGACATTTCCGAGGAAATGACTGCACGCGAGATCGCCGAAGCCCAGCGCCGTGCGCGCGAGTGGCTGGCTTCCGTAGCCCGCAAGGCCGCCTGAACTGCTGACAGTGTTCCAGGAGGCTCTCAGGCCTTCCTGAACGGGGTTCTTGTCGCCAAGGTGGATCTGGTCGGCCGCAATGCCTGCCCGTTCTGCGCTCGAGAAAATCGGCCACCGCGGCGCGAAAGCCCGGATCGGCGATCCAGTGCGCCGACCATGTCTGCACCGGCTCATATCCGCGGGCCAGCTTGTGCCCGCCTTGCGCGCCCGCCTCCACTCGCGACAGCCCGCGCGCGATCGCGGCGTCGATCGCCTGATAATAGCACAGCTCGAAATGCAGGAACGGCTTGTCGAGCACGCAGCCCCAATAGCGCCCGTAGAGTGCGCTTCGCGCCGATGAAATTGAGCGCACCGGCAATCGGCGTGTCCGTCCATATAGGCGAGCATCAGCAGCACCTTATCCCCCATCCGCTCGCCGAACAGGTCGAAGGCCTCGCGCGTCAGATAGGGCGTGCCCCATTTGCGCGCGCCGGTATCCTGGTAGAAGTCCCAGAACGCATCCCAATGCTCTGGCTTGATGTCTGCGCCCGACAGTGCGCGGATTTCCACCCCGTCCTGGGCCGCAGCGCGTTCCTTCGCGGATCGCCTTGCGCTTGCGGGAGGCCAGTTCGCCCAGGAAATCGTCGAAGCTGGCGTAGCCCTTGTTTTCCCAGTGGAACTGGATGTCGTTGCGCGGCAGCCAGCCGGCCTGCTTCGAACAGTGGCATCTGCGCCGGTTCGATGAAGGTTGCATGGGCGGAGGAAAACCCCTCGCGTTCGCAAAGGGTCTCGGCCGCGCGCAGCAGCGGCGCGGCCAGCGCGATCGTCCTTCAGCAGCAGGCGCGGGCCGGTCGCCGGCGTGAACGGCACGGCGATCTGCAGCTTGGGATAATAATCGCCTCCCGCGCGGTGCCAGGCGTCGGCCCAGGCATGGTCGAACACATATTCGCCCTGGCTGTGGCCCTTGAGCATAGGCAGGCAACGCGGCGGCGAGCCGGCCATTCGCATCCTCGATCACGATCGGCGACCGGGCTCCAGCCCGTGCCGGGGCCGACGCTACCCGAATCTTCCAGCGCGGTGAGGAATGCGTGAGAGACGAAGGGATTGTCGCTGCCGGCCAGCGCGTCCCACTGATCTTGCGGCAACGCGCCAATCCCAGGGGCAAGACGCGCGGTAATGGAGGGCTCGGCGCTCATTCGCTCCGGTCTAGGACCATTTGTTGCAAGAATGAACCGCTCAAAATATGCCTTCGCCTTCGGCAATCGGGGCATCGGCGAATTGCCGTGCACGTGCGCGCAGCGCGGGCGAGCGGACTGTCCAGGTCAGCAGCGGCAGGCCCCTGTCGCGCTGCGACTGCGCAAATCCGCTCGGCAGATCGCGAATATCGTAAGCGAGGAAGTCCGGCCGGGCGATCCACAGCCAAAGTTGGCGCCGCATTGCGCCCGGAAAGCCCGCGATCGTCTTCTTCGGTGAGCACCAGCCCGCGCAAGGTCGAGGGCGAATGGCGGGCGAACCAGCGCCCGACCCGCGGATCGAAGCTCATCACGCCATGCGGCCCCGCATAATCTTCCAGCACGCGCTTCACGGCGCCAGGCAACTGACGGCAACATCGTAGCCGCGCTTCGACTTGATCTCGATCAGGAGCGGCACCCGTCCGCCCACAAGCTCCAGCACGTCCCGCAGGGTGGGGATGCGATCCGTGCCCCCGGTCAGCTGAATTTTGCCGAGCGCTGCCGCGCGCCGCGTCGGCAACCGGGCCCTGCTGCGCCGGTCAGCCGGTCCAGCTCCCAATCGTGGAACACCATCGCCTGGCCATCGCTGCTGCGCTGGACGTCGCATTCGATGCCCATGCCCACGCGCGATCGCTGCGCGAAAAGCCGCCGGCGAATTTTCCGGCACGCCCAGCCCGTGCAGCCCGCGATGGGCATATTCCGTGCTGTGCCAGCCAAGCCACTCGCGCGGGATCGGGCGGAGGGGCGAAAAGCCGGTCAATCAGCTTTGACGGCAACAATCGCATCCACTTCGACGGCCGCACCCAGCGGCAGGACGGGCACGCCGACCGCGCTGCGCGCATGGCGTCCGGCATCGCCGAACACCTCGACCATCAGTTCCGATGCGCCGTTGGCGACCTTGGGCTGATCGGTGAAGCTCGGCGGTCGAATTGACGAAGGCGCCCAGCTTGACCACCCGCTCGACCCGGTCGAGCGATCCCAGCGCGGCCTTCACCTGGGCCAGGATCATCAGCCCGCAGGCGCGCGCCGCTGCCGTGCCTTGTTCGAGGCCGACGTCTTCGCCCAGCCGGCCGGTCACCAGCGCGCCGTCGACGAACGGCAATTGGCCCGAGACATGCGCCAGCCCGCCTGCGATCACCACCGGGACATAGGCCGCCACCGGCGCGGCGGGTTCGGGCAGGGCGATGCCCAGTTCGGCAAGACGGGCTTCGATACTCATGGTTTCTCCTCGTTGCATCCGCTCGAGCAGCCAGGGCAAGGCCTGCGGCCCACTCGTCGATCCGGGCGTGGGCATGGCCGGCCTGGAATGCGCAGGAGACATGCGGCGCGACCAGCGGTTCGCCCACGAAATGCAGCCGCGTGACATCGCGCGGCGTCCGCTGCGACCGAGGCATGATGCTGGGCGATATCGTCGATGAAGAAGGCGCGGCTGGGCTGGTATTCCTCGACGATCGCCTTCAGCGCCGGGCCCTTCGGGCCCCTGGTTGGTGAATACGCGCGCATGGATGCCATGGGCGGCGAGCTGCTTCGCGCGCGATTTCCGCCCGGAAGTCCTTGAGGTTGGTGAGGATCACGACATCGGCCACTTCGCCCAGCGTCCGGCCATCGCCTCGACCGCGCCGGCGATCGGCGTCTGGCGGTGCATCTCCGTGTCGAAGAAGAGATTGAGCAGCCGCCACATCTCCGCTTCGTTCCAGCACTTCGCCGGTCTCGCGCGAGCGCATGGAGTTGAACGAAGCTGCTCGCCCTCCAGGCTGAAATCGACTGCGTGTTCTTCGTCCAGCATAGTCGCGGAAATGGGTGACCATGTGCAGCAGCACTTCGTCGCAATCGCTGATCACCAGCGGGCGGCTTCCGGTGGAACTCATGGCGCGAGCCGCTCGCGGCATTGACGAGCGCCTGCGGCGTGACGTCCAGCGCGTCGGCCGCCTCGACCAGATCGGGCTCGTGAGTGGCCAGGAATTCGAGCACGGCGCCCAGCACCGCCGGATCGCCCAGCCCATCGCGCAGGATCTCGGGAGTCAGCCCGGTCAGGGCCAGCAGGCGCTGCGCCCGGTCGTCATCCGTCAGCACCCAGCCGAGCGCGCTCAGCGCCAAGGCTTGCGCGTCGGTGTCGCTTGGCGAGGCATCTTGGCCGGGGGATCGTTGCTTGTCAGGAATTGTCAGCACCTTGCCGGAATCATAGAGCATTCGCGACACGGGCAATAGCCCAAGGGAAACAGGCCAGTGGCAAAGAGAATCCTCGTTGTCGAGGACAACGATCTAAACCGGAAATTGTTCTGCGACGTGCTCAAGGCCAACGGCTTCGCTGATCGAGCCGGTGGCCGACGGGCTGGAAGCAATCGAAAAGGCGCGCGAATTCGTGCCCAATCTGGTGATCATGGATATCCAGCTGCCCAATGTTTCGGGGCTGGAGCTGATCGCCGGGATGAAGGCGGATGCGATGCTGCGTGCAATTCCCGTGCTGGCCGTCACCGCCTATGCCGGCAAAGGCGACGAAGAGCGGATCCGCGATGCCGGGCGCGGAAGGCTATCTGGCCAAGCCGGTTTCGATCGGCCCGTTCATGCGCGCGGTGAACGCCCTGCTATGAGGCGCCATCCGCTCGCTTCGCTTGACAAGCATCCGGTGCGCCGCTTTTGCGCCGCATTCCCATTCTAGGAGGCCCTCGCATGGACCGCGCAGAAGTCGAAACCAGCATCCGATCGCTGATCGAGCCCTTCAACAAGAAGGGCGTCGCGATCACCGATGCCACGCACCTTCGCCGGCGATCTCGAATTCGACAGCCTGACGGTGATGGATTTCGTCGCCGCGATCGAGGACGAGTTCGACATCATCATCAGCATGAACCAGCAGGCCGAGATCGAGAATTTCGGCCAGCTGGTCGATGCCGTGTGCAAATTGCAGGACAGCTGAACCGGCTATGAGCGACGCGAGCGTGAACCGACGACGCGACCTGTTCTCCAAGTTCGATCCGCTGATCGAGATGCGCGAGAACCTGCTGGCCTCGGGCGTGACCGATCCGTTCAGCCTGGTGATGGAGAAGGTGCTCTCGCCCACCGCGCGCGATCTGCAACGGGCGCGAGACGATCCTGCTCGGCACCTACAATTACATGGGCATGACCTTCGATCCCGACGTGATCGCGGCGGGCAAGGACGCGCTCGACGAGTTCGGCGCGGGCACCACCGGCAGCCGCGTGCTCAACGGCACCTATCGCGGGCCACCAGCGAGTGTCGAGGAAGCGCTGAAGGAATTCTACGGCATGGACCATGCCATGGTGTTCTCCACCGGCTACCAGGCGAACCTCGGCATCATCTCCACCATCGCCGGCAAGGGCGACTACATCATCCTCGACATCGACAGCCATGCCTCGCATCTGGGACGGCTGCACGCTGGGCAATGCCGAAGATCGTGCCGTTCAAGCACAACGATATCGAGGCGATGGAAAAGCGCCTGAAGCGCATTCCCGAAGGCGCGGGCAAGCTGGTGGTGCTCGAAGGCGTCTATTCGATGCTCGGCGACATCGCCCCGCTGAAGGAGATGATCGCGCGTCGCCAAGGCGAACGGCGCGATGGTGCTGGTCGACGAGGCGCATTCGATGGGCTTCATCGGGCCGAACGGCCGCGGCGTCGCCGAAGAGCAGGGCGTGCTGGACGATGTCGATTTCGTGATCGGCACCTTCTCCAAGAGCGTCGGCACGGTCGGCGGCTTCTGCGTTTCCAACCATCCCAAGTTCGAAGTCCTGCGCCTGGTCTGCCGGCCCTATGTGTTCACCGCCAGCCTGCCGCCCAGCGTGGTCGCCACTGCCGCCACCTCGATCCGCAAGCTGATGCACGGATCGGCAACAAGCGCGCGCATCTGTGGGAAAATTCGCGCACGCTGCACGGCGGGCTGCAAGGCGCTGGGCTTCACAGCTCGGCACCGAGACCCCGCAAAGCGCGATCATCGCGGTGATCATGCCCGATCTGGAACGCGGCGCGGCGATGTGGGAAGCGCTGCTGCACGAAGGGCTCTACGTGAACCTCGCCCGCCCGCCGGCGACGCCTGCGGGCATGACCCTGCTGCGCTGCTCGCTCTGCGCGGAGCATACGGCCGAGCAGGTGCAGACGATCCTCGGCATGTTCGAACGCGCCGGCAAGGCGATCGGGATCATCGGCTAGGAGCCAGGCGATGCGGCACAGCGGGCGATTGCTGAGCGCAGCACTGGCCTTGCTGCTGGCCGGCGCGCTGGTGCTGCTGGCCGGGCGCAGCGGAGCGTTCGATCCCGCCGCACCCGAAGGCATGCTCGCCCAGCCCTGCCTGCCGGCCGATCCGCCGCCGCAGAGCGCCACCGCCAAGCTGAAACAGGCGTTCCTCCTGCGCTTGCGCGGCGACCGCGACCGCCGCCTGCTGCGCGACTGGGCCGAATTGTGCCATTATCGCGAGGCCAATGCCGCGCTGATCGCATCGGGCACAAGGCCGCGCGTCGTGGTAATCGGCGATTCGATCGCCGGGCGGTGGCAGGAACAGGATGGCGGCTTCTTCACCGGCGGCATCGTCAATCGCGGCATCGGCGGCCAGACCAGCGGCCAGATGCTGCTGCGTTTCCAGCAGGACGTGATCGCGCTGCGCCCCAGGGCAGTGCACATCGTGGCCGGGCTCAACGACATCGCCGGCCTCGCGGGGCCTGCCCGCCCGCAGGATTTCCAGAACAATATCCGCGCGATGGTGACCCTGGCCGAGGCGAACGGCATCGCGGTGGTCCTGGCCAGCATGACCCCGGTGCGGCAGGATTCCCACGAAGGCCGAAACCGCCCCGCGGCGCGGATCGCCGAGCTGAACCGCTGGCTGAGCGAATTCGCCGCGGCGCGCGGAACCGGCTTTGCCGATTACAGCGCCGCGCTGACCGGACCGGCGGGCGAGCCCGCGTCCGGGCAGCTGGAGAGCGACGGCATACACCTGACCAAGCCCGCCTATGCGATCATGCGGCCGATCGCCGAAGCTGCCTTTGCCGAAGCCGCACCGGCCGAAGCCGCGCCGGCCGAGGGCGCCCAAGAAGATGCCTCCCAGGAAGACAACGCCCGCTGATCAGGCATGCGGGGGCTCTCGTGTGAAGCGCCCCGCGATCAGGCTGATTTGGCAGCGGCAGCCGCTGACGAGGCAGCGACGATCAACTCGCGGATGGCGTGGAGGTCATCGACAATTCCGGTGCAGAGGGCCTGAATTTCGGGGGTTGGGCCGAGTAGATCGGGGACCATGAAGGTCATCATTCCCGCAGCCGATGCCGAACGAACGCCATTGTGAGAATCCTCCAGCGCCAGGCATCGGGAAGGGTCAGCACCGAGCCGCCGGGCGGCCAGAAGAAACGGATCGGGCGCAGGTTTGCCAGCAGCATAATCGCCATGCCCGATCACAGCATGGAAACGATGGGCCAGGCCATGGGCGGCAAGATGGCTCCCCACGGTGGAATGGGACGAGGATGTCGCGATACATCGAGGCAGGTCAAGCCGGTCGAGAAGATCAAGCAGTTCGACGACGCCGGGCTTTAGACGGAGCCGGGTAGCGGCCAACAATTCGAAATGGCTGATTACCTCTGCGTAATATTGATCGACGGGAAAGTGCAGCCCCATGTAATCCAGAAGCATTGCCCGGCTTTGGAGCCAGGGCACTCCGACGGTGCTTTGAATGATCGGGATCGGCAGGTCGTGGCCTCCGTTTCCTGCCGCCCACAGAAACGCTTCTTGATAGAGTGCTTCTGTATCGAAAATCAGACCGTCCATGTCGAAAATCACGGCGGCGGGCATGTGGGGAAGCGTCTGAGAGAGCGTCATTTTCGGCTTATAGTAGCCGCCCTACTGCGCCGCAACAGTGTGCGCTGGCCCCAGAATCTGGAGTCTTCTTCGGCCTTCCAGCCCACCACACTGGCGGCCAGCTCCGGCGGCGAGATGATCGGCCTTGCCGCCTAGCCAATTCGGAACGTCGGCCCCGTCGATCGGTTATCTCCATGATGGAAGGAAACCAATCATGACCACTCGCACCGCCAGCGCCCGCTATGAAGGGCTGGGCAAGCCCGGCAAGGGCTACGTTTCAACTCAGTCGGGCGTGCTGTCCGACCAGCCTTACGGCTTCAACACCCGCTTCGAAGACGAAAAAGGCACCAATCCCGAAGAGCTGGTGGCGGCCGCCCATGCGAGCTGCTTCACCATGGCGCTGAGCTTCGCGCTGTCCCGCGCGGGATTTGACGAAGGCACGCTGGAAACCGGCGCCAAGGTGACGCTGGAGCAGGATGGCGGAGGCTTCACCATCACCCGCTCCGACCTCGTCCTGAGTGCAACCGTCCCCGGCATCGACGAGGACAAGTTCCAGCAGCTCGCCCAGGAAGCCAAGGAAGCCTGCCCGCTGTCCAAGCTGATGAAAGCCGAGATCACGCTGAAAGCGACGCTGGAGGGCTGAGAGGGGAGTCCGGATTCGCCCTCATCCGTTCGTCCTGAGCCTGTCGAAGGACGCGCGCTTCCGTAACGTCATTGCGAGGGCCGCAGGCCCGCGGCAATCCAGCGCCCCATAGAGCCGCCCTGGATTGCGTCGTCGGCTTTGCCTCCTCGCAATGACGATACGTATCTCAAGGGGATAACCCCCAAGCAAGTTCAGGGTGACGGCGGGGGCCGTAAATGCTGCTTGGCAGAAGTCCGCAGTGCGCGCTCGCTATCATTCCTCATTCGTTGATAGAGCCTATTCGGGCCAGGCGAGGCGTCGTCCATGGTCGCGAATTGCGGGTGGCCATTCGTAAGTGAAATGGTCGTACCCAACCTTGTTGCCTTGATAGAGTTCGCGCACCGTATCTTCGAACTTGGGAAAATCCCCGGCCATCGCGCTGAGGAAGCGGAAGGCGGCATCCTGGTTGTCCCGCGCGGAACGCCCTTGCCGCGACGCGTCCTCCACCAGCCGTCGCAAGGTGGCCGAAGCCCCGCCCCGCTGGCGCGAGAGCCATTCCCAGTGACGCGGCAGCAATGTCACCTCCTTGGCCTCGACGCCCAATGAAGGGCGCCCGCGGCCCCGCTGAGGTTGCGCTGCAGCCGGGCGAAGATCGACATCGACTTGATAGCCCGTTTCATCGTCGAAAATGAGCAGATCCGAAGCCCGCTCCGGCGGCGGCAATTTTCGCAAGGTGGAAGCGATCTCGTCGGCCACGCCGCGCGCGAGCGATGTCCTGCTTGAAAGAATGCGGTCAGTGCCATGTTTATCTCCAAGGGAGCGCCATTATTACCCGGGTAAAATTAAGTCAAGGCGAATGGGCAAGAGGTGGAGGGGCGGGCAGACCACTCCCCGTCGATCGTCATTGCGAGCGGTGAAGCCGCGCGGCAATCCAGGTTGGCGAGTGGGACTCTGGATTGCCGCAGGCCTGCGGCCCTCGCGATGACGATGAAAATCGATATCATTGCCATTTGGCATATTATAGCATATATCCTGCCAAACAGGAGAAGGCCGCATGCTGGTGGAAATTCCGCGCACTCAGGCGGAGCCGCATAATCCGGAAATCACCGCCGAAGAGGCGCAGGCGGCTGCGCGCGCGGTGATCAATCTGTTTGCCCGCTGGGAGCTCACGGACGAGGAAAGCCGCCAGCTGCTGGGCGGGATGTCGCCGCGCACGCTGGCGCGCTGGAAGAAAGGCGATATCGGGCGGATCGACCGCGACCTTGCCGCGCGCCTCTCGCTGCTGCTCGGCATCCACAAGGCGCTGCGCTATCTCTTTGCCGATCCGGAAAGCGGCTATGCCTGGATCAAGAAGCCAAACACGGTGTTCGCCGGGCGGCGGGCGCTGGATGTGCTGCTGGACGGATCGATCTTCGCGCTTGAGCGGCTGCGCGCCTATCTGGATGCGGAGCGCGGAGGCTGGTGAGCGGCAAGAGCGCCAGCTGGCCTGAGATTCGCGTGCGCTGGGACCGGGCCTTCCGCCTGATCCGTTCCATCCATCCCCCGATCGATCTGTTCGAGGATATTGCCGACCCGCGCGACTGGGAAGCGCTGGCATCGGCGGAAAGCAAGACCAACCCGCGCATCGCCGAGAGCATGGGGCGGCTCGATCTCGTCCCACCGCAGCGGCGGGTTTCCGGGCCGGGCGCCAGCTATGCGATGGCGCCTTTCGTCCATGCCTCGACTGACCGGCCCGGCCGCTTCACCGATGGCAGCTACGGCGTTTACAGCGCCGGAGACAGCGAGGAAGTGGCCCTGCGCGAAGTGGCCTTCCATCACGCCCGGCTGATGCGCGCCACGGGCCAGGCGGCGGGATGGCATTCGCAGTTCCGCATGCTCACCGGCGCGATCGACCATGTCTTTGCGGACCTGCGCGAGCGCGCCGACTGCCACGATCCCGATGACTGGAGCACACCGCAGGCGGTGGCGGCAGAGCTGCGGCGCGGCGGCGCGGACGGCGTCCATTACCGTTCCGTCCGCAGCCCCGGCGGCCTGTGCATCGGCGCCTTCTGGCCCGACGCCGTCGGAATTCCGCACCAGACGGATCACTACCAGATGCATTGGGACGGCACGCAAGTGGACCGCGTGCTCAATCTGCGCAGCAGGGCGGAATTCGCCCTGAGCTGAAAGTCGGCCCTAGCTGCGGATCCAGTGGCGCAGCGCGAACCAGACCAGCACTGCCAGCCCCACCACCACGCAAAAACCCACCACGCCCCAGAATGCCCAGGGCTGCGCGGCGAAGGGTATGCCGGTGACGTTCATGCCCAGCAGGCCGGTGATGAATGTCAGTGGCAGGAAAATGAACGCCACGATCGCGATCGAAAGGCTGCGCTGGTCGATCAGCTCGGCCCTGAGATCGGTCAGCTGTTCATGCAGCAGCGCCGAACGTTCCCTGACGGCTTCCAGCTCTTCCGCCATGCGCGCGAAGCGATCGGCCGCCTCGCGAATATGCAGCCGGTCCTCGTCCGCCAGCCAGCCAATCGTCAGGCTCGCCAGCACGGTCAGCGCATCACGGTCTGGCGCGATGAAGCGGCGGAAGGCGATCGCCTGGATGCGGCTTTCGGCGATGCGGCGGCGCAGGCGGTAGATGCCCGCTTCCTGCAGCACCGTTTCGCAATCATCCACCCGGTCGCCCAGCTCGGCGATCTGCGGATCGAGCTCGACACTGATCGCATGGGCAAAACCCGCCACCAGATCGCCCGGATCGCGCAGCTCGCCTGCCCGCATTGCTTTCACCACGGTGCCAGTCGCCGATAGCCGGCGGCGGCTGACCGAGATCACCCGGTCCTGCCGCGCCCAGATGCGAATCGAGACGAGCGCATCCGTGCCCGAACCGGCATCCTCCGCCGGGCCGCGCAGGTTTATCAGGGCGCCGTCGCCGATCTGGTCGCAGCGGGGCCGCGTTTCGGTGGCGACGAGGGCCTGATAGACCACTTCGGGCACGCTTTCATGCGGGGCCAGTGCGAGCTGCTCGCCTTCGGCCAGTTCGAAATGCCGCCAGACGAAGCCGGGGATATCGGCGAGCTCCGGATCGCCGGGCGCCGTCTCGCGCACTTCTTCGCCATCGGCGGCGAGAACGAAGCCTTGCACCTGCTGCGCCCGCGCGGCCGGTCAGCGCTGGCCGGCGTGCGGCGGGGCGGGATCGGCCTGGGCAGGCGGAGCCTCGGCCCCGGTGTGCGCGGCAGGCAGCTGCGCTGCGTCATCCTCGGCCAGGCCTTTGCGAAACGCGCCGATGCCCTTGCCGAAATCGCCCATGAATTCGGAAATGCGGCCGCGCCCGAACAGCAGCAGCGCGATGACCGCCACCACGGCCCAGTGAATGAAGGAGAAACTGCCCATCTGCACGCTCCAGAATGCGGGACTCCGGGTCCCTCGCGGATCGCCTGATAGGCGCTTCCCGGCCATCCCGCCAGATGCTGCGCGGCCGCCTGCGATCAGTTGATCGTGATCACCCCGTCCACCGCGCGCCATTCGCTGGGCCCGATCAGCTGCTGGTGAGCGACCTGCACCGAATGGAGCACTGCCTCGATCTCGCGCCGCCAATAGTCGAGGAAGCGGCCGAGTTCCGGAAAGCGCGGAGCAAGGTCGTATTGCTGCATCACGAACAGCTGCAGCAGCGTGGGATGGTCGGGCATGTAATAATGGATCTGCACGGTCGCGAGGCCGTAGCCGTCAAGCTGGCGGGCCAGATCGCTCCTGCCCAATCTCGCGGTGCCCGATTGGCCGGCACCAGAACCATGTTCGCCCATATACGCCTTTCGAATTGCCCAAGAAAACAGCCCGAAAACAGGGGCATGATTTGTCAAACCGGGGATTTCGTCAAGCCTTTTGTGCAGTGCAGCATATGTTTTTGCACAGCCTCTCGCTTGGGCGCATTGAGTTTGGCGGTCGATGTCCTGAAAGATGACACAAGACTACGAAATGGCTTGGAGACCGAGCATGGCCTTCCCCACCTATGATCGCGAAACCGACACGATCCAGCTGAACGGCATGGGTGCCATATTCGTGAACCTCTACGCGAAGGCCAAATTTGCCGACATGACCGACGCGTTGCTGCTCTTCCATCGAGAATATGCGGAACTGTTTGAAGCTATTGCAGATGCGAGTGGAATGGAGCGGAATTCAGACAGCCAAGAATTATCCGAGACCGACCTTCTCCAAATCGCCGATACGGTTTTCCAGCAGAGCAACTTTGTTGGATGGTGGTCCATGGAAAACCAGCAGCGTGTCCGGTTCCTCCGAATGGCCGCATTTCCATACTCGCTGACCGACGATCAGATCGAGGATATTTCTCTCACGGTTGACGAGAAGCTCGATAGCACACGCGACTTCCTCAAGGGTGCAGACGGCAGATAGAAGACTTGCGCCCTGCTCGACCTTTGATCGCAAGCGGCGATGCGCTGGCCAGTCGCATTCGCAATCAATCCCCGCGCCGCGAATCGACCTCGCCGCGGGAATTTCTGCCCGCTGCGGTTCTTGACCGATGGGGAGCGCGCTGACTCGGTCGAACCAGGCGCGGAGATGAGTGAGCTCCTGCGCGATCGGGAGGCCGATGGGCTTGGCGAAAGTGTAGGCTGCGAACAGGGTGATGTCGGCCATCGAGAACGCGTCGTTCGCGAGGAAGCGATGCGCTGCCAGATGCGCCTCGAACCAGGGCATATTCTCCTGCGCCAGCGCACCGCGGCGCAGGCCCCATTCGTGGGCATGGGGCCAGTCGGGCATGCGCCAGGGGCGCAGTTTTTCGCCGAGCGCCCTTGGTGCCGTAGTGGAAATAATCGTCGATCGGATCGAGCAGCATGATCTCCACGCGGCGCTGCATCATGTGGACTTCCGCCTTTTCGCGCGGCGTGCGGCCAGTGAGCACGGGATTGCCGTCGAGATTGTCGAGATATTCGGTGATCGCGGTGCATTCCGAAATGGCGAAGCCGTCGTCCAGCAGCAGCACCGGCGTCTTGCCCACCGGGTTCATGGCGAGAAAGGCCGGCTGCTTCTGCTCCGCGCCGATCAGGTCGACGCTGACGTACTCGATCTGCTCGTCCAGCCCCTTCTCGGCCGCCACGATACGAATACGCGCCGCGTTGGGCGTGCCCGCAAGGTCGAAAATCTTCATGAGTGGTCCTTGCTCCTTGGCTGATTTTGGCCGCGATGGGCTGCATCCGGTGCTTCGGATGCGATCACAGCACCCAGCGCACCGCGCTCAACCAATAGGATTTGATCGGCTGGCCGCCGGCATCCAAAGCCGGTTCGAAACGGCCGCGCCGCTTGACCAGCTCGCAAGTTCGCACCGCAAATTCCATCGGCATAGGCGATCGCTGGACCGTGCAGTCGTTAATTGTCCCGTCGGGATCGATCAGCAGGCGGAAATAGACCAGGCCCGTTCGCAATTGGTTGAGCATGTTCGTCGGATAGTCAGCCGAGCGGAACCATTCGCTTGGTGCGCCGATGGGCGAGGCGCGCCGCGTCAGATGCCGGTGTTTCTCTACATCCATGCCCCATTTTCCAAGCAACCATTCGTTGCAGTCGCGCAGGATTGCGAAGGGCTTGCCGAGACTTCCTGTCCGAAGGGTCAATTCGTCCGTCAGGCCGGAATGAAAGACCACCTCCGTAACCGCAGCCTCCCGTTCGGGCGAAATCCGGTAGGGATTGGAGAGATCCGCATTGAGCCACTTCTCTTCGCCTTCTCCGCTGGGAGCGACCCCCGCCACCGTTACCGAAGAGCTGGAAATCATCGCCTTTACCCCGCCCTCGCCGGTCGCCGGCGTGGTGTTCATCCTGAACGCCTCTTCCGCCGGTCCGAATTGCAGCTTCACCTCGATTTGAGAGGAGTCGCCACCGGAGCCCACCGATGCCGAGCCGATCGGCGCGCGGCTGTAGCTACGGGTGCGCGCATATTTGCTCACGAGCGTTAGCTGGAAGTCGTCGCCGGGTTCGAAGCGGGTGAAATATATCCCTGTGCGATCGTCCCCTTCGCCAAAGATCCTGGCGAGAACGCAGGTATCCTTGTCGTGATTGACTTCCCAATTCGTGCTTGGCGCCAGAGTTACGGGCTTGGCCGCGGCCCATTGCGGGATAAGCAAGGCCGCCGCGGCCAGCGCAGCAGGCAAGCTCCCTTTGGAAAGTATCCTCATGGGCCCGACGCTATGTCGCGGGCAAAGTTCTGGCAAGCGGGGAGAGTGCCCGCAGGCCCCGCCCCTCAACCCCCGCCCCTCAGCCCTTATGCGTTTCCACCCACTGGAGGAATGTTTCCATCCAGCCGTTGAGGAACTTGTGGCTGTCTTCGCCGATCTCGCCGTCTTCGGTCAGCAGGGCGTCGTTCCATTGCAGGAACACTTCGGGCCCGTGCAGCACCGGGATGAGGACTGCCGCGAGCACGTTGCGCAGGTGCTGCTGGGCGAGCGCGGTGCTCATCTTGCCGGGGGAAACGCCGATAATGCCGGCCGGTTTGTCTTTCCAGGCATTGCCGCCATAGGGGCGCGAGGCGTGGTCGATCGCGTTCTTGAGCACGCCGGGGATCGAGCGGTTGTATTCCGGCGTGGCGAACAGCAACCCGTCGGAATCCTCGATCTGCTGCTTGAAGCGGCGCACTGGCGCTGCCTGGTCGCTGTCGTCGTCCTGGTCGTAAAGCGGCAAGGCACCCACGTCGGCAAAGTCGAAGGAATGGCCCTGCGCCGCGGGCAGCCGCGTCATCGCCTGGGCGACTCGCCGGTTGTAGGACCCATCGCGCAGGCTCCCGACAATCACCAATATCTTGCTCATCGCTATCTCCTTACCCCGTCCAATGGCCGGGCCGCCGCGCGGTTCCTCAGGCCCGGCTCACACGATCTGCGGGTTGGCGACGGCGTGGGCGCATCGTTCCTGCGTATTCGCGTCGCCGCCGCCTTCGATCAGGGTCAGGGCGAGGAAGCCCGCAACCACCAGCACCACGAAGCCGGCGGTGGCGAGGCCGAGATATTTGTCGATGAAGGCCTTGATCGGGCGGCCGAAGATGCGGAACAGGATGCCCACGATCATGAAGCTGATCGCGCGGGACACCAGGCTGGCGAGGATGAAGGTGACGAGGTTCATGCCGATGAAGCCGGCGGTGATCGTCAGCAGCTTGAACGGGATCGGCGTCGCGCCCTTGATCATGATGATCTCGGCCCCGTATTCGCGCAGATAGCAGGCGGCGACCGGGAAGCTCTCGGTCAGGCCGAGCACGGCCGAGCAATTGCTTCGCCCACCAGATCGTAGAGCCCGAAGCCGATCGCATAGCCCAGCAGCCCGCCCGCGACCGAAGCCAGCGTGGCGATCGGTGGCGAAGCGCACCGCGCTCTTCGGTTCGGCCAGGCACATCAGGCCGAGCACCGGATGCGGCGGGATCGGGAAGAAGCTCGCTTCGACGAAAGCGAACAGCGCCAGCCACCATTCGGCATGGGGATGGGCCGCCTTGGCCATGGTCCAGTCGTACAGGCGGCGCAGCATGTGGGGAGATCAGCCTTTCCGTCGTCGGTCGTCATTGCGGGCCGAGGGAATCGTCGATGCCGCAGCGGGAGACCCGACCCGGTGCGGTGCCCCTTGCAATGACGGGAGGAGGCCGGCCCTGCTTAGGCGAGCGGATTCCGCCGGGCAAGCGCCTGAAACAGGCGATCCAAGGTGAATGTGGAACCGCTTGCCGCATTCGCAGTTGCGCAGAGCGGCAATTCGGGCCTGCCATTCGTATACTTCTTCCGAACGAATATCCTTAATTTCGAAGGAACCCGACCGTGTTGCCTGCCCGCCTTGCCTTTGATCCCTGGCTGATCCTGTTTGCCGTGATGGCGCTTACCGTATCGCTTTGGGCCGCTTATGCAGTGGATCCCGTGCGCAAGAAGCAGCTGCCCCGGCGGCGCGCCGTGCGCGAGTTTGCGCTGGTCGTGCTGGCGGGCGGCGGCGCGGCATCGCTGCTGGCCGGGAGCATCTCCGCAATCCTTCCGCCGCTGGCCTGCTTTCTGGCGATCGCCACTGTGTTCCGCGTCTTCGCATGGCGGCTGAGCCTGCCCGGCGTGGCGTGGCTGACGGTGGAATTCGGCGGACTGACGGTCGGCTGGGCATGGGCCAGCCTGTTCCTCGCGGAAATCGCCCTGCCCACGCCGCTGCGGATCTTCCTGCTGGCCGGCATGACGCTGTCTCTCGGGATCGCGCTGCTCGGCTGTATCGAGCGGATCGCGCGCGAAGCCGTGCTGACGCATGAGCGCTGGCAGGTGCCCCGCCGCGCCGCCGCGCAGCATGACCGGCGCTGCGAATATCGCGTGTCGATCCACTTGCCCTGCTACGCCGAGCCGCCCGAAGTGGTGAAGGAAACGATGAACCGGCTGGCCGTGCTGGACTACCGCAATTTCGAAGTGCTGGTGTGCGACAACAACACGCAGGACGAGGCGCTGTGGCGCCCGCTGGAGGCGCATTGCGCCGCGCTCAACGCCGCATTGGGCCGCGAATGCTTCCGCTTCTTCCACAAGGCCCCGCTGCCCGGCGCCAAGGCCGGCGCGCTCAATTTCTGCCTCGAGCAGATGGACCGCCGGACCGAGATCGTGGCGGTGATCGACGCCGACTATTTCTCCCGCCCCGATTTCCTTTCGCGGCTGGTGCCGTTCTTCAACGATCCGCGCGTCGGCTATGTCCAGACGCCGCATGACTACCGCGACTATCAGGGCAATTCCTATCTCACCGGCAGCTATTGGGAATATATGCCCAACAACAAGGTCGATATGCCGGGAGTGAGCGAATATGGCGGCGCCTTCACCATCGGGACCATGTGCCTGCTGCGCGCCAATGTGCTGCGCAATGTCGGCGGCTGGGCCGAATGGTGCCTGACGGAGGATTCCGAAGTCTCGGTGCGGCTGCGCGAGGCCGGCTATCGCGGGATCTACCTGCGCGAGACCTTCGGCCGCGGCCTGATCCCCGACACGTTCGACGATTACAAGAAGCAGCGCTTCCGCTGGACCGCCGGGCCGGTGCAGCAATTGCGCCGCCACTGGCGCCTGTTCCTGCCTTCGCCCTGGGCCGCGCCGATGCCGGGCTGGACCAAGCTGCTGGAGGTGCTGCGCTGCATCGCCCCGCTGCAGACGCTTTCGGCGCTGGTGTTCAGCCTTGCCATGCTGGGCGCGCTGGCCGTGGGCACTGCCATGGGCGCGAGCCCGCCGATCGACCTGCCCGCGCTCGTCTGGGTGCTGCTCGGCTTCGGCACGCTGACCTGGCTGGTGCGCACCTGGCATCGCTACCGCCTGACCGACTGCCGCCGCGTGGGCGACATGGTGCGCGGCGAGGTGGCCCGCGCCTCGCTGACCTGGGTGGTGCTGCTGGCGGGCGTCGCCGGCCTGTCGAGCAAGCCGCTTGCCTGGCGCCGGACGCCCAAGTTCGGATCGCGCGGGAAAATGCAATCCGCACTCGCCGCCGCCATGCCGGAGACGATTGCCGGTGTGCTGACCCTGTGCGTCGCTGGCGGAACGCTGGCGATCATGGGCCGGCTGGGCACGGATATCGCGCTGCTTTCCTCCGCCGGACTGGCCACGCTGGGCCTGCGCTTCCTCACCGCGCCTTACATGGCCGCGCTGGCCGTGATCGAAGCACGCAAGATGCCGCCCACCCCAATGGCCGGTCAGCCGATCCCCCTGCCGATGAACGATAACGACCGCTTGGCGGCGTGAGGAGGACGTCGTCCCGGACTTGATCCGGGACCGCTGGGTCCCCCGAAGCAAGCCGCCGATCCCGGCCTGCGCCGGATGACGCGCTGAGCCGCCCTCATTCGTCATTGCGAGGAGGCAAGGCCGACGAAGCAATCCAGCGTTGGCGCGTGACACCCTGGATTGCCGCGAGCCTGCGGCTCTCGCAATGACGAGGGTTTCTCTCACTCGTCACCCTGAACTCGTTTCAGGGTCCATTTCGCCTGCCGCGCCGAAGCCTGCCAGGTTTTCGCAACTTGGCCGCTGCGCCTCTCTCGGCAGACCTTCGCACGAGGCACGATGGATGCTGAAACAAGTTCAGCATGACGAGCGACGAGACTGCGGCAGGCCCTCGCAATGACAATTCCTAACCCATTTGGCACTTTGTGCTTGACAGCGTCACGCTGTTTGGGTACAAATAAGGAACATCGCGATGGTGTGATTCGGGCGGACCCCGATTCGCTCTCGCGGTTCCCCCATTCCCGATGGAGCAATCCCATGTCAGCCACGCCGAACCCGGCGGCGGGCGCCTCTGCGCCTGCCCGCCCTACATCCCGCACGCCTGCAGCCCGCGCGCTTACAACCCGCGACTGGGTGCAGCCCTTCCTTGCCGCATTGGCCGAAACCTCGAACGTCCGCCGCGCGGCTCACAAGGCGGGCATTGCCACTGCCACCGCCTATGACGCCCGGCGCAAGCAGCGCGCTTTCGCCCGCCAGTGGCAGGAGGCTTTGTGCGAAGGCTACGACAATCTCGAGCTCGATCTGCTCTGCCGGCTGCGCGAAGGCGAGATCAAGCCCGCCGCCGGATCGAAGCGCGGCATGCGCATCTTCGACAATGCCTCGGCCCTGCGCCTGCTCGCCGCCCACCGCGAAGCGCGGGAACGCGAGAACGCCGTGCAGGCCAATGTCTCCGCCGCCGAGATCCGCGCCTCGATCAACCGCAAGATCGCGGCTGTCAGGGCGCGGGTCGAGGCAAAGGCCGCGGCACGAGCAGCGGAGAACGACAATGCTGGAGAATGAACGCGATCCCGAAGAATGGATGCTGGACGAGTACGAGGATATCGCGGGCCAGATTCTGGGCAAGCTCGATCAGGAAGAGCGCAACGAATATGATGGCGCCTTCGAACAGCACGCCCACCTCGGCCAGATTCCACCCCAAACCGACTGGCGCATCTGGCTGGTGATGGCCGGGCGCGGTTTCGGCAAGACGCGGGCGGGGGCCGAATGGGTCCGCGGGGTGACGGAGGCCGATCCGCAGGCGCGAGTGGCGCTGGTCGCCGCATCGCTGGCCGAAGCGCGATCGGTGATGGTCGAAGGCGAAAGCGGCATCCTCGCCTGCTGCCGCCCCCGCCACATGCCGCGCTACGAACCGAGCCTGCACCGCCTGACTTTCCCCAATGGCGCGCAGGCCTTCCTCTATTCCGCCGCCGAGCCGGAGAGCCTGCGAGGACCGCAACATAGTCACGCCTGCCGGCCAGACGCAGAAGGAATACCATGTCAATGAAGCGCATGCGCTCATCGACGCCCTGCTTCATCCGGCGATCGTTGGCGAGGCGAACGACCCGTCTGTTTCACCGGCAGAAGGAGATTGCTGGCTTGTTTCCAGCGCGCCCACGGGAGTGTGGGCCAGCCATGCCGAAGAGCTGGCCTGCTGGTCGACGGGCGATTGGCTGTTTGCGGCACCCCGCAATGGCCTGCGCGTGCTCGATCTCGCCAGCGGGCAGCTGCGCCTCTATCGCGGGGGCACGTGGACTTATGCCAGCCCGCCCGCAGCTCCATCCGGTGGGGCAATCGTGGACGGCGAAGCGCGCGCCGCCATCGGCGAATTGATCGCCGCCCTGACCGACTGCGGAATTCTTCCGGCTTAAGGGGGAGAAATTGCCGAGCTTCTGCGTTAGTACAGTCACAACCAACAGGAGAGCCCGCAATGATCCGCACATCACTCTTTGGAATTTCTGCCTTGTCCTTCGCACTGGCAGCCTGTCAGGCGCCGAGCGAAACGCCAACGGAAGAGCCTACCGCCGAGGCCGTGCAGCAGCCCGAATCCTTGGGTGTAGCGAAACTCAGCAAGGCCGATGGCAGCGATGCAGGCACTGCAGAACTCACCGCGATGGGCGATGAGGTAACCGTGAGGATAATGCTGACCAATCTGACCGAAGGTACGCATGCGGTCCATCTACACACCACCGGTTCCTGCGAAGCGTCCGATTTCACCTCGGCCGGAGGACACCTGAATCCCGAGTCGAAAGAACACGGACTGCAAAACCCCGCTGGCTCGCATTTGGGGGATTTGCCCAATGCCGTAGTGGATGCGCAAGGCAACGGTTCCATAACCGCCACTCTGCACGAAACGCGCGCAGAGGCGATTGCGTCAATATTCGACGATGATGGAACGGCCGTGGTCGTACACGAAGACGAGGATGACAATGTCAGCGATCCGGCAGGCAACGCCGGCGGCCGCATTGCCTGCGGCGTAGTAACCCGCAGCTAAACCCTAGATCTGCTCTCCGGCTGCACGTGCGCGCTCCAACAAGGCGGCACCTGCAGCAGGGGCGCGGCGTAAAGCCACGATCAACGCGATAAGGCCCAGAGGCGCAGCGATAAGTGTCGACTTGACGCCGAGTGCAAGGTCACCCGAGAGTTTCGGATATGTAGCCGGCCATGAAGGGCCCAAGCGCCAATCCAACAAGGGTGGTGCCGAGGAACAATATCGCCGTTGCGGTGCCGCGCATTCGGGGAAGCACCAGCGCCTGGCTGGCAGCGGCAGACGCCCCGAGCGCAGAGGAAGTGGTGAGCTGGACTGCGAAGCTAAGCACATAGAAAGTCGTCGGATTTTCAGTGCCGTAGGCAGCCAGCACGATCGGCACCGGCGCGATCAGACCGAAGCCAATAACCATCACCCGCCCGGCTGCGAAACGCATTTGCAGAAAGTCGGCGATCCGGCCGCCGAGGATTACTCCCAGAAAGCCGCCCAGTGCAGCTGGCGCGCCCAGCATCCAGCCGAGCTGCGCCTTGTCCACGGCGAAGACCCGTTCTGCATAGGGAGCCGCCCAATAGGTCACCGAATAGCCCATGAAGCAGACTGCGCCGTAAGCCAGCACAATGCTCAGGAAAGCGGGCGAGCCCCAGGTGAGCGCGAAAGCGGGCAGGTCACGCTGCCTTTGCCCCGATGCCCAACTGAACACCGCGTAATATCCCAGGCCGAGAAACAGGAATTGCCCGGAGCTGCCTGTCCAGCGGGCCAAGGCCCAGGAGACGCCAGCGATAACTAAGGCGCCAGCCACATTGAACGCAAAGGGCCGCGGGCCGCGTCCCAGAGCAGCGAGGAAGGTCAATGGTGGAAGGAGTTGGACGAGTTCGGCCGCGAAGTTTCGCCAGGGCTGCGGGTGGCCGGGGCTCGGAAGTCCATCGATCGCACCGCGCACCGGCTCGCGCAGGGTCCAGACCCAGAGCGCGAACAGCAATCCCGGCATACCGACCGCGATGAACGCGGCCTGCCAGCCCACCAGCCCCAGCGGCCCGCCGCCCGGATACGCGCCGTTCCAGGCTTCGACGATCGCACCGCCGATCATCAGCGAAAGGCCGCTGCCGATGAAGAGGCCAGACGAATAGATTGCAAGCGCGGTTGCGCGCAGGCGCGAAGGAAACCAGTCGGCAATCAGCGAATAAGCGCAGGGGCTGGCCGTCGCCTCGCCCACACCGACGCCGATACGCGCGATGCTGAGCGTGGCGGCGCTCCGCGCGAAACCGGACAAGACAGTCATCAGCGACCACAAGGTTAGCCCAAGCGAGAGAAGCCGCACACGGTGCCAGCCGTCAGCCAGCCGCCCGAGCGGAATTCCGAACAGCGCATAGAAAATCGCGAAGGCCGTACCGTAGAGAAAGCCCAGATCTGCATCGGTCAGGCCAAGATCCGCTTTGATGTCGTTGGCCAAGATCGAGAGAATTTGCCGGTCGATGAAGTTGAGCATGTAGACCAGCAACAGCACGCCAAGGGCGTACCAGCTGTATGCCGCCACTGGCTGCGGTGCGTCGTTCGAGGCGTCAGTCCCCTCCATCACGGCGTTGCAGGGCGCTTCAGACCGGCGGCGCGCCTGGCGCGTAATGTGTGCCGTCTATCGATACCTGCATCCGCAAAACCCTTGCGGCGCAGGCGGCACGAATCGCATGCTCCGCATGCCAGTCCCTCTGGAGTCGGGTCGTAGCACGACCAGCTCATCGCCGGATCGAGACCCAGCCTCGCCGCATTCAAGCGCAATCTCGGCTTTACCAAGATGCTGAAGCGGCGCGTGAATGTTGAAAGGCGTGCCTTCCACGCCGGCCTTCGTGCCAAGGCGCGCCGTCTCCGCGAAACTGGCGATGAATTCGGGACGGCAATCGGGATAGCCCGAATAATCGAGCGCGTTGACCCCGATGAACAGGTCACGCGCGCCTGCCGCTTCGCCAAACGAAAGCGTCAGCGAGAGAAACACCAGATTGCGCGCCGGCACATAGGTGACCGGGATGTCGTCGCCGACCCCGTCCTTGGGCACTTCGATATCGTCGGTCAGCGCTGATCCGCCGAAGCGCCTGAGATCGAGCGGCAGAATTATATGGCGCTGCCGCGTCCAGTTGGTCGGCTATTCGCCTCGCTGCATCGATTTCGCACCGATGGCGTTGATTATAATCGATCGTCAGCGCGTGGATTTCAAAACCTTGTTCGCGCGCAAGTGCTGCCGTGACCATTGAATCCAAACCGCCCGACAGCAGTATTACGGCCTTGCGAGACCCGGATGTTTCATTTGCGGCCATTGCCCGGCGCTAGCCCGAGCGTAAAGTGCTGGCAAGGCAGAGGGAAAAGCGGCCTAACAACTGCCGACGCGCCGTGCCTCGGCGTCGAAATGGAACGGCAACCCGCCTTGAATACCCTGGCTGTCAATCTGCACCAACTGCGCACTTTCTCGCCGAATCGCTGTCCGGCCATAGCCCGCACCGGCGCAGTTATATTCCACCGTGACGCGGTTGGCCTGATCTTCCACTATGACACGGCTGCAGCTCGCCTGTTTGTGCCGAATCTGGATCAGTTCGCGGCCAGTGCGCACACAAACGTTGCTATGCGAATTATCGCTGCGAATGTGAATATCCCAAGAGCCCGGAGCGAGGCCGTCGAGCATTGCAAGCTCAGGCGCACGCGCCGAAGCCGGCGCGACCAGCATTCCAACCATTACCCCGGAAAGGGCCGCAAGCAGCCTCGTTCCGCATTTACTAGAGACTCGCATTCGAAAAACTCCGCCATCAAGACGATTTGAACGGACCTTAACACGAATTAGATGAACGGCAAGTTGACCTGTATCTGCGACGAACCGCTTAAGTCTCAATTGAGAACAGCCGCGAGCAAAAGGCGCAATCAACTACGATCTGGCCCGCGTCATTACGCATCTCGGCGCGCTCTTCCTCGGGAAAGCGCGACAGGACATCTTGATAGTGCTCAATCGTGCAGCGGCAGCCGCGCATGATTGACGTCGCCTTTTTGCACCCGAACTTCGCGTTCTTCGTGGAACAAACGCCAGATCAACGCATCGAGTGAAAGCGTGGGATCGACCAGTTCGTCATGCTGGGTGCTGGCGGCGAGCACCGCGACATGTTCCCACTCAGGATGATCCATCCGGACATGCAAGCGTTCACGTCCTTCTTCACCTTCGGCAAGGTGCTGAACCAGCAATCCACCTGCGACGCAATGGGATTTTTCGAACTGGATTCCGACACGTATCAGCGTCGGCACCTGTTCCGACCTGGTGAAATAGGCCTCGCAAGCCGCGCCAAGCGTTGCGCCTTCGAGCGGCACGATGCCTTGATAGCGCTGGCCCGTCGCAGCAAGATCGAAAGTGATGGCCAGATAGCTTCCACCTTCACCCGCGCCGAACAACGTCTCGACTGAATTGTCGTCACCGAGAGCGGAGAGTTTCTCTTCGTCGAACTGAACATAGCCGCGCAGTTCGCCATCGCGAAAATCGCACACCAGCAACGAGACTGCGCCGCTCGTTGGCCTGCGCCTGCATGGTGAGCTGGTCGCCTTCGTCCTTCAGCAGGCTACCGATCAGGACTGTCAGGACCAGCGCTTCAGCCAGCAATGACTTCGCCTGCGGCGGATAGGGATGCGCGCCCAAGTATCTCGTCGAGCACGGGGCCGAGCCGGATCATGCGGCCACGAGCATTGCGGTCGGGGATGGTGAAACCCAGCAACCGATCGAAGCCTGTCTCATCTTCGAGTATGGGGACGCTCTCGTTCAAATCGCCTATCACAACTGGCCGAAAGCCCACCGCAGGATCGATTTCTGCGCATGTATGCGGTTTTCCGCCTCGTCGAACACCACCGACTGCGCTGCTTTCGAACACGCCTTCGGTCACTTCCTCGCCGATGTGGGCAGGCAGGCAATGCAGGAACATCGCATCGGCCGCAGCCCGAGCCATCAGCGCCTCGTTGACCTGAAACGGTGCCATCGCGGCGATCTTGTTATGCGCGTGCTCCTGCCCCATCGAAATCCAGGTATCGGTGATCACGACGTCCGCACCTGCGGCCGCTTCGCCGGCATCGCGGGTCAGGGTGACTGTCGCAGCCTGCCGGCCCGCGCCAACTCGACGAACTCCGGATCCGGCTCGTAGCCTTGCGGCGCGCCGACGCGGACGTTGAACTTCATCAGCGCCGCGGCCTCGAGGATCGAATGCAGCACATTGTTGCCGTCGCCAAGCCACGCGACCTCAAGCCCGGGCAGCGCCTTGCCATGCTCGATCACGGTCAGCAGGTCGGCGACGATCTGGCAGGGATGCGACCGGTCGGTCAGACCGTTGATCACCGGCACCGAGGCATGATGCGCCAGTTCCTCGATCTTGGCGTGATCGTCGGTGCGGATCATGATCGCATCGACCATCCGGCTGAGCACGCGCGCCGTATCGGCCAACGACTTCGCCTCGTCCAAGCTGGGTGCTGGCCGCGTCCATCACCAAAGCAGTTGCCGCCGAGCTGACGCATCGCCATGTCGAAGCTGACGCGGGTGCGGGTCGAATTCTTTTCGAAGATCATCGCCAGCACATGGCCGGCCAGCGGCGCATCCGCGATCGGCCGCGCCCTTGGGCAAGCCTGAACGCGCCGCCTTGCGATCGATCGCATCGTCGATCATCGCGGCAATCGCATCGCCACCTGCATCCGACAGATCGAGGAAGTGCCGGCCATCGGCTCAATCGTCGCTTGGCGGCGCGTAGCTGCGCGCGCCTTCGCTGAGCCGCTCGATACATTCGTCGATATGACTTTCCTCGATCACCAGCGGCGGCAGAACGCGAAACACGTTCTCGCCCGCCGCAACGGTCAGCAGCCCATGATTGTCGCGCAGATGCGCCACGAAATCACGCGCAACTGCCGGCTCCTTCAGCTTGATGCCCAGCATCAGCCCCTTGCCGCGAATTTCCTCGAACAGATGATCGTGATTGGCGATGAGCTGTTCGAAGCCTGACGCAGCCGGTCGCCCATCGCCGCGACATGGTCGAGGAAGCCAGGCT
Organism: uncultured Alphaproteobacteria bacterium; assembly: GCA_963777785.1. Lineage (GTDB taxonomy): Bacteria > Pseudomonadota > Alphaproteobacteria > Sphingomonadales > Sphingomonadaceae > Andeanibacterium. Next base: position 1,439,567 of record CAVZRU010000002.1, read on the forward strand.
CAAGCATCACGTCGAGAATCGCCATGCCCGCCGCCATCGCCAGCGGGTTGCCGCCATAGGTCGATCCGTGGGTGCCGAACACCATGCCCTTCGCCGCTTCTTCGGTCGCAAGACAGGCGCCGAGCGGAAAGCCGCCGCCGATGCCCTTCGCCATCGTCATGATATCGGGCACGATCCCGTAATGCTCATAGGCGAAGAACTTGCCGGTCCGGCCGTAGCCGCACTGGATCTCGTCGAGGATCAGCAGCATACCGTGCTCGTCGCAGGCCTTGCGCAGGCCCTCGATGAACTCCGGCGTGCCAGAAGTCATGCCGCCCTCGCCCTGCACTGTCTCGACCATGAATCCGGCGGTGTTGTCGTCGACCAACGCCAGTGCCGCCTCAAGATCGTTGAACGGCGCATAATCGAATCCGGGCAGCAGCGGCTCGAAACCGTCGCGCATCTTGTGCTGGTTGGTTGCAGAGATCGCCCCCATCGTCCGGCCGTGGAAGGCGTTGTGAAGGTGATGATCTTGTTCTTGTGCGGATTGCCATCGACATAGTGATAGCGGCGCGCGGTCTTGATCGCGCATTCGATCGCTTCGGCTCCCGAATTGGTGAAGAACACCGTGTCGGCAAAGCAATTGTCGACGATACGCTGGGCCAGCGCCTCGCCCTGCGGCGATGCCGTAGAGGTTGCGACACATGCATCAGCGTCGCGGCCTGCTGCTGAATCGCACTGGTCAAATGAGGGTGGCCATGACCCAGCGCGTTCACCGCGATGCCGGCCGCAAAGTCGAGATAGCGCTCGCCGCGTTCACCGATCAGGTAGCAACCTTCTCCGCGCACAGGCCGCACGTCGCACCGGGGATAGACGGGCATCAGCGGAGTGATCGACATAGCAAGTCCCTTCTTGAAACGAATCGAATCGACAAAATAGCGAACGACAAATGGCGGCCCATATGGGCCGCCATTCGCATCCGTTTATGACTTTGCGAATGCCCGGTCAAATAACCGGGCGAGGCGCAGGCTGGTCAGCCCTGAACGGGCACAAGATTGACCGCCGAGTACTTGCCTCGTCGATCGACTTCGAGTTCGAATTCAAGCTTGTCGCCTTCATTGAGTTCGGAAAGACCAGAACGCTCGACCGCGCTGATATGAACGAACGCATCGGGCTCGCCATCATCGCGCGTAATGAAGCCGAAGCCCTTCATCGAATTGAAGAACTTGACCGTGCCGGTCGTCTTCTCGCCCGTGCTCTGGCGTTGCGGCGCTTCAGGAGCGCTACGCTGTTCGACGGCGATGACATCGCCCACGATCTGAAGATCGGCCGCAGAAATCTTTCCGCCGCGATCAACGAGATTGAAAGCAAGTTCCTGCCCTTCGGCAAGGCCTTCAAGGCCAGCACGCTCAACCTGGCTGATATGCACGAACACATCTTCGCCGCCTTCTTCGCGCTGGATGAAGCCGAAGCCTTTATGCGCGTTGAAGAACTTGACCGTGCCCTTGCCGGCACCGACTACCTGAGCGGGCATGCCACCGCCGCGTGGAGCACCGCCACCGCCGCCACCGCGAGCGAGCACCGCCGCCGCCACCGCCGAAACGATCACCGCCGCCGCCGCCAAAACGGTCGCCGCCAGACGGGCCGCCAAAACGGTCTCCGCCACCAAACCGATCACTGCCGCCGAACGGATCAAATCCTTCTTCGCCGAAGCCATCCCGCTTGTCGCGTCCCCGGCCGCGACGACCTCTGTCAAAACCCATGAACCTTAACGTACCTTCACTTCGCCCACTCGTTACACCCGGCGGAACGGACGAGATCACGCCAAGCAGGGGCCGAAAGCGCCTTCCACCCCAGAATCCAGCGTTCATCATAACGCAGAATTGTCCGGTATGCGAATGTTTTAACATTGCCGTCAAACGACAGGTTATTAAAGGGGCGAGCGGTTGCCTCACGCAACGCAGTTGGGCAAAAGGCCGATCCCATGGAACTAGTCGCACTACTATCCGATCCGGCCGCCTGGGCGGCGCTCGTCACCCTCGTCGTGCTCGAGGTCGTGCTCGGAATCGACAATCTCGTCTTCATCGCGATCCTGTCGAACAAGCTGCCGGCACATCAGCAGGCCAAGGCGCGGAAAATCGGGCTTTCGCTGGCGCTGATCATGCGAATCGCCTTGCTTTTGCTGATCGGGTGGATCGTCACTTTGCAGGTCCCTCTGTTCGATCTAGGCATCCAGGGTTCGCCCGGTCCGCATGGCGAACGAACTTTCGAAACCGCCTTTTCCGGACGTGATCTGATCCTTCTTGCTGGTGGATTATTCCTGCTGTGGAAAGCTACCAAAGAGATCCACCACAGCATGGATCCCGAGACTGAAAGCGGCGCGCTGCTGGATCACGACAAGGGCGTTGCCGAGATGGCGTTTGGTGCGGCGATCGCGCAGATCATCGTTCTGGACCTGGTTTTTTCCGTCGATTCGATTCTCACTGCCGTGGGGATGACCGATCATGTTCCGATCATGATCACAGCCGTGGTCATTACCGTGGGCATCATGCTGCTCGCCGCCGATCCGCTCGCGAAGTTCATCGAGAAGAATCCCACTCTCGTGATGCTGGCCCTGGCCTTTCTGGTGATGATCGGCCTTGTGCTCATTGCCGACGGCTTCGGGTTCCACGTACCGAAAGGCTATATCTATGCAGCCATGGGCTTTTCTGTGGGTGTAGAGGCGCTCAACATGGCACAACGCAAGCGCCGCCAGAAACGAGCGGCCGGGAAGAGTACGATATGAGCGACTTTCGCCAATTGTCCGCCAGCATGTTCGTCAGTCCGCAGATCTCGGTGGAAGACGTCGCGGACGCCAGCAAGCTCGGCATCGCCTTGGTGATTAACAACCGCCCTGAAGGCGAAGAGGCCAGTCAGACATCCGGTCCGACCATCGAAGCTGCGGCGCGGGCGGCGGGGATGCAATACATCGCCATCCCCATGACGATGGACTCACTATCGCAGGCCACTGTCGACGCGATGGCTGATGCCCTCGAACGAACCAACCAACCGATCCTCGCCTATTGTCGTTCGGGCACACGTTCGACGCTGTTATGGTCGCTGGCGAAAGCGAAAGGCGGGGCGGATCCAGATGAAATTGCCGCCGCCGCCAATAAAGCCGGATACGACGTTTCGCCCGTGCGCGCGGCGATGGACGCCTACGCCGCGCAGCGCTGAGCGCGAATGGCAGGCGCCCTCCTACAATTTGGAGGATCACTGCTCGCTGTTATCCTTTTGGCGGCTTTGGTCTCCAGACTTGGCCTTGGACGCTCCGCCCCTATCCTTTCGGAGACGGAAGCACGCGATCGGGCCGCCGACTCAATTCTCGGCTTTCACCCCAGGGACGTGGCAATTGACATATCCGGACGAGCCGCTCTGCTGAGCGATGGCGCAGGCCGCGTGGTGCTGCTCGCCGCGAATGGCGTTCACTTCACTGTCCGAGAACTTGGCTCCGACAGCAGCGCAACGCATCACAATGGTGAGCTGGTTGTGAGCGTAGGTGAGCTAGGCTTTGGCGCAATATCGCTTAACCTCCGATCTGATGGTGCGGCTTGGGGCAAAAGGATCGACGCGCTAAGAGGATGAACCATGCCCGAGATGGATCCAGTCGCCTACGCGATTCCGGCCTTCGTTCTGCTTATTCTCGCAGAGATGATCTGGGCGCGCCGCAAATTTCCAAATGCCTATGAGATGAAGGACACTGCGATTTCGCTGGCACTGGGCCTAGGCAGCGTTCTGGCCGGAGCGCTGACCGTAGGCTTGGTCGTGGCCATGCTTGAGGCAGTTCACAGCCAAGCATTACTTGTCATCGGCTGGCAGTGGTGGGCATTGGCTGCCTGCTTCGTACTCGATGACCTGGCATATTATTGGCAACACAGGTTCGGCCACCGCATGCGCTGGTTCTGGGCCAGCCATGTCAACCACCACTCGAGCCAGCACTACAATTTGTCGACCGCTTTGCGGCAAAGCTGGACCGGCTTTCTCGCACTGAGCTTCTTATTCCGCTGGCCGCTCGCCTTGATCGGCTTCCCGCCGGCGATGATCCTGCTGTGCGGCGGCATCAATCTGATCTATCAGTTCTGGATCCATACCGAAGCAATCGGCAAGTTGCCGCGCTGGTTCGAAGGGGTGATGAACACACCATCGCATCACCGCGTCCACCACGGAACCAATGCCCTTTATCTGGACCGCAATTACGCAGGCGTATTCATCGTGTGGGACAAGCTCTTCGGCACATATCAGCCCGAGCTCGATCAAGAACCCGTTCGCTACGGCATTGTCCGGCAGCTTTCCGGCTTCAACTTGTTATGGGCCGCCTTCCATGAATGGGTGGGCGTTGCTCGCGATGTGTGGAAGGCTCCTTGGCGCCACAAATGGAACTATGTGTGGCGGGAGCCGGGCTGGACCCACGATGGTAGCAGGGAAACGTCAGACATGATTCGCGTCCGCTGGCACGATCTCCAGGCCGCAAAACCAGAAAAGGGGAGGATTTCTCCTCCCCCGTCTGAACACGATTGATTAGTCGTCAGGCCTTTTCGATTGCGTCGACCAGCGGCTGCAGGCCTTCGCCGTACTTCTTCCAGCGCTTTACCGCCGTATTGTAGATCGGCTTGCGCACCTGAGCGACGCTGGCGGTTTTCACCGGACGGCTGGACTTATGGAAATCGAGCACCTTTTCTTCCCAGTCGAGGCCGAGGAATTCGATGATGCCTTTCGCTTCCTTCTCCATGTCGGAAACGACGTTTTCATATTCGACGACCTTCAGCACACCCTTCGGCAAGACCTTTTCCCAATGCTTCATGAGCGCATCGTACTGCCGGTAATAGCGGCCAAGCTCGCCCATGTCGTAGCTGTGCGGCATGTCGTCCTTGAACAGCTTGGTGAACCCCGAAAGGCATGTGTCGACGGGATCGCGCCGGGTGTTGATGATCTTTGCGTTCGGGAAACAGCAGGTGCAGCAGGCCCACGAAGAAGTAGTTCGTAAGTAGCTTGTCGGTCACGATCTTGGCGTCGCCGGCAGATTTGAGGATCGCCTGCTCATAACCGTCGGCAACCAGCTTGTAGTGGTTGGGCTTCAATTCCCCGACCATTTCCGGAAAGCGGGATAATGAGGGGAAGCGGTCACGCAGTTTGTGCAGCGCCTGACTGAAGTATTTCACTTCGCCCGCACCGTAGACGCTCTCGTGACTGGAAATGATCTGTTCGACCAGGGTCGAACCCGAACGCGGCATGCCCACTATGAACAGCAATTTGTCCGTCTGGTTGCCTTCGTATGGCCTGTCCTTGAATATCTTGGCGGGAAACGCCTTCTTGATGTCTTCGAAGAACTTGACCGTCTCTGCTTCATCATATTTGAGCTGTGCGCGCTTGAGCTTGCCGCCCGCGATGAAGTGCTCCAGCGCCTTTTCATGCTTGCCGTTATCGTCGAGCGCCTTGGCGTAGGCATAATGCAGCGGCAGCATGACCTCCGGTTTCAAGCCATCGGACGATTCCACGATGGCTTCGATCCGATCGAACAGTTCCTTGTCCTTCGAATAGTCGACCAGATCGTTCAGATTGGCATAGGCGCCGAACATGTTGGGATTGAGCTCGATCCCTTTCAGGATCTGCTTGCGCGCTTCGTCGAGCTGGCCGACCGACTTCAGTGCAACGCCGTAATAGTTCAGCGTCTCGGGACTCTTCGGCGCCAGTTCGACGGCCTTCTCGAGCTATTTGACCGCTTCGTCGTAGCGGTCGAACTCATGCATGACCATGCCGAGCACGGTCATCGCTTCGGCGCTTTCCGGATCTTCCTTGAGCGCCAGACGGCAGGCCTGCTCGGTCGCCGCATAGTTTCCGCGGCGATGCTGGATCCGCGCCGTCAGGAGCAGGCTGCGCTTGTCCTTCGGCGCAAGCTTGAGCGCTTCCGACAATTGCCGCAGCGCATCGACATCCTTGTCCTGGGCAACGAGAACCGCAGCCAGATTGTTGTGCGCGTCGACATAGTTGGGGTTCTGCGTCACCGCCTTGCGCAGCGCATGCTCGGCCTGATCGGTCTTGCCCTGTTCGCGCAGCAGCGTGCCGAGATTGTTGTAGGCTTCGGGATAACGCTCGCGCGCGGCGAGAGCGTTCTGATAGGCATCGATCGCGCCGCTTGGATCGTTGCACCGGCGCAGCGCATTGCCGAGATTGTTGAACGCTTCGGCAAATTCGGGCCGCAGCTCGATCGCCTTCTTGATAGGCCGCAACCGCTTCTTCGAAATTGCCGCTGTCGAAACGGGTGATGCCGAGATTGTTATAGGCCTGCGCATTCTTCGGATCGAGGTCGATCGCCGCCTGCAAGGAGACAATTGCATCGGCAAGATTGCCGTTCTGGCGCTGCACTTCACCCAGATTGGCATAGTAACTCGCGGTCTTGGGTGCCAGCTTGATCGCGCGCTTGAGGCTGGAGATACCCTCTTTCGCGTTGCCTTGGGCATTCAGCACCACGCCGAGGATCGAATGCGCGTCCGACAGGGACGGCTTGCTGCTGATGATCTGGCGGCACACTTTCTCGGCCTGCTTGTACCGGCCCTTGCCGTAAAGCTGGCCGGCAATCGAAAGAGCGTCCTTCTCGGTCATCCGCATGCTGCCGCTCTGGATCTTCTGGATCATCTCATCGAGGCGTCGGTCACTCATGGCCTGCTGCATAGTATTGTTTCCGTCAGTTCAATTTGTCAGTGTTCCAGTTCGGGACGAATAATCGCCCCTCTTGGAGGAACCGTTAGGACAAGGGAAAGCGCATGTCACCTTGGCAAGGAGAATGCGCTACCCGGTTTGCCCGATTTTTTGCGAATATCGCCGCAGCGAGCGGACGAAAAAAGGGCCGGAGCGGCTGGCTCCGGCCCATTTAAGTTTGCGTTCGCAGGAGGAACGTCGGGAGGCGGGATTGGAGGAGGAGAGGAGGAGCTCCAACCCCGCCAAGCTTGTCGATCAGTTGTAAGCACGCTCCCCATGCTCGCCGATGTCGAGACCTTCGACCTCGACTTCGTCCGAGACCCGGAGACCGGTGATCATCTTGGTCACGGTGCCGGCAATCAGCGTACCCACGCCGGCCCACACAATCGCTACGACAACCGCGATGATCTGCGTGACAACTTGCGAGCTCATCACGAAATCGTCGCCACCCGGGCCGCCGAAAGCGGGCGAGTAGACGATGCCGGTACCGATCGCGCCGACCATGCCGCCGATCCCGTGGATGCCGAAGGCGTCCAGCGAGTCGTCATAGCCGAGCATCTTCTTGAGCTTGGAGACCGCAGAAGAAGCAGATCGCCGAAGCCACGAAGCCGAGGATGATCGCACCGAACGGCCCGGAGTTGCCCGCAGCAGGCGTGACGGCGACGAGGCCGGCAATGATGCCCGAGCAGAAGCCCAGCGCCGAAGCCTTGTGGCCGGCAAGCCGCTCCATCAGCATCCAGCCAAGGCCGGCAGCCGCAGTGGCGACGAAGGTGTTGATCATTGCCAGGCCGGCAGTGCCGTCCGCTTCGAGCTCGGAACCGGCGTTGAAGCCGAACCAACCCACCCACAGAAGACCGGTGCCGATCATGGTCATGACCATCGAGTGCGGAGGCATCGGTTCGGTTGGGTAGCCCTTGCGCTTGCCGAGCATGTAGGCGAGCACCAGGCCGGAAACACCGGCGTTGATGTGCACCACGGTACCGCCCGCGAAGTCGAGAGCGCCCATTTCGAACAGATAGCCGCCACCTGCCCAGACCATGTGAGCGATCGGGAAGTAGACGATCGTCAGCCAGATGGTGACGAACAGCATCGTCGCGCTGAACTTCATGCGCTCTGCCGTTGCGCCCAGGATCAGGGCGGCAGTGATTGCTGCAAAGGTCATCTGGAAGCAGACGAAGACATATTCGCTGATGACTTCGTCGGAGAAGGTCGCAGCGGTTGTGTCAGACGTCACGGACGACAGGAAAAGGCTGCCGCCGCTGATGAATTGGCCAAGGAAGCCCTCGGGTGGAGTCGGGCCGAATGCGACGCTATAGCCCCACATCACCCAGATGAGCATCGCCAGAGCGGCAGTGGCGCCGATCTGGGTCATGGTGGAAAGCATGTTCTTGGAGCGGGTCAGGCCGCCGTAGAACAGCGCCAGGCCCGGCAGGATCATCAGCAGCACGAGGATGGTGGATGTCATCATCCAGGCGTTGTTGCCCGGATTGGCGACGGCAGCGGCCGCTTCCTCGACGACCTCCGTCACTTCCACGGGAACGGCGGCGGCAGCTTCGGTAGCCATTTCGGTGGCGGCCTCGGTTGCTTCCTGCGCCCATGCGGCAGTAGCGGCGAACATCGACACGCCAAGCGCGCCGGCGCCGCAAATAAGTTTGCGGATCATAGTGTTACCCCTCAACAGATGCGCGCGGCTCACAGCGCGGTGTCCCCGGTTTCGCCGGTGCGGATGCGGGTTGCGGAGGCGAGATCGAGCACGAAGATCTTGCCGTCGCCGATGCTTTCGGTGCTGGCAGTCTGCTGAATCGTTTCCACGACCTGCGCCGCGATGGCATCCGTCGCTGCGACTTCGATCTTCACCTTGGGCAGCATATTCGTCGAATATTCGGCCCCGCGGTAAATCTCGGTCTGGCCCTTCTGCCGCCCGAAGCCCTTGACTTCCGACACGGTCATGCCTGCGACGCCAATGGCGCCGAGAGCTTCGCGTACCTCGTCGAGCTTGAACGGTTTGATGATGGCGATGATGAATTTCATCTCAAACCCCTGATTGCTTACCGGCCACATTCACCGGCTGGACCAGAGGTCTGCAACATGCGTGCCAATTGCAGGAATTCAGGCGATTAAGACGAAATTTACGATTCTTTCCGGCAGTTAACGCCAGGCCGCACGAGCCTGAATCTTGTGCAGCTGCCTATTTTTTAGGCAGCCAGCGTCATCTCCGCCCAGACCGGCAGATGGTCCGAGGCGCTGGCCGCCAGCGCGCTGTGGTGGACGCCGTGGGCAGCGCGCAGTCCAGCCGGGGGAGAACGACGATGCGGTCGAGCGAGGCGAGCGGTTGGCGGCTGGGGAAGCTGCGGCCCGGGGCGAGCGCGTTCCAGTGGTCCATCACTTCGCGCATGCTGCCCCCGCGCAGCGACCATTCGTTGAAATCGCCCATCAGCACCGCGGGGCAATCCGGCCCGCAGTCGTTCAGATCGCTCGATGATCTTGCGCACCTGGTGCCTGCGGCGGATGCCCGAGAGATCGAGATGCATCCCGGCGACATGCAGATGCGCCCCGCCGCATCGAAAGCACCGCCCGCACCGCGCCGCGCGGCTCGAGGGTCGGCAGGTGGATCGGTTCCGCCTCCAGGATCTCGATCCCCCGCCGCACGAGCAGCGCATTGCCGTGCCAGCCCATGCTGTCGGGCCGCATGGACAGCGGCACGATCTGATAGCCCTGTTCTTCCACCAGCAGGCGCGGCAGCACGCTGGCGCGGCGGCCGAAGCGCCGGTCCACTTCCTGCAGCGCCACGATATCCGCATCCACTTCGTGCAGCACGGTCAGTATCCGGTCGGCATCGCGGCGGCCGTCCGTGCCCGACAGCCTTGTGGATGTTGTAGCTCGCACAGCTTGAGTTCCAAGACGCGTCAGTCCTGCGGCAACGGCGCCGGGATCGCCCGCGATGTAGCGGTCGGTCGTGCGCACCGGGAGCCCGTCGATACTGGTGCGGCGGGTCTTGTACTTGCCGGCCCACTCGGCGGGATCGGCCTGGGCATGCGCCTTGATCAGCGTCGGCCGCTCGCGCTCCAGCGCCATGACCGGCACGCCCCAGCCGCAGGAGGTCTGCACGCTTTCGACTGCGATATCGAAGATCTGCCGCGTGCCGGGCAGCAGGGTGAAATGGGCGGAAAGCTCTTCCCATCCCGCGATCCCACGGCACGACCGGCTCGCCCCGGCCATAGATGCGCAGGATCAGCGCCGGCTGCTGGAAATTGCAGAACATGATCGTGATTCGCCCATTATCGAGCAGATGGGCGTTGGTCTCGTTGCCCGAGCCGCCCAGATCGAGATAGGCGACCCGCTTGGGCGACAGCACGCGGAAGCTGTCATAGCCCTTGGGGCTGAGATTGATCCGCCCTTCCGCCGCCGCGGTGGCGACGAAGAACATCGGCTGCGCCGCGATCATGGCGGTGTGCTTGGGCGAGAGCTCGTCGAAGAAATCTGACATGGGCGATTAGGTAAGGCGGCGGAGCGCGCCGGTGGCAAGGTCGTCATGCGATGCTTCGTGACGAGGCGCAGCATCGAGGGCGGCTGTGCGAGGCTCTGCACTACCGCGGGCCTGGGCCCTCGCAATGACGAAGCAGCGATGGAGGAAGCGAATCGGACTATCACGATCTTCGTAATTTGTAACCAATCAGCGTAACGCTGTCAAGCCTATTTTGCCATTTCGGTTAAATGGCCGATCACCGCTCCTTGGTCGCGCTGAAGGCAATCTCGGGATTCCGTTCCTGCTGATAGCTGACGTCCCAGGCCGACTTGGCCATGAACACCAGGTCGCCGTCGCGGTCGCGCGCGAGGTTGGCGCGGTTGAACTGCTGCGAATTCCTCGCAGCGTCGCCTCATCGCCCTTGAGCCAGCGCGCGGTATCGAACGGCGCGGGCTCCAGCACGGCCTCGACCTTGTATTCCGCCTCCAGCCGCGAGATCAGCACTTCGAGCTGAAGCTGGCCGACCACGCCGACGATCCATTGCGCGCCGATTTCCGGATAGAACACCTGGATCACGCCTTCTTCGCTCAGATCGTCGAGCGCCTTGCGCAATTGCTTGGTCTTGGTCGGATCCCGCAGCATGCACGCGGCGCAGGATTTCCGGCGCGAAATTGGGCAGGCCGGTGAAGCGCACATCGTTGCGTTCGCGACAGCGTGTCGCCCACCCGCAAGCGTGCCGTGGTTGGGAATGCCGATGATGTCGCCCGCCTCGGCGGTGTCGGCGATCTCGCGGTCCTGCGCGAAGAACAGGATCGGCGAATGGACCGCGATCGGCTTGCCGAGGCCCGACGGCGTCAGCTTCATGCCGCGTTTGAAGGTGCCCGAGACCATGCCGCATGAAGGCGATCCGGTCGCGGTGCTGCGGGTCCATGTTGGCCTGCACCTTGAAGATGAAGCCGGTGACCTCGTCGCGCTCGGGCGAGATCTCGCCTTCGGCTCGCCGGCTGCGGGCGCGGCGGCGGGGCAAAGCGGGCGATGCGCGTCGATCAGTTCGCTGACGCCGAAATTCTTCAGCGCCGATCCGAAATAGACCGGGGTCAGATCGCCATTGCGATAGGCCTCCAGGTCGAATTCGGGATAGCCGCCGCGCGCCAGCTCGATCTCTTCGGCGAAGCGCTTCGGGAATGATCGGGCGCTGATCGCGCTTGCCGAGGAATTCGCGGCTGCCGCCTTCGGGCCGGCTGGCGCTGTCGGTCGCGAAATCGAGCACGCCTTCGAACATCGCCGCCCATGCCGATCGGCCAGCTCTGCGGGCTGACGTCGAGCGCCAGCATGTCGGCCACTTCGTCCAGCAGTTCGAAACGGGTCGCGGCCTTCGCGGTCGACCTTGTTGACGAAGGTGATGATCGGCACGGAGCGCAGGCGGCAGACCTCGAACAGCTTGCGCGTCTGCGGCTCGATGCCCTTGGCCGCGTCGATCACCATCACCGCCGAATCGACCGCGGTCAGCGTGCGATAGGTGTCTTCGGAGAAATCCTCGTGCCCCGGCGTGTCGAGCAGGTTGAAGGTGATCCCGTCGCGTCTCGAAGGTCATCACCGAGCAGGTCACCGAGATGCCGCGCTGCTGCTCGATCTTCATCCAGTCCGACCGCGCGCGCCGCGCCTGCCCGCGCGCCTTGACCTCGCCCGCCAAGATGGATCGCGCCGCCTTGCAGCAGCAGCTTTTCGGTCAGCGTGGTCTTGCCCGCGTCGGGGTGCGAGATGATCGCGAAGGTGCGGCGGTTGGAAATCGAGGATGTCATAGCGCGCGCGGGTTAGCCGCCCTGCGTGCGCACGTCCATAGAGGTCCGTGGACCGCGCGGATGGTGGGCCAAGGCCAGGCCCGATAGCTCAGCTTTCGAGCGCGGCAGCCAGCAGCCGGTCGGCGCGCCAGTCGGGATCGCGAAAGGCGCGCTCCTGCCAATCGGGAAGCAGCCGGTCGATCACCAGGATGACCGCCAGCCCTTCATCCTGGCTCCATTGCTTCCTGTCCCGCCTCACCGCCTCGAGCGCGACGCGGGGCGAGAGCTTTCCGCCCGCCTCCGACAGCAGAAAGCGAAAGGCCAGCCACTGGCCCATCCCTTCCATGCTGAGGAAGATCCCGTCGAGATCGCGGAACGCCTCCTTGCGGCCCGTGAACCAACGGGCATGGCGCGCGCGCATCATGGCAAGCCCCTGCGCGGCAAGCGTGCGGGCGTCATCATCGTCTGGCGCGGTGGCGGCCGCCAGGAACCGGTCGCGCTCCGCTTGCCAGGCGGCCTCATATCCAGCATCGCCGCTCGAACTGCTCCTGCACGAAATCGTCCGTGAGGTCCGCTGATCTACCGAAGCCCGCCCGCAAGGCGAATTTCCGCACCAGGCCATGAGCCATCTGTCACCTGCCGCGTGTGCATCATCTCGTGCAGCAGCACGCCGTGCAGGAAGCGCTCCAGGCCAACCATGCTCGTCACCCCGGCATCGCGCCACACCGAAGGCAGGCTCATCACGAAATAGGGCTCGCCGTTGAAGCCGGCGAAGGCGATCGGCCCGGCGGGAACAATTCCCTCATCGGGCAGCCGCACTTTTCCCTTGTGCGGCGATGCCTTTCATCGCGCCCGAGATCGCCATGGGAAATGTTGAAGGTGCACGCCGCATCGATCGCGATCACTTGCGGCACGCTCGCGGTATCCAGCCGCAGCGCTCCGGTCTCGGCAGCCTGCCAATGGCTGGATCGCCTCGGCCAACCAGACGCGATCCGCCTCCGCCATCTGGCATTCCGGTGCTGCGGTGGCGGGGCCGTGGGCTAGCAGGCCGGCGGATAGCAGGCCGATCACGGAGCGGCAGCGGCCGGGCGTCATTGAGTGTCGGCGATCAGGCTTCGCGCCAAACTTGGAAGCCGGCGTAGCTTTGGGTCACTGGCACCAGTTCGATCGTGCTGACGTTGAGGTGCGGCGGCAGTTCGGCGATCCAACGGATAGCGTCGGCCACTTCTGCGGCGGTCATTGGATGTGCATCGCCATAGACCTTGTCGTGTGCTTCCCTGTCGCCGCCCGTGCGCACTAGCGTGAATTCGGTCTCGACCATGCCAGGCTCGATCGATGTCACCCGCACGCCCGTACCCTGGAGATCCGAACGCAGGCCGAGAGTGAACTGGCGCACGAACGCCTTCGTCGCACCATAGACGTTGCCCCCGGAGTAAGGATAGTTAGCCGCGACCGAGGATACGTTGATCACCCCTCCACGGCGCGAAATCAGGCCCGGAAGCAACTGGTGGGTGAGCAAGACCAGTGCGGTGACGTTGGTTTCGATCATCGTTTTCCACTGGCCGATGTCGCTGCCCTGCGCAGGCGCGGTGCCAAGCGCGAGGCCGGCGTTGTTGACCAGCAGATCGACGCCAGAAAACTCCGCCGGCAATGCATCGATTGCGGCGGCGCGCGCAGTCTCGTCGGTCACATCGAATGCGGCCGCGTGCACCTTGTCCGCGCCCAACTCGGCGACCAGTTTATCGAGCCTTTCCTTGCGGCGCCCGGTGGCGACACAGCGCCAGCCGCTCGCTACGAGGCTATGCACACAAGCTTCGCCGATTCCAGCCGTGGCCCCGGTCACTAACGCGATCTTGCTCACGTCCTCAGTTCCGCACCCAGCTTGGCCGCAGCGGCAACCACCTTGTCGGCTATCGCCTTGAGCTCGTCGTCGGTGAAGCTCTTCTCGCCCGGCTGGAGCGTGACTTCGATCGCCAGCGATTTCTTGCCTTCCGGCACACCCTGGCCGCGGAAGTCGTCGAACAGGCGGGCATCGACGATGCTCGCCTTGTCCGCACCCTTCACCGCGCGCACCAGATCGCCGGCGGGCAGCTGCGCATCGGCACGAGGAAGGCGAAGTCGCGCGTCACCGCCTGCAACGCGGGCGGGGCGTAGGCGCGCGGGCGAAACCGCCGCCTTTCTTCGCCGGAATGGCGTCGAGGAACATCTCAACCGCGACCACCGGTCCGTCGATGTCGAAGGCTTCGAGCGTCCGGGATGCAGCACGCCGAAGCGGGCCAGCACGGTCTTCGGCCCGAGCCGCAGGGTGGCGGACTGGCCGGGATGGAATTGCGGACCCGCCTCTCCCATCACCTGCAGCTTGTCGACCGGAGCGCCCGCTTCGGCCAGCAACGCCTCGACCGCGCCTTGGCGTCGAACGCATCGAAGCGGCTTGCCTTGCCGCCCTGCCAGCCGCGCGACGCCTTGTCGCCCGCCAGCACAAGGCCAGCGTCAGCCGCTCGTCGCTCGAACCGCCTTCCCCGCGCAAATAGCGGCGGCCGATCTCGAACAGGCGCACGCCTGGCGCGCCGCGATCGAGATTGCGCTTCGCCGCCGCCAGCAGGCCGGGCAGCAGCGAGGGGCGCATCGCCTTCATGTCTTCGCTGATCGGGATTGTCGAGCACCCAGAGCCCGCCGTTCCCGTCGGCGAAATGCTCCGCATCGGCCTCGGGAATGAAGGACCAGGTGACCGCCTCGTTCAGCCCGCTGCGCCGCAGCCGCGCGGCGCAGGCGGCGTTCCAGCTGCTGGGCCGGCGTCGCGGTGGGCCGGGCGACGCCATCGGCGCGCGGCAGGGCGACGCTGGCGACCTTGTCGAGCCCGTGGATGCGGACGACTTCCTCGACGATATCGGCCGGGCCGTCGATGTCGTGGCGGCGCAGGCGGGACGGTGACGTTCCAGTTTCCGTTCGACCGGATCTTCGGAATGGAAACCGAGCGCGGCCGAGGATGCGCCGCTGTTCGCCTGCGGCGATACGTCCACGCCGCCAAGCGCAGCGGCCAGGGCGGGATCGTAAGGCGACGACTTTGGCTGCTCGGCGGCGAGCCGGCGCGCACGACCTCGCTCGGCCTCGCCGCCGCAGATGCCGCACGATCAGGCCGGTCAGACAGTCCAGCCCGTCGTCGAGAAAGGCCGGATCGACCCCGCGCTCGAACCGCGTGCGCGCATCGGAGGTGAGGCCGAGCTTGCGCCCGGTCGCGCCGATCCGCTCGGGATCGAAATAGGCGATTTCGAGCAGCACGTCGGTCGTCGCCGTCGCTGCACGCCCGAATGCTCGCCGCCCATGATCCCGGCGATGTCGTGCACGCCGCTGTCGTCGGCGATCACGGTCATCGCGGCATCGAGCGTGTAGGTCTTGCTCGTTGAGCGCCAGCACCTGCTCGCCGTCCTTGCGCGCGGCGCGCGACCACCGCGCCGGTCAGCTTGGCGAGGTCATAGACGTGCGCCGGACGGCCGAAGGCCGAGCATCAGGTAATTGGTGATGTCGACCAGCGCGCGAGATCGGCCGCTGGCCCGCGCTCTTGCAGCCGCGCCTGCAGCCATTCGGGCGACGGGCCGTTGGTCACGCCCGCGGATCACGCGGCCATAGAAGGCCGGGCAGCCTTCGGGATCGTCGGTGCGGATTTCGACCGGGCAGGGGAAGCCGCCCGGCGATATGCTCGGCATCGCGCAGCGGCTTCAGCGTGCCCAGCCCGGCCGCGGCCAGATCGCGGGCGATGCCGTAGACGCCCATGCAGTCGGGCCGGTTGGGCGTGATCGCGACGTCGATCACCGGGTCGGCGCCGTGATAGTCGGCGAAAGGCGTGCCGACCGGCGCATCGTCGGGCAGTTCGATGATCCCGTCGTGATCGTCGCCCAGTTCCAGCTCGCGGGTCGAGCACATCATGCCGTTCGATTCGACGCCCGCGGATCGCGCTCTTGCGCAGCACCATGCCGTTGGCCGGGAACGACCGCGCCGGCAGGCCGAGCACGCCGACCAGCCCGGCGCGCGCATTGGGCGCGCCGCAGACGACCTGCAGCGGCTCGCCCGTCGCCGGTGTCGACGGTCAGCACCTGCAGCTTGTCGGCATCGGGATGCGGCGCGGCGGTCAGCACCTGGGCGACGCGGAAGCCGGCGAGCTTCTCGGCCGGGTCTTCGATGCCTTCGACCTCGATGCCGATGGCATTGAGCTTGGCCGCAGATCTCCGCCACCGAGGCATCGTGTCGAGGTAGTGCTTGAGCCAGGCGAGCGAGAACTTCATGCGCGCGCTCCCACACCGCCGGAAAGCGTCGGCTGGTCGAACGCGCGAGAAGCCGTAATGCGCCAGCCAGCGCACATCGCCGTCGAAGAAGGCGCGCAGGTCGTCCATCCCGTATTTGAGCATCGCGAGCCGGTCGACGCCGACGCCGAAGGCGAAGCCCTGCCACTCGTCGGGATCGAGCCCGGCCATCTCGATCACCCGTGCGGTTGACCATGCCGCTGCCGAGCAGTTCCATCCAGCCATGGCCCGGCGCATCGCCGCTGCCGCCGAGCACGCGCGCCTTGCCGTCCGACTCTCGATCGCGAAGCCGACATCGACCTCGACCGAGGGCTCGGTGAAGGGGAAGTAGCTCGGGCGCAGGCGCAGGACGATGTCGTCGCGCTCGAAGAAGGCCTTGAGGAAGGTCTCCAGCGTCCACTTCAGGTGGCCGAGATGGATGTCCCTGTCGATCACCAGCCCTTCGACCTGATGGAACATCGGCGTGTGGGTGGCGTCGCTGTCGCTGCGATAGACCCGGCCCGGCGCAATGATCCGAATCGGCGCGCCCTGCGCCAGCATCGTGCGGATCTGCACCGGGCAGGTGTGGGTGCGCAGCAGCATCTTCGCCTCGCCGCTCTGAGGCACGCCGCTTGTCCGGGAAGTAGAACGTGTCGTGCATCGCCCGCGCCGGGTGGCTTTCGGGCATGTTGAGCGCGGTGAAATTGTGCCAGTCGTCCTCGATCTCCGGGCCCGGTCGCGACGGCAAAGCCCAGGTCGGCGAAGATTTCGGCCAGTTCGTCCATCACCTGGCTGACCGGGTGGACCGAGCCCTTGCGGCGCATCGGGCGCGGGCAGCGTCAGGTCGATCGTCTCGCGCGCCAGCTGCGCTTCCAGCTCCGCGCGCTTCCGAGCGGCTTCCTTGCGATCGGCAAGCGCCTCGGCAACCGCTTCGCGCAGGCGTGGATCTTGCGGGCCCTGGCTCTGGCGCTCTTCGGGCGATCATCCCGCCCAGCGTCTTCAGCAGCGCGGAGACGCAGCCCTGCTTGCCGAGCAATTCGACGCGCAGCGCTTCAAGCGCGTCGAGGATCTCGCCGCCGCATCGATGCGCGCCAGCGCCGCGCTCTGTCTCGGGATGGTCATGTCGGTCATGTGCCCGGGTCGATCTCGCAGGATACTTGCCGCCGCCTGCTAGCGGCCAATCGCCCCAGCCCAAGCCCTAATCGCCAGCCGGCGCAGGACAGACCTTGCAGCGCCCGCAAGCGAGGCCTCGGTCGAGACCTGCGCTAGATCGCCGCTGCGGGGGCGGGTCGAGGGTCTGCGCCGCAGCGCCCCACGACCTTGGCGCGCTGCTTCATGAACGCGCCCAGGATCGGGTGATCCCGCGCCGCATATTCGCTCGGGTTCATGCTCATGAAGGCGCGGAACTCGCGCACGAATTGCGCCTGATCGTGATAATGCGCGTCCATCGCCTCGCTCCAGTTGGCGGCCGTGATCGAGCATGAAGTCGCCAGGCTGCGCATGAACCGCTGGCGGCGCAGCAGGATCTTGGGCGCAAAGCCGAAATAGCGGTGCACACCCGTTCGAGCGTGCGCCTGCTCAATCCGCGCAGCTCGGCGAAGATCGGCCGACGCTGGCGACTCGCGGTCGACCAGCGCGGCGTGGATCGCGAGCGATCCGCTCCTCATCCGGCACTGTCGCGATCGCGCGCACGGAAGCAGTCGACCAGCGCTCGAACTGCTCGTCAGCCTGCTCGTCGGCGTCGCCGGAAGAGGTTCCGGCCAGCTGCGGCGAAATTGGCAAAGGCCGGATGCTTTTCCCCATCGACCACCACGTTGGCGCATTCGCCGCAGCGGCCATCGCAGAACTTCGCCCAGCCCAGCGGGAACAGGCCGACGCCCCACATCCGCGTGGTGCCGAGCGCGAAATGGCACGGGAAGCGAGCTCGGGCCGGTGGCCGACGAACCGCGCGCCGCTGACCATCTCGCCGTCCGGAATGCCCGCATCCGGCGCAGTCGCCGCGAAGAAGCGCAGATTGGCCCATTCGGGCTGAAGCAAGTCGGTCACCACGCGCCCGTCCGGCAACGGTGAACGTCCGCTGATAAAAGGACGAAAAGCACCCTGCGAGATCGCGGCGGCGCGCGGAAAGAAGCGCACGTCGATCATGGCAGTCCATCGCGCACTCCGACCTGCGATTCGATTCACCGGCGATAGCCGCAGCTGGCGCGGCATTCACAAGAACGATGGCGCGAATCATACAATTCGCGGCTCGCACACCGCTCAATGCAAAGTCGTCAATGCCGCAAAGGAACTGCGCCTGACGATGTTCGGGCCTAAGCCGCGAGGCGCTTAGGCCGGAAGAGCCTGTCTTCGCCTGCGCGATGATCGCGGCGAAGGCGCCGCCTTCGTTCATCGCGAGATCGGCCATCACCTTGCGGTCGAGTTCGATGCCCGGCCAGCTTGATGCCGTGCATGAACTGCGAATAGGTCAGGCCTTCGGCGCGGACCGCGGCGTTGATGCGCTGGATCCACAGGGCGCGGAAGGTGCGCTTCTTAACCTTGCGGTCGCGATAGGCGTACTGGCCGGCCTTTTCGACCGCCTGACGGGCGACGCGGATGGTGTTCTTGCGGCGGCCGCGATAGCCCTTGGCCTGCGTCGAGAATCCGCTTGTGCTTGGCGCGGGTGGTAACACCGCGTTTGATACGGGTCATTGGCTTCAGTACTCCTGCTCAGTTCAGCCCGTAGGGCGCCCACTTCTTGATCATCTTCGCATCAGCGTCGGACATCACGTCGGTGCCGCGGTTCTGGCGGATGTACTTGCGCGTTGTGGCTGATCAGACGGTGACGCTTGCCAGCGACGCCGTGCTTGACCTTGCCGGTGGCGGTGAGCTTGAAGCGCTTCTTCACACCGCTCTTGGTCTTCAGCTTGGGCATTTTCGTCTCCTCGTTAGAGACACGTCCGAACCAGCCCTGGCAGCCCTTTCGCCAGGCCGGCTGTGAATCACGTGTCGTGTGAAGGGCGCGCCATTAGGCAGAGATCGGCCCGAAAGGCAAGGCACTTCGGCGCGCTCAGTGGCGCGCAGGCCAGCGCCTCGACCACATCTTCCAGCCGCGCCGGATCGCCCAGCGCGATCACGTGGCCGTCCGGAGCCGGCATGGAGCGGATCGCCGTTCCAGTCGCACATCGTGCCGCCCGCACCTTCGACCACGGGAACCAGCGCGGCAAAATCGTGGAGCTTGAGGCCCGCTTCGCACACGATGTCGATATGGCCGGAGGCGAGCAGGCCGTAATTGTAGCAATCGCCGCCCATAGACCATGCCCTTGGCGAGCTGGCCGTCGGCGACGGTCTCGATCAGCGCCATGAAATGTTCGCCATCATGGTCGTCGAACATAATGCGGCCCGGTGGTGGCGATCTGCGCCCCTTCCAGTCCGCGGCAGGCGCCGGGTGCGGACCGGCCGGCCGTTGAACAGGGTCGGCTGGCCCGATACGCCCAGCCAGCGTTCGCGGGCGATCGGCTGGTCGATGATGCCCAGCACCGGGAAGCCCTCGATCGACCAGCGCGATCAGCGTGCCGAAGATCGGCCGGCCGACGATGAAGCTGCGGTGCCGTCGATCGGATCGAGCACCCATTGGCGGCCGGACGTGCCTTCTTCGCTCGCCAAATTCCTCGCCGATCACGCCGTCGTGCGGGACTTCGGCCTTGAGGATCTGGCGCATGGCCTGCTCGGCTTCGCGGTCGGCCATCGTGACCGGCGATGCGTCAGCCTTGCTTTCGGTATCGGCGAGCGCGCGGAAATGCGGGCGGATCGCCTCGCCCGCCGCATCGGCGAGACGCTGGGCCAAGGCAATGTCGCTTGCGGACATCACTTAGTCGAACAGGCTGGAGACCGAGCTTTCGTCGGCAATCCGGCGGATCGCCTCGCCGATCAGCGGCGCGATGGTCAGGATGCGGATGCGGTCCGAATCCTGCGCCGCATCGGTCGGCAGGATCGAATCGGTGATGACCAGTTCCTTGAGCGCCGAATCGTTGACCCGCGCCACCGCGCCGCCCGACAGCACGCCGTGGGTGATATAGGCGTCGACGCTCTTCGCCCCGGCATCGAGCAGCGCCTGCGCCGCGTTGCACAGCGTGCCGCCCGAATCGACGATGTCGTCGATCAGGATGCAGGCGCGGCCCTTCACGTCGCCGATGATGTTCATCACTTCGCGATTCGCCGGCCGCTCGCGGCGCTTGTCGACGATCGCGAGCGGCGCGTTGTCGAGCCGCTTGGCCAGCGCGCGGGCGCGCACCACGCCGCCGACGTCGGGCGAGACGACCATCAGATCCTCGCCGCCGTAGCGCGCCTGGATATCGGCCGCCATCACCGGCGCGGCATAGAGATTGTCGGTCGGGATATCGAAGAAGCCCTGGATCTGCCCGGCATGAAGATCGACCGACAGCACGCGGTCGGCACCCGCCTCGGTGATCAGGTTGGCCACCAGCTTGGCCGAGATCGGCGTGCGCGGGCCGGGTTTGCGGTCCTGCCGGGCATAGCCGAAATAGGGCACGACCGCGGTGATCCGCTTGGCCGACGCGCGCCTCAGCGCATCGATGCAGATCAGCAGTTCCATCAGATTGTCGTTCGCCGGATAGCAGGTCGACTGGACGACGAACACGTCCTCGCCGCGGACGTTCTCGTGGATCTCGACGAAGATCTCCTCGTCGGCGAAGCGCCGCACGACTGCATCGGTCAGCGGCATTTCGAGATAGGCCGCAATCGCCCGGGCCAGCGGCAGGTTGGAATTGCCGGCCATGATTTTCATCGCGCTAACAGCCCCTTTTGTCCGCCCCACAACGGGAATCGCCTGACGCGGCTCTAGCCAAGCGTCACACGATTGCAACCTGAAGCGGAGCGGCCCTGTTGAAAGCCGTCCTGGCCGCTCCGCGATCAGGCGGCGTGGTGTTCGCCCTTGATCCAGCGCACGGTGCCGGAACTGGCGCGCATGACGACGCTTTCCGTGGTCATCTTCCCGCCCTTGAGCCGCTTGACGCCGTCCAGCAGCGAACCGTCGGTGACCCCGGTGGCGGCGAAGATGCAGTCGCCCTTCGCCAGATCCTCCAGCTTGTAGATCCGGTCGAGATCCTCGATGCCCCATTTGCGGGCGCGGGCACGCTCGTCGTCGTTGCGGAACAGCAGCCGGCCGTTGAACTGCCCGCCGACGCAGCGCAGCGCCGCCGCCGCCAGCACGCCCTCGGGCGCGCCGCCCGAGCCCATGTAGATGTCGATCGTGGTGTCCGGATCGGTGACCGCGATCACGCCGGCCACGTCGCCGTCGGGGATCAGCTGGATGCCGCAGCCCAGGTCGCGCAGTTCGGCGATCAGTTCGGCATGGCGCGGGCGGTCGAGGACGCAGACGATGATTTCGCTGGGCGCCACGCCCTTGGCCGCGGCCACGGCGCGGACATTCTCGGTCGCCGACTTGTCGAGACTGATGATGCCTTCGGGATAGCCCGGGCCGACGGCCAGCTTGTCCATGTAGACGTCGGGCGCGTTGAGCAGGCAGCCTTCCTCGGCCGCGGCCAGCACGGCAAGCGCATTGGGGCCGGCCTTGGCGGTGATCGTGGTGCCTTCCAGCGGATCGAGCGCGATGTCGATCTTCGGCCCCTTGCCCGGCGCACCGCCGACCTTCTCGCCGATATAGAGCATCGGCGCTTCGTCGCGCTCGCCCTCGCCGATCACCACGGTGCCGTCGATATAGAGCTCGTCGAAGGCCTTGCGCATCGCTTCGACCGCGGCAGCGTCCGCCGCCTTCTCGTCGCCGCGGCCAACCAGGCGCGAGGCGGCGATCGCCGCGGCTTCGGTTACGCGGACCATCTCCAGCACGAGAACGCGGTCAAGGACCTGGCTTGCCTTGGGCATCTGAATCTCCAATTGATTTGCGCCCCGATAGTAGAGCCTTCAATTGCTGTCGAGCGTGTGCTTCTTGCCTTTCAATATGTATCGGCCAAGACAGCCTAAGGCCGCTTGCGCATGTGCAAAGCCCATTCGGGCAGGTTGCGGTAAATTCATTCATCGGCGATCAAGCCGCCAGATCGGATGCTGGTGTTCACCGGCACTGCGCAGCAACAAGGACGATTTGAAGTCTTGGACAGGATCATCTTCCCCGGCTGGGCGGCTGCGGCCCTGATGCTGATCGCGCTGGCCGCGCCGGTCGCCGCGCAAGACAGGGGCGTGAGCGCGAGCGAGGCGATAGAGCAAGCCAGGAAGTCTTACGGTCCGCCGCCGCCGCGAAAGCAGTGCAAGCAGAACGGCGACAATGAGGAAATCGTGGTCTGCGCAGAAGAAGAGCAGGACGACGCCCAATTCCGCGTGAAGTCGACCAGCGATCTCGATCCCGAATCGCGCGAAGCGCTCAACGACGGGCTACCGCGCGCGCCGGATGTGGCGGGCGACGGTATCTTCAAAGGCAAGGGAATAAGCCTGGGGAGTGCCCCCGTTGCGGCCTATATGTTCGATCTCAGCGAGCTGCCAACGGCCCCCGAAGGATCGGATGCCGATTTGATCGCCAAGGGCGAGAAGCCGGCGAACTAGTTTTCGAGCAGCTGCAGCACCAGTGGCGGCTCGGTAAGGCTTGGCAGATCCTTCGAGCAGTTTGAGCGCTTCGTCGACATTGGCTTCCGGGCCTTCGTGGGTGACGATCGACACCATCACTTCGCCGCCCTCTTCCGGGCGGCCTTTCTGGATCAGGCTTTCGATCGAGACACCGGCATCGCGCATCGCGGCGGTGATTTCGGCCAGCACGCCAGGCCGGTCGGCAACCATGAAGCGCAGGTAGTCGCGCGCGAGCCGGTGGCCGGCGTCGGCCTTCGGCATCGCAATCAGCTCGCCGACCGGCACCGAGAAAGGCGCACCGGAATCGCCGCGCGCAATGTCGATCAGATCGGCCACCACCGCGCTCGCCGTCGGCCCATCGCCCGCACCCGCACCTTCGAACAGCAAGCGGCCCGAGAAATTGCCTTCCGCGACGACCGCATTGGTCGCGCCGTCGACATGGGCGAGCGGATGGTCGCGAGGGACGAGATAGGGGCAAACGCGCTGGAACAGAGTCTCTTCGCCCGAAGCGCCAGTCTCAGTGTCGGCTATCCCGATCAGGCGGATCACGAAGCCCAGCGCCGCAGCCTGCTCGATATCGGCAGCGCGCAGGCGGGAAATGCCCTCTGTCTCCACCGAGGGGAAATCGATCCGCGAACCGAACGCGATCGCTGCCAGGATGGACAGCTTGTGCGCCGCGTCGATACCTTCGATGTCGAACGTCGGATCGGCCTCGGCATAACCCAGCGCCTGCGCTTCCTTCAGCACATCGCCAAAGTCGCGGCCCGTATTCTCCATGGTCGAGAGGATGTAATTGCAGGTGCCGTTGAGGATGCCGTAGACCCGCTCGATCTCATTGGCTGCCGCGCCTTCGCGCAGGCCCTTGATCACCGGGAATCCCGCCGGCAACCGCCGCCTCGAACTTCAGCGCCACGCCGGCCGCTTCGGCCGCCTCGGCCAGTTCCAGGCCGTGATGCGCGATCATCGCCTTGTTCGCGGTGACCAGCGACTTGCCGCTGCCAAGCGCGTTGCGCGCCAGCGCCAGCGCCGGCCCATCCGACCCGCCGACCAGTTCGACCACCACGTCGACATCGCTGCGCGCGGCCATCGCGGTCATGTCGTCTTCCCAGGCGAAAGCGGAGATGTCGACCCCGCGATCCTTGCTCCGGTCGCGCGCGCTCACGGCAGAGACCGCGATCGGACGGCCTGCGCGGCGCGCGATCAGATCGCCGTTCGCCTCGAGCAGGCGGATGACGCCCGCACCCACGGTCCCTAGGCCGGCGAGTGCGATGCGGAGCGGTTCTGCCATTGTTTCCCCCTAAATTGCGCGAGGCGCGTAGGACAGGCCGGCCGGAAATGCCAGCCGTGAGTTGAGCCTTGCGCGCCGTTAGCGGCGAGTGCGCCTGCAGGGACCCAATTGCTCCAGCACCAGGCGATAATCCTCTGCGGCGCGGAAGCGCGACGTCCCATCGCGCGAGAGGATCGCGTCCTGCGGCAGCGAAGATGGCAGCGAACAGGCGAGCCGGTACCATTCCAGCGTGTCGGGTTCCGGTGCGCGGGCCGACTGATCGACAAGCTCGCTCCACGATACGCCCCATTGCGGGGCCATGCCGGGCCGCCTGATCACGCTCAAGGCGACCGATGCACCGTCTTCGGCATCGAGAAAAAGCTGGGTTTCCGATTCGCCAGTGAGGTTGCCCGCCACCGACAATGCGTCGCGGATGCCGCTGACCGCTGGCGGCGCGTCGGGCGAGGCAAGCTCGGTGAGTATGCTCTTGACCCGCGCCTCCAGCTCCGGGGTTGCGGGAAGCTGGGCATCGACATCCACCAGTTGAAGCTGGCCGGGCCTGCCGGGCACCGGGGAGGCGAACAGGATCACCTCCTGCTTCTTGAGTTTCGGCGCCTTGCCTTTCGCGTCGAGCGGCACGTCGACAAGATAGGCGAGCGATTCGCCGATCGGCGCGTTGCCGCCGATCAGGGCCAGTGTTTGCGCTTCTATATAGAGCCTGACCCAGCCCGGACGAAGCTGCGGGGACTGTTCCGGAGCGAGCGGCGCCTGTTTGCGAATCTGCGCCCGGATCACCAGTTTCGCAGGTATCGCGAGGTCGGCCAGATCGGCATAAGTCAACGACGAAGGAACCGATATACGTTCCTGAGACGACGCCGAAATCGGTGAGAATACCAGGCTCGCAAATACTGCCGCAACGGCAGTCGCGCGCAGTCGAAATTGCTTATTCTTGGCCGTTTTCATTAGCTTCTCTCACTGTCGCCGGAACGAAATCAGGGTGACGGACTTTATGCCATAGCGGGACATATAGAAGGCCGGAAGTTCTGAATTGGCAGTTAACCGACAAAGCAATTGCCCCTCCGGTTCTTCACGGCTAAGTACCCGGCGAAACCGGGGCCGAAGTTAACGAGAGCCCCATCCGGCCCTTCCGCAGCGTTGCACCAAGTCCGATAGGCTTGCGGTACGGTCGGCAGGGTGGAATAGCTTGAAACGGCACCTGCGGGGAGACAACGTCCCTGTATGTGCGGAGGCCCGGGATACCGGGCGACGGAAACGGAGTGATGCGACCGAATGGCCTACGCTGACCAAACAATGAGCGGTAACAAGATTGTCGCGATCATCATTGTGGGGCTTATTCACCTGGCAGTCGGATATGCGTTGGTGACTGGCCTTGCATATTCGGCAACCAAGAAACTGATCGAACGGGTTACGACGGTCGATATCGATGAGCCTGAACCTGAACCGACGGAAGAGCCCCCCCCACCTGAACCTGATACTGCGCCACCGCCGCCGGTAGCTCCACCGCCGCCGATCAGCGTGGCGACGAGCCCGCCTCAGATCGTGACGCAGGTGAACATCCCGCCGCCCGCACCGGTTGTGCGCCAGATCGTGCCGGCACCGGTTGCACCGCCGCCGCCACGCGTTCAGCCAAAGAGTGCAGAGCCACGCGGACGCCCGGGCGACTGGGCAAACGCCAACGACTATCCGTCTCGCGCGCTGCGTGAGGAACGCGAAGGCGTAACCCGCTTTTCCGTGCAAGTTGGCGCGGATGGCCGAGTGACAAACTGCCAGGTTACCGGATCAAGCGGCCATGCCGATCTTGACGACACGACCTGCAAATTGATCACGCGGCGCGCACGCTTCAGGCCCGCAACCGACGGCAATGGCGACCCGACTTCGGGTAGCTGGTCGAGCGCGGTTCGCTGGGAAATACCGGAATGATCCCTATCCGCCTGGCATGAGCTACCGCCAGTCCAGGCACGAGACATTTGACCTTCAAGTTTCAAATTAGAGAGGAATACCCGCATGTTTATCGAATTTCTCGCCGCAGGCGCTGAAGCAGCCCCGGAGAACCATTTCGGCTTTTTCGAGGCGCTCGAGCAAGGCGGCATCATCGCCTACTCGATTTTCGGCGTGCTCGTGATCATGTCAGTCGGATCGTTCTACATCCTGATCACCAAGCTGCTCGAGCAGCGCAAGATCTTCAACCAGTACAAAGAACGTGCGCACCAAGTTCTGGCAGGCCCCTTCCATCCGGGACGGCGCAAGCCAAGCTCGACAAGAACAGCGCATGGCGCCAGTTGGTCGACGACGGCCTTGCCGCCGAAGATCAGCACGGCAAGATGACCGACAGCCTCGAAGCACATGACTGGCTGCACGGTTCGCTCGCCCGCTCGGAAGCTGCGATCAACTCCAAGCTCGCCAGCGGCCTGCCGTTCCTCGCCACTGTGGGTGCGACCTCGCCGTTCGTCGGTCTGCTCGGTACCGTTATCGGTATCTACCGCGCGCTGATCAACATCGGCCTCGCCGGTTCGGCGTCGATCGACAAGGTCGCAGGCCCGGTTGGTGAAGCGCTGATCATGACCGCGCATCGGTCTGCTCGTCGCCGTGCCTGCGGTGCTTGCCTACAACTGGCTGCAGGCCCGCAACAAGCGTATCGCCGAGCTGCTTTCGGGCTTCTCGACCGACATCCTGGCCAATATCACCTCCAAGGGTGCCGTTAAGCCGTCGTGTCGCGACCGGCCGAGGCCCGCTTCGGCACCGGCTGCCAAGCCGGCTGCGCCTGCACGGCCCTGAGCCCAGGTCGGCTCGGTTCGGGATTCAAGGGGCGGGCACGCGGCATGCGGGCCGCGCCGCCCCTCCCGCGAAACGAAGTTTGAGAGATAGGATTTAATCATGGCCATTTCGACAGGCGGTGGCGGCGCCGACAGGCCGATGTCGGACATCAACACCACGCCGCTCGTGGACGTGATGCTGGTGCTCCTGATCATCTTCCTGATCGCGGTGCCGGTCGCCATCCAGACGATCGAGAAGCTCCAGATTCCGGTGATCGTGTCGGTCGAGTCGAAGGACAAGGTCGAGAACCTGCTGCTGACGTCAGCACCACCGACGGCGGCGGCCGCAGCGCGGGCGATCCAGGATTTGAAGGCGCTTCGCGCGACGGCGAATGCCGGGTCTACTTCAACAACTTCACGCCGGTCGACTCGCAGGAACTTTACGATCAGGCGTTCAACCGCCTCGATGCGATCGTGAAGCGCGAAGGCGGGATCGAAGCGATCCTGCAACAATCCGGAAAAGATTCCGCAGGTGCACATTCGCGGCGACGTCAACGCCCCGTGGCAATGCGTTGCCGGTGCAATCTACAACGTCCAGGCGGCCGGTTATCCGACTGTCGGCTTCATCTCCAACCCCGTCGATCCGAACGGTTGATCGATCGGGTTGAGAGTAAAGAGCAGGAGTAATTCCCATGGCAATGTCAGGCGGCAAGCGATGATGGCCGCCGATGATGGAAATGAACACGACGCCGCTTGATCGACGTCATGCTCGTTCTCCTCATCATGTTCATCATCACCATCCCGGTGGCGACCCACTCGATCGATATCGATCTGCCTGCCCCAATCCCCTCGACACACCGCCGCCGGTCGATCCGGTCAAGAACAAGATCGTGCTTACCCCGGCTGGCGAGATCCTGTGGAACGGCGAGCCGATCGATCAGGGCGGCCTGCGTTTCGCAATCTGCAGGAATCGCTCAAGCTGCCGGTCGAACCAGAGCTGCAGTTCGAGCCCGAACCGCTGGCGAGCTACGACCTGTCGGCCAAGGTGCTGAACATCATCAAGGCGATCGCAGGTCACCAAGTTCGGCTTCGTCGGCAACGAGAAATACCGGGTCTTCAGCAAATCAGGCGGCTGAGCCGGTCGGACCGAAAACACAGAATAAGAGAAGGGGCGGATTTCCGCCCCTTTTTCTTTGCCCGGCAGATGCGCTAGGCGGATGCATGCGCAGCATATTCTTCGATGTGGACGGCGTGCTGATCCACGGCTTTCATTCCCGGCCGGAAAAGCGGCAACGCTGGGATGTGGACCTGTTGCAGGATCTTGGCGTCGATCCGCACCACCTATCTACGGAGTTCTTCCCCGGCCTCTTTGTCCGCGAAGTTCTCCCAGGCCATCGATCGCTGGTCGATGCGCTGGGCGAATGGTTGAGTGCGCAGGGCTATACCGTTCCGGTGATGAACTTCATCGAATATTGGCTCACCAAGGATTCGCACCTCAATGAAGACCTCATCCAGCTTGTTATGCGCCTGCGCGCTTCGGGGAGGTGCCGCCTATATGTGGCGACCAACCAGGAACATTTGAGAGCCATGGACCTGTGGTCGCGGCTCGGCTTCTCGCAATTGTTCGACGACATCTTCTATGCGGCACGGTTGGGCGCGCTGAAGCCGCAGCACGAATTCTTTGCCGCAATCGAGCAGGCGATCGGCCCACAGAGCGAGGCCCCCTTGCTGTTCGACGATAGTGAAAGCGTGATCGAGGGTGCTCGCGCTTATGGGTGGGAGGCAGTGCTTTACGACGAACTAACCGATTGCGCAGGCCATCCAGCTATCGCGGCACTTCTGGGCAGTCGCGATTAGTCACTGCCCCGAGCGTCCACCGGGGTGCGCAATGTCGCGGGCTACCTCGCTCGGCGTCATCCTCCTTGCACTCCGCCAATAATGATATACCATCACACTATCGCGGGAGATGTCTTGGGAGAGATATGCCATGGGATATGAACCGAACGGACGATTTGCGCCGCCTCTCGGAGAAATGAATACAACACCGCTGATCGATGTACTGCTGGTCTTGCTGGTCATGCTCATTCTGACAATCCCGGTCGCGACCAATTCGCTTGAATTCAATCTGCCCATTCCAACCGATCGTCCGCGAGACGACACAATCGTGGATCCCGTCAAAAACAAGATCGTCCTGACGTCGGAAGGCGCCATCCTCTGGAACGGCGTGGAAACCACCAGCGACGGATTGGCCAGGAACCTCAGAATATCGCTCAATTACGAACGTGAGCCGGAACTGCAGTTCGAACCGGAAGCATTGGCCGGTTACAACCTGTCGGCACAGGTGCTCGCGATTGTAAAAAGGTCAGGTGCAACGAACTTCGGTTTTGTCGGCAACGAGCGTTTCCGCGAGTTCGGCAAACTCGATTAGCCTGAGCCCTCCATAGCCGCATCGCCGCGCATTGCCGCATCTGCCAGAGCCTCGGCCTCGAGCAGGAGCGCATCGTCGGCCGAACCTTGCGGCAGGCTTTCGCGTCCGATCATCACCATCACCGGCACGGCCAGCGGGCTGACACGCTCAAGCCTGACATGGACGATCTCCTCGGACGCTCGATCGAGCACGCCAGCGAGCCGGCCGATATCGGTCAGCCGCGTACGAGCATCGGCCCAGGCGGCCTCGATCAGCACATGGTCGGGCTCGTATTTGCGCAGCACGTCGTAGATCAGGTCGGTCGAGAAGGTCACTTGCTTGCCGGTCTTGCGCTTGCCTGGATGCTGCCGCTCGACGAGGCCGGAAATCACCGCCACCTCGCGGAAAGCGCGCCGCAGCAGATAGGAATTCTGGACCCACTCGACGAACTCATGTGCGAGTATGTCGGGCGAGAGCAGCGGCGCCGGATCGTCGACCGGTTGCAGCCCCCACACGCCGAGCGAATAGTCGTTCGCCACAAATCCTCCGGGCTGCATTCCGCGCTCTTCCATCCGCCGGGTGATCAGCATGCCCAGCGACTGGTTCGCGTTCCAACCCTCGAATGTGTAATAGACCGAGTAGAACAAATGTTCGTGCGGGAAACTCTCGACAAGCAATTTGCCCGGCCCGGGCAACTCGCTGCGCCAGTCCTGCATCTCCAGCCATTCGCGCACATCGTCGGGGAAACGCGCCCAGCCCGCACGATCGGCGAGCAGCGCCTGGACGCGCTGCGATAGATGCGTGGTCAGCGGCATGCGTTGTCCCATGTAGGAAGGGATCATCGCGGCCTTCTTGGCAGCGCGCACGATCACTTCCATGTCCTTTAGCTGCTCCACCTCCAGCGCCATGCCGGCAAAGGTGAAAGTGTCGCCCGGGGAAAGTCCGGCTGCGAAATATTCCTCCACCCTGCCGAGCGAGCGCCCATTGCGGAAACGCACATCGAGCATTTCGGCATCGACGATGATCCCGGCATTCATCCGATGCCGGTGCGCGTGCTCTGGATGAGTAAGCCGCCACGTGCCGCTGGCATCCCGCACGATCCGCCTGAACTTGTCATAGGCTTCGAGAGCATAACCGCCAGTAGCGACAAAATGCAGCACGCGCCGCCACTCCTCCTCGCCGATCCAGGCATAGGCCAACGAGCTGCGCACTTCGGCTCAGCAGTTCCGCTTCGTCGAACGGTGCGGCGCAGGCGCAGGCCATCACGTGCTGGGCCAGCACGTCCAGACCGCCGGGCCGGAAGGCCTCGCCGTCACGCTGGCCCTCGTCCACCGCTTCCTTCGCCGCCATCGCTTCGAGAAATTCGAAGCGGTTGCCCGGCACGAGAATTGCGCGGGAAGGCATGTCGAGCCGGTGATTGGCTCGCCCGATCCGCTGCAACAGGCGGGAGCTTCCCTTTGGCGCGCCCATCTGGACTACACAGTCGATATCGCCCCAATCGACCCCGAGATCGAGGCTGGCAGTGCATACCAGCGCCCGCAGATCGCCCCGCGCCATCGCGCCTTCGACTTTGCGCCGCGCTTCCTTGGAAAGCGATCCGTGGTGAATGCCGATCGGCAGGTTTTCGTCATTGGCTTCCCACAGCTTCTGGAAAATGAACTCGGCGAGAAAGCGGGTGTTGGTGAAGACCAGCGTCGTACGATTGCGGCGGATCATCTCGATCAGCTGCGGTACGGCCCAGATCGCTGCGTGGCCGCCCCAGGGGACGCGCTCCTCTTCAGGCAGCAAGATCGTCGACTTCGGGCGCGGCCCCTTTTTCGCCGATCACCAATGCCACACTGTCCATGTCTCCCCAGGGTGCCAGCCAGGCCTGAAAGGCTTCTGGGTCCGCCAGGGTGGCCGACAGTGCCACGCGCTGCAGATCGGGGGCGATCGCCTGCAGGCGCGCAAGGCTGAGTGCCAGCAGATCGCCGCGCTTGCCGGTGGCGAAGGCGTGCACCTCGTCCACCACCACGCGCTTCAAGCGTGCGGAACAGCTCGAAGCTGTCTTCATTGCTCAGCAGCAGAGAAAGCGATTCGGGCGTGGTCAGCAATATATGCGGCGGGCGGGCGCGCTGCCGTTTCTTGCGGTCGGAAGGCGTATCGCCGCTCCGGGTCTCGATCCGGACGGGCAGCCCCATTTCCTCGACCGGAGTGATGAGATTGCGCTGCACATCATGCGCCAGCGCCTTCAGCGGCGAGACGTAGAGCGTGTGCAAACCTTCCGGCGGAAGCGCTGCCTGCGAGCCGGGATGGAGCGAAGTCGGCCAATGTGGGCAGGAAGCCCGCCAGGGTTTTGCCGGCGCCCGTATCGGCGACGAGCAACGCGTGCTTACCTTCCTGCGCGGCCTCGAACATTTCGCGCTGGTGATCGCGTGCGCGCCACCCGCGGGCGTTGAACCACGCCTCGATTTCCGGCGGAAGGGGCACTCCTTTGGTCACCGGGCCGCCTCGGCGAATGGGCGGCGTAACCGGTCGTTGCAGGGCCGGTCGCATGAGGCAGAGGTCTCTGGCATCACTGGAGGTGGAGCATATTTGCCCCATCGTGGAAAGCGAGACGCAGCCCTTCCCTGCGCGCTTGTGCATTGTCACTTCGCGCTGTGCAAAGACGCAGCTTCATATTGGGGGCACACTCCCTGCCAATGAAACTGACTCCATGTCAGGCATTGCGGGAGAATTCTTTGCCAATTGATGGAAACCTCGCCGGCAAGGTGGGTGTCGTGACAGGCGGGGCATCGGGGATCGGCCGCGCGCTTGCCGAGGCCATGGTGCAAGAAGGCATGCATGTCGTCATTGCCGATGTGGAAGCAGACCGGCTGAGCAACACGGCGGAAGAGCTTGGAGTGCTGGCGGTTCCAACCGACGTTTCCGATGCCCGGCAGGTCGCGGCCCTCGCAGCACGCGCTGTGGTGGAATTTGGCACTGTGCATCTGCTCTGCAACAATGCGGGGATTGGCCCTATGGCACCCATTGCCGATCTGACGCTGGCCGACTGGCGATGGATGATCGACGTAAATCTATGGGGCACCATTCACGGTACGACCCATTTCCTGCCGATCCTCAAAGGCAATGCCGAGGGCGGCCATATATTGAATACGGCATCCATGGCCGCGCTGATGCAGGTTCCATCGCTGGGGGCCTATTGCACGACCAAATATGGCATCCTGGGGCTCAGCGAAGTGCTCGCGCTGGAGCTGCGCGATGCAAAGGAGAAGGTCGGCGTCACTGTCCTGTGCCCCGGCCCGGTCGCAACGGATCTTGGCAGCAGCACACGCAATCGTCCCGCAGGACTGTCAGGCGGACTGAAGGATGTGCAGCTTGAGGATTCCGAGCAATTCAGCGGCGAGACTGTCAATTGGATGCCGGCCGAACAAGCGGCGCGAATTGCCCTGGACGCCGTCCAGCGGGGCGATTTCTACGCGCTGACTCACCCGGACATGGCCGATCAGGTCCGGGCGCGCCATGCCGCCATTGAAGAGGCTTTTGCGCAGGAACTCGAACGACGGAAGTACGGATCATGATCGAGCCGCCCACGACAATGCCTTGCACAGACGCCGATCCCTTCACCCGCGAATGGATCGAAAACCTTCCCGCCAGCGATGCCTCGCTGAGTGAGCTGGGAGATGCCGTCTGGCTCAACAAATATGACAGCATAGCCGTAACCCGCCATGCGCCGACAAAGGCTATCCTGCCTGACTGGCGGCGGTTCACTTCCACCGCCAAGCCGTTCTTCGATCCGTTCACGCTGGTCCCGCCCGTGCTGGTGGTCGAAGATCCTCCGGAGCACACTGTTACGCGCAAGGCGCTGATGCAGTTCATGTCGCCCGCGGCACTCGCCCCCTACAGTGCCGAGTTCGACCGGGTGGCCGGCGAAATCGTGAATGCGGCGCTCGATCGCGGCGAAGTGGACGTTGTGGCCGACATTGCCGCACCTTTCGTCCTCAAGGTCTTTCCAGACATGCTGGGCCTGTGTGAGGAAGGACGCGAGCTGATCCTCGATTTTGGCGATGCGGCCTTCAACACTGTCGGGCCCAGAAACGCGATTTTCGAGGAATCCTTTGAACGTGCGGCGCCCGCTTTCCAGTGGATCGAAACCAACACCACCCGCGAAACGGTCCGCCCGGGAGGGCTTGCGGCGAAGATACTCGATCTGGGCGATAGCGGCATTCTAACCCGTGACCAGGCCGAGAACCTCGTTCGCGCCGTGCTGGCGGCAGGTTTCGACACGACCGTGATGGGTATTGCCAATCTTATCGGCGGTATTCTCGAATTCCCCGAGAATTGGGCAATGATGCGCCAAGACCGCAAGTATGTGCGCGGCGCGATGGAAGAAATGCTGCGTTATGATCCGCCAGCGCGGATGCAGGGGCGCACTGCCGTTGAAGAGATCGAAGTGGAAGGCATTCACTTCCGC
Source organism: uncultured Alphaproteobacteria bacterium (assembly GCA_963777785.1). Classification (GTDB taxonomy): domain Bacteria; phylum Pseudomonadota; class Alphaproteobacteria; order Sphingomonadales; family Sphingomonadaceae; genus Andeanibacterium. The sequence continues at coordinate 1,473,282 of CAVZRU010000002.1, forward strand.
AAGGGAGACGCCTTGTCGCTCTTGCTGACTGCAGCCGGGCGCGATGCGCGCAAATGGGATGATGCCGGGCGTTTCGATGTGACGCGCAAGGGCGCAAATGTCGGCTTTGGCGGCGGAATTCACATCTGCCTGGGGCAGGTGCTCGCCCGCATGGAAACCGAAGCGCTCGTGGGTGCGCTGGTGGACCGCGTCTCGGCGCTGGAGCCAGCCGGCGAAGGCAGGCGGTTCATCAACAATGCTGCGGTTGGCTGGGCCGAACTGCCCGTGCGGCTCACAGCGGCGTGATCAGCTCTCGATCTGGTAGTGGATCGGCTTGAAGCTCCCGCCATTCGAATTGTAGGCCGAACAGGCAGTGAGCCCGATAATCAGGTCCATTGCTGCACGCAGGCGAATATAGTCGCCTGGCTTGCCGACCGGCGGCAGGACCTGCACCCGGCCCGTGGACGGGTCCACCGGCACGTTCATGAACAGGTTGAAGGCAACCGGTATGGAATCGGGCTCCACGCCGTAAGGGGCAAGCGCTTCGGCCAGATTGCCGAAACAACCGCGATGGACTGGCTTGCCAGGGTAGAAATGGCGAAAAGTCGCTTCGCTGCACGGTGTCAGCAGGAAATCGTGCTGGCCCACTGCGTCTTCGACGATTTCCAGCATCGCATTGGATCGGTTTGACCACAAACGATTGCCGGCCGTGAGACTGATCGTCTCCTCATAATCGAATGTACGGCCGTTGGAGATCGCCTCGCGCACATCTTCCGCCCCGAAGGCAAGCAGATCGCTGACCTGCATTCCCATGGGGTCGATAACCTTGAGAATCTGGCCTTGCCGAAGGCGGAACGCCGCCCCGCTACGTGGTGGAATTTCGTGTGTCGTCACTGGCTGCGCGGATCGCGGAAGGGGCATTTCCAATCGGAAGCGACTTGGCGCCCACTATATTGCCGCGCCTCGCTCGCATCGCCGTGGCGTGCAAGCATGGGGTTGATATCGCCGGCCAGCTCACGGTCACGCTCGAGAATGCGCTCGCGCATGCGCTCGTACCGGCCCTCCTCGCGCAAGCGCTCGAACTGATCGTGCAGGTTGAACACCAGTGTCGGGCGGGGGAAGCGGCGCGCCAGGCGCGACGAATTAGGGTGCAGGCCGACCACGAAGAACGCTTCGCCGCCGAAGCTCAGCGAGAAATGCGGATCATCGGCTTCCGCACTCACGCGGTGGTCATATGGCTGACCGAGCCAGTGATCCTTGTCCGCCAGCGACTGGATTCTTTGCCACATCAATCGTTCGAATTCCGCTTCTCCCAGGTCATCCGGGCCATCGAACACAATCGCCAGGCTGCGCAGGCCCGCGGGATTCTGGCGATAATCGCCGACCCATGAGAGCAATTCGCGGTGGATGCGGACATCGTCCCATCCGCTGCCGAGATTATGGGCAACCACGATTTTCAGCGTGCCCTTGGCCATCGCCGATTTGGCTCCAACGCATGGAAAATCGGGATCGCCAATCCTCTCGCGGAGCTCTTCCTCGGCCTGTCTCTCGACCTTCGGATCGGCAAGTACATTCGTATCTTCATCAGCCATGATCGAGCAACTCGGAAGCCTGAAGACAGTTCCCTTGCACCTGCCAGGCAGCGCGGCAATCCATAATCGCGCTTGCCGTTCCGCAGCGGCTGCCCAATGAACGCCGGATCATGCTACGATCGCACTGGCGATGACCGCCAATCTCGACCTGCATCATCTGACCGGCATCGGGCTTGCGCTCGGCCTTGGTTTGCTGGTCGGCATCCAGCGCGGCTGGAGCCAGCGCAATCTCGCCGAAGGCACACGTTTCGCCGGTATCCGCACATTCGGCCTTATCGGCCTGATCGGCGGCATTGCGGGCGCGCTCTACAGCAATACCTCGGGCCCGGCGCTGATCCTGCTGGCGGGGGCGACCGCCCTGATCGTGATCGGCTATCGCCGGATGAGCAACAACGACAGCCAGATCAGCGGAACGGCAAGCGTTGTGGGGCTGATCACGCTGGCGAGCGGCTTTGTCGCTGCGACCGGAGAGCACCTTTTGGGCACGATTATCGTGGTCGCCATGGTGTTGCTTCTCGCGATGCGCTCCAGCCTGCACCGGTGGGTCAACCACTTGAGCGAAAAAGAAATAATCGCGATCGCGCGCTTTGCCGTGATTGCATTGGTGATCATGCCTCTGCTGCCCGACCGCGGGCTAGGCCCTTACGATGCCTGGAATCCGCGCCAACTCTGGCTGGTGGTGGTCATGGTCTCGGGCTTTTCCTTCGCCGGCTATTTCGCGGCCAAGATGCTTGGCCCCACGCGCGGAGTGATCGCCACCGCCTGTGCCGGAGCGATGGTCTCGTCCACCGCGGTGACGGCCGCCCTCGCCTCAAGCATGAAGCAGCAGACCGGCATTGCGGCAATCCAGGCCGCCGCGATCAGCGCCGCATCGGTCGTCATGTTCCTGCGCGTCCTGCTGCTTGTGGCAGTGCTCGCACCGTTTGCGCTCGCCACACTGGCTGTGCTGGCCGCCCCGGCAATGCTTGTGAGCCTGGGCTTCGCCGCGTGGTACCTGCATATGGCCCGGCCCGAGATCGCCAACGAGGAAGCCGCAGAGCCGCAGCAGGAGGCCAAGCTGCGCAATCCCTTCGATCTTGGCCCGGCGTTGCTGCTGACAGGGATGGTGATGATCTTCGCCGTCGCGGCACGCTATGTGCTTGCATATTACGGCGACCAGGAACTGGCACTCGTGCTGGCAGTCTCGGGCACGGTGGACGTCGATTCTGCAATAATAACAATGGGTAGCCTGCCCGACGGGGCGATTGCAGCGGATGTCGCAGGGGTGGTGCTGGCAGTTCCCGTGACGCTCAACACGCTGTTCAAATCCGGCATCGCGGCCAGCCTGGGCGGATGGAAGCAGGGAAAGCACGGCGCGCTGCCACTTCTGGCCAGCGCCGCGGCGATTTTCCTAAGCTGGCTCGTGCTGCACTGAAAGTGCACTGAACATACACTGAGCCTGCACAGAGCTCCGCTGAAGGGGACTCAATGCCCCGCTTGCGGCCCCCGTTCGAGACCCGAGGCGGCAAGTTGCTCGTCGATCTGCGCGCAGCAGGCGTTCGAGGCCCGCTTCGCTGTCGCTTTCCGCGCGGGCGACCAGCACGTCCTGCGTGTTCGAGGCGCGCAGCAGCCACCAGCCGTCGGCCGTGGTGACGCGCACGCCGTCGGTCGCGTCGACCTCGCGCGTCGCTGCCCGACAAGCCGCTGCTTCACTTCGTCGATCACGGCGAACTTGCGGCTCTCGTCGACCTGGAAGCGCATTTCCGGCGTGTTGATCATCGCCGGCATCGCGCTGCGCAATTCGGTCACCGATTTGCCGAGCCGCGCCGAGGCCGCGATCAGGCGGACGCCGGCATAGAGCGCATCGTCGAAGCCGTAATATTCATGGGCGAAGAAGACGTGGCCGCTCATCTCGCCGGCCAGCGGCGCGCCGGTTTCCTTCATCTTGGACTTGATCAGGCTGTGCCCGGTCTTCCACATCAGCGGCTTGCCGCCCAGCTCGGCGACCCGGTCGAACAGCGCGCGGCTGGCCTTCACATCGGCGATGATCGTCGCGCCCGGAACCTGCGCCAGCACATCCTCGGCGATAGATCATCAGCAGCTGGTCGCCCCAGATCACCCGGCCCTGCGCCGTCGATCGCGCCGATCCGGTCGCCATCGCCGTCGAAGGCGATGCCGAAATCGAGGTTCTTCTCCGCGACGAGCGCGCTTCAGGTCGGCGAGATTCTCCTCGACCGTGGGATCGGGATGATGATTGGGGAAATTTCCGTCGACTTCGGTGAAGAGCAGATGATGCTCGCCCGGCAGCCGCGCGGCCAGCGCTTCGAGCGCCGGGCCGGCGGCGCCGTTGCCCGCATCCCAGCCGACTCGCAGCCCTGCGAGCCGGGCCGGATCGATCCCGGCGCAGCCCTGCGAGCAGCCGATCGACATATTCGTCCAGGATCTCGCGCGCTTCGACCGTGCCGTTCCCGTCCAGCCAGTCGCCTGCCGCCGCCATCTCGCCGAGCTCCAGGATGTCCTGCGCCGAAGAACGGGCGGCCCTGAAAGACCATCTTGAAGCCATTGTAATTGGCGGGATTGTGGCTGCCGGTTATCTGGATGCCGCCATCCACATCTTCGCATCGAGGCTTCGGCATAATAGAGCATCGGCGTCGGCCCCATGCCGACCCGCACGACATCGCAGCCGCTCGCGTTCAGCCCTTCGACCAGCGCATGTTCGAGCATCGGCGAGCTGACCCGCCCGTCATAGCCGACCGCCACCTTGCTGCCGCCCGCCTCGCGCAGCAGCGTGGCGAAGCCCGCCCGATCGCGCGCGCATCGTCCGACGCCCAGCGTTTCGCCGATGATCCCGCGAATGTCGTATTCGCGCAGAACGGTGGAGTGGAATTGATGGCTCATGCTTGGCTTCCGTGCGGAGTCGGGCTTTCAGGTGGAGTCGGGCAGCTCGTCGAGCAGCAGGTCGCGCGCGGCATTCGCTTCGTGCACCTGGTCGTTGGTGCCGCCGCGATCGGGGTGGACCATCGCGACCAGCCGGCGGTGCGCCTCGATGATTTCGGCCCGCGACGCGTCCGCGCGCACGCCAAGCAGCTGCGCGCGCCCGTGTACAGGGCCTGCTGGCGCGTGGAATTGCCGAGCAGGAATTCCCACGGCCAACGGCCGGTGAGCAGTTTGCAGCCGATCACGGCCAGCGCAGCAAAGAACAGCAGAACGCGATCATGCGCTCAGGCCAGGCTGCCAGCATTCTGCGGCACGGCCAGGCATGGGCAGGTTCAGGCCCGCGAGCAGCGCGCGCAGTTCCTGCCGCGCGACGAGATGGCTGGTGCCCAGCTCGCCCAGATGCCCCTTGTCGAGCAGGGTCAGGCCCGAGGGGAACAGTTCGCGGTAGATCACGCGCTCCGACAGGCCCTTGCGTGACGCGGAAGCCGACGCGCTTGGACAGTTCGCTCAGCGCCTGGTCGAGCCGCTTCTGGTTGCGCGCTTCGACGTGCTGGGTGCGGTTGCGCACCACCACCCAGTCCATTTCGCGGCGGCTGCTCGCGTGATCGTCGCCATCGCGCGCTTCTTGCGCGCTTCCCAGATCAGCTCGGCATAGAAGCTGAGCCGCTTGACCTTGAAGGTCTCCGCATCGACCTGGCCGATCAGGTCGAAATCGACGAAGCTGTCGTTCATCGGCGTGACCAGCGTATCGGCGCCGGTCGCGGCATGGCGGGCGAAGGGATCGTCGCGGCCCGGCGTGTCGAACATCAGGAAATCGCAGCCTTCGCCCAATTGCGCGGCATAGCCGTCAAGCTCCTCGATCGGTACCGCCGGGAAACACGTCGAAATTGCGCGCTCGGCAGGGCGACGCCGCGGCGGCGCTCAGTCTCGGCGCGGTTTTCGAGATAGCGGAACAAGGTGCGCTGGCGCGGATCGAGATCGAGCGCAGCGACCTTCGCGCCCTGATAGGCAAGCGCGATCGCGACATGGACCGCGGTGGTCGATTTGCCGGTGCCGCCCTTTTCGTTGGCGAAGACGATGCGGTGCGGGGCTGTTTCGGACACGTTGCGTGAATCTCGCTGTTGCTGGCGCCGGGGCGGGGGATGGCTGCGCTCTTATCCAAGCGCCGGAGCCGGCGCAATTGCACAGAGCCGCAACCCACAATTGTGCTTCAATCCGAACCTAGCCGTTCAAGGCAGCTTGCCCCGCCGTGCGCGTGGGATTAGGCTGCGATTCGGGTTTGCTTTTGGCCCCGGGGAAACGGCAAGCAGAAGCCGTATTGGGGCGATGCAAAGGGAGCATTTCGATGAAGAGTATCATGGCTGGCGCGCTCGCGGCAGCGGCAACTTTCGCTATTGTCGGCACACCGGCGCAAGCGGCAGACAAATCTTCCGGCCGCAAGGACCAGGAAAAAGGCACTGCGGAGATCCCGCAATGCTATCAGAACCTTGGCACGATCGCGATTGTCGAGCCTGAGGATCAATGGTGGCGCGAGCTCAAGCTCGGCAGCCCCGAAGCGATCATCCGCATTTTCGTGCAGAAGTCCGGCTGCTTCACTCTCGTCAATCGCGGCCGCTCGATGCAGAGCCGCGCGATGGAGCGGGCACTCGCCGATTCCGGTGAGCTGCAGGCAGGCTCCAACATCGGCGGCGGCCAGGTCAAGGCGGCCGACTATTTCATCGAGCCCAATATCGTCACGGCCAATTCCAATTCGGGCGGCGGCGGACTGGGCGGCGTGCTCGGCGGCTTCGGCGGCATGTTCGGCAAGGCAGCTAGGCGCGATCGCCGGCGGCATCTCGGTCAAGAAGGGTGAAGCGAATGTCACCCTGTCGATCGTCAATGCGCGCACAACCGTGGAAGAAGCGCTGACCGAAGGCTATTTCCGCAAGAAGGATCTCAGCTGGGGTGCCGGCGGCGGTTTGTGGGGCGGCGGCGCATTCGGCGGCGCGGCCGGCGGCGGATATCAGAACACCGAGATCGGCCAGATCATCGTGCTCGCCTATCTCGACGCCTATACCAAGCTCGTCTCGCAAATGGGCGGGCTGCCGTCCGATGCATCGGCTGCTGCGCCGACGGCAACAACACCTTAGTCTCGGCAAAGAAAGAACCGGCAGGGGGCGGGGCGGCCATACGTCCCGCCCCCTTGCTTTTCGCGCCTCAGACAGGAACAGCGCAAGCAGCATGCAGACCGTCACAACCCTGGCCGCCCTGCGCGAAACCGTGGCCCGATTGCGCGCTGACGGGAAAAGTCGCCTTCGTGCCGACCATGGGCGCCTTGCACGATGGGCACCTCGGCCTGGTGCGCAAGGCGCAGGAGCTCGCGCCCCGCGTGGTGGTTTCGATTTTCGTGAACCCCACGCAGTTCGGGCCGAATGAGGATCTGGCGGCCTATCCGCGCCAGCTGGACCAGGATGCCAGGATGCTCGAAGCAGCCGGCGTGGATGCCCTGTGGGCGCCTCAGGTCGGCGACGTCTATCCGCAGGGGTTCGCGACGACTGTCACGGTCTCCGGCCTCAGCGAGGGACTGTGCGGCGCTGCAAGGCCCGGCCATTTCGACGGCGTGGCGACCGTGGTCGCCAAATTGTTCAACCAGGTGCAGCCCGATCTCGCCCTGTTCGGCGAAAAGGATTGGCAGCAGCTGGCAGTCATCCGCCGCATGGCGCGCGATCTCGACCTGACGCATCCGCGAGCCGCATGCTATTTTCGGCCTGACGACAGTGCGCGAGCCGGACGGACTTGCCATGTCGAGCCGCAACGGCGCTGCTCTCGCCCAACGAACGCGCGGCCGCGGCGGCGCTGCCGCGCGAGATGAAGGCCGCGATTGCGCAGCTGGAGGCCGGCGAGCCGGTTGCCCAAACGCTTGCGGCGGCTTGAGGCCGCATTGGTCGAGGCGGGCTTCGCATCGGTCGATTATGCGACGCTGGCAGATGCCGTCAGCCTCGAGCCGCTCGGCCAACTGAGCACAGTGCCTGCTCGCCTGTTTGTTGCCGCGCGCATCGGCAAGACCCGCCTGATCGACAACATGCCGGTCGTCTTCGTGAGGCGGGCTTCGTAAAGCTGGCTTCGTAAGGCTGGAGAGCTGGAGCGGGTAGCGGGAATCGAACCCGCCTAGCTAGCTTGGAAGGCTAGTGCATTACCACTATGCTATACCCGCATGTTCCAGCGGCCGCTCACTGCCACTGCATGCGCGCCCGCGTCAACTCCTGTGTTAGGCGGGGGAACCCGAAATTCGCGGCTCCTGCCGTCCTTCGCCGCGCTGCAGCTCGCGGTCCGCAGCTTCGGGCGGGCAATAGGATATGACGACATCGCCTGCGGCCGGCTCTGGATGCGTCAAATGAGTGAAAAATCGCAAGGTTCCGTCCTTGCGCAGCAGCAGGAGCTGCTCGCTTTCGTCAGGCAGCAGCGCACGGGCATCGTCATAGCCGAATTCTTCCGAGAGCCGCGTCTTGCGGAAGTTCCAGCCCTGGCTTTGCCGCATGCGTAATTCTGCCGAATCGATGCCCGAGGCAAACACCGCCTCGCCGCGGATCGAATTGGGCAGCGAACGGGAATCGTCGCTCTCCGGGTGGTCGCCCAGCTGGTAAACCGAGTCGCGCCCAACTTCATTGGCGAATTCGTTACACACCAGCGCATTGTAGGCATCGTTCGACGTGGCGGCGATCAGCACCCGGTAAGGCAGAAGATCGAGATTATGCTCGGTGGACTTGTTGAGCACTTCGCCGTGGTACGTCGGCACGCCCGATTGGCGGGCCGCCGCGAGTGTCTGCCAGTTGGCGTCGATAATCAGCACCGGCACTTCGAGCTCCTGCATCTCCCGCGCCAGGGCCGCGGTCCATGCATTGCCGCCCACGATCAGCAGGCCAGGCTGCGACGTGCTGCTGACCTTGAGCAGACGCGCCACAAGGCGGGCGGAAAATCCATGGGCCAGGATCGTCGTGGCGACCACGGCGAAGCTGAGGCCGATCAGGATCGATCCCCCGCTGTAGCCCAGTTCGGACAGGCGAAAGGCAAACAGGCCGGAGATCGCCACCAGCACGATGCCGCGCGGCGCGACCCAGGCCAGGAACAGCCGTTCGTTCCAGGGCACGGAGCTGAACAGCAGGCTCACCAGCACGGTCGCCGGTCTGACGAAGAACAGCAGGGTGAACAGGAAGGCGGCAAATCGCCATTCGAACTGGCGGAAGGTCTCCCATTCGATCGAGGCGGACAGGAGCACGAATATGCCCGAGACAAGCAAGACGGCGATATTCTGCTTGAAGGGATGGATGCTGCGCAGGCTCGACAGGTCCATATTGGCAAGCGCAACGCCCATGACGGTGACGGCGACCAGCCCGGCTTCGTGTTCGATCTGGTTGCAGCCGACGAAGGTGCCGATGACCGCAACCAGCAGCACTGGTACTTTCAGGAATTCCGGCACCCAGCCGCGCGGAAAGGCAAAGGCGATCAGTTTCGCGGCGCTGTAGCCCAGCAATGCGGCGATGCCGGCGGCCATGATCATCGGCGGGACGACTTCAATCAGTGTCGCTCCATCGGCCGAGAGCCGGAAATATTCATAAGCGATCACGGCGCAGAGCGCGCCGACCGGATCGTTGACGATCCCTTCCCATTTGAGGATCCGCGCGGGGCGCTGGTGAATGGCCACCTGGCGCAGCAACGGCACGATTACGGTGGGGCCGGTGACGACCAGGATGCCTGCGAACAGGATCGCCACCGGCCAGGCCAGGCCCGCGACATAATGAGTCGCCAGCGAGCCGAGCAGCCAACCGATCGGGACGCCGAACAGGACCAGGCGCCACACGCCGTCTCCGGCCTGGCGCAGCTCCCGAAAGTCCAGGCTGAGGCCTCCTTCGAACAGGATCAGGGCGACGCCGATCGCGATCATCGGATCGAGCAATGCGCCAAAGGTCTGTTGCGGATCGACGATGTGAAATACCGGGCCGGCAAGCAGGCCGGCGCCCAGCATCAGCACGATTGCGGGCCAGCCGCTACGCCATGCAATCCACTGCGCAGCGATGCCGATCACGCCGACAATGGCGATGACGAGAGCCGGATCGTTCATGAGGCCGTTCTAAGGTCCTTGCCGCAGATCTTGAAACGGGAAGTTTGCGCTCCGGCTCAATCGCCTTCGAATTCCATCAGGGATTCGACGGCGATGCCATTATCCCGCAGCCTTTGCGCGCCGCCCAGATCGGGCAAATCGATCACGAACAGCGCGCGGTCGACCACTGCGCCTGCCTGGCGCAGCAATTGTGCGGCAGCCAGGGCCGTGCCGCCAGTGGCAATCAGATCGTCGACGATGATCACCCGTTCGCCCTGGCTGATCAGCGTAGGGTCGATCTCCAGCCGCGCTTCGCCATATTCGAGCGCATAATCGATCCCGATGATCGGCACCGGCAGCTTGCCTGCCTTGCGCACCGGCACGAAGCCCAGCATCAGCATGGAAGCGACAGCGGCGCCGAAAATGAACCCGCGCGCTTCCAATCCGGCAATTGCGCCGGCGCCCACCGCATTGGCGCGCCCGGCCATGATTTCCACCGAAGCGGTGAGCCCCTTGCCGTTCGCCAGCAGCGTGGTGATGTCGCGGAACATGATGCCGCGCTTGGGGAAATCCGGCACGGTGCGGATCAGCGATTTGAGTTCGGCTGGAGTTCATGCAGACCTTCCTAACGAGAACGCCCCTCACGTCCATAGACGTAAGGGGCGTTCCGGCATCCTCTTCAAGATGCAAACAGGCCGACCTGTCTATTTTTTAGATTTCTTGTCGGCCCAGATATTCCGGTACGCGAGATAGGCAAGAATCGTGGCGAACAGCAGGAAGCCCAGCACCGGCCAACCGGTTTGCTTGCGCTTTTCGAGCGTCGGTTCTGCCGTCCAGGTGAGGAAAGCGGCAACGTCCTGCGCCATGTGATCGACAGTCGCTCGGCGAACCGTCGGCGAAGGTCACCTGGCCGTCGGCCGTAAGCGGCGGCGCCATCGCGAGGTTGAGGTTCGCGAAATAGGGATTGTAGATGCAGGCCCTGCGGGCGTCTTCGTATCGGGGAACTGCTTGCACCAGCGCTGCCGGCTGGTTCTGATAGCCGGTCAGCAGCGAATAGACATAGGCCGCGCCATCATGGCGCGCCTTGGTGATCAGCGAAAGATCCGGCGGTACCGCATTGTTGTTGGCGGCCCGCGCCGCAACATCGTTCGGATAGGGCGAGGGGAAATAATCGGTCGGCAGGCCGGCGCGCGTGGTTGCCTCGCCAGTGTTCGGATCGATCCCCGGAACCTGCCAGGATGCGGCTTCGGCCTTCACCTGGCTCTCGTCATAGCCCAGCTCCGCAAGGTTGCGGAACGCGACGTATTTCAGCGAGTGGCAGGCCGAGCAGACTTCCTTGTAGACCTGATAGCCGCGCTGAAGCTGCGCCTTGTCGAACTTGCCGAAGGCGCCGTCGCTGGCCAGCGCCAGATGCTTGGGATGCTTGTGGAATACGCTTTCGCCGGTTGCTCCTCGAGACAGGCTCGGCTGACCACGGTGTAGGCACCGTTGCCGAAGGCCGCGACAGCGCGACAACCGTGAAGAACAGGCCGACGACGAATGACCGATAAGGCGGATCATGATGTTTCGTTCTCCCTCAGTCTGTTCGTTCAGCTCTTGGCGCCGAGCTTCGCCTGGTCATCCGAACCGAGCACGGCCTCGGTGATCGAGAACGGCAGCGGCTTGGGCCGTTCCATCATCGAAACGAGCGGCAGGACGACAAGGAAATGAAGGAAGTAATAGGCCGTGGCGATCTGGCTGATCATCACATAGGGCTCTTCTGCCGGGGCGCCGCCGCAATAGAACAGCACCAGCATCGCCGGGATCAGGCCGAACCAGAAGAACTTCTTGAACATCGGGCGGTACTTGCCCGAACGGACCGGCGAATTGTCGAGCCAGGGCAGGAAGAACCACACCAGGATCGAACCGAACATCGCCATCACGCCCATCAGCTTGGCCGGAATGAAGAAGAAGTCGACGGTGAAGGCGCGCAGGATCGCGTAGAACGGCCAGAAATACCATTCGGGCACGATATGCGCCGGGGTCGAAAGCGGGTTGGCCGGGATATAATTGTCCGGGTGGCCCAGCGCGTTCGGCATGAAGAACACGAAGGCGCAGTAGATCAGCAGGAATACGCCCAGCCCGAAGCCGTCCTTCGCCGTGTAATAGGGATGGAACGGCACGGTGTCGCTTTCGCTCTTCACTTCGACGCCCGTCGGGTTCGACGAACCGGGGATATGCAGCGCCCAGATGTGCAGGATCACGACGCCCGCGATCACGAAGGGCAGCAGGAAGTGCAGCGAGAAGAAGCGGTTGAGCGCGGCATTGTCAGGCGCGAAACCGCCCAGCAGCCAGATCTGCAGCGGCTCGCCGACGAGCGGGATCGCGCCGAACAGGCCGGTGATCACCTTGGCGCCCCAGAAGCTCATCTGCCCCCAGGGAAGCACATAGCCCAGGAAGGCGGTGGCCATCATCAGCAGGAAGATCACCACGCCCAGCAGCCACACCATTTCGCGCGGCGCCTTGTAGGAACCGTAATAGAAGCCGCGGAAGATGTGGAGATAGATCACGACGAAGAAGGCGCTGGCGCCGTTGGCGTGCGCATAACGCATCAGCCAGCCCCAGTTGACGTCGCGCATGATGTGCTCGGTCGAGACGAAGGCGACGCCGGCATTGGGCGCATAATGCATCGCCAGGATGACGCCGGTGACGATCTGCAGCACCAGGCAGAACGCCGGCAAGGACGCCGAAATTCCACATGTAGTTGAGGTTGCGCGGAACCGGATAGCCGCTGCCCAGCGCAGTTGTAGACCAGCCGCGGCAAGAGGCAGCTTCTCGTCCATCCACTTCATGAAGCGGATGCGCGGGTGTGTAGTGGTTTGCCCAGGGAAAGCTCATGATCTCTCTCTTTCGCCTCAGCCGATCTTCACGACGGTGTCGGAGGTGAATTCATATGTCCGGCACTTCGAGATTGCGTCGGTGCCGGACCTTTGCGGATGCGCGCGGCCGTATCGTAGTGCGAACCGTGGCAGGGGCAGAAATAGCCGCCGAACTCGCCCTTTGCTTCGCCTTCGCCGGCGCCCAGCGGCACGCAGCCGAGATGGGTGCAGACGCCCATCGTGATCAGCCAGTTTTCCTTGGCCTTCCTTGGTCCGCTCTTCCAGCGTCTGCGGATCGCGCAGATCGGACAGCGTCGACCGCTTCGGCTTCCGCGATTTCCTTCGGCGGTGAGATTGCGGATGAACAGCGGCTGCTTGCGGAACACCGCCTTGATCGCCTGCCCCGGCTGCGATCGCGCTGACGTCGACCTCGGTCGAGCTTTCGCGCCAGCACGTCCTTCGACGGCGACATCTGGCTGATCAGCGGAACCAGCGTGGCAATCCCGCCAACGCCTACGGCGCTGACCGCCGCAATATTGATGAAGTCCCGGCGGCGGACGCCGTCCCTCGCCAGTTCCGGCGAGCGCATTTGGATCCGCGGTGCCAGTCGTATCAGCCATCAATCCTGCCTTGCCTATCGGTTCCGCCGGCGAACATTGCCGGCGGCGAAACCGGAAAAACCATAACCAGTCGCGCGTTCAGGAAGCCCCCACCGCGTGCGCCGGATACAGGTCTTCCGCCTGCTGTCCGATGCCGACTTGGGCGGGCTGATAGACGAGAGGGCTGGCGATGCCAACAGGCATTTTGGCGCTTTTGCGACAGGTTCTTACCTAGGCGGCAATTGGCAGGCCGATAAGCGAGAATTGCCGCCCATAATTCGGCTCTTCACGGTGGGTCGCACGGCGATAGGAGTAGAAGCGCTGTTCCTGCGTATAGGTGTCGAGACCAAGCGGCTCGACCGCAGCGACACCTGCAGCCGCGAGCCGCGCGCCAATATAGCCTTCGAGGTCGAACTGGTAATGGCCGGGCCTGCCAGGCACGAAAAAGCCGTCGTCCGCCGCAGTGAAATTCGAGCGGAAATCTTCGCCCACCTCATAGCTCGGCTGGGCGATGGCGGGGCCGATCGCCGCCGCGATGCGATCGCGACCGGCGCCCAGCGTTTCCATCGCCGCAATGGCCGATTCGATCACGCCCCCATGTGCGCCGCGCCATCCGGCATGGGCGATGCCGATCACCTGCGCCTGGCTGTCCGCCAGCATGACAGGCGCACAATCCGCGGTGACGATACCCAGCACGAGGCCCGGCCGCGACGTGACGATGGCATCGGCCTCCGGGCGGTCCGCTTCGTCTCCAGGGCGTGTCGGCAATCATGCAGATCGCGGAATGGGTCTGGTGCACGCTGACCAGCCGCCCGCCCGGCAACACGGCTTCGGCCGCCCGCCGGCGATTCTCCCGCACTGCCGCCAGATCGTCACCCGCGCCGAATCCGACATTGAGCCCGGACACGATACCACTTGAGACACCGCCCCTGCGCCCGAGGAAGCCATGCGGGATCCGCCGACAGGCAATCGGCCCTGACGATCTCGACCTCGATCGACATCGTGGCGCGTGGACGGATCAGCCAAGGCTCTTGCTCACCTGCTCGAAGGTATCGCGCGACAGTTTGGGCGCCGCCGCGATTCGTTCCAGCTCGGCGCGCATGAGCCCTGCCTTGCCCGGCTCGATTCGCCGCCAGCGTCCAAGCGGCGGGACGAACCGCGCCGCAGTCTGCGCGTTGAGCGGGTCAAGCTGAAGGATCAGATCCGCGATCATCCGGTAGCCTGCACCGTCGGCCGCGTGGAAGGCGTGCGAGTTGACTGCCAGCGCCATGTAGAGCGACCGCACCCGATTGGGGTTCTTGAGCGTGAAGTCCGGATGTTCCGCCAGCTCGCGCACATGGCGCAGCGCATCGGGATGAAGCGACCCAGCCTGCAGCGCGAACCATTTGTCGATCACCAGCGCATTGCCGGCATAGCGGGAATGGAAATCGGCCAGCAGCTGGGCGCGCTGAGGAACATCGAGCCCGGCAAGCACCATCAGGGCCCCTTGCCGGTCAGTCATGTTGTCTGCCGCGCGGTATTGGCTTTCGGCCAGCTCCGCCGCCTTGCCGGGCGAACCGGCGGCAAGATAGATCAGCGCCTGGGTTTTCAGCTTGCGCGTGCCGCGGGCCTCGGCCGCGAGGCTGTAGGGAACGCGCGAGGCGCGCTCGTGCAAGGCAAGCAATTCTCGCTCGAGCTTCGCGGCGAGCCAGGACTTGAGCCCTTCACGCTCGGCATGGATCGCGCAGCGGATCCGAGATCGGCAATTGTTCGGCGAGATATGTTTCGCTCGGCAGGATCATCAGTTCGCCGCGCATCAGATCGTCGAGCGCAGGGTCGGCCAGCACCGCGCCCAGGGCAGTCAAGATCGCCTCGCGCCCTTCTTCGCGCTCGGAATCCGGCAGCGACTCCGCCGACTGCCGCGGTCAGATGGCGTGACGGTGAGTTCCTGCATCGCCTCGTAGCGGGCGAAAGGATCGTCATCATGCGCAGCGAGGAAGACCAGCTCTTCGCGGCTCGATCTCGCGCTCGATCGAGACCGGCGCGGAGAAGCCGCGATTGATCGACAGCACCGGCGGCTGCGGCTGAAGCCGGAATAGCTCGACGCTTGCCTCGCCTCGGTCGCAGCGCAACCAGTTCCTCGCCGCGATGAGCTGCCGCTTGCCCGGTCGAACAAGGCAAGCCTCAGCGGAATCACCATCGGCTGCTTCTCGGGCTGGCCGGGTGTCGGCGGAACGGTCTGGCTGAAGATGCAGCGTCGCGGTGTCGCCTGCATGCGTCGAGCCGCACGGCCACCTTCGGCGTCCCGGCCTGCGAATACCAGAGGCGGAACTGCGTGAGATCGAGCCCGGCACCTTCCTCGATCGCCTTGACGAAGTCTTCGCAGGTCGCGGCCTCGCCATCATGGCGCGCGAAATAGAGATCGCAACCTTTGCGGAAGCGCTCCGGCCCCGCCATGCGTGCGCATCATGCGGATTACCTCGGCGCCCTTGTTGTAGACCGTGGCGGTGTAGAAGTTGGAGATCTCCTGGTAGCTATCCGGGCGGATCGGATGGGCAAGCGGCCCTGAATCCTCCGGGAACTGCGCCGCACGCAGCACCCGCACATCCTCGATCCGCTTGACCGCCGGCTGAACCCATATCCTGGCTGAACAGCTGATCGCGCAGCACGGTGAAGCCTTCCTTCAGGCTGAGCTGGAACCAGTCGCGGCAGGTTACGCGATTGCCCGACCAATTGTGGAAATATTCATGCGCGATCACGCTTTCGATTCCGTCGTAATCGGCATCGGTCGCGGTTTCGGGATCGGCCAGCACATAGCGCGTGTTGAAGACGTTGAGGCCCTTGTTCTCCATCGCGCCCATGTTGAAATCCGACACGGCGACGATGTTGAAGCGTTCGAGATCGTATTCGCGCCCGAACACGTCCTCATCCCACTTCATGCTTTTCTTGAGCGAGAGCATGGCGTGGTCGGTGCGCTCCAGATCGCCGTCGCGCACCCAGATGGCGAGTTCGATCTTGCGCCCGCCGCAAGTGGTGAAGCTGTCGCGATTGGCGACCAGATCGCCCGCGACCAGCGCAAAGAGATAGCATGGCTTGGGCCACGGATCGTGCCATTCGGCCCAATGGCTGCCATCGGCATTGGCGCCTTCGGCCTCCAGATTGCCATTGGCCAGCAACACGGGAAACTGCGCCTTGTCCCCGCTCATCCGCACGCGATAGGTGCTGAGCACGTCCGGCCGGTCGGGGAAGAAAGTGATGCGGCGGAAACCCTGCGCCTCGCATTGGGTGCAGAGCATCCCGTTGGAGGCATAGAGCCCTTCGAGATGGGTATTGGCCGAGGGATCGATCTCGGTGACCAGGGTAAGCTCATGCGCATCGCCGGCCAGCGGGACGATCAGATCGCCGCCTTCCATTCGCCAGCTGTTCACGGCCTCGCCATCGACCAGCACTTCGAGCGGCGCCAGACCGTCCCCGTCAAGGCGGATCGAATCGCCGGCATCGCCCTGCGGATTCTTCGCGAGGCTGAGCACGGCGCGGATGCGCGTCTGTTCCAGTCCGAGCGCGAAATCGAGCGACACCTCGGGCACCAGCCAGTCGGGCGGGCGGTAGTCCTCCCGGCGAATGACGGCGGGGGCTTCGGGCGGGGCGACCACTTCGTGGGCGGCGTCTGCCATCTCTGGGTTGCGAACGATATCCATAGGGCCGACGTCTTAAGTGGTTTCAGGCTGGAATCCAAAGGCTAGAAGGCAGGCCATGAAGCAAATGCTGATCTTCGGGCTTGGATATACGGCCAGCCGACTTGCCGAGCAGTTGCGCGATGCCGGCTGGCGGATCGATGCGACCGGGCGCGACGGGAACCTGACTTTCGAAGATGAAGCCTCGGTACTGGCGGCGCTCGGGCGAGCCAGCCACGTCCTTTCGTCCGTGCCTCCAGCCGCGGCAGATCCGGTGCTGGAGCGCTATGGCCACGCGCTGGCAGGCCGCGGCAAGTGGCTCGGCTATCTCTCTTCTACGGGCGTCTACGGCGACACAGGAGGCGCCTGGGTGGACGAAAGCGCCCCCACCGGCACCGGGCGGCGCAGCGCGCGCAGCGAGGCGGATGCCGCCTGGCTGGAACTGGGCGCGCGCGTCTTTCGCCTGCCGGGCATTTATGGTCCGGGCCGCAGTGCGTTGGACCGGGTGCGAGAGGGCAAGGCCCGGCGAATCGATCTTGCCCGGCCAGATCTTCAGCCGGGTCCATGTCGACGATATCGCCGCGGGGGTGATCGCCGCGCTCGATGCTCCGACTGGGGCCTACAATCTCGCCGACGATCTTCCCTGCAGCCAGAACCTCGTGATCGAGGAAGCCTGCCGCCTGCTGCGGCGTTGCGCCGCCGCCGCTACAGACGCTCGACGAGGCGGGCCTCAGCCCGCAGGCGCTGCGCTTTCTATTCGGAGAACCGCCGGGTCGCGAATGGCAAGGCCAAGCGAGTGCTGGGCTGGAAGCCGGCCTACCCGACCTATCGCGAAGGGCTGCGCAGTCTCCTGCGCTGAGCCCTCAGGGCACCCTGCGCGCCCTCAGCGCAATCACCATCCCCAGCAGGGCCAGCACGGCCCCGGCGCCGGCAAGCAGCGACCAGCGATAGCCTTCGAGCAGCGGTCGAGATCGCCATCGCGACGATCGGCACGGCCACGCCATTATAGGCCGCCCTGCCCGGCCCCAATTCGCGCACGAGCTGGAAATAGAGCGGAAAGGTGACGACCGAACCGAAAATGCCGAGATAGAACAGGCCCCCCAGATAGCGCCCGTCCAGCGGGAGGACAGGCGGGCCGGACGTTGCCCAGGCGACGGCAAAATCCGCCAGCGCCCCCCAGGCAAGCGCCCAGACAAGCAGCGGCAATATCGGCTGGCGGCGAGAGGCTTCACTCGCCTGGAATACATTGGCCGCAGAGGCCGCCAGGATCGATCCGGCAGTGAGAGCGAGGCCGAGGCCCACTTTCCCGTCCAGCGGCGCTATACGCGCTTCGTGAAGCAGCAGCAGGGCAATTCCCGCCAGCGCCACCATCGTTCCCAGGATGAAGCGGCGCGTGAGCGGATGTTTGAGGAACAGGCGTGCCAGCAGCGCATTGGGCAGCATCAGCAAGCCGAACAACACCGCCACGAGCCCTGACGTGAGGTGAGCTTCGGCCCGGTAGAGCAGATTGAAATTGAGGCAGAACTGAGTCAGCCCGAAGATCGCGGCCACGGCGTGGCCTTCGCGCGTGAGGCGAAAGCTCTGGCCTTTGACCCATACCAGCACCGCCATTCCCGCCGCTGCCAGTACGAATCGCCAGGCAATCGACCAGCTTGGCGGAGCGGCACCGAGTTGGTCCTTGATCGCGAACCAGGTCGCCCCCCAGATCAGGGCGATGAGCACGAACGGGACGACGATCCTGGGCCGCAGCAATGCATGCGGGGGCGGCGGGCCATCGCTGCCGGCGCTCATCGCGGCGCGTTCATTTCACGGAAGTCATAGGGCGGCAATCGCCCGGGCCAGCGCCGCGGCATCCTGTGCCCGCGTGTCCCAGGCGGTGACGAAACGCGCAGCATCTGGGCCCCAATCGTAAAAGCCGAAGCCCTGGGTGTGCAATGCTGCCTGCTCGGCGGCGCTCAATCTGATGAACAGTTCATTCGCTTCGACCGGGTGCAGGAGGCGATCCTTTGCGGCCCCGGCGATCTCCTGCGCCGCACCGTTGGCGATGCGCGCATTCTCCAGCCACAGCCCATCCTCGATCAGGGCGAGTATCTGCGCGGCAAGCAGCCTGCCCTTGGACTGGAGGTGTCCGGCCCGCTTGCGTCGCCAGCGGGCGGTCTCGACCAGGGTCGGATCGAAAAACAGGATTGCCTCCGCGCCGACGCCGCCATTCTTGACGCAGCCGAAGCTCAGCGCATCCACCGGCCCCGCCGCCGCGGCAGGGCCTGCGCCGAGAAACGCGACGGCATTGGCAAAGCGCGCGCCGTCCATATGAAGCTTCAGGCCCTTGGCGTGGGCAAGATCTCCGAGCGCGGCAAGTTCCGCAGGACGATATACCGCTCCATATTCGCTCGCCTGGGTGATCGAAATCGCGTTGGCCTGAACCTGGTGGTAATCGGGCCTGATCGCATCGAGCACCGCGCTGACCGACGCAGGAGTCAAGTTTGGCGCTTTCGCCTTCTGCCAGCAGCAATTTGGCGCCGTGGAGGTAGAAACCAGGCGCTCCGCACTCGTCCATTTCGATATGCGCCTCGCGGTGGCAGATCACGCCGCCGTGAGGTTCGACCATGGTGGCCAGGGCGATACAATTCGCGGCCGTGCCGGTGGCAACCCACAAGGCGGCGCAATCGCGTTCGAACAGTGCCGAGAAAGCCGCGTCCAGCCGCGCGGACAGGGCGTCTCCGTCATAAGGAGCGTCGGGAGCATCGGCGGCCTGCATCGCCTGCCAGACTTTGGGGTGCACCGAGGCGGCATTGTCGGATAAGAACTGCATCGGCGCGCAATGGACCGAGGCCGGTCCACAGGCAAGATGGAGCATGGACCGTGGACGAACTCAAAATCACTCGCATCGATCATTCGGATCACGGCGAATACCGCGCCCATCCGGCCGATAGCGACCATATCGGCCGCCTGACATGGGTGCAGCATGACGGAGTGCGCGTGGCCGAACATACGATCGTGCCTCCCGCGATCGGCGGGCGAGGCATCGCGGGCGAGCTGGTAAAGGCGCTGATTGCCGATGCCCGGGAACAGGGCTTCCTGATCGATCCGGTGTGCTCCTATGTCGCGGCGCAATTTGCCAAGCACCCCGATTGGGCGGACCTGCGCGCAGGATAAATGCGCCGCAGCGCCGCGTCTCGGGGAAGCGGGCACGGTGCGCGGCAAGACGTCGAAAATCTTGGAACGGCTACCCCTCCTCATCCGTTGGTTGGATATCAGCTGATGGCGTTCGACAACGCTGACCGCCTGAGAATTTGCTCCGGCGGTCCGAAGCATTGCCCAATGAGGCTCACTGCTTCCGCCATCGGTCCATTCGAACGAGGAACCGTGCAATGACCCAGATGACGCAAAACACCGTATCGCAAGACCAGAGCGCCGATCCTTCCGATCGTGGCCGCCCGCTCGAACGCGACGAAACAAACAATCTTATCTCGTCAGACAGGGTGGACGGCACTGCCGTCTACGCCACCGACGGAGAGAAAGTCGGCCATATCGACCACCTCATGATCGGCAAGCGCAACGGGCGCGTGGAATATGCCGTGATGAGCTTCGGCGGTTTCCTGGGAATCGGTGAAAGCTACCATCCGATTCCGTGGGACGCTCTCGATTACGACACCAGCAAGGACGGCTATGTGGTGGCGATCGACAAGTCCAAGCTGCAGGACGCGCCGCATTATCTGCCCGGTGCCGTTCCGCCCTACGATGCCCGCTACGGCAGCCAGATCTATGGCTATTACGGCGTGATTTACTGATCGAAGGACGCCTCAGCGCATATGCGCATCCCGCAAGGGCCTCGGTGAAAGCCGGGGCCCTTTGCCTGTGCGGAGCATGAAGGGGAAATGGTGCTGCCGGGGAGGATTGAACTCACGACCTCAGCCTTACCAAGGATGCGCTCTACCACTGAGCTACGGCAGCCAACCATTTCGGGCTGCGGGACGGGCCAGAACGGCGCCCATCCGGCAGGCGCGCGCTATTGGCTGCGCATGCCGGGCTTGTCAAGCATTGCCCCGGTGCGGCAAAGGCTGCGAGCGATGGATGCGAACAGCTGCCGAAACTCTCGCGCGAGGAGCGCCTTGCCGCAAAGCTGCGCGAGAATCTGCGCCGCCGCAAGGCGCAGGCGCGCGAAATGGGCGCTCCCGAAGGCGCAGAGCAGGACTCCCTTCCCAAAGAGCGCGGGAATAGCTAGGGCGACGTGCTCCTAACCGCCTGCAGGAGCGCCTACCCTTGCCTACACTCATCCTCGTCCGCCACGGCCAGAGCCAGTGGAACCTGGAAAACCGCTTCACCGGCTGGTGGGATGTCGACCTGACCGAGACAGGGCGAGGCCGAAGCGCGCGCCGCGGGCACACTGCTGGCGGAGAAGGGCCTGCTGCCCACGCTGCGCCTTCACCTCGCTCCAGACCCGCGCGATCCGCACGCTGCACCTCGCGCTGGACAGCCTGCGGACGGCTGTGGATCCCCGAGACCAAGGACTGGCGGCTGAACGAGCGGCACTATGGCGGGCTGACCGGGCTCGACAAGGCCGAGACCGCGGCGAAGCACGGCGACGAGCAGGTGCATGATCTGGCGCCGCAGCTTCGACATTCCGCCGCCGCCGCTGGAAGCCGGCGGACCCTACGATCTGGCCGCCGACGCCGCGCTATGCCGGGATCGCCATCCCCACGACCGAGAGCCTGAAGGACACGATCGCGCGCGTGCTGCCCTATTACGAAAGCGCGATCCTGCCCGCGCTGGCAGCGGGCGAGACGGTGATCGTTTCGGCCCACGGCAATTCGCTGCGCGCGCTGGTCAAGCATCTCTCGGGCATTTCCGATGCGGACATCACCGGGCTCGAAATTCCCACCGGCCAGCCGATCGTCTATGATTTCGACGACAATATGGTGCCGGGCGAGCGGTATTACCTGAAGGACCGTTGATGATGGCAGCAGCGGGGAGCGGCGGTCGCGATCGTGATGGGCAGCCAGTCCGACTGGCCGACCATGCAAAGCGCCGCCGAGGTGCTGGACGAGCTGGGCGTCGCCTACGAGGCGCGGATCGTCTCGGCCCACCGCACGCCGGACCGGATGTACGCATTCGCCAAGGGCGCGGCGGACGAGGGCTTCAAGGTGATCATCGCCGGCGCGGGCGGCGCGGCGCATCTGCCGGGCATGGTCGCCTCGCATGACGCACCTGCCGGTGCTGGGCGTGCCGGTGCAATCCAAGGCGCTGTCGGGCATGGATAGCCTGCTGTCGATCGTGCAGATGCCCGCGGGCATCCCGGTCGGCACGCTGGCCATCGGCGAGGCGGGCGCGACCAATGCCGGCATGCTTCGCCGCCTCGATCCTCGCGCTGGCCGACGAAGCGCTGGCCGAGCGGCTCAAGGCCTGGCGCGCAGCGCGCAGCGCGGCCGTAGCGGAAACGCCCACAGGCAATGGCTGAAGAGCCCCCGTTCCTGATCATCAAGGGAGACGAGCGCCCCGCCGCGCCGTGCCGGCACTCGCGCCCGGCGCGACCATCGGCATTCTCGGCGGCGGGCAGCTGGGCCGGATGATGGCCATGGCCGCCGCGCAGCTCGGCTATCGCTGCCACATCTACGCGCCCGAGGCCGACAGCGTCGCCGCCGAAGTGAGCGACGCCTTCACCTGCGCCGACATGGCACGATGCAGACGCGCTGGCCCGCTTCGCCGCAGGACTGCGACGTCGTCACCTGGGAGTTCGAGAACGTGCCCGTCGGCCCGCTGTCGGTCGTTCCCGCAGGCGACTGCTGCGCCCGCATCCCGCGCGCGCTGGAAGTGGCGCAGGACCGGCTGCAGCGAAAAGCGCTTTCGTCGACAGATCTCGGCGGCAGGCCCGCACCCTATGCGCGAAGTCGACACGCGGGACGACCTCGATGCCGCGCTCGACCGGATCGGCACGCCCGGCATCCTCAAGACCGCGGCGCGACGGCTATGACGGCAAGGGCCAGTGGCGGATTGTCGCTCGGCGCACGAGGCCGAAGCGCTCGATCTGGGCCGACGGCGGCTGCATCTACGAAGGCTTCGTCAAGTTCGAGGCCGAATTCTCGGTGATCCTGGTGCGCGGCGCGGATGGCGAGATCCGCTTCTGGGACAGCGCCGCAGAACGTCCACGACGACGGCATCCTCGCGCACATCCACCCTGCCCGCGTCGCGCAATCGTCGCCGCACAGGTGCCGGCCGCGCGCGCACTGGCCAGCGCACGTCGCCGACGACGCTGCGACTATGTCGGCGTGCTGACGCTGGAATTCTTCGCCACCGCGCAGGGCCCGGTGTTCAACGAGATGGCGCCGCGCGTGCACAATTCGGGCCACTGGACGATCGAGGGCGCGGCCACCAGCCAGTTCGAGAACCATATCCGCGCGATCTGCGGCCTGCCGCTGGGCGATACCGCAGACTCGGCGGCGCGCGGATCGCAATGACCAATCTGATCGGTGCCGACGCGCTCGACCGCGCACGAACTTCTGACCGACCCGGCCGCCCACCTGCACCTCTACGGCAAGGCCGAGCCGCGCGCCGGGGCGCAAGATGGGCCATGTGACGCGCGTGGTCGGAATGAGCGGGCGGGACATCACATTCATCGTCGCGCGCGCGGACAACGGCGATCATCGCGCAAGACGGCAAGGTGCCCTGGCGGATCCCGGAAGATCTGAAGCGCTTCGTCGCCCATGACGATGGGCACGCCGATGATCATGGGCCGCAAGACCTTCGACAGCTTTCCCCAGCCGCTCAAGGGCCGGCGCCATATCGTGCTCACGCGCAATCGCACGTGGCAGGCCGAAGGGCGCGGAAGTGGCGCATTCGCTGGAAGAAGCGCTGGCGCTCGCAGATGCCGACAATCCGGGCGGCGATATCTCGGTGATCGGCGGGGCCGAGATCTTCGAATTGTTCATGCCGTTCGCCACGCGGATCGAACTGACCGAAGTGCATGAGGAAACGCACGGCGATGTCGCCATGCCCTATCCCGGCCCCGAATGGCACGAGGTCTCGCGCGAGGAACATGCCGGCAAAGGATGGCTGGCCCGCCTTACGCTTTCGTCACGCTGAGGCGTGCTTCGCAGATGCAGCGCCCTGACCCGGCTCGATCACCGCGAGCAGATCCCCGAGGCACTTGCGCGGCGCGATCTTCGCGCTGGGCAATTTCGACGGCTTCCACCTCGGCCATCAGGCCGTGGTGCGCGAGGCGGTGGAGTGGGCGCGCAGCGAAGGCCGCCCGGCGATCGTCGCCACCTTCGATCCGCATCCGGTGCGCCATTTCGCGCCGCATGTGCCGCCGTTCCGGCTGACCACGCTGGACCAGCGCGAGGAATTGTTCCTCGCCGCCGGGGCCGATGCGATGCTGGTGTTCCATTTCGACGCCGAGCTGGCCGCCACCGGCGCGGAGGATTTCGTCGCCAGGCTGCTGAGCGAGCGGCTCGGCGCGGCAGGCGTGGTGACCGGCGAGGATTTCACCTTCGGCAAGGCGCGCGAAGGGGACCGCGAGCAGGCTCGCCGCGCTGGGCGCCGCGCATGGCATCGCCACTCGCGCGGTCGGCCCGGTGATGGACGGCGGGCGCCGATTTCCTCCAGCCGCATCCGCGACGCGCTGAAGGCCGGCGACTGCGCGCAGGCCGCCCGCCTGCTGACCCGGCCCTTCGCGATTCGCGCCTGGTGCAGCATGGCGACAAGCGCGGCCGCGACATCGGCTTTCCCACCGCCAATATGGCGCTGGGCAGCTACCTGCGCCCGCGCTTCGGCATCTATGCGGTGACCGGGCGCATGCCTGGCTGACGGCACCGAGCTGAAAGGCGCGGCCAATCTGGGCATCCGCCCGCAATTCGAATCCGCCGATCGAACTGCTGGAGCCGCTATTTCTTCGATTTCTCCGGCGATCTCTATGGGCGCGAGATCGAAGTGGCCTTCCACCATTTCCTGCGCCCCGAAGCGAAGTTTGATTCGCTCGCGGAGCTGATCGAGCAGATCGGCAAGGATTGCGACAAGGCACGGGAGCTGCTCGGGTGAAGATCGCGGGGCAAGTGGCCGCGCTGCTGCTGGCAATCGGCTTCCTGGTCCTGACCTTCACCAATGCGAGCTGGATCGCGGACGCGCCGAAAGGCAATCTGCGGCTGATCGCCAATCGCGCCATCGCGCAGCAATATGCTCCCACTGGCGGAACGCAGGATTGCACGGCGGGACATATCGAACAGCCGGTGCACGATTATATCGAGAACACGGCCCGCTCGTTTGCCAAGGCGCGCGCACTCGGCGCGCAGATGGTGCGCGTGGACGTCGCCTTCAGTTCCGATGGCAAGGTGGTGTTCCTGGCCGACCAGACGCTCGATTGCCGCACCGATGGCTCCGGGCCCGTCAGCGGCATGACTTGGCCGAGCTGCAGCGGCTCGATATCGGCCATGGCTACAGCGCCGATGGCGGCAAGACGCATCCGCTGGCGGGAAGCCCGCGCCAGCACATCGGCTCGCTGGATGAAGCCAACCAGGTGCTGCGGCACATCCCGATGCTGTACAATCTTCCGGGCGAGGATGCGCAGGCCGGGGAGCGGCTGGCGGCTGCGCTCAAGGCCTCGGGGCGCGATGTGGAGCGAGTCGGCGATGCCTTCGTGGGCAAGGCCGGGCCCATCGCCGCGATCAGGCAGGCCTATCCCGGCGCCTGGGCATGGACCTGGGAAGAAGCCGAAACCTGCGCTTCGGATTATACGCGGATCGGCTGGACCGGCACCGTGCCTGAAAGCTGCAAGGGCGGCACGATGGCGATCCCGATCGACCGGCAATGGCCTTTCTGGGGCTGGCCCAACCGGCTGAGCGCCCGGATGAAAGAGGCCGGCGGCCGCATAATCATGACTGGCCCGGCCCCGGACGGCAGGGAACCGAGCGGGCTGAATCTGCCCGAACAGCTCGGCGAAGTGCCCGGCAGCTTCACCGGCCATCTCCTGCTCGACGATTTCTGGACCGTCGGGACCGCGCTGCGCCCTTCGATGGACCGCCGCACCGTTTCCGAACAGATCGAGGCGGAAAAGGGTCTCGAGCGGCGCCGGGCGCAGCAATAGGCCTTCTCCGCTTCCGATCTAATCCGCGCTTGCAATGACGAGTGTTTTCACAAGCCGATTGTCCAGCTAAGGCGCCTTCGCAATGAGCGAACCGACCGAACCCCAAGGGCGCGATTACCGCCCGACCGTCTTCCTGCCGAAGACCGATTTCCCGATGAAGGCCGGCCTTCCGCAGAAGGAGCCGGGCATTCTGGCGCGCTGGGAGGCAGGAGGGCCTGTATCAGCCAGCTGCGCGAAGCGCGCGCCGGGCCGCGAGAAGTTCATCCTCCACGACGGCCCGCCCTACGCCAATGGCGACATGCATATCGGCCATGCGCTGAACCACATCCTCAAGGACATGGTCGTGCGCACCCAGACCCTGCTGGGCAAGGACGCGCCTTACGTGCCCGGCTGGGACTGCCACGGCCTGCCGATCGAATGGAAGGTCGAGGAGGAATATCGCAAGAAGAAGCTCAACAAGGACGAGGTTCCGGCCAAGGAATTCCGCGCCGAATGCCGCGCCTATGCCCAGCATTGGGTCGAACACGCAGCGCGAGCAGTTGAAGCGCCTCGGCATCAATGGCGATTGGGACAATCCCTATCTGACGATGGATTTCCAGGCCGAAGCGACGATCGTCGCCGAGCTGCTGAAGTTCGCCGAGAGCGGCCAGCTCTATCGCGGCGCCAAGCCGGTGATGTGGTCGCCCGGTCGAAAAGACCGCGCTGGCCGAGGCCGAGGTCGAATATGAGGACATCATCTCGACCCAGATCGATGTGGCGTTCGAGATCGTCGAGAGTCGCCGATTGCCGAACTGGTCGGCGCCTATGCGGTGATCTGGACGACGACGCCGTGGACGATCCCGGTGAACCAGGCTTTGGCCTATGGGCCGGAGGTTGAGTACGTGCTCGTTGAGCTCAGACTGGCGACGGGCGGAAGCTTCGTTGTCGGCAGGCGAACTGGCTGATCGCAAGCTGCTTGTAGCGACGCTCCAATCGCGTTGCGGTCAAGATCGCACGTCATTGACGATGTCGGCATATAGTCGACGCTCGATCATGGCAGCCGATCAAAGGCTCCGACCTCGCCGGCACCGTCGCCCGCCACCCGATGCACCACCTCGGCGGCTTCTTCGCCGAGCCCGCGCCCGTTCCTGCCCGGCGACTTCGTCACCACCGAGAGCGGCACCGGCCTCGTCCACATGGCGCCCGATCACGGCGAGGACGATTTCGAGCTGTGCAAGGCGAACGGCATCGACCCGGTCTTCGCGGTCGAAGGCGACGGCAAGTATCGCGCCGACTGGCTCTGGCTGGGCGGCGCAGGGCATCGGTCATCAACCCCAAGTTCAACGCGCCCGACGGCCCGATCTGCACGCGACCTGCGCGAAGCGGGCGGGCTGCTCGCGGCGTCGCGCGGATTATCAAGCACTAGCTATCCGCATAGCTGGCGCTCCAAGGCCAAGGTGATCTTCCGCTGCACGCCGCAATGGTTCGTGCCGATGGACCAGCCGCTCGACCGCGCTCGAGTTCGCCGCTCCGATCCGCTGAGCCCGATCGGCGGCGCGATCGCCGCGACCGTCTCCGCGCCCACGGCGACCCTGCGCGAACTGGCGCTGCAAGGCCATCGCCGACACGCGCTTCGTCCCCGAAAAGGGCCGCAACCGCATCGGCTCGATGGTCGAAGGGCGGCCCGACTGGGTGCTTTCGCCGCCAGCGCGCCTGGGGCGTGCCGATCACGCTGTTCGTCGACCGCAAGAGCGGCCAGTATCTGCGCGATCCCGCGGTCAACGCCCGCATCGTCGCCGCCGTGCGCGAGGACAGGGCGTCGATGCCTGGGACGACGAGAACGCGCAGGCGCATGCTCGGCACCGATTACGACGCTCGACGATTACGAGCGGATCACCGACATTCTCGACGTCTGGTTCGATTCGGGCTGCACCCATGCCTTCGTGCTCGAAAGCGGGCGCTGGCCCGACCTGCAATGGCCCGCCGACCTCTATCTCGAAGGCACCGACCAGCATCGCGGCTGGTTCCAGTCGTCGCCTGCTGCGAAAGCTGCGCCACGCGCGGCCGCGCGCCTTACAAGGCGGTGCTGACCCACGGCTTCACGATGGACGCCAAGGGCATGAAGATGTCCAAGAGCCTGGGCAACACCATCAGCCCGCTCAAGGTGATGGAGCAATACGGCGCGGACATCATCCGCCTGTGGGCGCTGACCGTCGACTATCACCGAGGATCACCGCATCGGCGACGAGATCCTCAAGGGCGTGGCCGACCAGTATCGCAAGCTGCGCAACACCTTCCGCTATCTGCTCGGCGCGCTCGACGGCTTCGGCGAGGCCGAGCGCGTGCGACGTGTCGGCAGATGCCCGAGCTCGAGCACTATATGCTCGCCCTGCTGCGCGAGCTCGACGACGAGCTGCGCGCGGCGGCCGACGATTTCGACTTCAACACCTACACCCGCGCGCTGACCGATTTCTGCAACGAGGATCTCTCGGCCTTCTTCTTCGATATCCGCAAGGACTGCCTCTATTGCGACGCGGCCGGACGATCCGAAGCGCCGCGCCTATCGCACCGTGCTCGACATGCTGTTCCACGCGCTGGTCCGCTATGCCGCGCCGGTGCTGGTGTTCACCGCCGAGGAAGTGTGGAGCACGCGCTATCCCGAGGCGGCGAGCGTCCATCTGCTGCGAATGGCCCGACACTGCCCGAATGGCCGCATGCGGACATGGTCGACAGCTGGGACGAGCTGCGCGCACTGCGCGAACGGGTCAACGAAGCGATCGAGCCGCTGCGCCGCGACAAGACGATCGGCTCCAGCCTCGAAGCCGAGGTGACCGTGCCCGCCGAGCGCATGCCCGAAGACGACGACGATCTCGCCGAGCTGTTCATCACCGCGACAGTCACGCGCGGTGCAAGGCGGCGATGTGACCGTGTCCCGAACCACCCACCACAAATGCGGCCGCTGCTGGCGCCATCTGCCCGACGTGGCGGAAGACGGCGCATCTGTGCGGTCGCTGCGATGAGCGTGGTCGGCGCGATGGACGCGCTGGCATGAACGCCATTTCACCCGCAACCGCCTGATCGGCCTGGCGCTCGCCGCGCTGGTCTTCGCGCTCGACCAGCTGGGTCAAAGGGCTGATGTGATCGGCCCGCTGCGACCTCGCGACCAGCCGTGCGGCCATATCGACCTGCTGCCGTTCTTCGACCTCACCTGGACCGCAGAACTACGGCGTCTCGCTCGGGCATGCTGCACCGCCAGTTCATGGAAATGCCGCTGGCTGCTGGTGGCTGCTGACCGGCGCTGATCGCGCTGGTCGTGCTGGTGTGGATGATGCGCGAGAAGGCAGCTGGCGCGACATTCTCGGCCTGGCGCTGGTGCTGGGCGGCGCGCTCGGCAATATCCGCGACCGCTGCGATCTATGGCTATGTGATCGACTATGCCGATTTCCATATCGGCGACCTTCCGCCCGTTCCTGATCTTCAACATCGCCGATGCCGCGATCACCATCGGCGTCGTGATTATCCTTGCCCGCTCGCTGCTTCCTGCGCGAAAAGCGCGACCGACGAGCGAAACCGCCAAGACGAGCCGGCCGCCAAGCGGCGGACACGGCCGCGGAGACGAATGATGCGCAAGACCACACCCCTGATCCTGCTGGCAGGCGCTTCGGCGCATGCTTGCCGGCTTGCGGCGGCGGCGGCATCTTCAACCGCGACCGGCCCGACGAATTCGCCGTGCAGCGTCAGGCGCCGCTGGTGGTGCCGCCCGATTTCAGCCTGACCCCGCCCGCGCCCGGCGCCCCGCGCCCGGCCGAAGGCACCGCGGGCCAGCAGGCGCTCGATGCGCTGTTCGGCGGCCCCGCTCCGCGCAGCAGCGTGGAAACCAGCGCGCTCGACCGCGCCGGCACGCCGCTCCCGGCATTCGTTCGGCGAGTCGGCGATCACCGAGACCAACACGGTCGCCAAGGGCGCAGTCACCCGCGCGATCATCGCCGCGCCGCAAGGTGACGGGCGCGAAGCACAGGCAGTGATCCCCGGCCAGAGCTGATCGAGCGGAACATGGAAAGGGCTCTGCGAGTCACTGCGCGACCAGTTCGCCCTGCTTCGGGTTTGCGGCCTTCGATCTCGGCTGACCAGCAGCTTGTCGATCCGGCGGCCGTCCATGTCGACCACTTCGAAGCGCCAGCCCTGATCGTCGAAATGCTCACCTTCGGCCGGCAGCTTCTTCAGCACCGACAGCGACATAGCCGGCCGCCGTGGCGAATTCGCGGTCCTCGGCAGTTCGATGCCCAGCCGGTCGGCCAGCGGATCGGCCGACATCGAGCCCGCGACCAGCAGCGAGCCATCCTCGCGCTCGACCAGCATCGGCTCGTCGCCATCGTCCTGATGGCTGGCGAAGTTGCCGACCAGAGCGCGGTCAGCAGGTCCGCCGGGGTCACGATCCCTTCGAGATGGCCGTATTCGTCATGCACCATCGCCATGCCGACGTGCCCGATTGCTGAAGGATGCGCAGCGCGTCCATCGCGTCGAGCTGGTCGGGCATGACTTCGACCTTGCGCATCGATCGCGCGAGATCGACGGCGTGCCCGCCAGCCAGCAGCGGCCAGCACATCGCGCACCTTGACCACGCCGACGAATCTGTCGGGCGAGCCTTCGGCCACCGGCAGCAGCGAATGCGGCGTTCCGTCGATCGCCTCGCGGATCTCGCTCGGTGCCGCGCGATCGGCATCGATCCAGTCGAGTTCGGTGCGCGGGGTCATCAATTCGCGCACCGGGCGCTCGGCCAGCCGCATGATGCCGGCCATGATCGCGCGTTCGTCTTCCTCGATCACGCCCGAGCGGGTCGCCTCGGCGAAGATCATCTGCAGTTCTTCGGCGGTCAGCCCGTGCTCGCCGCTGTGGCGCATGCCGAGCAGCCGCATCAGCATGGCCGACGAGCTGATCGAGCAGCCACACGAACGGCGCGGCGATCCGCGCGAGCATCGCCATCGGGCGCGCCATGACCAGCGCGATCGGCACGGCCGCGCGCAGCGCCAGCTGCTTGGGCACCAGTTCGCCCACCACCAGGCTGAAATAGGTGGTCAGCGCGATGACCAGCGACGAAACCCGGCTTCGTCGGCATATTCTGCCGGCACGCCCAGCGCTGCCAGCCGCTCGCCCACCGGCCCGCCCAGGCTCGCGCCCGAATAGGCGCCGGCGATGATGCCGATCAGCGTGATGCCGATCTGCACGGTCGAGAGGAACTTGCCCGGATCCGCGGCCAGCTGCAGCGCGATCCGCGCCCTTCGCTGCCGCGCTTCGGCCGTCGACCTGCAGCCGCGCTGGGCGCGCCGAGACGATCGCCAGTTCGGACATGGCGAAGACGCCGTTGAGCAGGATCAGCCCCGCGATGATAGCACGATCGGTCCAGGGAAAGGGTGTCACGCCGGACGTCGCTAGCAGATTGACGGGCCATGGCGGGAAAGGCAACTGCGTGACGGCAGGCTGGAACGTCGGACGTGCCAAACCGTTCATGCAGGAGTAAAGCGCGTCGCAGGCAGCATCGGCTCACATGCCGGGTGCCCGTGCGAAGACTAGCCGCAAGCATAAGAAGGAGGCCTAACCATGAAAAAATCTCGCCTCTTCGTGTCGAGCCTCGCTGCGCTGGCGCTGCTTGACCACCGCGGCCTGCGTCACCGACCCCAATACCGGTGAAAAGAAGGTTTCGCGCACCGCCATCGGCGGCGTCGGCGGCGCGCTGGGCGGCTACCTGCTCGGCGGCGCTGATCGGCGGCAAGACCGGGCCGCATCGTCGGCGCGGGCATCGGCGGCGTCGCCGGCGCAGCGCGTCGGCTACACGATGGACAAGCAGATCAAGGAACTGAAGGAACAGACCGCCGGCTCCGGCGTCGATGTCGACCGAAGTCGGCGATGGCGAGGCGATCCTCGTCAATCTGCCCGACGGCGTGACCTTCGCGGTCGAAGTTCCACCGCGATCAGCCCGGGCTTCCAGTCGACACGCTCGACACAGATCGCCGAACAGCATGGTCCAGTATCCCAACAGCCTGATCGACGTGTATGGGCCACACCGATTCGACCGGGTCGGACCACTACAACCAGGATCTGTCCGAAGCGCCGCGCCGAGGCGGTCGCCGATTATCTGGTGATGCGCGGCGTCTCCCGCGCCCGCATCGCAACGCAGGGCTATGGCGAGCAGTATCCGGTGGCCGACAATGCCACCGACGACAGGCCGCGCGCGCAACCGCCGGGTCGAAATCAAGATCACCCCGGTCAGCCAGGACGACGTGAACGCCGCTCAGCGCAACTGATGGTCTGCTACGCATGCTCGCCGCCCTCGGAGCTGCTCGGCAGAGCGATGCGAACGCCATCCGGCGCGGAAATCCTCGCGTCCCTTCGGTCGCTGCTGGACGCGCGGTGGCGCTTGCGGGCTGCCCTGCGGACAGCCCGCTCGATCAGCGCAGCGCCGGCCCGCTCGCCAGCCGCTCGACCGCCGCGCGCGTGGATCGCCGGGGCGCTCACCAGCAGCGCCGAAAGCGCGCGGATCGCGCTTGTTGTAGGCCAGCGGCTCGCCGAACGCGTCGGTCACCGCCGCGCCCGCCTCGCGCGCGATCAGGGTGGCGGCGGCGATGTCCCATTCGAAGCCCCAGCGCAACGTGGCCACCAGATCGGCCTCGTCGGCGGCGACCATCGCGATCCGCAGCGCGATCGAATTGGGCTTGTCGACCATCACCAGATCGCTGTCGTCCTCGCGGCAAGCTGTCGGCCGGCACCCGCGCGCCGGCAAATTCCGTGCGCGGCTGGCCTGCGAGCCGCTCGCCATTGCGCCACGCGCCCTGCCCGGCGATGCCGAACCACTCCTCGCCTCGCGCGCCGGCGCGGCGAGCATCCCGATCAGCGGACGGCCCGCGCTGACCAGCGCGACCGACACCGCCCAGCCCGGCCGCCCGCGGATGAAATCGCGCGTGCCGTCGATCGGATCGACCAGCCAGATCAGGCCCTTGCCCAGCCGCTCGGGATGCGTCGGCGGTTTCTTCCGACAGCCAGCCGGCCGATGGCAGCAGCGCGCGCAGTTCGCGCTGGAGGAAAGCGTCGACTTCCAGATCGGCTTCGCACACCGGGTTGCCGGGCGTCCTTGTCCCAGCTCTTCAGCGCATGGCCCGCGCCCCGGCCAGCGCGCATGGCGATCTGCCCGGCTTCGCGGACGATCTCTTCAAGGCGATGCCGGTCAATCATCGATGCGGCATGCCAGTTGGCCCGGGCCGCGAGCACTTTTCAAGCCAGGTCGATTGTGCTTATGCGACGGCAGCGACTCCGCCTTCCCCAGAAAGCAGCGAAGGCATCTCTACCCATGAACATCCACGAATATCAGGCCAAGGAACTGCTCGCGAAATTCGGCATCGGCATTCCCGCCGGCCATCGCCGCGCTGACCGTCGAAGAAGCGGTCGCAGCCGCCGAAGCAGCTGCCCGGGCCGCTCTATGTCGTGAAGGCGCAGATCCACGCCGGCGGCCGCGGCAAGGGCAAGTTCAAGGAACTGGGCCCCGATGCCAAGGGCGGCGTGCGCCTGGCCAAGAGCATCGAGGAAGTCGAAGCCAACGCCAAGGAAATGCTCGGCAACACGCTGGTCACGATCCAGACCGGCGATGCCGGCAAGCAGGTCAACCGCCTCTACGTCACCGACGGCGTCGACATCGCCAAGGAATACTACCTCTCGATGCTGGTCGACCGCGCGACCGGCCGCGTCGCGATGATCGTTTCGACCGAAGGCGGCATGGACATCGAAGACCGTCGCGCATGACACGCCCGAGAAGATCACCACCATCACCATCGATCCGGCGCAGGGCTTCATGCCGCACCATGGCCGCGCGGTGGCCTTCGCGCTGAAGCTGACGGGCGATCTCAACAAGCAGGCGCAGAAGCTGTGCCAAGCAGCTCTACGACGCCTTCATCGGCGCTCGATTGCGCGATGCTCGAAATCAACCCGCTGGTCGAAACCGAAGGACGGCAAGCTGCTGGTGCTCGACACCAAGATGAGCTTCGATTCGCAACGCGCTCTACCGCCACCCCGATGTCGAAGCGCTGCGCGACGAGACCGAGGAAGACCCGATGGAGGTCGAAGCCAGCAAATACGACCTCGCCTACATCAAGCTCGACGGCAACATCGGCTGCATGGTCAACGGCGCGGGCCTGGCCATGGCGACGATGGACATCATCAAGCTGAACGGCGCATTCCCGGCCAACTTCCTCGACGTCGGCGGCGGCGCCACCAAGGAGAAGGTGACCGCGGCGTTCAAGATCATCCTGACCGATCCGGCGGTGAAGGGCATCCTGGTCAACATCTTCGGCGGCATCATGCGTGCGACATCGATCGCCGAGGGCATCGTCGCGGCGGCCAAGGAAGTGAACCTGTCGGTGCCGCTGGTGGTCCGCCTCGAAGGCACCAATGTGCAGCAGGGCAAGGACGATCCTCGCCAATTCGGGCCTGCCGATCGTGTCGGCCGACGATCTGGGCGATGCGGCGCAAGAAGATCGTCGCCGAGGTGAAGAAGGCGGCCTGACTACGTCCGTCGACATCGGCACGGGGCTTCGCGCAGCCGGGCTTGACGCAGTGCCGCGCTTGACGTTCACGTAAACGCAATTGCTAGGCGAGCGCTAGGCTTAACCGGCACGGTTAAGTGACGCATTGAGCCAGGAAGGAAGGCTCGCATGAAGATCCTCGTCCCCGTCAAGCGGGTGATCGATTACAACGTGAAGCCGCGGGTCAAGGCCGACGGCACGGCGTCGATCTCGCCAACGTCAAGATGAGCATGAACCCGTTCGACGAGATCGCGGTCGAGGAAGCGATCCGCCTGCAAGGAAAAGGGCGCGGCGACCGAGATCGTCGCGGTTTCGATCGGCCCGGCCAAGGCGCAGGAAACGCTGCGCACCGCGCTCGCCATGGGCGCCGACCGCGCGATCCTGGTCGAGACCGACGATGAGGTCGAGCCGCTGGCGGTCGCCAAGATCCTCAAGGCGATCGCCGATGAGGAACAGCCCGGCCTGGTCATCCTCGGCAAGCAGGCGATCGACGACGACTGCAACCAGACCGGCCAGATGCTCGCCGCGCTGATGGGCCGTCCGCAGGGCACCTTCGCCAGCAAGGTCGAGGTGGCTGGCGACAGCGTCAGCGTGACGCGCGAAGTCGATGGCGGTCTGGAGACGGTGAAGCTCGCGCATGCCCGCGATCGTCACCACCGACCTGCGCCTGAACGAGCCGCGCTATGCCTCGCTGCCCAACATCATGAAGGCCAAGTCGCAAGCCGCTCGCGACCAAGACGCCGGCCGATTACGGCGTCGACACCACGCCGCGCCTCAAGACGCTGAAGGTCGCCGAGCCGCCGGTGCGCCAGGCCGGCATCAAGGTCGCCGACGTCGATGCGCTGGTCGCGAAGCTCAAGGAACTGGGAGTCGCCTGCATGAAGACGTCTCGTCTGGGTCGAACACGACAACGCGTCGCTGCAAGGACGCGACCCTCGCGGCCGTCACCGCTGCCGGCAAGCTGGGCGAAGTGCACGCTGCTGGTCGCCGGGCAAGGACTGCGGCGCGGTCGCCGATGCCGCCGCGAAGATCGCCGGCGTCGCCAAGGTGCTCATGTCGCCGACGATGCCGCCTATGCGCAACGCGCTGGCCGAAAACGTCGCGCCGCTGATCGCCGGGCTGATGGACGAGTCACGACGCCTTCGTCGCGCCTGCCACCACCACCGGCAAGAACATCGCGCCGCGCGTCGCCGCGCTGCTCGACGTGATGCAGATCTCGCGACATCCTCTCGGTCGAAGGCGCCCAAGACCTTCACCCGCCCGATCTATGCCGGCAACGCCATCGCCACGGTCGAAATCGACGCGACGCCAAGCTGGTCATCACCGTGCGCGGCACCGCCTTCGCCAAGGCGGCGACCGAGCGGCGGTTCGGCCAGCGATCGAAGCCGTCTCGCGGCGCAGGCGATGCCGGCCTTTCGAGCTTCGTCGGCGCGGAAATCGCCAAGATCGAGCGCCCGAACTGACCAGCGCCAAGATCATCGTCTCGGGCGGCCGCGCGCTGAAGGACGCGGAGACCTTCGAGGCAGCTGATCATCGCCGCTCGCCGACAAGCTCGGCGCGGCGATCGGCGCCAGCCGCGCGGCGGTCGATGCGGGCTATGTGCCCAACGACTATCAGGTCGGCCAGACCGGCAAGATCGTCGCCCCGGAAGTCTATATCGCGGTCGGCATCTCCGGCGCGATCCAGCATCTTGCCGGCATGAAGGATTCCAAGATCATCATCGCCATCAACAAGGACGAGGATGCGCCGATCTTCCAGGTCGCGGACATCGGCCTGGTCGGCGACCTGTTCAAGTCGTGCCGGAGCTGACCGACAAAGCTGTAAGCGCTAGGTACCGCGAGCGCGTCTAGGTAGCTTCGATCGATAAAGTGGATCGGCGACGCCCACCAGCCCGCCGACCAGCGTGCCGTTGATGCGGATGAACTGCAGGTCGCGGCCCACGGCGCCTTCGATCCGGTCGGTCACGGTGCGCGCGTCCCAGCGCTTCACCGTTTCGGAGACCAGCTGGACGATCTGCTCGCCATAGCGCGTCGCCACCGCCGACCGCGGTGCGGCGGGCGAAGCGGTTGATCTGCATGCTGCAGCGCCGGATCGCTGCGCAGCGCCTTGCCGAGTTCGGACAGCGCGCCGCCAAGCTGCCCGGCCAGCGCCGCTTCGGGATCGCGCGCGGTGTCGATCAGCGCCTGGCGCATGCGCTCCCACACGCCCGTCCCACCAATCGCCCAGCGCCGGATTGTCGAGCAGTTCGCTGCTTGATACGCTCGACCTTGGCGCGCATCTCCGGGATCGTGCGCAGATCGCCGGCGAGCTGCTCCAGGCCTTCTTCGATCTTCGGCCGCAGCGGATGCTCCGGGATCGACGAGCATTCGGCCAGCAGCTTGTAGAGCCCGTCGAGCACCGAATTGGCAAGCCGCTCGTCGAGCCCGGTCAGCGCAGCAGCGCGTTGGCGCGCTGGTGGATCATGTCGCGCACCAGCTCCTCGTTGTCCTCGAGCGTCAGGCCCGCCCAGCGCAGCAGCGCTTTCGATCAGCGGCAGGTGGCGCTTGTCGGCGATCGCCGCCTCGATCATCTGGCCGAGCAGCGGCGCGATCTCCAGCTTGTCCAGCTGCGCTCTTCGAGCCCGGCCTTGACCTGCCGCCGAGCCGCTCGGGATCGAGCGATTCGAGCACTTCGGCGAACAGTTCCGCCGCGCCCGGCGCGGATGCGCGATTCGCGCGCCGCCTGCCGGGTTCGGCGAGGAAATTGCCCGCCGCCAGCGCCACGTTCATGCCGCTGCATCCGCCGCGCGACCACCGCGGGGGTGAGGAAATTGCCCGCAGGAACTCCGCCATCGTGTCGGCGATGCGGTCCTTGTTTTCCGGGATGATCGCGGTGTGCGGGATCGGCAGGCCGAGCGGGTGGCGGAACAGCGCGGTGACCGCGAACCAGTCGGCCAGCCCGCCGACCATCGCCGCTTCGGCGAAGGCCAGCGCATAGCCCCAGGCCGGATGCACTCCGGTAAATTGCGCGCGACAGCGAACGAACGCCGCCATCGCCACCAGCAGCGCCGGTGGCGAACAGCGCATCACGCGCGCGCGGTCAGCTGGCAGGAGTATCGGCCTGCAGGCCGGCACTGTGGCTCGGCGCCAGTCATGGTCGCCTGCCGCGATCACTCGGCGGGGATCGGCCTCGCGGTCGCGGCTGCCAGCCGCCGATCGTCGCCCGGCTCGATAGGTCAGCAGATCGCGGCGCAGCCACGGGCCGACCCGCTTTTCAAGCCGTCGGCCAGGCTGAAGCCGGCGGGCACGATCAGCAGGGTCAGCAGGGTCGACAGGATCAGCCCGCCGATCACCACGGTGCCCATCGGCGCACGCCAGGCGCGCGTCGCCCGAGAGCGACAGCGCCGTCGGCACCATGCCCGCGGTCATCGCCACGGTGGTCATCACGATCGGCTGGGCGCGCTTGTGCCCGGCTTCGATGATCGCCTCGAGCTTGGACTCGCCGCGCTCCATTTCCTCGATCGCGAAGTCGATCAGCAGGATCGAGTTCTTGGCGACGATGCCGAGCAGCATCAGGATGCCGATGATAGACCGGCATCGAGATCGGCTGGCCGAGCAGCGATCAGCGCGAGCAAGCCGCCCAGCGGCGCCAGCAACAGCGAGGTCATGTTGACCAGCGGCGAGATGAGCCGGTGGTAGAGCAGCACCAGCACCGCGAACACCAGCAGGACGCCGGCGACGACCGCGATGATGAAGTTCTGCGACCAGCTCCGCCTGCCACTTCGTCTTCGCCCGACGGCGTCGTTGGACACGCCGGCCGGCAGGTTCTTCATGATCGGCAGCGCGTTGATCGCGGTCCATCACCTCGCCCTTGCAGCGCGCCTGGCGCCAGATCGGCGCCGACGAAGACGCGGCGCTGTCTGGTTGTAGCGCTGGATCTGGGTCGGCCCGGCACCGAAGGTGATCTCGGCAACCCGCTGACAGCGGCACCGAGCCGCCGGCGCTGGTCGGCACCGGCAGGTTCTCGATCGTCGCGATGTCGCGCGCGAATCCTTCGGACAGACGCACCCGGATCGGCACCTGCCGGTCGGACAGCGAGAACTTGGCCGCGTTCTGGTCGATCTCGCCCGATCGTGGCGATGCGGATCGTCTGGCTGAGCGCCGCCGTGGTGACGCCCAGGCTGCGCGGCAAGATCGAGCCGCGGGGTGATGATGATTTCGGGCCGCTGCAGGTCGGCCGCGATGCGCGGCGCGACCAGGCCCTTCACGCCCTTCATCTGCTCGACCAGCTTGGCCGCGGTCGCCTCCAGCAGTTCGGGATCGGAACCGGCCAGCATCACCGAGATGGCGCGCCCGGTGCCGCCGCCGCGCCGCGACCTTGCGACGTCAGGAAAGTGACCCGCGCATCGGGAATGTTCTGCAGTACCGGGGTCAGCTCGCGCTCGAATTCGATGCTGGTCGTCGCCCGGTCTTCCTTGAGCATGATCAGGACGCAGCGCGTTGCCTTCGACTGATGCGCTCGAGCACGCATGTCGACTTCGGGCTCCTGTCCGCAGCATCGATCGGCGACCTGTCGGCGACGACGCTTCGGTCTGCTCGAGCGTGGTGCCGGGCACCATCTCGATCCGTGATCACCGGCTGAAATCGTTGTCGGCTGGATCGGGGAAGAACTGCGTCGGGCATGCCGACACCAGCCAGACACCGACCGGTCAGCGACGAGCGGCGAGCCGCAGCCGACGCCCATCATCCACGACACGGATGATCGCAGCAAGCCGCGCCGCGAAGCCGCGTGCCACAGGCCAGCGCAGGCCATGTGCCTGCGCTCGTCGCCCTGTCGTCGATCGGCATGCGGCCACGCGCGTGATCGAGCGACCAGTGCAGCACGCCTATATAGCGGTCCATCCAGGCCGCCTGCGCCATGTTCGGCATGGCCCTTGGCCTTGAGGAAATAGGCCGCCATCATCGGCGTGATCATGCGCGCGACGGCCAGGCTCATCAGCACCGACGCGACCACGGTGAGGCCGAAGTTCTTGAAGAACTGGCCCGACACGCCCGGCATCAGCGCCGACCGGCAGGAACACCGCGACGATCGAGAAGGTGGTCGCGACCACCGCCAGACCGATTTCGTCGGCCGCGTCGATCGAGGCCTGATAGGCGCTCTTGCCCATGCGCATGTGGCGCACGATGTTCTCGATCTCGACGATCGCATCGTCGACCAGCACGCCGGCGACCAGGCCCAGCGCCAGCAGCGACATGCTGGTTGAGCGTGAAGCCCAGCAGGTCCATGAACCAGAAGGTCGGGATCGCCGACAGCGGGATGGCGATCGCCGCGATGATCGTCGCGCGCCAGTCGCGCAGGAACAGGAACACGACGATGACCGCCAGCACCGCGCCTTCGACCATCGCCGCCATCGAGCTTTCGTACTGCGCCTTGGTGTAATCGACCGTCGTGAAAAGCGCGTGAACTTGATGCCCGGATTTTCCTTCTCGACTGCTTCAGCGACTTCGACCGCGCTATCATAGACGGTCACGTCCGATGCGCCGCGCGCGCGCGTGATGGAAAGTGACGACCTGCTTGCCGCTCGATCTTGGCGATCGAGGTCAGTTCTCCGTAAGCCGTCCTACACATCGGCGATGTCGGCCAGCTTGACCGTGCGCCCGCCGCCAAGCGGAATCTGGGTCTGCGACAGTTCGATAGGCGTCCTTCGCATTGCCCAGCACGCGCACCGACTGGCGCGAGCCGGCGATTTCGGCCCGGCCGCCCGCTGCGTTGATGTTGAGCGCACGCAGCGTCTGGTTGACCTGGCTGGCGGTGACCCCAAGCGACTGCATCTGCGCCGGATCGAGCATGACCAGGATTTCGCGGTCGACCCCGCCGCCGCGGCTGACTTCGGCCAGCCCTGCGACGGTCAGCAGCCGCTTGCGCAACCGTGTCGTCGACGAACCAGGATAGCTGCTTCGATCGTCATGTCGTCGGCCGACACGCCGAAATAGCCGATCGGCATCCGAACTGGTTTCGACCTTGAAGACCTGCGGTTCGAGAATGCCGTCGGGCAGCTCGCCGCGAACCTGGTCGATCTGCGTTTTTGACCTCGTTGACCGCCTGATTGACGTCGGTGCCCGATCTCGAATTCGATCGAGGTCTGGCTGTTGCCTTCTGCCGCGGTCGAACTGATCGTCTTGACGCCGCTGATCGTATGGACGGCGGCTTCGACGCGCTGGGTGATCTGGTTCTCGATCTCGGTCGGCGCCGCGCCGGGCTGGGAGATCGACACGATGACGAGCGGGAAATTCGATGTCCGGGCTCGTTTTGCACTTCCATCCGGGCATGAAGCTGACCATGCCCGCCAGCAGCAGGCCGAAGAACAGCACGAATCGGTACGATCGGATTGCGGATCGACCAGGCGGAGATATTGCGGAAGTTCATTGGATTATCGGCTCAATTGCCAGCGCCGGCAGCTGCCTTTGGCGAACTTTCGTCGACGGGGTTGATCGTCTCCCCGTCGGTGAGGAAGCCGCCGGCGCGCAGCACCACGCGCTCGCTGCCGGTCAGGCCTTCGGCGATCGCAATGCCGTCATCGGTTACTAGGCCGGTCTTGACATCGCGCCGCTCCGCCTTGTTGTCCTTGCCGACGATGTAGACGTAGCTGCCCTTGTCGTCCGACTGGATCGCCGATTTCGGGCAGCATCGGGGCCACAACGGTGCCGCTGTATGATCGTCGCAGGGGCAAAGCCGCCCGGCCGCAGTTCCGGCGCATAAGGGAAGCGCGATGCGCGCGTTGCCCTGGCGGGTCTGCGTGCTCGATCACCGGCGCAACCTGCCAGACCTGGCCGGTAAAGGTCTTTTCGGTGCCCGACCGGAGTCACTTTCGCGGTGACGCCGACGGAGAGCTGCCGCAAGATCGGTCTCGCCAAGCTCGGCGAGCATTTCCATCTCGCCGCCCTTGGCGATGCTGAACAACGCGCCCGAACCGGGGCTGACGACCTGGCCAGGCTCGACATTGCGCTCGAGCACCAGGCCGGCCGCAGGAGCAACGATATTGAGCCGGGCATTGCGAGCGTGCCGCTCGCCGAATTGCGCTTCGGCGACCTTGACGCGCGCCACGGCGGCATCGCGCGTGGCGGTCAGCCGGTCGACATCGGCCTTCGAGATGAAACCGCGTTCGACCAGTTGTTCGGCACGCGTCAAGATTGGCCTGGGCCAGACTGGGCATCGGCCTTGGCGACCTCGATTTGCGCCGCGCTGGCTGGCTGCCTGCTGCGACTGCACCGAACGGTCGATCACCGCCAGCACCTGGCCCGCGCGGACCCATTGCCCCGCTTCGACAGGGACGGATACGACACGTCCGCCTTCGCCCACGACGCCAACCGGCATTTCGCGGCGCGCGGCCAGCGTGCCGGTTGCCTGTATTGTCGCCAGCGATCGTCGTCGTTCCCGGTGCAG
The DNA here is from genome assembly GCA_963777785.1 of uncultured Alphaproteobacteria bacterium. Classification (GTDB taxonomy): domain Bacteria; phylum Pseudomonadota; class Alphaproteobacteria; order Sphingomonadales; family Sphingomonadaceae; genus Andeanibacterium. Next base: position 1,515,003 of record CAVZRU010000002.1, read on the forward strand.
AAACGGTAACTGTGGGCGCTTGCTGCTTGCCTGGTGCAAAATCCTTTTCGCCGCCACCGCCGCTCGTCATCAAAAAGACGATTACGAGCACAGCAAGGATCGCCGCCGCGATGATGAAACAGCTTGCGGCGTCTCGTTTTATCTTCGGCCTCACCCTCAGTCAGGCCTTCGGCTCCGGCGACATAGCCGTCTTGCCCGCTTCTGACGGTCGTCTCGTAATTCATACTGGCACAAGGTCCCGAAAATCCGGCAATGCGGCCGGCGATTTGCATGGACGAACTGCGCAGCGCAAGCGCCCTGCAGCGATCCAGCATCGCCATAGGCCGCCCGCGCGTCTCTGACAATGCACCCTCTGCCGGAAGCATTTCAGGTCCGACGAAGGGCTTTGCCCTAAATCGGCATTATCGGAACCGGAAAAGCGGCGTTTAGCGAACCCGGCCGCGCTGGACGAGATTGACGATGGCGAGCAGCACAACAGCGCCGACAATCGCGATCAGCAGGCCAACGAGCGAAAATTCCTGCACGCTGCCGCCAATGTCGAACAGCGGGCGCGAGATCGCATTGCCGATCACCGAACCGACGCAGCCGACGACGATATTCCAGAAAATGCCCATCGAGGCATCGCGGTTCATCACCATGCTTGCCAGCCAGCCTGCAACGCCGCCGACGATCAATGCGATAATCCAGCCCATAATTCTCTCCTGTTTTTGTTCCCCGGGAGACCTGCATGGTCAAATCCCAATGCAACAACGCGCGACGGGCAGTTCGGTGCCCGCGACGCCGGAACGAGACTATATCAACGGCACGGCAAAGGTGAAACGCTAGGCCGGAACGAGAAAGGGGCCGGAAAATCCGGCCCCTCGCTATGCAATCTGTCTCGAGATCAGTATTTGAGCTGGCGCTCGTACAGATCGCGATAATGCTGGATGCGCGTGACGCGCAGCCCCTGCATCCCCGAACGATCGACCGCGCGCTGCCAGGAAGCGAATTCCTCCAGCGTCAGCCCATAGCGTTCGAGCACTTCGTCGATCGTCAGCAGGCCGCCGTTGACCGCAGCGACCACTTCGGCCTTGCGGCGCACGACCCAACGCTTGGTGTCGGGCGGCGGCAAGCTCGTCGATCGTCAGCGGCTCGCCAAGCGGGCCGATTACCTGCGCCGGACGGATTTTCTGGTTCTCGATCATTGCCTTCCTCGGTCGCCGGTCGACTCAGTCGGCGACATGTCTGTGCACATGCCAGCGACCGATTTATGATTGGCTAAAGCAAATGGGTTAATTCCCGGTTTTTGTTGCTCGAATTCCGCAATGTGGCGTGCCGAAGCAACGTGAAAGCTGCCCTGGTCGATACGTTCGACCGCCCATCAAATGGTGCGATAGTCACGCGCTGCTCCGAGCCGGGCGACAATTTCGGCCCAGTTCAACACATGCAAACCGCCCATGGCGAGTTCGGTTTCGTGCAAGGGTGCGACCATGCCGAGGTTAAGGATATTTCCTTCGTACATGCCCGCCTCTTAGCCTTGGCATGTCAACATCAGGTAAAGGGCGGATTTACCCCGCGTTAGGGTTACGGACGGCGGCTTTGCGGTATCGGCCCGCAAGGTGTAAGGGGCGCGCCATGCATTCCGAGGCAATCCTGACTGACCCAGCCGTCGCTCCTGCCGAGCTGTTCGATCTGCCGCGGCCGGCGCGCGACTGCCGAATCGTCGTGGCCATGTCCGGCGGAGTCGATTCCTCGGTGGTCGCCGCGCTTGCCGCAGCGAGCGGCGCCGAAGTGATCGGGATCACCTTGCAGCTCTACGATTATGGCGCCGCTACCGGGCGCAAGGGCGCCTGCTGCGCCGGCGACGATATCCGCGATGCGCGCACGGTCGCCGACCGGCTCGGCATCGCACATTACGTGTTCGACCATGAAAGCGCGTTTCGCGAGGAGGTGGTCGAACGCTTCGCCGACGATTACCTTGCCGGGCGCACACCGATACCCTGCATCCGCTGCAACATGGGGCCGAAGTTCACCGATCTCCTGCGCATGGCCAGGGAACTCGGCGCGGATTGCCTGGCGACCGGGCATTATGTGCGCCGCGTGATGGGCCCAGCCGGGCCGGAGCTGCACCGCGCGCTCGATCCTGCACGCGACCAGAGCTATTTCCTTTACGCCACGACCGAAGAGCAGCTCTCTTTCCTGCGCTTTCCGCTGGGCGGACTGCCCAAGCAGCAGGTGCGCTCCATTGCGGCGGAAGCCGGATTGATCGTGGCCGCCAAGCCGGACAGCCAGGACATCTGCTTCGTGCCCGGACGGCGATTACGCCAAGATCGTGCGCTCGGTCCGGCCCGAAGGCGCCGCGCCAGGCGCAATCGTCCATGCCGAGACAGGCGAACAGCTGGGCCAGCACGCAGGCGTGATCCATTTCACCGTCGGCCAGCGCCGCGGCCTTGAGATCGGCGGCCAGACCGAGCCGCTTTACGTCATCGCGCTCGATGCCGCGGAAGCGCGCGTATTGGTCGGGCCAAGGCGGATGCTGGCTGTCAGCGCAGCGCGGATCACCGAGACCAATCGCATCGGCGCGCTTCCTTCGGGGCCCGGCGCCGGTCTCTCACCGCCAAGGTGCGCTCGCTGGCAAAGCCCGTCCCGGTCACGCTGGAAGGGCCATTGGGCGAGAGCGCCGCATCGATTATCCGCTTTATCGACCCCGAATTCGGCGTCGCGCCCGGCCAGGCAGCAGTGATTTATGCTGGCGACCGCGTGGTCGGCGGCGGCTGGATCGAAGCGACGGAACCTGGCTGACTTCCGGCGGGAATCGCGATCAGCGATCCCACCTTTGCAATAGGCAGCCATAGCCTTCCCTGATAGGTCGCGGTCTGACTGGCCAGCAACGGAACGCTCGCGGTGACGCTTTTTGCTTCATCGTCCTCCGACAGCCGAATCAAGGCCATGCCCGGCACGAAGTCCTTTTCGCAATCGGCAAGGTCGCGGCCTGCCGAGATAGCGGCAGGAACAGCCTACCCGAGCGCCATAGGCGGTTCCGGCCACCGCCTCTTCCATGAACAGTTTCGCGCAGGATCCAGAAAAGCCCCGCGGCAAGCGCAGCGGCGCAGAGCAGGATGACGGGCCAGCGGACAGCACCGCGCGCCGCCCGTTTCCTTGCGTTCTGCTTTGCGGTTGCCATCGTTACTCACTTGTCCGAGAGATGCGCGCGCATGAAGCGCCCAGACCTCTCTATATTGACCTTCGCCTTGCTGCCAGCCTTGTCGCTGGCCATCGCCTCCTGCGGCGGCACGAGCGCCACGCAGCAGGAGCAGCCGCTCAGCGAGGAAGCGCTGGATGCCGTGGCCGAAAGTGCCGGCGCGCCGCGAGAGGAACTGGCGCGCAAGATCGACGCATTATTCACGCGGAAAGACATCGGAGAAACTCGCGCCGTAATCGTGATGCATGACGGCCGGATCGTGGCGGAACGCTACGCACCGGGATATGACGAAGAGACGCGTTTCGTCGGCTGGTCGATGACCAAGACAATCACCGGCGTCATGATCGGCATGCTGGTGGCCGAGGGCAAGCTACGCCTCGACGAGACGCCGCCAATCAAGATCTGGCAGCGGACCGGGCGATCCTCGCGGAGAAATCACCTTGCGCCAGTTGCTGCAGATGCGCTCCGGCCTGCGCCACACCGAGACGGGCGAGCCCGCTTATGACGCCGACACGGTGCGAATGCTGTTCCTGCAGGGCCGCGACGACATGGCCGCCTGGGCCGAAGCGCAGCCGCTGGAAGCAGAACCAGGCAGCGAGTTCGAATATTCGACCAGCACGAGCGTGATCCTGGCCGATATCGCTGCCCGGGTGCTGACGAGCCGCACGGATGCGGAATCGCGCCGCCTCGCGGTCGATAATTTCCTCAAGGCGCGCCTGTTCGGTCCGCTGGCCATGTATTCGACTCTGCCGGAATATGACGCGGCAGGCACCTTCATCGGCGGCAGCATGGTTCACGCGCACGACCCGCGACTGGGCAAGGTTTGGCGAATTCCTGCGCAATGGAGGAGCGGCCAAGGGTGTCGCAGCTGGTTCCCAAGGGCTGGATCAACTTCATGACGAAGTCCAGCCCGAGGTCGCCCGATTACGGCGCGCAGATCTGGCTCAACCGGCCATCCGGCACCGATAGCAGACGTATTGTTCGCCGATAGGGGGCCGAGCGACCTGTTCGCCATGGTCGGCCATCTCGGGCAGTATGTGCTGGTCTCGCCCGGAGCAGGAGCTCACGGTGGTGCGGCTTGGCAAGACCGACGACGCCGGCCGCGAACCGCTGGTCGGCGCGCTGGCCGATATTGTGGAACTCTACCCGTCGGGCTGACGCTTGCCTGCGTCTTCCTCGGTATCGGCAAGGCCGGGAAGGAGCTCCTCCGCAGCCACTCCCTCCTCATCGATCAAACCTTCCGGATCGGGATGAATGAGCACTTCGACGCCTGGAAAATCGCGTTCGATCCTGGCTTCGATCTCGTCCATCACCCGATGCGCCTCCGCCACGGTCATGCGGCGGATCGACCGCAGCGTGGAACTGGACGAAATCGCGTTCTCCGCTGGTGCGGGTGCGCAGATCGTGCACGCCGCGCAATTCGGGATGGCGCGCCAGGACCGTCAGGAATTCCTGCGCGCTTTTCTTCCGGCCATTCCCGGTCCATGATCTGGTCGATTACATCGGATGATGCGCGCCAGGCGCCCCATCCCAGCCACAGCCCGATAATCAGGCCGAAAAACTGGTCTGCCCCGGCAAGCCCGGCAAACTGATCAAGCGCAAGCGCGACGATCACCGCCAGGTTGAGCAGCAAATCGGATTTGTAATGCAGGTGGTCGGTCGCAATCGCGATGCTGCCGGTTCGGCGGATGACGTGACGCTGCCAGCCCAGCAAACCGAGAGTCGCGACCATGGCGATCACGGAAACCACGATGCCTTGCTCGGCCGCCTCTGTGCGCGCGCCGGCGATCCATTGGCTGATCGCACGCGCCACAATGCCGAATGCGGAGATTGCGATCAGCACGATCTGGAACATGGCCGCGAGCGCTTCGGCCTTGCCGTGGCCGAAGCGGTGATCTTCATCGGCCGGCTGCGCGGCAATCCACACGCCGGCCAGAGTGGCAATGCTCGCGACAAGATCCAGCGCGGTATCTGCCAGGCTGCCCAGCATCGCAGTGGAATCGGTTTGCAGCACTGCCCAGAGCTTGAGCGCGACCAATAGCAGCGCAACCCCGATAGAGGCGAATGCCGCGCTGCGCGTCAATTGCGCACGGCTGTAGCGGGGCTCAGTCATGGATAGAGCAGCGTGCTTCGCCAGCTGCCGTCGCCAAGCGTAAAGCGCCTTCTCTCATGCAGTCGATGGGGCCGGTCGATCCAGAATTCGATTGCGCGCGGCGAAAGCAGGAAACCCGTCCAATGCGCGGGCCGGGGAATCTCCTGGCCATCATAACGCTGAGCGACTTCTTCCACACGTGCCAGGTAGGTTTCGCGCGAATCGAGCGGGCGCGATTGGTCCGAAGCGGCTGAGCCGACCTGGGAATCGCGAGCGCGACTTTGGAAATAGTTGTCCGCCATGGCTGGCGACACTTCAGTCAGCGGACCTTCGATGCGAACCTGCCGCCGCAGCGACTTCCAGTGAAACAGCAGTGCTGCTTGCGGATTGGCAAGTATCTCGCCGCCCTTGCGGCTTTGGGCATTGGTGTAGAACACGAATCCGCCGCCCTTTCGCCCACTTGCCCACCAAGATCGGCGCCAAATCCCTTCAGCAGCACCATGCGGACCGATGGCACGCCCTCGGGCGTTGCAGTGGCCAGCGCCATCGCATTGGAATCATTGGGTTCGCTGGCGCGTGCCTCGGCATACCAGGCGCCGAACAGCTCAAACGGATCGCCATCCGGAAGCGCATCTGACTCAGTTCCCACACCGGCCTCCCGACAGAGCGCCCAAACAGGCGGCAACACGTTGACGACAAACCGCGCCTTGCCCGCTCACCAAAACCGGCCGCATGCCGCAGGGGAAGGAAAGAGAAACGCGATTGTCCATCATGCTGCCGTAGTTCGCAAATGCGCTGTAGGAAAGCCTTCCGCTTGCTAAGCCCTGCTGCATTACCTAGCTAAACCCCCATGGCCGATCCTTATTCAACATTGGGTGTTGCGCGCAGCGCTAGCGAGAAGGAAATCAAGTCTGCCTATCGCAAGCTCGCCAAGGAGCTGCACCCCGACAAGAACAAGGACAATCCCAAGGCGACCGAGCGCTTTTCCGAAGCTACGCGCGCCTACGATCTGCTGTCCGACAAGGACAAGCGGGCCCAGTTCGATCGCGGCGAGATCGACGCGGACGGAAATCCCACGCATCCGTTTGGCGGCGGAGGCGGTTTTCGCGGGGCCCAGCGCGGCCAGCGCCCCGAAGACTTCCAGAACTTCGGCACCGATGGAATCGACCTGGGCGACATATTCGAAGGCCTGTTCGGCGGCCGGGGCAATGCAGCGGGCGCAGGCGGATCGCCATTTGGCAATGGTGGACGCGCCCAATCCGGCTTTGGCGGCGCACGGCGGCCTCCGCCCCGGGGCGCGAATGTCCAGTATCGCCTGAAGGTTCCCTTTGTCGACGCTGCCGCCGGCAAGGACCAGCGCATCACACTGGGCGACGGCAAGACGATCGACCTCAAACTTCCGGAAGGCCTGGAAGACGGCACGCAGATGCGGCTCAAGGGCAAGGGAGAGCAGGGCCCGGGCGGTGCGGGCGACGCGCTGGTGACGATCGAGATCGACAAGCATCCCTTCTTTCGCCGTGACGGCCATGACATCCGGGTCGATCTGCCGATCACGCTCGACGAGGCCGTAAACGGCGCGAAGGTCAAGGTGCCGACGGTCGACGGCGCAGTCATGCTCACGATCGCGCCGGGCAGCGGCTCGGGCAAGGTGTTGCGCCTCAAGGGCAAGGGCTTTTCCAAGAAGGGCGGCGGGCGCGGCGACCAGCTGGTGACGCTCGAGATCGACTTGCCGCATGACGATGCCGATCTGGCAAAGCGTCTCGAAGGCTGGCGGGACACCCGCGACCTGCGCGCCAAACTGGGCTGATGGATCTCCCCCCCGAACCGGGAAGCAAACGGAGGCCGCCAAGCCGTGCGGGTGAGGCAGCCCCGCAAGATTTGGCGTTATCCAGCCCGTCCGATTGGTTTGCGATCGCCAAACGCACCGCGATCGGCACGTGGAACGATGGCTTCGTTCATGCAGGCAATCTTGCCTATGTGACTTTGTTTGCGGTTTTTCCCTTCCTGATCATGGGCGCTGCGGTCTTATCGGTCCTTGGCGAGCAGGCCGGCGGCGCCAACGCGCTGAACGCGGTGCTCAGCGTGCTCCCGCCCAGCGTTCAGGATGCGATCGGACCGGTCGCAAGCGAAGTGGTCGGTTTACGCACCGGCTGGCTGCTTTGGGCAAGCTGCATATTCGCGCTCTGGACCATGGGCAGTCTTGTAGAGACCATCCGTGACATCTTGCGCCGTGCCTATGGAACGCGAGCGGCCAAGCACTTCTGGCATCACCGGCTGGCCTCAATGGGCATCGTGGCCGTGTCAGTGATCTTTCTGGTGCTCTCACTGTTCGTTCAGGTGTTGATAGGTGCCGTTGAAGAAACGATCAGCGCATGGTCTCCGGAGCTTACCGGAGTCCTGGACAAGCTATTGTTGTCACGCGTAATTCCGGCGATCACGATCTATCTTTCGGTCTTTCTGCTGTTCATCTCGCTCACACCCTCGGTTTACCGCGGCAAGCGTTTCCCCAAGTGGCCGGGGTCTTTGCTCGTCGCTCTATGGTGGGTAGGTGTGACGATGATGTTTCCTCGCCTGCTGAGAGCGATGATCACCTACAATCTCACTTACGGCAGCCTGGCCGGGATCATGATCACGCTTTTCTTTTTCTGGCTCATCGGCTTAGGGATGGTGGCAGGCGCAGAATTGAACGCCGCGCTGGCGCGTACGCCCAAAGAGGCAGGCCCAGGTAAAGCGGTTGCAAACGAGCAGGAGGAAGCAGCGCAATGAGCGGTCTGATGAAGGGGAAGCGCGGCCTCATCATGGGGTTGGCGAACGACAAGTCGCTGGCCTGGGGTATTGCCAAGAAGCTGAGCGAGGCGGGAGCCGAACTGGCTTTTTCCTATCAGGGCGAAGCGCTGGCGAAGCGCGTGCGGCCGCTTGCAGAAAGTCTTGGCAACGATTTCCTGATCGAGTGTGACGTTTCGGACATGGACGCGCTGGATGTAGCTTTCGCCACGCTCAAACAGCGCTGGGAAACGATCGATTTCCTGGTTCATGCAATCGGATTTTCCGACAAGAATGAACTGCGCGGGAAATATGTCGACACAAGCCTCGAAAACTTCCTGATGACTATGAATATTTCGGCCTATTCCTTCGTCGCGGTAACAAAGCGGGCGGCCGAGATGATGCCTGATGGCGGTTCAATACTGACGCTCACCTATTACGGGGCGGAAAAGGTCGTGCCGCATTACAATGTGATGGGTGTGGCCAAGGCGGCGCTGGAAACGAGCGTGGCTTATCTTGCCAACGACCTCGGGCCCGACGGCATCCGAGTGAACGCCATTTCGGCAGGACCGATCAAGACACTCGCGGCCAGCGGAATTGGCGATTTCCGCTACATTCTGAAATGGAACGAGCTGAATGCGCCTTTGCGCCGCAATGTCACGATCGAGGATGTTGGCGGAGCCGGCCTTTATATGCTCTCGGATCTCGCCTCTGGCGTTACCGGTGAGATCCATCATGTGGATGCGGGATACAATTTGATTGGCATGAAACAGGAAGACGCGCCGGACATTTCGCTGGTCTGAGCCTGTAAATCGATTTCAAGGACCGAGCCGAAGCCAGCAATTCCGCGATCTTCATGGCGCTCGTGCCGTCGCCATAGGGATTATGGGCCCGAGCCATGGCGGCGTAGGCGGCTTCGTCATCAAGCAGCTGCGCCACCTCTGCAACAATTCGGTTCTCATCGGTGCCTACAAGCTTGGCCGTGCCCGCTGCCACGCCTTCGGGGCGCTCAGTCGTCTCACGCATGACCAGCACAGGCTTGCCAAAGGCGGGCGCCTCTTCCTGTACGCCTCCGCTATCGGACAGGATAAGATAGGCGATATCGAGCAAGCGCACGAATTCGGGATAATCCAGCGGCTCGATCAGAGCGACATTCTCCAGGCCGGCGAGTTGGGCCTCCATCACGCTCTTCACTTCGGGATTGGGGTGCAATGGAAAAATCACGGCGACATCGCCGCGCATAGCGATCTGGCGAATGGCTCTGGCGATTTGCTGCAAGCCGGAACCAAAATTTTCCCGCCTGTGACAGGTGACGCCAACGATCCTTCTTCCCAGGAAGCGGGCCTCGATCTCGGCCAACTGACCTGACCATGAGGAGGCCTGATCGAGCCTTCGCTTCATCCAGTGCAACGCATCGATCACGGTGTTGCCAGTGACGTGAATGGCGGCAGGATCGATGTTCTCCCGCCGCAATGCCGAGGCCGCTGTCTCGGTCGGCGCGAAATGCAGCGCCGCGATCCCGCCGATGATCTTGCGGTTCACTTCCTCGGGCCAGGGATGATGGATATTACCGCTCCGCAGGCCAGCTTCGACATGCGCCACCGGAATTTTGCGATAATAGGCAGCGAGCGATGCGCACATGGCGCTGGCAGTGTCGCCTTGGACAACTACCCAGTCGGGCCGCTCGGCATCGAGTACATCCCCGATACCTGCCAGGATATTAGCCGTCAGCGCGTCAAGCGATTGCCCTGCCTGCATTGCGCCAAGGTCATGATCCGGCCGAAGCCCCGCGACTTCCAGCACCTGGTCCAGCAGTTGGCGATGCTGCCCGGTAACGCAAATGCGCAAGCTGAACCGGTCATCCGCTGCTAGCGCCTGAGCGAGAGGGAACAGCTTGATCGCCTCCGGCCTGGTGCCAAAGGCGAGGAGAACACGGCGGGGAGCAGACATGGGCGCGGGCTTGTCCGAAATCGATCGGGAAGAGACCGCCGCCCTTGTGCGGCTCAGTTCTCGGATTCTTCAGTGGGCGGGAGAGCCAGCGACGGCGTTTCATTTGGCAGCGCAGCTTCACGCTCGGCTTCCAGCCGTGCTTCGTACTCTTTCTCGAGCATCTCGACCCGGGCCTGTTGCGCAGCAGCCTCTTCATCGATCGTGGACAGCCGCTTCGCGCGCTCTTCCTCGATCAGCTCGCTGAAGCGCACATCCGAGCTCCCGTCCTTTTCGGCATATGCCGCATCGATCAGCAGCTGAGTGCAGCCCGTCCAGCCGCCAATGCCAGATGGCGAACACGACATGGTTCCGAACCTGCCAACAGTTTCATAAGCTGTTACCCGCTCGCTCCAGGCAACGTTTGCGGGGTCATCGCTCTGCCTCAGAATTTCGGGAATACGATAACGCTCGGTTTCTTCCTTACGTGCGCAGACGGTGATTTCATCACCGCTAGATGGCGGGCAAGGATCATCGCCGTAAACGATGACCTGGTTTACTCGCTCACTGCCCGCCTCGGCCGGACCCTCGTCCTGAGCCAATGCTGGTGTAGCCACTGCAAATAGCGCGGCGAGGGCAAGGGTGGGGCGTATCATCTTGTATCTCCGAAGCGGCAGCGGGGCCGCAGGTCTCAATTTCAAACACCCTATAGAGCATTTACGGGGCTGAACATGATCTGAAGCAATTGGTGTGCAAATTTCGCGGCGGACAGCTCTGTCACACGCGCTCGGACAGACGAATAGCGAGTCTGCAACCGAACCGGATCGCGCCCGATAATAGGGGATAGGCCGGAGCTTTCTCTGCCCCTGCGGCCAGAGCGGTAGCATGGTGCTCCCGCTCTTCCTCGCGAAACTTGCCGATCACGCGTGCCAGTTCCGGCATCAGTGTCGGCCTCTTCGAGTTCCTCGAGCTGGCGGGTGTAATGGCGGTCGATTTCCTCTTCCACCGCTGCCGTGCAGGCCATCGCAGCCTTCGGACCGATCAATGCGGTCGCTGCCCCCAGCGCATATCCTGCCACAGACCAGAAGGGCTGGAGTGCAGTCGGGCGCACATTGCGCTCGGCTATCAGGGCGTCGAAACGGGCCAAATGTTCGTCTTCCTGTGCAGCCATGGCGCGGATTTCGGTAGCATGAGGACCCCGCTCTCCCATCACTGCGAGTTGGCCGGCATAGATGCGCGTCGCACCGTACTCGCCGGCCTGATCGACGCGGATCATTCGTTTTATATTGGGTCTGGCCATCAGGAGCTCTTTTTGCCGAGTAGTGCGAGGATCGCCAGTGACGCGCCCGTCGAGATCAGGAAGTTGAAGCCCGCCAGCGAGATTCCCAGCAGCGTCCAGGCCGCCTGATCGCACCGCACGAGTGGCGCATTCATGATCGCTTCAAGCGGATCGCCACCGCCAAGATCGATCGTCGAGCAGGACGTGATCCCTTCCCACCAGTGATATTCGACCCCGGCATGAAAGGCCCCGATAAGCCCCGAGGTTAAGATCGCCAGAGCGGCGAGCGCGATCCATATCCGCCGAGGCGGCACTGCGAAGCCGATCAGTGCGAGAGCGAGCGCAGCAAAATGAGGGTAACGCTGCCACCAGCACATCTCACAGGGGAACAGGCCGAAGACATATTGCGACACATACGCCCCGGCCAGCAGCAGGGCCGGCACGCCCAGTGCGATCCCATGCGCGATCGCAAGTCGCTTCCTTTCGAGCATGACGATCCCTTACTTGCGCGCGATCGCGGCGCCGCGGGCTTTGCGGAGAGTTTCCAGCGCATAATGCAGCTGGAAGTCTTCAATCCCCTGTTCCTTCAATTGCTCGGCAGTCAGCTGGAAGCGCGGATCGTCAGCCTTGTCGGCCTCCAACGCTTCATCGTCCAGATTGACTTCGTTGATCAGATGCCGGCGCAAATCGGATTCACGCAGCGAGAGTTTCGACCTCTTCGCAGCGTCGGGATCGGACAGCTGCGGCACGCGAATATCCGGCTCAATCCCGCCTTCCTGCACAGACCGGCCCGACGGTGTGTAATAGCGCGCCGTGGTCAGCTTGATCGCGCTATCGCGAGTGAGCGGCATCAGCGTTTGCACACTGCCTTTGCCGAAGCTGCGCTCGCCCATGATCAGCGCGCGATGCTGATCCTGCAATGCACCTGCGACGATTTCCGATGCGGAGGCCGAACCGGCATCGATCAGTACGATCAGCGGAATTCCTGCAGCAGCATCGCCTCGGAATACCGATTTCAGCAGAGTAGATCAGATTTTCCGCCTTTATCCGGCCGCGCTGGGAAACGATCGTGCCCTTGGCCAGGAACAGGTCGGACAGCGCCACCGCTTCGTCCAGCGAACCGCCCGGGTTGGAACGCAGATCGAGCACGACACCGTTAAGCCGGCCAGCAGCTTCGGTCCGCATCGCCTTTATGGCCGCGAGCACATCATTACCAACATCGCGCGAAAATTCGTTGACGGTTATGAGGCCAACGCCGCCCGCCTGGAGCTCGTGCGTCACCGGCTCAAGATCGATTACGCCGCGCGTCACGGTCACATCGAATGGCTCGTCCCGGCCGGTCCGGAAGATCGACAGACGCAGCGCGCTGCCCGCCGGGCCGCGCATCTGGGCCACCGCTTCGTCCAGTGAAAGCCCGTAAATCAGCTCGCCATCGAGGTGAGTGATAAAGTCGCCGGCCTTGACGCCCGCCTTTTCCGCCGGGCTCCCGCGCATCGGCGAAATGACCTTCACCGCGCCGTCGTCCATCGTCACGGAAATCCCGAGCCCTTCGTAATTCCCGTCAATCATCGTCTCGAGCCGCTCGAGCGCCTCACCGTCGAGATAGGTGGAATGCGGATCGAGCGCGGCAAGCATGCCGTCGATCGCCCCCTTGATCAGCACATCGTCCTCCACCGGCTCGACATAGCTGGCCTTGATCCGCTGATAAGTGGCGAAAAGCTTGCCGAATTGCGGCGCTGTGCGGCCTTCCACCTCGGCGAGGCCGGCTGTGGCGGTTGGGATCAGCGCAACAGCGGTGACGAGGGCCGCGGACTGGAGAAGCGAAGCGAGTTTCATGTACGTGCCTTATCCGGGATTTATCCTGCTTGTATCGCGCCAAGCAGCTTAACGCCAGATGATGGCGAAAGCGGTTAATTGATAGACCCCCCGCGAGCGGCGGCCTCGCCGGCGCTAGCCGAGGAACTCAAGCGGGTTCACGGGCTGCCCGTCCCGCCGCAATTCAAGCGTGATTGCGCCCTGGCGGGGCGGGGATATGCCGAGCGGCGCGCCGCCGACGAGTTGATCCCCGACAGCGACATCGACGCGCGCCAATCCGGTGACCAGGCTGGTCCACCCACCTTCGTGCTCGATGATCACGATCCGGCCATAGCCGCGATAGGGCCCGGCGAAAGCGACTCGTCCCCCCGCAGGGGCCACCACTTGCGCGCTTTCCCGCGGGGCAAGCGTAAGGCCCATGCTGGGAAGGCCGGCCGGGGTCCGCGCGCCAAATCCGGAAATCGTGCGCCCCGCGACGGGAAGCTGATATCCCGCCGGCGGCCGTGCACGGGCGCTGGTGGCGGCTTGCCGGTCCACCATGACCTGGGATTCGGCGGGCCGCGGCGGGCGAATGAGCGGCCCGGGCAGGCTGGCGAGCTGCTGGCGCAATGCTCCGGCCTCATCTATCCGCGCGACCAGCGTGTTGAGATCCTGCGCTTCCTCGGCCAGGGCCAAGGCGCGCTCTGCCTCGCGGGCGGCCTCGCCGCTGGCCCTGCGCGATGCGAGCCGCTGGCGCGTTTCCAGAACCGCAAGGTCGGTCCGGCGACGTTCCAGAAGCGCTTCCTCCCCCTGCAGCGCAGCAAGCGCCCGCTCCGCTTCCAGCTGAAGCGCCTTACCGCGGTCCAGGTCGCTCCTGAGGGACGCAGTCCGCCGCTGGACCTCTGGCACCGTCGAAGAGAGCATCGCGCTGAGATAGACGATCTCTTTCACCGAACCGGGCCGCATCACCGAAAGGGCAAGCGGGCGGCGCGAGAAACGCTGGAGCGCTGCAGTCAGTCGCACGACCGGTTGACGCCTTTCGGCCAGACGCGCCGACAACTGCCGGTATTCCTGCCGCGCGAGCGAAAGCCGCGCCTGCGCAGCGGCAATCCCGGCTTCCGATTCCTGAATCCTTGCCGCGAGCGCTGCGGACTGCCGTGCCGTCTTTTCGGCAGCTTCACCGGCCTTGGCGGCGGCAGCTTCCAGGCGGCCGGCGCGTATCTGCGCCGCATTGCGTTCCCTGAGCGCACGCTCCATCGCCTGCCGGGTCTCCCCCGCATCTTCGAACCCCGTCGCGAACTGGGCCCCGCCGACTGCGGCGACCAACCCGATCGCCAACAACGTAAGCAGGATATGGCGTGCCCCGAAATGCATCCCCTAACCTGCCCGATGATAGGGATGGCCTGCAAGGATGGAAGTTGCACGGAAGAGCTGTTCCATCAGCATTGCCCGTGCCAGCAGATGAGGCCAGGTGGCTGAACCGAAGGCGAGCAGCAGATCGGCATTCTCCCGCTCGCTTGCATCATGGCCATCGGCCGCGCCGATCAGGAAGCGCGTTTCCCGAATGCCGTCGTCGCGCCAGCGGCCCAGCAATTGCGCAAGATCTTCGGAAGCAAGCTGCTGGCCGCGTTCATCGAGCAGCACGGTACGGTACGGAGACTGGGGTTCGGGAATCGTCCCCCCGCGTTCGGGCAGTTCGGTGAGCCTGAGCGGCCACGCGATGCGCTTTTCATAGCGCGCCACCAGCTCCGCCTCGGGCGAGCGCCCAATCTTGCCCCGAGCCACTACATGCAGGCGCATTCGCGATCCTCTGGCCCAATCCTCCGGCGCCGATCCCCCAGCGGGCCGGCAAGAGTGCAATCAAGCTGGCCGCGGTGTCAGCACCTGCCCCAAAACAATTTCGGCCATCCGGCCAGGAAGGCCGGGTCACAAACCGCTTATGCCTGGCCGGCCGCAACCGGCGGCGCGTCGCCGAAAGCCCACATCCGTTCGAGATTGTAAAAGCTGCGCACTTCGGGACGGAAAAGATGCACGACCACATCGCCCGCGTCGATCAGCACCCAGTCTGCCGCTGGCAAGCCTTCGATACGAGCGGGCCCAAAGCCTTCCTTCTTGATCCGCTCGGCAAGTTTTTGCGCGATGGCGGCCACCTGGCGCGTCGAACGGCCAGAGGCGATCACCATGTAATCGGCAATGCTCGATTTGCCGTCGAGCGCAATCGAGACCACATCCTGAGCCTGATCGTCGTCCAGCGACTGGAGGACAAGGGCGTGAAGTCTTGCGGGCGAGGAAGAATCGGCCGGATCGGAGATCGGGCGTCCTTTGGGGGTGCCGGCTAGGGCCGGCGAGGTCTGCGCCTGATTCATCGCAGTGGGTACAGCTCCATATCTGGGGGAATGATCAGCGTAAGAGGCACGCGCCTCATGCGCGTATCCCCTTTTCTGGGTCATGGATGAGACTATGCGTCACTTGATCCCGTACCGGCACGCCCGAAAAGCGGCGGGCCCAATGAGGATCTGCGCGGCGTATTTCAGTAGCCGAGCGCGGATCAGGATCGAAACGCAATTCAAACAGCGCCGGTGCGCTCCATTCACCCCGGTTTCGTAATCCGGAAACAGGCGCCCGGAAGCGTCTGAACCAGGCCATCGCGGGGCTCGCGAGGGCGGCACCATCATAGCCCGGACGGGCGATAACCGCAATCGGCATTTCCCGCGCTATACCGCGCCAGTTCTTCCACCTGTGGAACTGGGCCAGATTGTCCGCCCCCATCAGCCAGATAAAGCGCCGTTTGGGGAAGCGCCGCTTGAGCGCGCGGAGCGTATCGATCGTGAAGCGCGTGCCGGCCTGCCGTTCGAACGCGGTAACCCGAATCGGGGCCCGGCGCGCCGCGCGCTGTGCCGATTTCACCCTTGCCTGAAGCGGAGCCATGTCCTTTGCAGGCTTGAGCGGATTGCCGGGCGAGACCAGCCACCACACTTCTTCGAGGCCCAGGGCGCCCATCGCAAACAGGCTGATCCTGCGATGTCCGCCATGGGCAGGATTGAAACTGCCGCCCAGCAGGCCGGTTAACGCTGCCCTGCGCCTCACTTCGCCTTGCGACGCGGCGATGGACCGCCCCTGCGCTCCCATTGATCGGGCATCATCCAGCCGGGATATTCCGGCCCCAGAGCGCTCACTTCGTCCAGCGTGGCGATCTCCTCTGCGCTGAGCTCGATGTCGCTGGCAGACAGGTTCTCCGCCAGCTGATCGGGCCGCTTGGCGCCGATGATGACCGAACTCAGGAAAGGCCGCTGAAGCAGCCATGCCAGCGCGATCGTCGCCACGGCGACGCCGCGAGGCTCGGCGATCTTCCGGAGCGCATCGATAATGCGGAAGGTCTTGTCCAGATCGAGCGATGCACGGACGCCGCCGCCGGCCAGCCGGCCCTCTCCCTCGATCCCGGAACCGCCGCGCGCATATTTGCCCGACAGGATGCCCCCGGCGAGCGGGCTCCAGACCATCAGCCCCACCCCTTCGCTTTGCATCATCGGAACGATTTCGCGCTCAAGGTCCCGGCCAGCCAGGGAATAATAGGACTGAATGCTGACTATCGGGTTCCAACCACGCGCATCGGCAAGCCCCAGCCCCTTGGCAACATGCCAGGCCGCCCAGTTGGACACGCCGATATAGCGGGCGCGGCCTGTGCGCACGATGTCGTCAAGCGCGCGAAGCGTTTCCTCGATCGGCGTATGCGGGTCCCAACCATGGACCTGGTAGAGATCGACATAGTCGGTCTGCAGGCGCTTCAGGCTCGCGTCGATCTCGTCCAGCAGATGCTTGCGCGAGTTTCCGGCCCGGTTCGGCCCGGCGCCCATGCGCGCGTAGCCCTTGGTCGCCACGATGATATCGGGCCGTGCAATACCCAGGGCCTTGAGCGCCCCACCAGTGGCGATCTCGGATTTGCCGTCGCTGTAGACGTTGGCGGTATCGATGAAATTCACGCCTGCATCGATCGATTGGCGCACCAGCGCGGTGCAGCTTTCCTGGCCGAGCCCGGCCACGTGCGAAAACCGGCCGTCCGCCTCGCCAAAAGTCATCGCCCCCAGGCACATTTCGGAAACGATCAGGCCGGAATTGCCGAGGCGGTTATAGCGCATGGTGGAATCCTCTCAGTGGTTTTCCGGGTGATGCGGGGTAATCCCGGCGCTCGTCAAGCGGCGCAGCAGCCGGCACGCGAATGGCCGGGACTGCTCGGCTCCGGTTCAGGGACGAACCTGGCCCTTGCCGCGCGCCAGCCACTTGTAGGTCGTCAGCCCTTCGAGCGCGACCGGCCCGCGCGCATGCAGCCGGCCGGTGGCGATGCCGATCTCCGCGCCCAGGCCGAATTCGCCGCCATCGGCAAATTGGGTCGAGGCATTATGCATCACGATCGCGCTGTCGACTTCGGCGAGGAAGCGCTCGGCCGCGGCCTCGTCGGTGGTCACGATCGCATCGGTATGGTGCGAGGAATGCCGCGCGATATGGTCCATCGCCGCATCGAGCCCGTCGACCACCGCGACCGAAGCGATCGCGTCGAGATATTCGGTGTCCCAATCGTTCGCGCTGGCCAGCGCCACGCGGGGATCGATCGCGCGCGCGCGCGCATCGCCGCGCAGTTCGCAGCCGGCATCGATCAAGGCGCCGACGACTTCGCTCGCGGCTGGAAATGCGGCATCGATCAGCAGCGTTTCCATCGCCCCGCAGATGCCGGTGCGGCGCAGCTTGGCGTTGAGCGCGATGGCCTTGGCCATCGCCGGATCGGCGGCGGCATGAATATAGGTGTGGCAGATGCCGTCGAGATGGGCGAGCACCGGCACGCGCGCATCGGCCTGGACGCGCTCGACCAGGCTCTTGCCGCCGCGCGGCACGATCATGTCGATCAGGCCTGCCGCACGCAGCATCGCGCCGACTGCGCCGCGATCCTGCGTGGGCATCAGTTGCACCGCTTCGGCGGGAATGCCGCCTTCGGCCAATCCCCTGGCCAGCGCTTCATGGATCGCGCGGTTGGAATGGACCGCCTCGCTGCCGCCGCGCAGCAGCACGGCGTTGCCCGCACGCACGCACAGGGCGGCGGCATCGGCAGTCACATTGGGGCGGCTTTCGTAGATGATCCCGATCAGGCCGATGGGAATCCGCACGCGCGAAAGCTCAAGCCCGTTTGCCGGAACGGTGGCGTCGATAATCTGACCGACCGGATCGGGCAAGATCGGCCACGGCCTCCACCGCCGCGGCGACCCCTTCCAGCCGCTCAGGATTGAGCCTCAGCCGGTCGAGCATTGCCCCGGTCAGTCCGTTGGCCTCGCCCGCCGCGACATCGCGCGCATTGGCGGCCAGCACTTTATCCGCGCTTTCGCGCAGCGCAGCGGCGGCACGCTTGAGGGCGGCAGACTTTTCCGCGTCGCTTAGCGCGCGCAAGCACGCGCTGCGCCGCCCGGCCGGAACGAGCCATACGCTCGACCAGTTCGGAAAATTCGATGTCTTGTTCGCGCTGCGTCGCCATGGCACGGCCGAATATCACCGACCGGGCGCCCTGTCACCGCTTCGCTGCCTCGCATTTTCCAGGCAGGCCAGGCGCTGCCGATTCTAGCCTGCGAAGGCATGGTTAACGATCATGGTTAAGGAATGTTTCCGGCCTCAAAGGCCGATTGCTGGCGCCGCGAAGCAACTCACCGCGCGACTCCACCGACTCGACCGCATAGGCTTGCCGGGCGCATAGACCTCCCGGCGTGGTCTTGTAAGCGACTCCCCGGGACGCAATTAATGGCGCGGGGTCGCAGTTTTGAATCGACTGGTTGAGATGAAGCTGCGCGAGCGGCTGCGGGAGTGGTTTCCCGATCGCGAATTGTTCATGCGCTCGCAGGGACAAGTCCGATTCATAAAGATTTCCTCTAAATTTCAAATGATTGCCGCCAGTCTCCTGGCAGCGGCGCTGCTCGCATGGGTCGGCACCATGATGTCGGCAGCGATCGGCCAATATGTCGCGCAGCGTGATCGAATCGCCCTGCTGGAGCGCGAAGCGAAGGTCGAATCGGCCGAAAGCCGCGTGCAGGCCTATCGCGGCGATATCGACCAGGTGGCGGACGATCTCAGGCGCCGGCAGGACGTAATCGAAGACCTTACCGAGACGCTCGACCTGCCAGAAAAAGCGCAAGCGGCCGGAAGCACGGTGTCGGATTCCTCGACCGAGGCGGCCAAGACAGTCGCCAAGGTGAGCGCTTCCCTCCCCGAGGCGGCAGAGCTGGCCGGGATCGAGGCGCGCCAGTTGGCCTATGTGGAACGACTGACCCATTTTGCCGATCTGCGTTCTGCCCGGGCTGCGACGGCGATTCGCAAACTCGGCCTCAATCCCGAACGGATGCTTGCTTCGGCGCGTTACGCACAGGGCGGCCCGCTCAATATCGTGAGCACCAGCCAGGATGGATCGCTCGATCCGCGCTTCGAACGTCTGGGCCTCAGCCTGGAGCGGATGGAGACGCTTGAGCGCGGCCTTAACGGTATCCCGCAAGTGCTTCCCGCAGATCTCAGCGGAATTTCCTCGGGCTTCGGCTTCAGGCGCGATCCGTTCACCGGCCACGGCGCAATGCACACGGGGCTCGATTTCCGCGGCCGCGTCGGCGCGCCGATCCATGCGGCGGCGATGGGAACAATCTCTTTTGTCGGACGAAAATCAGGCTATGGTAACGTCGTTGAGATCCGGCATGGCAACGGAATGATGACGCGCTACGCGCATATGTCCGCCTTCCGCGCTAAAGTGGGACAGAAAGTCGCTGCCGGCGACGTGATCGGCGCTATCGGTAGCACCGGCCGTTCGACCGGGCCGCATCTCCATTTCGAGGTGCGTATCAATGACCGCGCGGTCAATCCGCGCCCTTTCCTGGAGGCAGCCCCCCATGTTCTCGAAGAAGCCCGCGGAGGATCCGCGCCCCACAGCCGATAGGCAGCAAGACAGGACAACGACGATGGCAAGCAACAATTCGACATTCTCCGTCATTGGACCCGATGTGACCATCAAGGGCGATGTCAGCGCCACGGTGGACCTTCATGTCGACGGCAAGATCGAAGGCGACATCTCCTGCGCCGCATTGGTGCAAGGCGAATCGAGCGAGATCCAGGGCTCCATCAAGGCCGAGAGCGCACGCATGTCGGGCAAGCTCGTCGGCTCGATCTATGCACGCGAACTGGTCATCCTGCGTTCGGCCCGCGTCGAAGGCGACGTTCATTACGACACGCTGACGATCGAACAGGGCGCCGAAGTCGACGGCCGCCTTTCGCACAAGGCTCCCGGCCAGGCGAAGGCAGCCACACCGCCCGCAGCCAAGCCTTCCACGACTGGCCCGAGCGGCGAGAATGGCGGCGACAAGGGCGAGCCCAAGCTTACTCTGGCAGGCTGAATGATCGGGCGAGGTATCGGCCCTGATCGACGGGGCTAAACCTCGCCCAACACTTCCTTGCGCAAGGCCTTGCGGTCCAGCTTGCCGATGATCGTCTTGGGCAATGCGCTGCGCACTGTGACGCTGGCCAGGCGTTCATGCTTGCCGAGATGCTCATTCGCCCATTCGGTCAACTGATCGCCGGCGATTGGCGCCTCGGCATCGGCCAGGGTCAAATAGGCAGCGGGCCGCTCTCCGAGATAATCGTCAGGGATTGCAATCACGAGCGCTTCCTTGACCGCCGGGTGACGCAGGAGCACTGCCTCAACCTGGCTGGGGAAGACCTTGAAGCCGCCGACATTTATCATGTCCTTGCTGCGGTCGACGATCCGGATGTAACCATCGTCGTCGATTGTGGCGATGTCGCCAGTGCGCAGCCATAACCCGTCTTCGCGTTCGGCAAAGGCGCTCGCCGCCGGCTTCCGGCCGGTTCCAGTATCCTTGCATCACCTGCGGTCCGCTGATCGCGAGTTCGCCAGGTTCGCCCGGCGGCGCATCGCGCGCAGGGTCTTCCTTGTCGAGCAGCCTGATCCGGGTTTCCGGCAGCGGTTGCCCGATCGTGCCATGGCGGTTTTCGCCCTCATAGGGATTGGTGGAAACGACGCCGGAACTCTCGGTCAGGCCATATCCCTCGACCAGCCGCGCCCCGCTTGCCTGTTCGAAACGCTCGTGCAGCGGGCCGGGCAGCGGCGCGCCGCCGGAAATGCAGACCTTGCAGTGACGAAAAATCGGTCTGTCCAAGCCGCTTGTTGTCCAGCAAGGCCTGATACATTGTCGGCACCCCGGGAAACGAACTCGCTTTCACACGCTCCATCGTTGCGAGCGCCTGCCCCAGCCTCGAAGCGCGGCATCAGAGCGACGCAGCCGCCTTTCGCCACCGTCCGGTTGAGCACGCAGGTGTTAGCGAAAACATGGAACAGCGGCAGCACGCCCATGATCATGTCCCGGCCCTCGCGGAACGGGTCAACCGCATCGACCTGGCGGGCATTGGCAGTTAGGTTCTGATGGCTCAGCATCGCCCCCTTGGGCGTGCCGGTAGTTCCCCCGGTATATTGAATCAAGGCAAGGTCCCGCTCGGCGTCCAGCGGAACCGATGGCGGCTGGGCGTCGATCAGAAGCGAACGCCAAGGCATTATGCCGGGCACATCCGGTGCGCGCATCGTCTGCCCCCGCCCGAACAGGGAAAGGCCCAACCGTTTGGCCCAGGGAAGCATGTCGGCAAGCCGGGCAACCACCAGGGTTTCAAGTGCTGACTGCTCAAGCACTTTGCAGGCGACCGGCAACAACGGCCGGCACATCGATCGTCACCAGCAGCCGGGTTCCCGAATCGGCGACCTGGGCATCCAGCTCTTCCGTCGTGTACAATGGCGAGAAATTGACGGCAGTCGCGCCCGCTATCATCGCCCCGAAATAGGCGGAGACATAGGCTGGCACATTGGGCAGGAACAGGCCGACCCGATCCCCCTTGGCTATTCCCAGCCGTTTCAACCCGGCAGCGAAGGCCATCGCATCGCGCTGGATCTCGCCATAGGAGAAATACCGGCCCATGAACTCCACAAGCGGCGCAGAGGGATTGGCCGAAACGCTCCGCGCCAGCATCGCGGGCATCGTTAGCGGCGGAAGGTCGAGTTCCCAGGGACAGGGGTGATTATAGCTTTCAGGCGCCGGACGATAGGCTGGCAATCGACCTTCAGGCTGCTCTACCTCGCTAACATTCATGCAAGCGAAACTGCCTTAACCGGTCAGTTAAGGCAAGCAGGATATCGCCGGCCTGGCGAGTGCCGCCAGGCTCAAGAGCCTGCAGGATTTACTTTCTTCCAGCGCCGTGCCGATGGCCGCGTATGCGATATCAGTTTTGCGTCTCGCCAGCCTCTGCTGCCCGCTTCGCCTCCAGCCAAGCTTCGGCTTCGGCCTCCTGGGCGGCTTCCGACGCAGCTTTGACCGCCGCATCGCGTTCTGCACGCAATTCTTCGATCAGTGCCTTCTTGTCGTCAGCCGAGCCAAAGACATTTGGTGCCGCTGCATCAAGGCCAGCCTTCTTGGCCGCCTTGGCTACGACGGCATCAAGCTCACGCTGCGAACACAGGCCGAGCGTCACCGGATCCTTTGGCTGGATGTTCTGGATGTTCCAGTGAGTCCGGTCGCGCAGCGCAGTGATCGTGTTGCGCGTCGTCCCGATCAGCTTCGAAATCTGCGCGTCCGAGATTTCCGGATGGCTGCGAAGGATCCAGGCAATTCCATCGGGCTTGTCCTGACGCTTGGACACCGGCGTGTAGCGCGGGCCCCTTGGTGCGGCTGACCTGGACCGGGGCCTTCTGCATCTGCAGCACGTAATTCGGGTCGGCCTGGCCGCGCTCGATCTCGCCATGCGTCAGCTCGCCCGAATGGATCGGATCGCGCCCGGTATATTTGCTGCTCGCAAGATCGTCGGCCATGGCCTGCACTTCGAGGATATGCAGACCGCAGAATTCCGCGATCTGGTCAAAACTCAGCGCTGTGTTGTCGACGAGCCAGGAGGCCGTGGCATGCGGCATAAGCGGTTTGGTCTGAGTCATTTCGTTTCTCCGCCCCTTCCGGAGCCCAAAATATAAGGGCCGCCCCTTTCGGAGCGGCCGTATGCCCCGCCTATCTAGTGCATCGCCAGGCTTTGGGCAAGTATGGAGGAGAAAGCGGCGCACTTGCCGGGTCAATCAGGCCGCTTGCGGGAAGGCGCCTGGCAGTTGGACCGCATCTGACCGCCAGGCCAGCGCTTCGAGAAACTGGTGCGCGCTCGACTTCCCAGGTGAATCTGTCGCCCATGGGCCAGGCAAGCATCGCGATCGAGTCCGCAATGCCGCGGCGATTGCCAGGTCGAGATCCTCGACTCATCGCCCCGGATTCAGGCGTCAGAATATCGACCGGCCCCGTGACGGGATAAGCGGCGACCGGCGTACCGCACGCCAGCGCCTCGATCATGACCAGGCCGAATGTGTCGGTGCGGCTGGGGAAGACGAATACATCCGCCCCGGCATAACAGGCGGTCAATTCCGGCCCGGCTTGGCGGCCAAGGAAGTGTGCATCCGGAAATTCGGCGCGCAGCCTGGCCAGCGCCGGGCCATCGCCCACGACGACCTTTGAGCCCGGATGGCTGCAGCGCAAGAACGACTTCGATGTTCTTTTCGACGGCCACGCGGCCGACATAGAGCATGGATCGGACGCGGCAACTCCCAGAACAGGTCGGGCGGGGCGACCTCCGGGCCGAAATTCGTCCAGGTCGACGCCGCGGCTCCATTCGCGCAGCTGAGTGAGACCTTGCGCGCGAAGTTCTGCCCGGACGCTTTCGGTCGCCACCATTATGCCGGCGGAAGGCCGATGGAACCAGTGGATATAAGCCCAGAAAAGCGATGCCGGCAGACCGGTGCGCTGCGCGACATATTCCGGGAAATGGGTGTGATAGGCGGTGGTGAACGGCCCGTCCCTGTGAAATGCAGTGACGTCGTGCCGCCAGGCCCAGTGGCCCTTCGGTCGCGATATGAACGGCCTCGGGCGCAAAGGATTCGATGCGGCTGCCGACCGACGGTCCGCCGCCAATCGCCAGCCGGATCTCGGGATAGGATGGACAGGGAATCGAACGGTATTGATCCGGCGAAATGACCAGTACCTCGTGCCCCCATTTGCCGAGCAGGCGAGTGATTGCCAGCAGCGTTCGGACGACACCGTTAACCTGCGGAGCCCAGGCATCGGTGATCAGTGCAATCTTCATGGCGCGATCCTCTCGGCGCCCGCGTCAGGCGGCTTCGGCAACTTTGACCGGCACTTGCGCGGCGGTTAGTCTTTCTTCTTCCCGTTTTGCGATCTCGTCCGGCCAGTGGAGGATTTCCATCCTGCCGTCGGCATGTTCGACCAAGGCGTTGCAGCCTTCCACCCAATCGCCGTCGTTCCAGTATTCGACACCGTCGATATCGCGGAATTCGGCCGTGTGGATGTGCCCGCATACCACGCCGTCCACGCCGCGCTGCGCCGCGGCGCGCGCCACGATCTCCTCATAGCGAGAGATGAATTCGACCGCGTTCTTGACCTTGTGCTTGGCCATCTTGGACAGACGACCAATAAGGCAGGCCGAGCCTGCTGCGCACGGCGTTAAGCCAGCGGTTGCAGCGCCATCATGAGGGTGTAGGCCGTGTCCCCCACAAAGGCGAGCCAGCGGTGCGCCAGCATGACGGTATCGAACTCGTCGCCATGGATCACCATCAACCGGCGCCCATCGGCCGTTTCGTGGAAGGCGGCGCGGCGAATTTCGACGCCGCCGAAGTTCAGGCCGGTGAACTGGCGAAACATTTCGTCGTGATTGCCGGGGATATAGACGATCCGGGTACCGCGCTTGGCGCGCTTGAGTATCCGCCAGACGATGTCGTTATGTGTCGGCGGGCCAGTAGAACTTCTTCTTGAGCCGCCAGCCGTCGATAATGTCGCCGACAAGATACATCATCTCGGAATCGACGGTGTCGAGAAAATCGATCAAGCAGCTCTGCGTTGCAGCCCTTGGTGCCGAGATGAACGTCGGAAATCCAGATCGTGCGGAACGTGCGCCTGCCCTCCGCTGACGGTTCGGGCGTACTCGGCTCGCTCAGTTTGAATTGCTTGAAAGCAGAAACGGCCGAACCGCTGCCTTCCGAAATCGTCACCTTCGCCAAACATTCGGCAAATTCCTTGAACTGCCTGACCATGGCTTTGCGCCTATGTATCCCAATTGTTACAGGGGATTCTCAATTTCAGGACAGTTGTGCGACTCTGTGACCGTTTCGGGTCAATCCATCGGCACGTAACCCGGCAATTCTCCGATGCGATCGAGCCATGCACAGACATGTTCGTACTCGGCCAGGCGGAAGCCGCCAGCCTCCGCGACATGGGTATAGGCATAGAGCATGACGTCGGCGAGAGTGGCTCTCTGGCCGACGAACCATTCACGATTGGCTAGATGGCGGTCCATCAGTTCCAGTGCGGCCTGCCCGGCAATCCGCTTCGGGATCATCAGCATCCGCTGCTCTTCGGAGATATTCGCCTCGCCGACGTAATAGAGCCAGAAGCGTAAGGTCGCGATGTTGGGCTCATGATTATACTGCTCGAAGAACATCCAGCGCAGCATATCGGCGCGCTGGAACCTGTCCTCGGGAACGAGCCAGCTGCCGTCGGCAAGGTAAAAGCAGGCGGCATTGCTTTCGGGCAGGAATTTGTCGCCGATTTGCAGGACAGGGATGCGCCCGTTCGAATTGATTTTCGCCAGAAAGTCAGGCGTCCGGGTCTCGCCTTTCATGATGTCGTAGCTCTTGCGCTCGATTGGGAGCCCGAGCAGCGCTGCCGTGAGACGGATCTTGTAGCAATTGCCGCTGCGCGGATCCTCATGAAGGATGAGACGTTCCTTGCCGGACATCTCTAATGCTCCTTCACGACATAGGCCTGCTTGCCGATCCATGGTGAAGGCATGTTGTAGGGCACATCGATAAAGACTGCCTCAACACCAGCGATCTTGCCGTCGACGATCTTGAACAGCTCGAGCAGCGCATAGCTATGTGGGAAGTGATAGAAACTCTTCACTGGCGTGCCGTCGGTCCAAGTGAAATCGACCAGCTTCCCGGCGTGATCGATAAAGCCGCCTGCGAGCACAAGCCCCTTCTCTTCATCCACCAGCGGGAAGCGGCGATCGCGCAGCCGATCGTCATATTTGTACTGTCCCTTTCGGAATTGCTCCTCGCAACCGAAAGCCGCGATGGGATAGTCGGTTGGGAAGCCTGCAGCATTGTTCGTGGTTTGCAGGCCGTTTTCGATCCGGTCGCAATCCTCGGCGAATTCCGTCAGGATTTGCCCATCATTGAGCTGGATCGTATCGAAATACCCGTCTGCCACGGACAGCAACCGGGCGCGCGGGCGCCGCCGATCAACCGGGACGTCGTCAAGCATCAGCTGGCGCGGCGCGATGTAGGTCTTCACGCTGGGGAATGGGCTGTTCGCAACGCTGCGCGAAACGATGGTTTCGACCTGTTCGATCTTGCCGCCGGCGATCTTCATCCGCAGCGCCATGATCGCGGGAACATCGCTCTCCTTGACGATTCCGAACCAGCCGACCTGCCCATTCTGCGGGTCGGCCATCTTCAGATCATAATCGCCGATACCGCTGATCGTGCCCCAGAGCCCGTCACCGATGGCAAGCTGGACGTTGTTTTCGGTGAAAACGACATGATCCGCCCAAGGGAGCCGCGACGAATCCTTGTCGACGAGAGCCTCGAGATAGTCGTCAACGAAAGCGTAGAGGCATTCTCTCTGGCATTCGGCCTTTGTGTTCGAATTGAGCGCATCCTCACGGGCCGAGGCGGCCGATCCTCCGGCAAGCAGGGCAAAACCCGCGGCGATCCAGAGAAGTTTCCTCATATGCTCCCTACCTCCATTGTTCGATCTCGTTCAGTTCGAACGCACCTCCAGCACGATCTTGCCGATATGTTCGCCCGCTTCCATCCGCGCATGGGCGGCGCCGGCTTCAGCCAGCGGGAATATCCGGTCCATCACCGGACGAAGCTTGCCTTCCTCCACCAGCGGCCAGGCATTTGCCGCGATTTCCTGCGCCAGGAGAGTCTTGAACTGGTCGGACCGCGGCCGCAGGGTCGATCCGGTGAGCGTCGCACGGCGCATCATGACCTGCCGCCATGTTGATTTCCGCCTTAGCTCCGCCCAGCACCGCGATCGTCACGTGGCGGCCATCTTCGGCAAGGCACTTGAGGTTGCGCGGCAACATAGTCGCCCGCGACCATGTCGAGCACCACTTCCACACCCTTGCCGCTGGTGAAGGCACTGACCTCCTCGACAAAGTCCTGCGTCTTGTAATTGATCGCTAGATCGGCGCCGATCGAGCGCGCGGCAGCACATTTCTCGTCGCTGCCGCAGGTCGTGACAATTGTCAGCCCGAACAGCTTGCCCAGCATGATCGCCATCGAGCCGATGCCGCTGGTGCCGCCGTGGACCAGCAAGCGTCTCGCCTTCGCGGACCCAGCCGCGTTCGAACACATTGTGCCAGACGGTGAACAGGGTCTCGGGCAAGCGCCGCGGCCTCGGCCAGCGGCAGACCTTCGGGAACCGGCAGGCAGTGCCCCACATGTGCGAGGCAATATTCGGCGTAGCCGCCGCCCGTCACCAGTGCGCAGACATTCTGGCCCAGCAGTTCCGGGGTCGACCCCATCGCCCACCGCGACGATCTTGCCCGGCAACTTCCAGCCCCGGATAGGCGAAGCGCCCGGCGGCGGCGGATAGAGGCCCTGCCGCTGGATCACATCGGGCCGGTTGACCCCGGCATAAGCGGTTCGGATCAGCACCTCGCTCGCGCCCGGATTCGGCACGGGCGCGTTTTCAGGCCGCAGCACCTCGGGCCCGCCCGGCTCATCGAAGCCCATTGCGACCATGGTTTCCGGCAGCTCTTCCCGCCACGCCAAGCTTCTCCTGTTGCTGCCCCGCCACACTCCACAGGACAGATACACGAACCCATTGACAGAAACTACGCGCAATTGCGATGCTGCGCTGCAATGGACGAAGACGATCTCCCCAAGCGGCGCGGAGATGCAGCCAGCCAGCTCTCCAAAGAGAGCCTGGACAGCTATTCGCAGGATGAGCTGGCCGACACGAATCGCCTCACTCGAGGACGAAATCGCCCGGGTCAAAGCGCCACCGGGACAAGGCGGCCGCCCATCGCGCGGCCGCCGATGCGCTATTCAAGCCGAAAGCAAGCACCTGATGCAGCGCGGCCCCTCAAATTCCTGCGGAGGGTCACCATATGATTGGCATGCAACCATTATGGAGCCGTTCAGCGGGCGGCGATAAAAATCCCGGAAACCTCGTTCATTCACCTCTTCCCTTAAGCGGAAGTCCGTTCCTGCAAGCGAAAGAACTCTGAATGCCCAGTTTCGCCCAGAGCCTCGAAAAGACGCTGCACAATGCGCTGCAGCAACGCGACCGACCGCGCGCATGAATATGCGACGCTCGAACATCTGCTGCTCGCGCTGATCGACGATGCGGACGCGGCCGAGGTGATGACCGCCTGCGGCGTCGATCTCGGCGAGCTGGCCGAGGTCGTGAAGCAGTATCTCGATCAGGAATATCAGTCGCTGAAGACCGAGGACGAGACCGATCCGCAGCCGACCGCCGGCTTCCAGCGGGTGATCCAGCGCGCGATCCTGCACGTCCAGTCCTCGGGCAAGGACACGGTGACCGGCGCCAACGTGCTCGTCGCGCTGTTTTCCGAACGCGATAGCTACGCCGTCTATTTCCTCCAGCAGCAGGACATGAGCCGTCTCGATGCGGTCAGCTTCATCAGCCACGGCATCGGCAAGGGCGGCCGCCAGCTCGAGAGCCGCACGCCCACAGGGCGCCGAGGAGCCGCAGCAGCCGCGCAGGAAGAAAAGAGCGCGACAAATCGAAGAAGGATTCCGCGCTCGACCAGTTCACCGTCAACCTCAACGCAGAGCGCGCTGGACGGCAAGATCGATCCGCTGATCGGCCGCGGGCCGGAAGTCGACCGCACGATCCAGATCCTGTGCCGCCGCTCGAAGAACAACCCGCTCTATGTCGGCGATCCCGGCGTCGGCAAGACCGCGATCGCCGAAGGCCTGGCGCGCAAGATCGTCGAAGGCGACGTGCCCGAAGTGCTGGCCGAAGCGGTGATCTATTCGCTCGACATGGGCGCGCTGCTCGCCGGCACGCGCTATCGCGGCGATTTCGAGGAGCGGCTGAAGCAGGTCGTGTCCGAGCTTGAAAAGATGCCGCATGCGGTCCTGTTCATCGACGAGATCCACACGGTGATCGGCGCCGGCGCGACCAGCGGCGGGGCGATGGACGCCTCGAACCTGCTCAAGCCCGCGCTGTCGAGCGGCGTCGATCCGCTGCATCGGATCGACCACCTACAAGGAATTCCGCAACCACTTCGAAAAGGACCGCGCGCTGCTGCGCCGGTTCCAGAAGATCGACGTGAACGAACCGACGATCGAGGACACGATCAAGATCCTGCAAGGGCCTGCGCTCGGCCTTCGAGGAACATCACAAGGTCAAGTACACGCCCGATGCGATCAAGACCGCGGTGGAACTGTCGGCGCGCTACATCAATGACCGCAAGCTGCCCGACAAGGCGATCGACGTGATCGACGAGGTCGGCGCGATGCAGATGCTGGTGCCGCCCAGCCGCCGCAAGAAGACGATCACCGCGCAGGAGATCGAGGCGGTGATCGCGACGATGGCGCGCATCCCGCCCAAGTCGGTCAGCAGCGACGACAAGACGCGCGCTCGAAAACCTCGAACGCGATCTGAAGCGCGTCGTCTTCGGCCAGGACAAGGCGATCGAGGTGCTCTCCACCGCGATGAAGCTGAGCCGCGCGGGCCTGCGCGATCCGGACAAGCCGATCGGCAGCTTCCTGTTCTCCGGCCCGACCGGCGTCGGCAAGACCGAAGTCGCGCGCCAGCTCGCCAGCATCATGGGCATCCCGCTGCAGCGCTTCGACATGTCCGAATATATGGAGCGCCACTCGGTCATCCGCCTGATCGGCGCGCCTCCGGGCTATGTCGGCTACGATCAGGGCGGCCTGCTGACCGATGCGATCGACCAGCAGCCGCATTGCGTGCTGCTGCTCGACGAGATCGAGAAGGCCCATCCCGACCTGTTCAACATCCTGCTGCAGGTGATGGATAATGGCCGCCTGACCGATCACCACGGCAAGACGGTCGATTTCCGCAACGTCGTGCTGATCATGACCACCAATGCCGGCGCGTCCGACATGGCGCGGCAGGGGATCGGCTTCGGCGATGTGTCCAAGGAAGACGCCGAGCGACGAGGCGGTGAAGCAAGATGTTCACGCCCGAATTCCGCAACCGGCTCGATGCGATCGTGCCGTTCGCCTATCTCGGGCACGGACATCGTCAGCCGCGTGGTCGACAAGTTCATCCTCCAGCTCGAACTGCAGCTGGCCGAGCAGAACGTCCACATCCAGTTCGACAGCGATGCCCGCGTGTGGCTGGGCAAGCGCGGCTACGACAAGCTCTACGGCGCCCGCCCGATGGCTCGGCTGATCCAGGAGAAGGTCAAGCAGCCGCTCGCCGAGGAACTGCTGTTCGGCAAGCTGGTCCATGGCGGCGAAGTGCATGTGAGCGTGAAGGACGACAAGCTGTCCTTCGAACTCACCCCGGCCCCGCCGAAGGCTGTCAAGTCCAAGCGAAGAAGCCTGCGGCGAAGAAGAAAGCTGCCGCAGAGTCGCAAGCCAAGGCCGACGAACCGAGCAGCGGAAAGACTGACATTCGTTAGGCTTGAACCGCTCGGCAGCCGTCAGAGACGCAATGATAACCGGAGGCGCGCGTGAGGAACGCTGCGCCGTTCCCGTTCAGTTTAATGCATGCGATGACCGCCGATTTCTCCTGGATCCGGCCCGAGCCGCACGGCATCCACATCGTCCCTGCCGATGCATGGGTCGATCCTTCGCGGCGCGGTGCCGCGCGCCTTGGTGACTCATGGCCATGCCGATCATGCGCGCGGCGGGCATGGCGACACCATCGCTACGCCCGAGACGCTGGCGATCATGAAGTTGCGCTACGCCACTCGAGAGGGCGCGGTGCCGGTTGCCTATGGCGAGAGCCATCAGCGCTGCGCGGCGGGGTTACGGCGACCTTCGTGCCCGCCGGCCATGTGCTCGGCTCTGCGCAAATCCTGCTCGAACACGCGGGCGAGCGGGTGGTCATCACCGGCGATTACAAGCGCCGCGCCCGATCCGACCTGCCCGCCGTTCGAGGTCGACCCCCTGCGACATCTTCATCACCGAGGCGACCTTCGGCCTGCCGGTCTTCACTCATCCGCCGATCGAGGAGGAGATCGGCAAGCTGCTCGCACGCGCTGCACCGAGAACCCCGATCGCTGCGTGCTGGTCGGCGCCTATGCGCTGGGCAAGGCGCAGCGGGTGATCGCGGAATTGCGCCGCGGCGGGCCATGCCGACACCGATCTACCTGCACGGCGCGATGGAAGCGATGTGCCGGCTGTACGAGGACGTTCGGCGTCGAGCTGGGCGATCTGCGGCTGGTCTCGCGATGCACCGAAGGACGAGATGCGCGGCGCAGATCGTGGTCTGCCCCGCCCTCCGCGCTCAACGACCGCTGGAGCCGCCGCCTGCCCGATCCGATCACTGCGATGGCGAGCGGCTGGATGCGCGTGCGCCAGCGCGCCCGGCAGCGCAGCGTCGAACTGCCGCTGGTGATTTCCGACCATGCCGACTGGAACGAGCTGACCCGCGACGATCGCGCGAAGTGAACCCGCAGGAAACCTGGATCACCCACGGCCGCGAGGAAGCGCTGCTGCGCTGGTGCGAGCTTAACCAGCGCCGCGCCCGCGCGCTGGCGCTGGTCGGTTACGAAGACGAGGACGATTGATGGAGCGCTTCGCGGACCTGGTCGACGCGCTGGTCTATACACGCAGCCGCAACGGCAAGCTGGAGCTGATTGCAGATTATCTGCGCAAAACGCCCGACCCAGACCGCGGATGGGCGCTTGCCGCTCTCACCGACGGGCTCGACTTTCCCGCTGTCAAAGTCGAGCACGATACGCAACCTGCTGCACGAGCGAATCGATCCGATGCTTTGGAGCCTGAGCCGCGACTTCGTGGGCGACACTGCCGAGACTGCCAGCCTGTTATGGCCGGAACCGGATCACCCAGTCGAGGCTCCACCCACTGTGGCGGAAGCCGTCGATCTGCTCGCCGGGATGAGCCGCGTTTCGGTCTATACGGAGTTTCCGAAGCTGCTCGACCGGCTCGATCCTTCGGGCCGCTTTGCACTCATCAAGCTGGCGACTGGCGCCTTGCGCATCGGCGTCTCTGCACGGCTTGCCAAGCTTGCCTTTGCCCAGGCCTTTCAGGTTCTCGTGGAGGATGTTGAGGAATATTGGCACGGGCTTGCCGCTCCTTATGGCGAACTGTTCGCCTGGGCCGATCAAGGTGCCCCGCCGCCCGACACGCAGAGCATGCCGCTGTTCCGGCCGTTCATGCTCGCCCATCCGCTCGATAGCTCCGAAGTCGATTTGGCCGATTATGCTGCGGAGTGGAAATGGGACGGCATTCGCGTCCAGCTCGTCCATGCGGCGGGCGATGCGGGAGGTGAAACGCGCCTTTATTCGCGGTCGGGCGACAATATCTCCGGCAGCTTTCCGGAATTGGCCGATGCCCTGTCTATCCCTGCGGTGCTGGACGGTGAGTTGCTTGTGCGCGGGAGCCATCAGGGCGGAGCGGAGGGCGGGGCCGCCAGCTTCAATGCGCTTCAGCAGCGGCTTGGACGAAAGACGGTCTCGCGCAAGATGCTCGCTGAGTTTCCGGCATTCGTCAGACTTTACGACCTGTTGATTCTGGAAGGCAGGGATCTGCGGGACTTGCCGTGGACCGAACGAAGGCAACAACTTGAACAATTCATCGGCCGCCTGCCGCCCGACCGCTTCGATCTCTCCAGCATAGTAGAGGCAGCGGATTTCGCCGAGCTTTCGGCGATGCGCGATAATGCGCGCGACGATGCAATCGAAGGCCTGATGCTGAAGCGCCGGGATTCGCCCTATCTCGCCGGGCGGCGGGCCGGCCTGTGGTACAAGTGGAAACGCGATCCGCTGCTGATCGACTCCGTGCTGATGTACGCTCAGCGCGGATCCGGCAAGCGGAGCAGTTTCTATTCGGATTACACATTCGGCTGCTGGGATGGCGATCCCGATGATCCGAACCAGAACGCCGAATTGCTGCCGGTCGGGAAGGCCTATTTCGGCTTTTCGGACGAAGAGCTCAAATGGCTCGACCGTCACGTGCGCAACCATACGGTCAACCGCTTCGGCCCTGTCCGCGAAACCGACAAAAGCCTGGTGTTCGAAGTGGCTTTCGATTCCGTGCACGCCAGCAAGCGTCACAAATCCGGCCTTGCCATGCGCTTCCCGCGCATCAGCCGAATTCGCCAAGACAAGCCCGCGCATGAGGCGGACAGATTGGAAACTTTGCGTGAACTGATCCGCGACTAGTCGATCCGGACCATTTTCTCTCGAGAATTCGCTCCGCGCAGCAAAGTTACCCGGCTGCGTGCGAGCCCCAGTGCGCCGGCGATTAGTGTGAGTACTGCGGCAGTCGCTTCACCGTCCTTAGGCCTGGCACGGACCTTGGCGACCAAACTTCCATCCACGATCTCGAGTGCATCGAGGCGCGCGCCGGGTGTGACCTTGAACGCCAGGCGGCCCTGTCCGTCGATCAAAGCCAGTATCGCTTCGGCTGGAGGAGCTTCAGCCTTGGGACGAGCCATCGGCGAGTGCCAGATTTACCGCAGCGCCGTGGACCCGGGCGTTCTTGACATAGCCGGCTGCGCCCCGCTGCATCCTGGCCCTCGCTTCTTCGTTCAATTCCCGCATGAGCTTTGCCGGACGGCCGGCCCATAGCTCGCCCGAGGGAATTTCCTTGCCGGGCGTCAACATTGCCCCCGCGGCAAGCATGGCGTCCGAACCGATGCGGCAACCATCCATCACAATCGTGCCCAGCCCCACAAATGCGCGATCATCGAGTATGCAGCCGTGGATCATCGCCATGTGCCCGATCAGTACATCGTCGCCGATCAGCGTAGGAAAGCCCTCGGGCCTGCCTTCCTTGGGGCTGTCGCAATGGATCACCGAACCGTCCTGCACATTGGTGCGGGCACCGATAACGATGCGGTTCACATCCGCGCGAATGACGCAATTGTACCAGATGCTGGCGTCCGGCCCGATTTCGACATCGCCGATGATCCGGCAGCCTGGCGCAATAAACGCGCTATCGTGAATTTTCGGAGCCTTGCCGTGAAGGGCAATGATGGTCGTATCGGGTCTTGCAGTCGCCAAGTTCAACTCCCAAGCAATCGTGCCGCCAGCGGCGCATGATAGGTCAGCACACCGGAACAGCCGGCGCGCTTGAAGGCCATCAGCGTTTCGAGCACCAGCGCATCGCGCTCGCCTGCACCCGCTGCGGCGGCCGCTTCGATCATCGCGTATTCGCCGCTCACCTGATAGGCGAACACCGGCACCTCGAACCGCTCCTTCACCCGCCGAACGATGTCGAGATAGGGCAGGCCGGGCTTCACCATCACGCTGTCGGCGCCTTCGGCAATGTCCAGCGCGACTTCGCGCAAGGCTTCTTCGCCATTGGCGGGGTCCATCTGGTAGCTCTTCTTGTCGCCCTTCAGCAGCCCGCGCGATCCGACCGCATCGCGGAACGGGCCGTAGAAGGCGGAGGCATATTTGGCCGCATAGCTCATGATCTGGACATTGGCATGGCCCGCTGCCTTCCAGCGCATGGCGGATCGCGCCGATGCGGCCGTCCATCATGTCGGACGGCGCGATGATGTCCGCGCCCGCCGCCGCCTGGTTGATCGCCTGATCGACCAGCACGTCGACCGTCTCGTCGTTGAGGACATAGCCTGCCGTCGACCAGCCCGTCCTGCCCGTGGCTGGTATAGGGATCGAGCGCGACATCGGTCAGCACGCCGACATCGTCACCGCAGGCATCGCGGATCGCACGGATCGCGCGGCACATCAGATTGTCGGGATTGAGCGCCTCCGGCCCCGTCATCGCTGCGCCGGTCGTGCCGGCGTGTTGGGGAACAGCGCGATGCACGGAATGCCCAGCGCAACCGCTTCCTTCGCCCGCGCGGCGATTCCGATCGACCGACCAGCGCGACACGCCGGGCAAGCGAGCCGATCGGCTCTTCCACGCCCGCCCCTTCAGTAACGAACAGCGGCCAGATCAGGTCGGCAGGGGTGAGCACCGTTTCGCGGTGGAGCGCGCGGCTCCAGGCGGTGGCGCGAGTGCGGCGCAGGCGGGTCGCGGGATAGGAAGCCGTCATGGCGCGCTCACTGCCGTAAAATAGCCGAAGCGCAATCACGCCAGCTTCCGGGGTCTGCGCCGGGCCGCCCGCCGGTTAACGGATTGCCAGCGGATGATCGGCGCGTTCGATTTCCCGCATCGGGGCTTCGACCTCGTCCGTTGGTCGGCATCAAGCTCGTGAGCGCCTCGCCTTCGCGAACCTCGATCAATTTGGCGAGTTGGGCCCGGAAACTCTGCCAATTCTGCGCCCGCCAACTGTGCGCGGTTGACGAATTGGACGCTCGATGGATTCACCGTCCTGCCATTGCGATACATTTCGTAATGCAGGTGCGGGCCGGTCGAAAGGCCGGTCGAACCGACATAGCCGATCACCTGACCGCGGCGCACGTGCTGGCCGGAGCGGACCGCAATGCGGCTCATATGAGCATAGCCGGTGCCAAGCCCGCCGCCATGCTAGAGCTTGACGTAATTGCCGTGTCCGCCGTGGCGCCCGGCAAATTGCACGACGCCGTCGGTGACCGCATAAATCGGCGATCCGTAGGACGGCCCTGAAATCGATCCCGGCATGCATGCGCTTATAGCCCAGAATCGGATGGCGGCGCATGCCGTAGCTCGAAGTCTTGCGGCCGGGCACCGGCGCCAGCAATCCACTGCGCTGCTCCCCGACTCCCGACGCTTCGAAGAACTGTCCTTCCTTGCCCCAGCGCATCAGCTGGATCCGCGGTTTACCGCCCCGGACGACGCCGGCGTAGAGCAGATCGCCAGTCTCCACTTCGCCTGTTGCGGCACGTTTATACGATACGATCAGGTCGAATTCGTCATTCGCGCCTAATGCCCGGTTGAGGTCGGTCTGCTCGCTTACCGCACGCAAATATTGCTGCACGGATTTGGCGGGTGCACCGGCCGCTCGAGCCGATCGGTAAAGGCTTGAGCCGACCTTGCCGCGAAT
Source organism: uncultured Alphaproteobacteria bacterium (assembly GCA_963777785.1). Taxonomy (GTDB): domain Bacteria; phylum Pseudomonadota; class Alphaproteobacteria; order Sphingomonadales; family Sphingomonadaceae; genus Andeanibacterium. The sequence goes on from CAVZRU010000002.1 coordinate 1,551,299, forward strand.
GCGCAGCGGAGTGGTGTCGACACGAATCGGGTGCGGTTCAAGGACAAGATTGCCTGCACGGCGCTCCAGCTTGATTTCGAGATCGAAGCGCGCGCGGAATGACAGCGCATCGAGCGGGCGAGGTGCGCCTGGTGAAGTACGGCGGCCCAGCACGATGTCGACCTTGGTTCCGGGTTGGATATCGGCGAGCGACATGGACGATGCCACACGCGAGGTAACGTCATTCGCCTCGCTGGATGCCAATCCCGCGCGCTGGAGCATGCGGGCGAAGCTATCGCCCTGTGCCAGCGTCGCCACGAGTTCTATCTGAGGGCGCTCCGGCGCGGATTTAAGCGGAACGACCGCTCTGGTGGCGGCCATATGGCGTCCGCTATCTCCGCCCAGTCCAAGCGGCATAATCATCTGGCTGCGGAATTCGTCACGCGCCATATCGTCGATCTGCATGGGTTGCGCGGCTTCAACGGGGGCAAAGTCCGGCCAAAAAAGCAACGCCAGGGCGCTCAGCCCGAACATTGTGCCAATCCCGCGGAACCATCTGATCGATCCGATATCTTCGGCCAAATTTGGTGCAAGATCCCATTCGTGGAACTTGGCGGAGACCCACTCTCTCCACTGCCCGTATCGTTCTGCCAGCGAATTGAAACGGTTGAGCACAAGCGGCTGCCGTTCGCTCGAGGCGAAAGCTTGCGAGAACTCGGCTACCGCGGTGCCCAGCCCCATTTCGCGCCCGGCGAATTGCCCGGCTCCAGCCTCGAACTGCGGTTTGTACAAACCCGCCCTCCAAAAAAGTCCCGCCCCGCAAATCGAAAGCGAAGGGTGAGACCCGTTCCCGGCGCCCCGTTTGACGCAAAACCTAGGCCGGTCAAAGTTAACTTTTTGATAATCACGGCAGAACGCGTCACTCGCGCGATTAGCTGTTGGCAATGAAATATCGCGGTTGCGGTACGACGTTGTGACTGCCACATTATTCATTGTGACGAGACGCCCAGCCGATAGCCGCGTGAAAGCCGTTCTCGGGCCGACAAACACCGGCAAGACCCATCTCGCGATCGAGCGGCTTTGCGCCCATTCGAGCGGCGCGATCGGCTTCCCTTTGCGCCTGCTTGCGCGCGAGGTTTACGACAAGGTCTGCGCGCTCAAAGGCAAGCAGTCGGTTGCGCTGATCACCGGTGAAGAGCGCATTGAACCGCCCCATGCACGCTGGCTGCTGTGCACGGTCGAGGCCATGCCCATGAGGCGGTCGGACGGCGGCGATCTGGCCTTCGTGGCCCTGGATGAAGCACAGCTTGCCGCCGATCCCGAGCGGGGACACGTCTTTACCGATCGGCTGCTCCATGCCCGGGGGCGCGAGGAGACCTTGCTCCTGGGCGCAGCAACGATTGAGCCAATGATAAAGGCGCTTGTCCCCGAGGCAGAGATTGTCGCGCGGCCGCGATTTTCGACTCTGTCTTATGCCGGAACGTCCAAACTTTCCCGTATGCCGCCGCGCAGCGCCATCGTCGCCTTCTCCGCTGAACAAGTCTATGCTGTGGCTGAGATGCTGCGGCGGTTCCGAGGCGGGGCCGCCGTTGTGATGGGGGCGCTATCGCCGGAGACGCGCAATCGCCAGGTCGAACTCTTCCAGTCGGGCGAAGTCGATTACATCGTAGCTACCGACGCGATCGGCATGGGGCTGAACCTCGATGTAACCCACGTTGCCTTTGCAGGACTTTCCAAGTTCGATGGCGTGCGCCAGCGCCGCCTCCTGCCCGCGGAAATGGCCCAGATTGCCGGCAGGGCCGGCCGGCATCAGAAAGACGGCACATTCGGCACGCTGTCGGGCGGAGGAAAGGATGGGCGAGGCGGCCGCTCGGCCGAGTTCACCGAAGAAGAGATCTATGCGATCGAGGAGAACCGCTTCGCACCGCTGACAAAATTGTTCTGGCGGGAAGCGGAGCCGCGGTTCGACAATGTCGAGATGCTGATCGCCGATCTCGAAAGCCCGCCTGACGAACCCGAATTGGCACCTGCTCCGCTGGCGATCGATTTGGCAGTGCTCAAACGGCTGGCCGAAGATCAGGAGATTGCGGACACACTGAGGTCGCCCGAAATATTGCGGCGCTTCTGGGATGTTTGCTCGCTTCCCGACTTTCGCCAGCAAGGCGCCGAAACCCACGCCCGCTTTGTCGCACGATTATGGCAGGATCTCAGGCACGGCCATCTTGGCGCCGATTTCGTAAGCGCCAAAATCTCCGAGCTCGACAATTTGTCAGGCGACATTGATACGCTGCAGGGGCGCATCGCTGCTATCCGCAGTTGGTCCTATATCGCTCAGCGGCCCGACTGGCTGCTTGCCAAGGAGGAGATGGCGGAGAGAGCGCGAGCGGCCGAGGCCCGACTTTCCGATGCCCTCCATGCGAGGTTGACCGAGCGCTTCGTCAATCGCAGAACCGCGGTACTGATGAAAACGATGGGCAAGGATGCGGCATTGCTGAAGGTCGCGCTTGGAGAGGATGGCGTTGTAACCGTCGAGAATGAGGCAATTGGCCATCTCGAGGGCTTCCGCTTTGTCGTGGATGCGATGTCGGGACACGCCGATCGAAAATTGCTGCTTGCGGCGGCCGAGAAGCATTTGCCCGAATTGCTTGCCAAAAAGGCGCAGATGCTGATCGCGAGCGAGCTGGGGGATCTGGAACTCAGATCCGGCAAGATCATGCGCGGGGATCAGGCAATCGCGATGTTGCATCCCGGCAAGGACATCACGCGCCCGCGTCTGGAATTGACGAAGGACCTCGTTGCACTTGGCCCGGCCCAAAGGGAGCGCTTGAACGAAGCCCTGTCGCTTTGGCTAGATGGCCTGCTGGCGCCACTCGCGCCCCTGCGCAAGATCGAAGAAGCTTGCCGTGACCCTGCCGCGGGAAGTGAAGTGCGGGCCTTATTGCTGCAAATTGTGGCCGGTGCGGGGATGGTTCTGCGCGAACGCGCAGGACTTGTGCACGTGCCAAAGGAAAGGCGCCAATTTCTGCGGCGGCTTGGAGTGACAATTGGAGCGCTGGATATATTTGTCCCCGCCTTGCTGAAGCCTTCAGCCCGGCGGCTGTTGAGCGCAATCGGTGCCGACCGGCGCAAGCTGCAGGAAGACATGGCACCAGTGGTTGCGGGCGAGCGAGGGTTGGCTTCGGGCTATCGAGCCGCCGGCAAACAGGCGATTCGTATCGATATGGCGGAAAAGTTGTTTCGGGCAGCGCATGAACGGCGCGCCGCCGCCGCTGGCAAACGGTTCCAGGTCGCAACCGAGCTCGCCACATCGATGGGACTTGCCGAGGATAGCTTCAGGCAACTCATGCGCGATGCTGGCTTTCGCAACTTGCCTCCGCGCAAGCTGGCTCAGAGCACCCAAGGTCCGCCCGCTCCTGCACTGTGGGAATGGCGCGCAACACGCAAAGACCATGTAAAGACGAATCGGCAGGACCGTAATCGTCCAGACAGAGCAAATCGCAGTCCCCGGGAACGAAGCGAGCAGCATGAAGTGCAGCCGCGAGCTGGGAATGCCTTTGCCCAGTTGGCGGACCTCATGCGCTGATGGCCCCGGGTGCTATCCGCATTGATAAGCTGCTGTGGTTCCTGCGCTTTGCCAAGAGCCGCAGCCTTGCTCAGAAATGGATAAGAATCGGCCACATCCGCAAAAACGGGACAAGAGTTGAGCGGCTCGATCTGCCGATTGCTCCGGGCGATGTGCTAACACTGCCCCTACGCAGCAAAGTGCTGGTGATAGAAATCCTTTCTTTGCCAGCCCGGCGCGGACCGGCAGAAGAAGCTCACTCCTGCTATCGCGAACTTGACGCTGGCAAGCCATTGGCCATAGCAGGCGAAAAGATCCAAGACTGCGAAGGACATCAGCACTCATGACCTATGTCGTTACCGACGCCTGCATCCGCTGCAAATTCACGGATTGTGTGGAGGTCTGCCCGGTCGATTGCTTCTACGAGGGCGAAAACATGCTCGTGATCAATCCCAGCGAATGCATCGATTGCGGCGTGTGCGAGCCAGAATGCCCGGCCGAGGCGATCCTGCCGGACACCGAAGGCGGGCTCGAGAAGTGGCTTGAGCTCAATACCCAATATTCGGCCGAGTGGCCGAATATCACCGTCAAGAAGGATCCTCCGGAAGACGCTGACGAGCACAAGGGCGAAGAGGGCAAGTTCGAGAAGTTCTTCAGCGCCGAACCCGGCGACGGGCGACTGATTCAGCCTACTCGAATAGTTCCGCAATTCGACCCCGCCAGTCTCGCATTATCCGCGGGGCTGGAAATATTGTTGCGAATCTGCTACATTAGTTAACGATGGTCGTACTTATGCACGGGCGGCCACTGAAACCATGAAAGGCAGGCCCCTCCGCAATACCGGGTTGAAGGACGGATTTAAGTCGCAGCATCATGCCTGCGGCTTTAATCGGTGCTTTCGCCATCGCAAGCGGGACTGTACTCGAGAAAGGACACTCAATGGCAGCCAAGGCTCCCGCCTTTTCGGTCGGCGATTATGTCGTTTATCCCAAGCACGGCGTTGGCCGTGTGGTCGAGCTGCAGAACGAAGAAATCGCCGGCATGCAGCTCGAACTCTATGTCCTGCGCTTCGAAAAAGAACGCATGACGCTGCGCGTGCCGGTCAACAAGGTCGAAGCGATCGGCATGCGCAAGCTGTCGAGCGACAAGACTCTGCGCGAGGCGCTGGATACGCTGAAGGGCAAGCCCAAGGTCAAGCGCACCATGTGGTCGCGCCGCGCCCAGGAATATGAAGCGAAGATCAATTCGGGCGACCTCGTGTCGATCGCCGAAGTGACGCGCGATCTGTTCCGCGCCGACGACCAGCCCGAGCAGAGCTATTCGGAACGGCAGATCTTCGAAGCGGCCTCCAGCCGCCTCGCCCGCGAGCTGGCGGCGATGGAAAAGACCGACGAGCCGGCCGCGCTCAAGAAGATCCTCGAGATACTGAACGAACATGCTCCGAAGTATTACGATACGCCAGAGACCGCCTAACTGCTTCATTCAACGTACAAAAAGGGCCGCTCCTTGCCGGGGCGGCCCTTTTTTGTTGCACCTTCCAATGACAGAGCACTTAAGGCCGAATGGTGTAATGCTGTATTAATACAATATTACAATTCCAGCCTGTGACAGGCTGCAGTGTACGAGGAAGATAATCTGAAGTTCCTAAGATTTGCCCATAATGACTTGAATTGAAAAGATACGGCAGGCGTGCGAACACCTCGGTTCGGCCAGAGCGACCTGCAAATGCGATAAGGCGGGCATGAACGGTTTGCGCCTGCCTCGCCGTTCATATTCCGGAAACCGAATGGGCTGATATTGATAGCGATGAAGCTGCTCACACTTTTTCTTTCCGGCGCTGCGATGGCGATGCTCCCCGGCTGCATTGCCAAGACCGCGCTCGATGTGGCTACCGCGCCGGTTAAGGTTGCGAGCAAGACCGTCGACCTCGCCACCACCAGTCAATCCGAGGCGGACGAAAAGCGCGGCCGCAATTTACGCAAGCGCGAAGAGCAATTGGGGAAGCTTGAGCGCAGCTGGCGCAAGCTCGATCAGCAATGCAGTGCTGGTGACGAAGAGGCGTGCTGGAGACGGGATGCGGTTGGCGAGGAGATTGCAAGGCTTCGCCCAACCATCCCGGAACCGTACAGCGACTGATCAGGCGGCCGCGCGCACGAGACGGTCTCGTATCGCCTCACCGATGCCTTCGACAGGGATAGGCGCAACCGCAATTCGCGGCTCCGGTGCAGCGGCGGCAAAATGCAAACACGCGTAAAGTCGCGCCGGCGGCCTCGGCCAGGTCCCCGGAAGCCGACAATGTGCAATCACCCGCCACCGCACCAAATCCTATCAGGAATTCATCCGTTTCCGCGCTGGTTGCGTCCAGGCGAAGCGGCTTACCCGGGGAATAATGGCTTGCGAGTTGGCCGGGCGCCTCGATCTTTGTCGAGCTGACAATCTGGGGGGCTCCCAAGATCTTGGCCACATCTGATACAGCGATCGGGCCTGGGCGCAGGAGCTGCCAACCCCCACTGCCGCGCAGGGCGACGATCGTCGATTCGAGCCCCGCCTGGCATCTGCCGCCATCAAGCACAGCATCAATTCGCCCGCCAAGCGAAGCAATCACATGATTTGCCTCGGTGGGGCTGATTGCCCCACTGCGGTTGGCGGAAGGCGCGGCCAAAGGAACCCCGGCGCCCATCAACACCGAGCGCATCAAGGGATGCGCGGGCATCCGGAGCGCAATAGTAGAAAGGCCGGCGGTGACTGCGGCAGCGATCGCTGCGCCTGGCCGAAGAGGGAGAACGAGGGTGAGCGGACCAGGCCAATATCGCTCCGCAAGCAGCCGCGCTTGATCATCGAATATGGCCAGGGACTCCGCCGTTTCCATGTTGGCAACATGGACAATCAGCGGATTGAAATCCGGCCGTCCCTTGGCACTATAGATTTTGCCAACCGCAACTTCGCTGTCCGCACGGGCCGCGAGACCATACACCGTTTCAGTGGGCAGAGCCACGATCCCGCCGCCTTGCAGGAGCTCGACCGTCCGCGCGATACCTGCCTCGCCCGGTGCCAACACTTCCGTGGGGTTCTTGCCGCTCATGCCGCCGCGCTATAGGGGAAGGAGCAGCAAGCCAAGGGAAAGAGCGACAATGCCGTTCACACCTGCAATCCAAGACCAACTGCTTGCGATGACGGTTTGCGCCGACATCGAGGATCTTGCACGAGCATGAGCGCTTCGCCGCAGCGGAGCCGGATCTCATTGAAGCGATCGCCGAAGGGATCGGCGCACTGGCCGCCGGCGAATGGGCACCCCTCAACCGAATCGGCGATATTGAAGGCGCGACTCTGGCGGATGGAGAGGTTCACCTGCCGACAGGTTTCGCCGAGGCATATCGCGCTTACGTGGAGCAGGGTTGGAACGCGATTGCCGGGCCAACCGAGTTTGGGGGGCAAGGCCTGCCTTTCACTTTGGCCTGCAATGTGATCGAGAATCTCGGCACCGCCAATTTGGCGTTCTCGCTGCTCCCGATGCTGACCGTCGGCGCGATCGAGGCGCTTCTAAAACACGGCAGCGAAGAGCAGCAGGCCAAGTTCCTGCCAAAGCTGGTCAGCGGCGAGTGGGTCGGAACGATGAACCTCACCGAACCGCAAGCTGGCAGCGATGTCGGCGCGCTGCGCTGCTCGGCAACTCCAATCGCGCAAGGTGAACACGCTGGGAAATATCGCATTTCCGGGCAGAAGATCTTCATCACCTGGGGCGAGCACGAGCTTGCCGAGAATATCCTCCACCTCGTTCTCGCTCGCCTGCCCGATGCACCGCAGGGGAGCCGCGGAATTTCTCTGTTCCTGGTGCCCAAATATCTGGTGGGGCCGAAAGGAGAGCTTGGCGCGCGCAACGATCTGCGCTGCGTTAGCTTGGAGCATAAGCTCGGCATCCACGCCTCGCCCACCTGCGTGATGAGCTATGGCGATCATGGCGATTGCATCGGCGAGCTGATCGGGCGCGAAAACGAAGGTCTGCGCGCCATGTTCACGATGATGAATCAGGCCCGCATCAATGTCGGCAGCCAGGGTGTGCAAATCGCCGAACGCGCGATGCAGCAGGCGGTGCAATACGCAGCGCGAACGGGTGCAATCTGCCCGCGCGGGATCGCCCAGCAACGAAGCTGTGCCCATTATCGAACATCCCGACGTGCGCCGCATGCTGCTGCGGATGAAGGCGCTGACCGAAGGCGCGCGCGCGCTGCTCTACTACACCGCCGGCCAGGTCGATCGGGGCACGTTGGGCGACGATGCCGCGCAGACGCGCGCGGATCTGCTCGTGCCGCTGATCAAGGCCTGGGGCACCGATATCGGGATGGAAGTCGCCAGCCTCGGCATCCAGATCCACGGCGGCATGGGCTTCATCGAGGAAACCGGCGCGGCACAGCATTATCGCGATGCGCGGATTGCGCCGATCTACGAAGGCACCAACGGCATTCAGGCGGCCGATCTGGTCACCCGCAAGCTATTTACGGATGATGGCGGCGGCGTTCGTGGCGCTGATGAAGGATATGGCCCAAGATGCGGGTGATTCAGCCGAGCTGGCGGAGCTTGCAGAGATTGTGCCGATATCGGCAATTGGATGCTCGAGGAGGCTAGTCTCGACGACCGGCTGGCCGGAAGTGCGGCCTTCTGCACGATGTGCGCCGTCGCGGTCGCCGGCTGGCAGTTGCTGCGCCAGGCACGCGCAGTCGAAGGCAGGCGCAAGTCCGGCGCTTGCGAACGATCAAACCGGTGACGGCACGGTTCTTCCTCGACGCATATCGTTCCCGAAGCAATCGGCCTGAAAGGCGCGGCAATGGCCGGCGCTGACTTGCTCTATGCGCTTGATGCCGCAGAGCTCGGCGCATGAAGGATGATTCTGATGAGAGACTGCAATTGACTGACCACGTGGATAGCCTCTCCCGCATCGCCGATGCGCTTGAACGGCTCGCTGCCGCAATCACTGGCGCCGACGGATTGGCGCGCATTTCCCGCCTATGTCTGGGATGGGAAATGCGCGCCCAGTGCCCGAGCTCGAGGCCCCCAGACTGGCCCTGCTGCACGGGATCGATGCAGCAGAAGGCCAGCGTCACCGACTAACGTGGCGCGGCTCGCGCAAGGCCATGCGGCGCATGACATGCTGCTGTGGGGCTCGCGCGGCATGGGCAAGTCGGCCCTGCTGCGCGCCGCATATTGGCAGCGCAAGCAGCCTTCCCGGGCGGATCGCGCTCGTGCAGGTCGGCACCGATGCATTGGAAGGCCTGCCCCGGCTGTTTGCGGAGCTTGGGCGAAGGTCGAGCGCAACTTCCTGGTCTTCATCGACGATCTCGGTTTCGCCGAGGGCGACAGCGTCGGCCCGCGCCATTTGCGCAGCTGGCTGGAAGGCGGGGTCGAGGCGCGGCCGGCCAATGTCCGTCTCGCAGTGACATCGAACCGCCGTGCAATCGTCTCGCGCGAAGCAAGCGAGCAGGACGATCCGCTCAATCCGCGCGACGCGGTCGACGACAGGCTGGCCCTGGCCGACCGTTTCGGCCTTGTCGCTCGGCTTCCACAATTGCAGCCAGGACGATTATCTCGCGATCGTCGCGCGGCTATGCCGAAGAATATGGGCTTCGCCTGGGATGAGGCCGATGCGCTCGAATGGTCAAAGCGGCGCGGCGCTCGCTCGGGCCGCACCGCCTGGCAATTCGTCACCGAACTGGCCGGACGCGCCGGAAAGCCGCTATAAGTTTCGAGCCTGTTACTGGCTCTCGCGAAGCACGGCGCCTGCCTCGTTTGGATCGCCGCTGAGCTCGCGCAGCGGCTTCAGCGATTCACCTTTCAATCTTTGCGGCGCCGGATTGGGTTTGGCTCCGGGCGCAATCACCCGCCAGATCGTATTGCCGGTATCGTCGCTGACCAGCAGCGCGCCGGTCTTGTCCCACGCGACCCAGGTCGGCCGGCCCTTCGTCGTGTCGTCACCGTTGAGGAAGCCTGTCAGCACGGGAACGGGCTTGCCGACCGGATTGCCAAGATTGTCGAATTTGACGAACACAACGTCGTAGCCCGCCAGCAGGCTTGCGGTTCCACGAACCGTGCCGTGCGATGAAGGCGCCTTGGCTGAAGGCAGTGCCCATTCGGTTGCCGCCGCCAGTAAACGTCAGGCCGAGCGCCGCGACATGCGGACCCAGCGCAAATTCCGGCTTGCGGGTATACTCGCTGATGAAGGCAGGCATCGGAGCTTCAACTCGGTCGTCGATCAGATCGCCCCAATAGACCCACGGCCAGCCATATTGCGCACCCACCGGAACATTGGTGAGATAATCGGGCACGAGGTCGGAGCCGAGCATGTCGCGTTCGTTGACGGTGGTCCACAATTCGCCGGTCCAGGGATTCCAGGCAAGCCCGTTGGGATTGCGCAGGCCTGCAGCATACAGCCGGGACTTGCCCGTCTCCAAATTGATCTCGTGGATAGCAGCGCGTCCCTGCTCCTTGTCCATCCCGCCTTCGCCGATATTGGAGGCCGACCCGACCGCAACATAAAGCAATTTGCCGTCGTCGCTCAGCACGAGATTGCGCATCCAGTGGTTGCCGGCTGGCGGCAAATCCATCAGCTTCCGTGGGCTGCCCGTAAGTTTCGTGGAGCCCAACTCGTAATTGAATTCCAGCACCTTGTCGTGATCGGCAATGTAGAGCTTGCCATCCTTATAGGCCATTCCGGAAGGCGAGGAGAGATTGTTGCGGAGCACTTCGCGCATCTCCGCGACGCCGTCCCCATCCTGATCGCGCAGCAACACGATCTCGTTCGGTGAAGGGACACTCGCCCCCGCTTTGCGGAAGAGGTAGCCCGCCACAAGATTGGTCAGGCCGCCGCCAGCTATCACCCGCGAAGGTGCATTGGTCAGCGCAACGAGGATATCTCCGTTGGGCAGCGCCAGCATCGTACGCGGATGTTCAAGTCCGGTAGCGAAGCGGTTGACCACGAGGCCCTTCGCAGCCGCCGGGGCCTCATTGTCTTTCCAGCCGACCGGGGTGACGACCTTCACAGTGGGGATCGTCTGCGGATTGGGTTCCGCAAGCTTCGGATCTGTGCCGGTTACGGCCTCGAGTGTGAATTCGGCCGGGCTGCCACGCAGGATCACGTAGGCCGCGACACCAAGGACCACCACCAGGATGGCAAGAGCGATAAGGAGTTTCTTGATGAAATGCATGCGCGGGAGATAGGCTGAAAGGAGCTTTGCGGCAACGGCCCTTGGCACTATTGCTCCGCGGCATGTTCGATTTTGCACCTGACGCCGATTTGCCGGGGCCGGCCCTTCACGGCGCCTTGTATGAGGCGGTCGATGCGATCACCGCGGACGAAGCGGACGGCGTCGCCAATATGGCCAATAGCGCGGCCCTGATTTGGCAGTTTATACCTGATCTCAACTGGGCCGGCTTTTATCGCCTGATTGGCAGCGAGCTCGTACTCGGCCCGTTCTGCGGCAAGCCTGCATGCATCCGAATACCGCTCGGCAAAGGCGTCTGCGGAGTGGCTGCGGCTAGCGGGCAGACGCAAATCGTGCGGGACGTTCACGCGTTTCCCGGCCACATCGCCTGCGATGCTGCGAGCCGGTCAGAACTGGTGGTGCCGGTTGTCCGCGGCGGCTGCGTGATTGCAGTGATCGATCTCGACAGTCCCAACCTTGCGCGGTTCGATATGGAGGATGCGGCGGGGGTCGAAAAACTCGCAGCGCTGCTCGCCAACCGAATATAAAAGTCGCGCCGCACGACTTCTTTGCTCGAGAAGAGCGCCAAAAACGCTAGAATCCGCCTCCGGTGAGCCGCTGACAAATCAGATCCAGCTGATCGAGCGTGGTGTAGCGGATCGTAACCGCCCCCGACGTCGGATCGGCATCGGTCGCGATCTTGACGGACAGTCCGAGGAATTCCTCCAGGTGGTTCTGACCGCGGCGATATCGGCATCCGCATGTGATCGCGTCCGCCGCGATCGGTGCGCGCCGATCCCCCACCACGCGCGCCCTGCTTGCGCGCCAGACGCTCGATTTCGCGCACCGATAGCTTCTTGGCCACCGCCTGATCGGCAAGCGCTTCCGCATCGTCATGCCCGACCAGTGCGCGCGCGTGACCCATCGAAAGTCGTCCGGCCTCGAGATGGTCGATGACACTCTCCGGCAGCGTCAGCAGCCGCTGGAGATTGGCGACATGGCTGCGCGATTTCTCGACCATCTTGGCGATGTCGGCCTGGGTCAGACCCTCGAGCTCTGCCAGCCGCTGATAGGCGCGCGCTTCCTCGATCGGGTTGAGATCTTCGCGCTGAATATTCTCGATCAGCGCCAGCGCCATCACGTCGCGATCCGATAGATCGCGAATTAATGCTGGAATTTCATGGAGTTGCGCCTTTTGCGCCGCGCGCCAGCGGCGCTCACCCGCGACCAGCTGATAGCCGCCGCGAGCGGACGCACGATCACCGGCTGAATCACGCCCCGCGCCGCGATCGAGGCGGCAAGCTCGTTCAGCGCGTCTTCGTCGAAATGACGACGCGGCTGTTCGGGATGCGGGCTGATTGCCGAGACCGGCGATATTCGCAAGCCCACTGCTGAATTGCGGCAAGCCTGCACCCGCGCAGGATCCGACGCTTCCGCCTCGCGCACCTCGGCGCGGGACCAGCGGCTCCTCGCGCCGCGCCTCGCCCAGCAGGGCGCCCAAGCCCCGGCCCAGCTTGCGCCTCGCTTCGGCTTCGCGTTCGCGCGGCGACGGCGCACCGGGTTCGCCGGTGCTCGCTCATGCGGCTTTCCTCGTCTCGGGCAGGCGGCCGATCAGTTCGCGGGCCAGCGCCATATAGGCGCGGCTGCCGGCGCAGGCATGGTCGTAGATCAGCGCCGGAAGTCCGTGGCTCGGCGCTTCGGACAGGCGCACATTGCGCGGGATGACCGATTCGAACACCAGATTGCCGAGGCATTCGCGCACGTCGTCGGCCACCTGATCGGTCAGGCGATTGCGCCGGTCGAACATGGTCAGCGCGACGCCGACAATGCCCAGATCGCGGATTGAAGCGCTGCTGAACCTGCTCGACCGTCTGCAAAAGCTGGCTCAGCCCTTCGAGCGCGAAGAATTCGCATTGCAGCGGCACCAGCAGCGTATCCGCCGCCGTAAGCGCATTGAGCGTGAGCAGGCCGAGCGACGGCGGGCAATCGATGAAGCAGATATCGTGATCGGTATGGCCGGCCAGCGCCTCGCGCAGACGGCCGGTGCGATCTTCGAAATCGACCAGTTCGATCTCCGCGCCGCTCAGATCGACCGTCGCCGGGACAATATCGAGGCCGGGAATCGCAGTCGGCACGATCGCCTCGGCAAGTGTCGCTTCACCCACCAGCACATCGTAGCTGGACAATTCGCGCGGTGCGAAGCCGCAATTCCGATGCCGGTCGAGGCATTGCCCTGCGGATCGAGATCGATCAGCAAAGTCCTCCAGCCGGTCGCGGCCATGGCGGTGGCGATGTTGATCGCGGTCGTGGTCTTGCCCACTCCGCCCTTCTGATTCGCGATTGCGATCCGGATCACGCTTTGCGCCTCACTTGCTGCTTTCCGCCCTTGCTCTGAAGATGGCCGACAATGATGCCGGCCTCAGGATCCGTGCACGATTGTTCCACGTGGAACATTTTGCGAGTCGATTCGGGCAGCTGCAGCCAAATCCTGTGCCGCCGACCGCCCCTTCGGCAACAGCCAAAGAGTGCGGTCTGTGGAAAAACGTGCGGATAGATCAAGTAAACGGGGCATTGGCGCAAAAGCACGTGCCGAAATGACGCTGGCTGCGACATCCGGCGACCATTTCCAGCCTGCTGCCGATAATGCTGCATTTCTGCAAACCCAGCTCAATACGCACCGTTTCGAGAAATTCGCTGCGCTTGCGCCGCGATTCGACCAGGCGCACATCCCAATCCGGCCGCAAAATTGCGATTACCAGGCCCGGGAAGCCTGCCCCGGTGCCGAGATCCAGCCATAGACCGCCGGCGAGCGCTCCGATTGTTTCACGTGGAACATGCGCCAGAAGCTGCGCGCAGTCGGCGATGTGGCGCTGCCAGATCTCGGACAGGCTTGCCTTGGCCACCAGGTTCTGGCGCAAATTTTCGCTTGCCAGCAAAGCGGCGAAGCGGTCCAGCCGGTCAAGCGCAACTTGATCGGCATATTCCGCCACATAGGATCGAGCGTCCTCTTCCGTCACAATCATGCGGCAATCTCGATTTGGCGCCGGGCGTGGACCAGCAAGGCGGCCAGCGCCGCTGGCGTTATGCCGGCTATGCGCCCTGCCGCCGCGAGATTTGCCGGTTTTGAAGCCTCGAGCCGTTCAACCATTTCCCGCGACAATCCCGGGACCTCGGCAAAGGGATAGCGATTCGCCCAGCTCCACCGCCTCGCTTGCGCGCAAATCGCGCAATTCGGTCTCCTGCCGGGCCAGATAGGGTGCGTAGGCAGCGTCTTCCGCCAGTTCCGAGGCCATTTCGCTCGTTAAATCCAGGTCCTCGGCAATCCATGCGGCCAGATCGCCCAGCTCCACTCCGCCAAAACGCAGCCATTCCCGCAAAGTGCGTTTCGCACCATCTTCCCGGACTGGAAGCCCGCGCCGCGACGATTTCGGATGCGGAAACCGTCCGATCCAAAGCCTCATCCCATTGTCCCCGCTCATTTTCACGGCGAACAAACCATTCACGGCGCGGGGCTGCCGACACATCCGGCCTCGATCGCAAGCGGTGTCAGACGGGTGGTCGCATTGTTAGCCCGAAGCCGCAGGCGGTATTCGGCCCGGGCCGTCAGCATCCGGTAGGGTTCGCTAACCCCGTGCAGTGTCAGATCGTCGATCATCACCGCCATATAGGAATTGGCACGATCGAGTGGCGGCGCGTCCCGGCCGAGAACTGGCGCTGGCTGCATGCATCCCGGCCACCAGCCCCTGTGCGGCCGCTTCCTCGTAGCCGGTGGTGCCATTGATCTGGCCCGCGCAATAGAGGCCCGGGATCGCTTTCAACTCAAGCGAGGGCGATAGCGCACGCGGATCGATGTGGTCATATTCGACCGCATAGCCAGGCACCGCCATTTCCACGTGCTCGAGACCTTCCATCGTGCGCAGCATCTCAAGCTGGACATCGGCCGGCAGCGAAGTGCTGATGCCGTTGGGATAGACCAGATGCGTGCCCAGCCCTTCCGGCTCCAGGAACACCTGATGGCCGTCGCGATCGGCGAAGCGATGGATCTTGTCTTCGATCGACGGGCAATAACGCGGACCGCGCGCATCGATCGCCCCGCTGAAAAGCGGCGAGCGATGGAGGTTCGCACGAATGACGTCATGACTGCGTTCGTTGGTACGCGTGATTGCGCAGAAAACCTGAGGATTGCCTGCGGGTTTGCGTCAGCGGCGACATGGTCCACAAATCAGGGTCGGAAGGCTGTTCCTCCAGCTGCGACCAAGTCGATCGTGCGCCCGTCAAGCCGGGGCGGCGTGCCGGTCTTGAGCCGCGCCATCGGCAGTGAAGAATCCCGCAGCTGTGCGGCAAGCCGCTGCGCCGATGCTTCACCGATCCGTCCGCCGGTCAGCCGTTCCTCGCCGCGAAACAGTGTTCCGCCAAGAAAAGTGCCCGTGCACAGCACTACCGCCCGCGCCGGCGAGTCGCGTGCCGTCAGCCAGCATCAGCCCTGTAACCCGGCCTTGCTCAATCGACAGTTCCGCCGCTTCGCCTTCGACAAGTTCGAGATTGTCCTGCGCCGCGATCATCGCCTGAACCGCCGCCTTGAACAGCTGGCGATCCGCCTGAACGCGCGGCCCCCAGACTGCGCTGCCTTTCGATCGGTTGAGCATGCGGTAATGAATCGCGGCCGCATCTGCCGCCCGGCCGATCAAACCATCGAACGCATCGACTTCGCGCACCAGATGGCCTTTGCCCAGCCCGCCGATGGCCGGATTGCAGCTCATCGCCCCAATCGTCTCAAGATCGAAATTGACCAATGCGACCGCGCGCACCCATGCGCGCAGCCACCGCAGCGGCCTCGCAGCCAGCATGGCCGCCGCCGATCACGATCACGTCGAATTTGTTTGCAGGCTCAGCCATGTCCTATGCCGATAAGGCTTCGCGCGATTCCGGTCAAAGACTTGCGCTGCGTTCGCGCCGTAATGAGGCAACATTCGAGATACGGGCCAGGCGTTGTTCCACGTGGAACAATAGCTGCGAGGAAATCATTTCCCGATGCAGAAGCGCCCAAACAAGGCATCGAGCATATCTTCAGTCGATGCCCTCCCCGTCAGCCGGTCGAAAGCCCTCCGCGCGAGCCGTAATTGTTCGGCGACCAGCAAAAGATCGTTCAGATCTTGCGCCATCTCGAGCGCGCCGACCGCTTCGGCCAGAAGACCGCGCTGCCGCGCATCGAGCGCTGCCTCGCCAGGCCCCGGCATGGCCGACATCGCTTCGGACACAAGCTGCTGCTTCAATTCGGCAATTCCGGCGCCCGTCATTGCGGATAAAGAGTTGCGCGGCGCGACTTTTGCCAGATGATCGGCGCGGTCGATTTGGGCATCTATCTCCCAAGCATCGTCAGGGCCCTGTCCTTCGGGACCGAGCCAGAGTACGAGATCCGCGCGGGCAAGCGCGGCCCGCGCGCGAGCAATCCCGATTGCCTCTACTTCGTCGCCCCACTCCTCACGCAAGCCCGCAGTATCTACGAAACTGAACGGAACACCGCCAATCGCCACGGGATGCACCAGCACATCGCGCGTAGTCCCCGGCACAGGTGCTGTAATGGCCGCTTCGCTCTCGACCAATGCGTTGAAAAGTGTCGATTTTCCCGCATTCGGCGGCCCAGCGAGCACAACCCTGAAGCCTTCCCGCAAAATTTCCGCGTGCGGTGCACGAAGCTGCCGTTCGATTTCCATCCGCAAATCCGCGATGGCCATGCCCAGACTGGCTCCAGGCGCAGCAACGTCATCCTCGTCGTCGAAATCGAGTGCCGCCTCGACCTGAGCGGAGATCGCCAGCAAACTGTCGCACCACCCGCCCACCTGGCGCGAGAGAGCTCCTCCAGCCATGACGAGCGCGGCTCGGCGCTGCAACTCGGTCTCCGCCGCGAGCAAATCGGCCAGCCCTTCGGCTTGCGCAAGGTCGATCCGTCCATTGGCGAAGGCGCGGCGGGTAAACTCGCCAGGCTGTGCCCGCCTCAATCCGGGTATGGAGGCAAGCGCGGCCTCGATCGCCGCGATAACTGCCCGCCCGCCATGGAGATGAAACTCGGCCAGATCTTCCCCTGTGGCGCTGCCCGGCCCCGGAAACCAAAGCACGATGCCTTCGTCGAGCAAGGTCCCGTCTGGTGCCCTCAGTGCCCGGAAATGCGCGTGCCGGGCCTTGGGAACACTTCCGCTCAGCAGGCGCAGCGCTTCTGCAGCGCCTGGCCCGCTCACTCGCACGAGTGCGATGCCGGCAGGCGGCGATCCGCTGGAAAGGGCAAAGATCGTATCCATCGCGCGGGCAACTAGCCTATTCGCCGCGCGCAGTCATTTGCGAAGGATCAGTCTTTCGACTTGCCGCCTTTCGGGCTTCCCTCCTGGCTGGTGCCGGAGAAGGCAGCGCTGCTGTCCATGAAGTCCTTGAACAGCTTGAGCCCGAACTGGCCCATCGGTGCGATATGCTTGGTGAATTCCTGCAACTGATCGACGTTGGATACGCCCTTCATTGCGTTGGAGAGCGCATCCACATAGATTTCATTGGCCTTTTCCACGTCGGGCAAGCCCATGAAGCGCCGCGCTTCTTCCGGCGAACAATCGATTTCTACGTGGACTTTCATCGCCTCATCACTCCAAATTCGCCGCCAGCATCAGGAACCTGTCACACAGGCATGGCAAAGTCCATCCACTGGCCTTAGGTTCCTCTGGCAGCCGGCAGCCCGCGAAAGGAAGCACCATGCCTACCAACCTTGCGATTCCAACGCTTGATGGCGAGGGATCGATCCCGGCCTATTGTGCCCGGCCGGAAGGAACGCCGCGCGCCGGCATTATCGTCATTCCCGAGATTTTCGGGGTGAATGCGGGGATTGCAGAGAAGTGCGACGATTGGGCCAAGCTGGGCTACGTCGCGGTAGCACCAGACATCTTCTGGCGCTTCGCCCCCGGAAGTGAACTCGACCCGGCGGTGGAGTCCGAATTCCAGCAGGCGATCGACAACATGATGAAATTTTCAGCCGACGACGGGGTCAAGGATATCGAAGCGCTGGCGAAATTTCTGCGTGCCAGCGAAGGCGCCGCCAAAGTCGGCGCAGTGGGTTTCTGTCTCGGCGGCAGACTGGCCTATATGGCCGCTACGCGCACCGACGTGGATGCCAGTGTGGGTTATTACGGGGTGATGATCGATCAGATGCTGGGCGAAGCGCACGCCATCGCCAAACCGTTGATGCTGCACATCCCGACCGCCGACCATTTTGTCGGGCCCGAGGCACAAAAGGCGGTGCATGATGCGCTCGATCCGCATCCGCGCGTGACGCTGCACGACTATGAAGGCCTCGATCATGGCTTTGCCGCGACTTCGGGCAGCCGCCGCGACGAAGAAGGCGCCCAACTGGCCGACCGGCGCACACGGGAATTCTTCGAACTGCATCTCGCCTGAGGCTAATTTCTAGCGAGCCATTCGATCAGCGCCTTGCGCTCCGCTGCGTCGCGCATTCCGAAGAACCCCATCTCGTTACGCGGAACGACATGCTGCGGATCAGCAAGGAAGGCATCGAGTTCCTCCTTGCTCCACTTCTTGTGACCCTTGGCATAAGCGCGCATCGCTTCTGAATAGTCGAAGCCTTGCTCCGAAGCGGGCTTTCGTCCGACAATCCCCTTGAGCGAAGGGCCGATTGTCATCCCGCCATGATCCTCAAGCGAATGGCACGCGTAGCATTTCTGAAATGCCCGCTCTCCAGCCGATGACGCCGCGGCAGAACTCTCTGCCATGGGCCACCACACCAGGCAGCTACCGAGCGCCAACGCCGGCATGACAATCCAACGGTTCACTCGCTCACTGTCACCAGCATCACCCGGTCGAGCCCGGATTCTGGAAGGTATATCTCGTTGGCGCGGCCCAGGATCTGCCTCACTGCGGCATCGGGCCCGCTGCCTGCGATCGCCGTGAAGCTCTCATTGGCTGGATCGAAGACATAGGTGTTGTTGCTCGTGAAGTCGGACATCCACACCCAATCGCGCTCATCGACATATATCGCATAATTTCGCGCACCATCGGCCGGCAGCTGCCATTGGTCCCATTCGCCGCTGGTGGGCCGGTAGCGATAGAGCTTGCCGTTATTCCAGCCGCTTGCCCATAGATCGCCGGCGGAATCCGCCCATACCCGGCGCAGGCCTGCCCCTTCGTCCGGCGGTTCGATCATCGTCACTGAACCGTCCACCCGGTTTACCTTGCCCAGATGGCTTCCAGCGAGGGAAGAATAATAGATCTCACCGTCTGGCGTGGCAGTTATCCCATAGGGGCCGCGGCCTTCGGGATCCTTGTAGACCGTAACGACGCCATCGGCAGGGTCGACCTTGCCGTAGACGCCGTTCTGGCCAGTGAACCAGTGCACTCCGTCGGCATCAAAGGCCCCAGTGTTCAGATTGGTGTAGCCGCTGTCTTCCGGCAGCTTCCAGACGTCGATCTTCTCGGTCACAGGATCGAAGCGCACAATCGCGTTCTGCCCGCCGTCGGTGATGTAAGCCGCGCCGTCGGGGCCCTGGATCACACCGTGCGGCGCCGAGTCCGGTCCAAGGGGGACTTCGCGAACTTTCCCCGACGCAATGTCAATGATGCCAAGCGTGCCCCGTCGCTGCCCGGTGTACCAGATCTGTCCTTCTGGGCCGGGCGCCACATCATGCGGGCGCGATCCGGCAGGCACGTCGAATATACGGGTTTCGAATGCCGCTGGCGCTTCCGTTTCCGCATGGCTGCAACTTGCGGAAAGCACCGCGGCAATTCCAAGAGCAAATGTCGGTATTCGCATGGCCGGGCTCCTCAATCCTGCCACTAACCTAACTCAGGACCGGCCGAATTGAAACTCACGCGGTATCGACGCCGCCGCCAATCAGCTCGCGTATGAATTCGAGCCGCTCGTTCACTGGTGCAAGCGGAAGATCGATCAGATCGTAGCCATAGTTGCGCCAGGCTGCACTGACCGCTGCATCGCTGGCCAGTGCTTCTTCCCAAGTCTGGATTCTCTGGGGGTCCGGAGCATAGATTGCCCGCCAGGGCGGAGCGCGAAAGATCGGTCCTTCATAGCGAATGGTCCGGCAGATCCGGTCAAGCTCAAGCGGCACATCCCAGTCCGGAAAGTTCGTGAAAGCCGGCGATATCGGGAAAGCCGCGATCGAACAGGACCATGCCCGGTTGATTTGCGCTGTCGTGAAAGGCTGCCAGCTCGCGTTCGAGCATCGCTTCGGCGAATTTCCATGGGTCGGAAGCGCGCAGCTCCATCCCGCCGGGCTCCTGGAGGATTTCTCGCGCTATCTCGGGCGATGTCGCAATGCCCGCAGCGCCGGCCGCGGCAAGCAGGGTTGACTTGCCGGACCCCGGCCCGCCGGTAATGACCGTGCGGAGCGGGAACCGGCCAGCCATTGCCTGTTACTGGTTCATCGTCGCGAAGAAGTCTTCGTTGGTCTTGGAATCCTTCATCTTGTCGAGCAGGAATTCCATCGCGTCGATCGTGCCCATCTGCATGAGGATGCGGCGCAGCACCCACATCTTGGACAGCTGGTCCTTGTCGACCAGCAGCTCTTCCTTGCGGGTGCCGGACTTGCCGACATCGAGCGCCGGGAAGATGCGCTTGTCGGCAACCTTGCGATCGAGCACGATTTCCGAGTTACCGGTGCCCTTGAATTCTTCGAAGATCACTTCGTCCATGCGGCTGCCGGTATCGATCAGCGCGGTGGCGATGATCGAGAGCGAACCGCCTTCCTCGATGTTGCGCGCAGCACCGAAGAAGCGCTTCGGACGCTGCAGCGCGTTGGCATCGACACCGCCGGTCAGCACCTTGCCCGAACTTGGCACGACGGTGTTGTAGGCGCGGCCAAGGCGGGTGATCGAATCGAGCAGGATCACGACGTCCTGCTTGTGCTCGACCAGGCGCTTGGCCTTTTCGATCACCATTTCAGCGACTTGGACGTGGCGGCTGGCAGGCTCGTCGAAGGTCGAGGAGATGACCTCGCCCTTCACGCTGCGCTGCATGTCGGTGACTTCCTCGGGCCGCTCGTCGACCAGCAGCACGAGCAGGAACACCTCGGGATGATTGTCGGTGATCGCCTTGGCGATGTTCTGCAGCAGCACGGTCTTGCCGGTGCGCGGCGGCGCGACGATCAGCGCGCGCTGGCCCTTGCCCTGCGGCGCGATGATATCGATCACGCGCGCCGACTTGTCCTTCACCGTCGGATCGATGGTATCGAGATTCAGCCGTTCGTCGGGATAGAGCGGCGTGAGATTGTCGAAATTGATGCGGTGACGCACGGCGTCGGGATCGTCGAAATTGACCGATGACCAGCTTGGTCAGCGCGAAATAGCGCTCGCCATCCTTGGGCGCGCGAATTTCGCCTTCGACCGTGTCGCCGGTGCGCAGGCCGAATTTGCGGACCTGGTTGGGCGAGACGTAGATATCGTCAGGCCCGGCGAGATAATTCGCTTCCGGGCTGCGCAGGAAGCCGAAGCCGTCCTGCAGCACTTCGATCGTGCCGATGCCGATGATCTCTTCTCCGTCTTCGGCCACTTCCTTCAGGATCGCGAACATCAGATCCTGGCGGCGCATGGTCGATGCGCCTTCGACGCCGAGTTCTTCGGCCATTTCGACCAGTTCGGCCGGCGTCCTTTTCTTGAGTTCTTTCAGATGCATGTGTGGGTATCCACTGGAGTGTCAGGTGCCGGCAGGTCAGTTTGGGCTTGGGGAAAGCAGACCCGGCTGCACGAATTTCGGCGGCCATTTCCGGTTGGTGAGCGAGATAGTCCTGCGCAGGCCGCGCGTCAATTCGCAATCGGCATGGCTCGCCTGCGCGCGGCGGTTCGATCAGAACGGCTTGATCACTACGAGCATGACGATCACCGCTGCGGCCACGCCCGGTACTTCGTTCAGCATGCGCAGGGTTCTGCCGGTAATGCGCCGTTCGCCCCGGGCCAACTGCCTGGCATATGACGCGAGCCAGCCATGATAGCCCGATAGCAGCAGCACCAGCGCCAGCTTGGCATGGAACCAGCCCTGGCTGAACGCCCCGGTGTGCCATGCCAACAGCAGACCCAGCACCCATACGACGACCAGCGAAGGCGTGAGGATGATCTTGAGCAGCTTGCGTTCCCGGTCGATCCACACGGCGTTTTCCGGCGAATCTGCCGGGCATTCCTGATGATAGATGAAATAGCGCGGCAGCATGAACAGCCCCGCCATCCAGAAGATCACGAAAATGATATGGCCGGCCTTGAGCCAGAAATAGATCATGGCAAGCACTTCCTGCATGGCGCGCATTTAGGCAATAATGCAGGAAAAATCACCCCTCCCAATCCCGAATGATGCGTATCAACTGTTCGACATGCGCGATCGGTGTCGTCTGCCCGATACCATGGCCGAGATTGAACACATGCGGCCGGCCCGAAAAGGCTTCAAGGATGCGGTGAGCCTGCCGCTCGAGCTCTTCCCCGCCTGCCAGCAGCAGCAAGGGATCGAGATTGCCCTGAACCGGCATTCCCGCGGGCAAGCATCTGCGCAGCCCAAACGGGATCGATCGTTTCGTCGATCCCCAGTGCATCGACTCCGGTCTCCTCGCGCATAGGCCGGCAGCTTCTCGCCCGATCCCTTGGGAAAACCGATGATCGGGATGTCGCGGATAGCGCGCTTTCAGTGCCGCCACGATCTTCGCATTGGGCGCGATCACCCAGCGTTCGAACTGCTCCGGTGCCAGGCTGCCCGCCCAGCTGTCGAACAGTTGCACGGCCTCTGCGCCCGCATCGATCTGGCCGCCGCAGATATTCGATCGTAACGGAAATGATCGCATCGATGATCGCCTGGAAACCAGCCGGATCGCGATAGGCGAAAGCGCGCGTCTCGTGCTGGTCGCGGCTGCCCTGCCCGCAACCATGTAGGTCGCGACTGTCCAGGGACTGCCGGCAAAGCCCAGCAGCGTCGTCTCCGGGCCCAGCGCTGCCTTCACACGTCGCCACGGTGTCATAGATCGGCAGGAGCCGCTCAGGCACGGCCTGGAGCTCCCCAAGCGCGGCATCGATCAAGGGCGGCGAGAGATGCGGCCCTTCACCCTGCAAGGAATTCGAGCTTCTGTCCCATCGCATGCGGAACGATCAGGATGTCGGAGAACAGGATCGCGCCGTCGAAACCGAACCGGCGGATCGGTTGAAGCGTGATTTCCGCGGCGGCCTCGGGATCGTAGACCAGTTCGAGAAAACCGCCTTTGCTGGCCCGTAGTTCGCGATATTCGGGGAGGTAGCGCCCAGCCTGGCGCATAAGCCAGATCGGCCTTTGCCTGCTATTCGTACCGCGCAATGTGTCGAGAAGGATTCCGGGCATTTCGGATAAAGTCCAAACCAATAACTAGTAATATATATATGGTTGTAGGACTCTGTTGGTCCTGTGGATTGTGGGGATGGCGGCCCCTTGCCCGATTTCTCCCGCGTTGAACAGGCTTCGGTGCCACTCGAACTCGTATCATTTGGTCGTCAAGCAAAGGATATCCCCACTGTCCGCAGCCTGTCGAAATCTCGTTCCCCATGTCGACAGGTGGCATATCGGAGAACCGGTTGCGGTGATGGAATTGCCGGACAAGCTTGTCCGCATGGTTCTCCCGTGGTTTATGCCGGTGATTGTTCACAGGCCCAGTGCGGCTCGCTGAAGAGGCTCGATGACCCGGCTCCACCTTCATCTCGTGTCGGATTCGACCGGCGAAACACTCGAAATGATCGCCAAGGCGGCTCTTGCCCAGTTCGACGGGGCCGATATCGTCCGCCATTTCTGGCCAATGGTCCGCTCGCAGCAGCATCTGGACCGAATTCTCGGAGAATTCGCCGCCAATCCCGGCCTGGTGCTGTTCACGCTGGTCAATCCGGACACCCGCCGGCGCTTGGAAGAGCATTGCCGTGCAGTCGGCTTGCCAAATGTGCCGGCGCTCGATGCCGTAACCGAAGCGCTGGAAGGGCAGCTCGGTCAGGAAGCGCGCGGTCGGCCCGGCCGCCAGCATATGATGGACGAAGCCTATTTTCGCCGGGTTGAAGCGATTCACTACACCATCGCCCATGATGACGGCGTTTTATGGGAAGAATGGGAAGAGGCCGACATTGTACTGGCCGGGGTTTCGCGCACCTCGAAGACCCCCACCAGCATTTATCTGGCCAATCGCGGCTACAAAGTCGCCAATGTCCCGCTGGTGGTCGAAAGTCCGCCGCATAAGTCGCTGTTCGGCCTCGGGCACCCGCTTATTGTCGGGCTGACGACAGCTCCCAAGCGATTGATCCAGATCCGCCGCAACCGCCTGCTGTCACTCAACGAAGGCACCGAAACCGCCTATGTCGATGAGGAGCGCGTTGAAAAAGAAGTGCAATTCGCCCGGCGCATGTTTGCCGACAACGGCTGGCCGGTGATCGATGTGACGCGCCGTTCGATCGAGGAAACTGCCGCGGCAATCATGCGCCTGTTCAACGAGCGCGAATTGGGGGAATCCTCCGGCGAACACCTCGCGGAGGATGGTGCGGGGCCGGTATGATCGTGCTTGCTTCGCAAAGTGCCTCGCGCAAGGCGATGCTCGAAGCTGTGCGGGTGCCGTTCGAGGCCCGGCCCGCCCTGCTCGACGAGCGCCGCATCGAAGCGGAATTGGAAGGCGCCCGCCCGCAGGACGTCGCGCTCGCTCTGGCCGCGTGAGAAGGCGCTTGCCGTATCGCGCGATTTGCCAGGCCAATTGGTGCTCGGCAGCGATTCGCTGGTCGTTGTGGGCGGGCGAAGGTTCGACAAACCGAGCAGCCGCGAGGATGCGGCAGCACATCTGAAGTTTTACTCGGGCAAGAAAATGCAACTCATCAGTGCGGCCGCGCTCGTGCGTGACGCGGCATTGGTCTGGAGCGAGGCCGCAGAAGCCGTATTGCATGTGCGCGAGCTTTCGGATGCATTCATCGAATCCTATCTGGATGCCGAATGGCCTGCGGTTGCCGGCTGCGTAGGCGTTTTCCGGATCGAGGCGATGGGCCCGCAATTGTTCGAGACTATCGAAGGCGACCAGTTCACGGTCCTTGGTATGCCTTTGCTGCCTGTGTTGAAGGCACTGCGCGAGCAGGGAGAACTTGCCATATGAGCGCGGCCGCAGGACAGTCCGCAGGGCGAGCCTATGCGGAGGTGATTGGAGATCCCATCGCCCAGTCGAAATCGCCGGCAATCCATAATTACTGGTTGCGACTATTGGGTCTCGACGCAGATTATCGTGCTTGCCTGGTGACGAGCGAGGGTTTGGCGGATTATCTCGCCGCACGGCGGGCGGATCCCGATTGGCGCGGGTGCAATGTCACGATGCCGCACAAGCAGGCAGTGATCCCCCTGCTCGATCAGCTTGACCCATTGGCGGAGCGGATCGGTGCAGTGAACACGATCGTATCCGACAATGGCAAATTGACGGGCTACAATACCGATGCCGCCGGATTCCTGGAGCCTCTGCGGCCTCTTCTGGCAAAGCGGCACCTGTTCCGCATGGCGCGCGTGCTGGGAACCGGCGGAGCGGCGCGCGCAATTGTCGCGGCGTTGGCGAGCGAACATGTCGTGATTGTGCTGGCGGGACGCAGCATAAGGAAGGCGCAGGACATCCTGGATGAACTCGATCCCGGCGGTGATCATCACGCTGCGACGATTGGATATTTCGCGGCAAAGTCTGACTTCGAGTTTGATGATCGCGAAGGGTGTTTCGATCTGGTGGTCAACGCCAGCCCGCTTGGTATGGCGGGCCAGCCGCCGTTGGAATTCGATCTCAGCCATGCGCCGCCAGGAAGCGTAGTCTACGATATTGTGACGCACCCGGTGGATACGCCGCTGCTCAAAGCGGCGCGAGCGGCCGGTCTCCCGACAGTGGACGGCCTGGCGATGCTGATCGGGCAGGCTGCGGAAGCATTCGTGAAATTCTTCGGTGCCGCTCCGCCCCGCGGCGACGGCGATCTCGAACTGCGCGCACTGCTTACGCGATGACGCGAAATCCCGGTCATCCCTTCGTCCTGGGCCTCACTGGCTCAATCGGCATGGGAAAATCCACGGTCGCGCGGATGTTCGCCGATCTCGGTGTCCCCGTATACGATGCCGATGCGGCAGTTCACCGGATGCAGGGTCCGGGCGGTGCTCTGCTTGGCGCAATCGAACGGGCATTTCCCGGCACAACCGGGCCTGAGGGGGTCGACCGGGCGGAATTGGGCCGGCGGGTGTTCAACAATCCCAAAGCGCTTCACCGACTTGAGGCAGTCGTCCATCCAGCCGTTGTGGCTGAGCAGGAGGCGTTTCTGATCGAACATTCCGGGCAGCCGCTGGTCGTGTTCGATATCCCGCTTCTGTTTGAGAAGGGCGGCTCCGGCCGCGTGCATGCGGTGCTGGTGGTGTCAGCCTCGCCAGCAATTCAGCGTGAACGCGTTTTGGCGCGCCCGAACATGAGCGCAGAGCGCTTTGCGGAGATACTCGACCTGCAAATGCCCGACGCGGAGAAGCGGGCAAAGGCGGATTATGTGATCGATACAGGCACGACACTTGATGAAACCAGGCATGCGGTGGCCAATCTGGTTGAAAAACTGACCGGTTGAGTGACAGGGGCCCTTGCCAGCGGGGCCGCGGCGTCCGATATTGATTGTAATGAGAGAGATCGTTTTCGATACGGAAACCACTGGTCTTGACCCTTCTGGGGGCGACAGGATGGTGGAATTGGGCTGCATCGAAATCGTCAATCGCGTGCCCACTGGCCGCACTTTTCATGCCTATTACAATCCCGACCGGACAATGCCCATCGAAGCGGAGCGGGTTCACGGTCTGTCGGACAAGTTCCTGGCCGATAAACCTCGATTCCACGAGAGTGTCGAAGACTTGCTCGTCTTCCTGGAAGACGCGCCGCTGGTTGCGCACAACGCCTCGTTCGATTTCGGCTTTCTCAATGCGGAAATGGCGATTTGCGGCCTCGGTCCGGTCTGTCAGACCCGTATGGTCGACACTCTGGCAATCGCCAAGCGACGCCATCCCGGCGCCAAGCTCTCGCTCGATGCTCTTTGCATGCGTTATGGCATCGATCGCAGCCACCGAACCAGGCATGGCGCGCTCCTCGATGCCGAGTTGCTTGCCCAGGTCTATGTCGAACTGACCGGAGGCCGGCAGATAGGCCTCGAGCTGGCAGCGGGCGAACTCGTCGGTACTATCGAAACCATTAGAAGGCCGCAGCAGATCCGGGAATTCAGGGTGCCGCGCGCGCATGGTGCAAGCCTGGAAGAGCTTGCGCGGCACCGGGAATTTCTGGCGACTTTGGAATCCCCGCTCTGGAATAGATAAACAACAGCAGGGCGGCATATGAAGCAGGAGTAACAATTACGATGGATATTCGCGTTTCTGGCCACCAGATCGATACGGGCGTCGCACTGCAAGAACATGCATCCGGCCGATTGACGAACATCATCGACAAATATTTCAGCCGAGCGCTCTCTTCTCAGGTAACCTTTGGAAAGGCGCCGACCAACGCCTTTGCTTGCGACATCGTGATGCACGTGATGCACGGCCTGATCATGAAATCTCACGCCGAGGCGCATGACGCGCATCAGGCGTTCGACCAGGCAGCAGACAAGATCGACAAGCAATTGCGGCGCTACAAGCGCCGGCTGAAAGATCGGCATGAGCAGACGGCCTATGCGATGCGCGAGGAAGACGCCGTTTATACCGTGTTTGCGTCGGAAGAACCCGAAGCGGACATCGAAAGCGATGCACCGCTGGTGGTTGCCGAAACGCGGATCGACATCCCGGAAACCAGCGTTTCCGATGCGGTTATGCTGCTCGATCTAAGGCACACGAATGCCCTGTTTTTCAAAAATGCTGGAACTGGGCGGCATAATATGGTGTATCGCCGCGATGACGGGGCGATCGGCTGGGTCGAACCGTCTTGAGTAAGCTGCGCTAGGGGCCCGTAATCGGCGGCCAATTCCTTCAGCTTCAGGAACACGGGTCTCGTGCGCCTTTCGGGGCGACTTGGCTGGCCCGAACATATTCCCACACCGTGCTTTACCCAGATGATCAAGGACAATGGTTTTGCAGTTTTCGCTTCTTCCCGACGCCGTGGCGACGATCCAGGCGGCGACCAAGCACGAAATTCTAGCTCTTCTGGCGAAGCGCTTCGCCGCTGTTTACGAGTTGGACGAAGCCGAAGTCCTCGAGGGCCTCGAGGAACGCGAGCGGCTGGGAAGCACCGGCTTTGGGCGCGGCGTTGCAATCCCGCACGCCCGGATTTCCGGCATCAACCGGCCGGTCGCGTCGCTGCTGCGTCTTTCGGAGCCGATCGATTTTGCCGCTGCCGATGGAATGCAGGTCGATCTCGTATTCGGGTTGCTCTCGCCGGAAAACGCGGGGGTCTCGCATCTGCA
Source organism: uncultured Alphaproteobacteria bacterium (assembly GCA_963777785.1). Classification (GTDB taxonomy): domain Bacteria; phylum Pseudomonadota; class Alphaproteobacteria; order Sphingomonadales; family Sphingomonadaceae; genus Andeanibacterium. Next base: position 1,579,448 of record CAVZRU010000002.1, read on the forward strand.
TGCTTTGGCCGCCGTATCGCGAATAGTGCGTGACGAGCGAATGCATGAGGCGTTGATGGAAGCGCCGAATGCAGAAGCGCTCTATGCGCTTCTGACCAGCGTAGCCGATCGCGACGCTGCCTAAAGCTAGCAGCTCCGAGCAAATCGCGGCCATATCTGGGCTTTGACTTTATCGCCGGAATCTCGGGACATGAGCGCATTGTTCGTGCAGAACGGCTGCGCAATTGCTGGATCTCGCCATGGATGACCGGTTACCAGCCCATCTCGAAGTAGCGGGCCTGATCCGCACAGTGAACGCGGCAGGCGGCTTTGCGACAGTTATCGAAAAGGGTGAACGCGACGCCGGAACAATCCTAATAATATGTTGCGAAAATGGCACAAAGTTGCGCCTGTTTGAACGAATGCCACAACTAGATGGCAGCCGGATGTGGACGTTAGTTAAGTCGCAAGACACTGATAATCCAAGTGAGTTCAGTGAATATTGCTCCAGGCGCAAGCATCAGGATGCCGATCTATGGATTGTAGAACTAGACAGCCCAAATAGTGAACAATTCATCGGGATAGATACTTAAGAAGATTGACACCCCTGACCAGATGCCTATGCGCCCGGCCAACTTCGAAGGCGCAGGCGTTCGCATCGGCAAATCGGCCTGATTGAATAGCGCGCAGACGGGGGACGGCCGGCAGGCCATTGATGCGACCGATTGCTTTGCGCTTTGTCAGGCAATCGGTCTCCCGCCTGCGTCTGAGCCCGTCCACCGCCGAGTACGACGGAATATATGAGTCGCAAAGTAAAGCTGGCCGCGGCGATGTCCGTGGCCGCGACAATGCTTTTTACGGTCACAGGCGCTTCGGCCCAGGACCCGCTCAATTTTGACGAATACGCCGAAAACGTCGCTTTGGATGAGGCTGAGGGTGCCGGAGAGGCAGCCATGGCCGACAGTGCGGTTCGTTTCATTTCCCAGGCAATAGTTCAGGCCCTGCCGGCAGAAGTCGATCAGCCAGAACAGGATTTCCGCCAAGCCGATGCGGATACGCTTGGCGAATTGGTGGCGCAAATCCCCGCCTCCAGCGCGATGTCGAAAGACATGCGGTGCCTTGCCAGCGCAATATACTTCGAGGCACGCGGTGAACCGCTGCAGGGCCAACTCGCGGTCGGCCGGGTAATCGTCAACCGCGCGGCGTCCAAACGCTTCCCGACCAGCTATTGCGGCGTGGTCTACCAGCGCTCCCAGTTCTCTTTTGTACGGCGGGGCTCCATGCCGCCGATCAAGACGGGTTCGCTGGCATGGCGCAATGCGCAAGCGATCGCGACGATTGCGGATCAGGGCCTGTGGGACAGTCCAGCCAAAGGCGCGCTGTACTTTCACGCGGCATCCGTAAAGCCAGGCTGGCGCTTAACCCGCCTTGCACGAGTCAGCAGCCACATATTCTATCGCTAGGATGATGTCCGCCTAGGCGCTCGCGCGCAATTCGACCCAAACCGGGGCGTGATCGCTTGCCTTTTCGCGCCCGCGATATTCCTTATCGACGCCCGCGCCGACCAGCCGGTCCGCGCATTCGGGCGATAGCAACATGTGATCGATGCGGAAGCCGTGGTCGCGCTGCCAGGCGCCAGCCTGATAATCCCAATAGGTCCAGACGCCCCCGCGCGGATTGAGCGTGTCGAGGGCGTCGGTCCAGCCATCGTTCAACAGGCACGAATAGGCGTCGCGCGATTCAGGCTGCATCAGCGCATCGTCCTGCATCGCCTTGACCGACCATGTGTCCTTATCTTCGGGGATGACATTGAAATCGCCGAGCACGATTGTCGGAATCTCCAGCTCTTTCAGCTCGGACATGCGGGCGCGCAGGCGTTTCATCCACGTCAGCTTGTAATCGAACTTTGGCCCTGGCTGCGGATTTCCGTTGGGCAGGTAGAGATTGCAGATGCGCACACCTGCGACATCGGCTTCGAGATAGCGCGAATGGTCGTCTTCGGGATCGCCCGGCAATCCCCGCTGCATTTCAACCGGTTCGCTATTGTCCGCAAGAATGGCAACGCCGTTGAAGCTCTTCTGACCGTGCCAAATGGCATGATAGCCAATCTTTGCGAACTCATCGGCAGGGAAATTCTCGTCGATACTCTTGATTTCCTGAAGGCACGCAACAGTGGGTCGGCGCTCTTCAAGCCATTCGAGCAAGCGCGGGAGACGCGCCTTCACGCCATTTATATTGAAACTCGCGACGCGCACCCGCGATCCTAGATGCCGAAGCTCGAGCCGCAACCGCAGCCGGAGGCAGCATTGGGATTCTCGACACGAAATGCCGCGCCGCCCAGCGATTCCACGAAATCGATCGTACTTCCCGCCACCAGATCGAGACTCACCGGATCGACCAGCAATTTGACGCCGTCCGTCTCGCTGACGCTGTCATCCTCAGCCGCAATTTCGGCCAGGTCGAACTTATATTGGAAGCCCGAACAGCCGCCGCCTTCTACCGAAAGGCGCAAAACAGCAGGTTTGGACTGCCGTTCGGCGATCCAGGCCACGCGCTTCGCTGCGGCGGGGGTGAGAGTGAGTGTTTCAGCCATCCTGCAGGATGTAGGGATCTTGTGCCCGCTGCTCAAGGCACGAAGCATGCCTATGCAGTGCGAATATACTCGCGCATCTGTTCCGCTTCCGCCTCGATAAGATCGATTCGGTACTTCACCAGATCCCCGATCGACACAAACCCGACGACTTGGCCGCCGCGCTCGACCGGCAAGTGGCGAATGCGCCTGCGCGTCATCAGCGATAGCGCTTCAATCACTTCGGCTTCCGGGGAGACCGTGATTGCGGGCTTCGTCATTACCTCGCCTACAGTCTTAGCCAGCACGCCGGCTCCGATCTGGGCCAGACTGTAAAGCAGGTCGCGTTCCGAAAAAATGCCGACAATCTTGCCGCCTTCAAAAACAGGCAGAGCCCCTATGCGCCGGGACGCCAGCAAATTCGCGGCCTGTTCCACCGTAGCGCTCGTCTCGCAGCTTACGATATCTTGATTCCTGCCTTCGATTATCCTCGCAATGGTCATGAGCGGCTCTCCCATTATTCTTTTGCCTCTGCATTATGCCACAAAGGCGCGAGTCCCTACAAATCGCACGTGCGGGAGTGGTAATCAGGTTTGCAAAGCGCGGCGAGGAGGTCCATCTAGGCCGGATATGCCCCCGCCATCCCCGCTCGAAGATCCCGATAACGCTGCGCACGCATGGGCGCGGTACAAGCGCTTGATGCGCTTCATGGTGGCAGTGACCGTGTTCGTCGTTTCTGCGGCTTTGGTGCTGCTTTACGTGCAGAACGGGATGGTCTCGATCCACTTCTACATCGCAACCGGGCTGGGCATCGGGTTTGCGATGCTGCTGATGTCGGCGCTGATGGGCCTTGTTTTCCTGTCAAACGGGACCGGGCACGATCAATCCGTCATTGACCCGACCAAGGACGATGCCTCGCGCTGAACGCGGCCATCATGCTGGATAGAGGCGGAAATCCTCTACCGGAACTCCGCCAATCAGATGTTCCTGAATGATGCGCTCAAGCACTTCCTCGGTGCAGGAGTGGTACCAAACCTTGTCGGGCCAGACGACCGCAATCGGGCCCGCTTCGCAGATCTGCAGGCAGTCGGCCTTGGTCCGCTGCACACCGCCATTACCGGCGAGGCCAAGCTCCCTCATTCGCTTTTTCAGATAGGCCCAGGCCTTCTCGCCTGCTTCGCGGGAGCAGCACTTCTGCTTTTCCGATAGGCCGCACAGGAAGATATGCCGCTCGATTGCGTCGCCGCCAATCGCAGTCAGCGCCTTTCGGGCCCGTGTGATGCCGTCCGTCCTCAGCGCTTCTTGCCGGCAATGCGCGCGATTTCCGCGGCAACCAGGCTTTCGACCAGCTGAGGCAGGTTCTTGTCCAGCCATTCGGCCAGCATTGGGCGCAACAGCTCACGCGTCAGGCCTTCCAGCGAGGTTTCGCCCGAACGAACGATCTGCGGCGGCGCGCTTGGTTGGGAAAGCATGGCAAGCGCCGCAAGCGATTCGCGCATCGAGCTGCGCGCGTCTTCCGCGATCAGCAATTCGCCCTCGTCTTCATCCTCTTCCTCCACGACCGGTTCAATCGCGGCATCTGCGCTCAGTTCGAGCACTTCTTCCGGATCTTCGCGGCTGGGCGGAATGCCGAGGTTTTCGCGCTCGCGGCGCTGCTCCTGCGCAGCTTCGCGATTGTCGCGTGCGATCACCTTCTTGATGGAATCGAGGATTTCCTCGACCGATGGTTCACCTACTTGCCGCATGACGTCATGGCCCCCACGCCAAATTAAGCCGCTATTGCGACGGAATGTCGCCATCTTGTGGCGCTGTGTCAACGGTTCGTGTCGACTGGGCGACCGGATCGGGGTCGAAGCTCCAGTCGAAGAACTTGCCACGCACCCGGCGGTAGTTGACCTCGGGATCATAAAGCAAGCCTTCGTCGCCCAGCCCCAGATCGCGCGCTTCGGCACGGCCCATCGCCGCCAGAAGCGTAAATCCGGCCACATAGGCGTTGCGGCGGGCTGTCACGAGTTGAACGCGCGCACTCACCAATTCCTGCTCCGCATTGAGAAGGTCGAGGATGGTGCGGTTGCCCACGGAGTTTTCCGCGCGGACGCCCTCAAGGCTGAGTTCTGCCCCTTCCACTGCAGTCTGAGTGGAGGCGATGATGGCATTGGCGGCCTGCAGGCTGGACCATGCAGTGCGGACCTGCGCGATCAGTTCGCGTTCGGCGCCGATTTCCTGCTCCAGCGTCGCCGCCGATCGGGCCTGTGCCTGCCGTTCGAGCGCGGCCGGCAGTCCGCCCTGGAAAATGGGGATGGTCGCACGCACGCCGGCTGTGGCCGCCGTGGTGTTGTAAGGCGGTCCGATACCGGGATCGCTGGCGAAAGTGTCATTATAGGTGCCGGTCGTGAACACTTCGACGCGCGGCAGGCGCGTGGAGCCGGCCACCTCGATGTCATATCTCGACGCTTCGGAACGTTCGCGCGCCGCGATCAGATCGGGGTTGTTTTCCAGCGCAATACTTGTCGCTTCTTCGATCGAGTCGGGCAGGCCGGGCAGTGGCGGCGGCGCCTGGAGATCGTCGGGCACGGTGCCGACCAGTTGCAGATATCGCTCCCGCGCGGAAACAAGGTTCGCCCGGGCACTGAGCAGATCGCCTTGCGACAGCGCCAGGCGCGCTTGCGATTGGGCGACGTCGGTGCGGGTAAGGTCGCCAATCTCGAACCGGTCGCTCGTCGCCTGCAGATTGACTGACAGAACCTCGACATTGTTGGCGGACAGACCAACGATCGCCTCGTTCAGGATCACGTCCATATAAGCCGCGACGACCTGGCTGAAGATGAAGCTTTCGGTCCCGCGCAGATCCGCCTGGCCAGCTTCGACGCGGGTTTTTGCCGCACTGACCGAATTCCTGACCGATCCGCCCGAATAGATCGGAACTGCCAACGTCACCGAGCCAGTGAATTGGCGGTCGGGAAACATGCCGGTGGGATCGGGCGTCGCATCACGGAGCTGCTCCGCATAGGTCGCAGTGCCGCTTACAGACGGAAGACCGTCGGAGCGATTGATCGGAACGGTCTCGTCGGTTGCGCGCTGGTCGGCACGCGCGGCCTGCAAGGTGGGATTTGTCTGGTAGGCGCCGAGCAAGGCGTCCTTGAGCGTGTCGGCAAGCGCGGCATTGGGCAGCAGTGCAAAGCTGGCGCCGGCCAGCAGCGCCAGCCCGATTTGGGCTGTCCGCACGTTCAGAAACTCCAGCTCTTGGGCTTCGCGAATTCCGGCAAGCACAGGCATGCCTATCTCGGCGAGCGGAATCAGGGCAACCTCGCCGGCAATCTTTCGACCGATCGACAGGCGCGTGAGGCCGCGCACGACCAGGCCGGTTACAACGCGGGCATCTATCGGCCAGGCGCTGAGAAAGCTGTTCGGGTAGCTCGCTCGATTGCGCCGTCGATCACCAGCAGGGTGAAATCCCCTTTGGTGCGGCCCTTCGCGAGCGCTTCTTCGGGCGAGATCGTTTCGAGCGAGCCGACCACCGGGCGCAGAAGTTCCGCCATATAGCCGCTTCCGCCATCGACGAGCAGCGCGCGTGTCCGTCTTAACCGGTGCGGCTTCTTCCAGCATCCTTCCCTGGACCAGCGGAGCGGCAAGGTACCGCCCGTTACCGAGCGGGATAGCACGGTCCATATAGGCGATGGCGCGCGCCGCTTCGGGCACGAAATCCTCCCGCGGCACGGAACTCATGCGTTCGCGCACTATTTCGGCATTGACCCCGCTGACCCGGAGCTGGCTATCGACCATGGCCCTGCGCGCTGCTGCCAGCACCTGCGTCGCCTGCCGATTGTCTAAGCTAGTCATTCTCGAACCCTCAATGCAGGTGCACTGTCCATATAATACACCTGCTCAATCCGCTTCGCTTTAAGCGGAACGGCCCTATCAGCCAAGCGCTTTGACGGTAAGCCCATGGGGCGATATTGGACGCCCCGAATTCGACAGGATGGAGTGCAGCTTCGATGAGCGACGTTACGAGGGGCGATTGGGTCACTATCCGCGAAGAGGATTTGATCGAGAGTGTCGCCGATGCGCTCCAGTACATCTCCTATTACCATCCGATGGATTATATCCGGGCGCTGGGCGAAGCTTACGAGGCAGAGCAGGGGCCTGCCGCGAAGGATGCTATCGCCCAGATCCTGACCAACAGCCGGATGTGCGCAGAAGGGCACCGGCCGATCTGCCAGGACACCGGCATCGTCAATGTGTTCGTCAAATGGGGGCAGGACTGCCGCCTCGAATTCGCATGCGTTCATTGCAGGAGGTTGTCGATGAAGGCGTGCGCCGCGCCTATCTCAACCCCGAGAACAAGCTGCGCGCTTCGATTCTCGCCGATCCTGCCTTCACCCGGCGCAACACACGCGACAACACGCCTTGCGTGCTCTCGGTCGAGATGGTGCCGGGAAGCAAGATCTCGATCGATGTCGCGGCCAAGGGCGGCGGAAGCGAGAACAAATCCAAGTTCAAGATGATGAACCCAAGCGACAATATCGTCGACTGGGTGCTGGAAATGATCCCGCAGATGGGCGCCGGCTGGTGCCCGCCCGGCATGCTGGGAATCGGCATTGGCGGCACGGCGGAACATTGCATGAAGCTCGCCAAGGAAAGCCTGATGGAGCCGATCGACATGGCTCAGCTCAAGGCGCGCGGGCCCCAGAGCGATATCGAGACGCTGCGGATCGAGATCTTCGACAAGGTCAATGCGCTGGGTATCGGCGCGCAAGGTCTGGGCGGACTATCAACTGTCCTGGACGTCAAGATCCTGGATTGGCCGTGCCATGCCGCGGGCAAGCCGGTGGCGATGATTCCCAATTGCGCCGCCACGCGCCATGCGCATTTCACATTGGATGGATCCGGTCCGGCCTATCTCGAGCAGCCCAAGCTCGACGAATGGCCGGACGTGCATTGGCAGCCCGATGCGAAGGCGAAGCGGGTCGATCTCGACCATTTGACGCAGGAAGAAGTGGTCGGCTGGAAGCAGGGCGACCGCCTGTTGCTGAGCGGCAAGATGCTGACTGGCCGCGATGCGGCGCACAAGCGCATTCAGGACATGCTGGCCAAAGGCGAAGAGCTGCCGGTCGATTTCAAGGGCCGCGCGATCTATTACGTCGGGCCAGTCGATCCGATAATGGGCGAAGTGGTCGGTCCTGCTGGGCCGACGACTTCGACGCGGATGGACAAGTTCACCGACATGATGCTCGATCTCGGGCTATTGGCGATGATCGGCAAGGCTGAGCGCGGACAAGGCGCGGTGAACGAGATCGCCAAGCACAAAGTCGCCTACCTCATGGCGGTAGGCGGCGCGGCCTATCTCGTCAGCCGGGCGATTCGCGAAGCAAGAGTCGTCGCTTTCGAAGATCTGGGCATGGAGGCGATCTACGAATTCACGGTCAAGGATATGCCGGTGACTGTGGCAGTCGACGCCGAAGGCAATAATACGCATCAATTGGCACCTCTCGTCTGGCGCGAGCGGATTGCTAAGGAGAAATTGCTCGGCTGACTCGGCAAATTGGCGGAGGAAGGCCTTGGCAGGCTTGATTTCGCGCCAAGAGTTAATCGACCAAACCTAGATCGCATTCGACAACCGCTCTGGCGCATGGCGGCATAAGGCGGCTATTCCCCCATGCATGGAGGAAGTCGATCCACCGCTTACGCGAACGCGCGTACCTGTAAGCACTGTCCTTGCCTCGATCGCAGGCATGTGGGCTTGCTATTTCGTGCTCACTACGGTCCGGGCGGAAATTCTCGATCTCGGCTACACCTCGGACTTGCTCTGGCGGCGCGCGCTGGTGGCCCTGATCGGCGTCGCCGTCACTTTCGCGATGTGGCTCATCCTGCGACTGTTCGATCTCAAACCGCTTTGGATGAAGATCAGTGCCGCATTGATAATCGCCGCCCCGGTTTCGGTCGTACTGGCACAAGCCAACACCTGGGTATTCGCCGACATTGAACTTCAGATAATGGAGCGTGCGGGCGAGAAACAGGGTGTGCGTGTCCGGCGCGACGAAAGCGGCAATTTGCTGGTCGATGTGCCGCTTTCGCGTATTCCAGGCATCAATCCCGTATTGCCCACGCCAAACGAACAGGAAGATAGCGCTGCATCGCCTTTGGGAGAACTTCCGGACTCGATCACGTTGGCGAAGCAAACGGCAAGCGAATCCCGCTTGCAGCAACTTACCGAAATTGCATTGGGCCGATACTTCCTGATGCTTGCCTGGTGTGCACTTTATCTCGCACTTCTGGCCGGTGAACAGGCTCGATCAGCCGAACGGCGGGAAGGCACATTCCGCCGAGCGGCGAAGGCCGCGGAATTGCGGTCGCTGCGCTATCAGGTCAATCCGCATTTCCTGTTCAATACGCTCAATTCGCTCTCAGCCCTGGTTCTGACCGGCCGCACGCAGCAAGCCGAAGCGATGATACAGACGATCTCGACTTTTTATCGCCGCAGCCTGGCCGACGATCCGACCTCCGACGTGACCCTGCGGGAGGAATTCGCACTTCAGCGGATGTATCTCGACATCGAAGCGGTGCGCTTTCCCGATCGGCTGGTGGCGGTATACGACCTGCCGGATGAACTGGCCGACGCACGGGTGCCTGGAATGATCCTGCAGCCGCTGGTCGAAAATTCGGTCAAGCATGCGATTGCGCCATCACGGCGCAAAATCACGATTGTCCTTTCCGCACGCGAGGAAAACGGACGGCTGGAGATTTGCGTCTCAGACAACGGCAATAGCAATGAAAATCCCGAGCAATCGCGGCTGGGTTACGGCATCGGCCTCGTCAATGTGCGCGAGCGACTGGGCGCGCGCTTCGGAGGCCATGCAAGTATCGTTTCGGGCAAGACCGATTCAGGATACGCCACCCTTATCCACATTCCGATGGTGCAGCATGGTTGAGGAAGGCCTTGACTCCCTTGCGGACGCTTATCGTCGATGACGAACCTCTCGCAGTCGAGCGGATGCAGGTAATCTGCGCCGCGCTGCCTTCTCTCTCCGTGGTTGGAACAGCAAATGACGGCGCCGCCGCGTTGCGGCTGGTCGAAGCTTTGTCGCCCGATCTTCTGCTGCTCGATATGACGATGCCGGAAATGGATGGGCTTTCGGTGGCGCGCCGGCTGATTAAGCGCGAAACAGGCCCGGCGGTGATTTTCGTGACCGCGCACGAGGATTTCGCGGTCGAAGCTTTCGATCTTGAAGCCGTCGATTATGTTCTGAAGCCTGTCACGCCGGAGAGGTTGGAACGGGCGATTACCCGCGCAGCAGCCCGGCGAGGGAGACAGCGCAGCGAATCTGGAAAATGGCTGAGCGAATTCTGGGTGCCGCACCGCTCGGAGCTGATCCGCGTGGAGGCGGCGCTGGTCGACCGGATCGATGCGGAGCGGGACTATGTCCGGCTGCATGTAAGTGAGAGCAGCTATTTGTTGCTTCAAACGATTGCCGGCCTGGAAGCGCGGCTGGATCCATCACAATTCATCCGGATTCACCGTTCTTGCATCTTGCGGCGCGATAATATCCGCGGCCTCAGGCACGAAGGACTCGGCGTATGGTCGGTCGAGCTGTTGGACGGCGAGATTCTGCGCATAGGCAGGACTTACCTCGCCAGGGTAAAAGCCATGGCCGGCCGCTAATTGAGACCGGATTTCGGTCTCGCGTTCGATTGCCGGCCACGTTAGTTGTCGACCGAATTCCGGGACTGAGTGGACTCCGGTCGTGGGGACAACTGGTCAGCCGCCAGCAGCCTTCTTGTTCGTCATCACCGCCACGCTCTTCTTGATCTGCTTGAGCGCATCCTTGTAGCATTTGCGAGCTTCGATCGGGACAATCCTGCTGCCGACCATCACGTCGCTATGTCCGCAAATGTCCCTCGCGGCCTTGTCCACTCGGCGATCGAGCTCCGCCTTTCCTTCGGTGCAGTCGAAAGGTCGAGATCGTTATAATTTATTGCTGCAGTTTCTGCATGTGCTGCCTGGGCGGCAAGCAAGGCGCCCAAAGCTGCGGCAATTGCAAATCGGGAATTCATAGCCTCAGTCCTCCATCCTGCCGCGGCGAGGTTCCGAGAAAGAACTTCGATCCGCGCAAATCCGGATTTATAGGAGTGCTCCGTCTCGCGCAGTCGTGCCTCGACATGGGCAGAAAGTTGGTCGACGAATGATGCGCTCTCAGGATGAAAGGCGCGAAAAGCCGGACGAACAGCGTTTGGCAATCGACGAATTTGGTTTCAAAGTGCGCCTGATATGGTGATTCTCGTTACATTCTTGCTCGGCATTGCCAATTTCGCGATGCATAAAGCGGTCCTCGTTCGCTTTTCCGCGCTTTATACGCCCTTACAGGGTACCGGTGCGATGGGTGCCCGCATTAGCCTTATCGCCGAGTTCGCAGTGTTGCTGGTAGCGCTCGCACTCGTTGCCAATGGATACCAGGGGTGGGGCTGGGCCTATTTGGGCTATAGTCTGTTCAACGGCGCGGCTGCCTGGTTCATCTTGCGGCGAGCCTGAGCGGGAACCGGGCGCTGCCTTACGCGCTGTTCGCACGATGAAAGCAGTCCAATCACTCTGGCTCGTCACGAATCCTGCCAGTGGCAGCAATGATGCCGATACTGCAGCACAGCTTCGCCTTTGTTGTGATGACGCTGGCCTGGCAGTTAAGCGGGTCGTACATTTTCCCGACGATGCCTTGCCGACTGGCGCCGAGTTGAATCGAGATGGGATCGATCTCGTCGCGGTCTTTGCCGGCGACGGCACAATCAATGCGCTGGTGACTTCACTCTATGGCTGGGGAGGGATGATCCTGATCCTGCCCGGCGGCACGCAGAATTTGCTCTATCATCGTTTGCACGGGGCGCGGGAAATGGAAGATGTGCTGAACCAAGTCGCCCAGGGTCGTGCGCGGCGGTTCCGGCCCAGCATTATCCGCTGCGCTCAGGGTGATGGCCTCGCTGGTATAATGGCAGGTCCGGGAACGGCCTGGAACGATGTGAGGGAGGCAATTCGAGACGTCGACATCCCGGCGATAGCAAGCAGCGCGGCGAATGCGATTGAGCAATCGGTTTCCGCTCCGACTATAGTCTGCCGGGATCCGCCCTTAGGACGGGTAGAAGGATACCCGCTGCTGGAATTCACACCCGAAGAAGGCGGATTTGTGATTGATGCCTATCATTCAGACACGATCGATGAATTCCTTGCTCAAGGGCTGGCTTTGGTGAAGCGCGATTTCCGCGAAGGACCCAAGGATCGGCTTGGGCAGGTTGTCCAACTAACGGTGGAGGTTCCCGCGGGCGACGATATCGGCCTGCTGATTGACGGGGAACCGGCGGAAGCTCATCGAAAAGTTGAATTCCAACTGGTCGCTTGCGAGGTCGATCTGCTAGCGACTGGATCTGATGACTGATCCGATCCGCATCTTCCACCTCAGCGACATTCATTTTGGCCTCGAAGACAGGCTTGCTCTTGAGGGAGTCAAAAAGGACATCGAGCGCGAGCGGCCCGATGCGGTGGCAATCACCGGCGATCTGACCATGCGCGCGCGGCACAGGGAATATGCCGCGGCGACAAGATGGATCGAAACTCTGGATGCCCCGGTGACAGTCGAAGTCGGCAATCATGATCTGCCCTATTTCAATCTCATAGAGCGGTTTTTCGATCCCTATCGTCGCATTCGGGCTATCAAGGAACTGGTGGATGCGGAAATCGAGTTGCGCGACCTTGCGATCATTCCGCTCAAAACGGTTGCGCGCGCGCAGGCCCGCTTTAACTGGTCGAAAGGTTGTGTGACCGAACGCGCGCTTAAAGAATGCCTCGCCGCGATCGACGCGCTGCCTAAGGGCACGCAGGCGCTGGTGGCAGCACATCATCCCTTGGTGGAAGTCGGGACGGACGGTACGGCGCTTACCCGCAATGGCTCAAAGGCACTTGCCGAACTCGCTGCCCGGCCCGTGCTTGCGGTGCTCAGCGGCCATGTCCATGACGCATTCGATCTCATGCGCCTTACGGCCAACGGACCGGTGCGGATGATCGGTGCCGGGACATTATCCCGGCGTTTGAGGTCGACGCCGCCGAGCTACAACGAGCTTTCGTGGGATGGCAAAGAATTAAGCGTGACCGTGCGCAACCTCGAGCATATCGCCACGCGCGACATGATGATTGACGAAGTGCCGGAAGATGCGCTGCCGCCGCGCCGGCCGGGAGAGCCGATGGCGCCCGTAGGCCGCGTGCCGCCAGTAGACCCGCCTGTTCATTAATTGCCGGAAGGGCGCCGGGCGTCTCGCAGGCAAACTCAATCGGTCTCAGGGCGGCACTCCAGCATCAATTGGCGAAGGCGGATGAGAACCGGCTCATAAAGCAGGCTGTCAAATGCGATGCCGGCATGTTCATCGTCTGCCCAGACTACAGTGGCCGGTTGGAATTCCAGACCTGGCAACTTTACCAGCAGGCGGTCGCCATCCTTGAGCGGCCAGGCGCGCTTTTCGACCATGCAACCCGCCAGGGAGATGTCGGCGATCGCAAGCTCCCCAAGCGCTCGGCTCGGCAGGCGGCAGGTAACCGTGAGGCAATCTCGCGCGTCCGATGCGAAAGTCGCCATTCCGCGTTCCCCAGATACGATGGAGCCGAAATGCGCATGGGGCGCTTCGGCCGTTGGTAGCGACCTGCCGAGGCAGCTCGAGTGGCGGGCATACGTGCTGGAGGGTTACTGTGCGGCCCATGGATATGGGCGAGGCGGCACTAACGAACGGGCTTAATTTCAAACTAACTCGCGAGACCGCGAATGTGGGCGGGCAAATGAAAAGGGCGGCCCGTTGCCGAGCCGCCCCTTGCGAAAGATAATGCCGGTTTGCCTTAGCGCTTCGAGAACTGGAAGCTGCGGCGGGCCTTGGCCGGCCGTACTTCTTGCGTTCGACCACGCGGCTGTCGCGGGTGAGGAAGCCTGCGGCCTTGACGGCGCTGCGCAGCGCCGGCTCGTACTTGGTGAGCGCCTGGCTGATGCCGTGCTTCACCGCGCCGGCCTGGCCCGAAAGCCCGCCGCCCTTGACGGTGGCGACGACGTCGTACTGGCCTTCGCGCTCGGTGATCGTCGAACGGCTGGTTGATCACGAGACGCAGCGTCGGACGTGCGAAATAGATTTCCTGGTCGCGGCCGTTGACCGTGATCTTGCCCGTGCCGGGCTTGATCCACACGCGGGCCACGGCATCCTTGCGGCGGCCGGTGGCATAGGCGCGGCCCTGCGCGTCGAGTTCCTGCTCGCGCAGCGGAGCATTGCTCGGCACGGTGCGACTTCGGCAGCACCTGCAGCGGCTGCAACTGCATCGCCGGCAGGCGCGTCGCCAGTGATATCCTTCAGATCGGCGAGATCCGAGACGGTGTTGTTGTCATCGGCCATTATGCAGCCACCTTGTTCTTGCGGTTCATCGAAGCGACGTCGAGCGCCTCGCGGCTGGGTGCCCGCATGCGGATGTTCGGTGCCGGCATAGAGATGCAGCGCGCGCATCTGCTCACGGCCGAGCGGGCCGCGCGGGATCATCCGTTCGACGGCCTTTTCGAGCACGCGCTCGGGGAAGCGGCCTTCGAGCACCTTGGCCGGGCTCGTTTCCTTGATGCCGCCGGCGTAGCCGGTGTGCTTGTAATAGCTCTTGTCGCTGCAGCTTGTTGCCGGTGAAGCGCACCTTGTCGGCATTGATCACGACGACATGGTCGCCGCAATCGACGTGCGGGGTGAAGCTCGGCTTGTGCTTGCCGCGCAGGATGTTGGCGATGATCACCGCGAGGCGGCCGACTACCAGACCGTCGGCATCGATCAGATGCCAGTTCTTTTCCACCTCGGCCGGTTTGATCGACCGGGTGGTCTTGCTGAGCGCCTTCATGGCTATGTAATCCTTATCGTCTGCCTGTCGGCGGGCTTGTTGATGAAATACATGCACAATGCCCACGCGAAGAGCGCGCCCTTTGTCTGCCATTGCCCATTAAGTCAAGCGTTTCTGCGGCTCAGCGAGGAGGTAAAATAATACCTTCGCTCATCCCGCCGCGCCGCCCGATCGCATGCGCGCCCCATGCCGTGGCCGCCACCAACAGCGCGCCGACGAGCTGGTGCAGCACCGCCAGCCATAGCGCGACGCCGGTCAACACCGTGGCGATGCCAAGCAGGATCTGCGTGCCGAAAGCGCTGTGAATCGCGATTGAGGACCGCCGGTGGCCCACGCGCTTGCAGGCCCGCGCGAGCAGGACCAGCGCCGCCACCGCAACCCACGCCCACCAGCGATGAAGGAAATGGAGCAGGAAGGGATCGTGCGTGAAAGCCCAGGCCGCTCCGCGCCGCCAATCGACCTCGGGGAAGATGCGCCCTTGCATCAGCGGCCAGCTATCGGAAGCAAGCCCGGCATTGAGCCCTGCGACCCAGGCGCCAAGCAGCAATTGTACCAGCAGCACGAGGCCGACTGCGAGCCCCAGCGCGGTCAGCCGAGCGGGCCTGGCCAGCGGATCGCGTTCCAGCGCCCGCAGGTCGAGCGCGGTCCAGACGAGGCCCGCCAATGTAAACAGCGCAGTCAGCAGATGGATCGAAAGCCAGAAGTGGCTGACGTCGGTCACCGCACCCGACAGGCCCGAACGGACCATATACCAGCCGAACACCCCTTGCAGCCCGCCCAGAGCCAGCAACGCAGCCAATCGCGGCTTGTACCCGGCGGGGATCGCGCCTTTCGCCCAGAACCAGGCGAGCGGCAAAGCAAATGCCAGCCCGATCAGCCGGCCAAGCAAACGGTGCGACCATTCCCAGAAATAGATGAATTTGTAATCGGCCAGCGTCATCCCCGCGGGGCCGCTGACCTGCCGATATTCGCCGATCTGCTTATAGGCGTCGAATTCGGCCTGCCATGCAGCATCGCTCATCGGGGGCAGCGCGCCGGTGACCGGCTTCCATTCGGTGATCGACAGGCCCGACTCGGTCAGCCGGGTAATTCCGCCCACCGCCACCATCAGGGCAACCAGCGCGGCCACGACCAGCAACCAGCGCGACAGCGCCAGCGGCCGCACTGCGGAACCGACCCAGGAGCCAATAACCCCGCTATCGGAAGGCGTCTTGTTCATGCGCCGCCTGTGCGACGCGCAGAAACAAAGCGCAAGAGCCGCCCGACAGGACGCAAGGGGCTTGCGAAATGTTATAGTATTACATACATGGCCCGCATGAGGATGCCTGAATTCGCGAATTGTAACCGGCTTGACCGGCTGGGCATGCTGCTATCCGGCTTGTGCGCCCTGCATTGCATCACTGGAATCGTGCTGGTCGCGGTGCTCGGAATTGGCGGCGGTATCCTGCTCGATCCCGCTATTCACCGCGTTGGCCTGGCGCTGGCGACCCTGACGGCCGCCGTCGCGATCGGCCTGGGTGCGCTACGCCACAGGCGCGCCGCGCCATTCGTGGTGGCGATGACCGGCCTGACCTTCATGGGCGGCGCGCTGGCTGTCGATCATGGGCTGGAAGAGGCGGTGCTGACCATCATCGGCGTCAGCCTGGTCGCCGCCGCGCATATAATGAACCTGCGCCGCAAGCCTTGAAGGCAGGCGTAGGGCGGGAACGGCTTTCGCGCCGCCCAATATAACAATTCTGGCCGGCACTGTGCGGTAAGGCGTGGAGATTTTCCGAACCCGCGCGCCATTTTGAGGTTGAGCCATGGACAAGATGCAGCCTTTTACACAGCCTGCCGCTGTCTCCCGCTATGCCGAGGATACACCCAAGAAAGTTCCCGGATATGCAGATCTTCACCGCATGGCAGCACTGCTGCTGGCGGAGCGAGCGCCTGCGCAGGCCAATATTCTTGTGGTGGGCGCCGGCGGCGGTTTGGAATTGAAGGCATTTGCAGAGGCCCAGCCAAATTGGCACTTTACTGGTGTGGATCCGTCGGCGGAGATGCTCGATCTGGCCCGGCACAGCCTGGGCCCTCTCGCCGCACAGGTGCAATTGGTGCAAGGTACGATTGAAGATGCTCCGCCGGGCCCGTTCTTCGGCGCGACCTGCCTGCTGACACTTCATTTCCTTGAGAGAGCTGAACGTTTGGTGACTTTGCGCGCGATTCGCGCGCGTGTCAGGCCCGGTGCGCCACTGATTGTGGCGCACCACTGCATACCGGCGGACGGCAAACTTCAAGATTGGCTGACGCGATCGGTCGCGTTCGCGCAGGGATCGGATCCCGATCCTGCGCGGGCGTCGGCTTCCGCTGCAATGATGAGCCAGGCACTGCCGCTCCTGATGGAAAAGGAAGAGGAAGCCATGCTTGCGGAGGCTGGCTTTAGCGATGTGGCGCTATTCTACGCCGGTTTCAGCTTTCGCGGCTGGGTGGCTACGGCCTGACTACGGTCGCGATCAGCCGAACGCCCTCATGGCCATCGGCCGGTTGGCGCCGCGGCCTTCGACCAGATCCTTCGCCAGCACTTCCCAATCGTGAAAGCCCCATTCCTCGGGGTCCGCCGGCGCGATGACGCTGTCGTTCGCCAGGCTGTCCTTGATCACCACGGTTTCCGGCTCGATGAATTCGCGATCGCGCGTCGAATAGAAAGCGAGCACTGACGTGCGCGAGTTACGGCGCTTGTTTTTCAGGACGATTCCCAGGCGGTTGCTGCGCAGTTGGACCAGCAGCCCTTCCGGGAAAATGCCGATGCTCTGCATGAAGGCGAACAGGATATCGCGATCGAAATGGCCTTCCCAGTTCCACATTGCGGTAATGCCTTCCATCGGTGACCACGCCTGTTTGTAGGCACGATCGGAAGTCACCGCGTCGTAGACGTCGCACACCGCGCCCAGGCGTGCCGCCAGCGAAATGGCGTCGCCCGATTGGCCGTGGGGATATCCCGTTCCATCGATCTTTTCGTGATGATGGCGGCAGACATCCAGCGCCGTTTCGCAAATGCCGGGCGTCTCGCGCAGCATGCGATAGCCAAGTTCGGGATGGTTGCGGACCGACTGGAATTCCATATCGGTCAGCTTGGCCGGCTTCTGCAGGATATCGTCTGCCACGCCCATCTTGCCGATGTCGTGCAGCAGGCCCGCCAGGCCGAACTCGCGCGTTTCCGCCAAGCCCAGGCCCATGTGGCGTGCCGCATTCACCATCAGCGTGCAGACGGCGACCGAGTGCAGATAGGTATATTCGTCTTTCTTCTTCAGCCGGATGACATCCAATATCGCGCGCGGGCTGCGCTCCACGGATGCAGAGACCTCGTCGACGATCGAGACCACGGATTCCATGCGAACCGCCCGCCCCAGCCGCGCCCCATCGAAGACATACTTCATGGTGCGCATGGAGCGCAGGACCAGCGCGCCCGCACGCTTGCGGTCCGAACTGCTGGCAGCGTCGAGATCGCCAATCGCAGCAATCGGCCTGCGCACAGGCTTGTGCGCCTTGCGCAACATGGAAGACCAGCTTTCGGGTGCAGGCGGCGCAGGCAATCCGCTCGCTTCGGGCGCGACGCCAACGCCGCGCTCGTCATCGATCAACACATAGGGGACGCCCGATTGGCGCACGCGTTCGACCTGCTGGGAATTCTTGAGCACGAATTTCACGCGCCAGAACGGATGATCCAGCCATGAACCGCCGAACCCCAGCAGGTACATGCCTTCCGTCACTTGCTCAGGCGTGATCTTCTGCCGCATGCGCGCGCTATATTAGCTGCGTGTAAAGAAGGAGTTACCCGAGGGGTGCGTAGTGCACGGGCCATTAGCCTTTACGTTCGATTCACCAGTTCCGCTTGTCCTGAGCTTGGCGAAGGATACAGGGAAATTCGACAGTACCCAGCCGATCCGTGCGACGCTGAGTTGGCCAGAGCGGGCCAGCGCGCCGCATCACCAAAGTGAAGGCTTGGCGACCATCAGCCAGAATCTCCGACAAGCGCCAGGAAAGCCGGCCAACCAAGCCCAAACCATGCGCGCATCGTGCGCTCATAGTCGCGGCCTAGCGCCTGCATTTTTCTCTAGCGCAGTTTGGGCGAGGCGCTGGGCCTTAATCTGCAGCAAGACTACCGGGGCCCAACAGCCGAAAGCCAACGCATATAGACCGTATGCGACCATGGAGCCAGGAGGCGCCGGCGAATGCCCTGCAAGATGGACGAGCCACAACCCGCTCACTGGTTGCACGACGCCGGACGTAGTGGATATCCAGTCGGCACGCACAACCATGCGGCCAACGGTCGCGATTGTTGCTGGATCGCGTGTGAGATGCGCATTCCAGAAATACCAGGCCGTGCCCGAACCGAATCCGAATAGTACTGTGCTGCTGAGAATGTGCAGTGTCTTGGCGAGCAGATAGGCTTCCACTAGCGCCTGACCCCGATCGCGCCGTGAACGGCAATCAACAGCAAGATCGGCAGATTCTTGAGCAAGCGAACCAAACGGGATCGAGCCAAAGATCCGGTAAGGCAATGCCGATCAAGATCGTGTATCCCAGCACGACGGAAAGCTGAGCGATAGTGGCCCAGCGCGCGCCTTTGTCCAGCAGCAGCAGAAGCGCGACGGCCAGATCCACGAAGACTGCCGCCTAGGCGCAGCGGATCGGCCCAGCTCGCGGGCAGACCGAGCCCTGCCGCGACTTGCTGCGCTTCTTCCGCGGCCGTGAGAGCAGGCCGAGCGCATGCCGAATGCCAGCCAAAGAAACAGGAGAGTTGCTTTGACGGCGGGGGCGAGAAAGAACAATCTCGCATGCCACGGTCCTGCACCTGAGCCGGCCGAGCGAGCAAAGCATCCGTCGAGGCGCGAGGGGAGAATCCGATAGCATCCGCAAAACTGGCGCCGTCGCCTGCGTTTCCTGCTACCATCTGGGCGAGGCTGTTGGTGGAAATCGGGCCATCGCCCGCAATATCGCCCACTCGCCCCAACAGGCGCATGAGGGGCATCGGAACAGGCAAAAATCTTGCGTGGCCGAAGCCCAGCCATGCGCGATAACGCATTAGCAGGTCCGCGCAGGCCGAGGGTTTCGGGACCGGCTGGCTCCAATGTCCGGCCCTTGAACGCTTCAATTCCCGCAGATGAGCCTGACGCTCCGCGCCAGATCGCTCGCGTGAATGGGGCTGAAGGCATACTCGCCCTTGCCAGGAACCGGTATGAAGAACGGCAGCGCTGCCAGGCCGCGCAACAGCGATGTGCCGCCATAACTGCCGTCCCCATAAACGAGAGACGGGCGCAGGATAGTCCAGCCAAGTCCGGAACTGCGCAATGCTTCCTCTCCAGCCAGTTTGGTGAGAGAATAATCGGTCACAACGTCATCGCGCGCGCTGATGGCCGAAATGAGCAAGACGTGCCTCACACCGGCCCTGCTTGCCCCGGCATAAAGGGCTCGGGGCATATCGACATGGATGGCCTTCATCGTCCGCCCCCGCAATATGCCTGCCGCATTGACGACACAGTCGATATTCCGGAGGTGGTGTTCCCAGACTGATAATCTGTCGCCGAAGCCAGATTGAGCGGCAGAAAGTCCACTTGCGGAAAAGCGCTTGTCAGATCTCCTGCATTGCGGACAACGCCGACAAGCTCATGGCCGGCCGCCAACAGCTCGGTCATGATGTGGCGACCGATAAATCCGCCGCACCCAGCAGCATAATCCGCATTCGCCTTCCCTCTCGAGAAGAGCTAGCGGGGGTTCATCGGCGCGTCAGCAGGATTATCCGGCTTCTCTGCGATATATTCGGCAAAGCACACTCCTGTCGCTCCACTGGCACCTCCATTCGCATGCAAAAATGCGTGTGAACGGATGATCAGGCCGCCGCGGTCACTTTACTCTGTAAACGCCGCGGCCCAGTCGCTATCTCGCCCGGCATGGCTGCTGTACTTACCCTTACCGTCAATGGCGAAACCCTGCGGACGTCCGCTCTCACCATCGGACAGCTCGTTACCGAGCTCGATTTCTCGCTGGAAAAGGTCGCGGTCGAACGCAATGGCTCGATCGTTCCGCGCTCGACTCTGCCCAGCGCGCTGCTGGCGGATGGCGACGTGCTGGAGATCGTGCATTTCGTCGGCGGCGGCGACCATGCGCCGGCGAAGGACGATAGCTGGACCGTCGCCGGCCGCACCTTCCGCTCGCGCCTGATCGTCGGCACCGGCAAGTACAAGGATTTCGCCGCAGAACGCCGCCGCGCTCGAGGCATCGGGCGCGGAGATCGTCACCGTCGCGGTGCGCCGGGTCAACGTGTCGCGACCCCAAGGCGCCGATGCTGACCGATTTCATCGATCCCAAGAAGATCACCTACCTGCCCAACACCGCCGGCTGCTTCACCGCCGAGGATGCGATCCGCACCTTGCGGCTGGCGCGCGAGGCGGGCGGCTGGGATCTGGTGAAGCTGGAAGTGCTGGGCGAGGCGCGCACGCTCTATCCCGACATGCGCGAAACGCTGAAGGCCACCGAAGTGCTGGCCAAGGAAGGCTTCCTGCCGATGGTCTATTGCGTCGACGATCCGATCGCGGCGAAGCAGCTGGAGGAAGCGGGCGCGGTGGCGGTCATGCCGCTGGGCGCGCCGATCGGCTCGGGTCTCGGCATCCAGAACCGGGTGACGATCCGCCTGATCGTCGAAGGCGCCAGCGTGCCGGTGCTGGTCGATGCCGGGGTCGGCACGGCGTCCGATGCGGCGGTGGCGATGGAGCTGGGCTGCGACGGCGTGCTGATGAACACCGCGATCGCCGAGGCGAAAGATCCGATCCGGATGGCCCGGGCGATGAAGCTGGCGGTCGAGGCCGGACGCGAGGCCTATCTCGCCGGGCGCATGGGCGACGCGCAAATATGCCGATCCTTCCAGCCCGCTCGCCGGCCTGATCTAGAGCTCCCCGCTCTCCGGTAAATTTTCGCGGCGCTCTCGCAAACGTTTACGGGATGATAACCACGCTGAGCGATGGTGCTGCCCTGGGCCGCTTGGAGGGGCCGGGGACATGGCACTTAAGGAAACCGCATCGCTGACCATTGCCGAGCTGCGCGAATTCGCCAGCTTCGCACCGTGTGAGCAGCGTTATATCAAGCGCAGCCTCGATGTGGGGCTCGGGCCGGCAGGACGCCTTCAAGCTGTGGGCGCGCGATGTCCGAAGAGCATGGCTCGATCCGCGGCCAGTATCGTCGCCTATCGCGATCTCAAGGCGCTGCGCAGCTGCGTGCCCGACGAAAGCTCGCATCGACGGGATCGGCGATTTCATGGGCACGCCTGCTGCGCATGACCGCTTTCGACCTGGCGCAGGAACGGCTCGACGGCTTCTCGCGCCTATCGCTTCCTTTACGAACGGCTGCTCGGCGCAGCGGCGCGCCCGTGGCTGCCGAGCGCATTCTGCGCCGCTGCCGCATTGCCTCAGATCCGGCCCGACCGGCGCAAGCAACTGCTCCAGAGCCTGAGCGAAAGCGCGGCCACAGCGCCCGGCTGGTCCGAGCGCCAACCCGCTTTCTATCCCGAATATATCGAGGCCGAAGCTGCCTGAGCAGGAACGAAATATAATGAGTGCACCGGGTTTCGAAGGAATGTCCGCTCACGAGCTGGCGCGAGTGGAAGTTGAAGCATGGCGGGGCGAATGCCTCGACTTCTTCGGCAAGGGCCAGGCGCAGATCGGGAACCTGCTGCAGCTTGCGCGCCAGGCCGGCCACCGCGCGATGCTCCATGAGCGCGCGCAGGACCGGACGGTGGAAGCCGTGCGGATTGCCGACATGCTGGCAGGCAAGACCCAGGCCGAAGATGCCAGCGCGGTGCTTGCCGCGTGGCAGACGCTCGAATCGCGCTGCGAACTGCTGGCCAATGGCGTCGCGACCGAAACGCTGGACCGGGACGGCAATTGGTACGCCCTGTTCGACATGGTCGCCTATCGCGGCGGCGGCGCGGCACGCGGGCGCTGGACAGTGAGCCGCGCCGAAGCGGAGAGTTTCCTCCAGGAGCTGGACCATTCGCTGATCCTGCTCAGCCAGCAACTCGGCTGCATGTGCCAGGAACTGGGCGGCGGGGCGAAACCGCGCAAGATCCAGGCGCTCTGACCGGGCGCCAGGCTCAGGCCCCCGGAGATCAGGCCTTGTAGAGCGCGTCCAGCCGCGCGCCATAGCGGGCCTTGATCATGTGGCGCCTGATCTTGAGGCTGGGCGTCATCTGCTCGTTCTCGATCGTGAAGGCCTCGTCGGCAAAGGCGAACTGGCGGACCTTCTCGATCACCGAGAGGTCCTGGTTCACCCGGTCGATCGCGGCGCGAATCGCGCTGCGGAAGGCGGGAAGTTCCTGCAGCTCGGCCAGGTCGAACTTCTCGTCATTGTCGCGCGCCCATTCCAGCGCCCATTCGGCATCGGGCACGATCAGCCCGACGATGTAGGGCCGCTTGTCGCCCGCCACCATCGCCTGGGCGATTTCGGGCTGCAGGGTCAGCATCCCTTCGATCTTCTGCGGCGCGACATTGTCGCCCTTGTCGTTGACGATCATGTCCTTCTTGCGGTCGGTGATGACGATCCGGCCCTTGCTCGTCGAGATGGCCGATATCGCCGGTGTGCAGCCCAGCCCCGTCCGGTCGCAGGGTCGGGCTGCAGCGCGCGTCGGTCTCGTCCGGGTTCCGCCAGTAGCCGTGCATCACCAGTTCGCCGCGCACCAGGATCTCGCCATCCTCGGCGATGCGCACTTCGACGCCGTTCATCGGCGGGCCGACCGTGTCCATCTTGAGCCCGGCCTTGGGCCGGTTGCAGCTGATCACCGGCGCGGCCTCGGTCTGGCCATAGCCCTGCAGCATGGTCAGGCCCATCGCTTCGAAGAAAGTGCCGACATCGGGATTGAGCGGCGCGCCGCCCGAAACCAGCGCCTTGATCCGCCCGCCGAACCGCTCGCGGATCTTGGGCCGCAGCGTGCGTTCGAGCAGCAGCGTTCATCGGCCGGTCGCGCAGGCGCTTCTTGCCGGCGAAGGCGCGTTCGCCGATCGCGCAGCGCGCGGTCCATCAGGTAGTTGGCGACGCGGCCCTGCTTCTCGACCTGCTTCATGATCCGCGTGCGCAGCACTTCGAACAGGCGCGGGACGACGACCATGATCGTCGGGCGGCACTTCCTCGATATTGCTGGCGAGCTTGTCGAGCCCTTCGGCGTAGAAGATTTCCGCGCCGAGCCCGATCGGCAGGAATTGCCCGCCGGTATGCTCATAGGCGTGGGACAGCGGGAGGAAGGAGAGGAAGATTTCCTCGCCCCAGCCGAAATCCTCGACCAGCAATGCGGCCGCGCCGTCGACATTGCACAGGATCGCGCCGTGATGCTGCATCACGCCGCGCGGCGCGCCGCCGGTGCCGCTGGTGTAGATGATGCAGGCAGTGTCCGCTCGCCCGATCTCGGCGATTCGC
This sequence comes from uncultured Alphaproteobacteria bacterium, assembly GCA_963777785.1. GTDB lineage: Bacteria > Pseudomonadota > Alphaproteobacteria > Sphingomonadales > Sphingomonadaceae > Andeanibacterium. Next base: position 1,603,324 of record CAVZRU010000002.1, read on the forward strand.
GTCATCGACCGCGGCGCGCGCAGCGGCGGCATCGCCCGCGACCATCTCCGCCCAGCTATGGTAGTCGAATGCGCCCGACTGGTGGCGGCGGAGATCGTCCATCCCGATCACATGGCCGGCAAGGCCCGAGCGCATGATCGCGGGCATCAGCGGCTTGGCCAGCTTTTCGGTCGAAACGATCACTGCCCGCGCGCCCGAATTGTCCAGGATGTGCTGGTGATCGCGCTCGGTATTGGTGATGTAGGCCGGCACGGTGATGCAGCCGGCCGCCATGATCGCGAGGTCGGCGATGCACCATTCGGGCCGGTTTTCGGAGACCAGCACCACCCGGTCGCCGGCATTGAGGCCCAGGCCGCGCAGGTTTTCGGCCAGCAGGCAGACCTGGCGCGCCACTTCGTTCCAGCTCAGCGATTGCCAATGGCTGTCGCGCTTGGCCCAGAGGAACGGCCGGTCGCCGAACTCGTCTGCGCGGTCCAGAAACAGGCCGACAAGATTGTTCGCCGCTGCGAAGTCAGTGAGTTCCATGGCCTGGCCCGCTTATCCCTCTCTCCGGTGGCCTGACTTGCCATCCGCGAACGGTCTAAGCCGCCCGGCCCGGAGCGGCAAGCTCGACTCATCCGTGTCGGCGGCTTCCCTGCGCGGATCGGCCGCGCCGATCCAGCCCTCGGCACCGCGCCGCGCGGCATTGGTCTTGAGCGGCATGGCCGCGCGCCATCACCTTCGCATGGCCGAGCGCCTCAAGCGCCGGGATCATGCCGGCCAGCATCGTACCGGTTCGACCACGATCGTGTCGCCGGGCGAATAGAGCACCGGCAAGGCGATTGCATCCAGCGCGGAGAGTTCCCAGTCGAGCATCGCCGATCAGCGTCTTGGCCACCTGCACCGGTATGGTCGCGCCGCCAGCCGCGCCGATGGCGATCACCAGCTTGCCGTCGGCATCGTAAACCACCGTCGGCGCCATCGAGCTGCGCGGACGCTTGCCGCCTTCCACCCGGTTGGCGACCGGCATGCCGTCCTTCGTGGGCGAAAAGCTGAAGTCGGTCAGTTCGTTGTTGAGGTAATAGCCGCCGACCATGAGGCCCGATCCGAACGAGCCTTCGATGGTCGAGGTGTAGCTCACCGCATTGCCCCAGCGGTCGATCGCGACGAAATGCGAAGTGCCGTGTTCTTCGGCTCGTCGCCGTCTCCGCGTGCGATCGGCGGCGCATCGCCGGGCCAGGGACTGCCGGCAGCCACGCTCGCGGCGGTGCTGTCCGCAGATATGAGCTTGCCGCGCTCCTTCAAATAGCCGGCGTCGATCAATCCTTTGACTGGCACGGTCACGAAATCGACATCGCCCAGATAAAGCTCGCGATCGGCATAGGCGAGGCGCTGCGACTCGGCGAACAGGTGCCAGGCGACGGGCGAATCCTTGCCCAGCGCCTTCAGGTCGAAACGTTCGAGCTGCTTGAGTATGGCAAACACAGTGGTCGCGCCTGAGGAGGGCGGGCCCATCCCGCAAATGCGCTAGACGCGATAGATCCCGCAGACCGGCTCGCGGTTCTTGGCGTCGTATGCGCGAAATGTCGCCGGCGCTCATGCCGGCCGGGTGCGGCGTTTCGGCCGCCGTGAGTCGGCAATCGTCGCCGCGTTTGCGCCCGTGTAGAACGCGTCCGGGCCCCTGGCTGGCGATCGTTTCGAACGTCTGGGCAAGCGCCGGCGTTCCGGACGCGCGTGCCGACGGGCAGCGGCGTGCCGGCCGCGTCGAAGATACAATGCCCGCCCTTCCGCGCTCGACCGCGGCCCGGTCGCTTGCGCGAGCCGAGGAAGTCGATGGAGGCGCTCGTTGATCTCGAAGCCGTCCCGCGCAAGCCGGATGGCCGGCTCGAACAGTTTCGCCCAGGGCAGCTTGCCATGTTCGCGCATGCGCCTTCGCCGCAAGCGCGATATTGCCCGGAACGCCAACGCTGAGCCCGCTGCGAACCGCCTGCATGAATGGGCGCGGCTTGCCGTCCTGCATCGAGAAACCAGTCCGGGCGTCGCGGCCATCGGGCGCGGTCTCGCGCCCGTCGATCGTCTCGACTTCGCCGTCCGCGATCGCCGCGCACCAGAAAGCCGCCGCCGCCGATGCCCGAACTTTGCGGCTCGACCACAGTCGAGCGCCAGCATGGTGGCGATTGCGGCATCGGTGGCGCTGCCGCCCGCGCGCAGCATCTCGGCGCCGGCCTCGGCCGCGCGCGGATCGGCCGCGCTGACGACACCCGGCCATCCGGCCTGCTCCGGTTCGATCGGAGCGGGGGCGCTGGCGAGCGGCGTGCCGGCATCGGCGGTGCATGCGCCGAGCGAGAGGAGAGCGGCAAGCGCGCTGACTGCGAGCCGGTTGATGGGAGAAGCTTGAGATCATGGGTGCCGTGCTATTCGCTCCCGACCGCTTCCGCAATGGAGGCAAAGCCGTCCTGCCGCATCAGCCGCTCGAGACCGCGCGCAATCTTGCGCGCGATTCCCGGCCCTTCATAGACCATCGCGGAATAGAGCTGCACCAGGCTGGCCCCGGCGCGGATCCGCGCCCAGGCATCTTCGGCACTGGCAATTCCGCCCACGCCGATCAGCGGCATGCCGCCGCCGGTGGCCTTGCGGAAATCGCGCAGTCGCTGCAGCGCCAATGTCTCGCAGCGGCGCGCCGGAAAGCCCGCCGGTTTCGCTCGGCATGGCGCGATTTCAGCGGCGGGCGGCTGATGGTGGTGTTGGAGACGATCAGCGCGCCCAGCCGCTTGTCGAGGGCGATGCGCGCGATCGCGTCGATGTCGGCCGGCTCCAGATCGGGCGCGACCTTGAGGAAGATCGGCGGCGGCTTGCCGCTGTGTCGCCTCGCTTGCGCCGTCACGCACCGCGTCGAGCAATTCGGCCAGCGCCCCCTCGTCCTGCAGCGCGCGCAGGCCCGGCGTGTTGGGGCTGGAGACATTGACTGCAAGATAGCTGGCGAGCGGTGCCATCACCCGCGCCATGATGCCGTAATCGGCGATTCGGTCGGCCGAATCCTTGTTGGCGCCGATATTGATGCCAACGATCCCCGCCTCTGGCCCTGCGCGCGGCCAGGCGTGCGCGCCGCGTCATTCGCCGCCTGTTGTTGAAGCCCATGCGGTTGATCACCGCGCGGTCTTCGGCGAGGCGGAACAGGCGCGGCTTCGGGTTGCCCGCTTGCGGCAGCGGCGTGATCGAGCCGACCTCGGCAAAGCCGAAGCCCAGCCCCAGCAGCGCGTCGGGCACTTCGCCGTCCTTGTCGAATCCGGCCGCCATACCCAGCGGATTGGGGAAATCGAGCCCCGCAACCTGCGTGGCCAGCGGCGCCGCCGAGCGCGATTGCCGTGGCCATTTGGCATCAGTTTCAGCGCGCGAATCGCCAAGGCATGCGCCGATTTCGGGATCGAGTGCGAACAGGGCGGGGCGGATCAGGCGAAATAGCATCGGCGTGGACCTCAAGCGGCTATGGCAAAGCCACTGTCGCGCTGTCGATGGCGGCATAATTGCGAGCCGCTCGCACATTTTATCTACCATTGTATCCAAATTGCCACGCATCCTGTCGCTTTTTTACAATTTCTTCGCTTGCGACCTGTCTAGAGCGGCATTGCGACCCGAAGGGCTCGATGCAGCAATGCTTTCGAGTTCTCAACTTAATGGGCGGCCTTCCTAACGGCAGGCCGCCCTTTTTTGTTGCCGTTCCCAACCATCAGCCTCGACCAACTATCTGCGCTACCCGGCAAATTGCCGGTTGCAATGCAGCAAGCCATCCCTAGATGAAACCGGAACGAATCGCTCCGATTAGGGAAACGGGACAAATGCGCCTTTCAAGCATGGCCGATTATGCCGTCGTCACGATGAGCGCCGCCGCGCGACATTGCGGCACTGCGCGCGTTTCGGCCGCGCAGCTTGCCGGCGAAACCGGCCTGCCGGTGCCGACCGTGCAGAAACTGGTCAGCCTGCTGACGGCCGCCGGCCTGCTGCGTTCGGTGCGCGGTGCGGGCGGCGGGTTGCAGCTCGCTCGCCCGGCCGCGGCGATCACTTTGGCCGATATCGTCGAGGCGGTCGAAGGGCCGATCGCGCTCACCGCCTGCGTCGATCACGGCAAGCAGGATTGCGCGCTCGAAGCCTGCTGCACGGCGCGGCCGCATTGGGGCGCGGTCAACGCCGCGATGCGCGGCGCGCTGGCCGATGTCCCGCTTAGCCGGTTCGTCACTGCCGCTCCGGTCGCCGCGCCTGAGAAAGCGATTGCCCGGGAGACTGCGGCATGACGGACGACAGCACACTGCGCGACCAGGATGCGCGCGAGGCCGCCAAGAAGCTCGAAACCTATGAATGGGGCTTTTCGAGCGATATCGAACAGGAATTCGCACCCAAGGGCCTGAGCGAAGACACCGTCCGCTTCATCTCGGCCAAGAAGAACGAGCCGGAATGGATGCTCGAATGGCGGCTGAAGGCCTATCCGCCGTGGCTGACCATGGACGCCGCCGGACTGGGCCAAGCTCAACGATCCCGCCGATCGATTACCAGGACGCCTATTATTACGCCGCGCCCAAGGCGAAGGCGAAGCTGGGCAGCCTCGACGAGGTCGATCCGGAAATCCTGCGCGTCTACGAGAAGCTCGGCATCCCGATCGAGGAGCAGAAAGTGCTCGCCGGCGTCGAAGGCGCGCGCAAGGTCGCGGTCGATGCGGTGTTCGACAGCGTCTCGGTCGCCACCACCTTCCGCGAGGAGCTGAAGCGGGCAGGCGTCATCTTCCTCTCGATCTCCGAGGCGATCCGCGAATATCCCGAGCTGGTGAAGAAGTGGCTCGGCACGGTCGTGCCGCAGCACGACAATTATTTCGCGGCGCTCAATTGCGCGGTCTTTTCCGACGGCACCTTCGTCTACGTGCCCGAAGGCGTGCGCTGCCCGATGGAGCTTTCGCACCTATTTCCGCATCAATGCGGAGAATACCGGCCAGTTCGAGCGCACGCTGATCATCGCCGAAAAGGGCAGCTACGTCAGCTATCTCGAAGGCTGCACCGCGCCGATGCGCGACGAGAACCAGCTTCACGCCGCAGTGGTCGAACTGGTCGCGCTCGACGATGCCGAGATCAAATATTCGACCGTGCAGAACTGGTATCCCGGCAATGCCGAAGGGCAAGGGCGGGATCTACAATTTCGTCACCAAGCGCGCGCTGTGCCAGGGCAAGCGCAGCAAGGTCAGCTGGACGCAGGTCGAAACCGGCAGCGCGATCACCTGGAAATATCCCAGCTGCGTGCTCAATGGCGAGGATTCGCGTCGGCGAGTTCTACTCGGTCGCGGTCACCAACAATTACCAGCAGGCCGACACCGGCACCAAGATGATCCACAACGGCGCGCGCAGCCGCTCGACCATCATCTCCAAGGGCATCAGCGCCGGCAAGATCAACAACACCTATCGCGGGCTGGTGCGCGTCGGCGCCAATGCCGACGGCGTGCGCAATTTCACCCAGTGCGATCAGCCTGCTGCTGGGCGATCAGCTGCGGCGCGCATACCGTGCCCTATATCGAAGTGAAGAACCCCACCGCGCAGATCGAGCACGAGGCGACGACCAGCAAGATCAGCGACGACCAGCTGTTCTACGCGATGCAGCGCGGGCTGGGCGCAGGAAGAGGCCGTGGCGCTGATCGTCAACGGCTTTGCCAAGGAAGTGCTGCAGCAATTGCCGATGGAATTCGCGGTCGAGGCGCAGAAGCTGCTGGGCATCTCGCTTGAGGGGAGTGTCGGATGATGAGCGAGCGCAAGAAACTCTCGCTCGGCGGAGTGAGCGAGCGGGCAGAGCGCAGCGTCGCCGACGTGGCGCGCGCCTGGAAGGTCTCGCCGAAGCGGGCCGAGGCCCTGAGGGAGCGCGCGCGCAGCAACCGGCGCGAGCCCAGCGCAGCGCAAGAGGCGCTGTGGGACCGGCTGAAAGACAAGCAATGCAGCGGCTTCACGTTCAACCGCGAAGTGGTGATGGGATCCTCGATCGTGGATTTCGCCTGCAAGCCGCGCTGGCTGGTGATCGAGCTGGGCGGGACCGAAGGCACCGAAGCGACCATCGCCGAACTGAGCGACCGCAAGCTGACCGATGTCGGCGTGCGGGTGATGCGCTTTGCGGAAAGCCAGGTGCTCGAGGAGATCGACGCAGTGATCGGGGCAATCGAGGCGGAACTCGCCAAGCCTTTCGAGAAGCCGCGCCCGTCCTCTTATGGCGCGAGGGGAGCGGCGTGATGGCGGATCTGGACAAGCCCGTGATCTCGCGGGCGGATATCGCATTGCAGGAATTCAAAGGCGGCGAGGGTTTCGCCTCGCAAGTCGCCCGGGTCGGGCCGCTGCTTGGCCTCTCCAGGCTCGGCTGCGCGCTGCAAGTCGTGCCTCCGGGCAAGAAAGCCTTCCCTCACCATCTCCATCACATGGTGGACGAGATGATGGTGATCCTGGAAGGCCGCGGCACTTATCGCTGGGGCGAGGAACGCTTCCCCATCCAGATGGGCGACATGATCGGCGCACCGATGGCCGGCCGCGCCCACCAGATCGAGAACGATGGCGAGGGCGACCTCGTCTACCTGACCTTTTCGAACAATGCCGAAGCGGATGTGGTCGAATATCCCGATAGCGGGAAAATCGCCTACCGGGCCGGAATGAGCGGCGGCGACCGCGCGACGGGTTCGATCCGCGCCGTCGGCCGCATGACCGAGACAGATTATTGGGACGGCGAAGTAACATGACAATGCTGCGAATCGAGAACCTCCACGCCGAAATAGACGGCAAATCGATCCTCAACGGGCTGACCCTCGATGTGGGCGCAGGCGAAGTGCATGCGATCATGGGCCCCAATGGCGCAGGCAAGTCGACGCTGGCCTATGTGCTGGGCGGCCGCCCCGGCTATGAAGTGACGCAGGGTTCGGTGATCTTCACCGGCCCGACGGCGAGCAGATCGACCTGCTGGCGCTGGAGCCGCATGAACGCGCCGCTGCCGGCATGTTCCTCGGCTTCCAGTATCCGGTCGAGATCCCCGGCGTGTCCTTCGCCCAGTTCCTGCGCGAGGCGCTGAATGCCCAGCGCCGCACGCGCGGCGAAGAACCGCTGACGGGCGGCGAGTTCCTCAAGCTTGCGCGCGAGAAGGCGGAGCTGCTCAAGCTCGACATGGAAATGCTCAAGCGGCCGGTGAACGTCGGCTTCTCGGGCGGCGAGAAGAAGCGCGCCGAGATGGTCCAGATGGGCATTCTCGACCCGTCCTTCGCCGTACTGGACGAGACGGATTCCGGGCTCGACATCGATGCGCTGCGCATCGTCGGCGAAGGGATCAACACGATCATGCGCCAGCCCGGCAAGGGCGTGCTGCTGATCACGCATTACCAGCGGCTGCTCGAAGTGGTGAAGCCGGATGCAGTGCATGTGCTGGCCAAAGGCCGGATCGTGAAGTCGGGCGGGCCGGAACTGGCGCATCAGCTCGAAGAAGAAGGCTACGAGGCGGTCGCTGCATGAGCGAGCTGGCCACCCTTACCCAGGCGCGCCCCACCGTTCGGGACGAGGATTGGCGCTATGCCGATGCGGACTGGCTTGCAGCCGCCGATCCCGCTGCGCTGAACAAGTGGCGCGAACTCAGCGTGCCTGCCGGCGAAACCCTGTGCGAGAGCGCGTCTGTCGCGCCCGGCGCCGACCGGCTGCGCGTCCATGTCGGCAAAGGCGCTCGATTCGAGCTGTTCCTGATCAATCACGACAGGCCCCTATGCCCGCGCCGAAGTGGAAGTGACGCTGGAAGCAGGCGCGCATTTCGAATTTGGCGGCGTGACCATTGGCGGCGGCGACGAAGCGGCAGGAGTTCGTCACCCGGGTGCTCCATGCCCATCCCGGCGCGACCTCGCAACCAGGTCGTGCGCGCGGTGCAATGGGGCCAGTCGATCGGCAATTTCCTCGGCCGGATCGAAGTGGCCCGCGATGCGCAGAAGACCGATGCGGCGCAGAATTTCCGGGCGATCCTGCTGGAGAAAGGCGCTTCGGCCAATGCCAAGCCGGAGCTGGAGATTTTCGCCGACGATGTGAAATGCGCGCATGGCGCGGCGATCGGCGCGCTGGACGAAGCGGCTGCGTTCTACATGGCGGCGCGCGGCTTGCCTCCCGAAGCGGCCAAGCGCCTGCTGGTGCGCGCGTTCATCGCCGATGCCTTCGAAGCGGTGGAGGACGCGGAACTGCGCGACCAGCTGTTCGAACAGGCGATTGCCGCCCTCGATGTGGACGTGCTGTGAGCACCGCGGCCGATCTTCTCACCCGCAAGGCGGACTTCCCCGGCCTGGTGGACCGCGCCGGACGCGAATGGCATTATCTCGATACTGCCGCGACCGCGCAGAAGCCGCAGGCGGTGATCGATGCGGTGACACATGCGCTGGGCCGCGATTATGCGACTGTCCACCGCGGGGTCTATGCCCGCTCGGCCGAGATGACGCTGGCCTATGAAGCCGCCCGGCGGCGGGTCGCGCGATTTCATCGGCGGCAGCGAAGACGAGATCGTCTTCACCCGCGGCGCGACCGAGGCGATCAATCTCGTCGCGGCGACATGGGGCGCGGCGAATCTCAAGCCCGGGCGACCGCATCCTGCTTTCGGTGCTGGAACATCATTCCAATATCGTGCCCTGGCAGTTGATTGCGGAGCGGACCGGGGCGGAAATCGATGTCTGCCCGCTCACCGAAGATGGCCGGATCGATCTCGATGCGGCCGAAGCGATGCTGACGCAGCGCCACAAGCTCGTCGCCTTGGCGCATGTCTCCAACGTGCTTGGCTCGGCGCTGGATGCGCGGCGCGCGGCCGATATGGCGCACAGGGTCGGCGCAAAGATCCTGCTCGATGGATGCCAGGCTGTGCCGCGCCTCGCAGTCGATGTCGCGGCGCTGGACTGCGATTTCTACGTCTTTCAGCGCGCACAAGCTTTACGGCCCGACCGGAATCGGCGCGCTGTGGGCGCGCAGCGAGATCCTCGGCGGCGATGCCTCCCTATCAGGGCGGCGGCGCGATGATCGACCGCGTGACTTTCGAAAAGACGACCTACGCCCCCGCGCCGCAGCGGTTCGAGGCCGGCACCCCGGCGATCGCCGAGGCGATCGGTTTCGGGGCGGCGGTGGATTATGTGTCGGCGATCGGCCTGGCGGCAATCGCGACGCACGAAGATGCGCTGGTCGCCAGCCTGCGCGGCCAGCTGCGCGGCATGAACAATGTGCGCCTGTTCGGGCCGGAGGAAGCGGCCGGTATCGTCAGCTTCGCGCTCGACGGCATTCACCCGCACGATCTCGGCACGATTCTCGACGAGGAAGCGGGGACGGTTGCGGTCGCGATCCGGCCGGGCCATCACTGCGCCCAGCCGCTGATGGACCATCTGGGCGTTCCCGCCACCGCGCGGGCCAGTTTCGGAATTTACAGCGATGAAAGCGATGTTGCGGCGCTGCTTGCCGGCATCGAACGGACGAAAAGGATATTCGGATGACAGGCGAGCCGACCAGTGGCTTTTCCGTCGAGGAAGTGGACGGCGTGGAAACGCCGCCGCGCGCCCGCGTCGATAGCGACGCAAATGAGACAAACGACGAGACGGCAGGCGAAAAGCTTGACCGCAAGCGCGACTATCTCGAAGGTTTCCTGGCGCAGAAGCCGGAAACGGACAAAGCGGACGAGCCAGGCGGCGCGCTGTATGAAGCGGTGGTCGACGCGCTCAAGGATATCTTCGATCCGGAAATACCCGGTGAATATCTACGATCTCGGCCTTATCTATGGGGTGGACGTGTCGGAGGATGGCGATGCGGTGGTGACGATGACGCTGACCACCCCGCATTGTCCGGTGGCCGAAAGCATGCCGGGCGAAGTGGAATTGCGCGTCAGCACGGTGCCCGGGATACGCGATGCCGAAGTCAATCTCGTGTGGGATCCGCCGTGGGATCCGGCAAAGATGAGCGACGAGGCCCGGCTCGAATTGGGAATGTTGTGATGAGCGAAACGAAAACCCGCACTCGCCCTGCCGCCGTGACGCTGACTCCGGCCGCCGAAGAGCGCGTTGCCACGTTGATGAGGGCCGCACCGGAAGGCGCGATCGGGGTCAAGCTTTCGACTCCGCGCCGCGGCTGTTCGGGGCTCGCCTATTCGGTGGATTACGTGACCGAGGCCGCAGCGTTCGACGAACGCATCGAAACGCCGGGCGGGATCTTCTTCATCGACGGCGCCAGCGTGCTGTATCTCGTCGGTTCGATCATGGATTGGGAGGAAGACGATTTTACCGCCGGCTTCACCTTCCAGAACCCCAACGCCACCGGCGCCTGCGGCTGCGGCGAAAGCTTCACCGTCTGATTTGATGCATCTGCTGCCGCGCTAGCGCTGCCTCAGCGCGGCCACGCAAGCGGCGCGGTCTACATCCAGCCCATCGCTCCCACGGCGCGCATCGACATAGGTGGCGCTCGGTTCGGCGCCGCTTCGGGTGGGATAGAGATAGATATCGAGCACGCAGGCCTGCCCGCTGAACTGCAGCTTGCGGGCGTCTCCTTCCGTCACGTCGAGCCGCGGCTGGCCGAACTGGCTCACCAGGCTGCGTGCATTTGCACCGATCACGCTCTCGAGCCCGCGAACGCGTAATACTTGCGCCTCGGGCGGCGGACGAACGGGAGCGGCGGGCCTGCTTGCGGGCACGGGCGCCGGGGGGCGTGACGCGGAATCCGGGCGCGGAATTGCGCTTCCGCAGGCGGAAAGCAAGGCGGAGAACGCCAGGGCGAAGCCGACGCGTCTATGCATTGGCGATGTTCCTCTTGCGGTGGGTAAGATGGGCGGCGCTGGCCGCGCCCAGCAGCGGCGCCAGAAAGCTCGCCAGCGGCACCAGCAGCAGCGCAGCGATCACCCCGCCGAGCAGGAAGCGCTCACCGGCGGAAATCGGTGAAGTCATGCCTGCTGCGTGGCGGTGGCGCAGCCAGACCATGTCCGACAGCTCGCGCCCGATCAGCAGGGCGTTGACGATCCAGAAGAGGATCGGTGTGCCGATGCCAGTCACCAGCAGCAGGAGCGCAAAGGGCAGCGCGATGAGATTGACGATCAGCGCGCGCGCTGCCGCGCCCAGGCTGGTGCTGAATTGTTCGCCCAGCGGCAGATCGCGCGCCTGGGCCGCGGCCTGCGGGTAATGGCGGGCTTCCACCGCGATGACCACTTCGTCCGCATAGAAGCCGATCACGGCCATGGCGATGATCCGCCACAGCAGCCAGCCGCCGATCAGCACCAACAGGAGAGAAGCGGCTCCGCGCAGCCCGCCTGCCCCGGTGAACAGGCCGTCCTCCAGGCCGGCGCGGGCGAAGGCCCAGTCGAGCGCGAACCAGCCGAGCGTGCCCAGCACCGCGAAGAGGGCCAGCGTGACTGCGGCCGTCTTTGCCAGCAGGCGCAACATCCTGGGCTCAGCCAATTGGCCGAGCGCGAGCAGCAAAGCGGAAGCGATGGCGGGCATTGCCGCTTGCGATTGCGCGGCCTGCGCGGCAAGTCAATTGCATGCAGGTGGCGGGGGTCGCCCGCGGCGATGACAGGCGGCAGTCCGCGCGCCATTTCGGACGAAGGAATTAGCATGAGCAAACCCCGCTATGACGTGATCGCGATCGGCAATGCGATTGTCGACGTCATGGCCCCATGCGGCAGCGAGTTGATCGAACGAGCTCGATCTGGTCCAGGGCGGCATGATGCTGGTCGATGCGGCGCGCGCCAGGGAGCTTTACGCGGCGATGGGGCCGGCGCGCGAGATCTCGGGCGGATCGGGCGCCAACACGCTGGCGGGGCTGGCGGCGCTGGGCGCGCAATGCGCCTTTATCGGCCAGGTCGCGGCAGACCAGCTGGGCGAAGTCTTCGCGCATGACATTCGCGCCGCTGGGATCCACTTCGACACGCCGCCACGGCCGGGCGAGCCGCCCACCGGGCAGTGCCTGATCCTCGTCACGCCCGACGGCCAGCGCACGATGAACACCTATCTCGGCGCTTCGCAATTTCTGCCGGCCGCAGCGCTGGACCTGCATGCCGTGGCCGATGCGGCGGTATTATATCTCGAAGGCTATCTGTGGGATCCGGAAGAACCGCGCGCGGCAATGCGCCAGGCGATCGAGGCGGCCAAGTCTGCCGGGCGCAAGGTCGCCTTCACTCTGTCGGACGCCTTCGTGATCGAACGGCATCGGCGCGATTTCCAGGCGCTGATCGACGATGGGCTGATCGACATCTTGTTCGCCAATCATGTCGAGCTCGCCGCGATGACCGGGGTGGAGGATTTCGAAGCCGGGATTGCCCTGCTCGCGCCCAAGCTGCCGGTGCTGGTGGTGACGCGCAGCGCGGCTGGCGCCTGCGCCGTGGCGAATGGGCAGCGCACCGACGTGGCGGCCGAACCGATCGGCCGGGTAGTCGACACCACCGGCGCGGGCGATCTGTTCGCGGCCGGCTTCCTGTTCGGCCATGTCCGCGGCGAAAGCGTGCATCGCTGCCTCACGATGGGGGCGGTCGCGGCAGCGGAAATCATCTCGCATTACGGCGCGCGGCCCGAAGCAAATTTGCGCGAGCTGTTTGAAAAAAGATTCGCCTAGAATCCTTTTCTGCACCTCATGCGCGATTCGCGATGCGGGTTCAGCCTTCCTCGCGGGCGATTTCGCGATAGCCGATATCGCGGCGGCAGAAGCCGCTCGGAAAGTCGATCTGGTCGACTGCTCGGTAGGCGGCGGCCTGCGCTTGGCGCACGTTGTGCCCCCGCTCGGTGACGTTGAGCACGCGCCCGCCGTGCGGCGACAAGTCGCCCCTCTCGTCAAGCTCCGTGCCGGCATGGAAGACTTTCGCGCCGCCTTGTTCGGCGCGCTCGATGCCGCTGATTCGGCCGCCTTTTTCCGGCGTGCCGGGATAGCCGTTCGCCGCCATCACCACGGTCAGCGCGGTATCGCCCGACAGAGCGCGGCGGCGGCAGCGCCGACAGGCTGCTCTGCGCGCAAGCGAGCAGTATATTCGCCAAGATCGCCTTCGAGCCGCAGCATCAGCACCTGGCATTCGGGATCGCCGAAGCGGCAGTTATATTCGATCAGCTTCGGGCCCTCGGCGGTCAGCATCAGCCCGCAATAGAGCACGCCCGAATAGGGCATGCCTTCGTCAGCAAGCGTGCGGATGGTGGGTGCGATGATCCGTTCGATCACTTCGCCCTGCAGCAGCGGCGTCAGCACCGGGGCGGGGCTGTAGGCGCCCATGCCGCCGGTGTTGGGGCCGGTATCGCCGTCGCCGACGCGCTTGTGATCCTGCGCGGTTCCGATCGGCACAATCGTGGCTCCGTCGGTCAGCACGAAGAAGCTCGCTTCCTCGCCTTCGAGGAACTCTTCGATCACCACTTCCGCGCCCGCTTCGCCGAAGGCGCCGCCGAACATGTCGGCAAGCGCCTCTTCGGCTTCTGCCCGGCTCTCGGCGATCACCACGCCCTTGCCTGCCGCCAGGCCGTCGGCCTTGAGCACATAGGGCGGCGCGAAGCCGGCCCAGGGCCGCGATCGCCTGTTCGAGCGATTTCGTGCGCGCATAGCCGGCGGTGGGGATGTCTGCGCGGTCGCACAGTTCCTTGGTGAAGCCCTTGCTGCCTTCGAGCTGCGCAGCGGCCTTTGATGGGCCGAACACCGCAAGACCTTCGGCACGGAGCGTATCGGCGAGGCCATCGACCAGGGGCGCTTCCGGCCCGATCACCACCAGGCCGATCGCAGATTCGGCGCAGAATGCCGCGACCGCCGCATGATCCGTGACTTCGAGCTGGACGATCTGCGCGTGCTGGGCAATGCCGGGATTTCCCGGCGCTGCGTAAAGCGTGCCGCCGTTTGCCGTCAGCAGGCGGGATTGCGCCAGCTTCCATGCCAGCGCATGTTCGCGTCCACCCGATCCCAGCAAGAGGATGTTCATGCCCGGCCCTTCTTCCAGTGATGATGCAATGCCTGCGGGGCTGGTAGCGCGCAGTACGCCGGGGGACAACGCCGAGCCGCTCACCATCACCGAGATTTCCGCGCGGCTGAAACGCACGGTGGAAGATGGCTTCGGCTTCGTGCGCGTGCGCGGCGAGCTTTCGGGAGTGAAGCTGGCGGCATCGGGGCACCTCTATTGCCGGCTCAAGGATGAGAACGCCCAGATCGACGGGGTGATGTGGCGCGGCAGCGTCCAGCGATTGGGCTTCCGCCCCGAGGACGGGATCGAGGTGGTCGCGAGCGGCAAGCTCACCACCTATGCGGGCCGCTCTTCCTACCAGATCGTGATCGAACAGATGGAAATCGCGGGCGAAGGCGCGCTGCTGGCCCTGCTTGAGAAGACCAAGGCGCGGCTGGAGGCCGAAGGATTGTTCGCGCCCGAGCGCAAGCGCCCCCTGCCCTACCTGCCGCGCGTGATCGGCGTCGTGACGTCACCCACCGGCGCGGTGATTCGCGACATCCTCCACCGCCTGGCCGACCGCTTTCCCAGCCATGTGCTGGTCTGGCCGGTGCTGGTGCAGGGCCAGGGTTCGGCAGAGCAGGTCGCGGCGGCGGTGCGCGGCTTCTCGGCGATGGAACCGGGCGGTCCCGTCCCGCGCCCCGATTTGGTGATCGTCGCGCGCGGCGGCGGTTCGATCGAGGATCTGTGGAGCTTCAACGAGGAGATCGTGGTCCGCGCGATTGCCGAATGCTCGATCCCGGTGATCTCCGCGGTCGGGCACGAGACCGATACGACGCTGGCCGATTTCGCCGCCGATCGCCGCGCGCCGACGCCAACGGCTGCGGCGGAGATGGCGGTGCCGGTGCGCGCGGAACTTGGCCGCTCTCCTGGACGAATTCGGCTTGCGCAAGCGCCGCGCGATCCTGCGTCCGGTCACGCTCGGCCGCGAACGGCTGGAGGCGCGCGCGCAGCGCCTTCCCCGGCCCGACGTGCTGGTGGCGCAGGCCTCGCAGCGGCTGGACGAGCTGACCGAACGCTTGCGCCGCGGGCTTGGGCGACCGGGCGCGGCAGGCGGAAAACGCGCTGCAGTTGGCCTGCGTGCGGCTCGTGCCGGCACTGCTGAGCCGCCCGATCGACCTGCGGCGAGAACAGGCTTGCCTCGCTGGCTCAGGCTTGTCGAGCAATTGCACCCCGACCGCCCTCTCGGGCGCGGCTATGTGCGGGTGATGGATGCATCCGGCCACACGCTGACGGACCGCGCAGATGCGGCAAAGGAACCTGGGCTGACGCTAAAGTTTCGTGATGGCACACTCGATGTCTTGCCGGCCGGGAAGGGTTCGCCTCGTTCAGGAAAAAGCCATCCAAATCCGCCTAGAGCAGGATCCAGCGAACAAGCGGAATTGTTCTGAGCGCACAGCTTTGCTAGGGATTCAGGCATGTTGATGTCATCGGGCGATCTCGCCGCCACCCTCATTTACGGCCCCAACGGATTTCGCGTGGTCAAACCGGGCAAGTTTGTCAGCTGCGCGGTAACCGGCGAAGCAATCGCGCTGGAAGAGCTGCGCTATTGGAGCGTCGAGCGCCAGGAACCCTATCTCAACCCAGAGATCGCCACGCGCCGGCTCCTGGGCAAGGCGTGAAGCTCGTTCGGCTCGCCTTGGCGGGCCTTTGCGCAGCGCTTGGCTGCGCCATGCTGTCCGCTTGCGTTCCGGCGACCTCGGACCAGCCGTTCCGGTGGAAACGCCGCCGCCCAAAGCCGTCGCAGCTGCACCCGTGCCTCCCCCTGCGCCGATATCCCATTGCGCCCTCCGACTTCGAATTCGGCGGCGAATTGATTCAGGGCGGCTGGATTCGCGGCGTGGTGCCGGGCGGCACGGAGGAGGCTACGCTGGATGGCAAGCCCTTGGCCGTGTCACCTGACGGGTCGTTTTTCGCCGCATTCGATCGCGATGCGGCAAGCAGCGCCAGGCTCTCCGCTCGGCGGGCGGACGGAAGCGTGATCGCGCGCGACCTTTCGATCGCTCCGCGTGCGTGGAATATCGAACGGGTCAATGTCGCCCGGCGGCAAAGCGGGCCGAGCGAGGCGTTCATGCGCATTCGCGAACCGGAACTGGCGCAGATCGCTGCCGCCCGGGCCATTCGATCCGGATCGGAGGGCTGGCGGCAGAACTTCATATGGCCTTTGAAAGGGCGAATTTCGGGCCGTTTCGGTTCGCAGCGGATTTATCGCGGAGAGCCGGGCAGCTATCATTCGGGTGTCGACATCGCGACCGGCGAAAGCGGCACGCCGTTCGTCGCCCCGGCAGATGGCGTCGTTGTGCTGGCGGCCGACAGCGCCCTTCTCGCCTCGAAGGAAATCTGCTGATGATCGATCACGGCATGGGGTTGAACAGCGCCTTTCTCCATTGCTCCGAACTTGCCGTGAAGAATGGCGAACAGGTCAAGCAGGGACAATATATCGGCCGTATCGGGATGACGGGCGCGCTACCGGCCCGCATCTTCATTGGAGCATGAAGTGGCTTGATGCGCGGGTGGATCCGATCCTGTTCACGGGGCCGATGAATTGAGTTCATCGAAGGGCGTGCGCCGCAATTTGCTTGCCGTTGTGATCGTCGTTGGCGCTGACCGGCGGCCTGTTGTGGTGCGCATCCTCGCTGCCGCCGCGTTTCCAGCTGCAGCTTTCAGCAAGGGCGCTGTTCGTGCCCGCAAGGGGCGCGCGCGCAGATCGGCGGACCGCGCGGGCCGATCCTCACCGGGCTGTGGCAATTGTCGAGCTCAAACGCAGATTTCGGATCCTACTCGGCCTTGGTGCTACCCGATTCGAACACTTTGCTGGCGATCAGCGATCGCGGCCGCTTCCTCCGCGCGGACCTGCCGCTGGACTCGCGGGGCCAGGCAGTGATTGCCGCGGTAATCCCCGGCGACAATGAAGAAAAGAAGCTGCAGGATATCGAGTCCGCAACGTTTGACCGGGCCAGCGGACGGATCTGGCTCGGCTATGAAGGGCGCAACGCGATCATGCGCACAGGGCGGGATTTCGGCGATCGGCATTTGGCCGAGCCTGACGCCATGCGCGACTGGCCGCATAATTCCGGGCCGGAAGCCATGGCCCGCCTGCCTGACGGGCGCTTTATGGTGTTGTCGGAAGCATCGCATGATGATGGCTGGGGGGATAGTTACGGGCTGCTCTTTCCCGGCGACCCGGTGACGGGCGCAAAGCCGCTGTCCTTTTCCTTCGTGCCGCCGGATGGCTATCATCCCAGCGATCTGGCCCTTCTACCCGATGGCCGCGTGCTGATCCTGGTGCGGGGTGTCAGAATTCGCCCCTACCCGCATTTTGCGGCGCGCATACTGATTGCCGACCCGGAGCGGATCCGCGCTGGCCAGCCATGGGAATGGCAAAGCGTTGCGGAGCTGGAGGGGCCCGTTCCGCATGAGAATTACGAAGGACTGGCGGTTGCGGGCGGAGCCGACGGACGATCGGTCACCATCTGGCTGATCTCAGACGACAATCAGGCTCGGCTCCTGCAACGTACCTTGCTGGTACGGCTGGAATGGCAAATGCCGCCACGTTGAGCGTGAACGAAAAAGCGCGCGGAATCACCCGCGCGCCCGTTCAAATTTGAAAGTGGTTGTCAGGCTGCCTGGATCAGGCGGCCTTCTGACCCTTTACCAGCTCGCGCTTCACCTTGAGCGCGCGCGGCGAAAGCTTGGTGTCCGCAGGTCTTGAGCAGCCAGTTGTCGAGGCCGCCATTGTGCTCGACCGAGCGCAGTCCGTGGGTCGAAACGCGGAACTTGAAGCCGCGATCGAGCTTTTCGGAAAGCAGCGTGACGTTCTGCAGATTAGGCAGGAAGACTCGCTTGGTCTTGTTGTTGGCGTGGCTCACGTTGTGGCCTACCTGGCGACCTTTGCCGGTCAGTTCGCAGATGCGCGACATGGTTCTCTCTCGTTTCGAATGGATTCGGGCAGTCCCGGAAAGCGGCGCGCATAGCTGCGCTTCTGCGAATCGTCAAGCAATCGCGGGCCATTGCGGCGTTCGCGGCTGAGGTCTAGCGCTCGGAAGATGACAAGATGGCCTCTCCCCATGCCGATGGCAGCTGCATTGCGTCTTGCGCGCGAAGCAGCGGCGAGCGGCGAAGTGCCGGTGGGTGCGGTGGTCGTCAGGGATGGCAGGATCCTGGCCGAGGCTCATAATTCGCCGCGCGCGCTGAAAGATCCGACTGCCCATGCCGAGCTGCTCGCCATTCGGCGGGCAAGCGAAGCCTTGGGCGCAGAGCGGCTGGAAAACTGCGAATTGTGGGTCACGCTCGAACCTTGCGCCATGTGCGCCGGCGCGATTGCGCACGCGCGAATTGCCCGGCTCTATTACGCCGCGCCCGATCCGAAGGGCGGCGCGGTCGAACATGGCGCGCGGGTGTTCGAACAGAAGCAATGCCTGCACAAGCCGGAAGTCTATACGGGCATGGGCGAGGACGAGGCAGCCGCGCTGCTGCGCGATTTCTTCAAGCATAAGAGAGGCTAAGACGGACTTACAGTCCTCGCCAGATATTGGCATTTACCGAATCGCGCGGGCCAAGCTGGCCGGACGTACAGCGGGTCGGTTTGAAATCCTTGCCGTAGCAGAGCCTGACTTCGGTCAACCAGCCGCGCTCGTTGAGCCGCAGACCCACCATTTCCGGTTTCAGGGCAGGAAAGGCGGCGGCAAAGGCTTCGCGGATCATCCCTGCGTTGAGCCCCTTGCGGCGGGAGAGCCGGTCAAGATCGGGCAAAGTGAGCGAGTTCCACAATATCCGGCTGACCTTGAAATAGGTCTCGGGCTTGCGAACCATGCAGGCGCCATGCTTGGCCCATTCATGCGCGAGCAGCTGCAGCGGAAGGGGTCATGCACAGGTTCTGCCGGATCAGTTCGGGCGAGGGCTTGTGCGGCGCCGGGCACCATTGCGGCCAGCGACCGTCCCCTCCTTCGGGCCACAAGCCGTGCAGCACGAGGCCGAAGCGGCCGCTTCTGCCCGAACACTGAAAGAGGTCTTTGCCGCCGCTTTTGCGGCAGAACTCCGGCGACCAGCTAAGCGCGAGCGTGTAGCCAGTGATCGGCATCCTGCGAACCGGCCCGTCCGGTACGATCTTCGGCACGGCGACGGGCCGCTGAGGAATGCGGCACTCATATGCCTGGGCATGCACATTGCTCGCCGCAAGCAGCAGGGACAGCGCGAGAAGTCCGACGCGTTTCACCGCATCGTCACAGCGGCGTGAAATCGAGCCCGATATCGGCTGCGGGCGCGCTTTGCGTGATCCGCCCGACCGAGACGTAATCGACTCCGCTGGCCGCAATCGCGGCGATCGTGTCCAGCGTCACTCCGCCGGAAGCTTCGGTGGCGACCCGGCCGTCGACCAGGGCCACGGCTTCGCGCAGGGTGGCCGGGTCCATATTGTCGAGCAGCAGATGGCTGGCCCCGGCGGCGATTGCGGGCTCGATCTGGTCGAGCCTGTCCACTTCGCAGATGATGTCCTTAATTCCGGCCGCGCGGGCGCGTTGCACGGCTTGGCCGACGCTTGCTGGCGACCATTACATGGTTGTCCTTGATCATCGCCGCGTCCCACAGGCCCATCCGGTGGTTCTTCGCCCCGCCCATGCGGGTCGCATATTTCTCGAGATGGCGCAGGCCCGGGATCGTCTTGCGCGTATCGAGCAGTTTCGCCTTCACGTCGCCCATGGCGGCGACATAGGCGCGTGTCAGCGTGGCGATCCCCGACAGGTGCTGGACGGTGTTGAGCGCGCTGCGCTCAGCCGTGAGCAAAGCGCGCGCATTGCCGGAAAGGCGCATCAGATCGGATCCGGCAGGTACTTCCTCGCCTTCGGCAGCCAGGATCTCGATCTCCATTTCTGGATCGAGCGAGCGAAAGAAAGCCTCGGCTATCGGCAGACCTGCGACCACTATCGCATCGCGGCTGTCCATCACGCCGGAAAAGCGGATTTCGGCGGGAATCACGCTTTCCGAAGTGACGTCAAGCCCGCCTCCGGGAAGCCCTACGCCGAGATCTTCATCCAACACCGAACGCACAAAAGCGTCCAGGTCGAAACCCGCCAACTGCCAGACCATGCCCGCCCCCTTCTGCCGGCCCTAGTGCACGAAGCGCGCCACCACGTCGCGATAAGATCGGCTGACCTTCACCTGCGCATCGCTCTCCAGCACCAGGAAGCATTCGCCATTGGTGTGCGGCTTGACCTGCCGCACCTGGTCGAGATTGACGATGGTGGAGCGGTGCACGCGCTGGAAGACGCGCGGATCGAGCCGGCGCTCCAGATCCTTCATCGTTTCGCGCAGGATCAGCGAATTGTCGCCGGTGTAGATGCACATATAGTCGCCGGCGGCCTCGATATGCTCGATCGAATCGACGTCGACGCGGAAGATCTGTCCGCGATCCTTGATGTTGATCAGCTTTTCGTAGCGTGCGGTGCTCTCTTCATCGTCGCCGCAGCCCTTCCACCGCATCGGGGGCAACTTCGGCGAGCACGACCTTGAGCTTTTCCGCCTCTTCGGCAGAGCGTTTCTCGGCAAGGCGGGTGCGCACGCGGTCGAGCGTGTCGGCCAGCTTGTCCACATCGACCGGCTTCATCAGGTAGTTGACGGCATTGGCCTCGAAGGCGCGGATCGCGTGTTCCTGATAGGCGGTGACGAAGACGAACAGCGGCGGCTCGATCTCCATCACGCCCTTGACGACCGAGAAGCCGTCGAAGCCAGGCATCTGGATGTCGAGGAAGACCAGATCGGGCTTCTCGGTCTTGATCTTGCGGATCGCCTCGCGCCCGTTGGCGCAGGTGTCGATGATCTCCACGTCGGGAAAATTTTCGAGCCGCAATTGCAGGCCCTGGATGGCGAGCTTCTCGTCATCGACGATGATGGTACGGATGGTCATGCGTCCAAACCCAGTTCGCGTTGTTTAGCCTGTAGGGTAACGTTCGGGCCAGCAGGTGGTTTCAGAGCGGCAGATTCCTTCTCGTCGGCAGCTTCATAGGGGATTTCAATCACCACGGTGAAGCCGCCCTGTGCGGGCGTGCGAATTTCGAAAACGTGATCGTCTCCATAGGCCTGGGCCAGCCGGTCGCGGATGTTGGCGAGGCCGACGCCCGTGGATGATATGAGCCGGTTCCGCCCGGCAGTGCGGCCGATAATCTCGTTTGCCCTTGCTACGCTTTGCAATCCCGGGCCGGTGTCGGATACGGTGATGCGAAGCCTTTGGCCGACAAGCCGCGCCGAAATGCTGATTTCGGCGCCTTCCTCCTGCGGCGACACGGCATATTTGATCGCATTTTCGACCAGCGGCTGAAGCAGCAGCGAGGGCAGGCAGGCATTGGCCGCAGCGTGTTCGATGTGGAACTCGGTGCGCAGCCGATCTTCGAAGCGCATCCGTTCGATATCGAGATAGAGCTTCAGCGTCTCGACTTCCTGCTCCATCGTCACCTTGCCGCCCGGCTCGTTGACCAGCGTGTGGCGCAGGAAGGACGACAGGCGGGTGAGCATGGCATTGGCCGGCTCGGTCTGCTTGAGCAGCACCAGCGTCGAGATCGAATTGAGCGTGTTGAACAGGAAATGCGGGTTGAGCTGGTAGCGCAGCATGGCCAGCTGCGCGCTGGTCGCCTGCGCCTGCAGCCGCTCGAGCCGGTCGGTCTGTTCCTCCACCTGGAGGAAGAAGTTGATCGCGTAGTAGAGCGCGGACCACGCACCGAGCAGGGTCATGTCGATATAGAACACGCCCAGGAACAGCTGGGCGAAGCTGGCATCGCTATCGGGGCGGTAAAGCCCGATGACCCAGGCGTCGATAAAGGCATAAAGGCTCACGGCCAGCGCCAGCACGACTGCCGTCGCACCCCAGGTCACATATGGCTTTTGATTGATGAGCTGGCGGTAGATCACCGACAGGATCAGGCTGATCGAAAAACCGGTCATCGTGGCAATGATCACCAGCACCAGGAAGGAGAACGGCTGTGCGTTGGCAAGCGCGGTCACCGCGCGCAGCAGCAGCGCGCCGCCCCACCCCGCGAATTGCAGGTTCCAGAATGCCCGGTTCTTGTTTGCGAAGAACGGGGTCGGTCGAAAGGGCAGCACCGCCATCATTGCCGATGCTAGCCGATTTTCTTCGCTTGGTCAGGCCGTTTTGCCAAACGGCGGGTGAGATCTGCCGAATTTGGACAGGAAGTTCAGGATTCTCGCGCCTTTGCCAGCGCCTTTGCCAGCGTCTCCTGGCCCACGGCACCGGAAAATGCCTGATTGCCGATCACCCAGGATGGAGTGCCGGAAAAGCCGATCGTCGCTGCAAGGCGGCGGTTGTTGTTGAGCTCGGCTTCGTACTTGCCTGCTGCAATATCGGCCTGCGCCCTGGCAAGATCCACTCCTGCCTCGCGCGCAGCTGCCTCGATGGTTTCCGGCGATATGCGATCCTTGGAATACATCAGCTTGTGAAAGGCGGGAAATTTGCCCTGATCCGCGGCCGCCAGCGCCATTCGGGCGGCCTGGTCGCTTTCAGGGCTAAGCACCGGATCTTGCCGCGAGACCACCATCAGGTCGTCATTGGCGGCAATCAGCGCTTCCACATCGGCAACGCTCGTCTTGCAGTATGGGCAAGCATAATCGGAGAATTCGACCAGGATCACCGATCCCTTCGGATTTCCCAGAATCGCGCCAGGGTAAGGCAACTCCAGGGTCTTGCGCAGCGGCGCCAGCCGTTGGGCGACTTCGCGGTCCTGGAGGCGCTGCATCGCCTCCGGCAGGATTTCGGGGTGATCCAGAATGTAGTCGTGAACTATTTCTTCGGTCGCGCCCCGGCCAAGCCCGGTTGCCTGCCAGCCCCACCCGCCGATGAAGCCCAGCACCAGGCTCAGCGCCAATATGCCAATTGCCCCACGGCGCCCCAGCCCGGAATTTCCGTTCATCATGGTTCGCGCCTATTTGCGGTTCTTGGCGCGGTCAATCTCGGCGCGTGCCTGCAGGGCGATGTCCTGCGCCCGAATCCAGTCGGGAGTGCCGGCGGGTAGCCCGCGTTCCGCGGTCTCGGCGCTTTGCAACGCTTCCGGAATGCGCCCACTCATGATCTGCTGTTCGGCGCTCGCCAGCCGGGCGCGGGGCATATCGCCCCTGGCCGCATAGACAACGCCGAGCTGGTACCAGGCAAAGGGATTTTCGCGATCCTTCGCAACGGCTGCCTTAAGTACGGTTTCGGCTTCGGCAAAATTGCCGTCATCCTCGGTCGCGATGAGGGCGTGGCCGAAAGTCGACGCGATCAGCGGATTGTTGCTCGTCATTGTCGTTGCTTGACGTAGCGGCTTCAGCGCTTCGGCCGGCCGACCCGATTCAAGCAGGATCTGACCTTCCAGTTCGAGGAAGTAGGGATCGTCCGGATCCATCGCTATGAGCGCCTTGGTTTCATCCAGGGCTTTCTCGATCTGCGCATCCTTGTGATAGGCATAGGCCCGGGCATATCGCGCGGGAATGCCGGTCATGCTGGGGGGATAATCGCGCAAAGTCGCCTGCGGCTCGGCCAGATAGCCGTAAAGCTTGGCTTTCGCTCGCTGGAAGCGCTCTTCCAGCACCGGGTCGGGCTGATTGTCCCAGGCCGGATCCTTCTGGAGTTCGCCTTGCAGGTTGGAAATTCGGTCGCCGGTAAGGGGGTGAGTTCTTGCAAAGCCTGCGTCATCGTCCTGGCTGTAGCCATAACGGAACTCGTAATTCTGCAATTTCTTGAAGAACTCGATCGCGCCGCGTCCTGAAATTCCCGCCTGGGAAAGGAACTGCGCGCCGGCAGCATCGGCCGAGGATTCCTGTACCCGGTTGAAAGCGAGGAACTTGCCCATCGCAGCCTGCTGCCCGGCCATCAGCACGCCCATCCCGGCATCGCCCGCGCCTGCCGCTATGGCGACTGCTCCAAGCAACAGGGACAGGATCGAAATATTGGTGGCGGCACTCATGCCTTCCGACGACCTGATGATGTGGCCGCCCGTTATATGGCCGAGTTCATGGGCCATCACGCCCTGAACTTCGTTTGCCGTCGCAGCGGTGTTGATCAGCCCGCTGTGGATGTAGATACGCTGGCCGCCTGCAACGAAGGCGTTGATCGAACTGTCGTTCACCAGCACGATTTCCACGCTGCGCTTGCCTAGCCCCGCCGCTTCGGTGAGCGGTTCGACCATGTCCTGCAGCAACGCCTCGGTTTCCGCGTCGCGCAGGATCGATTGCGCAGCCGCTGGCTGCACGATCAGTTGCAGCGCCGCGAACAGTGCCAACAGGCGAGCCAGATAGTGGGCCGGTTTGCGCATTGCTTTCCTGCTAGTGGTCTTTCGCCTGAACTGAGGCTGAAGCCTGGGGGGCTTCCCCCTTTTTGCAGTCGAATGCAAGCCTGCAGGAGGGCTGAGTGTCTTGACCGCCGGACGTGCGCTATCCGGCAGTTGCCGGAGGCGATATCAGCCCAGGAGTTTCCGGGCCGCCCGGTCGACCAGCGACGGATCGCCCGACACTTCTCCCAGCAAGGCCACGTCGCCGCCCGGCAGGCGCCGGATCATGACGAGGCCAAATTCTTCGCCGTCGGGAGCGATCGTATCGAATCCCAGCGGCTCGATCTTGCGGAGCTTGTCTGCGAGCGCCTTTCGCGGCGCGTCGGAGGATGCAGCCGGCCGGCCCGCTTCCTGGCGGCGAAGCTTGCGTTCGGTCTGGACCACACCCTTGAGCCCACCTTCCGCTTCGCGCAGGAAATCGCCCAAAGCGCCGCGCCCGAGGCCGAGCCGGCGGGCATGGGACAAGGCGGCAGCATATTCGGTGAGGCGCGTCTTGTCGTAGTCGATACCGAAGACCAGCTTCACGATCGGCGTCATCGGCGCACGTTCCTGCACCGCGAGACCCGAGGCCTCGACCAATTCGCCATATTCTTCCGGCTGGTCTTGAGCCACCAGCGCGAAATCATAAGCGCGCGCGATCGCATCGTACAACGCGCTGCGTGAACGTTCCTCGCTTGTCCGTGCGGTCTCGGCAAAGTCGCGTGCCAGAGCCAGCAGATCGCTGAGGCCAAGGTCGGCATCGTCGAGATCGGCGGCGAAATCGATCATTTCGCTTTCGATGCCGTTCGTTCCGGCATTTTCGTTCGCCGGACGCGGCGTATCTTCGAAGCCGAAATGCGGACGCGGGAGATCGATATCGTCCGCAGGGTCGTAGCG
The DNA here is from genome assembly GCA_963777785.1 of uncultured Alphaproteobacteria bacterium. Classification (GTDB taxonomy): domain Bacteria; phylum Pseudomonadota; class Alphaproteobacteria; order Sphingomonadales; family Sphingomonadaceae; genus Andeanibacterium. Next base: position 1,628,442 of record CAVZRU010000002.1, read on the forward strand.
CGCCTGCGCAGGATGCCCGAGGGGATCATCCTCGCCGGATCCAGGCAGTGGAAGTTCCGCCGCTGGACCATCGGCCCAATCGGTCAGTGCTGTGGGGTTAGGACGTCTGGGAGCAATCTCCGGCACGTCCGCCAGCGCCTGGTCGATCTGCAACAACAGCTCATCCGTGGTCTGCTGGTCGGCCATCTCTTTCCAGTTGATGACGCCGTAAATGAAATCGATCGTCTCGTCGTCGCTGGAGAAAGGCAGCAGAATGCCGCGATAGAGGAAGGTCAATTCCCGCTGGTTCACGAACTCGGCCTCGAACCCGATCGGAGCCTGATTGGCGAGGATTTGCATGTAGTGATCGGTGATGCGCGAAAGCAGGGAGCGACTGGGGATGTCCGAAAGGCGGGCGATCTCATCTCCCGCGCCGCATTCTTCCGCCAGAGCCGCGCCAAGGAAGGTTACGCCGGGATCTTCCAGCCCGGCCGTGAAGTCCAGCAACACGCTATAGGGTCCGAAATCGGGTAAATTGTTGGCATCAAGGTCGTCGATGGACGGGAATTTTCGATCGCCGAGCAACCCGGTCCAGAAATTATAGGCGCGCACTTGCATGCGGCGCTCGTCCTGACCGATCGCCGCGGGCGGCGAATCGTTGATCGTATCGTCATCGGCGGTATCGAAGCGGTCTCCGTCTTCGAAAATTCCGACGCTATCGGCGAAATTCCCCCTGAGCGTGTCCATTGCCGCAATAACCCCGTTTCCTGTCGATTGGGGGCATCTTGGCGCAACGTGGTAAACTTATTGTTAAGTTGCGCCAATTTCATGATGACGCCGAGATTTGACGTCAAGCGGTCGCGCTGGGCGGCTCTCTAAGGCGATATATTGCCTTCCCCGATCTTGGGCATCGGTGCGACTATTCGCAGCACGGCAAGCGATGCCACCAGCCACCCTGCGGCGCAAAGCAGGGCAACGTTGAGGCCTTGCAGGTCGGAGAGATAGCCCCAGATCCAGCTGCCAATCGCCATGCCGCCAAAGATTGTCGCCTGATAGAGCGACAGGCACCTGCCGAGCATTGCTTCGGGTGACCGCAATTGCATCGAGACGTTGAGGCTGGTCTGGGTGGAGACCATCCCGCCTCCGGCCAGGAAACTCGCTGCGAGCGCCGCCGGCATGGCATGTGCAAAGCTCAGCGCGGCCATGGCGACTGCAAAGGCAAACGTGCCCCCCGTGACAATCGCCTCCGGGCCGAAACGCCTGCGCAGCTTGGAAATCCACAAGGCCGCAGTGATCGAACCAAAACCGAAGGCGCCCAGCAGCAAGCCGAAGTCGATCTCGTTTCCTCCCAGCTGTTCGCGGGCGATAAGCGGTACCAAGGCCTGGAACACGATGATCCCCAGCCCGAAAGCCAGGCTGCGCCCCAGCACACGGCGCAGCGGGCTGCTGGAGAAGCAATAGCGCACGGCCTCCATGATCGCGGGAAACGTAGGGTGCTTGTCGGATCTGCCGGTGGCTTGCGGCCGCCAGCGGATCAGTACGAAGATCATCACCAAATATGTGAAGGTGTTGATGGTGAATGCCAGCTTGGGCCCCCAGATGGTGAGCAGCACGCCGCCGATCGCCGGGCCAACGCTGCGCGCCATGTTGAAGGCAATCGAATTCAGGGAGATCGCCTGGGGCAGGTCTTCATGCGGCACTTGCAAACGGACCGACGCCTGCCAAGCCGGGCCGTTAAGCGCGAAGCCGCCTCCGATGAGCAGCGTCAGGCCAAGCAATGACCAGGGTTCGACAAGGTCTGCCCAGGAGAGGACGGCCAGGATCATCGAGAGCACGAGCAAGCCGATATTGGCCGAGAGCATGACTTTGCGGCGATCGTAATTGTCCGCAATCACGCCGGCGATCAGGCCAAAGAACAGAACCGGGATGGCTACCGAGGCCTGCACCAGCGAAACGAGTAGGTGCGAACTGGTCAGCTCGGTCATCAGCCAACCGGCTGCGATCATCTGGATCGAGCTGCCGAGCGCCGAGGTCAGATTGGCGAACCAGATCGACCGAAACGACGGCCAGCGGAACGGAGCCAATGATGAATTGGGGCCGATTATGCCCGAAGGGCTGCCAAATTTCCCGGGATCGCTGATGTTCACTGAAAGTGCGCTTAAGGGTGGCCTAACGGCACCGCAAGTGCCTGCAGGGCCTCGCGCAAGCATTAGAACATGTAGCGCATCCGGATCGTCTGGCGAATCGGGTCGCTACCCACGTCGAATGCGGCCGCGGAAAACTTCGGCGGCCCCATCACAACCTTTGCATCGCGTGAGAAGCCATAGCCTTCTTTGGGCATCATCAGCATCGCGCGGTCCATGCGGTCGTTGTCGTTCTCGTCATGAATTAAGGCGATGGCGTAATGCCCCGGCGCGACATTATCGAACCGCAGCGTGACTTCTTTTGAGGCGGCAGTCGCCACGGCGCGGCGAACATGGGCTTCGCCGGCGCATTTGGGAAAATTCCTGGCATCGTCGGTCAGACAGGCGCGCACGACGCCTTTTGCGTTTCTGAGGTCGGTCACAGTCACAATGATACTGCCCTTCCACGTAGACGCTTCCGGCTGGGCTCCCGGCAATGCCGCGCCGGCAAACAGGCCGAAGCCCGCAACCGCGAGGCTCAGGGCTGCGAAATGCCTCGGTCCGTGCCGCACAGATGGTCCCAGAAGCGAAAGTAGAGGCCGTAATTGCATAGATATTGCTCGTGATGGCGCTGGTGATGGCTGGCAGTTATGAGCCAGCGACCCAACCGCGAATGAACGAGGGCGCGCGGAAACATCTCCCAGCCCATGTGATTGGTCACGCCCATGACAGTCATGACGGCGAGCACCATGCCCAGAATCGCGGCATGGATGGGAATAATGAAAACGAGCGCGGGAATGACGACGGCGCCGGTGAGCGCCTCGATCGGATGGAAGCTCATCGCCGCCCAGGCCGTAGGAGGCCGGCTCGCATGGTGGACGGCATGGGCGATGCGGAACGGCCCGGGCCGGTGCATCCAGCGATGAGTCCAGTAAAACCAGGTGTCGTGGGCAAAGAGATATAGAAACAGCGACAAGGGAAGATACCACAGCGGGTAATCGTTCCAGCCAGTGTAGATCTGCGTCCAGCCGAGCTGCTGCCAGCTCCAGGCGACGATACCGGCCGGAATGCCGTAAATCGCAGCGGAAGCGAGCGACCAGCCGATTTCCTTGCGAATCTGCGGGGCTTGCCCGCGATAAAGGCCGGGGCGCACTTTGGTGGTGACCCAGGCAAAGGCGCCGCTGGAAGCGAGATAGCGCAGGCCGACAATTGCCGTCATGGCAATTGCCGAACCGATAATCGCTATCCCGCTTTCCATTACCGCACCCTAGACGAGTGCGGCAGGCTTGGGAATCTCAGCTCGCCCGGCGAACATGCGGTGGGCGGCTGCCGGGAGCGGTCGCGGCGCGCGCTGCGCCTTCGATCTTCCCGCTGGTGTTCTTGTTCCGCGGCTTGAAGCGGCGCTTGCCGCGATCGCCATTGCCGTCCGACGAATCAGACCGCGGCTGGCGATGGGGATTGTTGCCCCTGCCTCCACGGCGGCCGTCGCTGCGCTCGGACTGTACCGGCTTTGCAGGCGGCGGCATCTTGGCGACTTCCTCGCGGAAACCTTCCGGCAGCGGCAACGTCATCAGCTTGTCGCGGATCAGCTTTTCGATATCGCGCAGATAGGCCTTCTCGTCGGGTGCGACGAAGCTTATGCGCGATGCCGTCTGCCCCGGCGCGCGCGGTGCGGCCGATGCGGTGGACATATTGCTCGGCCACATTGGGCAGTTCGAAGTTGAACACATGGCTCACACCCGAAACGTCGATCCCGCGAGCAGCGATGTCGGTCGCGACCAGCACCGGCGTATGGCCGGAGCGAAATGCGTTCAGCGCGGCGGTGCGCTGTGCCTGGCTCTTGTTGCCATGGATTGCGGCGGCATTGATGCCGGCCCCGATCAGGTGGCGCACGACACGGTCCGCACCGTGCTTGGTGCGGGTGAACACCAGCGCGCGGTCGATGCTCTTGTCGGCCAGACCGGCGCGCAGGCGCATCGTCAGCAGCGCCTGCTTCTCGCGCTGGTCCACGAAGGTCACGAATTGCTCGACACGTTCGGCCGTGGTCGCCTGCGGGGCGACTTCGACGCGGACCGGGTTCTTGATGAAACGGCTGGCCGAGCTCGGCAATCGCCTTGGGCATGGTCGCGGAGAAGAACAGGCTCTGGCGTTGCTCGGGCAGCAATGCGGCGACGCGGGTCAGCGGCTTGATGAAGCCGAGGTCCATCATCTGGTCGGCTTCGTCGAGCACGAAGATCTCGACATGGCGCAGGGTCAGCGCGCGCTGATCGATCAGGTCGAGCAGGCGGCCAGGCGTGGCGACGAGCACGTCGCAGCCGCGGGTCAGCGCGCGGGCCTGCTTGCCGACCGGCACACCGCCGAATACGCATTGAACCGAGAGGTCCAGATACTTGGCGTAGCCGCGCATGTTCTCGGCAATCTGGGCGGCGAGTTCACGCGTGGGCGAAAGCACCAGCATGCGGCAGCCGGCGATTGAAGCGGCCGCTCGGATTGGCCGCGAGGCGATGAAGCGATGGCAGCGAGAAGGCAGCGGTCTTGCCGGTGCCGGTCTGCGCGATGCCGAGCAGGTCGCGGCCGTCGAGCAGCGGCGGGAATCGCCTGCATCTGGATCGGGGTAGGGTCGGTATAGCCCTTCGTGCCCAAGGCGCGAAGGATGGGCTCGGCAAGGCCGAGCTCGGAAAAATAGGACATGAAAATCTTTCGGTTTGGCAGCGCGCAGGCGCAATGCGCCCATTCACGGCCCCCCATGGCGGGGTGGTTCGTTAATGGCGAACCTTGCGTGAAAAAGGCAGCTGGATTGCAATAGAGCGATCGAAGGTCCTGGCAGGATTGGCGGGGAACACCCGCTATCCTCACGCTGCCGGAACTGCGGCAGGAGAGTGCTCCACGCGCCGATTGCGAGGCGGCCTTTATGTGCAGATGCAGCAAAACGCAAGGAAATTGCGCTGCAGGGCCATTTTATTCGCTTACGCCCCAGGCATTGCAGTGCGAATCCAGCGATACGAGCTGGCGGCGCAAGGCCGTGCGGGCAAGCCGTTCGACCTCGACCCTGCGGCGAGCGGACGCCAGGGGTTCGAGCGGGGCCGGGCGGAGTATCTCCGCATCATAGCCGTCCGCCACGATCACACCGCACCTGCCGGGCATGAAATCCTGCGCTTCAAGGCATGCCCGGTCCAGCTCGGGCGGGAGGCCCCAGAAGAAACGATCGCAGAAATCGAGATAATCGGGCCATTTTGCATCGCCCAGCAGATCGGCACGGCTCACCTTGATCTCGACGATCACGATCTGGCCCTTCGCGTCGATTCCCATCAGATCGGCCCTGCGCCCGTTCCGCAGCGGCATTTCCGGCAAGCACCAGATATCGTTGCGCGCGAACAGCCGGCAGATACCGCGAGCCACAGCCAGTGCATGGCGCTGCGCCGCCTGGTGTTCCGGGATCAGGCTCAGGGAAGAATCGGCCATGCCCAACGCTGGAACATAGCATGAACTTAGTCAAGTGTGCGCAGCAGCAGCCGGATCGTCCGCAATTGCGCCAGGCAAGTCCATCGGCGCAACGAGATCGAGCAGCGTCGCACGCGCCAGCACGATCTCACGCCACAGGATCGTCGCCGCGGGGGCCGCATCATGGCCGCGCGCATGAGCTGCCAGCAGCGCGCCCACGCCCGGTTCTACAATAGCGATAAGATCGTCCAGCCCGTCTTCGGCCAGGTTCCTTCGCCAGCCGCTGGTCTGCGCCAGCATGGCGGGAAAATCGGGGACAATCGTGTCCGGCGCATCTGCGCCGATTCCGGCCAGGTCCGCAACCGCGCTGGCCACTTTGTGCAGCGCACGCCATTTTGCGCCGACCACCGCAGGATTGTACCCGGGTTCGTCCGCTGGCGGGGAAGGCGGAAATGTCTCGCTCATCCGCGCCGGATAGCGCGCGATTGCTTGCAATTTCGTTAGTGTGGAGCGGCCGGCGCGCTGGCTGTCCGCAATCGTGGTTCAGTTATCGGGCTGCTCGAGCGGGCCGAAGGGATCTTCCGCGTCCGGATCGAGCCCGAGATCGAGCGAGGCCCGCCCTTGCGCATCGGCGGCGTCGCGATTGTTTTCCTGGCAGACATACTCGCGGATCTCCCAATCGTCCTTGCGGTCGTAGGGCTGCCGGATAACGAAGGGCGCGGCCAGGACTTGCGGATCTTCGATCGTCATTTCGATGATGATCCGTTTGGGGTTCTCAAGCCAGATCCGCTCATGGATCGTCATCTGGTCGCTATGGCCCACGCCTTCGGCAATCGTCGTAAGCGGGCTGAAACCGATCGTATCCACCACCAGCGTGTCGCCATCCCAGCGGCCGACCGAGCTGCCATTGAAAAAGAGGTCCGGATCTTCCGGAAGATTGCGCCCGTCGGTGTAGATGCGCCGCATCTGGCTATAGGTCTCCGCCGCGATATTGACCCGGCCGGGAGAAAACAGGAATTCGACCGGATAGGGCATCTGCATGATGCGCGGCATGCCGGGAGGGGTGCAATTGGCATCGGCCCCCTGCAGGTTCCTGCCTTCTGCCTTGGCGGCGACAAAGGCATCGTATTTCGCTTGCGCTTCGGGAAGGAGCTTCGGCGTCGGCCGTCCGCCGGGGCCGTATATCGCCGACCAGTCAGGCTGCCACACACCGCTCCAGTCCGGCAATTCGGCGAGTTCCCGATAGGCTTGGGCTCGCGGCATCTGGCCGTCTTGCGCATGGGAAGGCACAGTGGCTGCCACCGCCAGAACGGCCGCGGCGGCAAAAATGCTGGTGAGCCTTGTCATTCTTCTCTCCGAAAGAGCGCATGCGGCGGTCTTGCAAGGCTGCCTTTAGGCGGCTCGATTTCCTTGCTTGGTGGGATGCAAATGCGGGCCGAGTCAAGCAGCGGGTTGATTCATCCGCGCTCTCTTGCCAGACGTTTCCCAGCGGCCATCCAGCGTTCAGGGTGGAGGCCGCTGGGAGAATGCGATGCCGAACCCGTTTCCGCGTGCCAGCAAGATCGCGGCAAGTGCCGCTCTGGCGCTGGCCGTCCTTGGCATTGCCGCTCCGCTCGCCGCGCATCATTCGACGGCGCTGTTTCAATGGGGAACGGCGAAACCGATCAAGGCGGCCACGGTCGAGAAGTGGGTTTGGACCAATCCGCACACTTTCCTCTATGTGACGGTGAAAGGCGCTGGCGGAAAAGTGGAGCGCTGGGCGTTCGAGGGTATGAGCCCCAACCATCTCGCGCGCAACGGCTGGAGCAAGCGCTCGCTCGCGCCTGGCGAGATAATCGATTTGACCTATTATCCCCTGCGGGACGGCCGCAAGGGCGGCTTCAACGTCAGCGTGACCAAAGGCGACGGCAAGGTGCTGCAGCAATTGCCGACCCGGGACGGAAGCGACTAGCCGCCTGCCTGGGCGCACCGCAGGGGAAGGCTAGAACGGCGTCATCGTGAAGCCGATCCAGCGCCCCGCCGCCACCACCAGCACCCAGATCGCCAGCGACAGGCCGCCCGCCACGCGTGCGGACAGGGGAAGCGCAGCGGACTTGTCCCAGCGCTCCATTGTGTGCGCGGTGAGCAAGTGAAAGGCCAGCATGTTGATGCCGCCAAGCAGCAGCAGGCACATCTTTGCGCGGAAATACCAATTGTCCCAATACATCTGGGGCTGTGAACTGAACATCAGCGAGCCGCTGGAAAAGGCGATCAGGAAGCCGGCCCAGGTCACCGGAAGCAGCGTGCGCGTGAGGCTAGCCGCCGGATAATCGCGGGCCGCCAGCCCGGTGAGCCGCAGGTCCACGATCAGGATCGATCCCAGCATGGCTGCAATGCCGATCACATGCGCGACTTCGAGCCAGGGGAAGATCGTGGAGCTTTCGGCCACGGCGGTGCCGATGCGGCTCTCGCCCAGCCAGGTCAGGAAATTCGCAAACATCTCGCCCGCTTTCTCAACTGTAGCCGATCCAGCGCCCGGCTGCGATGATCAGCACCCACAGGGCAAGCAGGAGAAAGGCCAGGGCCACATCGATCGCGCGCACGGGCTTATGCTCGAGTTGCCGCATGCGCCGTGCGAGCAGCCAGCTCAGCAGCGCGGCGACCGCCACGAGCACCATCTTCAACTGGAAATTGTAGTTCAGCAGCGCGCGTTCCGGCTCCACCACGACCAGCATGCTCCCGGTAAGCAGGAGGACGAGCAGCGCTCCCGCGATCCAGCCGGACAGCCGGCGGCTCCAGCGTGCCGGGCTCCAGTCCGATCCGGCAAGCCCGGCGAGGCGCAGCGCGAGCACCAGGCCCGAACCGAACAGCACCGTAATGGCCAGAATGTGCACCGTTTGCACGCCGGGCACGAGCCAGCCGGATTGATCCAGCGCGGCCTCGTGCAGCGAGGTGCCGTCCAGCCACGCGCTCAACCATTGCATCCGAGCATCCCCGTCCCTTTGCGACCGACTTTGGCGGTCGCATCCCGCGCCCTAGCTAGGCGGCAGCGCTGCGTTCGGCAATGGCAGGGCACATCGCAGCGCCCCGCATCCTCGAGCCTGGCTGAATGACGATTTGCCTTGGCTGCGCAAGGCAAGGTTGCTAGGCGGCGGCCCCGGAGCACCCGTAGCTCAGCTGGATAGAGCGCTGCCCTCCGAAGGCAGAGGTCACAGGTTCGAATCCTGTCGGGTGCGCCAGATTTTCCGCCAGTTCCCGCGCAGTTCGATGTGTTACGGACGCGCCGTTACGCGGTCTGCATGCTTCCTGATGAAGAACAGCCAGCTTTTCTTGCGGAGATTGTCTTTCAGGCATTCGCGGAACGAGATGGATACCTGATGGCCGAACCAGTCGGCGATCACATAGGGAAAAGCTGCCGGACGGACCCCGAACGGGTCCATTTGCCCCGCCGCCAGCGGGCTTTGTTCGTCGCTATGTTCGATCACCAGGACGCCGTCCGGCTTTATCTGCCCCAGCCATGTCTCCAGGGCTTTGCGCGGCTGCCAGGATTGATCCAGCGAATTGGAATAGACGAAGCCGAACTTTCCGGACCACTCCGGATTCTCGTCATGGAAATCCCATTCCACCGAGTTGGGGAAATCCCGCGCCGTGGGTGATATGTCCGTACCGATGACCTTGAACCTGTCGGACCGCTCGTTGAGATAATTCTGCTCGAAGCCGTTCCTCGAGCCATGGCACAAGCCGGTGATTTCGCCTGGTCCGAGCATCTCCGCGAGCTCGTCGGCCATCACGCCGAGTGTACTGGCATCGGCCCAGACGCGCTTGATCTTCCTGATATTGTGATAGATCTGCACCTCGCGGTACTGCTCGTAAGAGCGGTATTCGTGGAGGTAGAAGTCGATGAAGGCCTTGCTCTTGAGCAGGTCGACGAACAGGTAGCGCAGGAACTCGTTCCATTTCTGGCGAGCTCCGTCCGTGATTTGCCGAATTCTCACAGAACCTTATCCCTCCAGTTGCGGGCGCACATTGTCGCGGCCCATCGCAGAGTCAAACCAAGCTTCGGAAGGGCGGATCGGAGGCAGAGCGAGCTACTTCCAGCCCTGCGCGAGGAAGCGCGCGGCGCAGGCCGCCAGGAACGCCGCACCGCCGGGCAGGACCGTCTCGTCGACCATCATCCGGCTTGAGTGCAATCCGCAGCACTGGCTCCAGTCGTCGCCTTCCTGCGCGACACCGAGGAAGAACATGGCGCCGGGGATCTTCTGCAGGACGTAAGAAAAATCCTCCGCTCCCATGATCGGATGGGCCATGCGCAGGAAACCCTGCGGTCCGGCAAGCTCCCGCGCCACCGCCTCGCCCAGCGCAACAGCGCGGGCATCGTTGAGCGTCGGCGGGAAACCTTCGACGAAAGTTGCTTCGGCCTCCATGTCGTGCGCCCCCGCGATCCCTTCCGCGAGCTGCCTCAGCGAGGCCTGCACGCTTTTGCGGTTCTCCGGCGAAAGCGTGCGGATGGTGCCTTTCAGCACGGCGTGGTCGGGAATGATATTATGCGCGCTGCCGGCATCGAGCTGGGAAATGGTGATCACCACTGCTTCGGCGGCATTGAAGCGGCGAGTCACCATCGTCTGGATCGCGCCGACGATCTCGCATGCGACAGGCACCGGATCGCGCGTGTCGTGCGGCATGGAGGCATGGCCGCCGCGTCCCCTCACCGTGATTTCGACCATGTCGGCGGCGGCCAGCAACGCCCCGTCGCGGCTGCCGACCAGGCCATGCGGCGCGTTGGGCATGATGTGGAGCGCAAAGGCGGCATCCGGCAGCGGAGTCTTGCCGTCTCCGCCCAGCAGCCCGTCCTCCAGCATGAAGCGTGCGCCGTGAAAGCCTTCTTCGCCCGGCTGGAACATGAAGCGCACTTCGCCCGCGAGGTCGCCCTGCCGGGCAGCCAGGATGCGCGCTGCCCCAGCCAGCATCGCGGTGTGCGTGTCGTGTCCGCAGGCATGCATCGCGCCGGGGATCGACGAGGCGAAGTCGAGCCCGGTCTCTTCCTGCATCGGCAGGGCATCCATATCGCCTCGCAGCAAGACGGCCGGACCGGGCCGTCCGCCCTTGAGCGTCGCGACTGCGCCAGTGGTGGAAGGGCCCTCGCTCCATTCAAGCGGCAAATCGGCCAGCTCGGCGCGAACCTTGTCGCGGGTCCTGGGCGTCTGCAGCCCGAGTTCGGGCTCGGCATGGATGGCGCGGCGCAGCGAAACGATGCGTCCGGAAATGGCGCGCGCTTCTTCGAGCAGTGTTTCGGTCAGCATGCCGCGCTGAATAGCGCGTCCCGCTTCAGCCCGCCAGTCTTGCTTCGGTGGGAGGTGCGAGCCTGCGCCAAGCCGCATTATGCGCCGCGACGGAGGCGACCAGCAGAATGTTAAGCACCACTGCCTGGTAGATAAAATACCACAGTGGGCTTCCGGCCAGCATCGAAAGGCCCAACACGATCGCCCGCGGATTGGGACCGAGGAATTTCCACAAGAGCATAAGCGGCGGCATTTCCGCGCGGATGGAACTGCGGATCGCGGCGAGGCGGTCTGGATCCTGCTGCGCCTCCTCGACAGCGGTGTCGATTGCGGCCGAATAGGGCGTCACTCCTGCGGCAAGTCTCAGATAGGCTGCTGCCAGCGCACCCAGCCCGCTGCCCCGGGTCGTTGCATCTTGCGAAGCGTGCGTCGTCTTGAGCCAGGGCACGCCATAGATCCACCATTGATAGGAGCGGCGCTGAACCTCGACATGGTTGGACTGGACGATATGGCTGAGGCCCGCCGCGACCATGATCGGCCAGCTGACCCAGCCGATTTGCAGCTGGAGCAGCCAACCGAGGATGAAGTAAAGCACGATATGGCTGGAATAATCGCAGATTCCGTCAACCATTTCGCCAATCGGGCTGGCGCGTCCGGTGATGCGTGCAAGGTCACCATCCGCGCCGTCCACGATGTGCCAGCCCATGTGCAGCGCAAGGCCAAGCAACGCGCTCCAAGGGTAGATCAGCGGGCCCGGCTGGGCATAGGCGATGCCGGCAGCGACCACCAACAGGCCGCCGAACACCGACACCATATTGGGCGTTGCCGGAGTCCTCGCGAGGAGCTTCGCAAGCTGCCATGCCAGCGGATGATAGAAGAAGTGATTCAGCGGATCTTGCAATTCGCGCGGCCGAACCGGTCTTTCGGGCTTGGCATTCATGACGTCGGGGGCGACCTTTTTCCACTGGCAAGGCGATCTTGCTCGGGGCCTCATAGCGCCTTTGCAGCCGCGGCAAAGGGGAAATGGACAGGGGGAAATGGCCGCTCGTCACCCGAATCGCGACGCCGGAAATGAGTCTTGCAGAGTAGCCACACTGTGTTGCAGATTCGCGACAGATCATTTCGCTCGCTTGACGCGTGCCCAACTTCTTGCTTTTCCCCGCTGCGTTAACGACGCGAGATCGTAATAATACCGCGGCGTGCGTCTGAAGGGATCAAAATCGATGAAGCCAATTAAGGTCGCCGTGATCGGCGTGGGCAACTGCGCAAGCTCGCTCGTCCAAGGCGTCGCCTATTACCGCAAGAACAATTCGTCGCAGGGGGCTGATCCACGAAACATCGGCGGCTACGGCGCGGGTGACGTCGATTTCGTGCTGGGCGTCGATGTCGATGCGCGCAAGGTCGGCAAGGATATTTCCGAAGCGATCTTCGCCGCGTCCGAACTGCACCGCCGTGTTCGAACCCGACGTGCCGGCCACCGGCGCCAAGGTCATGATGGGGCGAATCCTCGACGGCGTCGCCGATCACATGACCGGCGATGGGCGAGTATGGTTTCGAGGTTTCCGACGCGGCCGAAGCCACGCAAGGAATCCATCGTTGCCGCGCTGAAGCGATTCGGGCGCAGAAGTGCTGCTGAACTTCCTGCCGGTCGGTTCGCAGGAAGCGACCGAATTCTACATGGAATGCGCGCTCGAAGCGGGCGTGGGCGTGGTCAACTGCATGCCGGTGTTCATCGCCAGCCGACCCCGAATGGGAACGCCGCTTTGCCGAAAAGCGCCTGCCGATCGTGGGCGACGACATCAAGGCCCAGCTCGGCGCCACTATCGTCCACCGCGTGCTGTCCAGCCTGTTCGGCGCGCGCGGCGTGAACGTGGAGCGGACCTACCAGCTCAACACTGGCGGCAACACCGATTTCATGAACATGCTCGACCGCCAGCGGCTCGGCTCGAAGAAGGAATCGAAGACCGAAGCGGTGCAGGCCATGCTGGCCGAGCGGCTCGCGGACGAGAACATCCATGTCGGCCCGTCGGACTATGTTCCCTGGCAGAAGGACAACAAGCTGTGCTTCCTGCGTATGGAAGGCAATCTGTGGGGCAACGTTCCAATGAATCTGGAACTGCGTCTCTCGGTGGAAGACAGCCCCAATTCGGCCGCAGTCGTGATGGACGCGATCCGCTGCTGCAAGCTCGCGCTGGAACGCGGCGAAGGCGGGGCGCTGATCGGCCCATCGGCGTTTTACTGCAAGCATCCTCCGCAGCAGTTCAATGACGATCTCGCCGCGCAGATGGTGGATGAATTCATCGCCGACGATACCGCCCTCGCGGCGGAATGATCGCAGCAATATAGCTACAGGCGCCGGGGCTCGGTAGGGCTTCCGGCGCCTTTTCCGTCAAGGGACCAGGCCTCATGGACGCGCTGATCATTGCCGCTGGCTATGGTTCGAGGCTTCGCGATCTGGCCGATTCGAAGCCACTGGCCGAAGTTCGCGGAATTCCGCTGATCGAGCTTGGCGTTCGCCAGGCCGCGCGGGCGGGCGCAGAAAAGGTTGTCGTCGTTACGGGCCACGAGGCAGACCGGCTCGAAGCTTTCCTGGCGGAACTGTCGCGGCGCAGCGGCATTGCGATCGAACCTGCCCGGGTCGCCGACTGGTCGGTGCCCAACGGCTATTCGGTGATGGCCGGTGCCGAGCGGATAGATGGCGATTACCTGCTGCTGATGGCTGACCACATTTTCGAAGCCGACATCCTGCGCCGCCTGGCGATGCAGGGCGGCCCCGGCCGCGGCGTGACATTGGCGATCGATCAGCGGGTGACCAGCGAACTGGTCGATCCGGATGACGCCACTTGGGTTTCGACCCGTCCGGACGGCACTATCCGTTCTATCGGCAAAGGGCTCGAGGAGTTCGATGCGGTCGATTGCGGAGCCTTCCTGGCAACGCCCGAGCTGGCTGAGGCAATTGCGGCTGCGATACGCGAAGGCGCGCCAGGCAGCCTTTCAAACGGGATGCAGCGCCTCGCGGATGCCGGCCGCGCAGCAACGATGGATATTGGCGAGGCGTGGTGGCTCGATGTCGACGAACCGCGATTTCACGCCATGGCGGAAGCTCAAGCCCCGCAACGCCTGCCCGAGATTTTCGGCCTGCAATCCCAAATCAAATAACCTTTATGGTGATATGCAGTCTGACTGCATGACGCTATTAGGTTAGTTGTTCAGGGGCGGACGGCGACGGCGAACGTCGTCTCCAGGACTGATTGCTGGGCTACGTACTGCGGGGCGCATGCAAGTCTGCCTGCAAATTCGGGCTACCGATTGAAGCAATTCCGCAGCTTGTTTCAGCTGCATTTCATCAATGTTTCAGGCGGTCGCAATCCGGTCGCAACCAGGCAATCCGCATTGAGTCTAAGCGCCACAATCACGCAATATTGAGACGGCCTCAAACTCATTGGGGGGATTCCAAATGACAGACCTGATTCTGGGCCGCGGCTATTCCGACGGCGATGTCGACACCAATAACTCGTCCAGCGAAACCCTGTGGGAAATCGCCGATCAGCGCCATTCCCGCCGCGCGGTGATGCGCGGGGGAGTGACCGCCAGCACAATGGCATTCCTGGGCACCGGCATGCTTGCGGGCTGCGTCGAAGACGGCAGCGGAGCCGCGGATGTGGCGAAAACCGCGGCAGAAGGCCAGGAAATCGAAGCCTCGACTGGCCAGTCGGTCACGCTTGCGTCCGCCGCCACGCCCGAGCAGTGGACGCAGGTCGAAGGCCCGGAAGTCGAACTGATCGAAGATGAAAGCGGCGCGGCGAGCTTCATCGCTCCGGCCGTCACCAAGACGACGATGCTGGCATTTTCGACCAAGATCGGCAGTGGGTTGCTGGCGAAGATCAGGATCATACCCGCGCGGCTGCGCTTTGCCGCGGTCGCCAAGAACAAGAACGATATCGTCACCGTCCCAGCGGGCTACAGCGTGTCAGTGATGACCAGGCTCGGCGACCCGATCGCTGCCGGGGTTCCAGCCTACAAGAACGACGGCACCGATACCGGGTTCGACAAGCGGATCGGCGACCATGGCGATGCACTGCATTTTTTCGGTCTTGGGCCGAACGGAAAGCGCAACGATCTCTATTCCAAGCGCGGGCTGCTGGTGCAGAACCACGAAAACCTGAGTGTGCAATATCTCCATCCAAATGGCCCGACCAACGTCTCCTCCGGCCCCCGGCCCGAGGAAGAGGCGATCAAGGAGATCGAAGCGCACGGGCTCAGCGTCACCGAATATCGCGACAAGGGCCGCAGGAAATGGACCTGGGTGCAGGACAGTTCCTTCAACCGGCGCATCACGCCCAACACGCCGGTGCAGTTCAACGGCCCGGCACGGGGTGCGGACTTGCTGAAGACCGCCTACTCGGTGGATGGCACCCAGGGGCGCGGCACGATCAACAATTGCGCCAACGGCCATACGCCCTGGGCGACTAACCTCACCTGCGAAGAGAATTGGGCGGGCTATTTCAAGCGCAGCGGCGACGATGCGGCACGTACCGCGCGCGAACTAACGGCGCTGCGCCGCTACGGCGTAACCAGCGCCAATGGCAATTATGCATGGTCGAGCGTTTCGCCCGCCAATCCCTCCGACACGCGTTTCCGCCGATGGGATGCCCGGGCCAGTGCGGAGCTCTCGGCGGCGGACGATTACCGCAACGAGCCCAACCAGTTCGGCTGGGTGTTGGAATTCGATCCTTACGAACCGGCGAGCATACCGCGCAAGCGCACGGCGCTCGGCAGGTTCGGGCACGAAGGTGCATGGCTTGGCCGACTGATCCCGGGCAAGAAGGTCTCGGTCTATATGGGCGACGACGCCCGAGGCGAATATTTCTACAAGTTCGTGTCCGACAAGAGCTGGGACATGCGTGACGCCCTCGCCGCAAACCGGCTGGCGGTCGGCGACAAATATCTCGACGCCGGCACGCTTTACGTCGCGCGGTTCAATGCCGATGGCACGGGCACGTGGTTGCCGCTCGTCTTACGGCAGTGTGCCGAACCGTGCCGCTGCGGGCAGCGATCCGGAATATGTTTTCGAAAGCCAGCAGGACATTCTGGTCAATGCGCGCCTGGCCGCGGACGCTGTGGGCGCAACGCCGATGGACCGGCCGGAATGGACCGCCACCAATCCGACGACTGGCGAAATCTATCTGACGCTGACCAACAACAATGCCTCCAAACGGCCGCTTGATGGCACAGATGCGGCCAATCCCCGGCATTACCAGGATCCCGCCGGGCACCAGCTTCGGCAACCCGAACGGCCACATCGTCCGTATTCGCGAAGGCGGAGACAATCCGGCGGCGGCCAATTTCATCTGGGACATCTATCTCTTCGGAGCGGATTCCGCGGATGCAAATGCCGACGTCAATATTTCGGGCCTGGACGCTAGCAACGACTTTTCCAGTCCGGACGGGGTCTGGTTCTCGCGCACGCAGAACCCGGCCGGGATCTTGCGGCCGTTGCTGTGGATCCAGACCGACGATGGCGCTTTTACCGATCGCACGAACAACCAGATGCTGGCGGCCCTTCCCGGTTTCGTCGGCGACGGTGAAGCCGTGACGATCACCAATGTCGGCTCCGGCGGCGCGACCGCCACGCAGTCTACCCATGTCGGCATGGATGCCAAAGCCGCCACGCTCAGGCGCTTCCTCACCGGGCCGAAGGAGTGCGAAATCACCGGTGTCGATACGACCCCGGACGGGCGGACCATGTTCGTGGGCATCCAGCATCCCGGCGAAGAAGGAACGGCCGCCTCGCCTTCGAGCAACTGGCCGCAGAGCCAGGGCGGCAATGCCTCGGGCCGCCCTCGGTCGGCGGTGGTCGTCATTACGAAGAATGACGGCGGCGTCGTCGGATTGTGACGTTCGAAACGGCAAGGGGCGCCCCGTCGGTGCCTCTTGCCGGCTTCTCGCCTGGGGGCATTTCCTCTGCATGACGTTGGAGAGCTTGGCGCCTGGCCGTTGGGCCAGACCGCGCCCATGGTATCCGGCCAGCCAATTAAGCTCGATAAACGGGCTGGCTTGTGCTAGCAGCCGTTCGTTGGCGTCCAAGTCGACCGATCACGGAGCGCTCGGCCGGAACCCACCTCCCCAATAGCTGCGCGAGGATTGATAGCGAAGCTGTCCGCTCGTTGCCGCCCAAATAAAGGTTCAGAGAAGTAAATATGGCAGGATACAAGGAACTCGGTTTTCAGGATCGGCTGGCTGCGGCCAATGAGGCCAAGGCCAAGGCCCTTGCCAAGATGAAGGCAAAGCCGCCGATCGATCCGGCCGAGCGTGCAAGAAAGCTTGCCGAGGCTGAGGCGCGTGAAGAAAAGCGCCGCGCCAAAAAAGAGGAACGCGAAGCAGCCAAGCGCGCGGAAGCCGAAAAGGCCGAAGCTGCGGCCAAGGCGATTGCCGAGAAGGCCGAGCTTACCGAAGCCGAACGCAAGGAAGCGCGCGATGCGCGCTATGCCGCACGCAAGAACAAGAAAGCCAAGAAGCGCTGATCAGCGGCACTGCGGCGGCGGGTTAACTGACTCGCCGCACGCCGTGCTGTTCCACAAAATGAAATGATCCCGCTGCTTACGGGTACTTCATCGTGATATGCGTCGTCAGGTTCGCCTTGGGGACGTTCAGGCGAACCGAGCGCCACGCCGGTAGGCCTGCCAGCGTCGAGGGATTGTTCGAGAAACCATAGCCTTCTTCGGGCAGCAGGCTGCGGTTGAAATTGTGGTCGGAATTCTCGTCATGATACAGCGCTATGGCGTAAACGCCTGTCTTCGGCAGGAACACGCAGCCGCGCGTGGAGCCTTTCTCCGCCTTGACCCGGCCGACCCAGATCGAACCGCCCTTGGCCAGGAACCGGCTGCGATTGTCTTCATAGACAGTGATCGCAATAAGCCCCTCGCTCGATTTCACGCCCTCGGCAACCACATTGAGCCAGACGCCCGTAGTCGTCTTGCCGGTGCATCCCGCAGGTGGGGACACTTCGGCGCTCGCGGGCGCGGAGGCGGCAAGCGCCCCTGCAAGGACTGGCACCAGCGCCAGGCTGGCTGCGGAATTGAACTTCATCTTTGACATCGCAAACCTGTCTCAAGCAAAACACAAGGTCCCCTTGCGGCGGGCATCGCTGCCAGCCGCCGGGCTTTTCAACCAAGCGGGATTAGCCCCATGGGCCTGTTCCTAATCGCCCCAAGGCCGTGAATACAGTCTGAATTTTGCGCTCATGTTGCGGTCAGCAGGCCTCGGCGCGATCGAGGGCCTGCAAGAGGCTTGGGCCGAGCCGGGCTATCTATCGGACGAAACACCATATCTTGTGTGGAAAATAGCCCCTCTACCGCTTGTCGGCCCTATGGGCGGTAGATAGTGCGGGAGTACCGGACATGAGCGCCCCTTTGATCTCCCCGTCTATCCTTTCGGCCGACTTCGCCCGGCTCGGCGAGGAAGTGCGCGCGATCGACCAGGCCGGGGCGGACTGGATTCATGTCGATGTGATGGACGGGCACTTCGTACCCAATATCACTATCGGGCCTGCAGTGGTGAAGGCGCTTCGGCCGCATACTGCCAAGCCGTTCGACGTTCATCTGATGATCTCCCCGGTCGATGCGTATCTCGAGGAATTCGCCGCTGCCGGCGCGGATATCATCACGGTCCATCCCGAAGCCGGCCCGCATGTCCACCGCACGGTCCAGGCGATCAAGGCGCTGGGCAAGAAGGCGGGAATTTCGCTCAATCCGGCCACGCCGGCCAAGGTGCTCGATTATCTGCTGGAAGAGATCGATCTGGTCCTGGTGATGAGCGTCAATCCCGGATTTGGCGGACAGAGCTTCATCGCCAGCCAGCTCCGCAAGGTCGAGGCGATCAGGAAGCGCATCGATGCGGCCGGGCTGGACGTGCAGCTCGAGGTGGACGGCGGCGTCAACGCGGAAACCGCGCGGCAATGCGTGGATGCCGGCGCCGATGTGCTGGTGGCCGGCTCGGCGACCTTCAAAGGCGGGCCGGATTGCTATGCTGCCAACATCGCCGCGCTGAAAGGTGGTGCTTGATGGACGGGATTGCTTCGCATTCGCGGCTGGCGCTGGACGGCGAGCAGGCACCGTTTGACGGCGAGGTAGAGCGGGCGCTCCCGCTTGTCGGGCGAAGGCCGGGATCCGCAGGTCCGGGACGCACAAGGCGGCCTCGATACGGGCGAACTGATCGAACCGGGGCGAGCGCTGGTCCTGTCCGACCTCAACCCGCCGGACGTCAGCGCGGCGGAGCGCTTCGTTCGCTTTGCCTATCGGCTGGGCGTTCCCGGAGCGACTCTCACCTCCCCGTTCCGCAAGCCATCGAAGCTGCGCCTGCTCTCGACTGTCGAAACGCCGCTTGCAGGGGACCGCGTTGCGGGGATGGCGCTGCGGGCCGGGCATTTCCTGGTCTACGGCGTCAAGGTGCCGATCACGCAGCTCGATTTTGCGCCCGCCGCACGCCTGACTCCGCCGTTCGAGCGCGTCGTCCATTCCTTCGATTGGTTGCGCGATCTCGCGGCAAGCGCGCCGCGCGAGCAATGCACATCCACCGCGGAGTGGATCCTTGCGACCTGGCTCGAGGCCAATGCCCAGCCCAGCAAGGGCGCGGCCTGGCAAGTGGGCAATGTCGGGCGGCGGCTCCTCAACTGGCTGGTGCATGCGCCCCTGATCCTGTCGGGTTCGGACAAGGCCATGCGCGGCCGGGTGCTGGCGGCCACCGGCGATACGGCACGCTGGCTCGACCGTAACGTCACGCGCGCAGAAGATCGCCTGGCCGAAGTCGCCGGATGGTGCGCGATCACCGCTGCCGGCCTGCTGCTGCCTGACGGCAAGCCGCGCCGGCTGTTCGGCGAGGCGGGGTTGATGCACGCGCTTGGCGAACTGATCGGAGACGATGGCGGCATCCTGTCGCGCAGCCCGCTCGGCCAGATGGAAGCCATCACGCTGCTGGTCGATCTCTCGGCCTGCTACCGGGCGACGCGCCGCGATCCGCCGCAAGCGATCGACGCCATGTTGCAACTGCTTGTGCCGCCGCTCCTGTCGTTGACCCATGCCGACGGTTCGCTCGGCAGCTGGCAAGGCGCCGGTGCAGTCTCGGGTGACCGCGTTGCGGCGCTGGTCGCTGCGAGCGGTGTGCGCACTCGCCCGCTGCGCGATGCGCGGCAATGGGGCTACCAGCGGGTCACCGGCGGCAAGGCGGTGCTTCAGATGGATGCCGCGCCGCCGCCGCTGGCGCGCCACGCACGCAACGGCTGCGCTTCGACACTGGCATTCGAGCTTTCCGACCGCGGACAGCGGATCATCGTCAATTGCGGCGGCGCCGCCTTTGCGGGCGGGCATGTGCCGGTGCGGATCGAAAGCGGGCTCCGCGCCACTGCCGCTCATTCGACCTTGGTGCTCGATGATGCCAATTCCACTGCGGTCATGATCAACGGCAAGCTCGGCAGCGGCGTGAGCGAAGTCGAGCTGGACCGGCGCACACTCGATATGGAAAGCGGCGGGATAGCGACCCGAATCGAAGCGAGCCACGATGGCTATGCCCAACGCTACGGATTGATCCACCGCCGCATACTGATCCTGCGCGACGATGGCAGCGAATTGCGCGGGGAAGACTTGCTGGTGCCCGTGGGGCGCAAGGGAAAGCGCGGCAAGGTGCCTTTCGCGATTCGGTTCCACGTCGGGCCGGGCGTCGAATTGGGGCTTGCAGACGGCGGCCGGGGAGCAGGCCTGGCTTTGCCCGACGGAAGCTATTGGCAGTTCGTGGCCAGTTCGGGCGCGCTTGCCGATGGCGAGTTGGCGATCGAGGAAAGCCTGTGGGTCGATGGATGCGGCAAACCGCAAGCCACTCAGCAGCTGGTGTTGCAGGGATTGATATCGCGCGGCGGGGGAAGCTTCTCCTGGCTGCTCAAGAAAATGGGGTGACCGGGTGGCCGAAGTGAAGATCAAACGGGCGCTGCTCTCAGTGTCCGACAAGAGCGGCTTGGTCGAACTTGGCGAAGCGCTGGCTGGCCACGGCGTGGAGTTGATCTCGACCGGCGGCACCGCGAAGGCGCTGCGCGATGCGGGCCTGCCGGTAAAGGACGTCTCAGAAGTCACCGGCTTTCCCGAAATGATGGACGGACGGGTCAAGACGCTTCATCCCATGGTCCATGGCGGGCTGCTCGCCGTGCGCGACGATCCGCAGCATGTCGCGGCGATGGAAGCTCATGCAATCGGCGCGATCGATCTTCTCGTGGTCAATCTCTACCCGTTCGAGGCGACTGTCGCGCGCGGGGCCGAGCGCGACGATATCATCGAGAATATCGATATCGGCGGGCCTTCAATGGTTCGTTCTGCAGCGAAGAACCATGCCTTCGTGACTATCGTCACCGATCCGGCCGATTATGCGGAACTGCTCGATGAAGTGACCGCGCGCGACGGCGCGACTTCGCAGGCATTCCGCATCCGGATGGCGGCAAAGGCCTTTGCCCGCACCGCCGCTTACGATTCGGCGATCGCCAACTGGTTCGCCTGGGGCGATGCCTTCACCAATCCGCTAGGGCCGGAAATGCTGCAGGCGACGCCTTTCGTCGATACGATGCCGCTCGCCTTCAAGCGCCAGGCAGAGCTGCGCTATGGCGAGAACCCGCACCAGATTGCCGCCGTCTATACCGCGGCAGTCCGTTGGCGCGAACGGGATCGCGCAGGCCCGGCAGGTGCAGGGCAAGGAGCTTTCCTACAACAATTACAACGATGCCGATGCCGCGCTTGAGCTGATAGCCGAATTCCGCGGCGGCGATCCTGCGGTTGCGATCGTCAAGCACGCCAACCCTGCGGCGTTGCGCAGGCCGGAAGCCTGCTTGACGCCTACCAAGCTGCGCTCGCGTGCGACAGCGTTTCCGCATTTGGCGGTATCGTGGCGGTCAACGTCCCGCTCGATGGCCCTACGGCAGAAGCGATTGCCGAGATCTTCACCGAAGTGGTGATCGCGCCGGGGGCCGACGAGGCCGCACTGGCAGTGTTCTCGGCGAAGAAGAACCTGCGGCTGCTGCTGATCGACGAATTGCCGGACGCCGGGCGGGCCGGCTTTACCATGAAGACGATCGCCGGCGGGCTGTTGGTCCAATCGCGCGACAATGGTGCGGTGGACGAGGCAGCGCTCAAAGTCGTTACCAAGCGGGCCCCGACCGACCAGGAGCTGAAGGACTGCCTGTTTGCCTGGACGGTCGCCAAGCATGTGAAGTCCAACGCCATCGTCTACGCGAAGGACGGGGTCACTGCCGGGATCGGTGCCGGGCAGATGAACCGCCGCGATTCTTCGCGCATCGCGGCTATTCGAGCGAAGCGAAGCGGCAGAAGCGGCTGGCTGGCCGCAATCGCGAACCGTGGGCAGCGCCGTCGCCTCCGACGCATTCTTCCCTTTTCCCGACGGTTTGCTCGCTGCCGCCGAAGCAGGGGCCACGGCCATTATCCAGCCGGGCGGTTCGATCGGCGACGATAAGGTTATTGCCGCGGCAGACGAGGCCGGACTCGCCATGGTGTTCACCGGGATGCGCCACTTCCGGCATTGATTCGCCAGTTTGGCGAAGCCTCAGGGATGAGCGCCGACACCGGCCGGGGATGCATTTCACCGACGAATCGGCACGTCTTGCAGTATCCCGCTTGTGCGAAAGCGGGGATTGGCGCTGTCGGCGCCGCTTGTTCACAAGCCGTCAAGGGAAATCCCTTAGGCTGGATGTGTAACCAACAGTGATTTGTCACGAAAGAAGCACCATGGGACTTTTCAGCGCCGATCTTTACCGCTCCTTTGCCGCCGGCTTCGGCGTCGGCACGGTTGTCCTGGCGGTCACGATCGTGGTGCAGACGATCCAGCCGGCTTGATGTTTCGCCGCGCTGCCTTTGCTTCCCTTCTCCTGCTAGTTTCCGCTTGCCAGCAACCGGCCACGGCTTCTGCAGCGGAAGACGTTCTCGTGGCCCCGGCACCAAGGATCGTCGCCGATGAAGCGGACGGCCTCAAGACCGCAATCTTCGCGGGCGGTTGCTTCTGGGGCATAGAGGGCGTGTTCAGCCATGTGAAAGGCGTCACCAGCGCCATTTCGGGCTATCACGGCGGCAGCAAGGCCGATGCCGACTACAAGCGGGTAAGTGCCGGCGGCACGGGCCATGCCGAAGTCGTGAAGGTCACTTACGATCCCAAGCAAGTGCGCTACGACCAATTGCTGCGAGTGTTCTTTTCCGTCGGGGCGGATCCGACCACGCTCAATCGCCAGGGCCCGGACCACGGCACGCAATATCGCAGCGCGCTGATCCCGCTGAATGCCGAACAGCGCAAGGTTGCCGCCGCCTATCTCGCGCAGATGCAGCAGTCAGGCGTCTGGAAGAAGCCCGTCGTCACGAAGATCGAAGCCTACAAGCGCTTCTATCCTGCCGAGGCCTATCATCAGGATTTCATGCTCAAGAATCCGCGCAATGGCTATATCCGGGCGTGGGATGCACCCAAAGTCGAGGGCCTCAAGCGGCTGTATCCGTCAGTCTACCGGGCAAGTTTCAAAACCGGCTGATTGCCGCGGCGCGTTGCTACGCCTATATTCACGCCATGGCAGGTCACGAACATCACGAACATTCAGGCAAGAAGCTGATTTCCGCAGCGCGCGATGCGCTTGCCGAAGCCGGCGAACAATGGACCGACATGCGCGCGGATGTGTTTTCCGCTCTCGCAAAGTTCGACAAGCCCGCCTCCGCCTACGACATTGCGGAGAGCCTTTCGGCCAGCCGGGGCAAGCGCGTGGCCGCCAACAGCGTCTATCGCATTCTCGACCTGTTCGTGCGCACCAACCTGGCCAATCGGATCGAGAGCTCCAACGCCTATATCGTCAATGCCCATCCGGGATGCCTGCACGATTGCATCTTCCTGATCTGCGACGGGTGCGGCCAGACGTCCCATTTCGACGACGATCGGCTCACCGGCGACTCTGCGAGACGCCGGGGTGAAGAGCGGCTTCACCCATGTCCGCCCGATCGTCGAACTCCGCGGATTGTGCGATTCCTGCGCAGCCTGACGCTTGGGTGACGGGAATTTGACGCAATTCATCGACTCGCAAGTTCAACACGGGTAAGCCATTTTCGATGAACGCAAATCCGGCCACCCCCCTGCTCGACGCTGTCAATACACCTCACGAATTGCGCCAGTTGAAGTGCGAACAATTGCGGCAGTTTGCCGATGAATTGCGTGAGGAGATGATTTCCGCCGTCGGCCAGACCGGCGGGCATCTCGGTTCGGGGCTGGGCGTGGTCGAACTGACCGTGGCGATTCACTATGTGTTCAACACGCCGGACGACAGGCTGGTGTGGGACGTCGGCCACCAGGCCTATCCGCACAAGATCATCACCGGCCGGCGCGACCGGATCCGCACCTTGCGCCAGGCCGGCGGCCTGTCGGGCTTCACCAAGCGCAGCGAGAGCGAATACGATCCGTTCGGCGCGGCGCATTCCTCCACTTCGATTTCGGCCAGCCTCGGCTTTGCCATTGCCAACAAGCTGCTCGAACAAGCCGGGCAAGGCCATCGCGGTGATCGGCGACGGCGCGATGAGCGCCGGCATGGCCTATGAGGCGATGAACAACGCCGAAAGCGCCGGCAATCGCCTGATCGTGATCCTCAACGATAACGACATGTCGATCGCGCCGCCGGTGGGCGGCCTGTCGGGTTATCTGGCGCGGCTGGTTTCGTCGGCGCAGTTCCTCGGCCTGCGCGAACTGGCCAAGAAGTTCGCCCGCCGGCTGCCCGCCCCGCTGCACCGCGCCGCCAGAAAGACCGACGAATTTGCGCGCGGCATGGCGATGGGCGGCACGTTGTTCGAGGAACTGGGCTTCTATTATGTCGGCCCGATCGACGGCCACGATCTCGATCAGCTGATCCCGGTGCTGGAGAACGTGCGCGACGCGGCGGAAGGCCCGTGCCTGGTCCATGTCGTGACGCAGAAGGGCAAGGGCTATGCCCCTGCCGAAGCAAGCGCCGACAAGTATCACGGCGTCCAGAAGTTCGACGTCATCACCGGCGAGCAGACCAAGAGCGCAGCGGCCCGCCAAGCTATACCGGCGTTTTCGCCAAGGCCCTGCTGGCAGAAGCAGAGCGCGACGAAACGATCTGCGCGATCACCGCCGCGATGCCTTCGGGCACCGGGCTGGACAAGTTCGCCGCCGCCTTTCCCGAGCGCACCTTCGATGTCGGCATTGCCGAACAGCACGCAGTGACCTTCGCCGCCGGGCTTGCCGCGCAGGGGATGCGGCCGTTCTGCGCGATTTATTCGACCTTCCTCCAGCGCGCCTACGACCAGGTGGTGCATGATGTGGCGATCCAGAACCTGCCGGTGCGCTTCGCGATCGACCGCGCCGGCCTGGTCGGCGCGGACGGCGCCACCCATGCCGGCAGTTTCGACATCACCTATCTGGCCACCCTGCCCAATTTCGTGGTGATGGCTGCGGCGGACGAGGCGGAACTGGTCCATATGATCCACACCGCCGCGTGCCATGACGATGGCCCGATCGCCTTCCGCTATCCGCGCGGCAACGGCACGGGCGTGGCCCTGCCTGAAATTCCGGAACGGCTGGAAATCGGCAAGGGCCGGATCGTTCGCGAAGGCACCAAGGTCGCGCTGCTCTCGCTCGGCACAAGGCTGGCGGAAGCCTCAAGGCGGCGGATCTGCTCGAGGCACGCGGTCTGTCGACCACGGTGGCCGACCTGCGCTTTGCCAAGCCGCTGGATAGCGAGTTGATCCGCCGCCTGATAACGACTCACGATGTGATCGTGACGGTCGAGGAAGGCGCGATCGGCGGGCTCGGCGCGCATGTGCTGACGCTGGCGAGCGACGAAGGGCTGACCGATACCGGCCTCAAGATCCGCACCATGCGCCTGCCCGACATCTTCCAGGACCAGAATGCGCCGGACAAGCAATATGACGAGGCCGGCCTCAATGCGCCGCATATCGTCGATACGGTGCTGAAGGCGCTGCGGCACAACAGTGCCGGAGTGGAAGAGGCGCGGGCGTAGGGCGTGTCTGCGGCTGGCCTTTCGGCAGGCGCCGGCAGCACCGCGAATGCGGTTTAACACTTGCCGTTGCGGGCATCCCAATTCTGGACGTATGGTTTGCGTCTGTTTCGGCTTGCGACTTTATCTGAAATTCATAAGTCGGCCTTCAGAATGGGAAGCCAATGGTAATGTCCGGCCTGCATCATCGATCGGATAAGCTTCTTTATCGGAGCGGCGCGTGCGCTTGCTCAGCCAAACGGGAAATAAAATGAGAGGCACAGTCCTCGACCAGGTGAAATCTCTGATCGAGCGCCTCGCGCCCGATCCTGTTTGCGACGATTGCATCACCGAGCGCCTGGGCCTGACGGCGCGTCAGCACGTCAATCACAAGTCCCGTGAAATTGCCGGGATGGCAGGCTTCGAGAGCCAGAATGGGGAATGTGCCCTTTGCGGGGCGACCAAGAAGGTCGTCCGCCACAAGGGCCGATAATCGCAGCGTTTGCGCGCTCCTGGCCTAATTTAATCGACCAGGGCGCGCCGCGTTTTCCTACCAGTCGTAAGCCTTGGGCAATTGGTCTTCCTGCGGTGTGCGGTAGCGCTCCCGCAGGCGCGTCTGGTGGTTGTCGAGCGGTTGTTCGACCCCGTCGATGAACACCCGCAGCGGGGCCGAGCTCAGCTCCAGCGGATCGCCGTCCCACATCACCACATCGCCAGCTGCGCCGGGCTTGAGCACGCCGGCCGCAGGTTGCCGGCCTTCATGCCGCTGATCTCTGCCGGGATCGAGGTGATCGCGGCGAAGGCCTCGCCCCAGGTCAGTCCGCTTGCACCGGGCATCTTGCCCAGCGCGACGAGGTTGCCCGCCTCCTGCGGAGCGTAGCGCGGCTGGTTCATGTCGTAGAATTGCCCGATCGCCACTTTGACGCCCGCATCTGTCCATCCGCCCGATATTGGACTGGGTCGCGGCAAGCTGTTCAACTGCACGGGAAGGTCGTTCAGCGCAGTGGCGATCACCGGCACGCCTGCTGCGGCGATATCGCGCGCCACCATCCAGCCTTCGGTGGCGCCGACCAGCACCAGATCGAGCTTGGGAAATTCCGCCTTGAGCGACAGCACGGAGCGAATGTCGGCCGCTCGTTCGACATGGACGTAGAGCTGCTGCGCGCCGGTCACGACCGGGATCAGCGCGGCGGCATCCGGTCGGCTGAGCAGCACATCGTCATATCGGCCTCTTCCGGCGAGGTCCTGTGCTTCGACCAACGCATTGCGCAGCTGGACATAGGCTGCCGTGCGGCTGCCGCCCGCAAGGCTGCCGCCGCCTTCGCCCAGTTCGACATATTGGAAAGCGCGTGCCTTCACCACCGGTGCGGCGTCGGCGTCCAGATCGATTATCGCGCCCTGCCCTGCGAAGATCGAATTGCCCGCGCGCGGGGCCACGGTTGCACGGGTCACGGCACCGGCGCGGCTGACTTTCGAGGTTCAAGGCTTGCGGGTTGATCGACCGGCGCAATATCCAGCGCGGCGTTGAACGTTGCGCTTCCCGCGCTGATGTCGTTGCTGTCTTCCACCGCGTCGACATCGTAGATGCCGAGATCGGTCAGCGCGGCGAACAGGCCGGGCGTGACCCATTTGCCGTGCCGTCGATCACCGGGATGCCTGGGCGATGTCCAGATCATTGCCCACGGCTGCAATTTTGCCCGCCGCGCACCATCACGGCGGCGTCGACGATCGGTTCGCTGCCGTCGCCCGTTGCAACGGTGGCATTGGTGATCGCGAAATCCTGCGCCGTTGCCGGGATGGCGAGGGAAGCGGCGGCAAGCGCGGCCGCGAGAGGAGCGCAGACGCTTCACTTCACATCTCCCTCACCGGGCTGGCCAAGTTCGAAATCGCTCACCGGGCGGCGCTTGGGATCCAGCGCATCGAACATCAGCGCACCGTCGATCCAGACTTTCTCGGGCCGCGAATAGACCGACAGCGGATTGCCGTTCCACAGCACCACATCGGCCATCTTGCCCGGTTCGAGGCTGCCGGTCTGCTTGTCGATCCCCATCGCCTTGGCCGGGTTGAACGTGAGCCAGCCGATCACCTCGGCATCGGGGATGTCGATCCCCATCCGCCTTCCGGCGGCCTGCGCCTTGGCTGCTTCCTGATTGAGCCGCTGGATGCCGTTCTCGTCGTCCGAATGGATCATCACGCAGGCGCCGGCATTGTGCGATCAAGCGCCGCGTTCTCGGGGATCGCGTCATAGGCTTCCATCTTGAAGCCGTACCAGTCGGCCCAGACCGCGGAGCAGACATCGGCCTCGCGCAGCAGGTCGGCGATCTTGTAGCTTTCGACCGCGTGGTGGAACGCGCTGACCTTGTAGCCGAACTCCTTCGCCATATCGAGGACGAGCGCCATCTCGTCCGCGCGGTAGCAGTGGTTCTGGATCAGGATTTCGCCGTCGAGCACGCCGGCCGAGCGTCTCCATGCCGAGATCGCGCGGTTTCGCGATCGCCTGCGGCATATTCCTTCGCCTCGAGCCAGGTCTGCGCGGTTGACCGCGAAATTGCCCATCCGCGTCATCGGCATCCGGCCCTGGTCGCCATAGACGCGCTTGGGATTTTCGCCGCAGGCCATCTTGAGGCCGTAGGGCGCGCCGGGAAACTTCATGCCCTGCACGGTGCGCGCTCGGCACGTTCTTCAGCGTGACCGACCGCCCGCCCATCAGATTGCCCGAGCCGGGCAGGATCTGCAGGCTGGTGACCCCGCCATTGGCGAGCGCGCGGGTGAAGCCCGGGTCCTGCGGCCAGACCGTATGTTCGGCCCAGACCTTGCGGCGTGGTCGGGTCGGTCATTTCGTTGCCGTCGCTATGCGCGGCGACCGATGGCGATGGGATAGTCGCCGAGATGGGAGTGAATGTCGATGATGCCGGGGGTGACGAACTTTCCGGTGCCGTCGATCCGCGTGTAGCCCGCAGGGATTCGACTGTCGGGCACCGCCGATCGCCACCACCTTGCCTTCGGAAAACAGCACGGTGCCGTTCTCGATGCGTTCCGCCCTTCCCGTCATAGACGGTGGCGCCGACCAGCGCGGTGGGTGTGCCGGGATAGGGCGTATAGGTGGAGGGATAGGGCGCATCCTGCGCGGTTGCGGCGTTGCCCGCAGCAGTGCCGCTGGTGGTGGCGGCGCAGGCTCCCAGCAAGCAGGCCAGCGCCGGCAGGATCAGCAATCTCCGCAAATCACGCATCCTTTTTACCATCAGTCTTGCGGCCGGCCGGCGGGGTGCATCCCTGCCGCCTGAGGCTCGCCGATCTCCTCTTCGCCAGGCAGCGTATCGTCACCCAGCGTGTCGAGATGCATCAACTTCTTGATCAATGGCGCAACGATCAGGATCGCCACGCCCACGCCGATCGCCACCCAGCCGATGGTGCTATAGACATCCAGCACGGTCTGCTTGCCTGCCGCTTCGCCGCTCGCGCTTTCGGAACCGGTGGCGGCCGCAATCAGCCCGGCGACGAAATTGCCGGTCGCCGATGCAAAGAACCATGTGCCCATGATCAGCGACGCCATATGCGCGGGCGCCAGCCGGTTCATTGCGCTCAAGCCCACCGGCGACAGGCATAGTTCGCCGGTCGTATGCAGCAGGTAGATGAGGAAGATGAACACCAGCGGGATCAGCACTTCGTTGCCGCCGGCGCTTCCGGCCACCAGCACCAGGAAGCCTGCGCCTAGCTGGATCACCGCCAGGCCGAATTTCGCCGGCGTGGACGGCTCCATTCCCCGGCGGCCGAGCGAGGTCCACAGCCAGGCGAAGATCGGCGCCAGCAGCACGATATAGATCGCATTGAGCGACTGGAACATCGAGGCGGGGATGTTCCAGCCCATCACCTCGCGGTCCACGTGGCGGTCGGTCAGCAGGTTGAGCGAGGAGCCGGCCTGTTCGAACAGCGCCCAGAACAGGATCGATCCGATGATCAGGAACATCGCCGCGAAGATCCGGTCGCGGTCATGATTGGTGCGGCTGAGCGATTGCCAAATCACCACGATCAACGACAGGGCGAAGCCGGCCAGCGCCATGGTCTGAGCCGTGTCCCCGTCGATCGAGCCGATGAACATGGCGACGAAGGCGACGATCGACAATGCTCCGCCAAGCCCGAAGAGGGCAAGCGGCACGCGCGGCGATGCGGCATAGGAACCATGGACGAACACGAATGTGGCGATGCCCAGGACGTAGAGGATGAGTACGGTGCCGCCGATGCCCAGCAGAGTGCCCACCACTGCCTGGTTCTGCACCAGCCACCAGCAGACCACCACAGCCGCCAGCCCGACCAGATAGAGCAGCCACTCCAGCTTGATGCCCGCGAATGACCGGCTGAGCCACGCGGCATCCGGCGCTTCGCCCCGGCCCAGCAGCAGCGGCTTGCCCCAGATGAAGACGATCAGGCCCAGCAGCATGCCGACGCCCGCAGCGCCGAAGCCATAGCTCCAGCCATAGGTCTGCCCGAGATAGCCGCACAGCAGCGAACCGAGCGCCGCGCCGAGATTGATGCCCATGTAGAAGATCGTATAGGCGCCGTCGCGGCGCACGTCGGTGCGCGGATAGAGCTGGCCGACGATCACCGAGATATTGGCCTTCAGGAAGCCCGAGCCGACGATGATGAAGGCCAGCGCCAGCCAGAAGACGTTGAGCGAGGCCGCGTCCTGCCCGCCGGCGCCTTCGAACCCCATCAGGAAGTGGCCGAAGGTCAGCAGAACCGCGCCGAAGAGCACGGCCTTGCGCTGGCCGAGATAGCGGTCGGCCAGATAGCCGCCGAGCACCGGGGTGATATAGACCAGCGCGGTGTAGGCGCCGTAGATGATGCTCGAGCGTTCGTCGAGAACAGCCAGTGCTGCGTCAGGTAGAAGATCAGCAGCGCGCGCATGCCGTAGTAGGAAAAGCGCTCCCACATCTCGGCGAAGAACAGGATGAACAGGCCCTTGGGGTGGCCCAGAAACGTTCCGCGGGCATCCCCGCTGTGCTCAAATTGGCTGGCCATCTATCCCCGATCTCGTTTGTTCTGTGTCATGCGGGCGCACCGCAGCAATTCCAGCGCGCACCCTAGCCAAAAAGGGAGGCTTGTGAAGCAGGCTTGTTGCGTTCGTAACCGTCTCGCCGCATCGCCGCGGCTTGACCCGCTCCGGTGTATTATGGCACTGAAGCACCTCGCCGCCTGTCAGACTGCATGCCAAGGAAGGCCTCGAGAACCCCAGATGTCGCAAGCCAGCCGCCCGGTTTATCTCAGATTGCGCGACCTGATCGCGAACGCGATAATCGAAGGCCGCTACAGGGAAGGGGAAATACTGCCGTCGGTGCGCGCTTTCGCGGCCGAGCAAGGCGCGAACCCGCTTACGGTGGCCAAGGCCTACCAGCAGTTCCAGGCCGACGGATTGGTGGAAGTGCAGCGCGGCGTAGGGATGTTCGTGGTGCAAGGTGCGGCAGCCCGGCTGCGCCAGACGGAGCGCGCCGCTTTTCTGGAAGAAGAATGGCCGGAAATACGCGCGCGAATGAAACGATTGGGCATCGCGCCGTCGGAATTACTCAGCGAGCTGTGAATTTGCTTCAGTCCCATTGTGGGCTTCTCTTAACAATTTTGCGCAAGTTGATTGCGCATCGGCGCTGCCTCTGGCAATCTTCGGGAATCGCGAATGCCGCCTCGCCAAACCAGGATCGGATGGCAGGCTTCGAGGCCTAAGTCGCTTTCGCTCCAGGGGGTACTGGATGATTAGATCCGAATTGCTGCAGGTTTTGGCCAAGGATAATCCCGAACTTCGGGCCGACGAGGTCGAACAGGTGGTGGACATTTTCTTCGATGAGATCGCTGCGCGCCTCGCAGAAGGCGGCCGTGTGGAACTGAGAGGCTTCGGAGCCTTCTCCACGCGCGATCGCGGCGAACGGACAGGCCGCAATCCGCGGAGCGGGGAATCGGTCAAGGTTCCTTCCAAGCGGGTGCCCTATTTCAAGCCCGGCAAGGAAATCCGCGAACGCCTGAACAAGTAAGGCGCGCCGGGCGGGAACGCCCTTTCTCAAATATCCGGCAATGGCGCATGGCGGTGCGCCCGTTCGTGCGCGCTCGCCAGGAATGCGCGTGCTGGAACTCGCGCAAAGAAAAAGGCGCGGATCCCGAAGAACCCGCGCCCAGTTTGCTTACGACACTCTTGCCCGAGGGCAATGTGTTCCGGTTAGAACTTACGTTCGATAGATACCGACCAGGTGCGCGGCAGGCCGGGCACGCCCGTCGACGACGCCCAGCGAGGTCGTCACGTCGCTGACGGACTGGAAGTAGTACTTGTCGAAGATGTTCTGCACTTCGAAGCGATGCCTTCCAGTCGTTTTCGTATCGGTCCAGGTAAGCCGTCCATTGCCGAGGAAACGGCCGTGGAATTTCCGACCAGCAGGTGTTTTCGGCAGTGGTGTACAGCTTGCCCTGGTACGATCCGTCGAAACGGATGCTGAAGGTGCCGACCTCCGTTTCATGATCGTACTGGACGCCGAACGAGTAGGAAATTTCCGGAGTGTATGGCGTGATACCGTCGGCCGGTATCGCGCTTCCGTCAAGTATCCCACCCGTCGAAGGGCTGGTGTACTCGAAGTCGAGGTAGCTGATGCTGCCATCGAGCGAAAGGCCGTCGACCGGGAAGATCGAGGCTTCCAGTTCGAGGCCCTTCACGTCTGCGGAACCGATGTTGTCAGGCCGCAGGCACGGGGTCGGCAGGACGATTCCGGGCATACGAGCTTGCTGAGCATAATGTCGTGATACTTGTTGAGGAACGCAGCACCGTTCAAGCGCACCCTGCGATCGAGCAAGTCGGCCTTGAAGCCGACTTCATAGGTGGTGAGCGTTTCCGGATTGAACGGCAGCGCTTGGTCGGCAACGAACGGACGCGGATTCACACCGCCGCCCTTGAAGCCGGTCGAGACCGAAGCATAGGCCAGGAACTGCGTCCGAGAAGCGGTAGTCGCCTACAATGCGCCAATCCCAACGCTCACCCTCGAAGACGCCGGGAATATCGAAGATGCCGGCGAGGAGGCAGTTGGGTTCCGAGAACAGGGTCCGTTTGCACGAAGCAATTGAACCCGTTCGGAAGTGGTGCCATCCGGATTGCGCCGGAAGTAGGTATAGGTCTTCTTGTCCTTCGTATAGCGCACGCCGCCGGTAAGGCTCATCATCTCGGTCGGGTGCAGTGTGACCGTTCCGAACAGCGCCTTGGTGGTGCTGGGCGTCGTATCCGGGCCGTGAAGGAAGTCGATCGTCGGATTGACGTAGTTCAGGTCGACGCGGGCGGTGTAGACGCCCTCCTGTTCGAGGTAGAAACCGCCCACGGTACCTTCGACGAGACCGTCGGCCGCCTCGAAGTTGAGGCGCAGTTCCGAGCTGAATGCCTGGTGGTCCAGCTGGTTGTCCAGCTGGGCGATCGGGACGCGGAGTGCCATCCTGATCCTGGCCGAATTTCGACACATAGTTCCGGTACGAGCCGATATAGACGAACTGATGATTGTCGGTGACGTCGACAGTGACATTGCCGTGGACGCCCCAGCCTTCGAATTCCGTGATCGGCAGAGCGAAGTAGGGCTTGAACGGCGCCTGGCTCGTCGGCTGCCATCGCATCCATGAAGTTCGAATAGCTGACATAGCGGGGGTCGTAGCCGAGCAGATCGCCGCCCGTGTCGCAGCTGTAAGGGCCAGCGGGAACGAATGCGGCAGCTCGAGCGGACGGCGGTGCCGTCTTTGCCAACCAGCCAGCGGAGTGGCATGCCGGCGGGCATCGACGATCAGGCGCGGTTCGACGAAGTCGGGATCGAAGATGGTGCCCGCTGGGCGCGCCTGCCGCCCGCAGCGATCAGCACCGGGATCGCTTCCGATTTCTCACGGGTGTAGTCGCCCGAGAGGTTCACTTCGAACTGTGGCAGTTGGCGTCAGCGCAGAGCGGCGCGGCCGGCGGTGACGTTCTGGCCGCCCATGGATGTCGTAGTCGGAATTGTCGACGCCGCGCGTGTTGTTGCCGACGGCACGTTCGAATTCGGATGCGTCATCGCCATAGTCGAGCATTGCGACATAGCCGTCGCTTCGCGCGAGCCATGCCGGATACGCGCATCGCCAGATTATCGGTGATCGCGAAATCGGCCATACCGCGCATGCTGAGCGCGTTATACGAACCGTATTCGACCTGCAGCGAACCCGAGCCATCGCCTTTCGGCTTGGCGCTGAACAGCTTGATCGCGCCGCCGATCGCGTTCTTGCCGGCGAGCGTGCCTTGCGGGCCGCGCAGGATTTCCACGCGATCGAGGTCGATCAGTTCGAGCAGCGAGCTCGACAGGGTCGGGATGTAGACGTCGTCGATATAGACGCCGACGCCCGGATCGAGCGCGTAGTTGAAGTCCGTCTGGCCGACGCCGCGAATAAAGGCGATGAGGCCCGAGCCGCCGTTCTGCGGTTGCGGACGCAGCGATACGTTCGGAGCCTGAGCCGCAACTTGCGCAATGTCGGTCTGGCCGCGTGCTTCAAGCATCTCGGCGTTTACAGCCGTGATCGCGATTGGCGTATCCTGGAGATTGGCCTCGCGGAATTCCGCGGTCACGACGATTTCGACGTTGCG
This sequence comes from uncultured Alphaproteobacteria bacterium, assembly GCA_963777785.1. Taxonomy (GTDB): domain Bacteria; phylum Pseudomonadota; class Alphaproteobacteria; order Sphingomonadales; family Sphingomonadaceae; genus Andeanibacterium. The sequence continues at coordinate 1,662,888 of CAVZRU010000002.1, forward strand.
CGATCCGGTATCGACCTCTTCTGCGGCGTCCTGTGCGTAGGCTGGAGCAGCCACTCCAATCGCCAAGGCGATCGAAGAAACCGCGCTCAATTTAGTGAGCTTCATTGACATCCTCCTGATCGAAAGCCCCGCGGGCCCCCGGTTTTATTTTTCCCATTATCCGCCACGGCCTCCCCGCCGTTGCGGGCTGTTCCGTTGGAAGATCCTTCCCAGGGGATGGTAGATTGAACGGATTCGTCCGATTTCCCCCCTCTGCAATCCTAACTAATGTTATAATCACCCCGCAGTAAATGCTGCTGTGAGGCTCATATGCAGAATAGCTCAACTATGTCGCAATGAAGCAACACCCGGTGAAATCAGTCTACTCAGGTTGACTGTGTCTGTCGTTAGGATGCTATTCGATCGATCCGGCCGCAATCCGGGAACGGCGATTGCAGAAGCGCACGCGACGAGGCAAGAAGCCGCGGCGCCAAGAGGGAGAGATCGATGGCCGGAATGAAAACATTGATTGCCGTATGCCGGACGTGATGCCGCCAGCGGCGCAGGACGCCGCATCTCCCATGCAAGCCGAATCCCCGCCCCGCGCATATGAACTGCGCGTGCTGGTGCTGCTCGGCCTGGCGTTCGGCTTTGCCTATTTCGACCGCATGGCGATGACGTTCCTCGGGCCGTTCGTGGTTGACGATTTGTCGCTCAGCAAGACCGAGGTCGGCGCGCTCGGTTCGGGGCTTTCGCTCACCTGGGCGCTGGGCGCCTATTTCGTGGGGCGCTGGTCGGACACGATCGGCGCGCGCAAGCCTTTCCTGCTCGCGGCATTGGTGATCTTCTCGTTCTGCTCCGTGCTTTCGGGGCTGGCGTGGAATTTCGGTTCGCTGTTCGCCGCAAGGCTGGTGATGGGCGCAGCGGAAGGCCCGTTCCTCCCGATCTGCCTGGCGATCATGGTCGCGGCCTCGGCCGAGCACCGCAAAGGCATCAATGCCGGCGTGGTGCAGAATGTGTTCGGCTCACTCCTCGGGACGGCGCTGGCGCCGATCGTGCTTGTCTGGCTGGCCGAGATCTGGGGCTGGCGCGAGGCGTTCTACGTTGCCGGCATCCCGGGCCTGATCCTGGCGGTGCTGATCTGGCGCATGATCGACGAGCCGGAGCACAAGGCCCCGCCGCGCGATCGGAGCGACCGTACGCAATCGCTTTCTCCCTGGCACATGCTGGCGGAGCGCAATGTGCTTCTGTGTTCGATCATCAGCTGTTTCGCGGTCGGTTCCGCCGTGATCGGGTCGATCTTCATGCCGTTCTATCTCGACGGGCCGCTCGGCATCGCGCCCGGAACCTGGAAATGGATGATGGCGGTGGTCGGGTTCTGCCCGGCAGTCGGCGCGGTGCTGTTCACGGCGATGTCCGACCGGATCGGGCGCAAGCCGCCGATGATCGTCGGCGGCACGATGATGGCGATCGGCCCGCTTGCGCTGCTGCTCATGCCCGGCACGCCGGCGACGTTCACCGCGATGATGTTCATCGGCTGGATGGGCATGGGGATCTTCCCGCTGTTCATGGGCGTCGTGCCCGCCGAGACGCTCGGCCGCGCGCGTGCGGCGACGGCCATGGGGCTGGTCGTTGCGGTGGGCGAGCTGACCGGCGGGGTTCTCGGCCCGCTGATCGCGGGCAACCTGGCGGACAATTACAGCCTCGATGTCGCACTCTGGCTGCAGGCGGGGCTCGCCCTGGGAGGCGGCATCACTGCGCTGGCGATCATTGAAACCAATCCGCGGGTACTGGCCCGCAAAAGCGAAAAGGCCTTTGCCCCATGAGCAGCGCGGTCCCGGACAAGCGGCAGGTAATCGTGGTGGGGGCGGGGCCAGTGGGCTTCCTGGCCGCGCTCGGCCTCGCGCGGCAGGGAATAGAAGTGACAGTGCTCGACAGCGAGCAGGCAGTCGTGCGTTCGCCGCGCGCGGCGGTCTATTTCCACACTACGCTCTCGATCCTGCGCAAGCTCGGCCTGATCGAGGATGCCGAGGCGATTGGCCTGCAATCGACCGAATTCAGGATGCATTGGCAGGCAACCGGCGAAATGGTGAGCTCGGACATGCGCGATGCGATCGATCCGGGGCAGGAATTCGCGCATAACCTTCATTTCGGGCAGCATATACTGGCCGAACTGGTGATGGAGCATCTGGCCAGATTGCCGGGCACGCAAGTGCTGTGGGGGCACAAGGTCACCGCGCTGGAGCAGACGGCCGGCGGCGTGACGCTGAGCGTCGATACGCCCGATGGCCCGATCCAGATGGCGGCGGACTGGGTTATCGGTGCCGATGGAGCGCGTTCGACCGTGCGCTCCCTGCTCGGGCTGGAATTCGAAGGCTTCACCTGGCCCGACCGTTTCGTGGCGACCAATATCGATTATCCCTTCCTCGACCACGGGTTCTGCAATGCCAACATGCTGGTCGACCCGGTCAATTGGGCAGTGGTCGGCCGGTTGGGCCGCGAGAACCTCTGGCGATTGACTTATGGCGAGGATGCCAGCCTGGACGAGGCCGGGATTCTCGACCGTTTGCCCGAACGTTTCGCGGCGATCCTGCCGGATCCGTCGATCCCCTATCGGATCGACAATTTCTCGCCCTACCGGGTGCATCAGCGGTGCGCGCCGGAATTCCGGGTGGGCCGGGTGCTGCTGGCCGGCGATGCCGCCCATGCCTGCAACCCCTGCGGCGGCCTCGGGCTGACCGGGGGCGTGCTCGATGCCGATGTCCTTTCGGATGCACTCGGGGCGGTGATCGCGGGCAAGGCAGGCGAGAGCGTGCTCGATTTCTATGCCAGGGAGCGCCGGCGGGTGTTCGTGGAAGTCGCGTCGCCCATGTCGGCCAATTTCAAGCGCCTGCTGTCGGAGAGCGATCCGGTGCGCCGGGCGCAGGACAAGGCGGAAATGTTTGCCGAATCGAAAAAGGGCGGCGAGAAAATTCGCGCGTCTTCACTCGCGGAACTTATGAAAGGCGAGGCGTTACCGCTATGATTGAACTGGGTTACAGCACAGAGGGTTTCGACCGCGCGGTCCACCGCATCGACGGGATCGAGAGCGTGGTCTATTCGATCGGCGCGCAGGATGCGCCGGCAGTGGTCTATTTCCATGGCGGGGGGACCTATCACGGCTTCGAATGGGCGCGGGATTTCGCGGATTCCTTCCGTATGATCCTGCCGATCCATCCCGGTTTCGGGGAAAGCGGCGACGGCGATTTCACGTCGATTGGCGAATATGTCCAGCATTACGAAATGCTGTTCGCGGCGCTGGAGCTGGAGAGTTTTCACCTCATGGGCGCTTCGATGGGCGGCCATATGGCTGCGCGTTATGCCGGGGAACACCGCGAGGAGATCGAACGGCTGGTGCTGGTCTCGCCCGCCGGGCTGAAGTCGGAGCGGGCGGAAATCCCCGACTGGTCGAAATTCCGCTCGAAGAACGTGCGGGCGATGTTCGTCGAAAGCCTCGACTGGCTGGAGCCCTACTGGCCGGCCGAGCCCGGGCCCGACTGGCTGGCCCTGCGCGAGCGCGAAGCGGACGCCGCGCTTCGTACGCGCGAGGATACTGATCTTACCGATGAATAGCTGCGCAAGGCGCTCGCCGGTTTCGACCGTCCAACCTTGCTGCTCTGGGGTGAGGCCGATCAGGTTGTGCCGACCGGCTTCATCCCGGACTGGCAAAGTGCGCTGCCCGGTGCCGAAGTGGTTTTGATCCCCGGCGGGGCGCATCTGCTGCTTGACGAGAATCTGGCTGCGCGGCGTGCGGCGAAGGATTTCCTGCTCGGCTGAACCTTCGGACTGAGTCGGGCCTACTTCCCGCCTTCGACCTTCCGCGCGCGGCTGAACACGATCGCCGAAAGCACGGCGGGCACGGCCATTGCCGCGCAGACGGCGGCCACGGTCAGGTCCTTGTCCAGCAGCCAGCCGCCGACAATCGGCCCGCCGATGGAGCCGACCCTGCCGGCTGTGGTGGCGAAGCCGAGGCCGGTCGCGCGCAATTGCGGCGGAAAGGCATAGGCAATGGTGAGCCAGTTGGCGGTGGCCGAGCCGAACAGCGCGCCGCCCATCAGCGGGGCGATGATCCATAGCGCGTGCTCATTGCCCACAAACTGGCCGAACAGGCGATCAGCACGGCGAGGCTCAGCATGGTGACCCACATCATCCGCTTCACGCCGATGACGCTGCAGAGATAGCCGGTCGTCATCCCGCCGACGATGCCGCCATAGGAAACCCAGGCCGAATAGCGTGCGCCGAGCTCGTCCGATGCACCGGCTTCGGCCACCAGGGGCGGCCCCCAATTGATGATGTAGTACCAGGCGAACATGTTGAGCGCATGGGCGAGGAACAGCTTGAGCAGTTCCTTCACATGGAACGGCTGCCGGATCTCGGCGATCACCGTGTCGCGCGTGCCTTCGGGCTTGGGCGGCAGGGCGGAGATCTCCGGAATGGCCATCCAGCGCAGCATCTTGTTGGTGCGCGGAATGGCGTTCTTCGGCTGGCGCGCAAGCAGATAGTCGAGCGATTCGGCCAGCCACAGATAGGCGATGGGAAAGAGAAGCGCCGATAGCGCCGAGCCGACCCAGAAGATGCCGCGCCAGCCGTAGGAATCGAGCACCGCCACGGCCACGCCCGCGCCGATGATCGTCCCCACCGGATAGGCGGCGGCGACGGTGCTCGCGGCGAATTCGCGGCGTTTGAAGCTCGCATATTCGAGCGCCAGCATGCCCGCTGTGCTGGTCATTCCGCCGATCCCGATCCCGGTGACGAGCCGTCCGCCGGCCATCATGGCGAAGCCGTCCGAAACCGCGGAGATCGCCATGCCCACGCTCATCAGCAGCAGGCAGATAAGGATGGCCGGACGCCGCCCCCATTGGTCGGCGACGGGCGAGACCGACAGTGCGCCTACCGCCATACCGACGAGATTCATCGAGAGCAGAGTGCCCAAGCGCAGCGTCGCTCATGCCCCATTCGCGTTTGAGCGCCGATCCCGCCTGAGCCAGCGCGAGGATGTCGTAGCCGTCGATCATGTTGATCAGCACGCACAGGCCCACCACCGCATATTGCGGCAGCTGCATGCGCCTGCTGCCCAGGACCTGACGCGGATCCGCGCCGGGATCGCGTGCTTCGCTCGCCACCAAGACTTCCCCTCCATTGCCCGCTATGCTGCGGCAAACCGCAAAGCTATGCTGCGCGGCAAGGCACGCCAAGTGCCAAAGCGAAGGAGAGATTGACCGTGAGCGAAACGGAGACGATCGCGGGCCATGACGTCACGACGATGATGAAATACGTCGTGCGCGGAGAGAAGGCGACCTTTCACCCCGGCGACCGCGACAAGAGCTACTGGCCGGGCGAAGACCATCGAAGTGACGATCCGCGACATGCGGCCGATCCGCGAGCGGCTTTCGTTCGAACGCAACGGCTTCGTGCTGGTGGACGAGCAGACCAAAGTGGCCGACTTTACCGATAAGGACCAGGTCGAGCGGGTCTATCGCCTGGAGGTCGAGGCGCTGATCGCACGGCTGACCGGCGCAGCGAAGGTGGTCAGCTTCGGCCCGATCGTCCGCACCAATGCCGGCGGCACTCATGGGCACAACCAGCCGGCCTTTGGCGCCCATGTCGATTATGGCGACCGCACGGTGCGCGATTTCACCCATGACTTGCTGCCGGAGGAAGAGGCCGAACGCCGCCTTTCCGGCCGCTACATGCTGATCAACGTGTGGCGTCCAATCGTCCCTGTGGAAAGCGCGCCCTTTGCCGTTTGCGATGCCAGCACCGTCCACCGGGAGGATCTGTTCGACAGCGAAGTCGTGGGCGGGCTCGGCGACTTCAACCGCAGGTCGTTATGGGGATTCAATCTCGCCTGGACACCCGATCACCGCTGGTATTGGGTGCCGCAGATGCAGCCGCACGAAGTGCTGGCGTTCAAGCTGTTCGATTCCGATCCCGACGCGGTGCAGTTTACGGCGCATAGCGCATTCGAGGATCCGACCGCCCCGCCCGACGCCGCGCCGCGCCAGAGCATCGAGATCCGGACGATTGCGTATTTGAGTTAGGGCAGGGGCCCTCATCCAGGTTCCGCTAGCGCGACAAGCGCGCAAGCCTCACCATCCTTCTCCCATTAACGGGAGAAGGATATGCAGTCTTGGCGCCGCAGGCGGCAAGGCGAAGTTGGATGAGGGCCAAATCCCTCAAACCTCCACCGGGCTTGGCGTCTCGAGACTCTTCACGAACATCAACCCATTTATCCGCGCGTCCGGGTCTGCCGCCATTGCGCGCAGCCCTTCCAGTGCAAGGTCGAGTTCCGGGCCGCGGTTGCAAGCATGGAACACCAGCTGCTTGTTCTTCACGGCCTGCGGGCTGGTGAGTTCGAGAAAGATGCGTCTGCGCTCGGCGGCGTAAGTGTTCAGCAGCTCCGGATCGGCACCGTCCAAAATCACCGCCGCCAAAGTGGGCCACAGGGCAAAGGCGTCGAATAGACCGGTCGTCAGGCCTAAACCTCCGGTCGGATTGGTGACGTGGGCGGCGTCGCCGGCCAGGATTACGCGGCCTACGCGAAAGTTTGCCGCGCAGCGCTGATGCATCCGGTAAGGCGCGGCGCGGTCCAGTTCGTAGCCTCCCGATCCCGGAAGGATATGCTCGTAGGCGTTTGGCACGCGCGCCAGATAGTCCGCTTCGGGCAGGCCGGCGTCTTCCATATAGGTGCAGCGCCACAGCCCATCGGGCGTGATCCGGGCGATCACCGCGCCCCATTCCTCATCGATCACCAGCGTCGTAAGGTCGAAGCCTGCGCTTTCGAAATCGTGATAGACATTGGTGGCGACGAAGCGTTCTGGCCAGGTCATGCCGTCGAAAGTCAGGCCCAGGGCCTTGCGCACCATGCTGCCCGCGCCGTCCGCGCCGACGACATATTTTGCCTGAAGGAATTCCGCGCCTTCGGGCCCTTCCACTGCCACGTGGACGCCATCGGGATCCTGCGCCAGGGTCGTCATGGTGGTGCCGAAGCGGATCTCCGCATTGGGCATCGCCTGTAGCCGGTCGCGCGCGATCCCGGCGAGCAGATCCTGCCCGAGATGGATGTTGTAGGGAAAGGCCGCGCGCCCATCCAGCACCGAGAGATCGTAGCGGATCTCCTCCCCGGTGCGGCGCACCAGCCAGAGATAGTCCTGCTTGGCGAAGCCGATCCGTTCGGCCTCTTCGCGAATGCCGAGCCGCTCCAGCCCGTCGAGCACGGACCAGTGATAGACCGCCGCGCGCGGACTATCGATGATCCGTTCTTCGGCTTCGATCACGCAGACTTTCACGCCCGCCTGCGCCAGGCCCAAGGCTGTGACGAAGCCTGTCGGCCCGCCGCCGACCACGATCACATCGTACATGGCACAAGGCCCATAATTCTCTCTCCTGATCGCTGTGGTGCCAGAGGGTTTCGCGTGCTGCCAAGCTATTTTCGTTGCCGCGCAAGCGGTCTACCCTGTGCGGGCCTAGGACTCACGGGCAGAATTGGAGAGGACCGACATGGCGCAGGCCGAATTCAGCGAAACGATCGAGGCTCGCGGCGGCAAGTTATCCTCTGCGGGGCCGCTATCGCGAAGACTTCGCGCCCGTGGTCGATGCTTTCATCGAGAACTTCCGGCAGGAGGAAGAACTCGGCGCCGCCACTTCGCTGGTGATGGACGGTGAGACGGTGGTCGATCTGTGGGGCGGCTGGGCGCGCGAAGACCGATCGCAGGAATGGGACGAGCATTCCACCGTCTGCATGATGAGCGTCGCCAAGGGCATCACCGGCATTGCCTTCAACATGGCGGTGGAGCGCGGGCTGATCGATATCGACAAGCCGGTGGCGCATTACTGGCCGGAATTCGCGCAGGCGGGCAAGCAGGACATCCTGGTGCGCTGGTGCCTCGATCACCGCGCCGCGATCCCCGTGCTCACCACCGACACGATGTATCCCGGCGGGTTCTTCGATTACGCCGGCCTATATCAAGGCACTGGAAGTGCAGGAGCCGCTGTGGGAGCCGGGCACGCGCGCGGCCTATCACGTGCACAATCAGGGCTTCCTGCTGGGCGAGATCATGCGCCGGGTGACCGGCATGACAGTGGGGCCGTTCCTGCGTGAAAACGTGATCGGGCCCGCTGCATGCCGAATATTACATCGGCGGGATGAGCGCGGAAGAGCAGTCGCACGTCGCCGAAGTTCTGCCCAACACCAATGCGCGGCTGTTCGCGGCCAAGGACCAGGCGCTGCCCGAGAAGCCGACCACGCCGGAAGGCTGGCAGGACGGGGCGGTGCTGCGCAGCTTCGCCTTCCTGCAGAACCCCAGCGAACCGTGGCACACGACGATGAACTCACCGATCTGGCGGACGTGCGAGATCGCCAGCGGTTCGGGCCACGGCAATCCGCGCGGCGTCGCGCGCATCTATGGCGCGGTGATGGGCGAGGTCGATGGCGTCCGGCTGCTGTCGAAGGACGGCGCTGGAGCGGATGATCACCGAACAGCACAACCAGATCGAGCTGCTGCAGGAACGGCCCTATCACCAGGCGCTGAGCGTGCTGCTCAACACGCCGGAAGCGGTCTTCATGGGCCCCAATCCGCGCAGCTTCGGCCATCACGGGCTGGGCGGCTCGATCGGCTTCGGCGATCCCGATGCGAAGCTCGGTTTTTCCTATTGCTGCAACCAGATGCACGCGGTGGGCGACAACGGCCCGCGCGCCCGCCGGCTGATCGACGCGGTCTATTCGGTTGTGGGGTGACGAGCCATGACTAACCGATATGGTAAAGATCGCTTGACACCGTCACGCTATTTGGTTAGAAATTTCCAGCCTGCCAAAAGTGCGAATCGGCTGCGGGCCGGTTTTGCGGCGAACCGCAGCTATGGACTTTTCGGATGAGCTATGACGCATGGCGATTTTACCTGCGCCATGGTTTGTGGCTGAGGAATTCTGCCGGAACGGGCGGCGCGGAGAAGCTGCCCGACGTCCGGTACCAATGGAAAAGGATAAACCGATGAACAAGGAACTTTTCGACAAGGGCATGAAGATCCGCCGCGCGACGCTGGGCGATGCCTATGTCGACCGTGCGCTCGGGCGAATGAACGAATTCAACCAGCCAATGCAGGAACTGGTCACCGACTATTGCTGGGGCGAAGTCTGGGGCCGCGAAGGCCTGTCGCGCCGCGACCGCAGCCTGATCAACATCGCCATGATCGCGATCCTCAACCGCCACAATGAGCTCAAGGGCCATCTGCGCGGCGCGCTCAACAATGGCCTCACGCGCGAGGAAATCGCCGAAGTGCTGCTGCAGGTCGGCATCTATGGCGGCATTCCGGCGGCGGTCGACAGCTTCAATATCGCGACCGACACGTTTAACGAGACTCGATGCGGAAAACGGCGAATGAGCCCGAAGAAGCGCCTGCGGATCGAGGCCGAGTGCGGCAAGCTCCCGCTGCTGTTCGCCAAATATGCGGACAATGGCGACCATGCCGCGCTGGCCGATCTCTTCGCCGAGAATTGCGAGTTCGCCCGCCCGTTCCAGCCCGATCATCCGTTTCACGGGCGCGAGCGGGTCCAGGCGGTCTTTCGCGATCGTCCGCCGATCCTGGTGCGGCACATCGTCACCAATGTGCTGGTGGAAGTGATTTCGAAGAACGAGGCGCGCGGGACCAACTACCTCACGATGCTTTCCAGCCATGCTTCGACTGAGATTCCGCAGGAGGCGGGCGCGCTCTATGTCGGCAGCTTCGAGGATCATTACGTCAAGACCGAAGGCCAATGGCGGTTCCAGAGCCGCTACGGCAATGTCGCGCTCCACTCTGGGCGGAGCGATGCCGCAGATCCCGCCGCCGAGCGACGAAGCTCGCGGTGTCTGAAGTGAGAGGCCTGAAGTGAGAGGATTGAAATGAGCGTTACTGCCAAGAACGACAACGAGCAGCTGGTGCTCGATTTCTTCGAGGTGCTGTCCTCGGGCGATCTGGAGAAGCTGCGGGCCTTCTATCACGAGAAATCGGTGTGGGAGCCCAAGGTCAAGGACATCGCCGGCGCCGGCAAGCACATCGGCATGGACATCATCGACAAGTTCCTCGCCCCGGTGCGCGGCATGTTCGAGGCAGGCGATCCCAAGGTCCATGTCCAGAACATGTTTTCGTCCGGCGCCCTTCGTCTGCGTGGAGAGCAACTCCACCGGCAAGACGATGGACGGCAAGGTCTATGACAACGACTATTGCTGGGTGTTCGAAGTTTCGAACGGCAAGGTCGATGCCATGCGCGAATATATGGACAGCCATTACACCGCCAAGCTGTTCGGGATGGAATAAGCTATGCGTTTCGAAGGCCGTCCGATCCTGATTTCCGGCGCCGGGCGCGGGCTGGGCGAGGGGATCGCCCGGCATCTCGCCAGCGAAGGCGCGATTGTGGGCGTGTGCGACATCAACGAGGATACCGCTCATTCGGTGGCTTCGACGCGATCCGCGACGCGGGCGGCAAGGCGCATGCCTATGGCGGCGATCTCGGCAGCCGGCAGGTGTTCTTCGATGTCATGGCGTCATTCGCCAGCGATGCGGGGCCGGTGCGCGGTTTGATCAACAATGCCTCGGTGCTGGTGTACGAGCCGATCGAGCACGTCACCGAAGAAACGCTCGAGCGGATGATTTCGGCCGGGCTCAAGGCGGTGTTCTGGGGAACGCAGGCGTTTCTCGAACATCGCGACGAGAATGCGCAGGGCAACATCCTCAACTATTCCTCACCTGTCGCCTATCGCGGCCGGCCGAACACCGGGGCCTATACCGCGATCAAGAGCGCGATCGCAGGGTTGACCAAGGTGCTGGCGGGCGAACTCGGCCCGCGCGGCATCCGCGTGAACGCCATTGCGCCCGGATCGGTGCCGACCCCGGCAACCGAAGGCTTCGTGACGCCCGAGCAATATGAGCAGCGGGCGAAGAACATCCCCTTGCGGCGCAACGGCACGCCCGAGGACGTGGCGCGCGCAGCGGCTTTCATCCTCTCGGACGAAGCCGAATTCATCAATGGAGCGATGCTCGCCATCGATGGCGGGATCATCGCGGCAGGTTAGGCGGAACGGGATCATGGCAGCAGTCTGGCAGGAACGGCTCGATCGGCTCAAGGCGGTGATCGAGGCAGACATCGCGCCGCGGCGATTATTTCGGCATGGTGCTGAAGGTCGGGCGAGGCGGCGATGTCGTGTTCGAAGAGGCGGTCGGCGCAGGCGATGCGGAGGGCAAGCACCCGCTCAAGACCGACGATGTGTTCTCGATCTTCTCGGTCACCAAGGCCTTCACCAATATATTGATCCTGAAAGCGATCGAGGAAGGCCGTTTCGCGCTGACCACCAAGGTGCGTGACATGCTGCCCGAGTTCACCGGGTCCCCGCGCGATGAGGCGACCTTCTATCACCTGCTCACGCACACCGCCGGCATGCCCGGCGTGTGGACGCCCAAGCCGGGCATGTATCTCGACCGGCTCGACGAGCTCTACGAAGCAGTGATCGAGAACGTGCACGGCGCGGTGCCGCCAGGCGAACGCTGCGACTATTCGCCGCTGGTCAATCACGTGCTGATGGGCATGACGCTGGTCCGCCACGATCCCAAGGGCCGCGACTACCAGACATTGCTGCATGACGACCTGTTCGCTCCGCTGGGCATGACCAGCACGGCAATGGGGCTGCGTCCTGACCTTCGGGACCGCCATGTGAAGCCGGACATGCGCGGCACGGTGCCGATCAAGCATCTCAGCCGCGATCTGGAAGGCGATCATGCCCTATTCGAATCGCCGAACACCGAAAGCCCGCATGTCGGCTGCGCCTCGACCACCGGCGATCTGTGGCGCTTTACCGAAATGCTTCGCCGCGGCGGAGAGCTGGACGGGGTGCGCATCCTTTCGCCGCAGATGCTGAAGGCTGCTCGTAAGGTCCGTACCGGCGATTTGCCGAACGAACTCTACAAGGCAGCACATTTGCGCGCCGGCTGGGAAGTCGCACCCGCCTACATGGGCCTTGGTTTCAATGTGCGCGGTACGAAGATCGTCAACCACCAGCTCGGCACGCTCACGTCGCCGGAAACTTTCGGCAATTACGGCGCGGGCAGCACGTTGATCTGGGTCGATCCCGAACTCGATGTCTCGTTCGCCGCCTGCAGCGCGGGTGTGATGACGCAGACCGCCAATATCGAGCGGTTCCAGAAACTATCCGACCTCGTCGTCTCGGCCGCGATCTGAAGGACAAATTTACATGAGTGACGCAGACATTATCGCCATCGGATCGGGCCATAACGGCCTTGTCGCCGCCGCCTATCTCGCGGTCGCTGGCAAGAAAGTGTTGGTGCTGGAACGCAACGAATGGTTCGGCGGCGGCGTGGTGACGCGCGAGCTGACACGGCCCGGCTTCAAGCATGACCAGCATTCGATGAGCCACATCTTCATCCAGGGCAATCCGCTGCTGCTGAACGACGAGCTCGGCCTGAAGAGCAAATACGGCCTTCGCTATGTTTTCCCCGACGTGCCGATGATGTCGGTGTGGGAAGACGGTACGACCCTGCCGCTTCACCGCGATCCGAACAAATCCGCAGAGGCGATCGCCAAATTCTCCAAGAAGGATGCAGAAGCATTCCTGGAACTGTCGCGCCAGGCGGCCGAATGGCTGCCGATGATCCAGGCTTCGCTTTACGCGCCGCCAATGCCGGTTGGCGCTTCCGCTGCGATGATGGACCAGAGCGCCGAGGGCCGCGAGATAATGCGCACCATGGCCGTTTCCACTTTCGATCTGATGGAAGAGCTGTTCGAGCACGAAAAGGTGCAGATGCATTTCGGCCGGGTAGCGGGGGAGAACCTCGTTTCGCCGGATGAGAAGGCAACCGGTATCGGGGCCTATGTATTCCTCGGGTTCCTGGAGAAATTCGGCTTCGGCGTGCCGGTTGGCGGTTCAGGCAGCCTTACCAACGCGCTGATCGCCTGTATCGAAGACCACGGCGGCAAGGTGGTGGCGGGTGCGCAGGTGCGTGAAATCGTCACCGATGGCAGCCGCGCCACAGGCGTGGTGCTGGACGATGGCACGCGTTTTTCCGCCGGAGAGGGGATTATCGGGGCGATCCACCCGCACGTGCTTCCCAGCATGGTCGCCGCGCTGCCGGCCAATGTGGCGCAGGAACGCGCTGCGCACGCATATCACGCCGGCCGCCTGCTTCACCGTGCATGCCGCGCTCGACGGGCCGCTGAAGTTCAAGGCCAGGAACGCTGACGGCAGCGATCTCTCGGCGGTGATGTACGAGCTGATGCCCGACAGTTACGAGACGATGCGCCGCGCCTTCGACGATCTGCGCTACGGCGAGTTCGTGCGGCAGCCGCTAGTCGGCGTCGGGCAGCTGACCCAGCACGATCCGTCCCGCGCGCCCGATGGCAAGGCGATCTTCCACGCATGGGATTACGTACCCTACGAGCGTCCGGACGGGGCAAGCTGGGACGAGACCAAGGGCCACTATGCCGAGCGGATCATCGAGCGGATGGGCCATTTCATCGAGAATGTCCCGGAAGTGATCCTCGACTATCACTGCGACTCGCCCGGTGGACATGGAGCGGACTAGCCCCAGCTTCTATCGCGGCGACCTGCACGGCATTGCCACCACCACCTACCAGTCGGGCGCCCACCGTCCGACGCCGGAACTCGGGCAGTACCGCGTGCCTGAAGTCGAGGGGCTTTATCTCGTCGGGCCGTTCCAGCATCCTGGCGGCGGCGTGTTCGGCGCAGGGCGCGCGACCGCGATGGTGATGGCCGAGGATCTCGGCATCGATTTCGACGGAATATCCGTTTCATGAAGATCTATGCGGCAGACAAGAGCGAGCTGATGGACGTGACGGCCATCGAGCGGAAGGGCGACAATCTGGTTCTTAAAGGCAAAGTCTTCGGGACCATGCCCATGAGCGCTACATTGACGCCCGACCAGGCGCGCGAGGCATTCAAGCTGCTTTCGCCCAAGCTCATCCTGTTCCTTCTCACTCTCCCATTCCGCAAAGCAAAGGCCAGCAAATGACTAAACGCCATGATGGAAAGACCATGCTCGTCACCGGTGCTGCAGGCTCGATCGGCTATGCGACGTCGGAGATTCTTGCGCGTGAAGGCGCGCAAGTGATGCTGGTCGATATCGACGCACCGAAGCTTGAAGAGCGAGTGAAGACGCTCAGCGATGCAGGATATACCGTGTTCGGCCACCATGCCGATTGCGCCGATGAAAAGCAGGTCATCGGTTATGCCGAAGCGGCGCTGAAGAAGATGGGCCGGGTCGATGGGTTCTTCAACAACGCCGGAATCGAAGGCGACCTTGCTCCGACGCATGAGTACGAAATCGCCATGTTCGACAAGGTGCTGCATGTGAATCTGCGCGGCATGTTCCTGGGGCTGCGCTTCGTGCTGCCCGACATGGTAAAGCGTGGGTCCGGTTCAGTGGTCAACACTGCCTCGATCGGCTCGGAGCGCGGCCTTGCGGGTGCGTGTGCATACAACGCAGCCAAGCACGGTGCAGTCGGGCTCACTCGCACTGCAGCGAGCGAAGTTGCGCAAAAGGGCGTGCGCGTGAACTGCGTGATGCCTGGCGTGATCGAGACGCCCTTGCTGGTCGGCATGCTTGAGCAGATGTTTGACGATGTTGCGGCAGGCATGGCCAAGCTCGGCGAAGTCGCGACCCTCAATCGCGTAGGCCAACCGGAAGAAGTGGGCAATGTCGTGAGCTTCCTGCTCTCGGACGAAGCCAGCTATGTCAACGGCGCCAAGTGGGAAGTGGACGGCGGCGCCCTGGCGACGATCAGGAATGACGTCTAACAGATCGGATGCGCACCAGACTGAGCATTTGCGTCAAGAAGACGAGCTTCCGGACCGAGGAGGAGGCCTTGATTGTGGCAGAGCGAGCGGACTACCCACTCAGGCCCTATCGCTGCGATCGTTGCCGCCAGTTCCATCTGACAGGCCGAACCAAAGGCAAGCGAACGCCGCGCTTCGAAGTGCTTCGCAGTGACAACTGTATTTGACGAAAGTCAGCCTCGCCCGCCCGCGCGGTAATTGCGTGGACTCATTTCGAACCGGCGGCGGAAAGCGCGGCAGAAACTCGACAAATCGTTGAAACCAACATCGTAGGCGACATCGGTAACCGTCACATCCGTGCCTTCCCGCTCCAATCGGCGTGCGGCCATTTCAAGCCTGCGGTTCTGGATGAAGGAACGAGGTGTGGTGCCAAGTTCGGCGAACAGCATCTGTACATAGCGGGCGGACACTCCCATTCTCTTTGCAAGCCGATGAACGTCGAGCTCCGGGTCGGTCAATTCGCTTTCCACTGCTTCGAACAGCGCGCGGCGGCGTTCTTCGCGACGGTTGCTGTCACCCGAAGGCCGCATTGGCGCATAGGCCATGTTGAGCAGCGGCCAAATGGCATCGCTCAGACTATCGATCCATTCGCCTTCGCCGTCTCGCTCAAGCTCTTCCCAGGCGTTACGCAGGAAATTGGAGAACAGCGATCCCGGCCCGCTACGTCCGCTGACTGGAACGCCAACCTGGCTCCTGAGATGAGGAATGCGCTCTTCTGCTGTGGCGAGCGGAAGGCGCAGGACGATCGCTTGAGTATACTCATCGAAGTTCAGCCACAGCGGCTTCGACGGATCATAGAGTACGAAATCGCCCTCTTCGAGCCTGGCGGTGCGGCCGCCAGTGTGATTCGTACTGCGGCCCCGGTGTTGGACCTGGATATTGAGTACACCCGCGCTTTCGTGATCGGGTGCGCTGTAAATTCTCGCCGGCGTGGAGCAGGGCGAAAGCAGCTCGCATTCGCGCAGTTTGCGGCGGTACATCCGTGCTTCGAACGGTACTTCCCCAAGAGGTTCGACGCGTATGGGCGCGACCATCTGGGCGATATCGTTCCAGAACGGAACCCGATCGGAGATCGCCACTCCGGCAGTACTCAATTCTTCCAGAAGCGGCATGGCTTCTCGCTCTCCTATGGCCGCAAGGCGCGGCCGGGCCTCTCGATGGGCCCTGAAAGAGGGAGGTTACGCGCTTCGCGTGCCGCTTTGCAAGCGACCTGCGGATTCGAGCTGGTCAGGCGATGCTGTCAGGCGGATCGTTCAGGGTCCAGACCGGCATCGGACTCGACAATCTTGGCGATCGCCGTGAAATCTGCGTCGTCACCATATTGATCGAGCGTGCGTTCCAGCAGCCGCTGAACGATTTCTCCCATCGGCAATGGCACCGCCATGGCGGCGGCTTCTTCCATCAGCAGATTTGTGTCCTTGAGGCTGAGAGCCGCAGCAAACCCGAAATCGAAAGTGCGCGGCAACACCGAACGCGGCCATTTGTCGCGGGTAGCGGAATTGATGCCGGTTGACTGGTTGAGCACTTCGATCATTCGAGCGGGATCGAGGCCGGCCTTTATGCCCATCGCCATGCCCTCGGCAGTGACGCCGATCGCGACCGCCCCGAGCAGGTTGTTGACGAGCTTCATCGTCTGCCTCGCGCCTGGCGTTTCGCCCATGTAGAACGGCTTGCCCATTCGTTCGAGCAGCGGACGAAGGGTTTCATATTGCGCTTGGGGCCCGGCCACCATCAGCGACAACGTGCCCTCGTTCGCACCCTTGATCCCGCCGGAAACCGGGGCGTCGAACGAGGCGATGCCCTTGCTCTCGAGCGCGGCGGCCAAATCCTGCGCGAGGCCCGGGCCGGAAGTCGAAAGATCGCAGATGATCTTGACCCTCGTGCCGCCCGCGATCCCGTCGTCGCCAAGGATAGCGCTGCGCACGATGTCGGGCTTGGGTAGGCTGGTGAAGACAATGTCGCACTCATCACCCAACGCCTGAGCAGAACCGGCCGCCTCTGCGCCGAGCGCCACGATCGACTGAACGGCCTGCTCCGATATGTCATGCACCAGCAGGCGATCGACATGCCCGATGAGCCGGGCGGACATGCCCGCACCCATGCGGCCGAGGCCCAGAAATCCAATTGTCGTCATACGCTCTCCGAAATACTGGTGTGCGGCGACAGATCGACGCGCGCGATGTCGTTCTCGCTGGGAAAACAGGCCAGCACGAGCGGATCGTGGCCGGGAATGAAGTGATCGAGCGATCCGCCTGCCAGCTCCAGCGCACGGTCCTGCGACTGCACATATCCGGGTTCGTCGATGAAGATCGGGAAGGGCAGCTTGCGCGTGACATTGGCGTAGAGATGCGCTGCATCGCTGGCTAGCACCACGGTGCCGCGCTGCGGTTTCGCAGCAGACAACCATCAGGCCCGCGGTGTGACCCGCGGCGAGTCGCAGCATGATGCCGGGGGCGAACTCGTCGTCCCCATCGTGGAACACCACCCGGTCGGCATAGAGCTTGCGCACCAGCTGTGCGACAGGCTCCCCGTCGAACGGCGCGCGCGTGTCGTGGTCGCAGATCGCGCGGCTGGTTGCTCCCGCCAGCTCGGCATCCTGGACGTGAAACTTGGCGTTGGGGAACAGGCCGAGCGAGCCGGCATGGTCGTAATGCAGATGAGTCAGGATCACGTCCTCGACCAGCAGATGATCGATCCCCGCATCGCGCAGGCCTTCGATCACCGGGCGGATCATGGTCCGTCCGCGCGCCGCCGCCGCATCCTCGCCAAAGCCCGTATCGACGATTACCGGTGGATGCCCGTCCCGGTGGATCGCCCAGACATAATAGTCGAGGGGCATTGGCAGATCGTGATCGTCGACCGGCGCCGCGAAATTGGCGTCGGCAGTGCGCTCATGCCGCGCATAACGGATCGCGTCGATGCGGGTGACGCTCGGTTCTCTTACCAGTGTTACCATGCCATTCTTCTACACGCCGCCTTAGGCGAAAGCGAGCTTCACCGGTTGGCGCATCGGACCGTGGCCCACTGTCGTCATCCATGGCTCATAGGGCCCGGCGAGCTCGATGCTTTCCACTTCGCGCACGATACTGCCGAGCAGCGCGGTCGATTCCATCTGCGCCAGCACCCGGCCTACGCAGCCATGCACGCCGTAGCCCCAGCCAAGCGAGTGCTTTGTATCGCGATCAAACCTATATTCTTCCGGTGCGTCCCAGAAACGCGGATCGCGATTGGCCGCCGCGAACATTAGCCCCACTTTGGTGCCTGCCGGGATCAGATAGCCGTCGACTTCTACATCCTTCGTCGCCATGCGGCCCGCCATTCGGCTTGGCGCATCCCAGCGCAGCGATTCGTCGAACGCGTTGCGCAGTTTCTTGGGCTCGGCGCGCAGTTTCTGGTATTCGCCGGGAAATTGAGCCCAAGCACGCAGGGCATTTGCCATGGTAAGGTAGGTCGTATCAGCCCCTGCGGAAAGTACGGTCTGCAGCAGTAGCTTGGCCTCTGCCACAGTTACCTGACCGCGATCGGCGGCGCGGAAGAACTCCGCCCCAATTCCTTCTGGGTCCAGCGCGTCACGGTCGCAAGTGGTTTCGAGCCATTCGATCACGGCCGAAAAATCCGTTTTCATCGCCTCGTCGAACAGCTCTCCAGGCGGGCCCATGGTCGCCCAGACCATCTGCGAGAAGCCGTGCATATGGTGTCGGCCCTCCTTGGGCAGGCCGAGCACGTCCGGGCAGCACGCGGAAGATATAGGCTTGGGTGATGTCGCCCACGGCATCGACCGAATTCGCCTTCTCTGGCGCGCAGCTCGTCCACGAATTCCTCGTGCCGCCTGCTCGAAAATCACTTTTACTCGTTCCAGAGCGCGCGGGGAGAGCGCATCGGCTATGACCTTGCGCACCTGTGTGTGGTCGCGGCGGATCCTCGGTCAGCAGGATTTCGGGACGCGGCGATTTGGGATCGTGCCACGGCCGCGAAGTGGAGGAAAAGGTCTGCCAGTCGAGCAGCCCCTTGGTCACATGCTCGTGCCGGGCGATCATCACCACACCGTCATGCAGTCGTA
Source organism: uncultured Alphaproteobacteria bacterium (assembly GCA_963777785.1). Lineage (GTDB taxonomy): Bacteria > Pseudomonadota > Alphaproteobacteria > Sphingomonadales > Sphingomonadaceae > Andeanibacterium. Next base: position 1,681,809 of record CAVZRU010000002.1, read on the forward strand.
CGACCGGAGCGAATTCGCGGAGTTCGTCGTCCACCGCGCGGGCATTGCGCACCGCGTCGGGGGTGAAGATGTCGTATGGGAATTCAGGAATTTCCTTGCTCATAGTCCCAGCCCCTTGAACCAGCGATCGCCATTGTCGTGCGGTGGCGAATATGGCCCGCCGTCGGTTCGGCGAAATGCGCCCCGATCACCAGCACGCCGCTGTCGGCATATTTCTCGACGAAGCCGATGCGGGTCTGGCGGCCTGCGTCCTTGTCCATGTCGAAGGTCGCGTCGCGGTGCGGCATCGCGCATTGCATCGGGTGATGCATCAGATCGCCGGTGATCACCGCTTCCTCGCCCTTGGACGAAATGCGCACATGGACATGGCCCGGCGTGTGGCCGTGGCTCGGTTCGCACTGGATTCCGTCGCAGATCACGATGATCGGCATCGATGAAGTCGGCCATCCCTGCCTCCACGATCGGATCGACGCATTCGATCATGTGGTTGGGATTGTGGTGCCCGTCGTTGCGGATATCCTTCCACGCCTCGAATTCGGTCTTGCCGAACAGATAGCGCGCATTGGGGAATGTCGGCTTGAATTCGCCCGTCTCCGGATCCTTGTAGGTGTTCCAGCCGACATGGTCGAAATGGAGATGGGTGCACATCACCGTGTCGACGTCCTCGCGGCTGATGCCCAGGCTTTCGAGGTCCTGCGAGGAAGCCTTCGGGCAGATCGCAGAAGACGTCGAACTCGCGCTCGCGGCCCGCGCCGATGCAGCTGTCGACCACGATCGTGCGGGTCGGCGTCTGGACCACGAAGCCCTGGAAATTCATCCGCTGCAGCCCTTCGGGCGTCGCATAATGCGGATGCAGCCAATCCATCGCGATCACTTCATCGGCGGTCGCGTCCGACATGGTCATGTTGATGTTGTCCTGGAAGTCCCAGATCTCGACGATCCGGCTGATCGGTGACATCGCCGACCTTCCAGCTTTTGACGTGTTCCTTGGCCATTCCAGTTCTCTCTCCGATGTCGCAAGCGGCCTAGGCGGCCCGCTTGCGTTTCGCTTTGGGTTTGTAGCGGGCGACCGATTCCGGGGGCAGTTCGGCCGCCGGGAGCGGGCTCTTGCCGAGGATGAAATCGGCAGCGCGCTCGCCAATCATCACGCAAGGCGCATTGGTGTTGCCGCCGATCACCAGCGGCATCACCGAAGCATCCGCCACGCGCAGGCCCTTGATTCCGTTGAGCCGTAGCTCGGGATCGACCACTGCCTGCGGGTCGCTGCCCATGCGGCAGGTCCCGCCGGGGTGATGCACGGTATAGCCTGTCTCGCGGATGTACCGGTCGAACTGCTCGTCGCTGTCGCATTCCGGCCCGGGCGCGACTTCGACTCCCTTGTACTTGGCGAAGGCCTCGCTCGCGAACACCTTGCGCGCAATGCGCAGCGCCCGGATCAGCGGATCGGTCTCGCCCGGCTCGCTCAGCAATTTCGGGTCGATCAGCGGCGCGGCGGCGGGATCGGGGCTGGCCAGCCGCAAGGTTCCGCGCGCCTTGGGATAGAGCGAGACCGGGCTGATCGCATAGCCATGGCCGAGCGGGAACGGGATCTTGAGATTGGTCAGCCGTTTCGCCGGCTGGAACACGAATTGCACATCTGGCCGCGCAAGCGACGGGTCGGTGCGCAGGAAAGCGACGCTTTCGAACACATTGCCCGCCAGCGGCCCGGTGCGAGTGAGCAGATATTGGAACAAATGCACGATATCGCGCGGCAGCGCCTTGGCCGAAAGACCGTAACTGGTCGAATCGCTGGTTTCCATGTGCATCGGCGCCGCGACGTGATCGTGGTAGTTTTCGCCCACGCCCGGCGCATCGAGCACGACATCGATTCCCATTTCCCTCAGATGCGCGGCCGGGCCAATGCCGGAAAGCAGCAGGATCTGCGGGGTCTGCACCGTGCCCGCGCACAGCACCACTTCGCGGCGGGCTTCGATCACGCGGCCGTCGATCAGTTCGACGCCGGTGCAGCGCCCGTCCTCCACCAGCACGCGCGCCACCGGCGCGTTGGTCTGGACATGGATATTCGCGCCTGCCGCCAGTGCGGGGCGCAGCATGTTGATCGCAGTGCTCTGGCGGCGGCCCTTGCCGATCAGCCCCTGGCGGCGGCCATAGCCTTCCGAATTGGGCCCGTTGAAATCGGGGCATTCGGGAAATTGCAGCGAGGCCAGCCCGTCCATGAAAGCATAGTTGAGCTCGTTCGGCCCTTCGACCACCTTGACGTTGATCGGCCCCTCTGTCCCGTGGAACACGCTTGCGGGAAAATCCTCATTGCGTTCGGTGCGGGTGAAATAGGGCAGCACTTCGGCATAGGACCAGCCCTTGGCGCCCATGTCGGACCAATCGTCAAAATCGGTCGGGTGACCGCGAAAATAGACCATCCCGTTGATCGAGCCCGATCCGCCCAGCACCTTGCCGCGTGGCACGGGGATCTGGCGGCCCGCCATGCCCGGCTGCGGCACGGTGGCGAAGTTCCAGTTCAGATGCTCGGTGTGGATCGCCGCAGCGACGAAGCTCGGGCACATGGATGAAGGGATGCGTATCCTGCCCGCCCGCTTCGAGCAGGCATGTCGTCCGGTCCGTCGCTTCGCCCAGTCGCGCAGCAACCGCCGCGCCCGAAGACCCGCCGCCGACGACGATATAATCGAACTCCGCCGCACTCATCCGCAAACTTCTCCCATCGTTCGTCCAACGTTAGACCTTGTGCGGCAATGCCCGCTTGGCAAGGTGCGAAGCCATCTTGCGGGGGAGCGAAGGCGCGCATTGCCTGATCGCGCCCCTTGGGCGAATTGCTTGTGGTTCTAATGTTCTACTAAAATAACCAAACAGGTTAGTTTGTCAAGCGGAAAGTCTTGCTGGGCTGAACGGCGGAGGCTTATTGCGAGATCGAAAAAGGCAATTCCAGCAGCGCGTAGATGAAGATCGCGATCACGATCAGCAGCGCGAACATGCTGATCATCGCGGCCGTGTCGCTGGTCTGGTGTTGCTGCCTTTCCTCCAGCCGCTCGAGAATCTCGGCATTGGTCACTGGCGGATCGGGCATGATCGAGATGCCTGGGCTGAGCAGGAGAGAGGCGCTCACCGCCCCCCTCGTGATCGGCGTCAGGAACTCGCAGCCATAGGTCGAGTCGTCCGACCAGACCACGCGGGCCACGGCAGTCTCGGCCTCGGGCAGCTCTACTTCGATCTCGTCGCCGACATCCAGCAGCATGCCAGTCTGAATTCTCAGACCGGTCTCCGACAGATCATGAATGACGACCCGCCACGATTCGGGATCGGTAGAAGCAAGCGTTCCCAGGCTGAGAGTGCGCCGCGGCGCGTAACGCCGTTCACCGGTGCCCGGATCGATAGTGATTTTCGCCAAGTGCAGGGCCATGCCCACCTCCTTTGGCGAGCAACCATGGGGCCTGAATCTCTACAGAGCGTTTACTTTAAGGAAGTCTGCGAAACAAAAGTTCGGTTTGTTATGAAAAGCTTGAAACAAGCAGCCGTCAATTGCTGAAGCGCACTTCGAATGCCGTCTTGGAATGGCGGTTGAAGCCGCAACTTTCGTAAAACCTGAAGACGGCCTCGTCTTTTCGTCCGGTCGCCAGAAGCACCTTATAACAACCGGCATCGCGTGCCCGATCAATCGCGACGTGCATGGTGGACCTGCCAAAACCCCGGCCACGATAATCTGCATGGGTAACCACGTTCTCGATCAGCGCATAGGGTTTGCCGCCACGCGTAAGGTTCGGGATGATCGCGAGCACGCAACTGCTGATCGCCTTCTGCCCGATCCTGCCGATCAAAATCTGAGTTATCTCATTCGCAAGCAGGCCTTTCCAATTTGCCTTCGCTATTTCTGGCTCGAGCGGCAGATCGTTCGGGCTGAGCTGCCGCATCAATCCAAGGACATCGGCCAGATCACCCTCACCTGCCGATTCGACTGTGAAAGTCTCAGGCGCCATCGAACTCGATTGCTTCTGCGGCCTTGCCGCTCAGGATAAAGCCGATTGGGCGCTGCGCCTCTTCGGTAAGATGACCTATCAGACCCGCCGTGCGGCAAAGCAGGGCAAGCCCCTTGATCGCAGCGAGCGGAAAGCCGACGTCGAGCATGATCGCGGGGATCGGGCCGTTGACGTTCACCGGCAATTCGCGTCCGATCGTTTCGGGCAGTGCCTTCTGCAGCGCGCGCATCATCGCGACATGGTCTCCGCTGGCGCCCCGGCTGTCGGCAAGCTCAAGCAGCAGGTTGGCGCGCGGGTCGCCCCCCGAATGCTGGGGATGGCCGAAACCCGGTACTGCCTTGGTCGTCTGGCGCAGCCGCAGAATATTGCGCACCGCGACGTCTTCGATCGCATCGCCCGATTCTCGCCAGTCCCGAACGCAGTCGGCGTAGAATCTGCCTGCCACTTCGGCGCTTCCCAGCACGACCGAACCGCATCCCAGCAAGCCCGGCGGCCACGGCGCCTTGCAACGCTTCTGGGGCGGCAGCGTAAGTCATTCGCGCTGCAACGACGCTGGGCACCAGCCCATGCTCGGCGAGCGCGCAGAGCATGGCATTGGCGAAGAACAACTGGTTTTCGTTAGGCTCGACGCCAGTCACCAGCAGCCAGAAATAGCTCGTGAAATCCATCTTGCCGATCACTTCACTGCACAGATCCTTCCCGCGCACGGTGATGCTCTCGGCGTCGGAAGTGGAAATCGCGGTGAAGGGCTGGTCCTGTTTGCCGATGCGCATGGTCTCTCTCCTTTTCACCGCTATCCGCCGCGACCTATGGCGCAGTCAAGCGTGGGAGAACTATCGAATGGCTGTGCCAACCAGCGAGCGTGGATCGCCGGCAGGGCAATGATGTTTTGCGGCACTGGTAAGGGCGGCAAGGTGCGGCTAGACCCCGGTCCGCAAAACTGGCGGGCGTGGCGGAATGGTAGACGCCGGGGACTTAAAATCCCCTGAGCTTTGCTCGTGCGGGTTCAAGTCCCGCCGCCCGCACCATTGCACCGCGCCTCACCAATCACGGCCTCGATCGGTTAGTATTGTTCGGCGAAGGCGGGTGCGGGGTCCCACCCGGCAGCGTCGATCTTGCCGAAATGAATCAACTCGGGGCACTTGGAAAGTTCTAGAGTCCAATGCGTCGTCCCATCCGGATCTTCCCCGGCAGCTGTAAAGCCGAGCTTCTGATAATGGCCCGCTACCATGCTATTACGTGCGGTAGGAACATAAGTAGCCTTGAGCATTTGGGCGCCCGCCGCTCGTGCCTGGTCGCTGATGACTTGCAGCACCGCTTGCTCCACTCTTCGCCCAAGCACGCGGCAGCTCATCAGCCAGGTGTCGATCGCCCAAGTTTTGGGAGACTTGCGGCAGATGATCGTGCTGATCATGCCGTTGTCGGCAAAGCGGTCTTTGAGGCGAACCTGCATCGTGAAGAGGTCCGGATCGCTTTCCATCGCCTGGAGGTCGGCCTCGGAATAGCGGCGCGTCGTCAGGTTGAACTGATTGGACTTGTTGATCAGCTGGGCAATCCTGGCCCGGCCCTGCGCGTCGAACGGACGGAAGCGTGATCTCCATTTCGAGCGAACGGAGATAAGCGTCGATGTCGGTGACGCTCGCCTGCAGTTTCAGGCGCATCGCATTGCTTTGATAGTCTTCCGCGCGTTTGCGATCTTCGGCGGAGAAAGTCACGGCCTCGAACAATCCGCTGGCAGCAAGCGTCCGGGCATATAGCGCCGCATCATCCGGAAGTTCGGGCACGGCGACGGCCGGAAGGTTCTCGCGAACGAGGCCCCGTTCCGCCGGGTTGTCATCAAGAAACGCGAAGGATTCGAGGCCAAGCGCCAGCTCGTTGCTAATTGCCTGGATATTCGTCGCCTTGTCCTGCCAATTGGCCTGGAACACCGCGATGTGGTCCTCACGCAGCAACATTTCGTGGTGTTCGCGAAACGGCGTTCGGGCAACGTCGTCGTCATTCTTGGACGACACGGTGAGGACGACGCCCCGGCTACGCAGCTTGAGCGCAAGTTCCTGCACGTCGCGATGCGCTTCCCCGACCGGGTCGCCCTCGGCGATGCGGATTCCATCCACGCCGTCATCGCCGATGACACCGCCCCAGACGGTGTTATCCAGATCCAGAACCAACCCTCGCCGGCTCTTGCCGCGCCACGCTGCGACAAGTCGCATGATGTGATCGGCGTAGAGCGGCAGCAGCGTGTTCGAGAATGGAACCTTGGCGAGATTCCAGAAGACGGGATCGTGCCAGCTTGCGAGGCCCACGGTCTGGGCGATGCCGGCAGTGTCCAGCAAGAGGTGCGGCGTGTCCGCGATGAGCTGTCCAAGCCGTAAATTGAATTCGTCGGTAAGCCTTCGCGAAGTCCCCGCCACCGCAAGATCCAGTGAGCCGAAGAGAGGATCGACCGGGCGCACCACGCTTTGGAAAATGGCGACAGCGCGTGAATTCGCCTCGATCGCTGCACGCAAGCTGTCGATTTGATCGAGGGCTGCTTGTACTGCGTTTTCGGCCGCTGCAGCATCTCCGATCTCGGCCTGGAGAGGCAGGCCCCGCGCGTCGATGGCTACAAGGATCAGGTCCGGCTTGAAGGCGTAAATCGAAGATTCGGGGTCAAGCAATTCCTGGATGACCTGCCCGTATGGCGCTGAGAAAATCTCGGCGGCGAAGCCGTGACGCAGGCCGGTGCCCGCGAGGACCGGCTCGAGAAATTCGGTCGTCGCGTTGCTCACCACGGCAATGCGCAGTGGAGTCAGCGGATCGAGATTTCGGCCTCCGGCTGCCGCACGGTCCAGCACGCCCGCAAGCCTGTTGAGTTGAAGCTCATTCAAGCCATGACCGGCCAGGTGCTTCAGGATTGCGCCGGTTTGCGCGCCTTCGGCTTCAGCAGCCTTAAGCTGTTGCTTAAAGTCTGCCGGAGACGGCGGAAGCCAGGCGAGACTCTGGAAGAGATCCAAGCTCAACGCTTCCTCCTCAAGCTTTACGTTCGATCAGCGATATCAAATCGCCAACATTCTTGAGGCTGCCGATTTCACCGGTCGAGAACTTCACCCCGAACTTCTGCTCAACAGTCAGCATCAACCGCACGTGGTTCAGGCTGTCCCAGCCATCAACCTGGTCGGCTGTCAGTTCCGGGCCGAACTCGTCTTCCTCGACTTCAAAAAAGTCTTCGAAGATTTCATAAAGCGAAGCCGATATCGCGTTTGTATCCAATGTCATGTCCTCTTACTTCGGTGTCGTGGCAATTGCGCCAGGCGCAACAAGGCGGATCTCGTCACTTAACATCCTGATCCAAGGCTCCTGTGCCCGCGGGCGAACATGAGCATCGTCATAATAGCTGTCATTGTCGTTAAGGGCGTGCAGATCGATGTAGGAATAACCCGGCAGCGAGGCATGGGCGGCCACGAACCCGGCCATTTTTTGACGGTGTTGCGCGTCGAAAGGCACAGCCTTCTGATGCCATTCAGGTATGGGCAGATCGGCTACGATCACTTTCGCGCCGCGCTTGGTCACCTGGCGGATGAACTTGCCGAGTTCCTTGTACTGCTCATCCGTCAGCGCCTTGTTCTCCATGTAGGCGTGGCGATAGGATGCGGAGCTGACGCGTTGGTCTTCCGTGAAGATTGATGTGTTGCGCACCCTTTCATCGATCACCAGCGGCCGCACAAAGATGCGGCTGCGCAAGTCCTCGGTCATCACCCGCGCGCTCTTCTCCAAGGCGATCAGCGGGTGGATAAAGAGGGCGGCGCGGTCCGTTTCCGCTTCGGATATAAATTGCACCGGCCCTTCCGGGCTTCGCTTCCAGAAACCGTAGCGGAAGCGCTCACGGTCGATATCGGTTTCGTACCGTTCGCCCTTGGCGGGCTTCCAGCGCGTCTGGTTGTCAATGAACATCGCGTACCAGACGCCGATCACGAAGACGCTGTTACGAACGTCTTCATCGCTCATCGTTGCCATCGCCAGCTGCAGGACTTGGAGCTCTTCAGTGATGTTGCAGTCGCCGATGCCCAGATTATGGACCGCATAATCGGGAAATTCGGACTGCAACCTGACCTGGTTGAACCCCACCTGCGTATTGCTCGAACCGATCAGAATGATTTTCCTGCCTGGTTCGCGCAGCGCGCGCCGTCCGTAGTAAACCTGTTTCGCTGGCGTCATGTAGATCGTGTAATCGGCCCGGAACGTATCGATCGCGTCCGTCGGCTTCGGTGGCGGCAGGCACAAGAAATGCCAGGCCGGATATCGCGGCGTAGAGCGCAGAGACGCTGGCGAGCAGCAGGAAGACCTGCTTCAGAATCATCAATGGTTCAGAAGTTCGCATAAACAAACTCCGGCTCTTTGTTGATCATGGTTTGGATGGCCAGGCAGGCAAACAGGATCAGGCTCATCGACACGAAGGCGGCAAGCGCGGGCTTGCCCGCAAACACGGGGCGCAGGTTCGGTAGCCAGCTCCTCGTGGTTCCTTCGGAAGGGGCGAGCAGCTCGGTAGCCAACGACACCACGATCCAGAAGGCGCAGAGGCCGACGAATGCCAGTGCCCAGCCAGTGAACCCCAGCCGGGAGCTCAATTCGCCAAGTTGGCCGAAGGTGAGCCAGAAGGCGGACAGGGCCATCATGAAATAGCCGATGTTCACGCCGCGCGACACGAACTCGTACGCCGGTCGCGCACAGAGCGCGCGGTATCCCTTGTTGCCCAGGCGTTTGGCAAGAACGACCTGCCAGAGCTTGTTAAGGCTGACGCCGAGGCCGAGAACAAAGCCGTACAGGACGAAAATCGACGTCGATCCGTGCCAGATTCCGATCAAGAGAAAGACGATGAAGTAAGTCAGGACTCCAAGCAGCGGAGCGGCATTGGCTGATGGCCAACGTCTCATAAGGGTCTGCAAGATGGGGAAGAAGGCGTATTGCTTGAACCAGTTCGACAGAGTCATGTGCCAGCGTCCCCAGAACTCGATCTGGTTGCGCGTCCGAAACGGCTTGTCGAAATTCTCGGGTATGGCGATGCCGGCCAGCAAGCCGATGCCGATCACAATATCCATGTAGCCGGAAAAATTCATGTAAAGGAACAGCGTGTAGCTCGCGGCCGCCGCGCAATAGAGAATTATCAATTTGGCCTGCGATGTCTGCCCCGGATCGAACAGCTGGGGCTCGATATTATCGAACAGGTAGAGCGCCGCCGCCGATAGAATGAGCACCTTGCCATATCCGATGACGACTCTCCCAAGAGCGGCCCGGACCTTCTGCGCATCCAGCGGACTGTGCTCCAGGAAGTTCGCCGCGAAGTCCTGAAAGCGGTCGATCGGTCCCGAGACGAGCGAGAGGAATCCCGCAGTGAAATTGAGATAGTCGATGAGCTGGATGCGTCCTTCGATCGCACCCTCCTGGACATCGAAGAGGACGTGGAGGACGCGAAACAGAATGTAGGATAATCCTACGGTTACCAGCGCGGCAGGCAGGCTCGGCAAGAAAGAGATCAGGCTGTAGGCCCGCAGCCAGGCGAACAGGAGCACCAGGCCTGCGGTCAGGACCCAGACGAGCTTTCGGCTCGGGAAGCGGGCGACACAGAGCGTCGCGATGTAGCCAAGCAGCACGAAACCCGCGAGCGGAAGCGCCGATGTCGCGCTGGCCATAAAACTGGCGAGAAAAGCGATGTTCGCCGCCAAAAATACGCATCTGCGCCAGGTCTGGTCCGACCTCAGGCGGATGACGACCACAAAAAGCAGCGAGAAGAGAACAAATATGATGGAAAAGAGGGACATGGAGTTCCTGGTTTTTCACACGCGGAAGGGTGTCGGCTGAATGCCCGGCAGCGATATTGATTCGAGCCTATTGTAAGAATTTGGGTTCGAAACGATGTGTCGAAGCCTGCAGCTCGATCAGTTCGATGATGAAATCGAGCGGCGAATAGAAGAATTGGATCAGTGCACCGCCAAATGCGACAGCGGGGTTGGCCGGTGAGATCGCTATGCAGCCCTGCGCTTCAAGAGCAGATCCGGCTTTCGCTATATCCGTCGTCCGATAGGCAAGGTGATTCAGGATATTCTTATGTGACTTGAGCGTGGCCGAGATCGGCAAATCCACTTCGCTCGGGGCGATTAGTTCAAAAACAGTGCCAGCCCGGTCCCTACCGAATTGCACGTGCACTTTCTGGATAGGATCGGTGCTTGCCTCGGTCCAACTCGTGACTCCGAGCGCTTCTGACAGGAACTTTTGGCCCAAGTCGATTGTGCGGCAGGCGACGCCGAGATGATCGAAGGAAAGGTCGGGATGCATAAAGAAAGCAGCAGTCTGGTTTGGTTTCGAGAAAGGCGAAATGCAACATTGATCAATAGGTCGATGAATTTGCAGGTGTTTATTTGCGATGCGCTTTCCACTCTCAAGGGGAATTATGTGTTACTCCCAGGCGGTTGAACCAAAATGGGAATGCGCGAGCCAAGAGCGCTCGCGCCAAGTGGCGACCCATTCAGGTGCCTCCAGTGCAGGTGCACGCGCAAACCTATCCTCTCGGTCCCCTACAAAGGGCGCCCGGTGCATCGCCTGCTTCAGGTCCCAAAACGTGCTTCCAAAAGACACCGAAATTTAGGGTTTTGCGCTTAGGCTCAACCATTCCTTGGGTTGGTCTGCGCGTGGTTGTGCATGCGTTGACCGGGCAAATCGCGGGTACACGGCTTTTGACGTTCGGACGAACGGGATTGATACATGAGTGAAGCGGTTCGCAAACCCGATGTGGGGACAGGGGTGGAGAATGGGGGCGAACACCGCGTTGCCCCGCGCTACACCCTGCTCATTCGCACCGCCAAGCTGCTTTGCGCGAGCGGTGAGTTCCTCTGCGTTATCCGCGATGCGTCCTCCACCGGAGTGAGCATCCGCACGTTCCATTTGCTGCCGGAACACGAACAGCTGATGCTCGAACTGCCCAATGGCGACCAGCATCCGATCGAGCGAGTGTGGGAAAAGGAGGGGTCGGCAGGTTTCCGCTTTCCCGTCGCGGTCGATATCGATCGGCTGCTTAACAATCGCGGGCGCTTCCCGAAGCGCCCGGTACGGCTCAGGCTGCAATTGCCGGCCTTGGTTTCGTGCCACGGGCGCACCGCAGGCGTTGTAATTCACAATCTGTCGCAGCAGGGCGCCCAGATCGAATCCCCCCTGCACCTGGCGCTTGACCAGAAGTTGCGGCTTGAGGCGGACAATCTGCCCAGCATCCAGGCCGGGGTGCGCTGGCGCAGCGGATCGCAATACGGCCTTGTGTTCGACGACACCTTCCAATTTTCCGAGCTCGCGAAGCTGGCAGCGCAGCTTCAGGGCCGATGCAATGTCGAGTGTGGAAGCTGGGGCTATCTGCCGGTTGACGGGCCTTCTCCGGCCATCCGTTAACTGGGCGCTAACCAATTTCGTTCACTCCCGATGAGACGAGACACCGGGGGCAATACATGACCGATCTGACGTGGCGCACAGGCAGCCGCGAAGTTGAAGCGGATGTTGCGATCATAGGCGCGGGCCCCGCGGGGCTTACTGCAGGCTATCTGCTCGCCAAGCAGGGCAAATCCGTTGCGATCATCGAGAAGGATGTCACCTACGTCGGCGGCATCAGCCGCACGGTGGAGCACGAAGGCTATCGGTTCGATATCGGCGGCCATCGCTTCTTCTCGAAGAGCGAAGCAGGTCGTCGATCTGTGGAACGAGATCCTGCCCGACGATTTCATCCAGCGCCCGCGAATGAGCCGCATCTATTACGAGGGCAAGTTCTACTCCTACCCGCTGCGCGCCTTCGAAGCCCTGGCCAATCTCGGGATCTGGCGCTCTGCCACCTGCATGATGAGCTACCTCTGGTTCAGGCTGTTTCCGATCAAGGAAGTGAAGAGCTTTGAGGACTGGACTACAAACCAGTTCGGCAAGAAGCTCTATTCGATCTTCTTCAAGACCTACACCGAGAAGGTGTGGGGCATGCCCTGCAACGAAATGAGCGCCGACTGGGCAGCCCAGCGCATCAAGGGCCTCTCCCTGTGGGGCGCGGTGATCGATGGGCTCAAGCGCTCGCTCGGGCTCAACAAGCGCCCCAACGATGGGCAACAGGTCAAGACTCTGCTCGAAACGTTCCGCTACCCACGTCTCGGCCCCGGCATGATGTGGGACGCGGCGCGCGACAAGATCGAGGCGACGGGCGGCAAGGTCTATATGGGTCAGGCGCTGAAGCAGCTTGCCAGCGACGGCAATGGCGGCTGGCGGATGACCGCTTCGTCGCACAGACGGCGATCTCGTCGATCAAGGCGAAGCATGCGATCAGCTCTGCGCCGATGCGCGAGCTCGGCGCGCGGCTTCATCCGCTGCCCGCAACCACGCTCAACGCCAGCCAGCTCAAATATCGCGACTTCCTCACCGTCGCGCTGATGATCCGTTCGGAGGACCTGTTCCCGGACAATTGGATCTACATTCACGACAGCAAGGTGCAGGTCGGCCGAGTGCAGAATTTCCGTTCGTGGTCGCCCGAAATGGTGCCGGACGAAAATGTCGCCTGTGTCGGCCTCGAATATTTCTGCTTTGAAGGCGATGGCTTGTGGTCTTCCTCGCGATAGCGATCTGGTCGAACTGGCCAAGAAGGAGATGGCGATCCTCGGCCTCGTCGATCCCGAAAAGGTCATCGGCGGCGCCGTGGTTCGCCAGGAAAAGGCCTATCCGGTCTATGACGAGGATTATGCCGCCAATGTCGCGGCGATGCGGCAAGAGCTGGAGGAGAAGTTTCCCACGCTTCATCTGGTCGGCCGCAACGGCATGCATCGCTACAACAATCAGGATCACGCGATGATGACCGCGATGCTCACGGTCGAGAACATCCTGGCAGGCAAGCGCATCTATGACACGTGGTGCGTGAATGAAGATGCCGAATATCACGAAGCGGGCGACGAAGGGGCCGAAAAGTCCCTGCCTGCGCGCGAAGCGCTAACCGGCGATCAGGCGGCGGCACTGGGATCGGTTCGGGAAGTCCCTGGCCGCATTGCAAAAGGCGGCCGGAAGGCAGCCTGAGCTGGCCAACCGATTGGAACCGACGCAGTGATGTCTCTTTTTTCCCAGGTTCGCGACATCCGCTTCATTCGCTATCTGCTGGCGAGTGTGGGCGCACTGGCGGTGGATGTGGGCAGTTTCCTCATGCTGCTGTCCCTGAGCCTGCTGCCAGTCGCGGCGTCAGCCATCAGCTATAGCCTGGGCATCGTTGCACACTGGCTCTTATCCAGCCGTACCGTGTTCAGCGACACCGTGGCGCAACGCGGCACCGGGCGTACGAAACAGAAGGCACTGTTTGTCATCTCGGCGCTTGCCGGGCTTGCCCTCACTACCGCGATCGTGGGCGTGGCGGACTTGTCGGGCCTCGATCCGCGCTTGGCCAAGCTGGGGGCAATCGGCGCAAGTTTCCTTCTAACCTGGCTGCTGCGCAGCCGCGTTGTGTTCCGTCATTCGCACGGCGAGAGCTAGACGTGCAAGGTCTGGGAGCGCAGAAACATACGCCTTGGTTTCGTATTGGCTTGATATGGCTGGTGTTATCCGCGCTGGTCGCAATCATCAACGCGCGGACCTTTCAGGATTGGCGCTTTCCCGATCCTGACGATATGCTCAGGCTTGTCCAGGTTCGCGACCTGCTTGCCGGGCAGGGTTGGTTCGACCTTCACCAATATCGCATCAATCCTGGCGATAGCCCGGTCATGCACTGGTCGCGCCTCGTCGATGCTCCAATAGCTGCCACCATTCTATTGCTGCGGCAATTTGTCAGCCCTTCAATGGCGGAAGATATTGCTCTCGTAGCCGTCCCTTTTCTGACGCTAGGCGTGATCATTGCGCTGGTCGGACATATGGCATTTCGCCTGTTCGACCGTGAAATTGCGGGTTTCGCATGCTTGGCTTGCGGACTGTCTCCGGTGCTCGTCTGGCAGACTCAACCGCTTCGCATCGACCATCACGCCTGGCAGATTGCTGCAGTGCTGTTGGCGGTTGGCGCCCTGATCGGCCGCCGGCCTGTGCAGGGAGGGGCACTTGCCGGCTTTGCGATCGCCGTAGGACTTTCGATCTCGCTCGAAGTACTCCCGCACGCTGCCTTGATCGGAAGTGTGCTGTTGATCCGCTGGTTGCGCGATCCGGCGCAGCGGTGGTGGTTGTCGAGTTATCTTACCAGCTTGGCCGCCTCGCTGATTGCCTTGTTCGCACTGACTCATGGTCTGGGGAATCTCACGCAATATTGTGACGCGATATCGCCCGCGCATCTGGGGCTTTTCGCGATCGTCGCCCTGGGATGCTCTGCCGTTGCCAAGAAACAGAAATTGCCGCCAGCCGGGGTCCTGTTGCTTCTTGGGATGATTGGCGCAGTTGCGGTTGGCTTCTTCGTGCTGTCCGCTCCGCGTTGCCTTGAAGGCCCCTTCGGCAGTCTCGATCCACTGGTACGAGATTATTGGTACGTGAATATTGCCGAGGGCCGGCCGTTTTGGGTGCAGGCTCCTAGCCACTGGTTCCCTAGCGTGGCTCAGGGCTTAGTGGCACTTGCCGCGACAATGCTGGTCTGGCTCAGGGCAAAGGGTGCACATAGGGAATGGTGGCTCGAGTACACCATTCTGCTCGCAGGGGCGTTTTTGACCGGGCTCCTGGTCTGGCGGTCGATGGGGTTTGTTGGCGCTTTGGGTGCCGTCCCTCTTGGCTGGCTTGCCGTACGTTTGATCGAGAAGATGCGTCATGCCGCCAAGCCGGCGCAGAAGCTGGTCATAGGCATTGCTCTGATCGTGACGCTGCAACCCGGAGTGCTGAGCGCACTTGGGATGTTCGCGCTCGAAAGTCCCGTGTTCAAAACGAGTATCCAGCAGCAACACGGCGGCACTGGACAAATCTCGAGCGACGAGGTCGGCAGGATAAAGGAATCGAGCTGCCAGCTTCCGGCAAATGTTGCTACATTTAGCCGCCTTGCGCCCGCGACCATGTTCGCACCGCTCGACATCGGTCCGGATATCCTCGCGCGTACGCATCATAGGGTGATAGCCACTAGCCATCACCGCGCGCAGCTTGCCATGCACGATGTAATCCTGGCCTTCATCAGCCCTGAAGGACAGGCGCATGAAATCGTGAAGCGGCATAAGGCGGATTATATTGTCGTGTGCATGGATCTCCCTGAGCCTCGCATTTACACCAAGAATGCGCCTCGCGGATTGATGGCACAGCTGGTCAACGACAATCCGCCGACGTGGCTTCGCGAAATGAAGCTTAACTTGCCCGACCGGCTCAAGGTTTGGAAAGTGGTGAACTAAGCGACTTGCTAGCTTACCTTCAAGCAGGTCTGAACCGCATCGCCAGACCGTTCATGCAATAGCGCTTGCCTGTGGGCCTAGGCCCGTCATCGAACACATGTCCCAGATGGCCGCCGCAATCCGCGCAGTGGACCTCCGTACGAGGGTAGCCGAGCTTGCGATCGGTCGAGGTGCCAATTGCTTCTGGAAGAGGCTTCCAGAAGCTCGGCCAGCCGGTCCGGCTGTCAAATTTCGTTTTGCTGTCGAACAGTTCGTTGGCGCAGCCTTTGCACAGGAAGGTGCCTTTGCGGTGCTCGTCGTTGAGAGGAGACGTGAATGCCCGTTCCGTTCCCTCGTTACGCAGTATGCGATATTCTTCGCTGGTCAGGCGCTTGCGCCATTCCGCATCGGTAAAGGCAACCCGCCAGCTCTTTGCCGCAGCCGCTGAACCGCACCAAGCACTCAGCACAGGTGCCGCAACGGCAGAACCGAGCCAAGTCATGACGCGACGGCGGCTGGTGGAAAGTTGGCTCATGACAGGCTCCTCTTACCACCTATTCGCACGGGGTGGCAAAAAGGTTACTTTCCAGTCCTCACTGTGCGCGTGCGAGAGGCAGGAAATCACGCAGCCTACGCCGCTTCTTCACGGCTTGTGGACCTGATTTCATAACCCGTTTGCGAAACAGGGCCGCGCCAATCTTGATAAACACCGCAACGGACAGCGCTTGCCAGGCCAACGCCAGAACATGAGGCCAAAGAGCGCTGTCGGTGGCCGCGCGGGCCAGCATTGCGAAGGGTGAACTTAGCGGGAAGGCGATCGCGGCCAGTTCGATGGGCTTCCCGGTCTGGGTCAGTGCAAAGGTCGCAAAAAAGAACACGAGCAATTGCAGCATGGTGACTGGCATCGAGAGCGTTTGAACCTCGCGCACGGTAGCCGCCATCGATCCGATCGCCAGGAAGATCGAACCGAGCAGCAGATATCCCATCGCGAAATAGATAATGCCGCAAGGCCAAAGAAGAGTGGCCAGCCTACCCCTGGCGTGGGGAGATTCGTGAAGTTGTTCGCCTAGTTGCCCCTCCGTTCCCGCAGCAAATACCAGCCCGCCGATCACCGATCCCCATACGGTGATTCCCACCAGCGATACGCCCAACATCGCAAACAGCTTCCCCAGGAACACGGCGTCCATTGGGACTGCCGCTGCCAGCACTTCGATGATCTTGTTGGCCTTCTCTTCAACCAGGTTCGATAACACCATGCCGGCCAGCAACATTATCAGCAGGAAAAGGAGAGTTTGCCCCGCTTGCGCGGTGCCCATGCGCCCACTTTTCTGCTTGGCACCGCTGGTCGAAACTCCAGTCAGCTTGACCGGCGGATATTCGATTGGACTGCTATCTATCGCCTGGGCGGCGACCAGAGAGACCGGGCCTTTCCACCAATCGAGCCGCTCCGGCGTTGCAGTGAGTACAGGCGCAGAGGGGCTCCCGGTGACGATCGCGGCAATGTTACCTGTTCGCTCCTCGAGCAACGCGCTTGCGTCAAAGCTCTCGCCGGCTTGCAGCTGCTTGAGCTCTGTCATGCGCGGCAGTGCGGATCCGAGCCGGGGTTTGAGCTGCTCATAGGCGCCGAGCATGGCTTCCATGTCTTTTGAGCTCATGGCGATCCCGATCTCGGGCGGTGCGGTGTCGACCGCGACCTGCCGGCCGAGGCCGCCTGCAACACCGGCGATGAAAATCATGAAGAGCGGGCCCAGTAGGAAGAAGATGAATGCGCGGCTGAACAGCACGGCCACGAAATCGCGCCGTGCGACGACCAAGGCGGCCCGCCAGAAAGGGAGGCGGCCTGCTGCCGAGGGATCCTGGTTCATGCGGGGGACTCCTCCCGGCTTCGGACTTCGAGTGCGCGGGCCGCCGCTTCGCCGGCAATGGCGACGAAGGCGTCGTGCAGGCCGGCGCGCTCGATCGAGAGCGAAAGGATGCCCGCCTCGCCTTCGATCAGCGCGCGCAGCAGCGGCTCGACCCCGCTTTCGGGCAGCGAGAACTGCCAGCAGCCGCCTTCGCGCCGGGCATCGGCAGGCAAGGCACGTGCGCCAGGCGCCATCGTGCGCGCGCGTTTCCAGCCGCACCTGCGGCGGGATCCGGTCGCGCGCGACGATCCACGCTGCCGGCAAAGGGCACCTTGCCCCCGGCGATGATCGCCACCTGTTCGCACAGGCGCTCGGCATGGGCGATGACATGGGTCGAGAAGATCACGGTCGTGCCGTCTTCCGCCAGGCCGCGGATCATCCGCTCCAGCTTGCCCTGATTGAGCGCGTCGAGGCCGGAGAACGGCTCGTCCAGCACGACCAGCCGCGGCTTGTGAACCAGCGTGCCGAGCAGTTGCACGGTCTGCGCCATGCCCTTGGACAGCTGGCGGATCTGGCGGTCCGCGGCATAGCCCAGGCCGTGCCCTTCCAGCAGTTCGCGCCCGCGTTCGCGTCCTTCCTTCAGCGGAAGTCCGCGCAGCGCGCCCATGAAGGCAATCGCTTCGATAGGCCTTCATCGACGGGTAGAGCCCGCGTTCTTCGGGCAGGTAGCCGATCAGCCGGGCGACATCGTGCGGGCGATCATGCCCAAGCATGCGGCGGATGCCGTCGTCGGGATCGATGATGCCCAGCAGCATGCGCAAGGTGGTGGTCTTGCCGGCGCCGTTGGGGCCAAGTATGCCGTAGATCGCGCCTTCGGGCACGAGTATGTCGACTCCGTCGACCGCGAGTGTGCCGTCGAAGCGCTTGACCAGCCCGCGCGCCTCGATCGCCAGGGGCCGGGCCGGGTCTGTCCGCGCGGTTGTGGGTTGCGGGGCGATCGCCTAGCTCGAATGTGCATAGCCGCGAGTTAACCTTCGCATGTGAACGGGAGCAACAGCGAACTTGGTTAATTCCGCCGTTAATGGCCCTGAAGAATGGCTTGATCGAGGAAGCGAGGCGCTTGGGTTTCGCGGCCATCGGCTTCGCTCCGGCGGCGGACGATCCGCTGCGCGCGGCACGGCTGGACGAGTGGCTGGCGGCGGGTTTCCACGGCGAGATGGACTGGATGGAAGCGCGCAGAAGCGTCCGCAGAGGCCCGCAGAGCATGTGGCCCGAGGCGCACAGAGCGTGATCGCGCTGGGCATGTCCTACGCGCCGCAGCGCCGACCCGCTGGCGCTGGCGGGCGATCCCGAAAACGCGCGGATTTCCGTCTATGCGCAAGGGCGCGACTATCACGATGTGGTCAAAAAGGCGCTCAAGGCGCTCGCCCGCTGGCTGGTGGCTGAAGCGGCACAGAACGGCACCGAAGTGCAGCTGAAGGTGTTCGTCGATACCGCACCGGTGATGGAAAAGCCGCTGGGCGAGGCCGCAGGGATCGGCTGGCAGGGCAAGCACACCAATCTCGTCAGCCGCGATCATGGCAGCTGGCTGTTCCTCGGCGCGATCTACACGCACCTTGCCGTTCGACCCCGACGAGCCGCACGAAGATCATTGCGGCTCGTGCACGGCCTGCCAGGATGCCTGCCCGACCGATGCCTTCCCGGCGCCCTACCGGCTCGATGCGCGGCGCTGCATTTCCTACCTCACGATCGAGCACAAGGGGCCGATCCCGGAGGAGTTCCGCAAAGCGATCGGCAACCGCATCTATGGCTGCGACGATTGCCTGGCGGTCTGCCCGTGGAACAAGTTCGCCGCAGCAGGCAGCGCGCAACGCGGCATTCCTGCCGCGCGACGAACTGGTCGCGCCGACGCTGGCGGATTTGCTGGCGCTCGACGATGCGGCGTTCCGGGCGAAGTTTTCCGGCTCGCCGATCAAGCGCATCGGGCGCAATCGCTTCGTCCGGAATTGCCTGATCGCGGCGGGCAACAGCGGCAATCGCTCGCTCGCGCCCCAGGTGCAGGCGCTGAGCGACGATCAGGATCCGGTCGTCGCGGAGGCCGCTCGCTGGGCGCTGGCCGAGCTTACACCATCTCCTTGAGCGGAGTCGCCCGCATCCATCAGCAGGTCGGGCGAGATGACCGCGCCGGCCTGCGATCAGCTTGCGCGCCTGCACGTAGTCCTTGACCTGATTGACGCAGTCGATCGCGATCATCCGCCCTTCCTTGAGGTAGATCACCGAGAAGCTCCTGCTGGCAGGATCGCCGCGCAGCACGGTCTTGTCGTAGTCCAGGCTGAGCCCGGCGGTCTGCAGCTTGAGATCGTACTGGTTGGACCAGAACCACGGCAGCGCGTGATAGGCTTTGCGGTTCGCCGCAGATCGACTTGGCCGCCGTCGCCGCCATGTCATTGGCGTTCTGCACGCTTTCGAGGCGGATCACCGCGCCCCCGGCAAAGGCATTGGCATGGGCGGCGCAATCGCCGATCGCATAGACGTCAGGCAGGCTGGTGCGGCAATATTCGTCCACGTCGACGCCGTTCGCCCCGGCCGCCCCGGCTTCGATCAGCGGGCCGACCGCAGGCACGATGCCGATGCCGACGACCACCATGTCGCAAGGGACGATGTCGCCTGTCGCCAGGCGCACGCCGGTCACTTTCGTGCCGTCGCCTTCAATCCCTTCGACTTGCACTTCAGTGCGCAGATCAACGCCATTGGCGCGGTGTTCGGCCTCGTAGAAGGCCGAAAGCTCCTCGCCCGCAACGCGGGCCAGCACGCGCGGCAGCGCTTCGAGCAGGGTCACCTTGCAGCCGAGCTTGGTCAGCACCGCGGCGGCTTCGAGCCCGATATAGCCGCCGCCGATGACGGCGACGTTCCGCGCCCCGGCATCGAGTTCGGCCATCATCCGGTCGGCATCGGCCTTGTCGCGCACATAGTGGATGCCCGCCAGTTCGGCGCCGGGCGCGGCGAGCCGGCGGGGATCGCCGCCCGTCGCCCAGATCAGCGTGCCGTATGAAATCGTCTCGCCATTCGCCAGGCCGGCCTCATGCTCGGCGGGGCTGACTTCGGTCACCGTCGTCGCCCAGCCGCAGCTCGACGCCCTTGTCCGCCCAGAACTGCACCGGACGGATCATGATGCCGCTCGAACGGCTTTTCGCGGGCGAGATATTCCTTCGACAGCGGCGGGCGTTCGTAGGGCGGCCTCGGCATCGCGGCCGATCATCAGCATCGCTGCCTTCGAACCCGGCCATACGGAGCGCGATCGCGGCCTGCGCGCCGCCATGCCCGGCGCCAACGATCACGATGTCATAATGGGCCATGCAAAGTAAACTCCGTCAGATCGTGTCCAGCCGGCTCAGCGTGCCAGCAGGTTGCGCGCCTGGCCGGCAATCTGGGCCAGCATCACCGGGCTGACCTGCACGGCTGACTGTGCCCGGGCGACCATCGCGCGGAATTGCGCGATAGCCACTGTATGTTCGTCTGCCCAGTGGTTTACGGTATCGACCGGACCGATTTTGCGGCCTTGCCTGTGGCGCAGGAAATCGAGCCGCATCTGCTGGAAATCGCGCGCCAACCCATTGACCAGCAGGCGTTCCCACGTGTCCGAAGGGTTCATCCGGGCGGCGATGTGCTGCGCCCAGTCCAGGCCGAGCCGCGCACCCAGATCGACGAAGGCGCGGGTCAGCTCCAGCACATCGGTGCGGCTTTCCTGCGCGAGCTGGCCGATGCCGATCGCCCCATCGAGATCGAACAGCTTGGCGACCATGGCCGCTTCGGCGGCCGGTGCACCGGCCCCCATGAAATTGTCGCGCATCCTGGCCGATTGGCTGCGCGCTTCTTCGGCGAGCAGATCGCTTGCCCCGTCGGCAAGGTCGCGCACTCTCGGGCCCAATTCCGCTACCAGGGCGGAGGGCTTGATCGGGCCTTTGGCCGCGCGCAGCAGATCGGCCATGTGATCGGTAATCGCGGCGGCCGCCCGGTCGAACAGCTTCACCCGGGCCACTTCGGGCATGCGCGCGCTTTCAAGCCGCATCCAGATCGCGCCGAGGCCGAACAGGTGTTCGGCGCAGGCAAAGGCGCTCGCGACCTGGTCGAGCGATGCGCCTTCTTCTTCCGCCAGCTCGAACGGATGGATCAGGCCGATGCGGTTGACGATCCGGTTGGCGAGTTCGGTCGCGATGATTTCGCGCCGCAAGCCGGTGGCCCAGGATCTGCTTCTGGAATTTTTCCTGCATCGCCTGCGGGAAGGATGAAAGCAGAGTGGGGATCAGCAGTTCGTCGTCGGGCAGGTCGCTGTCTTCGATCGCGCTCTGCAGCGACAGCTTGGCGGAGGACAGCAGGATCGCCAGTTCGGGGCGGGTCAGCCCCTGCCCGTCGCTCGCCGCGCCGGGACAGCGTCTCGCTGTCGGCCAGCCCTTCGGTCTGCCGGTCGAGGTCGCCGCGTTCTTCGAGCCTGTCGATCAGGCGAATGTAGGACGCCATGGAGCGCGCACCGCCGGCTTCCGCGATCGACAGGCCCAGCGCCTGCAGGCGGTTGTCTTCGAGCACGAGTGCGGCGACCTCGTCGGTCATTTCGACCAGCAGCTTGTCGCGCCGTTCCTCGCTCAGCCGCCCGGCGCGTTTTGCCGCGGCGAGGGCGATCTTGATGTTCACTTCATTGTCCGAACAATCGACGCCGGCCGAATTGTCGATGAAATCGGTGTTGATCCGCCCGCCGGTGCCGCCGGCGCCAGTTTGCGCGAATTCGATGCGGCCCGCCTGCGTGACGCCCAGATTGGCGCCTTCGCCGATCACCCGGGCGCGGATGTCCTTGCCGTTGACGCGCAGGGCATCGTTGGCACGGTCGCCCACGGTTATGTTGTTTTCGGCGGATGCCTTCACATAGGTGCCGATGCCGCCGAACCAGAGCAGATCGACCGGGGCCTTGAGCAGCGCGGAGATCAGCGCGTCGGGATCCAGCGCTTCGTCGTCGATCGCCAGCAATTCGCGGATCCGGGGTGAAAGCGGGATGCGCTTGAGGCTGCGCGGGAATACGCCGCCGCCTTTCGAGATCAGCGCCTTGTCGTAATCCTCCCAGCTGGAGCGCGGGAGGTCGAACAGGCGCTTGCGTTCCTTCCAGCTCGCGGCGGGGTCGGGATCGGGGTCGAGGAAGATATGCCGGTGGTCGAAAGCGGCGACCAGCTGGATCGCCTTGGACAGCAGCATGCCGTTGCCGAAGACATCGCCCGACATGTCGCCGCAGCCGGCGACGCGAACCGTCTCCTTCTGCACATCGACGCCCATTTCGAGGAAATGGCGCTGGACCGAAATCCACGCACCCCGGGCGGTGATGCCCATTTCCTTGTGGTCGTAGCCGTGGGAGCCGCCGCAGGCGAAGGCATCGTCGAGCCAGAAATCCTTCGATTCCGCGATTGCGTTGGCGACGTCGGAAAAGCTCGCCGTGCCCTTGTCGGCGGCGACCACGAAATAGGGATCGTCGCCGTCGCGGATCACCACGTCGGCGGGATGGACGATCGTGTCCTTCGACGATGTTGTCGGTCAGCGACAGCAGGGTGCGGATGAAGATCTGGTAGCTCGCCTTGCCTTCGGCGGCCCAGGCGTCGCGGTCCCGCCGCGGATCGGGCAGATGCTTGGGATAGAAGCCGCCCTTCGCGCCGGTCGGCACGATCACTGCGTTCTTCACTCGCTGCGCTTTCATCAGGCCCAGCACTTCGGTGCGGAAATCGTCGCGCCGGTCGGACCAGCGGATGCCGCCGCGCGCGATGGGCCCGGCGCGCAGATGGATGCCTTCGACGCGGCGCGAATAGACGAAGATCTCGCGCCAGGGCAGCGGCTTGGGCAGGCCCGGCACCGCCGCCGAATCGAGCTTGAAGGCCAAGGCCTCTTGCGCTGCCGGGGCAAAGACGTTGGTGCGCAAGATCGCGTCGATCACGGAATGGTACAGGCGCAGCAGGCGATCGTCGTTGATCGCCTCGACCCCGGCCAGCCCGTCGCGGATCGCGGCTTGCGCCTTGCCTTCGGCTTCCTTGCGGTCGCCGCTGAATTCCGGATCGTGGCGCGCTTCGAACAGGTCGATCAGGGCCCGGGTCACCGCCGGCGCGCGGTTGAGCGCGTCGACCACGGTATAGATCGTGAAGCTGACCCCGATCTGGCGCAGATAGCGGTAGAAGGCGCGCAGCAGATCGGCCTCTCGCGCCGACAGCGCCGTGCCGGTGATCAGGCGGTTGAAGACGTCGTCTTCCGCGCCGCCATTGAGCACGGCGGCAATCGCACCCTCGATGGCGCCGGCGCGTTCGAGCAATCTTTCGGCCTCTTCGCCATCCGGCAAGGCCAGGGTGAAATCGTGGATCGTGCCGATCTGCCCTTTTTCGAGCAGGGTCGGCACTTCGGACAGGACCCGGAAGCCGAAATTCTCGAGCGCGGGAACGGCATCGGAAAGAGGCAGCGAATCGGCCAGCTGATAGACTTTGAGGCGCAGCCGGCCGGGCGTGTCGTCAGGCAGCCGGAACAGCCGCACTGCCCGGCCCAGCGCGGCAGGCGGGATCGCCGGCCTGCAGGGCGCGCAGGCGCAGGATGTCCCGTGCCGCTTCCGCCGGGCCATAATCGGCGTGATAGGCAAGCGGGAATGCCCCGGCGAAGCGGGCCGTCAGCGCCGCAGCGCGCGAATAGTCTTCGAACTGCGAAAGTTCGCTTTCCACCGCTTCGGGCCAGCCGCGCAGCATCGACTGCAGCTGCGTATCCAGCGCTGCTTCGTCGACTTCGCCGTGGCCTTCGCGAATATCGATCATGAAGCGCAGGAGGGCGAGATTGCCGCCTTCCACCTGCAGGCTCCAATCGATCACGATACCGGCAGTGCCGGCTTCCAGCAGCGACTGGATATGCAGGCGAATAGCGGTCGAGAGCGAATCCCGCGCGAGCCAGACGAATGCGAACAGGTGCCGGGCGAGCGGCGCCTCGATAATCGAAAGGCGCGGCCGCGGCCGTTCGACCAGCGCCATCATGGTGGTCGCGACCCGTTCGATGGACTGGTCGCTGAACCCGATCAGGAGATCGTGCGGCAGCGCCGTCATCGCATGGACCAGCGCCCTGCCGGCATGGCTGTCGTCGTTGAACGAAAGCCGGTCGCGTCAGCCGCGCCATCTGGGCGCGCAGGCGGGGCACCGCTCCCGGCGGGGCAGACAGCGCGGCGCTGGTCCAGATGCCGGCATGTATCGACAGCGCGGCCACGCGGCCGTCTTCCACCAACGGCACGATGAACAGGTCGAGCGGAACCCGGCGGTGGACGTTGGACAGGCGGTTGGCCTTTATCACCAGCGGGGCGCGCCCCTGGCCGCCTTTTCCGGCGGCATCGAACCACGCGAAAGCGCGGTCGTAAGTCGCATCGGCCAGCAGGCTGCGGGCGCTCTTGCGGCAAATGCCCAGCAATTTGGCCTGGCTTGCGTCGCGCCTGCGCGTCAGATGGCCGAGCTGAGTCAGCATTCCGCTGCCCAGCCAGCGGAGCAGGGCGGCTCCTTCGGCATCGGCGACCCGATCGGCGTCTTCCATGATCAGCTCGCGCATGCGCGGCCAATCGTCGACTGCGGCGCGTACGTCGGTCAGCGCCGCGGCCAGGGCAGCGGCCAGATCGCGGCGCTGCCGCGCATCGATCCGCGAGGTTTCGACATAGATCATCGATTCCTGCTTTTCGCCGGCGGCGTTTTCCCCGGGCAGCGCAGTCAGCGTGCCCTTGGCATTGCGGCGCACGGCCAGCACCGGGTGAACCAGCAAATCGATCGAGAGGCCTTGCGCCGCAATCGTCGCCGCGACCGAATCGACGAGGAAAGGCATGTCGTCATTGACGATCGCGATGCCCATGTAGCGATGGCCGTCGCGGGCGGAGCGGATGGCGATGGCCGGTTCGTCGGACTGCCGCTCGCATGCGGTCTCGAGCAGGAATTCCGCCGCTTCGCGCAGGCGTTCGTCGGTGCAGGGCGTGTCGCCGGGCAGCAGCGATGCCTTCATCAATTGCGCCAGCGTGGCAGTCAGCGAAGCGCATTCGCGTTCGGAAAAGGCTTTCCTCGCCGGGCGAGACTGCTTGCGGCCGCCGTCCCCAGTCTTTGGCTCGGTCTCCGGCTTGGGCTTGGATTTGCTTTTGGTCTTGCCTTTGGCCTCGGGGCGGGTTGCGGGCATATGGATCACTCCCAGCTCGATCGATCGGCACCGCGCGAAAAGCTCTGTAATATTATTGCTGTATCGCGCATCAATAAATCTTACCCTAGACTTCTTGCGCCATCGCTACAACAGCCGAACGGCCGCGCGGCGGGTGACCGTTCCATTGGCGCGGCAGTCAGCCGAGCGCTTCCATGACCAGTTCGAGCGAACGGCAGCGCGCCTGCGGATCGTAAATCGCCGCGGAAATGATGATCTCATCCACGCCGGTGCGCTCGATAAAGCGCTCCATCTTTTCGCGAACGCTGGCCGGGCTGCCGACGGCCCGGGCTGAATCGACCCGCTCCAATATCGCCAGTTCGGACGGGGAGAGGCTTTCGCGGTAGCCGGTGACGGGCGGCGGCAGCTTGCCCGGGCTGCCGGTCCGCAGCCGCACGAAGGATTGCTCCATCGACGAGGCGAGCAAACGCGCTTCGGCATCGGTCTCGCCCGCGATCACGCCCATCGCCCGCCATCACATGCGGCGCGGCGAGCGCGGCGGAGGGCTTGAAGTCCCTGCGGTAGATGGCCAGCGCTTCGTCCAGCAGGTCGGGCGCGAAATGGCTGGCGAAGGCGTAGGGCATGCCAAGCTGCGCGGCCAATTGCGCGCCGAACAGGCTGGAGCCGAGCATCCACAGCTCGATGTTGGAGCCGAGGCCGGGCGAGGCGGTGATCGGCAGTTCGATGTCGCCGGTCAGCAGCGCGCGCAGTTCGATCACGTCCTGCGGGAAATATTCCGCCGCGCGCATCAGATCCTTGCGCAGCGCCTGGGCGATGCGCCCGCCCGCGCCCGGCGCGCGCCCGACGCCCAGGTCGACCCGGCCCGGAAACAGCGCGTCGAGCGTGCCGAATTGCTCGGCAATCACGAACGGGTTGTGATTGGGCAGCATGATCCCGCCGGAACCGATGCGGATGGTGCTGGTCGCGTGGCCGATATGGGCGAGCACCACGGAGACCGCGCCGCCTGCCACGCCTTGCATGTCGTGGTGCTCTGCAACCCAGAAACGCTTGAAACCGGCCTGATCGGCGGCACGCGCATAATTGGCTGTCTCCGCCAATGCCTCGGAAATGCTGTGCCCTTCGCGGACGGGAACGAGATCGAGAACCGCCAGTGAAATCATCGGCCTGCCTCCTCTGTGGCGCCCGGCGGAAGCTGGTCGATATAGCCGCGCGCGATCTCCGCTTCGGGGCTGCCGGGTGCCGTGGCAAGCACCGACTGCCAGCTCTTGCGCGCCGCGTCATCATTGCCGCCCAGCGCCGCTATCACGCCCGCTTCGAGCCCCACCGCCGGATTTTGCGGATCGAGCCCCGCTGCCGTGGCGATCTGCGCCTGCGCCGCCTGCAAATCATCGGCCCGCCGGGAAAGGGTTGCGGAAAGCAGCCAGGCATCGGGATTTTGGGGCGCGTCGCGGCGGGCTACGGCCAGCGCTTCGGCGGCTTCCTGCGTTCGGCCGAGCGCGACCAAAGCGCGCGAACGGTCGATCTGGATCTCGCCGGCCGTCACGATGTCGCTGGCAGCGGAGGCATCTTGCAAGGCAAGGTCGAAATCGGCGATCGCGGCGTCGTTGCGCCCGTCTGCCAGCGCCGAATTGCCGGCCATCGCGGCCAGCCGCGCGCGCAAAATGTGATTGTCCGCCACCGCCGCATCGCGCCCAGCGAGGAAAGCGCGCTCGGCCGCATCCCAGCGCAGCATCCTGGTATAGGCCATGCCCAGGCACTGGTTGGGGAATGCGGCATCGGGGCCTGTGCCTTCACGGATCCATAAATTCGCGGTCAGGATCGCGGTCGAAGGATCGGTTCGCACCTGGTCGAGGCACACAGTCAGCCGGTCCTGCTCGACGGTCGGCGGTTCCTGCAGGCCGGGATCGAAACGCCCGGGATCGACTCCGGGGAAGATCGAAGCCTGGGCGACAAGGGGAAGGAGGACGGACAGGATCATGGCAGGGGCGCTCTCGATCTGGGTTCTTGGCCCGGGAATGTTGGGTCCAGTGCCGCGACAGTGCGCAGCAGCAAGGCGATATCCTCAGGGCGCGACAGGCGGTGGTCCCCGTCCTTTATGAGAGTCACCTGCACATCGTCTGAATGGAGCTGCGCCGCAATCCGCAGCGAAACTTCCCAGGGGACGTCCAGGTCACACTGGCCGTGAAGCAGCCGCACCGGGCAGTTTACCGCGATCGCGCGATCCAGCAGGCGCTGCGTTTCGCCATCGGCCCAGAACGCGGGATGAGTCGGCGTGGGATCATAGCCATAGGGATTCTCCTCATGGATCGTGGTCCCGGCGGCAAGCAGCGCCTTCTGATCCTCGCCATAGCCCCAATCGGTGAAATCGGGCGCTGGGGCGATGCCGATCAATCCGCAGGCGCGTTCGCCCAGCTCAAGCGCGCAGAGCAGCATCAGCCAGCCGCCCATCGAGGACCCGAGAAGCACTACCGGCCCCGGCGCTTCCGCTTCGATCAGCGCAAGGACTTCCTCGCGCCAGCGAGTCAGCGTGCCATCGGAGAAATCGCCTCCCCGGTCTTTCCCGGCGCTCTCGCCGCAGCCGGAATAGTCCAGCAGCAGGCAGGCCCGACCGTTGGCCTGCGCCCAATCGAACACCGCCGCCGCTTTGCTGCCCTGCCATGTCCGACATGTAGCCCGGCAGGAACACCAGCACGGGGCCCGCACCGTCCAGCTTGCGGAAAGCGATCCGGCGGCCATCGGGCATGAGATGGAACTGCGTCTGCGACATTGCGGCCTATGTGAGGCCCGAAAGCGGCGACGGCAAGGGCGAGACGCCTTTGGGCCTAGTCCGGGTCTTCGCTCAGGCTTCCGATCCGTACGAGCGTTCCGTCGGGATCGGACACGGCGAATTCGTACATGCCCCAAGGTTTGTGTTCAGGCCCTTCTCCGCCGATCAGCAGATCCTGGACATTTGCAGCCAGCCTGTCGATGTCGTCGCAATAGAGGTAAATTCCGAAGGGATTGCGCTCCGGCACGATCCAGCCATCTGGCAATTCCGCTGCAAGATGAAGCCGCCATCCATCGTCGTCGCCCAGGATGCGGTAATTCCGGTGGTTCGAAATTTGCCGTAGCCCCAGTCTTTCGTAAAATGCAGTGCTAATCTCGATGTCTTGGCAGGGCAGGATCGAGGTGATCATGTGGGGGTGTTTCTTGGACATCGAACGACTCCGGATGGGCGCGAGCGCGTTGTTGAGCGCGCGATAGTGACTTTGCAAGATTTGGATCCTATATCCCTGCGCATGACGCAGCAGCGCACCCTGACCACGACCACTACCACCTCGGATCTCCGGGGGCGGTCGGTCGCGGTTTAAGCGCACTGCCGCCGCCCGGGTTCGGGCGGAGCGGCGTCGGCCTCCCGAATTCTCCATGCAGCGACGCCGCCCCTTCCGGTGCGCGCGGCCTTGTGCCATTGCGCGCCGGATGAATGACGAGAGAGTTCGATGAGCGAAATGCTGAAGATCAGCCTGCCCGATGGTTCCGTACGCGAGATGCCTCCCGGCTCGACTCCCGCGGATGTCGCCGCCGCGATCGGCCCCGGCCTCGCCAAGGCGGCGCTGGCCGCGCGGGTGGACGGCGAATTGCGCGATCTCACGCGGCCCTTCGACGGCGATGCACAGCTGGCGCTGGTCACCGCCGGGACGAGGCCGATGCGCTCGAACTCGTGCGGCACGATTATGCCCATGTGCTGGCCGAAGCGGTGCAGTCGCTGTTTCCCGGCACGCAGATCACCTTCGGCCCTTCGACGGATGACGGCTTCTATTACGATTTCGCCCCGCCGGCGGATCGCGGCCCGTTCACCGAGGAGGATCTGCCGCGATCGAAGAGGAGATGCGGCGCATCATCGCCGCCGACAAGCCGCTGCACCGCGAAGTGTGGACGCCGCGAGCAGCTGATCAGCCGCTGGCGCCAGCAGGGCGAGACGTTCAAGGCCGAATGGGCGAACGAACTGCCCGAAGGCGAGGAACTGACGGTCTATTGGTCCGGCCTGCCGCATCATCCGAGGCCTGGCTCGACATGTGCCGCGGCCCGCATCTGGCCTCGACCGGCAAGCTCGATCCGCAGGCCTTCAAGCTGACGCGCGTCTCGGGCGCCTATTGGCGCGGCGACCAGAAGAACGCGCTGCTCAGCCGCATCTACGGCACCGGCTGGCTCAACAAGAAGCAGCTGGACGCGCATCTTCACCGGCTGGAGGAAGCCGCCAAGCGCGATCACCGCAAGCTGGGCCAGGAGATGGACCTGTTCCACCTCCAGCAGGAAGCGCACGGCATCGGTGTTCTGGCACCCCAAGGGCTACGTCATCTGGCGCGAGCTGGAAGCCTATATGCGCCGCACGATCGACGGCGCCGGCTATCGCGAGGTCAAGACCGCCGCAGCTGATGGACGTGCGCCAGTGGGAGCAGTCGGGCCACTGGGGCAAGTATCGCGAGAACATGTTCGTCGTCCCCGACGAGGTGCCCAATGCCGAGGACGAAGGCCCGGTCATCTCGGACGAGGCCGACATGGATGGCGCTCAAGCCGATGAATTGCCCGGCGCACGTCCTGATCTTCAAGCAGGGCATCAAGTCCTACCGCGACCTGCCGCTGCGGCTGTGCGAAAATCGGCTGCTGCCACCGCAACGAGCCGCACGGCGCGCTCCACGGGCTGATGCGCGTGCGCCAGTTCACGCAGGACGACGCGCATATCTTCTGCCGCGAGGACCAGATCGTCGAGGAAGTGCGCCGCTTCTGCGCGCTGGCCGACCGGGTCTACACGCGATTTCGGCTTCACGACTATGCGATCAAGCTGGCGCTGCGCCCCGAAAAGCGCTTCGGCAGCGACGAGATGTGGGACATGGCCGAAGCAGAACTGCGCGATGCGGTCGCCGCCGACGGGCCGCAACACGGAGGAATACGGCTGGGAAGAACTGCCCGGCGAAGGCGCCTTCTATGCGCCCAAGCTCGAATGGCACCTGACCGACGCGATCGGGCGCACCTGGCAGGTCGGCACGATCCAGTCCGACCGCGTGCTGCCCGAACGGCTCGATGCCAGCCTATATCGGCGAGGATGGCGAACAGCCACCGCCCGGTCATGCTCCACCGCGCGATCTTCGGCTCCTACGAGCGCTTCATCGGCATCCTGATCGAGCATTATCGCCGGCAAGCTGCCGCTGTGGCTCGCCCCGGTGCAGGCGGTGGTGGCGACGATCGTTTCGGATGCGGACGATTATGCCCGCGAAGTCGAAGCCAAGCTGAAGGCCGCCGGCATCCGCGTCGAAACCGACCTCCGCAACGAGAAGATCAACTACAAGGTGCGCGAACACAGCCTGGCCAAGGTCCCGCACCTGCTGGTGGTCGGCAAGCGCGAGGCGGAGGAAGGCACCGTCGCGCTGCGCACGCTGGGCGAACAGCAGCAGCAAGTTCTCCCGCTGGACGAGGCGATCGCGATGCTGAAGGAAGCCGCAGTGGCGCCCGACCTGAAACGCCCGGCAGGCACGGCCTGGCGGCTGGGGGAATAGGGGAGAGCCTTCGTCATTGCGAGACCCGCGCAAGCGGGTGAAGCAATCTGGAGGCGTCGGGTTCCGCGGTGGATTGCCGCGGGACCTCCGGTCCCTCGCAATGACGATGATTAGAAGGGCAGCGCCCGGCCCGCGGCGATCAGCGCCAGCGCGCAGCCGCAGACGATCAGTGGTCCGGGCCAGTTCGACCGGATCGAGCACAGCCTGGCGGGCAAGGCTGATCGCATGTGCCATGGCGGAATGATGCGCCCGCAGAGGTTTCCGAAGCGTTAAATGCGGCACGCCAGGCTGGCGCGGGCTCGATGCTGCGGCAGCGATCAGGGGACTCGCGATGGACCGGCAGGCGCTTGCGCATCGAACCTTGCCAGTCGTATGTACCGAACGCGTGACGCTGGCACCGAAATGACCTATCGGCTCGAGGGCATTTGCTGGCTGGCGCAGTGGAAGCTGCCGCCGCCTGCCAGCACGGCATCGGCGGGCAGGCCGATGCAGGCGCGGTCCGGGAAACAGGCAGCGATTGCCGCGACGCCGTCTGCATCATGCGGGCTGCCATAGGTCGGCACGACCACCAGATGGGTGGTGATCGGCGAAGTTCATGTAGCTCGCCGGTTCGGCACCTTCCTCCGCCGATCAGGCCGGGCGAGGGTACGTCGCGGATCGTCGAGCCCGAAGGCGCGGGCCCGGTCGCGGGCATCGGCATAGATTGCGGCGTTGGGATCGTCCGCCCCGCTGGGCAGCGGCAACGGCCAGCGTCGCCCGGCGCCACGAAGCGCGCGAGATTGTCGACATGGCCGTCCGTATGGTCGTTCAGCAGGCCGTCGCCCAGCCACAGCACGCGGTCGAAGCCAAGGTCGCGCGCCAGCCGCGCTTCGATCTCGCCGCGCGACAGCTGCGGGTTGCGGTTGGGGTTGAGCAGGCATTGCTCGGTGGTCACGACCAGCCCGGTGCCGTCGCCGTCCATCGCGCCGCCTTCGAGGATCCAGTCGCATGTCTCGACCGGCAGGCCGGCGCTCTCGGCCAGTTCGGCGCCGATCGTCTGCGTCGCCTTCCATCAGATACTTGCCGCCCCAGCCGTTGAAGCCGAACCGCCGGGCCATGCGCGTGCCGCCCTCGCCAAGCACCACCAGCGGCCCGGTGTCGCGCAGCCAGATATCGCCGTAGCGCCGCCGCTCGAGCGTGACCGCGCCGCTGACCAGCTGCCGTGCGCGCGCTTCGTTCGCCTCGTCGCGCACGATCAGGCGCACGCTCTGCCCGCTCTCGGCCACGGCATTGGCGAATGCGGCGATCTGCTCCTGCGCCGGCGCCGAGGAAGCCGGGCCATTCTTCGGGATCGTGCGGGAAAGCCGATCCACAGCCAGTCCTGCGGATGCCATTCGGGGGGCATGCGTGCGCTCATGGTGTTCTGCCTTGCGTATCTGGGCGGCGTGTCTCGCGCCGGGCCTTGGCAGAGCGTAGCCAGACAGACAAGCGCGGCCCTTGCCCATCGCGCCCGTGCAGTGCAGTGGTCGGGCTATGGCTGAGAACTGGCAAGACGCGATCGAACGTGCGCGGAAGCATGCGACCGTTCCTCGCCAATGGCGCTGCGATCGCCTGCCCGAACTGGAGGCGCTGCTGGCTGCCGGCAGAGGGCGAGGAAGCGCTGGAATGGGCGCAAGGCGCGGGCGCCGGAGAAGCGGATGTCGGCATCGCGCTGCGGCGCGAGCGGCTGGCACTTGCGGTGGCGCTGGCGATGGGCGATCTTGCCGGCGCCTTCCCGCTGCAGCTCGTGATGCGCGAGCTGTCCGACTTCGCCGACCGGGCTCTGGATGCGGCGATCGCCGACGCGCATCCGGCGGCGCGTGCCCGATGCGGAGCCCGCCGGCTTCATGCGCCCTTGCGCTCGGCAAGCAGGGCGCGCGCGAGCTCAACTACAGTTCCGACATCGATCCGATCCTGCTCTACGACCCGGCCACACTGCCGCGCCGCGAGCGCGACGATCCGGGCGAGGCGGCGCAGCGGGTCGCGCGCGCGATGGTGGAGACGCTCTCCAACCAGACATCGCGAAGGCTATGTCTTCCGGGTCGATCTGCGGCTGCGGCCCGGCCTCGGAGGTCTCGCCGCTGGCCATCTCGTTCGACGCGGCGCTGACGCATTACGAATCCTCGGCGCTCGCATGGGAGCGGGCGGCCTTCATCCGCGCGCGGGCCTGCGCGGGCGATATCGCGCGCGGGCGAGGCCTTCCTGGCCGCGATCCGGCCCTTCGTGTGGCGCCGCAATCTCGATTTCGGGGCGATCGACGAAATCGGGCGGCTCACCGCGCCGGATCCGCGACCACCATGGCGGCCCGCAAGACGCCCGGCCCGGGCTTCGACGTCAAGCGCGGGCGCGGCGGGATTCGCGAGGTCGAATTCTTCGCCCAGACGCACCAGCTGATCCACGGCGGGCGCAAGCCTTCGCTGCGGGTGCGCGGCACGCGCGCGGCGCTCGATGCACTGGCAGCCGAGGGGATCATCTCGCGAGACGACGCGCAGGCGCTGGGCGACAGCTACGACCGGCTGCGGACGATCGAACACCGGCTGCAGATGGTCGACGATCACCAGACCCACGAGCTTGCCGCAGAGCGCCGAAGCGCTCGACAATGTCGCGCGGCTCGATGGGCTGCCCGATGCGGCAGCGCGCTGATCGAGGAACTGCAGCGACCTCACCGAGCCGGGTGGCGAGCCGCTACGATGCGCTTTGCTCGAAGGGCAGGAACGGCCCGGGGCAGCCATTGTCGCCGAGGCAGCAGGGGCCGCTTGCGCCTCGGCTCGACGAAGCTGGGCTTTTCCGATCCCGACGCGCCTGGCCGAGCGGATCGCCGGCTGGAGCGACGGGCGAGTCCGCGCCTTGCGCAGCGAAGCGGCGCGTGCGGCGTTCGAAGCGGTGTTCCCGGCGCTGCTCGAAGCGCTGGCCGCCGCGCCGGACCCCGACCGCGCGGTCACTCGCTGGGAGAGCCTGCTCGCCAACCTGCCCAGCGCGGTCAATCTGTTCCGCCTGCTGGAAGCGCGGCCGGGCCTGCTCGATCAGCTCATGGCAATCCTCACGCTGGCGCCGCCGCTGGCCGACGAGCTCGCGCGCCGGGCCGAACTGCTCGATGCGCTGATCGATGCCACCGCGCTCGACCTGCCCGGCTCGGTGGACGCAACTGGCGGCGCGTATGGCGCCCGGCCGATGGCGGCGACTTACGAGGACATGCTCGACCGGGTGCGCCGCGCGGTGGGCGAGACGCGCTTTGCGCTGGGCGTCCAGCTGATCGAGGCGGCGCAGGATCCGCTCGACATTGCCGACGCGCTGTCGCGCACTGCGGAAGCGGCGCTGGCGGTCTGCGCGGAGGCGGCGGAAGCGGAATTTGTGCGGCGCGCATGGGCGCATCCCGGGCCACGATCTGGTGATTCTCGGGCTCGGGCAGGCTGGGCGGCGGCGCGCTGACCCATGCCTCGGACCTCGATCTGGTCTATCTGTTCACCGGCGATCTCGAAGGCGCAATCGGACGGCGAACGCCCGCTGGGCGCGACGCTCTATTTCAACCGGCTTGGCCAGCGCATCACCGCCGCGCTCAGCGTCGCGACGGCGGAAGGCCCGCTTTACGAAGTCGACACGCGCCTGCGGCCGCAGGGCAATCAGGGGCCGCTGGCGGTGAGCCTGGACAGTTTTGAACGCTATCAGCACGAAGAGCGCATGGACCTGGGAGCACATGGCGCTCACCCGCGCCCGCGTGCTCTACGGCCCGCCCGAAGCCAGGGCTCGGCTGGACAGGATCCTGCACGATGTGCTGTGCGACCCGCGCGATCCGGAGAGGCTCAAGCTCGACGTGCTGAAGATGCGCGCCGAAATGGCGGTGCACAAACAGCCGTCAGGGCGCGCTCGACGCCAAGCTGCTGCGCGGCGGGCTGGTCGATCTCGAATTCCTGATCCACTTTCTCCAATTGCGCGAACGGATCGCCTTTACTCCCGATCTCAGCGGCGCGCTGGCCCAGCTCGTTGCGGCCGGGCACCTGTCTCGCCGCGCTCGTGCGATGCTCATGCCTTGCTGACCCGGATATTGGTCGCTGCCCGGCTGCTCGCTCCCGATGGGAAGGAACCGCCGAGCGCCGCCTGCGCCGCCCTTGCGAAGGCATGCGGCGCGGCGGATTATGCCGGGCTGCTGGAAAACCTCGGCGCTGCGCGGCAAGAAGTCGCGGCGGCCTGGAGCGAGATATTTCAGCGAAGAACTGGAGATCGAATGATGAGCGAACGCCCCGACATCGGCGACATGGTTCCCGATATTGCGCTGACTGCGCCGGATGGCACGGCCGTGAAGCCATCGGATTTTCGCGGGCAAGCCGCTGGTGCTGTTCTTCTATCCCAAGGACGACACGCCCGGCTGCACGGTCGAGAATAAGGATTTCTCCGCGCTGTCGGGCGAGTTCGCAAAGGCCGGGGCCGCGCTGCTCGGCGTGAGCAAGGATCCGCCGAAGAAGCACCAGAAGTTCATCGACAAATATGCTCTCACCGCGCCGCTGGCCTCCGATGCCGAAGCAGGATGGGCTGTCGGACGCGCTGGGCGTCTGGGCGGAAAAGAGCATGTATGGCCGCACCTACATGGGAATGGAGCGGACCACTTTGCTGGTCGGCGCCAGATGGCCGGATCGCCGAAGTCTGGCGCAAGGTGAAGGTGAAAGGACATGCCGAGGCAGTGCTGGACGCGGTCAAGGCGCTCTAGGTCCGTATTGGGCCTGCTCCGAAAATTTCCGATATGACACGCACTGTCGCCTCAGCCATTCGCGGCGCCCTGCTGACGGGCGAGCCGCGGGCGAAGGTGTTCGCCGCGCGCGAAGTGGCGCGCGACTGGCGTCTAGGCCGGCTCGAATTTGCGTTCGATGCGGCGATGCCCGATCGGCCCGCCTGGCCGGAACGGCCTGAGTTGCTTGCGCCGGGGCGGATGCCCAAGCGCGGAAAAGGCGGATCGGAGCGAGGCCGGATCGCCTTCTGGCATGCACTGGCCCATATCGAATTCGTCGCGATCGATCTTGCGCTGGATATGGCCGGGCGCTTCGGCGGAACAATGGGCGAAGAATTCGTGCAGGATTTCCTCGGCGTGGCTGCTGACGAGGCGACTGCATTTCGCGCTGCTCAGCCGAAAGCTCGTTTCGCTTGGCAGTCGGTACGGCGCCTTGCCGGCGCATGCCGGACTTTGGGAATCGGCTGAGAAGACCGCGCACGATGTCGCGGCGAGGCTGGCCATCGTGCCGATGGTGCTCGAAGCGCGCGGGCTGGACGTGACGCCGGCGGCGATTGAACGTGTCGCTGCTTACGGAGACGAGCACGGCGCGAAAATTCTCTCGCGAATCCTTGACGACGAGATTCGGCATGTGCGGATCGGCACAAGTCATTTCATCGCCCATTGCCGTCAGCATGGGCAAGACCCCGAAAACCTATGGAAATTAAGGGTTCAGCAATATCTGAAGGGGGTCATCAGGCCACCATTCAACGACTCAGCGCGTCTTGCAGCCGGTCTGTCGCGCAGCTTCTACGGTGCGCTTGCCAGCTGAGGCAGCGCCTGTTTAGCTCCAACTTAACGATGCGGAATTGGGAAAGTTCCCGATTCTTTGGAAACAGTAAGGCCTTTTTTCGGGCTGGCGTGTCGGGGGACGCGTTTGGGGTATCGAAGCGGCGAAAGCTGCCAGGTAATAGGACGGGAAATCAGGCCGTAATGCGTAAACCGCTCTCAATTCACATGTTCCCCGCTGCGATTGTTGCAGCGTTTCTGGCCATGGGCGCAAGCCCGGCCGTAGCCCAGACTGAAGCCGCTTCGGCGCAGATCAGCGGCCAGGTCCACAAGATCACCGAAGGCGCTCAATCTCCGCTCGGCAAGGGCGATGAAGAATTCAGCCAGCTTTTCGCCAGCTGGAAATCGCTCGACCGGGGTGACGGAATCGTGTCGCCGGCACAGAGCTCCATGTCCATTCCCTCGCGTATGCCTCTCGCTCAAATGATGCTGACCAGCGGTTATGGGATGCGCAATCATCCGGTTCTTGGTGTCCGCCGCAATCACAAGGGCATCGATCTCGCTGCGCCGACCGGAACACCGGTCTATGCGACAGCAGACGGCATTGTCGGCAGGGCCGAGCGGTTCGGCAGCTACGGCAACTATATCCAGATCGAACATGGCGGCGAAATGGAAACGCGGTTTGCACATCTTTCCGGTTACGCCGTGAGCGCTGGCGACCGGGTGCGTAAGGGCGATTTGATCGGCTATGTCGGCACAACCGGCCGCTCGACCGGCCCGCATCTGCATTACGAAGTCCGCGTTGCAGGCGAAGCAGTCGATCCCACGCCCTATATGACAGGCGAACAATTGGCGGTCTCCAATCCTGAAGGCGGCAAGGGCGGTCCCGATTAATCGGAACCACTTGATGGGCCGCTCAGCGGGCGGCCGGTCGGAAACAACCATTGAATGGGATTAGGTAAGGCGGCTATTAGCCGCCTTTCTTTTTGTGTGGTTTGCCAGGAGCGCGAATGAGCGATCTAGCCGCCGATGAAGACTGGGTTAGGGAACGGCTCTAGCCGAGCAGGCGTTTCGCCATCGCGCGCACTTCGTCGCCCATGTCCGCGCGCTCCAGCGCCAGCGCCAGCGTCGCCTCGACAAAGCCGACCTTGCTGCCGCAGTCGTAACCGCTTGCCGTCGAAGGTCACCGCGTGGAACGGCTGGGTGCCGATCATCCGCGCCATCGCGTCGGTCAGCTGGATCTCGCCGCCCGCGCCCTTGCCCTGGTTCTCGAGCATGCGCATCACTTCGGGCTGGAGGATGTAGCGGCCCGAGACGATCTTGTTCGACGGCGCTTCGGCAGACCGGCGGCTTTTCGACCAGGCCCGTGCACTTCGGTCAGCGCGCCATTCGCGCGCCCGGGTCGATCACGCCATAGGACGAAACCTCTTCCATCGGCACTTCGAGCACGCTGATGAGATTGCCGCCGACTTCGTCATAGGCATCGACCATCTGCTTCATGCAGCCGGGCGTTGCCGATCATCAGCTCGTCGGGCAGGAAGATCGCAAACGGCTCGTCGCCGACGATCGCGCGCGCGCACCAGATCGCATGGCCCAGGCCCAGCGGCACCTGCTGGCGCAC
Organism: uncultured Alphaproteobacteria bacterium; assembly: GCA_963777785.1. GTDB lineage: Bacteria > Pseudomonadota > Alphaproteobacteria > Sphingomonadales > Sphingomonadaceae > Andeanibacterium. The sequence goes on from CAVZRU010000002.1 coordinate 1,719,778, forward strand.
GGTGATGATATCGCCGGGCGTGGCGCGGGTGGCCTCGAGCAGCCCAGGTCCTTGCCGCGCTCGGTCATGGTCTGCTTCGAGTTCGAAGGCGATGTCGAAATGTTCGACGATCGCGGTCTTGCCGCGCCCGGTGACGAAGATCATCTGCTCGATCCCCGCCTCGCGCGCTTCGTCGACCGCATACTGGATCAGCGGCCGGTCGATGATCGGCAGCATTTCCTTGGGGATCGCCTTGGTGGCGGGCAGGAAGCGGGTGCCGAGCCCGGCGACCGGGAATACGGCTTTCTTGATGGGTTTGCTGACTGATCATGCGGTGCAGCATTGCGGCGCCTGCGGGCGGCGTCAACCGGCCAACGCCATAACCGATGGTCGCTTTCGCCGCCTTGCCCCGTGCCGACATTCCGCTAAACGACGGGAATGGACAAGATAATCATCGAAGGCGGCAACCGCCTTTCCGGCACGATACCCGTTTCCGGCGCGAAGAATGCGGCGTCTCACGCTTGTTGCCCTGCGCGCTGCTGACCGATGAGCCGCTGACCCTGCGCAATCTGCCGCGGCTGGCGGATATCGACAGTTTCCAGCACCTGATGAACCAGTTCGGCGTCTCGACCGTCGATCGCGGGCACTCGGCCCGGAGGATTTCGGCCGGGTGATGACGCTGGAGGCGACGCGCATCACCTCCAACGTCGCGCCCTACGATCTGGTGCGCAAGATGCGCGCCTCGATCCTCGTGCTCGGCCCGATGCTGGCGCCGGGCGGGCGAGGCGACCGTGTCGCTGCCCGGCGGCTGTGCGATCGGCAACCGCCCGATCGATCTGCACCTGAAGGCGCTTGAGGCGTTCGGCGCCGAGATCGAGCTGGCGGCAGGCTATGTTCGCGCGCATGCGCCCGATGGCGGGCTGCCGGGCGGGCGCTACAGCTTCCCGGTGGTGTCGGTCGGCGCGACCGAGAATGCGCTGATGGCGGCGGTGCTCGCAAGCGGCACCAGCGAGCTGCACAATGCCGCGCGCGAGCCGGAGATTGTCGATCTGTGCAATCTGCTCGTCGCGATGGGCGCGGAGATCGAGGGGATCGGCACCTCGGAACTCACCATCCACGGAGTCCCGCGGCTTCACGGCGCGACCTACCGGTCATGCCAGACCGGATCGAGGCGGGCTCCTATGCCTGCGCGGCCGCGATCACCGGCGGCGAGGTGACGCTGAAGGGCGCAAAGCTGGACGATATGGAGGCCACCGTCCAGGCCTTGCGCGATGCGGGGGTGCTCGGTCGAAGCGGTCAAGGACGGCATCCATGTGGCGGCCGACGGGCCGATTCGCGCAGTCACCCTCTCGACCGCGCCCTATCCGGGCTTCGCCACGGATATGCAGGCCCAGCTGATGGCGCTGCTGTGCCGGGCGGAAGGGACCAGCGTGCTGACCGAAACGATATTCGAGAACCGCTACATGCATGTGCCCGAACTCAACCGCATGGGTGCGCATATCGAGACGTCCAGGGCCGCACCGCGATCGTCCATGGCGTCCCGAAGCTTGACCGGCGCCGAAGTCATGGCCACCGACCTGCGCGCTTCGATGAGCCTGGTTATCGCGGGATTGGCAGCCGAGGGCGAAACGCAGGTCCATCGCCTCTACCACCTCGATCGCGGCTATGAGCGACTGGAAGAGAAGCTCGCGCTGCTAGGCGCTCAGATCGAGCGTGTCGGCAACGATTGACGGACCTTTCTCCTGCTTTGCGCGTTGATCGGCAGCAAGGCATCTTGAAAGGAATATGGCAATGACACTTCTGAAAGTCGCAGCATTGGGCGCGGCAGGCTACGCCGGTTACCGGCTGTGGCAGAACTCCAAGAATGAAGGCCGCCCCGCCTTTGCCGACTGGCCAGACGGCGGAAGGCAATGACACGCAGGTCAGGGACGCAGGGCCCAAGGCGATGCGGGACAAGCCCAATGACTCATGGTCGAAAGTCGACGAACAAAGCGACGAAAGTTTTCCGGCCAGCGATCCACCAGCAAATTATTGATCGCGGCTCCCGCCGGAATTGGTCACCAGCCATATGCGTATGGCTCCGGCCAATCCGGGCGGGTGCTCGGACTCAATCCGTTCGGCGTCGATTCGCGCGACCAGTGCATTTATCGGGACTTGTTCGCTTTCGGCCGCTGCCCGCAACATATCCCAGAACAAGGGTTCGAGACTGATCGAAGTCTTGTGGCCCGCAATCTCGACCGAGCGCTTGACCGGGGGGTGATAAGCCGCGGACACCATGCCTAATCGTTTTGAGGCAGGTGGTCGGGGCCCAACATCGCCTCGGGCTTTACTAGACGGTCGTAATCGGCCTCGCTCACCGCTCCGCTGGCGATTGCCGTTTCGCGCAGGGTCAGACCCTTTTCATGTGCTGTTTTCGCGATCGAAGCAGCCTTGTCGTAGCCGATCGTGGGAGCGAGGGCCGTCACCAGCATTAGCGATCTTTCGACGCCTTGAGCGATATTATCCGCCCGCGGTTCGAGCCCGACAAGCAAGTGCTTGGTGAAGCTCTCCGCAGCGTCCGCCATCAGCCGCACCGACTGGAGGAAATTATGGGCCATCACCGGGCGATAGACGTTGAGCTCGAACTGGCCCTGGCTATCCGCGAAAGTCAGCACGGCCTGATTGCCGAAGATCTGGGCGCAGGCCTGAGTCATGGCTTCGCATTGCGTCGGATTGACTTTACCGGGCATGATCGAAGAACCGGGCTCGTTTGCCGGCAGGGCCAATTCGCCCAGGCCAGAGCGCGGTCCGGAGCCAAGCAGCCGTATGTCGTTGGCAATCTTATAGAGACCTGCCGCGAGCGTGTTCAACGCGCCATGGGCGAAAAGCAGCCCATCCTGAGCGGCAAGCGCCTCGAACTTGTTGGGTGCGCTGACGAATGCCTGCCCGGTGAGGTCGGATATCTCGCGGGCGATCTCCCGGCCAAACCCGGCTGGCGCATTGAGACCAGTGCCAACGGCGGTTCCCCCTTGGGCTAGCTCGCTCAGCCCCGGCAACGTCGCTTCGATTCGCGCGATCCCGGCTTTGACCTGCTGCGCATAGCCTGAAAACTCCTGTCCGAGCGTCAGGGGAGTGGCATCTTGGGTATGCGTGCGGCCGATCTTGACGATCCCGTCCCACTGCTTGGCCTTGGCTGAAAGCTCGCGCTCCATTCCTGCCAGCGCGGGCAGCAAGCGGCCGTGGATTTGCAGGGTTGCCGCGATATGGATCGCACTGGGGAAAGTGTCGTTGGATGATTGGCTGAGATTGACGTGATCGTTGGGGTGGACCGGGCTCTTTGTGCCGAGCTTCCCTCCCAGCGCCAAATTAGCGCGATTGGCGATCACCTCGTTGGCGTTCATGTTGGTCTGAGTGCCTGAGCCGGTCTGCCACACGACCAGACGGAAAGTGGTCGTCGAGCTTGCCGCTCCGCCACTTCTGCAGCAGCCTCGGCGACAGCATTGGCCACTTTTGCATCAAGCAGGCCAAGCCGCTGGTTCACCCGCGCGGCAGCTTGCTTGATCACGCCGAGTGCATGAATCAGCGGTAGCGGAATACGCTCCCCGCCGATGCGGAAGTTCTCCAGCGAGCGCTGGGTCTGCGCCCCCCACAGCCGATCGGCCGGGACGGCGATTTCGCCCATCGTGTCGCTCTCGATTCGCGTTTCGGCCATTGTGCTCCCGGATTCGCGCGGTACGCGCACTTCAATACATATGCTGGCCGCCATTGATGCTCATGGTCGAGCCGGTCACGAAGCCGCCGTCTTCGGCACAAAGGAACGTAACGCCCCGTGCGATTTCCTCTGCATGGCCGAGCCGCCCGACAGGGATGCGGGCGACGATCTTTTCGAGCACTGCCTCGGGGACTGCGGCAACCATGTCCGTATCGATATAGCCCGGCGCGATGGCATTCACCGTAACGCCGAAGCGAGCGCCTTCCTGTGCCAGCGCTTTGGTGAAGCCGTGAATGCCGCTTTTGGCAGCGGCGTAATTGACCTGGCCATATTGGCCAGCCTGCCCGTTGATCGAGCCGATATTGACGATTCGGCCCCAGCCCCGCTCGCGCATGCCAGGGTAGCAGGCCTTCGCCATATTGAAGCAGCCGCCGAGATTGACCCGCATCACGTCGACCCAGTCGTCGTAGCTCATCTTGAGCAATGTGCCGTCGCGCGTAATACCGGCATTGTTCACGAGAATATCGATTGGGCCGATTTCGTCCTCCACCTGCTTGCAGCCGGCAAGAGTGGCTTCATGGTCGCCCACATCCCATTTATAGGCTTTGATGCCGGTCTCTTCGGTGAAGGCGCGGGCTTTTTCGTCATTGCCCGCATAGTTGGCGACCACGGTATGGCCCTGTTCTTTCAGTGCAAGGCTGATGGCCTTGCCGATTCCTCGAGTTCCGCCAGTAACTATTGCAACGCGTGTCATGCTTTCTCCTCGAAATCGATCCTGTTGGCGCTTTACCTTTGAGCCTCATAGTTAAGATGTCTCGGGGATGCAGGCAAAGAAAAACCCCGCAAAGTTGCGGGGTTTGCTTGAAAGAACTTGCGGCGGCGTGCCTCAGAAGCGGAACTGAGTACCCACGTAAACCGCCTGGCTGTCTTGCTTGCTGTTCGTAATCGGCGCCATGCCGTCGCGATCCTGCGAATAGCGGACACCGGCGGTGACATCGAGGTTGCGCGTCACGCGATAGCTGCCGCCAAGGTCGAACGTCTGATCGTTGACGCCTTCAAGCGTTCGTGGTGCGCGGCCAGCGCTAAGCTCTTCCTCGAGCGCAATCCTTGCGTTGAAGCGCTTCGGCTTCTCCTTGACGCCATCGGACGGCTTGAAGCTGGAAAGATCGGGCATTGCCGCATCGTTCAAATTCTTGGCCAGATCTGGCGTCTGTGCGAAGCTCTGGTACCCGCGCGACAGGCCGAGATTGTAGCGCGTCGGCGCAATCCGCAAGGACGCGCCGGAAGACTGATCCTGGGCCGAAGCGAGTGCGGAGCGAACCGAGATCAGCCGGGCAGCATCGCCGTCCACGCGTACCGCAACCGTTACCGAGCGTCCGGGCCGATTCGCCGAACCAGCCGGCGTGAAAGGCATGAGCGTGCCAGCATCGCCGCGGCGCTCAGCCACAAGGCGGGCGAGTCGCGGATCGATCGATGCGGGAGTGAAGGCAAGGAAGCCCGAATGTGCGGCGGCGCCAAGCGATTCGCCGTCAATCCCGCCAAGCGCGAGGCCGGCACTGGGTGCGGCGATCAGGCCAAACGCGCCCGCGCAAACCAGCGCGGCGGTAAAACCGCTTCGCTTATCTGCTGTGCGCCGTTTGGACATTTTCCGTATTTCCTTCACCCTGAACCCAAGTACATTTATTTGGACATCGCAACCCTGAACCTTGCCTGAGTATGTTCAGAGAATCGGCCCGACATCCATAATTTTCAATTTTGATAAGTCGTTAACATGGAAATTACCAGACATGAGTCTCCATGACAGTGTTGTTTTGCAATAGTGTTGCAAGGCGCACACAGCAATCACCTCGGTTAAGCACGCATTCACCGCGAAGTGGTGCATGGGATCAGCGCACACTTGCCGCAAGGCGTGCGGCGGTTATAGAGGCTCACTGCAGCGCTGGCCACGCCCTATTCGGCTCGGCTAGCGCCATTTGACGGACAGGAACGGCAACAATCATGATTGGCAGCAGCGAAACCGGTATTTCGAATAAGCACCGTGCGGGACGCACGCTGATGCTGGCTGCGGCACTGGTCGGAATTGCCGGGCTCGCCGCCTGCGGCAAGAAGGAGCGTCCGAGGGCCGATCTTGCCGCCGCGCAAGTCACCACGATCGGCGTCAATTCCTATCTCTGGCGCGCCAGCCTCGAAACGCTCTCATTCATGCCGCTGCTCCAGGCCGACAGCTCGGGCGGCGTGATCGTGACCGATTGGTATGCCAATCCCGAACAACGCCGAATGAGCGGATGAAGGTCTCGGTGACGATCCTCGACCAGGATCTGCGCGCCGATGCGCTGCGCGTCGCGGCCAGCCGTCAGGTCATGCAAGGCGGCACATGGGTCGATGCGCCGGTGCAGGCCGCCACGGTGCAGAAGCTCGAGGACATCATCCTCACCAAGGCGCGCGATCTGCGGCGTTCCGCCATCGGCTGACGCCGGCAGGGGGCCGTTTCGATGAACGAACAGATTCGATCCGTCGCAAGCCGACGGGCGCTGGCAGCGCGCCTGGGACGAGGCGCAGAGCTTTCGCGCCGACGAAGCGTCGCAACAAGCCGCGCAGCTATGTGCTCGAGATGTTCCCCTATCCTTCGGGGCGCATCCATATCGGCCATGTGCGCAATTACACGATGGGCGACGTGCTCGCGCGCTATCAGGCGCATGCACGGGCTTCGAAGTGCTGCACCCGATGGGCTGGGACGCCTTCGGCATGCCGGCGGAAAATGCCGCGATGGAAAAGGGCGTCCACCCCGGCGGCTGGACCCGCCAGAATATCGCCAACATGAAGGCGCAGTTGAAGCGGCTCGGCTTCGCGCTCGACTGGAGCCGCGAACTCGCGACCTGCGATCCCGAATATTACGGCCACGAACAGGCGCTGTTTCTCGATCTCTATCGAGGCGGGCCTGGTCTACCGCAAGGAAAGCGCGGTCAACTGGGACCCGGTCGACATGACCGTGCTGGCCAACGAGCAGGTGATCGACGGACGCGGCTGGCGCTCGGGCGCGCTGGTCGAGAAGCGCAAGCTCAACCAGTGGTTCCTCAAGATCACCGACTTCGCCGACGAACTGCTCGACGGCCTGGACGAGCTCGAGGACTGGCCCGAGAAGGTCCGGCTGATGCAGGAAAACTGGATCGGCAAGAGCCAGGGCCTGCACTTCGCGTTCGACCTCAGCGACGGCGGGACAAGCTCGAGGTCTACACCACCCGGCCCGACACGATCTTCGGCGCGAGCTTCGTCGCGATCGCCGCCGATCACCCGCTCGCGCAGCGGGCTGGCGGAAGACAGCGCCGAGGCGGCCGCGTTCATCGAGAAATGCCGCGACGGCGGCACCACGGCGGCCGAGCTCGAAACGGCGGAGAAGCTGGGCTTCGACACCGGCATCACGGCGGTGCATCCGTTCACCGGCGAGCCGCCTGCCGGTCTACGTCGCCAATTTCGTGCTGATGGAATACGGCACCGGCGCGATCATGGCCGTGCCGGCGCATGACCAGCGCGACTTCGATTTCGCCACGCAAATACGACCTGCCGATCACCCGCGTGGTCGCCGCCGATGCGCGCCGATGCCGACGCGCCCTTCGCAGGGCGAGGCCGAGGCGGGCGACGGCAGTGCTGCGTCAATTCCGACTTCCTCGACGGCATGAGCGTCGAGCGATGCCAAGGCCGCGGTCATCGCCCGCGCCGAGAGCGAAGGCTGGGGCGAGGGCAAGACCGTGTGGCGCCTGCGCGACTGGGGCGTTTCGCGCCAGCGCTACTGGGGCACGCCGATCCCCTTCATCCATTGCGACACCTGCGGCGTGGTGCCGGTGCCCAAGGACCAGCTGCCGGTCATCCTGCCCGAGGATGTCGACTTCGACGATCCCCGGCAATCCGCTGGACCGCCACCCGACCTGGAAGCACGTCGACTGCCCGCAATGCGGCGGCGCGGCCGAGCGCGAGACCGATACGCTCGACACCTTCGTCGATTGCTCGTGGTATTTCCTGCGCTTCGCCAGCCAGCCGGCGGACAAGCCGTTCGACCGCCGAGGAAGTCGCGCAGCTGGCTGCCGGTGCAGCAATATATCGGCGGCATCGAGCACGCGATCCTGCACCTGCTCTACGCCCGCTTCTGGACGCGCGCGCTCAGCGCATATCGGCAAGATCGACGTCACGGAGCCGTTCGCCAGCCTGTTCACGCAAGGCATGGTGACGCACGAGACCTATCGCCGCAGCGATGCGAGCGCGCCGTCTATTGCTCAGCCCCGGCGAAGTGGATCGCACGGGCGATGGCGCCACTGCTGACGGCCGATGGCGCGCCGGTCGAGATCGGCCGCGTCATCAAGATGTCGAAGTCGAAGAAGAACGTCGTCGACCCGGACGAGATCGTCGCCCACTACGGCGCCGACGCGGTGCGCTGGTTCATGCTGTCCGACAGCCCGCCCGAGCGCGATCTGCCGTGGTCGAAGCCGGGATCGAAGGCTGCTGGCGCTTCGTCCAGCGCCTGTGGCGGCTGTTCGGCCAGTACGATGCGGCGTGCTGCCGGCGAGGACAAGGCGCTCGACCGCAAGACGCACCAGACGATCGCCGCGGTCGCGCGAGGATATCGAGGCGCTGGCGCTTCAACAAGGCGGTGGCGCGGATCTACGAACTGACCACGCGCAGTCGAAAAGGCCGCGCCATCGGCCAGCCGCTCGCGACGCGATCCGCAGCCCTGCTGCTGCTGGTCTCGCCGATGATGCCGCATCTCGCCGAAGAGGCCTGGGCAGCTGATGGGCGAGACGGGCTGATCGCCGACGCCGCCTGGCCCGCAGTCGATCCGGCGCTGCTGGTCGAGGACGAAGTGACCATCGCGGTCCAGGTGATGGGCAAGCTGCGCGACACGCTGACCGTGGCCAAGGGCCTGCCGAAGGAAGAGCTCGAGGCGCTTGCGCTCGCATCGGAGAAGGTGCAGCGTGCGCTCGATGGAGCGGAGGTGCGCAAGGTGATCGTGGTGCCCGACCGGCTGGTCAATCTCGTCGCATGAGGCGCGCTTCTCGCTCTGCTTGCCGCTCATCCTGGCGCTCGCCGCCTGCGGGCTTGCAGCCGATGTATGCCGGCGGCGGCAGACGGCGAGGTGGCGCAGCGGGCTCGCCGCGGTCGAAGTCCCGGCGATCGAGGGCGCAGGCGGGCTGGCTGGTGCGCAATGCGCTGTGCGACCGGCTTGGCGACTGCGAAGGCTCGTCGCGCTACCGGCTCGACGTTCGGCTCGACGACCAGCTCGAAGGGCTCGGCCTGCTGACCGACGACACGATCGGGCGCGAACGGCGCACCTTGCGCGCGCGCTATCAGTTGATCGATACTGGCGAGCGGGCGAGATCCTGCTCGATGCCACCGCCGGGTCGGATGCCGGCATCGACGTGGTCTCGTCCGAATATGCGACCATCGCCGCCGAGCAGACCGCGCTCGAAAACCTGGCCCGCGATGTCGCCGACCGGATCGTGACGCGGCTCGCGCTCACCTTGCGCAAGGATTCCTGAGAGGCGTGGGCGGGTGAAGGCCACCCAGCGCGATTTCGCCGGCACGGCTCCGCGCGCGGCGCGGCAATGCAAGATCTTCTTCTTCTGCGGCCCGGATGAAGCGGGCGCTTCCGCAGCTGCCGACGAAGATCGCCGCCATGCTCGCCGATCCGGGCGAGACGGGTGGAAATCTCAGGCGCCGATTTGCGCAAGGATCCCGACCCTGCTGGCTGACGAAGCGCGCTCGACCTCGCTGTTCGGCGATGCCCGCCACATTCTGGTGCGCGCCGCGGCGACGAAGCACATGACGCGGTCAAGATCCTGATCGACACGATCGATGCCGATGAAGGCGAGCCTTGCCCGGTGCTGATCGTCGCCACCTCCGCCACCGACAAGTCGCGCACCGCCAAGCTGCTGGAGAAGCGCGAACGATGCGCTGGTCGCGATGTTCTATCCGCCCGATCTTGCGCCAGTGACTCAGACAGTCCGCGACATGGCGGACGCGCCGGAGCTGCGGCTGCCCGGGGAATCTGGCCGAACGGATCGCACGCGCCTGCGGCCTCGACGTGCGGCTGGCGCAGTCGGAAGTGACCAAGCTGGCGCTTTATCTGGATGCCAGTCCGCAAGCTCCCAAGGCTGCGATGCCAGAAGCGCTCGATGCGATTGGCGCGCGAACCGAGGAAGATGGGTTCATGCCGCTGGTCAACGCCGTGCTTTCGGGCGAGACTGGCAAGCTCTCAGGCGAACTTCATCGCATGCGCGAGATCTCGCTCAACCCGGTCGGCGTGCTGCTGGCTTTCGAGCGGCGCGCGGCGCAGCTTGCCGGCCTTTCGGCAAAGCTCGGCCCGCGAGGGGACGTCAATGCGCTGCTCGAAGACGGAAACGCGTGCACGGCGGGTATTCTTTCGCGACAAGCGCGATCTGTCGGTGCAACTGCGCCGTTGGCAAGGCCGCAAGCTGGAGCGGCTCGTCGTCAAACTGGTCGAGATGCACCGGGCGCTGCTAGCCAACAACCAATCTGCCGAGCTCTTGCTCGCGCAGGGTCTGGCCGAAATCGCCAGGGCTGCTGCCCCCCGACGTTGAAGCGCCCTCAATCGGGTACTTGGAAGGTTCCGCTCACGCGTCCATTCGAGCTGCTGCCGCCCCGGCCGTCTACGCTCGAAAGTCCGGTTCTCAGATCGATTACGAGCCGCCCGCCGTTCAATGTGTCGCTCCCTCGGCGAAGCGAGACGTTGCCGGACATGATAATCAGCCGCTTGTTGAAATCGTATACGGCCACGGCACCGCGAGCCGATTCGCTTCCGCGCGTCACCACGACACCTCCCGTTGCATCGAGGCGCTGGATCTGGAGCGAACCGTTGTCTGTGTAGGCCACAGTCGTGCGGGCTGCGCTTAGCGCCAGCCCGCCCTGGTTGATCCGGACATTGCCCGAAAGCACCACGCGGTTCTGCTTGTCCTGCAACTCGATCCGGTCGGCATCGAAATTTACCGGAGCATTGCTGTCATGCGCGGCGATCGCTTGCGCTGAAAGGTGCTGCCAGCCGGTCAAAGCCGCAGCAGTGAGCACGAAGCCCGCCAAGGCTCGCCGGAAAGCAGGGGAAAGCACGTTGCGCAGTCGCATCTAGGGCATCCTCAATTGGCCTGGCGCCATGCGCAGCCGGGCATGACCATCGAGCATAATGTTCCGTTCCCCGAGATCGGCTTCGATACGATCGGCGGAGAAGGTTCCGGCAGGAATGGCGCCTTCGACCTTCCCATCGCCCAGTAGCGTCTTGTTTTCCAGATCGATCGAGACATTGCGCGCCACCATACGGTAACCATCGGCAGCGGTGAACCGAACCAGGCCGTCGATCGCAACTTTCTCCTCGTCGATGTCATAGCTGCCTGACTGTGCACTCAGCACCGCTGGGCCCTGATCGAGCAGGATGCGTGCCTCAAGATCGCTCATGCGCACCACCGGTTCGCTGGCGGATCGTTGGACTGCATTGCCTGCGGTGAGGGAGAAGGGCCGGCCTTTCGTGTCTTGCCCGCGGTACATTGCATTCGAGACGCTCAGCCGATCCTCGGCAATGGCCACCTTGTTGCGGTCAAGCAGGAAGCTGACTTCGCCGCGAGGTGCCAACGGGGTGAAGATCATCAAGGCCGCAATCACGCCGATTCCGGCGGGGAGTAATTTGGCCAGCCGTCCGATCAACCGGTCATGCGCGCCGCCAGGCACAGCGAACGCATGGCGGCTATTGCGCAGTTCTTCGGCTTGAATGGTCATGATCTTCTGTCTGTCATGCGGCGTTCGCGCTGGAGCTTATTATTCATTCGTGGCTGAATATGTCCTTGTCGGCCCAACCGGCAATGTCGAGCCGTGCGCGCGCCGGAAGGAAATCGAAGCAGGCTTGTGCAATTTGGGTGCGACCTTCGCGTTCGAGCCGTTCGGCGAGGATGTCGCGCATCCGGTGCAGGTAACGAACGTCGGAAGCGGCATATTCGCGTTGGGCATCGGACAATGCGGGTGCGCCCCAATCGCTCGATTGCTGCTGCTTGGAAATATCCGTGCCGAGCAATTCGCTGACGAGATATTTGAGCCCGTGCCGATCGGTATAAGTGCGCACCAGCTTGCTCGCGATCTTGGTGCAGAAAACAGGAGCAGCGGTCACGCCCAGATAATATTCGATCGCGGCAAGGTCGAAACGTGCGAAGTGGTAGAGCTTCAGACGTGCCGGATCGGCCAGCACACTCTTCAGGTTCGGCGCGTCATAGGAACTTCCATTGGCGAAGCGCACGAGGTGTTCGTCACCCTGCCCGTCGGATATCTGGACGAGGCATAACCGGTCGCGCGGCGTGACGAGCCCCATTGTCTCGGTGTCCACGGCGATCGGTCCCGGCGCGAGCGCGTCTGCGGGAAGGTCTTCTTCATGATAATGCACTGCCATGGGCGTTCACTAGGCGCATTGGGTAAATAGGGAAAGAGGGCGCTGGAGACTCCCGCGCTAAGGGGATAGCACGGCGTGATGAGCGATAGTCCATTGCCCCCAAGTTGGACGCCGGCCCTTGAGCCGGTGTTGCAAAGCCAGACCGCGCGCCGCCTCGGCGGCTGGCTCAGGACGCAGGAAGACGGAGGCAAGGAAATCTACCCGCCGCGCGGGCAGCGCCTGCGTGCGCTGGAGCTTACTCCGCTGGACAAGGTGAAAGTCGTGATATTGGGGCAGGATCCCTATCACGGCCCAGGCCAGGCGCACGGTCTGGCCTTTTCGGTGCCGGAAGGCGTGCGGGTGCCGCCTTCGCTCGCCAACATCTATAAGGAGCTGAAAGCGGATCTTGGGGTGAACATCCCGCCCCATGGCAATCTGGAGCATTGGGCGCGCCAAGGGGTACTGCTACTCAACAACGCGCTGACTGTGGAGGCAGGCCAGGCCGGTTCGCATCAGGGCCGCGGGTGGGAGGAGATCACCGACGCAGCGGTGGCGGCCGTTGCGGCGCAGGACGAACCATGCGTCTTCATCCTGTGGGGAAATCATGCGCGCAAGAAAGCAGCACGCGTCCCTGGCTTGGCGAACAATACACGGCACTTGGTGCTTGCAGCTCCGCATCCAAGCCCGCTCTCGGCCCATGCAGGTTTCTTTGGCTCGAAGCCTTTCAGCCAAGCCAACGCGTTTCTCGAAGCCCATGGGCGCGGCGCGATCGATTGGTGATCGCACGCGATCTTTCGAGTTTGTTCTTGGTCAATTTCCCAGTTTGCTTAGCTCGCTAAGAGAGTGGGGAATTGGAGAGCAGCGAGGACGCCATGACTATCGAAGTGAAGCCCATCCTGGAACGTTTCGGCGCCGAGGTCTCCGGCGTGGACATATCCAAGCCGCTGGACGAGGAAACCAAGCGGCAGATTGTCGATATTCAAGATAAATGGGGCGTCACAGTCTGGCGCAATACCGGGCTCGACGATGCGAGTCATGTCGCCTTCAGCCGCATCTTTGGCCAGGTCGAACTTGCGCCGCGCCACAGCGGCAAGCCGAGCCGAATGAGCGAGCCTGAATTATTCGACGCATCGAACCTCGATTTGGAGGGGAACATCGTCGACAATGACAGCATCCGCCTAGCCGCCAAGGGCAACCGGCTGTGGCATTCCGATTCCTCTTTCATGGATGTCCGTTCATCGCAGGCGCTCCTGCTTTGCCATGAAGCGCCGCCGCATGGTGGGCCGACCTGGTTTGCCGATACGCGCAGCGCCTATGAAGATCTGCCGCAAGCGATGAAAGACAAGCTCGAAGGGCTGGAAGCGACCCATTCCTATTTCTGGTCGCGTCGACGGGCGGGCTATCCTTACACCGAGGAAGAAATCGACGCTAAGCCGATTGCCCGCCATCCCGTGGTACATGTTCATGCCGGTTCAGGGCGCAAGGCGCTATTTGTAGGCGCTCATACACGCGACATTGTGGGTATGGGGCGCGAAGAAGGCCGCAAGCTTATCGACGAACTGATCGAATGGACTATCCAGCCGCAATATACCTTCCCTGCATATTACCAGCCGGGCGACATGACGATCTGGGACAATCTTTGCTCGCTTCACCGCGGCGGCGAATATGACGACACGATCTATCGCAGGGACATGCGCCGGACCACGGTGCGCGATCCGCAAGCGCCGGAGGCCCCGCTCGATCACTTCACGCGCATGTTTGCCGCCGCTGGCGATACGCCTTTCAATCCTGTCGAAATGACCAAGGAACGTATTCCCGCCCAGGTCTGAGCGTCGATCCAAGCCAAGTGGCCGAGGCCTTTTGAGGAAAGACTACGCGGCAAAGGGATCCGATAACCGCATAAGTACGGCCCGGCGAAGCTCTGAATTAACCACTATTGTCCGCATGAAGCTAATCTCTGACGGCTATCCCGGCTGTCAGGATTTGCCATGATTCATAATTCCATCATCGAGCGTGCAAGCGCCACGACCTCCCTAGCGGAGATCATCCACGCGTTCAGCTACGCGCTTGACCTGACGGAAGGGCAGCCGGCGGGCCACTGCGTACGCTCCTGCATTATTGGGAGCCGGATAGGCGAAGCGATCGGCTTGCCGCTGAGAGACCGCAACGACCTGTTCTACGCCCTGTTGCTGAAAGACCTTGGTTGCAGCAGCAATTCCGCGCGCATCTGGGAACTCTATCAGGCTGACGACCTGCGCTTCAAACAGGACTACAAGACGATCCCCGTGGGCCTCAAGGCAACCTTGGGTTTTGTGTTCTCGCAAACTGCGCGGGGTGCATCGATTGCCGACCGCGCAAAGGCGATCGCAAATATCCTCCGGAACGGGGATGATATTGCCCAGGAAATGATCGTCGCGCGGTGCACCCGCGGTTCCGATATCGCCCGAACCCTGCGGTTTGACGAAGATGTCTGCAAGGGCATCTACCACCTCGACGAACATTGGGATGGTTCGGGCAGGCCGGGCCACTTGCGCGGACATGCGATCCCGCTCTTCTCGCGTATCGCTTTGCTCGCCCAGATCGCCGACGTGTTTCACAGCCATGGCGGACCTGAATTGGCGGTCGCGGAAGTCACCGCCCGCTCGGGTAGTTGGCTCGATCCTGAGCTCGTGACCGCTTTTACCGCTCTGGCGCGCGACCGCAATTTCTGGCGAGCGATCGGGCCTGAAATGGCAGACCGTTATGTCCTGCTGCAGGCGCCCTCAGCCGACAGGTTGCCTGTCGATGAAGATTATCTCGACGACATTACCAGTGCCTTCGGACAAGTCATCGACGCCAAGAGCCCTTACACTTCCGGCCATTCGGAACGCGTCGCCGAATATACCGATGCGCTCGCGGCAAAGCTCGATCTACTCCCCGCGCGCCGACGCTGGCTGAAGCGCGCCGCTGCCTTGCACGATGTCGGGAAGCTTGGGGTGTCCAACGCGATCTTGGACAAGCCCGCCAAGCTCGACGAGGATGAATGGGAATCCATGCGTGCCCACGCGATGCATACCGAGAAAATTCTTGCCCGAATTCCCTCGCTATCCGATCTGGCCCCGATTGCTGCGGCCCATCACGAACGGCTCGACGGCAAGGGCTATCCACACGGTCTCGACGAACGCATGATCTCCCGCGAAACGAGAATCATCACGATCTGCGATTTTTACGACGCACTCACGGCCGAGAGGCCCTATCGCGGCGCAATGCCGCGCGAACAGGCGCTCGACATCATGCGCAAGGACGTGGGCTCTGCCATCGATCGCCAGTGTTTTGAGGCGCTGGAACAGCTGAACTGAGCTCAGCCGGGCGGTCAAACAGTAGCAAGGCCGCGCTCTTCCATCCATTCGAGCGCGCTGGTCTCCGGCCCGCTTTCATTGATCGTCGTGCGGCGCATATCGCGGCGGTACTCGTCGGTGAGCAGGGGGGTCGCAGCATGCATGGTGCAGCGATTGTCCCAGATCACGAGATCCCAGCGCTGCCATTGGTGGCGGTAGATATATTTCTCCTGCGTCGCATGAGCGTATAGTTCTTCGACCAGCGTCAGGCCTTCCGCCTCATCCATGCCCTTTATGCCAATGCAATGCCCGCCGACGAACAAGGCTTTGCGGCCGTAAGGCATGGTTCGCACCAGCGGATGCTCGACTGCTGGAAATGGAATCTGGCGGCGCTGCTCGTGGCGTTATTTCGCCTTTGAGCCCGGCCAGCTGGCGCCCGATCCAGAAATCGTGGCGACCCACCAGGCTCTCGATGCGGTCCTTCGTGTTCTGGGGGAGATCGTCATAGGCGGCGCGCGCATCGACAAACCACGTGTCGCCGCCGGCGCTTGAAGGAGGAGTTTCGACTCCATGGAGCAGCGACCATTTGGTCGGCATCGGGTGAAACGAACTGTCGGTGTGGAACCGCTCGGCGCCTTTGCCGAGTTTTGCGGCTTCCGAATTGTAGGGGATTATCTCGTCATTGTGGTCGATATTTGCCGCATAGAAAATACCGGGGGTGAAGGTTCGCTTGCCTTCCGGCCTAGGTGGAGCCCCTTTGGCGCGGCTCGGAATCTCGAGCGGCCCGAACGCGCGGCTGAAGCGCTTGTGCTGTTCATCGTCGATCTCCGCTCCGCGTATTGCCAATACGCCGTAACGCGCCATCGCGTCTTCGACAGTCGCGACCAGCGCATCGTTGGGGTCGCGGCTCAGATCGGCGCCTATGAGTTCAGCGGCAAAGATCGGGTGCAGTGGTTTCAGTTCCATCACTCTCTCCTGCGATTCGTAGCATGCTAGCCATCTTGCGCCATCGCATAGAGCCGTTCAATATCCTCGACCCGGCTAAGGTCCGTACCGGAAGTCAACACCGCAGCGCTGCCGGCCGCCATACCATAGTGGAAAGCCTCGCGGGGCGGGCGTCCCGTCGCCAACGCATGTACCATCGCGGCGAGGAAGCTGTCGCCCGCTCCCACAGCGCTTGCGGCCTCGACCGGTATTGCGCGCAAAAACTCCGTTCCTTGTGCCGAGGCCAATATTCCGCCCCTGCTTCCCATCGTTACCGCGACTATCTCTGCCTGGCCCCGCTCGACAATTTCCATCGCGGCGGCAGCGATCTCGGCATCCGTGCCAAGTGGCCTGCCCACAAGTTGGCCCAGCTCGCTATCGTTGGGTTTGATCAGATGGACGCAGGCGCCCGATATTCCCCCGCCAAGCGCAGCCCCGGAGGTGTCGAGCACGAATTTGAGGCCTCGGTCATGCGCGATGCCTGAAACCATGGAATAGAAATCCGGGGGCACGCCCGGGGGAAGCGACCCACTGGCGACGATATATTCGCATGGCGCGTGGGTTAGCTGTTGGAGGCACGCGCGCCATTCCGCTTCCGTAACCGGCGGGCCTGGCGGAATGAAACGATACTCCTGGCCAGACATGCGTTCGTGAACATTGCAGGCGATGCGGGTCGTCCCCGCAATCCGCACGGGGCGTCGGACCAGCTGATGGAGGTCAAGCAGCCCATCGAGCGCCACGCCAGTCGCCCCGCCCGACAGATAATGGCATTCGGCATTGCCGCCCAGCCGAACGAACACGCGCGCGACATTGATGCCGCCACCGCCCGGATCGTAATTCTCGCCGTGACTGCGCAGTTTTTGCGTGGGAGCCAGACGATCGACATCATAGGAGACGTCGATGGTCGGGTTCATCGTCAGCGTGGCGATGGTGGGCATGGATTGAACCTAGTCTAATCCTTGCCCAGTGTCCCGCTTCTCACGGCTTCATCGCGGCAGTTCGCTTACGCCCATCAGCGCTTCGTCGACGGAACGCGCGCATTGGCGGCCTTCGCGGATCGCCCAGACGACCAGGCTCTGGCCGCGGCGCATGTCGCCGCAGGCGAAAACCGTTCGGTTCGCTGGTCATGTAGTCGACAGTGTTGGCATCGACATTGCCGCGCTCGGTCAAGCTGACGCCCGCCTGATCGAGCAGGCCCGGCCTTCTTCGGCCCGACGAAGCCCATCGCCAGCAGGATCAGATCGGCCCTGATCACGAACTCGCTGCCCGGCCACTTCCTTCAGCTGGCCTTCCGACCAGTCGGCGCGGACGCATTTGAGGCCGGTGACCTTGCCGTTTTCACCCACGACTTCCTTGGTGAGCACCGCCCAGTCGCGGTCGACGCCTTCTTCGTGGCTCGAGGAGGTGCGCAGTTTCATCGGCCAATCGGGCCAGGTCAGCAGCTTGTTTTCCTGCTCCGGCGGCTTCGGCATGATCTCGATCTGGGTGACGGAAGCTGCGCCCTGCCGGTTGGAGGTGCCGACACAGTCGATCCGGTATCGCCGCCGCCGATCACGACGACATGCTTGCCGGTGGCGAGCAGGCTGCCGCGCGGGGCGGCGCGCATTTCGTCGTCGCCGGCATTGCGCTTGTTCTGCTGGGTCAGGAATTCCATCGCCAGGCGCACGCCGGGCATCTCGAAGCCCGGGATGTTGAGCATGCGCGCCTCTTCCGCGCCGCCCGACAGCACGACCGCGTCGAAATTTTCCTTCAGGCGTCTTGAACGAGATGTCGACGCCGACTTCGGTGGAGGTCTTGAAGGTCACGCCTTCGGCCTCCATCTGCACCAGCCGCCGGTTGATCAGGTGCTTTTCCATCTTGAAGTCGGGGATGCCGTAGCGCAGCAGCCCGCCGATCCGGTCGCTCTTCTCGAACAGCGTCACCGAATGGCCGGCGCGCGCCAGCTGCTGGGCGCAGGCCAGGCCGGCCGGGCCGGAACCGACCACCGCCACCGTCTTGCCGGTGCGCTTCTCGGGCACCTGCGGCTCGATCCAGCCTTCCTTCCACCCGCGATCGACGATCGCGCATTCGATCGACTTGATGGTCACCGGCTGGTCGATGATGTTGAGCGTGCAGCTCGCCTCGCACGGGGCGGGGCAGATGCGGCCGGTGAATTCCGGGAAGTTGTTGGTCGAATGCAGAACTTCGAGCGCGTTCTTCCAATCGTCTTCATAGACCAGATGGTTCCAGTCCGGGATGATGTTGTTCACCGGGCAGCCGTTGTGGCAGTAGGGAATACCGCAATTCATGCAGCGCGAGGCCTGCTCGCGCAGCCGTTCCTCGCATGCGGGATCGACGAATTCCTTGTAGTTCTTCACCCGTTCCTCCGGATCGTCATAAGTGCGATCCTTGCCGGTCGACTTCGAGAAAGCCGGTTTCCTTGCCCATGTTACGATCAATCCTATTCGGCGGCGACGGAGGCGGCTTCTTCGCGCTCGGCCTCGAGTTGTTGCAAGCGCGCGGCGTAGTCGCGCGGCATCACCTTGACGAACTTGGTGAGCGCCTTGTCCCAATCGTCCAGCAGCTCGGCCGCACGGGTCGATCCGGTGTGCAGCTTGTGCCGTTCGACCAGAATACGCAGCCGCTCGGCATCGTGGCGCAGCATGTCGCCCATGCCGAAATCCTCGACGCTCACGGGGCGCTGCTGCGGCCGGCCGGTGCCATCGTCCTGATCGCTGGCAGCCGAGATCGGTTCAGCAGATCGACCATGCGCATGGTTGCACAGCTGGGCGAAGGTCGCCGTCCTCGTCATAGACATAGGCGATCCCGCCGGACATGCCCGCGGCGAAGTTGCGCCCGGTCTTGCCCAGCACGACAACAACGCCGCCGGTCATGTATTCGCAGCCGTGATCGCCGGTGCCTTCGACCACCGCGACGGCGCCCGAGTTGCGCACCGCGAAGCGCTCGCCCGGCCACGCCGTTGAAATAGGCTTCGCCCGCGATCGCGCCGTAGAGCACCGTGTTGCCCACGATGATGTTCTCCGTCGGATCGCGGGCTACGCCGCTTGGCTGGCGCACGATCACGCGGCCGCCGGACAGGCCCTTGCCGACATAGTCGTTGGCATCGCCAACGAGATCGAGCGTCACGCCATGGGCGAGCCATGCGCCGAAGCTCTGGCCGGCCACGCCGGTGAAGTTGATCCGGATCGATATCGGGCTTGAGGCCCGCATGGCCGAATTTCTCGGCGATCCGGCCCGACAGCATCGCGCCGACCGTGCGGTTGACGTTGCGGATCGTCGCGCTCGAGCACGCACCGTTTCGCCATTGTCGATGGCAGGTCGGCAAGCCGCGATCAGATCGTTGTCGAGCGCCTTGTCGAGCCCGTGATCCTGGGTGCCGGTGTTGAAGCAGCTGCTGTGCCTTCGGCCAGCGGCACCTGATGGAGCAGCTGCGAAAGGTCGATGCCCTTGCGCCTTCCAGTGAGTGATCGCCTTCTTCATGTCGAGCCGGTCGACCCGGCCGATCATTTCCTCGACCGTGCGGAAGCCCATCTCCGCCATGATCGCGCGCAGTTCTTCGGCGACGAAGAAGAAGTAGTTGATCACATGTTCGGGCTGGCCGACGAAGCGCGCGCGCAGCACCGGGTCCTGCGTGGCAACGCCGACCGGGCAGGTGTTGAGATGGCACTTGCGCATCATGATGCAGCCCGCCGCGATCAGCGGGGCGGTGGCGAAGCCGAACTCGTCCGCGCCCAGCAGCGCGCCGATGGCGACGTCGCGTCCGGTGCGGAGGCCGCCATCGACCTGCACCGCGATGCGGCTGCGCAGATCGTTGAGCAGCAGGGTCTGCTGGGTTTCGGCCAGGCCGATTTCCCACGGGCGAGCCGGCATGGGTGAGGCTGGTCAGCGGCGAAGCGCCGGTGCCGCCTTCATAGCCCGAGATCGTCACATGGTCCGCGCGCGCCTTGGAAACGCCCGCCGCGACCGTGCCGACGCCGACTTCGGAGACGAGCTTCACCGAGATGCGCGCCGCCGGCTGCACGTTCTTCAGATCGTGGATCAGCTGGGCGAGATCCTCGATCGAATAGATGTCGTGGTGCGGCGGCGGGCGAGATCAGGCCGACGCCCGGCGTGGAATGGCGGACCTTGCCGATCGTCTTGTCGACCTTGTGGCCGGGCAGCTGGCCGCCTTCGCCGGGCTTCGCGCCCTGCGCCATCTTGATCTGGATGTCGTCCGAATTGACGAGATATTCGGTGGTCACGCCGAAGCGGCCCGATGCGACCTGCTTGATGCGGCTGCGCATCGAATCGCCATTGGGCAGCGGCACGAAGCGATCGGCTTCCTCGCCGCCTTCGCCGGTGTTCGAGCGTCCGCCGATCCGGTTCATCGCAATCGCCAGCGTGGTGTGCGCCTCGCGGCTGATCGAGCCGAAGCTCATCGCGCCGGTGGCGAAGCGCTTGACGATCTCGCTCGCCGGTTCGACCTCCGAAATATCGAGCGGCGCTTCGGCCGGCTTGAGATCCATCAGGCCGCGGATCGTCAGCAGCCGCTCGGACTGCTCGTTGATCGAGCTGGGCGAATTCCTCGTAATTCTGCGAGATTCTTGCCGCGCACCGCATGCTGCAGGCTGGCGATGTTTTCGGCCGTCCAGGCATGGTCTTCGCCGCGCATGCGCAACTGGTACATGCCGCCGACGTCGAGCATATGCTTGTAGATCGGGTTGTCGCCATAGGCAGTCGCGTGCCGGCGCACGGCTTCCTCGGCCACCTCGGCAACGCCGATGCCCTCGATCGTGGTCGCGGTGCCGGTGAAGTAGTGCGTCGATGAAGTCCTGGTTGAGGCCCACCGCGTCGAAGATCTGCGCGCCGCAATAGGACTGGTAGGTCGAGATGCCCATCTTGGACATGACCTTGAGGATGCCCTTGCCGACGGCCTTGATGTAGTTCTTCTGGACGTCTTTCGCGGACAGTTCCGGATGCTTGTCCACGCGGATCTGCTCGAGCGTCTCGAAGGCGAGATAGGGGTTGATCGCTTCGGCGCCATAGCCCGCCAGCACGCAGAAGTGGTGCACTTCGCGCGCTTCGCCGGTTTCGACGACGAGGCCGGTCTGCATCCGCAGGCCCTGGCGGACCAGGTGATGGTGCACCGCCGCCGTCGCCAGCAGCGCCGGCATCGGAATGCGATCCTCGCTCTGCGCGCGGTCGGACAGGATCAGGATGTTCTTGTCCGGCCAGCACCGCTTCGGTCGCGTGCCAGCAGATTTCCTTGATCGCGGCTTCGAGGCCTTCGGCGCCTGCGCTCGGCGTCCCAGGTGATGTCGATCGTCGCAGTGCGGAAGGCGCCGTCGAGCGCTTCCTCGACCGAGCGGATCTTGGCGAGATCCTCGTTCGTCAGGATCGGCTGCGACACTTCCAGCCGCTTGTGCGTGCCGGCATCGCGGCCCAGCAGGTTCGGGCGCGGGCCGATCATCGAGAGCAGGCTCATCACCAGCTCTTCGCGGATCGGGTCGATCGGCGGATTGGTGACCTGGGCGAAGTTCTGCTTGAAATAGTCGTACAGCAGGCGGCTCGGTTCGAGAGCACGGCGATCGGCGTGTCGGTGCCCATCGAGCCGATCGGATCGTCGCCCTGCACGGCCATCGGCTCGAGGAACTTGGCCACGTCTTCCTGCGTGTAGCCGAACGCCTGCTGGCGCTGCAGCAGCGTGTCGCCGTCGTCCGGCTGACCTGCCGCGCGGGCATCGACCGCATCGAGATCTTCCAGCTTGTACTGCGCCTTGTCGAGCCACTTGGCATAGGGCTGCGCATTGGCGAGGTCGGCCTTGAGCTCTTCGTCCTCGATGATGCGGCCCTGTTCGAGGTCGATCAGCAGCATCTTGCCCGGCTGGAGCCGCCATTTGCGCACGATATCCTCTTCGGCGAACGGCAGCACGCCGCTTTCGGAAGCCATGCAGACGAGGTCGTCCTTCGTCACGCACCAGCGCGCTGGGCGCAGGCCGTTGCGGTCCAGCGTCGCGCCGATCTGGCGGCCGTCGGTGAAGGCAACCGCGGCGGGGCCGTCCCACGGCTCCATCAGCGCGGCGTGATATTCGTAGAACGCCTTGCGCGCCGGATCCATCAGCGGGTTGCCCGCCCAGGCTTCCGGCATCAGCATCATCATCGCGTGCGCCAGCGAATAGCCGCCCGCCAGCAGCAGCTCCAGCGCGTTGTCGAGGCAGGCGGTGTCGGACTGCCCGTGCGGGATGATCGGCCACATCTTGTCGAGATCCGGGCCGAGCAGGTCGGATTCCATCGTGCGGCGGCGCGCGTTCATCCAGTTCACGTTGCCGCGCACCGTGTTGATCTCGCCATTGTGGGCGATGAGGCGGTAGGGGTGCGCCAGCTTCCAGCTGGGGAAAGTGTTGGTGGAGAAGCGCTGGTGCACGAGGCCGAGCGCCGTCACGCAATCGGGATCGGCGAGGTCCTTGTAGAAGCTGCCGACCTGGTTCGCGAGCAGCAGGCCCTTGTAGACGATCGTGCGGCTCGAGAAGCTCGGCATGTAGAGCTGCGGTGATCTCCGGCAGGTCGTGCTTCTCGGCCAGTTCGGCCAGCGGGTTCTGCAGCTGCTTGCGGATCGTGATCAGCTTGCGCTCGAACGCATCCTGATCGGCGGTTTCCGCGCCGCGTCGCGATCACGCACTGCCGGATCATCGGCATGGATTCGAGCACCGCCTTGCCCAGCCCGGTTTCATCGGTCGGCACGTCGCGCCAGCCGATCAGTTCCTGGCCTTCCTTGGCGATGAACTTCTCGAACTGCTCGACGACGAATTCGCGCGCTTGCTCGTTCTGCGGCAGGAAGCACATGGCGACGGCGTAATCGCCGGCTGGCGGCAGGCTCTTGCCTTCGCCCGCGGCCCATTTGCGGAACAGCGGATCGGGGATCTGGATCAGCATGCCGGCACCGTCGCCCAGCAGGGGATCGGCGCCCACCGCGCCGCGGTGGTCGAGATTGGCGAGGATCTCCAGCGCCTGGCCTACGATTGCGTGCGATTGTTCGCCCTTGATATGGGCGACAAAGCCCACACCGCATGCGTCATGTTCGTTGCGCGGATCGTAGAAGCCTTGCGGCGTCGGATAACCCATCAGTAGCCCAGTCCTGTCTTTGCCTCCGTGCGCGCCGCCAAACAGCAGCGCTTCCGGTATGAAGCACGACTCACCCCGCCGCGCGGAGCAGCAAAAATGTCGCGAATTTCTTCCTTGCCGACAGGAATCCTATTTTGCAACTGGGATAGCCGCAGTTTTTGTCTTCAGCGGGCGAAGAAGGGCTATTGCGGGCGGGGCCGCCACATGCCGAAATCGGGTAATTCTCGCCTTTGCGCCAGTGCTGGCGATGCGACGATCAGGCGCCGCCCATTCGCCGGCGAACGAGCAGCGGAGAATCATATTCCCCCTCGTTTTCGAGCTCATCCGGTAACTGAATTTCGCAATCGCTGAGGGCAACCGGCTCGCCATCGAAGCCGACCAGTTCGATCGGTTCATCCGCGGCGCGCCTGCGAACCGTCATCCCGAGAAGGGATCCGAAGGAAGAACTCGTATCGTCCTCTTCTTCCTCTTCCTCTTCTTCCTCGCCGTCGTCGCCGCCGGTATAATCACGCGCATAATCGCGGAATGCGCCGAGCGTGGTATCGAGGATTGAGGCGTCTTCTTCCTCGTCTTCC
This sequence comes from uncultured Alphaproteobacteria bacterium, assembly GCA_963777785.1. GTDB lineage: Bacteria > Pseudomonadota > Alphaproteobacteria > Sphingomonadales > Sphingomonadaceae > Andeanibacterium. The sequence goes on from CAVZRU010000002.1 coordinate 1,743,837, forward strand.
TCGTCTGGCTCGGATTGATCCGCTACGCCCCAATCTTCGGGCGAGTCCCCGGCGGACGATCCAGGCCAGATCTCGTCCTCTTCTTCGGGTTCGCCGAAGCTGTCGAGATCGGCGGAGATGAACGCAGGTGTGGATGGCCAATCCGCTTCCCGCGCATGCTGGCCGATTTCCTCTTCATCGGAAGGCAATACGGGTTCGTCTTCCTCAGCCTCGAAAGACGGGAATTCGTCGGCAGATCCGATGGCCTGATGAAGGCCGCCTGGAGCAGGCAGATCATCGGGTTCGGATTGATCGGCGAGGTCTTCGGCGCCCAGACTTGCTTCGGGCTCAACTTCCCAAGCTGCCTGCGCTTCTACGCCGTCATGTGCGATGCCTGGAGCAACCGGATCATCCTCCGGCCGAACGAACTCGCTTTGGTGATCGAAGTAAGCGGCAGGGATATTGAACAGGTCCTGGGCCGGATCTTGCCCATCTGCATCGAGCGGCGCGGCGTCAAGCGAGGCATCGCTTGGTTCGTCTTGCGTCGCCTGGTAATCGTTTGCCGGTTCGCTCGGCCAGTCGACATAGGCTTCGAAGAAACCTTCTTCTCCATCGGCCGGGTCTATCGTCTCCTGCCACTGCGATTCCTCACCGGCTTCCATCTCTTCGCTGAGGAGAAGTTCGGGCAGTTCGGGCCCATATGTTCCCGCAACGGCGGCTGGAGGCGTATCGCCCCAGATGGTAAGCGGTTCGGATGTGAGATCCAGACGCGGTTGCACCCGTTGATAGGCCTCGCCTGCCGGAACGAAAGACAGGCTGGCCGCTTCGCTGATCGCACGGTCATCGAATTCTGCGCCGACAAGGCTGTCTGCGGCAAAAATGGGAGCTTGCCGCGTGATTCGGGCCATCCTGCTCGAACTTGTCGGAAGGGCATTGAACTGAGCCACGGCAATTCGCCGTGCAAGAGTAAGGCCCAGCCAGCCGCCAATCGCCGCGGCGGCCAATGCAATCGCGATGTGTGCCTCGAAGGTCAAAGGCTGGCTTGCCGCGGGAATTAACGCGGAAATGCCGCTTGCGGCTATCATCTTTTCGATCGTGGGCGTGGGGAGCAGTGCACAGACGAGCCCAAAAAGGGCGGAGCCCCACAGCGCGATCACTGCCGGGAACAGACGGTGCCCACTGATGGGAGCGGTCTTGCCTTCGCTTCCTGTCGGTCGATTCTTGGCCACGCGCTTATAACCCTCGTCAATCGAAGCCCGGTTTTCGCCCGCGAACCCTCTGGCAGAGGATTGACGAAAAGATGGCCATTCGCACTCAGACGTAGCGCCGCTTGGTAAACTTCCTGATAACGGCGGAGCAATCCGGACATTTGCTTGTCGCATCGCCGCAGTGCCGTAGCGGCAAGCCGAGACGCATTGCCTTGGCCCTTCGAGTGGGCCATGATTCGCCTCATCCCGCGAAGCAGGAACGGATAGTAGCAATGACCCCGCAGGACATGCAGGCCAAGATTGGCGAGACGATCGGAACGTCGGAATGGTTGCTGGTCGACCAGGCGATGATCGACAAATTCGCCGATGCGACCGGCGATCATCAGTTCATCCACGTCAACCCCGACGATGGCGAAGATGACGCCGTTCGGCGGGACGATCGCGCATGGCTTCCTCACGCTTTCGCTGATCCCGGTGCTGATCGAGAAGTCGCGATATCGAACGGCCCGCCGGGCTCAAGATGGCGATGAATTATGGCGGCAACCGGGTGCGCTTCATCAATCCGGTTCGATCCGGCAAGCAGGTCCGCGCGCATTTCAAGCTGGTCGGGCTGGCAAGAGAAGCGCCCCGGCCAGTGGCAGCAGACGGTCGAGATCACGCTCGAGATCGAAGGCGAGGAGCAAGCCCGGCTATGTCGCGGAATGGATCAGCCATGCTCTATTTCTAGTCGCCGGTTTCGTCAGGCTGAGAGCATTATCAGGAGAGGACAGTCCCATGCGTGACGCAGTCATCGTTTCCACCGCCCGCACCGCAATCGGCCGTGCCTATCGCGGGGCTTTCAACGCCACCTCAGGCCCGACGCTCGGCGTCCTATGCGCTCAAGGCCGCGGTCGAGCGTGCCGGCGTCGACGGCGCCGAGGTAGAGGACGTGGTCTGGGGCTCGGCGCTCCAGCAAGGCACCCAGGCGCCCAATATCGCCCGTCTGGTGGCATTGCGCGCCGGCCTGCCGGTGAGCGTTCCGGGCATGAGCATCGACCGGCAATGCGCTTCCGGCCTGATGGCGATCGCTACGGCCGCCAAGCAGGTGGTGCATGACGGGATGGATGTGGTGGCCGCCGGCGGGCAGGAATCGATCAGCCTGGTGCAGACCAAGGCCCTGCGGGTCGAGTTCGATATGGCGCTCGTCGCCATGCACAACGCCACTTACATGCCGATGCTGCAGACCGCCGAAGTGGTCGCCAAACGCTACGGAATCTCGCGCGAACTGCAGGACGAGTATGCCTGCAGCTCGCAGCAGCGCACGGCCGCCGCGCAGGCAGCGGGGAAGTTCGACGACGAGATCGTGCCGGTCACCACGACGATGAATGTGACCGACAAGGAAACGGGCGAGACGAGCAGCCGCGAAGTCACTATCGCCAAGGACGAAGGCAATCGGCCGGAAACGACGCTGGAAGGGCTTGCCGCGCTGCAATCCCGTGGTTCCGGGCGGCGTGATAACGGCGGGCAATGCCAGCCAGCTGTCCGACGGTTCCTCGGCCTGCGTGGTGATGGAAACCGCGCTCGCCGAGAAGCGCGGGCTCGACGCCGCTGGGGCGCTATCTCGGGATGGCAGTGGCCGGCACCGAGCCGGACGAGATGGGGATCGGCCCGGTGTTCGCCGTGCCCAAGCTGCTCGAGCGCCACGGCCTGAAAGTGGCGGATATCGGGCTGTGGGAGCTCAACGAGGCCTTCGCGGTCCAGGTGATCTATTGCCGCGACAGGCTGGGCATTCCCGACGAATTGCTCAACGTCGACGGCGGTTCGATCTCGATCGGCCATCCCTATGGCATGACCGGCGCGCGCTGCGTCGGGCACGCGCTGATCGAAGGCAAGCGCCGCGGCGCCAAATACGTCGTGGTGACCATGTGCATCGGCGGCGGCATGGGCGCTGCCGGGCTGTTCGAGGTGCTCTGAAACGGCCTGTGAGCTGGCTTTTTTCGGCCCGCGCACAGCCGGTGCTCAAGTGACGCTTAACGACACCTAGGCTGCACCGGGCGTGCCCTCAGGCGACTGCTTGAAGCCGCTTGCCCACACCCGGATGCGCCCGCATCCATTCTTCCACCACCGGCGCGATCTTCGTGCGCCATTTGCTGCCGTTGAAGATGCCGTAATGGCCGACGTCGGGCGCCAGGTGATATCGCTTCAGCGACTTGGGAAGGTTGGTGGCAAGGTCGAGCGCGGCCTTGGTCTGGCCGATGCCGGAGATATCGTCGCGCTCGCCTTCGATGGCGAGCAGCGCGGTGTCGTTGATCCCGTCGAGGTCGATCACCTTGCCGCGATGGACGAACTTGCCCAGCGGCAGCGAGTGTTCCTTGAACACGTGCTCGATCGTCTGGAGATAGAATTCCTCGGTCATGTCGCAGACGGAGAGATATTCGTCGTAGAACGCCTTGTGCGACGCCGCGCTGTCGCCATCGCCGGCGATCAGGTGGTTGAAGAATTCGTACTGGCTGAAGATGTGGCTGCCGAGATTCATCGACATGAACCCGGCGAGCTGGAGGAAGCCGGGATAGACCCTGCGCCCCGCGCCCGGATAGGCCATCGGCACGGTGGCGATCACATGGTTGCGGAACCAGCTGAGCGGGCGCTGCGTCGCGATGTCGTTGACGCCGGTCGGCGATGCGCGGGTGTCGATCGGGCCGCCCATCATGGTGAGGCTGGCCGGGCGGCAGGGGTTGCCTTCCAGGCCCATCAGCGCAGTGGCCGCATAGGCCGGGACCGAGGGCTGGCAGACCGCCATCACATGCGTGTTCGGGCCGAGGAATTCGAGGAACTCGATCAGATAGTCGATATAATCGTCCAGGTCGAAAGGCCCGGCCGTCATCGGAACCTTCTTCGCATCGGCCCAGTCGGTGACGTAAACGTCCTGATTTTCGACCATGCGCTGCACCGTGCCGCGCAGCAGCGTGGCGTAATGCCCGCTCATCGGCGCGACGATCAGCAGCTTGGGCGCATCCTTGGGCAAGTCGGCATGGCGGAAATGGCGCAGTTCGCAGAAGGGCTTCGTCAGCACGACGTCGTTCGCGACTTCGTGCTCCTGGCCGCTCGAATAAGCATGGGTGATGCCCCATTCGGGCTTGCCGCGCGGGGCATAGGCATGGGCGAAGACTTCCATCGCGGAGGCGACCACCGGCGCCATGCCCGAATAGCCGAAGGGATTGCGCGGATTGGAGAGCGTTTCCGCGACGATATCGGCCCACGCGCTCACTCCGGAGAGCATGGCGCGCTGAAATTCATAAGTGTGATACAGCATGCGAATATCCCTTGCGATGGCCGAATCCGGTACATTGCCGAACCGGTTTGGCGCCCATGGTGCCGCGAAATGGCTTATGTTGCAATGCGGCATAATTGCACAGGGTGCTTCAACGGAGGATTAATGATGCGGCGCAGCGCGCAAATCCTTCATATGCGCCCAACAATCGGCTAGGCGGCGCGCATGGCTCGATCACCGCATAGTTTGCCGCCGGATGGAAAGCCGGCCAAATCGCTTGGCCCGCTGGGGATGATCTGGCGCGAAACGCTCCGATATCCGCGCCAGCTGACATTCGCCTTCATCGCCTTGGTCACCAGCGCCGCAGCGACGCTGGCGATTCCCTACCGCTTCAAGGCGATCATCGACCGGGCGTTCGGCGCCCAGGCCGATGTGACCGCGATCAATCATTCCTTCCAATATCTGATGATGATCGTGGTGGTGCTGGGCATCGCCAGCGCGGTCCGGTTCTATTTCGTGAGCTGGCTGGGCGAGCGGGTGGTCGCGGATATCCGGCTGAAGGTGCAGGACAATCTGCTGCGGCTGTCGCCCGGCTTCTTCGAGGAGAACAGCCCGAGCGAAATCTCCTCGCGCATGACCAGCGACACGGCGATGATCGAACAGGTGGTCGGCACGACGGTCTCGGTCGCGCTGCGCAACCTCATCACCGGCCTCGGCGGGATCGTCCTGCTGTTCATCCTCGCCCCGTTCCAGTCGCTGGCGCTGGTGGGCGGCGCTTTCGTGATCGCGATTACCATGCGCCTGTTCGGGCGCCGGATCCGCAGCGTCGCCCGCGACAGCCAGGACCGGGTGGCCGATGTCGGCGCCAAGGTCTCCGAAGTGCTCGGCGCGATGAAGATCGTGCAGGGCTTCAATCAGGAAGCCCGCGAAAGCGCGCTGTTCGCCGAGGCAGTCGAAGCGACCTTCGCCACCGCCAAGCGCCGGATCATGCTGCGCGCGGCGATGACCGCGCTGTTCATCACTGTCGTGTTCGGCGCGGTGACCGGGCTGATGTGGAACGGCGCGCTCAGCGTTGCAGCGGGAGACGATCAGCGGCGGCACGATCGCGGCCATCGTGGTGGTCGGCGTGATGGTGGCCGGCGCCTTCGGCGCGCTGACCGAAGTCTATGCGCGATCTGCTGCGCGGCGCCGGTGCGGCCAGCCGGCTCAACGAACTGCTCAAGGAAAAGCCCGTGATCGCGGCGCCTGCGCGGCCGCTCGAACTGCCGGAGCCGCCGCGCGGGAGCATCTCGTTCCAGAATGTCACCTTCCGCTATCCGACCCGGCCCGAAATGGCGGCGGTGCAGGATTTCACGCTGTCGGTCGAACCGGGCGAGACCGTGGCGATCGTCGGGCCGTCGGGCGCGGGCAAGTCGACCCTGTTCCAGCTGGCCGAGCGGTTCTACGATCCGCAGGCGGGCACCGTTCGGCATCGACGGCGTGCCGCTGACCAGCGCCGATCCTGCCGAAATCCGCCGGCGCATGGCCCTGGTGCCGCAGGAAGGCACGCTGTTCGCCGCCAATGCGCGCGACAATCTGCGCTACGGCAAATGGGACGCGAGCGACGAAGCGATCTGGGAAGCGGCCGCGCGCCGCCAATGCGGCGGAATTCCTGCGCGCGCTGCCGCAAGGGCTCGACACGTTCCTGGGCGAAGGCGGCGCGCGGCTTTCGGGCGGGCAGCGCCAGCGCGTCGCCATTGCCCGCGCGCTTGCTGCGCGATGCGCCGATCCTGCTGCTGGACGAAGCGACCAGCGCGCTCGACGCCGAAAGCGAACGGCTGGTGCAGGAGGCGCTCGACCGGCTGATGGAAGACCGCACCACGCTGGTCATCGCCCACCGCCTGGCCACCGTGCGCGCGGCCGACCGGATCGTGGTGATGGATGGCGGCCGGATCGTGGAGCAGGGCACCACATGCGAACTGACGGCGAGGGCGGACTGTATGCGCGGCTCGCCTCGCTGCAATTTCACAGTCGACGGCAGCCGCAGGCTTAGGCCGAACTGGTTGAGACTGGCCTTGCGTGGCCTTTTTCGACCAAGTATCAATTGCAACCGATTAACGGCAGCCTTTTCCCCCTCGATTCCGGCTATGGCACGATCATCTTTGAATGAAGCATCGTCTTGGCGAGCGCAGCGAAGCAATCCAGCGCCCACGCGCTGCCCTGGATCGGCCGCGCCTGCAATGACGGTTCACGTAAAACAGGCCAGAGCCCTGCAAGCAGAGGTAGTTTCATGATCCGATCCATCCTAGTCGCCGGCGTTTCGGCAGCAGCCCTTGCTCTTTCGGTGCCAGCATTCGCGCAGGACGAAGCCGAAGCCAGCGACGCCCCGGAAATGACTTTCGGCAGCTGGGGCATCGATCCGGCTTCGCTCGACACGTCGGTCGAGCCGGGCGACGATTTCTTCGCCTATCGTCAACGGCAAGTGGGTGCGCGACAATCCCGATCCCGCCTGCCTACACCCGCTATGGCGCGTTCAATTTTCTCGACGAGAAATCGAAAAGCGACGTGAAGGCGCTGATCGACGAACTGGTCGGCACCAGCCACGCCGCCGGGTCGAGCGAACAGCGGATCGTCGATGCCTATCGCGCCTATCTCGATACGGCCGCGATCGACGCGAAGGGCCTGGCCCCGGCCTATCCCTATCTCGACGAAAATCTTCGCAGCGAAGGACCTCGCCGAACTCGCCGTGCTGTTCGCCCAGCCGGGCTATCCGGGCCTGGTCGGCGGCATCGGTGACGATCGATGACAAGGATCCGGACAGCTACATACCCTCGATGGGCTTTTCGGGCATGGGCCTGCCCGACCGCGACATGTATCTGGTCGACAGCGAGAAGAACCGCGAAGTTCAGGCCAAATACAAGGATTTCCTCACCTTCATGCTGGGCAAGGCCGGCTATGCCGATGCCGCGCGGCGCGGCGGAAACGGTCTATGCTTTCGAACATAAGGTCGCCGCAAGTCGAATGGGCGCGCACGGCGATGCGCAACAGCGACCTGACCTATCACAAGCTCGGCCGCGACGGATTTGATCGCGCTCGCGCCGGAATTCCGGTGGCCACGCTGCTCGATGCCGCCGGCCTCGGCAACGGTCCAGTATTTCCTCGCCCCGCAGATCCCGCCGTCGGCGGAAGAGGCCGAGAAGCTGGGCCTGACGCGGCGACGATCTGGCGGATATCGGCGGCGGCCTGCCGGCCATGATGAAGCTGCGTGGCGGAAACGCCGCTCGCCACGCTCAAGGCCTTCATGGCCGCGCGGTTCCTTTCGGACCATGCCGCTGTGCTGCCGAGCGAGATCGACACGGCCAATTTCGATTTCTACGGCAAGGTGCTGAACGGCGCGCAGGAACAGCGCCCGCGCTGGAAACGCGCCATCGAGACAGTCGGAAGGCCAGCTGGGCGAAGTGCTCGGCAAGACCTATGCCGAACGCTACTTCCCGCCTCCAGCAAGGATTGCGATGACACGAACTGGTCGGCCAATCTGCGCAAGGCGCTGGGCCAGAGCCTCGAACAGAACGAGCTGGATGAGCGCCGAGACCAAGGCGCAGGCGCGAAGCCAAGCTCGACAGCTTCTTCCCCAAGATCGGCTATCCCGACAAATTCGAAACCTATGACGGGCTGGACGATCAACGCGGCCGATCCGCTCGGCAACGCGCATCGCCGCGGCGCGAGTGGCAGTGGAAGAAGGATGTCTCGCGCGCTCGGCAAGCCGATCGACCGCGCCGAATGGTTCATGCTGCCGCAGACGGTGAACGCCTATTACAATCCCTCCGTTCAACGAGATCGTGTTTCCCGCCGCGATCCTGCAGCAGCCGTTCTTCGGGCCCGAATGCCGATCATCGCGGTGAATTACGGCGCGATCGGCGGGGTGATCGGCCACGAGATGGGCCACGGCTTCGACGATCAGGGATCGAAGTACGATGCCGACCGGGCAAGCTGCGACGACTGGTGGACCGAGCCGATCGCAAGGCGCTTCGACGCGCTGGGCGACACGCTGGCCGCGCAGTACGACAAGTTCTGCCCGCTCGACGAGGGCAAGACCTGCGTCAACGGGCGGCTGACCCTGGGCGAGAATATCGGCGACCTTTCGGCGGCCTCAGCCTGGCCTACCGCGCCTACAAGATCGCGCTGGGCGGCAAGGAAGCGCCGGTGATCGACGGGCTGACCGGCGACCAGCGCTTCTTCCTCGCCTGGGCGCAGGTGTGGCGGGCTTCGATCCGGCCGCGAGCGGCTGCGCCAGCAGATGCTGACCGATCCGCACTCGCCCGCGCGAGTTCCGCGTCAACGGGCCGCTGCGCAATGTCGATGCCTGGTACGAGGCGTTCGACGTCGAAGCCGGGCGATGCGCTCTATCTGCCGCCCGAAGAGCGCGTGCACATCTGGTGATAAGGCATATCGGCGCGGCGCGCCGCGCGGCTTGACTTGGCCTGCAACGCACCGGCATCACGCGAGCCACGATGGAACCTGACCCTCACCGCGATCCTGCTCGGCATCGTCGAGGGACTGACCGAATTCGTGCCGGTCTCCTCGACCGGGCACCTGATCCTCGCTACCGAACTGTTCGGCTATGATGTCGGCGCAATGGGCGCAGTTCAATGTGGTGATCCAGCTGGGCGCGATCCTGGCGGTGGTGGTGCAATACTGGCGGACGTTCTGGAACACCGCCATGGGCGTGTTGCGGCTGGATCCGCGCATCCCTGCGGTTCGTGCGCAATATCCTGGTCGCGTTCCTGCCCTCGGCGGTGCTCGGCCTCGCGCTCAAGGATTATATCGACATCATGCTGGGCAGCCCGACGATCGTGGCCTGGGCGCTGATCGTGGGCGGCATTGCGATTCTCGGCGATCGAGAAGGTCGCGAAGCCCGGGGCGGAGACTGGCGGTGTGCGCGAGCTGCCGCTCAAGCCAGGTGCTCGGCGTGGGCTTTGCCCAGTGCCTCGCGATGATCCCGGGCGTCAGCCGTTCGGGCGCGACGATCATGGGCGCGCTGGCGATGGGCGATCGGCCGCAAGACCGCGGCGGAATTCTCGCTTCTTCCTGGCCGTGCCGACGATGATCGGGCGCATCGGCGCTCGAACTGGTCGATAGCCAGCGAGGCCGCTCGCGCGGGCTCGGCCTCGGTCGGCTGGCGCGAGATCGCCATCGGCTTCGCGGTCTGCTTCGTGGTCGCGCTGGTCGTGATCCGCGCTTTCGTCGCCTATGTCAGCCGCCACGGGTTTGCGCCTTTCGCGCTGGTACCGGATCGTGCTGGGCGCGCTTGCCGTCTATTGGCTCGGCGCCTGGTAATATGGGCTGACAAAGGCCGGGATTGCAGGCAGTCTCCGGCCCGATGGAAAAGCTCTCCGGCAAGGAATACGCAGCTCTCCTCGAACCGATGCAGATCGAACTCGTTCTCGATGGCTCGCTGGGCCAGGACCACGGGCGCGCGCGTGCGTCGTGCTGTTCGAAGGGCGCGATACGGCGGGCAAGGGCGGTGCGATCAAGGCCGTCTCCGGCCGTGCTCAATCCGCGCCAGTGCCGCACCGTCGCCCTGTCCAAGCCAAGCGAGCGCGAAGCGGGCGAATGGTACTTCCAGCGCTACGTCGCCCATCTGCCCAGCGCCGGCGAAATCGTGCTGTTCGACCGCAGCTGGTACAACCGCGCCGGGGTGGAAAAGGTGATGGGCTTCGCCAGCGATGAGCAGGTCGGCAGCTTTCTCGACGCAGGTGCCGGTGTTCGAGAAGCAGCTGGTCGATGACGGGATCCTGCTGTTCAAATATTGGCTGGCGACCGATCAGGAGCAGCAGGAAGAGCGGCTGGCCGAACGGCTCGAAGATCCGCTCAAGCGCTGGAAACTCTCGCCGATCGATCTGGCCGCGCGGCAGAAATACGATGCCTACACGCAGGCGCGCGAGGCGATGCTCGCGGCCAGCCATACGCCACATGCGCCGTGGACCCTGGTCGATTTCAACGACCAGAAGCGCGGCCGGCTGACCCTGATCCGCGATCTGCTGGACCGTCTGCCGGATACGAGAGTGGAGCCGCCGGAGATCGTCTTCGAACCGCTTGGCCGGGAACCGAAGACGGAAACCTACGCCGTGCTGGAGCCGATCCCGCCTTTTCGGGGGTGAAGCAAGGCCGCGTGCCAGGCGGCCGGGCCAACCTATTCGGCGGGCGCCGGTGGATCCTGAGCATTCTCACCCGAAGCAGCGGGCGCCGAAGCAGTGGGCGCCGACGCAGCCTGGTCGATCATTTCCGCCGCTTCGCGCAGCGCACGCGCTTCGTCCCCGCTGGTCGGGCCAGGGCCAGGCATGGTGTTGTCCTGCCCGCAGCCGCTCGCCAGCAGCGCCAGCAGGAATATCGAACAAAAGCGAAGAGATCGGTCCATCTTCCCGATCATAGGGAAATGCGCAGTGAGGGAAAGGGGCGGTTATTCCGCCGGGGCTTCGCGCGAGGCCGCGTCGGCTTTCGGCGCTGCGGGCAACCGCGCCGCATTATCGCGGCCCAGCAGGCGGATCGTTCCCGCGGCCATTACCAGCAGCACCAGCGCAAATGGCAAGCCGGTGACGATCGCGGCAGTCTGCAGCGCTCCCAGCCCGCCCGCGAACAGCAGGCCGGCGGCCAGCACGCCCATGGCGATGGCCCAGGTCACCCGCGGGGCAAAGCCCGCTTCGTGATCTCCGCCCGAAGCGATCATGGCGACCACCAGCGCGCCGCTATCGGCCGAAGTGACGAAGAAAGTCGCCACGATGATCACTGCCAGCCCGGTGAAGAACGCGGTCATGGGATAATGGTCGAGGAAAGCGAACAGCGCATCGGGCATGCTGGTGGCGACCGCTTCCTTCAGGCCGCCAACGCCGAACAGCTCGATATTGAGCGCGCTGTCGCCGAAGATCGTCATCCAGGCGAATGTGAACAGAGTCGGCACCAGCAGCGTACCGAGGATGAATTCGCGCACCGTCCGGCCATAGGATATCCGGGCGATGAAAATGCCCACGAAGGGCGACCAGCTGATCCACCAGGCATAATAGAAGATCGTCCAGTCGAGCTGCCAGGCCTCGCGCGTGTAGCTTTCCGTCCAGGTCGAGAGATAGACGAAGCGCTGGACGTAATAGCCCAGGTTCTGGATGAAGGAATTGAGCAGGAACACAGTCGGCCCGGCAATGAAGATGAACAGCGCCAGGCCAATCGCGAGCGCCATGTTGATTTGCGAGAGGATCTTGATCCCGCGCGTCAGGCCAAGCGCGACCGAAAGCGTGGCGAGCGACGTGACGAAGGCGATGATGATCGCCTTGGCGGCAAAGCTGTCCTGCGTGCCGAACAGCTGAGACAGCCCGGCATTGATCTGCGCGGCGCCGAAGCCGAGCGAGGTCGCCACCCCGCACACCGTAGCGACAATGGCCAGGATATCGACCAGATCGATCGCCAGTTTCGGCATCCCCGGCCACAGCTGTTGCAGGAAAGCGCCAATGCTCAGCGTCGTCCCGCGATTGTACGAAACATAGGCCAGGCCAAGCGCGATGATCGCGTAGATGCCCCAGGCGTGCAGGCCCCAATGCAGGAAAGTCAGGCCCATCGCGTGTTGCGCGTTGCCGGCGATAGCCATGGGCGTGGTGGCATCGGGATGGGAGAAATGTGTCAGCGGCGGATTGGCGAAATGCATCACCGGCTCGGCCACGCCGTAGAACAGAAGGCCGATTCCCATGCCCGCGCTGAACAGCATCGCGAACCATGCGCTGCGCGAGAACTCGGGCTTCGCGTCAGGCCCGCCGAGCCTCACTTTGCCGAGCCGCGTCGCCGCCATGTAGAAGCATGCGCCCAGCAGGACATTGACGGTAAGGATCAGCAGCCAGCCGAAATTGATCGTGGCGAAGCGCTGGACGGAAAGGAACAGCTCCTCGGCGCGGTGCAGATTGAGCATCGCGAAACCGAGCAAGGCGGCGATGCAACCGATCGCCCCGTAAAACACTGTGGGGTTGAAACCCGTGATGCGGCCAAGGGGCGGTCCCGCCATGGCTGTTCCTTTCCAGAATTGCGCCTAGCGCGGCAGCTCAGCCCTCCTTGCGGTAGACCATGATCGCCCAGCTGAGGTTACCCTTGGCCGCGCCTTCGACCCACAGACCGAGCCCGGCTGACATGCGCGCCACGAAGGTGTCAGGCAGGCCGAGTTCGGCTTGCCGAGCCAGGAGATCTTCGCGCACACGCCGGTAATGCGTGCCCAACTGCCGGGTCAGCACTTCGGTCTCGACTTCCTCGAACCCGCGGGCCGTCAGCGCGTCGCGGTAGAAGCCGATCGAGGCGAGATCGGGCAAGTGGATGCGATCGTAGATCGGCTGCAGCGCAGCCAAATCGCTCAGATCGTCCGCCTGCATCGGATCGTGAAAGATGAAGAGCCCGCCCGGCTTCAGCACCCGGGCGACTTCGTCGAGCACGGCTTCGCGATCGGGCGCATGCAGGATCGCGTCCTGGCTCCACGCGAAATCGAAGCTCTGGTCCGCAAAAGGCATGGCGTCGAACGAACCGTCGATCACTTCGACCTTGCCAGAAAGCCCGGCCGCTTCGGTGAGCGTGCGATTGCGCTCGTTCTCGACAGTCGAGAGGTTAAGGCAAGTCACCTGCGCGCCGTGATCGCTCGCCAGGACGCGCGCAGCGCCGCCATAGCCGGCACCAAGATCCAGCACGCGCTTGCCCTGCAGAGAGCCGAGCTTGCCGGCCATGTGGTCGACTGTCCGGCGGCTCGCTGCGCGGATGTCGTCGGTTTCGTCATAGAGCCCGATATGGATATCTTCGCCGCCCCACACTGCGCTGTAGAAGCCATCGGCCTCTTCGCTGTCGTAATAGTCGCGGGCGACTGCAACGCCTGCCGGTTCGGCCGTATTAACCTGCGACATATGATTTCTCCGCAACATGGACGAAGAAGTCCGGATTGCTCTCTTCGCCTTCTTCCTGGAAGTCGCCGTAGGAATGCATCTTCTGGAAGCCGGCTTCGGAAAGCAGCTTGCGCATGTATTTCTTGCGCAGCGGGAACATGTTGAGATTGTGCTTCGACCCATCGGGGAAGCTGTATTCGAAGCGCGCCAGCCCTTCATCGACATGCACTGGCTCGGCGCTCACCTGTTCGCCGCAATAATAATATTTGTGCTTCGAGCTGAAGCCTTCGTCCAGGATCGTATCGTAATTGCGCTGGTCGATGATCAGGATGCCGTCATGCTTCAGCGCGGCGTAGAATTCGGCCAGTGCGCGGCGGCGGTCGGCTTCGTCGAACAAATGAGTGAAGCTGTTGCCGAGGCAGATGATCGCATCGAACTTGCCGTGAACGTCCTTGTTCAGCTGCCGCCAGTCCGCATGGATGGTCTTGAGTACGACATTGTGCCGGACGCCGTTGTCGAAAGCCTTGGCCAACATTTCCGCCGAGCCGTCGGCCGAATATACGTCGAAACCTGCCTTGAGCAATTGGACCGAGTGGAAGCCGGTGCCGGCGGCGACATCGAGCACGCTTTGCTTGCCCCGCGCCTTGAGTACATCGATGAAGAAGCGGCCTTCACTTTCGGCGCGCTGATCCCAGTCGATGAGTTCATCCCACTTGTCGACGAACCCGCGAACATACTCTGAAGTATATTTGTCCGTCTCGCGGACCTCAGTGGGATTCGTCCCGTAATCTTGTGTCTTCTCTGGTGCAAAAACGATCGATCTTCTCCCTTTCCTGTTGAAAATAAAACGAAAAAACTCCGCACACGCAGGTGCGTTCAATTGCAAGGATATCCATTGGAGAGGGGGTCAGCTAACAAGCTAAGGCCAGTTTGGCCACCCTTGGGCCGAAAAAACATCGTTTTTAGTTGCCGAATTGCCGGCCGAATTCGCGCCTGCGGACGGCCGAATTGTACAGGCGGCGGCTAAGCGCGCGACCCCGGGTTCCGCTTTAATCCTTTGTTTAGGCATGAAAAGTTACTTAACCTGTTCAGGCGGTCCAACAGGCCTGCGGTTCAACTTTGGGGGTGCGGCATGCAGCATGAAGAAGATCGACGTTGCATTGCAGATCGCCGCGTTGGCGAAAGGCGCAAATATCCAAGGTATGGTTCAAAAGTAACCGATCGCCGAATTGCCGACCGTCGAGAGACGAATGAAGATTGATCGGGCTTACGCTCAGTAGCTCAATCCAAAAACCAGGCCAATTTGCAGCGCCCGATTACTGCGCAGGCCTCCGCTGAGGTCCCTGAACGCAAGGCAAAGAAAACGGGCGCCGCCTCCTGGCCGCGCCCGTAATTCCATGTGCGAGTTAGCGAAGTGCGGCTTGCCGCGCCGCGCCAATCCGCCAGCTTTATTCAGCCTATTTATTCAGGTCACTTTACTCAGACTGAGCGGCGGCTTCGGCTTCGGCAGCGACATCGGCTGCAGCCGCCGCAGCGGCGTCACCAGCCTGCTCGGCCGATTCGGTGGCTTGCGCTGCCGCAGCGTCGGCTGTCGCTTCCGCGTCGATTACGGGCTCTTCGACATTCGTCATTGCTTCGTCGGCAGGCATCTCGACCGTGTCCGCCATCGCATCGTCGGACGCATCGTCGGAGCTGCCGCAACCTGCCAGAGCAAGAGCGGCAAGGGGTGCCAGGGCGGCGTAAGCGATCTTCTTCATATTCTTCCCTCTTCCATTTGCGGAGTGTGGCGCAAGCAAGGCTCGCGGTCTCCCGGGGTCTTTGAGGTTAGTCGCGGGGGTGCGCCATGCCAATGCCAATCTGCATCGGCCTGGTTTACGATGGAGGGGATGCGGCTTTAGCCGCCCTTGCGAACGGGCTCTGCGTCAAGCGCGGAATATTGGGAAACGATCTCGTCTGCCCGGGTGGAGGCATGGCCGATCTCGTCTTCGTCGAGCTTTTCGAACTGCTCGGCCAGATTGCCGGCCCCTGCCGAGTTGCCGAGCATGGTTGCTACCATGAACCATGCGGCGGCCTCGGCTCCGTCTTGCGGAACACCTTCGCCGGCAAGATGCACTATGCCGATCTCGTTGAAGGCATGGCTGTCGCCCAATTGCGCGCCGGAATCGTAATTTTCCAGGGCCTTAGCGTGGTCTTGCGGCACACCGCGCCCAAGCGAATACATTACGCCCAGGCTCGTGAAGGCGCGGGCTTCGCCTTGTTCGGCAGCTTTGCGAAACAATTCTGCCGCTGCCGCCAATTGCGCCGGATCGCTGGCCTGCCCATCGATCATCAGGCCCAGGCGCCATTGCGATTGCGGATCGCCCAGCTCGGCCGCCTGGCGATAGAGCTCCGTTGCACGCTGCTGGTCAGCCGGAGTGCCGACGCCTTCTTCGTAAAACCGCGCCAGATAGGCTATCGCTTGCGCGTCGCCGGCTTCCGCAGCCTCGGAAACGAGCGTGAATGCCTCGTCCTCGCGGCTCTGGGAAAGCAACGTGTCGGCCTCGTCCGCTACGCCCGCCGAAGCGAGTGCAAGCGAGGCCAAAGCTGCGAAAATCGAATTCATCGTAATTCCGGTTCAGATCGAAGGCCCGGTCGTGGGCCTTGCCCGATAAACGCACAAGAGAGCGAATTTATCCGTCCCTGTTTAGAGCAGGTGACCGGCTTCGTCGCGCTTGGTCGCGAGATAGCGGGCGTTGTGCGGGTTGGCCGGCAGCTGGTGCGGCACCCGTTCGGCCACCGTCGACCCCGGCCGCTTCCAGCGCGGCGACCTTCGCCGGGTTGTTGGTCATCAGCCGGATCGCGCGCACGCCCAGCAGTTCCAGCATCCGCGCCGCCACCGGGAAATCGCGCGCTTCGTCGGGCAGGCCGAGCCGGCTGGTTGGCCTCGACCGTGTCGAAGCCCTGATCCTGCAGGCGATAGGCGCGCAGCTTGTTGATCAGCCCGATCCCGCGCCCTTCCTGCCGCAGATAGAGCAGCACGCCCCAGCCGCCCGTCGCCGCGCCTCATGCGCCATCGCGTGCAGCGCGGCGTCCAGTTGCGGGCCGCAATCGCATTTGAGGCTGCCGAGGATGTCGCCGGTCAGGCATTCGGAATGGAGCCGCACCAGCGGCGGGCGGTCGCCGTTCTGCTGTGCCGATGACCAGCGCGACATGCTCGCGCAGGTCGTCGGCGCGAGCGGAAGGCGACGATCTCGCGCCTCCTCGCAGGCCGCGACCGGCAGATGCGCGCGGGTGGCGATCGCCGAGCGCGCGCGGTGTCGGTCCAGGCGGCGAGATCGGCCGCGGCGAACCGGCTGCGCCTCGCCCGCGCCGGCCGGATCGACCAGGAAGGCCGGCAGGATCCCCGCGAGCCGCGCCAGTTCCATCGCGGCGCGCGGCGGCGCATTCGTCCAGTCGAGCGTGCTCGGCCGCGAACGGGCCCTTCGAGCGGATCGGCCAGATCGAGCGCCGGATCGGCCATCGGCCGCGCGCCGCGGCCAGATCGAACGGCTTCGGCCCCGCGGATCAGCACCGGCGCATGCGGCACGGCCGCCTCGCGCTGGTTGGCGAGCTTGAGCGTGGCCGCGCGCGCGGCGGAAATCAGCATCCGCGGCGCGCGTGCGCCTCGGGCGCGAACGCCGGTTTCGACCGGCAGCAGCACCGGCACCACCGTCGACCGCCAGCGGCCAGCCGTGGCGCAGCGCGTCGACCGCCTGCGCCGCGCGGCGCGCGGGCGACGGCGGCCTGCGCTCAGAGCGCGAACTCCGTCACCAGCGGCACATGATCGCGACGGCTGCGTCCCAGTCGCGCGCGTCTTCGATGCACGCGGTGCGCCGACTGCCTGCTTCGCGAGATCGGGCGAGGCCCACATGTGATCGAGCCGCCGCCCGCGGTCGTTCGCCTGCCAGTCCTGGTTGCGATAGCTCCACCAGGTGTAATAGCGCTCCGGCGCGAGGATGTGCTCGCGCCCGATATCGACCCAGCCGTGGGCGTCCTTGAAGCCGCTGCAGCGTCTCGACCTCGATCGGCGTGTGGCTGACGACCTTGAGCAGCTGCTTGTGGTTCCACACGTCGCATTCGAGCGGGGCGATGTTGAAATCGCCGACGATCAGCGTCGGCCGGTCGAGCCGCATCGGCCCAGCGCGTCATCCGTTCGAGGAAATCGAGCTTCTGGCCGAACTTCGGGTTGACCGCGCGGTCGGGCACGTCGCCGCCGGCCGGGACATAGACGTTCTCGAGGATCATGCCCTTGCCCGGCCCGAGCAGTTCGACCCCGACATGGCGCGCCTCGCCATTGTCCTGCCAGTCGTGGCGGGAGAACTTCGCGCAGCGGAATGCGGCTGACCGTGGCGACGCCGTGATAGCCCTTCTGCCCGTGGACCGCGCGGTGGGTGTAGCCCAGCGCCTCGAACGCCTCGTGCGGGAAAGGTCTCCTCGATCGTCTTGATTTCCTGCAGGCACAGCACGTCGGGCGCTTCCTCGCTGCAGGAAGCGTTCGACCGATCGGCATGCGCAGGCGCACCGAATTGATGTTCCAGGAGGCGATCTTGACCATGGGCGGGCTTTAGGTGCGTTGGGCGGGAGCGGCAAGCCGCTCCTCCCTGCAGGCTGCCGGCCAGCGCCGATATGCCGTGTCTGATCGAGAGCAAAAGAAAACCCCCGTCCCGGGGGCATTGGGGACGAGGGTTTTTTTGAGCGTTCGTCACGCTTTACAAGGCAACCGATGTGGGAGGCCAGGGCAACAGGGGGGAAACCCGCCTCGCCGCCTTGTGAGAGTGTTTTAGGGCCTAATCGGCTTGCTGCGTCATGAACGAATTGTAACGGTTTCGTCGCAGCATTGGCCACGGCCTCCCTGACGAGGCGTTTAGCCGGGGCGACGAGTTGTTACGCGGGGGTCTTTGCACCTGAACGTGCTGTCAGGAACGGCCACGCCGTACCGGTGATTCGACAGCCGAATCGTCGTGCGCTGGTTCTGCGAATCGAGCGCCACCCAGCTGACCAGTTCGAGCCCGCCCGGCGCGCCGGCCTTCTTGACGAAGATCAGCGTGATCATGCCATATTCGGGCGTTTGGGATCGCGCACTTCGATGCTGACCACATTGGGATTCGACGGTCGGCTGCAGCCTGCCGATACTGGGCCAGGTCGCGCTTGGGATCGAGCAGCGCGCCCAGCGGCGAATTCTTGATCGGCCAACGCTGGACCTGCGCCACTTCGTAATCGATCATGTTCAACGAACTGCCGTTCGCCACGATCAGCATGTTGGCGCTCTTTTCGTATTCGAAGCGGAGCTTGCCGGGCATCTTCATCGTCAGCACGCCGCCGACGCGCTGCCCGTTGCGGTCGGTCTGGACGAAATCGGCCTTGAGCGTCGAGATCGCGCGCAATGCGCTGACCGCCTGGTTCAGCTTCGGCTCGGCCGCGGCGGCCACCGGAGCGGCAGGGGCCAGCATGGCGGCGGGCACGGCCAACGCCATCAGCCCGGCCATGAGCGGCCGGCGCAATCAGTCTGCGATGCGAAAGTGTATAGTTCATGCTTCGTCCTTTAATTACGAAGCATTGAACTCGCGGTGAACCTGAATCGATCCCTTAGGTTCAGATTACTTGATCTTCGCTTCCTTGAACTCGACGTGCTTGCGCGCGACGGGATCGTATTTGCGAAAGCTCATCTTCTCGGTGATGTTCCGCGGGTTCTTCTTCGTCACGTAGATAGAAGCCGGTGTCGGCAGTGGAGACCAGCTTGATCTTGACGGTTGCGGTCTTCGCCATGGCGGTGTCCTAAATCCAGAAAACGGCCTCGGCGGGCCTGAAACCATAAAGCGGCGCTTGCTACGCCGCCTTCACAGGGCGCGGCCATTGCGTCAGCATCGTCCAAAAGTCAAGCATTGGGCTGGCCGGCAGCGGCGGCCGGTTGCAGCAGCGCTGGACGTTATTCGCTCGCTGGGGCCAGCTTACCAATCCAGCCAGCGCCGTCGGCGTACTTCCGGACGATAGTCATGGCCGGCATCGGTGACAATCGGATCGGCATGCGCGGTCTCGGCATGCGTGGTCTCAGCCAGCGCTTCGGCCCGGGCAGCGCGCAGTTCGGCCTCATGCAACCGGCGCTCGGCATCGCGCGCGGCTTCTTCGCCGCGGCGTTCCGAACGGATGGCATAGTAATGGTCCCACATCTGGCTGTGCGCGAAGGCGAGCAGCAAGCCGCCGATGATCGCGATATTCTTCAAAGCCATGGCTGCCTGGATGGGATCGCCGAATGCATGGTGGAAGAACAGGATGGTAAGAGCGCAGAAGGCGGCCAGCAGGATTGCCACCAGCCGCACCATGATGCCCAATGCTAAGCAGGCGCCGGCAACGAGTTCGAACACGCCCACGGGAATTGCATAGCTGCCTGATAGGCCAGCGCTCGCCAGCGCCTGGCTGGTGCCTGCCACATCGGTCAATTTGCCGATACCGGATGCAATGAATATCAGCGCGATCAGCGCGCGACCGACGATTGCGAACACTTTGGACAAGGCATCGTCTCCCCAGATTGTCCTACCCTAACCGTACGGAGCGCTAATGGTTCCTCTCGCCGGGACGCGGGGCAAGCAATGGGGCCCTGGTGAGCGCTACCAATCGACCTTGCCGCGATTGGCCTTGATCGAGCCGCGCTTCTTCTTCGATTGCAGCCGCTTCGCCTTGCCCACGCGGTTGAGCCGGGTCTTGGCGCGCTTCTTCGGCTCTTCCAGCGCCTGCTCGATCATTTCGCCCAGCCGCGCGCGGGCGTCTTCGCGGTTCGCCTCCTGCGTGCGGAAGCGGCGTGCGGTCAGCACGATCTCGCCCTTGGCGTTCATCCGGCTCCCCGCGAGCGCCTTCAGCCGGTGAAATACCGCGGGCTCCAGCCCGAGCGCAAAGACGTTGAGCCGCAATTGTACGGCAGTCGCCACCTTGTTGACGTTCTGTCCGCCGGGGCCGGAGGCGGCGATGAAGCTTTCCTCGGCCAGCCCATGGGCGCGGCTAAGGATGGCATCGTCGGTCATGCAGCGTCAGTCTTGCAGCGGGGTGATGCCGAACGCTTCGAAATCGCCCGGCAGCGGCGAAGTGGCGGCAATCGGCGGTTTGCCTTCGCGCAGCATGATCAGGCCGGTGGCGTGAAGCATGGTGCGCCGGGTGCGCGGATCGGGCTGGCCGTAAACCGGGTCGCCGACCAGCGGGAAGCCGAGCCCGGCAAGCGCATGGATCCGGATCTGGTGCGTGCGGCCCGTCACCGGAGTGAATTTGACCAGCGTGTTGCCGCCGACCACTTCCAGCCGGGTCCAATGCGTGATCGAAGGCTTGCCGTCCTTGGCCGGGATCATCCGCCAGCCCTCTTCGCGCGAACTGATCTTGGACAGCGAAAGTTCGATCGTGCCTTCGGCATCGGCCAACTCGCCCGCGACCAGCCCGAGATAGCTTTTCTCGACCTGGCGTTCCTCGAACGCACGGGAGAAACGCTTCAATGCCTTGGGGTTGCGCGCCAGCAGCAGGCAGCCGGACGTGTCCGCATCAAGCCGGTGCACCGGCATAGGCTGGCGCTGGAAACCAAGCCGCAATTCGTCGAGATAATTGGCCAGCGATACGCCGCCGGCACGCGGCGGGTCGAGCGGCAGGCCGCCCGGCTTGTCGATCACCAGCGCCTCGCCGTCTTCGAACAGGATCGGGATCGCGCTCACGCCGGCATCATTCCTCAAGGGCATGGGCGATTCGCCGCAGCGCTTCTTCCAGCACGGCCTCGTCGGTAGCGAAGCTGATGCGGAACCCGTCCTTGCCGCCAAAGGCCGATGCGGCGACCACCGCCACGCCGTGTTCGAGCAAATGCATTGCCAGAGCTTCGTCGTCCCCGAAGCGTTCCATCCAGCGGGGCAGCGTCGATGAAGCAATAGAACGCGCCGTCCGGCATCGGGGTCGAGAGGCCGGGTATGGCGTTGATCTGCGCTCACCGCCAGATCGCGCCGCTTGCGGAAGCGCTCACGCCAGTCGGCCAGGAATTCCTGCGGCCCTTCGAAAGCGGCGACCGCCGCGGCCTGGCTGATCGATGCGGGGTTGCCGGAATTGTGCGATTGCAGGCGGCCCATGGCGGAGATCAGCCAGCTTGGCCCGGTCGCGACGCCGATGCGAAAACCGGTCATCGCGTGGCTCTTGGAAACGCCCGAGACGGTGCAGATCCGGTCGGCCAGGTCGGGGCAGAGATTGGCCAGCGTGGCGTGCGGCGCCCCGGTGTAGATCAGCGGCGCATAGATATCGTCGGACAGCACCATCACTCGCGGATGGCGGCGCAGCACTTCGCCGATGCCCAGCAGCATCTCCGCGGGATAGACCGCGCCGGTCGGATTGCCCGGGCTGTTGAGCATCAGCCATTGGGTGCGCGGCCCGATCAGCGCTTCGAGATCGGCAGGCGAGAAGCGGAAATTGTCCTTCGCATGGGTGATCAGCGGCACCACCCTGCCGCCGGCGAAACGGATGATCTGCGGATAGCTGACCCACCAGGGCGCAGGAACGATCACTTCCTCGCCGTCGCTCACCGTCGCCATCAGGGCATGGAAGATCGACTGCTTGCCGCCCGCGCTGACGATCACGTTTTTCGGATCGGTCTCGATCCCGAGATCGCGCTTGAAATGGAGCGCCGCCGCCTTCTTCAGCGCGCATCGTGCCGGTGACCGGCGTATATTTGGTATCGCCGGCATCGAGCGCCTGCCTTGGCCGCTTCGATCACATGTGCGGGCGTGGCGAAGTCGGGTTCGCCCACCGAGAGCGAGATGATGTCGCGGCCCTGCTCGCGCAGTTCGGTGGCGCGGTCGGTCATCGCGGTGGTGCGGGAGACCTCGATCCGGGAAAGCGCCCGGGAGATCATCGGCGTACTCATAATGCTTCCGGCTCCGATTGTATCAATTGCGCGGGCATCAATCCGCGCGTCGCATTGCCGATGTAAAACCCGCCGGCAAGATCGGCCACGCGCAGCTCGCCTTCTTCCACCGTGCCTTCTTCGATCAGCGCGCGGCGCAGGATGCCCGGAAGCAGCCCCAGCCGCAGCGGCGGCGTGAGCGAGCTTGCCGCCCTTTTCGGCGAAGATATTGGTGAAGCTGCCTTCGGTCACCAGGCCATCGTCGCGGATCAGCAGCGCTTCGCTTGCCCCGCTCTCCTTCGCCAGCTCCAGCGCCACTTCGTAGAAGGCGCGGTCGGTCGACTTGTGCCGCAGCCGCCAGTCGCCGGAAACTACCGGCAGCGGCACCAGCGCACAGGCCATCGGTCCTTGCGGCGGCGGCGGCAGCGGCGAGGTTTCCAGCGTGGTCGCGCCGCTGCGCGCCAGCAGCAGCCGCAGCCGTGCCGGCGCATCGAGTTCGAAACACAGCGCCTGGATCTGGTTGCGCGCGGCATGGCGATCGAAAGCGAAAGCCGAGATCCGCGGCGCTAGCCTTCATCCGTTCGAGATGGAGCTCGAGCAATGTGACGCCCAGCTCGGGATCGAACCCCATGGTTTCGATCAGGTCGAAACCGGCGGCGGCCTGGCGCACGAAATCGGCCTTGATCAGGCATTCGCGCCATTCGGACATCGCCGTGCTGTCGGCCACGATCGCGCCGCCCACACCCAGCTCTGCGGCATAGCGGCCGTTCTCCTCGGGCGTCAGCCGGATCGTGCGGATGGCGACATTGAATGCGGCATCGCCGTTCCCGTCGATCCGGCCGATCGCACCGCAATAGGGCCCGCGCGCGTCGCGCTCGGTCTCTTCGATCAGTTCCATCGCGCGGATCTTCGGGCGCGCCGGTGATCGATCCGCAGGGGAACAGCGCGCGGATCATGTCCATCGCGCCTTTGCCCGGGCTGAAGCTGTGCGCGGATGGTCGAAACCATCGTGTGGACGGTGGGATAGCTTTCGATCGTGAAGGGATCGTCGACTTTGACGTTGCCCGGCTCTGCCACGCGCGAGAGATCGTTGCGCAGCAGATCGACGATCATCAGATTTTCGGCCTGGTCCTTCACCGACGCGCCCAGTTCTGCGCGCAGTTCCGCATCCTCCTGCGGGTTGCGGCCGCGCGGGCGTGTGCCTTTCATCGGCTTGACCTTGGCCGAGCGCCCCTGGAGCGAGAAGAACAGCTCCGGGCGAGAAGCTGAGCAGCCAGTGCGAACCGTCGAAGATCACTCCGCCATAGCCGGCATTGGCGGCGGGGCGAATCGCGCCATAAAGCGCCAGCGGATCGCCGCGGGCGGCGCCGGTCAGCCGGATCGTGAGATTGGCCTGATAGATGTCGCCCGCCCGGATCGCCTCCTGCAGGCGGTCGAACTGCTTCGATATATGCGCCGGTGGAGATCTGCGGCTGCATCGGCCCGATCGATGGCGCGGGATCGGCGCGCGGCATGGCTCTCCAGCCAGCCGCGGCACATCGGCTGCGGGAATCGCCTCGCCGCGATCGAACAGCGCCAGCCAGACCAGCGGCCCGTCGGCGCCGGTGCGCGCGGCGGCGAGCGGCAGCAAGCCTGGGCTCGAGCGCCAGCCCGGCCTCGTAGGCGAGATAGCCCGCCAGCGTGCCGCCGGTAGCCTGCCGCGCCGCATCAGCCGCTTCGAGCACCGGCACGACCTCTTCGGGCCGCCGCGCGACGAAGATTTCGCGCGGATTCTCGAATAGCTACGCGTCGCTCGCGCCTTCCACGCGCGCATCGTCGAGCAGGACAAAGGGTTGCCGCGTGGCCATCGCATTCGCCTTAGCAAGTTTTGTCGCTCAAGTCGAGCGCTTGACCGCGCCTGCCTGCATCCGCCACACCGCATCGGATATCCAAAGGGGAGCGATTGAGGGCATGGGCGATATCTTCCTCGGGCTTGGCGCCAATGGCGAACGGCAGGTGCTCAATCTCGGCCGGGCCAATCGCCACGGGCTGATCGCGGGCGCTACCGGCACCGGCAAGACCGTGACCTTGCAGGGCATCGCCGAGAGTTTCTCGGCCGAGGGCGTGCCGGTGTTCGTCGCCGACGTGAAGGGCGATCTGGCCGGCATCTCGATGGCCGGATCGCCCGACTTTCAAGCATGCCGACAAGCTGGAAGAGCGGGCCAAGGAACTGGGCATGGCGGACTATGCCTATTCCGACAATCCGGCGATCTTCTGGGATCTGTTCGGCGAGCAGGGCCACCCGATCCGCACGACTATTTCGGAAATGGGCCCGCTGCTGCTGGCGCGCCTGCTCGACCTCAACGAGACGCAGGAAGGCGTGCTCAACATCGTCTTCCGCTATGCCGACGAGCAGGGGCTGCTGCTGCTCGACCTGGAAGATCTCCAGTCGATGCTGGCCTACACGGCCGAGAATGCGGCGGAGCTTTCGGCGAAATACGGCAATGTCACCAAGGCCAGCGTCGGCACGATCCAGCGCCAGCTGCTGACGCTCGAAAGCCAGGGCGGCGCGCAATTCTTCGGCGAGCCGGCGCTGGAGATCGATCGATTTCCTGCAACTGCGACGATCAGGGGCGCGGCTATATCAACGTGCTGGCTGCCGACAGGCTGATGCGCAGCCCGAAGCTCTACGCCACGTTCCTGCTGTGGCTGCTGGCCGAACTGTTCGAGACGCTGCCCGAAGTGGGCGATCCGGAAAAGCCCAAGCTCGTGTTCTTCTTCGACGAGGCGCATCTGCTGTTCGACGATGCGCCCAAGGCGCTGCAGGACAAGATCGAGCAGGTCGTGCGCCTGATCCGCTCCAAGGGCGTGGGCGTGTTCTTCGTCACGCAGAACCCGATCGACATTCCCGAAGAAGTGGCCGGCCAGCTTGGCAACCGGGTGCAGCACGCGCTGCGCGCCTTCACCCCGCGCGACCAGCGGGCGATCAAGGCGGCGGCCGAGACCTTCCGGATCAATCCCGATCTCGATGTCGAAACCGCGATCACCGAACTGAAGGTGGGCGAGGCGCTGGTCTCGACCTTGCTGGAAGACGGCGCGCCCTCGATGGTGCAGCGCACGCTGATCAAGCCGCCCCGCTCGCGCCTTGGCCCGGTGAGCGAGAAGGAGCGCGCGATCATCCAGCTCGATCAGCCCGCTCGATGGCAAATACGATCAACTGGTCGACCGGGAAAGCGCGGAGGAAGTGCTGGCGCAAAAGGCCGTCGACGCTGCGGCCACGGCGGAGGAAGTGGAAGAAAAGGGGCGCGAGGAAGTCGGCAAGCGAGAGCGCAAGTCGACCAGCATCTGGGGCAAGGCAGCCAAGCGCGCAGGCTCGGCCGTGGCGGGATCGGCCGCTACGATCGCCGCCAATGCGGTGCTGGGCAAGAAGTCACGGTCCAACCCGATGCGCAATGCCGCCACCTCAGCCGCCGGTTCGATTGCCACGGATATCGCCGGGCCGTTCGTCGGGCCGTTTCGTGCGCAATCTGATCGGCGGACTGATGCGCTGATTGCGCAGTGGAATTCGAATTTCGCGATGTCACTTGTCGGTGCGAGTCGCCCCTGGCAGAAAGTTGCCATTGAAATTTGTTTCGCACTGGAAGAGATCGGCCTCAGCAAACTGGTTTTATTGAAAGGTCCGCAATGCGCCGCAGCCCGATCTTGCAAGCATGTGTATTCCCCGCGCTTTTGCTATTTGCCCAGCCGGGCCATGCACAGGAACTCTCGCCCGAGGCGCGCGCCGTTGCCGAACTCGGGCCGGTGCCCAAGGGGCGACTGAGCGATGCGGCGGTCCCCACGGCCTATCGGCTCGATCTTTCGATCGACCCTTCGCAGGACAGTTATTCGGGCAAGGCGCAGATCGACGTGACGCTGGCCGCACCGACCAATTATATCGACATGCACGGTCTCGACCTAAAGATGGAAGAGGCGACGGCGACAGTCGGCGGTAAGACTTATCAGGGCTATTGGGCGCAGCTTGACGGACTGGGCGCCGCCCGCCTGGCCTTCCGGCAGCAGCTCCCGGCGGGGCCAGTCACGCTCGATTTTACCTATAGCCACGCATTTAACGACGGGCCGGTGGGGCTGTTCCGCGTGAAAGTGGGCGATCAATGGTTCGCTTGGTCACAACTGCAGTCGATCGATGCACGCCAGGTCTTTCCTTCTTTCGACGAACCTGGTTTCAAGGTGCCGTTCACGATCACGTTGCGCACGCCGAAAGGCATGACAGCGGTCACCAACACGCTTGAGACCGCAAGCATCGATATGGACAAGACGACCGCTCATTTCTTTGCGCCGACCAAGCCGATCCCGACCTATCTGGTCGCTTTCATGGTTGGGCCCTTCGCGCAGGCGCCAGGAACAATCCCGGCAAGCCGCCAGCGATCCGAACCGATTCCCCAGCGGATCGTGACCACGCCGGATAATGTCGGGCAGACCGGCTTCGCGCTCGACGCGACGGCGAAGATGATTCCCCTGATGGAAGACTATTTCGGGCTGACCTATCCTTACGCCAAGCTCGACCAGATCACTTCCCCGATCCTGCCCGGCGCAATGGAAAACGCCGCCGCGATTCTCTATGAAGACAACCTGCTGATCCTCGACGACCAGGCCTCTACCTCGCAGAAGCGCGGGGCGGGCATGGTCATGGCGCATGAGCTCAGCCATCAATGGTTCGGCGATCTGGTTACGCCCGTCTGGTGGGACGATATCTGGCTCAATGAAGCCTTCGCGAATTGGGCGGGATATACATTTGCGGACCGGTGGCGTCCGGATCTCCACGTCTGGGAAGGAGCGCTGGGCGAAGGCTTCGAAGCGATGAATCTCGATGCGCTGGTCGTCGGGCGTCCGATCCAGCAGCAGATCGACTCCAACGGACAGATCGACGCGGCCTTCGATGCGATCACCTACGGCAAAGGCGGCCATGTCATCGCCATGATCGCCGGTTTCATGGGGCAGGACAAATTTCGCACCGGGGTGCGGCGGCACCTTGCGGCGCACGCTTACGGCAGTGCGACCAGCGCGGATTTCTTCAGTGCGCTGGCAGATGCCGCAGGCGATCCCCGGATCGTGGCGGCAATGAAGGGTTTCGTGCAGCAGCAGGGCGTTCCGCTTGTTACCGTCGCGGGCGCAAACGGCCGCTACACCGTGAGCCAGAGCCGCTATGCCCGGCTGGGGGCGATGCCGCCGCCGACGCAGTGGAGCGTGCCCCTGTGCATGAGCCGCGGAGCAGCGCGAAAATGCGCCTTGCTCGGCGATGCGAGCGCGCCGTTCTCGCTTCCCGGCACAGGCCCGCTGCTGCCCAATGCCGGAGGCACAGGCTATTATCGTTTCGAATTGCCTGCCGCCGAGTGGGATGCGCTGATCGGCCGGGCGAGCACGCTCAAGGGCGGCGAGGCACAGGCTGTGGCGGACAGTCTGCGTGCCAGTTTCCTGGCTGGCCGGGCGACACCTGCCCAATTGATTTCCCTCACGCGCAAGCTGGCGGCAAATCCCGATTCCTACGCCTTCGACGAAGCGGGCACAGTGCTGGGCCTGCTCGACATGGGCAATGCGCTTGGCACGGAAGGCGAAGCGGCGTTCCGCACTCTCACGGGCAGGATTTACGCCCCGATACTGGAAAAGCTCGGTTTCGACCCTGCGCGCGGGGCATATGCCGGAGCCGACCCGGCGCAGACGGAGCTGCGCAACAGGCTGGTACGGCAACTGGCGTTCTACGCGTGGGACGAAGGCGTACGCCGCACACTGCTCCAGGCTGCCACAGCCTATTTCGAGGGTGACGAAAATGCGCTGGATCCGGCGTTCGCGGCCACTGCGCTCGATGTCTATGTCGCTGAAGGAGATCTTGCGCGGGTACAGGACCTGGCCGAGCGCGCGCTCGCATCACAGGACTTGCAGTTCCGCCCAGCTGCTATCCGCGCGCTGGCGAAAAGGAACGACATGGAAACCGCTGCCTGGCTGCTGGACGAGCTGGGGTTGAACGACGATCGGCTGCGGTCGACTGAGCTTGTCGAACTGGCGGTGGGCGTTGCGGCGCAGGATTCGACGCGCGTTTACGGCATCGATTGGTTCGATGCTCATTACGCGGGGCTGGCCCGGGATATCGGAACATTCAACCTCTCCCTTCGGATTCCGCGCATATTGGAGGGGTTCTGCTCGGCTCAGGATGCCGCAATGTTGCAAGCGCGCTTCGAGGATCGGGTGAAAGGGACACCGGCCGAATTGCCGTTTGTCCGCGGACTGGAGGAAGTTCGCAATTGCGGGGCGCTGATCGCAGTGCGCGGTGCCGAAATGCGGGAAGCGGTAATAGCCGCCAGATAGGCCTGAGTGTCAGCCGAGCGGCAGGCGCAGCTCGGCAGCCAGGCCTTCGATGGTTCCGTCTGCCGCGCGGCGGTTTGCCAGATGCAGGCTACCGCCATGCTGTTCTGCGATTGCGCGCGCGAGCGTGAGGCCCAGGCCCGCACCGCCGGTCTCCCTGCTGCGCGAGGCTTCACCGCGCTTGAAGGGCTCAAGCATCGCTTCGATCTCGTCTTCGGGAATACCCGGCCCATCGTCTTCCACGCGGAAAGTCACATGGCCGTTCTCTCGCTGGAGGGAGACGCGCGCGTTGCCGGCATAACGCAAAGCGTTGGCGACCAGATTGCGCAGCGCGCGGCGCAGCCACGTCGTCCTCACGGTGAGTGCGATCCGCTTGGTCTCGCCTAGCGTCACATTCCCGCCCAGATCCTCGAACTCTTCGACAACCGAGGCGGTAAGTGCGGAAAGTTCGGTATTCTCCGGTTGATCCGACGGCCGCCCCACACGGGCCAGTGAGAGGATATCGTCGAGCGTACGCGCGATGTCCTCGATCGTGGTGGCCATGCGTGCGCGCTCGGTTTCGTTGTCGACTGTCTCGATCCGCACGCGCAAGGCGGCAAGCGGTGTCTTGAGATCGTGGCCGATCGCGCCCAGCATCACGTCCTTTTCATCGAGCAAGGCGGCCATGCGTCCTTCCATGGCATTGTGCGCCTCAATCAGTCTGCGCGTGTCGTCCGGCCCGCTGGGTTCGAGCTGACCCGCGAATTCGCGTGCTCGGGTAAAGCCTTCCATGCGCGCGGTAAGCGCCGCCAGCGGGCGTGTGATGCGCCTCAGCAGCAAGGCAAGACCGCCGACCAGGACGATGTAAAGCACCAGCGTCTGGAGCAATATCCCGCTGGGCGCTTGCGGTTCGCGCACACGCATTGGAATGCGCGCGATCGACCATTCTCCGCTCGGCTGCGTCTGCAGTGCCGCGACCAGCAGCTCGCGCTCGCCAATGTCGATATCGTCGCGAAAATGGCGGCGCTCGCGCAGATTCTTCAATGCCATTGGGTCGTCGGCAATCTGGTGCGTAACCACCCGAATGTCGTTTACCGCGAAGCCTTCGCGAGTCAGGATGTCTCGCAGGCGCTCCTCGCGGGCTGCGTGGCGCGTATCGCTCGCCTTCACGGCAAAAGTCGCCGAATGTTCGAGGCGGATGCGGAAAGGATCGAACCCACGCTTGGGAACGCCGTGCCTGCGGTCCAATCCCTCCATAGGCGGGGCGACCAGCCGGAAAGCGGCGGCGTTCATCAGCAATTCCTCGCGCCGCTGTTCCTGCGCGCGCCACAGAAGGACGCCTGAAATGATTTGCGCCACCAGCAGCGCTGCCGCCACCGACAGCAACATCTGCCCCAGCAGGCTGCGCGGCCAGAGCTTGAGCTTCAGTTTCGTCATTTGTCGGCCAAGATCCTGCGAACATCCGCCGCCAATACATATCCGCCGCCGCGCACCGTCTGGATCAGGCGCGGTTCGCGTGCATCTTCTTCCAGCTTGCGCCTCAAGCGGCTGACCTGATTGTCGACCGCACGGTCGAACAGATGCGCCTCGCGGCCCTGCACCATGTCGAGCAGGCGGTCGCGGTCGAGCACTTTGCGCGGATGACTAAGAAAGGCGACGAGCAGGCGGAATTCGGCAGAGGAGATCGCCACCAGCGCACCTTGCGGATCGGTCAGCCGGCGCTTTACCGGATCGAGACGCCAGCCTTCAAATTCATACTGTGCATCTTCCTGCGGCGCTGCACTGCCGCGAGACGCACGGCGCAAGACGCTCTTGATTCGGGCGACGAGCTCGCGCGGTTCGAAGGGTTTGACGACATAATCGTCTGCCCCGATTTCAAGCCCCACGATCCGGTCCGTCGCTTCGCCCCGGGCCGTGAGCAGGATTACCGGCAGGTCCTTGGCCTCGATCAGGTGGCGGCAGAGCGAAAGTCCGTCTTCGCCCGGCATCATGATGTCCAGCAGGACGAGGTTCGGGGTTTCCAGCAGCAGCATGCTGCGCGCCGCGGCAGCGGATTCGGCCTGCGTAACGAAAAACCCCTGGCGGATGAGATACTCCGCCAGGGGCTCGCGCAAGCTTGCCTCGTCATCGACAAGCAGCAAGCGGGTGGGCGCAGACTCGTCGTTCATCAAGCCGCGCCCATCCTCTCGTTCAGTTTGCCGGGGTCTGCTGCGCGGCGCGCCGCTCTGCCCGGGCTTCCTTGTGGCTTTCGCGCATGGCCTGCTTCGCGGCCTTGCGCTCTTCCTTGGTCACCGTGCCGTCATTATTGGCATCGGCCTGGTCGAAACGGCTCAGGGCGGCCGCTGTGAATTCAGCTGCGGTGACTTGCCCGTCCTTGTTGGTGTCGGCCATCTTGCTCATCATCTTGCCGTGTCCGCCATGGCCGCCGGGGCCCATGCGGTCCTTGTCGCCGCGCATCTTGCCGTGGCCTTTGGGGCCGGCCGAGAATTCGGCAAGGGTCAGCGAGCCGTCGCTATTGGTGTCGAGCGAAGCGAAATGTTCTGCGACGCGCGCTTCGTGGTCTTGCTGGTTGATGGCACCGTCGCCATTGGCGTCCATCCTGGCAAAGGCTTCAGCGGCATGTTGCTGCGCTTCGGCGCGAGTTGAGGGGCTGCTGTCCCAGCCCTTGTGAGGGCCGTCCATCGACTGGGCGATCGCAATGCCGCCCGTCGCGAGGGCGGCGGCGGATATTGCGCCGTAAAGGGCAAGGGTGGCTTTACGCATGTTCATGCTCCGATTTCTGTAGTTGGAGCTGCGGGTTCCACTGGGATGGGGGAGGGGGTGGCAGATGAAATCCCGCAGCTCTCATCCATCGTTCTAGCCCTTCCTTGTCGCGGCATTATGCCGCATCCGGTGTAAATTGTCGCAAATTGTCGCAAACCAGCCAGTGCGTTAATCTGCGCGCAACCCGCGGGGCCTGTCGTATCAGCGCGGACGGTGCTGCGTCCCTTCGCCGGCGGTGATGAACAGGCCAAGCGCTTCGCCAGGTATGTCGGCCGTGTGCCAGGTTCCCGGCGGATTGATCGCATATTCACCGGGCGAGAGCGATACGCGTCGCTCCTCGCCGGTAGGAGACTGCTGGATCAGATCCATGGAACCTTCGAGGCAGACCACTACCTCAGCGCCATTGGGATGCATCTCCCAGCCCGCTCCAATCCTCGGTGAAACGGTACATGGAAACCAGCCGGCCCTCGGCCCCGTCGCCGGCATTGCGCGCGGCATATTGCGCATACCACTCCATCGCCGCGTCCCCAGACGGAAAGGCAGGCTGCGGCTCCGCCGTGGCGCCAAGGCCAAGATGGATCGGGCGTTCCTGGAGGCGCAGGCCCGATGAGGTATCTTGCGCGCCGGTCATGGGTTCGAAGCAACAAAGGTGACCAGCTTGTTGCCTTCCGGATCGCGGAAATAAGCGCCGAAAAAGGTCTCTCCGCGCAGACCGGGCGGGCCTTCGTCGCTGCCGCCGTGAGCGAGTGCATAGTCGTAAACCCGCTGCACCTGCTCCTGATCTGCGGCGGGCAGGCCGAACATGGTGCCGTTTCCGGCGGCCGCTTCCTTGCCGTCAAACGGCTTGATCACACCGAACATGGCGCCCTTGCCCGGAGCGCCCCAGGTGACGACACGCTCGTTCTCCATCGCGCGCGTTCCGCCGAGTATCGCGGCAATTCCGTCGTAGAATTTTGCGGCTGCCTCAAGGTCGTTCGTGCCGACCGTTACATAGCTGAGCATGACAGTATCCTTCCCACTCGTGTCTTCCGATTCGCAAGAACATTGAGCGAACAAATCCTACATTACAACTGGCAAATCACAGCGGTGCGCATTGCGCATCCAGCCAGGCGCGGACCTCCGGTTCGACCTGCGGAGAGATCACTTCCCAGACGCGGGCATTGTAGAAATCCCACCAGGCGCGTTCCTGCGCAGTCACGCTTTCGACATCGATCAGGCGGCGGTCGATCGGCACGAGCGTCAGCGTCTCGAAGCCCAGCCACGCGCCTTCCATGCCCGACATCTGCCGTTCTTCCACCACCACGAGATTCTCGATCCGGATGCCGTATTCGCCGGTCTTGTAATAGCCGGGCTCGTTGGACAGGATCATGCCCGGCGAGCAGTTCCTGCTCGCCGCCCGCCTGCCCGCCTCTGGGCTTGGCGATGCGCTGCGGCCCTTCGTGCACCGACAGGAAGCTGCCGACGCCGTGGCCGGTGCCGTGTGCGTAATCGAGCCCCGCGCGCCACAGGAACTGGCGGGCGATCGTGTCGAGCTGGCTGCCGATGGTGCCGGCGGGGAAAGTCTGGGTGGCAAGCGAGAGATTGCCCTTGAGCACGCGGCTGAAGCGGTCCTTGATCTCTGCAGGCGGCTCGTCCGGGCCGATCCACACGGTGCGGGTGATGTCGGTCGTCCCGTCGGGATATTGCCCGCCCGAATCGACCAGATAGACCGAGTTGGGCTCCAGCGTGCGGTTGGTCTCTTCGCTCACCCGGTAATGGACGATGGCGCCATTGGGCCCGGCGCCGGAGATCGTGTCGAAGGAAAGATCGCGCAGATCGCCGGCCTCGCGGCGGAACTGGTGGAGCTTTTCGGCGGCGGAGATCTCGGTCGACGGTGCCTTTCGGCCCCTCGATCGACAGCCAGTGGAGGAAGCGCGTCACCGCCGCTCCGTCGCGCGCCTGCGCGGCGCGGTGGCCGTCGATCTCGACTGCGTTCTTGACCGCCTTGGGCAGCACGCATGGGTCTTGCGCTTCGACGATCTCGGCGCCGCCGGCTTCGAGGGCGGAAAAGATACCGGCGACGCAATTGGCCGGATCGGCAGCGACGCGCTTGCCCGCCAGCGCCTGCAAGGCGCGGGACGAATTCCTCGCGGCGGCGCAGCCGCACGGCATTGCCGAGATGCGCGGCAAGCTCCGGCGTGACCTTCTCCGGCGCGATGAACAGATCGGCCGTGCCGTCCGCATGGGCGAGGACGTAGGACAGCGCGACCGGCGTGCGCTCGACATCCGATGCCGCGAATGTTGAGCAGCCAGGCGATCGAATCGAGCGCCGCGATCACGGCCGCGTCGAGCTTCTTCTGCTTGAGCCATTCGGCCACATCCGCGCGCTTTTCCGCGCTCGATCGGCCGGCGTATTTCTCTTCATGGACCAGCGCCGGGGCCATGCGAAGGCTCGGGCCGGTCGTCCCATACCGCATCGACCGGATTGCTCTCGACCGCGACCAGGCTGGCGCCCTTCGCGCCGCCAGCGCCTCCGCGGCCGCCTTGGCCCAGCTCTTGGCGTGGAGCCAGGCGTCATAGCCGATCGTCGCGCCTTCCGGGGCGTTCTCGCCCAGCCATTTCGCGGGGCTGGTTTCGGGCACGCGATCGATATTCCCACAGCTGCGCCGTCGACCTGGTCGCGCACCTGCAGCGTGTAGCGCCCGTCGACGAAGATCGCCGCCTTGTCCTTGCAGCACCACCGCCGTCCCCGCCGAACCGCCGAAGCCGGTCAGCCAGGCGAGCCGCTGGGCATAGGCGCCGACATATTCGCTCATATGCTCGTCGGAGATCGGAATGACGAAGCCGTCGAGGCCGCGGCGGCCGAGTTCTTTCCGCAGTGCATCGAGCCGGGCTTCGTGCGTTTGCATCAGCATTGCTTGCGGTCCTTTCCGGTCCAACATAGGGCGGCACCATGTCTGATACTACACCCAACTCCCCGCCAATCGCCGCAAAACGGCCATTCACCGCGACCCATCACGGGATCGAGCTGTCCGACCACTACGCCTGGCTGCGCGATCCCGGCTATCCCAAGGTCGAGGACACAGGAGGTGCTGGCCCATCTCGAGGCCGAGAACGCCTGGTTCGAAGCGCGCATGGCGCCGCACAAGCGGCCTGATCGACGCGCTGTTCAAGGAGATGCGCGGGCGGATCAAGGAAGCCGACAAATCCGTGCCGCAGAAGGATGGCGATTGGCTCTACTGGATCGAGTATCGAGGAAGGCGCCGAGTACAAGAAATGGTGGCGCAAGCCCGGTTGCGGGCGGGCCGCGACGAGCTGATCCTCGACGAGGTCGCGCTGGCCGAGGGGCATGGAATATTTCCGCCTTGGCGCGCTGTCGGTCAGCCAGGACGGCACGCTACTCGCCTATGCGGTCGACGACAACGGGTCGGAGCGATTCACCGCGCGGATCAAGGACTTGCAGACCGGCGAGCTGCTGCCCGACGACGATCCCCGGCACGCTGTCCGCCTCGTCTGGGTCGCGAATGACACGGCGCCTCGTCTATTCGCTCGCCAACGAGCAGTGGCGCACCGACAATGCCCGGCTCCACTGGCTGGGCCAGCCGATCGACGAGGATGTCGAGCTCTATCACGAGGATGACGAAGGCTTCCGCGTCGGCACGCACGCTTTCGGCCAATGAAGAATGGCTGATCATCTCCACCAGCGACCATGAGACCAGCGAAGTCCGGCTGGTCCCGGCCGCCGATCCGCTGGCCGACACCGATCCTGGTCAGAGGCGCGCGAGAAGGGCGTCGAATACGAGGTCGATGAGCGCGACGGCGTGCTGTTCATCCACGCCAACGACACGCATGAGAACTTCCGCCTCGCCACCGCGCCGCTGGCCGAGCCGGGCGACTGGACGACGCTGATCGAAGGGTCGGACGAGTTTCTATCTGACCGGCTTCGACCTGTTCCGCGATTTCTACGTCATCGAAGGGCGGCTGGCGGGCTCGATCAGGTCGAGCTGCGCTATTACGACGATCCCGACGCGGGATCGAGCCGATCGCCTTCCCCGAGGCGAGCTACAGCGCCGGGCTGGCCGACAATCCCGAATGGGCGGTGGACCAAGCTGCGGCTGTCCTATGCAAGCATGGTCAGCCCCGGCACGGTCTATGATTACCATCTGGCCGACCAGCGGCTCGAAGTGCTCAAGGTGCAGGAAATCCCCTCGGGCTACGATGCCTCGCTCTACATGACCGAGCGGCTGGAGATCCCCGCGCGCGACGGCACGATGATCCCGGTCAGCATCGATGCTAGCGCCGGGATCGCGAGGCGCGGCCGGGGCCGCTGCATCTCTATGGCTACGGCGCCTATGGCATCGCGATCGAGCCGGGCTTCTCGACCACGCGGCTCAGCCTGGTCGATCGCGGCTTTGCCTATGCCATCGCGCATATCCGCGGCGGCGACGATCTCGGGCCGCGCCTGGTACAAGGCAGGCAAGCTGGAACGGCGGACCAACACCTTCAACGATTTCGTCGATGTGGCGAAGGGCCTGATCGAACGTGGGCTACACCGCGGCGGGCAAGATCAGCATCTCGGGCGGCTCGGCCGGCGGCGAGCTGATGGGCGCGGTGGTCAATTCCGATCCCGACCTGTGCGGCGCGGTGGTGGCGCATGTGCCGTTCGTCGACGTGCTCAACACGATGCTCGACGCGACGCTGCCGCTGACGCCGGGCGAATGGCCCGAATGGGGCAACCCGATCGAGGACCAGGCCGCTTTCGAGCTGATCCAGAGCTATTCGCCCTACGATCAGGTGAAGCGCGCAGGACTATCCGCCGATGCTGGTGACCGCCGGGCTCAACGATCCGCGCGTGACCTATTGGGAACCGGCCAAATGGGTCGCGAAGCTGCGCGAGCTCAAGACCGACGACAACGAGCTGCTGCTCAAGACCAACATGGGCGCGGGCCACGGCGGCAAGTCGGGCCGGTTCGAAAGCCTGAAGGAAACGGCGGAGGAATTCGCCTTCATCCTGTGGCAGCTGGGCGTGGAAGGGTGATACGCGGCAGCCTTTCCCCCCTCCTCTTCAGAGGAGGGGCAGCGAGACTTGCCGAGCCGAAGGCGAGGCTAGTCGCAGCGGGGTGGTTGCCTGCCGCATTTCACCACCCCCAACCCCCTCCTCTGAAGAGGAGGGGGCTTTGAGCAATTCCTACACCATGCGCTTCACGGCCGGGCCGGAGCATATCGACTTCAACGGCCATGTGAACAACATGGTCTGGCTGCAATGGGTGCAGGACATCGCGACCGAGCATTGGGAGAAGGTCGCGCCGCCCGAGCAGATCGAGCGCTATGTCTGGTTCGTGCTGCGCCACGAGATCGATTATCGCGGGAATATCCGGGAAGGCGACACGGTCACCGCGCGCACCTTCATTCCCGATCCGCCGCAGGGCGCGCGTTTCGTGCGCTGCGTCGATTTTACCGACGATGCCGGCAAGATGCTGGTTCAGGTGCGTTCGACCTGGGCGATGATCGACAAGGCCAGCGGGCGGCCCCAGCGCATCACGCCGGAAGTGTCCGCGCCGTTCCTCGCGTCCCGGAGTGATCACGCGTCCGCTGCGTTTCCTCGGCAAACAGCGACAGATCGATCGATTCGCCCACCGCTTTCAGCCCGGCATCGCTGCCGTGGAGGAAATCCCCCATGTGATAGCCATCGCGCATCGGTCCGCGGGTCGGCGGGGTCGGCAAAGGCCGTGTCGAGACGCACGACGCCGTCGAACGCGCCGCCGTTCACGATCCAGTCATTGATCGCCTGACGCGCGGCCTCGCCTTCTTCGGTCCAGTAGGCGGCGCCCTTATAGGGTCCGATCGGCGAGCCGATCACCTTGATGCCCTTGGCATGGGCGCGGGCGATCAGTCTGCTTGTAGCCGGCGATCATCTGGTCGACATCGATCTGCGGCTGGTCGAAGCCAGGCATGGCCGGGCTGTCCGGCGCGCTGCTTGCGATAGCGGTTGCCGATGTCGTTCACGCCTTCGAACACGATCAGGTATTTGACGTTGGGCAGGCTCAGCACGTCCTCGTCGAAGCGCGCCAGCGCCGCTTCGCCCATGCCGGGGCTGAGCACGCGGTTGCCGCTGATCGCTGAATTGGCGACGGCATAGTCCTTGCCCGCGGCCTGAAGGCGTTCGGCCAGCACGTCGGGCCAGCGGCGGTTCGTGCCGGAAGTCGATCCGGCGCCATCGGTGATCGAATCGCCATAGGTGACGATGGTGCCGAGCGCAGCGGGCGAATCCACTTCGACCACGGACAGGAAGGCGCGATATTGCGGCGGTGGAAGCAGGCTCGAACGGCTTGCCGACAAAATTGCCAGGAGGAGAAATTGCCAGCTGGTCCAGCCCGGTCAGATGGCAGGTGCAGGGCCCGGTCGGCCCGGGCAGGTAGAATTCCACCTTGAGGCGCGAAAGGTCCGGTGCGGCCAGTTCCACCGTATCGCTCACGAAAGGCGCGCCGCGCGGGATCACCGCCCCGGCCTCGCCGCCGAAAGTGAGCTTGCGCGATGTTCCGGCGATTTCCTTGCCGTCGCCGTCGATCCGCACGACCCGCGCCTCGCCGATCATCAGCGGGGCAGCGCCGTAACGGTTGGAGAGGCGGATGCGCAGCCGCTCCCCGCCTTCGCTGATGCGCAGGATCTGGCTCAGCGTGACATTCTCGAACGATGCAGCCGCCAGGCGGCCCTCCGGCGCGACCGGTGCATGGGGCGAGGCGGCCCAGCTCGCGACCCATTCAGCCTGTGCCGGCGCGGCGAAAGCCACGCTGCCCAATGCCACCAGAATCGCCATGCCTGCCTTGCCTGGAATGCGCATCTATCTCTCCCTTGCCGCTGCGCCCAACCCCTGGTCAGGACCCTAGTCATGCGCAAGGTTAGAGGCTAGTCCAGCGCCATGCATTATTCCATCGCCGATTTGCCGCCGCAGGATCGCTACCGCATCCTGGTGAACACCGTCATGCCACGGCCGATCGCCTGGCTGGCGACGCGCGACGGGCAGGGGCGCAACAACCTCGCGCCCTTCAGCTTTTTCAACGCCCTTGTGCTCCGCGCCGCCAATCATCGGGATCGGCATCGCGCCGGACAATATCCGCAAGGGCGGAACAGAGAAGGACAGCCTGCGGGCGATCCGCGAGACGGGCGAATTCGTGGTCGCGCTGGTGGACGAACACAATGCCGAGGCAATGAACCTGTCGGCCATCGATGCGCCCAGCCGGCGTGGACGAGTTCGCATTCGCCGGGCTGGAAGCGGGCGAGGCGAAGCTGGTCAATGCGCCGATCGTGGTCAGCGCCCCGGTCAATTTCGAATGCAAGCTCTACCAGTTGATCGAGCCTGCGCCGCATACGGGCATCGTGCTGGGCGAAGTCGTCGGCGTGACCATCTCCGATCGCTTCCTGGGCGAGGAAGACGGCAAGATGCGGATCGACGCTGTCGCCATGCAGCACATCGGCCGCATGCACGGTTCGGGCTGGTAT
This sequence comes from uncultured Alphaproteobacteria bacterium, assembly GCA_963777785.1. Lineage (GTDB taxonomy): Bacteria > Pseudomonadota > Alphaproteobacteria > Sphingomonadales > Sphingomonadaceae > Andeanibacterium. The sequence goes on from CAVZRU010000002.1 coordinate 1,782,585, forward strand.
GTCCGCAACAGCGACCGGCTGCAGATGGAACGCGAGAAGTGGCCTGCCAACGATTAGCGTCGCTAAATCGTCATTGCGAGCGGCAAAGCCGCGCGGCAATCCAGGGGCGCACGTGCGGACGCTGGATTGCTGTGCGGCTTCGCCACTCGCAATGACGATGTTTGGAGACTAGCCCTTGTAGACCCAGTATTCCGGCCCGAAGCGCTCTTCGAGATCGGCCAGGCATTCCTTGTGGATCTCGCGCACGCGCTGCGGCGTGATCTGGTCGGCGGGGTCGATTTCCTCGATCTTCAGCGTGGATTTGTCTTCGTAGAGATGCTCGCCTTTCAGCAGCGCCTTGTCGTCATAGGGCCAGATGAAGGCCTGCTTCGAACTGACGAGATAGAGCCCGTCGTCCTTGTCCGGCGCATGGCCGAGCTTCTTCAGCTCCGCGCCGGTCGACATCTGGTGGAACCACATCTCGTCGGCAATGCCCCAATCGGCCACGGCCAGCAGGTCGCCCGAATTCCACAATACGATATCGCCGATGCTGGAGTAGAAATCGTGCACGCCCTTGCGGCCTTCGACCACCAGCGGCGTGGCGCCCCAGCTGATGCGGTAGACCGGATCATCCGCCATCATGTCGGGCGCGGTGATCTCGTCGAACATTGCCGCGCCTTCCAGATGCACGTGGCGCAGGAAGTTGAGCAGGATGCCGCGGTGCAGGGGCTTGTCGGTCCGCGCGAGCAGATCGAGCGTGGGGTTCATGCAGTCATAGACCTGCTGTTCGTATTTGCTGGCCATTCGCCTCTCCTAGATGTCCGTTTCGGACATTGTCATCCAATGCATTGCACATCGGAAGGGGCACTGGCTAGGGGGCGTGTTCGCGCGGCGGCCTGCTGCGATACATGCGCTGCAAGACAAGGCCGATCGCGGTGCCGACGCCGATCGCCAGCGTCAGATCGACCAGCACGGTCAATGCCGCGGTCAGCAGCAGCAGGAACAGCTCGGGCCGGGGCATCTTCAGGCGGTGGCCCCAGCGCCCCGGCTCGGCCATCGACCAGGCGGTAAGGATCAGCAGCCCGGCCAGCGCGGGCAGCGCCAGCATGCCGGCCAGGGGCGCGAGCAGCGCCATCGCCAGCAGGATGAACAATGCGTGCATGATGCCGGCCACCGGCGTGCGCCCGCCGGCATCGATATTGGTCGCCGTGCGCGCGATCGCGCCGGTCACCGGCAGGCCGCCGAACAAGGGCGAGGCGATATTGGCCGCTCCTTGTGCCAGCAGCTCGGCGCTGGTCCGATGCGCGCCTTTGATCAGCCGGTCGGCAACCAGCGCCGAAAGCAGCGATTCGATTCCGGCCAGCAGGGCGATGGTGATCGCGGAAGGCAACAGCTCGATAGCCATGTCCAGCGTGGCATGCGGCAGCACCGGCCAGGGCAATCCGCTGGGCAAGGCGCCGTAGCGCGCTTCCACGGTTTCGACGGAAGGCAGGGCGAACACGGCAATGGCGCTCGTCACCAGCACGACCACTGCCCGCCCGCGAAACTGCGGCGCAAGGCGGCGGACGAGAACGATTCCGGCGATGGTCGCCAGCCCCAGCGCGAGGGCTGTCCAGTCCATCGTGGCGCGGGCCGCCCATAGGCCTTCCATCTTGGGCAGGAAATCCGCCGGGAGATTGGCCGCCTGCAATCCGGCAAGGTCCTTGATCTGGCTCAGCGCGATCACGATGGCGATGCCGATCGTGAAACCTTCGACCACGGCTTCGGGGATCAGGCGGATCAGCCGCCCTGCGCCCAGCAGCCCGCCGATCACCAGCATCACGCCGGCCATCAGCGTGGCGAGCAGCAATCCGTCGAACCCGTGATGGGCGATCACGCCGTAGACCACGACGATGAAGGCGCCGGTCGGTCCGCCGATCTGCACTCTGCTGCCGCCCAGCGCGGAAACCAGCAAGCCGCCGACCACGGCAGTGATCAGCCCGGTCGCCGGCGGCGCGCCCGAGGCAATGGCGATCGCGATGCTCAGCGGCAGGGCGACCAGCGCAACGGTGAAGCCGGCGATGGTATCGTGCAGGAATTGCGCCCGATTATAGGTTTCGAGCGTGGTCAGCAGCTTGGGCTTCATTGCCCGCCGTCCGGTGCCTTGGGATTGGGCCGGTCGTAGAGCAGCGATGCCTCGCTGCCCGAGGATGCGCCCGCTGCCGTCTCGCGCAGGCGCACGCCTCTACCGAGCCCCGCGCTGGGGGCGTGCTCGCCGATGATCTCGATGCCCGCGCTTTCCAGCGCGCCGATCAGCTTGACCAGCGTGTCGACCGTGCCGCGCACCTGGCCCTGGGAGGCTTCCATGCGCTGGATCGTCGGCAGCGAAACGCCGGCGAGCTCGGCCAGCTGCTTCTGGTCGATGCCGAGCAGGGCCCGCGCCGCGCGTATCTGTTGGGCAGTGATCACACCTTAACCTTGATGCCTGAGACATCACTATAGGAGGTTAAGGCGTGATTTGTAAAGACTGCCGCTCAGAGAACCCTATTTGTAATGGCGGGCGTGGATATGGCCTTTGACTTCGCGTCGGGCGAAGAACCAGCGGCCATCCTTGCGCACCATTTCGTCCGCATATTCGCCGACGATCCCGATCTGCGGGAAGCCGCCTTCGTCGCCGGGGACGACGAACAGCGATTGCGAGCGCGCCGTGGCGGTGCTTTCGCCAGTGAAGCGGATCGTTTCGTTGAAGAAGATATGGAAATTGGGCTGACGCCAGCTCGAAGGGTTCTTGTCGAAGATTCCGGCCATCAGCGGACCGACTTCCGCGCCTTTCACGCCCTGTCCCGAACCCGCGACATAAACGCCGTCATCGCCGAACAGGGCGGAAAGCCCGTCCCAGTCGCGGTCGTCGATCGTCTTGCCATATTCGATCAGGACTTCATGGATCGCCGCACGGTCGGCAGCGCGGCCATCGTCGGAGACCAGCCCCGGCACTTTGTCAGACATTTAGACTCTCCCTTTGCGGGAGGCAGGATTACGCAACATGATAAGCAATTGCCAGCGGCAATGAGGCGAAGCCGCTTTGTGCCTACTGGTACATGGAGCTTGACATAGAAAACCTATATGGTTATATGGTCTTCGCCAACTGGTTTGGCACTGCGACGGGTGCGGGGGCGATAGCGCTTCGCTTGCTGTACTCCCGCTTCGGGCCGGCGCTTACTGATGAGCCGGGCCTGGGGACTGGACCTCAACTTTCCCCATGCCCGCTGGATGCGCCCGCTTCATACCGGCAGGAGATCCGGCCCCCCGCAGACCTCAATGCGGGCCTCTGCAAGAGGATCGGGCCGGGCAGCCACTGCGAGGCGGCTCACATGCGAGCCCTAGGCCGCCTCTTCTCTTGCCGCAGGGCCGAGCAGGCAGGTTTTGCGCGCGATACTTGCCCGCCGTTCGCAGGAACACAACGCGCCATGCCTGCTCCCAAGCGGGCGCCACGAAGCACCGGCCCGGACCCGTCCGCAGTTATCCCGCTTCCTCCCGGCGTTACCCCGGCCTCGCCAGCGGGCGATGGGCCGTTCGCGTAATTCTTCTCCCTCTGGAGGGAGAAAGATACGAAGACCCGCCCTGCTCAGCAGGGCCCGGTCGCAGTTGGATGAGGGCACGTTGCTTGAGAGAAGGCCCACCCTCACCCAACTCCGGCTAGCGTCCCGGATCAGGTCCGGAACGCAAGCCTGCATATCCCTCTCCCGCCAGCGGGAGAGGAGATCCTAAAGCGGGTTCCCGTCCCGGTCGCGGTAGATTTCGCGCCGGCCGACGTGGTTCGCCGGGCCGACGAGGCCGTCGTCCTCCATCCGCTCGATCCATTTGGCGGCGGTGTTGTAGCCCACGCCCATCTGGCGCTGGAGCCACGATGCCGGAGGCCTTCTGGTTTTCGAACACGATCTGGCAGGCCTGGCGGTACTTGCGCTCTTCCGGATTGTCGGAGGCGGTGAACTCGTCGTCGAAGCCGAAGCCGCCGATCCTCGGTCTCCTCGGTCACGGCGTCGACATATTCGGGCTTGCCCTGGCCGCGCCAGTGCTCGGCCACGGCTTCCACTTCCTCGTCGGACACGAACGGCCCGTGGACGCGGATCAGCGCGCCGGTGTAGGGCTTGTAGAGCATGTCGCCCTTGCCCAGCAGCTGCTCGGCGCCCTGCTCGCCCAGGATCGTGCGGCTGTCGATCCGGCTGGTGACGTTGAAGCTGATGCGGGTCGGCAGGTTGGCCTTGATCACGCCGGTGATGACGTCGACCGAGGGGCGCTGCGTCGCCATGATCAGGTGGATGCCGGCGGCGCGGCTCTTTTGCGAAAGGCGCTGGATCAGCACTTCGATTTCCTTGCCGACGGTGACCATCAGGTCGGCCAGCTCGTCGACGATCAGCACGATCTGCGGCAGCGCCTCGTAATCGAGCTGTTCTTCCTCGAACAGTTCCTCGCCCGTGTCGGGATCGAAGCCGATCTGCACCCGGCGGCCCAGCGGCTTGCCCTTGGCCGCGGCCGTGCGCGACACTTCTCGTTGAAGCCGGTGAGATTGCGCGCGCCGATCTCGCTCATCATGCGATAGCGCCGCTCCATTTCCTCGACCGCCCATTTGAGCGCGCGCACCGACTTGTGCGGCTCGGTCACCACCGGCGAGAGCAGGTGCGGGATGTCGTCGTAGCTCTTGAGCTCCAGCACCTTGGGATCGATCAGGATCAGGCGGCATTCGCGCGGCGTGAAGCGGTAGAGCAGCGACAGCAGGATGCAGTTGAGCCCGACCGACTTGCCCGAACCGGTGGTGCCGGCGACCAGCAGATGCGGCATGGCGGCAAGGTCGGCGACGATCGGCTCGCCCGCAATATCCTTGCCCAGGATGATCGGCAGCATCGCCCTTGTGCCCGGCAAAGGCCTCGCAGGCGGCCAGTTCCTTCAGCGCCACGGTCTGGCGGTCGGCATTGGGCAGTTCGATGCCCATCACCGTGCTGCCCGGGAATGGCCGAAACGCGCGCGCTGATCGCGCTCATGTTGCGGGCGATGTCGTCGGCCAGGCCGATCACGCGGCTGGCCTTGATGCCGGGCGCGGGTTCCAGCTCGTACATGGTGACGACCGGGCCGGTGCGCACCGCGGTGATCTCGCCCTTGACGTTGAAATCGTCGAGCACGTTCTCGAGCAGGCGGGCGTTGCGCTCCAGCGCCAGCTTGTCGACCTTCGGCGCGCATTGGCTGGCGGCGGATCGGTCAGCAGGTCGAGGCTGGGCAGCTCGTATTCGTCGAACAGATCCTTCTGGCGCTTCTTCGCCGGCGACTGCGGCGGGCCTTGGCGGCGAGGTCGGATCGCTGATCTCGGGCGGCTTGCGCTCGGGATTGTCGTTCAGCGGGACCGGGCGCGGCTCTGGCTTGGGGCGTTCGCGCTTGGTCACGAAGGGCAGATTGTCCGCATGAGGCAGCGACGGCGCGCGCTTAAGCGCGGCGGGAATGGTCAGCAATTGCACCCAGTCGATCGCGAAGACCCGCCCGATCAGCACAGCCGCGCCGGCCAGGCAACGCGAGGCCCAGGCCCAGGATGGTCCAGCCTTGCGCCGCTTCGGGCAGCAGCGCGGCGAGCGCTTCGACCAGGCCCTTGCCCAGCAGGCCGGTCACTCCCGCCGAGCGAGGCGGGCAGGCTGCCGCCCGGCGCAGTGAAGGACAGCGACAGCACGCGTCGCCAGCAGCGCCATCGCGAGCACCAGCATGCCCACCGCGCGCCACCAGCGCGCGCCATGCGGCGTCTCCTCGTCATCCGCATCGCGCCACAGCTTGCGGGCGAAAGCGTAGAGCAGCGGCAGCAGCAGCGCCGACGCAAGGCCGAACAGGAACAGCGCACGCTCTGCCACCCAGGCGCCGGGTCGCGCCCATCCAGTTGGCGATGTCGTCGCCGGCGGCAGTCGAGGCGGAAGGGTCGGTCTGGTGATAGCTGACCAGCGCCAGCGCCAGGAACAGCAGCGCGCCGAACAGCGCAACCGCACCGGTCAATTGCAGCGCACGGCGGAAGGAACGCCGGAACGCGGCGCGCCAGTCCGCCGGGGACGCCTTCCCGATTGCGCGACTTGCCATGTCTCTTCCCCTGATCCGTGTGACCGGCAGAATCGCAGAATCGGGACTCGGGGTCAACGCGGTTGAGTGCGGCCCGGCGCATGCGGGTGTGTGGGGCGGCGAGGAGCTAGATGACGACGCGTAGTTCAGCGACGTTCAACTGAGCCCGTCAATCGCGGCCCAGCGGTCCCAGCCCAGCCTGTCCGCGCCGCGCTGGTCCATTCCGCCGAGCGCGATCACCGGCATGTTGGCGCGGCGTGCGAGCAGGCGGAACCTCGTCGGGCCCAGCGTGCGGGCATCGGGGTGGGAGCGCGTGGGGAATACCGGGGAGAGCAGCACGCCGTCCGCTTCGGCACGGTTGGCCTCGCCTACTTCGCTTCAGCGTATGGGCGCTCGCCAGCCGCACTTGGCCCTTGCGGCTGGGATAGAGCGCACGCGGAGCGCCATAGATGCCGTCAGCGCCCCATTCGTCCGCGGTTTGCGCGCTATCGGCCAGGATCACCATGATCTCGCGTGCCCGGGCAATGGAGGCGAGCTGCATGAAGCGCGCGATCCGCTCCTCCGGGGCGAGGTGGTAATGGCGGAAGATGAATCCCGAACCTTGCGGCAGGCGGCGCAGCGCATCTTCCAGCACGGCATCGTTGCGGGCGTCGGAAATCAACCAAAGTCGGGGCAGGGTCTGGTCATGGGCCATCGCTCGGCTATAGCGCGCCGCATGGAAAGTGCAGCCACCTCTCTTGCAGAGATCAGGGCCCGGATCGCGCGGGCGGAAAGCATCGCCGGGCGCAAGGCGGGCGATGTCACGCTGGTCGCGATCAGCAAGACGCATCCGGCCGAGCGGATCGTGCCGCTGATCGAGGCCGGTCAGCGCGTCTTCGGCGAAAACCGGGTGCAGGAAGCGCAGGGCAAATGGCCGGCGCTGAAGGAACGATATCCCGATATCGAACTGCATCTGGTCGGGCAGCTCCAGTCGAACAAGGCGGAGGATGCGGTGGCCCTGTTCGATTGCATCCACTCGCTCGACCGGCCGAGCCTGGTGGGCGCGCTGGCCAAGGCGATGGACAAGGCCGGGCGGCAGGTGCCGTGCTTCATCCAGGTCAATATCGGCGCGGAGGAGCAGAAAGGCGGCTGCGCGATCGCCGACTTGCCCGCCCTGCTTGACGCAGGCGCGCGAACGCGGGCCTGCCGGTGGTCGGCCTGATGTGCGTGCCGCCGCTCGAGATCGAGCCCGCACCGTTCTTCGCCCTGCTGGCCAAGCTGGCGGACGATCACGGCCTGACGCAGCTGAGCATGGGCATGAGCGGCGATTTCGAAACCGCGATCATGCTCGGCGCGACGCATGTGCGCGTGGGGAGCGCTTTGTTCGGGGAGCGGGAATGACCGGTCAGGCGCTCGCCTTGCACAGCGACCTCTGAACTGGCCAAGCGCTTTGGCTAGCTAGCCGGCACTGGCTTCAGATCGGGCGCGTGCGGCGGCACCGGATGGTCTTCGAGATCGCGGATCAGCCGCTTCATCTCGCCAATCTCGCGAACCTGCGCCTCGATAATTCCGTCGGCCAGTTTGCGCACGCGAGGGTCCTTGATATGGGCGCGCTCGCTGGTCATGATCGCGATCGAATGGTGCGGGATCATCGCTCGCATATAGCTCACATCGTCCACGGTTTCCTGGCTGCGGACCATATAGAGCGAGCCGGCGAAGGCGAGCGCCGCGCAAGCCAGGACTGCCAGCTTCCTGCCCTTCCCATCGTACATCTTCCACATGAAAGCGAGCATGATGGCGGCCATGGCCGCCCCCATATACAGCGCCATCCAGCTGCGCGTCTGGCTGTAGAACACGTGATCCAACGCGTAGGTGTTGAGGTACATCAAGCCGAACATCGCCAGGGTCGACGTGGCGATCATGACGAAAAAACGGGTGTAACTTGCCATTTCGGGCCTCCTGTAAAGGTAACCCGGAAAACAGCCGGTGTTTCCCAAGGGCGCGCCGTGGCGACCTCGCGCAGCCGAAGTGGCCATTCCTTCGGCGCGGTACCGAACGCCTTGCGTCCATTGAGAAACGCAAGCTACGCATGAGGCCTGGATCGAAACAAGAGGCTCGAAGATGCAAAGCTCCAACCAAGCTGCTCCCGGCACCGTGGGCGGATATGAAGGCGACGACGAAGTGGCCGACCGCGCGGCCATACACGCCTTGCTGATGGCCTATGGAGAGATACTCGACCGGCGCGATTTCGAAGACTTTGCGGCTCTATTCGGCGATGACGGCGTCTATATGCTCGGCGGCAAGGAATCTGTCGGCCCCGCGATTGCCGAAGCCATGCAAGAGCATTACCGCACCGACATCTATGTGGCGCAAAGCCCCAATTTCCACATGTTCTCGAACGAAGTCATCACTTTCGACGGGCCCAACCGCGCACTCTCGACCTCGATTTGCGTCTATATGATCTCGAACGGCGGATTCCCGCAGCCTGGGCCTTCGGCGCGCTACCGGGACGAGCTAGTCAAGAAGGATGGCCGCTGGTTCTTTGCCCGGCGCCGCTTCGAAGGGTTTGGCAAAAGCCCGGCCGCAGGATAGGCGCCTTTCCGCAACCCGCCGCCCAGGCGTCAGGTGATCGCGGCTTCCACTTCGGCCTGCAGCTGGTCGCTGGCCGCTTCAAGCAGACGTTCCTCGATAGTCTTCAGCCGGGCGTCGGAGGTGATCTTGTCGCCGGTCAGGTCGGTGACGTAGAAAGTGTCCGCCGCGCGTTCGCCGTAATGTGGTGATATGCGCCGAATTCACCATCAGCTGGCTTTCGAACATGGCCCGCGCCAGGCGGTTGAGCAGCGCCGGCCGGTCGCGCGCGTTGACTTCGATCACGGTGAAGCGGTTCGAGGCCTTGTTGTCGAAATAGACCTGCGGGCGCACTTCGAAAGCTGGCAGCGCGCGCATGGGGCAGCGGGCGCTTGGCGAGCTGGGGCACCAGCTCGATGCGGTTGGCGAGCGCGTCCTCGATCGCGGTCGTGAGCCGTTCGAGCTGCGATTCCTCGCGGAACGGGCGGCCAAGCGGGTCCTGCACCAGGAAATTGTCGAGCGCCATGCCCACTCGCGTGGTGTGGATGCGCGCATCGATGATGTTGCCGCCGGCCAGGTGGATCGCGCCGGCGATGCGGTAGAACAGGCCGGGATGGTCGCTGCCGATCACGGTGACCAGCGTGGCCCCGCGCGCTGCGTAATATTCGCAGTGAATCGACAGCTTGTGCTCGCGGCCCTTGGCGGCCGACATAATGCACGAGGTTGAGCGCGATGATGTCTTCCGGCTCGGCGATCCAGTAGGAATCGTCGAAGCGGCTTGTCGAGTTCTTCGATCACATGCGCCTTGTCGCCCAGCAGTTCGGCAACGATCGCGCTTCTTTTCCGCCACGCGCTCCTTGCGGCCATTGGCCTTGTGGCCCAGCCGCAGCATTTCTTCGGCCGCAATCGTAGAGCTCGGCGAGCAGCTGGCGCTTCCAGCTGTTCCAGATGCCAGGGCCGACCGCGCGGATATCGACGATGGTCAGCAGGGTCAGCAGCCGCAGCCGCTCGACGCTCTGGACTATCGCCGACGAAATCCGCGATCGTCTTGGGGTCGGACAGGTCGCGCTTGAACGCGGTCGCGCTCATCAGCAGGTGAGTAGCGCACCAGCCAGGCGACCAGCTCGGTCTCGTCCTCCGTCCAGCCCAGCCGCGGGCACAGTTTCAGCGCCACTTCGGCGCCCAGCACCGAATGGTCGCCGCCGCGACCCTTGGCGATGTCGTGCAGCAGCACCGAGACATAGAGCGCGTTGCGGTGACGAGATCTGCGGCATGATCTCGGTCGCCAGCGGATGGTCGGCCGCCAGCTCGCCCCGTTCGATCCGGGCCAGCAGGCCGATCGCGCGGATGGTGTGCTCGTCCACCGTGTAGTGGTGATACATGTCGAACTGCATCTGCGCGTTGACGCGGCCGAAATCGGGCACGAAGCGGCCGAACACGCCGGCCTCGTTCATCCAGCGCAGCACCGTTTCGGGATCGCTGCGGCCGGCCAGGATCTCCAGGAACAGCGCGTTGGCGCGTCGGTCCTGCCGCACTTTCTGCCTGATCAGCGTCGCATCGCGCGCTGCCATGCGCATGGTTTCGGGATGGATTTCGAACCCGTTCTTCCTCGGCGATCTGGAAGATCTCGATCAGGCGGACCGGATCGTCGCTGGAACCAGTCGTCGCCCGGGCGCGCCGATCTTGCCGCCGATAGACCTTGTAGCCCTTGAGCTGCGCGCGCTTGGCGCGGAACCCGGCGAGCAGGCCGCGCGGGGTCTTGCGCGCAAATTGCTCGTCCAGCTGGGCGAGGAATATGCCGGAGAGGCTGCCCACGCGCTTCGCCTGGAGGAAGTAATATTGCATGAAGCGTTCGACCGCGCTCTTGCCCGGGCGGTCGGCGAATTGCATGCGCGCCGGCGACCTCGCGCTGGAGGTCGAAGGTCAGCCGGTCTTCGGCGCGGTCGGTGATGGTGTGCAGATGGCAGCGCACCGCCAGCAGAAAGCTCTCGGCGCGGCGGAAGGCGCGATATTCCGTCGCGCGTGAACAGCCCGACTTCGACCAGATCGGCCGCGCGTCTTCACCTTGTGGATGTATTTGCCGATCCAGTAGAGCGTCTGCAGATCGCGCAGGCCGCCCTTGCCTTCCTTGACGTTGGGCTCGACGACATAGCGGCTGTCGCCCAGCCGCTTGTGCCGCTCGTTGCGCTCGGCGAGCTTTTCGGTGACGAACTGGCGCTCGGTCCCTGCCACCACCTCGGTGAAGAAGCGGCGGCTGCGCCTCTTCGTAAAGCGCCTGGTCGCCCCACACGATAGCGGCCTTCGAGCATGGCGGTGCGGATGGTGAGATCGCCCTTGGCCATGCGCACCATCTCGTCGACCGAGCGGCTCGAATGGCCGACCTTCAGGCCGAGATCCCACAGCAGATAGAGCATCGCCTCGATCACCTGCTCGCACCAGGCGGTCTGCTTGCCGGGGGTGAGGAAGGCGATGTCGACATCGGAATGCGGCGCCATCTCGGCGCGCCCGTATCCGCCCACCGCCATGATCGCGAGCCGTTCGCCCGAGGTGCGGTTGCTGACCGGATAGAGATCCGCGATCACGTGATCGTGCATCACCCGGATCAGCTGGTCGATCAGGAACGCGTGGCCGGCGGTGATCTCGTGGCCGGCGGAAGGCTGGTCGGCGAGCCGCGCGTTGAGTTCCTCGCGCCCGCCTGCCAGCGCGCCGCGCAGCAGTTCGACCATCGCGCGGCCGCGCCTTGGACGCGCCCATATCCGCCACAGCCGCCGCAATCTGATCGGCAAGCGCGCGCCGATCGATCACCGCGCGCTGGTTGGGGATGCTGATAGCTTTCACCGGGTCACTTTTCTCCGGTCCCAGATAGGGCCGAATATTTTTCACGCAACGCGCGCTTGTCGACCTTCTCGGTGCCGAGGCGCGGCAAGGGCCTGCGTTTCCTGCCAGAAGCGCACGGGAATCTTGAACGGCGCGAGCCGCTCTGCCAGGAATTCGCGCAGGTCCTCTTCGCGTGAGCTCGTGGCCCGGCCTGGGCCAGCCAGACCGCCGCCGGCACTTCGCCGAAGCGATCGTCGGCAGGCCGAACACCGCACATTCGGCGATCTCGGGATGGGCGTAGATCGCCTGTTCCACTTCGATGCAGGAGATGTTCTCGCCGCCGCGGATGATGATGTCCTTCTTGCGGTCGACGATGAACAGATAGCCGTCCTCGTCGAGATAGCCGAGGTCGCCGGTGCGGAAATAGCCATCGTCGCGCAGGGCCTGGCGGGTCGCTTCCGGATCGTCGCCAATAGCCGATGAAATTGCAGACCGAACGGATCGCGACTTCCCCGTCGTTCGCCGCGGGGAGCATGGTCGCCGTCTTCGCCCAGGATGGCCAGATCGACCAGCGGCGGGCTGGCCGGGCCGGTGCTGCCGGGCTTGGCGAGGTAGTTCTCGTTGAAATTGCCGCAGCCCACCGCGTTGGTTTCGGTCAGGCCGTAGCCGAGGATCGGATAGGCGCCCGGGCATCGCCTCGCGAATGTGGTCGACATGCTCGACCGGGCGCGGTGCGCCGCCGGCGGCGAAGGTCTTGCAGCTCGAGAGGTCGAAATTGCCGCGCAGGGGATGCGTCGGCCATCTCGTAGCTCATCAGCGGCACGCCGACGAAATAGGTGATCTTGCTCCGCTTCGATCAGGCGCATCGCCTCGAGCGCATCCCATTTGGGCATCATCACCAGCTTGCGCCCAAGCGCGAAGCTCTGCAGGAACAGCGGGACTTCGCCGGTCACATGGAACAGGGGCACGGCCACCAGCGACGCCGGGGGATGCGCCGGGCCATCTTTCTGGCTGAGCATATGGCCGAGCACCATCAGCGATTGCGCCGCGAAGTTGAACACTGCGTGCACCACCGCCGCGGTGATCCGACAGCGCGCCCTTGGACTTCCCGGTCGAGCCGGAGGTGAACAGGATCGTGGCCAGATCTTCGGGTCCGAGCTCGGGAAGTTCGCCATCCAGCGCCATCGGGCCCGAATTCGCGCGCCAGCGCCCCCGGCGCCCCTCCATGCGGGAAAACCAGCACTCGTGCGCCGTGGTCTTCCCCTGCGAGGCGCTCCGCACGCTGGGCATCGGCCAGCACGATGCGGCATTCGGCCAGGTCGATCGCTTCGGCCAGTTCCTCTCCCGTCCACCAGCCGTTGAGCAAGGTGGCGCAGCCGCCGGCCATCAGCACGGCCATATAGGCGATCGCCCAGCTGGCCGAATTGCGAGCGGCAATCCCTACGCGCTCACCCGGCGCGATTGCCATGGGCGCCCACCAGCCGCCGCGCGGCTGCCTGGGCTGCCGCATGGGTTTCGGCAAAGCTCATCCGGATGTCCCCATCGACCAGGAACGGCTTATCGCCATGCTGCGTGCAGTAATGAGCGAAGAAATGCGCCAGCGTGGGCGGGGCGTGCTTGAGGATCGGCAGCTGCGTGCCGAAACGCGCCAGCTGGCCGAGCTCCAGCAGGCCGCCCGGTGCGAGATGCGAGGCAAGCTGCTGTTCCAAGCTGCGGTCCATGGCGCTGGGCATCCGGTTCGCTCTCCTTCGGCCCTCACTCTTTCGCCGTGGCGCTCGCTGTGCCACAAGCGCCGCGTTTCCTGGTGCCGATCGGCGATTTGTAGGGGTATCACCAAGTGCTGTCACTATTGGCCGCAGCAGCGCAGTCCGAACCGATCCATTGGGCCGATCTCGGCCTCAGGCCAGGCATTGACCTCGGCTTCTTCACCCTGCGCTATTATTCGCTGGCCTATATCGCCGGCATCGCGCTGGGCTATTGGCACATCTCGCGCATGCTGAAGGCGCCCGGCGCGCCGATGGCGCAGCGCCACGCGGACGACCTGTTCTTCTATTGCACGCTGGGCATCATCCTCGGCGGGCGGCTGGGCTATGCGACGTTCTACCAGCCGGACTTGTGGATCGAGCCGCTGGCGCTGCTGCGGCTGTGGGAAGGCGGGATGAGCTTCCATGGCGGCGTGATCGGCGTGCTGATGGCGATCGCCTGCGTCAGCTGGCGCGGCGGGCTGCCGTTCCTGCGGGTGTGCGACTATATCGCCGTCAACGTGCCGTTCGGCATGATGTTCGGGCGGCTCGCCAATTTCGTCAATGGCGAGCTGTGGGGCCGGCCGACCGACGTGCCCTGGGCGATGGTGTTTCCGGGCGGCGGGCCTCTGCCGCGCCATCCCAGCCAGCTTTACGAGGCGGCGCTGGAAGGGCTGCTGATGATGATCGTGCTGCTGCTCGCATTCTGGCAGACCCGCGCGCGCTTCCGCCCCGGCCTGCTGGTCGGCATGTTCACGGCCGGGCATTGCCGCCGGCCGCTTCACGGTCGAATTCTTCCGCGAACCCGATGCCCAGCTGGCGGAATTCGCCATGCGCACCGGCCTTTCGATGGGCCAGTGGCTGACGATTCCGCTGTTCCTGCTCGGGCCGTCGGTGATGGTGCGTGCGCTGCATCAAGCCGCCGCTCGCTTCGGGCAGGACTGCATGAGTGCAGAACGGAGACAACGCAGCCTTGCGAGCGCGCTTCCGCCGCCTGATCGCCGCCACCGGCCCGATCAGCCTGATGCATTACATGGGCGAGGCGAATGCCCGCTATTACGCCTCGCGCGATCCGCTGGGCGCCGCGGGCGATTTCATCACCGCGCCCGAGATCAGCCAGATGTTCGGCGAGCTGATCGGGCCTGTGGCTGGCCGATATGTGGCAGCGCGCAGGCGCGTCCGCTGCCGGTCGCACTATGTCGAACTCGGGCCCGGGCGCGGCACGCTGGCCAGCGACGCGCTTGCGCGCGATGAAGCATGTCGGGCTTGAGCCGGAAGTGCATTTCGTCGAAGGCTCGGATCGCGCTGCGCGCGCGTGCAGCTTGCCGCCGTTGCCCAGGCGCATTTGCATCACGATCTTGTCGGACCTGCCGCAGGATGGCCCGATGCTGGTGGTCGCCAACGAATTCCTCGATGCGCTGCCGGTCCGCCAATTGGTCAAGACCGGGCGGGGCTGGCGCGAACGGATGGTGGCGGCAGAAGGCGAACGCTTCGTCTGCGTCGCAGGCGAGTCAGCCGATGGATGCGGCCGTGCCCGGAAGATCGGCGCGATGCGGAAGAGGGCACGATGATCGAGACCTGCCCGGGCGCCGCCGCCGCTGTGAGCGAGATCGCCGCGCGGCTGGGTGCGCAGGGCGGCGCGGCGCTGTTCATCGATTACGGCCACTCCGAAATCCGCAGCGGATCGACGCTGCAGGCGGTGCGCGCGCATCGAAAGGTCGATCCGTTCCTGGAGCCCGGCGAGGCCGATCTGACGGCCCATGTCGATTTCGCGACGCTCGGGCCGCTGGCAGCCGCTTCAGGCGCTGCATGGCTCGGTACGGTGCCTCAGGGGGCATTCCTGCGCACACTTGGGATCGAGCTGCGGACTGCCGCGCTTGCCAAGGCCGCGCCCGGCCGGGAGGAGGAATTCCGCGCGGCGGAAGAGCGCCTGGTTGCGGCCGACCAGATGGGCGAGCTGTTCAAGGTAATGATGCTGGCTGCACCCGGCTGGGCGCAGGAAGCGAAAATGCGGGAGTAGGACCATGCGCGGGCTCGTCCATCATATCGATCTCACGGTCAGCGACCTGGAGCGCTCGCGCGCCTTCTACGACAAGCTACTTGGCTTCATGGGCTATGCCCGGTCCGACGATCACGAAAACGGCACCGACTGGGATTGGCGCGGCTGCGGAGCGAACGCAGCACCGTTTCATTCCATCGGCATCCTTCTGGCGACAGGCTCGGGCGCTGCGCGTCAGCACGATCGATATTCGCCGGGCCTCCATCATCTCGCGTGGAGTGCGGCGGACCGCGCGGATGTCGACCGACTCCATGAACTGCTGCTGGAGATCGGCGCGACGATCCTCGATCCGCCGGCCGACTATCCTCGGTATGGGCCGGATTATTACGCTGTGTTCTTCGCCGATCCTGACGGTCTGAAGCTGGAATTCGTCGCCGGGAGAACCGGCAGCGCCGATTGATCGGTACGCTGGGAACAGAATTCCGGTCCGCCCGGGATCGTAAATCGGCTTCGGCGGTTTGACCTGCGAACATGAACGAAGCCACCCTCGACATATTGCAATATTACGGGGCGGGCGCGGCGGCGATCGCAGCGCTGCTCGTATCGCTCAACTTGGGCAGGCGCTGGACCGGCTGGGCCTTTGTAATCTTCGTTACGTCGTCCATCGCGCTGATCGGCTGGGGTTTCCTCAATGACGAAGGCGAAGGCATCGCGGTGCAGAACGTGGTCCTGCTCGTGATCAACGTGATCGGCGTTTACCGCTACCTGATTGCCAGGGCTTCCCCGAAGGAACCCGCGCGCAGGGGAGATTATTTTACCGGCTGAGCGGCTATCGCCCGCGTCTCCTGCGGTACCGCGCGCGGCGGCTCCGCTTTCAGCCAGGCTTCGAGCGCGTCGATATCGCTCATGCCGATCACCGCATCGCGCTTGGCGGCAAACACAGTGAAACCGTCGCCCCCGCCGGCGAGAAAGCTGTTGGTAGTCACGCGATATTCGGCAGCCATGTCGAGCGGCCTGCCGTCCAGCTCGATACGCACCACGCGGCCGCCTGCGGGGCGGCTGCTGTCGAACCAATAAGCGAAGCCCGTTGACGGCGTGAGGTGCTGCTGCGGGCCGTCTGCGTCGAAGCCCTGTTCCAGCATTGCCTTGATCTGCGCCCCGGTCATTGTCTGAGTCACCAGCGTATTGTTGAAGGGCTGGGTCTTGTAGAGATCGCCGAAAGTCAGCGTGCCGTCCCCTGCCGGCTCCAGCGCGGCACGCACCCCGAAAGGGTTCATGAAGGCAATCTGGGCCACAGCGCTGCGTGTCGCGGCAAGCTGAGCATCGGCAATCAGATTGCCCGCCGCGCCGCCATCCGGGCCGATCCCTTTGAGTGCCGGCCCGGCCATCCTGACCCGCCGGGCGCAGAGCGAATTCGGCGGCATGGTCAGTGTAGAGCTTCACGTAATCGGCGATATCGGGCCTCGGCGCGAATTGCGGGACCGCCGGCGTGTTCGCCACCGGCCCGCGCGAGGCCTCATAGGGCTGCGACTGGACGATCACATTATGCGCCTGCTTGCCGACCACGCGATTGGCCGCGGGTCTATGCTCAGCGCGATGTCGGTCACCAGTTCGCCATACACTCCCGCGCTGGTCAGCAGGAACGGCCGGGAAGGGTCGATCTCGCCATAATCGCAGACATAGGCCCGATGCGTATGGCCCGAGACGACGACGTCGACCTGCGGGTCGAGCCGGGTAAGGATCGGCAGGATTTCGCCTGACAACGCCTCGCAGCCGTTGGGGTCGGGAATGCCCGAAGTCCGCCCGCCCTGGTGGATCAGCACCACGATCGCATCGGCGCCTTCGGCCTTGAGCCGCGGCACCGCCGCATTGATCGCATCCGCCTCGTCGCCGAAGGTCAGTCCGGCGATGCCGTCGGGCGAAACCAGCGCGGGCGTGCCCTTCAGCGTCAGGCCGATGAAACCCACCGAGACCTTGGCGGCGCCGCTGCCGAAGCTTTTCATCCCGGTGGCGGGAAACAGGGTGGAGCCGTCGGCATTGAATGTGCTGGCCGAAAGGAACCTGAAATCGGCCCCTGCGAATTGCTCGATCTGGCAGGGCTCTGCGCGAGGTAAATTGTTCGCAGCCGCCGGCCTGTTTGCGCAGGAGCTCGCGCTGGCCGCTGTCGAATTCGTGATTGCCCACCGCGTTGAATTCCAGCCCGATGCGGTTCATCACCCCGATCGTCGGTTCGTCGAGATAGATCGAGGACGCGATCTGCGAGGCGCCGATCAGGTCGCCGGCCGAAACCATCACATTGTCGGGATATTTCGCCCGCAGGCTGTCCACTGCCGAGGCCAGCCAGGCCGCGCCGCCCGCCGGAACGCCGGTCGCTTCGCCCTTGCCGTCGGGCATGAAGACGGACTGCCTGGGCGGTTCCAGCGCGCCGTGGAAATCGTTGATCGCGATGATGCCGATCGTGACGGGCTCGATCGCCGCAGGCTCGGGCGGACGCTGCCGAAGCGTGAGCGTCCCGCCTTCATAGCTAGCTGCGCAGCCGGAGAGGCCGAGAGCGAGCAGGATCGGAAACACGATGCGTTTCATGCGCGGACCATGGTGGACTTGCATTGCAGCATCATGGCGCGGCCCGGCACAAAGGTCGAGCCGCGCAAAGCCTGGTCAGACGTCCAGATTGGCCACGTTGAGCGCGTTCTCCTGGATGAATTCGCGGCGCGGTTCGACCACATCGCCCATCAGGCGGGTGAAGATCTCGTCGGTCACGTCGGCATCTTCGACCTTCACCTGCAGCAGGATGCGGTTTTCCGGGTCGAGCGTGGTTTCCCACAATTGCTCGGCATTCATTTCGCCAAGGCCCTTGTAGCGCGAGATCGACAGGCCCTTGCGGCCCGACGGCCAGCACGGCGTCGAGCAGTTGCGAAGGCCGGGTGATCGCATCCGTCGATGCGACGATCGGCGGCGCTTTCCTCCGCCCTCTTCCTCGGCGTCGGCTCGGTTCCGATCGGGAGCGGCCGCACCTTTGACGAGGCGCGCGGGCGCCGCATAGACATCCGCCTGTTGCGACGCGAGGCTGTGGAGCTTGCGCGCCTTCGGCGCTGGTCAGGAAGGATTGCATCGATCTCATGGGCATCGGTGACGCCGCGCCACAGGCGCTCGAACAGGACCGAACCGTCAGCCCGCGGTCTCCACGCTCCAGTCGCCTTCGGGATCGCCCATCGCGAGATGCGCGACAGTCCGCTGCAAGGCTGCGCCAAGCGCCGGCTGCATCGCAGTGAAGTGTCGAGCGCGCCGGTCAGCGCCATCGCCTCGATCACCTGCGCATCGTAACGCTTGCGGCACGAAGGCCATCAGGCTCTTGAGCCGCAGGGCATGTTCGACCAGCGCGCGCCAGTTCGGCGCCGCCGCGCGCACCGCCCGTCGTTTCCAGCACGCGGCCTTGCAGCCCGGCTTCGACCAGATAGCGGTCAAGCGCCGCCTGGTCCTTGAGATAGACTTCGCTGCGCCCCTTGTTGACCTTGAACAGCGGCGGCTGGGCGATGAACAGATGCCCGGCCTTGATGATCTCGGGCATCTGGCGGTGGAAGAAGGTCAGCAGCAGCGTGCGGATATGCGCGCCGTCGACATCGGCGTCGGTCATGATCACGATCTTGTGATAGCGCAGCTTTTCCAGGTTGAACTCGTCGCGGATGCCGGTGCCCATCGCCTGGATCAGCGTGCCGACTTCCTCGCGAGCTGATGATCCGGTCGAAGCGTGCGCGTTCGACATTCAGGATCTTGCCCTCAAGCGGCAGGATCGCCTGATACTGGCGGTCGCGCCCCTCTTGGCCGAACCGCCTGCCGAATCGCCTTCGACCAGGAACAGTTCGCACTTGGCAGGATCGCGCTCCTGGCAGTCGGCCAGCTTGCCGGGCAAGCGAGGCGATATCCATCGCGCCCTTGCGCCGCGTCAGCTCGCGCGCCTTCTTCGCGGCTTCGCGCGCGGCGGCGGCATCGATGACCTTCTGGATGATCTCCTTGGCATTGGCCGGGTTTTCCTCCAGCCATTCGCTCATCTTGTCGGCCATCAGGCTTTCGAGCGGCTGGCGCACTTCGGAGGAGACCAGCTTGTCCTTGGTCTGGCTGCCGAATTTGGGATCGGGCAGCTTGACCGAGACGATCGCGGTCAGCCCTTCGCGCATGTCTTCGCCGGTAAGGGTGACCTTTTCCTTCTTCAGCAGGCCGGATTTTTCGGCATAATTGTTGATCGTGCGGGTCAGCGCCGCGCGGAAGGCGGCCAGATGGGTGCCGCCGTCGCGCTGCGGGATGTTGTTGGTGAAGCAGAGCACGTTTTCGTAATAGGAATCGTTCCATTCCAGCGCGACGTCGATGCCGATGCCGTCGCGTTCCGAACTGATCGCGATCGGATCGGGCAGCAGCGCCTGCTTGTTGCGGTCGAGATATTTGACGAAGGCCGCGATCCCGCCTTCGTAAAACAGATCGTGCTCGACCACTTCGTCGTGGCGCTTGTCGCGCAGCAGGATACGCACGCCCGAATTGAGGAATGCGAGTTCGCGGTAGCGATGCTCCAGCTTCTCGAAATCGAATTCGGTGACGTTCTTGAAGGTGTCGGTCGAGGCCAGGAAGGTGACGCGCGTGCCCTTCTTGGGCTTGCCGTTGGTGTCTCAGGCGCATCGCCCTTTTCGATCAGCGGAGCCACCGCATCGCCGTGTTCGAACCGCATCCAGTGCTCCATGCCGTCGCGCCAGATGGTCAGTTCGAGCCATTCGGACAGCGCGTTCACCACCGAAACGCCGACGCCGTGCAGGCCGCCGGAAACCTTGTAGGCATTGTCGTCCGAGGTGTTCTCGAACTTCCCGCCCGCGTGGAGCTGGGTCATGATCACCTCGGCCGCGGAGACACCCTCTTCGGTGTGCATGCCGGTGGGAATGCCGCGGCCATTGTCTTCCACTGAAACCGAGCCATCGGGATTGAGCTCGATCAGCACCAGGTCGCAATGACCGGCCAGCGCCTCGTCGATCGCGTTGTCCGAAACCTCGAACACCATGTGGTGCAGGCCCGAACCGTCGTCGGTATCGCCAATATACATGCCCGGCCGCTTGCGCACCGCATCGAGGCCCTTGAGAACCTTGATGCTGTCAGCGCCATACTCATTGGAATTGGGTGATTTTTCAGGTGTATCTGCCATGCCGCATATATAGGGATTGCAGGCGGGATTAAAAAGCTTTCGGGTGCGTGTTCCACAGCCTTTTGGAACGCGCGGCGAAAGCGGGATGGAGTGATCGCATGGCAGCCACCCTGCTTGTTGTCGCAATTGTCTCCGGGGCGCTGCTGCTCGGCGCTGCATGGGGCATCTTCGGGACGCTGCACAAGCGGACCGAAGGCTTCCTGATCGCGCTGGCGGGTGGGGCGCTGCTCCTCTCGGTCGTCAGCGAACTGATAGAACCTTCGATCGACAAGAGTTCGGTTTTCACTGCCATGGGCGGCGTGGCGGCAGGCGCCGTGATATTCGCGCTGCTCGATTACTGGATCGACGAGAAATGGGGCCCGGATTCGGGCGGCGGACTGCTCGCTGCGATCACGCTGGACGGCGTACCGGAGAATCTGGCGCTCGGCATCGCGTTGATTGCAGCTACACCTGTCGAAATTGCGGCGCTGGCCGGATCGATTTTCCTCTCGAATCTGCCCGAAGCTGCCGGCGGTGCGCGCCAGATGGCGGAAAAGAAACGCTCCAACTGGTCGATCATGGGCCTATGGGCGGCGACGGCGGCGCTTCTGTCGCTTGCCGCGATCGTCGGCAATCTGATGCTGGAAGGCGCCAGCGAGCATCTGCTGGCATTCATCAGATGTTTCGCGGCAGGTGCGGTTGTCGCAAGCCTGGCGACCGAGGTCTTCCCCCAAGCCTATCGGGAGGACCGGCATTGGGCCGGGGTCGCCACTGCGCTGGGCGTGGTGCTGGCATTCCTGCTCGGCCACTTGGGCGATTTCTGATTTACTGCGTGCGTGCGGCGCACAAAGCAAAACGGCCGCCCGTGGGGGCGACCGCTGCGTCTGTTTCAATTATGCGGGTCTGGACGTTCAGAACATCCAGAACATGGGCACGGGGCCTTGGTTATAGCCGCGAATGTAAAGCTCCATCAGCCGCTTTGCGAATACGATCATGGTGACCTCCTGTTAACAAGTGGGCACCTTTCCTGGTCATCCACTGGTTTTATTGTGCAGTGCCGCATATGAGTTCGAACCGGCTGTGCTGCAAGTGCGAAAACTGCGGGCCCTGTTGCAGAAATTGCAACTTTTAATTTCAAGCCTCGGTAATAATAATACCGCTCTCGGCAATTCCGAGAGCGGTATCTCGCGACATTTCGCTGATTTTCAGCGGTCGAACCGCCAAAACTCCCGCAATCAAAGGATTGCGGTGCCGAGCAACAGGCCGCTTGTCGATGCGGCTGCAAGCAGCGGCAACATATAGGCAGTTATGATACGCATGGGGTGTCTCCTCCTCTATCACCCTTCGCAAACATCCGAGCCCTTCACTTCCATGCGGCGCCAGATGGTTTCTGACCTCCAATGCTGCAAGTGCGAAAAACTTCAGGCAGCGTGCATATTTTTCAATCAAGGCCTCGGCTCATGTTTGCCTCTGGGGATCGGCGGGCTTCCGGTGCGCCGGCCATCTGGACAGAACGCGGCAAGCGCGCCTAACGCTTTGGCATGGACCCAGCGCATCTTCCCGATTCCATCCTCATCGTCGATTTCGGCAGCCAGGTGACCCAGCTGATCGCGCGCCGCGTGCGCGAGGCGGGGGTCTATTCCGAGATCGCCCCTTTCACCCAGGCCGAAGCGGCGTTTCACGCGGATGCAAGCCCAAGGGCATCATCCTGTCGGGCTCGCCCGCCGGTGTGCCGGAGGAAGGCACGCCCCGCGCGCCGCAGGTGCTGTTCGACAGCGGCCTGCCGATCCTCGGCATCTGTTACGGCCAGCAGGTGATGAGCCATCAGCTCGGCGGCGAAGTGCGCCCGGGGCATGAAACCGGTGAAGGCGGCGAGTTCGGCCGCGCCTTCCTGACCGTGACCGAGCGAATGCGTGCTTGTTCGACGGGCTGTGGCAGGTCGGCGAGCGCCACCAGGTGTGGATGAGCCACGGCGACAAGGTGACCCAGCTTCGCCCCCGGCTTCCGCATCGTCGCCACCAGCGACGGCGCGCCCTTCGCGCTGATCGCCGATGACGAGCGGCGCTATTACGGCACGCAGTTCCACCCCGAAGTGGTCCACACGCCCGACGGCGCGCAAGCTGATCGCCAATTTCGTGCGCCATGTCTGCGGCCTCACCGGCGACTGGACCATGGCCGAATTCCGCAAGACCAAGATCGACGAAATCCGCGCGCAGGTCGGCACTGGCAAAGTGATCTGCGGGCTTTCGGGCGGGGTCGACAGCGCGGTCGCCGCGGTGCTGATCCACGAGGCGATCGGCGACCAGCTGACCTGCGTCTTCGTCGATCACGGGCTGATGCGGCTGAACGAGGCGGAGCAGGTCGTCACGCTGTTCCGCGACCATTACAATATCCCGCTGGTCCACGTGGATGCCGAGGAACTGTTCCTGGACGGGCTGGCCGGCGTCACCGATCCGGAAGCCAAGCGCAAGTTCATCGGCGGCGCCTTCATCGACGTGTTCGAGGAAGAGGCGCACAAGATCGGCGGGGCCGATTTCCTCGCCCAGGGCACGCTCTATCCCGACGTGATCGAAAGCGTTCAGCTTCACCGGCGGGCCCATCGGTCACGATCAAGAGCCACCACAATGTCGGCGGCCTGCCCGAGCGGATGAACATGAAGCTGGTCGAGCCGCTTGCGCGAACTGTTCAAGGACGAGGTGCGCGAACTGGGCCGCGAACTGGGCCTGCCGGAGATCTTCGTCGGCCGCCACCCGTTCCCCGGCCCCGGCCTCGCGCATCCGCATCCCCGGCGAAGTGACCAAGGAACGCTGCGACATCCTGCGCAAGGCCGATGCGGTCTATCTCGACGAGATCCGCAACGCCGGCCTCTACGATGCGATCTGGCAGGCCTTCGCGGTGCTGCTGCCGGTGCGCACCGTCGGCGTGATGGGCGACGGGCGCACCTACGACAACGTCTGCGCCCTGCGCGCCGTGACCAGCACCGACGGCATGACCGCCGACATCTATCCCTTCGACGCCGCCTTCCTGAGCCGCGTGGCGACGCGGATCATCAACGAGGTCAAGGGCATCAACCGCGTGGTCTACGACTATACGTCGAAGCCGCCGGGCACGATCGAGTGGGAATAGGCGCGTGGGGCGGGAAATCGCCTCGGCGCTGCCGACCAGTCTGCGGCCACCATCGGGCGATGGCTTGACTGAACTCCATTTGACCGCCGCCGGAGCGAGAAAATGAGCCCGCTGGCGGCCCGCATCCGCAGCGGCCTTGCCGAGATCGCCGATCCCGAGCGCGCTCCGGCCATGCAGGCCTATATGAAGAGCGCCATGCCTTATCTGGGCGTCTCCTCGGCCCCCAGGCGCGCCTTGCTGCAAGACCTTGTTCGCGGATCTCGCATGGGACGATGCCGCTGCGTGGCAGGCAGATGTGCTTGAAGTCTGGCGCGGGGCGCAATTTCGGGAGGAGCGCTATTGTGCGCTCGAACTCACCAGGGTCCGGGCGGCACGCCGCTTTCAGACTGATGGATGCCTTGCCGCTCTATGAGGAAATGATCGTCACCGGCGCATGGTGGGATTTCGTCGACGAGATCGCCGGCAATCGGCTGGGCCCGATCCTTCGCGCCGACCCTGCGGCAATGAAGCCGGCGATGCTCGAATGGGCTTGCTGCGCGAATATGTGGAAGCGCAGGAGCGCGATCCTCTGCCAACTGGGCGCAAAGGAAGCGACCGACGCTCGCCTTCCTCTTTGCCTGCATCGCTCCTTCGCTGTCGTCGAAGGAGTTCTTTCTGCGCAAGGCGATTGGATGGGCGCTAAGGCAATATGCGCGGACTGACCCGCTTCTGGTGGCGGATTATGTCGCGCGCCACGCCGGCGAGCTCAGCAGCCTGAGCAAGCGCGAAGCCATGAAGCATATCGGCCCCAAGGCCTGACCCTACCAGCTGTTGCCGGCCTTGATCGCTGCCTTCTCTGCCGGCGTGCTCTTGCGGCCCAGCACCTTGTTGCGGTGAGGGAAGCGGCCGAAGCGCGCAATCATGCGATAATGGCTGCGGGCAAAGGAAAAGGTGAAGGCGTCGCCCAGATCGGCGTAGAATTCGACTGAGCAGAGCTGGTCGGCAATATGCTCGCTATGTTCCATCGGCAGTGCGACGAATTGCCGCTCTGCCTTGGTCAGGCCCTTGTCCCACCCGCGCAGCAGCACCCCGCGGCAAATGGTTCGCGCCAGCGGGTCGAAGGCAAAGGCGCGCGGGCTGTCGCGGTAGAGATTGCGCGGCAATTGGTCGAACAGCAGGATCGCTGCGCGCGCGGTCAGTGGATCGCTCAGGAATTCGTCGGCGGGGCGCGGCCACAGCGAGAGCAGATCACGCTCAAACCGCTTCGCCAGCGCTTCGTCGACCTGCGGCCCGCCGCGAAACCAGTCGCGCGGGCCCAGCTTGTGGAACCAGAAATGCAGCAGTTCCGCCGCCCAGCGGCGCGGGGCGGCGGACATAGCTTAGCCTCAGTCTGCCTTGGTGTAAGGCACGAAGTCCTGAAGGAAGATCGAACCGGTCCGGAAGCCGGTACCCTGATCGACCGTGTACAGAATGTCATTCGAACACAGCTGGCTGCCGTTGGTCCGCTTGATCACCAGCACGTCCCACGGGCCGAGATCCTTCGGATTGATGGGCCTTGCGACATAGATCGTCTTGCCGCCATCGTAGACGACGGCAGTGTTGTCGATGGTTTCCAGTCCGCTGGAGCGCAGGGTGCTGATGCAGCTTACCGGCTCACCGGCAGTGCGGCCTTCGAGCATCTTCGCCAGACGGGCTTCGCCTTTCTCGGCGCGGGTTTCCGCAGTGGCGAGGCCAGGCATGGTCAAAGCCAGTGTGGGGATCGCAATGGCGGTCAAAAGTTTACGCATGGGGTCTCTCCAATTTCATGTCGGGACATTAGCACTCTCATACTGAATGCACGCTGAAAGCACGCGTTCCTGAACCCAAGACGGAGTCACCCGTTCCACCCACAGTAATTCCCTCGATCAGCAGGGTCGGCTGGCCCACGCCGGCAGGCACGCCCTGCCCGGCCTTGCCGCACATGCCGATGCCCGGGTCGAGCTCCATGTCGGTGCCGATGCCCTTCACCCGCGTCAGCACGCTCGGCCCGTCGCCGATCAGCGTCGCGCCCTTGATCGGCGCGCCCAGCTTGCCGTTCTCCACCTTGTAGGCCTCGGTGCAGGAGAACACGAACTTGCCCGATACGATATCGACTTGTCCGCCGCCGAAGCTCTTGGCGAAGATGCCGTTCTTGACCCGGCCCAGCAGTTCTTCCGGATTGTCGTTGCCGGCGCGCATGAAAGTGTTGGTCATGCGCGGGATCGGCGCGTGGGCATAGCTCTCGCGCCGGCCGTTGCCGGTCGGTTCCATGCCCATCAGGCGGGCGTTGAGCCGGTCCTGCATGTAGCCTTTGAGGATGCCGTCCTCGATCAGCACGGTTTCCGACGTCGGCGTGCCTTCGTCGTCGATCGAAAGCGATCCGCGGCGGTCATGGATCGATCCGTCATCGACCACCGTCACCCCGCTCGCGGCCACGCGTTCGCCGATGCGTCCGGAAAACGCGCTGGTTCCCTTGCGGTTGAAATCGCCTTCCAGCCCGTGGCCGATCGCTTCGTGCAGCAGGACGCCGGGCCAGCCGGGGCCAAGCAAAACCGTCATCTCTCCGGCCGGGGCGGCAACGCTATCAAGATTGACCAGCGCGTGGCTCAGCGCCTCGTCGATCACGCGGTTCCATTGCGCTTCGCCAAACAAATGATCGTAGAGATAGCGCCCGCCCATGCCGAAAGTGCCGGTTTCGCGTCGTCCATTCTCCTCGGCGACGATCGAGACGTTAAGCCGCACCAGCGGGCGGATGTCGGTGGCGACGAAGCCATCGGCGCGCACGATTTCGACGACCGACCAGCTGCCCGCGAGGCTCGCCGTGACCTGGCTGACGCGCGGGTCGCGCGCGCGGGCCGCAGCATCGATCATCTCGAGCAGCTTCACCTTCTCCGCGAAGGGCACCAGGTCCAGCGGGCTGGCATCGGTATAGAGGTGGCGGTTGTTCTTGCGCGGCGGGGCGGCAGGCGCGCCGCTCGCCGGGTCGAGCAGTTGCAAGGTCTCGCCGGCCCGCGCGATCGCTGCGGCGCTGATATCGTTGGCATGGGCAAAGCCGGTCATCTCGCCCGAGACGCCGCGCAGGCCGAAACCGGAGTCGCGCGAGTAATCCGCGGTCTTCAGCTTGCCATCGTCGAAGGCGAAGCTCTCGCTGGCGATGAACTGGAGATAGAGCTCCCCATCGTCGCAGGCCTTGAGCGTGCGGCTGGCGAGGTGCTGGGCTTCTTCGGGCGTAAGCTTGCCTGCCGCATAGAGCAGGGCGCGCGGATCGTTCATGGTCATGGCGATAATATAGGCGTTCGGCGCCGCCTGTAAAACTGCACGTTGAAGTGCGGCCAAATCAAACTTCCGGGCTGGCGCCTTCGGAGATGTCCGGCAGCTTGGATTGGTCCGCACCTTCCGCCGGGCCGCCCTTCAGGATGAAGCGCCGGTCGCAATAGCCGCAGTCGACATAGCCGTGCTCGTCGATTTCAAGGTATACGCGCGGATGGCCAAGCGCGGCGGACCGGTAGTTCGCGCCGCCGCGAATACCGCCGGAGCCATCGCAGCTGACGCGGGTGGTTTCTACCAAGGTGGTTTCGGGCGGAGGAATCATATTGCGCCGCAACTAACCTCCACATTGCCAAATCGCAATACAGCATGTCGGACCTGCCTCTTTACGTGGTCCGATTGCTGGCCCAATGGAGCAGCGTCATGAGCAACACAGAAGCAGCAATCTCGATCCGCGACCTGGTGAAGCGCTATGCGGCTGCCGGGGGAGACGGCGGCAAACTGGCGCTGGACGGGGTGAGTCTCGACGTGCCGCAGGGCGGGATATTCGGGCTGCTCGGCCCCAATGGCGCCGGCAAGTCGACCATGATCAACATCATGGCCGGGCCTGGTGATGAAGACATCGGGCACGATCTCGATCTGGGGCCACGATATCGATCACGACATGCGCAATGCCAAGGCGTCCATCGGCATCGTCCCGCAGGAAGTGGTGTTCGACCCGTTCTTCACCCCGTTCGAGGTGCTGGAGAACCAGGCAGGCATGTGGGGCGTGGCCAAGGCGTTCAGGCGCTCCGAAGCGCTGCTGCGGGCCGTGCACCTGTCCGACAAGCGCGATGCCTATTCCCGCACTCTCTCGGGCGGGATGAAGCGCCGCCTGCTGGTAGCCAAGGCAATGGTCCATTCGCCGCCGATCCTCGTGCTGGACGAACCGACTGCCGGGGTCGACGTGGAGCTCAGACGCTTGCTGTGGGAACTGGTGAGCCAGCTCAACGCGGAAGGCGTGACGATCGTGCTGACCACGCATTATCTCGAAGAAGCCGAAGAACTGTGCGACCGGATCGCGATCATCAACCACGGGACGCTGATCGCCAACAAGCCGACTCGCGAACTGGTGGAGATGACGCGCGAGAAGATTCTGGTGCTGACGCTGGACCGGGATGTCGGCCAATTGCCCAATCACCAGGCTTTCATCAAATCCGCCAAGGTGGGCGAGCGGACGATCGAGATCACTTACGACAAGGACAAGGTGAACGCGGTCGAGGTGCTGGAACTGGTGCAAGGCCAGGGCGTGGTGATCCAGGACGTGACGACGCGCGAGGCCGATCTGGAAGACGTCTTCGTCCAGCTTACCACGAACACGATGGAAGCCGCCTGACCTGGCAGTCCGCTTGCTTCCGGGGCCGAACGATCACTGGCCTTTAGGGAGAACACCCTTGGCCGCCCGCGCAGCGTCAAAAGCGTCGCTAAGGGCGAAGAGTTCCTCCCAATCCCGCGCCACGTAGATCGCGGAAAATGCCATTTGCGCGATCGGGCAATAGCCTGAAGCGGTCAGGAATTCATGCATGGCGCCCTGGGCCGATCCGTCGCGATAAGCGCGGAATTGATCATAGTCCTCGACAATGATCGTCGTCGGCCGGTTTTGCTCCAGCGCCAGGCTTTTCAGCACCGTCAGGTCGAAACCCTCGCAGTCGACCGTGAGCAGGTCGATCTGCCTGCCAGGCAGGAATTCATCGACAAGATCCTGCAGAGGGCGGCACCGGATCTGCTTGCGGCCCAAAGCGGGCTCTCCGAAACCGGCCAACTCGTCGGCTCGCTCGCTGGAGAACGTGTTGAACACGGAATTCTCAAACTCGAAATAGGTCAGGACGTCTTCCGCTTGCGCTATCCCTTCGACGATATGCGGTTCGTCCGGGCGCCATTCCCGATAGGCCGGAACGAATTCAGGGTTGGGATCGATGGTGATGCCCCGCCATCCCCGCCTGTACAGCGCGTAGGTGTTCGATCCGAATACGGGATCGTGAGATCCGACGTCGACATAGATCCCGTGCTTTCCCGGGGAGAGCAGCCGCTCGAAGATGAGATCCTCCCCATATTGGGAGTATGTCGTCGCGAAGCCTCTGTAAATCGACCGCAAAATTCTGGGCGTGAGCCGCCTGCGCAGCGCAGCAGTCGGTAGGACCATATCGAAATTCCCGGAGGCAAGGCAGCCGGATCGCAGGATAAGGGCGATGGAGTGGCTGGGCAACCCGAAAGGAACGGCCGACCGCGCGCGGATGCGGCGGGCGGCGCGATTTGCCCCGCGGCAAAGGTTCTTCTTTCTTGCAGCCGCGATGCTGCGTGGTCATAGCCAGACGCGGGAGGGCAAAGGCCGACTGCTATGAGCGATCAATCCACGTATGACGTCCTCGTCATCGGTTCCGGCGCTGCCGGGCTGACTGCGGCGCTGACCCTGGCCGAAACCCGCAGAGTGCTGGTGCTCGCCAAGGGCGCGCTCAATTCGGGGTCGACCGCCTGGGCGCAGGGCGGGATCGCCGCCGTGCTCGATGCGGGCGACACGTTCGAGGAGCATATTCGCGACACGATGGTCGCCGGCGCCGGGCTCAACCGGCTGGAGACGGTCGAATATGTGATCGAGCGCGCGCCGCAGGCGATCGACCGGCTGGTCGAACTGGGCGTGCCGTTCAATACCGAAGGGGCGGACCTCCACCTTACCCGCGAAGGCGGCCATTCGCACCGGCGGATCGTCCATGTGAACGATGCCACCGGCTGGGCGGTGCAGGTCGGCGCTGCTCAAGGCGGCGGAGGAACATCCCAACATCACGCTGCTGCCGAACCGCAGCTGCGTCGACCTGATCACCGGCAAGCACGAGGAACGCTATTCGGGTTCGGGCCGTGTGTGGGGCGTCTATGCGCTCAACGAGGCGACCGGCCATGTCGAAGCGCATACTCGCCCGCGCCACGATCATGGCGACAGGCGGGGCGGGGCGCGTCTATCAGTTCTCGCACCGCGCCGCGCGGCGCCACGGGCGACGGCATCGCGATGGCCTGGCGGGCGGGCGCGCGCGTCTCCAACATGGAGATGATGCAGTTCCACCCGACCTGCCTCTACAATCTCGAGGTCAAGAATTTCCTGATCACCGAGGCGGTGCGCGGCGAAGGCGGGCATCTGATCAACCCGCGTACCGGGCAAGCGCTTCATGAGTTATTACGATGCCGAGCGGATGGAGCTGGCCCCGCGCGACATCGTGGCCCGCGCGATCGATGTCGGAGATCAAGCGCTTCGGGCTCGATTACGTCCATCTCGATATCAGCCATCAGCCGCCGGAATTCGTGAAGGAACATTTCCCGACGATCTACGAAAAGCTGCTGACGCTGGGCATCGACATGACGACGCAGCCGATCCCGGTCGTGCCCGGCGCAGCATTACACCTGCGGCGGGATGTTGATCGATCTTGCCGGGCGCACCGATCTGCCGGGCCTCTATGCCGCGGGCGAATGCACCGAAAGCGGGCTGCACGGCGCGAACCGGCTGGCGTCCAATTCGCTGCTCGAATGCTTCGTGTTCGGCGAGGCGGCGGCGCACGACATCCTCGAACATTGGGACGAGCTTCGAAGCCCCGCCCGCGATCCGCCCGTGGGACGAAAGCCGCGTGACCGATTCCGACGAGGAAGTGGTCATCAAGCAGAACTGGACCGAGATCCGCCGCTTCATGTGGAACTATGTCGGCATCGTGCGCACGACCAAGCGGCTCGAACGCGCGCAGCACCGGATCAAGCTGCTGACCGAGGAAGTGGAGGATTATTACGGCCATTTCCGCGTGACGACCGACCTGATCGAACTGCGCAACCTGCTGCAATGCGCCGAGCTGATCGTGCAGCTCGGCCCTCAAGCGCCATGAGAGCCGCGGGCTGCACTACACGCTCGACTATCCCGAGACGGACAGAGGGCGAAAGACACGGTGCTGGTGCCGTGAACGATACGGGGCTCGCGGCCGATATCGACGCAGTCTCGCGCCTGACAGGCGAATTTCGCCTGCGCTCGGGAAAGATCGCCAGCCATTATTTCGACAAATATCGCTTCGAAGGCGACCCAGTTCTGCTGTGCCGCGTGGCCGATGCCATGCTGGCGCTCTTGCCGGATGGCGTGGAGGTGCTTGCCGGGCTGGAACTGGGCGGCGTGCCGATTGCAACCGCGATGGCGCTGAAAAGCGGATTGCCTGCCGTATTCGTCCGCAAGCAGGCGAAGGACTACGGCACGTGCCTGGCCGTGGAAGGCGGCGATATCTCGGGGCGGCGCGTGATGCTTGTCGAGGATGTGATCACGACTGGCGGAGCGGTGGCGGACGCAGCCGCGCTGGTTGAGCAGGCTGGCGGCAAGATCGTTGGCGTGACCTGCGCGATCTGGCGGGGCGAGGGCAAGCCCATTATCGCGAAACGGCCGGATCTGCCGGTGCTGGCGGCGCTATCATTCGATTGACGCTGGGGCTTGCGGGACGCACAATTTCCGAAGCTGGATCGATCGGCAATTCAAGTGGGAGAAGACTGTGACTGGCGAACGCACTGACCTTGGCGAGAGAACGGACCAGGGTGCAATTTGTGAACTGATGGACGTTGCCGGCCTGAAGCTGGTGGACGTCGGTTGCGGCCCGGCGATGGTGTCGCGCGAGTTCGCCCGTCTGGGCGCCGAAGTCCTGGGCGTGGAGCCCGATCCGATCCAGGCGGAAAAGAACCGCCAGGCCGAACCGTTGGCAGGCTTCACCTTTGCCGAAGGGGGCGCGGAGGAGCTGCCGCTCGAGAGCGGCTCGGTGGACGGGGTGTTCTTCTTCCGCTCGCTGCATCACGTGCCGATCGGGCATATGGACGCAGCCCTGGTGGAAGCCGCGCGGGTGCTGAAGCCGGAAACCGGTTTCCTGTGCATCGTCGAGCCGGGCATGACCGGCACCCATTTCCCGGTGATGCGCCCGTTCCATGACGAGACCCATGTGCGCAACGAAGCCCAGGCGGCGCTGGCGCGGATGCACGGCAAGCTGTTCCGCAGAGAAGCCTATTATCACTACGTCCAATATCCGCGGCACAAGAGCTTCGAAGCACTGGTGGAGCGCGTAACGGGCGCGACGTTCAACAATATCAAGCGCGACCAGGTGGAGACCGACGAGGTTCGTGCCCTGTTCGAGCAAGGGCGCACCGATGATGGCGATTACCGTTTCGAACAGCCGATGCTGCTCGATCTTTATACCGGCGTCAGGGGGCTAGCAGGACGGCAGGGCGGCCATGGCGGATAGATGTCGATGTGAGCGGCGAAGCCGCGGCAATCCAAGACAGCACGCGGGCCCATTGCTTGGAGCGCGGGCATCGGATGCGCGGCTAGGTCGCAGCCCCACTTCGCGCTCCGAGATGCTCCAGCATGGCCTGCTCGAAAGCTTGCGACCACTCGGCGCCGGTCGCCTTCGCGAGCCGCCTGGCGCGCGGCAGGAAAATCCGCGCCAGGGCGGCCTGGTTGGCCAGCACACTGTCACGCTCCGGGCTCAGCGGCGGCAGGCTGTCGAGCTCGGCAAGCTGCTGCGGGGTGAGGAAAGGGCGGCGTTTCAGCGCTCCGCCTCGGTCCCACGGGGCGACGGCGTTTTCCTCCAGCATGAGGTCGAGCGTCATGGTGCGCAGCAATTCGGTGCCGGTCATCAGCAATTGCCATTCGCCGCGCCCCACTCCGACCGGCGTAAGGCCCAGGACGCGGATGAATTCCTTCGCCAGGCGCAGCACCACGTCGGCGGAAGGTTCATAGGTTGCAGGAGTGGCGCCCTGCGGCTGGATGCCGGTGCGGTTGAACAGCTCGGTCAACCGCGCCGGATCGTGGCGGGCAAGGCCTTCCGCCTCGGTGAAATTGATATCGAGCCGGCCCCATCCTTCGCAGACGGTGGTGATCACCTTGCCGCCGAACAGTTCCATCAGCAGCAGCGGCGGCGCAATGGATGCGAAGCTGGCGACTATGTCCTGTGAGACCGCCTCGCTCGTGCCTTCGGCGCAGCAGGCGAGCAAGTCGACATCGCTATAGGCATCGCCCTTGCCCTGTCCGAGGCTCCCGGTGAGCCACAGGGCCTCAATCCGGTCGTCCTGCTCCAGATGGCCGGCGGCGCGATCGACAAGGTGCTGCTGCGCGGGAGTCATTTTGCCTCTCCAGGTCTGCTGGTGCGTGCCAATACAACTTTTCGGGCGCAATGCATCGGCAAAGGTTTCGGCATGGTTGGCGCAGCAAAATTCCAAACCTTGATTCGAATGATTCACGCAGCGTTTCGCCCTGCCGGCCCTTGAAAAAAATTTTGCCGGATTTATTTTGACTCTTGCGCTGCGCGCCAGCCCAGCCTGCTCCACGCGTCGCGCTGTATTGCCGGCATAAGACGCCGAGTGTTCCGGCGCGCCGAATAGGGCTTGATACGTATTTTGCCCTTGCGTGCGATTCGCGGTCACAGCACTATGGCTAGTGGTCGGCACTAAGGGGGCACCTACAAGACCTAGATTTTGTGAGACGGGCGCGATTCGCTCGTCAGGCGCGGAATTCGGGATGCAGGGAAGCCCCTTCGCGGTTCGGCTGGGGACAAGCGGGGGAAAAGTAATTCCCTGCTGGTCGTCATGAATTGGTAGCTTGATCGTCTTGCTTCCGATTCGAACGAATGCGGAACATCTGGCTGCGGTTAGCAGTTGTTCCAAGGGCAAGCGAAGTGGGGGCGAATACGATGGATTTCAGGACTGGGAACGAGGCGGCGATGGGGCTTGAGGATGTAGACGGCACTGTGGCCGATCAGGATGGGCCGCAACCGCTGCAGGCGCTTCCCAGGGCGTTGCCCCCGAGAGCAGGAATGCCGCAAGCGAAACGGAAGGACCGGCGGTGACGATGGAAAAGGCAGATCTGGCCTCCGAAGGGTTGGTTGCCGATGCGGCGGCCGATGCGATGGCTGCGGCGTTGAAAGCCGCTGCCTCGCCGGCGGACAATTCCAAGACCGTCCGGCCGCGGCGCTTCGAAATCCAGACCGACGACAGCCGCGACGCGCTGCTGACCGATTTCGGCAAGGACACGCTGAACGATCGCTATCTGCTGCCCGGCGAGAGCTACCAGGACCTGTTCGCCCGCGTCGCCGCTGCCTATGCCGACGATGCGGACCATGCGCAGCGGATCTACGACTACATCTCGAAGCTGTGGTTCATGCCGGCGACGCCGGTGCTGTCGAACGGCGGCACCGATCGCGGCCTGCCGATCTCGCTGCTTTCTGAACTCGGTCTCCGACAGCCTCGACGGCATCGTCGGCACCTGGAACGAGAACGTCTGGCTGGCCTCCAAGGGCGGCGGCATCGGCACCTATTGGGGCAATGTGCGCGGCATCGGCGAGACGGTCGGCCTCAACGGCAAGACCAGCGGCATCATCCCCTTCGTCCGCGTGATGGACAGCCTGACGCTGGCGATCACCCAGGGCTCGCTGCGCCGCGGCTCGGCGGCCTGCTATCTCGACGTCTCGCCACCCGGAGATCGAGGAGTTCCTCGAGATCCGCAAGCCCTCGGGCGACTTCAACCGCAAGGCGCTGAACCTGCACCACGGCGTGCTGCATCACCGACGAGTTCATGGAAGCGGTGCGCGACGGCGCCGAGTTCGCGCTGCGCAGCCCCAAGGACGGCTCGGTGCGCAGCACGGTCGACGCCCGCACGCTGTTCCAGAAGCTGGTCGAAACCCGCCTCGCGACCGGCGAGCCCTACATCGTCTTCACCGACACGGTGAACCGCACGATGCCCAAGCATCACCGCGAGCTCGGCCTCAAGGTCTCGACCTCGAACCTGTGCTCGCGAGATCACGCTGCCGACCGGGCGTCGACCATCTCGGCAACGACCGCACCGCGGTCTGCTGCCTGTCCTCGCTCAACCTCGAGACCTGGGACGAGTGGAACGGCGACAAGCAGTTCATCGAGGACGTGATGCGCTTCCTCGACAACGTGCTGCAGGACTTCATCGACCGCGCGCCCGACGAGATGGCGCGCGCCAAGTATTCGCGCCATGCGCGAGCGCTCGGTCGGCCTCGGCGTGATGGGCTTCCACTCCTTCCTGCAGATGAAGGGCATCGCCGTTCGAAAGCGCGATGGCGAAGGCGTGGAACCTCAAGATGTTCAAGCACATCCGCGCCAAGGCCGACGAGGCCTCGATGATGCTGGCGCAGGAACGCGGGCCGTGCCCCGATGCCGCCGACATGGGCGTGATGGAGCGCTTCTCGCCACAAGATGGCGATCGCGCCGACCGCGTCGATCTCGATCATCTGCGGCGGCACCAGCGCCTGCATCGAGCCGATCCCGGCCAACATCTACACGCACAAGACGCTGTCGGGCACCTTCGCGGTCAAGAACCCCTATCTCGAGAAGCTGCTGCAGGCGAAGAGCAAGGATTCCACCAACGTCTGGAACTCGATCCTCGAGCACGACGGCTCGGTCCAGCACCTCGACTTCCTCATCGCCGGAGGAAAAGGCGGTGTTCAAGACCAGCTTCGAGATCGACCAGCGCTGGCTGATCGAACTCGCGGCCGACCGCACGCCGTTCATCGACCAGGCGCAGTCGCTGAACCTGTTCATCCCGGCCGACGTCGACAAGTGGGACCTGCTCATGCTGCACTTGCAGGCGTGGGAGAAGGGCATCAAGTCGCTCTATTACCTGCGCTCCAAGACCGTGCAGCGCGCCGGGCTTCGCCGGCGGGGTGGAGGCGGACAACACCGCCGACGCGCCGAAGATCGAACTCAGCTGGGCGCGGCGAACAGACCGATTACGAGGAATGCCTCGCCTGCCAGTAGGCATCCGGCCGCCGGCAAAGACCAGCGGGCCAGCCGGTGGGCCCCGCAGCCGCGCCATGCGGAACGTCGGGGCGGGTTCGTACGTTGATCGCTTAGGCCGCGAGCCCGCAAGGGAGGCGGCAAGTGAATCCGGAGGACTGACCGATCATGCCCCTGGTAGTTGTGCAGATCATGCTCGCGCTGGCTATCCTGCTTACGGCGGCGTCGGGCCTGTGGCTGATGATCAACGCGCGCTCGCTCGCGCGCGTGTTTCGCAAGTCGGATGTGATCGAACCGGGGCCCAGCACCGGGCGGCATGCACGCGTCCAGCCGAAAGGCAGAGTGCTGGCGGTGCTCGTGGCGTTCAATCTCGGCTGGATCGGTGCGGTGGTGATATGGTCATGGGCGATTACCCAGGAAGCCAGCGAAGTGGTGGAGGCACGCGCCTCGTGAAGCGGATTGCTGCACTCGGCGGCCTCCTGCTGCTGGCGGCATGCGCGCATCAGGTGCCCAGCGCGGTCAACCACGGCGCCGGGGCGCCGGGCTTCTTGCTCGGGCTGTGGCACGGCTTCATCTTTCCCTTCGCCTGGATCGGCTCGCTCTTTTCCTCTGACATCGCCGTCTATGCCGTGCCCAACAAAGGCGGATGGTACGATTTCGGCTTCTTCCTCGGCATCACGGTGCTGGGCGGCGGATCGTGGTTCAGCTCGAAAGGCCGCCGCCGCCGCGATTGATGCGGCTGCCCTGCGGCACGCCCCCGCACAGCACTAGCGCACAGCAAAAGCCCCAAGCGAAAGCCCCGGCGTCGCATTGGCGAAACC
This sequence comes from uncultured Alphaproteobacteria bacterium, assembly GCA_963777785.1. Lineage (GTDB taxonomy): Bacteria > Pseudomonadota > Alphaproteobacteria > Sphingomonadales > Sphingomonadaceae > Andeanibacterium. Next base: position 1,818,903 of record CAVZRU010000002.1, read on the forward strand.
GGGACTTGCTGCTCCGTCATCTGGGCGGAGCTCGATCGATGCCGGGTCAGGCACCTGCGGGAAGAGGGGCGCCTTCCTTCAGATAGACCCGGTTGTCGTCGATCTTTTCGACATGGTCGAGCGGCAGCAGATGATGCCTGTCCATCGGCGCTGTCGGTGCGGGTCAGCTTGATCTGGTCGTCATCGACCGAATCGACCGTGCCGACATGCTGGCCATTCGCATCGGCCACTTCCATGTGTTCCTTGATCCTGAGTTTCTCGAACATCGCGTTCTCCTCTCTATTGCTCTGATACTTACTCAACGAGCAGGCGCCCCGCGCCGTTCCACGCCCCGTCGCGGTGCGGCCACGCCCCATTGCGTATCGGCGGCAGGATCGCGCTTGACCCGGCGCGTGTTTTGCATATTGCGAACCAATAGCATTAGAGGGGGTATTGCATGCGCAAGTGGCATCGTTGGCTGTCCGTGATTTTCGCGGTGATCCTGTTATTCGTCACCGTCACCGGCCTGCTGCACTATGTCGTGGTGTGGTGGCCGGCAGCCGAGCCGACGCCCGAGGCGCTGGCCGCAGTCGCCCCGCCGCCCGGCTTCGCCTGCCCCGAAGGCTGGCGCTGCATCGCCCCGCAGCCCGAAGGCGGCAGCCCGCTGCGCCCCTATCTCGGCCTGTTCCACCACCTCCACGCGGGCAGCGAAGGCGGCATCTGGGGGGAGATCGTGGTGATGCTCTCCGGCCTCGCGCTGCTGTTCTTCACGATCTCGGGCATGTGGATGTACGTGCGCATGTGGGCCAGCCGCAAGGAACGCGGGCTGAAGAAGGGCCTGTTCTGGAAGTAGGCCGGCTGAGGCACTCACAAAACAAGCCCGCAAAGCCTCCAAATAACCCCCACTGCGCATCATCCTTGCGCGTGCGGCGATGAAGATTGCGCGACTTATCCCCGCGCAAATCTTCTGCTTGCCTTCGAATCAAAGGCATGATTCCCTATGTTGGAGGTTCGCGCTTAAACCCCACGGAGACACCACATGTCGTTGCTCGAAGCCCGCAAGACCTACAAGCCGTTCGAATATCCGTGGGCCTACGACTTCTGGAAGCGCCAGCAGCAGGTCCACTGGATGCCCGAGGAAGTGCCGCTGGGCGAGGACTGCAGGGACTGGGCGCAGAAGCTCACCGACCACGAGCGCAACCTGCTGACGCAGATCTTCCGCTTCTTCACCCAGGCCGATGTCGAGGTGCAGGATTACTACCACGAGAAATACGGCCGCGTGTTCAAGCCGACCGAGGTCAAGATGATGCTGGCCGCCTTCTCCAACATGGAGACGATCCACATCGCCGCCTACGCGCAGCTGCTCGACACCATCGGCATGCCCGAGAGCGAATATCGGCACTTCCTCGAATACGAGGAGATGCGGACAAGCACGATTACATGCAGCAGTTCGGCGTCGACACCGACGAGGATATCGCCCGCACGCTCGCCATGTTCGGCGGCTTCACCGAAGGGCTGCAGCTGTTCGCCAGCTTCGCCATGCTGATGAACTTCCCGCGCTTCAACAAGATGAAGGGCATGGGCCAGATCGTCACCTGGTCGGTGCGCGACGAGAGCCTGCACTGCGAAGGCATCATCAAGCTGTTCCACGCCTTCGCGCAGGAACGCGGCTGCCTGACCAAGGCGGTGAAGGACGACATCATCGACTGCTGCCAGAAGACGGTGCGGCTGGAGGACAAGTTCATCGACCTCGCCTTCGAGACTGGGCCCGGTGCAGGGCATGACCGCCGAAGGACATCAAGCACTACATCCGCTACATCGCCGACTGGCGCCTGGGCCAGCTCGGCCTGCCAGCCGATCTACATGATCGAGGAACACCCGCTGCCCTGGCTCGCGCCGCTGCTGAACGGCGTCGAGCACGCCAACTTCTTCGAAACCCGCGCGACCGAATATTCCAAGGCCGCGACCAAGGGCAACTGGAACGACGTCTGGTCCAGCTTCGACCAGCGCCGCAACGCCAAGGCCGCGAAGGCGACAACGACGTGGCCGAAGCGAGCGAGCCGGATATGTTCGGTGGGGCTGGTGGAGCGGCGCAGGCGGCGGAGTGAGGAAATGGCCGATATTCAGGAGATGACCGACGAAGAAATCTTCGTTCATCGGGCTCGAGCAACGGCAGCTTTCGTCTATCGAGCAGAAGGATATGACTGGTTTGCCCGCCGAATAGAATTGGGTTTGGAAGACGAGTGTTAAACAAATGCGGCTCGCGAAGTTTTTAAAATCCTAATCTACCGCGCTCACAATTTGAACATACATAGAATTTAAGGTAAACATAAAAAGAACAAACAACTCGGAGTCGAAAATGACCAGCTATTGGACAACTAAGCATCCAGATGGCTGGCAAGTGAAAGGCGCGGGTAATTCCAGGGCGACGTCGTTGCATGAGACCCAGGCCGACGCTTGGGCGGAAGCCAAGGACAGGGCGCGCGAGTCCAAAGGAGAAGCCTATTTGACTGGGCGCGACGGCCAAATTCGTCAGCGAAATACTTATGGCCACGATCCTCGCAGACCAAGGGCTGAGTCATAGCGGCAAAGATGGCGGATGTTCACCCCCTTGATGGTAAAGATGAGTGGGAATGTTACGATCAACATATTTCAGAGCGCAATAAGCTGATTGAGGGCAAGCGCAGTGCAGAAGATAATTTTGTAAAGACGGTCATCCAGCTTTCTTCCGCAATCGCATTGCTAGTTCCGGGTTTTATCATTTCTCAACCTGAAATCATGGGGGATCCTTCTTGGCTTTTGATTTCAGGTCTAATCTTAATCTTCGTGTCTCTCTTGGCCGGCCTATCTGAGCAATTTCTCAGTTCAATTGCTTATGGAAAGCAGATCAAAAAGACGGACGAGTATTATCAACGAAAGACGAGCAATGTTCTGCACCCGCAATGTCAAAGATTGTTGCTATAGCGCTATTCGTTGCTTTTTTTGCTTTTTCGAGCGGTGTGTTTGTGTCTTGAGCACCGCATTGCTTATTGGTCCGTGGAGATGAAATATGGCCCGCCCCCAAGTAGCCCCCGCCTCGTCCAACTCCAGCGCCAACCCCAACACCTAGGCCGTACCAAGATAGCCCTGGTCGCTACAGTGCCGCCCACGCCGCCGCCCCTCGCCTCCGAGCAGCCCAAGGCGTTAAAGGGAGGGATTACGTCCGACCCCTAAGCTAGCAGGCAAAATCCAACTTTGCTTGTGAATGGGTTGGGGATGGGCCGTCAGCGAGCTACGCTGGCCGCCACCCTAACACCACTCCCCCGATAACCCTTCCATCTCTCCGCCAGCCCTTCGCTTACCAGCACATGGCCCAGGCTCGATCCGCCGCGTTCGACTGTGCGTAGCAGGCGGCCGTATGTGTCGCGGTCGCGGCCGTCGCCGACGGGTTCGAGTGAGAAGGGGCCTTCGTTGAGCAGCGATTGCAGCCGGTAGGTCGCGCGGCGACCGAGCTTGGCCTCGCGGCGCAGGCGGGATCGCTCACTTCGGGTGTGTTGATGTCCGCGACGCGGATCTTGTCGGGCCTCGTGGCAGACGGTGTGCCGTCCACCCGCAGCCTCACCCGCACCGCGCGGCTGGAGATTGCGAATTGCGCGCTCTCGCGGGCGGGCGGAGGCAAATGTCCGGCAAAGGAAAGCGCCTCGCGCTCGGGGGAGCCATCCCACGCGCTCCACAGTCCCACGCCGCCAGCGGGAGGGGTTGGAGTGGGACAGCGCCAGCTGCTTTTGCCCTTGCCGCTCCACTTGCCGATGCCTTTGCACCGCGCACCGCGTCCCCAGCACGTCGGCATTGGCGGAACGCAGGACGTCGGGCCTCGGGACATCCCGGTCATGCCGCGCGGCAGTGGAGAAATCGCTCAACGGGGCAGATCAGGGAGAATCCGCAGGATCGATTACCCATCTTCACGTTGCGGCAGAGGCATGCTCCGGCGAATCCGGGCCGCACGGGTCATCGCGGCTGTTTGTGCCGAGCCGGGACCACCGCATTCGCGATCGACAGGTCGCTCGCCAGGATCGGTCCTGCCGCATTGCGGACGCGAGCGTCTTGCGCGGGCTCCTGGGGAACATCGGGCTTTTTGCCGACCCACGGTTCCTCCACAAGCGGGAGCGCGGTCAACTCGATTGTTGGCACGTAGTGCTGCGTGCTCGGGCTGGGGAGGGGTTCGGCTGGTGATCGCCGGATAGCAACTCAGCCGAACGCGCTGGCGCGCGCGCCTCGCGACGCGCTATTTATCCCGCATGTTGAAATTCGCCTCCACCCTTGCCGCCGCAGCGCTCGCCGCGCTGCCGCTTCCGGCGCTCGCCTGTTCGGTCGTGAACGAATACCGGGTGCCGACCAATCTGGAACTGGCTAGCGACGCGCCGCTGATCCTGCTGGCCAAGGTGACCGGCGAAGAAGGCGGCGGGCAGGATGCCATGAACCAGGCGATCCTGCTTGAGCCGATCCTGGCGCTCAAAGGCGAACTGCCGGCGGAGAACATCGCGATCCCCGGCTCGCAGCTTTCCGACGAGCGCTTCCTCGTGCTCAGCAATCCCTATGAGTTCGAGCAGGCCCATCCGCTCAGCTATATCGGCGCGTGCATTCGCCGCATGTTCCCGCTGGGCACGACGGCGCTGTTCTTCCTCCAGCAGCGCGACGGGCAATGGGCATCGGCGGGCGGGCCGTTCAGCCGCTGGGCGGAAGACGTGCCGGGCGAGGAAGCGCCCTGGGTCAAGCTGACGCAGATCTACATCGGCGCGGCCAAGCTCTCCGGCGAAGAGCGCAAGGGCGTGCTCGAGGCCGAACGCGATGCCTTGCGCGCGTGGAAAGACGATCCCGTGGCGCTGCTGATGGCGGCGGATATCGATCGCCAGCTCAAGGGCGCGAACGAGCCGTGGAACGTGCTGATGGAACGGCAGATGCAGGACATGGGCCTGTTCGGCATGGACGATAGGCGACGATGAAGCCGGGGCGGACTCGGAAGAACCGACCAACAGCGTCGATGCCGCATTGGACGCCATGCGGGCGAGCCCGGAGCCGGAATAGGCCGCCTGACACGCGCTTGCGGCAGGCCGGTTGCGCCGGGGCAAGGCCTCCGGTTGCGGCTAGCCGTGCAAGCTGCAATATTCGCACACCGCAATCGACAGGAGACCGACATGCGCCGCTCAACCACCGCCAATTTCGCTTCCAAGGCCCTGCTGCCGCTTTCGGCTGCCATGCTGCTGGGCCTTGCTGCCTGCGGCGATGCCGAAGATACCACCGTGGAGCCGGATGTAGAGGATGTGAGCGGCGGCGAGATGATCGTCACCGAACAGACGCCGGCAGTGCCGGTCGACGTGCCGGAAACCGAGATGACCCCGGTTGCGCCGGAAACACCCGCTGCAACGCCCACCGCAACTCCCACGCCGGAGTAAGCGAGGCCGCCAGGGTCGGCTTGAGGCCGGCCCTCAAGCCAGCATTGGGCAAGCCCTACGTCAGCCCTAGGCCAACCAGGTTTCCGGGTTGGGCATCGGCTGCTGTTTCTGCGCGTTCACCATGCAGAGCACGCTGCGCACGATCACCAGCACGCACACCGCGATCAGCAGCGGGATGCCGATCAGCACGAAGATCAGGATCAGGCTCACGAGCGAGCCGATGAAGCCGATCCAGAACGTGCGGATGAGATAGCGGTAGTGGGAGACTTCCCATTCGGCCTTGGGCTCGCCTTTCCAGACATAGGCCAGCACCACGCCGACGATCGCGGTGACGCCGATGCCAAGGAAAGCGACGAGATAGAGCAGGGCGATGACGGTCGGCTGGTTGAAGTCGAAGCCGCTGCCGGGCGGCGTGCCCTGGGGGCGACTATTGGGCTGGCCGCCGGGCTGGCTGCCGGGACCGACGCCGGGCCGGTTATTGTCTGGAAATTCCGCCACGTCATTCCCCTTTGCGTTTCGAGTTCGCCAGTAGAGTTAACCGAAATGGTTCGTGTAGGAAAGCGCTTTTTGCATTTTCGGGATTTTTTGGGTGGCGGGCGCAGGCAGGTTGGCCGACGGGGGTCGGCGGCGCCTTGGTGAGGGGGTGAAGGGGCTTTAGGTGCCTCTCGGTGCACCTCTGGTCACTCTAGGTGCCGTTAAGCACGCGGGCGGATTTGGAACGATTCCGGCCGCGCTCCGTTGCTTCAGGAGAAGCAAATCCAAGGAGAATCCCATGCGTGAGACTACGATGGAAGACCGCAAGCAAGAGCTCGGCAGCCTGCTCGCCCAGGTGTCGCAGCATCCCGAACGGGACTGGAGCAAGGAACATCAGCGGATCGCAGTGCTGCGCGAAATGATCACTGCGCAAGAGAGCGCGCGCCAGAGCTGAGGCCGGCAATCGGATAACATCCGCTCTTTGCCCAACCGCCCTTTCATCGGCGGAACGGAGCGGCTAAGGCGCCTGCGATCCACAGCGCAGGAGGCGCGCCGATGTGCGTGAACGAGGACCAGTGAGCGAAGACAAGGGGATGCTTGCCAAGGCGGAAACGCTGATCGAGGCGCTGCCCTATTTCCAGCGCTATGCCGGCCGCACCTTCGTGGTGAAATACGGCGGCCACGCGATGGGCGACCCCGAGGCCGCGCGCGACTTTGCCGAGGATATCGTGCTGCTCAAGGCAGTCGGGATCAACCCGGTGGTGGTGCATGGCGGCGGCCCGCAGATCGGCGCGATGCTGAAGAAACTGGGCGTCGAAAGCACCTTCGTCGATGGGCTGCGCGTCACCGACAAGGCGACCGCGGAGATCGCGGAAATGGTGCTCTCCGGCGCGATCAACAAGGAACTGGTCGGCTGGATCGCCAAGGCCGGCGGCAAGGCGATCGGCATCTCGGGCAAGGACGGCGGCCTCGTCACCGCGACCAAGGTGACCCGCACGACCAAGGACCCGGAAAGCAATATCGAACAGGCCGTCGACCTCGGCTTCGTCGGCGAACCGAGCCATATCGACACCACGGTGCTGGAGACCGTGAGCAAGGCCGGCATGATCCCGGTCGATCGCTCCGATCGGCGCTGGGGACGGACGGGCACACCTACAACATCAACGCCGACACGATGGCAGGCGCGATTGCCGCTGCGCTGGGCGCCGCGCGGCTGTTGCTGCTCACCGATGTGCCGGGCGTGCTGGGCAAGGACGGGCAGCTGCTGACCGACCTCACGCCTGCCGACATCGCCCGCCTGCGCGCCGACGGCACGATCCAGGGGGGCATGATCCCCAAGCTCGAAACCTGCGTCAGCGCGGTCGAGGCGGGCTGCGAGGCGGCGGTTGTGCTCGATGGGCGCGTGCCGCATGCGATGCTGCTCGAATTCTTCACCTCGCGCGGCGCCGGCACGCTGATCAGCCTGGGCTAGACCTTGCGCCGCCTGATCCTTGCCGCGCTGCTGATGGCTGGCGCTTGTTCCGGCGATGCGGACGTGCCGCAGGATGCACCGTCGCAGGACGCTGCGCCGAGCACCGCCGCGCCTGCGGCAGATAGCAGCGAGCCGAACTACACTCCGCCCAAGCTGACGCCCGAAGCCGAAAAAGGCGAGAAAGGCGCGCGCAACGTCTTGCTCAGCTGGGCGCATGCGATGGAAGACCGCGCTTTCGCATCCGCTTATGCGCTCTACCGCAAGGGCGGCCCGGCAAGCGGCCAGAGCCCGGCGGACTATGCCGCCAGTTTCGCCGGCTACAGGACGATCACGGCCGCGATCGGCGATGGCATGGTCGATGGCGCAGCCGGCTCTCTGTACTACCAGGTGCCCGTGACATTGACCGGCGAAGCGCAGGACGGTTCGCCCTATCGGCGCAGCGGCACGATCACCCTGCGCCGCGTCAACGACGTGCCCGGGGCGGAGGATTGGCAACTCGCCTGGCATATCGACACGATCGAATGGAAAGAAACCGAATGAGCGCGGGGTGGCGTGCGTCTTAGGCGGTTGATACACCCGCTTGCGCTCGGCTACGCTCACGCACCAATTGTCGGAAGGGATTGAAGCCGTGCTGTTCTACACGCTGTCGGAAATCGTCGGATATGTGATCCAGATCGTCATCGTGCTGGTGATCGTCCAGTTCATCCTGAGCCTGCTGATCTCGTTCAACGTGGTGAACATGCACAATGATTTCGTCGCTGCCATCTGGAAAGCGATCAACGCGTTGCTCGATCCGATCCTGAGGCCGATCAGGCGGATCATGCCGGAGACCGGGATGATCGATTTCTCTCCGCTGGTGCTGATCATCGGGCTCAATATCATCAACATAATCCTCAGAAACCTAGCGATCGGGAGTCTTGCATGAGTGCTGCGCTGATTGACGGGAAGGCCTTCGCAGAAGGGCTCCGTCAGAAGGTCGGGAAGTTTGCCGCCGAGTTCGAAAAGAAGGCCGGCCGCAAGGCTGGCCTGGCAGTCGTGCTGGTGGGCGAGGACCCGGCGAGCCAGGTCTATGTGCGCAGCAAGGGCAAGGCGACCCTGGCCGCCGGCATGAACAGCTTCGAATACAAGATGCCCGACGATGCCTCCGAAAAGGCGCTGGTCGCCAAGGTCGAACAACTCAACGCCGATCCCAATGTCGACGGTATCCTGGTGCAGCTGCCCTTGCCCGAAGGCCTGGACGAGCAGACGGTGATCGCCACCATCGATCCCGACAAGGATGTCGACGGGTTCCATATCATCAATGCCGGGCGGCTGTCCGTGGGCCAGAAGGGTTTCGTGCCCTGCACCCCGCTGGGCTGCCTGATGCTGCTGAAAGACCGCCTGGGCGATCTGTCGGGCAAGGATGCCGTGGTCATCGGCCGTTCGAACATCGTCGGCAAGCCGATGGCGCAGCTGCTCACCGATGCTAACGCCACGGTCACGATCGCGCATAGCCGCACCAAGGATCTACCTGAAGTGGTCAAGCGCGCCGATATCGTGGTGGCCGCGGTTGGCCGTCCGGAAATGGTCACGGGGGATTGGATCAAGCCCGGCGCAACGGTGATCGATGTCGGCATCAACCGGATCGGCATCGAAGGCGGCAAGTCCAAGCTGGTCGGCGATGTCGACTTTGCCAGCGCCAGCGAAGTGGCCGGGGCGATTACCCCGGTTCCCGGCGGTGTCGGCCCAATGACGATCGCCGTGCTGCTCAGGAATACGCTGGTCTCCGCCTATCGGCGCGAAGGCCTGACGCTCGACGAAGCCGCGCTGTGAACAGGCGCGCGGCCAGCCTGCTCGCGGCGCTCTGCGGGACGCTGCTCCTGGCCGCGTGTTCGAGCGGACCGAGAGGGCCGCGCGGCGATCTCGGCCGCCTGCTCCGCCCGATCGCCGAGCCGGGCCAGGTGGTCGCATCCGAGTTCGCCTTTGCGCGCGCCGCGCAAGAGGATGGCCAGTGGACTGCCTATAGCGATCTCGCCGCCGATGATGCGGTGCTGTTCGTGCCGCAGCCCGTCAATGCGAAGACCTGGCTGAAGGGGCGCGCCAATCCGCCGCAGGCGATGATCTGGCGGCCGCATCGCGTATGGTCGAGCTGCGACGGCTCGCTGGCGGTAGCCCAGGGAGGCACGCAGTTGGCGGACGGCTCGGCGGGCTATTTCACCACGGTGTGGCAGCGGCAGGAAGACGGGTCGTATAAATGGACGATGCGCGCCAGTGGCGCGCTGGATGCGCCATTGGTCGAGCCTGAAATGGTCCAGACGCAAGTCGCGACTTGTACGCCGCGGCCCGCGACGGCGGCGGGCGAGGAAGCCCAAGGCGGCCCCAGCGGCGCTTCGCGCGATCGCACACTCAGCTGGTCGACCCAGGTCGCGCCAGACGGATCGCGAATCTTCAGCCTGCTGATGTGGGACGGCGAGGAGCGAAACGAAGTGCTCCATCAAGAAGTCGCCCCGGAAGGCTGAGATGCTCGAGCTTTTCATCTCGGCTTTCGTTACGCTGTTCGTGGTGATCGATCCGCCGGGCTGCGCGCCGATCTATGCCGGGCTGTCGAGCGAGGCCTCCACCAGCCAGCAGCGCAAGATGGCAATCAAGGCGAGCCTGATTGCCGCGATGATCCTGTTCTTCTTCGCCTTGCTCGGGGTGGAACTGCTCGGCGCACTGCATATCGAGCTTGATTCTTTCCGCATCGCCGGGGGAATCATGCTGTTCATCATTGCGCTCGAAATGGTGCTGGAGAAGCGCACCAGGCGGCGCGAGGAGCGTGCCGAGAAATTGCGCGCCGAACATGCGCAGACGCCCGAGGTGGAAGACGTCTCGATCTTCCCCATGGCCATGCCGATGATCGCCGGGCCGGGAGCGATCGCCACGGTGATGCTGCTGATGAACGAAGCGAACGGACGCAACGAGAGCATTGCGGTGCTGGGTGCGCTCGCCGCCGTGCTGCTGCTGACGATGCTTGCGCTGCTCGCCGCGGGGCCGATCATCAGCCTGCTCGGCAAAGAGCGTCGAAAGCGCAATCACCCGGCTGCTCGGAGTGCTGCTCGCCGCGCTTGCCGCGCAATATGTAATCGATGGGCTGAGAGGCAGCTTCGGGGTTTGATGCCCTTGCGGGCGTTTACTGCAGTGTCACCCGGTCATCGCCGCCATCGTGCCGGCCGAAGAACTGCATCAACTGCACCAGCAATTCGCAGCGCACACGTATGTTCGGGGCTTCGAGCAGCGCCTGCTTCGCTGCGGCGTCGAACGGGGCGATCTGGCTCACCCCGTTGATCAGCGAGACATCGTCGAGCCGCGCGACCGAATCCCAATCGACCGAATAGCCCTGCGAATCGGCGAAGTGGTGCGCCTCCTGCTCGAAGCTTGCCCGTTCGACCGAGCTCAGTGCTTCGTCCTCCGGCTCCGAGAGCAGTTCGGCTTCGACCTGCCGGAACGGCGGTCGCCACATCCAGTTCGCGCACCATGCGGAAGCGTGCTTCGCCTTCGAGGATGATGTTGAAACGCCCATCGTCCAGCGCTTCGACCTCGCCGATCCGGCCGACGCAGCCGACGTGGAACAAGTGGCGCGCCTTCCGCTGCGCGTCTGCGGCTGGATCATGCGCGATCCGGCGATCGCGGGCCAGCGCATCGCTCACCAGTGCGCGGTAGCGCGGCTCGAAGATGTGGAGCGGCAGTTGCAAGCCCGGAAACAGGATCGCACCCGAGAGCGGGAAGATCGAAAGGCGGGCGGCGGCCATTGTCGCTTCCGCCGCCTCAGCCGAACAATATCAGCGAAAGTTTGCGCCGGTTCGCGGCGACCCACGGATCTTCCAGCCCGACCGCCTCGAACATCTGGAGCAGCTTGGCCTTGGCCGCGCCTTCGTTCCATTCGGGTCGGTCGGCGATCATGCTCGAGCAGCGTGTCGGCCGCTTCGTCGCGTTGGCCGGCCGCAAAGGCCGCCTGGGCAAAGGCGAACTGTGCTTCCATGTCGTCGGGCTTGGCAGCGGCAGCATCGCGCAACGCAGCCAGTTCGCCTTCGTCCTGCGGCGCATCGCCGGCAAGATCGAGCGCGCTGCGCGCCTGCGCGATCAGCGCGGATCGGCCTGGCAGCTCGGCCGGCAAGGCGTCGAGCAGCGGCCTTGGCTTCCTCGATCTTCCCGGCCGCGACCAGCGCCCGGATCAGGCCTGCCTGGACCTGCAGCATTGTCGGGCGCCATTTCGCGCCATCTGCGCGAAGATGCCCGCCGCACGCTCGCCATCGCCGCCGGCCAAGCACCTCTTCGCCCATTTCGATGCAGCGGGGCGATATCCTGCGGTTTCCGGACCCGCCCGCCTTCGATCGGCAGCTTTTCAAGCAGCTGGTCGAGCAGTTGCTTGAGCTGCGATTCGCTGCGCGCATTGGTCAGATCGGCCACCGGCTGGCCCTGGAACATCGCATAGACCGTGGGGATCGAGCGCACCTGGAACTGCGCGGCGATGAACTGTTCCTCGTCGACATTGATCTTGGCGAGGACCACGCCCTTGTCGGCATATTCGGCGGCGACCTTTTCCAGCACCGGGCGTCAGCGCCTTGCACGGGCCGCACCATTCCGCCCAGAAATCGAGAATGACGAGCTTGGTCATCGAAGGTTCGACCACATTCGCCTTGCGGAAACGGTCGACTGCCTTCTGTTCGTCGATATTGAGGCCCATGCTTGCCAAGAGATGCTCCCGCTAGTTCCGAGTGTCGTCGGCCCTAATGTGGCCTTTTGCACGCGATTTGTGAAGGGCAGCATAAGCATCGCGGCCAAGGCGGGCAGCGGCGTATTTTCCGCTTGCAGGGTGCGAGGGCGCGATGCTAACCGCGCGCCTCCCCACCGGAGCGAACGCTGCGGACCGGGAGCGCCAGTGAGCGGGCGTAGCTCAGGGGTAGAGCACAACCTTGCCAAGGTTGGGGTCGAGGGTTCGAATCCCTTCGCCCGCTCCAGTTTCTTCAATCGTATCGGATTTTACGGCCGGACCCCGCGAGGGGTCGCGCCCGTCCGTTCCTGTCGGTTCAGCAACCGCCGCCGCCCAGTGCCCCGCCCAGCATGCCGCCGAGCCCGCCTTTGGGCTTGCATTGCGATTGCCCCTGGCCGGCCTGTCCCATTTGCGGCATGCCTTCGGCTTCCATCCAGCTCGTTGTCGAACGGTGGCGAATGCGGGCAGTCCATTGCAGGTCCCACCGCGCTTTGGCGTCGGCGGGTTTGGGCGGATAGGCGAAACTTTCTTCCGGGCCGAAAGCCGTCAAGCTGCCGAAGCGGAAGTCCGGCGCGCCGCGAATGACTTCTGCGGGTATCATGCAATTGGTCGCCTGCGGGCCGAGCAAGGTCTTGTCTGTCACCAGGGGAGCGACCTGGGATGGCGACAGCCAGTCCGAGAGTCCGCCGCCGAACTGGCGATTGGCGCTGCTGCTCCACATCACCATGTCCCCCATATCGCCGGACGGGCCCATCTTGGTGCCGAAGATCGTGGCGACAAAGCCTGTCGCGCCCGGTACGGCCATCCAGCTGAGCAGCGAGGCACCACTGGCCTGCGCCTTCACGCCGGTCTTCAGGGGCGCCATGAAGTCTTTGGACAGGGTGAAGGCTATCTCCGGTGAATAGTTGCCCGCGATGCGATGCGCGCCAAGCAGAGAGCTGTCGGGCTTCGCATATTTTCCGTCTTCCGCCGGCCAGCGGCCGAAAGTCTTGCTGTTCTGAAGATTCGGGCCCCAGTCGGCCGGGATCGAATTGGTCCACAATCCGGGCGGGACCTGGCCGGCAGAGAGCTTGGCGAAATCGATCACCACAGGCTGGCCCTTGGGCGCATGTTCGCCGCAGCCCCAATAGATCAGCATCCGGCCCTTGGGCCGCTCCCCCCCATTCGTTCGCCAGGCATTTCGTCGACCGGGCCGCGTTCGCTCTGCGGAGTGGCGAGAGCGACCGATTTTCCGAGCCGGGCCCCGTTCGGCATGAAGTGATCGGCCTTCGGCTTGCCCTTGTCTGGTGCGTTGGACGAACCGAGACGCAGGATCAGCTCGTGCTGCGCCTGATTGCCTCCACCGCCGCCGAACATCATTGCCATGGGGTTCATCTGGCCCATGCCGGCCATGCCGGAAACGGTGCCGGCACGCATGTCGTAACGGGCTATCGGGCCACTGTCCGGCCCGTCTGCAGCGAGCAGAGGAATGGCGATCCCAACCACACCGGTCAGTGCGGCAGCAGCAATTACGCGCGGCAATGTAATGAACGTTTTCATGGACTCATTCCCCTCCACGATACGGGAGCGTTCATAGCACCATTCGGACAATACACATTGTTAAAACGCGACTGAACAATCCGATTTCAGAATCCTTGGGAGCCATTAAACTAGGCAGGTCGCGAGGCTACTCGCCTCACTTGCGCGGCGAGCTGTGAGCAACTGCACAATTTTACCTTGCGGTGCACGCAAATCATGAGTTAAGTAATGTTATAACGTCAAATCAATTCACAGGGCCCTCTCCGACATGATCACCACTCGTACCCTGCTTCTTGCAGCCGCTGCCTTGTTGCCACTCCAGTCTGTCTCGGCACAGCAACAGGATAATTCGGCAGAGGAGGGTACTGCCACAAACGTGAAGCCATCGGACGATTTCCATGACGAGATCGTCATTCGTGCCCCCGGCCTTACGCGGCTCGATATGCTGGCGGGCACTTCGGTGGTGCAAGGCGCGGAATTGCAGCGCAATCTGAACGGCCAGCTCGGTGAAGTTCTGGCCAAGCTGCCGGGCGTCTCGGCGACCGGTTTTGCGCCTGGCGTTTCGCGCCCGATCCTGCGCGGCTTCGGCGGGGAGCGCGTGCGCGTGCTGACTGACGGCATCGGCGCGATCGATGCGTCGAGCACTTCGGACGATCACGCGGTGACGGTCGATCCGCTGATCGCCGATCGCATCGAGGTGCTGCGCGGGCCTGCCGTGCTGCTCTATGGCAGCCAGGCGATTGGCGGTGCGGTGAATGTGATCACCAAGCGCATCCCGCCCGGCGTGCCCGATGAACCGGTGCATATCGATGCGCAGGCAGCGCTGGATACCGCCAGCAACCGGCGTGAAGGCGGGCTTTCGGTCGACATGCCGCTTGGCGCCAATGTCGCCTTCCATGTCGACGGTTCGTGGCGGAAAACCGACGACCTCGAGATTCCCGGCTATGTTGCCTCTGAATCCCTGCGCGCCGACTTGCTGGCATTGGCGGACGAGGAAGAGGAAGAAGGCCATCTGGAGGAAGCGGAGGAATTCCGCGAGGGCGCGAATACGCGCGGTACGCTGCCCAACAGCTGGACCGAAACCTACACGCTCGGCACAGGCATCGCGTTCTTCTCGGGAGAGAGCAATCTCGGCATTTCTTTCGATTATTACGACACGAATTACGGCATTCCGGGCCTTCCCGGCGTAGGCCATGTCCACGAACATGATGAAGGCGGTGAGGAAGAAGAAGGAGAAGAGGAGGCCCACGAAGAGGAAGGCCCCGTTTCCATCGGCATGCAGCGCTACCGAGTCGACCTGCGCGGCGCGCTCGATCTAGGTGATGGCTTCTTCGACCAGTTGCAGACGCGCTGGGGCTATCAGCAATTACACGCATACCGAGTTCGAAGGCGAGGAAACCGGCACGGTATTCGACGTCGAGGGAGTCGAAGGACGCGTGGAACTCATCCAGTCGCGGCGCGGTGCCTGGCAAGGCTCCGTCGGGGGCGCAGTATTCGCACACGGATTTCGCGGCGATCGGGGAAGAGGCCTTCGTTCCGAGCAATGCGACCGACAGCTTGGCGCTGTTTGCCGTGCAGGAGCTCGATTTCGATCCCTTCGAAGTGGAGTTCGGCGGCCGTTACGAGCACACCGACATCGACGCGCAGCAATCGCTGGGCCTGACGCGCGATTTCGATACGCTGTCCGGAGCGCTCGGCCTGTCCTATGGCTTGCTGCGAGGGCCTGCGGACCGGTTTCAACTTTTCGCGTGCCGAACGCGCGCCATCGGCGCAGGAACTCTTTGCCGACGGTCCGCACATCGCCACCCAGCAATATGAAATCGGAAGTCCCGACCTTGAGCACCGAAGGATCCTGGGGCGTCGAAGCCTATCTGCGCGGCACCATCGGCGCGGCGACGCTTTCGGCGAGTGTCTACCGCAACTGGTTCGACGGGTTCATTTTCCTTTCGGAAACGGGCGCGGAGGAAGATGGTCTGGAGGTGCTGAAGTTCCTGCAGCAGGATGCCGACCAGTTCGGCATCGAAGGCGAATTATCTCTTCCCCTCTACAAGAGCAGCGATTTCACTGTGCTGGCGGACCTGCGCGGCGACTATGTCCGCGCCACCCTGTCCGACGGAACACCGGTGCCGCGGATCCCGCCGCTCAGCCTGCTGGGCGCGCTCGAGGCGCAGATGGGCCATGTCGACGCCCGGGCCGAATTGCAGTGGTTCGACAAGCAGGACCGCGTCTCCGAACATGAAACGCCAACCGACGGCTTCACTCAGGTCAATCTTTCGCTCGCCTGGCACCCGTTCGAAGGCAGCAACAACCTCACGCTGATGTTGCAGGCCGACAATGTGTTCGACGTCGAAGGACGCCGCCATGCAAGCTACACCAAGGAATTCGTGCCGCTGGCGGGCCGCAATTTCAAGCTGAGCGCCCGCGCCAGCTTCTAGGCCGCTCTAACGCCTGGGTCTGGAGTCGGGCCCAGGCGCTCGGCCACTAGAGCTTAGGCAGCGTAACGCCCTCTTGGCCCATATATTTGCCTGCCCGGTCGGCATAGCTGATCTGGCAAGGCTCGTTGCCTTGCAGGAACAGGAACTGGCACGCGCCCTCATTGGCGTAGATCTTGGCCGGCAGCGGAGTGGTGTTGGAAAATTCCAGCGTCACGTGCCCTTCCCACTCGGGTTCGAGCGGGGTCACGTTCACGATGATCCCGCAGCGCGCATAGGTCGATTTGCCGAGGCAGATCACCAGCACGTCGCGCGGGATGCGGAAATATTCCACCGTCCGGGCCAGCGCAAAGCTGTTGGGCGGGATCACGCAGACATCGGCCTTGCGATCGACGAAGCTGTCCGGCGAGAAATTCTTCGGGTCGACCATCGCATTGTGGACGTTGGTGAAGATCTTGAACTCGTCCGCCACCCGGGCGTCATAGCCGTAGGAAGATAGGCCGTAGGATATGCAGCCGTCGTTTTGCTGCCGCTCCACAAACGGTTCGATCATCCCGCGGCGGGCTTCGTTCCGTATCCATCTGTCACTGAGAATCGCCATGCGGCGGTGATTCCCCAGTGTGCCGCGCGGAGCAAGAGCCTGGCGCAATCGTCCACGGGAATTAGTGACCGGCGGGATGGAGAGATGAAGGGCGAACGCCGGACTCGCTCCGGTTTAACATAAATTAACCATGATCGCGCATGTTGCCGCTGAAAGGGCAAACCCATGCCAGAGAACGAGCGCTTGCCGGCCGAGTTCGAAGTCTACCAGATCCTGGCGGACCTGCGCGGCTGCGCCTGCGCGCCGCCCGGCATCGCGGGCAGGATATACCGGGTGCTTGACGACATGCGCTTCGAAAGAGGCCCGCCGAAGAAATCGCGATGCTCGAGGACCTCTCGCTTGCGCTCCACCGCGAGCGGCTGGGCCTGGACGGACCCGCGCATTTCGCCGCCAATGTGAACCGCATTTCGGATGCGTGGCTATCGACTCAGATACCCGAATGCGCGGCGGGCGATGCGCCGCTGCGGAACCATCCGTGGCTCGCGCGCACCAAGTCCTAGACCTGGCTGTATTGGCGAAACCACTCCACGAATAAAGGCACGCCGGTCTCGATATCGGTGGTCGGCGCATAGCCATGGTCGCGCACGATCGCGCCGATGTCGGCATAGGTCTTGGGCACGTCGCCCGGCTGCATCGGCAGCATCTCGAGCTCCGCCTTCTTGCCGCAGGCTTCTTCCAGCAGGCCGATCACTTTCATCAGATGCTCGGACTTGTTGTTGCCGATATTGTAGAGCGCATGCGGTTTGGTGCTGCCTCCGGCCTTCTCCGCGCCGTCGTCCGCGGCGGGGCGTCGAGGCAGGCCAGCACGCCCGCCACGATATCGTCGATGAAGGTGAAATCGCGGTACATCTCGCCGTGGTTGAACACCGGGATCGGCCGGCCCGCCAGGATCGCCTCGGTGAATTTCCACATCATCATGTCGGGCCGGCCCCACGGCCCGTAGACGGTGAAGAACCGCAGCCCGGTGAGCGGCAGGCGGAAGAGATGGGCGTAGGTTTCGCTCATCAGCTCGTCCGCCCGCTTGGTCGCGGCATAGAGCGAGACGGGGTGATCCGCCCGGTCTTCCACGGCGAACGGCAGCTTGGTATTGCCGCCATAGACCGAGCTTGAGCTGGCATAGACCATGTGTTCCGTGCCGCGCTGGCGGGCGAGTTCCAGCAGGTTCAGATGGCCGACGATGTTTGACTGCGCATAGGCATGCGGGTTCTCGATCGAATAGCGCACGCCGGCCTGCGCGCCGAGATGGACGATGCGGTCGAACTCGCTTCCTTCGAGCTCGCGCGTCGAGCGCCGCCATGTCCGCAAAGTCCAGCTTCAGAAATGCGAAGCGGTTGCCGCCGGCCTGCTCCAGCTCGCGAAGGCGCGCCTGCTTGAGCGAGACCGCGTAATAATCGCAAAGATTGTCGATCCCGATCACCCGGTCGCCGCGCGCGAGCAGGCGCTGCGCCACGGCCGCGCCGATGAATCCCGCTACGCCAGTGACCAGAACGCGCATCGCTTCCCCTTGCCGGGCGGTTTGCCTTTGACGCGCTTCCCTTATCGCAGGTGGAAAGTCCAGCCCGCCGCCGCTTCAGCTCTTCCGCCAGGAACTCGTAACGGAAGGCATCCCCGTCTCGCTTGACTTGCCCGGCGGAGCTGCGGCGGAAATGCGCCGGAAAGCACATCGTGTCGCTGTCGGCAGCGCGCTCCATGGTGGACTTGCGCACCTTGCTCGCGGCAACGCTATCCATGTCGAAAGCAAACGGCAGGTCGTGGCGGATGAGCTGAACCGGGTGGTGGATCACATCGCCCCAGAAGATCGCGTCCGGTCCGTCCGCTCTCGCGTTTACCGTGCAGCAGCCTGGCGAATGGCCGAATGCGGGCTCCAGCCAGACGCCATTGCCGATCTCGCGGTGGGCGATAAAATTCTCCTCCACGATCTCGCCCAGTCCGGCTTCCATCACCGGCACGATCGAATCGAGGAATGCTTCGTAGTGGAATTCTTCCCCGGCCGGATTGTCCTTGAAATACTCAAAATCGCGCTTGCCGAAGATGTAGCGCGCCTTGGGGAAAGTCGGCACCCATTTGCCGTTCTCCAGCCGGGTGTTCCAGCCGATATGATCGAAATGCAAATGCGTGCACATCACCATGTCGATGTCTTCCGGGGCGAAGCCGGCGCTGCGCAGGTTGCCCAGATAGGGCGTATCGAGTTGGTGCACCAGCCTCGATCGAGCGATTCTTGTGATTGCCGTCGCATGTGTCGATCAGGATCGTCGTTCCGTCGAGCTCGATCACCCAGCTGTGGACCGCGAAAGTCATCATGCATGTTTCGGGGTCGCCGGTGATCTCGTCCGGCGCGTCGTACCAGCGGCACAGCCGCGCAAGGTCTTCCGCTGTCACTCCGGGCAGGTTCATCTGCAACGGGGTGGGGCTTTCCATCTCGAATATCTTGTGGACTCTCATCCGGCCTAATTGCAGCGGCTGCACGCGCACTCTCCCAATATTGCGCGTCAAGGATAGCCGGATCGAGGCCGCACGCGCTTGGCTATGAGCGAAGCGGAACGCGGCCGCGTCAATCTTGCAGCTTGGCGACCTGTTCAGCGCCTTGCCAGCCGCCGCCCAGCGCCTTGTAGAGCGCAATCGCGGCGATTGCCCGCGTGGCCCGTGCCTGGGCCGCCTGCCGTTCCACGCCGGACAGACGCAGCCGTGCCTGCTGGGCTGCGAGCTGGCTGGTTTCGCCTTTCTCGAACAGCATCTGCGCCAGGCGGTTGGCATTCTGCTGGCGGCTGAGCGCAGTCCTGACGGGCTCGATCGACGCCACGCTGGCGGCAAAGCGGTTCGCTGCGGCTTCGCTTTCGGAAAGCGCCTTCATCACGGCCGATTCATAGGCGGCGGCAGCACCGTCTGCGCGGGCATCGGCGGCGCGCACTTGCGCCCGGATGCGGCCGAAAGAGAAGATCGGCCAGGAAAAGGTCGGGCCGACCGTGTAACGCAGGCTCTCACCTGAGGCGAGATCGTCGACCGACTGGGCTTGCAGCCCAATGTTGCCGACGAGGCTCAGGCGCGGGTAGAGATCGGCCTTGGCAACGCCGATGCCGGCGGTCGAAGCTGCAAGCTCCAGTTCGGCCTGGCGGATATCGGGCCGGCGCTCGAGCAGATCGGAACGGATCCCGCTCGCAATTTCATTGGGCGGGCCGGGAATGCCTCCATTGCTGTCCAGCAGATCGGGAACGACCGCGCTGGGCGGTTCGCCCATCAGGGCAGCCAGGCGATAGGCCGCGCCGGAAACATCGGCCTGCGCCTGGCGAACCGCCACCTCGCGCGTGTTCAGCTCCACGACTGCCTGATCGGCTTCGCTTGACGCAGTTTCGCCGGCGGCGTGAAGCAGATCCGCCAGATCCGCGAGTTTCCTGCTGGCATCCAGCTCAGTGGTCGCAGAGGCCAGATTTGCCTGCGCCAGGCGGAATTCGACATAATTGCGCGCGATCTCGGCAGTGAGCGAAACCAGCGTGTCACGCTTGGCCCATTCTGCCGCCGCTTCCAATGCGCGGGCCTTTTCGACCTGGCGGCTGGCCTTGCCCCACAGATCGATCTCCCAGCTGGCATCGAAGCCGGTATCGATCAGCGGGAATTCGGGATCGAAGCCCGGGATGTTGGCAACCGGGAACTGCCCGTTTTCGCTGATCCGGTTGAGCGTTCCGCTGGCCGTGGCCGATGCCTGCGGCATGCGTCCGCCCTGAGCGGCCTCGCGCAAGGCGCGTGCCTCTGCGACACGTGCGGTTGCCTGGTCGAGGTCGGGGCTCGACGCCAGTGCGCGTTCGATCAGCGCGGTAAGTTCGGGATCGCCGAACTGCTGCCACCAGGCGCTATCGACCGGCGCCGTCGAGGCAGGCTCAAGCCATTCGTCCGCGACTGCGCCCATTTGCGGGCGCTCGTAATCCGGCCCGACTGCGCAGGATGCGAGCAGGCCGGCGGCCAGTACGGTTGAAAACCGGGCGAGGTAGGCGGGACGCATCGGGATCACTCCATTCGCGAACGGAACAGCCGGGCGGCGGCTGCCAGGGTTATGATGGCGATCAGCACCATCGGCCAGATCTGGCCCAGCACGTCGGCAGCGGGCATCCCCTTGAGGAACTGGCCCTGCACGATGATGATGAAATAGCGCGCTGGATTGAGATAGGTGATGATCTGGAGCCAATCGGGCATGTTCTCGATCGGGCTGGCGTAGCCCGACAGCATGATCAGCGGCGTGGTGACGACGAAGCTTCCGAGGAAGCTTTGCTGCTGCGTCATCGACAGCGAGGACACGAACAGTCCGACGCCGATCAGCGAGAGCAGATAGATGAACAGCGCCGGGAAGAACAACAGCAGGGAGCCGTTGAACGGGATTCCGAATATCAGCCGCGCCACCACCAGGAACAGCGTGCCATTGAACGAGCCGACCAGGAATGGGGGCACGATCTTGCCAATCAGGATTTCGTGAACTCTCAGGGGGCTGACCAGCAATTGGTCGAACGTGCCCATCTCGCGTTCCCGCGCCACCGTCTGGCTGGTGATGGCAAGGCCGGCGATCGACACGATGATCGCGATCAGCGACGGCAGGGTGAACCACACGAAGTCGAGCGAGGGATTGAACCAGTTGGTCACTTCCAGGCCGCCTTGCATCTGCGGGTTCGCCTCAGCGTCCATCTCCGCTGTGATGCGCGAGATATAGCCGGCCACGATCTGCGCGGCGTTGGAGCGCCGCCCATCGAGCACCAGGCCCACTTGTGCAGGTTGGTTCTGTTGCTGCAGGCGGTCGAAATCCTGTTCGATCACCAAGGCCGCAATCACTTCCTGATTGTCGATCGCTTCCTGCAATTCGGCGGTGGAGCCAAGGTAGCGGATCTCTCGGAAATTGGGGCTGCCTGCGATACGCTGGACCAGTTCGGCCGAGTGCGTGCCAGACGAATGGTCGAGCACTGCGACGTCGACATTCTTGACGTCGAGCGTGGTCGCGAAAGTGAAGATGAACAGCTGGATCAGCGGCGGCAGGACCAGCACGATGCGCGCTTTCGGATCGCGCAGCAGCGACCAGATTTCCTTCACGATGATGGCTTTGAGGCGCTGCATCAGTCGAGGCTCCGCTTGGTCACGCGGAAGGAGAGGTAGAAGAACAGGAAGCCGAAACCGATCATGATCGCGATATTGGGCAGGAAATGCGACCAGATGTCGCCGGTCAGGAACAGGGTTTGCAGCGGCGGGATCAGGTAGCGCGCGGGCACGGCATAGGTGATCGCCTGGATCCACACCGGCATCGAGGAAATCTCGTAGAGGAAGCCCGACAGCAGGAATGTCGGCAGGAAGGACGCAAGCAGGGCCAGCTGGCTGGCGACGAACTGGTTCTTGGTGGCCGAGGAAATGAACAGGCCCAGGCCCAGCGCAGGCATCAGGAACGCCGTGGCGATCAGATAGAGCGCCAGGATGCGATCCGCGAAACGGCAGGCCGAACACCGCCACCGCGATCACCGTGCACAGGGTCATCGAAGCGAGCGCGAGCAGGTAATAGGGCAGGATCTTGCTGGCGATGAACTCGACCATGGTGACCGGGGTCGCCATGATCGCTTCCATCGTGCCGCGTTCCCATTCGCGCGCCACCACCAGCGCGGTCAGCAGCGTGCCGATCATGGTCATCACGATGGCGATCGAGCCGGGCACGAGGAAATAGCGGCTCTTGAGCCCCGGATTGTACCAGAAGCGGGGGCTGAGATCGATCCGCGGTGCGGCGGCCTGGGCGCCAGCCAGGCCTTCGTTCGCGGCCCAGCTCTGGAACACGCCCTGGCCGTAATTGGCCACGAACAGCGCGGTGTTGGGCTGCGATCCGTCGGTCACCATCTGGATCGTCGGCATTTTGCCGGATTTGACGGTGCGGCCGAAATCCTGCGGGATCACGATCATCGCGCGTACCCGGCTGCCGATCATTATCGCGGCGCGCCGCTTCGCGATTGCGCGACATCTCGACATCGAAATAGGGCGAATTGCGGTAGGATTGGGCCAGCTCCAGCGCCGGCGCGCTGCTGTCTTCCATCACCAGCGCAACGCGCGTGCCCGCAGTGTCGAGCGATACGGCATAGCCGAACAGGAACAGCAGCAGCAGCGGCATGGCCAGTGCGATCAGGAATGTGGAAGGGTCGCGCATGATCTGCGCGAATTCCTTGACCATCATCGCCCGCAGGCGGCGCCGGTCGATGCGGAAACGGGAGGCTGGTGCGCTCATGCCGCTTCCTTCCCGTCTTCAACGCCATTTTCTTTGCGCAGCCGGTCGTCTTCCTCGATCAGCGTGATGAAGGCGTCTTCCATCGTCGGATTGTCGGCGCCGCGCATCTCGGCCACGCGGGCCTTCAGCGCATCGGGCGTGCCGGTGGCGATCTGCTCGCCGCGATAGATCAGCGAGACATCGTCGCAATATTCGGCCTCGTCCATGAAATGGGTGGTGACGAGCACGGTCACGCCCTTTTCGACCAGGCCGTTGATGTGTGTCCAGAATTCGCGCCGAGTGACGGGGTCTACGCCCGAAGTCGGCTCATCGAGGAACAGCACCGGCGGCTCGTGCATCACCGCGCAAGCCAGCGCCAGGCGCTGCTTGAAGCCGAGCGGGAGCGCGCCCGCATTCATCGACAGCTTGTCCCCCAGGTCGAAGATCTCGACCATCGCGTCTTTCGCGCGGCGCGCGCGTCTCGCCGGTCGAGATCGTAGGCTCCGGCGAAGAAATCGAGGTTCTGCGCCACGCTCGAGATCGCCGTAGAGCGAGAATTTCTGCGCCATATAACCCAGCGAGGCGCGCGCTTCGGCGGCCGAATGGCGCAGATCGTTGCCTGCCACCGCGCCGTGCCCTTCGCTCGGGGACAGCAGGCCGCACAGCATCTTGAACGTGGTCGACTTGCCCGCGCCATTGGGACCGAGCAGGCCGATAGATCTGGCCCTGCGGGATCGAGAAATCCATATCGCGCGCAGCAGTGAAGCTGCCGAAGCGCTTGGTCAGGCCGTTGGCCTCGATCGCCGGGGCATCGCTGTGCGGGATCGTGCGGTAACGCGGCCGCGAGTGCGCTGGTGCCGCTCGGGCCGCCGCCGAGGATCTCGATGAAGCCATCCTCGAAGCGCGGGGCAGCCGGCACCACGGCGGTTTGCGGTCCGGCATCGAAATCGCCTGCGGTCGGCACCACGGCGCCGTCGCCCACCAGCAAGCGCACGGCGCGGCCCTGGATCGTGCCGTCGATGATATCGGGGCGGTCGAGCGCCTGGGTGAGGAACTCGCGCCGGCGCGGGGCGAAGCCGTTGACCTGGATGACGCGGTCCGTCAACCTTGCCGGTCAGCTCTTCCGGGCGGCCTTCGAACAGCAGCTTGCCTTCGTTGAGGAGATAGACCCGCTCGCAGTTTTCGGCTTCGTCGAGATAGGCGGTGGACCACAGGATCCCGATGCCTTCGCCGGTCAGCTGTTCGACCATCGCCCACAGCTCGCGGCGGGAGATCGGATCGACGCCCACTCCCGGCTCGTCGAGCAGCATCAGTTTCGGCGTGCGCACCAGCGTGCAGGCCAGCCCCAGCTTCTGCTTCATCCCGCCGGAGAGATTGCCCGCCAGTCGCGATTCTGGAAGCGGGCAAGGTCGGTGAATTCGAGCAGCCGGGCGAAAGTCTCTTCGCGCTCTTCCTTCGGCAAGGCGCGCAGTTCGGCATAGAGATCGAGGTTCTCGCGCACCGTCAGATCTTCGTAGAGCCCGAAACGCTGCGGCATGTAGCCGAGCTGGTCGAGCATGGCGGAAGGCGGCTGGCCGAGAATGGCAACCTCGCCTTGGTCCGGCGTGAGCAGCCCGGCGAGCATGCGGATCAGCGTGGTCTTGCCCGCACCGTCAGGCCCGACCAGCCCGGTGATCGAACCCTCCTCGACCGCAATCGAAACGCCGTCCAGCGCGGGGCTGGCCGCGCCGG
The DNA here is from genome assembly GCA_963777785.1 of uncultured Alphaproteobacteria bacterium. Taxonomy (GTDB): domain Bacteria; phylum Pseudomonadota; class Alphaproteobacteria; order Sphingomonadales; family Sphingomonadaceae; genus Andeanibacterium. Next base: position 1,843,487 of record CAVZRU010000002.1, read on the forward strand.
CAAAGCGCTTCACGAGGTTCGTACCGCTGGCGACCGCTTCGGCCATGGGCGCAGGGCTCCCCGCGCTCAGTTGCCGGGCCGGGGATACGATTTCGACCGTCACCGGCTGGCCCTGGCGCAGTGCATCGTCCGGGTCGCTTACGGTGATCCGCAGGCGGTAGACGAGGTCGGTCCGCAAATCGGCGGTCTGCACCGTCTTGGGCGTGAATTCGGCGCGCGGCGAAACGAAGCCGATCGTGCCGTGATAGATCTTCTCGTTGCCGTCGGCCGTCACCTCGACTTTCATCCCCGGCGCCACTCGGGAAAGATCGCTTTCGGCCACATAGGCGCGCACACGCAGCGGCCGGTCGATCGAGATCGTCAGCACGGTCTGCCCAGGCTGGACGATCGCGCCGGGTTCGTGCGCGCGGGTGACCACCGTGCCGGCCACGGCGGCGGTGAGCGAAGTGTCGTTGCGGTCGATGACGAGCGACCCGCGGGATGCCTGCGCCGCGCGCATCTGCGCCTGGGCGGCAGCGATCTCTTCGGGCCGGGCGCCGGTCTGGAGCTTGGAGAGGACTTGCCGGGCAGATTCGACCTGGGCCTTCGCCTGGTCGCGCTGGGCGAGCGTCGCCTGCCACACATCGCGGCTGATCGCGCCGGGTTCGACCAGCGGCTGGCGGCGATCGACATCCTGCTGGGCCTTGCGCAGTGCGGCCTGCGCCGAATCCAGTTGCGCGCGCGCCTGGGCGACGTCCTGCGCGCGGCTGCCGTTGCGCAGTTCGGCCAGTTGTGCGCGGGCCTGTTCGATCGATGCGTCGGCCGAAGCGATCTGGCTGTTGATCGGTGCGGGGTCGATCACCGCCAGTTTCTGCCCGACTTCGACCTTGTCGCCTTCGTCGACCGCGATCTCGCCGATGCGTCCGCCTACGCGGAAGGCCATATCGACTTCGCGAATATCGACATTGCCGTACAGCGTCAGCGAATCGCCTTTGCCGTCACCGAACAGGCCGAAGCCCCTGGTGGCGGCGCCTGCGATCAGCAGCAGGGCGATCGCGGCGATCGCAATGATGCGCTTCCTGTTCATTTGGTCCCTCCGTTGAGGATGGCGATTGCGTTGTTGCGAATCTGGCCCCGCAAAAGCGCGGCTTCCTTTTCGCCGAGCGTATTCGTGCCCAGTGCCTTGCAAACCGAGGCGCGGGCGGCGCGCAGCACCAGCGTCTGGCCGAAGATGAGCATGGTCAGCGCGCGCAGTTCGATATCGGGCAAGTCCGGCCGGATGCGCTCGAGCAAGGCGCCGAAGCCGTCGATCATCGGCTTCATCGCGCCGTGATAGAGCCGCTCGAACGCTTCGGTCGGGGCCTGCTGCTCGCGCATGATGAAGCGCGCCCAATCTTCCGATTCCGGATCCAGCATCGTTTGCGCAAAATTGTCGATCATGGCCAGGCTGCGTTCGATCGCCGTATCGCGGTCGAGCGCGGACGCATCCTTCAGCAGTTCGAGCGCATCGGCATGCCGTTCGCGCAGCTTGCCCGCGATATGATCGGCGCAGGCGAGATAGAGCCCTTCCTTGCCGCCGAAATGATAGGTGATGGAGGACATCGCCGTGCCGGAGGCGCGCGCAATGTCGCGCGTGCTCGCTCCGTCGAACCCGCGGCGGCCGAACTGGTCGATGGCAGTATCGATGAGTCGTCCCTGAAGCATGGCCGGCGCTATAATTCGTTCGAACGAACAAGACAAGTGACAATATGCGTGGCGCCTTTGGCGTGCGCTTCCCGAGAGCTTTGGCTGTCGCCGCAACTCAACGGTTTGCCGGTGCACATTTGTCGCGCTGGCGGCGGAGCGCAGGAAGTCCTAAGCTCCCCCAAAGCTATGAGAGGATGGCTCCGGTGGAGGAAATCGACCAATTCGCCAATATTGCCGACATGCCGGCGCAGCGCGCGGCCGCTCCCGCGAGCAAGGCGGAAGCGCGCGCGCGTTATTTCAACACGGGCAATGCGTTCGACATCCGCCTTTCACCGGTGCCGGACCAGATATTCACCGCCGAGGCCGCGCGGGCGCTCCACCCTGACGCGCCGACCGGTTTCATTGCCTGCGACAATTCGGCGGCACTCGGCTGCGCATTTCCGGCGACCTCGCCGCTGGTCCTCGCGCGCTATGCCAGCATCCGCCCTGGCGAAACGCTCTCCAGCCTTTTCGCGGCAAGCAGCGTCATCGTCTATGTGATCGCCGGGCAGGGGACGACGCGTTTCGATACTGACGAAATCGCCTGGGGCCCCGGCGATATCATCGTCCTGCCCGGCGGCATGGAGCACCGTCATCGATCGACCGGCGATCAAACGGCGGTGCTGTGGGTCGTGACCAACGAGCCGCTGCTGGCTTTCGAACATCTGCGCCCACCCGAAGGCGGCAATGCGGTGAGCGAGCCAGTGCATTACACCGCCGAGGAAATGAATCGGCAGATCGACCTGATCCACAAGGTCGGCCGTGACGAGAGCATCGCCGGTTCGGCCCTGATCCTCTCCTCAGACAGGCCGGATGCGGAGGCGCGGCGCAATGCCTTGCCGACATTGACGATTGCCATGAACTCGCTCGATCCGGGCACTGTGCAGCGATCGCACCGGCACAGTGCCGTGGCGATCTCGCTCGTCATCGAGGGGGACAATTGCTTTTCCACGATCGACGGGAAACGCAAGGACTGGGCGCCCTGGGCGACCACCGTAACGCCGCCGACGTCGTTCCATTCCCATCACAATGAAGGCGATAAGCGCGCCTATTTCCTGATCATCCAGGATGGCGGATTATTCTATCACACCCGCGCAATGGGGTTTGCCTACGAAGACGAGTGACGTGGGTTCGAGAGAACACATTGAGGCAGACCAGAACTGCCGCCGCCCCGGATATTTCTCTGCGACCGCTGCCGCCGTTTCCACCTGACAAGCCGCACCAGCGGCAAGCGCCTGCCTTGGCGTGCGGATTGAGGCACTAACCTTCGCCGGCGGCAGCAAGCAGGTCCATCAGGTTTCGCGCCGCTCCGCGATCGGCTTCCTCATTGAAGGCAATGTCGAGATCCGGCGCTTGTCCGAACATGTATAAAACGGACCACAAGGCAAACCGCCGCGCCCGGTCCGTCTCGAGTCCGAAGTCCACCAGAAGCCGGTCAAGGCCGGCGATCCGCACCCCTTCAGATGCCGCTGAAACATCCGAGGTGCCAAAGTAACGCTGAAGCAGATCGTCCAAGTCCATGAAACTTGCTAGCGCATCGCCTTCGCGAAGAAAATAGACCCGCTTCGGGGCAGACGGCAGCCCGCCAGCATTCGCGCCATGCCTTGATCGATCGGCCGCACCTGCTCCCGGATTTGCCGAGATGCCTTCAACCCGGTCCCTGAAATCCCTACATGATCAGTCGGAGGCGCTACCATGGCATCGAATGTCAGCAAGATCGTCATTTGTCCTGTATGTTCGACTTCGAACAGAGTGCCGCGTGAAAAACTCGGTGCTGGCGGCAAATGCGGTCGGTGCGGTTCACCGCTTTTCAAAGGCGAACCGATCTCTCTGACCAGCGCGAACTTCATTGCCCACGCTTCCAAGAGCGACATTCCCCTTCTCGTTGACTTCTGGGCATCCTGGTGCGGCCCATGCCGCCAAATGGCGCCCGCATTCGCGGCGGCGGCGGCTCAGTTGGAGCCGTATCTGCGGCTGGGGAAACTGGACACCGAAGCGGAACAAACAATCGCGGCCCGTTATGCCATCCGTTCCATCCCGACGCTGATCGTGATTTCCAAGGGACAGGAAGTCGCAAGGCAGTCTGGAGCCATGCCAGCGAACTCGATAGTCGCCTGGGCGAAACAGTTCTCCGGAGGCTGATCGGGGCAACGCCGGACAGCCCGCGAACCGCCACTCGCGCGAGTGGTCCGAAGGATCGGCAGGCGCTGACACTGCGCGTTGCGCTTAGTCCAGTTGACAAGCCGCCCTGCGCCCCGCTATCCGCCCGCGCCTACCCGCTGCACGGAGGATGATCCGCGCGGCCCGTGCCCAGATGGCGGAATTGGTAGACGCACCAGCTTCAGGTGCTGGCGCTCGCAAGGGCGTGGAGGTTCGAGTCCTCTTCTGGCACCATATTTTTGCAGCGATGGCGATCAGACTTGCCCTTCGGGGCCGGGCGGAAGGCGGCTGGGTCGAAATTGGCTGTGCTCGATCCGAGTTGTGGCGTCTCTCGCCCACGGCTTGGAAATTCACTGCACAAACCCCGCAGAACTGCGCCAATTTCGTGGCACAGCGCGCCCGAAGGCGAAATTATGTCTGCTTGGGTGAATGTTGGTGCGCGACGCAGTCCGGAGCGGATTGGTCTCACGTCTGATTTCCCTGTTATTGCCTGTAATTTCCTTTTTTCGTGATGGCAGTCGCAGTTTTCAGCCAAAGAACCGCTGTTCTCTGGCAATCTTGGGCCACTTACTACCACGAGAAACAGGGAGAAAAATCCTGGAAAGCAGGGAAGGAACAGTCCAATATCAGGGGCCGAACAGGTGGGATTGTCGTGATTGAACGTCAGTCATGCCGAACATGAAAATCTGCTGTTTGCCTAAAAGTAGCCGTTGACTTCCGTCCCAGCGCCGATCAGTTTTGGCGCTGCGGAACTTCGGAGGACCCGCACAACGCCTCCCCATTTAGAAAGGGGAACGGCGATGACTGATGTCCGACGCCCACTCGAATATATTGACTGCGACAAAATCGGCGCGTTTGCGAAAAACGCGCGTGCGCACTCCAAAAAGCAAATTGATAAACTGGCAGGCTCGATGAAGGAGCGCGGGGTCACTAACCCGTTGCTCATCGACGAAGATAACATTCTGCTTGCTGGTCACGGAAGGCTTGCGGCGGCCCGCAAGCTCAAACTGAAGTCGCTTCCTTGTATTCGTTTGACCGGTATGAGCGAGGAGCAAAAGCGGGCTTATCGACTAGCAGACAATCAGCTCGCACTTGAGGCGAGCTGGGACGTCGACCTACTTTCCGGCGAGCTTAAATTTCTGGTCGATTGCGAGTTCGACATTGAGCTTACAGGCTTCGATCAGCCAGATGTCGATAGCATCTTGGTGGATGCGAATGACCGTGAGCAAGAACCGCGTATCAACGATGACGATGTCATTGCAATCGAGCCATCGGCAGAAGCGATTACTCAAGCCGGCGATCTATGGTTGCTTGATGGACATCGACTGCTGTGCGGAAACGCACGGAACGGAGACGAAATTGGCTTATTGATGGATGGTCAACGAGCCGCCATGGCCTTCGTCGATGCACCATACAACGTTCCGATCAATGGCCATGTTTCGGGCAATGGTTCGGTTCGTCATCGCGAGTTCGTAGAAGCTTCGGGTGAAATGAGCTCGGAGGAATTCGTCAACTTTCTGACCGTGACGCTGAAAAATCTGGCTCAAACCTGCCGAAATGGCGCGATCATCTTTTCATGCATCGACTGGCGGCATTTGCCTGAAATGATCAAGGCGGGGCAAGCAGTCATTGGCGAATGGAAGAATTTGTGCGTCTGGAACAAGACAAATGCAGGCATGGGCTCCTTCTACCGGTCCCAGCATGAATTGGTGACGGTGTGGAAGGTCGGGGACGCACCCCACACGAACAACTTTGGCCTGGGTGAACGTGGTCGCAATCGCTCAAATGTCTGGACCTATGCCGGTGTAAATTCCTTCCGGGCTGGCCGGATGGATGAATTGGCATTGCACCCGACTGTGAAGCCAGTTGCCATGGTCGCGGATGCAATTCGCGATGTCAGCCACCGCGGAGAAGTGGTTCTCGATATCTTCGGAGGATCAGGCACAACCTTGATCGCGGCGGAAAAGACAGGCCGCCACGCCCGATTGCTCGAACTCGATCCGCTTTACTGCGACGTGACTATTCGCCGCTGGGAAAAGCAGACAGGCAAGCAAGCCCGGCTGCATGGCTCGAATGCCACATTTGAGGATGTCGCTAAGGAGCGCGGAAACTATTCCCAGGAGAAAGCGGCATGAACAAGGAAGATTTTAATCAGGGCTCAAACCGCCGGATGCCGCCCAAGAAACATCGCTTCAGGAAAGGCGTGTCAGGTAATCCGCGCGGGCGTCCACGCAAGCCCCAGAGAGCGCATATTCCCAGCCAGATAGGCAAAGATGTACGTCGAGTGTCTGAGATCCTTGTCACCATTCGCACTGCAAAGGGCGAGGAGGTGCTTACGGCGGCAGAAGCGGCCATCTATTCATTGGTAATGGGTGCGATCAAGGGAAAGGCAGCGTTTATGAAGCTGTGGCTTGATCTCTACAGAAGAGCGCTAGTGGAAAATCTAAAGCAGCATCCCGATTTTGATTTGGTCGATGGTGTGCCGAGCCTGCGTAGGAACCAAGGTAAAGAAATGAATGTCGGAGCCAAAAACTTTGTGGATATGATTGCAAAGATGTCTCGCAAAACATGACTAAGGAGAATGCAATCTAATGGCGTTTAACGTACCATTTTCGAGGATGGCAAGCACGTCGGCGCCAAGTTGCCTTGTGTTCTTTGGATTGTCGTTGTTGTTGAGCAGTGACACCCCAATCTTTGCGGCAATTTCCCGAAGAACCGGTTTGGCCTGAGGCAGGGCTATACCTTCTTGTTCAATCCGGATCGTCCCGTTCTCATACTGGACGATCCGGTAGTTGTTGAACTGCGCTTCCCCAATCGTTTCCAGGCCTTCGATTGGATGCATCGGCCGTGATGGACGTGTGCTGCAGACCCATGCGTCTATTGTCTCGCTGGCGATGAGCGAAAGTTCGTCCGATTGACAATCGATGAGTTCCTCAATCGATGCTTCACCTTCATCTACATGGATACGAAGGACCAAAATGCGGTCGACGTGGTGAAACGTACTCTTGCGGATACTTACATGGCTGGAGGAAGTGACTGTCTTGACCGATATGCGCTCATTGTCCGCACTGACCACATCATAGCCGCGCTGGTTGGTTGCCAGCGCCATTTGTCCCCGGGTGATCATGGCCGCATAGAGCTCGCCTATACGTCCAGTGAGATGGCCAAGCTGGGCTGGCTCCACGCCCCAAGCCAACTCTTTTTCAAACCAAGTCAGCGCCTCACCAAGTGAGCGTATGATCTGAACTTGTGACAGCGACATGCAACCTCCCGATGAAGGGCGACGCTGCAATCAGCTTCTCGTCGCACCTATGTCCACTCGGGGCGACGGCCGAAGCCGGGTGTTAGAAACCTGTCCGTAAGAGCAGGCGCATACGCCTTTACCCTCACGGGCTGGACATGCGCGCATGCCACCCGGCCGAGAATCTCGACCGAGTTGCTTACGGAAGGGGTTTCTACGCCCCGCTTCCCGGCTTTCACGGGAAGCGGGCGCAGTTTGCTCACATGGCGCACAGGTTCAAGCAGAATGTGCGATTACGTAGTAAAATGAAGCGTTTGTCGGCGGACGGATATGATCGAGGTTTAGGCGAGCTCAGGTGCGCGAATATGTGAAAGCGCCTGGCCTGAAAGGACCGCATCAATCCGATTTGCATAGTCGCGGGCCAGCGCTCCAGCTTGCAAGATCGTCTACGGTGATGTCGGACTCGCCAACGAGGGCAACAGCCCTGACCCGCGCGACAAGAACTCGAATTCTCGGCCTGCGTAAGCAGCTTTCCGCTGGCCCGAAGATTTTCGAGACGTTCAGCTTTAAGTTCGGCGAGACGCTGCTGCCGGCGCTCCTTCTCCCATCTACGGTGCTGTTCTTCCCGTTCGATTGCTTCGATGAGGCTTTGGCGGATGGCCTGCGTGCCGCGATCCTAAGCTATTCGCGAGACGGTCGTCCCCACTGATGGGCAACACAAACAGTGCATCCGGCCTTGGGCGGGTAATACATCATATCGCGATAATTTGCGCCGATACCGAACGCGCATTCGCATAGCGCCAAGTTTTCCCCTTTCGATTTGGCGATACACGGCACCAACACGAGTTGAGGCAGAAAGCCTCCGTGGTGAGAGGAGGAAACGTCATGGACGACCTGAAAAAGCTTCAGAAGGGCCTCGATTATCTGCTCGACAGACAAGCGATCGCTGACTGCGTAAACCGCTACGGGCGTGGGATCGACAGACATGATGTCGAAATTCTGACCAGCGTGTTCCACGAAGATGCGTTGGACGAGCATGGTAATGTCGTAAATCGCGCGTCAGATTTCGCACAATGGGCAAATGCGCTGCATTCAGACACGTTCGATTTGCACACGCACAATATCACGACGCATAATTGCGAGATCGACGGCGATACCGCACATTGCGAAAGCTACGTTCTCTACGGATTGCTGAGAAAGGACGGCGAAGCCGTCTGGTTCGGTAGCGGTCGTTATCTCGACCGGCTTGAAAAGCGAAGAGGCGAATGGCTCATTGCAGCAAGGCGCACGGTCATCGACTGGATGTTCACTGCAGATGCCTCGCCGCTTCGGGACCCCTATTATCTTGCGCAGGGCTACCCCGCCGGCAAGCATGACAAGAGTGATCCGTCCTATCAGAGGCCGCTCGTTGTCGCGCCGATAAGCTGACCCTGGCGTCAATGCATATACCCACAGAACAACCGGCCGGGGCGGGCCTTAGAGGCTACCAGGCGCGTATCGCTGCGGCCGGCTTCATCGGTATGATCGTGTCCGTCTCGCCGATCCTATTTTCAAGTTTCCCGGTCCTTTTGCAGCCTGTCTCCGCCGAATTCGGCTGGGGCAGAGGCGAAATGTCATTTGCGCTCATGTCGGCCATGTTCACGGCAACGATTCTTTATCCTTTGGTCGGTCGTTTGCTGGACAGATACGGCTCGCGCGCCATCCTGCTTCCGGGATTTGGGTCTGTTCGGCCTCTCGATGATGGGTCTGTCGCTGATGAACGGCTCTCAGCCTCTGATGCTTGGGCTCTACGCGCTGGCCGGCGCTACCAGCACGATGGCAAGCGGCGTTGCGGTTGCGCGAGCGCTCTCTCGCGTGTTCTTCGGCAACCGCGGGATGATGCTGAGTATCTGCCTTGGGTTGGGTGGGGGCATCGGCGGCGCGGCAATGCCGCTCGCTACGCGCTTCCTGGTGGACTTGTTCGGTTGGCGGGGCGCTTATATCGGGCTGGGCATGTTACCGCTGGTGTTCGGCATGGCAGCCGTATTCTTTCTGCTGCGCGAACCTCCAGTTGATTCGCCCGATCCCATATTTCCGGCCGTTCGGGCCAAGTGCCGGCGAGGCTCTGCGTTCTCCGAGCCTTTGGCTCATTCTCGCCAGCATATTGCTTACTTGCGCTGCAATCGCGGGTGTTCAGGCGCATTTCGTCGTCATCGCGCAAGATCGAGGCGTGTCGCCGACTTCTGCTGCAGCCATGTTTTCGGCAGGCGCGTTGGGAATGATGGCAGGCCAGCTTGCTGATCGGATTTGCTCTCGACAAGCTGCGCTCGCCGTGGATCGTGCGGGTGGTTTACACTGCACTTCTGCTCGGCATCGTGCTGATCCAATTTGCAAGCAGCGACACAATGTTACTGGCCGGCATCGCGATAATCGGGCTGGCGGCCGGAAGCGAATACGGTTTGCTGCCCTACTATCTGACCAGATTGTTCGGGCTGCGCAGTTTCGGCCAGCTCTATGGGGCCGTTTATTCATCGGCCGCGGTGGCTAGCGGTATAGGACCGGTGCTGATGGGCACGACCTTTGATCGGTTCGGGTCTTACGGCTTTGCCCTAATCATATTCGAGATCGCGATCGCGCTGAGCATCCTGTTCATGTTCGCCGTTCGCTCATTCAAGTTCACGCCTGAAGGCATGCCAATGAGTGCGCCAGGCGGCGCGACGTCATGACTGCTTTTCCCCTTCGCACGAGCACCTTCGCATGCTTCGGACGGAACGGAGTAGCCCAGCCGTGACGTCATCGCTTTTTACTTCCTTCACCTTGAAGTCGATTACGCTTTCCAACCGCTTCGTGATGCCCGCGATGCAGCGCGGTCACTGCGTAGATGGAGCGCCTACGCCTGAGCTTGCCGAATATTATCGGCGCCGGGTGGAAGGCGGGGTGGGGCTGATCATCGGCGAATCCTGCGCCGTCGATCACCCCTCGGCAACGGGACAAGTCACAGCAGGACGTCTCGATGCGCGCACTGCTCCGGCATGGAAGCACTGTGTGGAAGGCGTACGCGAGGCGGGCGGCCACATGCTGATACAGCTTTGGCATGAAGGCGCCATTCGCGAGGCTGATGACGATGCGACGATCAGCCCGTCCGGCTATGCCTTTCCGGGCAGGGCTAACGGACGCCCGGCCACATCATCCGAAATCCGCGAGATTCGCGATGCATTTATCACCTCAGCAATCCATGCGCGGGAAATTGGCGCACATGGCGTCGAGATCCATGCGTGCCATGGCTATCTGCTTGACCAGTTTCTTTGGGCAGGCACGAACACGAGGCAAGACGGCTACGGCGGCGCCGATATCGCCGATCGGGTGCGGCTGCCGGCAGAGATTGTCGAAGGCATTCGCAAGGAGTGCGGTGAGGATTTCGTCATCTCCTTTCGGATGTCGCAGTGGAAAGAAGCAGATTACGAAGCGAAGATCGTCTCAAGCGTCACCGAGCTAGAGACGCTGGTTACGGCTCTCAAAACAGCCGGGGTGGATGTGCTGCATGCGTCTGCCCGGCGCTTCTGGGAAGCCGAATGGGACGGTGACCCAAAGGGACTTGCCGGCTGGTCCAGACTGCTGGCGAATTTGCCTGTCATTGCGGTCGGAAGTGTCGGTTTGAGCAATGACGTGATGAGCGCGATACTCGACGATAAAGAGGCAATTCCTACAGTCGAGGCGTCGCTCGCGCAGCTGGAAGAGCGCCTCGATGCCGGAGAATTTGACCTCGTCGCGGTGGGACGCAGCCTGATCGGCGATCCCGACTGGGTCATCAAGGCAAGAGAGGGACGGTTCGGCTGAGATCCGGCCCTTTCGCAGGAGTGATCTGGGCACTCTGGGGTGGAACCTCGATATTGTTCACGAAGCCCACCGCGAGAAATGATCAAACACGTGCGGCTCTCGCAAAATCGCATTCGCAGCGGCGCAAGTATCGCTCCTCGCGCTGGTCTAGCAGGCAAGCAGTGGTGGCAATCAGGCTCGCGAGGAATGGCGAGATAATTTCCAACAATCTGAGTTCACCCGCAGAGGTGAATATCGAGGGAGAGAAATATGAAAATGATGGTTCGGATCGCGCTTGCGATAAGTGTTTCGTCCATCGCCGTGACCGGCGCGCATGCCCAGGATGTGCAATCCCCTACGGAGGACGGTGCTGCAGGCTCCCAGGGTTCGGATTCAAATGTCATCGTGATCACGGCCAACAAGCGCGAACAAGACATTCAGACAGTCAGTATCCCCGTCACAGCGCTTTCTGGCGACACCATCAGAGACGCCAACGTGAGCGACCTTAAGGGGCTGCAGACGCTTGCTCCTTCGCTCACGATCGGCGACGACAACAATGTCGCGAAAATCTTCATTCGCGGTGTGGGTCTGAATACATCTGTCACCGGTTCGGAGGCGGGCGTAGCGTTCCATGTCGACGGAGCCGTCATCTCACGCCCAGAGGCCCAACTGACCTCTTTCTTCGATGTCGAGCGCGTCGAGGTGCTGCGCGGGCCGCAAGGCACGCTTTATGGACGCAATGCCGTTGGCGGCGCGATCAATGTCATCACGGCCAAGCCGACGCGGGACCTCTCGGGGTACATCAATGCGACCTACGGAAATTACGGCAGGCTCGAGCTGGAAGGCGCAATTTCAGGACCAGTGAGCGAGACCTTGTCCGCCAGGGTCGCTGTTCGCTCCGAAGACCGCGACGGCTTTGGTGTGATGACCGGCACCACGCGCGGGATCGATGATAACAATCGCCAGATGGCGCGCGGTCAGCTTTTGTGGGAGCCCAGCGCCGATTTCAGTTGGCTGGTGTCAGGCGATTGGTTCAAGCAGGATGATCACTCAGGCGCCCCGCATGTCGGTGCGGCAGCATTTCCGGATCCCAGTGATCCCAGCCAATCGCTATTTCTTTATACGGGCATCGGGGGCTACCCGACCCGCCCACGCAATTCAGCAGGTGATTTCGACCCGTTCTTCCAAGCCGAGACCTGGGCGGTGACCAGCACCATGTCACTCGATGTCAATGATTGGCTGCAGATCGTCGACATCGCCAATTACCGGGATTTCGAGGTCGACCATGGGTTCGACTTCGACGTGTCGAATGTAATCAATACTGCAGCGACTCGCGGCCTCAACACGGTTCACAAGGCTGAGACCAGCAAGCAATTCAGCAATGAACTGCAGTTCCAGGTTTCGACCGATGGGGTGAAAGGCGTTCTGGGCTTTTACTATTTCAATGAGAAGCTGGAGAGCAAGACCTTCTACGGGATTATCGGACCGGGCTATTTCGGCCCGCCTGAGAACTCCGGCGGCCTCGCCGGGTCGGGCATCGATCCGGTCGATTATTTCGCGGCCTGCGGCATCCCCGAGCTGGCCTATGACCCGGGCGATCCCAATCCGCCGCCAAATTTCTGTGCCTTTGCTGCGCACGAAACCGATGTGTGGGCGGTGTTCGGTCAGTATCTCTTCGATCTCGGCACCTTTGCGGGACTCGACGGGCTCTCGCTCAAATTGGGCGGCCGTTATACGAGCGAGAAGCGCAGCGTGAACAATGTCGGATCCTTTGCCGGCGCTGGCTTCGCCGGTCTGATCCCGGCAGGGATCGGGTCGCGCACATTCAACCAGTTCACTCCGGAGGCTGGCCTGGAATGGCAGGCGAGCAGGGACCTGCTGCTTTATTATACCTATTCCGAGGGTTTCAAGAGCGGGGTGGGCGAAGGTCTTTCGCCCGGAACCGCGCGGATCATCGATCCGGAGAATATCACCAATCATGAAATCGGCATCAAGTCGACGCTCGCCGACGGAGCGAGTCACGCTCAATCTCGCGGCTTTCAGCTACGAGATGACCGGGATGCAAATACAGAAGACCGCGCCGAACAATCTGGGCATTCCCGAGCAGCTGTTTGAAAACGCGGCCGCGGTGAGAAGCCAAGGGGTTCGAGCTAGAAGCGAATATCCGGCCGACTGACCGGCTGCGCATCAACGCGGGTCTTGCCTATCTCAATTCGAAGTTCTCAGATTTCGAGACCATCGATCCGCTCGATCCGCTCAATGTCCTCGATCCGGTCACGATCGGCCTGGTTTCGCCGGTTGTCTCTCTGGTCGGTAATCCGACCCGCAATTCACCGGAGCTCAGCCTGTCCGGCGGTGTCGAGGCTGACCTGATCGAGTTCGAAAATGCCGGCAGAGTGACGGCGCGCGTCGATGCATTTTATCGTAGCACCACCTATTACAGCGAGTTCAAGCGCCTGTCTGAAGCCCAGGAAGGCTTCGCGATGGTCGATGCGTGGATTACGGTATCGCTCGCCGGACGAGCGGTTCGACGTTTCGCTTTGGGTCAAGAATTTGACCGACAAACTCGCGGTCAATGGAACCTATCCGTTTCACTTCCAGGGCTTTATTGCGCCGACCTATTTTCCGCCGCGTACCTACGGCGCGAGCATCGGGTACAATTTCTAGCGGGGCGCCAGGTCCGGGCTTCCTAACTCTTCTTCGTTGGCGGACATGCCCTTGCCGGCAGGAGAAAGGCTTGTCCGCCGAAGCTTCTGCCGCAATCTTGCGCAAATGTTTCGACAGGCATAGCTTCCCGCTCCTGTAGGAAGCATGGGGGAGCTTGGGGCTGTGGAGCATTTTTCGACCGCAGGCATTGTCGGCGATCAGTCGCTGACGTTCTGGAACGATATCGCTGCCTCGGCGCTTGGCCCGATGACGATTGACAGCCAGCAGCGCGACAGTTTTCATGCCTCGATGGCGCGGGTCCGATTGCGCGACTGCGATATCATGGCGCCCAAATCGATGCCGGCATCGATCGAAAGCCGGGGCACTCAGAACGAGGAAGTCGCGCTCAATCTTCATTTGCAGGATCGCGGAAGCTGCTGGACCAAGATCGGAGACGAGGTCCATCTGCTCGGGCCCGGTGATTTCATGGTCTACGATTTGGCCCAGCCATTCCGGGTTGAGTTCGAGAAGCCCAGCGAAGGCATCGTGATCCGCCTGCCGGATGCGCGGATGGAAGAGCGTTTGCCGCGTTTGCGCCATCTTGCCGGTATTCCTGTCCGCGGCGACCGGGGCGGCGGCGCTATTCTGTCGGGCTTCCTGCGCAATGCCTGGCAGCAGCTCGAGAGCGATGAAAACGCCGAATGGGGCGATGTCGTGGGCGAAGTCATCTGGTCGCTGATCGATGCCGCCTATGCCCGCACGGATATTGCGGACATGAGAAACGACGTGCGCTCCGAGCGGCGCCGAAAGCTGTTCGAATTCATCAATGGCAATTTGACCGATCCGGACCTTTCAACCGGGGAGATTGCGCGGGCGGTGGGCGTGAGCACCCGCGTCGTCCAGCTGGTGTTCGCTGAAGTTGGCACCACGCCGTCGGCCTATATCCAGGCCCGCCGGCTGGATAATGTTGCCTCGCAGCTCAACCGGCTGGGCAATCGCCTGTCGATCACTCGCCTGGCCTTCGATACCGGGTTCAACGATCTGAGCTCTTTTTGCCGCGCGTTTCGTCAGCGTTTCGGTGTGACCGCGCGCGACTACCGGGCGGGTATCCGCTCCAATTTCGCCAAGCACTGAGAAACAGCAGGAGCAGGCGGGCCTGCTTGTGCGGCCCTGAAAGCGTCCGGCAGAGCCATTTCGCTCAGGCTGCTCGTCTGACAGCACACGGGCGCCTCGGCGCGCGGGCAAGGCGCCCAAACGAATTGCGCAGGCGAGCATGTCGCCCAAATCATAAGGACGCTCGGCAAGCGCGCTGAAGGAATGCCTGACATCCTGGGCGCGTTTGAGCGACGGATCTCGAGCAAAACAGGAGCGGGCAATGAATGCTGGCCGTAAGGGCCCGCGGCGGATCACCCGCCAGGAGCTGTATGACCTCGTCTGGGCCAAGCCGATGGTCCATGCCGGCACTGACCTGGGCATAAGCGGCAATGGCCTTGCCAAAGTCTGCCGCAAACTGGACGTGCCTTATCCGCCGCGCGGCTACTGGGCCAAGCTTGCGGCCGGCAAAGCGCCGCCTGCTGCTGCGCTGCCGGAACGAAAGGACGATATTCCCCAAGAAGCGATCATCAGCGGCGGCTCGTCCGCCGGCGCTGAGGAGACGCCTGAGGTCGCTGATGCGCGCAGACGTGTGGCAGCAGAACTGAGCAATGCCCGGGCGATCATTGTGCCCGAGCGGCTGACCCGGCCGCATCCGGTGATCGCGGGATGGATCGAGGCAAGGAACACGCGCAAGCAGCGCGCGCGCAGCGAGCCCGATCCGTGGCGGCGCGAGCTCTACCGCGGGCCCGATTTTACCAGCAGCGATCGGCGCCGCCACCGGATCCTGCACGCCTTGTTCAAGGCGCTCGAGCACGGCGGCGGCCGCGTGAGCCAGAACGAGCACGAGCAGCTGATTTATCAGCAGGACGGCGAGCAGATCGAGTTCCAGCTGCGCGAGAAGCGCCGGCGCGTGCGCCGGCCGCTCTCCGAAAGCGAGCTGCGCTGGCGTCTGGCCTCCGAGCCCAATTGGCGTCATGACCTCGAGCCGACCGGATTGCTGATCTTCGAGATCAAGACCTATCTGACCGCTGGCCTGCGCCGCGAATGGTCCGAGACCGAGACGCGGCCTTTGGAGCCCATGCTGGGCGAAATTGCCGCGACTTTTGCTGCGGCCATTCCCTTGCTTGCCGAGCAGCGCGTGCGGCGCAAGGAAGCGGCAAAACGCCATGAAGAAGCCATGCGCCTGCGCCAGGCGGAGCAGGAGCGGCGCCAGCTCGACGGCGCGCGATGGCGCAAATTTTGTGAGCTGGCGGCAAGCCTGCGCGAGGTGCAAGCAGCGCGCGCGCTGCTTGACCGGCTGCGCGCGGATGGGCCCGATCCGGCCGCGCTCGCGGGCGAGCTGAGCCTGGCGGATTGGACCGAGTGGGCCGAGGCGAAGATCGCTGCGGCCGATCCGCTCGCGCGCGGCGCGCAAGGCGTGTTTGACGAGGTCGCTGAGGTCACCCGGTGGTCTTACCGCGATTGAACCAGCCCCGGCGGCAGGGGCAGAGGCGAGGAATACAGCGCTGGCGCCGCCCGCTTGGGCCCTAGTCATGCCCATTGCGCTTAGTCTGGTTGACAAGCTGGCCTGCGCCCCGCTATCGGCCCGCGCCTACCTGCTGCGCGGTGCATGATCCGCGCGGCCCCGTGCCCAGATGGCGGAATTGGTAGACGCACCAGCTTCAGGTGCTGGCGCTCGCAAGGGCGTGGAGGTTCGAGTCCTCTTCTGGGCACCAGAATTTTTGGCCATGGCGATCAATTTTGCCCTTCGGGGCGGGACCGATGGCAGCTGATTTTATGTTAAATGGGGTTCGATTCTGGGGATGAGACCCAGCGGGGAATAGCCGGCCCAGCAATCGCGGGCGCTATTCACTCTCAACAAAACTCATCGTTTGTGCATCGAACCGGTATTCGGTTACACTTCCATCGCTGATCCGTGATACCAGCTCATCGATAATTGAAAGCGGCGCAAGGAACCATTCGCGCGGCTGCACTGCCTTGCCGAGGCGATCACCAGCGGAAAGGTCAAGGCGAGCAGGCCCTAGTGCGCGATGGATCAGCCGTTCGAGCTTGGTCTGATTGATGTTGTCGGGCTTGTATTTAGCCCCAACTTCAGTTGCTCAGCATGGACGATTCTAGCTTTCTCGCATTTCTAAGGAAGTGGGTGGCTTGGCTCCGCGACACGGGCCTATCAGTTGGGCTTGTTGCGTAAGCTGCCAGCTACGGCGCAATTCATACCTTGATTTGGAATGCAGCAGTCGTTTGGCTGGCTGCCGCGAAAGCTGATTGGAGATGGTCGCGTGAGCAAAGGAAGAACTCACCGCCGAGGCTCTCACCGATCCGGGCCAGGTGAGCTTTGAGGCCATCCTCCGCATCCTTCGCCGCTTGTCCCGAAGGAAACGGGCGAGATACGAAATCCTTCTTCCATGACACCTTCATCGCTGGCGGAAGCGCGGAATTGTGCTCGCTGCATCGCCGGTTGGGATCATTCGAATAGCCTACCTTCACAATCACCTTGTCGCGGACTTCAAACCTCTGACGCTTGAGCAGGTGAGCCGCGTCCCCATCAAGCCGGAGAGCATAGAGAAAATGCTCTCCGTCATTCCGAGTGATGATCTGTTGGCCAAAAGTCGGGTTGATGCCATTGGAAGGAACGAACTCCTGTGCCAGCTCCTCTTCGGTCAGAGGTGGCATGCCAAAAACATTGAGCGGCCTAACAGGAAGTGACAGCGCCTTCTCAGCTTCCTCGGGAGTGAGAAGCTTGCCACGCGAGGCAATGTTTCGCGCATCCCTTTGGTTCAGTGTAGTAGTTGCAATGTGGTCGATGCTGATACGCCGAGTAATTTCAGCAGCTCTGATCACAGGGAATGCGTGGGTCCACCGCCCAATCCAATCATTGTCGATCTTTCGTTGGACTCCGATCGCGGACATGCGGTCGGTATCTTGGATCGGTGCCGGGCTGATCTCAATAAGCCCAAGCGCTTGATGCCGCTTTTCGGGAGCCGTGATCGCAGTGTCCGCACCGTAAATAAGTATCAGATCACCTTCTTGCCACTGATTTATGAACCAATCACGATTTCCTTCGTAGGTAAAGCCGTAGTAACCCTCGTTTGAAGGATCAAAACCCCAAAATGAGGTAATCCAGACGCGAGGCTTTGTCCGTTGATCGGGGGATGAGGGGGCGTTCGAGGCCATCGCCGCTAAGGTTCGTCGATCACTATTCAAAAAATGAACTCGTATCCACTGAGATATTAGTGATTTCTACTCCGGCACCTTCAGAAATTGTTCCATAAACCGTGGCGGGATAAGAGTCTGACATTGATACCCCGTCCCTGCTCCCGCCGTAGTTCAACTGCACATACACAGTGCATGCCGCTTCAAATCTTTCTGAATTACCCACGCGGAAGACACCTTCCGGGTTTACTTCAATTCCCTCAAAGATTGTGCCAGATGAAAGTTCATAGAGTGCGTCGGCGGCATCTCCCACCATCACTTCCGCATCGGTAAGGTTGGAAACGGCATTCCAGATGTTTTCCAGTTGCTCATCATCCTCAATCGGGTGGAGGTTTCGAGAGCTTGATGGTTCGGCCATCAGATCATTCCCATCCCGGTTTTCCTAACATACTGCCAAGTGAGGCGTTGTCCGAGGCCATCTAGACCACCCATTATACGTTGTGCGTCAACTCCAAGATAGAACAGCCGCTTTTGGAAGAAGGCCCTCATCTCCCCTGGTATATCGAAAACATGCCTGTCCGTCAGTAGCGGCTCCTGCCAAGGCTTGTCCGGCTCTGGATGCACACTGAAAAGCCCGCCTTGAGTCGTGATTCTTCCCGTCACGCTGCGCGGCCAACAGAAACTGACCTGACTAACAGCAAACGGATCATCATTTGGACTAAGCTTGCGTTTCGCGCTTACAGGGAATGCGATGATTCTCGCCGGTATACTCTGCGGGTCAGGATTGACCTTCAAAGATTTAGGCGAGGCACGGCCTGATGCAGTAAGCAGTTTCGCCTCCCGCAGTCCGGGAAGTGAACTGACTGCAAAGTATGCAGCTATCAAGGGATTGCTCGTCCAGTCGAGAAGTCGCGTTGGCGCGCCGTGGTGCTGCGCAATGCCGAGGAAATCGATGTCGGTGAGGCCATCGGTTTTAATAAACTCCGGGCAACGACGCTTAAACAGTTCGAAGGCGTTGCGCTCTTGAACATAGTCAAAGGATGCAACTCGACCGATTGAGGGGAGCAGGCCAAATAGGTCATCGCCAAGGCCGCGGTACACCCATCGTGAATCGCTATGCGCATCAGTCCATCTGAGAAAAGCTCGCCACTTCTTTATCCATGTTGCTCTGGGGGGAGGCTTCCGCAACTTTCGGGACATTCGATATCCAATATCCTGCAAGGTATCTGCGCCTTCACTACATCAAAATTCCTAGCACGGCGGCAGAAAAACTTCGCCACTCCAGACCGCCTAACAACTTGATCGCGCTGATAAATGTAAGTGTGGGCCTTCTTCCCCAGCAAAGCTGGTTTTTCCTAATCCGCTAGGGGCAGGCAACGCCCACCAAAGTACGCGATGGGTTATTAATTTCGTTTGCGGAATTGGGGCTGGCGCAGTTTACTTATAGTCTGACAGGCGCTCCCGCCTATCGGCGTTGCCACTGGGAACTGCCGCCACTAAGCCTGCGCCGGACGTATGCGCTTCTCGCATGCGTGAGCAGTTCAGATTGAGGGCATCAAGGGTGGCGGTCAAAAAATCCCAAATTTACAGTTCATTGTGGAAGAGTTGCGACGCGCTGCGTGGCGGCATGGATGCCTCGCAATACAAAGACTACATCCTCACTCTGCTGTTCCTGAAATATGTGTCCGACCGCTCACTGAGCGATCCTAATGCCCAGATCGAAGTCCCGGAAGGGTGCCACTTCTCCGACATGGTGAAGCTCAAGGGCACCAAGGATATCGGCGAAGAGATCGACAAGATCATCGCCGAAGTGGCGGAAACCAACGGCCTTGGCGGTGTAATCGACAACGCGAAGTTCAACGATCCCACCAAGCTGGGCGACGGCAAGGACATGGTCGATCGCCTGTCCAAGCTGATGGAGATTTTCAGCCGCCCGAACTCGATTTCCGAAAGAACCGGGCTGAGGGCGACGACATCCTTGGCGATGCCTACGAATATCTGATGCGCCACTTCGCGACGGAAAGCGGCAAGAGCAAAGGCCAGTTCTACACCCCGGCCGAAGTCTCGCGGATCATGGCAAAGGCCGTGGGAATCGACGCGACCGCCACCCGCCAACACACGATTTACGATCCCACCTGTGGTTCGGGCTCGTTGCTGCTCAAGGCCAACGATGCCGCGCCCGATGGCCTGTCGATCTACGGGCAGGAAAAAGATGTCGCCACCTTCGCGCTCGCGCGGATGAACATGGTGATCCACAATTCCGCCGATGCCGAGCTTTGGCGGGAAAACACCCTATCGAAGCCCCATCACAAGGGGCCTGACGGCAGGCTCAAGCAGTTCGATTTCGTCGTCGCGAATCCACCGTTCTCGGACAAGGCATGGTCCACCGGCCTCGATCCCGATCACGATGAGTTCGGGCGCTTCGTCTATGGCACGCCCCCGGGGAAGAACGGCGATTACGCCTATCTCCTCCACGTGCTGGCCTCGATGAAATCGACCGGCAAGGCCGTGGTCGTCATGCCGCACGGCGTGCTGTTCCGGGGCAATGCCGAGGCCGACATCCGCCGCGAACTGCTCAAGCGCGGCTACATTAAGGCCATCATCGGCCTGCCCGCCAACTTGTTTTATGGCACCGGCATTCCGGCCTGCCTCATCGTGCTCGACAAGGAACATGCCGCCGCCCGCAAGGGCATCTTCATGATCGATGCCTCGAAGGGCTTCGTGAAGGACGGCAACAAGAACCGCCTACGCGAGCAGGATGTTCACAAGATCGTCGATGTCTTCCAGCGCTCGATCGAAATCGCTGGCTATTCCCGCATGGTTCCCATGGCGGAGATCAGCGCGAACGAGGGCAACCTAAACATCCCACGCTACATCGACGGTTCGGAAGCCGAAGACCTGCAAGACATCGAAGCGCATCTCAAGGGCGGAATCCCGGCGCGCGATGTTGATGCCTTGCAGGATTATTGGGATGTCATGCCGGGGCTGCGCGATGACCTGTTCGTCCCGGGCGATCGGCCCGGATACCTTGCTGCCAAGGTCGAGCCGACCGAAGTGCGCGCCACGATCCATGCTCATCCTGAGTTTGAGGCATTCGCCGCCGCGGTGCGGGAAATCTTTGCGGCTTGGCGTGATGCCAACATCGAGGTGATGCGCGGGTTCGATCAAGACGATCACCCTGCCGACCTGATCCACACCCTGTCGGAAGACCTGCTGGCCCGGTTCCGGGATGCGCCGCTGATCGATGCTTATGACGCCTATCAGCACATCATGGCCTACTGGGCCGAGGTGATGCAGGACGATGCCTATCAGATCACAGCGGAAGGCTGGTCTGTGGCCAAGGTGCTGCGCGAACTGGTCAAGGATGCCGATGGCAAGTTCACCGAGGAGCCAGATTTGGTGCTGGGCTCTGGCCGCAGCGCAAAGAGGCTCAAGGCAGAAGTGATCCCGCCCGCGCTCATTGTCGCCCGCTACTTTGCGAAGGAGCAGGCCGAGAACGAGGAACTGGAAGCCAAGGCCGAAGACCTAGAGCGTCAGACCGAGGAACTGGAAGAGGAGCACGCCGGAGAAGACGGCCTGCTGGCCGAGGCCAAGTCCGATACCGACAAGCTTACCGCCGCGAGCGTGAAGGCGCGCCTCAAGGCAATCAAGGGCGATCCCGATGCAATGGACGAACGGGCCGTCTTGCAGCAATGGTCGGCCTTGTCTGCGGATCAGGCGGAAGGAGCGCGAGCCGCCAAAGAAGCGCAAGCGGCCCTCAATGCCAAGGTCGGCGCGCAGTATGCGAAACTATCTGATGCCGACGCCAAGGCTCTAGTGGTCGAGGATAAATGGATCGCTTCAATTAGCACCGCGATCGAGGGTGAATTGAACCGTGTGGCGCAGATGCTGACCGCCCGGATCAAGACTCTTACCGAGCGTTATGCATCGCCCATGCCGGCTCTTTCGAAGCAAGTCGCGAGCCTTGAAGCCAGTGTTGCCCAGCACCTTGCCACAATGGGATTTTCGATATGAGCGGGTTGGGAGCCATTGATGAGGCCGTGCTGCCTCAGGGCTGGCAGGAGGCTAAGATTGGCGACCACTTCGAGTTCAAGAACGGGCTGAACAAGGCCAAGCATTTCTTCGGGCACGGCACGCCGATCATAAATTATATGGATGTCTACCGGCATCCTTGGCTCCTGCCATTTCAAGTGAGCGGGAAGGTCTCGGTTACTCGAACCGAGCAACAGGCCTATTCGGCAAAGCAGCACGATGCATTCTTCACGCGAACATCCGAAACCGTCGCGGAGATCGGCATGTGCTCAGTCCTGATGGGGCCGATAGAGAGCGCCGTTTTTAGTGGTTTTGTGCTTCGAGCGCGCCCTGTTGGCGATGGGCTTTTGCCGGGCTTTGCAGCCTATGCGCTTCGAGGCCGGAAGGTGCGTGAGCAGATCGAATCGTCAGCAACCTACACCACGCGTGCCCTAACAAATGGCAGGTCATTGTCGGCGGTGAACTTTGTTCTGCCACCTAGGCAAGAACAACAACGCATCACCTCAGCACTCCGCGACATCGACGATCTTCTCGCCTCGCTCGACGCACTGATTGCCAAGAAGCGCGACATCAAGCAGGCCGCGATGCAGCAACTAATTGGTGGCTTGGTCCGACTGCCCGGATACAGTGATGAATGGTCGGAGACCTCGTTGCGACATGTGACATCGCAACGAGTGACATATGGGATCGTGAAGGCTGGCGAGTTCCAATCAGATGGCGTGCGGATGCTTCGAGGGGGGGACATTTCCAACGGAGCGATTGTTGGTGATCCGCCGTTTGTTACAGAAGCCAAAAACCAAGAGTTTGCTCGAACGATCCTGCAAGAGAATGATGTCGTTGTGGCGCTGGTGGGTTATCCCGGTGAGGCAGCAGTGGTCCCTGAATGGCTTGTAGGAGGAAATATTTCGCGAGCGGTGGGACTTATTCGCCCGAACCCTCGACTTTCGTCTCGCTATCTCTGCCACTATCTGAACTCGCCGGAGGGCCGAAAATCCTTTCTTCGACCCAGTGCCGGTTCGGCTCAGATAGTAGTAAATCTAAAGGATTTGGATTTACTTCCTTTGCTCCTCCCGTCAGTGAGAGAGCAAGAATCCATCTCCGATGCCATTGATGACATGTGCGCTGATCTGCTTGAACAGGAGAACAAGCGTAAGAAGCTCGCCTTGTTGAAGGAGGGCGTGATGCAGCAACTCCTGAGCGGACGGATCAGACTGGTATGAGCACAGTCGGCCAGATCGAGCGCGCAACCCAGAACCGGGTGGTCAAGCTATTCCGCGAGACGCTTGGCTACGACTATCTGGGAGATTGGCACGATCGGCCAAATAACCGGAACATCGAGGAGGAGCCTCTCCGCGCTTGGCTCAAAGGCCGATACGACGAAGCCCTGATCACCCGCGCTATTGCAGAATTGCAGCGGGTGGCGGGGGATCAGTCCCGCATCACCTATGATGTGAATCGCTCCGTCTATGAGCGGCTGCGTTATGGCGTGAAGGTTTCGACGGGGGTTGGTGAAAACTACCAGACGGTTCGGCTGATCGACTGGTCCAACCCTGCGGCCAACCACTTCGCCATCGCCGAAGAGGTAACCGTCACCGGGGCCGATGCCAAGAGCAACACCAAGCGCCCCGACATCGTACTCTATGTGAACGGGATTGCACTGGGCGTGCTCGAACTCAAGCGGTCGACCGTTTCGGTGGCCGAGGGAATCCGGCAGAACCTCGACAACCAGAAGGCGATGTTCATTCGCCCCTACTTCTCGACCATGCAGCTCGTCATGGCGGGCAACGACACCGAGGGGCTGCGTTATGGCACCACGGGAACCCGCGAAAAATACTATCTGCAATGGAAGGAGCCCGGGGAAGCGCCCGGCCTGCCCGCCAGCCCGCTCGACCGTGAACTGATCCATCTCTGCCGCAAGGATCGGCTGCTCGAACTGATCCACGATTACATCGTGTTCGATGCAGGATGGAAAAAGACCTGCCGCCACAATCAGTATTTCGGGGTTCGGGCCGCGCAGGAGCATATCCGAACCCGGCAAGGCGGGATCATCTGGCACACCCAAGGTTCGGGAAAGAGCCTGACCATGGTCTGGCTGGCGAAGTGGATACGGGAGAATATTGAAGGCTCCCGCGTCCTCATCATCACCGATCGCACCGAACTTGATGAGCAAATCGAAAAGGTATTCAAGGGGGTGGATGAGGACATCCACCGCAGCAAGAGCGGCGCGGACCTGATCGCCCGCCTCAACGATACCGGCCCGTGGCTGCTCGGTTCGTTGGTCCACAAGTTCGGCGGCAAGGAAGACGCCGAGGCCGATGTGGAGGGCTTCATCGAGGAAGTCAGCCAGTCCCTGCCTCCCGGCTTCAAGCCGAAGGGAGACATCTATGTTTTCGTCGATGAGTGCCATCGCACCCAGTCAGGCGAACTGCACAAGGCGATGAAGGCGATCCTGCCCAACGCCATGTTTATCGGTTTCACCGGCACGCCCCTACTCAAGGACGACAAGGCCACCAGCCTTGAGGTGTTCGGCCCCTACATCCACACCTATCGCTTCGACGAGGCGGTGGAGGACGGCGTGGTCCTCGATTTGCGCTACGAAGCTCGCGATATCGATCAGGACATCACCTCCCCCCACAAGATCGACCAATGGTTCGAGGCCAAGACCAAAGGGTTGAGCGATCTCGCCAAGGCGCAGTTAAAGCAGCGCTGGGGTACGATGAAGACGGTGCTGTCCAGTCAGTCACGCCTCGAAAAGATCGTGGCCGACATCCTGATGGACATGGAGTTGAAGGATCGCCTCGCTAGCGGTCACGGCAATGCCATGCTGGTCTCGGGCAGCATCTACGAGGCGTGCAAGTTCTACGAGTTGTTCGAGAAGACGCCGCTCAAGGACAAGTGCGCGATCATTACCAGCTACAAGCCAAGCCCCAGCGATGTGAAGGGTGAGGGCGACGGCGAAGGGCTGACCGAGCGGCTGCGCAAATACGAAATCTACAGCCGAATGCTGGGCGGCAAGGAGCCTGAGGATTTCGAGAAAGAGGTGAAGAAGCGCTTCATCGACTTTCCCGGTCAGATGAAGCTGCTGATCGTGGTCGATAAGCTGCTGACCGGCTTCGATGCGCCCTCGGCCACCTACCTCTACATCGACAAGAAGATGCAGGACCATGGCCTGTTCCAAGCCATCTGCCGGGTGAATTGGCTCGACGGCGACGACAAGGAATACGGCCAGATCATTGACTACAAAGACCTGTTCCGCAGCCTTGAGGGCGCGATCACCGATTACACCTCCGGCGCATTTGAAGGCTACGATAAGGCCGATGTTGAGGGCTTGTTGGAGAACCGGCTGCAAAAGGCGCAGCAGCGGTTAAACGAGGTTCTCGAATCACTTCGCGCGTTGTGCGAGCCGGTTGCACCGCCGCGCGACACCCCGGCCTACCTCCACTTCTTCTGCGCCGCCGACACTTCCGACAAGAGCGCGCTCAAGGAGAATGAGCCAAAGCGCCTGACACTCTACAAGCTGACCGCCTCGTTGATCCGGGCCTATGCCGACATTGCGAACGACCTCGATGAGGCCGGTCACGACGCGTCGAGCGCCGCCGCGTTGAAGGCAGAGGTCGAGCACTTTGAGAAGGTTCGCAGCGAGGTGAAGCTCGCCAGCGGTGACTACATCGATCTCAAGATGTTCGAACCCGCGATGCGGCATTTGATCGACACTTACATCCGTGCCGAAGACAGCGAGGTCATCTCAGCCTTCGACGACATGTCCCTGGTCGAACTGATCGTCGAACGCGGGGCTGATGCGATCGATGCTCTGCCTAAGGGCATCAAGGGCAACCAAGATGCCTCGTCGGAGACGATCGAGAACAATGTCCGCAAGCTCATCATCGATGAGACCCCGGTGAATCCGAAATATTATGAGCAGATGTCGGACCTGCTCGATGCTCTGGTTGAACAGCGCAAGGCCGAGGCGATCAGCTATGCCGAATATCTGGCCAAGATCGTCGATCTGGCGAAGAAGGTCCAATGCCCAGAAGGCAGCGGCACATATCCAGCGGCGATCAACAGCGCAGCAAAACGTGCTCTGTTTGACAACCTCGGCAAAGATGAAGCGCTGGCTGTGGCGGTCGATGATGACATCCGGCGCACGAAGAAGGCCGATTGGCGGGGGAACATGTTCAAGGAACGGGAAGTGCGGCGCGCGATCGCCCGCCACATCTCCGATCCGGCTCTAGTCGAGATGATCTTCGATCTGGCGCACAAGCAACATGAATACTGAGCACCACAGCCTGTCGGTGGGTGACATTCATATCGAGGTCGTCCGCAAGCAGATCAAGAACCTGCACCTTGGCGTTTATCCTCCTCATGGCCGCGTTCGGATCGCTGCGCCGCCGAGCGTGAGCGATGAGGCTATCAGGTTAGCGGTTGTCACCCGGATGGGCTGGATCAAGCGGCAGCAGGCAAAGTTCGCCGCGCAGGCCCGCCAGAGTAATCGATCCTATGTCTCCGGCGAAACGCACTTCCACTTGGGCACGGCCTATCGCCTGAGGGTGGTGAATCGAAAGGGGACATCGCAAGTCAAGATCGCCGGCGACCGCCTTGAGCTTTCGGTTCCTCCGGGGAGTGACAGGGACTTCCGCGAAAGAGTGTTCCAGCGCTGGCAGCGGGAGGAGCTTCGCGAACGAATAAGGCCCCTCGTTGATCATTGGGCGCTGGCTCTTGGCGTCCCCACCCCAGAGTTCGGCATCAAACGGATGCGGACAAAATGGGGCTCTTGCAGCGCTGCGGCACGCCGCATCTGGCTCAATCTGGAACTGGTCAAGAAGCCTCCTGCATGCATCGACTACCTCATTTGCCATGAGATCGCGCACCTAATCGAACGCCGTCACGGCGATCGCTTCATCGCGCTACTCGATCGACACATGCCCCGCTGGCGGGTCATCCGGGCCGAGTTGAATAAGGAGCCGCTTGGGCCGGAAAAGTGGGATCATTGAGAGGGGTGTATGAGGGATCCTGCAAACATAGTTTCGAGTTGCCCGATCGTTTCCTGTAATTCTTATACCTCAGCAGTCCCCCGGGTATGACGCTTTGAAGGTGTCAGCCATGCCGCTCCATTCGCAATTCACAGTTGTCGCGCTAGGATTGAGTGCGCGCTATTTCACGTAAGGGGCGTTATCAGTCTGAGGGCCGGTTTTGCAGCAATCCAGTGTGATCGGCACGTGCTAAGTCCCACATTGCTTCGAAGCCGCGTTGGAAACTGTAAGACACCAGATCCCCAAGAGCCCGCAGTCAGGTCTGTCGAAAGGTCGCGCACAAACCCGCGCAGGGAAGGCTGCATCTCGACGATCTGATCGGCAAGCGCTTCTCAATCCTTAAGAGACATGGTCGCGCGCCTCGGACTGGATCATTTGTCGAGGCGCCGGATCAAGGCGGCCCCACTCTCAACCACGGCCACGAAGCTGACGCTATCATTGATATGGTCCCGAAAGGTGTCCGCCCAATCGGGGTTCTCGACTTGCCAGCGCTCGATTGCTTTCCCAGCCAGTTTCAGTCTTAGATAATAATATCGATTTACAACCTTTGCCGCGATTTGGCCCAAGACGTAGGGGGCATTGGCGGGATGAGCGCGCGCGTAGGCCGAGAAGGCTATCGACAGGTCGGCGATACGACCCTCATCGGCCAATTCCGACAGCAGAGTGAGGAATCTCTGCTGATGGCGCTTGATCTTGCCGTCTCCCCTGTGCCGCAATCGCCGCGGCGATCCGTAAGTCGATGTCTTCCACGTTCTCGTTCCTGTCTTGCATGTAGGCGCCCGTGCCGGGAAAAGCCGGTGCTGCTCCAGGTTCTTAGCTACCGTCAAAAATTTCATTTCAATCGAAGTACTCGCGGTGGCTCCTGCCGATCGTCGATGACATGAACTTCATCGAACGGCATCTCCTCGGCATCACCGCGGATCCGCTCAGCCATTTCGTCCCAGCCGTCGTCCGGCAGGCGCATTAGCTGCGCAGCGATGAGGAGCGTGCCGCCGCTATACTTCTGCGGCTTATTCTTGGTCTCCAAACTAGCGCGTATACCGGCTTCGACCTGGGCCTCCACACCTCGCCGCGAATGCATGACCCGCGGACGCTTCAGCGCCGCCGCAACGGCGGGACCAGATGTCTTGTCCGGCAGCCCGAGAAAGCCCGCCTTCACCTTTTGGCCGCGTTGAGCATTCGCCAGAAGGATTTGCGAGCGCGCCAGTGCAACGGTAGCCTCGATACCTTCCCAATTTCCACCGTCGCGTTTCACCCATGCATCATAGGCATTATCGTCTTGAGGAAAGCGGATCCGCCCGGTTGTGATGCCCTGCATCCGAAGGAAGTCGCTGATAGGGATCACCTCATCCGTCAGGACCTTCCAGGGCGGGCGCCGCTCGGCGAGCAGCTGTGACATGATCTCGTCGCGCGGGCGCTCGAACAGGTCCGCCAACCTCGCCGTCAAATCGGAGATATCGAGCCCGTCGTCTTCCGCCAGCAGCTTGCAGAGCGCGTCCACCGTGACCCGATCCACAATGTTCGATATGTCCACGTCGACGCGTTCGGCAACGGCCCCAGCTACCTCTTCATGGATCGCGCCGAGGCTCACAAGGATCACGGTGTCCCCGTAGCCGGCATGGTCCGCCGTCAGCTGTTCATACTCTTCCGGCCGGTAGAGGCAGTAACTGTTCAGCCCAGGGATGACGGTTAGGTAGGCCCCGGCTTGATCACTGGCGTAGTTGAACCACCGCCACAAATCCTCGCCCGACGCGATGTCGTTGGCGACATCGAACGAGCAACCCGCATCCATCAACAGCTTCGCGACGCGCATCAGGCACAGATCGGTGACGCCAAACTTCGACCAACGCCACCTCTTGGCATAGAGAACCTCAGCTTCGGCATCGCGACCATAAAAGGGCGCCATGAAACCGACGTTTTTGAGCAACCCGCGCTTGAGCTGAGACCGTAGACCTTCATAGCCGATTCCTACGATTTCAGCGGCGCGCGCGGTGGTCACGCTGGGAAGTTCCATGTCAGCCTCATAATTGGTCTTGAGAAACCGATCTAGCTCAGCGTCAATTTGGGTTCAAGACACCAATTGATATTGTTCGCCTGCCGTCATCCACTGCGCGCGAATATCCGCGCCACTCGACCACTGGCATGACTGAGTGATGTCCATGTTGAGGCGGGCTGCAGTGGTCTGAAGGGCGCCAGTTCCGCGACGATCCAGCGCGCTGAGCGTGGACTGCTGGTGACCGGCGGCAGTTTCAACGTCACCGCCTATGAAGTCGATGACGATTGCGGCGCGGGCCAGCCAGTCCTGATGGGCCAGTGGGACTATGTCCACGGAGTACTGCGTGTCGGCACCAAGGACGAGATGGTTGATCGCGCTTATGTGATGGATGGGCTCGGCAAATGGGAAAATCCCGGCCCCGAAGTGATCTTCCCGTCGCAACCTGAAAAACTTTCGAGAGCTGGATCACCGGCATGGATAGTAAGGAGCCGCCGCCGATGCGCTGAAAGGCACGCGGGCTATGGCTTTTTGGCAAGCTCCAGCAGCGGTGATTCCGGTCCGCTCATGCCGCGCATCAGACGGTAGCCGTTGTCTTGCAGGTCGCTAATTTCGCCGAGAACATCGTCATACCGCCGGGCAGCATGGCCGCCGCCAGCCAGCGTCATCTCAACGTTGTCGGAGAGATCCTCGACCACCAAGCCTTCACAGAAGTCGGAGAGCGCCGACCATCCGAACGGCAGCTCCTCCAGACCACCGAGGCAAGGCGTGCCGACGTTGATGCGAGCACGTCCGCAGGCGACGCCGGCGCCGAGCGGAACCGCTGCAAACCCGATGAAGCTGGAATCATCGCGTCCCATGATGAGCGACGACATGCCCAGATGGCCGAGGGGACCGGTCCAATGTCTTGCGCGCTTCATGATACGGCTCAGCTTGCCAATGGCCGTCATCCTGAAATCAAATTCGGAGTCGAAGATATTTTTGGCGTCGGGCTTGAGGAATCCGCTCATGACGAAGGGCTCGTCCGCAGACACCTCGCCCGCCTCTCGCATGCGCCGAAACTCCCCACCGAGGAACCATGTGTGGACGAGATACTGGAGGAAGGTCATGCCTCGCTGGGTACGGTTGAGCAGGGTCTCGTCGATCCTGAACATGGCGAGATTGGCCGCAACCGCGATCCGGTTTTTCTTCTCATCATGGCGCGGATCATGGGCTCCGCCGTCGAACTCGATGACGAACTCGGGCATCTGATTCTCGTTGCAAACGCAGATGTCGAAATGCGCCTGCAGCGCGTAGGTGCCGGTGGCGCGTGTCGGGAGAGCATCGATATCGACGACGTCCGCGACCCGGACCTTGCGGTAGATTTCCGCGCGAAAAGGGCCAACCGTG
Source organism: uncultured Alphaproteobacteria bacterium (assembly GCA_963777785.1). Taxonomy (GTDB): domain Bacteria; phylum Pseudomonadota; class Alphaproteobacteria; order Sphingomonadales; family Sphingomonadaceae; genus Andeanibacterium. The sequence continues at coordinate 1,873,725 of CAVZRU010000002.1, forward strand.
CCGATGATCTCCTCGTACAGGCGTTGCTCGCTGAGGTTTGACAGGCGCCTCTTCATCGCGCGCTAATAGGTTCGGGTTACTTCGACCGTTGGCAAAGCTGTGACGACGGAAATCATGCCGTTCTGGGCGGCCGGTCAGCAATGCGGCTGAATAGGGCGATCGGGCGACGGAATATCCTGCAGCATCGATCCAGTCGATACCGTCGGCGCGAACGATCGGGGACACGTCATAGGATCCGCGCCGACCGTCCACCTGCGTAAGCTGCGCAGCAACTCCTCGCACGACGTCGCCGGCATCTCGCTGTCGCGGCAAGCGACCGTTGCCACGCCAGGAATCGCTGCGGATCGATCAGCGTCTCGGCGTCTCGATCGAACCCTTCCTGGACAAGCCATGCTTCGAATGCTGGACGCCGGGCCGCACGCTTCCTCGCGCGTCCTCGCCAGTCCTTGCGCAAGCGCGAAAGCGACGAACGGATCGAGCGTTCCCCACCGCAGCAGTTCGCGGAACCAGAAACCGACCCAGGGCAGACCGCTGGTTGCGCGCCAGGTCTCGAGTGTCGGCGTTTCCAGCGCGCCTGCGTTCTCGACCCCAGGCCTGCGCCACCGCCGCACCGACCGCGACCCCAAGCTTGAACTCGACATTCTCGGTGACGAATCGCTGCCATGCGCGCAGTCGCTCGGCGTCCGGTGCAACGGCATCTGGTAGTTGCATCCACCAGCCAACGACGCCGCGCCAGTTGGCGAGAACGAGCTGATCGCCGACCGTATCGCGAACGCGAAAGCCGATCCCGGGCTCAGCGCGGACCCGTTCGCCAAGCCGGACGAGCAAAGCGAAGCGTTGCTCGGCCGTCCACGCGCCATACTCAACCGCCGCTTGCAAGCTCGGCGATCAGCTGCGGGCGCGACCAGCTCGAAGCGACGGCCGATGTAGGGCGTGAAGCCATATTGGTAGAGCCGCCGCCGCTGCTGCGGGATCCGGGTAGAGTCTCTCGACAAATGCCCGCCCGCGCTTGACGAAACTTGCGCTCCAGCCATGCCTCCTCGGCCGCGGCCACTCGGGCGAAGGTGCGCTGCCAAAGGGCACGCAGAAAAGCTTCGGTTCGGGCACCATCAATTCCCACCAGTTCAATCCGCGTCAGTTCCTCGCTGGCGGCGAGAAGAAACCCGTCGAGTTCATCCAGGCTGTCGCCGAGCTGGTCGGCCGTTGTTCGCGATCCGACACCGAGATTAGCGCCGGCCGCTTCGGGCAGCGTCGCTTCCAGCCAGGCCAGAAACTGCTCCAATGTCTGCAGGCCGAGTTGCGCCGCCGCCTTTTGCCAGATCGAGCGCAGCAGCACGACAAGCGGACTGTGGACGACCCCACCCGCATCTTCAGCCTGAAGCCGAGCGAGCAAGTTGCTGTAATCATGCGCCGCCCGCTGGATTTGATTGAGCTGCTCGTTGCGCTGACCGGGTGCCGTCGTCGAGGGCGCCTCGGGCACCGCCACCAAGGTTATGCCCTCAATTGACTCCGCGGCGCCCGGCCGACCAGCCCGACCGGCGAGATTACGGAACTCAGCGGTCGATATCGGCACGACAATCGCCTGTTGCGCCCGTGTGTCGAAGCTTCGCCGCTCGAGGCTGGTCAGGAATATGATGTCGAACGGCAGGTTCACACCTTCCGTCAGCGTTGCTGTCGCGAGCGTGACCGGGCAGATTCTGCGATCGATGAGATCCGTCATCAGCCGCCGCAGACGTTGCGGCATCTGGCCGTGGCTCGTCGCGATGCCGTGATCGAGCAGCCGCACCTCGAACGACTGCGCGCCACAATAATCGACGCATGCAGCACGGGTTTCCTGATATCGCGCTTGTCCGTCTGGATCGGCCGGCGGCATGAACGGCGGCACATTCTGCCAGCCGGGAAGATCGAAAGCCTCCGCAAAGCGCTTCATCAACCGCTCGGGAGACTGCGCCACCGAAATCAGCACCCGCCGGTTGCCCTCGAGCAAGTGCAATGCGGTCCACAACACATAGAGTTGATTGTAGTGCGGCAGGCTGTTCCGGATGATTGCGGCGGGCAGCGGCATCGCGGGAATGCGCAGCGGCAGATAGACCGGCGCATCGCGCCCGCGGACATAAAGTGTCTGCCCGTTCATAATGTCGAGCACGGCTTCCGGTGCGCGCCGGGAATCGACGCGCAGCCCGCCGATCAGCTGGCGGCTGCTGCGATAGCCGAGCCCGACCGGCGTCGCGTCCAGCCGCCCTTCGATCCATTGTGCGACGGGGAGCGCGGCACCGCCGGCGACTGCGGTCAATGCAATCCGCGCCATGTCGGGATTGATCGCCAGGAGCCGAGACACCATCGCCTCGAGCCGCATCGCGCGGCTGCTGTGCGCGGCGAGCGCTTCCTGCGCATTAGCGTCACCCTCGCTGACGACCTGATGCGCCTCGTCGATGATGAGAAGCCGCAGCCGTTGGACAAGCAGATGGCCAACATAGCGCATCAGCGCCTCGGCCTTTTCGACGGTCGCGATCAAGACAACGGGACGATCGGCGGTCAGCCAATAGTCGGTGATGCCCCAGTCAGCGCCGCCATAGAGTCCGGTCACGATCAGGTCGCTGCCAAGTTCGGCTGTCAGCTTTGCCTCCACCTCGCTCGCCAAGGCCCGCGATGGCACGAGATACAGCGCCAGCGGCGCCTGCCCTGGTGGCGCGTCGACGAGGAGCAGCTCCTTAACGATCGCTAGATTGGCGACAAGCGTCTTTCCCGATCCGGTCGGCGTACAGAGGGCAAAGCTGTCGCTCGCGATCAGACGTTCGAGACCTTGGACCTGCGACGTCCACAAGACGCCCCGACCACGGGCGAATTGCTCGCGGGCGAACCGCCACATACGAAGTTGCTGCTCTGGCGCCCGCGCGGCGAGCCGCGCGACGCGGCCATGCAGGCTGTTGGCCGCAAAGCGCCTCGCGGTCGCCTCGACAAGGTTGATCAGGATCCATAGCTCATCGCTGGACAGGCGGGTCGCCAGCGCGCTGAGCCCAGACAGTTTGTCGATCGCCTGTGCGAGCCTGCCATCATTGCCCCGGCGCAGGCTGTCGCTGATGAGACCAACGGCCCTCACCAGTTCGACCACCACATACCAGCCGATCTTGCTGTCCGCGCGTGGCTGCTCGCCCGCAACCGGTTCACCCGCCACGAAAGCGGCTTGAGCGTCGTCCTCGGCAGGATCGTCCGTCTCGGTATCCGCCTCGTCTTCAACGGCTAATAACGCCCCCGAGCCTTCGCGGCCGGTCAGCGCTGCATGGTCGCTCCAAAAAGCTGCGGTGCGCGCGAGCAGCCGCTCGAAATCCGCGCCGAGGAAGGCTGCAAAGATCTCGGCGACACCGCCACCGTAACGACCTTGGCGCAGCAAACTCGTCGCCATCGCCGGTAATCCTGCCATCTGGTACGCGCCCGCCGCGAGCAAGCCAACGGGCACGTCGCGCGTCACGGGATCGGAGGATCGTGCTAGCCACTCGAGCAACTCTGCCGCGCGTCGATAGCAGTCGAGAGATTCCGGCGAGAATTCGCCGTCGATCTCGCGGAAGATTGCCGCCGCATGCAGAAGCCGCCGCGCGTCATCGAACTGCTCATGCGATTCTCGCGGCCCCCACGCGATTGGCGGCACCTGCCATGAGGTTTGCAGACTTCGAACGAACAAGCGGGCCTGCGCGGGCGTCAACTCATTCTCGGCGGCGCGATTGAAGTGAATGTTCATCGCCAACTCGCGACGCTGTTCATCGAGCCGCGCCATCAGGGGTTGACCCAGAGCGAGCGGTAAAGCCGCTCGATAAGATCGACGCCACCCTCGACAACGAGTTCGACGACCTGGAGCGGCCGCCCCGCGGTATATTCCGCTGGTGGCGCGGCACCCGGCAAGTAGGTCTCGCCGGCGTTCCGTCGGGCGGCTTTGTTCCCGGCCACGAAGATCAAATCAGTTCGTGGAAGCGGGGCGCCGCCGATCAAAAGAGCGCGATCGAGCGACACGATTGCCTCAGCATACTGCTCACGTGCCTTCTCGCACAGCAGGCGGTGCATCTGTTCCAGGCCCTGCGGCGCAGCCAGGCCGCGGTTGAGCTCGTTCCAGACGCCATCATTGGAGCGGACCCGCGCTTCCGGCGGGCCGGTCCAGCCGCCGAGCATCATCTCGTCCATCACGCTTGGCGTGAGCGAAGCGCGCCATTTGGCCTCACCGGCGATAAACCGCACCACTTGGCCGGTCGCTGGATCGATCCCGAGCGCGATAAAGTCGTTGCCATGGCGACCGGAGATTTCCCGAACGCGCGCCGGATCCCGCGCCAGATCGAAAATATAGGCCTCAACCTCAGCATGGTAGCGGAACAGGAAGATCGGGATGGACCACTGGTGGCCGCCGACGAACTGGTAAGCCTGGGTCATCAGCCCGGCCATCACTTCGCCGAAGAGACCCTTTTTCGCAGTTGCCGGAAGACAATTAGGATATTGCGCATTGCCGCCCGGTCCGTCGGCATCGGGATGCAAGTCGATCCGGGCCGCGCGGTGAAACACGTCACGCGCATCGAGGTGCGCAGACTTCGAAATAGGGTCGCAGCTCGGCGACCACCCCATCATCGATCGGCTCCGCCTGCTCGAACAGTAGATGTCCGTAATTGCCGTTCACCCGTGCAACGCCGCGAAGCCAGCGATTGAGGAGAGGCATTGGTGGGGGACAATTGTGGAGCATCGTATCGACTCACCAGATCGCGGTTTGAGGGATGATCAACGTCGTCCCATCGACCAGGAGGGTCCAGCCGGAGCCATCAGCCGCGAGTACCTCGAACACGCCATAATGTGCCTGGCGATGATGATTGGGGCACAGCACCATGACATTGGTTGCTTCGAGCACACCAGCCTGCAGCGTGCTCACCAGGATCACATGATGCGCTTCAGCATAAGGCTCACCGCTGCTTTTGACGAACGCGACCGCGTCGCGTCCGAGCGCTTCGCAAACCTGGCAGCGGTGCTTGCGCGTGGCTTTCACCTTGTCGCCGATTCGTCCGCGCTCGATCCGACGGCTGACCACGATGCGCCGCTTCGGAGGAAGGCTGGCGGCCATCGCTTGCAACGCCTTCAGCCCTGCGTGGGAGCGCGAGCCGCGGATCGCCGCCAAGTCGAGCGGTGTGAACTCGGCCAGTTGCGCCAGATGGGCGAAGCCGGCTGCAGAGAATGGGGTCGTGGCCCATTGCAGGCCTTTGCGCAGCAGGTAGAAGGATTCGTCTGCGGGTAAGTCTTTCGCAATGACAGGCTCATCGAATGTGGCGAGCCGCTCGAGGCGCACGCGATATTCTGGCTTTGCGCCAAGCACTGGATCGATAAAGAACTTGGGATCCGGCTCAGGCTGCTGCCTGGTTGCCTCCACGACTTCGACCAACGCTACCATCGCAGCCGGAGTTCCTCGATGGTCCGTTCGGCGGATCACGCCAAGATCGCCGAGCTGGATCAAATCGCGATCATGTGGAGTCACATAGTAGAGCAACGACCTCTCGCCTGATGATGCCCACGCATCGGCATTCCACCGCGTGGGATTGGCCTGGAAAATCCAGTATCCCGTAGGTGGGATCGATCGGCCCGCAGAGGATTTCGGTTGTGCCAGTGGCGCGAAGGTCTTGGGAACCGCCCTGACAGGTTGGTTTCCCGCCTGCCAAATGCGAAACGAGCGATATTTGCCTGCGGCATGACGCAGCGTCGACATCGTTCGGTAATAATCGCCTTTCGAGACAATGCCCGGTGGGAGCAGCTTTTTCGCCGCGCCGTCCTTGGAGGAATATTGGAGCGCAGCGATCACCGCCGCCATCCCATCGGCATCGAACGCGATATCGAGGTCGCCGAATGCTATTTCCAAGCGGTGGATGCGCGAAGTCTGGTTGCCCGTGGTCTTATCGACGATCGGAAGGGTCCCTAGCCAAGCCCTATAAGCGTCTTCCTGCATATCCCCCGCCCATGGTCCCGGTCTCGTTGGACGCCCCCGCGCCTAGACGATTAGCATAGTGTCTTTAGTTCTCCCTGTCGCGATTAGCTTGCCGACACCTTGCTTTTTGTTCCGCCATTCTGGACCCATCGCCGACATGGCGCCATCTTGCTTCCCATCAGGCGCAAGTCCGCTATTAGGCCGGCTGAACGACTATGACATCTGGGGTACAGTGACGAACACTGGCGCAATCGAATTGCTTTAGATGATCCGCCGGGAATTGGCCGACATCCATCGGGGGAAGCACTTCGCGCAATGGCGTCCGGAGGCGGTCCAGCGGCTCGACGGCTTGGCAACTCTAGCTCCCTTTCGCGCTTATGCTGCGACCCGTATTTTTACTGGCGATGGTGGCGGCGTCGTCGCCAGCACCCGCTTCGGCGACTGGGCGGTAGATCGCCTCGTGGCCGGTGATACCCCCGAGGACATTCTAGCGGCCTTCGACCATGAGTTAGCGCGCAATTCGGCAACCTATCTCGACGTCTCTCCGGTTTTCGGAGTCGACATCGATGCGATTTGTGAACTTGCTGAAGGCATCAGGATTATTCCAGCATCCAAGGTCTCGCCATGGTGGAAGCCTCACCCGATCCACCATTGGATGGCACTCCCCAACCTCTCAACCGGAACTTGTTATCTCACGCAATCGTACCGGGTCGAACCTGCATTCGAAGTGCAGTTCGGCGGCGGTCCAGACGGCCAGATCAGTGAAACTAGCCCTGTGGCTACGGAGCGGGAGCGCGTCCGACAGCAAGTCAGGCTGGCCTGCCTTTTGGCTGGCATCGGAGATGTCGAACTGCCTATCTCAATGTCGGTGCCCGACCGCGAATCGCTGTTCACGGGCGGCGACGGCAATATCGCCTCCCGGCCGATCGCGGCATATCCCGTTGTAGCGTTTCCAACCGAAGCCACGGCCGTCAAACGGGCATTCGATCAGCTCGCCGCCTTCGCCGAAATCGAAAGCCTGACACGGGCAGTCGACCGACTTGGTCGCGCCCGGTTGGCGCGAACTGCCGTTGATCAGGCGCTCGAACTCGGCATCGCTGCCGAGATTGCACTAATGCACGGCGACACTTCTGGTAATACGGAGATCACACACAAAATAGGTAGTCGAGCGGCGTGGCTCTTGGGACAGAACGCCGAAGAACGCGCGACCATTTTTGGCGAGATCAAAGCGCTCTACCACGCGCGGTCCAAAGCCGTGCACGAAGGTACGTTACCGAAGAAGTCCAAAGTCGACCTCAGCGAGGCCGATAGGCTCGTCACCCAGGTCCTCAATGCGATCGCGGCCCGAGGCCGCTTTCCGAACTGGTCGAACCTGACGATGGGCGGACAGGGGTAGGCTCGCGATCCGAATAGATAGAGCGCCGTGATTGCCAGTTGATCTGCAGTCAGGCGTTCAATGACAGAGTGAAGGTCGTATTCGATCGTCTGACGCAACGAAGTCTCCCCCGGTTATGTTGTGACGTCGTAATACAGCCGTTCCGGCATCACTAACCCGAAATCTATGATCGCTGTCGCGGCGGCCTGTGGGGCAAGAGTAATACGTTCGGTTTTGGCAACAACGGTCATTCCCCGCAACCGCCGCGGACAGAAGCAAAGCCCAGACCTGGAATCGAGGGACTGCCGCGTGACGTTTCCGCGAACGGCGGGTTACGGGAAGCTGATCTTGCCGCTGAACGACTGGCGATGGCGTAAAGCGGACCTCAGGACTGTATGGCCCGGGCAGCGCGAACCAGATCAGTGATGGATCGGGCGGCAGCTTCCAATTGCGCGAGGGCTTCCTGCCTCTCCTCATTGCCTAATGCGCCGATCGTCAGCGCAATTATGCTGGTATCTTCCATGATAATACCGATGCGCGTGCAGAGACGCGCGGTGAGCTCGGCGGTGTCATCGTCCATAGCCACACGAAGCCGTCACTGTCAGGCGAAGTCCATATCCAGCTTTGCCATCGCTCTACATTCCATTCGACTTCGCTGTGAACCTGAGCATTGGTGTCTGCGTGAATCGCGGCCGGCTTGCCGGTCTCCGCCCTGACCGACGTGATCGGCAGGGCTCTGGGTGGTGGGACCGGCATGGCGCTGATCCCGGAACGGAGAGCCACCCATGACCGACACAACTACGACTGAATCGAAGGCCAGCCGCCCGCGCCGGGTGGCGCGCAAGTCCAAGGCCGAGACCGAGGTCGCCGGTCAGGCGACAGCGAAGGCGAAAGCCTCCAAGCCGGCTCAAGCCGCTCCCGAGCGCCAGACCAAGACATCCATGGTTGAAGCACTGCTAGCGCATAAGGAGGGGGCAACGCTCAACGCAATGTGCGAGGCCACCGGCTGGCAAGCGCATACCTGCCGGGCGTTCCTGACCGGCCTGCGCAAGAAGGGGATGAAGGTTGGCCGCGACAAGGATGCTGCCGGGATGACCATCTACAGGCTCGGGGCGACGAAGGAGCAGGGGGCGGCGAGCTGATGGCTCGCCGCACCTACCTGACGCTCGACCGGCTGGAAGAACTGTCGCCCGAAGTGCTGAAGAACGAGTGGGCGCGCCGCTATGGCGCGCCCGCTCCAAATATCTCGTCTGACCTGCTGCGGCTGGGGCTGGGCTACCGGCTACAGGAGGAACGACTGGGCGGGCTGAGCCGCGAGACGCGCTCGCTGCTGCGGCAGGTGGCGAGGAGGGCGGATGGCGACGAGCCAAACATTACGCCGCCTCGCAAGCTCACGCCCGGAACCCGGCTGGTCCGCGACTGGCATGGTGTCGGCCACACGGTCACCGTGCTGGACAACCGGTTCGAGTATGATGGAAAGACCTGGCGATCGCTCACCGCGATAGCCAGGTCCATCACCGGCACCCACTGGAATGGTCCGCGGTTCTTCGGCCTCGCAGGACGGAAGTCATGAAGCCGCTGCGCTGTGCGGTCTATACCCGCAAATCGACCGAGGATGGGCTGGAACAGGAGTTCAACAGCCTCGATGCCCAGCGCGAGGCCTGCGAGGCCTATATACTCAGCCAGCGCCATGAAGGCTGGACGCTGGTCCCGGATCGCTATGACGATGGTGGGTTCTCGGGCGGCAACATGGAACGGCCAGGCATCAAGGCCCTGCTTGCCGGTATCGATGCGGGGGAGGTCGATGTCATTGTTGTCTACAAGGTCGATCGCCTGACCCGCAGCCTGGCCGACTTCGCCAAGATCGTCGAACGGCTTGATGCCAGGGAGGCGAGCTTTGTCTCGGTGACGCAGGCGTTCAATACGACGACCAGTATGGGGCGCCTGACCCTCAATGTCCTGCTCTCCTTCGCCCAGTTCGAACGCGAGGTCACCGGCGAACGCATCCGCGACAAGATCGCGGCCTCCAAGAAAAAGGGCATGTGGATGGGTGGCCCGGTACCGCTCGGCTACGAGGTCATTGAACGCAAGCTGGTTCCCGTGTCCGAGGAGGCCGAGCGCGTACGGACAATCATGCAGCGTTATATTACCTCGACCTCCGCCAATGAGCTGATCGACGAGCTGGATGCAGAAGGTATCCGCACCAAGGTGCAGCGCCGGACCAGCGGTCCGCACCGGGGCGGCATCCCGTTCCGACGGGGCAGTCTGTTCCACCTGCTCAAAAACCCGGTCTACCGCGGCAAGATCGTACATAAGGGGGTAGTCTACGAAGGGGAGCACGACGCGATCGTCAACGAGAACCTGTGGGACCAGGTGCAGGCGCACTTGCAACAGAAGGCCCCGCCGCGCAGGCGAGCGAAGAACGATGCCCAGTCTGCGCTGCTACGCGGTCTCCTGACCGATCCGCATGGCCGGCCGATGGTCCCCACGTATTCGACAAAGGGCAGCCGGCGCTATGCCTATTACGAGACGCGCAAGGATCTTGCCCGGCCCGGCGATCCTGCAGCCACACGGTTCGTTAAGGGGCAGATCGAGCGTCACCTGATCGTGCACCTAACCGGGCTGCTGGAAGATGAGCATGCACTGCGTCGGATATCGGAGATGCAAGAGGCAGCACACCTGCGGACCATGTTCGAAGCTGGTCGCTTGCTCGCCCGCAGGCTTGCATTCGACGCTTCGCGCGAGCCGGTAATCCAGGGCCTGATCGCAGCGATGCAGGTCAGCGCTGATCGGATCGACGTTGAGCTGAAGGCCGATGCCCTTGGGGTTCCAGTTGGAGATCATTGGCGGACGAGCATTCCGCTCCCCGCTCGCAAGCCGTTCCGCGAAGCCAAGCTCAGGATCGATGCTGGTTCGGACAGCAACAACGCTGACATGCCGCTGCTCGAACTGTTGGCTGACGCCTTCGAAGCCCGCAGTCTCGTGATGGCCTCACCGCACCTCAGCCTCAATCAGCTGGCGAAGCGGGAAGGGCGCTGCCGGACCCAGCTTGCCAGGTTGCTGCGCGTTTCGTGGCTGAGCCCCAGAATCGTTGAGGCAATTGCATGCGGCGTGCAGCCCCGTTCGTTGTCGCGCAGGAGCCTTCTTGCGATCGAGATTCCGATCGACTGGGCCGAGCAGAAGCGGCTGTTCGGGCTCCCTGCCCGAGGGTGCATTCAATCTACAAAGTCGAGGTGAAGCCGGGTTCTCGCGGACAGAGAATCTCGCATATTCTGCGAGACAAATTCCGGCACAGCCAAGTCTCTGTCTTCACGACGAAATGGATGTGTCGCCAAACCCCGCGAAACTGCGCCACTTTGGGGCGCCAGGATGACCGAGGGCGAAAATCGGTTACCTCGTCAGACTGTCTGGTGCGGTCGAGAAGACTCGAACTTCCACGGGCTTTCGCCCACAACGACCTCAACGTTGCGCGTCTACCAGTTCCGCCACGACCGCATAATCGACAAGGGCCTGAGAAACGCGGCCCCTGCGGGGTAGGAGCGGGCCCTTAGCAAAGGGTCATCCCCCTGCAAGCGCGCTGGCGCCTCTAATTTCACTGAGTACCGTGCTGGCCGCATTCGCGGCGCAATCAGCTGGGTTTCCAGCCGATTTCCGCAAATTTCGCGGCTTTGGGTACATCCGTCACCGCTTCGTTGATCGTCACGCTTTCGCCGGGGGCCAGCGTGCGCTGCGGCGGCGCGACTTCCCAACTGTAGACGATCCGGTCGCGCGCGTCGCGCATCACGATCAGGATTGGCGGAAGCGTGCGGGTCTCGCGCCCGACATTGGTGACCGTGCCGCTGGCGCCGAAGAATTCCGTACCATTGGGCAATTGCCGCCGGTCCTGCCGGGCGGGCGGGAAATCGAGCACCAGATCCGCCTGGCGCAAGCCGAAGGTCGGGCGGCTGATCGGCACCCAATCGGGCAGGCCCCAGTAGCTCACCGCAAAGGTGGTGCCGAGCGCGAATGCCGCAAATACGGCCGCGGCATAGGTCCACAGCTTCAGCAAATTGCGGCGGGGGCGGAAGGGCGGTTCGGGATCGAACTGGGAATAATCGTCTTCGTCGACCGCTACTTCGATGACGGGCGTGGAGACATAGCTCGCAGCCGCGCCTTCGGAAGGGGAGAAATTCTCGGGCGGGGCAATATCTTCAGGCGGCAAGACGTCACTACGGCGCGTCTGCCCCTCGGGAGGCAGATATCCGTAGTCGTCATCGTCCTCCTCATCATCGTCCGGCGCGTAGCCTGCGTCTTCGGATATGAAGCCGCTATCTGCGCTTGCCGGCTCCTGCTCTGCCGGCGGCGCGTGCGGTTCCTCGTCAGCCACAGGAGCGGCCGCGAATTGCGGATCCGGGGCGGGCTCCGGTTCGGGAGCGGGCTGCGGCACGCTATCGAACGCTGTCTCGGCTTCCGGCTCGGGCTCAGGTTCCGGAGTAGGCCGCAGGTGGAGGCGGGGCCGGAGGAGGGGGCGCCGCTGCCGAGGCGCTCCTCGGCAGGTCGATTTCCGGGCCATCCTGGAACCAGCTATGCTTGCACTTGGCGCAGCGGACAGTGCGTCCATCAACGCCAATCGCGCTGTCAGGAACAACATAGCGCGTCGTGCAGGCAGGGCAGGCGATGATCATGTCGCGGCGACTTAAGCACTTGGCGGGATTACCAACAAGCCTCCTGCACCGAGAGCATGCAGCGCAGTGGCTTTTTTCCACATCGATCAGCGGCTATAGCCCGCTCGCGATGCATGATCTTCCCCCTATCCAGCCAGCCGGACCGGTTCGAGAGCCAGCATGAACGGGCCAGCATGAACGGGGAAGAGGGGGAAATCGTCCAGTTCGACAATGTCGGGCTGCGCTATGGCACCGACCAGGAAGTGCTCAGCGACATTTCCTTCACGCTTTATCCCGGAAGCTTCTACTTCCTCACCGGAGCGAGCGGCGCGGGCAAGACCTCGCTGCTCAAACTGCTCTATCTGGCACAGCGGCCTTCGCGCGGGATGATTCGCATGTTCGGCTCCGACGTGATCACCCTGCCGCGCGGCGATCTGCCTGCCTTCCGCCGCCGGCTGGGGGTGGTGTTCCAGGATTTCCGGCTGGTGCCGCATCTCTCCGCCTTCGACAATGTCGCGCTGCCGCTGCGCGTTTCGGGCATGCGCGAAAGCGAGATCGAAGGCCGGTCGCCGACATGCTCGAATGGGTCGGCCTGACCGAGCGGGCCGACGCCCGCCCCGCAACGCTTTCGGGCGGGGAGCAGCAGCGCGTCGCCATCGCGCGGGCAGTGATCGCCCGGCCAGACCTGCTGGTGGCAGACGAGCCGACCGGCAACGTCGATCCGGACATGGCGCTGAAGCTGCTGCGGCTGTTCGAGGCGCTCAACCGCCTCGGCACGACGGTCGTGGTCGCCACCCACGACGTCCATTTGCTGAAGAAGGTGCCCGATTCGCTGATCATGCGGCTCGACAAGGGCCATCTGAGCGATCCGACGGGCGCATTGCGCTATCCGCCGCGGCGCGAGGCGAAGGAAGAAGCATGAGCCTGCCCGGCTTCGCTGGCGAGCGGCGCTCTCAACTGGTTCCGCAGGCGCGGCTCGTCGGGCCGATGCCGTGGGTCATCGCGATCATGATCGCGCTCACCACGATCGCCGCTGCCGGGGGGCTGGCGCTGGCCAATCTCTCCGCCGCTGCCCGCGCGGAATTGTCGGGCGGGCTGACCGTCCAGATCGTGGAGGCAGACCCAGCCGAACGCAGCCGGCAGACCGAACTTGCCGTATCGATCCTGTCCAATGTCGCGGGTGTCGATGAAGTGCAGAAAGTCCCCGATGCCGAGCTCGCGGCGCTGGTGGAACCGTGGCTGGGCGATGCGGCGAGCGGGGCAGGCGCGATGGTCGAGGCAGTGCCGATCCCGGCGCTGATCGACGTGCGGCTGGACGGACCGGTCACGCCGCCGCGGCTGAAGCAGGTCTGCAGGCGCTGCTTGCCCAGCGGGCTCCGGCGGCGCGGGTCGATGCGCAGGCGAGCTGGCTCGCCCCGGTGTTCTCGGCGATCCATTCGCTGCAATGGCTGGCGCTGGGGCTGGTGCTGCTGCTGGCGGTCACCAGTGCAGCGGCCGTCTGGCTTGCCGCACGCAGCGCGCTGGGCGCCAATCGCGGCACGATCGAGATCGTCCACCTGCTGGGCGGAACCGACCGCCAGATCGCGTGGATCTTCCAGCGTTCGGTTGCGATCGATGCGATCATGGGCGGGCTGGTCGGGCTCGCGCTGGGCACGGCGGCGATCCTCCTGCTGGGGCAGCAGTTCGCCGCGCTGGGATCGGGCATGATCGCGGGCGGCGGCCTTGACTGGCGCGACTGGCTGACGATCGCGGCGATCCCGCTCGCCGGGGTTGCGATCGCCATGATAACCGCGCGCTTGACCGTGCTCGCGGCCCTGAGGCGCATGTTGTGATCTCGCGCTTGGCCGCCGCGATCGTGCTGTTCTGGGCGCTCGGCTTCCTGTGGTTTGCCGTGTTCCTGCCCGAGCCTGCGGGCGAGCAGATCACCGATGCCATCGTCGTGCCCACGGGCGGCCAGGGGCGGATAGACCGCGGGCTTGACCTGCTGCGCGCGGAGCAGGCGGCGCAAATGCTCGTGACGGGCGTGGACGTGGATGTGAAGCCGCGGGAATTTGCGGCCGAATACAATGTCCGCCGCCAGCTGATGGATTGCTGTATCACGCTGGGCTTCGCCGCGGTCGATACACGGGGAAACGCCACCGAAACCGCCGAGTGGATCGAGCAGCGCGAGGTCAAGTCGCTGCGCCTGGTGACGACCGACTGGCATATGCGGCGCGCCGCGTTCGAACTCGAATCGGAGATCCCGGGAAATATCGTGGTACTCGAGGATGCGGTTCGCTCGCAGCCTCGCTTTCGGATCTTGTTTCTCGAATATAACAAGCTGATCGCGAGCATGCTCTCGCGGGCCTGGCCGGGCTGATCCGATGGGCAATGTGCTGCGCAGCCTGGTTTTCTATGCCGTATTCTACGGGCTTTCGATCGTTCTGGGTGATTGTCGCGCTTTGCGCCTTGCCGCTTGGGGCGGAATCGGTTCGCAAGGTGGCCGATGGCTGGTCCGCCTTCCACCGCGCCTGCGCGCGCTGGCTGCTCGGCATCGCAATTCGCGAGGAAGGGCAGCGCCCCGCCGGCGTCGCCCTTTATGCCTTCAAGCATGAGAGCTTCTTCGAGGCGATCGACATCGCCGCCACGCTCACGCGGCCGGTGATCTTCGCCAAGCAGGAATTGTTCTCCATTCCCGGCTGGGGCCGCGTGGCGCGCGCCTATGGCGCAGTCCCGGTGGCCCGCAGCGACGGCGCGCGGGCGCTTCGGGCGATGATCTCCGAGGCACGCTCTACGCGTCCAGTGGAAGGCCGCTGGTGATCTTTCCCGAAGGCACGCGAACTCCGCATGGTGAGCAGCCGGAACTGCGCTCAGGCTTTGCGGGTCTGTACAAGGCGCTCGCCTTGCCGGTGGTGCCGGTGGCACTCGACAGCGGGCCGCTATACCAGCGACGTCTGGAAGGCGCCCGGCATCGTCACCGTGCGTTTCGGCGAGCCGATTCCGCCAGGTCTCCCGCGAGCGGAAGTTGAGGCACGGGTCCACGCGGCGATCAACGCGCTCAATAACGCTTGAAAGCAGCCTAGGTCGCTTTCAGTGTAGTTTAAGCACCGCTTAGCCGTCGTGGTCCTTGCGGCCGAAATCGGGCCGCGCGTCGTCCTGTCCGAGTGCGACGATCGAGCGGCGGATGGCGCGGGTGCGGGTGAAACGGTCGAACAGTGCGTCGCCGTCGCTGTCCCGGATCGCTCGCTGCAGCTCGGTCAGATCGTCGAGAAAGCGCTGCAGCATCACCAGCACCGCATCGCGATTGTTGCAGGAACACGTCGCGCCACATGGTCGGGTCGGATGCCGCGATGCGGGTGAAATCGCGAAAGCCGCCGGCCGAATATTTGATCACTTCGCTGCGGGTCACGTCCTCCAGGTCGGAGGCGGTGCCGACGATGGTGTAGGCGATGAGATGCGGAATATGGCTGGTGACGGCGAGCACCAGATCGTGGTGCTTTGCGTCCATCGTCTCGACCATGGCGCCCAGCGCTTCCCAGAAGGCGACCAGCCGGGTGACCAGCGCCGGATCGGCATCCGCCGGCGGAGTGACGATGCACCAGCGCTGGCGGAACAGCGTGGCGAAGCCGGCATCGGGGCCGCTGTGCTCGGTGCCCGCCACGGGTGGGCCGGGATGATGGCGCGGCCGGGCAAGGCCTTGGCAAGCGCTTCGAGCGATAGTCTGCTTGGACGATCCGACGTCGCTGACCAACGCGCCTTCGCGCAGAGATCCGGCGCGATTTCGCGCGCGGCATCGCCCATCGCGCCCACCGGCACGCATAGGATCACGAGATCGGCCTCGCGCACAGCCTCTTCGGCATGTGTCGCAGATCGTATCGGCCAGCCTGCGTCGCTTGGCGCGCTCGCGCACGGCTGGATCCGCGTCGTAGCCGGTGGTCTGCGACGCCCGGCAGGTAATCGCGCACGGCCAGGCCGATCGAGCCGCCGATCAGGCCGAGCCCGATGATGGCGATCCGTTCGAAGCTTGGGGGCCGGGACTCATCGCGCGCTCTCCGCCAGCTCGCGCAGGATCGCGGCGATCTCGCCCATCTGTTCGCTCGGTTCCGATGGTGATGCGCAGGCCCTGCGGCAGGCCCTGCCCGGGCAGCCAGCGCGTGGCATAGCCGCGCATCGGCCAGCTCGTCATGCGCGGCTTCGGCGCTCAGCGCGCCTTCGAACAGGATCAGCACGAAATTGGCTTCGCTCGGCAGCGGCGCGCAGTCCGTGATTGCCGAGCGCCTCGATTGCCGCGACGAACCGCGCGCGCTCGGCCAGATTGTGCTCGCGCGAGTGGCTCGACGAATGCCTGATCGCCCACCGCCGCCGGCGCCACGGCCTGGCGCCGTTGCTCAGACGTTGAACGGCCCGCGGATGCCGGTTGAGCACTCGATCAGCTCCGGCGCGCCGGTCGCCCAGCCGATCCGCTCCCCGGCAAGCCCGTAGACCTTGGAGAAGGTGCGGGTGACCAGCACGTTGTCGTGCGCCGCGGCCAGTGCCAGCGCGCCGTCGTCGTCCTCCGGCGCGACATATTCGGCATAGGCCTGGTCGAGCACCAGCAGCACGTCGGCCGGCAGGCCGCATGCAGCCGCGCGAGTTCGCCCTTGGGCAGGTAGCTGCCGGTCGGATTGTTCGGGATTGGCGATGAAGACCACCCGGGTCTGCTCGTTCACCAGCGCCAGCAGCGCGTCGACATCGGTGCCGTAATCGGCATCGGGCGCTACCACCGGGGTCGCGCCGCAGCGGCGCGCGACGATTTCGTAGAGCGAAAAGCCGTAGCGGACGTACAGCACCTCGTCGCCCGGCCCGGCAAAGGCGTTGGCGGCAACAGCGAGCAACTCGCCCGAGCCGGTGCCGCAGACGATCCGCGCGGGGTCGATCCCGTGCAGTTCGCCCAGTGCCTTCGCGCAGGGCGGTGCTGTCGGGATCGGGATAAAGCGAAGGGATCGCCGCCTGCTCGCGCGCCGCCAGCGCCGCCGGGCTGGTGCCGAGCGGGTTCTCGTTGGCGGAGAGCTTGACCAGCTCGCGCCCGTCGGCGCGAGCGCGACTTGCCCGGCACATAGGCATGGATCGCTTCGATCCACGGCTTGGGAGTTGGACGCGGTAGTCATGATCCGGGCGGGCGCATAGAGCAGTTGAGGGACGATTGACAGCCTGCTTGGCGTCCCCCAAGTCGCAGCAGCCATGGCAACCGCAACCGCCTCGACCGGCCGCAGCCTCGCGCTGCCAGCGCCCCTGCCGCTCGATAGCGGCCAGGTGCTGGACGCATGTCGAGATCGCCTATGAGACCTATGGCGAGCTTGCGGCCGACAAGACGAACGCGATCGCTGATCTGCCATGCGCTGACCGGGACCAGTATGTCGCCAGCCCGCACCCGATCACCGGCAAGCCCGGCTGGTGGTCGCGATGGTCGGGCCGGGCAAGCCGATCGATACCGACCGCTTCCACGTGATCTGCGCCAATGTGATCGGCGGCTGCATGGGCTCGACCGGCCCGGCCAGCCCGACGCCCGGACGGCAGCAGCCTTGCGGCATGCGCTTCCCGGTCATCACCATCCGCGACATGGTGCGCGCGCAGGTCGCGCTGCTCGACGCGCTGGGGATCGGCAAGGCTCCACGCCGTGGTCGGCGGCTCGATGGGCGGGATGCAGGCGCTGAGCCTCGCCGCCAACTTCCCGGACCGTGCCGGCGCGCGTGCTGGCGATCGCCACCACCGCGCGCCATTCGGCGCAGAACATCGCCTTCCACGAGGTCGGCCGGCAGGCGATCATGGCCGATCCGAACTGGCAGGGCGGCGATTATTACGCGCAACGGCAAGGCGCCCGACACGGGCCTCGCCGTGGCGCGCATGGCGGCGCATATCACCTATCTGTCCGAAGCCGGGCTGACCGAGAAGTTCGGCCGCCGCCTGCAGGACCGCGAGGCCAAGAGCTTCGGCTTCGACGCCGATTTCCAGGTGGAAAGCTATCTGCGCCACCAGGGGATCAGCTTCACCGGCCGGTTCGATGCCAACTCCTATCTCTATATCACCCGCGCGATGGACTATTTCGACCTTGCCGAGGAACACGGCGGCCGGCTGGCCGATGCCTTCGCCGGCACTCGACGGCGCGCTTCTGCCTCGTCAGCTTCGATACCGACTGGCTCTACCCCACGTCGGAATCGCGCAGCATCGTCCATGCGCTCAACGCGGCGCGGCCGCCGGTCAGCTTCGTCGAACTGTCCGCGCCGTACGGGCATGACAGCTTCCTGCTGGACGTTCCCGGCGCTTGACCGGGTGATCAAGGGGTTCCTCGAATGAGCGCGCCGCAGCTTCGCCCCGATCTTGCGGTGATCGCCGCAGCATGTTGCCGCCGGGCAGCCCGCGTGCTCGATGTCGGCTGCGGCGACGGCGAGCTGATGGCGGCGCTGCGCGACGAGCGCGGGGTCGATGCGCGCGGGCTGGAGATCGAGCCCGGAGAAGGTCGAGCACTGCGTGTCGCAAGGGCCTGTCGGTGATCCAGGGCGATGCCAATCGCGATCTGGCCGAATATCCCGACGACGCGTTCGACTATCGCGATCCTCAGCCAGACGCTGCAGACCGCCGAGCGGCCGGACCTGATGCTGGACGAATTGCTGCGCGTCGGGCGGCAAGGCGTTCGTCTCGCTTTCCCAATTTCGCCCACTGGCGGATGCGGCTCTCGCTGCTGTTCGGCGGCCGGATGCCGGTGACCCGGCAGCTGCCGGTGAGCTGGTACGAGACGGAGAACATCCACCACCTGACGATCGCCGATTTCGACACGCTGCTCGCTCGACAAGGGCGTGAAGATCGAGAAGAGCTGGTTCTTCGCTCATGACCGCGAGATCGCCCCGCCAGCGCCAACTGGCGCGCCGAACATGCGGTGTTCCAGCTGAGCCGGTGAGCAGGCACGATGGTTGCGCGCCTTCGGGCGTGACATCGCGGGCGGGATCCGGATAGGATCGAGCAAGATAAAAGGGGGAGGGTATTCATGAAGATCATCGACGGACAAATTCACGAACCTGCGATCGGCGGGCGTCATGCCCCCAAGGATCTGCCGCCCGCCATCACGCCCGATATCCAGACGCTCATCAATGTCGAGATCGCGCGCGAAGCCATGGATTGCCTCGGTATCGACAAGGCGCTGACTTTCGCGCGGCAGGAATTCAACGAAGCGGCGCATGCACGATATCCGGACCGGTTTGCCGGAGTGCTGGTGTTCGACTGGCAGGCGGAGGATCTCGAGGAGCAAATGGCCGCCTTCAAGGCGAAGCCAGGCATGCTCGCCTGCCGTTCGGTCGTGACCAATTACCAGATGGTCTACCGCGATCCCGAAGCCACCGAAGTGGCACCGCGCCCTGAAGCGACCAACGGCGGGCTTCACCGTTATTGGGCATTGGCGGCCAAATACGATTTGCCGATGTTCCTGAGCTGCGGCGATCTAAGCGAATATGCTGGCGAATGTGCCGAGCGGCATCCAGAATTGACGGTTATCGTCGACCATTACGGCACCACTCAGTCGCTCGCCCGGCCGATCCAGGGCGATCCGTGGAAGGCAGTGCCCAAGCTGATCGAAATGGCGCGCTATCCCAATCTTCACGTCAAGTTTTGCGGCGTGCAGCATCTTACACGCGAACCCTATCCGCATAACGACGTCTGGCCGCACCTGCACAAGATCCTGGCCGCATACGGCCCAGAGCGGTGCCTGTGGGCAAGCGACTACACGCGTGGACGCTGGGGAACCTCGACTCCGCTGGACGAGAACGGCTTCCCTCGCCGCGAGGACTGGATGCCCTATTCGGACAATCTGAATTTCTTCCGCGACACGACCGAGATTTCCCAGAGCGACAAGCAATGGCTGCTGGGAGATACGGTGCGCAAAGCTCTGCGCTGGCACGATTGAGACTAGGCGGCTCAGAGCAACTTCGAACTGCACAACCGGAGCTTGGCGACGGCCGATTAGATCAGCGAGCTTTCGTTCGATCGATCGGTCCCACCGCTATCCTTGCCGATGAAGCTGATCTTGCCCGTGGTTTCGAGGATGCCCCATTCCACGTCGCGCATTCGGGCAATTCCCGCCAGACGCATTTCGCCCTCGATTTCCGAGCGTGTCATGCGGTTGCGGCTAAGGTTGTTCTCGAGCAATTCGCCATGTCGGATAAGTACCGATGGTTCACCGTCGAGAATCTTTTCGGCGCGAGGGAAGCGAAAGCTGATCCAGTTCATCACCAGGGTCCAGAACGCGATGGTACCGATCGCCAGCACTGCACCGGTGAGGCTGAAGTCATTGTGAGTGACACCCTGCTGGATGAGGTCGCCCATCACGATAAGCAGAACGAGTTCGAATGGGGTCATCTGCGCCAGCTCACGCTTTCCCAGCAGGCGTAGCAGCAGGAACATCGCCGCAAACATCACAGAAGCCCGGAGCACTATATCCATCAGGGCAGTACCCTCAGTCTCAGCGGAATTTGCGCGATGGTTTGCTCGCCATCGCGCAATTCGATCACGCCCCGATTGCCGCCGCGCAGGGTAGGGTTGATCTGCCCATCGATTTTCACAAACAGCGTGTCGCCTTGTTTAAGTGCATCGTATTCCAGCACAAAATAGCCGCTTTTCGATGACTGGTTGGCCGGCTCAGGCATCACGGTGTTTACTGTGACATTAGTCCAGTAAGCCGAACTGACCGCGATCGATGGCGCGGCAAGCGTACCCCTTGCCTTCGCGGAAATGCGCATCTCGAAAAATTCGCCATTTCTCAGCTTCTGCGGGGCGACGACGTTAAAGTCCGCTGCTGCTGACCGCATCGTCATTGCATCGCTTGGCTGGCCGCCAAACACGCCAAGAATAGCCGCCAGCATCAGCCCCGCCAGGATTGCCGATAGCAGTAGATTGAGCAATCGGGTGCGAGGCTTCGTCGTCAGGTGAGTCTCGGAAAGGCCGTCCGGAAAGTTTGCCTGGCCCGCCATCGGATCATTTGCCGCACATCTGGACGAGATGCTCGTTCAGCATGCCAAGCGCTTCCGCAGCCGCCCGGAGCCTGCCTTCGTCACGCTCCACCTCGCCGAAGTGGTGCTGCCGATGCGCGAAATTTCCGTCACGATCCGCGACTGCGAAATGGACGAGGCCATTCTTTCCGGGCGGTGCGTGTCCCGTAAATCCCGTAGTCGCGATGGCTATGTCCGCTTTGGAATGGGCGACTGCTCCCCGTGCCATATCGATGGCGACACTTTTGCTGACCGCACCGTGACGTTCGATTTTTTCTGGGTCGATACCGAGCAGCAGGCTCTTCGCTTCGTCGGAATAGACCACGAACCCGCAGTCGAAACTGTGGCCCAACCCTTCAACGCCCGACAGCAGTGAGGAAATAAATCCGCCGGTGCAGCTTTCAGCCGCAGCCAGCCTCAATTCCGCGTTGGAAGCTGCCCGCAAGGCAGAACGGGCAAGCATTTCGACTTGGTCAATGTCGACTGACGCCAGCGGTGCCGTCCCCATTGCCCGATCTCCGACCTACGCAGCCGCTATGGTGCGGGTTTGGGCTGGCGGAAGCGTATCCAGTTCGAGCAGTTCCTGCTTACGCGCAAGCATCTGGTCGCGAAGCTCCACGAGATCCACGTCGGCTTGGCGGCACTGCGCGAACATCCCTTCGGCTGGGCGCTCTTCTTCTTTCACGTGATGTTCGATCTCTTCGGAAAGGACGGTCACCTTCGCGTCGAAGAAATCGTCGTCCGGCTTTCCGGCAGCGATTTCGTTGACGAGGATCTTCGCGCCGTCATGTTCGACATAGGCTTCATCCAGCGTATCGTCTTCGATCTTGCCGCGAAACGCGGGGTAGAAGATTTCTTCTTCCAGCATTGTATGGATCTTGAGCTCCGTGCAGATCTGGTCAGCCAGTTCCTGCTTTCGGTCATCGGACCGCGCCTTTTTAAATTGCTCGAACAGCTCTTCGACCTTCCTGTGGTCCGCTTTCAACATGGCAATAGCGTCGGTAAATTCCTGGTCGGCCATAACAGACTCCATCATCTGGCTTGCTCATCACAAGCGACCGAAATGGGAAACCGTTCCCTGCCACCGGTCGCAGATTTTATGCGGTTTGGCGCAAACGATCGTGCCTGCGCCACAGACATGGCTGCGGCGGCGGAACCATCCAGGAGTCCGGGAAATTACTCCGGCAGACAGCTCGGCGCTGTCCGTCGTAGCAGGAGACCGTCCATGCCTCGCGGTGACAAAAGTGCATACA
The DNA here is from genome assembly GCA_963777785.1 of uncultured Alphaproteobacteria bacterium. Classification (GTDB taxonomy): domain Bacteria; phylum Pseudomonadota; class Alphaproteobacteria; order Sphingomonadales; family Sphingomonadaceae; genus Andeanibacterium. Next base: position 1,895,933 of record CAVZRU010000002.1, read on the forward strand.
CAGACAAGCAGAAGCGGCGCGCCGCTCATATTGAGGAAGGCTACGAGAAGCGCGGGGTCAGCGAAGACGAGGCTGAGCGGCGAGCTTGGGCTACCGTGAATAAGGAATCCGGCGGAGGCAAAAAATCCGGTTCTGGCCGCGGCAAGGAGGAAAACCGGTCAGCTTCCCGGAAAGGCGGCCGCAAGGGCGGATCGAGCCAGTCGCATGCCAAGCGGTCGGCTGCCGCCAAAAAGGGATGGGAGACGCGGAGGCGCAAAGGCGATGGCTGAACGAACGCGATCGACTTATCGGCTCGTATTCGTGGACGATGTTGCTGGTGTAGGGAAAATCGTTGAGTTCGACGCTTTCGATGCATCGGAAGCGCTCACCGTGGCAAGCCAGGAGAGGCACGGCCGCCTGGTCGAACTCTGGCACGGTGAGATATTCCTTTGCCTCCTCCGGCGCGACAGGGCGGATATCTGGAAGGTCGTTGATCCCTCGAGGGAATCCACCGCGATCTCCTGAGAGCACCTCCTCGGGCGGGTCGGCAACTTCTCGTGAAACGGAATGGGCTTTGGCGCCGTCTACCGCACCAAGAGCACTGGTACATGCACCGTGCGGATCATGGAGGTGGTCGTACTGCCTACGATCAGCGTGCGGATCGGCGAATGGCCGTAAGCGCCCATGACCAGGATAGCGCCTGGAGTCTCTTCGACGATGCGGCCGATCACGGCCTCGGGCTTGCCGCTTTCGAGCGTGGTCGTGACAGGGCGATTCGTTTCTAGCCGGGCAACTGCCTCACCGAGAGCGCGGCGATGGGCGGCATTTGCGCCATCGACCATCACGATGCGGACCGGCATCCCCGCAAAGGCCGGCGATTCCAATATACGATCGAGCGCCCGGCCGGCGGCGGGGCTGGCGTCAAATGCGAAAACGATGCTTTGCGGCTCGGTAAACTGACGCGAGGCCACGAGCACCGGCTTGTGGCTGGCGCGGACCACGCGTTCCACCTTCGATCCGATATGGTCGCTGGCAAACTCGTGGCTGGCGCCGCGTTTGCCCATCACCACCACGCGCGCATCCGCTTCCCGCTCGAGAATGGTCTCGACGATGCCGCCGTGGCGGTGCAGCGTGCGCACATCGGCGACGCCTGCATCTCGCAGCCGTTTCTCCGCCGCGGCAAGCAGAACGCGCGCCCGCGTTCCACCTGCAGCCGCGCATCGGCAGCTTCAAGCTGGACCAGCTCTTCCATCAGGCTGCTCTTTACCCCCAGGCCGATTGCGCCGGACAGGTCTCCGCGTGCAGCAACCGCGTCCTTGCGCTGGACCACATGCAACAGTTCGACTGGCAGGTTCAGCCGCATTGCCCCCCAGGCTGCCAAATCGCACACGCTGTCGGCGTAAGAGGATGCATCGATGCAGGCGAGGACGTGTTCCATCTTTCGGAGCCTCTCTCAATGTTTGCCGGGCTGCGCTTCCGCGACCGGCTTGTCGTGGATAGCGAAACGTTCGACCATCGAAGCGCTGGCTTCGTTAAGGCCGATTACCTCGACCTCGGTCCCTTCGCGGCGAAACTTGAGGATCGCTTTGTCGAGCGTGCCGATGGCTGAGATATCCCAGAAGTGAGCCTGCGACACGTCGATTACGACCCGGTCCAGCACTTCCTTGAAGTCGAATGCTTCGCTGAACCGGTCAGAGGAAGCGAAGAAAATCTGGCCCGTAAGCACATAGGTGCGGGCCGCGCCATCTGCCGCCAGTGTCGAGTTCGACCGTGAACAGCCGCTTCACCTTGCCGGCGAAGAACAGGCCGGACAGGATGACGCCTGACAACACGCCCTGAGCTAGGTCATGTGTCCATACGGTGATCACCACCGTCACCACCATGACGACGGAAGATTGCCAGGGATGATGGCGAATGTCGCGGATAGAGCGCCAGGAGAAGGTGCCGATCGAAACCATGATCATGACCGCTACCAAGGCGGCCATCGGGATAATCGCGACCAGCGGCCCCAACACGACGATCAGGAACAGCAGGAACGATCCGGCCACGAATGTAGAGAGGCGCGTTTCGCCGCCGGACTTCACATTGATGACGGATTGGCCGATCATCGCGCAGCCGCCCATGCCGCCCAGGAAACCGGTGAAGAAATTGGCTATTCCCTGCCCTTTCATCTCGCGCTGCTTGTCTGACGGGGTGTCAGTCAGATCATCGACAATCTGCGCAGTCATCATCGATTCCAGCAATCCGACCGCTGCCATCGCAAGCGAATAAGGCAGGATGATTTGCAGGGTTTCCAGCGTGAATGGCACGTCTGGGATCAGCCATGCCGGCAGGGTTGATGGCAGCTGCCCCATGTCGCCCACTGTGCGCACATCGAAGCCGGTGTAGAACACCACAGCAGTCAGGATCGCGATGGCCACCAACGGCGATGGAATCGCCTTGGTGAAGCGAGGCACCAGATAGATCACGGCCAGTCCCGCCGCGACCAGCGCGTAGGTAAGCACAGGAACGCCGATCAGTTCAGGCAATTGCGCCATGAAGATCAGGATTGCCAAGGCATTGACGAAGCCGGTGATGACCGAGCGGGAGACATATTGCATCAGCAGGTTGAGCCGAAGATATCCCGCGAAGAGCTGGAACACCCCCATCAGGATTGTGGCCGCAAACAGGAACTGAACGCCGTGGTCGCGCACCAGTGGGACTACCAATACGGCGACGGCGGCCGTCGCGGCCGAAATCATGCCGGGCCGTCCGCCGACCAGTGCAGATTATCACTGCGATTGAGAATGAGGCATAAAGGCCCACGCGCGGATCGACGCCCGCGATGATCGAGAAGCCGATGGCTTCGGGAATAAGTGCGAGAGCAACCACGGTCCCAGACAGGATGTCGCCGCGCACATTGGAAAGCCATTCGCGCCGGATGGATTCAAAACTTGGCATGAGTAACCTTGCCGGTGGAATTGCCACGGTTTCGGCGCTCGAAGTTTCGAGCAAGAAGAAGGCCATGGATGCTTAGGTTATCCCGGGGATAGGCGCCGGGCCGAGCCACCCGAGCTTGCCGGGTCCAGCGAAGACGCTGGCCGCATAGTCGAGAAGAAAATCTGCCGCAAGTGCAAGGGTAGGCAATCGCAGCGTAGGCCTATGTTGCCCGGGTAAGCGCCGCAGTCGAGGCGGTGGCAATTTCGCCGACCGGTGCGAACGCATCTTGCCAGCTCTATCAATCCCGCTACAATTCTTAACAAGTTTAGGAATCGGGAAGGATGGTTATGAGCGACACGATAGCATTGTCCGCCGCGCAAGAGGCCGCGCTGCAGGCGCTGGTCGATCGCAAGGTGATCGAAGAAATGTGCATCGACTATTTCTCCGGCGGCATCCGCAACAAGGGCTTTGAGCATTTCTTCGCGGAAAATTTCGAGCTCGATATCAACGGCATTGTGGTGACCGGCTTCGACGAGACGAGGAAGCTCTACCAGAACGTAGTGGCCGACAAACCGCGGCTGACCGGGGTCTTCCGCATGATCTTGTCCAACTTCCTGATCGAAGTCGATGGCGACAAGGCGACCGCGCAGTTCCTGTGGACCCAGACGCTCAACGAATCGATCAAGGGTCCGCCACGCTTTATCGAGCAGGGCCGCGAATTTGACCGGCTGGTGAAGACGAATGGGCAATGGAAGATTGTCAAACGCGTAGTCATTGCCGACTCGGGCCTGCCCGATCTGTTCGACGATACCTTTGAGCCGCGTCTGGATTACCAGCTGCCTGTCGAGTGATGCTGCCGAGAGGCAGGATTAGCCTGGACGTGAGCCGTCGTTGACCAGCAATACGCTGTCGTCCCGCGCGAGGCACCACAGGCTTAGGTTGGCAGACTGTGCACGGCTTACCGCCATGCTGGTGGGGAGCGAGATGGTGGCAAGCTGCGTCGCCCCTGCACGCACGGCCTTCTCGACGATCTCGTAGGAGCAGCGGGCGCTGGACAGGATGAAGCCGTCCGTCAGGGCCTGCCCTGCGGCCGCCAGCGCGCCGATCAGCTTGTCCATCGCATTATGACGCCCGACATCCTCGCGCGCCTGCAGGATCGCCCCATCTGAAGAGGCAAAGGCCGCGGCATGGGCGGCCCCGGTCGCCTTGCCGAGCGGCTGGTGAGTGCGCAATTGTGAAAGGGCGCGGAAGATCGCCGAAGGCTCGAGCAAGGCATGCTCGGCGACTTTGGGCAGGGGCCGGGCCACAGCGTCCAGGTTCTCGATGCCGCATAGGCCGCAGGAGCTTTCCGCTACCCGGCTACGAACCCGTTCGGTCAACTGGTCGATACCCAGGCCCGGTCAGGCTGGCTCTCACGATCCAGCCCTTGTCGACTTCGGCCACCGCGATATCGGACAGGTCGGACGGCTTTCTCGCAAGCCCTTCGGTGAGCGCGAAGCCGAGTGCGAAATCTTCCAGATCCGCCGGCGTCGCCATCATGACCGCATAGGCGAGTCCGTTGAACTCAAGCGCAACCGGCGCTTCCGGCACCCATTGGCGATCGACTTCGCGGCGAGCGCCGTTTGCGGTGAACTCGACCGGTTCAACCGGCGTCGGAATGGCCGACCTCATTGACCTTGTTGAACTCGGTTGCGCCCGATTGCGGGGCCGGAGTCATACCCGCAGCAAGCTTGTCGATCGCCGCGCGGGCGATCGGGGTTAGCAGGCTGCGATCATCGGCAAAGATCGCCTGCTTCATCCGCGGGTCCCAGAACTTGTTTATGTGATCCGCCGTTGCCAACACCGCATTATCGTGGCCGATCGCTGCGAAGTTGGTTCCGATCTGGTCCGCCATGCGGCGCAGCTTTGCATCCGTGCCGCTCATTCGGCGGGCTCCGCCTGCGCGATCCGGCGCGAACGCTCGGACAGCTCCTGGTATATCCTCCTGCCAGTCGGTCGGCCCGTTGGACGGCGTCGCTTGCACGGCAGTCACCTTGTATTCGGGGCAATTGGTTGCCCAGTCCGAATAGTCGGTGGTCACGACATTGGCCTGGGTCGCGGGATGGTGGAAGGTCGTATAGACGACACCCGGCGCCACGCGGTCGGTCACGAGCACGCGCAGAGTGGTTTCACCGGTGCGGCTTGCGAGGCGCGCCCAGTCGCCGTCCTTGAGGCCGCGATTCTCCGCGTCGGTCGGATGCATTTCGAGCAGATCCTCTTCGTGCCAGACGACATTGCCCGTCCGCCGTGTTTGCGCGCCGACATTGTACTGGCTGAGAATGCGCCCGGTGGTCAGCAGCAGCGGGAAGCGCGGCCCGGTCTTCTCGTCGGTCGGCACATATTCGGTCACGACGAACTTGCCCTTGCCGCGAACGAAACCTTCGACATGCATGATCGGGCGAACCTTCGGGGCCTTTTCGTTGACCGGCCATTGCAGCGAGCCTTCACCGCTGGTAACGCGATCCCAGACACGCCAGCAAAGGTTGGCGTGAGGCGGGCGATTTCGTCCAGGATCTCGCTCGCGTGGCTGTAGTTCCAGTCGCAGCCAAGCGCATTGGCGAGCAGCTGGGTGACTTCCCAATCCTCATAGCCGTTGGCAGGCTCCATCACCTTGCGGACAGGTTGGATCCGCCGTTCCGCATTGGTGAAGGTGCCTTCCTTTTCGAGGAAGGTCGAACCCGGCAGGAAGACATGGGCGTAATTCGCGGTCTCGTTCAGGAACAGATCGTGCACGATCACACAGTCCATCGCGGCAAGGCCGGCGGCGACATGATGCGTGTCCGGATCGGACTGCAGGATGTCTTCGCCCTGGATGTAGATCGCGCGGAACGACCCGTCGACCGCGGCATCGAGCATGTTGGGGATGCGCAGGCCTGGCTCCGGATCGAGCGAAACGCCCCAATCCTCTTCGAACATGGTGCGGGTCGCCGTGTCGGAAATGTGGCGATAGCCGGATAGTTCATGCGGGAAGCTGCCCATGTCGCAGGCGCCTTGCACGTTGTTCTGACCGCGCAGCGGGTTCACGCCCACGCCCGATCGACCGATATTGCCGGTCACCATCGCGAGATTGGCAATCGCCATCACGGTGGACGAACCCTTGCGAATGTTCGGTCACGCCAAGGCCGTAATAGATCGCGCCGTTGCCGCCGGTGGCATAAAGCCGAGCGGCTTCGCGCAGGGTCTGCGGCCGGGACACGCGTGACGGCTTCCAGGAATTCGGGGCTGTGCCTCTCGTCCGAAACGAAGCGGGCCCAATCCTGATATTCGTCCCAGTCGCAGCGCTCGCGGATGAAGTCCTCATTCGCAAGCCCTTCGGTGACGATCACATGAGCGATGCTGGTCAGCACGGCGACATTGGTGCCGGGCTGCAGCGGCAGGTGATGCTCTGCCTCGATATGCGGCGAGCGGACCAGATCGATCCGGCGCGGATCGATCACGATCAGCTTCGCGCCTTCGCGCAGGCGTCGCTTCATCCGGCTGGCGAACACCGGGTGGGCGTCGGTCGGATTGGCGCCGATCACCAGGATCACGTCGCTATCCATTACCGAATCGAAATCCTGCGTACCGGCCAGGTGCCGAAGGTGGTCGAGAGGCCGTAGCCGGTCGGCGAATGGCACACGCGGGCGCAGGTATCGACGTTGTTGGTACCGAAACCGGCGCGCACCAGCTTCTGGACGAGGAAGGTTTCCTCATTGGTGCAGCGGCTGGAGGTGATCCCGCCCAAGCGCCCGGGCACCGTAGGTTTCCTTGATCGATTTGAGCTGGTCGGCCGTAAAGCCGATGCGCTTCGTCCCAGCTCACTTCGCGCCAAGGCTGATCGATCGAATCGCGGATCATCGGGTTGAGGATCCGTTCCTTGTGGTTGGCATAGCCCCAGGCGAAGCGGCCCTTGACGCAGCTGTGCCCGCGATTGGCCTTGCCGTCTTTCCACGGCACCATGCGCACCAGCTGTTCGCCCTTCATTTCCGCGCGGAAGGTGCAGCCGACGCCGCAATAGGCACAGGTGGTGACAACCGCGCGTTCGGGCTTGCCGATCTCGTTGACGGACTTTTCCATCAGCGCGGATGTGGGGCAGGCCTGCACGCAGGCGCCGCAGCTGACGCATTCGCTGGAAAGGAAATCGTCGCCCGTCTGGCCCGCGCTGATCATCGGAGGCGAAGCCGCGGCCGTCCACGGTCAGGGCGAATGTGCCCTGGGTTTCGTCGCAGGCGCGCACGCAGCGCGAGCAGACGATGCACTTGTCGGGTGTCGAAGTCGAAATAGGGGTTCGAGGTGTCGTCCACCTGGCCCATGTGGTTGGCGCCTTCATAGCCATAGCGCACATCGCGCAGGCCGACATTGGCGGCCTGGTCCTGCAATTCGCAGTCGTTGTTGGCCGAGCAGGTGAGGCAGTCGAGCGGGTGATCGGAGATGTAGAGCTCCATCACGCCCTTGCGCAGCTTTTCGAGCCGCGGGGTCTGGGTCTGGACCTTCATGCCCGGTGCGACCGGGGTGGTGCAGCTCGCCGGCGTGCCGCGCGCGCCTTCGATCTCGACCAGGCACAGGCGGCAGGAGCCGAACTGGTTGAGACTGTCAGTCGCGCAAAGTTTGGGGATCGAACCGCCGCAAACAGCGGCTGCGCGCATCACGGTCGTGCCCGGCCGGCACGGTGACATCGCGGCCGTCGATGGTCAGCGTGACCAGCTCGTCGCGACTTGACCTCGGGCGTGCCGAAATCTGCTTGGCGTTCATATCCCATTGCGCTTCTCCACGGCGGCAAGATCCGCAGGTGTATTTATATTAGCAGGTTTTGACGCAAGTTTTCACGTCCGCGCGCATGATCGCCTCGGCGAATGCCAGCATCGAGTGGCGCCCTTCACTCTGGAGGATCGTTTCGACAAACGATGCAGCGTCTGTCTGGCCAATGCCCGATAACCGGCTGGCTTTGCAAGATAGCCGGGGCCGGAGTGCAGCAATTCTGGCAGATCTTCCGGCAGATCGGCCGAATCGACGCCGCAGGTCATCACACTGTCGAAATCCGCATCCCGCTGCATGATGCAGGCCTGCGGCGATCCCGCCGAGCGGCCCCATGCCGGCGCGCGGCCAATCGGGGATGCAGCGGAGCAGGCCCGTTTCGCGACCGGCGATCACAACATGTTCGCACCAGCCCGACAAGCGCGTCGACCGCGCGCGACGAGCAGCAGTTCGGCCGCCCAGTTCGGCCAGCGCCTTGTCGCTGCCGAAACGGCTCGAATTGTCCGCCTGCCAGAACCACGCCCAGGATCATTCGGCCAGCATCACTTCCGGAAATCTTCCGGCCAGTGCTTGAGCGCGCTCATCACCGGATAGGGCGTGAAGCCGCCCAGCGCGCAGAGCGAACCGAACTTCATCGTTTCGCACAGATCTTCGAGCAGCTCGATTTCGTCTTCCTGGCTGCGCGGCCTGCCTTGGGCATGTTGTGCATCTGCGGCATCGGTCTCGAGCGCTTCAAGCTGACGCGCCGCCTGTCGCGAATGCGGTCGATCAGTTCGACGCCGCGGACCGCGCCGATCCGGCAGGGGGTGCATTTGCCGCAGCTTTCCGCCGCGCAGAATTCCATCGCGAAGCGCGCCATCGCGCCCATGTCGGCAGTATCGTCGAACACGGTGATGCCGGCATGGCCGATCAGCGCGTCGGCCGCGGCATAGTCTTCGTAATCGAAGCGGATGTCGAACTGGTCGGGATGGATATAGGCACCCAGCGGCCCGCCCACCTGCACCGCCTTGACCGGGCGGCCCGATTCGGTGCCGCCGCCGATGTCGTAGATCAGTTCGCGCAGGCGTGATGCCGAACTCGATCTCGTACAGCCCGCCATGCTTGATGTTGCCGGCCAGCTGGATCGGCATCGTGCCCTTCGAACGGCCCATGCCGAGGCCGTCGTAAGTGCTCGCACCGCCTTCGCGCAGGATGTGCGGCACGGCGGCCAGGGTCAGCACGTTGTTGACCACGGTCGGCTTGCCGAACAGGCCCTTCAGCGCGGGCAGCGGCGGCTTGGCGCGCACTTCGCCGCGCTTGCCTTCGAGGCTGTTGAGCAGCGAGGTTTCCTCGCCGCAGACATAGGCGCCCGCGCCGACGCGGATTTCGCACACGAACGGCGCGACGATGCTGGCGCGACTGCGGTCACAGCGCTTCTGCATCTTGTCGATCGCGTCGGGATATTCGCTGCGCAGATAGACATAGCCCTTGTTCGCGCCCACGGCCTCGCCGGCGATCGCCATGCCTTCGATCAGGGCGAAGGGATCGCCTTCCATCAGCATGCGGTCGGCAAAGGTGCCGCTGTCGCCTTCGTCGGCGTTGCAGACGATATATTTCTGATCGGCCAGGAGCGGCGGCGACCGTCTTCCACTTGATCCCGGCCGGGAAGCCCGCGCCGCCGCGGCCGCGCAGGCCGGATGCGAGCACGTCATCGACGATCGCTTCGGGCCCGATCTGGCGCGCACGCCTCAGGCCTTCCCAGCCGCCGGTGCGCTTCGTAATCTTCAAGGCTCAGCGGGCGCGTCTTGCCCGCGCGGGCGAAGGTCAGGCGCTGCTGGCTGGCGATGAAGGGGTGATCGGCAATCACGCCGATGGCCTTGTCGCTCGATCCATCGAGGATCGCGGCGACATCGTCGAGTCGTCGCGGGGCCGAAGCCCTTGCCGTCGATTTCGACCAGCGGTTCGAGCCAGTGCATGCCCCAGCTGGAAACGCGTTCCACCAGTGCGCCAGCCTTGGCGAAGGCGGCGGCCAGTTCATCGGCACCGCAGGCGCGGGCGAGGGCATCGTCGGAAATACGGATCGAGTCAGGTCATGCGTTTTCAATCAGTTTGGCAAGCGCCGGCGCCGTCGAGCCGGGCATGGAGCCGGTCGCCCATGCGGGCGTTCGGGCCGGCGCTGCACAGGCCGAGGCAATAGACGGTGGTGCAGCTTCACCCGCTCGCCCGCGGCCGCTGCTCGCTTCGTCCATCAGCGCTTCTACACCGCGCGCCTTGCAGGCTTCGGCGCGGCAGATCTGCACTTCGGGGCGCGGATCGGCGGCAGGCTTGAAATCGTGATAGAAGCTGACCACGCCGTGCACATCGGCGCGGCTGAGGTTGAGCGCGTGGGCGATCGCCTTTTCGGCATTCTCGTCAACGCAGCCGAATTCCTCCTGCACATCGTGCAGGATCGGCAGCAGCGGGCCTTCGCGCCTTTCGTGCTCGGCGATGATCTCGGCAAGTTTCTGTTGGCTGCTCATTTTTTCAATCTCTCGGCGTGCCAGGCGACATGTTCGGCCATGAAGGTCGAGATGAAATAATAGGAGTGGTCATACCCCTCCTGCATCCTGATCGCGGCGCGCATATCCGCATTTCGGCAGGCCTGGTCAAGCAAGTCGGTCTTTAGCTGTTCCTTGAGGAAGTTGTCGGCCCTGCCCTGGTCGACCAGCAGGTCGGGCAGACGCGCGCCATCTTCGATCAGTGCGACGGCATCGTATTCGCGCCATGTGGCCGCGTCCGGGCCGAGATAGCCGGTCAGCGCCTTCTCGCCCCAGGGGCAGTTCGAGCGGGCTGACGATCGGCGCAAAGGCGCTGGTCGAGCGGAAGCGGTCCGGGATTGCGCAGGGAGATGGTCAAGCGCGCCGTGCCCGCCCATCGAATGGCCGGTGATCCCCTGACGCTCCATGTCGACCGGGAAATGCTTGGCGACCAGAGCGGGCAGCTCGTTTTCGATGTAGGAACGCATGCGGAAGTTGGCCGACCATGGCTCCTGAGTGGCATCGACGTAGAAGCCCGCGCCCTTGGCCGAAATCATAGGCTTCGTCGTCGGGCACGTCGTCTCCGCGCGGTGAGGTGTCGGGCGCGACGAATATGATCCCGTGCTGCGCGCAGGCAGCCCGGTATTCGCCTTTTTCGGTGACGTTGGCATGGGTGCAGGTGAGACCCGAGAGGTACCACAGCACCGGCAACTTCGTGCCTGGCGCATGCTCTGGCACGAAGACCGAGAAAGTCATCTCCGTACCGGTTTCGGCAGATTTGTGACTATAAACGCCCTGTTCGCCGCCGAAGGACCGGTTGGTGGAGATGACTTCCATTAATCTTCCTGCCTCTTTGGCTCTCAGTGGCGCATGTGGAACGCGCAGATCTTGTTGCCGTCCGGGTCGCGCAGATATGCGCCGTGCGATTGGTTTGGAGCGCGCTCGCGCGGGCCGGGTTCGCCGTCGCAGGTGCCGCCATTGGCGAGACCCGCGGCATGCCAGGCTGCGACCGTCTCGTCGTCCTGTGCCGCAAAGCCCAAGGTGCTGCCATTGCCATGGTTGGCCGCGTCACCGTTGAGCGGCGGGCCGACGATGAAGGTGCCGGTCGGTCCGGCATAGACCAAATTGCCGGCCTCTGGCGGCACGACATTGGCGTAGCCGAGAACACCCATCACCGCGTCGTAAAACGTACGGCTGCGTTCGATGTCGTTCGAACCGAGAAATGCGTGAGTAAACATGAGATACCTCTCTTCTTGATTTTCAATTTGGGCGGATCATCACCGCTTGCGATAGTCTTCCCCACCACGGGGAAGCCCTTAATTCAACCGGGAATGAAGTAGGAAGCGTTGAATTTGTGCCCTTCGGGGCTCCGCAGATAGGCCGAATAGACGTCCTGCCCGGGATAATTGCGGATGCCTGGCGGATCTTCGATCGCCGTGCCACCGTTGGCGACGCCAGCTGCATGCCAGGCGTTCACCTGTTCTTCGCTGTCCATCTTGAAATTGATCGTGCCGCCATTGGCGTGCGTAGCAGGATTGCCGTCACGCGGCTTGACGATCACCAGCCCGACACCGTCCTTGCGATAGCGCAGCGGGCCGCCTGAATTGTCTTCGGCCGGTGGGCATCCGACCACTTGCATAATGGCGTCGTAAAAATTCTTCGACTTCTCCAGATCGTTCGATCCGAGCAATACAGTACGAAACATTCAAGCAGGCTCCTCAGCAGTGTTCTGGTGTGTCAATTGCCGTGTCCGACCGTAGTGGCAACACGTATCAGGCCGGCAACTTGTAAGAGGCGCAGAACTTGTGCCCATCGGGGTCGCGCAGATAGGCCGAATAGAGCCTGTTCCCACTAGGGTAGGTGCGGATGCCGGGCGGATCTTCAATAGCAGTCCCGCCATTTTCCAGCCCAGCCGTATGCCAGGCGTGGACCTGCGCTTCGCTCTCCATCTCGAGGTTCACAGTGAGACCGTTGGCGCTGCTCGCAGGATTGCCGTCCAACGGCTCGGTAATCATTAATGCGCTGCCATTCTTGCGGTAGGCAATTGCGCCGCGCCAATCGGGCTCGGCCGGCGGGCAGCCGAGAACGGCCATCGTCGCATTGTAGAACGCTTGGGCGCGCGCAATGTCATTGGACCCGAGAACGAGTGTGCGAAACATACAGTGAGCCTCTGTCAGTTCAGAAGACGACGACGCTGCGGATGCTTTCGCCGGCATGCATCAGATCGAAGCCCTTGTTGATCTCCTCAAGCGTCAGGACATGGGTGATCATCGGATCGATCTGGATCTTGCCGTTCATGTACAGTCGACGATCTTGGGCACGTCGGTGCGGCCCTTGGCGCCGCCGAACGCAGTGCCGCGCCAGTTGCGGCCGGTCACCAGCTGGAACGGGCGGGTGGCGATTTCCTTGCCCGCTTCGGCCACGCCGATGATGATCGAGGTGCCCCAGCCGCGGTGGCAGGCTTCCAGCGCCGTGCGCATCACTTCGGTGTTGCCGGTGGCATCGAAGGTGTAGTCCGCGCCGCCGTCGGTCATCTCGACGATCTTGGCGACCGTATCCTCGCGGCTCATGCCCTTGGTATTGAGGAAATCGGTCATGCCGAACTTGCGGCCCCATTCCTCGCGCTCGGGGTTGATGTCGACGCCGATGATCTTGTTCGCGCCCGCCATCCGCGCGCCCTGCATCACGTTGAGGCCGATCCCGCCGAGGCCGAACACCACGACATTGTCGCCCGACCTGCACCTTGGCGGTGTTGATCACCGCGCCCACGCCGGTGGTCACGCCGCAGCCGATGTAGCAGCTGGTCTTGAACGGCGCGTCTTCGCGGATCTTGGCGACCGCGATTTCGGGCAGCACGGTGAAGTTCGAGAAGGTCGAGCAGCCCATGTAGTGGTAGATCGTCTGGCCCTTGTAGCAGAAGCGGGTGGTGCCGTCGGGCATCAGCCCCTTGCCCTGGGTCGCGCGGATCGCGGTGCACAGGTTGGTCTTGCCCGAGAGGCACGATTTACACTGGCGGCATTCGGGCGTGTAGAGCGGGATCACGTGGTCGCCCGGCTTCACCGAGGTGACGCCGGCGCCCGACTTCGCGCACGATGCCTGCGCCTTCATGGCCCAGGATGCTCGGGAAAATGCCCTCGCTGTCGAGCCCGTCGAGCGTATAGGCGTCGGTATGGCAGATGCCGGTCGCCATGATCTCGACCAGCACTTCGCCAGCCTTCGGGCCTTCGAGATCGAGTTCGACGATCTCGAGCGGCTTCTTCGCTTCGAATGCGACGGCGGCACGGGTCTTCATTGGTCAGGTTTTCCTATGAGAAAGGCTCTGGTCGAAAAAATCAGGTTGCGGCAGCCTTGGCTGTTTGTTCTGCAATAACGTCATCGCCATCGCGTTCCGGCAAGCTCAGGAACAGCACGAGTGAGACTATCGAACCCATCGCCATGATGAGTGAGACAGTCAGCAATTCGTCATTGCCCAGCCAGCTGAACAGCGCACCGGCGATGAGCGGGCTGCCTGCCGCGCCGAAGCGGCCGATGCCGAGTACGAAGCCGGTGCCGCTGGCACGAGCATAAGCCGGGAACCCGCGGGCGAAAGCGGCATAATACCCGCTGATCGCCGCATTGCGTGAAGAAGCCGGTCAGGATCGTTGCCCACTGCCAGCCATCCAGCGTCTCTCGCCCAAGGCCAAAGGAGCCGACCGCCACCGAACCGATCAGCAGCATCAGCGCGGTCGGCCACTTGATGCCAAGCCTCGCCATAACGAAGCCGAACAGCAGGCTGCCGAAGAAGCCGCCCACATTGGCCCAGGTCAGCACGGTCGCTGCATCGCCTGGTGCATATCCCGGCGGGTAGTCAGAGACGATCTGCACTGCGAATTTGAGTATGTAGTAGAATGTGATCGTGTGGAACATATAGCCGAAGGCCAGAAGCAGCGTGACGGGACGCAGCTGCCTGTTGGACAGGATATCCGTTATCTTGGGTTTGGCGGTCGTGGCCGCGATCAACGGCAAGGCCTCGATCGCGGGCTTGCCGAAAGCGGCGAGCGTCTTGTTGACCCCAGCAACGTTGCGCCGTGAAGCGCTGTAGGCCGCGGTTTCGGGCACCAGCGCGATCACTACCGGGATCAGTGCGGCGGTCACGATAGCTCCGAACAGGAATACCGCGCGCCAACCATGATCGGGCAGCAACCATTCCGATGCGGCAATACCGCCAATGATCGCGCCGAGCGGATAGCCAGCGACATATGCGGCGATGGAAGTGCTGCGCCACTTGGTATTGGAGCTTTCGGCGACCACTGCGTTGGTTGCAGCGAGCATGCCGCCGATGCCGAGGCCGGTGACAAAGCGGTAACCGACAAGCGGGGTCACCGCCGGTGGCCGCGTGGGCCAGATACATGCCGAGGGCCATCAAGACGAGGCAGGCGATCATGGTCGACTTGCGCCCGAACTTGTCCGCCATTCCGCCCAGCAAGACCGAGCCGAAGCCCATGCCGACCAGTTCCGCGGACAGCACAACGCCGAGGACGCTGCGCTCAATACCCCATTCGGCGGTGATGCCTGGTGCGGCAAAGGCGCTCGACAGGACGTCGAAGCCGTCGAGCGCGTTAAGCGCGACCATCAGGATGACGACGATCCATTGCCGTACGCTCATGGCGCCTTCGTCGATAATCACTCGCGGATCGTTTGCCGCGCCGGGGTTACTGGCCATGGTTCCTGATTTCCTCTCCGATTGGCGTCTTCAATCGTGGATTCGAGCGAGCATTTCCACCAGTTTTTCGAGTTCTTCGGCAGTAAACCTGCTCTTGAGCCAGGCTTCGTGCTCGCGAATGGCCAGCTTGGCTTCGCCGAGGGCCCTGGCGCCCTCATCAGTCAGATAGAGCGCCTGCTTGCGTCCGTCGGTTTCGGAGCGCTCGCGGCGCAGGTAGTCGCGGTCCTGCAAGCGGTTGACGATGGTCATGGTCGTCGCGCGGTCCATCCGCAGCCGCTGGCCGAGCTCGATCTGCGAGATGCCCGGCTGGTCGTCGACCAGCCACAGCACGGAAACCTGCTTCTGGGTCAGGTCCAGATCGGCGAATGTTTCAGTGAAGTGCCGATAGACCGCGCCATGGGCGAGGCGAATGTGGAAGCCGACAATGTCGTTCAGTTCGCCGACGTCGCTATCCTTGCCTTCGATCAATGAAACTGCCGCCAAAGTCTCTACCCCGATAGCTTCGCGTCAGCGCAATCCGCTTGCGTAATCGTTAGTGGAGCATACAATCGGGCGCAAGGAGAGGATTGAGAATGGTCCATTTCCCGGACACACCGAGTTTCACCGGCTTCAACACGCCTTCGCGCATCGAGGCGGATATTCGCGATCTTGCCCATGAGGGTGAAATTCCGAAGGAAATCAACGGCGCATTCTATCGGGTCCAGCCCGATCCGCAGTTCCCGCCAATGCTGGGGGACGATATCGCCTTCAATGGCGACGGGATGATCACCCGCTTTCACATCCATGACGGTCAATGCGATTTCCGCCAGCGCTGGGCCAAGACCGACAAATGGAAGGCCGAGCGAGAGGCCGGGCGCGGGCTGTTCGGCATGTACCGAAATCCGCTGACCGATGACGCTTCGACCAAGGGCATGATCCGGTCCACCGCCAATACCAACGCCTGGATTTATGCCGGCAAGCTATGGGCGATGAAGGAAGACAGCCCCGCGCTGTTGATGGATCCGGTCTCGATGGAGAGCGAGGCGTTCGAAAAGTTCGACGGCAAGATGAAGGGCCAGACCTTCACCGCCCATCCCGAAGATCGATCCGAAGACCGGCAATATGGTCGCAATCGGCTATGCCGCTTCCGGCCTGTGCACCGACGATGTCGCCTATTACGAAGTGAATCCGGAAGGCGAGTTGATCCGCGAAGTGTGGTTCAAGGTTCCCTACTACTGCATGATGCACGATTTCGGGATCACCGAGGATTACCTCGTGCTTCACGTCGTGCCGTCGATCGGCAGCTGGGAACAGGCTGGAGAAGAAGCTTCCGCATTTCGGCTTCGACACCACCATGCCGGTCTATCTCGGCATCATTCCCCGGCGCGACGGACCTGAAGCAGGAGGACATCCGCTGGTTCAAGCGCGACAATTGCTTCGCCAGCCATGTGCTCAATGCCTGGCAGGAAGGCAGCAAGGTCCACTTCGTCGTGCCCGAAGCGAAGAACAACATGTTCCCCTTCTTCCCCGATGTGCACGGCGAGCCGTTCAACGGGATGGAAGCAATGAGCAAGCTGACCCGCTGGACGGTGGACATGGCTTCCAATGGCGAGGAGTTCGATTCGATCACTCCGCTCACCGAAACCGCCAGCGAGTTCCCCCGGATCGACGACCGCTTCACCGGCGTGAAGAACCGCTATGGCTGGGGCCTCGAAATGGACATGAGGCGTCCCGGTCGAACTGAAGGGCGGCAGCGCCGGCGGCTTCCTGATGAACTGCCTGTTCCTCAAGGATCTCGAAACCGGCAACGAGCAGCATTGGTGGTGCGGGCCGGTGTCGAGCCTGCAGGAACCCTGCTTCATACCGCGCCGCAAAGATGCGCCAGAGGGCGATGGCTGGATCGTGATGATCTGCAACCGGTTGGAAGACCATCGTAGCGACTTGCTGATCTTCGATGCGCTCGACATCGAAAAGGGTCCGGTTGCCACGATCAATGTGCCCGATACGCCTGCGTTTCGGCTTGCACGGCAATTTTGCGCGCGCGGAAGATATCGGCTTGGCAGCGTAGAATGCGGTTCCTTGGGGCACCTGCGCAGGCGTGAGCTGAGTGCGTGCCATTGTCAAAGCGATGCTCAGTGCCTACATACAGCAGGCCTGACGTCGCTTGCGGCGGAATTTGACAGCCGGCTGGCCGGGTTTCGTCTTCCTTTTCATGCTTCTTGGCTCGGCCGCGCGGATTTTCGCGCCGCTCGTGATTCACACAGCATGAAAGAAGGTTACCTTGGCAAAAGAAGCGTTGCTCACCCTTGAAGGGCAGATCGAAGAAATCCTGCCCGATGGCCGATTTGCGGTCTTGTTGGACAACGAACACCGGATTGTCGCTTATACGGCTGGCAAAATGCGCAAATTCCGCATCCGCTCCGTGGTTGGCGACAGGGTTCACGTGGAGATGACTCCATATGATCTCTCTAAAGGCCGCATCGTGTTCAGGGAACGAACGCCCGGACAAGGTCCGGCAGCTGGCCGACGCAGTTTTGTCAGGCGCTAGCAATTAAAGAAAATGGCGGCGGTGATCCGCTGCCGACAAGGAAATCAATGAACGTAAATACGGTTGGCGCACGCAAGCGCCCTAAGCTCTTCCTGCCTTTCGGTGGGAGAAAATCAGGCGGTACGCGCCCTTCAGAGCGCAGCGTACCGCAAATTACCGATCTTGAATTGCGGCGGCTCGTCGCGGCCATGATCGATTGACGCTTCCCCTCGGGCTAATGTCCGAGGGGCCGCTTATTCCCATGAGTGCCGAAAGGTCTTGTCTAGAGACCGGGGTGCTCCCTTTCATCGCAGGAGCTCAAGCATGGACCTCAATCAGAAATATTCGGACCATCAAAGAGCAGTGCTGATGGCTACTGCCGCTCCCAGCGACTTGATGCGCAAGACGCACCTCGCCGCCGCAGACCTTATTGCGGGACAGATCGAGCGCCACCAGCTCAAGCTAGGTGCTGCGGCATCCTGTGCGTGGAGTATCTCAAAACGCGGAGTGGCAGAGATCATCGCTGCGAAGCCCGTGGTCAGCAACCCATGACTGCCGAAACACCTGAGACATCCCCCAAACGCGGTGCCATGAATTTTCGCAGTTCGGCGTCAAAGCAGCCTAAACTTTCAAGAGAAGAAGCCCGCCGTCAGGGGGACATAACCCAGCTGGCGTTCCTGCTGCTGGGCGGGCGCGAAGGAGCCTTGGCTTTCCTCAATCATGCCGATGAGGATTTGCACGGGAGGCCGCTTGATGTCGCGATCGAGAGCGATGCTGGGTTTGCCCGAGTTGAACAGGCAATCAGGCAGCGGAGTGCCGAGCGAGGCGGAAAGTCTTGAACTTCCGCTCGCGAAAATCTGACTGCAGCTAGACTTGCAGCGCGCTTTCAGCGCGTTCTTGCTCGATCGCCTTGCGACCATCTTTGATCGCGCGGAGCCGATCGGCAATTTCCCGCCAGGCTGATTCTGAGCGCAATGCGCGCTCTTTTACATTGTCGAGAGTTGCTTCTGCTGCGGCCGATGCCGCTTCGCGAGCACGCATATCGCAAAATTCGAATGTCAGGCTCACGCGGCAACTCCTCTTTGGGGGTGGACACCGGGGCGGGCGCGCTGCGCCCAAGCCCCGGCACCTGATGCGGTGATTAGGCGGATGCCAGATTCACTGCAGCGGGCTTGCCATTGCGGCCGGTTTCGACCTCATAGGAAACGCGCTGGTCTTTTTCTAGCGTCTGCATTCCGGCGGCCTGAACCGCGGAGATGTGAACGAAGCTGTCATCGCCGCCCTCTTCGGGAGCAATGAAACCGAAACCCTTTTCGGTGTTGAAGAATTTGACTGTGCCGATTGGCATGAGTGTTTCCTTTCAAGAAACGGGTGATCTCCCGGCCACGAAATTGCGGCGCGGGTCGTGCGTCGTGTCGTCAATTGAAAGGAAGTCGCCATCAGCGATGGAAGCAGGGACAGGTCCCCGCAACACCAAACTCAAAGCGCCGAAACCCGTCGCAAATACAACGTCAGCACTCGAATAATAACACGGCCCGGCATTTCGACCTAACTTTATCTGTTTAAGGTAGAATTGCGGGTCTGTAGAGAAGCGCGGAAGGAAGCTGTCAGCCTCGTTCAGGCCTCCAGCCATTCCACCAGCGAGGCCAGGCAATCGCGGGCCAGCAGCTTGCTGCGTTCCGGGCTCCAGCCCTGCGCTTCGTCGGGCAGGTCGTCATTGTCCTTGAACGGCATTTCCAGCGTCATCGCGCAGGCGCCGAAACGTTCGGCCAGCTGATTGGTCGACATGGTCAGGTTTGCCTGACCTGCCCGGGCAGGGGGATAACCCTTCGCGGTCTGGAAATCGGGCGTGCGGCGCTTCAGGATCTCGCGGTAGCCGGTGTAAGCCTCGCCCTGTGTCGTCCTTCCACGAGGGGATGCCTTCGAAGCCGGCGAGGAAGACATGCGGGATTGCTTCGTCGCCATGAACATCCATGGCGAAGTCGACGCCGCTTTCGTCCATGGCATTGCGGATCGCGAGCACTTCGGGCGACCGGTCCGCGCGCGGATTGTCCCATTCGCGATTGAGATTGGCGCCAACGGCATTGGTGCGCAAATGCCCGCGCGCCGACCCATCGGGATTGCAATTCGGCACAATGTGCAGCTTGCACTTGCTCCGCAGAACGCGCGCAACAGGATCGGCGGGATCTGTCAGGCATTGAACAGCGCCTTCCATCCACCATTCGGCCATGCTCTCGCCAGGATGCTGACGGGCATAGAGCCACACCTGCGTTTCGCCTTCGCCCATCTCCAGGCAGTCTATCGGCTGCCCGTCGAGCGAGTGGCCGAGGCAGCGATAAGTAACGCCTTCGCTCGTCGCGGCTTCGGTTACGAGGTCGTGATGCCGCTCCATCGAATAGGGTGCGAAATAGGCGAACCAGGCGATGCCGGTCGTGAGAGTATAGCGGATCGGTCAGAGTGCCGTTTTCCTCGCCCTTGTCGAAGGAACTGTCGGCGCGCGCCCAATAGTCGCGGTCCTCAGAAACGCAGGCGCGATATCCTGGCCAACCGGCCGGATATGCAGAGCCATTCAAGCCAGTAATCTTCAATACCAGATCACATCCGGCGGGGCCGGAGACCCGGAAGTGAAACCACTGGTTGAACTCGGAATGATTGTCGTTGCGAATGGCAAGCTTCGCGCTGGCTCCCGCGATCTCGAGCACTTCGATATTGCCGCTGTCAAACTTCGCGTCGATCCTGATGGGGGTTTCAATCATTCTTCTGTCACTGAACCTCAATCGTTTCGCCGTTGCCGCCGGGAAAGTCCCTGAACATTGCTTCGGCTATTTTCGCGGCGCCAAGTTGGCTGGTGGCGAGCGGCGCGTCGGCGCGCACTGTGAATTCCGCGCGGCCTTCCCAGATCGTTTCGGCGCTCGTACGGTCCTTGATCATCACGCCCAGCCGGGTGGTGACCTGCTCGGCGGGCTTGCCCGAGAGATTGAGCCCGATCCCGAGGCCTAAGCCCGATCCCCAGCTGCCGGTAGAACCGCCCACGCCTACACTCACGGGACCGTTTTCGCGCTGCGGCTGGAAGGCGAAGCGTTCCACACGCACCAAGGCCACCTGATTGCCGCCGCCAGCGGCGACAGCCTGATAGCCGATCTTTGTCAATTCGCGCGACACGGCGGATTTGTAACTCGCCAATTCAAGCGAATCGCGGTCCATGCCAGGCGCGGCCTCGATTGCGATCGTACCTTGCCCAAGCTGAGGCAGCGCCGCCTCCTTGTGGAAGCGGGTCACTTCCACGGGGCCGATCGGCGTGGTGCAGGCTGCGAGCGTCATGGCCGTCATGCCCAACACTGCTATCTGAACGATCTTCATTGCGGCGCGCTCTCCCTTGGAAATAAGAGTCTGGGTGCGCGGCGGCCAGGATGCAAGCCCAGATAGTCGGCGGCACTTCAACGCATCGAATAGGTCTCGCCCGGCTTGCCGGGAAAGTCGCGAAATAAAGCTTCGGCAAGGCGGGCTGCGATCTTCTGCGTGGGCCAATTTGCGTCGCCGTCGCGCGTGGCGATCTCGGCGCGGCCTTCCCAGAGCACAGCGCCGCTCGCGCTGTCCCGGATGCGCGCCTCAAGCCGGGTCGACAGCAACGCCTTCTTCGGCTTGGTGAGGTCGATATTGATACCCATCCCGGCCATCGAGCCATGGTTTGAGACGCCCACTTCCATCGTCCCGCTTACCGGCTTGTGCGGCGGTTCTTCGGGTTCGGCCACACCGTGGACAATTCGCAATTCGGCTCGCTGACCATGTCCGGCAGATGCCGGCAGCGTGTCGTAGCCAGCGCTTACCAGCTGGTCGATCACCGCCGCCTCGAAAGTGGCGCCGCGGCGGCTTTCGTCTTGCGCGGCGAGAGCGGGCAATCGGTCCGGCGGACCATGAATGTCGGCCGAGACTTCGTCTTGCCGCTGCGCTTGCTCGATCGGATCATTCGAGCGGTACGCCGGCGCGCCCTCTACGGTCGCGACGACCGTGATAGCTCCGTGGCCCAGCCCGGCTTCGGACCCGTCTTGCGCCACGAAGCGAGTCACTTCGACTTCGCCCTCCGGCCGGCTCTCGCCGCGCTGGGGCCGAATTCGATCGCGTTCCCATCCGCGGCCTCCCCAGGTGGTATCGCCCCAGCCGGACTGTCCCCAGCCTGATGGACGAGCGAAAACGGGTGCGGCAGCCAGCAGCAGAATGGAAAGCCCAGCCAGTTTCGGTAAGTGGTGCATAGCGATCCGATTTGGAGATTGGTTGGTTATTGAGTTGCCGACCTATGCCGATCCGCCTTGCCTGGTTATGAACCATCCTCCCTTTTCGCATTAACCGTTCCGTCGACGTTGGATGCTAGCGAACTTGTCTATGAAGAATAAACCACCCGTTCTCGTCACCGGCGGCGCCGGATATATTGGCAGCCATGCCGTGCTCGCTCTGCTCGATCGGCGGCTGGGAGGTGGCGGTGATCGACAATCTCACCACCGGGTTTCGCTTCGCGGTGCCCGACGGCGTGGCGTTCTACGATGGCGATATCGAGGATGGCGCACTGCTCGCGCGGATCTTCGCCGAGCAGGGCACCGGGGCGATCATGCATTTTGCCGGATCGATCATCGTGCCCGAAATCGGTCGAAGACCCGCTCAAATACTATCACAACAACACCGCCAAGAGCCGCGCGCCTGATCGAGGCCGCCGTTAAAGGCGGGGTGCAGCACTTCATCTTCAGCTCGACCGCGGCGACCTATGGCATCCCGGAAGTGTCCCCGGTGCATGAAGACAGCCCCAAGCAGCCGATCAATCCCTACGGCATGTCGAAGCTGATGACCGAGACCATGCTGGCCGATACCGCCACGGCGCATCCGTTCAATTACTGCGCGCTGCGCTATTTCAACGTCGCGGGGGCCGATCCCCAGGCGCGCAGCGGGCAGTCGACCGCAGGCGCAACTCATCTGATCAAGGTCGCGGTCGAGGCGGCGCTGGGCAAGCGCGGCAACGTTGCGGTCTTCGGCACCGATTACGACACGCCCGATGGCACCGGCGTGCGCGATTATATCCATGTCTCCGATCTTGCCGCGGCCCATGTGCTGGCGCTGGAGGCGCTGATCGCACAGCCGGATCGTTCGCTGACCATGAATTGCGGCTACGGCCGGGGCTTCTCGGTGCTCGAAGTGCTCGATGCGGTCGACCGCGTTACAAACATGAAGCTCGAACGAATCATGGGGCCCCGCCGTGCCGGCGATCCCGATTCGCTGATCTCGGACAATCACCGCATCAAGCGGACACTTCCGTGGGAGCCGCAATATGCCGATCTCGACCAGATCATCGGCCATGCGCTGGCTTGGGAGAGAAAACTCACCGAAATCCGGCGTGAAGCTTGACTTGAACCGCCTGTCGCCCGTAACGGCCCGGCTTCAAATTTTGCTGGGCCAAGAATCAACTCAAGGCTCCGCCAATTCGGAATTCGACATGAAGATTCGCAACAGCCTCAAGTCGCTGAAGGGCCGCCACCGGGATAACCGCGTGATCCGTCGCCGTGGCCGCACCTATGTGATCAACAAGACCAACCGCCGCTTCAAGGCGCGCCAGGGTTGAGTCGTTCCCGCGTCCCTGCTCCGGCGGGGACCTGCAACTGAAAAGCCCCTGCGAGAGCGGGGGCTTTTGTTTATCCGGTGGTGAGATGGTCCAGGTTCGTGCGGTCGTGTTCGATGTCGGCGAGGTGCTGTTCCATTGGGATATGCGCGCGCTGTTTTCCGCAAGTTGATCGACGATTCCGCCCGGCTAGACCATTTCATGGACAATGTGCTGACGCTCGGCTTCCATTTCCGTCACGATGCCGGGGAAGAGCTGGCCGATCTCGTTGCCGAACTGAGCGCACTGCATCCCGAATATAGCGGATGAGATCGACGCTTATGCCTACCGGTTCAACGAGACCATAACAGGCCCGGTTGCCGGTTCGCGGGAGCTGGTTGAAACTCTGGCTGAGCGCGGCGTGCCGATCTTCGGGCTGACCAATTTCAGCAAGGCTTTCTGGGCGCAGTTCCGTCCGTCCGAGGCGGTGTTCGATCATTTTACCGACATCCTCGTATCGGGCGAAGAGAAGCTCGCCAAGCCCGATCCTGCAATCTATCGGCTGGCCGAACAGCGGTTTGGCTATGCGGCGGAAGAACTGATCTTCGCCGATGATCGCGAAGAGAATGTTGCCGCCGCGCGCGCTTGCGGCTGGAAAGCGCACCATTTCAAGGACACTGCTTCCTTCGAAGCCGAACTGGCGCAGTTGGGCCTGTTGGCCTGACAAAAGAACGGGCCCTCACCTGTTCAGCGTGAAGGCCCGAAGGGGTGCCTGGCGGTGGAGAGGGATGGGCCAGGCCGGGGGTAAGTCCAAAGCTTCTCGCCTGCGATCAACCGCCATTGCAGCGCGCGAGATCCCGCGCGTCCAGTTCGCCCTTGGCATGCGCAAAGCGCGCTACCGGGCCAAGCTTTTGCGCCAGCCTTCCGCATACGATGACCGGCCGCGATCCGCTCTTGGTGCCAGTGCAGCTGGTGCCTTCGCATTGCCAGACAACGCCGTCGACGATCTCCTGGCGCGGTTCCGCCAAGGGAGAAGCAAGTTCCGCGCGGTAGGCGGCTGCGCCTGACACAGCGTGGGCGGGTGCGGCTGCAAGGGCCATCGCCAGCAATGGGAATACGGCGATCGCTTTGGAAAGACGATAAAAAGGATAAGTATTCATCTGGCATTCCCACCTTCTCATCCACTGGCTCCGCAGGGGGCGCAGGATTTACGTTTCGAATCGATACTTATATAGATAGGTATCAAGTTGCAACTAAAAATCTATTGCGCATGGGCTGCGGCACGTCATGAGGAAGTGCCGACTTGAAAGGATTAGGATGGGAAAGCTTCGCGAACCGCTGGATGACGTTGTCGCTTGCGGCTTGCCGCAGGCGCTTGAAGTCATGGGCGAGCGCTGGTCTTTCATGATCCTGCGCGCGGCCTTCAACGGTTTGTGCCACTTCGAGGAATTCCTGGGCGCGCTCGGCATCGCGCGCAATATCCTCTCCAACCGGCTGAGCAAGCTGGTCGGCAATGGCATATTGATGCGTGAAACCTGCCCGGATGACCGGCGCAAGGTCGAATACCGGCTGACCGAAAAGGGGCTGGACCTGCTGCCTGCGCTGCTCGCACTCAAGCAGTGGGGCGAAAAATACACGATGGAAATGTCGTCCAACCCCGTGCTGGTGGACTCGCGCGATTGGCTGCCCATCGGCCCGATCGCGATCCGTGCGCATGATGGCCGCGACGATCTCCTACCACGAACTGCGCTGGCAGGATCGCGGCAGAATCGGCCAGAATGGCGATCTGGAAGTGAGCGAAAAGAGCCCGAATCTCTGACGTGTAGCGGTGCGTGCTTAAAGGCACCTAAGCGCCGTCTAGAGCAACCGATACATCACCAAGGCGTCAGTCAGGCCCAGCCGCTTGTGGCGGAAAGCCTGCGGAAGGCGTCCGACGACTTGCAGCCCCAGTTTCTGCCACAGGCGCACGGCTTGTTCGTTGCTCGCAATGACGAGGTTGAACTGCATCGCGTGATAACCGGCCGCCTTGGCGCGGGCGAAAGAATCGCGCGCCATCGCGCTTGCGATCCCGCGTCCGCGCGCATCGGGATGAGTCATGTAGCCGCCATTGGCGACATGGTCGGCAAGGCCGGTGCTGTTCGCGTTAAGATAGTAGGTGCCGAGCACTTGCCCGTCCTCCACGGCGACGAACACCTGCTTGCCCGGCGCGAACCAATAAGCGAGCCCATCTTCGCGCCCCAGGCCTGGATCGAGCGGATAAGTCGCGCCGTCGCGGATCACGGGTTCCATGATGGCCCAGATCGCATCGTCATCGGCCGGGCGCTGCACCGGGCGAATGGTGGTGAGGGCATCAGGCATGGCGGCGGACCAGGAACAGCTTCGCCCCGAGCAGCCCCACCAGGAAGCCGCCCAAATGGGCTTCCCAGGCGATGCCGCCTGCTCCTCCCATCAGCGCGATGGGGACGGTGAACAGCAGGATCAGCACCAGATTGGCCTTGACGAAGCCCCACACTCGGCGGCCCAGCTCGGCCGAAAACAGCGGCACCAGCCCGTCATGCTCGCTCGAGAGGCGCGCAACCAGTCCGATCAAGCCGGATATCGCGCCCGAGGCACCGACCATCGGGATGCTGCTCTGCGGGTGCAGCGCCAGATACAGCGCCGCGCCGGCCAATCCGGAAAGGAAGTAAAAGGCAAAGAAGCGCAGCCAGCTTGCGGGGAACATGCCCATTCGCGTGAGCAGCGGGCCGGCAAGGCTGAACAACACCACACTGTTGAAGCCGATATGCATCAGGCCGGCATGAGCGAACATGTGCAAGGCGATGGTATCGTAATGTCCGGCTGCCAGCGCGGCGCCGGATAGTCCCCAATCCAGCATGCCGCCGGGAAGGTGCCACAGATAGGCAAGCCAGATCGCGGCGAGCAGGATCAGGCCGGGCAGATGCGCGGATTTCGGAATGTCCACGCGAACGGGCACCAGCGCTTCGGCAGGCTGGGCAGGCTGGGCAGGCGCGGCATCGACGGCCCACGGACTGACGTATTCGTGAGGGCGAGGATCGCTATTTTCAGGATTCTTGTCGGCCATAGATGCGCCTTATCTGGCCTTTCGGGACGGAGCGAGCAATGTGTGAGTCAGGTTGGAAGACCAAAGGTTCACGCTCTCGGGGCCTGCCTCCGATAGCTCAGCGCTTCGGCGACATGTATGCGCCCCACCTGCTCCGCTCCCGCCAGGTCGGCAATCGTCCGCGCGACGCGCAGCATCCGGGTATAGCCGCGGGCGGACAGCCGCATCGCCTCGGCCGCCTGCAGCAGCAGCTTGCGCCCGGCATCGTCCGGGGTTGCGTGCGTGTCCAGCGCTTCGCCTTCCAGCTCCGCATTGCTGCGCATCGACGTTCCTTGCAGACGCTCGGTCTGGACCTTGCGCGCCGCGGCGACGCGCGCAGCGACTTCGGCGGAGCCTTCCGCCGGCGGCGGCAGGGCAAGATCGGCCGCGCTGACCGAATCGACTTCGACATGCAGGTCGATCCGGTCGAGCAGCGGGCCGGAGACTTTGCCCTGGTAATCCGCCGCACAGCGCGGCGCGCGGCTGCAGGCGAGCGCCGGATCGCCCAGATGGCCGCAGCGGCACGGGTTCATCGCGCCCACCAGCTGGACGCGCGCGGGGAAAGTGACATGCGCATTGGCCCGCGCCACGCTGACCTCGCCGGTCTCCAGCGGCTGGCGCAGCGAATCGAGTCAAGGACGAAGGCGTCTGCACCAACCAAGCTGAATTGTTCTTCTCTCGCCTTCGCAGGATGGAAGTCGGGACACACCACCATATCGCGGGGCCATATCTCAACGCCTACGCAGGTGAAGCGGCATGGCGCGAAGATCACCGTCGCCGGTCCAATGGCGAACAGGCGATGCTTGTAGCCGAAGCTGCCATGGCGTCACAAGTGAGCCGCAAGTGGGCGGGTTACTGGCAGCGGAACGCCGGGTGAACACTTTGCCGGACTTATCCCCGCGCAAATCTTCTGCTTGCCTTCGAATCAAAGGCATGATTCCCTAAAAGAATGCCCCGCACAGTCACTAGACTGGCGGGGCTAAACCAAAGGGCTGGCAGGCCCTGAAGCGTGTTCACAAGCGCTCCATGAGTCAAAATGACCCTACGGTCAAGGCCTGTCCGTCCGCAACTGTGGAATTTTTGACATGGCAATACAGTACGCATTGAAAGTCTTCGAATACGAAGATTCCCGCCTACCGCACGCTGGAATTCGGGCAATTCGTCGAGGAACAGCACGCCCAGATGCGCCATGCTGACTTCGCCGGGCCGCACGCGCAGCCCGCCGCCGGTCAGCGCGGCCATCGATGCCGAATGGTGCGGGTGGCGGAACGGGCGGGACCGGCTGATCTTGCCGCCTTCGAGCTCGCCCGCGACGGAGGCGACCATGGAGACTTCGAGCGCTTCGCCGGGCGTCAGTTCGGGCAGGATCCCGGGCAGGCAAGCGGCAAGCAGGCTCTTGCCAGTGCCCGGCGGTCCGATCATCAGCAGATTGTGCCCGCCGGCCGCCGCGATCTCCAGCGCGCGCTTGGCGCTTTCCTGCCCCTTGACCTGCTTGAGGTCGGGCCCGCGCGCAGGCGGCTCCACTTCGCCCGGCTGCGGCTCGGGCAGGGTCTGCACGCCTTTGAGATGATTGAGCAGGCTGATGAGATCGGGCGCGGCGCACACCGGCACGCCCGAAGCCCAGCGCGCTTCGGCCCCTTGCGCGGCGGGGCAGATCAGGCCCTGTTCGTTCTCGCTGGCATGAAGCGCGGCGAGCAGCACGCCCGGCGAGGCGACGATTCGCCCGTCCAGCGCCAGTTCCCCCACCGCAATCCAGTCGGCCAGTTGCTCGGCATCGGCCACGCCCATCGCGCCCAGCAGGGCCAGTGCGATCGGCAGATCGTAATGCGATCCTTCCTTGGGCAGATCGGCCGGCGAGAGATTGATCGTGATTCGCTTAGGCGGCAGCGACAGGCCCATCGCGGCCAGCGCCGCCTGCACCCGTTCGCGGCTTTCGCCGACTGCCTTGTCAGGCAGGCCGACGATCGTGAAGCGCGGCATGCCCGCGGCAACCTGGCACTGCACTTCGATACTGCGCGCTTCCAGCCCGAGATAGGCCACCGTCGAAACCAGTGCGACCAAAGTGCTGCCCCCAAATTCGTCCCCGGACTGCACGCATAGCGTGGCGACGCTTCAAGTCGAGAGGGCGGCGTGGGCTCCCGGGCGCGAATGCATCCGGTCCGGACCTTTTCCGGCTAAACTTCCGTCTCAAGTGCATTGGCATGGCCGAAGTTGCGCGAGGACGGTTGTGCGGCGCGAAAGCGGGAACGGTGCAGGTTCGCAATCCGCTTGAGGGAGATCGAGCTTATTGCGTCCATTACGTAACACCAGAACCGCCGGTCCGTCCTGCGCCAATCGAAGTGACGCCGGAGACGCTAGTACTGTCGGGAGATGTCTTATTGCTACGCTTAATCGGCAAATGCGTGCGCATCGTCTGCAATGACGGCGCGATTCTAGGCGCCGGTAACCAGGGCAACTGTGGACGTTGATCTCAACCACGAATGGCGTTGTCACGACAGCCGGAGCGGACTGATTGAAGCGGATATACTGCGATCGCGGCAGCTCGGTCGTTCCCCCTGGTCTGCAGAAGCATCCCGTCCTGCAGAACGCCAACCCTTCGTCTGCCCCTGATGCAATCGCAATATCGTTAGACGGATTATTTTCCGACACGCGAAGAGGCGCTTTCTGCGGAGCGGCGGATCAAGGGTTGGAGCTGGACGAAGAAGGAAGCGCTGATTGCCGGCGATTGGGAGGATGAGCATGCTAGCACGTAACCGGCAGGGTTGACTGCGCCAAGGTTCACTGGCGGCGCGCGTCCTTCGACAGGCTCAGGACGAACGGATATGGGAGGGACTACAGAATGCCCGTTCCCCACCTTTGCGGACAGCATTGTCAGGGTACCAGGATGCACGATCCCATGGTTTGGCGGCTTTCCAGATCCGCATGGCACTGCGCCACATCCTCCATCGCATATTCGTGATGGATCTTCACCCGAATGATGCCTGAGCGGACGAGCTCGAAGATTTCGCGTGCAGCAGCATCGAGATCCTCGTCCGACGAGAAGAACTGTTTTGCGGCCGGTTTGACGAAGTAGATCGAAGTCCGCGTAAGCAGGCTTGCCATTTGCGCAGCCGACAGCGGCTCGCCAGAGGCCTGGCCAAAGCAGACGAGGTGTCCGCGCGCTTTCAACGAATTGAGCGATGCTTCGAAAGTTGGCGCACCGACACCATCGAAAACCGCATCTGCCAGTTCACCGCCGGTGATCTGGGTGACACGCTGCGCAATGTCTTCGTGCCCATAGTGGATGACGTGATCTGCGCCGTTCTCCAGGGCCAGGTCCATCTTTTCCGGTGTGCTGGCGGTGCCAATCACGGTAGCGCCGAGATGCTTCAGCCATTGGCAGGCGATCAAGCCGATACCTCCTGCAGCAGAGTGCAGCAGCACCTTGTCCTGCGCTTGAACGGGATACACACGCTTGATCAGGCTATAGACCGTAATGGCTTTCGATATAACAGCCGCCGCTTCCTGATCGCTCACCCCGTCCGGTACGTGGTGCGTCTTGGAAGCGGAATGTATGTGATAATCGGCATAGGCACCGTATGCATCGACGCCGTACGCGACCCGGTCCCCTTTCCTGAACTTCGTGACGCCGGGCCCGACAGCATCGATAATGCCGGCACCTTCGTAGCCAAGGCGTGCGGGGAGGGGGACTTTCCGATAATTGTACGCCCGCGTGTAGACGTCGGAGAAATTCACGCCAACTGCCCGGTTGCGAATACGGACTTCACCGGGGCCGGGCTCCCCAACCTCCAAAGCCACGATCTTCAGGACATCGGGCGCACCCGTTGATTCAAAAATAACCGCACGTGATTCCAAAGCAGCCGTTCCTCGAAAGCGGAATAATCGTGATCCCGAATATCTCTGGCGATTATTTTAGAGATGCTATCGGCGGCGAGACGCGAAAGCAAATTGCGGCCTGTTATCGACAATATTGCGGACACTGCGGTCTAATCCGATCTCGTCACCCTGAACTTGGTTCAGGGTCCATTTCTCCCCACGGACCACTGATCCCGGAGGCGCGATGGATGCTGAAACAAGTTCAGCATGACGAGAGTGGCTGGGTCCGCTCCCACCCATTGCGGACATCCTTGGTGCAATTGCGGGGACGCACAGGTGAGTTGAAACGATAAAGTGCCACGCCATCCGCCCGGCATATCTTGACTTCGCCGCCGGGCCCAACTAATCGCGCGCACCTGATCGAAGTCGCCCCCAATGGGCGGGCGGCTTTTTTGTTGGTGCTGGCAATACAGTGCCTGCGATGAAATTTTTGAGGAATTGACGATGAAGCGCACTTTCCAGCCGAGCAATCTCGTGCGCAAGCGCCGCCACGGTTTCCGCGCCCGCCTTGCCACGGTCGGCGGCCGCAAGGTCCTGCGTGCGCGCCGCGCCCGCGGCCGCAAGAAGCTTTCGGCCTGATCTGACAAGTCCTTGGGGCAAGCCATGCGCTTGCCTTAGCGAAAGGGCGGAACGCTTCCGGCGCTCCGCCCTTTCGGCTATCCGGACATCGTGATGACTCTGGAAATCCAGACCCTGCGCAAGCGCGCCGATTTCCTTGCCGCGAATCGCGGCCTGCGGGTCGCGCGTCCGGGCTTCGTGCTGCTGGTGCGGCCCAATGCCGGGCCCGATGGCGGGCACGAGACCGGCAAGGGCAAACGCTTCGGCGTCACCGTGACCAAGAAGATCGGCAATGCCGTGGTGCGCAACCGCATGAAGCGGCGCTTTCGCGAATTGCTCCGCGCCGCTCTGCCCGCCGAAGGCCTGCCCGATCACGATTATGTCCTGATCGGCCGGGAAGGCGGGGTGGAGCGGGATTTCCAGCAGCTTCGCGGCGAACTTTCGGCGGCGCTGGCGCGCGCCGCGGAAGGCAAAGGCGATCCGCCCCGGCGCGGCCCGCGCGCCCGGCGATGAAGCGCATTTTCATCCTCATCGCGCGGCTGTGGCAGATCGGCCCGTCGCGCCTGCTTCCCCCCACCTGCCGCTATGCCCCGTCCTGCTCGCAATATGCGATTGAAGCGCTCGAAAAATATGGTGCGATCAAGGGTGGATGGCTGGCGATCAAGCGTCTATTGCGCTGCCACCCCTGGGGGGGGCACGGATACGACCCGGTGCCGTAATGCGTGATTTGCGCAGCAGGGCAGTGAATTAAAGACGGAACAGGATCGCCAGTGGACAACCAGCGCAATCTCATTCTTGCCGTGGTGCTCAGCGCCATGCTGCTGTTCGGCTGGGATGCCTTTTCCCGCTGGTACTTCCCGCAGCCGGAACCCGCCGTGGTGGCCCAAGGCGCAGCCACGGGCGGTACGCAGGCGGCAGACCAGGATCTGAGCCATTCGCGCACCAATCGCGAAGGCGGGCTGCACAATGCCGGCGATATCGCGCTGGAGCGTAAAGAGCTCGTCGACCGAGCTCGCCGCGCCCAACCGGGTCGCGATCGACGCGCCCGCGGTCAAGGGCTCGATCAATCCCGTCGGCGCGCGAATCGACGATCTGACATTCAACAAATACCGCACGGCGGTCGAGAAGAGCAGCGGCCCGGTGCGGCTGTTTTCTCCCGCAGGCACTCCGGCGCAGCATTTCGCCCAGTTCGGTTTCGTCGCGGCTGACGGGAATGACGGCGTGAAGATGCCCGATGCCAACAGCGTGTGGCAGGCTTCGGGCGGGCCGCTCGCGCCCGCCACACCGGTCACGCTGAGCTGGGATAATGGCGAAGGCCAGATTTTCCGGATCAAGTTCTCGATCGACGAAAGCTACATGATCACGGCCGAGCAGAGCGTCGCCAATACGAGCGACCATGCAGTGGCAGTGCGGCCCTTCGCGCTGATCAATCGCACGAGCAAGACCGCGAGCGGCGATACGTGGAACGTCCATTCGGGCCCGATCGGCGCGTTCGATGGAGCAGTCGATTTCGGCAACGATTATGACGATCTGGTCGACGATGGCACTTTCACCCCGCCGGGCAATACCGACTGGATCGGCTTTACCGACATCTACTGGCTCTCCGCGCTGGTGCCCGAAAAGGGCAAGAGGCCCGATGTCGGATTTCCGTTCGCTCGGCAACGAGGATTTCCGCGCCGATGTGATCTACCAGCCGGTCGGTCGTGCCAGCAGGCAAGCAGGTTTCGCGCAGCACGCGCCTGTTTGCCGGCGCGAAGGAAAGCGAAGTCCTCGGCCGATTACGAAGCGGCCGGCATCCCCAATTTCAGCCGCGCGATCGACTGGGGCTGGTTCGAGATCGTTCGAGAAGCCGATCCTGTGGCTGCTCAAGCACCTGTTCGACCTGGTCGGCAATTTCGGCGTGGCGATCATGCTGCTCACCGTGGTCATCCGCGGGCTGATGTTCCCGATCGCGCAGAAGCAGTTCGCCTCGATGGCGGCGATGCGCGCGGTCCAGCCCAAGATGAAGGCGCTGCAGGAACGCTACAAGGACGACAAGCCGCAAGCAGCAGCAGGAGATCATGGCGCTCTACAAGCAGGAAGGGGTCAATCCGCTGGCCGGCTGCCTGCCGCTGCTGCCTGCAGATCCCGATCTTCTTCGCGCTCTACAAGGTGCTGATCCTGACGATCGAAATGCGCCACCAGCCGTTCGCGCTGTGGATCAAGGATCTGTCCGCGCCCGATCCGCTGCACATCCTCAACCTGTTCGGCGCTGCTTGCCGTTCGACGCCGCCGAGCTTCCTCGCGATCGGCCCGCTGGCGATGCTGCTGGGCATCACGATGTAGCTGCAGTTCAAGCTCAATCCGGCGCAGATGGACCCGATCCAGCAGCAGATGTTCACGATCATGCCGTGGGTGCTGATGTTCGTGATGGCGCCGTTCGCGGCGGGGCTGCTGCTCTACTGGTGCACGTCGAACATCCTGACCATCGCGCAGCAGACCTATCTCTATTCGCAAGCATCCGCAGCTGAAGGCGCAGACGCGATAAGGACAAGACCGATCAGGACCGGGCCAAGGCGCGCGAGAAGAAGGGCAGCTGACGGACGAGGAAACCGGCGACGAGATGGCCGCGCGCGCCGGCAAGCTGTTTTCGGGCCGGTCGATTTCCTGAAATCGGCCCCCGCGCTCGAATTCCTGCCCGATCCCGACGTGCCGGAGATCGCCTTCTGCGGGCGCTCCAACGTCGGCAAGAGCTCGCTGCTCAATGCGCTGACCGGCCGCCAGCGCGATCGCGCGCACTTCGGTCACGCCGGGGCGCACGCAGGAACTCAACTTCTTCGACGTCGGCGAGCCGACGCAGTTCCGGCTGGTCGACATGCCCGGCTACGGCTTTGCCAAGGCTCCGCCCAAGGTGGTCGAGAAATGGCGCGCGCTGGTGCGCGACTTCCTGCGCGGCCGGCAGGTGCTGAAGCGCACGCTGGTGCTGATCGACAGCCGCCACGGCATCAAGGAGGTCGACCTCGAGATGATGAAGATGCTCGACGAGGCGGCCGTCGGCTACCGCGTGGTGCTGACCAAGGCCGACAAGATCAAGGCGAGCGAGCTGGCCGAGGTGATCGGCGGCGACCGAGGCCGAAGCGCGCAAGCATTCCGCCGCCTATCCGGAGGTGCATGTCACTTCGGCGGAAAAGAAGATGGGCATCGACGAACTGCGCGCCGCCGTGCTGAGCGACGCGGAGGGCTAGGGCCGGGGAATAGCACCGGCGTACGGCGCAAGGGCGCCGCGCTCAGCAGCTGAGCTGGGCCACTTGCTCGTCGTCGAGCAGATTGTCGAGGCTGATCCCCATTCGCGAACCGGAACGCCAGCAGACCTTCGCTGGCAGCCACTGGCCTTCGACTACCGACAGGTCTATATCCGCGAAGCTCCGAGCGCCGACCTCATTTCCGAATTCGATCATCACGCCCGAATTGGAAAGGTCGCGCACGACTGCGTGGATCTCGTCTTCACCGGCGCGGACCTTGGCGAAGCGGATCACCTTGGTCCGGTCGGACCGGCTGACCTTGAAGCCGATCGCCTGGGTCCGGCTGTGATTGGTGCTGAGGAACGGGAACACCATGTCGCGCGTCATCGCCTTGCCATAGACAAAGCCCTGGATGTGGCTGCAGCCGAGTTCGCGGATCAGCGGCAGTTCGTCCTGGTGCTCCACGCCTTCGGCGGTGGTTTCCATGCCCAGCGTGTCGGCCAGCGTGACGATCGCCTTGATGATCGCGGCGTTGCGGTTGTCCTCCCGGATGGCGCCGCGCACGAAGCTCTGGTCGATCTTGATCTTGTCGAACGGAGCGCTCTTCAGATAGGCGAGCGCTGGAATAGCCGGTGCCGAAATCGTCGAGCGCCAGCCGCACGCCAATCGCCTTGAGCGCCTTGAACATCCGGTTGGATGCTTCTTCGTCGCCCAGGAACACGCTTTCGGTCAGTTCCAGTTCGAGCCGCCCGGGGTCGATCTGCGCTTCGGCAATGGCATGGGTGACTTTGGCCGGGAAGGCCGGATTGGCGAACTGGATGGACGAGACGTTGATCGCCACGCGGATGGGTTCGGGCATTTGCGCAAGGTCGCTGGTGGCGGTGCGCAGGACCCAGTCGCCCAGGCTTTCGATCAGCCCCGCTTCTTCCGCGATCGGAATGAAATCGCTCGGGCTGATCGGTCCCTTGGTGGGGTGGATCCACCGCAGCAAGGCTTCGAAGCCGATGCATTCCTCGGTCTTCGTGCTCACGACGGGCTGGTAGTCGAGCCGCAATTCCCCGTTGCCGAGCGCCAGTCTGTAGATCGTCTTCCAGCTGCTTGCGCCGCTTGGCGATCTCCAGCATTTCGCCCGCGAAATATTTGTAGCTCGCCCGGCCGCTTTCCTTCGCGGAATAAAGCGCCAGATCGGCGTTGCGCACCAGCGTTTCCGGGTCAGTGCCGTGTTCGGGCGCCATCGCTATGCCAAGCGAACAGCCGATGGTAATCGTATTGTCCTCGATCTCATAGGCCTGCGAGACCCCGCTGATGATCGCGGCGGCGAGGTAGTCTATGCGTTCGCGCGAGGTTTCGAAGGGCAGGATGATTTCGAATTCGTCGCCGCCCAGCCGCCCGACGATGCCTGCTTCGCCCACGATCCTGACGATCCGCTTGGCCACCTGCTTCAGCAGCGAATCGCCGATCGGATGGCCGAGCGTGTCGTTGACGGCCTTGAACCGGTCGAGATCGAGCAGCAGCAGGGCAATCGGCCTGCATTCGCCATAGCTGGGATTGAGCAATTGCCGCAGCGCGTTCTGCATCCGCTCGCGATTGGCCAGCCCGGTCAGGCTGTCCGCCAGCGCCAGGCGCTTGATTTCGTCATCGTGGCTGCGGATCCGGGTCAGGTCTTCGCCGGAGCCGACGAAGCCCCGGAACGTGCCGTCGTCATCGATCCAGGGCCGCCCGGAAATCGACCAGGAGCAGTCGCTGAGCCCCTTGCGCCCGCGCACGGCATAGCCCGAAAACGCAGTGCGGGAGACCATGTGGAAAGCAAGCGAGCGCGCCCGTTCGATATCCTGCTGATCGAACACGAACACGTCCGAAAGCTGGGCGCCAAGCGCAGCGATGCCGAAACTTCCCAGCGTGTCGGCCACGCTGCGGGTGAGATAGGTCAGGCGCCCCTGCGCATCGGTTTCCCAGAACCAGCGTGCCTCGTGGTTTTCCGCATAATGCAGCAGGCGCATCGCGCGTTCGGAACTACCCTGCTCCGAATCGGCCGCGCGCAGTTTCTGCGGGACAAGGCGGTGCAGGAGATGCGGCATCGAAAATCAGCGAGTGGAGCTTTTCAGGCCAGTGCCGCTGAAATTGAAATTGAGCGCCCATTTGTGGTCCGGGTAGCGGCGGCAAAGATGGTCCACCACCGCAGTATGCAGCGATCGGGCGAATTCGATGCCCGCCCGGCTGCCTTCGATCCAGCGGACGACTCCCCGAAACCCTTCGAATCCCTCGGGCATGAGCACGATCTCGTCGCCCGGCTCGAAATAGACGAATTTGGTTTTGAACTTGCAGCCGGATTCGCTGAGATCCAGGACTTCGGCGTCGAAGCGCAGGTTTCGGGTCTTGCATTGTGCAGGCATGATCAGGCCCTTGCGAGCCTGTGCGCGTGCTTCCGTTTTCCCCATTGGCCGCATGCTCCTGTCCGAATACCTGGCAGGGCCTGTCTAGAGCGATAGATTTAACAAGGCATTTAGGTTGAAAGCCCCGATTTACCGGGGGCCGGACTGCTCGCTCGGTCCCGTTCAGCCTCGACAGCCTCTGGCTGAATGATTAGGGCTGGCGGACAGCAGGAGAGGCCCCCGTGAAGCTTATCATCGGCAACAAGAACTATTCGAGCTGGTCGCTGCGCGGCTGGCTCGCGGCCAAGCAATCGGGCCTGCATTTCGAGGAACTCACCGTCCATCTCGCTGGCGAGGATTGGGAAGAGGCCGAAGCGCCACCAGGACGATTTCCAGCCTTCGGGCGGCAAGGTTCCCGATGCTGTGGGACGGCGAAGTGGTGATCTGGGACAGCCTGGCGATCCTCGAATATCTGTGCCGACAAGGTCGGGCGCGACCGCTTCTGGCCGAAGGACGACGCCGCGCGCGGCATGGCGCGGTCGATGGTGGCGGAAATGCATTCGTCACTATCTGCCGCTGCGCCGCGGCCTGCCGATGAACGTCCGCCGGCGCGTACGAAGGCGTCGAACTGACCGACGAGGTCAAGCAGCGACATCGTGCGCATCCTCACCCTGTGGGCCGAAGCGCGGGCGCGCTTCGGCAAGGGCGGGCCGTTCCTGTTCGGCACCTTCTGCGCGGCCGATATCTTCTATGCGCCCGTCGTCAGCCGGTTCATGACCTACGGCATCGGCGTGCCGGGCTTTGCCGCAAGCCTATATGCAGGCGGTGTGGGAACACGAATGGATGCAGGCCTGGGTCACCGCCGCCGAGGACGAGGATTGGGTGATCGAGCAGTGGGAAACGCCCGCAGCCAAATGACCGCGCGCCTGGCAAGAGGTCAGGCGAGGCGCTTCGTGGGATAAGGCGTCCCGTCGCGGCGGAAATATGCCGCCTCGGTGAACACCATGTCGATGTCGGAATAGCCGCCGCCTGCGCCGCGTTCCCCGCCGCTGATCACCACGAAGCAGCAATCGTTCGGCTGATCGTTGCGCAGATGATGGCCGTTGGTCGAGCCCTTGGGCCACGCTGCCGACATCGCCGGCGCGCAGGATGGTGCGGCCGTCGTCCTCGACCAGCACCGCCTCGCCCGACAGCATGACCAGCAGCTCGTCCTCCCCGTCGTGCCAGTGGCGCTGCGACGACCAGGCGCCCGGGCTTCAGCACCACATGGCTCGCCCCGAATCCGATCAGTCCCGCCGGCGGGCGCGAGGCGGCGATACCAGCGCCCCTCGACCTCGCGGTCGAAGGGCGCGGGATAGCCGGTCGCATTGGTCTGGGGAATGGCGTCGAGATCGAGCTTGGGCATCGGCGGGCGCTCCTGCTTGTGTCGGCCAGTCATAGCCCATATGCGGAAGCAGTCATGAGCGATCCTGCCTTCCAGACGCCGCCGACCTGGCCGAAGCGCTGATCGCCTGCCCCAGCGTGACGCCCGGCGACCGGCGCGGTGTTCGACTGCACTGGAGGCGATGCTCGCGCCGCTGGGCTTCGCCGTCCACCGCTTTGTGCGCGGGCGAAGCCGCCCGACGGGCCCGGTCGAGAACCTGTTCGCGATCCGCAAGGGCCCGCCGGGCTCGAAGCATTTCGCCTTTGCCGGCCATCTCGATGTGGTGCCGCCGGGCGAGGGCTGGACCAGCGCGCCCTTCGCGCCGGAGCGGCGCGGCGAACTGCTCTACGGGCGCGGCGCGGTCGACATGAAGGGCGCGATCGCCGCGATGGTCGCGGCGGTGCGCGATATCCCGCCCGAGGCCGGCACGATCAGCTTCATCATCACCGGCGACGAGGAAGGCCAGGCGCATCTACGGCACCCGCGCGCTGATCGATCTACATCGCGCGAGCTGGACGAGATCCCCGACCTGTGCCTGGTCGGCGAGCCGACCTCGGTCAACCGGCTGGGCGACATGATGAAGATCGGCCGGCGCGGTTCGGTCAATGCATGGTTCGAGGTCGACGGGCGCGAAGGCCATGTCGCCTATCCGCATCTGGCCGACAATCCGATCCCCAGGCTGGTCGCGCTGCTGGCCGAGCTCGACGCGCTGACGCTCGATGACGGCACCGACTGGTTCCAGCCGTCCAACCTCGAGATCACCGATATCGATGTCGGCAACCCGGCGCACCAACGTCATCCCCGCCGCGGGCCAGGGCGCGCATCTCGATCCGCTTCAACGACCCGCACACCGGCGCGGAGCTGTGCCGCACGGGTTGGCGAGATCGCCGCGCGCCACGGCGCGACGGCGCGCCCGGTGATCTCTGGCGAGC
Organism: uncultured Alphaproteobacteria bacterium; assembly: GCA_963777785.1. GTDB lineage: Bacteria > Pseudomonadota > Alphaproteobacteria > Sphingomonadales > Sphingomonadaceae > Andeanibacterium. The sequence goes on from CAVZRU010000002.1 coordinate 1,934,370, forward strand.
CGTTCCTCACCCCGCCGGGCGCGTTCTCGGCGCATGATCGCCGCTGCGGTCGAGGCCGAGACCGGGCATCGTGCCCGAAGCTTCGACCAGCGGCGGCACATCGGATGCGCGGTTCCTCAAGGATCTGTGCCCGGTGATCGAATTCGGCCTGTGCAACGCGACGATGCACAAGCGCGACGAGGCGGTGGCGATGGCCGATCTCGACGCGCTGGCGCGCATCTACCGCCGGATCGCAGAGGCCGCACTCGCCGCCGCTTGAGACAGCCCAATGGGAGACGCCGCATGACCGACGCCGCCGAGATCGTTCAGCGAAGCGTACGCCGCCCGGCCACAGCAAGCTGCAGTGGCGCATCCTGATCGGTTTCGTCGCCGGACTGGTTGCGGGCCTGCTGACCTACACTTTCGCGCGCGACGCAGCCTGGGTGGCGAGCGTCGTCACTTATGTCACCGGGCCGATCGGCCAGATCTTCCTGCGCCTGCTGTTCATGCTGGTGATCCCGCTGCTGTTCTCCGCGCTGGTGGTCGGCATTGCCGAGATGGGCGAGATCCGGGCGCTCAAATCGGTCGGGATCAAGACGCTGGTCTACACGGTGATCGTCTCCACCATCGCGGTCGCGGTCAGCATCGCGATGGTCAACCTCATTCGCCCCGGCGACGGCGTCGATCCCGCTGCGGCGCGCGACCTGCTGGCGCAAGGCGGCGAAGGAGCGGCCAGCATTCTTGCTCGTTCCGCCGAATCCCCGAGCGGCGTCGATGCCGTGATCGGCCTCGTGCCCTCGAACATCGTCTCCGCGATGAGCAAGAACGACATCCTGGCCGTGATGTTCTTCGCGCTGTTTTTCGGCATCGGCCTGCTGCTGGTCCAGACGCGGCGCACGGAGACGCTGAAGGACGCGATCGAAGGGCGTGTTCGAAGTTTCGATGAAGCTGATCGGCATCGTCATCCAGCTCGCACCGTTCGCCATCTTCTGTTTCATGTTCAATCTCGCCGCGCAGTTCGGCTGGGACCTGCTGGTCAAGCTCGCCGCTTTCGTCGCCGTGGTGCTGCTCGCGCTCGCGGTGCAGATGTTCGTCGTCTACCCGGCGCTGCTCAAGTTCCTGGCGAAGAAGAGCCCGCTCAGCCTTCTTCCGCGAGACCCGCGAGGCGAGCCTGATGGCGTTTTCGACCGCCAGTTCGAACGCCACGCTGCCGACCTCGCTGCGCGTGGCGGAGACCAGCTCAAGCTGCCGTCGCGGATCGCCCGCTTCGTGCTGACCATCGGCGCGACCGCCAACCAGAACGGCACCGCGATGTTCGAAGGCGTGACCGTGCTGTTCCTGGCCCAGTTCTTCGGCGTCGAGCTGCACTCTGACCGACCAGATCTTCGTGATGCTGGTCTGCATCCTGGCGGGCATCGGCACTGCCGGCGTTCCCGCCGGCTCGCTGCCGGTGATCGCGCTGATCCTGGCAGGAGTCGGCGTGCCGCCCGAAGGGATCGGCCTGATCCTGGGCGTCGACCGCTTCCTCGACATGTGCCGCACGACGCTCAACGTCGTCGGCGATCTCGTCTGCGCTCAGGTGATCAGCGCGATTTCGCCCGAGCTTCCGGCGGAGGATCCAATTCCTTCGGTTTGAAGGCGCATTGCTCCACCACGGGGCAGCGCCAGCATTCGGGCGCCGCGCCTTGCAGGTGTAGCGGCCGAGCAGGATCAGCCAGTGATGGGCATCGCCGGCGGAACGGCTGCGGCACGCGCTTTTCCAGCAGCGCCTCGACCTTTTCCGGCGTCTTGCCCTTGGCCAGCCCGGTGCGGTTGCCGACACGGAAGACATGGGTGTCGACTGCGAAGGTCTCGGCCCCGAAGGCGCAGTTCATCACGACATTGGCGGTCTTGCGGCCGACTCCGGGCAGGGTGACCAGCGTCTCGCGGTCTTCGGGCACTTCGCCGCCGAAATCGCGCTCCAGGATCTCCGACAGCGCGATCACGTTCTTCGCCTTGGAGTTGAACAGGCCGATCGTCTTGATGTGCTGCTTGAGCCCTTCTTCGCCCAGCGCCACCATCTGGGCCGGCGTCTTCACCCGTTCGAACAGCGCCCGCGTCGCCTTGTTCACCCCGGCATCGGTCGCCTGGGCGGACAGCACCACTGCCACGAGCAACTGATAGGTGTTGGTGAACTCCAGTTCGGTTTCGGGCGCAGGGTTCAGTTCGGCGAGAGCGGAGAAGAAGGCGAATATTTCGTCACGTTTCATCGCTGCGCCGATCTTCTTCGACCAGGCGGTCGATTTCCTCGTCGATTCTTTCCTCGACCTGCGCTCGCCAGCTTCGTCCGCCAGTTCGCGCTTCGCGCTTCTTCTGCATCGCGTCGCTAAAGGCCGCTGCCATGATGCCGGCCGGCATGGCAACCAGCGCCACTCCGCCCAGCGCGACGATCGAGGCGAGCACTTTGCCGAGCGCAGTGATCGGGGCGACGTCGCCATAGCCCACGGTTGTCAGCGTGATGATCGCCCACCATAGCGCGCGCGGGATGCTGCCGAACTTTTCGGGCTGGACGTGTCCTTCGGCCCAGAACAGCGCTACCGAGCCAATCAGCAGCAACACCCAGGCGAGCGCGATGGTGACGATGAGCTCGTAGCGCCGGCCCTACACCGCCTGGGAGATTTCCTCGACCGCATGCGAAAACCGCGCGAACTTGGCGAGCGCGATGATCCGGATCAGCCGCACCAGCCGCAGGATCGCGGAATCGGCGAAGAAGAACGGCATCAAGGAAGTCACCACCACGATCAGGTCGATGATCGCCAGCGGCGAGATGAGGAAGCGCAAGCGCTTGGTCAGTGCCGAACCGGGTGCCGGGCGCATCGGCAATGCTCCAGATACGTGCCAGATATTCGATCAGGAAGATCACGCCGAAGCCGATCTCGAGCCCGATTATCAGGCTGCGATGTTCGTGCATGATCATGGGTTCGGTGCCGATGATCGACACGGCCACGGCGGCGAGGATGATCACGACGAGCGAGAGGTTGACGATCGACAGCCTGCCGCTGTCGCCCGCGCCGACGAACAGCTTGTCGTAGATTGTGGCGCGCAAGGCTGGCCAATTACAGCCCCAGCACCTGCGCCATGGAATATTGGCCCGCCTGCTTGCCGATCAGCCAATTGGCCGCCTTCACCGCGCCGTGGGCGAAGATCATCCGGTTCTCGGCATTGTGCGTCAGGGTGATGCGTTCTTCCTCGCCGGCGAAGATCACCGAATGATCGCCGGCCACGGTGCCGCCGCGCAGGGAAGCAAAGCCGATCGCGCCTGGCTTGCGCTGCCCGGTATGGCCGTCGCGCCCGCGTTCCGCATGCTGCTCCAGGCCGATTCCGCGCCCCTGTGCGGCCGCTTCACCCAGCAGCAGGGCAGTGCCGGAAGGTGCATCGACTTTCATGCGGTGATGCATTTCCACGATCTCGATGTCCCAATCATCGCCCAGTCTCGATGCTGCCTCGCGCACCAGATGGGCCAGCATGGTCACGCCCAGCGAGGTGTTGCCGGTCTGAAGCACCGGGATGCTGCGCGCGGCGCGCTCTATGGCGGAGAACTGCACGGGCCCCAGCCCGGTCGTGCCGATCAGCACCGGGATGCGCGCGCCCAGCGCTGCCGCCAAATTCGCTTCGATCGCCTGGGGAGAGGAAAAGTCGACCATGACATCGCTGGCGGAAGCAAGCGCGGCCACGTCGCCGCCGCGGTCGATCCCGCCGGCCAGTTCGCAGCCTGCAGCCGCAATTGCCTTGGCCAGCGCCTGGCCCATGCGCCCTTCGCTGCCGATGATGCCGATGCGCGTCATTGCCAATCCCCGTTTCCACGTGCTTCATGGGCGACATGAGCGCCATCCGCAATATCGTCATTCTCACCGGGGCCGGGGTCAGCGCCGAAAGCGGCCTGCGCACCTTCCGCGCGGAAGACGGGCTGTGGGAAGATCACCGGGTCGAAGACGTCGCCACGCCGGAAGCTTTCCGCCGCGATCCCGCGCTGGTCCAGCGCTTCTACGACGAGCGGCGCACGGGCGTGCTCGCGGCCCAGCCCAATCCGGCGCATGATGCCCTGGCAAGGCTGGATGCCGAATGGAGCGGCGATCTGCTGATCGTCACCCAGAATATCGACGATCTGCACGAACGCGCCGGAGCCAGACGGGTGCTGCACATGCATGGCGAGGCGCTGTCTGTGTGGTGCACCGCCTGCGATGCGCGGCACCATTGGGAAGGGACATTGTCGGATCACCCGCCATGCCCGGCCTGCGCCGCTTCTGCGCTCAGGCCCGACATCGTGTGGTTCGGCGAAATGCCATACCGGATGGACGAGATCTTCGCGGCGCTGGCTTCGGCCGATCTGTTCGTGTCGATCGGAACGTCGGGCGCCGTCTATCCGGCAGCGGGTTTCGTGCAGCAGGCCGCGGCGCATGGCGCGCGGACGGTGGAACTCAACCTGGAGCGCAGCCAGGGTTCGCACTGGTTCGAAGAAACGCGGCTCGGCCCCGCGAGCGAACTGGTTCCGCAATGGGTCGACGAGGTGCTGAGCGGGCAGGTGGGGCAGCGCGCCTAGCTCTCCACGTTGAGCTTTTCCAGTTCGGCGATCGCCCATTCGCCCAGTGGATGCGAGCGGCGGGTGGATTCGTCCGTCATCACGACAATTGTCTCGGCCGTCGCGACGCAGCGATCGTCCTGGAACATGCACTGGTCGAACGTCACAGAGCTGCGGCCGATGCGCGACACGCGCGTGCCGATCTGCAAATCGCCCGGCCAGTTGATCTCGCCCCGAAAATCCAGCGAGAGATGGGCGATGACGAAGGACTGCCCCGGCCCGCAGAGCGGCCTATCCGGATTGTACAGGATCTCGACCCGGCCGGCTTCCAACAGGCTTACAAAAATCGCATTGTTTACATGGCCTTGGCGGTCCGTATCGACATAGCGGACTTTCTCGGTGGTCCTGGCCGGGTAATCTTCGAGGCGCGGGATAGTGGTCATGATCGGCGGGTCCCTACAAGCTGCCGGAGCCCCTGCCTATCGGCGCAAGGAGCATTTCTGTGAATTGAGCGCTACCGGCTACAGCGCGGTCCTATGGCCGGCCGCAAGCGCGGCACGCCGGGTCTTTCGCGATGGAAATCGTGCGCATGCCCGGCTTCAGCCCGTCGAGCAGATGCAGCTTGCCCCATTGCGGATCGCCTAATGTGCTGACGCCTTGCAGCAGCACGCGGATCGCCTGCAGCGCGGCGAAAGTGCCCGGCCCAGCCCGCCATCGCGCCGAGCATCCCGTCATCGGCGCAGGTGTCGCAATCGTCGGCATCGAAGGCATCGCCGACATAGCAGCGGTAGCAGGACTGGCCTGGCAAGTGCCCGGCGAAATTCGCCACCTGGCCCTGGAAACGGCCCACTGCGGCGCTGACCAGCGGGATGGCGGAAGCGACGCAGGCATCCGATACGGCAAGCCGCGTCGCGAAATTGTCGCAGCCGTCGAGCACCAGCGTGGCGCCTTCGATGCAGGAAGCGGCATTGCCCGGGGTCACGCGCCTGTCGCTCAGCCTGATGTCCAGCTTGCTGTCGAAATTGGTGGTCCAGCACTTGGCGCGCCACTGTCTTGCCATGGCCGATATCGCGCTCTGAATAGATCGTCTGGCGCTGGAGGTTGGAGGCTTCCACCCGGTCGTCGTCGATCAGGGTGAGCGTACCGATCCCGGCGGCAGCGAGATATTGCAGCGCCGGCGATCCGATCCCGCCCAGCCCCACCAGCACCACATGCGCCTGGGCCAGCGCCAGCTGCCCCGCGCCGCCGATTTCGGGCAAGCACGATATGGCGGGCAAAACGGTCCAGGCGTTCGGGGGAGAGGCTCATTGCACAGGCTTATGCACGGCCTTGCCCACTTGTCGATAAAGCTGCCGACAAGTGGTGCAAAAGCCTGCGAAAATCCTGTGGGTCGGCGGTGTGCTCGCTGTTCACACCGCCGGATCAGTTGTCAGCTTTCCAGCTGCCGCAGCAGGCTGCGCACGTCGCCGTCCATGTCGGCGTCACGCTTGCGCAGGTCTTCGATCAGCCGCACCGCGTGGATCACGGTGGAATGGTCGCGCCCGCCGAACTTGCGCCCGATCTCGGGATAGCTGCGCGGGGTGAGCACCTTGGCGAGATACATCGCCACCTGCCGCGGACGGACCACGGCGCGGGCGCGGCGCTTGCTGCGACATTTCGGAGCGGTCGACGCGGTAGAACTGGCAGACGGTGCGCTGGATCTCGTCGATGGTGATGCGCCGGCGGTTGGCCGAGAGGATATCGGTCAGCTGCTCTTCGGCCAGCTGGAGCGACACTTCCTGCCCGGTCAGCTGGGCATAGGCGATCAGCTTGTTGAGGCCGCCGACCAGCTCGCGGACGTTGCGGTTGATGGTGCGGGCGAGGAACTCGATCACGTCGCCCGGCACTTCGAGCGGCGCGAAGCGGGTCAGCTTGCGATTCGAGGATCGTGCGGCGCAGTTCGATGTCGGCAGGCTGGATGTCGGCCACCAGCCCCATCGACAGGCGCGAGAGCAGGCGCTGCTCCACCCCGTCGAGCGCCTGCGGCGCGCGGTCGGCGGCGAAGACCAGCCGCTTGCCTTCGGCCAGCAGCGCATCGATCGTGTAGAGCAGCTCTTCCTGCGCGCTCGCCTTGCCGATGATGAACTGGATGTCGTCCACCAGCAGCAGGTCGAAACCCGCGCAGCCGCGTCTTGAACTCGATCATCTCGTTCTGGCGCAGCGCCTGGACGAATTCGACCATGAAGCGCTCGGCCGAGCAGTAGAAGATGCGCGCGCGCGGATGGGTGCCGAGATAGGCATGGCCGATCGCGTGCAGCAGGTGCGTCTTGCCCTGGCCGGTCGCCGCCTTGAGATAGAGCGGCGAGAATTGCGGCTTCTCGGCCTGCGCCATGCGCTGCGCCGCGTTGAAGGCGAGCACGTTGGTCGTGCCGGTCACGAAGGCGGCAAAGGTCAGCGACGGGTCGAGCCCGACCGAGGAGGTGAAGCCCTGCGTCGCCGATCGTGCCGGCCGCGTGCAACAGCCCCGAGCGATCGGCACCGTCATTCGCCGCGCCGCGGCCGAAGCCGTCATGGCCGGTGAGCGACAGGTCGGGCAGCTGGCGGCGGCCGGGATGGACCAGGATGCGCACATTGCGCACTTCGCTGCGCGCAATCTTCCAGGCAAGCGAAAGGCGGTCCGCGAATCGGTCCGCCACCCAGTTGGCCGAAAATTCCGTCGGCAGGAACAGTTCGAGCGTGCCCGTTTCCTTGCAGAAGGTGCCCAGCTGGATCGGCCTGATCCACTGGCTGTGCAACTGATGGCCCAGGTCCTTGCGCAGGCCCTGGCTGATATCCGCCCAATCGGCGGCCAGGTCCAAAGCTTCCTGGTCGTCGTTCATGTCATCTCCGCTTTTACGCCGTTTGGCGGAGGCCGATGCCCTGTCGCCATGAGGTCCCATCCGTATCATTCTTATCGCCCCGCCATCTCAACTTGCAGCCCGTACCATTTCGAGACAGTAGCAAACGCTGGCGCAAGCAAAGCTCCGCCAATGTCCGCATCCCCACACGAGCGGAACCGGTGAACTATCGTCTAGAATATTGATGCCCGGACGGACTTCCCTCGGGCCGGGTGTCCGTTATGACCCGCTCTCATTATTGAGCAAGAGTGGGCCCGTAAAAAAAGTGAAATAAACCGCCTTGACTTGGTAGCGACCCAAGGGGTTGCGTTGAACTAATTGAAATTCAAAGAAATTTTGTGCGACGAGCTGCGAATCGTGGCAATTACCGTCACTTACGGGGCTTTGGTGTTCAGACGCCTTCGCAGACGCAAAAAAGGCCGGCGCTCATCACGCCGGCCTTCGTTCCGATTTCGTTCTCGAAGCCCGGTCGGCAACGAGCAGAATTCGTTACGCGAATCAGAGCGAGGCGATTCGCTTCGTCAGGCGCGACATCTTGCGCGCGACAGTGTTCTTGTGCAGCACGCCGCGCGCAACGCCGCGTGCCATTTCCGGCTGGGCTGCCTTCAGCGCTTCGGCTGCTTCGGTCTTGTCGCCACCGGCAATCGCGGTTTCGACCTTCTTCACGAAGCTGCGGATGCGGCTGACGCGGGCACCGTTGATTTCGGCGCGGCGGTCGTTGCGGCGGATGCGCTTCTTGGCTTGCGGCGTATTGGCCATGTCTGTCCTTCGTATCGGCTGCGCTTCTATGCGCAGCGCCTTGTACTAACAAACTGTCGCAAAATCGCGGAACAGCGGATAGTCCGAGCCCGCGGAAAGCGCGGCCCTTAGCGAGACGCCCCCGAATCGTCAAGCAGATCACGCCTATTTCTGGCACTTGCGGGCAATAGAAGGTGCTGCGGCCGCCCTGGACGATGCGCCGGATCGTGCCGCCGCAGTGGCAGGCCAGCCCTTCGCGGCCATAGACGGCGAAGCGGGTGGCGAAATAGCCAAGCTCGCCGTCGGGCTGGGCATAGTCGCGCAAGGTCGAACCGCCGTCGGCGATCGATTCGGTCAGCACCGCCTTGATCGCAGGGACCAGCCGCGCCAGCGCCGGCAGCGACACCCGGCCCGCCGGTTTGACCGGGCTGATCCCTGCACGCAGCAGCGCCTCGCAGACATATATATTGCCGAGCCCGGCCACGATCCGCTGATCGAGCAGCAACAGCTTGATTGCCTGCTTGCGCCCCGCCAGCGCGGCCTTGAGATAGGCCGGGGTGAAATCCTCGCCCAGCGGTTCGGGCCCCATCGCGGCGAATTGCGGCCATTCCACAAGCATGGCGGTATCCACGAGATCGACCGAGCCGAAGCGCCGCGCATCGTTAAGCGCGAAGCTGTGGCCCGCAGTCTCGATCACCAGATGGTCGTGCTTGCCGATGTCGCCGGGATCGATTCGCCAGCGGCCGCTCATGCCCAGATGGAACACGATGGACTGGCCCCGGTCGGTGTGGATGAGGCCGTATTTGGCGCGCCTGCCCAGGCCGGTCACCGTCGCGCCGGTCAGCACCTGGACGAGATCGGGCGGGAAGGGGCGCCGCAGGTCGGGCCGGTTGACCGCGACGCGCGTCACGCGCTCCCCCTCGAGCAGACGGGCAAGTCCGCGCACGGTGGTTTCGACTTCGGGCAATTCAGGCATGCGCGGCCTCGTTAGTCCGGTCTGCACGTCCTGTCATCTGCGGGTAGCGGCGCGGGCAGATGGATCGCGCTCGCCAAGCCCGGCCTGCCCGACTATGGCCGCCGCCATGCAGGAGCACCGCAGCCATGCCCGCGCCTTCGCCATGCTCGGATTGGTGATGCTGTTCTGGGCCGGCAATTCGATCGTCGGGCGGGCAGTGCGCTTCGACATTCCGCCTTTCACGCTGGCGTTCATCCGCTGGGCGGGCGCTCTGCTGGTGGTAGCGCCCTTTGCCATTGGCGCGGTCATGCGCGATCGCGCGGAGATTCTCCGCGGCTGGAAATGGATCGTGATCCTCGGCGTGCTCGGCGTCGGGGCGTTCAATGCGCTGCTCTATAATGGGCTGCGCTACACCACGGCGACCAATGCGCTGCTGCTGCAGGCTGCCGTACCCACGATCGTGGTGATCCTCGACCGGTTGTTCTTCGGCACGCGGGCGCATGGCTTGCAGCTGCTGGGCGTGGCTTTCTCCACCGTGGGGGTTTTGGCGATCGTGTTCGAAGGCGATCCGGCCTCGGCGCTCCGGTTCCATTTCGGACCCGGCGACATATGGGTGCTGGCCAGCGTGGCGGTGTGGGCGACCTACACCGTCTGCCTGCGCATGCGCCCGGCGATTTCGCCCGTGAGCTTCATCGCCGCGACTTTCGCGATCGGCGTGCTCGCGATGGCTCCCTTTGCCGCCGCAGAATGGGAAGCGGGGCAGCGGATCGTGTGGAACGCAGGCAGTGTCGGCGCCTTGGCCTATGTCGCGCTGCTGCCGTCGCTGGCATCCTATTTCATGTTCAATTGGGCAGCCGGGCAGGTCGGGGCTGCGCGTGCCGGCCAGGCGATCACCATGATGCCGATCTTCGGTGCGCTGCTTTCCGCGGCACTGCTTGGCGAGGCGCTGCATTCATACCATCTCGCCGGCATGGCGCTGATCCTGGCCGGAATCGCAATCGGCCTGCTTGCGCTGCGGCGGCAAGTCTCGGCTGGCGCGCCGAAGATGGCCTCGCTAGAGGACTAAGCCATGAATGAGAGCGTTTCCTTCGGTTACGAAGATGTGAGCCCCGAGGAGAAGACGCGGCGCGTAGGCACCGTGTTCTCCAACGTTGCGGCAAAATACGACATCATGAACGATGCGATGTCGGGCGGCATGCACCGCTTGTGGAAGGACCGCTTCGTGCGGCGGGTGAAGCCGCAGCCGGGCGAGCAGATCCTCGACATGGCGGGCGGCACCGGCGACATCGCCTTCCGCATGGCGGCGCGCGGCGCGCATCGTGACCGTGTCGGACATCAACCAGGACATGCTGGATGTCGGCATCGAACGCGCGGTGGATCGCGGCTTCGACGATCTCGTGTGGTCGTGCCAGAATGCCGAAGAGCTGATCCTTCCCGGACCGCTTCTTCGATGCCTATACGATCGCCTTCGGCATCCGCAACGTCACCCATATCGACAAGGCGCTGGCCGAAGCCTACCGCGTGCTGCGGCGCGGCGGGCGCTTCTTCTGCCTCGAATTTTCGACCACCGAATGGCCGGGCTTCAAGGAAGTCTACGATTTCTATTCGCACAAGCTCGTGCCGCAGATCGGCAAGGCGATCGCGCATGACGAGGAAAGCTACCGCTATCTGATCGAATCGATCCGCCGGTTCCCGACCATGCCCGAATTCGAGGCGATGATCCGCGAGGCCGGCTTCGTGCAAACCAAGGTGGAACCGATCATGGGCGGGCTGGTGGCGATCCATTCAGGGTGGAAGATATAGGGTGACGCAGCCCGCCACGCACATCTTCCGGCTGCTCAAATGGGGCCGCACGCTCGCCCGCCACGGCGCGCTGCGCGGGATCGAACGCGATCCCAACACGCCGCCCCAGGTGAGGCGCCTGGCACGCGTGGCGCGCTTCGGCACGTTCCAGCCGAAGCAGCCCGATTATTCCGAGCGCCTTCAGGGCGATCGGCCCGGCGGCGATCAAGCTGGGCCAGTCGCTCGCGACGCGCCCCGATCTGGTCGGCGAGGAGCTGGCCGCGAACAATCTGCTCTCGCTGCAGGACAGCCTGCCGCCGGTGCCCTTCGCGGCGGTGCTGCAGGAGATCGAAGCGCAGCTTCGGCCAGCCGCGCGGACCGGCTGTTCGCCAGCATCGATCCCGATCCGGTCGGCGCCGCTTCGATCGCGCAGGTCCACCGCGGCGTGACCACCGAGGGGCGCGACGTGGCGATCAAGGTGCTGCGCCCCGGCATCCGCGAGACGCTTCTCGCGCGATATCGAGACCTATGAATGGGCTGCCGCGCATCTGGAGGCGTTGGGCGGGGAGGCCGCGCGGCTGCGCCCGCGCCTGACGATCGACAATTTCAAGCGCTGGACCAATGCGCGAACTCGACCTGCGGCGCGAGGCCGCCTCGGCCAGCGAACTCGCCGCAGCGATGAAGGGCTTCGAAGGCTATGCGATCCCCGATATCGACTGGGACCGCACCAATGGCCGCGTGCTCACCATCGAATGGATCGACGGGATCAAGATCAGCGATGTCGAAGCGCTGCAAGGCCGCCGGGCACGATCTGCCGCTGCTGGCCAAACGGCTGGTGCTCGCCTTCCTGACCCAGGCGATCAGCGCCGGCTTCTTCCATGCCGACATGCACCAGGGCAATCTGTTCGTGCGGGCCGACGGCACGATCGTCGCGATCGATTTCGGGATCATGGGCCGGATCGACCGGCGCGCGCGGCAATGGCTGGCCGAGATCCTCTACGGCCTGACCACCGGCAATTACCGGCGCGTCGCGGAAATCCATTTCGAGGCGCAATATGTGCCGAGCTATCACTCGGTCGACGAATTCGCGACCGCGCTGCGCGCCGTGGGCGAGCCGATGCGCGGCAAGCCGGTGAGCGAGCTGTCGGTCGGCCAGATGCTCGACGGGCTGTTCGCGATCACGCGCGATTTCGACATGCAGACCCAGCCGCATCTGCTGCTGCTGCAGAAGACGATGGTGATGGTCGAAGGGCGTGGCGACCCAGCTTCGATCCCGAGATCAACATGTGGGACGTCTCCGGCCCCTTCGTGCAAGACTGGATCCGCGACGAGCTGGGCCCGGAAGCCGCGCTGGCCGACCGGCTGCGCGAGGATGCCGATACGCTGCTGCGCCTGCCCGATCGCTGCTCCGGCGGCTGGAAGAGCGCTTTCCGCCCAAAGGCGGTGCGCCCGAAACTCCGCCGCTGCCAGTCGTGCCGCTGGTGTGGCAGCGAAGCCCCCGCCGCTGGCCCGGCTATCTGCTCGCCGCACTGGTGGGCGGAGCGGCGATCTGGGGCGCGGATATGCTGGGGTGGATCGGGTAAGCTGAAGGCGAGCCCCCTTTCGGCAAGTTGCGGTCGTTAAATTACCTTTTCTGGCTGTTCGTTGACATCACTCGGGCCGCCCTGCACTAGGCTAGCGGATCAGATGGCGGGGGAAACAAGTGGGCATGACGTATCGTTTGCGGTCGTCGCTCCCCCTCGCTCTGCTGGCATGTGACTCCGACATTTGCCGCCGCACAGGGTGTTGACGACAATGCCGTGGCCAGCGCCAGCGATGCCTTTGGCATTTCAGTCGGCAATGAACGTATCGGCATTTACAGTGCCAGCGATGTGCGGGGTTTTAATCCCGTAGACGCGGGAAATACGCGCATCGAAGGTCTCTATTATGCTCCGATAGACCAGCTGCCCAGCCGGTTGCTGCGCGGAAGCATCGTGCGTGTGGGCATTGCCGCGCAGGGCTATTCCTTTCCGGCGCCGACCGGCATTGTCGACTATCAGCTGAACATCAGCGGAGCGAGTGACCAGCTCGCGCTCAGCTTCGAGCGCGGCCAGTTCGGCTCAATGGTCGTCAGTGCGGAAGGGCAGCTGCGCGTGAGTGAGCAGATCGGTGCCTATGCCGGCGGGAGCTTCCGATCTCAGAACCGTCATGAGGGCGGCGATTTTCTCTCCTACAATTATGCAGGCGGGCTGGTGTGGCGCCCCTATGATGGCGCCTCGATCACTGGCTTTGGCGGAACGACGCGCACCTATGATGACGAAACACCGCCTTCGATCTTCCCGGGCGGAGACTATCTGCCCCCCGAGATCGAGCGAACCATGACCATTGGGCAGAGCTGGTCGGACCGGGACACTACCAGCACGATATTCGGCGGGATCGCCAAGCTACCGTTCGGCGAGTGGCTCGCCGAGGCGGGCGTGTTTCATGCCGAGCGCAACAATGCGCTCAACTTCACGGATCTGTTTGCCGGAATGCGGCCCGATGGCACGACAGCCAATCGCATCCTGATCGTCGATGACGACAATGTCGACCGCCTGCTGTCCGGCGAGCTGCGGCTGACGCGCACGTTCGGCAATGCTGCGCTGGCGCACCGGATCACCGTGAGCGCACGAGGCCGGCAGGGGAACCGGCGCTTTGGCGGCGCGCAGGCGATCATGCAGGGCGAGAGCAGCCTTCTCTTTGCCGACGAACGACCCCGGCCCGACTTCGTTTTCGGCCCGGACGACCGCGACGAAGTCGATCAGCTGACGGCCGGCATCAGCTATTCATTGAATCGCCCGCAAAGCTTCTCGCTCGACGTAGCGCTTTCTGCCGGCCGTTATAACAAGACGATCGACATTGCTGCCGCGTCGGCACCTGCCACCACGCGAGACGACCCGATTACCGGCAGTGTTACCGGTACCTATAATGTCACGCCGGACCTTGCATTCTATGGCGGATATGTGCGCGGATTCGAAGAAGTGCCCGTCGCCCCGGCCCTTGCCGTAAACCGGGGAACGGCGCCACCGGCCATCCGCACCAAGCAGGCAGATATCGGGCTACGTTATGCCATTACTCCGCAAGTGAGCCTGGTCACCGGCGTTTTCTCGATCTCGAAGCCCTATTTCAATGTCGATACCGCCTCCCTCTATCGGGAGCTGGGCAGCTCTTCCAGCAGGGGCGTCGAAGTCTCGCTCGCCGGCACGATGCGGCCCGGGCTCAGTTTCGTATTCGGCCATGTCTCGCTCGACGCCAAGATCAGCGGCGAACTGGTAGACAACGGGACGATCGGCCCGCGACCGGTCGCCAGCATCGCAAGGCGCACCGCGCTTAATGTCGACTGGCGGCTGGAGGAAGGAACGAGTCCGCTATCGCTGGACATGGGCATTGAAAGCCTCGCCTCGCGCGTGGCCAATGCGAGCAACAGCCTGTCAGCGCCGCCGCGCCATTTGATCGACCTGGGTATGCGCTACCGCTTCAATATAGCGAACAGCCGTGCGCTGCTGCGCCTGCAACTCGCCAATGTCCTGAATGATTATGGCTGGCTGGTTTCGTCCAATGGCGCCTTCATGTATTCGCAGAGCAGGCGGCTACTGGCCGAGCTGCGCCTCGACTTCCCTTGACGGCGCAGCCCCGACGTCAGCCCGCCAGTTCTTCCACCTTGTGGTGCGGCAGCAAACGGTTGCCCATGATCGAGACTATCACCACCAGCGCTTCCGTCGCCATCGGGACCAGCGCGCCGTCATAGGTGCCGTCGGCAAACAGGCTCACCAGCCGGCCGAGGAAGGCAATGCCGAACAGCGCGGCGGGTACCAGCAAGACGTCGCCAGCGCGGCGCCAGCCGCCCCAGATCATGCAAAGTCCCCCCACGATGAAGAACGCAGTCATGTCTGCGCGGATGGTCGACCAGCCCTGTGCGCCGCTGGCCGCCAGACCCAGGCTGGCCCCGGTCGATTGGGGCGTGAGCAGGAATCCCACGCCGGTAATCGCGAAAAAAAGGCCGCCGACGAACAGCAGTGCAGTCAAAATCAGGCGCATTGGGGCTCTCCTCCGGGCCTGCCTAGCGGGGCACGCCCCCTTAATGCTAGGCAAAACTTAACCATCGTGATGCAAGGCTGGCCTCCACGAGGCTGTAGCGTTAGTTTCGCGGCAGGTATATTGATCCAGGGTGACGAACCGATGCAGCACATGGGCCGCATATCACATGCGCCGGTTTTGAGGGGTGTCCACTAAGCCATGGCCAAGACGCCGCGTATTCTGCTCGTCGTGGGCGGCGGTATCGCCGCATACAAATCCTGCGAGCTGATCCGCCTCATCCGCAAGGGTGGGGGCGAGGTGACCTGTGTGCTGACCGATGGCGGATCGCAATTCGTGACCCCGATGGCGCTGGCCGCATTGAGCGAGAACAAGGTCTACACTTCGCTGTGGGATCTCAAGGACGAGGCCGAGATGGGCCATATCCAGCTCAGCCGCCAGGCCGATCTGGTGGTGGTGTGCCCGGCAACGGCAGATCTCATGGCCAAGATGGCTGCGGGCATTGCCGACGATCTGGGCACCACGCTGATCCTTGCCACCGACAAGCCGGTGATGGCAGTCCCGGCGATGAATGTACGCATGTGGACGCATGCGGCGACGCAGCGCAATGTCGAGATGCTGCGAGGTGCCGGCGTGACCGTGCTGAACCCGACGAAGGCGCGATGGCTTGCGGCGAATTCGGCCCGGGCCGCCTGCCGGAGCCGGAAATGATCTGGCTCGAGATCGCCGACATGCTCGGCCTCGATCCCGGCGTGCTGGGCATTGGCGGGGCGAGTTCGCAGGTGATCGAGGATTATCTCGAAGCGCTTGAGCCTGAAGACGAGGAAGAGGAAGTCGTCGAAGCGGAGGAGGACGCTGCTCCGGCAAGAGGCGGGCTTTCGGGCCTGCTGGCGTCGATCATCACACGCAGTACGCCGCGCAGGATCATGGAAGAGGAAGTCGAGTTCGACGATCTGCCCGAATTCGCGCCGATCCAGCCCGATGTCGATCCCGAAATTGTGCCTGACCTTTCCAACCCGCTACTGGCAGTGAAAGGCAAGGCGATCGCCGCACCGCCAACCGATCCCGAAGCGCTCAATCATGAAGTGCGCGGCGGCGGCGCCCCGGCCAGAGCCGATCCCGGGCGATAACGGAACGCCGAGGGTATTGTCTGGCGACTGTGCTGGAAGGGCAGCCGGCATTCGATATCGATCCCGATCATCGGCCGCTTTTCGGCAAGCATGTGCTGGTCACGGCCGGGCCGACCCATGAGAAGATCGATCCGGTGCGCTACATCGCCAACCGGTCGTCCGGCAAACAGGGCTTCGCCATTGCCGCCGCCGCCGCGGCGCTGGGCGCGCGGGTGACGCTGGTTGCCGGCCCGGTGAACCTCAGGACGCCGCTCGGGCGTCGAGCGGATCGACGTCGAAATCGGCGCGCGAGATGGCCGATGCGGTCAAGACGGTCGCTGCCGGCGGATGTGGCGGTGATGGTCGCCGCGGTGGCCGATTGGCGCAGCAAGGATTTCACGGAAGAGAAGATCAAGAAGCGCGGCAATGCCCCGCCGGCGCTGCTGCTGACCGAAAATCCCGATATTCTGGCAACGCTGGCTTCCGGCGAGAAGCGGCCCCAGCTGCTGGTCGGCTTCGCGGCCGAGACCGAGAATTTGATCGAGAATGCCAAGAAGAAGCGCAAGGCGAAAGGTGCGGACTGGCTGGTCGCCAACGACGTTTCCGAAGGCGACGGCGACGGGCCGATGGGCGGGGACAGCAATACTGTGCATATCGTCACGGCCAAGGCTGTCGAGCACTGGGACCCGATGCCAAAGGAACAAGTCGCGCTCAAGCTGATGGAAAGGATCGCCGATGCCCTCGACAAGTGATGTTCCGGTTCGTGTCAAACGATTGGAACATGGAGAGGGCCTCGATCTACCGCATTACGCAACCGGCGGCGCCGCCGGGATGGATGTGCTTTCCGCAGAGGATGTCGTGCTCGAACCGGGCATGCGGCATGCGGTGGCAACCGGGCTCGCGCTGGCGATCCCCGAAGGCTACGAGATCCAGGTCCGTCCGCGCTCCGGCCTTGCGCTCAAGCACGGGATCAGCGTGCCCAACACGCCCGGCACGATCGACAGCGATTATCGCGGCGAGCTCAAGGTGATCATGATCAATCTTGGCAATGACGCCTTCGCGATCCACCGGGGCGACCGGGTGGCGCAGCTGGTGCTGGCGCCGGTCACGCGCGCGGGCTGGGTCGAAGTCGATCAGCTCGACGAGACCGAACGCGGCGAAGGCGGCTTCGGTTCGACTGGCGGAGTGATCTCTCTCAGGGGCTAGCGCCTCCGCGTTGCGCCAGATTGCGGATCGGCCTATGAGGCTGGCGTCCGCATTCCAGTGAGGAATTATGCCAGAGATTGCCGTCCGCTAGGAGCGCCTTCCGCATCGATTGCGGAAGGCTTGCCGTGCGCCGCCTTGCCTGCCCTTGCGGGGGCGGAGCGGTGCGCCTGTCCTGAATCCAGGCAGACGGAATACTCAAGTGAACATATCGAAATACGAACAGCGCGTGCTGCACGCGCTGGCTCAAGGCGGCTGCATCGTGCACCGCAAGGATAGCAAAGGCGATATCGTGGAAGTCGACTGCTTCAATCGCGACGGCTTCCGCCTGATGGATTGCACGCTCGCCATCTTCCAGAAGCTGCGTCGCAGGCGATTGATCGCCAGCCGTAATGGCGGCGCCTACTGCATCACGCGGGGCGGGTTGCTGGCTGTCCGGCCGCAGCTCGACAATCGCTGAGGTGCAAAAAGACCGGGCCGGCAGCAGCCGGTCCGGTCTTAATTTGCAGCTTAATCGCTTCAGTTCTTCTCGGGGGCTACCGTGATGCGCACAGTCTCGCCCGAATTGCCGGGGAAGTCGGTGAACATGGCCTCGACCAGATTGGGCACGAGATACTGCAGCTTGTTCGAAGTCGAAACGGCCTCGGCCTTGCCTTCGAACAGGCGCTGCCCGTCGGCCGCGCGGTCGATCTTCAGGTCGATGCCGCTGGTATAGACGGTGTAGCTTTCGACGCTGCTGTTGTCGAAGAACGGATCGTACCAGCCATAGCCCCAGGCCCGGCCGCGGCTGCCTAATAGCCGCGGCTGTAGCCGTACCACGGCGACCAGATATGGGTCGCGGCGTGTAGCCGCTGCTGCGAATGCGCTCGCGCCCATTGTCGACGCCGTAATCGAAGCGCACCAGCAGGGTTGCGTTCTCTGGCGAGGCCTGGCGTGTAGCCGAGCTCTTCCATGCGCTGTTCGACCAGCTTGGCATATTGCGAGAATTCGAGCCCGCCCGCGAGTGCCGGATCGTCGGCCACGACAGCGAAGCTCTGGCCCTGCGGCGCAGGCAGCTGGCTCTGGAACCGCGACACGTCGGCGCGGAAATTGGACGCGCAGGCGGCGAGGCCCAGAAGCGAGGATCGAAACCGCGAAGGCTCGCAAGCCGCGTCCGATCGTGTTGGTATCGTTCATCATTTCTTTCTCTCCGCGCGGCCTGGCATGCGACGCCCGGCATAGCCGAGCCACTAGGCGAGCCGCTCCTATTGAGAGTACCTTGCCCCATCCCTGCTGAATAGGCCTTGAATAAGGCACGGCCCGCCGCCGGGCCGGTCAGCGATGACCGCGGACCAGCCCCAGCGCATCATAGGCGGCATCGAGCGTGGGCCCTGCGATGTCCCTGGCCTTCAGCGCACCCTTCGCGCAGGATCGCGTCGAGCGCCTCGCGGTCCTGCCTCAGTTCGACGAAGCGCGCCGTGATCGGCGACAGCGTTTCGACCAGCAATTCGCCCAGCGCCGGCTTGAACGCGCCGAAGCCCTTGCCGGCGAAGTCGCGCCAGCACGGCATCGGCGATCGGTGCCGGCCATCGCCGCATAGATGCCGACCAGATTGGCTGCCTCGGGCCGGCCCTCCAGGCCGCGCCGCCTCGCTCGGCAGCGGTTCGGGATCGGTCTTGGCCTTCTTCACCTTCTGCATGATCGTGTCGGCATCGTCGGTCAGGTTGATGCGGCTCATGTCCGACGGGTCGGACTTGCTCATCTTTGCGGTGCCGTCGCGCAGGCTCATGATCCGCGCGGCGTCGGGCGGGATGATCGGATCGGGCAGGGTGAAGATCTCGCGCGCTCGTTGCCGAAGTCGTTGTTGAACTTCTGCGCGATGTCGCGCGCCAGTTCGAGATGCTGCTTCTGGTCCTCGCCCACCGGCACATGGGTCGCCTGGTAGAGCAGCACGTCGGCCGCCTGCAGCACGGGATAGGTGAACAGCGCGATCGATGGCGCCTTCGCGGTTCTTGCCGGACTTGTCCTTGAACTGGGTCATGCGGTTCAGCCAGCCCATCCGCGCGGTGCCGTTCAGCAGCCATTGCAGCTCGGCATGAGCGGGCACCTGCGCCTGGTTGAACAGCATCGAGCGATCGGGATCGATCCCGCAGGCGACCAGCGCCGCGACCATTTCGCAGCGTGTCGGCGCGCAGCTCGCGCCGGGACATGCGGCATGGAGATGGCGTGGAGATCGGCCAGGAAGAACAGGCATTCGCTGCCCTCTTCCATGCTCGTCCTGCATGCGCACCCAGTTGCGGATCGCGCCCAGATAATTGCCGAGATGGAGGTTGCCCGTGGGCTGGATGCCGGAAACGATACGCATGGTTGTGAACTTTCTTGATGGAATTCGGGAAATCGTCCGCCAAGCATGGGCGGCCGATGGGCTGTTTCAGCGCGCGAAGCGCGGCGCCCGATGCCATCGCCAGGCCCCCCGGCCGATGCGGGCCATGATGCTGCTAAGGGAATGCCGTTCCATCGCGCCGCGCATATCACAAATCCCGCTGGGGAAAAGCCCCGAGCCAGCGAACTAGTCCGTGTCGAGAGGATTGCTCGCTGCCCTCGGGCGGCGGAGTTGCCTCAGGAGATCCTTGTCGAGCGCGCCAAACAGCATAGGCGGCAACGAAGAACACCACCAGCCCCAGCGCCGACCAGCGCTGCGAGCGACCACACGCGTTCGAACACGCCGCCGCCGTAGCGCTCGGCCATCAGCGGCATCGTCCAATAGAGCGCGGCCGCCATCACCGCGGTCGCCGCCAGCTGCCGGGCGATCTTGCCGGCGAGCGGCGAACGTAAAATGGAACCAGCCGCGCCGGTGCAGGATGACGTAGAGCAGCATGCAGTTGAGCGTCGCCGAAGCAGCGGTCGCGGCGGCCAGCCCGACGATTCCGAAGCGGCTGCACCACGATAGAGATTGACGCACGATGTTGAAGATCAGCGACGACCAGCGCGGTCCAGCACCGGCGTGCGCGTATCCTCGCGCGCGAAGAAGCCGGGATTGAGGATCTTGACCACGACATAGGCCGGAAGGCCGGCGACCAGCGCGACCACGATCTGCGCCATGATCGCGCCGTCCGCCGCGGTGAACTTGCCGCCGACGAAGAAGGCGGTGACGAAAGCCGGAGCGCATACCGCCAGCGCGGCGGCGGCGGGCAGGGTCAGCAGCGTGCCGATCTCGAAGGCGTTGGCCTGGAGGCGCTGCGCCTCGCGCGCGTTGTCCTGGTGGATATGGCGCGCCAGCATCGGCAGGATCGCGGTGCCCAGCGCGATGCCGACGATGCCCAGCGGCATCTGGTTGAGCCGGTCGGCCGAGCTTGAGCAGGGTGAGCGAACCCTGCGGCCAGGCTTGTCGCGAAGAACGTGTCGACGAACTGGCTGATCTGGTAGATTCCCGCGCCGAAGGTCGCCGGCAGGATCAGCGCGCCGAGCCGCCTCACCTCAGGCGTCAGCTTGGGCAAGCGTGACCTTCAGCCGCACGCCGGCGCGGCGCGTTTCCCACGCAAGATAAGCGAGTTGCAGCAGCCCCGCGACGAAGACGCCGACCGCCAGCGAAGTCGCGACCGTAATGTCGTCACCGCCGAGATCGCGCAGATACCAGCCCACGCCGATCGAGGAGATCAGGGCGATGTTGAGCAACACCGGCGCCACCGCTCCCGGTCCGAAGCGCGAGCGCGCGTTGAGCAGGCCGGAAAGCATGGCGACCAGGCTGATCAGGCCGAGATAAGGGAAGGTTATCTGGCTGAGCGTGACCGCAAGTTCGAACTTGCCCGGGATCTTCTGGAACTCGCTCGCAAGCACCCACACGATGGCGGGCATGGCGAGCATGGCCAGCGCGCTGAAGGCGAGCAGCACCCACACGAACACCGACAGCACGTCGTCGGCGAACTTCTCAGCCGCGGCCTCGTCACCCGGCACGCCGTCCGCGCCGTGGAGCGCGCGCGAATAGAGCGGAACGAATGCCACCGAAAAGGCACCCTCGGCAAACAGTCGGCGGAAGGTGTTGGGCAGGGTGAAGGCCAGCTGAAATGCGTCGGCTGCGAGCCCCGCGCCCAGTACGCGCGCCAGCAGCATGTCGCGCGCGAATCCGAACACGCGGCTGACGGCGGTCAGCCCGCCGATCGTGCCGACGTTCCTAACGAGGCTCATCGAGCGTGCCTCGCCGGCCGTGGATCAGGCGTTGCCGGCCGGCGGTACTTCGCCCTGGCCGCCTGCTCGGCCTGCCTGCGCTGCAATTGCTGCACGTAGAGGCCCTGGAAATCGATCGGATCCAGCAGCAGCGGCGCAAAGCCGGCATCGCGTGTCGCATCGGCGATGACGCGGCGGGCGAAGGGGAACAGGATGCGCGGCGCCTTCGGCATAAAGGAATGCGTGCGCCTGTTCTTCGGGGATGTTGCGCAGGCCGATCAGCGAGCAATAGGCGAGTTCGACGACATAGATCACGCCGTTGCCGGTCTTCGCCGTGGCGGCAATCTTCAGTTCGATTTCGTGCACTTCGTCGTTGACCTGGCGTGCGCCGATGTTGAACTGCACATCGACTTCGGGCGTTTCGGTCCACTGGAAGCTCTCGGGAGCATTCGGGTTCTCGACCGACAGATCCTTGATATATTGGGATATGAGGCCTGCCACCGGCTGGTTGTCGGCGCCATTGGCCCCGGCATTGGGGTCGAGGTTGGTCAGGACGTCGCCTTCTTCTGCCATGATCGGATTCTCTCTTTGCTGAATTCTGCTGGTTTGCCTGCTTGCGGGCAGGCACGTGGCGCGCGCCTAGCACTCATGCCGCGCGCCCGCAACGCCCCCAAAGAACATGCAATTCGCCGTATTCGTGGGCACGTACAGGCAATCCACCTGTTGTTCATTTGTAATGTGTACCTATTTCAGGCAGGATTGAAAAATTCGGATGGTGCAGTGCCGCGCTCTCCGTGGTAAACGGATCTTTAGTCACGTGATTGTCGAAATTGTCATCTTGGCCATGGTCGCCGCTTTTCTGGGCCTTCGGCTCTATTCCGTGCTTGGCCGCCGCGCCGAGCATGAAGAAGAGCCGGTGCCGACGCGATTCGAACAGCCCGATGCCAACGGTCTGCCCCGCCGTGCCACTCCGCAGCCGCAGCTTGCGCAGCAGCAAATGCGGCCGCGTGAACTTCCCGGGGTTCCGCTTGCGGTGGAAGAAGGCCTGCGCTCGATCGCTTCCGCCGATCGCCGTTTCGACCTGCTGAACTTCATCGAAGGCTCCAAATCCGCTTATTCCATGATTCTCGAAGCGTTCTGGCGCGGGGACAAGGAACAGCTCAAGGAACTTTGCGACTCCGACGTCTATGAAGGCTTTGCCGCTGCAATCGATGCGCGCGAAGCGGCCGGCGAAACGCTCGACAACCGGTTGATCCGGATCGAGGAGGCGATCTTGAAATCCGCTTCGCTCGATGGCCGGACTGCCCGCATCGCGGTGGCGCTTCGCCGCCGATATCGCCACCGTCACGCGCGACAAGGATGGCAACGTCATTGCCGGCTCGCTCGACGATGCGGTGGAAAGCCGCGATATCTGGACCTTCTCGCGCGACGTGACGTCCGCCGGGCCGGACTGGCTGCTCGACGAAACCGACGAAGGCTGAATTTTCCGTGGTTGGGGCGGCGGTGCGCAATTTTTGCATCGTCGGCGCCTTGGCCCTGTTGGCCGCTTGCGGCCGAATGATTCCCCAAGGCGAAATCCCTCCTCCACCCGCGCCTGCGGCTAACGCCCTGCTCGACCGGAGTCCGGCGCCGGGCCTGCGATAGGCTCGCTCCAACTCAGGCAAGACGATGCGGGCGCCGCCCTGGCCTCCTTCGCGGAGAGCTGCCCGCGCCTGCTCCAGCGCGAGGATGCCAGCGGGCTGACCCGTCCGGCCGATTGGCAGGCGGCATGCAGTGCTGCCACTTCCGCGCTCGTCCAATGACGCCGCGGGCTTTTTCGCGGAGCATTTCGAAACGGCTGTCGTCGGTGACGGCAAGGCTTTTGCCACCGGATATTTCGAGCCGGAAATCGCCGGAGTGCGGACGCGCCAGCCGGGCTTCGACGTGCCGATCTACGGCCTCCCTTCCGATCTCGTGCGCGGCTGGCCCGACGATATTCCGCCGGCCGAACGCACCGGGCGCGAGCCGCTTGGCCGCTATGACCAGAGCGGCACATTCGTCCGTTACTACGACCGCGACCGAGATCGAGAATGGCGCGCTGGCGGGGCGCGGGCTGGAAATCGCCTGGGCGGCCGACAGCGTCGAATTCTTCTTCCTCCAGATCCAGGGCTCGGGCCGCTTGCGCGCGCCGGACGGCAGCGTGATCCGCATCGGCTATGCCGGGCAGAACGGGCGCGAATATGCCGGGCATCGGCTCGGTCATGCGCGAGCGCGGGCCTGCTCGGCGACGGGCCGGGGCAATATGAAGGATCGATGCAGGGCATCATGCGCTATCTGCGCGAACATCCGGAGGACGGCCGCGAGCTGATGCGGCTGAACAAGAGCTGGGTGTTCTTCCGCGAACTGACCGGCGACGGCCCGCTCGGCGCGCTCGAAGTGCCGGTCCGCGCGCGAAGCCTCCGTCGCCGCCGATCCCAATTTCGTGCCGCT
This sequence comes from uncultured Alphaproteobacteria bacterium, assembly GCA_963777785.1. Lineage (GTDB taxonomy): Bacteria > Pseudomonadota > Alphaproteobacteria > Sphingomonadales > Sphingomonadaceae > Andeanibacterium. The sequence goes on from CAVZRU010000002.1 coordinate 1,958,235, forward strand.
CGGCGCGCCGGTGTTCCTCGACGCTGGACCGCAGCGAGGCCAACGGGCTGTGGATCGCGCAGGATACCGGCGGGGCGATCAAGGGCGCCAACCGCTTCGACACCTTCTGGGGCGCGGGCGAGGATGCGCGCGAAATCGCCGGCGGCATGAGCGGGCGCGGCGATGCGCTGATCCTGCTGCCCAAGGGCACGCTTCGGCGCCTGAGCGCAAACTGATGCGTACGCCGCGCGGCCTCTCGCCCGGCGAACGGGCCCTGTGGGAACGGCTTGCGCAGAACAGTGACGCCGCTTCCGAAAGATCCTCCCCCACCAGGGGAGGGGGACCATGCAAAGCGTGGCGGAAGGGGCTTGCCCGCTGCAAGACCCAGCCCGATTCCCTCTGCTCTGCCCAAGGGCCGCGTCCCGCTGGCCAAGCAGCCCAAGGCATCGCCGCCGCCGCCGCAGACGATCACGCGCCACGGCCTCGATTCCAGCTGGGAGAAGAAGCTCAAGAGCGCCCGGATCGAACCCGATTTCACGCTCGACCTGCACGGCGCCTCGCTCGATGCCGCTCATGCCCGGCTGGACCGCGGGCTGACCCAGGCGAAGGCGATGGGCGCGCGGCTGGTGCTGGTGATCACCGGCAAACCGCGCCCGGTCGATGCAGCCGACCGCGGCGAGAAGCGCGGCGCGATCCGCGCGAAGATCCTCGACTGGCTGGCCGCCGGCCCGCACGGCGCGGACATCGCCGCAGTAAGAGGCGCCCACCGCCGCCACGGCGGCGAAGGCGCGCTTTATATCGTGCTGAGGCGAGGGCGCTGACTCCGCGAGAGCCACCCCACAAACGAACAGAGGCCAGGCGTTAGCCTGACCTCCGATCAATCAATGTGCCGGGAGGATGAACCTTACCTTCTGGATGAAGGTCTGTTCGTCCGCCTGCTAACTCCGCGGGGATCAATTCTCGCCCGGTGCGCCGGCGTCTGCTTCCTCGACATCCATTGTCGGTACTTCAACCGTTGTGGTTTCCGTGCCTACGTCCACATCGGGCGCATCGACATCGTATTCGGGCAGATTGCCGCCTTCTACGTCGATGTCAGGCATGTCGCCTTCTTTGGTCTGCTCTGCGTCGCACGCCGTAAGGGCCAGACTGGCAGCGCCAATCATTAAGGCTGTGAAGGTCTTGCGCATTTCTCATCTCCATTCAGGAAACCAACATTCGTCTGCAAACAGACGCTCGGGCCTCCGTGCGGTTCCGAAAAAATGAACAAAAGTTAATCCAGGCCGGCAGGACTTGCCGCCGGCCTGCCGGATCAAGCGGCCTGCGCCACCTCGTCCGCACGGACGTTGCGGATGATGTAATCGAACGCGCTGAGCGCCGCCTTCGAGCCTTCGCCCATCGCGATCACGATCTGCTTGTAAGGCACGGTCGTCACATCGCCCGCGGCGAAGATGCCGGGCAAATTGGTGGCCGCCTTCTCGTCGATCTGGATCTCGCCGAACTTGGTCAGCTCGAGGCCTGAATCCTTGAGCCATTCGGTGTTGGGCACCAGCCCGATCTGGACGAATACGCCTTCCAGCTCGACACTCTTTTCCTCGCCGCTCTCGCGGTTCTTGTAAGTCAGGCCGTTCACCCGCTCGCCGTCGCCAGTGATCTCGGTGGTCTGGGCGTTCAGGTGAATGTCGACATTGGGCATCAGCCGCAGCTTGTCCTGCAGCACTTCGTCGGCGCGCAGCTTGGTGATCGAATTCGATCAGCGTCACATGGCCGACGATATTGGCAAGGTCGATCGCCGCCTCGACGCCGGAGTTGCCGCCGCCGATCACGGCCACGCGCTTGCCCTTGAACAGCGGCCCGTCGCAATGCGGGCAATAGGCGACGCCGCGGTTGCGATATTCGAACTCGCCCGGCACGCCGAGATTGCGCCAGCGCGCACCGGTGGTGAGGATCAGCGCGCGCGCCTTGAGCGAAGCGCCGTTCTTCAGCACCACTTCGTGATAGCCGCCCGGCGTCCTGGCCGGGATCAGTTTCTCGGCCACCTGCAGGTTCATCACGTCGACATCGTATTCGCCGACATGCGCTTCGAGCGCGGCGGCCAGCTTGGGGCCTTCGGTGTAGGGCGACCGGAGATGAAGTTCTCGATCCCCATCGTGTCGAGCACCTGCCCGCCGAACCGCTCTGCCGCGATGCCGGTGCAGAAGCCCTTGCGCGCGGTGTAGATCGCTGCCGCCGCGCCGGCCGGGCCGCCGCCGACGACCAGCACTTCGAACGGCTTCTTCTCGGCGATCTTGGCCGCGGCTTTCGCGTCCGCGCCGCTATCGAGCTTGGCGAGGATTTCCTCCACGCTCCATCTTGCCGCTGATGCGAACATCTCGCCGTTGAGGAAGGTCGCCGGCACGGCCAGCACGTCGCGCGCATCGACTTCCTGCTGGAAGGTGCCGCCTTCGATCAGGGTCGCGGTGATGCGCGGGATTGTTCAGCGCCATCAGCGTCAGCGCCTGCACCACGTCGGGGCAGTTGTGGCATGAGAGCGAGAAATACATCTCGAAATCGAAATCGCCTTCCAGCGCCGCGATCTGGTCGATCACGTCCTGCTCCACCTTGGGCGGATGGCCGCCGGCCCACAGCAGGGCAAGCACCAGCGAGGTGAATTCGTGGCCCATCGGCAGGCCGGCGAAGCGCACCCACTTTTCGGCGTCGGACGCGCGGCGGATGACGAAGCTCGGCTTGCGCGCATCGTCGCCGTCGAAGCTGGCGCTGACCTTGTCGTGCAGCGCGGCGATTTCTTCCAGCAGCTCGCGCGTCTGGGCCGACTTCTGGCATCGTCGCCCAGCGAGGCGACGAGCTCGATCGGCTCGCGCAGATTGCCGAGATAGGTCTTGAGCTGTTGCGTCAGATTGGCGTCGAGCATGGTTCGGTTCCTGAGAAATCTGGTCTCGTGAAAGACAGAAAGCGGCTCCGGGGCGGAGGGGCGCGGCCCCGAGCCGCTCGATGCGTCCCGCTGAAGCGGGCTGCAGAGGGATGGTTAGATCTTGCCGACGAGGTCGAGCGAAGGAGCCAGCGTGTCGCCGCCTTCTTCCCACTTCGCCGGGCAGACCTCGACCGGGGTTGCGCGCGGACATATTGCGCGGCCTTGATCTTGCGGACGAGTTCGTTGGCATTGCGGCCCACGCCTTCGCAGGTGATTTCCATGATCTGGATCACGCCGTCCGGATCGACCACGAAGGTCGCGCGGTCGGCCAGGCCAACGCCTTCGCGCAGCACGCCGAAATTGTTCGCCAGCATCGTGGTTCTGGTCGCCGAGGAACGGGATATTTGATCTTGCCGATCTTGTCCGAGGTGTCGTGCCAGGCCTTGTGGCTGAAATGCGTGTCGGTGGAGACGGCGTAGACTTCGACGCCGAGCTTCTGCAGCATGTCGTAATGTTCGCCGAGATCTTCCAGCTCGGTCGGGCAGACGAATGTGAAGTCGGCCGGATAGAAGAAGAACACCGCCCACTTGCCTGCGATGTCCTGCGTCGGTGACGTCGAAGAAGTCCTTGCCGGCCTGGAAGGCGGTCGCCTTGAACGGTTTGATAGTGCTGCCGATAATACCCATGAAATGCTCCGGTTCTTGCTTGAATTTCAGCTTGATTGCCAGAGCCTAGATAGTCGTTGATTGCAGCTCAAAAAAGCGATTTGATGCGATTGCTAGCATCGAAATTATCGATCACGGCAGCGATACATTACAAAAACGCAACATCCGTTGCGGAAAGACGCAACGTAAATGTCTCAGCCGACCTGCGCGCGGTGGAGCAGCTTGTGGTCCGCCAGCACCAGCGCCATCATCGCCTCGACCACCGGCGTGCCGCGAATGCCCACGCAGGGATCGTGGCGGCCCTTGGTGGCGATTTCGGTCGCTTCGCCTTCGCTGGTGATCGGTCGGCTGCGGGATCAGGATCGAGCTGGTCGGCTTGAACGCCACGCGGCAGACCACCGGCTGGCCGGTCGAAATGCCGCCCGCGATCCCGCCCGCATGGTTGGCGTCGAACTGCGGCGTGCCATCCTCGCCGGGCCGCATCGGATCGGCATTCTCCTCGCCGCGCAGCCGCGCCGCGGCGAAGCCGTCGCCGATCTCGACGCCCTTGACCGCGTTGATGCCCATCATCGCGGCGGCCAGATCGGCGTCGAGCTTGGCATAGATCGGCGCGCCCCAGCCTGCCGGGACGCCGGTGGCGACGCATTCCACCACCGCGCCGAGCGACGATCCGGCCTTGCGCGCCTCGTCGACCAGCCTTCCCAGCGCTTGGCCGCCGCGGCATCGGGGCAGAAGAACGGATTGTTGCCGATTTCGGCTGCGTCGAATGCCGCGCGGTCGATCGCATCGCCGCCGATCTCGCTGACATAGGCCAGGATCGTAACCTCGGGGATCACCAGCCGCGCCACCGCGCCCGCCGCCACCCGCGCCGCGGTTTCGCGCGCGCTGGAACGCCCGCCGCCGCGATAGTCGCGGAAGCCGTATTTCGCGTCATAGGCATAATCGGCATGGCCGGGGCGATAGGCCTTGGCGACTTCCGAATAGTCCTTCGATGCGCTGATCGGTATTCTCGATCATCAGGCTGATCGGCGTGCCGGTGGTCTTGCCTTCGAACATGCCGGACAGGATCTTGCACCTCGTCGGCCTCGCGCCGCTGGGTGGTGAAGCGCGATGTGCCCGGGCTTGCGCGCATCGAGGAACGGCTGGATCGCCGCCTCGCTCAGCGCCAGCCCCGGCGGGCACCCGTCCACCACCGCGCCCAGGGCGGGGCCGTGGCTCTCGCCCCAGGTCGTGAAGCGCAGGACGCGGCCGAATGTGTTGACGCTCATGGCTTGGCTATTGTCGGATTTGGACGGAACTGTCCATGCCCCCCGTTCGCATCAGTCGAGCGAATGCGGGACGGACCATTTTCCTACATCGCGCGCGAGTCTGCCAAGGTGGCCGCATGAGCGAGCTCTTCCACCGCTTCCAGCGCGCCGCAAGGTTACACTTTTGGCAGTGCGGGATATTTTTCCCAATACACTGTCAACTGTGTCAACCTGTTCAGCCCTGCGCGGCGAATCGCTGAACGAATCGCTGCGGTGGATGGGCGGCGATTCGCACTGGCCAAAGCGCTCCGGGACAAGGCAGGAACAAAACATGATTGCCAAGCTCAAGGGGCTGCTCGACGAGAGCGGGGCGGACTGGGCGGTGATCGACGTCGCCGGCGTCGGCTACCTCGTCCATTGCTCCGGCCAAGCACGCTCGCCGCGCTTGGTGAGACGGGCGAGGCGGTGACCGTCTTCACCGATCTGCAGGTATCCGAAAACGACATGCGCCTGCTCGGCTTCGCCACTTCGGGCGAGCGCGACTGGTTCCGCCTGCTCACCCAGGTGCAGGGCGTGGGCAGCAAGGTCGCGCTGGCGATCCTCTCCGCGCTGTCGACCGACGAAGTGCAGCGGCCTGCGCCAGCGGCGATGCGGCGATGGTCGCGCGCGCGAATGGCGTGGGGCCGAAGCTGGCGGCGCGGATCGTCAATGAATTGAAGGACAAGGCGGGCGGCGATGCTGGGCGGTCGGCGGCGCAATGGCATGGCGGCCGCTCCGCTGCGAGGCTCGACCAGCGCCGATGCCGTTTCGGCGCTGGAGAACCTCGGCTTCAAGCCCGCCGTGGCCGCCAGCCGCCGTGGCCCATGCGCAAGGCGATCTGGGCGAGGATGCGGGGCTGAACGACCTGATCCGGGTGGCGCTGAAGAGGGCGGCGGGGTGATGCAGGCGGCGCATCCGTTTTCCTTGCTGCGGCGATGTGCTTGGTCGTGCCGCCCGTTCTCTTCGCGCGCGAATATGTCGCCAGCGATTCATGTCTCGACCGTGGTGGTGCTTGGTATGGAGAACTTGGCTGCATAATGGAGACGCAGCCGCAGATAGACCTCTATTGTCATCGACAAATCAGACAGAACTGCTTCTCGCGTTCGTCTGACAAATCACTGATACGAAACAATGCCGGTTTCGCTTGGACGCGCTCCTATCGGGCCGAAACTGCGGGAAGGCGATGCGCGTACGCCGGAAGGCGTTTATCCGGTGACCGAACACAAAGCCGATAGCGCCTATAACCTTGCTCTGCGGATTGGCTATCCAACCGCCGAACAGATCGCTCGATGCGCGTAAGCAGGGAATCGATCCGGGCGGAGACATCATGATCCATGGTATCCGCAATGGCCTTGGCTGGCTCGGCACATTGCACCGACAGGTCGACTGGACACAAGGTTGCATTGCGCTCACCAATGGCGAGATTATGTGGCTGTACAGGCACACTGCAGACGGTGTCGGGTTGAGATCACAGCATGACCTCGAACCCCGCCCTCACTCCCCGAGCGCCAGCCCGAGGACCAGGACGCGGCGCTGCGTCCCAAGTCGCTCGCCGAGTTCGTCGGGCAGGAGGCGGCGCGGGAGAATCTGCGCGTGTTCATCGAGAGCGCGCGCTCGCGCGGCGAGGCGATGGATCATGTGCTGTTCTTCGGCCCGCCGGGCCTCGGCAAGACCACGCTGGCGCAGATCGTCGCGCGCGAACTGGGCGTCGGCTTTCGCGCCACCTCCGGCCCGGTGATCGCCAAGGCGGGCGATCTGGCCGCGCTGCTGACCAATCTCGAACCGCATGACGTGCTGTTCATCGACGAGATCCACCGGCTCAATCCGGTGGTCGAGGAAATCCTCTATCCGGCGATGGAGGACCGCGCGCTCGACCTCATCATCGGCGAGGGGCCGTCGGCGCGCTCGGTGCGGATCGATCTGCCGCCGTTCACGCTGGTCGGCGCGACCACGCGGCAGGGCCTGCTGACCACGCCGTTGCGCGACCGCTTCGGCATTCCGGTGCGGCTCAATTTCTACACCGAGGCGGAGCTGGAACAGGTCGTGACGCGCGGCGCGCGGCTGCTCGGCGTGCGGATCGACAGCGCCGGCGCGCGCGAGATCGCCCGGCGCGCGCGCGGCACGCCGCGCGTCGCCGGGCGGCTGCTGCGCCGGGTGCGCGATTTCGCCCATGTCGCGGGCGACGGCGCTGGTCGACGCGCAAGGTGGCGGACGAAGCGCTGACGCGGCTGGAGGTCGACGCGCTCGGCCTCGATGCGATGGACCGGCGCTATCTCACGATGATCGCCGATATCTACAAGGGCGGCCCGGTGGGCGTCGAAACGCTGGCCGCGGGCCTCGCCGAGCCGCGCGACACGATCGAGGACGTGATCGAGCCGTTCCTGATCCAGCTCGGCCTGGTCGCGCGCACCGCGCGCGGCCGCTGCCTCAACGATCGCGGCTGGCAGCACCTCGGGCTGGCGCCGCCCAATGCGCCGCCGCCCGCAGATCAGGGAGGTCTATTCGAGGACTAAGCGGCGAGCTTCCGCAGCACGTACTGCAGGATGCCGCCGTTGAGATAGTATTCCATCTCGTTGGCGGTATCGATGCGGCACATGCGCGGTGAAGGTGAAGCTCGTGCCGTCGGCGCGGGTGACCTCCACGTCGACGTCCTGGCCGCGGTGTCGAGGCTGGACAGGCCGAGGATGGTGAAGCGCTCGTCGCCGGTCAGGCCCAGCGTCTCGCGGCTCTCGCCGTCCTCGAACTGCAGCGGCAGCACGCCCATGCCGACCAGGTTGGAGCGGTGGATGCGCTCGAAGCTCTCGACGATCACCGCGCGCACGCCCAGCAGGTTGGTGCCCTTGGCCGCCCAGTCGCGGCAGGAGCCGGTGCCGTATTCCTTGCCGCGCGATCACCACCAGCGGGGTGCCGTCGGCCTTGTGCTTCATCGCCGCGTCGTAGATCGGCATCGACCTCGCCGCTCGTAGCGGCGTCATGCCGCCTTCGACGCCGGGGACCATCTCGTTCTTGATGCGGATGTTGGCGAAGGTGCCGCGCATCATCACTTCGTGGTGGCCGCGGCGCGCGCCGTAGGAGTTGAAGTCCGCCTTGGCGACCTGATGCTCCATCAGATACTTGCCGGCCGGGCTGTCTGCCTTGATCGAACCGGCGGGGCTGATGTGGTCGGTGGTGATCGAATCGCCGAGGATCGCCAGCGGCTTGGCCTCGATGATGTCGGTCACCGGGGCCGGGGTCATGCGTCATGCCCTCGAAATAGGGCGGGTTGGCGACATAGGTGCGACCCGGCGCGCCACTGGTAGGTGTCCGAACCGGTCGACGTCGATCGCCTGCCAGTGCTCGTCGCCCTTGTAGACGTCGGCATAGCGGGCCTGGAACATGCGCGCGGTCGATGCGAGCTGGTCATCAGTCGCGGAGACTTCCTCGTTGGTCGGCCAGATGTCCTTGAGGAACACGTCCTCGCCGTCCTGGTCCTGCCCGATCGGGGTGGTGGTGAAATCCTCGGTCACCGTGCCCTTCAGCGCATAGGCGACCACCAGCGGCGGCGAGGCGAGGAAGTTGGCGCGCACGTCGGGGCTGACGCGGCCTTCGAAGTTGCGGTTGCCCGAAAGCACGCGCGGCGGCGACGATGTCGTTGCCGTTGATCGCCTTGCTGATCGGCTCGGCCAGCGGGCCGGAATTGCCGATGCAGGTGGTGCAGCCATAGCCGACGAGGTTGAAGCCGATCGCGTCGAGATGGCTCTGCAGGCCCGGCCTTGCACGAGATAGTCGGTGACCACCTGCGATCCGGGGGCGAGGCTGGTCTTGACCCAGGGCTTGGGCTTCAGGCCGCAGCTCGTTGGCCTTCTTGGCGACCAGGCCGGCGGCGACCAGCACGCTGGGGTTGGAGGTGTTGGTGCAGCTGGTGATCGCGGCGATCACCACGTCGCCGTCGCCGATGTCGTGGTCCTTGCCTTCGACCGCCACGCGCGCCGGCGGCGCTTCTTGCTAGACGCTTGGCCAGGTCGGCGTTGAACACGATCGTCGACTTCCGTCAGCGACGACCTTGTCCTGCGGGCGCTTGGGCCCGGCGAGCGATGGGCACGACGGTGCGCCATGTCGAGCTCGAGCGTGTCGGTGAAGACCGGCTCGATTCGCCGGATCGATCCAGAAGCCCTGCTCCTTGGCATAGGCTTCGACCAGCGCGATCTGGTCTTCCTCGCGGCCGGTCAGGCGCAGATAATCGAGCGTCTTGTCGTCGATGCCGAAGAAGCCGCAGGTCGCGCCATATTCGGGCGCCATGTTGGCGATCGTCGCGCGGTCGGCGAGGCTCAGCGCGGCAAGGCCCGGGCCGTAGATATTCGACGAAGCGGCCGACCACGCCGTGCTTGCGCAGCATCTGCGTGCAGGTCAGCACGAGATCGGTGGCGGTCACGCCTTCGGCCAGCGCGCCGGTGAGCTTGAAGCCGACCACTTCGGGGATCAGCATCGAGACCGGCTGGCCCAGCATCGCGGCCTCGGCCTCGATCCCGCCGACGCCCCAGCCGAGCACGCCCAGGCCGTTGATCATGGTGGTGTGGCTGTCGGTGCCGACGCAGGTGTCGGGATAGGCGACGGTCACGCCGTCCTGGTCCTCGCTGGACCACACGCGCCTGCGCGATATGCTCCAGGTTCACCTGGTGGCAGATGCCGGTGCCCGGGAGGCACGGCCTTGAAATTGTCGAGGCTCTTGGAGCCCCATTTGAGGAAGTCGTAGCGCTCGGCATTGCGCTGATATTCGAGCTCCACGTTCTGCTCGAACGCCTTGGGGTGGCCGAATTCGTCGACCATCACCGAGTGGTCGATCACGAGGTGGACCGGCACCAGCGGGTTGATCTTGCTGGTGTCGCCGCCCAGCTTGGCGATCGCATCGCGCATGGCGGCAAGGTCGACCACGCAGGGCACGCCGGTGAAATCCTGCAGCAGCACGCGGGCGGGGCGATACTGGATCTCGTCGCCGGTTGCCGGGGTTCTTCTGCCAGTCGACAATCGCCTGGATGTCGCCGGTCGAGACGGTGAAGCCGCCGTCCTCGAAGCGCAGCAGGTTTTCCAGCAGCACCTTCATCGAGAAGGGCAGGCGGCAGACGTCGCCGATCTTCTCCGCGGCCTTGGCGAGCGAGTAGTAGGCGTATTCCTTGCCGCCCACGTTCAGGGTGCTGCGGGTGCCGAGCGAGTTCTTGCCGACCTGGGTCATCGTGTATGCGCCGTCCTCTTGTCCGAGATTCGTGAGGCCCCTTCCCCGATCGCTGCAAGTGCGAAGGCCTGGAGGAGTCGCCCGGCACCTGCGCGTTTTGCGGTGCAAGGTCAAGGGTGGGCGGCCTTGCGAAAGTCGCCGTTGTCGCTGTCGTTCTCGCAGCTTGTATGAGCGGCAATGAACCGGCATCCTTGGCCCACCAAATCGCGGGCAACGATCCGCTGCATGTTCTTGCCATGGCCGCTGGCGCTGGTCGCTGCGCCGCGATCGGGGCGCCGTCGGCTTTCTGATCGATCTCGGTACGGGACCGGCAATGCCGGGGCCAGACTGAGCAGCAGCCGTGCGGGAAGATCGGCCGAACGCAGCCGCCTAGGGTCAGGACGCTAGAGCGCGGTCTGTTCGATGTGCTTGCGCGGCGCGGCGATCCAGCAGCCCGCCACGATCAGCACCGCACCCAGCAACGGTCGGCAGCGTCAGCACTTCGCCGAATGCCAGCCAGCCGAGCAGGGCGGCCCACAGGAAGGCAGTATATTCGATACGGGCACCAGCGCCTGAGTTTCGGCGCGGCCATAGGCCCAACTGGCCAGCATCAGCGCGGCAACACGCCAGCACTGCGCTGATGCCCCGCTCGCACCAGGCGGCGGCTGTCGGGCAGCACCAGCAGCCACGGCGCGGCAAGCGCCAGGGTCAGCGTTGTGACCGCGCTCTGGAACACCGCCACTTCGGCGGGCTTCGCCAGCAGGGCCTGCTGGCGCTGGAGGATCAGGTTCCAGGCATAGAGGCAGGCGGAAACCAGCACGGCGGCGATGCCCAACGCTGCTTCGGAATGGGCATTCTCGCGCCCCAGTGCGGGCGATGCGATCACCAGCACGCCGCCAGCCCCAGCAGCGATGCGGTGATCGCCGGCCGTCCGATCGTCTCGCCCAGCAGCAGTGCGGCGAGCACCAGCGCGATCAGCGGCGCGATGAAGGAGATCGCGATGGCTTCGGCCAGCGGCAGACGGACCAGCCCGTAGAAGAAACGTCGTCGCGACGCCCGCGGTCACGATGCCGCGCTTCAGGTGGAGCAGCAGGACTCGGCCGTTGCGGCCAGCGCGGTCCTTCGCGCAGCCACAGCGGCAGCACCAGCGGCAAAGCCGATCGCACTGCGCCAGAAAGTCGCGCTGAAGGCCCCGATTGCCAGCGATGCGAATTTCATCGTCGCGTCCATCACCGAATAGACCGCGATCGCGGTGACAATCGCAACAAAGGGCATCAGCGATCGATCGTGGTTCATCGAGTTCGCCCGATAGGCTCATGGGAGAGGAACGTCACTCGGATTGGTCAGTTCATCGTGCAGTCAGCGCATTTCGCGATATGGGGCTATTAGACTTTTCCTGTCCGGCCAGAGCATGGGGCAGCAGCGCTTGCAGGACGTATTGGGGCGAGATTTTCAGATGTCGAAGGTTGATACGCAGGCTTGGTTCTTTCGGGAATGGCTGCGCTGGCGGTGCCGGTGCACTGTCCGCTCAGGCGACGCGGGCACCGTGGTCGAGTCGCCCGGCGCAGATGCGCATTCCCGTCACGCCGGCGCAACGGCAGCAGACCTCAGCATCTTCGAGCGCATCGTTCAACCGCTCCCGGTGCTGCCGGCGAGTCGGCAATCCGCTGCGAGGCCGTGCAAAGTGGACGCTGGGCGATGCGCATGCGCTGCTCGGCCTGATCGAAGGGATCGGCAGCGAAGGTCTCGATCCGGCGGATTACGACCTCGCCGCCCTCGCGCGCTGCAATCGCGCGCGGGTGAAGGGCCGGAGCTCGATCGCTGCCGCCAGCCATTCATTCTCGTGGCTGATCGAGGATCTGCGCGACGGGCGCACGCCGATGGAAGCGCGCAAGCAGTGGTTCGTGGTCGATCCCGATCCCGATGCGATGCCGACCGGCAAGTGATGGCCGAGGCGCTTGCCAGCGCATGACATCGCCGGCGTGGTCGCAAAGCTCGCCCCGACCATCCCGACTATGCCGCGCTGAAGCAGGCGCTCGCCGAAACGCCGGCCACGGAACAAGACGCGCATCGCCATGATCCGGGCCAATATGGATCGCTGGCGCTGGCTGGGCCGCGATCTCGGCAAGCAATATCTGCTGACCAACGTGCCCGAGTACCAGTTGCGGCTGACGGTCAACAACAAGATCGTCCGCACCTACGGACGTGGTGGGCAAGCCGGGCAAGACGGCGACTCCGCAGTTGGCCGAGATCGTCGAAGGCGTGATCTTCAACCCGACCTGGACCGTGCCGCAATCGATCGTGAAGGGCGAAGGGCTGGGCGCAGCGAGCACTTGGCGAATCCGGGCTGGGCGCGATGCGCAGGGCTACAAGGCGACCAAAGGCGCGAATGGCTACATCAGCGTGGTCCAGCAGCCGGGGCCGAGCAATTCGCTGGGCCTGATGAAGCTCGACATGCCCAATCCGCATGCGATCTTCCTGCACGACACGCCTCGCGCAAGGGTTTGTTCAATACGGAAGATCGCGCGCTACAGCCACGGCTGCATCCGCACCGAGCGCGCGCTGGAACTGGCGATCACCATGGCGATCCTTGGCAAGGATGCACGAAGGAAGAGGCGGTCGCAGATTTCCGTCTCGGGCAAATATACCAAGGTTGCCGCTGCAACAAGACCTTCCCGGTCTACATCACCTATTTCACCATGGGCCGCGACATCAATGGCGAGCTGCGCACTTTCACCGACATCTATGGCCGCGATGCTCCGGTGCTCGCCAGTCTCAGCCAGCCGCGGGTTGCCAATCGCGCACGCGCGACCAGTGAAGAAGTGATTGCGATCGAGGCGCCGGGAGCCTGACATGCAAGCCGACTGACTGCGATTGCATTTTCGGCAGTTCGAGCAGAAGGTTGCGGTTTGGAGGACGTTGTGAAGCCAATAGCCGCAGTCACGCTTGCGATCTTTGTTGCCGCTTGCCAGCCCGCTCCTTCCAGCGAAGAGGTTGAGAGCGCGCCTTTAGCGGCGGTGCCTGCACTTGCCTCCGATCAGCACATCGGCAGTGAGCAGTTCCGCAAGGTGCTGGGCTTTGCGCAAGGCGCCTGCGGGGATTGCCATGCGGTCGAAAGCCCGGGGCTCTCGCCAAACCCGGAAGCGCCGTCATTTGCCGATATTGCCAATCGTGAGGGTCTCGATGCCGGGACTCTGTCGGGCTGGTTGCGGGACGCTCACAATTACCCGGAAGCGATGGACTTCGATCTCGACGCGCCGCAGGTCGAGGACCTTACCGCCTATATCCTGACATTGCGGGACGAGAATTACGAGCCGCCGATCTATTAGGCTACGGTCTATCGCGGAGGGTTGACGGCCGCTTAGCCGGCAGGGGCAACTTCCAGCGAAGTCAGCGTTTGCACCGCCGGACCGAAATCGAGCCGTTCGGAATAGAGCAGACGCCCACCCGACAGGTGCCACAGCGCCTCACGAAAATCTTCCGGTGACATCGCGAAGCAACCGTTGGAGCGCCCGAGCCGGCCCCATCGCTCCACGTGATCGGGCGTGGCGTAATCGGCGGAATGCATCACGATCGCACGAGGCAGCGCGTTGGAATTTTGGGGGTCCAGTCCGCCCAAGCGGATCGAAGTGCCGTATTTGCCCTTGTACCATTCCCAGGTGATGTAGGCCCCGCGGCTGGTGGCGTTGGAGCCAGGCTCGTTGGAAAAGTCGTTTAGATACCCGTCATGATCGGGGTCGGAGCCCATGCCGTGGGCCACCAGGAAGCTCCGCACCGTGCCGTTCTCGAGATTGGCGAAATGGAACCGCGGCAGCGAGGAATGGGCGCTGAAGTCGGCGACACCGGCGATATCCCTGCGCCATAATACGTCGCCTGCCCGGTCAACTTCCCGCTTGGCGATCTGGAGAATCCTGCGCTCCCGCTCGCTCAGCGGAGAGGCCTGCGCGAAAGCGCGCGTCGGCAGCCACAGCGCCGCACAGGCCGCGCCTCCGGCCGCTAAGGCACCTCTGCGATCGGTCGTCATCGCCATGCTGCTTATATAGCACTGAGATCGTGCGATGAAAGTAAACAGATTGCGCCGCCGGGAACGGTGCGCGGGCTGCGGGATTTCATGGGGGCATGTACCGGCTCTCATCTCCCGTTTTTGCAGCAATTGCCTTGGCCTCATGCACCGTGCAGGACGCCGCGCCGATAGCAACCCCTCCGACGCCGGCGATAGATTCACAGGTTATTCCCTATGATAAGGCCGGGCTCGAACGATTGCTTCAGAACAAGGGCATCACCTTGCAGTGGATCGGCTGGAACGATCGCGGAAGCGTGCTCAGCCGGATGGACGATGGGGTGCTTTATCTGACCGGCGTGCAGGATTCATCGACCGGCCCGGGCAAGCTGTTGGTCGACGGCAACGTAATCGAGATCGGCAGCGACTATTTCATTCTCGACGGCACAATCCGCATCACCGACGCGCCGGATATCGGCCGGGCGTGCGAGAAGAAGAAGCTGTGGCATTTTGCTATTACGCAGAACCGAAAATATTACCGTCTGCGCGAGTTTGAATGGTGCGACGTCTGACCGATTACGTCGATGTTTATTTCTGACTGAGCCAGCGCGGCCAGCGTATTCGCCGTCCACCCGCATGACGCTCCAATCGTCATCGATTGCGCGCCCAGCGCCTTGTAGAAACCGATCGACGGCTCGTTCCAGTCGAGCACCGACCATTCAAGCGCGCGCAATCGCGCTCCACCGCCAGCCGCGCCAGCTCCACCAGTCAGCGCCTTGCCCAGCCCTTGCCGCGTGCTGCGGGCCTTACGAACAGATCTTCCAGGTAGATCCCCGGCCGCCCTTCGAAGGTCGAGAAATTATGGAAAAATAGTGCGAAACCTTGCGGGGTCTCCGTTCAATTCACCAATCAGCACTTCTGCGCACGGGTTGGCGCCGAACAGCTTCTCCCCCAGCGCCGCTTCGTCGAACCGGACCGCGTGGGCAAGCTTTTCATATTCCGCCAACTCGCGGATCAGCGATGCGATCAGCGGAAGGTCGGCGGGGGCCGCGACGGACGGAAAGGGTCATTTGTCTTCGGCGTCGCGGATCTGAACGATTCGGCCGACTTCAAGCTCGTCGATCTCAATTTGCGGATGCGTGCCTTGCCGATGCGCAGTCGACCGATGGCCAGCGCGCCGACTGCTGAGTGCGCCCAAGCGCAAAGGCGCCGATCGCCACCGCGCCGATGCGCCTCGCGCCCAGCGCTCGCCGCGCCGGTTGCGGAGGCGCCGGTCGCGACCGCGCCGGTCGCGACGCCTCGGGCGCGGCGAGCGGCGCGAGCGGGTGGCGCGGTTGCAACCGGTACGTTTAACGGCGCCGCTACTGCGGGCGGTCGCTCGAGCTCCTTCATGCCGCCTTGCCGTGCAGCGTATCCATGCTGACCGATGTGCCCGCGTCGATCTCGGCCGCCTTGGCCTCGACCAGCTCGACGATGTGATCGAGCATGTCGGCGTCTTGCACATGGTGGTCGGTCACGCCCGACAGATAGACCATGTGCTTGCCCTTGCCGCCGCCGGTGATGCCGATATCGGTCTCGCGCGCTTCGCCCGGGCCGTTGACGACGCAGCCGAGCACCGAGAGCGACATCGGCGTCTTGATATGCTGCAGCCGCTCTTCCAGCGCCTCGACCGTGCGGATCACGTCGAAGCCCTGCCGCGCGCAGCAGGGGCAGGAGACGACGCGCACGCCGCGCGTGCGCAGGCCGAGCGCTCTTGAGGATTTCGAAGCCGACCCGCACTTCCTCTTCCGGCTCGGCCGAGAGCGAGACGCGGATCGTGTCGCCGATGCCGGCCCACAGCAGGTTGCCGATGCCGATCGAGCTCTTGACCGTGCCGCCGATCAGCCCGCCCGCCTCGGTGATGCCGAGATGCAGCGGGCAATCGACCGCTTCGGCCAGCTGCATATAGGCGGCGACCGCCAGGAACACGTCGCAGGCCTTCACCGCCACCTTGTATTCGTGGAAATCGTGGTCCTGCAGCAGCTTGATATGGTCGAGCGCGCTTTCGACCAGCGCTTCGGGGCAGGGCTCGCCGTATTTTTCGAGCAGGTCCTTCTCGAGGCTGCCGGCGTTGACGCCGATGCGGATCGAGCAGCCATTGGCCTTGGCCGCGCGGACCACTTCGGCCACGCGCTCGGCTGCAGCCGATATTGCCGGGGTTGATGCGCAGGCAGGCCGCGCCGGCATCGGCCGCTTCGAGCGCGCGCTTGTAGTGGAAATGGATGTCGGCGACGATCGGGACGTTCGAGCCGCGCGGACGATCTCGCGGCAGCGCCGCGGTGCTTTCCTCGTCCGGGCAGGAGACGCGGATGATGTCCGCGCCCGGCATCCTCGCAGCGGCGGATCTGGTCGATCGTCGCCTCCGCGTCGGAGGTCAGCGTGTTGGTCATGGTCTGCACGGTGATCGGCGCATCGCCGCCGACGGGCACATTGCCGACCATGATCTGGCGGCTTTGGCGGCGCATGATGTCGCGCCAGGGGCGAATTGCGTTCATGAAAAAGGCCTAAATCCTGACGAAGTTGACACAGTTGACACAGTCCAGAGAGGAAGCTCCGCTTCCGCCCCACTGGCCTGACCGCATCTGGCGTAGCATGTACTTCTGCGGGTTTCGTGACTATCATCATGTGCAGCGCACCTAGCAGCTTTAACGGCTGTAGGAAATTGCTCGCGAGTGCTGCATGGTGACAACGATGGAAGACGTCACGCAGTTCGATACGGGGATTGGGTTCGAGGAAGGGCCGCTGCTGTTCGCGCGCGTGCTCGACGGCACTGGGCGGCGCCCGCACCCTGGGGTGGGAAGAAGTGCGCCACTGGCAACCCGCTGCCGAGCGGGAAGTGCTGTGGCTCCATCTGCGCCGCACCGCGCTGGGGATGCAGGACTGGCTGCAGGATCATCTCGCGATTTCCGAACCGACGGCCGAGATGCTCGTTTCGGAAGACAGCCGTCCGCGCGCTTTTCGCGAAGGCGAAACGCTGGTCGCGACCCTGCGGGGGATCAATTTCAACAGCGGCGCCGAGCCCGAGAACATGGTCTCGATGCAGTTGTGGTCGGACGGCAAGCGGGTCGTCACCCTGCGCGGCGCAGGCGATGCAGACCCCGCGCCATGTGCTGGCCGAGATCGATTCCGGACGCGGGCCGGTCGATGCCGGCCGGCTGATATCGGAACTGGTCGAAGTGATGATCGCCCGGATGAACCGCTCGATCGTCGACATGAACGATCATATCGACTGGCTCGAAGAAGCGGTGCGGATGGCGACGACGCGCAGTCGATGCTGACCCAGATCGCCGACGATCCGCCGCAATTGCCTCGCCGCTCAAGCGGCACATGTCGCCGCAGCACGAGGCGCTGGAGACGGATCGCGCGCGATGCGCCCGATTGGTTCGAGGAGTCATGACCGGCGCGAGATCGCCGAATCGATCGACCGGCTGCGGCGCTATCTCGACGATATCGACATCAGCAAGGAAAGCGCGCTGGTGTTGCAGGACGAATTACGGGCCGGTGCGCATCGCCCGCGCCGAGCGCACCACTTACTTGCTCACCATCGTCGCTGCGATCTTTCTGCCGCTGACCTTCGTCACCGGCCTGTTCGGGATCAATGTCGGCGGCATGCCGGGCGTCGACGATCGAGCGCGCGTTCTGGATCGTCGTCGGCGTTTGCGTGCTTCCTGCTTGCGATGCTGGTCCTGTTCCGCAAGTGGAAGTGGTTGTAGGCAGTCCTGCAAATTCGCACGCAAGGGGCATCTAGCGATGGAAGAATCGGCACAGCCACTCGCTGCTGCGTGACGGCTTCCTGCTGCTCGGCTTTGCGCTGGTCTTCGTGCTGCTGTTCCGCCGGCTCGGACTGGGTGCGACGCTGGGCTATCTCGTCGCCGGCGCGGTGGTCGGGCCCGCAGGTGCTGGGCCTGGTCGGCGATGCGGAGCAGAAGATCGGCATCGCCGAACTCGGCATCATCCTGCTGCTGTTCATCGTCGGGCTGGAACTGAGCCCGGCGCGGCTGTGGCGGATGAAGCGCGAGATCTTCGGGCTCGGCCTGCTGCAGGTGGTGCTGTGCGGACTCGCGCTGAGCGCGATCATCTATTCTTCACCGGCTTTTCGCTGCAGGCATCGCTGGCGCTGGGCCTGCCGCTGGCGCTGTCCTCGACCGCGCAGGTGCTGCCGATGCTGCAATCGGCCGGGCGGCTTGCGGACGCCGTTCGGCGAGCGCGCCTTCTGCCGTGCTGTTGTTCCAGGATCTTTCGATCATCCCGCTGATCACGATCATCGCCGCGATGAGCCGCAATCCGGCGGACGTCGGCGGCCCGCCGGGCTGGCTGCTGGTGATCTACACCGTCGCCGCGATCGCGCGGGCTGATCGCTGCCGGGCGCTTCGTGATCCGCCCGCTGTTCGGGCTGATCGGCAATCTCGGCGAGCGCGAGATGTTCGTGGTGACGGCCCTGTTCACCGTGATCGCTTCGGCCGCAGTGATGGAAGTGCTTGGCCTGTTCGACCGCGCTGGGCGCGTTCGTCGCCGGCGTCATGCTGGCGGATTCGCCCTATCGGCACGAACTGGAGGCCGATGTCGAGCCGTTCCGTTCGATCCTGCTCGGCCTGTTCTTCCTGCGGTCGGCATGATGCTCGATCTCGGGCGATCGCCGAGCGGCCCTCTGTTCGTCGTCGCGATGGCGGCGGCGCTGATCGTCACCAAGGCGGCGGTGATCTTCGCGCATCGGCATGGCGTTCAGGATGGACTGGCGCCGCGCGCTCGCGCTCGGCCTGCTGCTCAGCCAGGGCGGCGAATTCGGCTTCGTGCTGTTCGCGCAGGCGCAGGATGCGCATGCTGATCTGCGCCCGAGGCGGCCAGCCTGTTCGGCGCGATCGTGACTCTGTCGATGGCGACCACGCCGTTCCTGATGATGGCGACCACGCGCATCCGGAAAATGCCGAAGCCGGACCGTGGAACGCGCGACGGGCCCAAGGCCGACGGCGCGCAGGCGCTGGTCGTCGGCTATGGCCGCTTCGGGCAGACGGTGGCGCAGATGCTGATGGCCGGCGGCGTACCGGTCACCCTGATCGACACCGACGTGGAGATGATCGACATTGCCGGCAGCTTCGGCGCCAAGGTCTATTTCGGCGACGGTACCCGGCTCGACATGTTGCGCCAGGCCGGTGCAGCAGATGCTCAGTTGATCGCCTTCTGCATCGACAAGGACCAGGTCGAACCTGAACTGCTCAAAGCGGTGCACGATGCTTTTCCCCATGCAGCAATATACGTCCGCGGCTTCGATCGCCGGAGTGTGATCAAATTGCGCGGGACGCCCGCCAATTTCGTTGTCCGGGAAGTGATGGAATCTGCGGTGAAGATGGCGCGCCTGGCGCTGGAGAATCTCGGTCTGGGAGAAGACGCAATCGAACGCGCCGAAAACGTCTTTCGCGAAAACGACCGGGTCCGGATGCGCGAACAGCTGGTCTCGGGCGACGTGCGATCCGCGCGCGAACGGATTCTTACCGAGCCTTCACGCCAAGGCGAACCATAGCGCTCATCGGCCGGCGCAGCTGCTATCCAACGCTACAGCGCGAGTTCGTACAGGAATTCGTCATCTCGGTGATTGCCCACCCAGAACTCGATATCAGCAACCTTGGTCGAAACCGTGCCGCTCGTAAAAACGCTGGGCACCGAAATTCTCGCTGTAAACGGATAGCTGGATTGCATCGGCGCCCCATGCACGGGCTTCATCAATCACCCAATTCATTAGCTTTGCGCCTATGCCCCGGCCAGTTGTTTCGTGAGAGCAGTAGAGCTGACTCAGGAACACCGTCCGTTCGGGCTGGGGCTGGGGCCTTTCCTCGAAATGCTGACCCAACACGATCAGCGCATAGGCCGCGATCCCTCCATCCAGCAAGGCGATCTGTGCGCGCTTGGCTGGATCGGAGAGGGCAGCGCGGTAAATCTCCTCGGTTCGCGCTTCGGCGAAAAATGCGGCGAGGTCTTCAGGCTTGTAAAGAGAGCCGAAGGCTGCGTCGAATGCATCGCGCGCGAAAAGCGCCAGCGCAGCGGCATCTTTGGAGGTGGCGGGTTGCAGGGTCATGGAAATGCGCAATAGCACAAGCCATTTCCATCAGAACATACGGATTACAGAGAAACCGATCCCGCAGATTATCAGGGAAAGCCCATCACGAATGCTTGTCCGCCTTACGGCTGCCAAAGCGCATGCCGCTTTCCAGCCGGGCTCGCAGTTGCGAGTAGAACGCTTCGAGGAAGGCCCGTTCGTCGCCTGCGCCAGCATCCCATCCGATCTTGGCGCAGATCGCGCTGGCGACCGCCACCAATGCTTCGCCGTTGCCGTCACGCAAGACGCGCTCGAGCGTTTGGAGCTCAAATTCGCCGTAGACGGACAACTCCGCGTCCCCAAATCGATATTGGGTGCCGGTCGCTGCCGAAAGGCCGCGCGCAGCTTCCCCGACCGACATGGCGCTTTCGAGCTTGCGCTTGGGCGTCTCGACAACCCAGGTTCCGGCGATCAGATCGCCTGCGCGAAGCCGGTCGCGGTTGAAGAATGGGAACAGGGCGAAAACAAGGAACCACAATCCACCGGCGAGGCCGGCAGGCCCGGACTGAAACATCCCGCCGAACATGAACATCAGTGGCAGGAAAAGTTCGATATCGCGCAGCAGGTTTCGGGCGATTACGGCTTCTGCAGTCAGTCGCCCGCCGTCGCGCGCCGCAATGCGGATGCCTGCCGAGCGCTTGCCCGGCGTCGCGCCGCGTGGGCCCAGCTCGAAATACATGAAATATCCCTGGCGGATCAGAAACACGGCCACGATCCACAGCACCGCTATGAATTCAAAGACCGGAGCATTTTCTGTCATGCCCAGCATTTGGGTGGCTATGAGGACCAAAACCACAGTCAGCACGAGCATCGAGCCGTAAAGCAGCAGCAAGTCGAGAAACAAAGCGCCGAAGCGGGTGCCCATCGCGGCGACCGTCACGGGCAGCGCGATCCCTTCCGGCGTTACCAGTACCCGGCGTCGTTTGGCCTCGCGCGGCTCTATGGCCCGTGCAGCATTCATGTGGCCGCCAGTTCGCGCCGGGCGCGAAATCCGAACAGGTAGAGCAGCCAGAAGGCCAGCATGGCTCCCCCCACTGCCAGCCTCGCGGGTGTTGCGTGGACCAGCTGGCGGGCGAAACCTTCCAACAGCCCCGCCACGACCAGCATGAGCACCACGCCTACCATCACCTGCGCGGAGCGGCGCCCGCTTTCGGCGGCGGCGGACAGGATCGAGCGCGATCCGGGGAAAGCCATCGCTGCGGCCGATATGCAGCCCCGCGGCGCCAGCCAGCAGGATTGCGAATAGCTCGGTCGTGCCGTGGATCGAGAGCCAGGCGGCGAAGTCGAGCCCCAGGCCCTGCGCAGTGGAAGAGCCACAGCATCGCCCCCAGCATCGCCAGTATTTTGCACCAGCAGCAGCAGCGAAGGCATGCCGAAGGCGAAGCCAAGCGCGAAGGCCAGGATCGCAATCCCGGCATTGTTGCTGAACAGGTAGGCGGCGAACATGCGACAGACCGCTTGCGTCCTCAGCGCCCTCCAGAGGATTCCCTGCAGCACTCGCGGCGAAGCGCCGGGCACGCGGGCCTCGCCCAATGCCGGACGGCACGAGTGCGAAGTACCATTCCTCGTCGCTCGCTACGAGCAGCCAGCCGACCACCGTGCCTGCGACCATCACCGCAAGCGCAATGCACATGTCGAGCCAGATGGCGCGCACCGACGCGCTCCATCCGCCGCCAAAAAACCGCCGCAGCCAGCCGATGAAACCCACCCGCGAGCCATAGACCTGGAACCATGCGCGCTGCACCAGCGATTCGAGATAGGCGAGCGTGGCCGCATCGAGCGATGTCTCGCGCGCGACCGAGAGGCTCGATGCAGCGGTGCGGTAGAGCGCGGGCAGTTCGAGCAGTTCGCTCATCGGAATCTTGCGCAGTCGCCCGCTTCCATCCGCCGCACGATCGCCTCGAGCCGCATCCATTCGTCTTCGCGCTCGCCAGGCGGAAGCGGTCGGAGCGCAGCACGGCCGACTCGATATCGGGCTGCGCCTCGAGCGGGCTTGCGCGAAAAGAAGCGCTTGAGCGGGTTCATCCGATCGCCTCCGCATGCTTGATCTCGAGATAGCGATCGATCAGGCGATTGGCGATCGCGCTCCACGGCGCTTCGATCACATCGACATTCATCTGCCGCAGACGTCTGGAGCACGATCGCGCGCTGGCGCGAAAGCGTGGCTGCGGTCACCGCCGCAGCGACATCGGAGATCGTCGCAGGATCGGCCTTCTGCAGTGCGGCAAGCTCCGTGTCTTCCATCGTCACGAACAGCACGAGATGCTTGGCGACCAGCCGGCCGACGCTTTCGATCATCAGCTCGGCGCTGGTCGGATCGGTGAAGTCGGAAAACAGCACGATCAGCGAACGGCGCTGGAGCTTGCTCGGATAGCGTGGCCAGGGCGAGCGTGAAATTGGGCTCTGTCGGCATGGTAGTCGAGCCCCGCGGCCGCGCTTTGCAAGCGGTGGAATTCGCGGGAGTCGCCAATGAAGGGCGTCATCAGCTCGGGCCGCCTGCCGAAGCCGAACAGGGCGACCTTGTCCCCGCCCTTGAGCGCGACATAGGCCGCGGTCAGCGCGGCGGAGACGGCGCGGTCGATCCGCGGCAGGCCGTCGACCGGCTCGCACATGGCCTGTCCGCAATCGAAGGCGAAGACGATCTGGTTGTTGCGCTCGCTCTCGTTCTCGCGGGCGTAGAGACGGGTCTGGCGGCGCAGAGCTCTTCCAGTCGATCCGGCGGCGGTCCATGCCGGGCTCGTATTCGCTCAGCGCCTCGAACTGGGTGCCTTCGCCCCGGATGCGCCGGGCGATCAGGCCGAATTGGGCGTTGCGCAGGAAGGTCTGCAGCGCGGGCGAGCGGACCGGGGAGAGATCGGGCCAGATCCGCACTTGGTCGTCCAGGCTGCGCACGACCTGCCGGCGCGCAAGGCCGAGCGGCCCAGGCCAGCGCAGCCACAGCCGCTCCAGTCCGGCAGTCCCCCGCCGGTTGGGCACGAGCGTCTACGCGCGCCAGCCCAGCTTCCGCTTGCCGGATCGCGCGCGAGCGTCACCAATGCCCGTCCGCCTGGGCCCAGCCGCGGGTCGAACGCCAATGCCGCTTCGGCCGCGCCACCGATTGCGCGGCCCGCGGATGTCGGCCAGCATCGGTCAGCTCCAATTCTTCGCCGACTTCCGCGTCGGAGCGGCACGATCACCCGCACGTCAGCGAGCGCGCCTGCCGCCAGCCCGTCGAGCAGCACCAGCACCAGCAACGCGATCCCGGCGGCAGGCGCGATCACCCACGCGCCGGGAGCGGCCGCCGCGATCACCACCGCGACCGGCGCGGCCAGCGCGGCAAGTAGCCAGCGTGCGGGCGGTCAGGAACGATCGATCCGCGGCGAAGCGTCATCTTACGCGGCGCCTCGGTCTGTTCGACCAGACCGGCGACCAGCGCCTCGATCTCGCGGCCCTCGATCTCGGCAGCGGGCGACAGCAGCAGGCGGTGGCGCAGCACGGCGGTGGCCAGCGCCTTGACATCGTCGGGCATCACATAGTCGCGGCCTTCCAGCGCGGCCCGGGCGCGCGCGGCGTTGGCCAGCAGCACGGCGGCGCGCGGGCAGGCGCCGCTGGACAGGTCGGCGCTCTCGCGGGTCGCGCGGACCAGGCGCACGATATAGTCGATCACTTCCTTTGCCAGCGCGACGCCTTTGACCGCTTCCGCCGTCTGCGGTCAGACTGGCCGGGATCCGTGACGCGTGCGACGCCGAAGTCCTCGGGATGCGGCGGGCCGCTGCGCTCGCCGAAGCGGGCGACGATCGCGCGCTTCTTCCTCGGCGCTGGGATAGGGCACCAGCAGCTTGAACAGGAAGCGGTCGAGCTGCGCTTCGGGCAGGGGATAGACGCCCTGGTTCTCGATCGGGTTCTGGGTCGCGACCACCATGAAGTGGTCGGGCAGGGAATGCGTCTCGCCGTCCAGCGTCACCCGGCGTTCCTGCATCGCTTCGAGCAGCGCGGCCTGGGTCTTGGGCGGGGTGCGGTTGATCTCGTCCGCCAGCAGCAGCTCGCAGAAGATCGGCCCGCGGGTGAGCGTGAACTGGCTGGTCTGGAAGTTGAACAGGTTCGAGCCGAGGATGTCGCCCGGCAGCAGGTCGGGCGTGAACTGGATGCGCCCGAAATCGAGGCCCAGCGTGCGGGCGAAAGCATTGGGCAAGGAAGGTCTTGGCCGTGCCCGGCGGGCCTTCCAGCAGCACGTGGCCCTGGCTGACCAGTGCGATCAGCAGATGCTCGATCGTCTCCTCCTGGCCGACGATCGCCTTGGCGATTTCGGTGCGGATCGCCGCGGCGACATCGCGGACATCATCGAGCGTCATGGTCATTGGTCAAGTTTCCTTTCGATCTGTCGCAAGGCGTTCGCCTGTCGCAGCAATTCCTGCGCGCCGCGCGCGCCGCGCAGGGCCTTCGGCATGTTCCACGAAGCCCGGCATGCCGCGCGCCGCCAGCAGCCGGTCGATCTCGGCATCCGTTCGGGCGGCATCGGCGCTTGGCTTGAGGCCCAGCGCATTGCGCCAGCCGGGCGCGGACGAGCGCGGCATAGGGCGCGCCGAGCAAGATGCAGCCGCTGCGCACGCTGGATCAGCGCCGCGCCGTTGACCGCCAGCTGGCGCTTGCCGAAGGCGATCGGCGGATCCTCGGCCAGCGGCGGGCCGAAACGGCGAAAGGCGCGCCAGGCGATCACAATACCGGCAAGGATCAGGCACAGCGTCGCCGCGAGGAACGGCGGGGTGAAAGCCAGGGTCAGCAGATTCGTCGTGCCGCCCAGGCCATTCAGCGTCAGGTCGAAGGCGACCGGCATGCTCTGGCCATCGCGCGCCGCGTCGATCAAGGCAATCGCAAGCAGCGGCGCGACTGCGGTCGGCCATGCCGTAATTGTTCATCAGATCCGGTTCGAACACCATGACCAGCGGGTAGATTTCGTCATCCTCGCCCAGTCGCGATGGCTCTGTGTCCGCAATTTCCTCAAGGTCGGGATGAACCCCGCCATCGTTCACATAGGCCGCAAGGGCGGCGGACTTCTCTCCGCTTACCACCAGTGGCTCCAGGTTTTCGCCGCTGCCCGTGAGCACCTGGGTGGGATCGGGTAGCTTACCGCTCAGGTTTGCCCCGCGCCAATCGGGGCCCCCCGCGTTTCCGGCTACGGACGCAACCTCCACTTCAATATTGTCATAGAAATCGGGCCAATCCGGCGTCGAGGCAGTGCCGAGCACCACCCAACCTTTCTTGGCCTTCGATCTGCGTCAGCTTGTCTGCGGGGAGGGCAAACCATTTGGGGAGAATTACAATGGTGGGCCCGGCATGCCGCCGCCGCTCGACGATCTCGGCCAACTCCTCGCCGTCTACGCGAATGGGGCGGGGTGAGCACCAGCAGGTCCGAATCGCTCCAGCCGCGCGCCGTTGCGCGACCAGCGAGACAGTTTCTCCCCGTGCCTCGAGCAGGCTCACCAGCGCCGGCATATCCCGTAAGCCCGCGGCTTGCCGCATGGCCGCCGCCGTCGTTCTCCTCGCCGCCGGTCTTGCCCGCGCCAATGAAATAAAGCGCCGCAAGAAAGGCGAGCGTTCCGAAAATCAGCAGGGCCAGAACGGTGCGGGGATGGAAAGGGCTGGCTTCCCGCGATGGCATCCGCGCGTTCACGCCGCTGGCCCCGCACGCAAATCGGCGAGTGCGAATTCTGCATAGGCCGCGCGCGCTGCCTGCCAATCCCCTGCTTCGAGCTGACGAAGCGCAAACAGGCTGCGCTCGACCCGATCGGCGATTACGGCGAAGGCCGCCCTGGCCTGCTGCGGCAGCGCGGCGAGCGTGGAAATCTCGCGCGCGGTGCTCGAAGGCTCGAGCGCGCCGGGCCTGGCTTCGCGAATCTGGCCGACGCTGCGTTGAAGCAGCAAATGCGTTGCCTCGTCATAGCGCCCCTGCGCCGCCAGCCGGTCAGCGTCTTCAAGCAGGGCCAGTGCTGCGGCCCGATCGGGAGCCCAGCCCTGCGTGCCGAGGTTATTTTCAGTTCCCCGCCTTTGCCAGCGGATGCGCGCCATCGGCTCTACCAGCCGCCATAGCAGCCAGGCCATCAGCAGAACGAAGAGGCCAAGCAGGATCCATTGCAACACCGGCCAAGACAGGCCGAGCGCTTCTGCGAAAGGCCGGAAGAGGTCGCCGAGCCACTTGAGAGCCTGAATAATCCAATCGGGCGGCGGCGGGCGTTCGGGCGGATCGAGCGGAGAAAACTGGATGTCCTGGCTCGCGCGGACGGTCTCCCAAGCCTTGCCGGCATCGCCGCCAGAAGCCACCCCAGAGCTTGCCAACTCGGGCCCGGTTCCGGCCATATCCCCTGTCGCCGTCGTCACGACCGGCGTGGTGGCATGTGCGGCTGACCTATGCAAGCGACCCGCGGAGAGTGTGCCCGGTCCTGGCACGAGTGTATAGTCAGCCGCGTTCGCGCGCCTGACGGTAGGTGCCGAGCAGGCGCAGCTCCTTGCAATGAAACGCCAGCTCCTCCAGCGCGCGGTCAACCGCGGCGTCGCCGGGCCGACCGATGATGTCGGCATAGAACATCGTCGCCGCGAAGCTCGCGCCTTTCTGGTAGCTTTCCAGCTTGGTCATGTTGACGCCGTTGGTCGCAAAGCCGCCCAGCGCCTTGTAGAGCGCGGCGGGGATGTTCTTCACCTCGAAGACGAAGGTGGTCATCGCCGGCGTCGCCGGCCAGCGTCGCCGGATCGAGCGGCTCCTTGCGCCAGCACCACGAAGCGGGTGGTGTTGTCTGCCGCATCTTCGACACCGTCGCGCGACGATCTTCAGCCCATAGAGCTCGGCCGCGATCGGCGGCGCGATGGCGCAGGCCTTCGGATCGTCCATCTCCTTCACATAGGCCGCGGCGCCTGCGGTGTCGGCATAGGCCATCGGCACGATTCCGTGCTCGCGCAGATAGTGCCGCGTCTGGCCGAGCGCCTGCGGGTGGCTGTAGGCCGCGGCGAAGGGGCCGTCGCCCGAGTCGCCATCACCGCATAGGTGATCGGCAGGAAATATTCGCCGACGATCGACAGCCCGCTTTCGGGCAGCAGGAAATGGATATCGGCCACGCGCCCGTGCTGCGAATTCTCGATCGGAATGATCGCCGCGCCGGCCTGCCCGGCCTTCACCGCGTCCAGCGCATCTTCGAAGCTGAAGCAGGGCAGCGGCAGGCAGCCCGGCGCATATTCGATCGCGGCGCGGTGCGAATTGGCGCCCGGCGCGCCCTGGAACGCGATCGCGCGCGCCGGATCCTGCGCTGCGGCGGCAGCGTCATCTGCTCGACCAGGGCGAGCGCGGGGGCGGGAAAACTGTGCATGGTGCATGCGCCTAAACGCCGCACTAGGCGGCGACAAGTCACTATGGCACTTGCGAAGCGCGCGGGGGCTGACTAGAGCGGCGCCGAAACTTCGAAACTCCCGGACGGATTACGGATGACCGACCGCACCAACACCTTCGCCGGCTGGCTGCTCTTTGCCGGCATCGTTGCCCTTGGCCTGTCGAGCATCAGCTCGCACTATTTTCAGGCGACAAGCATCATGAGCCCGAGAATCCGGGCTATCCGATCGCAGGCGCCGCGGACGAAGGCGGCGCTGAATCCGGACCTTCGCTTGCGGCGCTGCTGGCGGCTGGCCGATCCCGCGGCGGGCGAGAAGGTCTTCGCCAAGTGCGTTTCCTGCCACACGATGCAATCAGGGCGGCGCCAACGGCATCGGCCCGAATCTGCTACGCCATCATCGGCGACCCGGTCGCGCATGGCCGCGCCGGTTTCGCCTTCTCCAGCGCGCTTCAGGCCGATGGCGGCGACTGGACCTTCGAGAAGATGGACGACTGGCTGAAGAGCCCACGCGCTTTCGCCAGCGGCACCAAGATGAGCTTTGCCGGCCTGTCGAAGCCTGAAGACCGCGCCAATGTGATCGCCTATCTCAACGCGCAGGGTTCGAACCTGCCGCTGCCTGCGGTCGAGGCTGCCCCCGCGGCGGAAGAACCAGCGGCGGCCGAAGGCGAAGAAGCGCCTGCCGAGGGTGAAGCGGCTGCAACAGCAGCTGCCGAATCGGAACCGGCAGCCTAAGGGCGCGCCGCAGCGGGATTCGCTCCCGCTGCTTGCTACAGTTCGATTGTCCAATGCGGCGCGGCTGAGAGGCTTCGCCCGACAACTTACGCTGTCCGCGAGTTTTTCATTTCCTACATGTCGCGAATCTGATTTAACCGATCTGGTTCTTTGACATCGTCAATTGTTGGATTCGCTGCCGGCACCTTTGAAGCCCTGGGCGATCACATACCATTCCGACGAGCCCTTGCGGCTGGCCGGCGGTTTGGCGTGTTTGACTGTGGTGAAATGGCGCTTGAGCAGGGCCAGCAGCTGGGGATCCGTGCCGCCCGCCAGCACCTTGGCGACGAAGGCCCCGCCGGGCGCGAGTGTGGCGATCGCGAAATCGGCGGCGGTTTCGACCAGTCCCATGGTGCGCAGATGGTCGGTCTGCTTGTGGCCCACGGTGTTGGCGGCCATGTCCGACAGGACGAGATCGGGCGCTCCGCCGAGCTCCGCCTCGATTGCGCCGGGCGCTTCGTCGGCCATGAAATCCATTTGCAGGATCGTCACGCCTTCGATCGGTTCCGTCGGCAGCAGGTCGATTCCCACGATCGCCGCGCGAGGGGCCAGTTTGCGCACGACCTGGCTCCAGCCGCCCGGGGCGATGCCCAGATCGACCACACGCGAGATGCCTTTCAGCAGGCCGAACTTCTCGTCTAGCTCGATCAGCTTGTAGGCGGCGCGGCTGCGATAGCCTTCTGCCTTGGCTTGGGCGACGTAAGGATCGTTGAGCTGGCGCGACAGCCACCGTGTCGAGGAAGCTGTGCGGCGCCTTGCGCTCTTGACCCGCTTTTCGGGATCCCGGCCAGAGCGGCTCATGGGCGGCCTTGCCTCGTACGGCGCAGTTGGGTGCGCGTCAGATCGCCTTCGCTATCCGCGCTCATCATGCTGCGCAGGATGCCCTCGCGGATGCCCCGGTCGGCAACGCCGAGCCGGCTTGCCGGCCAGATGTCGAGAATCGCTTCCAGGATCGCGCAGCCGGCCACGACCAGGTCGGCACGCTCGTTTCCGATGCAGGGCAGTCTGCGTCTCTCGGTGGGCGACATGGAGGAAAGACGCGTGCTGATTTCGCGCATGGACGCGGCAGGAACGATCAGCCCGTCAACTGCCCGGCGATCGTATTGCGGCAGGTCGAGATGCAGGCTGGCGAGTGTGGTCACCGTGCCGCTGGTGCCGAGCAGGCGCAAGTCGGGGCTATGCAGATCGGCAATCCGTTCTGCGAAAGGTGCGAAGCTCTCGCTCACGATTCGGCGCATCTCACCATAACGCGCTTGCCGCTGCGCAGGGGTTCCCTCGATCTTCGCCGCACGGTCTCGGTCAAGCGAGACGACACCCCAGGGCACGCTCTGCCAATCGACGATTTGCGGCACCGGCCCGCCCTTGCTCGATCAGCACCAGTTCGGTCGAACCGCCGCCAATGTCGAAAATCACGGCCGGCCCTGGCCCTTCTTCCAGCAGGATGTGGCATCCAAGTACGGCCAGCCGGGCCTCTTCTCCGGCAGAAATCACGTCGAGCACGATACCGGTCTCGCGCCGCACGCGCTCGATGAAGTCTTCGCCGTTCTCGGCCCGGCGGCAGGCTTCGGTGGCCACCGAGCGGGCGAGGCGGACATTGCGGCGGCGCAGCTTGTCGGCGCAGATGCGCAGCGCGCCCAATGCCCGATCCATCGCTGCCTCGCTCAGCCGGCCTGTCTGGGCAAGACCTTCGCCTAGACGTACCACGCGGCTGAAGGCATCGATCACAGTGAAGTTCTGCCCGGAGGGCCGCGCGATCAGCAGGCGGCAATTGTTGGTGCCGAGATCAATCGCCGCGTAGGAATGCCGCACTCCTTGAGAATAGGGTTGCGAATGCGAGTGCTCTGACTGAACTTGGGGGCCGCGGACCTTGGCGTGATCGTGATTGGAGGCCGCTCGGGGCCGAGTTGCAGGCAAGGGTGAGCGAAAGGATGACTCCCCGTCGCCCTGGCCTGATAGACTCGCGGTGTCTCGCGGTCTTTCCGGCGGAGGGAATTCCGCCATAAGCTCACTTTCCAATCGTTCTGCCCGCCTTGTGGCGGTGACCTGGAACGCAAGCTAGCGCGATGCGGCATGGCGAGCAAGCAGCCATCCCACGACAGCGCTCCGCAATGCTTGACCTGCCCCGACGAGGGGCTTAGAGGCACGCCCCGCATCAGTCCCCGCCCAGATAGGTCTCTATCATGCACACTAAACGGAAGATGTGGAGTCCTTTGGAACATAAGGTGACTCTACGCTTGCTTGATGCTCGGCCGCAATGTCGAACTTTGCTCTGCCAGCGAGCCGAGCTGCTAAGTCGAAGTCGCGTCGCCTAACTGGTACTTAAGAGACAGCGGCAAATCGATCCAAAGTGGTGACCGGCATACTAACTTCCAAATTTGTTATCGGCAGATTTCCCCCATCGCGCCTTGATGGCAGTTGTTCAAAGCTCTTCTTAAGCGAGGCTTTTGTCGCCCGGGCGACATGAATCATGTCGCCCCGCTTTCCATCGAAACTGCTTGACCCGCAGAATTCTGCGGTTTATCGGCCCCCGCTCCTGCCCTGTCGTCTAATGGTAAGACTACGGACTCTGACTCCGTCAATCGAGGTTCGAATCCTCGCGGGGCATCCAGTTTCATTGACAAATCCCTTTGTCGAAAACCATTGCCCGCTTTGCATGGTATCCCCTCCGCCCTAGGCATGGCGTTTGAAAAGCCATGCGCAAGGAGAAGCGCAAATGAGCGACCATCCCGAACGAGATCTGACAGATCCGAAATTCTACCGCGCTGAGCAAGAGGCCGCCTTCAGCGAGGCGCAACCCGCAAAAACGCCTCAGACTCAGCATCCGGCCTATCGGCTCGCATTTCGCGATTCGGACTTCATCCTGCGCGAGGATCTGCGCCCGATCCGCTTCCAGCTTGAATTGCTCAAGCCGGAGATGTTGCTCGATGAAGCGCGAGTCGGCTCGACTCTCGTTGTCTATGGTTCGGCACGAATTCCGCCGCCGGAAGCAGTGGAGGCCGCGCTCGAAGGTGCTGCCAATCTCCCCGAAGACGAGCGCAAGGTGGTCGAGAATTTGGCCGCCAAGGCGAAATATTACGATGAAGCCTACAAGCTGGCGCGACTGGTAAGTGAAAAATCGATCATTGAGGATGGCAAGCGCCAGTTCGTAATTTGCTCAGGCGGCGGGCCTTCGATCATGGAGGCGGCAAACAAGGGCGCCTCGGATGCCGGGGCAGAGTCGATCGGGCTCAATATCGTGTTGCCGCACGAGCAGGCTCCGAATGCCTATGTGACACCCTATCTCTCCTTCCGTTTCCACTATTTCGCGCTCAGGAAAATGCATTTCCTGATTCGCGCACGGGCTGTCGCGGTTTTTCCTGGCGGTTTCGGTACGTTGGACGAGTTGCTCGAGACGCTCACACTGATCCAGACTCAGAAGATGAAGCCGATCCCGATCCTGCTGTTCGGCAAGGAATTCTGGACCAAGGTCGTAAACTTCGACGCTCTGGCGGATGAAGGGACCATCCAACGCAAGGATCTCGACCTGTTCCGCTGGTGCGAAACTGCCGAGGAGGCTTGGGGTCATATCGCGAATTTCTACGAGATTGAGGACCCGTCCGACAGCGATTGCGATTAATCCGCCGGTGCACGCACCGCCTGGTGGCCCATCGGGCCGTGGCCCTCGCCGAAGCCGGGCGCGGCCTTGAGCGCGGCGCGCACGAATTGCCGGGCAAGCCGCACGGCGTGTTCGAGGGGCTGACCATGGCCCAGCAGCGTGGCGATCGCGGAGGATAGCGTGCAGCCTGTGCCGTGTGTGTGCCCCGTATCGATGCGGCTATCCTCAAATGAGGCGGAGCGCCCTTCTGGGTCGATCAGAACATCGCAGATGCGGTTGCCTGCCGCGTGCCCGCCCTTGGCCAGGACGGCGCAGCCATATTTCTGCGAAAGCGTTTCCGCCGCGAAGGCGATGTCTTCGGTGGTTTCGCAGTCCAGCCCAGTCAAGCTCGCCAGTTCGGGCAGGTTCGGCGTTGTCAGAGTGACCAGGGCCATCAGCCGTTCGAAGGCGGCAATGGTACCCTTGTCGGCCAGTTGCGCTCCGCTGGTCGCAACCATCACCGGGTCGAACACGATCGGAATGGCCAGCCGCTCCAGCCTGTCTGCAACCGCGGCTGCGATTTCCGGCGAGCCGAGCATGCCGATCTTCACCGCGTCCGCCCCGATGTCGGCCATGCAGGCATCGATCTGGGCCCCCACCATGGATGGGGAAAGCGTCTCGACTGCAGTCACACCTCGGGTGTTCTGCGCCGTGACGGCTGTGATGGCCGTCATCGCATAGCCGCCGAGCATGGTGATCGTCTTGATGTCGGCCTGAATGCCGGCGCCGCCGCTCGAATCCGAACCGGCGATCGCGAGAATGCGGGGCGGGGTGGTCAAGCCGCCGCTTCCACTGCAGCGCAGATCTCGGACACAATACGCTCGACTTGCTCCGCGTCGTCGCCTTCGGCCATCACGCGTATGACCGGCTCGGTGCCCGATGGGCGAATTACCAACCGGCCCTTACCGGCAAGGGCTTGCTCGGCATCCGCGATCACTGCTTTGACCTTTGCATTCTCGAGCGGAGCACCGCCGGAATAGCGCACGTTCCGAAGCAGTTGCGGCACGGGATCGAACAGATGAAGCAACTCGCTGGCTTTCTTGCCCGATTGGACCAGTGCGGCCAGCACTTGCAGGGCGGCGATCGTGCCATCGCCCGTCGTTGCGTGATCGAGCAGGATCATGTGTCCTGATTGTTCGCCGCCGACATTGTAGCCACCCTTGCGCATGGCTTCGAGCACGTGGCGATCTCCAACCTTGGCGCGAATCAGATCCAGCCCCTTGGCCTCCAGGAAGCGCTCCAGTCCCAAGTTCGACATGACGGTAGCAACAACACCGCCCCCGCGCAGCGCGCCAACTTCAGCCATGCGGCTGCCGATCAGTGCCATGATCTGGTCGCCATCAACCGTCCGGCCATTTTCGTCGATCACGATCAGCCGGTCGGCATCTCCATCGAGCGCGATGCCGATATCGGCGCCTTCCTCGATCACCTTTGCTTTGATCGCATCAAGCGAAGTCGAGCCGACTCCGTCGTTGATGTTGATGCCATTCGGCTCGACGCCGATCGGAATCACTTCGGCGCCCAGCTCCCATATCGCCATTGGAGTGACGGTATAAGCTGCGCCATGTGCGCAATCGACCACGATCTTGAGCCCGTCGAGCCGGATTTCGTCGGGCAGTGACTGCTTGACTGCGTGGATATAGCGCCCTCGGGCGTCGTCTATCCGTCGCGCCCGGCCGATCGCATCGCCTTGCGCAAGAGGAAGTGACTCTTCCATGGCTCGTTCGATTGCGAGTTCGTCCTCATCGGAAAGCTTGAACCCGTCTGGTCCGAACAGTTTGATCCCATTATCGGCAAAGGGATTGTGACTGGCGGAGATCATCACTCCCAGGTCGGCACGCATCTCACGAGTCAATAGCGCGACTGCTGGCGTCGGCAGAGGGCCGGTCATGATCACGTCCATGCCCACGCTGGTGAAGCCCGAAACGAGTGCGGTCTCCATCATGTAGCCAGAAAGGCGGGTGTCCTTTCCGATCACCACCCGGTGCCGGTGCGCGCCTCGCAGGAAATGCCGACCTGCCGCCTGACCGACCTTCATGGCGACGGCGGCGTCAAGCACGCTGGCGTTGGCGCGCCCTCGAATCCCGTCGGTGCCGAAATATTTGCGTTTCATCCAGCCCTCTTGAAGCCCTGGCTTTCCAGCCGCGATTGTCATGGCGCTTTGCGCCGCTAATGTCACCCGTGGCAAGGCCATTGCGTAGCGCCCGGCCGTAAGGAACCATGATGGCCAATTCCGCAGACCATGAGGCATTCCAGGCACTCAGGCTGCCACTGGGGTGGACTTTCAGTGCGCTTGCCGCCGGGCTGGCGCTTGGCCTTGCAGTCGGCGAGACTGCTGCAAGCGCAGCGGTGCTCGAAGTCGCGGAGATCGTTGGCAGCCTTTGGCTCCGTGCGCTGCAAATGACCATCATTCCGCTTGTCGCTGCCCTGCTGGTCAACGGCATTACGCGGATGGCGGAAACCGCGCGGGCCGGCGCAATGGCGCGGCGCACCCTGATAACATTCTATATTGTTCTGACGGCGGGGACATTGCTGTCCGCACTTACCATGCCGCTGCTGCTCGGCGCCTTTCCGATTCCCGATGCGGCGGGTTTGGCACTCTCGACCTCAGCGGGTGAGGCGCAGCAGGTTCCGGGGATCAAGGAGTTCGTCCTATCGCTTGTATCACCGAATGTCGTAGCGGCGGCGGCGCAGGATGCCATCTTGCCGCTGGTGATCTTCTTTGCTCTGTTGGGCGGCGCGATCGCACGATTGCCCCAGGCTCAGCGCGGGCATCTGACGGGCTTTTTCACCGCTCTGGGCAACGCGATGCTGACGATCATCGGCTGGATTCTGTGGATTGCGCCGCTCGGTGTGTTCGCCTTGGCGGTGGGTCTCGCGGCGCGTGCCGGAGCCGGGGCGATCGCCGCGCTGGGTCATTACATATTGATCGTTGCGAGCATGGGGCTGGCAATTCTTTTCGCTGCCTATCCTGTGGCATTGTTGCTGGGCAAGAAGCGGCCTGTCGAATTCGCCCGCGCAATGTTGCCCGTGCAAGCGGTGGCCTTTTCGACGCAGAGCTCGCTCGCAAGCTTGCCGGCGATGCTCGCCGCCTGCCGGCAACTTTCCATTCGGGAGGCAAGCGCCGACTTCGTGCTTCCGATCGCGGTTGCAATCTTCCGCGCGACCAGCCCGGCAATGAATCTTGCGGTCGCGATCTACGTGGCGAAACTTTCCGGCGTTCCGCTCACTCCGTGGACCATTGCAGGAGGCGCTGCCGTTGCGGTGGTCACGACGGCAGGGTCGGTAAGCCTGCCGGGTTCCATCAGTTTTATAACTTCAATTGGCCCGATAGCCTTGGCTATGGGTGTTCCCGTGGAGCCATTGGCGCTACTGATTGCGGTGGAGATATTGCCCGACATCATGCGCACTGTCGGGAACGTCACCATGAATGTGGCTGTGACCGCCTCAGTCGATCAAGCTCAACGGGACAATTGATTTAACAATTCCTGCAACCCGCGCGCAACACGCGCGTTGTAGCTGCGTGTCCCGCGCAGTTAATACGCATACCCCACTGATGGAGTTAACATGGCTTTCGAACTAATTGATCTACCTTTTCCCAGTGACGCCCTCGAACCCGCCGTTTCCGCGGAAACGTTGAGCTACCATCACGGCAAGCATCACAAAGCCTATGTCGACAAGACCAACGCCGCAATCGAAGGTACAGACATGGCCGACGATGATTTGGAGGCCATCATCGCTGAGGCGCGCGGAAGCAACCAGGGGCTGTTCAACAACGCCGCGCAAACTTGGAACCACGGATTCTACTGGTACTCGCTCAGCGGCAGCGAAACGACGCCCTCAGGCGACCTTGCAACAAAAATAGATGAAGCGTTCGGATCGCTTGATGCGCTCAAGAAGAAGCTCGCCGATGCCGGTGCCGGTCACTTCGCGTCAGGCTGGGTATGGCTCGCCGAAAAGGGCGGAAAGCTGTCGGTCGAAGAAAGCCATGACGCCGATACGCTGGCCGACGGCGATGCCAATCCGCTGTTGGTTATCGATCTATGGGAGCACGCCTATTATCTCGACCATCAGAATGCTCGCCCGGCCTATCTCGAAGCGGTGATTGCGAAGCTGAATTGGGATTTCGCGGCCGAAAACCTCGCCCGTGGGAACACCTGGAAATATCCCGGCTGAATCGTAAGAAGCTAACGGTAAATGCCCGCTCCGCGCAATTGAACGGAGCGGGCATTTTCTTTCGTCAGACACTCTTCGCTTCGCTGTCTTCCAGCTCGAGGTCGCTCATTTCTCCGGGAAATAAGGGTTCTCCAAACAGGAAGCCGATGAAGTTGGGCTTGCCCAGATGTTCGACCAGCGCGGTCAGTGTCAGCAAGATCGGCACAGAGAGCAGGGCCCCGGTCACGCCCCATATCCAAGTGAAATAAGACAGCGCAATCAGGATCATAACGGGATTCATCGTAAATCGCGCGCCGAGTATCGAAGGCGTAACCACGTTTGATT
The DNA here is from genome assembly GCA_963777785.1 of uncultured Alphaproteobacteria bacterium. Taxonomy (GTDB): domain Bacteria; phylum Pseudomonadota; class Alphaproteobacteria; order Sphingomonadales; family Sphingomonadaceae; genus Andeanibacterium. The sequence continues at coordinate 1,994,651 of CAVZRU010000002.1, forward strand.
CAATCGTATGAAGTCCGAGAAACGCCGCAGCCGGGTGAGAGGCCTAGAAGGAACGTGTCGTATGTTGCGAGGCCGAATAGCGTAAGCAGACCGATCATCACTGCCGGTCCGACATAGGGCAGGAAGTTCAGCAGGGCGGCCAGTCCACCCCACATTACCGGGGCGTCCATACCCATGGCCCAAGCGCCCAAGGCCACGATAACGCCGACGGTAATGTTGATGAGGCTCACCGTAAAAATGTAAGCGGCCACCCGGTCCTGCACATCGCGAACGACCCGTGCTGCCTTGATGCTGGTACCCGATGAGGATCGCTGAAGCAGCAGATGGCTCCGAATATCCCCGCGCCCCTGAATCATGAAAAATGCCATCAGGAATGTCAGAAGGATCTCGAGCACAACACTCGGCGTGGCGATGGCAAGTTCCTCAACGATCGATGGTTCTGCGAGCACAACCTGCTGCCCGCCGGTGCGTCCGGCGATCGATGCCAGTTGTTCGTTCAGCTTGTTTATCCACTCGAGGCTGCCTCGCAAATTGCTGAATTGCGCCCCGACCGCATCGATCATGACCGGAACACGGTCATACAGTTCGATCGCCGGACGCAGTATTGTCACTAAGGCGAGAACAACCACTGCAATGAACGCGCAAATCGCAAATAGCGAAGCGAGGAGATTGGGGAGGCCGAACGACGCCAACCGGTCTGCCAATGGCGTAAGAATTATCGTCAGAATGATGGCGGCGACGAGCGGCAGAAATACGACGGAGCCGATCGAAAGCACAAAAGGCAATGCAAGGAACAAGCCGATCGCCAAGAGCAGGACAAGCGCCGAAATCAGGCGCAATTCCTGTGCTGCAAAGGCCAGCGTTCTGCGGCGCGGGGTCAACCCGGAACCCGGCCTGATTGGGTCTTGGTAACCTTCGTCGGTTTCCGCATCGGATTTCATCTGCGCTCGCCCCTCCCTTGTGGGCGGCACTGCATAATTGGCGCGCGTTTCATGCGCGATCAAGCGAGATTAGCGAGTAGCGATCTTTCGGTTGCCAGTGGAGACGTCCTTGAGCTCCGACAGGATCGCACCGTGGGCCGATACGTCGCCGGAAGAGCGCTGCGGAACGGTCCCATCTTCGACCATTGCATTCAAAGTAGCCCGGGCCCGTCCGACCCTGCTCTTTATCGTGCCGACCGCGCAGCCACAGATTTCCGCTGCTTCTTCATAAGAAAATCCGCCCGCGCCGACCAGCAGCAAGGCTTCGCGCCGTTCATCGGGCAGTGTAAGCAAGGCTCTGTGCAAATCCGCGAGATGGATCGGCTCTTCCTGATTGGCAGGTGCAGTCAGTATTCTTTCGGCAACAGTCTCATCATATTCGCCACGGAAGCGGTTGCGCCGCATGTCAGTGAGATAGGCGTTGCGCAGAATGACGAAGGTCCACGCACGCATGCTGGTGCCTGGTTCGAAACGTTCCCTGGCTGCCCAAGCCTTGAGCAGTGCTTCCTGCACGAGATCGTCGGCCATATCTGCCCTGCCGCACAAGCCGCGTGCAAAAGCACGGAGGTGAGGGATAACTCCCGTTAGCTCGCGCTTGAATGCGGCCGAATCATCGTCCGCAACTTTATCGGATTGGTCTTCGCTCATTTCTTGGCGTCGTCCAGCCGCGACAGCAAATCTTTGAAACTGTCTGGCAATGGCTCGTCGACGACAGAATCGTATAGCTTCTTAAGGCCATTTGCCCATTCGGGCGGCTGTTGTCTGTCCTTGGGCGTTGCCGGTGCGGCACGCCTACCCCCCTCGTCCTTCTTTTTCTCGGACATCCGAACTTCGCTGCTCCCGCATTGGCTGATGATCGATTGGTATGACACCCATCCGGAACGAAATGCCGCCTGTCTGGTTCCCGTTCCGAGGCTACGATGCCTAGAGTAACGCGCAAAATGGTGCAATGATCTGGCGGTTTCGGCTAGCGAACCGTGCAAAAGGGGAAAAACGAAATAGGCGACCCTGAATAAGGGTTGACCGCTTTCGATTGGAGGCTGAACCAGTTGGACAGAATTCTATCCCGCAGGACCCGGGCGCGTCGGTGGCTTACCACGTTCCCGCGGGCTGTCCCCTTTGCGATCTTTCTGCTCGTCATGTCTATTGCAGCTGTCAGCTGTTTCGCAATCGAGCGAGGCGAAAGGCGAAGCCAAAGTGCCCAATTGAAAGAGAGGGCGATTGCCGTCGCCGCCGCGCTTGAGCGGCGCGTCAATGCAAATGCTGCATATCTTCGTGCGGGCGCCGCGCTACTTTCGTCTCAAGAGGTGATACAGCCTTCGCAATTCCGCAGTTTCGTGCGCGAACTGCGGCTCAACTCCGATTACCGCGGAGCAGAAGGTATTGGCTGGGCCCAAAAAGTGGACCGGCATGAAATGGCCGCTTTCGAAGCATTGCTATCACGCGAGTATGGCGACACGGTCGAGATCCATCCATCACTCGCCCCGAGTCAGCCATTTGCGGTGCCAGTGACATTCCTTGAGCCTGACACACTCCGCAACCGGCGTGCCTTAGGTTTCGATATGTACTCTGAAAAAATGCGCCGCTCCGCTATGGGGGAAGCAGAAAGAATGGCTCGCCCGATCGCCAGCGGAAAGGTGGTCCTGGCGCAGGAGGGTGCATCCCAGGCACCGGGTTTCCTCATTTACATGCCCGTATTCGAAACAACTACGGGCCGCACCAGTCTCAAAGGCTTTGTTTATAGTGCATTCAATGCGCAAGTTTTCCTGACCTCGGTCTTGCAGACCGAAACAACAGATAACCTCAAGATCCAAATCTATGACGGAGTGGTTCGGAAGGACCGCTTGCTGGCCGGCAGCTCGTTGACCGGTGCAGAAGATGTCCAAGTCCAAGAGTCATTCGTGATCGCCGGCCATCGGTGGGTTCTGGTGATTTCACGCGCCGGCGCAGCCGCACTTTCGCCTTTGGCGATTGTGACGCTGCTGTTTGGACTGGCCGCAGCCGGTCTCCTGGCGCTCGTTGCCCAAATCCTCACTCAGCAGGCACGGGAAGACGGCGCACGCCTGTCTTGGTTCGAAGAACAGAACGCGATCCGAGATTCGCTGACTCGAGAGCTTAATCACCGTGTCAAAAACACCCTCGCGAATGTGCTTTCAATCGTTGCACTCACTAGGCGGCGTGCGAGCACGATTGATGAGTTCGCCGAAGGCTTGGATGGACGCATCCGCGCGCTTTCAGCAACGCATGACTTGCTTACTCAGTCGGATTGGGGGCCGACCCCGATAGCGGCGGTGATTGAAGCTGAACTCGCACCCTATGCTCGCGAGGGTGGGCCGTTTATCGAGAGGACAGGGCCCCAAATAGACCTCGCTCCAAGCGATGCCTTGTCGCTAGGCTTGGCCATCCACGAATTGGCGACCAACGCTGCGAAATACGGTTCGCTCAGCGTGCCCGGGGGTAAGCTCATGGTTGAATGGAAACAGGCCGGTCCCGCCCAAGCGAAGATCGAATGGACGGAGACAGACGGTCCACCCGTACCCGCTCAACGTGGGCGCGGGTTCGGAATGGACTTGATCGAAAAGATCGTGGCGCACGAGTTGCAAAGCCCGGTCAAAATGGATTTCGCTCCCGAAGGCCTGCGCTGCACATTGGTTGTACCGGTTCGCGCGCCGCGACCTTTCGCAATTCGCAGCGGGGAATGAGCGCAGGCCCTTTGGTATCAAGAAGCCTGGGACTTAATTGAGGGGCTTTCCTGAACCGAAGAACAGCGCCTGACTGATGGCTGCGCGCACCGTCGATTCCTTGAACGGCTTAGTCACAAGATAAGTCGGTTCCTTGCGAGCACCGGTCAGCAATCGCTCTGGATAGGCAGTTATGAAGATGACTGGCACATCGCCAATTGCCATAATATCGTCGACAGCATCGAGACCGGAGCTTCCATCCGCGAGCTGAATATCAGCGAGCACCAAGCCCGGCATCTTCTCAGCGACGGATTCACGGGCTTGATCCCTCGTGGCAGCAGTGCCGCACACCTCATGCCCCAGGCTGAGCACCAAATCTTCCAATTGCATCGAGATCAAGAGGTTCGTCCTCGATGATCAGTACACTTGTCGAGGATTCGCGATCGATATCCGCAATTGCTTCGCGGACCAGACTTTCGACTTGCCCCGCTTCGAGCTCCATGATCTCCCCGGCCTGCTGGGGGAAAACTCTTCAAGCGTCGTAAGCAGCAAAGCCTGACGACTTAGCGGCGTAATGAGCGCAAGTCTTGCCGTTGCAGCTGCCTCATGCTCATTCGCCAAGGGCTCCTCTGCAGCCACTTCACAATGTGCCGCTGACCAGATTTTGTTGAAGGCTTTGTAAAGCGCGGTCCGCCCACTATCCAGCGAGGCGAGCAATTCGCGATCGAGCAACGCTGCCTCCAACGTAGCCCTCACAAATGCGTCCCCGGAATCCTGCGATCCGGTTAGTGCGCGCGCATAACGACGCAAATATGGCAGTTCACTCGCAACCTTTTCGCCAAGCGGCATAGAGCCCCCTTTTCAATTGTACGTTTATTCTGACCGAAAACGTCTGGCCGAAGTTCGGGTTCCCTGGCGTTTTCCGAGAGACTGGTAATTACCGCCATCGATAGCAGTTTTTCTTGCTTGATGATCCCGCAAATTTTTTTGCCTTGCCCGGGAACTTAGCATTTCACCCGGCGTTATCCTTATATCACCGCCGAGACCCCCCTCCCGTCCAAGCGGCTGGTGATATAATCCTGAAAGGCCTCTGCCCACCCCCGGGCGGAGGCCTTTTTCCTTTCAGGCCCCGCCAAATGGCTGCGCGCTTATCAGGAACTGTGTTCGGATTAATACGAAGAGGAATCTGCGGCTTCCGAAGCTACAGCTGCACGTTTAGTGCGTACTGAACTGCTTCGTAGCGCGCCGGAACCGCGAAAATACGCCTTTTGTCTCCCGCGAACGCAATGCTTCGACTAGCATGGCAGGATCATAGGGCTTTTCGAAGATCGTTCCCAAGCTGGCGACATTAGGAGGGATCTCCTCAGGCGCAGAGGTGGAAAAGATGATTTGTGGGTGATCGGGAGTAAGGCAGACTACAAATTCGGCGAATGCCCAACCGTCTTTGCGGTCGGCGAGGTGAACGTCGAGGATGATCGCATCGGGAACAGACGTTTCGTAATTTTTTATAGCCTGTGCAATCGTCGGGCATACGCGAACTTCGGGTACGCCAGCCGTGCGCAAAACGTCTTCAATCGACAGAGCGAGCAGCGCATCATCTTCCACGATCAGGACATTGTCCGGCGTGGTTTCAGATTCGTCCTTGGTTGCATCCATTTTCATGGCGCGTGGCCTGCTCCAATATCGTTCAGCCAATCAACGACGAGACCTCGCAACTTGTTCCTGAGAGAAATCCCCAATCCAGCGTTCACTGTTGCGCTTAGGCCACATTGCCGAACGGCGACTCAAGAGACGAGGGGCTTTTCGTAAAGCCAATAATCTCTGTTTGCAGTGCTCTCGATTGCCTGGGCGATCGCATTCATTCCTTGGTTGTCTTCGAGAATCCAGCCGATTTCTCCTCGAACCGCACCATATCTCGATACTGCATTGAGCCGTATTGCCTCGATCATCATAAAGGCGAGCTGGCTTGCGAGACGCGAATTTTGAAATTCCTGAAGGACACCCATGAGGGGGACGCGCATCGTCCTAACACGCGGATGACGCAGCCAAAGCAGCATCTTGATCCAGCCGAAGGGAAATAGCCGGCCCTTGATAGCCTTTATCGGTTCGTTCGCGTCGGGCAGCGTTAGCATGAAGGCGACAGGCTTTCCGTCGAGTTCGGCAATCATGTTCACGTCTTCGCGGATCAGCGTCCTCAGCTTCTTGCCCGCGTAAGCAACTTCGGTTTCGGTGAAAGGCACGAAGCCCCAATTCTTCGACCATGCATCATTGAGGATGCGGATGATGATTTCCGCTTCGCGATCAAAATGCTTGAGCTCGACCTGGCGTATATTGATCCGAGGATTGCGCTCGCCCGATTGCACGATGCGCTGGATCAGTGGCGGGAAACCAGAGGTGATGTCGAGTTCCCACGTCTTGAGGCTCTTTGCCTTGGTATAGCCGGCTGCTTCGATCCAGCCCTGGTATTGCGGGTTGTGATGGCCCATCATCACCGTTGGCGGATGATCATGGCCCTGCACCAGCAGGCCCGGCTCTTCCCAGATGGACAGGCTGAGCGGGGCGAGCACGCGGTTCATATCCTGCTGCTTGAGCCAGGCTTCCGCCGCCGCGATCAGCGCGTGGGCGACTTCCTCATCCTCGGCCTCGAACAGGCCCCAATTGCCGGTGCCGGGCCCCATGCCCTGTTCCAACGGCTGGGCAAGCGCGAGATGATCGATGTGAGCGGAAATGCGCCCTACGACACGTTCTCCTCGCCGTGCGAGAAACAGCTGCACGGTGGCGTGTTCGTGGAACGGGTTTCTGCCAGGGGTCAGCAGCTCGACAACTTCTCGCCCGGATCGGCGGGACCCAGTTCGGATCCTCGGCATTGAGACGCCAGGCGAGATCGATGAACGCATTGAGGTCCGTCTTGCCGGTCACCGCTGTGATATACTACGTCCGTGTTGTGTCACGATTATGCCTTCGTTCAGGGGGAGGCAGGCAGTGCGTATTGTGCCGCCAACTTGTCAAGCGGCACAAGCAGGCGCAAGTCGATAGAGGACATGTTGCTGCCACGATTTGCGTGCAAGGCGCGGTATGGAAATGAAACAATGACAGCCCACGAAGCGATCAATATCGGCCAAGACGCGGCGCCGCACCCGACTGTTCAGGGTGGAAGTTGCCGACGACAAGGCGATGCTGCGTGCTGCGGTCGAGCTGACGCGCGACATCTCGGTTGCCCGGCCCGGAATCTACTGGCCCGACATGCTAGCGTCCGCCGTGATCGGCTATGCGGCGCTGACCGCGGCGATTCTGGTTGGAAATGCCTGGCTGGCGGTGTTCGGCGGGATCGTTGCGTCACTCGCGCTCTATCGCGCGCTGCTGTTCATCCACGAACTGACCCATATTCACCGGAATGCGCTGCCCGGTTTCCGGCTGCGTGGAACCTGCTGGTCGGCATTCCGATGCTGACTCCATCGTTCATGTATGAAGACGTGCACACGCTGCACCATGCGCGCACGCGCTATGGCACGCCGGAGGATCCCGAATATCTGCCGCTGGCGCTGATGAAGCCGTGGTCGTTGCCTGCTGTTCATCCTGGTTGCGCTGCTTGCTCCTCCGGCTCTGGTCATCCGCTTCGGCATCCTCACACCCGCTGGGCTGGATTATCCCACCGCTGCGCAAGCTGGTGTGGGAACGCTTCTCTGCGCTCTCGATCAATCCCGGATTTCGCCGCCGGCCGCCCGAAGGCGATTTCGCGCGGCTGGTGTTCTGGCAGGAACTTGGCGCTTGCCTATGGGCGATCGTTCTCATGGCAAGCGTGGCATGTTGTCGGCTGGAAGCCGCTGCTCGTCGCACTGGCGGTGTTTTCGCTCACTGCCGTGCTCAACCAGCTGCGCACTCTGGTGGCGCATCTGTGGGAGAACGAAGGCGAGGCGATGACGGTGACTGCGCAATATCTCAATTCGGTCAACGTTCCGCCGCCGACCCCGCTCGCCGCGACTGTGGGCGCCGGTGGGGCTGCGCTATCACGCGCTGCATCATCTGCTGCCAAGCCTGCCCTATCATTCGCTGGGCGAGGCGCATCGGCGCCTCGTGGCGCAGCTGGGGCCAGGATTCGACCTATACTCGCGCCAGCTATTCCGGCATGGCGACTGTTGATCGCGCGGATCGCTCGGAGCACGATGCGAACTCGTTGATCGAAGAACCTATTCCTCGGTCCGGATCAGCACCGTCTCGCCCACCAGCAGGAACAGCAGGAACGGCGCCCAGGCGGCGAGCAGCGGCGGGTAGCCGCCGAAATTGCCCATCGCCAGCGCGGCATTGTCGACCACGAAATAGGCAAAGCCCAGCGCCATGCCGATTACCGCGCGCACGAACAGCTGCCCCGACCGGGCGAGGCCGAAGGCTGCCACCGCGCCCAGCAGCGGCATCAGCGACGGCCGAGAGCGGCCCGGAGAACTTGTGCCACCACTTGCCCTCCAGCTCGTCCGTGCGGCGTCCAGCGGCCTTTAGCAGGTCGATCGAGCGGCGCAGCTCGAACACGTTCTGCGCATCGCATTGACCCGCTCATCGCCACCTGATCCGGTGTGATGCCCTTCGCCACGACGATCGGTGCGGAGCTTGTCGGTTTGGGCGGTCTGCACGTCGAAACGAGTTGGCTGCTCAAGCCGCCAGCCCGGGGAGGCATAGGTCGCGCGCGGGGCTGCGGACCTGTTCGTTGATCATCCCTTGCGCATCGCGGCGGTAGAAGGTCACGCCGTTCATCACGGCATCGCTGCCCTTTCCGGTCAGCGATGCCGCAGTCAGAATATTCGAACCATCGGCAAAGTAGACGTTGCTGCGAACGCCCGAATCCTTGGGAATCGGGCCGTAATCGACCTCCTTCCAGGCCTGTCAGCGTCGCTGTGGCGCGGGTCACGACCCGTTCGTTGAAGGCGAAGCTCACACACGCGACGACCGCCGCGGTCAGGATCAGCGGCGCCAGCACCTGGTGCGCCGACATGCCCGCCGCCTTCATCGCGATGACTTCGCTGTTCTGGTTGAGCGTTGCCAAGCGTGATGATCGTGGCCAGCAGCACCGAATAGGGCAGGAACCGCGCGACCAGCTGCGGCATCCGCAGCGAGACATAGTGCCACAGCTCGCCTCGCCGTTGCCCGGATGGGCCAGGATCTTGCCGCTTTCGCCAAGCAGGTCGAGCATCTGCAGCACCAGCACCAGCATCACCAGCACGGCGAGGATGCGGATGACGAACAGTCCTGCGCGAGGTAGATCGTCAGCGTGCGCGAGGGGAAGAAGTCAAGCTGCATCGGCGCTCGCCTTCAGCTGGTGCGAGCGTCGGCTGCTGCACAGATCGCCTTGAGCCGCTTGGCGATCTTGGCGAAAACCGCCTCCAGCGCGCCGATCGCCTGCGCCGCCCGGCACATAGGCGACCCGGTAATACATCCAGATGATCAAGGCGGCGAACAGCGACGAACGGCCCCCACAGGGCCAGCAACGGATCGACCCGGCCCAGCGACGGCGACCGATTGCCCGTATTGGTTGACCTTGTGATAGGCGACCACCATCACGATCGAGACGAACACGCCCAGCGACGATGTCGATCGCTTGGGCGGGATCGCCAGCGCCACCGCCAGCAGCGGCAGCAGCAGCATCATCACCACTTCGACCATGCGGTAGTTGAAGTTGGCCTGCGACTGGATGCGCATCTCGCGGCTGGAATCTGCGGCCCAGCCGATCCGCAGCAGTTCGGGCAGGATATATTCGCGGTCTTCGTCACCGCGCGCGCGGAACTGTCTCGATCGCCGGCAGGTCGATCGGCAGATCGTGCGGCGAGAAGCTGAGCACGCGCGGGTGTCGTGCCGCCGGTATCCTGCATGATCGTGCCGTCGGTCAGCCGCAGGATGATCGTGTCGCGGCTGGTCCTTGTTGGCCAGGAAGCGGCCCTCGCGCGCGGAGATCGACAGGACCTGGCCCTTGTCGTTGGCGATGCGCGCGAAGATGCCGATGCAGCCGGCGTGCCGTCATCCTCGCTCTGCTCGATCCGCAGCGCCATGCGGTCCTTCGAGCGTGGTGAATTCGCCGACCTTGATCGAGGCGCCCAGCGCGCCGGAGCGCAGTTCGTAGCTGCAGCTCTTCGTAGTAATAGTGCGCGTAGGGCTGGAGATAGCCGACAATCGCGAAGTTGAGCCCGACCAGCACCAGCGTGATGCAGATAGGGCACGCGCAGCAGCCGGGTGTAGCTCAGGCCGACCGCGCGCAGCACGTCGAGCTCGCTGGAGGTCGCCAGCTTGCGGAAGGCCAGCAGGATGCCCAGCATCAGCCCCAGCGGAATGGCGAGGCTGGCATATTCGGGCAGCAGGTTGGCCAGCATCTTGAACACGACGCTCACCGGCCCGCCTTCGGTCGCCACGAAGTCGAACAAGCGCAGCATCTTGTCGAGCATCAGCAGCGATGCCGCGATCACGAACACCGCGAGCATCGGCGTCAGCACCAGCCGGAAGATGTAGCGGTCGGTGGCGGTGATGAAGTTCAAGGGGCTGGCCGGTACTCTGTCTGGTGCGGTCTGCCATGGCAGGTGTGCCAGTGCCTATAGCGTGGCTTTCGGGGAAGGTCATGCGGCTTTCTGGCCGCGGCATTTTGTCCGGCGGCTCAGGCTTTCTCCAGCGTGCATTGCAGCGGATGCTGGTTCTCGCGCGCGAAATCCATCACCTGGTTGACCTTGGTTTCGGCGACCTCATAGGGAAAGATGCCGCATACGCCCACGCCCTTCTGGTGGACGTGAAGCATCACCCGGGTTGCCTGTTCGAGATCCATCCCGAAGAAGCGCTTGAGCACCATCACGACGAATTCCATCGGCGTGTAATCGTCGTTCAGCAGCAGGACTTTGTATTGGCTTGGCTTTTTGGGCTTGGTGCGCGTCTTGGTCGCGATACCGACCTGCCCCTCTCCATCACCAGGTGGTGTTTCGCCCTGATCAGGTCCGCCCCGAGCATTTGATTCATTTAGCGACCTCATCCGGGGTGCTAATTGCACTGTCCGCGAGGGTGGAAGGATCGGTTTGGTTGCGCTGCATGGTACACAAATATCGTATCGCAGGCTTAGGCCGCAAGATGGGCAGCTTAAAAAGTATCATCTTGGAGATAGTGAGGTAGGCAAAACGGCAGACGGGCCGGTCAGCAAATGCCAACCGGCCCGTCCTGTGTCTGCGCGGTTGGAGAGAAGCTCCGGCGCAGCGATACCTATCGCCTTATGCGGCTACTTTGGACACTTTGTCCGCGGCAACGCTCATGCGGCTGGAAAGCGGGCTCATGCTCTCATTGGCGAGCTTGACCATCGCTTCGCTGCTCTTCGATCCGAAGGCGACCAGTGAATCGAAATTGCGGCGCATCAGCTTGCCCTGAAGCTGGAACAGATCCGTGGGCGACTTGACCGCAGCGATTTCCTTCATGTCGGAAGTGATCGTCTCGAAGGCGCTCTTGGCTTCGTCGATATAAGTCTTGCCCAGATCCTGGATGCCGGAAGTCAGGATCTTTCCCGACTCGACGATGGCTTCGACGTTGCCCTTGGCAAACTCGCTCGCTTCGCCGGCGATCTCGGTGCTCTTTTCATAGGCTTCCTTTGAGCGCGACTGAATTTCAGACATCGCGTCGGAAACCGACTTGGTGAATTCTGGGGTCTTGGCCATTGGTGTTTCCTTTATCTGCATAACTGGTTCGGAGAGAGACGGAGATTTCGGCGTCGTGGCGATCGGATCGAGAGCCACCACCTGAGTTTCAATTTGCTTCGGCGCCGCTGGCGCTGAAGGCTTTGCAACTGCCTTCGGCTTTGGAATGGGCTTTGCGGCAGCTTTCGGTTTCGGAGCCGGCACCTTCTTCTTGGGCAGGGGCTTTTTGGCAGAGGCTTGGACTTTCTTCGGCTGTGCCTTTACCTTTTTGGGGGCTGACTTGGCCCCCTTAGCGGGCCCCGCTTCGGTCGAAGGCTCCGACTTCTGTAGAGGAGCCACCGTTTCCGGCTCGGATTTCGCCGCTATGGCCTGTGCGGCCTCAGCATATGCCTTTTCCGCAGAAGTGGCCGCTTTTTTGGCGTCGTCTGACATAACCTTCGCGTTCCTGCATCGCCCAAAAGGGCAGACTATGTTGCAGTGCACAAATAAGCGCTCGGCACGCGAAGTCAAGGCAAAATTGTGCAGTGCACAAATTCTGTCTTTTGCAAGTCAAAGTTGCCAGTGCGTTGTCAACGCATGGTTACATATCGTCCGGGTGCGTCTTCGATGACGCCGTCTTTGGCTTTGCTGCCAGGTTTGCGTTTGCCTTTGGCGGCAATCCGCGCGTCGTCTTGCCGCTTTAGCCAGGCAAGCCAATCTGGCCACCAACTGCCGGGATGCTCCTGCGCGCCTTGAAGGAACGATGGCAGGTCCGGATCCCCAACTTCGTTCGTCCAATACTGATATTTCTGCGCGCCCGGAGGATTGACTACACCGGCGATATGGCCGCTGCCTGCAAGCACAAAACGCGTCGGGCCGGATAGATGGCTAGTCATCCGATAGACACTTTCGGGCGGGGCGATGTGATCTTCGCGTCCGGCTTGTATGTAGGCAGGCGTTGTCACTCGCTTGAGATCGATTGGCGTCCCATCGGCCGATAGGGCGTCCGGCACGACCAGCAGATTGTCCCGATAGAGATCCTGTAAATAGGCCGAGTGCCACCCGGCCGGCAGGTTGGTGACGTCGCTGTTCCAGTAAAGCAGGTCGAAGGCAGGATAATCTTCACCCAGCAGATAATTGTTGATCACGTAATTCCAGATCAACTCCCGGCCGCGCAGCAGATTGAAAGTCGCCGCCATATAGCGCCCGTCGAGATAGCCATTCTGGCTCGCCTGCCGAATCATTTCGATCTGCGCATTGTCGATGAAGAGCTGGAGATCGCCTGCTTTCTCGAAGTCGACTTGCGCGGTAAAGAAGGTCGCGCTCTTGACCTTGTTCGTCTTCTCCGCGCCGCGCGAGTATCGCCAGGGTGGCTGCGAGCGTTGTACCCGCCACGCAATAGCCGATCGCATGCACTGCGGGCACTTTCAGGCGTTGGCGGATGTGATCGATCGCGTCGATCTGGGCCCTGATATAATCGTCCCAGGTAATTCCGGCCATGCTCTCATCGGCCGATTTCCAGCTGACGATGAAAGTGGTGATACCTTGCTCGACCGTCCAGCGGACGAAGCTCTTCTTGGGATTGAGGTCGAGAATGTAGAACCGGTTGATCCAGGGCGGAAAGATTACCAAAGGGATTTCCATCACTTCGTCAGTGACGGGGCTATATTGAATAAGCTGATAGAGAGGCGTTTCGTGAACCACCTTGCCGGGGGTCGTCGCGATGTTTTTGCCCAGCTCGAAAGAACTTTCGTCGGTGTGAGTGAGGCGGCCTTTGTCGAGGTCGGCTGCGAGCCTCTCCATGCCCTTGACCAGGTTCGCCCCGTGCTGTTCGATCGTTTTTTCGAGCACGACCGGATTGATTAAGGGAAAGTTCGCCGGGCACAGGGCGTCCAGCATCGTGCGTGTGGCAAATCGCAACTGCTCACGGCCGTGATCGTCCAGCCCTTCGGCTTCGTCGACCGAAGCCAGCAACTTTCCGGCGATCATCAGATATGTTTGGTGTATCAGCGCAAAGACCGGCTGTTCCCGCCAACGCGGGTCGGCAAAACGCTTGTCTTTCAGGGGCAGCTCAGGGTCTTTATCCGGATGTTTCCTGGCCTTGGATCCGATACCGTATTCGCCCAGCACGTCTTCCCACAAGGCGACGCCTTGTTGCCAGAACTCTTGCTGCTTCTCCGGATTGGCCAGCGGCATCTGGCGGTAAAAGGCTTCAATATATTCGATCCATTGCGCCGGTTCGCTGAGTAGCGGCGGAAGCTGGTCGGGCAGAACCTGCTGGTCCTGAAACTCCAACCACATGTCCTGCACTTTGCGAGATGCGTCCGCCCATGGCGCCAGGCTGTCTTGCTCGGCCGCTTCAGCCCCATTCAGCAACGAGCCGAAGATCTGTTGAGCGGCCAAGCCCTGCAGCTCCAGAAGGTCGGCGAAGATTTCAGAGGTGTCTCGGGGCGTGGAGCTGTTTTCGGCCATGGCCGCAAGCATAGCGGCAGTTCTCCGGTTTGTTAGTCCCAAAGCTAGGTGAATTAGGCTGCAGCAAACACTTCATTTGCGTGTAGGGGCCGATTCCTCCACATTGCACGTTAGGCAATGACGCCGCACTTAAATGGAACCGAGAGGTCATGGAAGACGAATTCTACCGCATCAAGCGCCTGCCGCCCTATGTTATCGCCGAAGTCAACGCGATGCGTCATGCAGCACGCCAGTCGGGTAGCGACATCATCGACCTCGGCATGGGCAACCCTGATTTGCCGCCTCCGCAGCATGTAATCGATAAGCTGTGCGAAGTTGCGCAGAAGCCCGACGCGCATGGATATTCGCAGTCCAAGGGCATTCCAGGGCTGCGCAAAGCGCAAGCGAACTATTACGCGCGCAGGTTCGGCGTAGAGCTGGATCCAGAGCGCGAAGTGGTCGTGACGATGGGGTCCAAGGAAGGTCTTGCGAGCATGGCTACGGCAATGACTGCACCGGGCGACGTCGTGCTTGCACCCAATCCGAGCTATCCGATTCACACGTTCGGTTTCATCATTGCCGGGGCGACGATCCGCGCAGTCCCTACGACACCGGACGAGCGCTATTTCGCCAGTCTCGACCGCGCGATGGCCTTCACCGTACCGCGCCCAAGTGTGCTGATCGTAAACTATCCTTCGAACCCGACGGCCGAGGTGGTGGATCTTGCGTTCTACGAACGGCTCGTCGCCTGGGCGAAGGAGAACAAGGTCTGGATATTGTCCGACCTTGCCTATTCGGAACTCTACTATGACGGGAATCCGACGCCTTCGATCCTTCAGGTGAAAGGCGCCAAGGATGTCGCGGTCGAGTTCACCTCGATGAGCAAGACCTATTCCATGGCCGGTTGGCGTATGGGATTTGCCGTCGGGAATCAGAAGCTTATCTCTGCATTGACCCGGGTTAAGTCCTATCTGGACTACGGCGCGTTTACACCGATTCAAGCTGCTGCAGTGGCTGCACTGAACGGCCCCCAAGACATCGTAGAACGGAACCGAGACCTCTATCAGAAGCGCAGAGACGTCATGGTGGAGGCGTTCGGCCGCGCCGGCTGGGATATACCTCCGCCCAAGGCGTCGATGTTCGCATGGGCACCGCTTCCTCCCGCGCTTAAGGACATGGGCAGCCTCGAATTTTCGAAGCAGTTGCTGACTCATGCAGACGTCGCAGTTGCGCCTGGGGTCGGCTACGGCGAAGACGGCGAAGGCTTCGTGCGTATCGCCATGGTCGAAAACGAACAGCGTCTTCGCCAGGCGGCCCGCAACATCAAACGTTACCTTGCATCCATGGGGGTAAATAGCAGCGCGGCGTGATGCGTTTTGCGAGCCGCGGTAATCCCTAATTGAGGCGTGCATATGCACAGTGCCTTTGCCGATGACGACCGCGTGACCCTGTCTCTGGGCGAAGATGGGGTTGCGCAGGTTCGTCTCGCTCGCGCAGACAAGCTCAACGCCCTCGATGCGGCGATGATCGACCGCCTGATCGCTGCAGGCCACGCCCTGCACCAAATGCGCGGCCTGCGCGCAGTGGTCCTGGCTGGGGAAGGGCGGGGATTTTGCTCCGGACTTGACCTGGCAAATTTCGCATCGTCCGCCGCACTCAATGCAGAAGAGTTGGCCGAGCGCAGCCACGGCAATGCGAACCGGTTCCAGCAGGTCGCGATGCAATGGCGCAAGTTGCCGGTTCCGGTGATCGCCGCAATCCACGGCGTGTGCTTCGGCGGGGGGCTGCAGATCGCGTGCGGGGCGGATGTTCGCGTGGCGGCTCCCGATGCGCGAATGGCGATCATGGAGATGAAATGGGGCATCGTGCCCGACATGGGCGGCTATGCCCTGTGGCGCGGCCTCGTGCGTGACGATGTGCTGCGCGAGTTGATTTACACCAACCGCGAATTTTCGGGGCGTGAGGCTGAGCAATTGGGCTTTGCGACGTTCCTCGACGATTCGCCGATCGAACGCGCCACAGCCCTGGCCGAGGAAATCGCGGCGCGCAGCCCGCATGCAATCCGGGCGGCCAAGCATCTCGCCAACCAGTCCCGCGATCTCGGCGTCGACGCCACGCTGCTGGCTGAAAGCCATGCCCAGCACGATCTGATCCTTTCCCGGAACCAATTAGAGGCTGTAAACAGCCAATTGGAAGGTCGTGCGCCCGATTTCGAAGATCCTTGATGGGGCCAGAGCCTAAAATCGTAGCAAGCTAGTGGTTTTCCCGCTAGCCTCAAGCAAAGGGAATTGAGAGGAAACGCCGAACTATGGCCGAACAAGCGCAAGCTGGCGGCGCGACACTTGATGTTGCGAAATTTCTACAAGGTTTGAATTTTACGCCGTTCCACCGGCGAATCCTGATCCTTTCCTGTCTCGTTACGTTCTTCGACGGGCTGGATTTCTCGTTGATCAGCTATACGCTTCCCTACATCCGGGACGAGATGCACCTCACAGCCGAGGTCATGGGCAATGTCAGCATGGCGGCCTTCATCGGACAGATGATCGGATCGCTGTTCGGATCTTATCTCGCGGACGTATTCGGGCGGCGCCCGGTGATCCTGGTTTGCACCGTCCTGTCTGCCGTGATGACTTTCATCACCGGTTTTGCCGAGACCCCGGAAATGCTCTTCTTTCTGCGCCTCATCGGCGGACTTGGCAATTGGCGGACTGCTGGCGCCGGCCTGGTCGCTCAACATCGAAGCCATGCCTGCTGGGCGCCGTGCGACTGCCGTCACGATCGTCATGCTGGGCTTTTCCGCCGGTGCCGCTGCCGCCGGGCCGATCACCAATTTGCTCGCCCCGCATTTTGGCTGGCATTATGTGTTTTTCGTCTGCGGTGCGCTGACGCTGGTGCTGGCCTTGGCACTGCAGTTCACGTTGCCGGAAAGCGCCCGCTGGCTGGTGGCCAAGGGTAAGCCGAAGGCGCTGGTCACGCCGCTGCTGCGCCGTTTCGATCCCACTTTTGACGAGACCCGCTTCGAAGGGTTCCATCTTTCGGATGAACGCAAGTCTTCGGGCAAGGAATCACCGCTGGCCAAGTTTCGCGAGCTGTTTCGCGGCTGGCTGGCTTATATAACGCCGCTCATCTGGGTGGCCTATTTCTTCTCCAGCTTCGCTATCTATCTCAAGACCAGCTTTGGGGTGCTGTTCCTCGAAGAACTCGGGATGACCGTCGTCAACGCCACCTGGATCGGATCGATCACGGGCATCGTCGGCGCGGTGGCAGGCGTATTCCTGCTTTCGCTGACGGAAAAGCGCGGGCCTGCACTGATCGTCCTGGCTCCGCTGCTGGGCATTCCTTTCCTGCTGTTGATCGGTTACGGGATCACGCTGGACGGGCCGTTGTTTGTTCCGGTGATCTTCCTGGGCGGTATATTGGTTGGGGCCGGCCATGCGGCGGTCATCTCGATAACCAGCGTTTACTATCCCAGCGCCGTGCGCGCGACAGGCGGCGGGTGGGCCAGTTTCATGGCCAAATTCGCCGCAGTCGCCGCACCATGGGTCGGATCGCGCTACTTCCTGGGCAGCCAGGATGCGGTGCTGGACGGCTACCTTGCCTCCGCCTTGTGCCTCGCCGGGATCATTATCTGCATCCTGGCCCTTGCTCAGTTCGCGCGGCGATTGCGTGCCGATCAGGACCGGGAAGAAGAGGAACGCCAAGTGGCTGAATCCGCCGCGTGAAATCTAGCGAAAGGCCAAACCGATGACATTACGCAGCCTGTCCGCCAACAATGCCGGCCGCAGGGCCAATTGGAAGGCCCTGGGACTCTCCAAGGAGGATATGGAGAAGCCCAAGATCGCCGTGGTGAACAGCTCCTCCGAACTGGCGATCTGCTACGCGCATCTCGACGACATTGCGAAGATCGTGAAAGAGGAGATCCGCAAGGCAGGCGGCGTACCGTTTGAAGTGCGCACTGCCGCTCCATCGGACTTCATTACCGGTGCGGCCAAAGGCGGCGCCTACATTCTGGCTGGACGCGACATTGTTGCCAACGATATCGAGGTGCAGGTGGAAGGCGCCCTGCTGGACGGCATGATCTGCCTGACCAGCTGCGACAAGACGCCGCCCGGCCATCTGATGGCGGCGGCACGGCTGAACATCCCCACCATTCTTGTGATCGGCGGCTATCAGCAGGCGGGCGAGATCGACGGCGAACCGGTCGATGTCGAGGATGTCTGGTCCGGCTCCATCGGTGTCCGCTTCGGAGCCAAGACCAAGTTCCCGGTGGACGAAATGGCCGAACATGCGGTGATGGGCCCAGGCGTCTGCGCGGGCATGGCGACTGCCAATACGATGCATTCGGTGGTCGAGGCGCTGGGGATGACTCTGCCCGGCAGCGCCCCGGTCCGCGCGCAACAGTCCGAAGATGATCGAGAATGCCAAGCGCGGCTGCACGGCGGATCGTGGAGATGGTGCATGAGGATCTGAAGCCGCGCGAGATCATGACGCCTGGCGCCTTCCGCAATGCGGTCGCCACGGTGCTCGCCGTGTCGGGCTCGTTCAATTCGATCAAGCACCTCCAGGCGGTCGCCATCGAAGGCGAGATGGACCTCGACATCTTTGAACTGTGGGAAGAACTGTCGGACGTGCCCGTGCTGTCCGCCGTTCGCCCCACTGGCGATGTGCGGATCGAACGGTTCGAGGATGCGGGCGGCGCACGCGCCGTGCTGAAGCGGCTTGAAGATCGCATCGACACTTCCGCGCTGACCTGCACCGGCAAGACCTTGGCCGAGAACCTCGAGGGCTACGAAATACCGGGGCCGGACATCATCCGCCCGGTCGACGATCCGATCGGCCCCGGTCCCTCCATCGCGATCCTCAAGGGCAATTTCGCCGACACTGCGGTGGTCCGGCTCGGGATCCGCGATGGCTCGCGCCCGGAGGAATTCTCCGGAGCGGCGCGGGTTTACGAAACCTCCGTCGATTGCCTGCAAGCGATCGAAGATGGCGAGGTCAAGGACGGGGACGTGATCGTTGCCAGGAACCAGGGCCTCAAAGGCGGTCCGGCCATGGCGGGCGGCGCTTCGACCATCCTATTTGCGCTCGATGCCGCCGGGCTTGCCAAGACGACGGCGTTCGTCACCGATGGGCAGCTATCCGGCCTCTGCCTCAAGGGCCTGACCGTCGCCGAAGTGTCGCCCGAAGCTGCCACCGGCGGCCCGATCGGCAAGGTGCGCAATGGCGACATCATCTCGATCAGTGTCGCCAACCGCAGCATCGATATCGATGTTTCGGCAGACGAACTCGCTCGCCGCGAAGGCCCAGGCTACGTGACCCCGGCTACCGGCTATCTCGCCAATTTCCGGCAGGATGTGCACGACCAGTCCAGGGGCGGAGTGCTGCTTCCGGCCGCCGAGTAGGCCGTGTCTACGCCCCCGCCCTGCGCAGTCGTCTTCTGCGTTGCCTATGAGGATGTCGTGGCATTCTATCGCGACGCTCTCGGCCTTCCCTTGGTGAGCGTTGAGGAAAGCCACACGATCCTGGACGCAGGGAGAATGTGGCTGATCGTCCATCCGGTCGACGGTGCGTGGGCGGCGGCCTCGCCGCCGCGCCGGCGAGAGGCGGGGGCCATCAAACCGATGCTCAACGTTGCGAGCATTGCGGAAGTGCGCGAGCGGGCTGCGAAGCTAGGTGGGGTCGTCGATCCGCCGGAAGCCGAATGGCCGTGGCGCGATGTGATCTGCTGCAAGGGTCACGATCCAGAAGGCAATGTCTTCGAAATCATGCAGCCTACCGGCTGACGCCCAGCGCCTCGCACCAATTCGGTGACAACCCCGTCATTGCGAGCGCCGCGAAGCAATCCAGGGCCCCGCGCACAACGCTGGATTGCCGCGCGGCTGCGCCGCTCGCAATGACGATTAAGTCCTTACTCCGCCGGGACGCTTTCCGCCTGTGCCCCTGCCGCCTTCACGGCAGCGTCGTCGCTCAGATGCGCGCCCTGGCTGCGCAGCAGCGCGCGCACTTCGGCCACGTCGACTTCGCGCGGCTGGATGCCGCGATTGGCCGCGACGGCCGCGCCTGCGCCTGCCGCATGGCCGGTCAGCCAGCATTGCGGGATCTCGCGCATGAAGCCGTGGCTGTTGGCATCGCAGATGATGTGCCGCCCGGCTGCCAGCATCCCGTCGAGCGCACGCGGCACGAGGCTGCCATAGGGCACCGAGACGATCGGGAACTTCGGGCTGATCGAGGGGCTGATGCCCACTTCGTCCGCCACCGGCGTGCCATTGCCCCAGTCCTTGCGCTCGATCCGCCCGATGCCCGCCCAGGCGCCGCGTGTGGCGCACGCCCAGCTGGCTGGCGCTCTGCAGGCTATAGGCCTGCTCGAAGCCCGGCGCGTTCTCGCGGAAGAAGTGGCAATGCCCTTCCATCAGCCGGTGGCTGCGGATCTCGACCTCGGTCATGTCGTCCACATCCAGCGCGGACAGGCCCGACTGGCGCGGCCCCAGGAACAGCGCGATGTCCGGCCGCCAGCTGACACATAGGGCGTCTGGAAGAAGCCGAGCTGTTCGCGGCCCTTGGTCATCAGCTCGCGCAGCTGATCGGGATAGAGCACTTTCCAGTTGATCCAGCGGTCCATGTTGACCCCGCCCAGCATCCAGGCCGGTGTTCATCGAATGGTGGACGTCGCCTTCCTCGATATCGGTGTCGAACTCGGCCCCGGCACGCGCGAACATGTCGCCGTCGCCGGTCGTGTCGACCACCACCTTGGCCATCAGCGCCTGGCGCCCGGCCTTGCTTTCGAACACCACGCCGCGGGCCACGCCGTCTTCCACCACCGGGCGCGCGGCCCAGGCATGGAACACGATGCGCACGCCGGCTTCCAGCAGCATCTCCTGCGCATTGAGCTTCATGCGTTCGGGATCGAGCGTCGGCGCCCAGCTGACGATGCCGTGGAAGGCGCTGGTGCGCTTGCCCCAATAGCTCGCCTTGACCGGATCCTTCGATCCCCAGTCCTCGCGCATCGGCCCGGCCACGCCTTCAGGCGGCATGCGCTCGATGAACTCGCGCGCGAAGCCCTGGATCACGTGATTGCCGTGCCAGTCGGTCATGCGGTCGATCCACATCACCAGCCCGCCGGTCGACAGGCCGCCCAGGCAATTGTAGCGCTCCACCAGCGTCACATCCGCGCCCGCCTTGGCCGCCGCCCAGGCCGCCGCGCAGCCTGCCGGGCCGCCGCCGATCACCGCCACGTCGCATTTGTGGTAGATGTCGATCTCGCGCGCATCCTCGCGGATCGTCCCCACCCCATTGGGCGGCGGAAGGTTGCGCCCCGACAGCTCGAACACGTCCGAGCCCAGGAAACGCTCCTCGCTGTGGCCCTTCACTTCCTGAAGTTTCGGTTTGTCGTCTGCCATCATACTACCCTTAAATTGCCGATAGGTTGCTAACCAAATGGTGCGCCAGGCGCAAGCGGCCCATGTTGGCAGCACAAAGCGGATTGCGCCGTTTGGTGCACTCCGCTAGGGCCGCGTTCCCGCAAGGCTGCCGAACTATCGGCGGCGAAGCGCGAGGCCCGATGGCGGAGTGGTTACGTAGAGGACTGCAAATCCTTGCACGCCGGTTCGATTCCGGCTCGGGCCTCCAGCTTCTCTCTCGCGGTCACATTCCCGGCTTTTGCGACCACACTTCGATCGTCCCGGCATCGCCATCGACGCGCACCCAGTCGCCCGTGCGGATCACGTCGAGCGGATCCTGGTCGCATTCGGTAATCGTCGGCACGCGCATCACCACGGCGCCCAGCGCGGCCTTGGTGGTCATGATGTTGAACACCATCGCCACCGGCGCCGTGCCCTTGAGCCGAGCCATGTGGAATATGCCGGACCAGCCGGACGATCCCTTGGCGCCGGGGAACACCAGCACCTTGCCGGCAAAGCTGACGCCTTTCAATTCGTGACGGCTCTCGATGATCGTCCCGGTCATGGCGTTGACGCCGCCCCAGCCGGAGATCGTCTCCCGGGTGACCAGCGCCTCGCCTTCGGCGACGCCGCCGACGACCTTGCGGCCCTCTGATGACGACGCGCGGTTGTTCGAGAACTTCGCTTGCCTGAGTGCTCATGACAGTTTTCCTCTCCACTTGCCGGTACAGGCGGCATCGATGCATTCCGCCGTGGTTCCGTAGATCCCCTCGATGCCCATCATCGCGGGGAGATAATGCGTCTGCTTGGCGCTATCGAACGCGGCGACCCTGGTGCCCTTGCGGGATCGCCTGGCTGATTGCCGAGCAGGTGTCGGTCATCAGCATGGCGCCTGCGTCGCGCAGTGTCTTCGTGTAGCCGCTCGCGTCAGCCGTCGCCTTCACCGCGCGGCTGGTGAAGATCCACAGCGCGCTGTTCTCGTGCACCTTGCGGCCTTCGAGCAGCGCGGCCGCCTGGGCGATCTGCTCGACCGAATAATGCGGGCAACCGAGCATCACGTAATCGACGTCGTCGCTGTCACCCACCGAATTGAGCATCTCGTAGATGCGCGCGCGCGCCGCCTTGTCATAGACGAAGCGTTCGCCGCGCGGCGCGCCGCCGAAGGCCGTCTCCACGCTCGGCGCTTCGGGCGTGATGCCGACCATGTGGTACATCTCGACCCCGCCGGAACTCGCCGCCGCCGCGCCGAAATGCTTGTGCATGATCAGGCTGGCATTGGAGACGTCGCCGGTGATCACGGGAATCGTGTCCTCGCACCGCATCGCCCACGAAATAGCCGAGCATGCCCCATTCGAAGATCGAATCGACCGGCACGTCCACCTGCGACGCTGTGCTGGCCCTTGCGGAACTCGTCGCGGTGGAAGCCCCAGTCGGGAATGCGCTTGGCCAGCATGGCGGCGCTGGTCGATTCGCGCCCTTCGCAATTGGTGCGCGCGCCGATCACGCTGTTGATGAAGACCACGGCGGAGGATTCCATCCATGCGCAATGCTCGCCCATCACCGGCACATTGCCTGCCAGATAGGGGGTGCAGGTCTTGAGCACCTGGATGCCGTGGCCGCCCGCTTCGCTCTCGTCGGACTGGAAATTGGCGAATGCCGTCTCGTCCATGCCCTGTTCGCGCCACAGCTTCGGGTCCATGCCGCCCTGCAGGTGGCAGGACATGGCATTCATCCGCGGCACGTCGACAACTTCGTCGGAATCGAGGTCGAAGCGGGAGAAGACGGCGCGGTAGTCGCCGCCGTCAGCCGCATAATATTCCTTCACCCAGGCAGGGGAGGATCCGGGAACACCGGCGACATTGTTGGTCTCGACGAAGCGTTCCGCGCCCAGCGCGTCGGCATATCGCACCAGAAGCTCCATCGCCTTCTGGGTCGCCTTGCCTTGCTCGCCGCCCAGCATCGCCTGCTCGGCTGACGTCAATGAAACCATCGGTATCCTCCATTACTGTTGCCGCGTCCGGGGGCGGCTATCGCGGCTAAATGCCGCAGTTCGTAGCAATCATGCCACCAATATATTCGCGAGGCCAGCCCGGGACTGTTGGCGCAATCGACCATGCATTGAGAATGTATGGTTACAAATCCTACATTGCAAGAACCAAAATGGTCAATTTCGATATTCTTCGATGTGACGATATGTGGAGCATCAGGCCCCGCATCCGCAACAGGCATTGCAGCGCGCGTGCAAGGTCTCTATGGGCCGCACCCAACGCCGCTTTAGCTCAGTCGGTAGAGCACATCATTCGTAATGATGGGGTCAGAGGTTCGAATCCTCTAAGCGGCACCATCCATACATTTCGCCGCCGCGAACAGGCGCCCGCTCAGTTCAGCGTCGCCTGGGACCCTGCTTGCAATTGTGCGAGGTAGGTCCTGGTCTGGTTGGCCCCGGCGATCAGTTGGTCCGCCTCTTCCTTCGTTCGTGTGCCGCGCATCGAATTCTCGAGTGTGTCGAGATATTTCTGATAGTCGCGTGCCGTCCTGACATTGGCCTGGCGGATTAGGTGGCCGTCCTTCTCCCTGTTCGACGCATCGGCTCCGGGTGCGGGCCGGTCGGCCATGCGGATCACCCTGTTCGCGATGTCGCGCGCTGCACTGATGGCGGACGCCAGCTGCCTGCGCTGCGCGTCGGTGGCCGGTTCGTTGCTCGCCGCTGCTGTCGCGGCGTCGGGTGTGGGCGCAACCTGTTCCTCGGCGACTGCTGATGGCTCCACGGTTTCTGCGGCATCTGTGGCACGCGCGAGACGGTACGCCCTCGCGATGGAAGAATTATATGCGTTCGAACCGGCAAGCGCCCCGCGTGCCGCCGTCAGCGCCTCTTCCGGTGTGGTTGCGGATGCGGCATTCGCGGAAGAATTGCGGATGCGCGCCAGTGAAGTGCGGATCGCAGTTGCGGCTCCTCGCCTGTCTGGCGTTTGCGATGCGGCAGAAGTCATGCTGCGGGGGTCCGCCCAAGGCAGGTCGCGCACCAAGCGGCTCACGCGGCCTTCGGCAGTGGCGAGAAGCGTTCGTGAAAATTGTGCGCTCGCCGCGCCGGCCTGCTTCGCCATCTCGGCTTCCTGTGCCTTTGCAGCTTCCGCCGCGAGCCCGGGCAAGCCTTGCTCCATCCGGTTGAGCTGTTCGATCGCAGCCTTCAGTTGCCTGACGGACTGCAGCGGGCGCTCCGGCTTTCTCTGCGTCCTGCGCCAGTGAAGTCATCGCGGCGGTGATCCCGCCTGCAGCTTCGATGTCGACCGGGGCAACCGGTTCACCGCCCGGATCGCCGGCTGCTTCCACCAATGACGCATCGGGCCGATTGGGTGCGCCGCCCGAGAAATACCAGGCTCCGTCCGACAACCAGCAGCAACGCCAGCGCGCCGCCGCCAAGCAGCACCGGGTTGAACTTGCTACCAGTCGCAGCGGATTTCCTGGAAGCTTCGCTTATCGCTTTCCTCGCCGCCGACGGGGAGGGCGCTATGGGGTCGACCTTCGCCTTCTTCGGCTCCGGCGGCAATTCTTCCTTGCTTGGCTCCGCTGGCACCAACTCTGGCTCTGGCTCTGGCTCGGGTTGAGGTGTTGGTTCGGCGGTCAGTCTTGCGCTGCTCCAACTCGGCTTCGTGAGGCGTTTGCGGACTTCCTCTCCGGCAGGGCCGGAGGTGGCGGGACTTCCGCACCTTGCGCGACGTATTGGTGTCTTCACCGGCACGGACGAATTTTACGTCCGCCGGATCGGACGGAACAGCAGTATCGACACTATCGTTCTGGGTGAGAGGTCGGAAGCCGGTGAAGCGTCCGGTGCGAAGTCGTCCGGGCTGTCGATGAAGGCAGCAACGCGGGTCGCATCGTCATCGTCGCCAAACTCGTCGTCGAATTCGTCTTCTGCATCACCCGATCCGGGCTCGCCGAACATTTCGAGCCACTTGGAAATCGACTGCGGCCGCTCGCTCGGCTTGATTGTCATCGCCGCATCGACCGCAGCGAGGAATTTGTGACTATATCCCGGCCAACTACCGGAAACGAGCGTCTTGCCCAGTCCGCCGTGCATGCGCTCCAGCACTTCGGGCGGTTTCTGACCGGTGATGCATTCGTACATGACCACACCGAGCGCGTAGATGTCGGTCCACGGGCCTTGCTGGTAGGTCTTCACATATTGTTCGATCGCCGCGTAGGGCGGCGTGTGGAACGTGACCGTGGTGCTGGTCGCTTCGCCGGATTCGAACCGTGCCGAACCGAAATCGATCAGCACCGAACGCCCATCGTCATTCACCAGGATGTTGGGCGGCTTGATGTCGCGGTGGAGCACGCCCACGCGGTGCGCCCGTTCAAGGCCCTCGGCGATCGGCCGGATCAGGTTGGTCAGGCTCGCTTCGTTGAAGCGCGTCGCCCTGCTTGATCATCTTCGAAAGCGACATGCCGTCTTCGAAGTCCATCACCATGTAGGCGGTGCCGTGAATTTCGAACAGGCTGCGCACGCTCACGATGTTGGGGTGGCGCGTCGGGCGTCGACAGGTTCCAGAGCAGCTTGGCTTCTTCGACGAACTTCTTGAGGCCCAGGGCGTGGACTTCTTCCGCGTCGGAATCGATCGGGACGACGGTGGCGTCTTCGTCACGCTCGCTGATCGAACTCGGGAAGTATTCCTTGATCGCGACCATCTCGTCGAAATAGATTCCGCGACCCTTGTAGACGATCCCGAAGCCGCCGACGCCCAGAACCTGTTCGAGCCGCCATTCGCGCAAGATCGTGCCTGCAGGCAGCGCCTTGTTGCTATAGGCCTTGCTCATTGATGTTGCCCCGTCCCGCAATATTGCAGTGCCACACGAAATCGCATGAATTATTACGAATTGCCAGCCTATAACAGGGCGCAAATATCGAAGGAAACGCGATGGGCTTCGAATGTGTAGAACGGACCCACGTGGGGCTGCGCCGCAAGCTTAACGAAGACTCGCTGGTCAGCCTGCCAGAACGCGGAATATGGGCTGTAGCCGACGGCATGGGCGGGCATGAAGCGGGTGAAGTCGCCAGCGCGAAAGTGATTGAGTCTCTCGCGCGCTTGCCCGGTTCAAGTGATCCAGACGATCTGACGAACTCGGCCGTAATCGCATTGCATGCCGTAAATGATGAACTGGTCGAATTGGGCGAAGCGGGCATCGAGCACCGGACCATTGGCAGCACGGTGGTCGGCCTTGTAATCTGCGGCGGAAAATACCGTTGCTTCTGGGCGGGGGACAGCCGCGCCTACCGCGTTCGCAAGGGATCGATCGAACAGATCACCCGCGATCACAGCCTGGTTCAGGGTCTGCTGGATGCTGGCGTTATCCAGGCAGCAGAGGCGGAAAATCACCCCAATGCAAACGTGGTCACACGCGCGGTAGGTGCCGCTTCTGCGCTCAATGTCGACGTCGTCGGTGGAGATGCCATGTCCGGCGACATTTTCTTGCTGGCGAGTGACGGTGTGACGAGAGAAGTATCTCAAGTCGAATTGCTGGCACAGATTTACAGCAAGCCGATGGCGCAGGCAGCCGATTCGCTCGTCGAAATGGTTCTTTCGCGGGGCGCGCCCGACAACCTTACCCTAGTGATAGTGCGGGTTGAATAGCACAGTTGAAGAACAATCGGTCGAATTAGCGCAGATTAGCCCTATTGCCGGCCAATGCTGGGCCTATTTGCACTTGCGAATACGGTATCATTAGATATTTTTCGCGCTTGGCTGGTCGTGCGGTCGACCGGCTCGATTTTGTGTAGGAATTTAACTGGCGCCGATATTGCGCCGTGACCCTGTGCAAAATCGCCGCGGCGCCTATTCTTGCGTCGATCTTGCTTGGCTGGAATTGAACGGGGGTTTTCATTGGACGGGCCCGAGATCTTTATTTCCTATGCCCGGGACGATGTCGGTTTTGCACGGCGTTTTGCCGATGCCTTCGCGCGTGAAGGTTTCAATGTCTGGTGGGACGCAGCGATCCATTCGGGCGAGACTTTCGACGAGGTGATCGAAAAAGCATTGCGCGCCGCGAAGGCAGTGGTCGTCTTGTGGTCGCCCCGTTCGGTCGCGTCACGCTGGGTGCGCGCGGAAGCCACGCTTGCCGATCGCAACAAGACACTGGCTCCGGCGATAATCGAACCTTGCGACCGACCGATCATCTTCGAATTGACCCATACGGCCGATCTCTCCCACTGGACAGGCGATAGAACCGATGGCGTCTGGCAGGTTTATCTGAACGACATCCGGCGCCTGGTGGAAGGCACGAGGTCCAATCCCAGGACTTCGATCCACCCGAGCGAATTCAAAGGGCAGGCTGCACGGGAGGACAACGCCGCAAGCCGCTGCCGGCGCAGGCAATGACATGCTTGCGGGCGCCAAGGTCGACAATCTGATCAATGCGCTTTCGACTCTGCATGAGGCGATCATGAAGTCGAATGCGCCTGCCGCGCATCAGCCGATTGTCACAGCCATCTCGCATACAGCCCGCACCTCAGCCGATCGACCTTGACGACGATGAGGACGACGCCACGCAATTCTACACTGGATCGGATGCCTTCGACCTGATCGGCGGAGATGAGTTTCATTGTCTGGAATTGTCGGTCGACGGCGAAACCGAGAAGCGCTTCATTATCGGCCCGTTGGGCCTCAAGATCGGACGAACGGCCCCGGCGGACGTGGTGCTGGCCGACGCCAAGGTCTCGCGCTCGCACTGCCTGGTCGAGCTGAAGGAAAATCTCGTGCTTCGTGTCCGACCTGAATTCTACCAATGGCACCTATGTGGATGGCGAAAAGGTCGTGGGGGCGTCGATCCTGCCAGTCGGTTCAGCACTCAAAGTGGGGCGCTTTTCACTTGTTCACGAAGTGCGGACGCGCGCCGAAGTTTCCTGATGGCAGTTGCAGCGCGACGGGCCGGGCAAGCTCGGCGCTAGCCTGGGATGGTGAGCCTGCGCCCTTCCGCCAGCAGGCGCCATGCAGCCACATCGCTCAGCATGATATCGGCAGCCCGGCGGGCGAATTCCTGAAGCTTGACCGATGTCTTCGGGCCCGCATCCCAATGTGCCAGCAGGGCATTGAGGCCGATCGCGATCTGATTTGTTCGGCCGGCGATGCCTTCGAAATCCAGAATGATCCTGATGCCGTAGCTGGCCGTTGCGACCGCAGGCAGACCTGCAGTGACAGTGGTAAGTGCGTATTTGAATTTGTCGGACAATTCGGGGCTGACGAAATAAAGAATGAGCCAGCCCGCCGACGAGGCCAGAACGGCGGCAAACAGCACTTCGCCAAAGCGCTCGATGCGGTGCGCGGCCAAATGCATACGGTGCGATGTGGCCGCGTTCCACCCCGCCTGGTCTCTGACTTCCTCGATCAGCGGCCTGGCGGAGGTTGTCGGATCGGCAAGATTTATCGCGTCGATCGGGCAGCTTCGCGCAATCGCACTGGCGTACCAGCCGTTTGATCCCCCTTCGCCCGGATCGGCGATCCCGCGTCCGATGCCAACGCTGCGAAGCATCGAGCAAACCCGCAGGAGTTCGGCAACCTGGCGGGATTCCAGCCAGCGCTCCTGCCAGCGCAATCTGTTCGCACTCATTGCGTTGACCAGCAGCAGCAGAATTGTGACGATTTCGGCGACGACAAACACCCATTTGTAGTGGCCTGCAATCACACCGCTGGCAGCGAGCACAACCGCCAGTGCCGCGAGCGAAAAATTGACGATGACCGCCGATCTGAAGGCTTGCGCTGCGCGTATCGCCGCATTGTCCCACCAGGCAAACGCTTCCGCCAACGCCCCAGGCGGCGGCTCTTCGGCGAGTTCGGAGGGGGGCGGCGCTGGGCTCTTGCGCCGGAACCACGGCCGCACTCCCGCCAGCTTCAGAAGCAGGGGATAGGCCTCGTGAAACACAGGGTCTGGCGGGGTCGCGGCAAGCTTGCGCCAATCGGCTTCTTCATTGGAATCGCCAAAGGTGCCCACCAGCGATGCGACAATATCAGGCAGCACATCCAGCGATTGTTCGGGGACATCGAGCAGCCGCATCGGTTCGGCATGGATGCTGCCCCTGAGTACGGCAGAAGCACCGTCTGGCGGGATGATGATCACCGGCATGGCGCGCCGTGCCGCCTGGCCGATAATCTCGCGCGTGCCGCCGCGGCCGCGGCCCGGGCCGCCGTCCCACACAGCTACAATAAGATCGCAATTGTCGAGCATGGTCATGCCCGATGCCTCATATGCCCGTGGCCGATCATCACGATCGCCGTCGAGAATGATCGAAGCATCGGCGCGCCCAAGCAGTTCGCGAAACTCTGCGCGCGACGCAGGTTCCTCGAAATCCCGCTCATATTCCTCAGGCGGGAATGGAAGCACCACTTCGAGCGTCTGACCGAGCTCGAGCGCCACATCGGCCCCTATACGGTCCGCACCCTCAGCAAGGGCGGAAACCATCCGCAGGGGGTGGCGGCCTCCCTGAAACAGTGGCCCCGCAGCGATCTCGTCAAGTGTCGCCTGGATCGCGAGGAGGATTTCCTTCAGCCGCGCATTGACCCGCTCCTTGTCTGTGATGCGATCAGCGCGATGCCCGGTAATTCCCACGCTAAATCCAAGCGAGGGAGGCGGCGCAGCGTCCTTCATCCTCGCGCAGCCGCGCTAACGGCGATGAGTACTGAATCCCGCACTTCTTCGCACCAGCCTGCGCTGAGCCAGCGATGCATCGGCGGTTTGAGCGAGGGCAATGTCATGACCTTTGGCTAGCATGACGATGGCCGATCGCAAACCGACAAGAACATGCGTCCCACTACTTGCGCACCGAGGTTGCGTTTAGGTCAATGCGACAAGAGCAAAGGCAGGCTCGCCCTCTGCAGCATCCCGCGTGTCACGCCGCCCAGAATGTTCTCTCTCAGTCTCGAATGGCCGAAAGCGCCCATCACGAGGCAAACGGATTGCTGGGCTTCGGCGGCATCAAGCAAGAGGTCGGAAATTGGTGCGGAGCTATGTTTCAACTCATGGAGTTCGCTCTCGATTCCGTGGCGCGAGAGATAGGCAGATGCCTCGATTGGGGGGAAGTCGAACCCTTCCTCTTCCGCCACCGTCAATACATGCACTGAACTCGCTTGGCGGAGCATCGGCAAGGCAGCCCTGATCGCAACACAGGATTCCGGCGACCCATTCCACGCGATTGCCATCGGTCCTGTGCAATCGAAGCCGCGGCTTTCATCCGGTACGACAAGGACTGGCGCACGGCTGCGCACGGCAACGTCGGCAGCGGCAGGCGGAGCTTCGAAGCGTGGCTTCCAGTTCTTGCCGGGTGAGCTGACCACGACCAGGTCCGAGAGCCAGCTATGATCGCCGATCAGGCGCGCGGCATCGCCGAGGTGGCTGTGCCATTCCCAGCTTATCCCATCATTTTGCAGTCTGTCTTCGATCTTCTTCTGCTGCTCGGCAGCATATTCGCGGACCTTTTCCGCTGTCTCCGACAAAAGTTGGCTGACGCCATAAGGGTCGATTGCGGCAAAGGTTTCAAGCGGTGAAACCTGCAAGCAAGTGAGGTGCCCCTCGAAATAGCGCACGACGTCATGCGCGGCCTGCAGGCGTGCTTCCTGGCCTTCGTCGGGATTGATATGCACAAGGATCGATTTCATCGCGGGCTCTCCTGTTCGATCATGGGCCTTGCTGACAAATCTCGTTTGCCGGTCGTACAGAAATCTGTGGCCTTCTTGAAACAATGCCGGATATTGCGACCGATTGATATGATCTCGCTCAATTTGGAATGCGGAAGAGCGGTGCCCATTGCGCACATGCCCCAATTGCAAACGGCGGCGCCCGAAGGTGCCGCCGTCGAGAAACCGAAAGTGTGCCTTCGATCAGAAGCTGTAACGTACGCCTAGCTGTATCCGCCAAACCGACGCGGAGGTGTTGATCTGCTGTTCGTCATCGGGATCGAAGCCCGTGACGACGTAGCGGCCCAGAGCATCGAAGTTGCCGTCCACCAGATCGACGATCTGGCCATCGCCGAAGCTGCCGCGAGAACGCTGTGTGTTCCAGCTGCTGTCGATCATGTTGAGCACATTGTCGAAGTCGGCAAACAGTTCGAACTTGTCGTTCACGCCGAAAAAGTGGCCCGGCCCGGGAAGTTCCTGGCTGATCCGCATGTCGAGATCGTAAACCCAATCCTCGGTGCAGGTATTGCGTGCGATTGTGCGGCCTTCGTAGCCATCGTCACACGAAATGCCATTCAGGTAGCCGATCAGGGCAGCTACCGCGGCCGGATCGCTGGTCGGTGCGAGGTTCGGATCGTTGATCCCGGTGGGAATGTAGAGCCTGGCGTTGTCGCTGCCGGATGCGCTGTCCATGAACACGCCGCTGCCATCGAACGTCAGCGTATAGGGGCGTCCGGACTGAGCGCTGAAGAACAGGCCCAATTGTGTGGCGTAATCTTCCATGAACTGCTCACGGAAATTGACCGCGAAGGAGAAACGGTGGCGCGTTTCATAGTTGGAGGTGCCGACGTCCGGATTGTTGCGATCGAACTCGCCGGATTCGTCGTAGCTAGAGGTCGCCGTCGAGCTGTTGGCGTTGCGGAAGTTGTCGGAATCGGTGAACGCGTAGCCGAAGCTGACTGTCGTGCCGCCGGTATCGGTGAACACGCCGCCATCGAAATTCTTCGACAGGATCAGCGAGGCGATGTGGCTGTCGTAGCTCGGCCCGTTGGTCAGCTGGATTTCGTCGTCGCGGCTTGTGCCGAAGCAGGCGGCAGTGACATTGGTGTAGGTCGGCGGTGTGCCGCCCGTGCCTTGCAGCGTCGCATCGCATCCGGCCCGCGTCGGATCGATCGCCCGATAGATCGGACGGCCGTCGACCGTGTAGCCGTTGAGGCCCAGCGCCGGGTTCACCACTTGCGACAGGTCGACGAAGTTGAGCGGGTCGACGAAGTGGCTGTAGATGTAGTCGAGATTGAGCCGCCAGTTGTCGAGGAAGCCCATGCCCGATCCCAGCATCGTGTCGATGCCGAGATTCGCGCGCCAGACGGTCGGCACCTTGTAGTTCGGGTCGGTCGACTGTGTATCGGCCAGGCCCCCCGCAGACTGCGCGGAGGCGGCCTGGATCACGCAGTCCGGAATGCCGGTGAACGAACCGCCCGTAACGACGTCGAACTGGCCACTGCCGTCGAGCAGGCCGGCGCATGTGCTCGAAGCGCTTGTTCCGTTGCCAGTGGAGAAGCCGTTGTTCGAGAAGGCGTTGGAGAAATAGACCACCGGATCGCCGCCCGAGAATATGCCCACGCCGCCTTTAAGAACGGTGTTATGAATGAAGCCCTCATTGCCGAGATCGTAGTTGAAGGCGAGCCGCGGAAGGATGACCGGGTCGAGATCGCTAAAGGATACGGCGTTTGAGAAGCCGTAGCGGGCGATGAAGTTCGGGTTCTCGCGCGGGGCACTGCCCTCGTACCACTGCACGCGCACACCGGCCGTGATGCCGAGCGAATCCGTCGCCTGCCATTCGTCCTGGGCGTAGATCGACCAGATCCGGCGCTCGAAGCGGGCAGCGGCATCGTTGATGTCGCCGGTATCGGTGGCCGAGATCAGCGCACCGCCGCTTGTACCGCTGGCCAGATCGTCGGCGCTGAGGCAAAAGCGTTCGGCAGTGCTGGAACTCGGTGCGACGATGCCCTGCTTCGAAATCGTCGAGATTGCGGAAGAAGATCGTGCCCGTCGCGTTCTGGGCGAACAGATTGTACACTTCCAGATCGTTCACTTCGGCGCCGAGCTTCAGCTTGTGCTCGCCGGCGTTGAAATTCATCTGGAACTTCGCCTGGTCGACCTGCGTGTCGAGCTGGTTGGCCGAACGCGAGAGCCCCGGACCGGTTGAGAGCAGGCCGATGCCGTCGGGCCCTTCGACGCCGACGACCAGCCGCACGATCGGGTTGTCCGACTGCGCTTCGCCGCCACCGACCGGGATCCTGACGGTCGCCCACTTTGGCGCGACTGACGCGGATCTCGGTCGAGAACACGTCGCTCCAATCCGAGAACAGACGGGCGGAGTAATAGTCCGACTTGGTGCCTTCGAGCCCGAAGCTGTTGAGACCCGTCAGCTGATCGGAGCCGGTGTCGGAATACACATTTTGTTCGTCCAGCCGCTGGTAGCGTCAGTTCGAGCCGGTGTGCGTCGGTGATATAGGTGTCGAGACGGCCGAAGTAGCGGACGCTCGATTCCGGCAGGGAGGTCGGATAGCCGCCGATGTCCTGCCCGTAGACGCTGTTGGCGATCTGTCCGAAGCGTTCGAACTGTTCCTGAGTGACGAAGTCGGCCTCGTTGGGGAAGCCCGAGCCCGCCGGTCCAAAGTCGTTGGTGTCGCCGAGGTCGGTTTCCTCATAGCCGAGGAAGAAGAACATCCGGTCGGGAATGATCGGGCCGGACAGCGTGGCACCCCAGCGCTTTTCCTGGAACGGTGCGGAAGCGAAGTCGCGGCCGTCAGCCGTGCGAGCCGCGCAGGCCGGAATCACGATAGGTGAAGAACGCGGTACCGTGGAAATCGTTGGCTCCGGACTTGGTGACCACGTTCACGAGGCAGCCGGTGAAGTCCGAATATTCGACATCGAACGGCGCGAATTCCACCGACGTTTCGCGGATCACGTCAAACGGCAGCGGCAGCGCGTTGCGCGAGGCGAAGGGCGTGCCGTTAAGGCCGAAGCTGTCCGCCTGGACGATGCCGTCGACGGTGAAGGTGTTGGTGCGGTCGTTGCCGCCGAGGCAGGATATGCGGTCGACGTCGCTCTCGCGGTCGAGGCTGACGCGCGGATCGATGCGGATGATGTCGCGCACGTCGCGGCTGATTGAAGGGAAGCTTTCGCAGCGTGGCTTCGCCGAAATTCAGGCCCGGGCCAATAGCGAGCTGCGTCACGCCGACGCGCGAGGCGGTGACCACGATCTCACCGGCGCCGGAATCTAGCGAGAAGGTGAGGTCGGTGTCGCCCTGCAACGTCTGTATAGACGCCGTTGATCGACTGGCCTTCAAATCCGCCGGCATTCGCGCTCACGGTGTAGGGGCCGCCGGTCACGAGGTTGGGCGCACGAGAAGCGACCTCCGCTGCCGGTCGTCATGGTGCGCTGTGTGCCGGTGCGCGTGTCGGTCACGATGACGATGGCCCCGGATACGGCGATTGCCGTCATCGTCGACCACGCGTGCCCTGAATGCCCGAGGTGATCTGCTGCGCAGCAGCGGGAGCCGGAAGGATGACGGCGGCGGAAAGGCTCGCGATGCTGGCGGCAAGAAGGATACTTGAATTTCATGGACGGACGCTCCCTGTTGGCGTTGGATGCCGGTGTCCCTATTTGCGGTTCGGGTCGCAACCGTGTCCGTTTCATGACAGGTTGGTTACACCGGACACCGAATTGCCCGGCGCAGCGAGATCGGCGTCGCGATTGAGGCTTGATTTAGTTACAAAATTTACGCAGTTGTTGCTGCGATGCAACAAACTGAAATTTTTGCATTTCACTGCGGTTTTCCACAGGCTTGGCGCGCGCCAGTGCGTCGAATTCGCTGCGTTGCAACACGTGTCTTCCGCAACTCAGGCCAGATTGATCTCGCGCAGCCGCTGCAGGAGGAAGTCGTGGCTCGAGATCGGCTCGGGATAGAGGTTCGGGATGCTGCGCGATCGATGCATTCGGGCAGCGTCTCGATCGTGAAGTCCGGCCGGAAGTGCAGGAAGAACGGCATCGAATAGCGCGACCGCTGCGCAGCATCGCCCACCGGGTTCACCACGCGGTGGAGGGTGGACTTGCAGCCGGTCGTTGGTCAGCCGTTCCAGCATGTCGCCGATATTGACCACCAGCGCGCCCTGCGGGCGGGTCGATCGGCAGCCATTCGCCCTTCGCGGTCAGCAGCTGCAGGCCGGCCTCTTCCGCTCCCAGCAGCAGGGTGATGGTGTTGATGTCGCCATGCGCAGCGGCGCGGATCGCGCCTTCGGGTGCGTCGGCAAGCGGCGGGTAATGCAGCAGGCGCATCACCGAATTGCCGTCTTCCACCGTGCGGATCGAACCAGTCTTCGGCCAGGCCGAGATGGAGCGCGATCGCCCGCAAGGATGCGCCCACCCGCCACTTCGAACGCGGTGTAGAGCGCCTCGAAGGTCTCGCCTGAATTCGGGCAGTTCGGCCGGCCAGATGTTGGGCGGCATGAACGCTTCGAGCGGGTCGCCCGGCGGCAGGCTGCGGCCCGATGTGCCAGAATTCCTTGAGGTCGTGGACCGCGGCATCCTTGGCCCGTTCGGTGCCGAACGGCGTGTAGCCGCGCGCGCCGCCGCCGCCGGCGATGTGATAGCGCCGCTTGGCCTCTTCGGGCAGAGCGAAGAATTGCTCGGTCAGTTCCCACGCCTGGCGTCGACCAGATCGGCCGGCATGCCGTGATCGCACACCACGGCAAAGCCCCACTCGCGAAAGCTGTCGCCCAGTTCGTCGGCGATTTCGGACGGCGGGCGGGCGAGCGAGACGGTGGCGATATTGTCCATGGCCTGTCCTCCTAGACAGGCAGGAACAGCCCGGCCAGCGCCGCGCTCATCAGATTGGCAAGCGATCCGGCGGCCAGCGCCCGCAGGCCCAGCCTGGCGATCACCGGGCGCTGGTTCGGGGCGAGGCCGCCGGTCACCGCCATCTGGATCGCGATCGAGCTGAAATTGGCAAAGCCGCACAGCGAGAAGGTGACGATCGCGCCGGCTGCGGTCCGACAGTGCGGCAGCGTCCATCTGCGCCGAGATCGATGAAGGCGACGAATTCGTTGAGCACGATCTTGGTGCCGAACAGGCCGCCCGCGAGCCTGCGCCTCGTCCCAGGGAATGCCGAGCAGGTACATCACCGGCGCGAACAGATGGCCGAGCAATGCGCTGGAAGGAGAGGTCCGGCCATGCCGAACCAGCCGCCGACTGCCGCCGAGCATGCCGTTGGCCAGCGCCACCAGCGCGACGAAGGCCAGCACCATCGCGCCCACGGCGACCGCCAGCTTGACGCCCGGTCTGCGCGCCCTGTGCAGCGGCTTCGATGATATTGGCGGGCCGCACGCCCGTCCTCGAAGGTTTCGGCACCTCGCACTTCGTGCGGCCGTTGCCCCGCCTTCGGTGAGCGCGGCCGGGCCCTTCGGCGCTGATCCGCGCGCTGGGGAGGGCGATTTCCTCGCCTTCCGGCTGCGGGCGAGGGCGCGGCTATCATCGGGCATGATGATCTTGGCCATCAGGATCCCGCCCGGCGCCGACATGAAGGCGGCGGCCAGCAGGAACGGCAGGTACTCGTCGTCCCAGCAGCCCGGCATAGGCGGCCAGGATCGTGCCGGCGACACCCGCCATGCCGACGGTCATCAGCGTGAACAGGCGCGGAGGGAGCCAGCGCCGCGAGATAGGG
Organism: uncultured Alphaproteobacteria bacterium; assembly: GCA_963777785.1. Classification (GTDB taxonomy): domain Bacteria; phylum Pseudomonadota; class Alphaproteobacteria; order Sphingomonadales; family Sphingomonadaceae; genus Andeanibacterium. Next base: position 2,031,176 of record CAVZRU010000002.1, read on the forward strand.
CCGCACCACCAGCGGGCTTTCGGACTGGCCGACGAAGATGTTGGCCGCCGCGCCCAGCGCTTCGACCCGGCTGATGCCCGGTCACCCAGCCGATCGCGCCGCCGACCCAGCGCACGATCCGCTGCATGATCCCGAGATAATAGAGGATCGAGACCAGCGCGGCGAAGAAGATGATCACCGGCAGGCGCCGAGCGCGAAAGTGCCCGGCCAGCGGATTGGTCCGCAGTGGCGCCGAACAGGAATTCGCGTCCCGGTGTCGGCGTAGGACAGCAGGGCGGATACGCCGTTCGCCATCCCCTCGATCGCCGGCCTTGCCCCAGGGGGTGCGCAGCACCAGCAGCGCGATCACCGCCTGCAGTGCGAACGCAGCGCCGACCACGCGCAGGCGGATGCGCCGCCGACCGGTCGAGAGCAGCAGCGCGATCAGAAGGATTGCGGCGATTCCGGCCAGATTGATGAGCAAGGCGGCGACCCTTTCGCATCGGAGGCGCGCTGGCGGCGCACTCGAATCCCGTCATTGCCTGCATCTATGCGAACCGACTTGCGCGCCAAGGTCAAACCGGTTGCGTCGCGCAACCACTTTTCATTTGCGCTGGGCGGAATAGGCAGGCGGCATGGAAAACACCGCGCCCGCCCTGCAAGATCGCCATCCCGCTGCCGCTGTTCGCATTTGCGCTGCTCTACGGCGGGATGACCTGCATCGCCGGAGTGCTCGGGTTCCAAGCAGGTGGCGCTCGGGCCGCTGGCGGTCGAGGCCGGGCATTTTCCCGTTCCTGATGCTGGTGGCGATCTCGAGCTCGGTCGCGGAGCTCTACGGTGCGGCAGATGGCGGACCGCTGGTGCGCTTCGGCTTCGTGCCGCTGTCCACCGCGATCGTGCTGACCTGGATCGTGCTGCAGCTGCCCACCGATGAAGGGATGTACGAACCGGCCAAGGAAGCCTTCCCGATCGTGCTGGCGCAGAGCTGGCGGCTGATGATGGCTGGGATCATCGCCTATGGCGTGTCGATGACGCTCAACGTCATGATCTTTTCGAGGCTTGCGGCAGCGTGAAGGGGCGGCTGGTGGCGGTGCGCGGGGCGATCGCCTCGATGCTGAGCCAGATGGTCGACACGCTGATCTTCATCACCATCGCCTTCGTCGGCGTAAGGCCGATCGGAGCGCTGATCGCCGGCCAGGCGCTGTCCAAGATGGTGCTGTCGATCGTGCTGGTGCCGCCGCTGATCACGCTGCTGGTCAGGCTGGCGCGGCGCCATGCGTGATCAAGAATATCGGGGTGATCAAGCGCGAAGGCGAAATTCGCCAGGATGAGATTGCTGTCCGGCAAAGCCGTGCCGTGAAAGCTGCTGCTGCTCCGAGAGCGTTAGCCGCTGGCGGAATCGCCAGCGCCACCTTTGGTATCGGATATGACCCTTCAGCCTAGCGCGTCTCAGGGCGCGATCAGCACCTTGCACTGGCTGGTGCGGTGCTTCAGGCTTTCGAACACCCCCGGCGTATCGGCCAGAGAGATCGTCTCGGTAACCAGCAGGCGCGGCTCGATCGCGCCTTCGGCCAGCGCGTCGAGCGAGGCTTGGTAATCCTGCAGCGTGAAGAAGGCGCTGGTGACGAGCCGGGCTTCCTTCTTCAGCATGGCAAAGCTGTTGAACGTGTCAGGCTGGGTGCACAGGCCGAGCAGCAGGATCGTGCCGCGATTGCGCACCTGCTCCACCGCCTGCGCGATCAGGCCGGGAATGCCCACGCATTCGAACACGATGTCCGCCTTGCCTCCCAATGCGCGTTCGGCGCTGCCGACCGGATCCGCCGGATCGACCACGAAGGCGTCCGCCCCCATGTCGAGCGCGCGCTGGCGCTGGAACTCGGCCACGTCCTGTATCGCGACCTTGCCCGCGCCCATCCGCTTGGCCCAGAATGCAGCGGCCAGCCCGATCGGGCCGGCGCCCAGCACCAGAACCTTGTCGCCTGGCTGGAGCCCGGAGAGTTTCACTCCGTGCAGGGCAACTGCAAGCGGCTCGATAATCGCGCCATCGGCAAGCGAGACCTGCGCGGGCAGCTTGATGCACTGGTTGGGGCGGGTCACGGCGAATTCGGCATAGCCGCCGCCCTGGAGGCCGAACTCGGCGCACCATTGCACCTCGCCCTTGCGGCAATGCTCGCAGTGGCCGCAGCTCTTCAGCGGGATCACGGATACGAGATCGCCCGTCTTGAACTCGCTCACTCCGCTGCCAAGTGCGACCACCTCGCCGGCAAATTCATGGCCCAGCACATCGCCGTGCCGGCAGCCATAGGCCGCGTCTTCGGTCATATGCAGGTCGCTGCCGCAGATGCCGCAGCGCCCGACATGGACAACCACCTCGCCTTGCTCCGGCGTCGGATCGGGCAGCGTTTCCAGGGCGAGCGGCGTGTGGAGGGCCTGGAAGGTTACGGCTTTCATTTCAATTCACTTTCGTCAGACACATCACTCGGTCCAGATCGGCTGTTCGCCCTTGGCCACCTCGGTCGAATTGACCAGCAGGAAGCCGTCCAGCACGTCGATCGCGCCGGGGAAAGCCGCCCGCACGCGCGCCTGCAGATCCTTGGAGTCAGTCGAAGCTGCCACCAGTGCCGGCCACGCGTCGATGTACCGGCGGGAGAATTCGATTCCGCTGATGTCGTTCGGAAGGCCCGGCTTGGCGTGCCCGGCAACGACGATCTCCGGCTTCAGCGCGGCGAGCCGGTCGAGAGTGGTACCCCACGCAGCAATGTCTTCCGGTCGGTGTTCGCCGAACCACAGGAACATCTCGTTGTAAACGATGTCGCCGGGAAACAGCGCCTTGATCTCGGGAGCCCAAAGTGCGGTCGAAATCGCGTGGTCGCCCCACATCGGCCCGAGCACTTTCAGCTCGTGCCCTTCGAGCGTGATCGTATCGCCTGCCAGTGCGCTGGGCGCACTGGGCCAGGCTGGGCCGTTACTGCCAAGCATCGGGCTCCAGCGGCGGACCTTGTAAGGCAGAGAACGCCATATCGCTGCGACCACATCGGGATGGGCGACGATTTTCGCGTCGGGGAAGGCCTCTGCCAACACATCCATTGAGAAATAGTGATCCGGATGGTCGTGCGTCACGAAGATAGTGGTGAGCTTCCTGCCGCTATCCAGCACCATGCCCGCTATCCGGTGCGCGTCCGCCTTGGTGAATGGCGGATCGACCAGCACCGCGTCATGCTCGCCCATGATAAGCGCGGTGTTGGCATGGAGCGAGCCCGCGCTGGTGCGGAGTACTTCTACCGTCAGCGGCGGTTTGCTCTGTGCGAAGGCAGTGCCGGCCACCAGAGCAGCAAACATCGCCAATATGCTAGCGATTATACGCATGCAGCTTCTCCCCAATTCAAAACGACCAACGGCTTGATCAAGCCGGTTTGAATTTGCCCAGCGCCATGCCGCCATCGATCAGCATTTGGCTGCCGGTGACATAGTTGGAGGCATCGGAAGCCAGATACAGGGCCAGGGGCTTCATCTGATAGGTTTCGGCGATGCGTCCCATCGGCGTCGATTCGTCCCAGGCCTTGCGAACCACAGGGTCTTTCAGCGATCCGCCGCCAATATTTGTGACGAACGGACCGGGCAGGATTGCATTCACCCGGATATGATACTCGGCCAATTCGAAAGCCATGTGCTTGACCATGTGGCTGACCCCCGCCTTGGAAGGCATGTAGGGCATGGGCACGATCGCCTCGCAAATGATTGCGGCATTGGACGAGGTTGCGATGATCGAGCCGCCCTTGCCGCCGGCCTTCATCAGCCGCGCGGCATTTGCGCATGGTATTATAGGCGCCGGTCAGGTTGATCGCGATGATCCTGTCCCACATCTCCGGGTCATATGTGTCGATCTGCCCGTCGGGTGAACGATAACCATTGGGATCCCAGAAGCCCGGCCCGAGGCCAAGACCGGCATTGGCGAAGCAGATGTCGATTCCGCCATATGCATGTGCATGCTCGTCAAACACAGTGCCGGTGAGCGCGCGATCGGTAACATCCAGCTCGGCCGCGCGTGCTTCGTAGCCTTCCGATCGCAAGCGGGCGGCTTCGCGTTCGGCCGCCTCACCGTCAACATCGGTCAGCGTCACTTTGGCTCCCGCTTCGGCCATGGTTTCCGCATAAGCGAGGCCGAGACCCGAGGCGGCGCCTGTCACAAGGGCGCTGCGGCCGCCAATGTCGAATTGCTCAAGGGCTTTCATGGACGGTCCTCAGAGATAGATTTTAGGATTGAGCGGGATTCCCTGCTCTTTGCAGTAGCTTTCGTAGTGGTTCATCATCCACCAGACATCGACCGTCTCGACCAGATTGGCCTTGTCGTCGTAGAACTCGATCGGGCCGGTCATCCAGCCGAACAACTTGCAGCCCTCCGGATGTTCGGTGACCAGAGTGTGGCTTTCGCCGGGCACTTCCAGGATCAATCCGCCCGGAGATGCGACCCAGTCATACTCGAGGTAGCGTACTGATCCGGTGATGCAGACCATGGTCACCGTGCCGCGATGAAAATGAGTGCCGATCGTGCCGGGGCCCTTCATCCACAGGACATTGGAATAGGAATTGGTGCGCACGTCGAAGGAAAGGTGCTTGATCGCTGCGCTATCGCCAAACGGCACCCACGGGCTGTCGACATCGCTTTCCATGTCGATGTAACGCCCGCCGGGGGACCGCTGCTCGACCAATTGCTTGAAATTGAACGGTACGTCCACGATTTCCTTGGTCGTGGAAGGCGGAGCTTTCATCACGCTTGCCATGGCTTTCTCTCCCTTTGACGCGGCCCCATTCGGAGTCGCTCGTTGAACATGTCCGAATTTACGCAATTCGATTCGCCTGTCACGCTTGCAGCGCGGAAAGCTGACGGCGAGCCAATACAGCGGGCGCGGATTCTTTCAGGAATAGCGAAAATACGAATGCCGCAAGCGTCAGCACCAGCAGCAGCCACAGAGGCGCGGCCATGCCATAAATGTCCGCGAGCCAGCCCGCCGTGGAGGGGCCGATTACGCCGCCTACGATTTCGCCGATGCCGCCCACGAACCCGGCAAGGGTGGCCGTGAGGCGCGGGTCGACGCTCTCGGCTGGAACCGTCGCCATGAAGAGAGGGAACAGGCCGCTGCAGAACCAACCGAAGAAGAAGATCGCCCCCATGACGAAGGGGGATCCTCCCCATGCCAACGTTCCCAGCGGCAGCAAGGCCCCGACGGCGCAGAAGAGCAGGAAGACAGGCTTGCGGCCGTACCGGTCGGAAAGGGCGGGAACTGCGAAGCCGGCCACGGCTGCGGAGATGCCGAGAACCGCCATGACCCCGCTCATCATTCCGTCGGAATAACCCTTGAGGTTGATCAGAACCAGCGGGAGGAACGACCAACTGATTACGAGGTAACTGACCAGCAGGATCGCGATGATGGAGCACAGCACCACGTTGCGATTTGTGATGGCCTCGCGGTAGGAGATCTTTGGCGAGGCCTCATGTTCTTCGGCGGCAAGACCCTTGGGGATTTCCCGCAAGGTCCACCAGATAAGCGCGGCAGTGATTAGGCCAGGGATGGCGGCGAGAAAGAAGCCAGTGCGCCACCCTACCCAGGCGGCCAGCGGAACGAGTATCAGCGGAGCGGCAGTGGAACCGAGCAGGCTGGATCCCAGGGCCTGGCCCGCGCCCATCGCCATTCCTCGCCGTTCGGGTTTGACCTCCGCCACAATCATCGCGTGGCTGACCGGCATTACGCCGCCCTCGGCAATGCCCATCAGCAGCCGTGCGCCCAGCAGCGCCAGAAAACTGCCGGCGAGCCCGGAAAAGAAGGAGCAGGCGCAGAACATGAGCGTCGCAATCAGAAGGATCGGCTTGCGCATGTTGAGCCGGTCCGAAATCGGGCCGACGGTCAAACCGGCAATCGCCCACGTCAGCGAGAGGCCGGATGCGATCATGCCGACCTGCGTGTTGCTCAGTCCAAGATCGGGCTGGATCGCCGGCATCATGAAATTCGCTGCCTGTCGATCGAAGAACAGGATCCCGAAATTCAGGCTCAGCAGTGCGACGAGCCAGGTCTGGTACCGGCTGCTTCGGCGCAAGTTCGTGGTGCTCATTAAGGGATATCCAGATAGATGGCCCGGCGGGCGCGCTTAGGCAGGCTGCGGTGCCTGCCCTCGCTTGGCAAGCACCAGCGGTGCTGTCTCCTTCAATCCCATGGCTACGAAACCGCTGATTACGGCAAGCACCATCAGCATCCACAGGAAAGCCGATGCCCCAAGCTTGTCATTGAGAACGCCTGCGATGGGCGGGCCGAACACGCCGCCAAGAATCTCGCACGAGCCCATGGCCAGGCCAAGCACCGTGGCATGATGGCGTGCATCGAAGGTTTCCGAAGGGATCGTCGCCATGAAGATCGGGAACGTCCCGTTCACCATCCAACCGACGAAAAAGATTGCGGCCATCACCACAGGCGATCCGGTGTAGTACATCGCGGCAAGCGGTCCGACCACGGACAGGAACGGTAGAACGACCATGACCGGCTTGCGGCCGATGCGATCGGACAGGCCCGAAACCACGATGGAATAGATCGCCGCGGCAATGCCCAGGGATCCCATCAGCCAACTCATCGTGCTCTCATCAAATCCGCGCGTTTGCGAAAGATAAAGCGGCATGAATGCCCAAGTGGTAACGAAATGGGCCACCATCAGTACGCCCACCACCACGCTGACCCACATGTTGCGCACTTTGAGCGCTTCGAGGATCGTCATCTTCGCTTCGCCGGTCTCCTGCTTGGGCAGCGGGGTCGGCTCTTTCAGCATGAACCAGATGATCACCGCGCTGATGATGCCGGGAACACCGGCGAGGAAGAACGCTTCACGCCAGCCGAATGCCAGGGCGAATGCCACCAGCACCACTGGGGCGGCAAAGCTTCCCAGCAGATTGGAACCCAGGTTTTGTGCAACACCTTGGGCCAGTCCGCGATATTTGGGATCGACCTCGCTGGCGACCATGGCATGGCTGATCGGCATGACGCCGCCTTCGGCCGCGCCCATCAATAATCTCGCGCCGAGCAACAGGGCAAAGCTGGAAGCAAGGCCCGTCAGGAAAGAGCACAGCGAGAAGGCCAACGTGGCCATTACCAGCAGGATCTTGCGTTTGCCGAGCGTATCGGAAAGCTTGCCGTAGAAAAATGCCGCGATCGCCCAGGTGAAACTGAGTCCGCCGGCAATGATGCCGATCTGAGTCTGCGTAAGGCCGAGCTCGGGCTGCACCTGCGGCATCAGTACGTTGAGCGCCTGCCGGTCGAAGAACACGATGCCGAAATTGAGGCTCAGCAGCAGCACCAGCACAAACTGGTAGGCAGTTGAATTTTTGGTCCAGTTTCCGTGCATTGCTGTGCCGGTCGGCTGCATTTTGATCTCTCCCGGCCGCTCAATCTGCGAAGCGGCGCTTATTGTTTTGTGGTCTGGCTATAGAAAGGATCGGACCGGATCGCTGCCGTCCCAGCCCTGCGAGGCCTTCCAGAAGCGGGTGAACGTCTCGTCCATTCCCGGCGTCACCGGCAGCAGTTCGAGGAAGCCCCACTGCGCGCCTGTGCCATTGTCGAGATAGACTACTTCGCCCCCGGTCGGCACCGCGGCGCGGAACGCCTCGTGATAGCCGCGCGCCTGATATTCGCGGCTGGCGGCGTCAACATCGGCGCAGGCAATACCGAAATGGTGGAAGCCATAGCCACGCAGGCCGATGGTTTCCTTGTAAACCGACGGTTTGCCGTCCAGCGGCTGGATCAGCTCGATCAGCATGTGGCCGGCAAAACCCATCGCAATGGTGATGTCCGCCGTGGATTCCTCGCCGCGATAGTTCTGGCCTGGAACCAGAAAGTGATCGAGCACGAAGAACGGCCCCGCGCCTGTGTCTGCAACAAATCGCGCGATCGAGGCCTTGAGGTCTTCCACTACGAATGCGGTCTGGGCGATCCCGCCCATGGGCTGGCCGTAGCCCAACGTCTCAGTCATTATAGTCCTCTCCCGCGGGCCTTGCGCTGGCCCATGGATACGGCTTGCCAATCGCTGCGACAAAGTCAATCTGCCATTGTCGCGAGAATGCCTAATGCTCGAATTTCCCGCGCCGCGAACTTGTCGTAAGGCGGGATTTGTTCCAATCAGGGCTTTCGGAAGCGCGATTGGGGCGCGCGGGCGATATTCGCCCGAACTGATTGGAGAAGATCCTTGGCAACGCAGCTAGAGCGCAAGGCGCAATGCAGCGAGGCGGAATGGAGCGCGCGGCTGGATCTCGCCGCCTGCTACCGAATATTCCACATGCTTGGCTGGTCGGAATCGATCTACAACCACATCACCTTGCGAATTCCGGATGAGGATAACGCGTTCCTGATCAACCCATATGGTTTGCTATGGGACGAGGTCACCGCGTCAAATCTGGTCAAGATAGATCTTGAGGGGAACAAGCTGGATGACAGCCCCTATCCCGTGAACAAGGCCGGCTTTACCCAACATGCCTGTTTTCACGGGAATTTGCCCTGGGCCCATGCCATCGTACACACGCATACGACGGAAACCATGGCGGTCTGTTCGACGCAGGAAGGCCTGACGCCGACCAATTTCTATTCCTGCTTTTTCCAGGGCATGATTGGTTACCACGATTTTGAAGGCATCACGGTTCGCGCGGATGAGGGGCCGCGACTGCTGCGGAACCTCGGCAACGGCCGACAGATATTGATGCTGCGCAACCACGGTCCGGTGGTGCTGGGCAAGTCGCTGCCGGAGATGTTCTTCATGTATTACATGCTGCAGCGCGCCTGCGAGGTGCAGATCAAGACGAACGGGGCGGGAACGCCGATCACGGTTCCCGAAGAGGTGATCGCCGTGCATCAGCGCGACCGCGACCAGGTGGCGATCGCGGGTTTCGGCGAAGCGGATTTTGCCGCATGGGTGCGCAAGCTGGACCGGATCGACACCGGCTGGCGCAATTGATGACGTCGGAAGATTAGGAAGCAACCGTGTCGAAAATGACGGTCAATGGCCGGCCGGTCCAGTTCAAGATGGATCCCGATACGCCGCTGCTTTGGGCATTGCGCGATGCAGCCAACCTTACCGGAACGAAATATGGCTGCGGCATCGGTGATTGCGGCGCCTGCATGGTGCTGGTCGATGGGGAGGCGCTGAGAAGCTGCCTGATTACCATCACAGAGGCGGAGGGGCGCTATATCACGACCATCGAAGGGCTCTCGCGCGACCGTTCGCATCCCGTCCAGCAAGCGCTGGTGGCCGAGCAGGCGATTCAATGCGGCTTTTGTACGCCGGGTATTGCGATTGCCGCCGCAGCCTTGATCTCCAGAAATCCCGCCCCTTCGGTCGCAGACATCGAGGAAGCGATTCCGAATCTGTGCCGCTGCGGCGTCTATCCTCGCCTCGTCCGTGCGATCCAGAGAGCGGGCCGTGTGGCAATGCGGCAGGAAACGATCAGCGCTACGCCCGCGCCGGGCATAAGTGCCAAGGACGCGGCGCAATCCGTACCGGCGTTGCGCTCCATCACTACGGAATAGGCAGGAAGAAGATGAAGGCCACAATCTGGCACAATCCGAATTGCAGCAAATCGCGCCAGGCGCTCGAAACCCTTCAGGCAGAACCGGGCATCGATTTGACGGTGATACAATATCTGAAAGATCCGCCGACCGCTCAGAAGCTCGCCCAACTCTATTCGGATGCGGGCATGCCTGCGCGCGAAGGGGTGCGCCTGTCGGGCACCGATGCGAAAGAACGAGGGCTGACGGAGGCAGACGACGCAGTCGTGATCGCGGCGATGGCTGAGGAGCCCAAGCTGATCGAGCGCCCGTTGGTTGAGACGGAGAAAGGCGTGCGCCTGTGCCGCCCACCCGAAAAGATACGCGAAATCCTGTAGGTTCGAACTCCGGGCTCTAACGGTTGATGCTGCGCAGCGTCTTGTCATCTGCAAGATTGCGCCATCCTATCACGAGTGCGGCTGCGGCGAGTGCGGCGATCGCGCCGAAACCGATCGCTGGATGGGTGTTATAAAGCCAGACGCCCATGGCCGGAGCTACGACGAAGGATGCCCCGGCGGCGGAAGCCACCATTCCTGATATCTGCCCCTGTTCTGCTCAATTCACCGAAAGTGATGCGCCAGCGGTAAATCCAGGCCGGAAAAGGCCGAAGCCGAGCGAGGCGAGCGCGAAGCCTATCGCAATGGAATGAAGCTCCCCGGCAACGCTCCAAATCGCGGCCCCGGCAAGCGCGCAAGCCATGCCCCATAGCACCGAAGCCCGAGGGCCGAGCTTGAGGAAAGGAATAAGGCCCCACTGTGCCAGCAATGTCGCGGTAGCCCCTGCCATCATCACGATGCCGATTGGTCCGGTGCCCGCTTCGGGGTCGGCGCGCAAATGCAGCCGGTCGAGCACAAGGAAGCCTGAAATGCCCATCATCGCCGCTTGTGCATGCCCGCCCAGCAAGCCGGTGATCAGCCAGTAGCGCAGCCGGCGGTCGCCCCAGCGTAGTCGCGTGGGGGGTGAAGCATCTTCCGTTCGATAGGCCAAGCCTTCGCCGCCGGGGAAATCGTCTTCCATTTCCTCTTCAGCGATCCGTGAATCGGCGCCGCTGCTGTAGGGCGCCGACACGATGCTTCCGCGCGCGGGATAGGTCGGATTGTCGTTAGGCAGGAACAGCCTGAGCGCTGCGAGCATGGCGACAGCGATAAGCGTGAAGGCCAGGAACGGCCCGGTCAGCCCCACCACCGGGAAGATCATCAGTGGGGCAAGCGCCGGACCGATCACCGTGCCCAGACCGAAGCTGGATGCGACCACGGACATGGCCTGTGTGCGCTGGTCGGGCGAGGTGCGGCTGGCGACATAGGCCTGCACCGCGGGCGGAGCCGCACTGCCGAACAGCCCGTAGATCGCTCGGGCGGCGGCAAAGAGTAGCAATGTGGCAGTAACGCCGAGCGCTCCATTAAGGCCGAACCACAAGACGCCGCCGCACAAGGCAAAGGAAATGCTGAACCCGATCAGGCCTTGGGCCATCATCGCCTTGCGCCCGCGCTGGTCGGATTTTCGAGCCCACATCGGGGCAGTGAGCATCCACAGCAGGGCCGACCAGCTGAATGCAAGGCTGATATAGACGTCGTCCACCTTCAGCGCGGTGCCGACTGCCGGCATGACCGATTGCATTGCCGTGTTGCCGGCCGCCGTCACCAGCATGACTCCAAACAGCAGGGCCATGCGCGCCGGAGGAATCTGAACTGTCTTGGGCGGCTCTTTTTCCATGAATCATGCGCTACTTGGGTCTCGCCCAGTGCGCAATGGTACCGCTCACAATATGGATTGCCTGCCTGCCGGACTTGCAATGGCCGAGCGAATTTGCGAACGGCAGCAATTAGATATCTGGTCCCCATGCCCGGGGGCGTGGCAAAGGGATTAGTGCCGGAATGGCTGGACATGAGCTTTCGCAGGAGCGGAAGGGCGAGACCCTGAAACGAAATCTGCGCCGCTTCCTTGGGCCGTGGGGTGTGTTTTTCGAAGGATTTCTGCGCCATCCCGTGATGGTCGGATCGATCATTCCCTCTTCAGGTTTTACCATTCGCAAGATGCTTGCCCCGGTCAAATGGGACGAATGCAAGTTGTTCGTGGAATATGGCCCAGGGGTGGGCACGTTCTGCAAGCCGGTGCTCGAACGCCTGCCTCGCGATGGCACTCTGCTGGTGATCGACACCAATCCCGAATTTATCGACTATCTGCAACGCTCGATCCGCGACAGCCGCTTTGTTGCTGTGCTCGGCTCGGCGGAAGACGTCGAGGAGATCGTGCGGGCTCACGGCCACGATCATGCCGACTATGTCCTTTCCGGCCTGCCGTTCTCGACCTTGCCGGACGGCGTCGCCCCGCGCATCGCCGAGGCGACTTACCGCGTCGTGCGCCAGGGCGGAGCCTTCCTCTCCTACCAGTTCAGCAACGTCGCTCGCGACTATACCGCGCGCCATTTCGAGCGGATCGAGCAAGGGTTCGAGCTGCTGAATATCCTGCCGTGCAAACTGTGCTGGGGCTGGAAAGAAGCCGCCGACTGACCTGTGGGCTGCATTGCAGCCAGGCCGGATTATTCGAAGGTTTCGCTGAGCCGCCCGGTCGAAGTGCCTGCAAGCTGCCGATGGGCACCGGCAAGTATCGCCAGGAACAGCGTCGCCCACGCGGCATTCAGCGCGCTTGCAACGATGCCTTGGCCGAAGATCAGTACCTGGCCGCCCACCACCGCAAGGACAAGGCCCACGATCATCGATAGCACGATGAAGACCACCACTGTCGCCACTACCAGCAAGGCATAGAACAGGAACAGCCGCAGGCTGTTGCCCTTGGTCAGTTGCCACGACCGTTTGAGCGCAGCCACGGGATTGAGCGTGCCTTCGATTGCGATCACCGGCGGAAGCAACGAGAATTTCGTGAACAGGTAGCAGAAGCCAATCAGGGCGGCCAAAACCACCGCCACGATCAGGATGTTCGCACCGGTCATCATGGCAAGGCCGATCGGCACGCCCAGAATCAGGGCCACGAACAGGCTCTGCAGGATCTGCGCGCCGATATAGGGGAGCAGGGCAATCGCACCAAATTTGAGCGCTTCCCCCACAGTCGGCCGACGATGATCGGTGAGCAAGGCGAGCAAGCCCAGCATTCCGATACCCTGCATTACAACAGAGATCGCGAGCAGCCACCAGACATCCCCATAAGCAGCCATCAACTGCTGGAACGCAGCTTCCGGAGCCAACTGTTCCGCGGCTTCCAGTTCGCTGGTCGGGCCCGCCATGGACAGTGTCAGCGCGAGATAGGGCAGGAAGAAGAACACTCCGGCCACGATCGCGACGACATCGCGGTTCGCGGTCAGCAGCCGCAATCCCTCGCTCCAAGCACGGCCCATGTCGAATTTCACGATCGTTCTCTCCTCAACACCTTGCACTTGATAAACCTGCCTAACCGCGCCACGCAATCGCTCATGGTGGAAAACACGTTCGAAAGCATCGAATGGCGGCTCGACACTGCGCCCGTGCCCTATCGCGAAGCGCTTGCCGTGCAGGAGATGCGTAACGCGGCAATTGCCGCGGGGGAGGCGCGCGAACTGATCTGGCAGCTCGAGCATCCGCCGGTCTACACCGCCGGGACCAGCGCAGCGCCGACGGAAATGATCGATCCGCGGTTCGAAGTGGTGGAGGCAGGGCGCGGCGGGCGTTATACATATCACGGCCCCGGGCAACGCGTGACTTACGCGCTGATCGACCTCAAGCGCCGCGGGCGCGACGCGCGCGCTTTTGTCCATGCGTTGGAAGGCTGGGTGATTGCGGCGCTCGGCGATCTGGGGGTCGAAGCCTGGGCCGTACCCGATCGGATCGGCATCTGGACCCAGGATGTCGACGGGCGCGAGGCGAAGATCGGGGCGATCGGCGTGCGCATTCGCCGATGGGTGACAATGCACGGATTTGCGGTCAATCTCGATCCCGACCTTTCGCATTTCGATGGTATCGTACCCTGCGGAATCGCGGATTTCGGTGTAACCAGCTTCGCACGATTGGGCGTGCCGGTTGCGCAGAGCACCTGGGATGAGGCATTGCAGCGCCGCGCCGGAGAATTCATCGGTGCTTTTGCGACGACTGAGGTAGAATGATTGTACCCACGAATATGCGCAATTCTGCCCGCTTGATGGCTGCGGCCGCGCTGGCCTTGCAGCTTGCGGCATGCGGCGGTGGAGCTGACGACGGCGACGAGCGGACGGCTTCCGGTGAAGTCCTGGAAGGCTCGATCAGCGACGAGATGCTGCCGCTCGATCAACTGACTTCGCAGCCCCCGCCCTTGAAAAGCGAGCCGGCGTCCAAGCCGACCGAAGGCGCGGAAAATGCGGAAGAAGGCACAGAAGGTGCGGAAGGCCCGGGCGACGCGCCGCCGATCGCTGTTGAACCCGGCAGCACCGACTAGGGCGGACCGTATCGATTGGAGGCCGGCGATGGCAAGGAAGAGATGGACATTTGCGGCAGTGGCGCTCGGCCTGAGTGTCGCGGGGTGCAATGTCCCGCCGCCTGAACCATCTGTTCCGCCTCCTCCCGCTTCGGTCTCGCAAAACTCCGATCAGACGCAGTTTGAAGCGTTGGGCCAGCGTTATATCGCTGTGCTTGTGCGCCAAAATCCGGTCGATGCGACCATGCTCGGCAATCACGAGCATGATGGAGATCTGCCTGACATCACCGCGGCAGGGCGCGCAAAGCAGGCCGACGAAGCACGTGCAATGCTTGCCGAGCTGGAGGCGATCGACGTTTCGGCCCTGTCTCCCGACAGCCAGGTCAATGCGGCGATGCTCGAGAACGCACTGCGTTACCAGATATGGCAGCTGGAAGAGCTGCAGGAATGGGCATGGAACCCGCAAGTCTACAACTCGACTGCTTCATATGCGCTCTATTCGCTGGTCGCGCGCGACTTCGCGCCCTGGCCCCAGCGGCTCGAATCCGCGATCGAGCGAATGGAAAAGCTGCCCGCATTTCTTGAGGAAGCGCGCCGGCAACTCGATCCCGCCCGTGTTCCGAGGGTTCATGCCGAGACCGTGGCCCAGCAGAACGCCGGCATATTGGAGACCGTCGAGGCCGCGTTGCTACCCGAAGCCGATCGAATGGCAGGAGAAGAGCGCACGCGGTTCGATGCGGCACTGGGCAACCTCAAGGCTGCCGTCGCGGAGCATCAGAAATGGCTCGATGAAGTGCTGGTCCCCGGGGCGAAAGGCGAACCTCGCCTCGGCCCGGCCCTTTACGACGCCAAGATGCGCTTTGCATTGATGAGCCAATTGTCGCGCGCAGAGCTGAAGCAGAGTGCGCAGGCCGCATTCCTCGCCACGCGGATGGACATGTTCGGCCTTGCCAAGGAAATCGGCGATTGCGGAACGAATTTGCCAAGCGCGTTGGAGCTCGCGCAGCAACAGGCGATCGAATGCGCCCTTGGCAAAAGCTACGAACGTCGCCCTTCCCGCGAAAATCTCGAATCCGAAGTGCGCCAGGCATTGTCCGAAGCGGTCGCCTTCACGCGCGAAAAAGGCCTGGTTGGAATGCCTGAGGCCGACGTGCAGGTAATCACGATGCCGCGGTTCTGGCAGGGTAATGCGGTTGCCTATGACGATGCGCCCGGGCCGCTTGAACCGCATTTGCCCAATTATTTCGCGGTCTCACCCGTCCCGGACGATTGGACCGACGAACAGGCGACCAGCTTCCTCACCGAATATAATCACTACATGCTGCGCGATCTTGCGATCCACGAAGGCGTGCCCGGCCATTATCTGCAACTCGATCATGCGCGGCGAAATCCCGACCTGCTGCGCTCGGTGCTCGAATCCGGGCCGTTTGTCGAAGGCTGGGCGGTTTATGCCGAAGGCATGATGGCAGATGCGGGTTTCATGGATGACGATCCGCTGTTCAAGCTGACCGTTCTGAAGATGCGGCTACGCTCCGTCACCAATACGCTGCTCGACATCGGGATCCATACGGAAGGTATGAGCCGGGAAGAAGCAATGGAGCTTATGATGAAAGGCGCTTTCCAGCAGGAGCGTGAGGCTGCCGGCAAGTGGATCCGTGCCAACCTCAGTTCAGTGCAGCTGCTCAGCTATTATACCGGCTATACCGAGCACATGGCTCTGCGCGAGGAAGCGAAGCGGCGCTGGGGTGCCGACTATACGCTGCGGCGCTATAACGATGCGGTGATAAGCCATGGCTCTCCGCCGGTTGGTTACGTCCGCGCCTTGATGTTCGGCCTACCCATCGAGAATTGAGCAATGAGGCTATTTTACTTCGGCATATCTGGCCTGGACCATGGCGAGATCCGGGCCTGCCAGCACCAATCTGGCTTGAGCGAGCAAATCATCCGCTTGACGCGCTAGCAGATCGCGCCGCTCGCCGTTCTGTATCGCCTGGGCCGCGCTGGACAGCGTGTCGAGCATGACGCGCGCCGCAATAGGACTGGCCGCAACCGCACTTCGGATCGCCCCAAAACTCCGGGCGAGGAAATGGTCGAAATCGTCGGGCAGGGGGAACACGTAGCGCGTTCCATCCTGCAAGCCGTCGCGTTTGTGCAGATCGCGCTGGCCAAGTTCCGCTATTGCCGCGCCTAGCCAGTGAAGCGCCGTGATAGCGGTGAAGGGATCGTTGATCCCCGGCGAAAGCGCGCGCAGTCCGATCTCGACCAGCTCGTCGATAAGAAACTGCGGGTCCTGCTCCGGCGTGCGCACCGAACCCAGAGTGAAATAGGCCGTGCACTTCTCGGCAATGTCTTCATCGAGGTCGCCCCCGCAAATTTGAAGCAAGGGTTTGCCGGGATGGACGAAGTCGCCCGTACGTATTTCAAGCGCCAGCCTGCGACTGTGCTTTTTCGCCAGTACCGTGAGGCTATCGAAATCGATCAACTGAACATAGCCCGTGCGCCCGGCGAGGACCCGTTCGCCTTTCGGCGCATCGTCCATGCCCGCCCCGTCGTCGTCTTCGGGATAGTGCTCGCGGATGTCATTGAGGAGTCTCCGCCCGATTCCTTCAAGCACATGGTTGATGCGAATGCTGGAAGGGATGTGGTTGAGCAGATAGACGATCACCGCCACTGAGGTCGCGGTGAACAGATAGGCGCCCATCAGCGACAATTGCGGCGCGAAGGAATAGGAATCGGCATCGTCCGAGCCGATGCGTACGGAATTTAGCACGGTGAGCGCGTAGACGAAGGTGCCGAGCAAAGTGGCGAGCGAAAGCTGGTTGCCCTTGTCTTCCAGGAAATTGGCCAGCAGGCGCGGACCGTAAGTGCCGCTGGCATAAGCCACGGCAGCGATGGTTATCGAAAACACGGTCGCCGCTGCGCCCAGCATTGCCCCGGCGATGATCTGCAGCATCGTCTGCGCACTGGCCGGGGTCGCCGCGAATGGCGGGCCTGCTCGCTCGATAAAATCACCATAGCCGCGATGATCGAGCGAGAGTGTGACAACCGCGAGTGTCAGCGCCGCGAAGACGAACAGGGCAGGATAGAACCAGTAGTTGGCGTCCAGCCGCGTCCAGAACCAGCGGAGTCTTGAAGTCATGCGAAAGGAACGATCCGGCGCATGGATGGCTCCCCCTTTAGATCAATCGCCAGTGGGGCCGAGGTCACCCTTGCCCACGGTGCCGCTCGCCATCTCGAGCATACGGTCGAGGCTCGCTTTGGCCTTGAGGCGCAAACCTTCCTCGATCTCGATGCGTGGCTGGAGGTCGCGCAGGGCGGCGTAGAGCTTCTCCAGCGTATTGAGCGCCATGTAGGGGCAGATGTTGCAATTGCAGTTCCCATCGGCCCCAGGGGCGCCGATGAAAGTCTTTTCTGGCAGTGCCTTTTCCATCTGGTGGATGATGTGCGGCTCGGTCGCCACGATCAGCGTGTCGCCCGGGAAGGTCTGGGCGAAGCTCAATATGCCGCTGGTCGAGCCGACATAATCGGCGTGATCGATGATCGCGGGCGGGCATTCGGGGTGCGCGGCCACCGGCGCGCCGGGGTGCTGCGCCTTGAGCTTGAGCAGCTCGGTTTCGCTGAAGGCTTCATGGACGATGCACACGCCCGGCCAGAGCAGCATGTCGCGGCCGAACTTGCGATTGAGATAGCCGCCCAGATGGCGGTCGGGCCCGAAGATGATCTTCTGTTCAGGCGGGATCTGGGCAAGGATCGTCTCGGCGCTGGAAGACGTCACGATAACGTCGCTGAGCGCTTTCACTTCGGTCGAACAGTTGATGTAAGTCAGCGCGATATGGTCGGGATGAGCCTCGCGGAATGCCTTGAATTTTTCCGGCGGGCAGGAATCTTCCAGGCTGCAGCCGGCATCCATGTCAGGCAAGACCACGATCTTCTCTGGGCTGAGGATTTTTGCAGTGTCGGCCATGAATTTGACGCCGCAGAACGCAATCACGTCGGCATCGGTCGCTGCAGCCTTCCGGCTGAGTTCGAGGCTGTCGCCCACGAAATCGGCCAGATCCTGAATCTCGGGCGTCTGGTAATAATGCGCTAGGATGACCGCGTTGCGTTCCTTGCGCAGGCGGTTGATCTCTTCCAGTAGTTCGGTGCCGGCGGGAATCCGGGTATCGACGCTCATGCTATCTCTCCACTCTCGGGAAGGGAGATGGCCGCAAGGAGCCTCAGTATCAACCCGCAATACGCTCCGCCATCGCAACAAAAGGCGGAAATGCGGCGAGAGACTCGATTGCGAGCACCATGGCCCAGAGCGAAGCGAGCCCCCAGGCATAGGCGGGATGGACCCGGCCGCGGTTGAACCAGTCGAAGCCCATCGGCGATCAGGATGTAGAGCGAAAGGAAGGCGACGTTGTTGACCGCGGTCATCGCTTGCCCGGAAAGCACGATCAATCGCCCCCATGCCGGTGCGATGACCAACACGGTAGCGCAAAGCATCAGCCGCCTGTGCCAGTCCGTCCGCCTGCGATTGTAAATGGCGGCAGCCATGAGGCCGGCGAAGCCCGCGATGTTTATCCAATCGAGCGCCAGGAAATAAGGCGGGGTGAAGAAAGGTGGAGAGCGGCCCACAACAAGAGTGAGCGGAGTGAGGACCACACCCACCAGCACCATCCACACGGCATAGGCGGCCCCGATCCGGCCGAGCCTACGATGCAAGGCGATGTTGTCACGGAATACCAGCGTGTTCTGGAGCAGGTAGAACCCGATCCAGGCCATGAACGTCACGGCATGGACATGCACCCACCAGGGCGCGCCGAAACTTGAAATGCCGACAGCCAGAAACAGGCTGAAAGCGAGGATCACCGTAATGACGATCGCGATCGCCATCGAGAGGAAGAAGAGCCGTTCCCGCCGTTCCTGCGACAATTCCGGGGCCGCAATACTCGCCATGATCTGAATCCCCCGCTTCACCCCAAGCGGAAGGAATTGCTCTCGAAAATCGAACGAGTCAATTCGGATCGATGCGCGCGATTTCAGGCGGTGGGCAGCATCCAGATGTCGCCGCTGCGGGCGGCCCGGCCTTGGCGTTCAAGCTCGATCAGATGCGCCAGTACCGACTGTCCGGCGGCGGGCCACAGCCTCTGGTCCACGCCTTTATACATGCGCGGGACGAGCTCGGCGATTTCATGTGGTCCCTCGCCCAGCAGGGTAAGGATCTGTCGTTCACGCTGCTTGCGGTGGCCGATCATCCCGCGCACGAGCTGGCGCGGATTTTCGACTGCGGGCCGTGCGCCGGATAGTAGATCCGGTCGTCCCGCGAATGGAGCCGCTCCAGCGAAGCCATGTAATCCGCCATGTCGCCATCGGGCGGTACGACGACGCTGGTCGACCAGCCCATCACATGGTCGCCGGTGAACAGGGCGCCGGTCTCTTCCAGGGCGTAGCACAGATGGTTCGACGTGTGCCCGGGCGTGGCGACTGCCGTGAGCGTCCAGCCCGGTCCTTCCAGGCTCTCTCCATCCTGCAGCACGCGGTCTGGCAGATAGTCCTTGTCGAAAGGCGCATCGGCGCGCGGGCCCGCGCTCTCGAGGGCGAGCGGCGCGCAGCCGATGATCGGTGCGCCGGTCCGCTCGGCCAGCGGTCTTGCGCCGGGCGAATGGTCGCGGTGTGTGTGCGTGCAGCAGATTGCCGCGACTTTCGCGCCCCCGATGGCCGCTTCCAGTGCGGCCAGATGGTCCGCATCGTCCGGCCCCGGATCGATCACTGCCAGCCCGTCTTGCGTGCCGACCAGATAGGTCTGCGTCCCGGTGTAAGTGAAAGGCGAAGGGTTGGGTGCGAGCACGCGGCGTACCAGCGGCTCAAGCATTTCGATGTTGCCTGTCGGCCAGGGTTGCGGTGGAAGGGCCATGCGCCGCATATGGGCGATGGGAGACAGGAATGCCATGACCGAGCCGTTGATCCTTGTTTTAGATGAAGGCACTACTTCGACGCGTGCAATGCTGTTCGCGCCGGATGGGCGGTTGCACGGCGTGGCTCAGCGCGACATCACTCAGCATTATCCTCGCCCGGGCTGGGTCGAACATGACGCAAACGAACTCTGGGACAAGACGCTCGCCTGCGCGCGCGAAATGGTCGCTCATGCCGGCGGAGCGGAGCGGATCGCCGCGATCGGCATCACCAACCAGCGCGAAACAGTCGTCGCCTGGGACCGGGTGAGCGGTGAGCCGCTGGCTCCGGCGCCGGTGTGGCAGGATCGGCGCACGGCGGAGCGCTGCGCCGAGCTGCGCAATGCCGGGCACGAACCGTTCGTGCAGGAGGCGACCGGGCTGCTGATCGACCCCTATTTTTCAGGCACCGAGATGAACTGGCTGGTCGAAAACGATCCAGCCGTCGCCGCGGCTGCAAGAGCCGGCCGCCTGGCACTGGGCACGGTGGAAAGCTGGCTGGTATTCAAACTGACGGGCGGCGCGCTGATTTCCGACGCAAGCAACGCCAGCCGTTCGCTATTGCTGCCATTGGCGGGCGCGAGCTGGGACGAGGGGCTTTGCGAGCTGTTCGGCGTGCCGCGCGGCGCTCTGCCCGAAGTCGTCGATACATCCGGCTCGTTCGGGACGACGCTGCCCGAGTTGTTCGGCGGCCCCATCCCGATCACTGGGTTGGTCGGGGATCAGCAATCGGCAACCATTGGCCAGGGCTGCCTCGCGCCCGGCGATACCAAGGCGACTTACGGCACCGGGGCCTTCATCCTTGCCAATACCGGCAGCGCCATACCGCGGTCGTCCAACAGATTGCTCGGGACGGTGCTCTGCCAGCTTGGCGGTGAACGGACCTATGCCATCGAGGGTTCGGTCTTTGTCGCCGGCAGCCTCGTCCAATGGCTGAGGGATTCGCTGGGGGTGATCTCCCATGCCGCCGATACCGAAGAGCTGGCGCGATCGGTTGAAGACAGCGGCGGCGTGGCGATCGTACCCGCCCTTTCCGGCCTGGGAGCGCCGCATTGGGAACCCGAAGCACGGGGAGTGATTTGCGGGCTCAGCTTCGCTGCCGGCAAGGCCCATATTGCGCGGGCCGCACTCGAAGCGATGGCGCATCAGACACAAGACCTGGCGCGCGCCTATGCGGCGGATGGCGCGGCCTGGACTTCGCTGCGGATCGATGGCGGCATGAGCGCGAACGACTGGATGGCACAGGACATTGCCGATCTGCTCGGCCTGCCGGTCGAGCGGCCCGCCTTTGTCGAAACGACTGCGCTGGGGGCGGCGATGCTTGCTGGCGTGGGCGCGGGATTATTCGGTTCGCTGAGTGACGCCGCCGCGGCCATGCGCGGCGAGACAATGCGCTTTGAACCGAAAATGTCCGACGAAATCCGCGATCAGCGCCTGGCGAGATGGAGCAGGGCGATCGCGGCCGCCCGGGCAGGGCTGGTCTAGCTCAGCGCCACATTGCCGAAGAGCCGCTCGTGCAGCTGCTCGACGGCATTGGTCTGGACCGCGAACTGCGCCTGCCATGCGCGGTCGAGCCGGGAGATCCGTGCATAAAGACGTTCGGAGCATTCGATTATTTCGCAGGTTTCCGGATCGAGGAATGCCAGCTGTTCCGGGTCCGAGCGATCGGATTTCGATGGCAGCCGTCCGTGCCTGCGCAGTTGCAATTCCGAGATTTCGCCTTTGAAATAGGCGCGCTGGTTAAGCAGCCATGCGATCGACTGCATCATTCGCGTGGTGGTTCGCAGTGCTTCGCAGGATAGCGCGATGCGCGTCAGATCTTCGTCTTCGCTCGCATTGTCGGACCGTTCCGAAAGGTCGAATGCCGCGCGCGCTTCGTCGGCAAGCACCAGCGCCTCGTTATAGAGCGATTCGATTATTCGCGGGTTGATGTCTGAGAGCGTCGTCATGTGCCTGCCACGGCTAGCCCTGCAAATCTCGCTGCACCAGATCGTTAGGAATGATTTCCTCGGACAATTGTGCACTGTCCCGCCCCGGAACGCTTTTGGCGCCTCGGCGGCCGCCTGCCCCAAATCGGGATCGCTCCGCCGAAGCTCAGGCGATGATGTCGGGAAGCAGATAATCTTCGAAAATCGAGATCTGGTCCTTGAGACGCAATTTGCGTTTCTTGAGCCGCGCGATCTGCAACTGGTCCTGAGACCCGGCAGCGGCAAGCGCATCGATAGCAGCATCCAGATCGCGGTGTTCGATGCGAAGGGCAGCGAGCCGCTTGCGCATCTCTTCTTCATTCACGCTCACGAAACTCCCCGGCTCAATCGGTCGCACTGGCGCCTGCATATACCGCAAGCCGCGACACCGATTGCCGATCTAGGGCTATTATGATTTTATGACAATCGCGCGGCTCCGCCTCGCAGGCGAGTCGCGTTTGGACAAACTGCAGGATCGCCTGCCGTTGAAAGGAGTCGCAGCCAAATGGAATCATCTCACATCGCCGCTTTACAGTCCAAGCACGAAGGTCTCGAACGCCGCATTCGCGAAGAACTGGGCCGGCCTTCACCCGATGAGACGATTATCCAAGGCCTCAAGAAGAAGAAGTTGAAACTCAAGGAAGAGATTTCGCACCTCTGACCGAGGTCATTCGCGCTTGTTTCCCGGCGTTAGCCGGGAAACATTTCCTTAGAGGCGAATGTGCGATAGGCGGTAGTCATGTTGAGTGCCGCCGCCGCCGCCCGTTCGATCCTTACCCAGCTTCACGAAGTGATGGCTTCGCGCCTGCACGCGCAGGGTAAACTCAATCAGGTCGTCGACATCATCGGCGAGGCGCTCGATAGCGAGGTCTGCTCGGTTTACCTTTTGCGCGAAGGCATGCTGGAGCTCTTCGCGACCCGCGGCCTCAATCAAAGCGCCGTCCACGTCACTCGCATGGGAGTGGGCGAAGGCCTTACCGGGCTGATCGCCGCCAATGTCGAGACGCTCAATCTCGCCGAAGCGACGGCCCATCCGGAATTCCAGTACCGCCCCGAAACGGGCGAAGAAAAATTTCATTCCTTCGCTGGCGTGCCGATCGTCCGCCGCGAACGCGCGGTGGGCGTGCTGACCGTCCAGCATGTCGAGCCCCGCCGCTACCAGGAAGTGGAAATCGAGGCGCTGCAGACCGTGGCGATGGTTCTGGCGGAGCTGATTGACAATGCCGGGCTGGTCGATGGCGAAAACGCATCCGGCCTCGATGCGTCGCTCTCCGAACCCGAGACATTGACCGGCCTGACGCTGGTAAAAGGTCTCGCCTCCGGAGTTGCGGTATTCCACCAGCCGCGCATCACGATCGAGCACACCGTTGCCGAAGACACGGAGGCGGAACGCCAGCGCGTCTATCTCGCTTTCGACAAGATGCGCGAACAGATCGACCAGATGACGGCGCAAGCGGAATTCGGCGTGGGGGGCGAGCATGAGGCCGTGCTCGAGACCTACAAGATGTTCGCTTACGACGAAGGCTGGAGCCGGCGCATCAACGAAGCGATCGATTCAGGCCTGACGGCGGAAGCGGCGATCGAGCGAGTCCAGCAGCGCACGCGCATGCGGATGCGCGAGATCGACGACCCGCTGCTGGCAGACCGCATGCACGATCTCGAAGATCTGGCCAACCGCCTGCTGCGCATGGTTTCGGGACAGATCGGGACCGCTGCCAGCATGGGCCTGCGGGACGATGCGATCCTGATTGCGCGAAACCTGGGGCCGGCCGAACTGCTCGAATATGACCGCCGCCGCCTGAAAGGCGTGGTGCTGGAGGAAGGCTCGCTCACGGCCCATGTGGTGATCGTGGCGCGTGCGATGGGCGTTCCGGTGGTGGGCCGCGTGCGCAATGCCAGATCGTTGATCCGCGAAGGGAATCTGGTCCTGCTCGATGGGGACCGCGCTGCAGTGACGGTCCGCCCGCCGCCGAGCGTTGTCGAGGCGTTCGAAACGCGCTTTGCCAAGAGCCAGGAGCGACAGGCTGCCTATGCCAAGTTGCGCGATGTCGAACCGTACAGCCGCGACGGCACGCGCATCACCGTCATGATGAATGCGGGGCTGCGCGACGACATGCCCAACCTCAGCCTCACGGGGGCAGATGGCATCGGCTTGTTCCGCACCGAATTTCAGTTCCTGGTCGCGGCAACCATGCCTCAGCGCGAACGCCAGACGAGGCTCTATCGCGATGTGCTGGATTCGGCCGGCGAGCGCCCGGTTATCTTTCGCACTGTCGATATTGGCGGCGATAAGTCGCTATCCTATTTGCGCAGCATATCTGCCGAACACGACGAGAACCCCGCCATGGGCTGGCGGGCATTGCGGCTCGCGCTGGAGCGCGAAGGGCTGCTCAAGGCCCAGGCGCGTTCGCTGCTCGAGGCGGCGGCGGGCAAGACGCTCAACGTGATGTTTCCGCTTGTGTCCGAACCTTGGGAATTCGACGCTGCCCGCGCCGTGTTCGAAAAGCAGCTGGCTTTCCTCAAGCAGCAGAAAAAGAAGCTGCCCGAGGCGATCCGCTACGGGGTGATGCTGGAAGTGCCGGCATTGGCCGAAGTGCTCGATATCATCCTGCCCAAGCTATCGTTTCTTTCGATCGGCACCAACGATCTGACCCAGTTCCTGTTTGCTGCCGACCGGGCAAATCCCAAGCTGGCGGAGCGATACGATTGGCTGAGCCCTTCGATCCTGCGCTTCATGAAACGCGTGGTGAGCAATACGGCGGGCCGGAATGTCGACGTTTCCGTATGCGGCGAGATGGGCGGGCGCCGGCTGGAAGCCCTTGCGATGCTCGGCTTGGGAATTCGGCGTTTCTCGATTACTCCAGCGGCTGTCGGCCCGATCAAGGAATTGGTGCGCAAGGTCGACCTGCCTGAGATCGAAGGGTTCGATGGACGGGCTGCTGGCAGCGCCGCCGCCCAGCATCCGCGAGGCACTGGAAAACTGGGCGGGCGAGCGCGATATCGATTACGATTGACGGTGCAGGCCCGGTGGATTGCGCCTGATTTCGTCGCAGCAGAGCATCGTCCGGTCGCTCGAGGTCTGCA
Organism: uncultured Alphaproteobacteria bacterium; assembly: GCA_963777785.1. GTDB lineage: Bacteria > Pseudomonadota > Alphaproteobacteria > Sphingomonadales > Sphingomonadaceae > Andeanibacterium. The sequence goes on from CAVZRU010000002.1 coordinate 2,056,097, forward strand.
ACCACCGGCCGGGCGCTTGACTTAGTTGGCGCGGCTTGATTCTGTGGTTTCGCGAATTTTTAAAGAATTTCCTCGCATTTCGGGTCATAAATGGAAGGTGAAGACAGCATAGCGGAGCAATATTCGTTCCCCGTGAGCGTGGGAGAGCGGCTTCGCCTGGCGCGCGTGGAAAAGTCGCTCAGCCTCGCTGACGTTTCCGAGGAAACCCGCATTTCGGAACGGCACCTTGGGCTGCTTGAGCAAGGCGATTTCGGCAGCCTGCCGGGCCGGACCTATGCAGTGGGCTTTTCGCGCAGCTACGCCAAACTCGTCGGGCTTGAATGAAGATGAGATCGCGCGGGACGTGCGCGCCGAACTGTCCTTTATCGATCACGGTGATCAGGGGCGGGACGGAGCGTTCGAGCCGGGCGATCCTGCCCGGGTGCCTTCGGCGCGGCTGGCGTGGCTCTCTGCGCTTGCCGGACTGGCAATCTTCGCCACCGGTTCGTATTTCGTCTGGACCAGCTTTGTGGCCCCGGCAGGCGAGCTCCCCTGGCTTACGCAAGACAAGCCTGCGGAGAACACTGCGCCGAAGCAGGCCGCAGGCCCTGCCGCAGCCCGCACGCCAGCGCAGGCGGCATCGAACGGACCAGTAGTCTTTACTGCCACGGAAGAAGGCATCTGGGTGAAGTTCTACGATTCCAATGGCGCCCAGCTGATGCAGAAGCAGATGAGCCTGGGGGAGAGCTATACAATTCCAGCCAATGCGGAAGGACCGCAAATCTGGACGGGACGGCCCGATGCGCTTTCCATCACGGTGGGCGGCAATCCGGTGCCCCGGCTCGCCGATAGCGAGGGCATCGTCAAGGATGTCCCCGTCACCGCCGCAGCGCTTAAGGCACGTGAATCGCAGCCGGCATCTGCATCGCCCACAGCTTAGCTTCGTCCTTAACTCGACAAGCGAATCGCGGCTTGGCACAATTGCGCTCGGGGCTTGTTCAGCTTTGGTTTTACCACGGCCGATAATGTTTGCCGGGCAGGGTCATTGGCATAGGAGAATTTTGAAATGGTGACGGGAAGGGTGCGGCCTGGCGCGTTCATGACGGCGCTGGCGCTGGCAAGTACGCTGTTTACAGCGATTCCCGCAGCGGCGCAGCAGGACGATGCGGATGCGCGGCTACGCAAGGTCGAGGCGGAAGTGCGCGCGCTTCAGCGCAAGGTTTTTCCTGGCGCGGATGGACGGTTCTTTACACCCGAAGTGACGACGCCAGGCACCATAACGCCGCCAGCGGCGACGGGGCCCTCCACTACCGCGGTGACCGATATTCTTGGGCGCATGGATTCGATCGAGGCCCAGATCGCCCGGCTGACTGCTCAGACCGAAGAAAACGCCAATGAGCTGGCCCAGCTCACTGCGCGCGTCGACGCAATGGCCGGCCCGCCGCAGCCAGCCATTGGCGCGCCGCAGGCCGCTATTGGCGTGCCCGCGCCAGCACCTGCGAATACGCAGCTGCCCCCGGCGGGCAGGACCGGCGAAATCCTGGCTCCTGCGCAGGCGGCGAAGCCGGTCGCTCCCAGTGCGCAGCGCGTCGCTGCGGTGCAGGCAATCGCCAAGCCCCAGACCGAAGATGCGGGTGACGATGAATACACCTACGGTTTCCGCCTGTGGGAAGCGAAGTTCTTCCCCGAGGCGCAGCAGCAACTGCAGCTCTATGTCGAGAAATATCCCAAGCATTCCCGCATCAGCTATGGCCGCAACTTGCTTGGGCGCGCTTATCTCGATGATGGGAAGCCCCGTGAGGCCGCGCCGTGGTTTCTCCAGAACTACCAGTCCGACAAGCAAGGCGCGCGTGCAGCCGATAGTTTGCTCTTCCTGTCCGAGGCGATGATCTCGATTGGCGATACCAACCGGGCCTGCATCGCGCTGGCGGAATTCGGCGAAACTTACCCGGCGCTTGCTGCGGGGCGGCTGGCATCGCAGTATCAGGCCGATCGCTCGAAGGTGAAGTGCAATTGAGGCGCTCTCACACAAGTTGATCGCGCGGTTCGCCGCCGATCTTGCATCGATCTGGCCGGAAGGCGAACGGCTGGGCCTGGCTGTGTCGGGCGGACCCGACAGCCTCGCCCTGCTGCTGCTTGCCAAGGCCGCGATAGGCGATCGCATCGCCGTGGCGACAGTCGATCACGGCCTCAGGCAGGAGAGCGCGTCCGAAGCGGCAATGGTGGCGGAGCTCTGTGCAGCTTACGGCATTCCGCATGACATTCTCACCGGTGAAGGTGCCGCGGGGCAATGTGCAGGACAGGGCCCGGTTCGCGCGCTATGCCGCGCTTGCCAAGTGGATGGATCGTCGCGAGCTGGGAGCACTCGCAACAGCGCATCACGCCGACGACCAGGCTGAAACGCTTATCATGCGCCTTAACCGCGGCAGCGGCGTGGCCGGTCTCGCCGGGGTGCGGGCGCGAGGCGTGGTCCCGCGAACGGAGCTTCCATTGCTGCGCCCGCTGCTGGGATGGCGGCGAGCGGAGCTGGCGAAAATCGTGCAGGATTCGGGGCTGGAGGCGGCCCAGGATCCCAGCAATGAAGATCCCCGTTTCGACCGGGTGCGCATTCGCGAGGCGTTGAAAGATGCGGACTGGCTCGATGTCGAAGCCGTGGCCATGAGCGCGGCCCATCTCGCCGATGCCGAGCGCGTGATGCAATGGGCGGCGCAGCGCGAATGGAACCAGGCGGTAAAGGTCGGCGAGGTCGAAATAACTTATGTCACCGACCGCGCCCGGGGCGATCCGCATGCGGGTGCTTTCCCGCGCGATCGGCCTGCTGGGCGGGGAGCCGCGCCTCGGTTCGGTCGCCCGGCTCATGCAGCGGTTGCTGAACGGCAAGGACGCCACGCTGGGCGGCGTCGTGGCTCGGGTGGAAAAAGGGACGTGGACTTTGCGCAAGGAGCCGGCGCGCAAGATCAAGGGGCCAATCTAGTCAGCCCCGCATGGCCCGCATAGGCAGGCCGCACGATTTCGGCGCCCGCTTCCCTGCCCAGGGCAAGTTCCTCGAACAACGTGCCATAGGCTTCAACCATGACGTTGATGTCGAAATATTTGACCCGTTCGGCGCCGGCTTTGGCCAGGGCGGCGCGCTTTTCGGGATCGGCAATCAGCTCGCTCATCTTGGCGGACAATGCATCGATATCGTCGACCGGGACCAGTTCGCCGCTCACCCCGGGTTCGATCACTTCGCGCGGCCCGAACTCGCAGTCCGACAGCAGCAGCGGCGTGCCCGCGGCCATTGCTTCGGCAGCAACTGTCGGGAAACCTTCCCAGCGGCTTGAGAGGACGAACAGCTCCGCGCGCGCCATCCAGGCATAGGGATTGGCGACGAAGCCGATGAAGCGGACATATTCGCCGACACCGAGCTTGGCGGCCAGCACGTGAAGCTCGGCTAGCCGGCTGCCCTTGCCGAGAATGACCAGCGCATGGCTGCGCCACAGGCCGCTCTTGGCGAATGCGCGAATGAGCACTTCGTGCGCCTTCTGATATTCCAGGCGGCCGGCAGTGAGGATGAACGGGCGCTTGGGCGCCCCCGGCAGCGTGTCGTCCAGCCGGGAGCGGATCGTGTCGATGTCGATCGGGTTGTTGACCATCCGCATCTTCCGGGGATCGAGGCCGAGATCCTTGGTGAGACCTGCGGCCATGTCGGAAGAATTGGCGAGGACGACGTCGGCGGCCCGGTATGCTTTCTTGGTCAGGCCGAGCGAGGCATTGGCGACCAACGCATTGGGGCTTTCCTCGCCGACCACGGCCACCACATTATTGCCTTCGCGCGCGATCCATTTCGGGCGCCGACCGCCCAGTGCCATGAGGCTCAGCCAGGCGAGCAAATTGGTGCCCTTGAGAAAGCTCAGCACCACATCGGGCTGGAACTCGCGGACCATCTTGCGGAATGCCAGGGGCGCGCGGATCGCGCTGCCGATGACATTGCCAATGGTATATTGTGCGGAGTTCGGCCCTTCGTAGTTGAAATGCTTGTCTCCGAACGGCGCAACCATCAGGCGCTCCGTGTCGACTTCGCTCAGATAGGGGCCGGCTGCGCGCAGCAGGCCCATTCTCATGTCGAAACGGTGCGGGTCGAGCCGATCCATCAAGCGAACCGCGACGCGTTCCGCTCCGCCGCCATGCAGCGAACTTAACAGCAGCAGGACCTTGATGGGGCGGCCAAGCGGTTGAACCGTGGGAGTTTTTCCATGCATATTACGCACTCTGCGGTGATAGCGGGCGCTTATTGCCATTGCCTCTGCGCGCTGGCAAGGAGCGCGTCGACAATCGCATTTCGCCAAGGGAGCTTTGGCTTTGGCCCGCTTCGAACTCTATGTCGGCTCGGACAATTTCTGGGCACGCGCGGCGCATGATATCAAGAATGCACGGCACCGCGTATTGATCCAGGCGATGACCTTCGAAGGCGATGCCGCCGGGCGCGGCGTTGCGCACGCAATTGCGGAAAGCGAAGCGGCCGACCGGCGTGTGCTGGTAGACGATTATACCCGTCATGTGCTCAACGACACTTTCCTGTTCCTGTCGCGCGATCCGGCTTTGAAGGCCGAAGCGCAGGCGACTTGGACAATGTTCGATGAACTCAGCCAGAACGGTGTCGGGGTACGCGTCACCAATCCGGTGGGCGGCAATCCGCTGCGTTATGCGGCCCGCAATCATAAGAAACTATTGATGCTGGACGATGCCGCGTGGCTGGGCGGAATCAACTTTTCCGATCACAATTTCGCCTGGCACGACATGATGGTGCGGATCGAAGACGGGCAGGTCGCCGATTGGCTGACCAGGCAATTCGACGAAGACTGGCACGGCAGGCCCGGCTTCGCCCGCGAGGCTTTCGGCCCGGATCTGGAAATCATGAGTTTCGACGGTGTCAGCAACGCGGCCAATTCCCGCGAACTTATCGCACGATTTGCCAATGCCAAACATTCGATCGAAGTGTTGAGCGCCTATCCCACGATGCCTTTCACAGACGCGATGGCCAGTGCCGCCGCGCGCGGGGTGCAAGTCACCATCTATTCGGCAAGGCCGAACAACAAACCGATTGTGCGGGACTACCTGCTCGGCCTGGCTGCCAGGACGGGGATCCGGCTGCAATTGGTGGACCGGATGACGCATGTGAAAGCGGCGCTCATCGATGGGGAAGAACTGCTGACGGGTTCCAGCAATTTCGATTTTGTCAGCTACCGCCTGAACAGCGAATATGTTGCGGTCATCCGCGACAAAGCGCTGATCGCGGCAGTAGAAGAGCACCTGCTTGCGCCGCTCCGGGCCGAGAGTGCACCTCCCGCAGAAGAGGAGCAACGCGGCTGGGCCCCGATCAAGGCGCGCCTTGCGCTGGAAGCGGCCGATAAGGCCTTGCGGTTCATCCGGCCAGGAAAGCGCGTTTGCGAGTGGCGCCGGCCTTAGGCTCCGGCTCCTTCGTCATTGCGAGTGCAGCGAAGCAATCCAGTGCCCCGCGTGTCGCCCTGGATTGCCGCGCGGCTTCGCCGCTCGCAATGACGATTCCGCTCGCAATGACGATACTCAGCCGTGGGCGCCGAAATGGTTGGCGATCGCCGTTGTGATCCGGAGCGAAAGCCTGTGCGCGCGTTCGATCGGATCGACGAAGTCGCGCTGGATCGCTTCGTATCCGTCGCCTGCGCCTTCGGGATAGTCGGTCGGTTCATCCATCGCGAAATCGCCGATCTTCGGGAAGCTCGTCGGGAAGGCCCGGCGTAGCTGAGCCACCGCCTCGTCGATCCTGCAGGGTAAAGACCATCTCCAGCACATCGTCGCGGCTGATGTCGTTGGCGCGGCTGAACACCGGGACGCGAAACGGCGCAGATGAACATGTGCTGGAACAGGGCCAGCCGGAGCGCCTGCAGCACGCCGATAGACCGGCGGACATGCTCGCGCTCGGGCAGCGGGCTGTCATCGGGGACCAGCTTCAGCAGGCGGTGCAGCTTGAGCGCATCGATCCTCAGGCGCGAGGCCAGGCGGCGGAACACACCCGCCCGGTCGTCCTTGATCAGATATTCGGCCAGGGCTTCGCAGGCGTCCGAAAGGTGCTCTTCGGTCCCGCGATAGGGCCGGCTGGCCCAATAGGCCGAGTTGAACAGCTCGCCATAGGCGGCGACCGTCTTGATGCTGGACAGCGCATTGGCGGCGCGCACCAGGCGGATCAATCTGCCGCCCGCGATCGCTGTCGCTCAGCAGCGCGGCGAGCTCTTCGTAGTTGCCGTCGGCCGCCGTGCCGACGCCGCAGATCACGTTCACCGGATAGCCGAGCTGCTGCAGGATCGCATTGTGCGGGATCGCGCGGATCTGCCGCAGGCTCATTTCGCGGTCGGCGGTGATGTCCGACTGGCGGCGCGACACGCGGCTGCCGGTGGAGTTGAGCATGCCCAGCCCGAAGGCGGTCAGCGCGCGGGCATAGGTCCGGCTTTCCAGATGCTGGTGCTGATGATCGCGAATCGCGCGGTAGAAATCGAGGCGTGATGTCGGTGCGGCGGTAGAACAGGTCGGTCGGGGCTTGCGGGATCGGTCTCGGCCGGGCGGATTTCGGCGATCCGCGTCAGGGTGGCGAGCGCCAGTTCGGGCGAACCGAAGAACAGATAGCCGTCGCCGCCCTGAAAGCTGACTTCGGGCTCCAGCACGATCCCCGCGCGCACGAAGCGCCGCCGTGCCCAGGGCGAAAGCGGCCAGGCCAGCCGGTCTTCGAAACTGTCGGGATGCGCGCCGCGGCCCATGCTTTCGCCGTGGGTGTTGAAGATCAGCGCGGCGACGTCGGTCAGGCCGTTGGCGGCCATCGCCTGCGCCAGCCGGCCCTGCAGCCGCTCGATCGCGAGGCTTGCCGGAATCTGGCCGACGAAGCGGCCGGCGTCGGAAAAGCCGGTCTGCATCGCCACGCGGCCGCGCTTGCGGACATAGGCGTGGTAGGGTTCTTCGGCGAGCAGTGCGTCGAGAAAGCGCCCGCCATGCTCCAGCGCGCTTTCGGTCTCGAACAGAGGCGAGACATCGACCTTGTCTTCGATGCCGAACAGGCGCGCGAAATAGAGCGCGGCGAGGATCGTCGAAGGCTGTTCGCATTCGGCGATCAGCATGCGGATCGGCGCGTCGGCATCGATGTGGTTGAGGATCTGCGCCATCGCCAGGAACTGGCGGATCGCGGTGCTGCTCTCGATCGCCAGCGCGGCGAAGTTCGAGCGGTGCGGTTTGACCAGCTCGAGCATGCTCGCGCAGGCGAACCAGTGCGCCCCGGCTGGAAAGGTCGAGTTCGCCTGCCGGATCGATCACGCGGCGGATCGCGTTGTGAAGCTGGCTGGCGTTGACGCGGAAGTGGATCCAGCCCGCGCCCAGCCCGTCGGCGCGCATCGCGGCGGCAAGCGTCTTGAGCTGGATGGCGCGGGCGGTTTCGGCGGCGCGGCTTCTTCTTCCAGCGCATCGATCAGCGGGGTGAGCGACAGCAGCTTGGCGGGATCGTCGGCCGTCAGGCGGTTGGCCGCGGCGGAGAGTCTCTCGGGATCGGTCAGATCGCCGGCGAAATCGTCTGCGCGTTCCTGCGCATAGGCGGTTGCCGCGCGCAGTTCTGCGAGCAGCCGGTGGTCGGCATCGATCGCCTCGAGCGAAGCAACGTAGCGCTCCAGCCGGACGGCCTTCTCGGCCAGCCGGAAGCCGATCGAATCGTACCATTTGATGTCGGTCCGCCCGTCCATGTCGTAGCCGACCCAGCTGGCGAAGCGGAACGGCATGGGCTTGAGATCGTGCCATTCCTCCGGCCAGCTGCTGGCTCGCCTCGGTCCAGCAGGACGGAGACCAGCCGGTCGCGCGCGTCGGCGCCGTTGGCGATCGCCTCGAGCGCGCGCGCGTGTTCGAAATCGAGCGTGATCGTCCGGCCGGTCGCTGCGCTGCGACGCAGGCGGTGTTGTCGATATCCTCTTCCTGAGATGCGGCAGCGACGACTGCCGCGGTCTGGGCAGGGGAAAGCAGGAAGGTCGGGTGGGCGGTGAAGACGCAGTGCAGCTGCGGCCGTTCCCACCGGGCGCGGTAGCGTGCGAAGTCCGCGTCATCCTTTGCGATGTCATCCGGCAAAGGTCGGAGAGATTGGCATCGATGCCGACGGGTTCGACCAGACGGCGCAACCGGCGGGCGCGGCTTTGCAAGGCGTCGCATTCGAGTTCGGCAATCATCGCCTCGACCATGTCGAGCTTGAGCTCGCCCGCCTCGATCTCACGCGAGAGTTCCAGCGAAAGCTGGAAGGCGGGGTTGAACAGGGGCGTCTCATTCGTTTGCTCGCGCAAGGCGCCGAGGCGAGCTTCGAGGTCGGAGACGCTCTTCATCATGCGGACTTCACCTCGTTGAGTGCGCTGGCAACTCCAGCGGCTTTGGCAATCGCGGCGTAGTCGGGCGGGCCTTTCGGCACGAGCCAGCTGCCGCCGACGCACAGGACCGGCTCGAGCGCCAGCCAGCCAGGCGCGGTCTCCTGCGTGATGCCGCCGGTGGGACAGAAGCGGCATTGCCCGAATGGTGCGGCAAGGGCCTTGAGCGCGGGAATGCCGCCCGCAGCCATGGCCGGGAAGAACTTGAAATGGGTGAGGCCGAGATCGAGCCCGCGCATGATGTCGCCTGCGGTGGCGATGCCGGGCAGGAAGGGTGCGCCCGATTCCAGCACAGCCTTGCCCAGGCTCTCGGTCAGGCCGGGCGAGACGATGAATTCGCTGCCGGCTTCCAGCGCGCTGTCGAGCTCTTGCCGATTGGTCACCGTGCCGGCGCCGACGATGGCGCCGGGCACTTGCTTCATCTCGCGAATGACGTCGAGCGCGGCCGGTGTGCGCAGGGTGACTTCGAGAACTTTCAGCCCGCCCGAAACCAGCGCTTCGGCTAGCGGACGGGCGTGGCGCGCATCGTCGATCACCAGCACAGGTATTACCGGCGCAGTGCGCATGATGGTTTCGATCGCGCTCATTGCGCTTCCTCCTTGAATTGGTGAGCGAAGGCCAATGCCGCGCCGCTCAGGCCCGGTTCCGGCGTCGTGATCAGCCGCACTTTCATCTGCTCCATGACCGGACGGTACCGGCCCTTGGCGCAGAACCTCTCGGCAAAGCCGGAGCGCGGCAGAATGACAGCCAGTTTCTGGCCCAAACCTCCGGCAAGCACCACGGCCTTCGCGCCTTGTGCCAGCGCCACATCGCCTGCCACGCTGCCGAGTGCCTTGCAGAAATGTTCGATCGCTTCTCTGGCCAGCGGATCCGAGCCTTCGAGGCCGGCAGTCCACAGTTCGATCTCGTTCAGTGCAGGCTCTGTGCACTCTAGGTGTCGTTCAGTGCACCCTAAAACGGCTGCAATGTCGGGTAGGCCCGGCCCAGACACCACGCGTTCCGCAGAAACGCGTCCGTGCTTCAGTCGCAACCGGGCAAGCAAAGCGTCATCAAGTGTGTCCACCGGAGCAAAGCCGAAATGCGCCCCTTCCGTCCCGTGAACCGCCCGGTCGTCACCGCGCACGACATGGGCGATGCCGCAGCCAGTACCCGGCCCGATCACGGTGATGAGCTTCCCTTCGGGCAGGTCTCCAGCGGGCCCGCAAATGGGCAGGAATGCGCCGGGAGGGCCACTGGCGACGGCATGGCCGATCGCGACGAAATCGTTCACGAGGCAAAAGCGCGCGACGCCAAGATCGCCGGCCAGGGTCGCCGGATCGAATGTCCAGGGATTGTTCGTGCAATGGATTTTATCGAGCGATTCCGGCCAGTTCACCGATCCCGCGATACCGATTGTCACCGAATCCACTGCGATTGCGGCTCTCTGATTTCAGAAACTCGCGCCAGGCAGAACCAAAATCCGGATGGTCGGCCACCTTGGCTTTCCATTCGTCACCAAGTTCAACGGTCCCGTCGGAATTGATCTTCGCCTGTGCAAACCGCGCGTGAGTGCCGCCGACATCGACTGCAACAAGCCCCATTACATTCCGCCCAGTGCCAACATGGAGGAGCCGCCCTGTTCGGCTCCATCGGCATTGGCGCGGAACATGGCGAACAATTCGCGGCCCATGCCCATCGCCGGGGCCGGTGCGGGCGCCGGCTCGCGAGCGGAGAGATCTGCCGTCGTGGAAAGCGCCCCTGTCTGTGCGCAAAGCCGGACCATATCGCCGTCCCGCAGCAGCGCCAGCGGCCCGCCGCCCAGTGCCTCGGGCGTAACGTGGATCGCGGCCGGAACCTTGCCCGATGCGCCGGACATGCGGCCATCGGTGACCAGCGCAACGCGGTAGCCGCGGTCCTGCAGCACGCCCAGCGGCGGTGTCAGCTTGTGCAGTTCGGGCATGCCGTTGGCGCGCGGGCCCTGGAAGCGGACGACCACCACCACGTCGCGGTCCAGCTCTCCCTGCCTTGAACGCCTCGATCACCTCTTCCTGACGTTCGAACACCCGGCAGGGCGCCTCGATCGTCCAGCGCTCCTGGCTCGACCGCGCTGGTCTTGAAAGTCGCCCGGCCGAGATTGCCCTGGACCAGCCGCATGCCGCCATCCGGCTGGAACGGGTTCGAGGGAGGGCGCAGCATGGTCTCGTCGCCGCTTGGGCCGGTCGGCCGCCAGGCGAGCTCCTCGCCTTCGAGAGTCGGCTCCCGTGCATAGTCGGCGAGGTCCTCGCCGCCGACGGTCAGGATATCGCGATGAGCGAGACCGGCATCGAGCAGTTCGCCGATGACATAGCCCATGCCGCCTGCGGCGTGGAAGTGGTTCACGTCGCCCGCGCCATTGGGATAGACCCGCGCGATCAGCGGCACGGCCGCGGATAGCTCGGACAAATCTTCCCAGTCGATCAGGATGCCTGCCGCCCGCGCCATCGCCGGCAGGTGGATCGCGTGGTTGGTCGAACCGCCGGTCGCCAGCAGGCCGATGCAGGCGTTGACGATCGCCTTCTCGTCGACGCAGGCCGAGAGCGGGCGGTAATCCTCGCCGTCTTGCCCCAGCGCGGCAAGCCGATGCATCGCGGCCCGCGTCAGCGCCTGGCGCAGCGGCGTGCCCGGCTGGACGAAGGCGGCGCCGGGAATGTGCAGCCCCATCATTTCCATCATCATCTGGTTGGAATTGGCCGTGCCATAAAAGGTGCAGGTGCCGGGCGAGTGATAGCTCGCGCTTTCGCTCTCGAGCAGTTCTGCGCGGGTCGCCTTGCCTTCGGCGTAGAGCTGGCGGACTTTCTGCTTTTCCTTGTTGGCGATGCCCGATGGCATCGGGCCGCTAGGCACGAATATCGCCGGCAGATGGCCGAAGCGCAGCGCGCCGATCAGCAGGCCGGGCACGATCTTGTCGCAGATGCCGAGCAGCGCGACGCCGTCATACATCGCATGGCTGAGCGCGACCGCCGTCGACAGCGCGATGACATCGCGGCTGAACAGCGACAGTTCCATGCCGTCCTGGCCCTGGGTCACGCCATCGCACATTGCCGGAGTGCCGCCTGCGACCTGCGCCGTGGCGCCGATTTCGCGGGCGATAGATCTTCATCTGCTCGGGATAGCGGCCATAGGGCTGATGCGCCGAAAGCATGTCGTTATAGGCGGTGACGATCGCGAGATTGGGCCCGCGATTGGCCTTGATCGCTGCCTGGTCTTCCAACGCCCCGGCGAAGGCATGGGCGAGGTTGGAACATGACAATGCGTTCCGGTCGGCGCTGGTTGTCGGCCTCGCGCTCGCATCAGGTCGAGATAGGCGCGGCGCGCAGTCCTTCGACCTGTTCTTCGACGCGGCGGGTTACGCGCGCGATAGCGGGGTGGAGCGGCTTACTCATGCCAGCGTCACTCCGTCTCGCTCGGTCAGCGCAATCGCGGCGCTCGGGCCCCGAGCTGCCCGCGGTATAGGTCTTGGGCAGGAGCCCTTCGTTCGTCCAATTCGCTCGGATCGCGTCGATCCAGTTCCACTGCGCTTCCACTTCGTCGCGCCGGACGAACAGCGTCTGGTCGCCTTCGATCAGATCGAGCAGCAGCCGCTCATAGGCGATGCGCCGCTGGGTGCCGATGAATGCATCGGGCATTGCGATGTTGAGCGGGACCTTGCGCAGGCGGATACCGTCGCGGTCGAGCCCCGGCACCTTGGCCATCAGCGAGAGGGTGATATTCTCTTCCGGCTGGATGCCGATCAGCAGGCTGTTCGGCTCAGCTGCTTGCGCCGCCGAAGATGGAATGCGGGACCGGGCGAAACTGGACCAGGATCTCGGTCGTCGCGCTTGAGCAGCCGCTTGCCGGTGCGCAGGTAGAACGGCACGCCCTTCCAGCGCCAGTTGTCGACATGGGCCTTGATCGCGACGAAGGTTTCGGTGTCGCGTCGCTTGCCCAGCTCGTCGTCATAGCCCGGGACGGCCTGCCCCTCGATCGCGCCCGGCGCGATACTGGCCGGTCACCGTCTCTCCGGCAGCGACCGGCCGCAGCGCGCGCAGCACCTTCACCTTTTCGTCGCGCACCGCGGTGGCATCGAAGCTGACGGGCGGCTCCATCGCGACCAGCGCCAGCAGCTGCAGCATGTGGTTCTGCACCATGTCGCGCAGCGCGCCGGCATCGTCGTAGAAACCGACCCGGCCTTCGAGGCCGACCGTTTCGGCCACGGTGATCTGGACATGATCGATATGCGCCGCGTTCCACAGCGGCTCGAACATCATGTTGGCGAAGCGCAGCGCCAGCAGGTTCTGGACCGTCTCCTTGCCCAGATAATGGTCGATCCGGAAGATCCGGTCCTCGGGGAAGGCCGCAGGCGACCGCATCGTTGATCTCGCGGCTGGATGCCAGATCGATGCCGAGCGGCTTTTCCAGCCCGATCCGCGACATTCCCGGCGGCCAGCCCGCTGTGCGGACAGGCCCCTGATGGTCGGCTCGAACAGGCTGGGCGCGGTCGACAGGAAGATCGCCAGCCCCGCGTCCGGTGTGCCGACCTTCTGCGGCCAAGGCGTCGAAGCCTTCTAGGTCGGTGGCATCGAGCGGCTGATAATGCAGGCGGTTGAGGAACGTCGCGACACTGCCCCGGCGATCGGCGGGTAGAAATTTCTCCAGCGCCGCACGCGCGAGGTTGCGATATTCGATGCGTATCGTAGTCCGAACGCGCCGTGCAGATGATCTCGCAGCTTTGGATCGACCAGCCGGTCGGCATCAAGCGCGCAGAGCGAGGGGAGCAGCATGCGCTGTGCCAGATCGCCGGTTGCGCCGAACAGGAGCAAGTCGGTCCGCAGTGAAGCTCATTGTCGGGCAATTTCCTTCCCGCATCTGCGGCCTGTTTGCGTCTGCTGCATCGCAGCATGGCTAACAGGTTTGTAGCAGCTTGGCCAGCATCAGCCAGATGCCTGCCTGACTTTGATTTCCATGTCCCCGAACCGGCATTCTCCGAAGCTCGTCAGGAAACTGACGTCCGCCGCATCACGTCCCACGCCGATCTTAACGATCTCGTCCGGAGCGGCCATTCCCGTCGCGTCGACCAGTTGCCAGGTTCCGCCCGCTCCGGCAGGATTTGCCAGGAAAACCTCGGCGACGGCATGGAAATCCTGCGGCTCGACATGGGGGGCGTAAACGCTGACGTAACGTGCGGGAATTTCCGAAGCGCGAGCCATCGTTACCAGCATATGCGCGTAATCGCGGCAGATTCCTCGCCGTTCCAGGAAGCTGTCGAGCGCGGTGGTGGCGGAAGTCGAACTGCCGGGCTCATATGCGAATTGATTGGCAATCCACTCGCGGATCGCATCGATCCGGCCGCCGCCCTCGGTTCCCTGGAATTCGTCGAGCACGAAGGGCAGAAAGCGGTCGGACGGACAATATAGCGAAGGCAGCAGGTACTGCACCACTTCACCGGGCATGTGATGCAAGTCGAGCCGCTTCAGTGAGCCAAGTTCAGGAAGCGTCCGGGAGAGTGCTACACTTGCGGAGTAGGTGACCTGGAACTCGCCTTCGGTTCGCACCCAGATCCTCTCACCGATGGCGTCCTGAGCCGGCACGCGGATGCAATATTCCGCATGAGACATATCCAGCTGCGAGGCGATAATCGCCTGCTCCGGAATGGCTGCGGCTTCGAATTGAAGCAGGACGTCCGCCGCGCTTGGAAGGCTGAACGAAAAGCGGGCGCTGAGGTCAATGGCCATATCGTGCGATCAACGCGCGGCAGGGCCGAACGTTTCTCACTCTCCGATCAAATGGAGTGCGATCGTCCGGCGATGCGGAGCGGTGCGATGCTCGGCCAGGAAAATGCCCTGCCACGTGCCAAGTTGCATGCGGCCATCTGCGACGGGAATCGAGAGGTTTACACCGAGGAGCGCATTCTTGAGGTGTGCCGGCATATCGTCCGGGCCTTCAGTGTCGTGATCGTAAATGCCGCTCTCAGGGGCGATCCGATCCAGCCAGGCCGTCAGGTCTCTCCAAACGGCGGAGGATGCATTTTCGGTGATGAGCAGCGAAGCCGACGTGTGCTTGCAATGCACGGTAAGCAGTCCGGTGCGAAGGCCAGTCTCATCGATCCATGCGGCGATCTCATCCGTGATCTCTGCCAGACCCGGCCCCTTGGTGTGGAAGTCGAGCTCGGTAAGGGCTTGCCTCATTGGCCGACGATTACTCCGTAGAGATCGTGGGCGTCGGCGTCCTCGATTTCGACATTCACGAAATCGCCGGGTTTGAGCGAGGGAGGGACATTGCGCAGATAGACATTGCCATCGATTTCAGGTGCATCGGCCTGACTGCGGCCGGTGGCGCCAACATCGCCATCATCATCAACATCGCCCATATCGTCGATGATGACTTTCAGGGTCCGGCCGACCTTGGCCTCCAGTTTCGCCGCGCTGATGGCCGCGGTTTTCTCCATCAATCGGGCGTAGCGCTCTTCCTTGACTTCCTCCGCCACCGCGCCGGGCAAGTCGTTTGCCGCCGCGCCGGCGACCGGTTCGAAGCGGAAGCCGCCCACGCGGTCCAGCTGCGCTTCGTCCAGCCAGTCCAGCAGGTACTCGAAATCCGCATCGGTTTCCCCGGGGAAGCCGACCACGAAGCTCGAACGGACCGTGATGTCGGGGCAGATGCTGCGCCATTGCTTCAGCCGTTCGAGCACCTTGGCCTCGTTCGCCGGACGCTTCATCGCCTTGAGCACGGAAGGGGCGGCATGCTGGAAAGGAATGTCGAGATAGGGCGTGACCAGCCCTTCGGCCATCAGCGGGATCACCGCGTCGACATGCGGATAGGGATAGACATAGTGCAGCCGCACCCAGGGCTGCTCGCCGCCAGGCGTCTTGAGCTGGCCCAGCTCGCGGGCCAGGTCGGTCATGTGCGCGCGGACTTGCCGGCCCTTCCAGTCGCGCGCTTCATGCCGCGTATCCACGCCATAGGCCGAGGTATCCTGGCTGATCACCAGCAGTTCCTTCGTCCCGGCGGCGACCAGCTTTTCGGCCTCGCGCAGCACGGCGTCGACCCGGCGGCTGACCAGCTTTCCGCGCAGATCGGGAATGATGCAGAAGGCGCAGGAATGGTTGCAGCCCTCGGAAATCTTCAGATAGCTGTAGTGCCGCGGGGTCAGCTTGATGCCGCCCAAATCGTCCAGCGGCTGCGGAATCAGGTCGACAAACGGACCTTGCGTCGGCGGCGCGGCTTCGTGCACCGCTTCCACCACCTGCTCGTATTGATGGGCGCCGGTCACCGCGAGCACGGCGGGGTATTTCGCGCGGATCAGCTCCGCCTCATTGCCCATGCAGCCGGTCACGATCACGCGCCCGTTCTCGGCGATAGCCTCGCCGATCGCATCGAGGCTTTCCTCCTTGGCCGAATCGAGGAAGCCGCAGGTGTTGACCAGCACCACGTCGGCCCCGGCATAGTCGGCGCTCATGGCGTAGCCATCCGCGCGCAGGCGCGTGAGGATGCGTTCGGAATCGACCAGCGCCTTGGGGCAGCCGAGGCTGACCATGCCGATCTTGCGTGCCGGGGGAATCGCGGCGGGCGATGATTTTTCTGTGGGTGGTGAATGTGCCATTTGGGGCGCCCCCTACACCCACGGCGCGAATTAGGCTACGGTTTGCGCAGAAGCTGAGTGGCTTCCATGCGGGAAGTCGCCACAATCCTTTTCCGGGGGACGGATGGGACCAGTCAATTGGATCGCCGTTCTATTGGCCGCAGTCGCGGCGGGCTGCACTGCGTTCGTCTGGTACGGTCCGCTCTACGGGCGCGCCAAGCTTGAGGAAGTCGGCCCTGGCGGCCTTGCCGCGCGCGGCAATCCGCTGCGCACCTATGCCATCACCACCATCGCCTTGCTGATCAGTTCCGCCATGATGGGCCACATGTTCGCCCGCATCGGCGCCGATACTCTTCAGGCCAAACCCTGGCTCTACTTCATGATGTCAGGCGGACTTGGCAGTGGCCTTCGTGATTCCGGCGCTCGCGGCGAGCTACACGCAGATGCGCGTCACCACCCGGTTGACCATGATCGACGCAGGGTTCTGGCTGGCGGCCTATCTGGTGATGGGCGGAGTCTTCTGGCTGCTGGGGTGAATTTTTCGATTGCGCCGTGCCGGCCGGTGGCTTCGGCGCGATAATTCGGGAGGGGTGGCTTATGTGGGATATCGGTTTGCTCGCAGTCGTGCTCTCGGCACTGTCCGCCTTTCTCATCGGCGGGCTCTGGTACGGGCCGCTATTCCTGAAGATCTGGCAGCGCGAAGCGGGCATCAGCGAGGAAGACATGCGCCGGCGCAGCCCGGTGGTGATCTTCGGCGGCGCCTTCGCGCTCAATCTGATCGCGGCCTATTTCATCGGCCATGTTCTGGCGACCTATGGCCAGCCGACCGCCAATGTCGACATCATGATCGCGTTCGGCCTGGCGCTGGCCTTCATCTGCACGGCTTTCGGCGTGAACTATCTCTTCGCCGGGCGATCACTCAAACATTACGCGATCGATGCCGGATACTGGATCGTCAGCTACACGGTCATGGGGGCGATTTTTGGGTTGCTGGGCTGAGGCGGGCGGTTCTGAGATTGCGAGTAAGATGTCCACAGTGGGTGGAAGGCGGACATCACCATTAGTTCTCGTTTGGCAACCCAGATGCTAGGTTTGCTCCATGTTGCGTCCCGCGAAATCCGTGTCTGAAAAGATGATCAAGGTTGATCACGCAGGCGAAAATGGGGCTGTAAACATATACCGGGCACAACTGATCGGTTCGAGATTTGTCGCAAGGGACTTGGTGCCTGAAATCAAAGAAAACCAGACCCATGAAGAGAGGCACCGAAGGCTCTTTGCGGAGCAACTCCAGCGATGGGGTTTAAGGAGATGTATAAGTTATCATCTCTGTGGTCTTGGTGGGTTTACTTTAGGCTTCTTAACCGGCTTCATGGGGCGCCAAGCGATCCACGCAACAACCTATGCAGTCGAGAGTGTCGTACTGGCGCACCTACAGCACCAATTAAAGTTTCTGCGAAGTGTGGATGATGAGGCCTTTCGTTGTGTCGCCTTGATCATGGCCGATGAGCAGGCACATCATGATAGTGCCGCCACAAATCTTCAGCACAGCCAAACCATGAACAAGATGCTTGTATTCATCGTGAAGCTGGCAACTGCTGGTGTCATTCGATTTGGTATGAGATGAACATATTTGGGTCGAAAGCGGACGTAGCCACCTCGTCATTCCCGCGTAGGAATGGCGAAGTGGAGACCCGTAAGTCCCGCATTGGATCGCTAGCTGACCTGAGTACCCGATCTTCAGGCCGAATTGCCGCCGTCGCCGTTCTTGCCTTCGTCGGTCGGCAGGATCTCCACGACGATATCGCCTGCCTGCAGCGATTGTGCCTGGTCTTCCCAGAAGCCGGAAGCCACGCCGGCGCGGTAGACCCTCAGGCCCATGCCGCCGGTTGACAGCTCGCTGAGCGGCTTGCCGATTTCCTCGGGCCGCACTGGACGTTCGACCAGTTGGACACGCCCGGCCACCGAAGCGAGGTCGGCCAGATATTCGGCCACATGCGCGCCTTCGGCGGATCCGGCGAGCAGCAGGCCGGTGAAGCGCACCGGGTTGATCACATTGTCGGCGCCCGCCTGGCGAGCCAGGATCTCGTTGTCTTCCGCGCGCACGACCACGCTGATCGGAACATTGGGCGCCAGGTGGCGCACGGTCAGCACGATCAGGATCGAGGTGTCGTCCCTCCCGGCGGAAACGAGCACCGCGCGGGCCTGGGCAATGCGGACGGCAATCAGATTCTCGTCTCGCCCGGCATCGGCGCACATGATGTTGCAGCCGAGTTGCTCGGCAAGGTGCAGACGCTCCTCGCTGGAATCCATCACCACGATGTTGTTGGGGTCGGTGCCGCGGTCGATCAGTTCGGAGACCGCTTCGGAGCCGCTGACGCCGAAACCGAGGACGACCAGATGGCCGGATAGCTGCTGCTGGATACGGGCCATGCGGTACTTCTCCCAACTGCGCTTGATGATGAAATTATAGGCCGTGCCGATGAAGATGAAGATCACGGCAAAACGGATCGGCGTGACGATGACGGCTTCGATCAGCCGTGAGCGGTCCGTGATCGGGGCGATATCGCCAAACCCCGTCGTGGTGATGGATATCATGGTGAAATAGACCACGTCGAGGAAGCTGACGTGGCCGTCATGATGATCGACCAGGCCGTCCCGGTCGAAATAATGGATCAGCACGACGATGAAGATCAGGCCGACCGCCGCGGAAAGCCGTATGCCCAGATCGGCCCAGACCGGCACCTTCACCGCTCGCCGCAGCGGCTGGAAGCGCCTCATCTCGCTCCGCCGCGACGGGGTCATCCGAAGCGTTCCGCCAGGGCTCCGATCGCCGCGTGATGAGTCAGGTCGAGCTGCAGCGGGGTGACCGAGACATAGCCATCGTTCACCGCTTCGAGATCGGTCCCGTGATCGAGCGTATGTTCCACTTCTTCCAGGCCGAACCAGAAATAGGGCCGCCCGCGCGGATCGCGGCTTTCGACCATCGTGCCGCGCGCGTAATCGTGGAAGGCCTGGCGCGCGACGCGGATGCCTTTCACGTCGCCGGCAGCGCGGGATGGGAAGTTCACGTTGATCAGCGTGCGCTTGGCCATCCGGACGTCGATCAGCGGCCGCAGCACTTTCAGCGCCCAGGCCTCCGCGGCAGCGAAGCCATGCCCCGCTTCGCGTTCGGACAGGCGGAGCGCCTGGCTCAGCGCGATGGCCGGGATGCCCGCCAGCGCGCCTTCCATCGCTGCCGAGATCGTGCCGGAATAAGTGATGTCGTCAGCCAAATTCTCGCCATTGTTGATGCCGGAGATGACGAGGTCGGGCGGCGTGTCGAACAGTTTGCGCAAGGCGAGGTTGACGGCATCGGTGGGTGTACCGGTCACCGCGAAGCGCCGGGGGCCGTGTTCCTGCAGCCGCACCGGCATGTGCAGGGTCAGCGAATGGCCCGCGCCCGATTGTTCCTCGGCCGGGGCGCAAACGGTCACGTCGTCGCTCAGCTGCGCGGCGATCTTCTCGAGCAATTGCAGGCCGGGTGCGTGAATGCCGTCGTCATTGGTCAGCAGGATCCGCATCACGCGGCCGGTTCCAGCCGCGTGATGCCGCCCATATAGGGATGCAGCGCCAGCGGTACGTCGACCGAGCCATCTTCCTGCTGGTAATTTTCCAGCACCGCCACCAGCGTGCGGCCGACGGCGAGGCCCGAACCGTTGAGCGTGTGGACGAACGTGGTGTTCTTCTCGCCTTCCGCTTTGTAGCGCGCATTCATGCGCCGCGCCTGGAAGTCGCCGCACCAGCTGATCGAACTGATCTCGCGGTAGGCGCCCTGGCCGGGCAGCCACACTTCGAGGTCGAAGGTCTTCTTCGCGGTCGCGCCCATGTCGCCGGAGCACAGCAGCATCTTGCGATAGGGCAGGTCGAGCGCTTCCAGGATCATTTCGGCCGACCGCACCATATAGGCATGCTCTGCCTCCGCCTGATCGGGGCGGCAGATGCAGACCAGCTCGACCTTCTCGAACTGGTGCTGGCGGATATAGCCGCGCGTATCGCGCCCGGCCGCGCCCGCTTCGCAGCGGAAGCAGGGGGTGAGCGCGGTGAGGCGCATGGGAAGCTGGCTCTCGGCCAGGATCTGTTCGCGCACTGCGTTGGTGAGGCAGACTTCGGCGGTGGGGATCAGCCAGCGGCCATCGGTGGTGCGGAACAGATCCTCGGCAAACTTGGGCAGCTGGCCGGTGCCGAACACCGCCTCGTCGTTCACCAGCAGCGGCGGGGCGCATTCGGTGTAGCCGTTCTGCGCCGTCTGCAGGTCGAGCATGAACTGGCCCAGCGCGCGCTGCAGCCGCGCCATCTGGCCGCGCAGGAACGTGAAGCGCGATCCCGAGAGCAGCGCCCCGGTTTCGAAATCGAGGCCCAGCGCCGGGCCGATATCGGCATGTTCCTTCGGCTCGAAGGCGAAATTGCGCTGCTGGCCCCAGCGCGAGACTTCGACATTGGCATCCTCGTCCGCGCCCTCTGGCACGTCTTCGGCCGGGATATTGGGCAGGGCGGCCAGCAAATCGTCGAGCTGCTTGCTCAGCGCGCGGTCTTCCTCCTCCAGTTCGGGGAGGTTGCGCTTGATCTCGGCGACTTCGAGCTTGAGCTCTTCGGCGGTTTCGACTGTCGCCCTTGGCCATCGCCGCGCCGATCGCCTTGGAGGCTTCGTTGCGGCGGCCCTGCGCCACCTGGGCGCGCGTGGTGACATCCCGCCGCCTGGCGTCGAGCTCCAGGATAGCGGCGGATTGCGGCTCCAGCCCGCGCCGGGTCAGGCCGGCGTCGAAAGCCGCAGGGTGTTCGCGAATGTAGCGCAGATCGTGCATGGGCGCGGGCTATGCCGCCTCCCTCACTCCCATGCAAGATCGCTGCGTCACTGTTTCTTGCAGGTATTGATCCCCAGCAGCGAATAGAGCGCGCAAGTGCGGAACACTCCGGTCGCCAGCGGGATTATCCCGATCCAGCCCCACGGGGTTTTCGGACCCACGAACACCAGTGCGATCAGCACCAGCCCCACCACGATCCGTATTACGCGGTCTGCTCCTCCGACATTGGTCTTGAACATCGCCCGTCTCCTCTCCGTGCCATTTAGGCAGGGACAGCATGACAGCGCATTGATTGCGGTCAATGTCCGCGTGCTGTCATCGCCTCGAGCGGGGCTGCGAGCGGTTTCATGCTGCGGCCGGCAAGATAAAGGTGCAGGCCGGTCCAGGTTGTCGCCGCCATAGTGGCCATCATCACCCATTGGGTGGCGGTGACCAGCGAGCCTTTGCAGGCCGCTTCGATCGCCGCGGACAATCCCGCAGCGGCATGGCCGCCCGGGCAAGCGGCGAGGAAGCCGCCTGGTGCGGTGTCGGCGAACAGCGTTCCGGCAATGATATCGTTCGCGGCGCCGGCAAGCAGCGGGCCAAGGCTGTGACCGATCAGGCCCATGAACAGTCCCACGATCACCACGGCCTTGGCCCGTCCGCCGGGCGGGATGGTGTTGTGCAGGACGGTGTAGGCTGGGGCGAGCAGGGTGGCGTTGATCAACGCGCCGAAGAACATGAAGGCCACGAGCAGCGGCCATTCCGACTGCGCCAAAGCGATGACGTAGGGTATGGCGCCCAGGGGAACGGTGATCGCGGGAAACCACAAGAGCCAGCGGATGTCGCGCGCGCCGAGCCTTTGCGCGATGATCCCGCCGACGATGGTGGAGATCGAAGCCGGCAACATCATCGTCGCGGCCATGATGTAGCCGAGCTCGGTATAGGAGACCGGGAAACGGCGCACGATGTATGGGCCGAGGAAAGTCGAAGTCGGGCTGGTGAAGATCGAGAACAGCGTCAGCGCGATGACCATCTGGCGCAGCACCGGCGATCGCCACATGATCAGCAGGACTTCCTTGAACGACTGGCCGTCACCGCTCTTGGCGTCGCCTTGCGAAGGCGGGTCGAAGCGGCCGCGCTGCGGTTCTTTGACTATCACCTTGGTCATCAGCGCGATCAGGATGCCAGGCAGCCCGACGACGAAGAACGCTGCACGCCAGCCCCAATGGTCCAGCACAGTGCCGCCCACGATCATGCCGATCAGCGAACCGAACGGAAAGCCGATGCCGAAAATCGCCAGCGCCTTGGTGCGCTTGAGCGGCGGGTAATAGTCGCTCAGCAAGGAGTGCGAGGCAGGAACGCAGGCCGCTTCGCCCACGCCGACGCCCATGCGGGCCAGGGTCAGCTGGAAGAAGCTGGTGCACAGGCCGCTGACGGCGGTCATCACCGACCAGAAGGCGATGCACAGGGCGAGGATCGAAACCCGGTTCCCCTTGTCGGTCACCCACGCCATGGGCAGCCCGAAGATCAGCGTCACGAGGCTGAATGCGAAGCCGGTGAGGAAGCCCAGCTGCATGTCGCTGAGCAGCAGCTCTTCCTTGATCGGCTGGGCAAGGATGCCGAATATCGACCGGTCGACCGAGCTGATGAAATAGACGATGAACAGCACGCCCAGCACCACGGTGGGCGCACGCGGGCCCAGCGTGGTGGGATCGACGCCGGTCAGCTTCGCCGGGCCGGCGCCCGCGATGGGTTCAGAAACTTTCAACAGCCGCCTCCTCATATCGCTTGCGCGATCGGTTGCATCATCTCCATTCCCACCCTCCGCTTTATGCGAGCGGATCAGGCAAGGCACTTAATGTGTGAAGTATCTCGAATTGCAGGCGGCGGCAATCGCCTGAATTGAGGTGGACGTCCTAGAACCCGCCCCAATAAGTCGGCTTCCCGTCGAACTGCACCACTCGCCCATATTGCTCGAGCTTGGCCTGAACTGCGGGCCTCGCGGCGATCTGCTCGAAGATGCCTTGCATGCGCGTCTCGAATTTTGAACGCGGTTCGGCCAATGTCCTGGCAAAGGCTCCAAGTGCGGCGTTGCGCTGCTTCGGATCGTCGAGGCGTTTGACGTATATATCCTCCAATCCCTCTATGTCCGACAGGCACGCCAACGCCATTGTTGCAGCCGAAGGATTGGCATCGGTGTTGCCTTTGATCTGATCCATCGCCTTTTCGACTAGACTGGGCTCGGCTACTTCGTGCGCGGCGCAAACCGTGCCGGACCAGATCCACATTCTTCCGTAGATACTGGCGTGGCCTGCCGAATTGCTGTCGAGTGCCTGAAACGCCTCCAATGCGTCAGCAGGCCGGTCGTTGGAGTTCAACATCTCGGCTCTGTTGATCGCCTGCGAAATCAGGTCCGGATATTGATCGACATCGAGGCTGACGATCCAGTCCATCTGCGCAACTGCTTTGTCCAAAAGCCCTTCGTCTTTCAAAGCGTAAGCGTATTCGTTGACCAGCCAGAAGCCGTCAGCCCCTGCCGCCTCGATTCTGCCGCGATTGAAGACGGCAGACTTCCCAATCGATAATGCCTCCTCACTGCGGCCCGCGCGACGCAGATTGCGCAAATGTACAGTGAGCAATTTCAGATCGTCGGGCGAACTCGCAAGATTTGCGCTGGATCGATCGACGTCATTTTCGATGAGGGAGCGGAAATGATCGCGGACCGCTGGGGCCAGATCTGGCCATAAAGCGCTGTAGCGCTTGTCTGCTGCCAACTCCGCAGCATTTTCGGACGACACCGGCGAAAGGGCGAACAGCTTGCGTGCTTCGTCGAGCGCCCCTCTTTCGAGCAGGTGCTTTATTGCAGCCATCCTGACGTCGTCGCCTTGTTCGGTCATTGGCGATTGCTGCCAGCCGGCCTTGGCCAACAGGATCATGAAATCGTCGGCCGTCTTGGCGTAATCGTCAGACCCGTCCTGGCGCAGCAAACTCAATATGCGGGAAATCGTCTCCTGCTCCAGGGAGGTGACCTTGTCTGGATGATGTTCGGTTATGAGAGCTATGGTTCGGACAGCATCCGCTGGCTTTTTATCGTCGATTTGGAGGAGCATAAGCAGTCGAAGAAGGTCGAAGTTACCCTGATACTGGCCGCTCATTGATTCCAGAGCCGCCTTGGCCGCTGGCAGCCTGCGCGCATCGACCAGCGCAGCGCCTTTCATGCCATCGACAACGCCTGCAATTACCGACGGCCGCGGCACATCGCTTGCCAAGGCATTGAGCAATGTCATTGCCTCGAGCCTGGCGGCAGGATCACTCGTCCGCAAAAGCTCGCTCGCGGCGGCAATGCGTTCCTGGAATGGCGCAACTTCGTCGGGGTCCAGGCCCAGTGCCGCGGCGAGGGATTTGGGAGATTTGGAGAAATAATATTCGATGATCGTCTCTTCGCCGATCTTGTCGGACAGATCGTAGACCTGTTCGGCCTTCACCCGCGGCACTGTCACCGTTCCCGCTCGGAGTGTGTACGTCATGCGTTGAAACTCGCCTTGCGAGGTCGTCTTTCGTGAGAATTCAACTCCTTCGAAGTTCTCATCCAGATCGGGCATGCGTCCCAAGACGCGGCCTTTGACGTTAAGTTCGATAATGTGCGTTCGCCGATCGTGGAAACTCACGAAAAGCGGATTTCTCGCGGGGAGCTTTGCCTTGCCGGCAAGATGTCTCGTATTGAATAGGCCCGTACCTGGAAGTCGTCCTGCAGCTTCGCATTTTCAAAGGCAGTGCGCGAAAGGACGTAGTTCTCCACCATACGCACCGTGTTCTCGTCCCTGTTGTCTTCCACAGCGAGAGGTTGTGCTTCTTCAAGCCCCGGATAGCTTTCGCGATAATAATCGAGGTTGGACTTGGAGAGGGCCGAGAGAGGTTGAGCAGCGATTCTGCCCCTCATCAAATCGGCGACGCCATCGCGATAGACCGTTTCGACTCTGAGGCGCATGGCAGTTTCGGCAGTTTCGTCGATGTCGTATTTTTCGACGACCTGTGATTGTTCGATGTCCGAATTTCTCGCAGCGATCTTTTCCAGATCCTGTTGACCGGTTCGGATAGGCAGCACGTATCCATATTCAGGCGTTACCAGCCCTGCGCCTCGACCGCCTTGGTGGGAGAAGGTCGGATCGATCCACACGGGGCTCCCGTCGAGCTCTGCACGAACGATGACGTGATCGAATATTGCAGGCGAGGGTGCCCACTCCGTCAATTCTTCCCCCCAGCTGGTCGCTACCAGAGCCGGTGTTGCCGCGATCCCCAATCGCCGCAAAACCACGGCCAATAGAAGGCTCTTGTCCTTGCAGTCGCCATATCCCAGTCGCACAACTTCCAGCGGGCGCCGCGGCACGAAGGATCCCTCGGCAATCTCGACTCCCACATAACGGATCGTATCCTGCACCAAGCGTGTAGCCTCGGTCAGTCTGTCGGAAGGATTGGTCCATTTGCTTGCAATCTGGTCGACTTTTGCGGCGAAATCGTCAGGCAGGCTTTCGTCGCCATCATATAGTGGCAGGGCCCATTCGGCGACTTCCTCCCAACTGTTCATCGTGGACATGGCGATCAAACCGTAGGCGGGGTGCCAGGCCGGGATGTCTGCTTCCTCACGCTGCGCCGTCAAATCGCGGCGAACCAATTCGTAGACGGTCGTTGCGCCCATCTCGCGTGTGGTAAAGGATGCGTCGGTGTTGATCTGCCTGAACTTGATCGGCCGCTCCGCCGGCCAGGAAATGCGCACCGCCTGCATCGCAAGCGGTACCGACCACTGCATCGTAACTGTGCTGAAGAAATGGCCCGGCCAAAGTGTGTCCCTGACGTGGTAAGTCGTCGCGTAATCAACGACATCGCCAACTCTGACATCGCTGATATTGCCCACTGCAGAGACGCGGCCATCGAGTAGGCCATTGTTCAGTCCGTCTTCTCTCTGGATCAGATTGAGCTTGAGATCGTCCGTATGGTCAATGACTTTGCCGTTCCGAATTACGTGGACGTAATTCAGCGTGACGTCCTCGTCGTGTGGGTCAAACTCGATTTGTATTGCACCAGCGCTCTCCAGGCCGCTGCGATCCGTGACTTGCTGAACGCTTCGAAAGTGGGACTGGTATCCACCTTCGACAGCGCGAACCTGCCAATCCGTCATCAGCCAGGCGACTCCGCCTGCGGAGTGAGAAATGATTTCCGGTGTGGCCTCAGGAACATCGCGAGGGGCGAGCCAGTCCGGAACTTCGCCGCGCGCAATCCCACTGGCTTCTTCGGCCAGCGCAGGAGCGCTCAGCACCAGAAGCATGAAAGCAAACAGCCTTCGGGCTGCGGCAAAAAATGCCCATCCTCGGTTCGGCATGATGTCCCCCCTTTTGCGTGACTACATTCGATAGCCACGCCCCACCATTCGAAACTGCAATAACCGGTCTGATTGGGCGAACAAGCCCGGTTGCTTCAGTGTCCGTTTCAAGGACATCACTTCGGAAGGAAGACTTGCAGCGTAGCCCCGACTG
Organism: uncultured Alphaproteobacteria bacterium; assembly: GCA_963777785.1. GTDB lineage: Bacteria > Pseudomonadota > Alphaproteobacteria > Sphingomonadales > Sphingomonadaceae > Andeanibacterium. The sequence continues at coordinate 2,082,402 of CAVZRU010000002.1, forward strand.
TGGACCCCTCGGCAATGAGAGTGCTTGGGGAATCTACGGCATCCGTGTTGGCGATCTCACATCGATCATCTGGTATTGGATGGCTTGCCCTTCGTCGGGAATTGTCTGATGCCAGGTCAGCGGTGGGATGACCACCACGTCACCGGCCTTGATCCGGTGCGTTGTTCCGCCGATCAGCGGCCCCTCGCCGGTATGATTGCCATCGCTCTTCCCGATCAGCGTGCTCGGTTCGCCACCCAGCGTCTGCGTTCCCGAACCGGACAGGATGAAATAGATCTGGGTCTTGTCCTCATGCATCTCGGAGCCGACGCGTGTCGGATCTCCCGATACGTGCGCGCCGCAGGACGGCGATGCGATAGTCCGGCGTCCACGTCACGATTGTCATCGCAACCGGACGGTCGAGTTCCAGGGTTTGCAATTGCTCCTCGGTCGACCAAATTTCGCCTTCGCCATTTGCCAACGGCGGGCCGGGAGGGACGACCGCGGCCGAAGATGCCGGCGCAGTCTCCTCTGCTGCCAGCGCTCCCGGATATAGCAGGGCTGCGGCGCCAATTACGCTCAAAGCTCGAATCATCGTTTACACTCTCCCCTTTCGATGTGCCTCTTCCGTGGAAGGCCGTATCAGCCTCGTTGCGTTACCTCGAACGCAAACGAGTTGCCGGGCCAACCGAGAATTAGCCCGGCATTGTTCTAGAGAGCCAATGCACCAATGAGCAAGGGGCCCGGTGACCTGGGCCCCTCATCGCAGTTTCAGCCTCGCTTTGGCGCAAAGATCCGGTCGCCGACATCGTGCAGGTACTTGCGGCGCTCCTCTTCGTTCAGCAGAACGGCAGAGGCCTTTGCCCGTTCGACCATTTCCTTGAAGGTGCCCGAGGATGTGCCGATGTCCGATCCCCACATGACCCTGTCCGGGCCGAACACATCGACGGTGCGGCGCAGGACCTTCTCCGGCGCGATGCCCTGTTCGCGGATGACATCCATGTTGAGCGACGTGAACTTCACCGAAATGTTCTTGCGCGCGGCCAGCGGTTCGTAACTGGCGCCGATGCCGAAATTGGGCTGCGTCACATCGGGCATGAACACATGATCGAGCACGATCGGCAAATCGGGAAACTTGTCGGCCATGGCTGTGACCACCGGGATGAGTTTGTCGCGGCCGGTAGCCGGTCCCTCGATGGTGACCACAAGGCCAAGCTCGTCCGCCAACTGCCAGACCTTCTCCGACGCGGGAGAGCTCATCCATGCAGCTTTGTCGTGCACTCCGACGCCGAAGAAGCGGATGCCGACGGCACCATGCTTGGCCGCGTCGCGGATCATGTCGAGCGTCCCGGCTTCATCCGGATCGATGATGATCACCGACGTCATACGATCGGGGAACAGCTTGGCCGCGTCGATGATATAGCGATTGTCGGTGCGGTAGATCATGCCCTTTTGGACAGCGGCGATGGCGCAAACGCCCTCTTCGGCCATCCAGCCATACATCTGTTCCGCCGTCGGTTTCTCGTTGACCGGGTTTGGCCCATGCATGCCGCCCGGCTGGCCTACAGTGCCCCCCTTGAACGGCGAGTTCGCACTGCGTGGCTCCTCATGCAACGGATTGCGCGGGTATTTAACCAGATCGTCCGAGATCAGATGCGCGTGCGAATCGTAGATGCTGCAATTCGCGAATTTATCTGCATCGGCTGGCCGTTCCCCGGCTTCCGCTCCAGCCTGGCCGGCGCAAGCCTGGAGGGCCGAAGTAGCCGCCAGCACGAGTATAAGGCGGCGGATTTTCCAGTTTGCTTGCATTGTATTTCTCTCCGTAAAGTTCACTTCGGTAGACCTCAAAGCGCCCAAAAAAGCGCGCCGGCAGGGAACAGATCCTGCCGGCGCCAGGGAGATCACCAATTCACTCGTACGCCGCCCCGATATGCGCGGCCGACCGAATCGAAGTAGAGGCCATTGCCGGTGTAGCGAAGGTTCGCCGGCGGATCGGTATCGAACAGGTTGCTTACCCCGCCGAAGATCTCGATGTTCTCGGTCAGATTCGCACGTGCGTTGAGGTTGACGTAGATGCGGTCATCGATCCTGTTGTCGCTTACACTGTTCCGAAGATAGGGACTGTATCCCTCGTCCTGCGGCCCGACCCAGTTACGGTTAAGAATGCCCTCCGGAATGTAGCGGAGCTGCGTGGTTACCGACCATGTCGGCTGCTTGTAAGTGATCACCGCGTCCGCCCGCCACCGCGGAACGCCGAAGATCGTCGTCACGGAGCCGGAGTTGCCGGTCACCCCGGCAAATTCCTGAACGGAGCCGTCGGGCAGCGTAGTCTTGAGCGTTTTGACATAGTTGCCGTTGAGCGTGAAGTCGAGATCGCCGCCCGCGAGAGGCACCGAGTAAGTCGATACGAGCTCGAAACCCTGCGCATTGAGTTCGGCAACGTTCTGGTACTGGGTACTGATCTGAAGGATTCGATCCGGATTGCCGAAATCGTCTGTGCCGATGATGCAGAGGGGCAGCGTGGTACCGGACCGGCATAGCTGCACCGCAAGCGACGAAGTCAGAATGTCGATCGCGCCGGTGACCTTGATATCGTAATAGTCGAGCGACAGACGGAACCGCGGCAGCCACTCCGGCGTGAACACACCGCCGATGGTGAAGGTATTCCCCTTCTCCAGCTCCAGATCGGGATTGCCGCCGGCGACTGCCGGTATCACATACTGGATGGCTAGCTTGGGATCGGCCAGGGTCGAGTTCGTCAGGCGGGTATTAGGATTGAGCTCTTGCGGTGTGGGCGCGCGAATATCGCGCGAGCGTGTGACGCGTAGCATGTAATCGTCACTGAGTTCGTAGACGGCCCCGACCTTCCAGGTCGTCGCATTGCCCGACAGGCTGTAATGCGTGCGCCTGATTGCCCCGTCGATCTCCAGCGACTGGCCGAACGGCGCGTCCTTGAACACGGGCACGTTCACTTCCGCGTAACCCTCGGTAACCTTCTGGGTCAGCGCCGGCAGGACATTCGCGTTGATCTGGCTGAACTGTCCGGCCCGGCTCACCGGGTCGGCGTCGCCCTCTGACGAATTGGTGCGATATTCTATGCCAACGGCCGCCTTAATCGGGCCCGCCCAGCCTTCGAACAGCGTGCCGCGCAAGTTGCCGGCAACATTGTGCTGGACGAACTTGCGGGTTTGCCACGAATTGCCGGTGACATTGGCGGTGACCGCGTCGCTCACCTTGCCGGGTCCCATGATGTTGGCCGGGATGCAGCCATTGTTCGGATTGGCGATCGTCGTGCGGCAGATGATCGTTCCTTCTGGAATTCCGGGGATTCCTGCTGGAGCGAAAACGGCATCGATCGCATCTCTCCAGGGCTGGGCGAGACGCAGCCCCGTGCCTTCCTGCCTGCCATCGGTCTGTCCATACTGGTAATAGGTGTCCCACTCCCAATCGCCGAACGCTTCGCCTTTGAGCGCGGCGAAAGCCCGGAAAGTCTTGTTTTTAGTGATGTAAGAGGAATTACCGAGCTCAAGATGAGCGCGGCTGACCGGAAGGAATGTGACGCCAGCGTCATCCATCATGGCAGCGACGGACGGGTTCAGGTAGGCGTTGTCGCGCTGGATCCGAGCTGCGCCAGCCTGGTCGGTATGAGTGGCCGCTGCAGTCTCACCTTCGACATCCGAGTACGAAGCCTGGACGATTGCGGTAATCGTGTCGGTTAATTCGTACTCGACATTGGCCAGCACCGAATAGTTGCGCGTGGGAACGACAAGCGGTGTGTTGTTGAAGCCATATATGTCCTGCACGCTCGGATCGCCGCCCACCATCAGGTTGCTCGGCTTGGCGGGGTTGAACAATTCGCCGAACTGGAACGGCACGAGATTGCCGCCGCTGTCAAACTGCAGGCCCTGGAGCGGGTGCACGGTCGAGATGAGCCCCGCCGGGTTAAGCACGTAGAGCACATTGTCCGTGGCGACATTGGCAGGCTGGCCGTTGCTCAGGTCTGGATCGGTGTTGAAGAAGGGGTTGGGGATGAAGCTGTGGTAGCGCTTGGCCCAATCGCGCGCGCTGTAGTCTCCCGTGCCGTTCTCATCCGAGTATTCGGCTCCGACCAGAAGGTGGCCGCGCCCCGCGGCGAACGGGGTTCCGGCGGCAAAGGCGGCGTAGATGTTACGGGCATCGCCGTACTCGCTGATGCCATAGCTGGCCTCTCCTTTGACGCCGTCGAGCCTGGTGTCGAGGATAAGGTTGACCACGCCGGCGACCGCATCCGCGCCATAGGCTGCCGATGCGCCTCCGGTGACCACCTCTGAACGCCGAACCAGGATCGATGGGATCGAGTTCAGATCGAACGTGTTCTCGTCGCTGCTGGGCACACTGCGGCGCCCGTCGATCAGTGTAAGCGTGCGCTGCGTGCCGAGGCCGCGTAAGTCGAGGGTGCGCGCGCCTATGTTGGTACCCGAACGGAAGGCGTTGGTCGCCGGTGAGGTAAGCGGACGGAAAGACGGTATCTGATTCAGTGCATCAGCGACATTGGCGATGCCAAGGTTCTGAACCCGGTCCGCACCCACCACGTTAACTGGCGTGGGCGAATTGAAACTGGTCCGTCCCAGGCGCGAGCCGGTGACGATGATCTGCTCGGCGTCCGCAGTTTCCTCTTCGGCGCTGGCGGGATCTTCTTGAGCATATACCTGGACCGGCACCAACAGCATCGCCGCAGCCAAAGCGGCTTGGGAAACAACGGATTTGCGAACGAAATTGCGATTGCTCATGTACTCTCCCCGTGAGATTTCTTGATTTGTCTCTTGTCCGTCAGTTTCACCTGATCAGCCATTTTCTGGCAACAGTTAATTGCACATGTGCAGCACTTTGGGGAGAATGCTTTTGAAGATATCAGATATCACCTTGATTTTAGGCTATTTCATAATTCAGGAACTTGCATATATCTTTCCAACTGGAAAGGTTGTTTAGTCAGGGGCCTCTGCAAGGGAGTGATTGGCGGACCGCACAGATCGCGCTATCGAACCGTTGGGGGACGTAAAAAGGTGCTGACAGTTGAGCGAAAGTGACGGCAATGTGATCGATCAGGACCTGGTGCGGGTGCGACAGGATTTGATCGCCGCGGTGATGCGTGCCTTCCCGGCGAATCTGAAGCCTCCCTTCGGCAGCAATTCCCGACGCTTCGACGAATATTTTGACGATCTTCCGGTCGAGATGATCGAGGGTATGCTCTCGTTCAGGATGAACATGGCGATCAGCAAGTGGCGCGCAGTGCTGGATCGCCTGGTGGGAAAGCACGGCTTAACCTCGAACGCATGGCACGTGCTGTTTGCGATCAGCATGACCGGCCCGGACGAAACCATGACAGAGATAGCGAAGCGGCTAACTGCGTCGAACGCGGCCGTCGTGCGCACGCTCAACGAGCTTGAAGCAGCGGGCTACATCACCCGCGAGATCAACAAGCGCGACAAGAGGGTGAAGTCGTTAAGCCTCACCGAAGCGGGCGAACGGACGGTTTTCGAGGTTTTCCATAGCACCAATCGAGTCCGGAAATTGCTGTTGGCGGGTGTCTCGCTACCGGAGATGGAGCTGTTTACTGAGATTCTCGATCGCATGGACGTCAACCTCGACGAACTGCTGGCATGCAGCCCTTGAGAGGCTTTTAGGTAAAAGCAAAAACTGCCCAGGCCAGTGCTGTCTCTCAGGCCAACGCCGCCAAACAGATATATTAGATGGAGATGCCGTCAGTGGCTTGCCCACTCGTCGCTATTGGACGGTCAAGGCCGAACGGCGAAACCGAAAAGCGGGGATGGGGCTGGCTGCGCCTGCCACCAGCTGCGCAAGGTACTCGCCTGCGCCGGCAGAATGCTTGAAGCCGTGTCCGGAGCAGGCCGATGCTATGACTATGCGCTCACTCTCCGGATGGATGTCGATAGCGAAATCCCCGTCTGGCGCCATGGTGTAAAAGCAAGCGGAAGCGTGCAATGCGCGTGAGGTAAGCCGGTCAAGCCGCCCGGCCAGATGGGCCGCAAAAAGTCGAGCGGATTCCTCGGCGGTCACGTTGCGCTCGAGGTCCTCCGGACGGCCGATCTCATCGCGGTACTGCTCGGTTGCCACTTTCACCCCGCGCCGCGCCAACCCCTCAAGCTCGGGGAAGCCGTAGAAGCTGCCTTCCTCCCCGGCGCCGTGAGTCCAGATGTAGGTCGGGCAGCGTTCGGGGGCGTAGAGTTTCCGGTCTTCCGGCTCAAACCAGTGGAGCGTCTGACGCAGCAACCGCATTTTCGAAAGCGCTGGTCCGACGAGGGCAGGCGTCCAGCCGCCCGCCGTGATCACCGCCCGGTCTGCAGAGAGCCTCCGCCCGCTCTCGGTTTCGATATCCACCCCGCCTGAGACAGGACACACCGAGGTTACGATTTCATCGGTGATGATCGTGGCGCCAAGCTCGGCGGCGCGGGCCAGCTGCGCCGCGATGCACCTCTCCGGGAAAACCAGTCCGCCGCCGGGCTCGAAATAGACCAACTCATGTCCCATGAGACGGAACTGGGGAAACTCCCTCATCGTCTCGGCTGGTGAGAGGACCTGATGCGGCACTGCGCCGCGGCGGGCATTCGTGATGCTGTTCGCGCCAATTCCGCTTTTGCCGTGGAACTCGGCCTCTTCCGCGCCATCGATAATGAGCAAGCCGCAGTCCAGATAAAGCTGCTCTCCGCTCAGCCCTTCGAGCTCGCGCCAGATCTCGTGCGAGCGCTTGGCCAATGGCACATAGGCTTCGCCTTCGCCCACTCCGGCCCGAGTGATCCGTGTATCGCCGTGGCTGGACCCGCGATCGTGCGGTGGATTGAAACGGTCGATCCCGACCGCTTTCACTCCGGCGAGAGCAAGTTGGTAAAGCGTCGCAGCGCCAAATGCGCCAAGGCCGACGACCACGACATCCGCGTTGATCATCCCTCCAGCCGCCCCTGCCTATCGGCAATGTAGCGACGGATATCGAGGCTGTAGTCCTCCATCGGCGAATAATAGCCATGATCGTGCGTGCGCGCCGACATGCCGCGCTGGACCCGTTCGCACACGGCCCAGTCCTGACGGTTCACGAGATCCCAGAATTCGACTGCGTCGGATGGATCGAAACCGGCACGCGCGATCTCGTCCTTGTGGAACAGGAAGCGGCATTCGATCCGCGTGCGGTCAACCGCTTCCGGCCATAGGATGAAGGCGGCAGCGTGGTCGCTCGAGAGGCTGAACATCAGGTTGGGATAGATCAGCTCGCCCTTGTGGCGCACCTTTTCCTCCTCGCTCAGTCCGGGGAAGACCGCGCGGCTGGTTGTGCCGCTCATGGTGTAGGTGGTCGCGCCTTCCCGGTGCGGGATGCCTGCTTCCCAGTCGAGATGCATGCCGCCGTTGTTGCGGAACTCGGGGACGATCTCGCACAGTTCGGGATGAACGCCGGCGCAGTGGTAGCACTCGTTGTAATTCTCGAGAATCAGCTTCCAGTTTGCCTGTACGTCGTATTCTATCGTCCTTGCGGTACGCAGGTCTTCAAGCGGGTAATTGCCGAGCCGGCGCGGCGCGGCACCTAACGCTTCGCCGAAGTCGGGAGCCGAATCGGGAACAAGGCAGACCCACACGAACCCGCCCCACTCTTCGGTGCCGACAGGGTGCAGCCCAAACAACGCCTTGTCGAAATCGGCAATTCCGCCGAGATTGGGTGCGGCGAGCAACGCACCGTCGAGACCGTAGGACCAGCCGTGATAGGGGCAGCGGATCACTCCGCCGATGACGCCGCCATTGAGCGCAACTCCCCAGCGTGCGTCGGTCTCGGCATCGCACAGCCGCGCGCCCCGATGGCGGCAGACGTTGTAATGCGCACGGATCTCGCCCGATTTTGCGCGCACAATGATGATGCTTTCACCCGCGACATCCACCAGAACGTGGCTGCCCGGCTCGGCGACATCTTCGGCGCGCCCGGCGCAAAACCATTCGCGAATAAAGATGCTGTCCTTATCCGCCTGCCACGCCGAATTGGTGAGATAGGAAGCACTCGGCAGCGAGCGTTCCATCGCACCGCCCGGCTCCTCGAAAGCGTCAGTCATAGCGCACCTTATTGGACAGTTGTCTCATAGTCCGATTTGTGTGTATCGTATAGGGGAAGTTCGGGCCGTACCGAACCTGTCATGAGCCCGGGGGTCGCGATAACACAACAACCCAAGCCGGACCTGCCCCCAGCGCCCCACTACGATGCTATCGTGGTGGGCGCGGGGCATAACGGACTTACGGCGGCGGCCTATCTCGGCCGCGCCGGGCTCAAGGTGCTGGTGCTCGAACGGCGCGGCATCCTCGGCGGCGCCTGCGTGACAGAGGAGGTGATCCCTGGCCACCGCGTATCGTTCACTTCCTATTTTGCCTCGATGCTGATGCCGACGGTGATCCGCGATCTCGAGCTCGCAAAACACGGCCTGCAAATGATCGGCAGCGACCCCCTGCTTGCCGCGGCGATGGCGCCGGGCAAGATCATCCGCTGGTGGGCCGATCCCGAACGCGCCGCCGAGGAGATCCGCGCCATCAGCCCGCGCGATGCGGAGGCATTCCTCACGGTCGAGAAGGAACTCAAAGCCCTCGCCGCCTATCTCCAGCCGTTCTTCCTCGAACCACCGCCGGATTTCGCAGCCAAAGGGTTCGGCAAACTGCGCGAGGCATGGCGGCTGCTCAAACGATTCCGCCGCCTCAAGGGCAGGGAGGCGGCACAGCTGGTGGAATTCTGCACCGGCAGCCTCGGTGCCTATCTCGACCGACATTTCGAGAGCGACGAGGTCAAGCGCCTGTTCCTCGCCAACAACGTATACGGCAAGCATGGCGGACCTTACGAGCAGGGATCGGCGATCGGACTGCTGTTCCATCTGCTCGCGGGCGGCGACGACGCGGTGCAGGGCTTTGCCGGACATGTCGTCGGCGGCATGGGGGCGATCACCCAGGCGATCGCCGCGAGCGGCCGCGAGCATGGGGTGGAGATCAGGGCAAATGCCCCGGTCGCGCAGATCCTGGTCGAAGGGGGCCGGGCCGCCGGAGTCGCGCTGGAAGACGGCGCGATCGTCCGGTCCGCCACAGTGCTCTCCAACGCCGACCCCAAACGCACCTTCCTCGGCCTGGTCGAGCCGCACCACCTTCCCGAAAGCTTTCGCCGCGACATCTCCGCGATCAGGATGGCCGGCCCATCGGCCAAGCTCAACCTGGCGCTGAGCCGCGAGCCCACAGTGATCGGCCGCACACCGGACATGGACCCGCGCGAACGCTCGCTGCTGACCATCGTCCCTACGCTCGAAGGTGCGCAGCGCATCGCCGATGCCTGCCGCCGCGGCGAACTCAGCGACGAATTGTGGATCGATTGCGTTATCCCGAGCCTGGTCGACGACACGCTTTGTCCGCCCGGCAAGGCGATGATGACCTGCTTTATCCAATATGTCCCCTACCGGCTCGCGAGCGGCAGCTGGGACGAACGGCGCGAAGAGCTAGGCGATTCAGTCATTCGCCAGATCGCTCACTACATGCCGGACCTGCCCGAGCTGGTCGAAGGGCGCGTGGTGCTCACCCCGCTCGATCTCGAACGGACTTACGGCCTCACCGAAGGCAATATCTTCCACGGCGATCTTACGCTGGGCCAGCTGTTCTCGATGCGCCCGGTGCCGCAATTCTCTCAATACCGCACGCCGGTGAAGGGGCTTTACCTGTGCGGGGCCGGGGCGCATCCCGGCGGCGGGGTCACCGGTGCACCGGGGCATAATGCGGCGAAGCAGGTATTGAGGGATCGCAAGAGGGCTGGATTGCTTCGCCGCTTCGCTCCTCTCAATGACGAAGGCAGGAGAACCTGATCGATGAGCGGAGAACAGGAATTCACCCATCCGCCCAAGGTCATGGGCTTCCGGGATCTCGTGCTGTTCTACGTCGTCACCGGGATCAGCCTGCGCTGGATCGCCACCGCCGCCGCCGCCGGGCCAAGCTCTATCCTGATTTGGGGTGGTGCGCTCTTGTGCTTCTACATCCCGCTGGTCGCTGCGGTGATCGAACTGTCGAGCCGCTATCCGCAGGAGGGCGGGCTCTATATCTGGACACGGCAGGCTTTCGGACCCTTCGTCGGCTTCATGGTCGGATGGAGCTATTTCACCAGCAATCTGCCCTACTTCCCGGCGATCTTCTATTTCGACGCGGGCAACGCGCTCTACATGGGCGGCGAGAGCTGGCAGGCGCTCCATGACAGCCCAGCCTATTTCATGGGCTTCGCGCTGGTCGCGCTGGCCTTCATCACCTGGATCAACCTGATCGGGCTCAATATCGGCAAATGGATGCACAATATCGGCGCGCTCGGAATGTGGCTGCCGGCATTGATCGTCATCGTGATGGGCTTCGTCGCCTACAGCCGGTTCGGTTCGGCGACCGACTTTACCGCCGAGACCATGACCCCGAGCATGCAGATCAAGGACATGATCTTCTGGGCCTCGCTCGCCTTCGCACTCTCAGGCAGCGAGGCGGCCTCGTTCATGGGCGGCGAAATCAAGGATTCGCGCCGCACGATCCCGCGCGCGCTGCTCTGCGCCGGGGCGATCATCGTGTTCTGCTACGTCGTCGGCACAATTGCAGTATTGCTGGCGATCCAGCCGGGCGAAGTGAACACACTGCAGGGGCTGATCCAGGCTGGCGCGCTGACCGCCCAGAAGCTGGAAATCGTGTGGATCGTTGCCCCGCTCGCCTTCCTGATCACAATCGGCAATATCGGCGCCGCGAGCGGGTTCTTGACCGCTGCCGCCCGCATTCCCTTTGTGATCGGAATCGACCGGTCGCTGCCCAAGGCATTCGGCAGAACCCATCCGCGCTGGGGCACGCCTTATATCGCGCTGCTGCTGCAGGGCGGGCTCGGCGCGGTGTTCGTGGTGCTGAGCCAGGCCGGGACCGGAGTGAAGGGCGCCTACGACGTACTTGTGAGCATGGGCATCATCGCGGCCTTCATTCCCTTTGCACTGGTGTTCCTTTCGCTGATGGTGCTCCAGCGCGAGCCCCCGCCCGAAGGCGGCTCGCGCATCCCGGGCGGTCGCCCAGTCGCGATCCTTCTCGGCTGCGTCGGCCTCGCGACCACGATCTGCGCAATCGGCTTTGCAATGATGCCCTCGCCCGACGAAGCCAACAAACCGCTCGCCGCGCTCAAGATCCTCGGCATGACGGCAGTCTTGCTGGGAGGGGGCGCGACCATCTATGGCCTCTCTCGCCGCCGCGCCAGGCGGGAAGCGACGACAGGATAGGAACATGGCCGGAGCGACGACCAAATCCCGTACCCAGCGCCAGTTCGCCGAGGACCGGCGCCAGGAGCTGCTGGAGGTGACGATTTCCTGTCTCGCCCGGCTCGGTCCGCGCGCCACCACCGGTCGCGAGATTTGCCGCCAGGCGGGCGTCTCCCACGGATTGCTGCGGCACTATTTCGACAATCCCGGCAATCTGCTGCTCGAAACCTACCAGCAGCTGTGCGACCGGTTCCTCGAACGTTTCGAGCAGGAGCTACTCGCTCCCTCGGGTGATCCGTGGGAGGCGCTGGACCGCTTCTTCGCCGTGCTGTTCTCGGAAGAATGGGCAAGCTCAGAGGTGCTGGGCGCGTGGATGGCGTTCTGGAATCTGGTGCGCACCAACGACGAATTTGCCGAGGTCGGTGAGGCCTACAACCGCCAGCTCAAGGTCCTGCTGGACAATGCCTTCGCCCGACTCCCAGCGACACCCGGCGCGCTCGCCCGCGCGGATGCGATCGCAATCCTCTCCGCGGTGATGGACGGGCTGTGGCTGGACTTCTGCCTTTCGCCAAGCAGGCTGTCGCGCGAGCGGGCGCTGGAACTGTGCAGCCTGACGCTGCGGCAGGTCGCGCAAGGGTAACCGATGCCTTCCGCTTCTGCGAGAGGCTGCCGCTCAAGCGTAACGCACCCTTCTCACTTCAACCACCGGTCATACCACGCAATATTGCTTCGCATCCGGTGGACCAGGTAACTCGGCACCGACAACCCGTGGTTCTCCCCCGGGTAGACCACCAGCCGTGTCGGCACGCCCTGTATCTTGAGCGCCAGATACATCTGCTCCGACCCAACGCAGGGCACGTTGTCGTCGGCTTCGGCGCATTGGAACATGGTTGGCGCGGTGATCCGGCCGGATTCGAGGAATGGATAAGCAAGCTTCTTCCACGTCTCGAAACTGTCCCACGGCGCGCCAAGCTCGAGCATGTATTCGCGGGCATACATGTCGACCCCGAAGGTGCCGAGTACGTTGGCGACCCCGGCGCCGGACACCGCCGCCTTGATCCGCTGGTCGCTGGCAATCATGTAGTCGGTCAGGATGCCGCCATAAGACCAGCCGCCCACTCCGATCCGATCCGGGTCGGCAATGCCCAGTTCGATCGAATGGGTAATCCCCGCGCTGATATCCTGCACGTCGAGATTGCCCCAGTCGGCATAGATCGCCTTTGAAAACTCGAAGCCCCGACCCGACGATCCGCGCGGGTTGATCTTGAGCACCGCGTAGCCCGCCGCCGCGAGTAGCCGCGCATCGAGATCGAATTCGTGGCTGTGCTGATAGACGGGGCCGCCGTGAAGATCGGCGATCAGCGGATAACGTTTGGCCGGGTCGTAATCGGGCGGCAGGACCAGGAAGCCGTGGATCTGTGACTCACCGCTCTTGAAAGCAATGTCGCGTACCTCGCCGAGCGCGCGCTCGGTCAGCCAGGCATTGTGATCGGTGAGGCGGCGCTCCGACGGGCCAAGCGCGACCAGTTCCGCCGGCCGCTCGCTGGTCGTATCGAGCAAAGCGATTTTGCCTTCGGGCGAGATGGCAAATTCGTAACCCATGCGGCTGCCCTGCGTTAGATAGCTGACCGCTCCGCTAGCGGGGTCGATCCGCGCCAGCCATGTGTCGCGGTCCTGCTCGATCAGCGCGACCAGCTTGCCGTCGGGCGTCCAGCGCGGCGAGTAGAACCAGCGGTCGATCCGTGCCGGGCGGGAGATGCTGCCGGTCGCGATTTCGCCCACCGCGAGCTGGACCGAACCGTAATAGATCCATTTGTCCTCCCCGCCTTCGAGCCAGACGAGCCGTTTCGAATCCGGCGACCATTCGGGGCCGGAGCCCCAGTCCGGATCGCTGTCCGCGCCAGCGAAATCGCTGATCTTGCGCGGCTCGCCGCCTTCGGGCGGGATGACGTAGATCTCGTAATTGAGCGTCGCGTCGTCGGCATGATCCTTGGCGACATAGGCAATCAGACGTCCATCGGGCGACCACGCCGGATGCCAGTGATCGCGCGCGCCGGAGGTGATCTGCGCCGCCGCTCCACTCGCCAGGTCGACCGTGAAGAGCTGCTGCGTGCGGTCGTCGAGATAGCCGCGTCCGTCATATTTGAAATAGAACCGCTCGATTTCGATCGGCGGCGGAGTCTCGGCATCGCTGCCGACATTCCTGCCGACTTCAGCGAGTACGACTGCGCTCTTTCCGTCAGGCGAAAGCGAGAAATCGCTAATGCCGCCGGGTATCGAAGTGACGCGCCGCGCTTCCCCGCCGGCTGCCGGCATCGTCCAAAGCTGGGTCTCCGCCTCGCTCGCGTCCTCGCCTTCGGCTGCCTTGTCGCTCAGGAACAGGACCCAGCGCCCATCCGCGCTGTAACTGCGGCTGCCACTCGCTGGTGTCGTCGGTCGCAGTCAGTCGCTCCGGCGGGCCGCCCTGCCACGGCACGACCCACAGATCGCTGAACGCCTTGTCGGCCTCGGCATCGTTCTGCGACACCGAATAGACGATCGCTTTCCCATCGGGCGAAAAGTCCGGCTCGCCAACCGAAGCAATGTTGAAATAGTCATCCAGCGTAACCGGACTTTCCTGCGCCGCCAGCGGTGCCGACAGGCTGAGCAGCAGCAGCCCGGCGAAACGCGCCGAGCATCACGGGAACGCCCCCAGCGTGACCGTCGCCCCGGCGTAGAAATACCGCCCCAGCGCATCCACCGGATAGAAATTGTAGCCGATGTCAGGCTCCTGATCGGTGAAGTTGTTGCACCCCGGCATAGATGTTGAAGCGCTCGTCGATGTCGTAGGAAAGTCTGGACGTTGTGCTCCCACTTCTCCTTGACCCAGAGATAGCGTTCCTCGGCCGAGTCCGGGATCGCCGGCCAGTTCCTCCAGCGTGAATCGCCGGGTTTTGTCCATCCAGTTGAGGCCGTAAGCGAGTGTCCAGGAGCCGGTCTGCCAGGTGGCATCGAAAGTGGCGGAGAATTTCGGGGCGTAGAGGTCGCTCACGTCGGAATTGATCTCGGCCCCCGGGCGTGGCGATGAAATCGAGCCGGTCGAGATAATTGCCCACCAGCTGAAAGCTGAATGTGCCCAATTCCCCTGCGCGGTGTGTGTAGCCTAGCGTCACATCGAGCCCGGCGGTGCTGAACTGCGAGACGTTCTCCGGCATCGCGGTGAAGCTCGGTGATGAAGCCGGTGCCCTGCTCGCGCACGATCGCCTCGCAATAGACGTTCTGGATCGTCGGCTGATCGACGCAAAGCTGCGCCAGATCCTGTGCTTCGGGCGTGTTGATCGCGCCTTCGATCTTGATGTCGTACCAGTCGAACGAGGCGGTGAAGCCTGTCAGGAAGCTCGGCCGCAGCACCACGCCCGCGGTCCAGGTGGTGGCCTTTTCCTCGTCGAGTGTCGGGATTGCCCGTGACCGTGCCGAGTGTGAACAGGGTCGAGATGATGTTGTCGGACGGGCGGAAATCCATCGGATCCGCGCCAGCCGCGTTCAGGATTGCCGCGCAGTTGGCCTCGCGGGTCGAACTGCCGTTGTTGAGTTCCTGCAGGTCGCAGGGATCGGTGATGAAATTGTATGAGGACGTGCCGGGCGCGAACAGTTCCGCGATATTCGGCGCGCGGACGGCCTGCGAGTAGGTGCCGCGGAAGTGGATGTCGCGCACCGGCGCCCACACCCCGTCGACTTTCCACGTGGTCGTGCTGCCGATCGTGCTGTAGTCCGATAGCCGCGCGGCCGCCGCCGAAGGACAGGAGTTCCGCGCCGGGCACGTCGCGCAGGATCGGCAAAGCGATTTCGCCGAACACTTCCGCCACGTCGAAACTTCCCTCGGCGGGCAGGAAGGTCTCAAGCCAGGTCAGGCCCTGCTCGAGCGCCGGATCCGGCGTG
This sequence comes from uncultured Alphaproteobacteria bacterium, assembly GCA_963777785.1. Taxonomy (GTDB): domain Bacteria; phylum Pseudomonadota; class Alphaproteobacteria; order Sphingomonadales; family Sphingomonadaceae; genus Andeanibacterium. The sequence continues at coordinate 2,097,560 of CAVZRU010000002.1, forward strand.
AAGCTGCTCGTTTCCTTGCGGTATTCGGCGCCCACCGCGAAGCCGATCGGGCCGCCGGGAAGCTCCAAAGTCGCGCCGAAATCGCCTGAGAGCGAAGCCGAGACGACCTGCTGCGTAACCTTCGAGCGGTTGATGCTGTCCTGGGTGAAGAAGTCGATCGTCGCCGCGTCGTTCAGCCCTTCGCCGAAGACGTTGAACGGCAGGCAGCCTGCCAGTTCGGGCGGCGCATCGGGATCGAGACTGGATCGGCAGACCGGATTGCCGCTGCCGTCTTCGACCACGTCCACTGCCGCGAGCCATTGCGCGGTGAGCCGGTCGTTGCGTTCATAGATCGTGCTGCTGGTCTCGCCGTAGACATAGGAGATTTCGTACCGCAGCCTGTCCGAGAGCTCGCCGCGCGCGCCGATCACGCCGCGCAAGGTGTCGCGATCGACGTCTTCAGTGATGTAGCCGAGATCGAGATTGTCGCGCGTGACGGTCACGCCGTCGGCAAGACTGTCGTCCTCGAAATAGGCTTGCAGCGCACCGGGGATCACTGCGTCCCGGATTACCTGCGGCATGAACGGATTTTCGACGCTCTGGTACAGTTCGATTTCGAAGGTCGGTTGCGATAGCGTGTGGGTCGAGGTGCGGACGTATTTGGCCTCCGCAAAGACGGTGAAGGCATCGCTGAAATCGTAATGCGCGAGGAAGCCCGCGAGATGCCGCTCGACTTCAGGCGACAGGTCGCCATTGTAGAGATCGACCGGGGTGCTCGAACCGCCTACCGTTACTCCGCCCCCGCCTTCGATGATCTGGCCGAGATCGTAGGGATCGCCGTCACCCTCGAAGTCGGCATAGCCGTCGAAATCGATGTCGACCGCGCCCATCCGCGCACTGTTGGCATAGCGCACGTCGAAAAACGGCACGTAGTCCGGGATGTTTGGATCGTCTTCGTTCGGATTGTCGAGGTCTGCCGGGTTGCGGTAGAGGCCCAGCGAAGTGGGGTTGCGGCCGAAGCGCCGCGCTTCGCTCGGCAGCCGTTCATCCTTGTTGTATTCGTAAGCCAGCGCGACATTGCCGCGATCGTCGGCGAAATTCGTGCCCCAGGTGACCGCGCCGAAATAGTTGGCGCCGCCGCCGTGCTCGGAATCGCCGACCTGACCGCGCAGGGTCAAGCCTTCGAAGTCCTGCTTCATGCGGAAATTGACCACGCCCGAGACCCCGTCAGCGCCGTAGATCGCGGAAGCCCCGCCGGTCAGCACGTCGACCGCCTCTACGAGGTCGGTCGGGATCGTATTGATGTCGACGGCGGCGGAGCCGGCCAGCCCCGAGACATGGCGCCGGCCGTCGACCAGCACCAATGTCCGGTCGGTGCCGAGGTTGCGAAGATTGAGCAGGTCTAGCCCCGCCTCGCCGTAATTGGTTTGCGAGCCACCGGTCTGCCCGCCGGTCCGCGAACCTGCCAGCGCCGGGCTCTGGACCAGCAGATCCGCAAGGCTGGTCTGCCCCGATTGCTCGATGCTGGCCGACGAGAGGCTGACGACTGGATTGGCGAAATCGAGCTCCGGCCGCACAATGCGCGACCCGGTGATGACGATCATATCGCCGTCCGAGGCTGCGTCTCCAGCCGGATCTCCCGGAGCAGTATCCTGCGCCAGCGCGGGGGCGGACATACATGCCCCGGCAAGCAAGGCGGCACGATTGAATACGGGTTTCATAGCACAACCCCCTTGTCGTGTTTCCGGCCCTTGGGCGGTCGCGACAAGAATGTGGCCACAGGCGCTACTAGTCAACTGTCTAATTGCGCGCCGAAAGCGCCCTATTTACGCCCCGAGGGTGCGTATGGCACCTGCCAGAGACCGCGTGGGCGACATAGCTTTATGCCAAAGTGGATGGCCTATGAGATGCGGCTGATGGCTGAGCGCTATGTGAGTGAAGGAATGATCCCCAAAGACGGCGACGTAGCGCGCCTGCAGAGCATGTTGGATCGCCCTTTGCACAGTTATCGTGAGTTCGCCACCGAAGTCGCCTTATTGGGGGCTTGAGATTTCGGCTTGCTTGATCGACTCGGGGTCATTGCAAAGTGGCGACTCCGAAGTCGTATTGCGCCAACAAAGCAGTCATACATTTGCTCAAACGAGAACGTCCGGATCTGCCCTTCATTCATGACTCCAATTAGGCAACTAGGCGGTGGAGCAGATTGCCCTATCATCGGGCTGAAATCGCAGTCTGACCTTGTTGAAATCGGCACGACAAATTCGCGGTCTTTGATGCTTCGTTCCGATACTCTCATCCTCCAGGGTCAGGTAAAGGTGGGTGGTCGCCACGCTGCAGCACGAGCCGCGCGATGGCGGGCAGGACGATAAGTGTGAGCGCGGTCGCGGTTATCAATCCGCCGATCACCACCGTCGCCAGCGGACGCTGGACTTCCGCGCCCGTGCCGGTCGCAAGGGCCATCGGCACGAAGCCGAGCGAGGCCACCAACGCTGTCATCAGCACCGGCCGCAGCCTCGCCAACGCGCCATCGGAGATCGCGTCATCGAGGGACATTCCCTTGTCCAAGCGCTGACGTATCGCGGTCATCATCACCAGCCCGTTCAACACGGCGACTCCCGAGAGGGCGATGAAGCCAACCGCGGCGGACACCGAGAACGGCATTCCCCTGAGGGCAAGGGCGAAAACACCGCCCGCCAGCGCCATCGGGATGGCGCTGAATACCGCAAGAGCCGGAACCCAACCCCCCAGCGCCATGAACAACAGCAGCAACACCAGCGCGAAGCAGACCGGAACGACAAGAGCGAGCCTTGCCTGCGCGGCCTGGAGGTTCTGGTATTGCCCGCCCCATTCGATGAAGGAGGCAGGGGGCAATTCGATGCTTTCGGAGACACCCGCGTGCGCCTCCTCGACGAAGGAACCCAGATCGCGTTCGCGCACGTTCGCGGACACGATCACCAGCCGGCGACCCTGTTCGCGCCGAACCTCAGCGAGACCCTCGACCACCCTGAAATCCGCCAAGGTGCGAAGCGGCACTGTCACACCGCCATCGAGAACGATGGGGAGCGCTCCCAATTGGTCGAAATCGTCCCGGGCCGCATCCTCAAGGCGCACGACGACGTCGAAGCGGCGGTCACCCTCAAACACCAGTCCCGCAGGGCGACCGCCCAGCGCGATAGCCACAGACTGCGCGACCTCTTCCACGGTCAGGCCGTAGCGGGCGATCGTCGGTCGATCGAAGGCGATGTCGAGCGTGGGGAAGCCCGTGACCTGCTGGACCTTGACGTCCGCAGCACCCTCGACCCCGCGGAGCACTTCCGCCACTTCTCCGGCGGACTGGGTCAGGGCCGTGAGATCGTCTCCGTAGAGTTTGACCGCGACGTCCCCGCGGACACCCGCGATCAGTTCATTGAAGCGCAGTTCGATGGGTTGGCTGAACTCGTAAAGGTTTCCGACCAACTCGCTCAATAGTACCTCCATTTGGGCGACGAGTTCCTCCTTGGACAGGTCGGGATCGGGCCATTCCTCGCGCGGCTTCAGGATGACGTAAGCGTCAGAGGCGTTCGGCGGCATCGGATCGCTCGCCACCTCCGCCGTGCCGGTGCGGGAGAAGACTAGCTCCACCTGTGGGAATTGCTCGATCCTGTCCTCGACCCGGCGCTGCATGGCGAGTGACCGTTCGAGCGAGGTCGAGGGAATCCGCAGTGACTGCACCGCGATGTCCCGTTCGTCGAGCTGCGGCGTGAACTCGCTGCCGAGGAAAGGGAACACAAAGGCGGCCACGGCGAAGATGCCGGCCCCAGCGCCGATCACCGGCCAGGGGCGTGCGATGGCGCGGCGCACCGCCGGGCCATAGCGTTCCTTCACGAGCCGGACAGGCCTCACCTCGTTCTCGGTCAGCTTTCGATTGAGGAACACCGCGATCATCGCAGGGACGAAAGTAATCGACAGCACGAAGGCCGAGGCGAGCGCCAGCATGACCGTGATGGCCATGGGCGAGAACGTCTTGCCCTCGACACCGGTGAAGGTGAGAAGCGGAGCATAGACCAACAGGATGATCGCCTGGCCGTAAACCGTCGGCTTGATCATCTCCTGTGCGGCCAACCGCGTCTCGGCCAAGCGCTCGCCAAGGCTGAGCAGTCTGCCCTCGCGGTGCTGCCTGGCGGCGAGCCGCGCGACGCTGTTCTCGACGATGATGACCGCACCATCGACGATGAGGCCGAAGTCCAGCGCCCCCAGGCTCATCAGATTGCCCGATACGCCGAGCCTGTTCATCCCCACCGCAGCCATCAGCATGGATATCGGGATGACCAATGCGGCGATGATCGCGGCCCGGATGTTGCCGAGCATGAGGAACAGCACAGCGATAACCAAAAGCGCGCCTTCGACGAGGTTCTTCTCCACCGTGGCGATAGTCGCATCCACTAAAGACGAGCGGTTGTAGACGATCTCGGCGACCACTCCGGCAGGGAGCGAGGCGCGGACCTCGTCAAGCCGCTCGGCCGAGGCGGCAGCCACGGTGCGACTGTTCTCGCCGCTGCGCATGAGGACTGTGCCCACGACCGCCTCCTCGCCATTGAGCGAGGCGGCCCCGGTTCGCAGGTCGCCACCAATGCAAACCGAGGCGACGTCCCCGATCCTGATCGGAACGCCCTCGCGGGTTGCGACGACTGCCTGTTCGATGTCCTGCGTGCCCCCAAGCCGCGCATCGACGCGGACAAGCAGGGCTTCTCCGGCACGATCCACGAAGTTGGCGCCCTCGGCGAGGTTCGCAGCTTCCAGGGCCTCGATCAGCGAGTCAAAAGACAAACCGTAGCCGGTCAGACGGGCGGGATCGGGTTGAACGAGGAACTGCTTCTCGTAGCCGCCGATCGAGTCCACGCCGGCGACCCCATCGATGGAGCGCATGAGCGGCGCCACGACCCAGTCTTGAACCGTGCGAAGATAGGCGGCCCTGGCGACCTCGGTATCGAGACGGTCACCGCGCTCGGTGATGAAGCTACCGTCCGACTGCCAGCCTGTTCGACCACCCTTCGGCGCATCGCGACCTCCCGGATGCTCGTATTCGATGGTATACATGAGCACTTCGCCCAGACCCGTGGAGATCGGTCCCATCGTGGGTTCCGCTCCTTCCGGCAGCGAGGCGCCGATGGGAGCGAGGCGTTCGTTCACCTGTTGGCGCGCGAAGTAGATGTCGGTGCCTTCCTCGAAGATCGCGGTGACCTGGCTGAAACCGTTGCGCGAGATCGAGCGGGTTATCTCCAGCCCCTCGATCCCGGCCAGGCCGGTCTCGATGGGGAAAGTCACCTGCGTCTCCACCTGCGATGGAGAGAGCGCCGGGGCGCTGGTGTTGATCTGCACCTGCGTGTTGGTGATGTCCGGCACCGCATCGATCGGCAGACGCAGAAGGTTCATGGCGCCGTAGATCGCGGCGAAGACGGTGAGGACGATGACCGCCCAGCGGAACCTAACGGCGATGTCGAGGATGGCCCCAATCAAACCGTGACGATGACTGTCGGTATCGGCGTGGGTCTCCACGTCGTGTTCGGCTTGGGTCTCAGTGACCATGGGTCGCGCCATCCTTTCCGAGTTCCGCCTTGAGCAGGAAGGCGTTGCCGACGGCGATGCGCCATCCTGCCTTGAGACCGGAAAGGATCGTCACCTGACCGGCGGATCGTGTTCCGACTTCAACCGCGCGAGCCTGGAAGCCGGTCTTCGTCCGGACGAAGACAACGTCGCGCCCTTCGACCACCTGGATGGCGTCCTCCGGTACCGCGATACGATCGCGTTCGATCTCGCCCGAAGGCCTGATGCTCGCCTGCAGGAACGCGCCCGGCTGGAGGCCAGGAATACCGCGCGATAACGAGAGGACCGCGATGGCGCTGCGGCTCTCCGGATCGAGCGTGGGTGTGACGGAACGGACCCGAGCCCCGATCTCGCGGCCATCGCCGACGATCAGCAGGGCCTCGTCGTCCGGTTGGATGCGGGAGGCTTCCGCAGAAGGCAGCGCCACCTCAATCTGAAATCCCGCTGGGATCGACGACGCGATAGAGTTCCTCGCCGGCATCTACGAAGGCCCCGAGCACGATCGGTGCGGCGGTTATCCTGCCAGCCAAGGGAGAGGTGACGGCGAGCGAGCGGCCATCGCCGCTCACACCGGCAGCCGCTACAGCGGCCTGCGCTCGCTGCAATTCCGACCGGGCTACGCTCAGATTGGCCTGCGCAGCTTCTAGATCCTGGCGAGCCGTTACATTCTCATCGAACAGACGCCGTTCGCGTTCATAGGCAGCCGACAGTTCGCTCACCCGCGCACGCGCCGCGCTAACCTGCGAGGCGAGAGCAGCGGCATCCGCGCTCTCGACGCGGGCGACGGTCTCGCCGCGAGCAACATGATCTCCCAGCGTCTTGCCCACGGAGCGGACGACACCCGAGGCGCGAGCATCGATACGAGCAGAGGCGGTGGGGCTTGCCGCGACGGTCGCTGGGAAGACGAGTTCGACAGCGGCACCAGACCGCACTGGGGCCAACTGTATCCCGGCCTCGCTGATCTGCTCGTCGCTCAACGTGACCACCCCTTCGGGTGTCTCGGGCTCCGATTCCTCGTGCGGATGATCGTCGACCTCAGCGGCCGGCCAGAAGATCAGCGTCAGCGCGCCGATCGCGATCACGATACCGACGAGGATCGCCAGTTTTCTGCGTGTCATGGGAATATCCTTCACTGTGCGGCCAGCGCGATGAGTTCGGCTGCGGCCAAACCCCGTTGCTCGCGGGCGGCGATGAGCGCCTCGCGGATCGTGTCGCGGGCATCTGCGGCGGCGAGAACCTCGATCAGGGGGAAGCGTCCGTTGCGATATCCGATGCGGACGAGGCGCAGCGCTTCCTCCGCCAGCGGGAGCGATGTCTGCGATAGTGTCTCGACCCTGGCTTCGGCCCCGAAATACCTCGCCCGCGCGATGGCGACGGACTGCTCGTAATCCGCGAGTGCCACGGCTTCGCCTGCGTTCGCCGCCCGCAATCGAGCCTCGGCAGCGGCGATGTTGCCTTGGTTCCGATCCCGGAAAGGCAGAGGGATCGACACGCCGATGAGGAACGCGTTATCACCGCTTTCCTCGAAGCGCCGCACGCCCGCGGAAACCGTCGGATCCGGAATACGCAGGCTTCGCTGCCGCTCCATTTCCGCCGCTGCGGCAATGCTTTCGGCACGCGCAACTCGATAGGTCAGGCTTCCCAAGGCCTCGGACATCAGCGAAGCAGGCGGGACGATATTCGGAAATTCCGCCGGAACGAGTGGCGCTTCACCTCCCGCCCATAGAGAGGCCAGCGCCGTCCGAGCCGACAGGCTCTCCGCTTCCGCCTCAACCAGACGCGCGCGTGCTTCGGCGAGGGCCGAATCCGCCCGCAACGCCCGCAAAGGCGGCTCGCGGCCTACCTCGACCAGGACACCGGCTATGCGAGCCAACTCCTCGTTGCGGGCAACCACATCTTCGGCAAGTTCGACCCGGGCGGAAGCGGCAGCGGCCGTAAGATATCGCTCACGCACCAATTGGCCCAGTTCGACAGTGGTCAGGTCCGCCCTGAGCGACGCCAGTTCGGCTTGCGCTCCGGCCGCACCGATCCGAGCGGAACGCTTGTCGCCGAGCTCGAGACGCTGGCCCACAGTGAGCGTATATTCGGTCGACTGAAGACCGGAGAAGATGCCGCTACCGGCGACGTTCTCGACCTCGAAAGTGACCTCGGGGTTGGGGCTCAGGCGAGCCTGATCGACAAGAGCCGAGGCCGCGTCGGTTTCGGCGCGTGGGCCCACGAGGCGGGGATTAGTGAGTCTGGCGTCGGCCTGTTCGGCGACCCCGCTGAGTTCAAGGGCGTCGTCGAGCGTGACGACACGCGGGTCCTGCGCACTGGCAGGCCCCGTGGACAAGGCGAGCATGAGCCCCCAGAAGGGGACCGCTCGCCACGATATGGCGAACATGGATGGATATTCCTCTGCTGACGTTCAATTCGGCGTCGGAAATGAGTTCCGGCGCGCGGTGAACGTCAGGCGCGAGGAGGGGGTGTTGCCAGCTCGGCTCTAGAGCCGTCGAGCGACAGTCCTTTGATGCCGGTGAGCAGCGTCGCAGCGGTCAAGTGTATGACGAAATCTGCGGAATCTCTGACCGCCTGCGAAGTGTGATGGCAGTGTCCGTGGGCGCAGGTTCCATGCTTTTCAGGAGTGCTCTCATCGCCTCCAGATTCACCGTGCTGTTCGACGAACCCAGCCACGTCTGCTTCACCCGAGCATTCGACCGCCTCCGCCACCGGTGCCCAAAGGACGCCCAGAGCTGTGCATAGCGTTACGAGCTGCAACAGGACGGTGCGTGCAAGATGCCGAGACATATAAGCGAGCTAGCAGCTAAATGGTCGCAATGACACTCGAAATACGAGAGTAGAGTGCGGAATTATCATCACGGAGACCTGCGGGCGGCGCTGCTGCAGGAAGCGCTGGCATTGCTCGAGGAGCGACAAGGCGACGATATAAGTTTGCGGGAGGTGGCCCGCGCGGCGGGCGTCAGCGCGACCGCGGTATATCGCCACTTCCCCGACAAGGCCGCGCTGCTGCGTGCGATTGCGTCGCAAGGGCTCGAACGTCTCGCGCGCGCTCAGCAGATCGCATTTGACAACGCAGGCGGCGGCAAGCAGGGCTTCGCCGCCACGGGGCGCGCCTATGTGCAGTTTGCGCTGGATAATCCCGCGCTGTTTCGGCTGATCTTCTCCAGTTCGCCAGAACAGCGTGACGAGATTGATGCTGGCACTGTTCCCGAAGCCTTCCGGACGCTGCGCGAGAATGCCTCGTTTCTGGCGCCCGTCGAGGCGACAGACGACGCGGTTAACGTCATCGCTCTGGGGTCATGGGCGCAGGTGCACGGACTTGCGATATTGATGCTCGACGGACAGATCCCGCGGGACGAGAAGCTGATCGAAGCGATCGTCTGCGTGGCGAACGGATAACATGACACTGAAAACGTGCCTGTCGCCAACCGCCGACATCTCGGCCGATCAAGCTGGTGAGCAGGCACCCCGAAAGCTGTCGATCATTCATGCCGTAGGAGATTGGTAGCTTCGCGCCTAATGTTGACCCTCTGGGCCTCACAAGTGAACAAACGAGTTCCCTCGTTATAAAATCACCTAGGCCTTTAAGCTTGGAACCGAATGTGTCCAATCTCCTCTCGGTTCGAGGTTAGCCCTCAATGGGGACTCCCAAGATCGCACCAGGCGACCTCTATTTCACCAGCCGATATCCAATTCCCGGCTCGTTGCGGATGATGGAAGCCTCAATAGGGTCTCCGCCACCCAACTTGCTACGCACACCTCGCGCGGCGACGCGAAGATACTCGACGTCTTTTTCATGCCCGGCGCCCCACACGTTCCTGAGCAAATGCGCATGGGTGATGACGCGCCCGGGATGCTTGGCAAGTTCAGCCAGAAAGCCGAACTCTTTGGGCGTGAGATGTACTTCTTGGCCCGAGCGCCGAACGACCCGTGCAGTAAGATCGATTTCGACTTCTCCGACTGTGACTATTTCCATTTCTGCTTCCGCGGCTAGGCGATGACGCAGAGCTGTGCGCACGCGCGCAAGAACTTCCGCCGTATCGAAAGGCTTGGTCACGTAATCGTCCGCGCCCAAGTCGAGCGCGGCCACTTTTTGCTCGGTCGCGTCGCGCGCAGAGACGACGATCACCGCTGCACCGGCGGCCTTGATCAATGGCACCAGTTCCAGCCCGTCGCGGTCAGGCAGGCCGAGGTCAAGCAGCACCAGTTCGGGCTTGTCGATCTGAAGCGCGGAAAGCGCTTCGCGTGCCGATGCGGCTTCCACCATACGGTAACCCGCGCGGTCAGAGCGCCGCGCCGATTAGCCGGCGGATCGGGGACTCGTCGTCTACGACGAGCAACTTCGGACGTGCGTTCATTGTTCGGCAACACTCATAACGAGCTTCGCTTCTGGAAAGCGCAGCGTGAAACAGGCTCCTTGCCGATCGGTGCGGTTGGATGCCTCGACCTCGATCCCCATCGCCTCGGCGAAGCCCCTGACGATCGCCAGGCCCAGGCCGGTGCCGCCTTTGCGGTCCGAGCCTTCGATCCGCGCGAAGGTTTCGAAGATCCGCTGCTCGTCTCCCTCGGGAATGCCCGGCCCTTCGTCGAGTACCGAGAGGATCAGGCCCGTCGCAGTGCGCCGCGCGTTGATCGTGATCGGTGTTTCGGGGCCGCCATATTTCACGGCATTCTCGATCAAATTGATCAGGCAATGATGGAACAGCTGAGGATCAACCGACACGAAGGGCAAGTCGGGGGGAACGTCGAGTTTGACGCGCTGGCTGTCGAGTGTTCGGCGCATGTCGTGAACCGCAGCCACGACCGTATCGGTAAGATCCACCGGCTCGATCGACTGGTTAAGCGACCCGGCCTCAATGCGCACCATATCGAGCAGGTTTGCGACGAAGCGGTTGAGCCGTTCGGCCTCGCCCCGTGCTTCGCGAAGTTGCCGCTTCTGCGCGTCGCCCGCCGGACGCATCTCACCCAGCAGGCCGAGGATCGTCGTGAGCGGGGTGCGCAAGTCGTGGCTGACCGACGACAGTAACGCGGCGCGCAAGTCGATCCCGCTCTTTGAGTTGCGTCACGCTCGCCATTTCGCCTTCAAGCGTAACCCGTTCGAAGGCCAGCGCGGCCTGATCGAGAAAGCTCAGAAGCAGCGGGAGCTGGTCCGCACGGATCGGCGAACTCGCGTCGGCGCGCGCAAATCCGAATACGCCAAGTACGCGCTCGCCGGCGGTAAGCGGATGAAACTGCCAATCCGAAGCAGTGAGCGTCTCGGTGTCGCGTCCGGCGGGCAGGCCGTGATCGAAAGCCCAGCGCGACGCCGCCAGTTCGATGGCCTCGAGTCGGGCGTCGGGTGGCACTGCGGCACGCAGTATCAGTTCGCCATTCTCAGGCAGCATGCAGGATTGTGTGTCACGTCCAACAGCCGCCCGACTTCAGCGCACAGCAACTGGGCAAGTTCTTCGACCTTGCTGATTGCAGTCGAGCAGCCGCGCAAAGCCCGGCAAGCGAACTGTTCTGAGCTGCATTGCGCTGGGCGAGCAGAGCCTGTTCGCGTACGCGACCGGCCAGTTGGCTGCTCGCGACCGCAACGCCGAGCAGCACCAATACGGTCACGACGTTCTGAGGATCCTGGATCGTGAAAGTGTGTGTCGGTGGGATAAAGAAGAAATTGTAGGCTAGCGAAGCGACCAGGCTGGTGACGATGCCGACACGCAGCCCATAGCGCGACGCAGCGACCATGACGGGCAACAGGAATAGCAGGCCCGCATTGGCAATGTTGCCTGACTCGAAGAGGCTTGCGCCAAACAGCGCGATCAGCGCTACAAGGCCAAATGAGACCGCGTATTCCTTCGGGCGGCCCCATTTCCCGAACACTGGCCGCGACCGTGACTTTTGAGCGGAACCTTCGGCTTGCAGCGGCAGGACATGTACGGCGACACCGGGAGTCTCGCGCACCAGCCGATCGACCACCGATCCATGCAGCAGTTCGAACCAGCGCGAACGCGTGGACTTGCCGACGATCAGCTGTGTCGCCCTGGCATCGTCGCTGAAACGCTTGAGCCCTTCGATCGACGTTTTCGGCCGGCACGGTCGCCACCTGTGCTCCCAACTGCGCAGCGAGATGCATCGTCTGCGGCGAGCTGGGCGCTTTCGGCGTCGGTGAAGTGTCCTGTCGCGCGGCGTTTCGATATGCACGGCAGTCCAGGTTGCATGCATTGCATCCGCCAGACGTTTTGCCGCTCTCACGAGTTCGCCCGAGCCGGGTTGCTCGCTCACCGCAACCACCATCCGGTCGCTCGCCGCCCAAGGTGCCCGCCATGGCGTGGGTGCGGATATAGTCGAGCATCTGCGCATCGACCGACTGCGCGGCGCGGCGCAAGGCCAGCTCGCGCAACGCAGAAAGGTTGGACTTGGAGAAGAAGTTGCCCAGCGCCCGGCTGGCTTCCTCAGGAATATAGACCTTGCCCTGCTTCAGCCGCTCGATCAGCTCGTCCGGTGGGATGTCGACGATCTCGATTTCGGCATTCTCGATCACCCGGTCGGGCAGGGTCTCGCGCACCCGCACCTTGGTGAAGGATGCAACGACGTCGTTGAGGCTTTCGATGTGCTGGACGTTGAGGGTGGAATAGACGTCGATACCCGCAGCAAGCAGTTCTTCGACATCCTGATAGCGCTTGTCGTGCCGGCTGCCCGGCGCATTGGTGTGCGCCAGTTCGTCGACCAGCACCAGCTGCGGGCGCCTGGCGAGGATGGCGTCGATATCCATCTCTGTCGAGCACATGGCCCTGATATTCGATCTGCTTGCGCGGGATGACCTCGAAACCATGAGACTTCGCCAGTGTCTCGCTACGCCCATGGGTTTCAACCACTCCGATGACCACATCGACGCCAGCGTCGCGCCGCGCGGCACCGTCGCTGAGCATTTCATAGGTCTTGCCGACGCCGGGTGCTGCGCCGAGAAACACCTTCAAACGGCCGCGGCCCTCCTGCGCGGCTTGGCGCAGGAGGGCCTCTGGACTTGGCCGGTGGTCCGGATCTGGCTGCGAGTTCACAATGCGCTTTTAGCGCCTTTTGCAGCCATTGTATCCAGCGCGCGGTTGAGCATCAGCACGTTGATGCGCGGTTCGCCCAGGAAGCCCAGCTGCGGCGTCTCGACGTGCTCCTCGACAAGGCGGCGGACGCTGTCGGCCGAAAGGCCGCGCGCCGTTGCCACGCGATCCACCTGGAACAGGGCCGCCTCGGGGCTGATATGAGGATCGAGCCCCGAGGCGGAGGTCGTCACCAGATCGGCAGGTAGGGCAGAAGCGGCTGGCGCCGTTTGCAGTTTCGCGACATCGGCCTCGACACGGTCATGCAGCGCCTGGCTGGTCGGGCCGAGATTGGACCCGTAGGAGTTGTCGGCTTCGTAGCCCGCGCCTGCTGCCGACGGCCGCGGATGGAAATAGCCTTCGCCGGTGAAACCCTGCGCGATCAGTTCGGAGCCGATCACAGTGTCACCCTCGCGGATCAGGCTGCCATTGGCCTGGTGCGGGAACAGCATCTGGCCGATGCCGGTGATCGCGGCGGGGTAGGCGAGGCCCAGCAGCGCTGCGAACAGCAACGTCAGGACGATCGCGGGGCGGATGGCCGAGGTGAATTCCTTGAGCATGGCAGTTTCCTCAAACGAGCTGGAGGCCGCCGACCACGAGGTCGATCAGCTTGATGCCGATGAACGGCGCGACGAGGCCGCCAAGGCCGTAGACGGCAAGATTGCGTGCGAGCAATTCGCCGGCGCCTATCGGCGCGGTACTTCACGCCCTTGAGCGCCAGCGGCACGAGCGCCGGGATGATCAGGGCGTTGAAGATGATCGCCGATAGGACTGCGCTGTTCGGGGAGGCGAGGTCCATGACGTTGAGCACGCCCAGCCCTGGATAGAGGATGACGAAGATCGCCGGGATGATCGCGAAATATTTTGCCACGTCGTTCGCCACCGAGAAGGTGGTGAGCGCGCCGCGCGTCATCAGCAGCTGCTTGCCGAGGCCGACGATCTCGATCAGCTTGGTCGGATCGCTGTCGAGATCGACCATGTTGCCGGCTTCGCGCGCCGCCTGAGTGCCGGTGTTCATCGCCACCCCGACGTCGGCCTGCGCGAGCGCGGGCGCATCGTTGGTTCCGTCGCCGCACATCGCGACCAGCCGCCCGCCCTGCTGCTCGCGGCGGATTAGCTCCAGCTTGTCTTCTGGCGTGGCTTCAGCGAGGAAATCGTCGACCCCTGCCTCGGCGGCGATTGCAGCGGCAGTGAGCGGGTTGTCGCCGGTGATCATCACCGTGCGGATGCCCATGCGCCGCAATTCCGCGAAGCGTTCGCGCACCCCGGCCTTGATGATGTCCTTGAGCGCAACCGCGCCCAGGACGCGGCCATTCTGCGCTACGGCAAGCGGTGTCATGCCGCCGCGCGCGATCTCGTCGGTGATCTTGCGCAGTTCGGCTGCGGCCGGGCCGGTGTCCGATCCCGGATTGGCACGGAAGATCGCATCGACCGCGCCCTTCTGGATCAGCGCATCCTGCGAGCGGACGCCAGAAATGCGGGTCTGCGCGGTGAACGGGATCACTTCGGCATCTGCCGGCAGCTCTTCCATGGCAACGCCAAATTTCTCGCGCGCCAGCGCCACGATCGAGCGGCCCTCAGGCGTTTCGTCGACCATGCTCGCAAGCAGCGCCGCCGCGGCCAATTCGCTGATGTGTACCCCCGCGACCGGGTAAAATTCGTCGCATGGCGATCACCGACGGTAATCGTGCCGGTCTTGTCGAGCAGCAGGACGTCCACATCGCCCGCCGCCTCGACTGCGCGGCCTGACTTGGCGAGCACGTTGAAGCGCACCAGCCGATCCATGCCCGCGATGCCGATCGCCGAGAGCAGCGCGGCAATGGTGGTCGGGATCAGGGTGATCAGCAATGCTGCGAGCAGCGCCACCGGGATATTGCCGCCGGCATAGGAGGCAAAACCGGGAATGGTCGCGACCGCAATCAGGAATATGATCGTGAGCCCGACGAGCAGCACGGTGAGCGCGATCTCGTTGGGCGTCTTCTGGCGTTCGGCGCCTTCGACAAGCGCGATCATCCGGTCGAGGAAGCCCTGGCCGGGCTCCTGCGTCACGCGGACCGTGATCCGGTCGGAAATGACACGCGTGCCGGCGGTCACTGCCGAGCGGTCGCCGCCCGCCTCGCGGATCACCGGTGCGCTTTCGCCGGTGATCGCTGCTTCGTTGACCGAGGCGACGCCTTCGATCACTTCGCCGTCGGCCGGGATCAGGTCTCCGGTATCGACCACCACCACATCACCGCGTTTCAATTGAGAGGCGGGGATGGTCCGGCCATCGGGCAGGCGGGCATGGAGTTCGGCCTTGGCGGACCTGAGCGAGGCTGCCTGCGCCCGCCCGCGTCCTTCGGCCAGCGCCTCGGCGAAGGTGCCGAACAGCACGGTGAGCCAGAGCCAGACGATCAGCTGGAGCTGGAACGCGAGCGGCAGGTCTTCCCCGCCGAGCGCGAGCAGCACAGTGAGGAGCAGCGCTACGATTGCGGTGGTGAACAGCACAGGGTTTTTCACCAGCTCGCGCGGGCTCAGCTTCCTGAAGGCGTCGCCAATAGCGGGCCCGACAAGCTTTGCGGAAAAGATGGAGGATGCAGTCGTCATGTCACGCACCTTCAGAAGAGCTGGCCATCGATCATCGCGAGATGATCGGCGATGGGACCGAGCGCGAGGCTGGGGAGGAATGTCAGCCCGCCGACGATCAGGATGATGCCGACAAGCAGACCGATCCACAGCGCGCCCGTGGTGGGGAACGAACCGGCGGTTTCCGGCGTGTATTTCTTGGCCGCGAGGCTCCCCGCGATCGCCAGCACCGGCACGATCACGAAGAACCGCCCGATCCACATCGCGGTGCCGAGCAACCCGTTGTAGAACGGCGTGCCGGAGGTAATCCCGGCAAAGGCCGAACCATTGTTCCCGGTCGCCGAGGAGAAGGCATAGAGGATCTCGGAGAAGCCGTGCGGCCCCGCGTTGAGCGGGCCCAGCAAGCCCCTGTGGCGACACCGAGGCGAGCGCGGTGAAACCGAGTATACACAAAGGCAGAACCGCGATGGCAAGCACCGCCAATTTGACTTCCTTCGCCTCGATCTTCTTGCCGACATATTCGGGCGTGCGGCCTACCATCAGCCCCGCAACGAACACCGCAAGCAGCGCGAACAGCAGGAAGCCGTAGATCCCCGCGCCGACACCGCCGACGACGATTTCGCCTAGCTGGATGTTGAACATGGGGATCATCCCGCCGAGCGCGGTGAAGCTATCATGCATGGCATTGACCGCGCCGCACGATGCTGCAGTGGTGATGACCGAGAACAGCGCCGAGGCGGCAAGTCCGAAGCGGACTTCCTTGCCTTCCATGTTGCCGCCCGCAACGCCGAGTTGATGCAGAACCGGATTGCCGGCCGCTTCCTGCCAGTAGACGATGCTCACCCCGGCAAGGAACAGGATCATCATCGCGGAGAGGATCGCCCAGCCCTGGCGGGTGTTGCCCACCGCCTTGCCGAAGCAATATGTGAGACCGACACCGATCGAGAAGATCGAGAGCATCTGGACAAGATTGGTCAGCGCGGATGGGTTTTCGAACGGATGCGAGGAATTGGCGTTGAAGAAGCCGCCGCCATTGGTGCCGAGCATCTTGATCGCTTCCTGCGAGGCGACCGGGCCGACCACGATCCCCTGCCGGGCGCCCTCCATCGTCGTTGCTTCGACTATGCTGGCGAAGGTCTGCGGCACGCCGCTGGCGATCAGGAACACCGCGTAGACGCAGCAGATCGGCAGCAGCAGATAAAGCGTGATGCGGGTGATGTCGGCCCAGAAATTGCCGATGCTCGCCACTTCGCGCCGCGCAAAGCCGCGGAACAGGGCGAAAGCAATCGCGATCCCGGTCGCGGCCGAGAGGAAATTCTGGATCGTCAGCCCCAGCATCTGGCTGAGATTGGAGAGCGCGACTTCGCCCGAATACCATTGCCAGTTGGTGTTGGTGGTGAAGCTGATCGCGGTGTTGAACGCTCCGTCGGCACCGATACTCTCAAGCCCGCGCGGGTTCAGCGGCAGGAACCCCTGCAGGCGCAGGATCGCGTAAGTGAACAGCAGCGTCACCACCTGGAACAGCAGCATGTGCACCGCATAGCGGCGCCAGCCCATCTCGGCGTTCGGATCGATTCCCGGCGAGTCTGTAGAAGCTGTTCTCGACGGGACCCAGCACGCGGTGCAGCGGCGTCTTCCGCCCCTCATAGAGTGCGAACAGCCATAGCCCCATCGGCTTGGCGAGCGCGACGATGATGGCGGTGAAGAGGAGGATCAGCCCCCAGCCCTGGATGGTCATGGGACGGGTCCTTTCAGAAACGCTCGGGCCGTACGAGTACGACCACGAGATAGATGAGAAGGCCGAGCGCGGTCAGGCCGGCGAGCGCGAGTTCCAGGCTCATCGAATCCTCCTCAGGCCCGTTCGCAAAGGCGCAGATAGGCGAAGGTCAACAGGGCAAGGCCCGCGAGAATCGCCAACCAGATCAGGTCGTTCATCGGAAATCTCCCTGTGTCGAAGGTGGGGCATCCCAGCGCGTCTCGCCGTCCCCGGAACGCCGGCCAGAAATGGTGAATATCACGCTTCGGACCTGCACCAGTTGTTTCATGTCAATGCCGTCCCGGCACGGGGACAAGCTTGAACAACCCCTGGCCCTGGACCAGCAGGGTCGAACCGAGGCACCAGCACTGGACGACGACCAGCCCGGCGGCGAGTTCACTCGGTGAGGCTTCGTGCTGCGGGGGCTCGTGGACCGAATTGTAGAGCCAAATCGTCGCCGCGACACAAGGCGCCAGCAGCGCGAGGCCGAAAGACCTGAGGGCCAGATCGGCGGGCCACCAGCGATTAGCACCGAGACGGTGAATGATCGCATTCATTTCGTCGCACTCCACCTGCGAGGCGCATCGCATCGCAGCCTCCCGGACGAATTCCGATAGGGAACTGTTCGCAGGCCTAATGTGGGGCGAGTGGCGGTTAAGCTGCCATGGGGAATGTCGCCATGCGCATAAGCAAACCGTAAAACACCCTCGCCCAGCCGCTGCTGGGTAGCGTAGCGACGGATTGGGCCCGTCGGCGGCGAACTCAGCTCTTGACGGCAAAACTACGCTCGGGATCCAATCTATGTCCGAAACCGACCTGGAAATCTTTCGGCTGAAAATGAGGCTGGAATCGGTCTACGTTCTGCTGCGCGCTCTTTTCAGCGGCATCGTCAACTCAGCCCCGGATGATAGCAAGGCGTTTCTCGAGGCATTCGCCCAGCTTCGAAAAGAGCACGACAAGGTCGCGCTTCCTGATCTTCCCGGAGAATATTCGGACTTCGCTGCAGCTGAGTATCAAGAGGCGTTGGACGATCTCTTGTCGTATGTCGAAGAAGGGCTCCGGAGACCAAGCTAACCAGGTCACTACTTGCTGTTGAGCCAGTGCTTGACCAACGTTCCTTCGCCGACAATGCTTCTGCATTGCCCATGGTGGCCGGGCTTCGGACCTCAGCATTTAAATGCGTCTTCGACGTTCTTGCAAACATTCCGCTTTTGAGACGAGAAGGTTTGAGTATCTAGAAGCGGAAGTTGGGCGCGAAGCTGCCATCCTAGCAGGTTCTGAATGATCGGGAGCTTAGCTCAATTTTCTCCCGATTCCGGTCAGTCGCCTAGGTCCCCAACCTCGGTCATTCACGAGCCGATGAACGAAGTGCAGCTTAGTCCCAATTGCGGATAGCGATCGCAGCAATGCAACTTCCCGCTGCTTAGACTTGCGGTCTAATTGACCGGAAGTGGTGCAGATAGTCGCTATCCAAGCCGAGGTGCTGGAGCAGGGCCGGTCGCTGCGCCGGACCCCGAGCGCGGCATTCGCCCCGACGCCTCGCCCTCGACGTCTTTGCTTATTTTTTGTGCGGTCTGACGCTGGCTGATGCGCCGCAGATGATAGACCGGCCACGGGGTTTGTGCATCCGGACTGGGACAGGGCCGGTTGTGCGCGACTGTGCAGACTGTGCGCGTCCGTGCGGGGGAGCTTTGCGGGGTTCCGGGCCTGAGGAGAGGGGTATGCGTGGGAAAAACCTAACCTTCATAACATCCACCCCAATGTGAAACTAACATGCTGAATAAAAAGACAAAAATGTTAGATCGGAAACCTCACCTGACATAACATTTTTGGAGCGGCAACCTCACCTCATTGATTTATAAAGATTTTTCATTTCTCATATTTTATAGTGATCAGACCTCACCAGGTGAGGCCGAAGTTAGATAAATATTAGGTCGGAAACCCGCAGAAAACCGCCGATGTTAGGAAGGTTAGGTTTCTCCGACGCATACCCTGCATCTTGCAGGCCTGGGTCTGGGGACTCGACAGCCACTGTGCCAGCAGGTCAGCGAAAGTCGTTTGGCAGTTAGGCAGTTAGAAGAACGAGTTGAAGCAATTGGAGCAGTAGATCGATTTCGCGGCCCCGGAAACTTGTACGGGTTTTGTACGGAAGACATACGAAATTAGGCGTATGTTCCGGTAATGATCCGCACAAGCTCGAATGTCTCTGGCGAGAGGATTCGAAAAAATTCTTTATTTCAGAGGGTTTTATGGTGGGCGCGGCAGGGATTGAACCTGCGACCCCACCCGTGTGAAGGGTGTGCTCTACCACTGAGCTACGCGCCCGCCGGATCGGAAAGCCGCTCAGCGGCCTTCCCGGCAGGGGCGCGCCATTGCCATGCATCGCGGCGAAAAACAAGCGCAAAGCCGGGTGGCAGAGCGCTGGCCGGGCTAGCCAGCCAATTCTTTAGTCAAGCCCTCAGCCAGCCATGAAACGGGCGAGAAGGGGCAGCCAGCCGGTCTCCCTCGGTGCGGCCTGGCCGGTGCGCACTGCCGGGCATTCGAGGCAATAGGCCTGCGCTCCGCGGGTTTGCAGCAGCCGCCGCAGATCGCCCGTCAGCTGCCGCGTCAGGTCTTGCTCCCGCCCGGCGGCGAGGCCGAACATATCCTGTGCCGGGGCGCGCCCTTCCTCGGTTCTTTCCGGCGCGAGGAGCTGTTCGATTAGGGTCTCGTAAGGGCTGGGCTTCGAACCGAGGAACTCGGCGTGCCATTTGCCATCCTCCAGCTTGGCCTGCTTGGCCGCCCACTCCAGTGCATTGTCCAGATTGCCGAATTGGTCGACCAGGCCGATCTGGCGCGCGGTGCCGCCATCCCACACGCGGCCCTGCGCGATCGCATCGATCTGCTGCGGGCTCTTGCCGCGCGACTTGGCGACCAGGCCGATGAACCGCGCATAGCCATTCTCGATCGTCTTCTGCAGCAGCGCGTCGACTTCGGGAGTGAAACCCGCCAATATGTCGGGCTGCCCCGATAGCGGCGTGGTGCGCACGCCGTCGCTGGTCACGCCCCAATTCTCCAGCGCGTCCTCGAAGGTCGGGACGACGCCGAAGATGCCGATCGAGCCGGTAATCGTTTCGGGCTCGGCAAAGATCCGGTCGGCCGGCGTCGAGACCCAATAGCCGCCACTTGCCGCGACATTGCCCATCGAAACCGCCACCGGGATGCCGCGCGCCTTATGGCGCAGGATTGCGCGGCGGATTTCTTCCGAGGCAGTGACCGAGCCGCCCGGCGAATCGACGCGCACCACCAGCGCGGCGAGATCGTCATCCAGCGCATCGTCGAGCAGCTGCGCAATCCGGTCGCCGCCCGCGGTGCCGGGGCCGGCATCGCCGTCCACGATTTCGCCGGCAATGGTGACTACGCCGATCGCCTTGCCCGCAGACGGGGCCGTGTTGGCATCGAGCCAGACGTTGAGATCGGTCTTCACAAAGGCGCCGGGCGTGTCGTCCCACGAGTCGGTGCCGGCGATTTCGGCCACGCGTTCGCCAAAGGCCACCCGGTCGCCGATCTTGTCGACCAGCCCGGCGGCAAGCGCGGCCTTGGCCGGATCGCCGTTGCTGGCGTCGAGCCATGCCACGGTATCGCGCGTGACGCGGTCGATGTCCGCCTTGGGCCGGGCCTTCTTGACGTCGGCCTGCCATTCCTCCCAGATCGAGCCGTAGAGCGCAGTGGCGTTCTCGCGCGCTTCGGGCGACATGTCGCTGCGCATGAAGGGCTCGACCGCAGATTTGTAGGTGCCGACGCGGTAGATCCGCGCCTTGACGTTCAGATCTTCGAGCAGCTTGGCGTAATAGAGCCGTTCGCCGCCGGGGCCGGATACCATCGCCCCGCCCAGCGGATCGACCCACGCTTCGCTGGAATGGGCTGCCAGCGTCATCGCATCGTCGCCATAGGCAAAGGCGAAGGACAGCACGGGCTTCTTGGCCTCGCGCACCCGGTCGAGCGCGGCGCCGATTTCCTGCAGATGGACGTGGCCGCCGCCGGTGAAGCGGGTGAGGTCGAGCACGACGGCCTTGATCCGCTCGTCCGTCGCGGCGGCATCCAGCGCGCGGATCAATTCGCGCGCCTCATATTGCCCGGGCGGCACTTCTCGCTGAGCAGCATCTCGAACGGGTCGATCGGTTCGGCTTCCTCGACGATGGCCCCGTCGAGCTGCAACAGCAGAGCGCCTTCGCGCACCACGCCCGGATTGGGCCGCGCGGTCAGGACAGCGAACAGCACGCCGAAGAACAGCAGCAGGAACACGAGCGACAACCCGTCCTTGATCCCGACCAGCAGCCGCCAGACCTTGCCTGCAAAACTCATTCGTGCGTCCCCGATATTTGCATGAAACAGCGTCGAGCGCGCAATCTAGGGGTTGCGCGTGCGTTGTGCCACCTCAAAGGGGGCCGAAAGCCGATGTAGTCCGACGGATGGCGTTGCGCATTGCGAAACTTGCGCCTAAGGGCGTTGCTTTAATGACAGCTTCGACACCACACACGTCTCCAGGCCGCTATCCGGCTGGCGGGCAAGCCTTTCCGCATCGCGATCTGCTCGCGATCGGACGCCTCGAAACCCATGAGATCCTGTTCCTGCTGGACGAGGCGGAACAATGGGTCGCGCTCAACCGCCAGCCTTCCAAGCATACCGACGTGCTTTCGGGCCTCACCATCATCAATGCCTTCTTCGAAAACTCCACCCGGACGCTGCTGAGCTTCGAGATTGCCGGCAAGCGGCTGGGCGCGGACGTGGTCAACATGCATGCCGCGCAGTCCAGCGTGAAGAAGGGCGAGACGCTGATCGACACGGCGATGACGCTCAACGCCATGCGCGCCGATGCGATCGTGATCCGCCACGCAAGCTCCGGCGCGGTGCAGCTGATCGCGGACAAGGTCGATTGCCCGGTGCTCAATGCCGGCGACGGGCAGCATGAACATCCGACCCAGGCTCTGCTCGATGCGCTGACACTGCGCCATGCGCTGAAGGAGCCGGCCGCAGCGAATTTTCCGAAGGCTTCTGCGGGCTCAAGGTCACGATCTGCGGCGATATCCTGCACAGCCGCGTGGCGCGCTCGAACATCCTGTGCCTCACCGCGCTGGGCGCCGAAGTGCGCGTCTGCGCTCCGCCTGCCCTGATGCCCGACGGGATCGAAGCAATGGGCGCGGTGCCGATGCAGGATTTCGACGCCGCGCTGCAAGGGGCCGATGTGGTGATGATGCTGCGGCTCCAGAACGAGCGGATGAGCGGGCAATTCATTCCCTCGCCGCGCGAATATCGCCATCTCTACGGGCTTACGGCCAAGCGCCTGGCCGGCGCCGCGCCGGGCGCGCTGGTGATGCATCCCGGCCCGATGAACCGCGGGGTCGAGATCGACAGCGACGTCGCCGATCTCGTGGGCCGGTCGATCATCACCCGCCAGGTGGAAATGGGCGTGGCGATCCGCATGGCCTGCCTCGACGTGCTGACCAGGCGCGCGCGCGGGATACCCGGCTGGACGCCGCCCGAAAGCATGGGAGGGGTCTGGGTATGAAACAGCTGCGCGCGCTCACGATCACCAATGGCCGGCTGATATTGCCCGGCGGCGTGCAGGAGGGTGCGCTTGCGCTGCGCCGAAGGCAGCATCGTCGCCCTGGGCGATATCGCTGCGGAAGCCGGCGACGAAGTGATCGATGCCAGGGGTGCGCTGATCGCGCCCGGCCTGGTCGATATGGGCGTGTTCGCGGTCGACAAGCCGGCGTTCCATTTCGGCGGGATCACCCGTGCGGCGCTGATGCCCGACCAGAGCCCGCCGCTCGACGTGCCATCGCGGATCCGCTTCCTTGCCTATAGCGGCAAGCCGGATCTGTGGGTCCACCCGCTCGCTGCGGCCACCGTGGGGCTGGCCGGGCAGCGATCTGGCCGAGATTGCGCTGATGCGGGAGGCAGGCGCCCGCGCCGTCGCCACCGGGCGGGGCTGGATCGCGGATTCGGGCGTGATGCTGCGCCTGCTGCGATATGCGGCGATGCTCGACCTGGTTGTCGTGAGCCATGCCGAGGATGGCGGGATCGTCGGCCCTGCGGTTGCCACTGCCGGGCGAAATGGCGACCCGCCTCGGCCTGCCCAGCGCACCGGCCGAGGCCGAGGCGCTGGCCGTCGCGCGCGACATTGCCCTGGCCGAGGTGGCCGGTGCGCGGCTCCATATCCGCCAGGTGACCACGCGCACCGCGCTCGATCTGGTACGCGCCGCCAAGGCGCGCGGGGTTGCGGTGACCGCCGGGGTAACGCCCGCCCATTTCATGCTCTCGGACCTCGCGATGATGGATTTTCGCACCTTCGCGAAGCCTTTCACCGCCCTTGCGCTGCGAGGCTGACCGGCTCGCGGTGATCGAAGCGATCGGCGACGGCACGATCGACGTTATCTCCTCCGGCCACGATCCGCGCGGCCCGGAAGACAAGCGCCTGCCGTTTGCCGATGCGGAACCGGGAATGGCCGGCGCCGAGACCTTGCTGGCGATGGTGCTGTCGTTGGTGCGCGATGGGGTGATCGATCTGGCGCGCGCCTTCGACTGATCGCCGAAGCGCCGCGCGAAGCTGCTCGGCGTCGATGCTGGCAGCTTGCGCGTTGGGCTGGAGGCCGACATTGCCCTGATCGATCCGGACAAGCCGTGGGTGGTCAGCTCGGCCAAGATGGAAGCGAGCGCAGGCAACACGCCGTTCGATGGCCAGCCGATGCAGGGCCGGGTCACCGCGCTGTTCAAAGGCGGGGTTCCGGTACTCGACTGAACCGACGGGCAATGAAAAAGCTCCCCGTCCCTAGGGCCGAGGAGCTTCTTCAAGCATATCGCAGAACCAGATTTCAGCGAATGGCGAAACGTTTGGCGGTATCGATGGCGCCCGGAAGCGGTTTGCCCGCGGCATAAGCGAAGCAGCCGTCGCCGCTGCGCTTCACGCGCCCGCACATGGCGCCTGCGCCGCCGGCATCATAGCCTGCGGCCGAGACGCGCCAGTAATTCTTGCCGTCCACGATGGCCCGGCTGATCACCATGTCGTGACCTTTGAGCTCGGGATAGCGTTTTACATAGATGTCCCACGCGCGCCGGGCACCGGCCTCGTTCAGGAACGAGCCGAGTTGGACGAGATGCGTGCTCTGCTGCTTTGCAGCGGGCTGGCTGTGCCTGGGCGCAGCAGTTTTCGTGGCGCTGGCGAGCTTCGCCGGAGCCGGCTTGGCAGAGCTTTGTTCGGCGAAGCGCGATGTGTCCATCGGCACTGGTGCTGGCCGGGCCGCAGCCGGTGCGGCAGGGCTGGCGCTGGCCAACGCGAGAGATGCGGGCGCTGGCTGGCTGAACGCTACCGCGAAATCGGAATCGCTGGCAGGCTTCGGCGTATCGAACGCAACTGCTGCGACTTCGGCATCGACCGGTTGGTACACGGGCGACAGTTCCTGGCTGGCAGGAGCGGGCGGGTTAAATGCAACCGCGGCGACCATCGGGTCGACCGGATCGGAAATTGGCGGAAGTTCGCGGCTCGCCTGCTGCGGCGCAGCGGGCTGCGCCACGGGAGCGGAAGCGACCTTCACGGGCGCAGGCGCTGCAGCCGGCGGGCTCAGCGGTGCGGCGGCGATCGCTTCGGCGGCCAACTGGTCAGCCGAAGGGAAATTGGAGAGGGCAAGCTGCACCGGCTGGCCTGGATCGTCCAGCCGTACCGGTACGGAAAGCAGCGATGCAATGCGCTCGCGATAGGCGGCGGGATGGGCCAGCGTCGCCCATTCGGTCATGCGTGCGCCAAGCTCGCCTGCCGGGACGTCTTCCGCGGCCATCAGCCGCGCTTCGCGCCAGCGGCCGGCAATGGCGTAGGAATAGGCCAGGTTCTGGCGGACTTTCGATGTGTTCTCGCCGCTTCTCAGCGCCGTGGACAGCACGTAGATGCCGCGCTCCGGCTGTCCGGCCAAGGCATAAGCGAGCCCGAGGTCGCTTGGCGCAATCGTGTCGCCCGAACCATCGAGCACGGCCCAGGCTTCCTTGCGCTGACCATCGGCGGCGTAAGCAAGGGCAAGGCTCAACAAAGTGCGCGAACTGGTGTCGCCCAGAGCGATCGCATCGCCGAATGCGCTGGCGGCAGAGGCGAAACGCCCGGAATCGAGATAGGCCGCGCCAAGCGTGGCGCGGTAGGAAACATTGTGCGGTTCGGCGAGGACTGCTGCCTCGGCATATTCGACAGCCGAGCGATGCTTGCCCTTGGTCAGCGCCGCTTCGGCCTTGCTGGCGGAATGCGCGGCAGTGGGCGCGGCAGAGGTCGAACAACCCGACAGGCTGACGCCGGCAAGCGCAGTCGTCAGCGCAAGCCCGATCAGCCTCGCATTGCGCGTCCGGTTGCTGGTTTCGGTATCGGTCATCGGTCAAATTCCCCGGATAGCGTAAACTTGGTCGGCGCCGTCACTTCTTCCGCGTAGCCTGCTTCTTCTGCTTGACCTGCTTGGCGAGCGAATTGAGCTCCGGCATGTCTGAAAGCAGGATGTCGAGCGCCTCGGTAACGATCTGCTGGGCGCTGCGGTTCTTGATCGTGCAGGCCAATCGCAGCTTGAGATGGCGTTCCTCGTCCAGCCGCAGTGTGAAGGCCGCACGGCGGCCCTCTGCCAGCGCGGAGCGGGGCGGGTTCGCCGGACGCGCCAGATGGCCTGCCAGTGCTTCCTGTTGGCGGCGAACGGCCGGCTTGGCCGAATCCGCCGTCAGCGCATCGCCTTCGCGATTGGTGGGCAGCGGCGTAAGCTGGTGAACTTCCGCGCTTTGATAATCGTCTTCGCCCATGTCGTTCCAGCCGAGATCGTCAAGCTGGTAGGCGGCGTTCTGTTCGAACCCCACAAAGGGCAGGATCTGCGAACGCATCGCCGGGCGGGCACCGCCCTTGCGTGCCAGCAATTTCGGCTCGAGTGACGCGAAAGGCTTGACTTCACTCATGGTTGCAGCCCTCAATTCTGGGCTACCCGGCGGCCGAAACCGCCAGCGGGACGCATGGTGCCGGGTGCCTGGGGCACACTGCCTGGCGCCGCAAACACGGTGCGGCGGAAATTCTTTTCGAGCCGGTCGGACAGATAGGTCCACAGCGCGGTGATCTCTTGCGACGACCGGCCGTTGGGATCGACTTCCATCACCGTGCGGCCATCGATCATCGAGGCGGCGAAGTCGGTGCGGTGGTGAAGCGTGATCGGGGCGACGGTGCCATGCTGCGACAGCGCGACCGCGGCTTCCGAAGTGATCTTGGCCTTGGGCGTCGCGGCGTTGACGACGAACATCAGCGGCTTGCCGGCGCGTTCGCATAGATCGACGGTGGCGCCGACAGCGCGCAGATCGTGCGGGCTCGGGCGGGTCGGCACCACGATCAGTTCGGCGACCGAGATCACTGACTGGATCGCCATGGTGATGGCGGGCGGCGTGTCGATGACGGCGAGCTTGAAGCCCTGCTGACGCAAGGTTGCAAGATCGTTCGCCAGCCGGGCTACGGTGGTCTGCGCAAAAGCCGGATATTCGGCTTCACGCTCGTTCCACCAATCGGCGAGCGAACCCTGCGGGTCGATGTCGATGAGCACAACCGGGCCAGCGCCTGCGCGCTGGGCCTGCACGGCTAAGTGCCCGGAAAGTGTGGTCTTACCCGAGCCACCTTTTTGCGATGCCAATGCCAGAACGCGCAAGGATGATCCCCCTGAAAAATAGGCCGGATATGTCCTCCTTATCCGGCGCTTCCGGGAATGGGATCGCAGATCACCACTAATTTTGAGTTAACGCAGCCGACATAATGGCGATTTGTTCAGTCGGTTTTGGCAGGCGGGGGCGCGTCCTTGCTGCCGAAAGCCACGGCGTTGAAGGCGATCGATATGCGGTCGCCCTCAGCGGTGAATTGCGGATGCACCCAGTGGCGGACCGTGCCTGGAAACAGCATGATCGTGCCTTCCTTCGGCCGGAAGCTGATATTCCCGCGGAACACTGGTGATTGCACCGCAGGCTGGCCAGCGGGCGCCGGGCGGTGGTCGATAAAGGATATTGCGCCATGTTCGGGATGTATCTTCGACGCCTCCGGCATGGTGACATAATAGACGCCGGACCAGAACGCTCCCGGGTGATCGTGGGGCATGTTGTAGGCCCCGGGCGGATTGACATTGACCCAGCCGGACATCGCAAAGCGCAGCTTGGGAAGTTTCGCCTTGGGCGAACCGATCCGGCGCGTGGCATTGCGCAGGGCATCGCTGATTGCGGCGGTCAGTTCCTTGTGGCCGGGCTCGCTACGCTGGAACAGGTCACTCTGGCTGTGCCAGCCTTCAACGTTGGAGCGGTTGTTGCTCGCCTCCGATTTCTGACGCTCGGCAATCTCGGCGCGCAGCTTTTTATTGAGGTCTTCGAAGTCCTCGACTTCATATTCGAGCACAGGCGTCGGGAAGAGCATGTGGGTGTTGTGATGCTTGATCGCCATGTGGCCGCTCCTCTATCCGCCTCAGCGCCTAGCCGCCAAGCAGGGGGGCTTGCAAGTATCCCGCGGCGCGCATGTCCATAGAATGGCTTGCCTGATCGGCCGGGCCGGCTGACAAGGCCGCGCCCGGCGGACGGCAAATTGCGCGAACTAGGCAGCGCGAGAAGGAGTTGAGTGAATGGCCGGAGGCGGTGCGACCGTATTACAGGAGACTGCCGAGATCCCGGCGGGTCCGGTCGGAGCGGGTGAGCGGCTCGTCACGCTCGACTTCATTCGCGGCATCGCCGTGCTTGGCATCCTGCTGGCCAATATCGTCGGCTTTGCGCATCCGCAGCTCGCCTATGGCTGGCCGCGCGCGCTACCCGATGCGCTGGAGGACACCAACAAGGCGCTCTGGCTCGCTCAATATGTCCTGATCGACGGGAAGATGCGCGGGCTGTTCACGCTGCTGTTCGGTGCCGGTATCGCCCTGTTCATCCACCGTGCCGAGGCGCGCGGAAATGGCTATTGGCTGCAGGCCCGGCGGCTGGTGTGGCTCGGCTGCTTCGGCCTGCTCCATTTCTACCTGCTGTTCTGGGGCGACATCCTGGCGCTCTATGCTGTTGCGGGACTGCTCGCCTTGCCGCTGATCGCGCTGCCGGCCCGCAGCCTGCTGGGCCTCGGGATCGTGTGGTATGTCGCCGGGGGCCTGTTCATGGCGATCTCCTTCTCCGGTCCGATCGGCGTGGAGAGCGGCGCGTCGCCTGACGCGGCAAACCCGCAAGCGCAGGAATTGCTCCGCGAGGCGTGGAGCAGCGAAATGGAAGGCGCAGCCATGGAACGGGCCGCATTCACCCAGGGCAGCTACGCGGCCGAGCTGCGATTCATGGTGGAGCACCGCACCGAGCAACTGGGCCAGTTGCCGTTCTTCGCCTTTGTGGAGACCGTCCCGCTGATCCTGATCGGCATGGCGCTGTTCAATTTCGGCTTCTTCAGCGGGGCGATCGATCGCGCGGCCATGCGCCGCTGGGGTTGGATCGGGATCGCACTTGGCACGGCCGCCACGCTTCCGCTGGGCCTGTGGGCGATGTTCCAGCGACTTCCCGCCCTATCTCACCAGCTTCGTATTCAACGGCGCGGCGCAGGTGCCCCGCCTGCCGGTGATCCTGGGCCTTGCCGCGCTGCTGGTGCTGTGGGCGCCGCGCGCCTCGGCAAGCTGGCTGGGCGAAAGGCTGGTCGCCGCCGGGCGGATGGCCTTTTCCAATTACATCGGCACATCGATCCTGATGATGCTGGTGTTCCGCAGCTGGGCCGGCGGGCATTTCGGCCAGTTCCAGAGGCTCGACCTGCTGATGCCGCTGCTGCTCGGCTGGCTGGTCATGCTCGCCTGGTCGAGGCCGTGGCTGGCGCGGTTCCGCTATGGCCCGCTCGAATGGTGCTGGCGCTGCCTGACCTATTGGAAGATTTTCCCGCTTCGCCGCTGAGGCTGCATTTCTACACTTGCTAATGCAAGCAATTCGCATTAAGCGAAGTCGCATGTATGTATGCGTCTGCAATGCCATTCGCGAAAGCGACCTGCGCTCCGCCGCACGCTGCCACGCGGGCGATCCGGACGCCGTATATGAAAAGCTCGGCAAGCGCCCGCAATGCGGCCAATGCCTGGACGAAGCCGCCGAGATCCTGATCGAGGAGCGCAAGGCGGTGAAATCTGGCGCACTTGCCGACGCCTAGATCGCGCCCGTTCGCCCTAACGCAAATCACTCGCAATACCGCAGAAATCTGCCGTTTTTCGTCTCTGGCCCTTGCCAGCGTGCCGCCCTGTGGCGCATGATCCGCAGCCATCCCGCAGATTGCAAGAAAGGCCTCTCATGAAGGGCGACGAAAAGGTCATCGAATTCCTCAACCAGGCGCTCACAAACGAGCTGACCGCGATCAACCAGTACTGGCTGCATTACCGCGTGCTGAAGGATTGGGGCGTGGAGAAGCTCGCGAAGAAGGAACGCGAGGAATCGATCGACGAGATGAAGCATGCGGACGAACTGGCCGAGCGCATCCTGTTCCTCAATGCACTGCCCAATTTCCAGGCGATCCATAAGTTGAAGGTCGGCGAGAACGTCCAGGAGATCCTCAAGGCCGATCTCGCGCTCGAAATGGAAGCCATCCCGCTGCTGCGCGATGCAATCGAACATTCGGAAAGCGTGCGCGACTATGTCAGCCGCGACCTCTTCGCCAGCATCCTCGAAAGCGAGGAAGAGCATGTCGATTTCCTCGAGACCCAGTTCGACATGATCGAGCGCATGGGGCTGGAAAACTACGTCCAGCTCAACAGCAAGGCGGCCGAGGATTGATCGCGGGCTACAGTTTGCCCTTGTCCGTCCAAACATTCACTTGCTTGTCGGCGTGCTGCACCGTCCATAGCTAGGCGCTTCCTCTCATCAAGGAGATGCGCCATGAACGGTGCAAGCGCTCTCACCTATGCCGGAATCATGCTGCTCGCCGGAGTGGCCATACCGGTGATGGCCGCGATGTCGGGCGGGATCGGGATCAGGGTGGGCAATCCGTCCTTCGCCACCGCAACCGTATTCGGGATCGCCTTCCTCATCTGTGCCGTCGCGGCGGCAGCGACGGGCCTGCCGCGCATCGGACAGATCGCCTCGGTCCCGCCATGGCTTTATCTCGGCGGGTTGTGCGTCGCGTTCTACGGCCTCTCGATCACATTCGTCGGCCCGCGTTTCGGGCTCGCCAATGCGATCTTCTGCGTACTGGTAGGCCAGATAATTGCCGCAGCCGCGATCGACCACTTCGGCTGGTTCGGCGCAGTTCGGACGCCGATCGATGGGAAACGGCTCGCGGGCATGGCGGTGATGGTCGCGGGGTTATTCCTCGCGAAGAAGTAGGCGCGCAGAAAACACTTTCCTACAAGGCACCAGACAGCGTCTATCCTGCCGGATGACGCATTCTCCAACCAGATCGAACCGGCGCCGCCGCTTTGCCGGGCGCATTCCCTCCTTCCTACCCGTGCCCCTGCGCGACAGGCACGATGGCTGGACCTTCACCCGGCAGGGCGATTTCATCGGCTTCCTCGCTGAAACCGGCTCCGTCTCGGCAGCCGCCAGCCAAGTCGGGATGAGCCGCCAGAGCGCCTACGAATTGCGCCGGCGGCCCGAGGCGGAAGGCTTCGCCGCGGCGTGGGATGTCGCGCTCGGATTGCCTGTGCGAAAGGTGACAGAAATCGACCTGGCGCGCCTTGCTTACGAAGGAAGGATTCGCCTGATCATGCACGCCGGGCGCTATAAGGGAACGGTCAGAAAATACGATACTTCCGCGCTTTTGCGCCTGATTGACCGGCTTGATCGGGCGGCCGTGCGGCGTATGCAAGAGGCGGGACGGTGAGGGCAGGAGGGAAAAATAAAAACAGGCGTCTGAGTGTCGCCAAAGGTGACAGAGGGCCGCCCTCACTCCTTGGTGGCGTAGGGGTTCTTCGAATTGCGCAATGTCAGCCGCACCGGCACCGAGCCGAAGCCCAGTTCGCGCCGGATCCCGTTGACCAGATAGCGTTCGTAGCTGCCGGGCAGCTGGTCCAGCCGCGTGCCGAAGATCACGAAGCTGGGCGGGCGGGTCTTGATCTGGGTGATGTAGCGCAGCTTGATCCGCTTGCCGCCGGGCGCGGGCGGCGGATTGGCGTCGAGCGCATCGTCGAACCAGCGGTTGAGCGCCGATGTCGGCACGCGGCGGCTCCAGGCTTCGCGCAGCTCGAAGGCGGCGGCGAGCATCGTGTCGAGCCCCTTGCCGGTCTTGGCCGAGACCGAGAACAGCGGCACGCCCTTGACCTGCGAGAGCCCGTCGTCCAGCGCATCGCGGATGCCGTTGAACAGGCCCGACGGGTCTTCCGCCACGTCCCATTTGTTGATCGCGATCATCAGCGCGCGGCCTTCTTCGCAGCACGAGATCGGCGATCTTGAGGTCCTGATGCTCGAGGCCCTTGCGTGGCATCGAGCAGCAGCACGACCACTTCGGCGAAATCGACCGCGTGGCGCGCATCGGCCACGGCCATCTTTTCCAGCTTTTCGACCACGCGCGCCTTCTTGCGCATGCCCGGCGGTGTCGATCAGCCGGACATCGCGCTTCTCGCCGGTCTTCGGGATCGGTCCACTCCCAGTCGACCGCGATCGAATCGCGCGTGATCCCGGCCTCGGGGCCGGTCAGCAGCCGGTCTTCGCCCAGCAGCCGATTGATCAGCGTGGACTTGCCCGCATTGGGCCGGCCGACGATGGCGAGCTTGAGCGGGCCGGTGGCGATCTCGTCGCCATGCTCGTCCAGTTCGGGCGCGGGCGGCTCTTCGGCTTCGGCGCCGTCGAGATAGGGCCGCAGCGCTTCGAACAGATCGACCAGCCCTTCGCCATGTTCGGCGGAGAAGGGAATCGGATCGCCCAGGCCGAGCGAATAGGCTTCCATGATGCCCGGGCTCGCTCGCGCGGCCTTCGGCCTTGTTGGCCACCAGCACCACCGGCACGTCTTTTTCGCGCAGCCAGCTGCCCACCACTTCGTCGAGCGGGGTCACGCCCAGCGCGCGCATCGATCACGAACAGCGCGACAGCGGCGCCCTCGACCGAGATTTCGGTCTGGGCGCGCATCCGCCCGGGCAGGCTCTCGGGATCTTCGTCTTCCCAGCCGGCAGTATCGACGATCGTGAAATC
The DNA here is from genome assembly GCA_963777785.1 of uncultured Alphaproteobacteria bacterium. Classification (GTDB taxonomy): domain Bacteria; phylum Pseudomonadota; class Alphaproteobacteria; order Sphingomonadales; family Sphingomonadaceae; genus Andeanibacterium. Next base: position 2,129,651 of record CAVZRU010000002.1, read on the forward strand.
GAGCCCCAGCAGATGCGCTTCGCCCATGCGGCGATCGCGCGTGACGCCGGGCTGGTCGTCGACCAGCGCCAGCTTCTTGCCGATCAGCCGGTTGAACAGCGTCGATTTACCCACATTGGGGCGGCCGATGATGATGACCTGGGGAAGGGGCGCGGTAGGCATGGGCCGCAGGTGGGGCGCAGGCGGCCAATTGGCAAGCAAAAGCGGCAATTGGCCGTAACGTGGTCTCGGACCTGGTCCGGGACGTTGGCAAACTGCCGGGACGACAGCGATCTCGGCTGCCCGAGAGACGCTTGGTCGCTTAGTCGGCTTTTGCAACCGGGGGCTCGTCGCCGAGATCTTCATACCAGGCTTCGACCGGGCCGTTCAGCTTGATGGTCAGCGGCTGGCCCTTGCGGTCCATCGTCTTGCCGGCCTGTACGCGCACCCAGCCTTCGGAAATGCAATATTCCTCGACATTGGTGCGACCGATACCCTTGAAGCGGATGCCGACGCCGCGCTGCAGCTTGTCGGCGTCGAAATGCTCGCTCAGCGGGCTGATGGAGAGGCGGTCGGGCGGAATGTCCGCGCCGGCGCCGGGAGGTGTATCTTCGCTCATCAGCCGCGCTTAGGCAGCGCGCCTGAGAAAATCAATCGGGCGGAGGCGGAGTTTCGGATGGAATGTCCCCCGGTTCGTTCGGCTCTTCCCTCACGGGCGGGAGATCGTCCGGCGTACTTGCGGGTGCATCGGTATCGCCGCCGGGCTGCGGCGCCTCCATCGGGCCCTTGCCGGGAAAGTCGGTATCACCGCCTCCCGCGGAAAGGCGCGCCTTGTCCGTCCAGGGCATGGCGGCTTGGAGATATTCGGGCATCATGGTGATTCCTTTCGGTCATATATAAGAAAGCGGCCGACCGCTCGATTGTTCCGCTTCGCAGTCTCGCATGGCCGCAGCGCTTGCCCTTTTCGCCGCGCCCTTATAAGGGCGCTTGCCTGTTTGGCAGGCTGCCGGAATATGGAACCTGCAAGCTTCGTCGGACCGCGGGCGTGGCGGAATTGGTAGACGCGCTGGTTTTAGGTACCAGTATCGTAAGATGTGGGGGTTCGAGTCCCTTCGCCCGCACCAGTTCCCCCGAACGGGTGGATCCGGCTCATGAAAGAATTTTTGGAAGGCTACAGTCTGAAATGCAGATCGTCGAAACCGCCAATGATGGCTTGAAGCGCGCTTACACGCTCACGATTTCCGCCGGCGACATCGCCGCCCGGATCGAGAACGAGGTCAAGAAGATCGCGCCCCAGGTCCGGATGCCAGGCTTCCGCCCGGGCAAGGTGCCAGCCAACCTCGTCAAGAAGATGCATGGCGATGCGCTCCATGCCGATGCGCTGAACAATACGATCCGCGAATCGGTGGACGGATTGATCGCCGAGCGCCAGCTGCGCCCCGCGCATGCAGCCGCAAGGTGGAGCTGACCGACGGCTATGAGCAGGGCAAGGATGCCCAGCTCGCGATCGAGCTGGAAATGCTGCCCGATATCCAGACGCCCGTCGATCGACGGGCTGAAGCTCGAAAAGCTGGTCGTGCCCGTCACCGACAAGCAGGTCGACGAGGCGATGGACCGGCATCGCCCAGAACCAGAAGAGCTACAAGGACGCGCCCAAGACCAAGAAGGCCGCCGACTGGCGACCAGCTGATCATCGATTTCGTCGGCACGATCGACGGCGTGGAATTCGATGGCGGCAAGGCCGAAGGCGCGCCGCTGGTGATCGGCTCCGGCCAGTTCATCCCCGGTTTCGAAGACCAGCTGGTGGGCGTGAAGACCGGCGACGAAAAGACAATCACGGTGAACTTCCCGGACGATTATCCGGCCGAAAACCTGAAGGGCAAGGAAGCCACTTTCGACGATCAAGGTGCAGGCGGTGAAGGTCGAAGGCGAAGCCAAGGCGGATGAAGAATTCGCCAAGTCGCTTGGCCTCGAAAGCCTCGACAAGCTCAAGGAATTGCTGCGCGGCCAGCTGGAGCAGGAAACTGCCGGGCTCACGCGCACGCAGATGAAGCGCGGGTTGCTCGATCTGCTGGCCAAGGATCATGATTTCGCGGTGCCGCCGACCATGGTCGAAGCCGAGTTCGACCAGATCTGGAGCCAGCTGCAGCAGGAAGCCGCGAAGGAAGAAGATCCCGATGCGGCGATGAAGGAAATCGAAAGCCGAGCGCGACGATTACCGCCGCATTGCGGAACGCCGCGTGCGCCTCGGCCTGCTGTTGTCGGAAATCGGCCAGGCCAACGGCGTCGAAGTGATCGCAGCAGGAAATGGAAATGCTGGTGCGCCAGGCCGCCCAGCAATACCGCCAGGAAGATCGCCAGCGGTTCCTCGAATATGTCGTCCAACGATGCCATGGCGCAGGCCCAGCTGCGTGCGCCGCTCTATGAAGACAAGGTGGTCGACTTCCTGTTCGACAAGGCCGAAGTGGCCGAACGCACAGTGACCCGCGAGGAACTGGAAGCGGCGATCGAGGCGGATGAGGATGACGGAGCCGCAGCTCCCGCCAAGAAGCCCGCTGGCAAGAAAGCCGCGGCCAAGAAGTCGCCTGCCAAGGCCGAGGCCGAAAAGGCTCCTGCCAAGAAAGCCGACGCCAAGAAAGCGGACGCCAAGCCGGCAGCGGAGAAGGCTCCTGCCGAAAAGGCCGCCAAGAAGGCCGAGCCCAAGAAGGCGGAGCCCAAGAAGGCAGCAGCCAAGCCTGCAGCGGAAAAAGCCGCAGTGAAGAAGGCTCCGGCGAAGGGCGCAGTGGAAGCGAGCAAGGACGAGGCTCCCGCTCCCAAGGCGCCCGCCAAGGCAGCAGCGACCAAGAAAGCTCCGGCCAAGGCACCCGCCAAAGCCGCTGCCGAAAAGAAGCCTGCCGCGAAGAAAGCGCCCGCTAAGGGCTGAACGCTTCGCCCGGGCGGCGCAATGCGACAATCAAGGGGCCGCCGGAGCAATCCTGCGGCCCTTTTGTCTGGGAGATCGCCAGCGCGCTAGAAGCTGCCTTTGATGGTCAGTTCGTAAGTGGGATACATGTCGCGATCGGCCTTCTCGCTGAAGAGCACCGGCGCGACATTCCGCGGGCCATCGTACAAGGTGCGATAGGTGCGCGATGTTTCGCTGAAGAGGTTGGACGCGCTAAAGCGAACGGTCAGCCCGAACAGGTCCTTCTGTTCCACGTAGAACTCGCCCTGTTTGCGGAAACCGTCCGTGTCGCCGGATTCGAAGATGCGGTAGTAACGGCCCAGATGGGTCTTGCTCACCATGAAACCCCAGGCCCAGTCGGTGCGGGGAATGTCATGGCGAAACTCGCCTTCGATGTGGAAGCCTTCGGTCTCGTCGATCGGGCGCAATTCGCCGGTGAGCGGATCGGGGATCGAGGAATCCTCCAGCTCGAGCAGCAAATCGAACCTGGCGCCGGGAATGCCGAGCGGTTCCATCTTGAGCGAGGAATCGAACGTCAGCTGCTTGCGATCGGCACGGTCGACATTGCCGAGAGATTCGCCGCCGCCGGGAATGGGTATGAATGTGACCACATCCTCGATCCAGCTGCGCACGAGTTTCAGCCGGGCGGAACCCCACTGGCCGAAGTCTTTCGAAACCTCATATTCCAGCACCCAGCTTTGTTCGGGCACCAGCTGGTTGTTGCCCGCATTCTGATTGTCCGCATCGACGAACACTTCGGCAAGGAAATCGGCAAATTCGAGCTGCCCGACGCGGCGGCTCAGGCGCAGGGACATGTCGAGCCCGGGCTGTGCCGCCCAGGCCAGCGATAGCGATCCCTTGGGCCGCTTGAAGCTGCGCTCCTCCGCGTTGGAGCCGGTTTGGACAAGTTTCGAATATTCGCCGCCCACCGCCAGTTGCAGCGAGAGCCTGCCGGTGATCGGGCGACCGTAGGACAGGATCGTCTCGTAGCGGTCTTCCTTCACTCCGCCGGTCCCGGCAGGGAAGGGTATAGGTACAAACATCTCGTCGGCATCGATTGCAAAGAGGCCGGAGATATTGTCCAGCCGATTGTAAGCCGCCTCGCTTGAAAGCTGCCAGTCGCCGCCCAGCATGTGCCAGCCATATTCGGCCCGGCCGATCCGCTCGCTGCTTTCTGCATGCAATTCGTAGCGATCGCCGGACGCGGGGATCGTATCGCTTGGTTCAAACACGGACTCGGTCGAATAGTCGCGCGTTTCGCTACTATCGAGCCCGATCAGCTTGAGCCTGCCTGGGCCGATTGGAAACTGGATGTCCCCGCCCAATTCCAGTTCGCGCGATTTGTCTAGCCGGTCCAGATACCGCACGGCTGGATCGCCGATCACCGGCATGCGTTCCTCGCGTCGGCGCCAGTGATAATAGTCCCACACGTGGGAAGCGGTGAAATTGGCAATCACTTCTTCGGCCAGTTCCAGGCTCACGCTTGCGCTGAGCGTGGGGGTTTCACGAACGCGCCCGGGTGCGAAGCCAGCGTCTGTCGATCAATGTGCCGTCGCCGGCGGTGATCAGCGATGGCCCGATGCTGGCTCCGTGGTGGGATGGGTTGGACAGCGCGAGATTGACCTTGGCGCGCCCGAGGCTGGCGCTGAGCGAGATGTCGCCCTTCGTCAGATTGTAGCGAGCGATTTGGTTGCCAGGCGAGGGTCGCCAGGTGAACTGGCCTGCGAAGCCGCCTTGCCCGGTTACTACGTTCGCAACTTGCCCGGAGAGGCCGGGAATATCGAGCGTCGCCCCATCGAGCACTTCGATCCGCAGCACGTCGCCGGCATTGATACGCTTGAGCTGGTCTTCTGCCGTGGTGGATTTGCCAGCGAGACGGGCGCCGTTGAGCAGGACATTCCCGGAGGCCTGGCCAAGCCCGCGCGCCTCATCCGCTTCCTCCAGCGTGAATCCCGGCAGCCTTTCGAGCATGTCGAAGGCGTTGCGCGGAGCATAGGCAGTGAAATAAGCGGGATCGTAGGCTTGCCGCGAAGGGCCCGCATCACTGGCTGGCGGCGGGGGGACATGGTCCTGCGCAAAGACAGGCAAGGAACGGCAGCAAAGCAGCGCGGCAATCGCCGCGGCCGGAATCAAGCGTCCTCTCCCCCTGAGTTTCATTATCGTTCCGAAATGGCTTTCCGGCGTTCACCCGGAAGATCCTACACATGATAAGACTTTTTCAACAAAGCAACCGGCAATGCGCCCGTCAATGCCGCGGTGCAGCACTGCCTGCCGCCCACTTCCACCAGTTTTCCCCTTGCAAGGGTTAATGGACTTGAACATCGCCGCGCCAGTCGCGACATAGGCCTCGCGTTTCATCTCGAGAGGACATTACATGATCGACCTTTCCGGCCACCTTGACGGAGCATATGCCAGCCAGGGGCAATTTACCCAGGATCCCGTAACCGGCGCGCTGGTTCCGGTCGTGGTCGAGCAGACCAGCCGCGGTGAGCGCAGCTTCGACATCTTTCAGCCGCCTGCTGCGCGAACGCATCGTGTTCGTCACCGGCCAGGTCGAAGACGGCATGGCCTCGCTGATCGTCGCGCAGCTGCTGTTCCTCGAGAGCGAGAACCCGTCGCAAGCCGATCAGCATGTACATCAACTCGCCCGGCGGCGTGGTGACGGCCGGTATGGCGATCCACGACACCATGCAATATATCAAGCCGCGCGTGTCCACCGTGTGCATCGGGCAGGCCGCTTCGATGGGCAGCTTCCTGCTCGCCGCGGGCGAGCCGGGCATGCGCATCGCGCTGCCCAATGCGCGGATCATGATCCACCAGCCTTCGGGCGGCGCGCGCGGCATGGCCTCGGATATCGAAATCCAGGCCAAGGAAATCCTGCGCATCCGCGCGCGGATGAACGATCTCTACGTCAAATATACCGGCCAAAGCCTCGACCGATATCGAAAAGGCGCTGGACCGCGACACTTTCCTCGAAGCCGACGAAGCGCTGAAGATTCGGCATCGTCGACAAGGTTTTCGAGACGCGGCCCGAGAATGAAACGACCGGCGACGAAAGCGGATCGGGCGGCGCGCCTGAATAAATGCCGGATTTTACGGCATTAATCCGGCGGCAGGAAAGTGTAGCATTTTGGCAACCCTGTCGCTTCAGTCACCCGCAAGGTACCAAAGGGTATAGTGGCTGCATTGATTATCAACCCTGCCGGGTTACACTCGGCTCCGAATCCCTCTTGCGCACGCGGTGTTTGCGCGTGAGACTGGGAAGGGGGAAATGAAAGAATGACCAAATTGAGCGGATCCGATTCCAAGAGCACCCTCTACTGCAGCTTCTGCGGTAAGTCGCAGCACGAGGTGCGCAAGCTGATTGCCGGGCCGACCGTGTTCATCTGCGATGAGTGCGTCGAGCTGTGCAACGACATCATCCGCGAAGAAACCAAGGCCGGGATTGCCGGCAAGAAGGATGGCGGCGTCCCCACGCCGAAGGAGATCTTCGCCACGCTCAACGATTATGTGATCGGCCAGGACCGCGCCAAGCGCGTGCTCTCGGTCGCGGTGCACAATCATTACAAGCGGCTCAAGCACTCCGGCAAGTCGGGCGATGTCGAACTCGCGAAGTCGAACATCCTGCTCGTCGGGCCGACCGGCTCGGGCAAGACGCTGCTGGCGCAGACGCTGGCGCGCACGTTCGATGTGCCCTTCACCATGGCCGATGCCACCACGCTGACCGAAGCCGGCTATGTCGGCGAGGATGTGGAGAACATCATCCTCAAGCTGCTCCAGTCCTCCGACTACAATGTCGAGAAGGCGCAGCACGGCATCGTCTATATCGACGAGATCGACAAGATCACGCGCAAGGCGGAAAATCCCTCGATCACCCGCGACGTTTCGGGCGAAGGCGTGCAGCAGGCGCTGCTCAAGCTGATGGAAGGCACCACCGCCTCCGTGCCGCCGCAGGGCGGGCGCAAGCATCCGCAGCAGGAATTCCTGCAGGTGGACACGACCAACATCCTGTTCATCTGCGGCGGCGCCTTCGCCGGGCTCGACAAGATCATTGCCGACCGCTTGCAGAAGCGCTCGATCGGCTTCGGCGCGCATGTCGCCGATCCGGACAAGCGCCGGGTGGGCGAATTGCTCCAGAAGAGCGAACCGGAAGATCTGCTCAAGTTCGGCCTGATCCCCGAATTCGTCGGCCGCCTGCCGGTGATCGCCACGCTTGAAGATCTCGATATCGAAGCGCTGGTGAAGATCCTCAGCGAGCCGAAGAATGCGCTGGTCAAGCAGTACCAGAAGCTGTTCGAGCTGGAGGACGTGCAGCTGACCTTCACCGACGATGCGCTGGAGGCGATCGCCGAGAAGGCGATCAAGCGCAAGACCGGCGCTCGCGGACTGCGCTCGATCGTCGAAGGCATCCTGCTCGATACGATGTTCGACCTGCCTTCGATGGAAGGCGTGAGCGAGATCGTGGTCGACAAGGACGTGATCGAAGGCCGCAAGGAACCGGTTCTCGTCCATGGCGGCGATCAGAAGGAAGAAGAGGCGGCCTGAGTGCCGCCCTTCAAACTTGCGAAAGTCATCCGGGTAGAATTCTACAAGCGTGACGAACTCACGACCGATCTGATTTGCTGCGATATCACCACGCCTGCCGGGGTGATCTCTGCCCACGAAGAAATGCCGTATTGGGAAGAGCTCATCCGAAAGCTTGAGTTCCTGGGCGGGTTCGATGTGGAATGGTTTTCGCAAGTTTCCAAGCCGGCCTTTGCGGCTAGCAATTACGTGGCTTTTCAGCGACCGGGACAGTCAGTCGCTGCTTAAGCCGCGGCAGGGCAGGTTTACGCTTCTCCTACCCTTGCTCCGTGAAGCGTACAGCCGGCTACGCCGACCTCCACCTGGATCGTCGCATGATGGATGCCGAAGAGGTGATCGAGCTGGTGCGATAAATCGTGCAGGAAGGTATCGCCCGGATGGCCGCCGGGCATCACAAGATGCGCGGTAAACGCCGTTTCAGTCGTGCTCATTGGCCAGATATGCAAATCGTGCACGGCGGAAACTCCGGGCAGGCCGGCCAGATGAGCCCGCACCGCGCCCTCGTCGATTCCGTCCGGCACGGCGAGCAGGCCCATCTTCAGGCTGTCTTTGAGCAGGCCCCAGGTGCCCCAGCCGATCACTGCCACGATGATGAGGCTGGTGACCGGATCGATCCAGGTCTTGCCGGTCAGCAAGATCAGCAGACCGGCTACCACCACGCCCACCGATACCAGCGCATCGGCCGCCATATGCAAGAAGGCGCCGCGGATGTTGAGGTCGTGCTTGCGCCCGCGCATGAAGAGCAGCGCAGTGGCGGTGTTGATCAGCACGCCGATCCCCGCGACGACGATCATCGTCATGCCTTCCACTTCGGCCGGCACGGCGAAGCGGCGCAAGGTCTCGATCAGGATTGCGCCGATGGCCACCAGAAGCAGGCCTGCATTGACCAGCGCGGCAAGGATGGAGCTTGATTTGTAGCCATAGGTGAAGCGCGCGGACGCAGGCCTTGCGGTCATTACGCTGGCGCCCCAGGCTATCACCAGGCTGAGCACATCCGAAAGATTATGTCCGGCGTCGGCCACCAGCGCCATCGATCCCGACAGCAGGCCGTAAGCCGCTTCAATGACGACGAAAGCGGTGTTGAGCACGATGCCGATAGCAAAAGCCGCGCCGAAGCTGGCCGGCGCGTGCGAATGGCCGTGCGCGTGATCGTGGTGAGTGTGCCCGGTGCTCATCCGCTCAGTCGTACACGCAGGCATCGAGCCCGTCACGCCGTACCGAGCCGATCCTGGCAGCAATCATATTTCCATAACGCCGCGTGAAGCCGCCGGGATTCACGACCGGGCGTTCCTTTGGCAGCGGCAGCGCCGCGGCCATGCGCGCTGCTTCGCTGCGCGTGAGCCTTGCGGCGGAATGGCCGAAATAGCGCTGAGCACCTGCCTCGACGCCATAGGTCCCGATGCCGGTCTCGGCGACATTGAGATAGACTTCCATGATCCGCCGTTTCCCCCAGACGCTCTCGATCAGCAAAGTGAACCAGGCTTCCAGCCCCTTGCGCAGATAGCCGCCGCCTTGCCACAGGAACACGTTCTTGGCCGTCTGCTGGCTGATGGTGGAACCGCCGCGGATGCGCCCGCCGCGAGCGTTCCTTTCCATCGCCTTCTGGATCGCCTCGTAGTCGAAACCGTGATGCGTGCAGAACTTCCCGTCTTCCGATGCGATCACGGCAGAGATCATGTTGCGGTCTATCCGGCTGAGCGGCTCCCAATCCTTGGTGATGCCCTTGGGATCCATCACCATGGTCGCGGTTACCGGCGGCGGGACAAAGCGATACAGAATGACCAGGCCGACGCTCAGCACCATGAACCAGACGATAGCCATCACGGCGAAGCGTAGGATGCGAGTGATCATTGCCGGCTTCTAGCGGCCCTTCGGCGAACTGAAAATGGTTGGTGTGCAATTGCCGGAAAGTGCATTGCGCAGGCGCGGGACAAGGGGTGCATCTCATAGGCGGACTGCTAAAGCTGCGCGGCTTGAAAGGTGATTCGTTTCGGGCGCCTTGCCGAGGGGAATTACCAATGGAAGCGACGCCGCCGAAGCCTCGTTTCATAGCCCATCTCCACGCTTTTCGCGGCTTCGCGATTATCAATATCGTGGCGGGCCATGCCTTCAACGGCGCAGTGGTGTGGGTGAAGCCCGAGACCAAGCCCGACTTCGATCGCTATCTCAACATCGCCAAGGAGACGGTGTTTCACGATACGACGATCTATTTCGCGCTCATCTCCGGGCTGCTCTACGCCATGGTGCTGAGCGGTCGGAGCTGGGCGGACTTCTATTGGCGAAAGCTGCTTTACGTATTCTGCCCCTATGTATTGATCTCCACTTTATTGACCCTGTGGCATTGGCCGATGTTCCTGAACGATCCGCCTCGCGGGGCGCCGTTCACCGGCAGCTTCGTGGAGTTCCTGCAGGCTGCAGGATCCAACGTGTTGACCGGCGGGGCCATGTACCATCTGTGGTACATACCGGTACTGGCGATGTTGTTCGTGGCGACACCTCTGATTTCCGCTTTGCTGAAAGACAAGCGGCTGCGCTGGCTGGTGATTGGGCTCGCGCTGCTTCCGCTGGTTGTTTCGCGGGTCGGGTTCCAGCTGCACCTCGTGTCGGTAGTCTATTTCCTTGGCGCTTATGCGCTCGGGATGCTGGCCGGCAGCAATTACGACCGCTGGCTGGGCTGGGTCGAGCGGCACCTGCGCTCGCTCACGGGCATGGCGGTGGTGCTGACAATTGCGATCGCCTGGATGTACCAAACCGACTTCCGAAGCGCCGGACCGGTTTCGATCCGGGAGTCGGCATTCTACGTTCAGAAGCTGGCCATTGCCGCCGTCGCTCTCGCATTGCTCAAACGTGGAGAAGCGCGGATCCCGAAATGGCTGAATTTGATCGCGACTTATGCCTTCGCGATCTATTTCCTCCATGCCTTCGTGATCTATCTGCTCAATTTCGCCGCGAATGCTGCTCTGCCAACCCATCCGGGTCTGGCCGAGACACTGGCGCTGAGCGCGATTTGGATGGCGATAGCGCTAGGCGCAAGTCTGGCGGTGGCAGTCGGCCTTCACCGCCTGCTGGGTAAGAAATCGAGAATGCTGGTGGGCGCCTGAGCGGGCTGCCGGCTTTTCACCCGGCGGCCAAATGGCAGGAGCCCGCACGGGAGCTCCTGCCTTTGTGCAATTGGATTATACTGCCGCCGGTATCAGCCGTTCGCCGGCGATGCGCTGCATTGCCTTCTGCAGCTTCTCGAAGGCGCGGACTTCGATCTGGCGGATACGCTCGCGGCTGACATCATAGACCTGGCTCGAGTTCTTCCAGCGTCTGCGGATTTTCCACCAGCCGCCGCTCGGTGAGGATATGCTTCTCGCGCTCGTTCAGGCTGTCCATCGCCTCTTCGAGCATTTCGTGGCGCATCGTCGCTTCTTCGGCATCGGCGACAGTTTCGTCCTGCAAGCGGGCGTATCGTCCACCAGCCAGTCCTGCCACTGGCCCGAGCCTTCTTCATCGCTGCGCATCGAGACGTTGAGCGAAGCATCGCCGCCCATCATCATGCGCCGGTTCATGTTGATGACTTCCTGCTCCGGCAACGCCCAGATCGGTCGCGATCTTGGTCACGTCGTCGGGATGCAGATCGGTATCTTCATAGGCGTCAAGCTGGCTCTTCATCCGGCGCAGGTTGAAGAACAGCTTCTTCTGCGCCGCAGTGGTGCCCATTTTCACCAGGCGACCAGCTGCGCAGGATGAATTCCTGCATGCGACGCCTTGATCCACCACATGGCGTAGGTCGCGAGGCGGAAGCCGCGATCGGGCTCGAACTTCTTGACGCCCTGCATCAGGCCGACATTGCCTTCCGAAATAAGATCGGAAAGCGGCAGGCCATAGCCGCGGTAACCCATGGCGATCTTCGCCACGAGCCGCAGATGGCTGGTCACGAGCTGCGCCGCGGCCTCGGGATCCTCATGTTCCTGATAGCGCTTGGCGAGCATGTATTCCTGCTCAGGCGTCAGCACGGGGAATTTCTTGATCTCGGCGAGATAGCGGTTGAGGCTCTGCTCTCCGCTCAGCGCCGGGACCGACATCGCCCGGGACGTATTGGTCTTCTTCTCAGTCAATTTCCCATACCTTTCTAAGTGTCGACCGCAATCTTGGGGACCCCTGATGGGCGTCTCCCTGGGCACGGCCACTTGCCCATTCATCCTTATACAGCAAAACCATCAGAATTGTGTGCATTTCGTCGATCTCAACGAGTGGTTTCGTCGATCAGTTCCTTCATATCTACGGGTAGTTCGCTCTCAAACCGCAACGGGTTACGGTTAACGGGATGGATGAACCCCAATATTGCCGCATGCAGTGCCTGGCGGCGGAAATCGAGTTCTGCGAGAATCGGGCGAATCCGGGAGTGGGAGCGGCCATAGAGTGGGTCCCCCAATAGCGCATGACCAATTGACGCCATGTGAACGCGCACCTGATGGGTGCGGCCGGTTTCCAGACGGCATTCGACAAGCGCGCAATCCTCCAGCAGTTTCAATGTCTTGTAGTGAGTGATGGCATGCTTGCCGCGCTTGGAATCGTCTTTCAGCACGGCCATTTTCTTGCGGTTCGCGTCGGACCGGCCGATTCGCGCTGCGACAGTGCCCGACAGGGGCTGGGGATGTCCGTTGACGACCGCCAGATAGGCCCGCTCGATCGAGTGATCGGCAAACTGCAGCGCCAAACCCTCATGCGCCGCATCGCTTTTGGCGACCACGATCAGGCCGGACGTGTCCTTGTCGATCCGGTGGACGATGCCCGGCCGGGCGACACCGCCGATTCCCGACAGCCGGCCGCCGCCATTCTCGGCGCAATGATGAAGCAGCGCGTTGACCAGCGTGCCGTCCAGATTGCCGGCCGCGGGATGGACCACCAGGCCTGCTGGCTTGTCGACCACGATCAGATGTTCGTCCTCATATGCGATATTGAGCGGGAATATCCTGCGGCTGCGCGGCGGCTGGGGCCGCAGCGGGGACATCGATCGCGAATGGGGCGCCTGCCGAGGACTTGGCAGAGGGAGAGCTGGCGAGCTTGCCATTCACCGTCACGCGGCCTTCGGCGATCAGGGACTTGACCCGCTCGCGCGACAGCTGCGTCGCTTCGGCGAGCTCCTTGTCCAGCCGCTCGCCGCCCGTGAGCACTCCGGTGATGATTTCCTGTCCCCCCATATGTTAGGGAGATGGGGGATGACGCTCGAAGTGACAAGACAGGCGATGGAAGCGATGGTCGCGGCGGCTGCTCTGGCTGGGCCGGAGGAGGTCTGCGGTTTGCTGCTCGGCGAGGCGGGGAAAGTGGCAGAGGCGCGCGCCGCGCCCAATGTCGCGCTGGAAAAGGCGCGCCGGTTCGAAATCGATCCTCAGGCCCTGATCGACGCGCATCGGGCAGAGCGGCGGGATGGGCCGAAGCTGCTCGGCTATTTCCATTCGCATCCGGCAGGCCCGCCGGAGCCTTCGGCGACCGACCGCGAGATGGCCTCCGGCGACGGCAAGATATGGGCGATCGTGGCCCACGGCATGGTGCAATTTTGGCACGATTGCGAAGGCGGCTTCGAACCGCTTCCCTACAGCCTCGTCGAAGCCTAGGGCGCGCATGATGCACTGCCTGCCGGCCTTTTTCCCACGGGGGATTCCGCCAACCTGCAATGCCTGCTACGGCCGAATTGTGTGGGGGCGGTCTTTTCCGCAGCACAGGGTTTCCTGTGCCGCTCCCCCTGTCAGAAATTCCGGCTGAAGGCTGATAATGTCCACTTCTTCCATCGATCTTGCCAGCATGCTCTGCTCGCGCCTGTGCCATGATTTGCTGAGCCCCGTGGGCGCGCTGTCGAATGGGCTCGAACTGCTCGCTGACGAGAAAGACCCCGAAATGCGCGCGCGCTGCTTCGAATTGCTCGAACAAAGCGCGAAGGTCTCCGCCGACAAGCTGAAGTTCTTTCGCCTGGCCTTCGGCGCTGCGGGCGGTTTCGGAGACGATGTCGCGAGCGAGGAGCCCCGCGCACTGATCGCCGCCCTGGTGGGCGGCAACGGCCGGATCGCGCTCAATTGGGCAGTTGTCTCCGATACGCTGCCCAAGCCGGCGGTCAAAGTGCTGCTCAACCTTGCGGCAATCGGGATCGACGCTTTGCCGCGCGGCGGCACGTTGGATATCGGGGCGGAGTTGCAAAATGGCGCCTGCGAGATCGCCTTGCGCGCCAGCGGAACGAAAATCGCTTTCGATCCCAATATCGGCAGGGCGCTGGACGGCTCGCTCCCGGGCTCGGAACTCTCCAGCCGCACCGTAGCTGCCTATATGATCCGCTTGCTGGCGAGCGAGATGGGCGGCGGATTGCAGCATGCCGTTACTGAAGACGCCCTGGTGATGGGCGCGGTCCTGCCGCAAGGCTGATGGGCGTGGCAGGGCGATGAACGAACTCGTCCACCGCGTCACCCCTTCGCCCAATTGGAACGAACGGCAGCTGCCGATCTCGATGGTCGTGCTGCATTACACGGGTATGCGCACTGGCGGTGAAGCGCTCGAGCGGATGCTTCATGCCGAGGCCGAAGTTTCCGCCCATTACATGATCGAGGAAGACGGGACAGTCTTCCGCCTGGTCGATGAAGACAAACGGGCTTGGCATGCGGGGCGCAGCTTCTGGCGGGGCGTGACGGATATCAATTCGGCCAGCATCGGGATCGAGCTGGTCAATCCCGGCCACGAATGGGGTTATCGCCCGTTTACCGATGCGCAGATGGATTCGCTCATTCCGCTGCTCGCAGACATCAAGGTGCGCTACGACATTCCGCGGGCGAATATCGTCGGCCATTCGGATATCGCCCCTTCGCGCAAGGAAGATCCGGGTGAGCTGTTCGATTGGGAAGGCCTGGCCTCGCTGCATCTGGTGCTCAAGACACCCAAGGTTACGCTAGGCTCCCCCTTCGAGAACGACGGGGCGTTCATGCTCGCGCTCGAACGCTTCGGTTACGACATCTCGGACGGGCGCGCGGCGGTCGCCGCATTCCAGCGCCGCTGGCGCCCGCGCAGGATCGACGGGGTGATCGATATGGAGCTGGGCGCGATATTGTTCGCATTGCTCTTGGATCGCGACCGCGGATTGACTAGATGAGTTGCTGCCAGGGGGCCGGGCAGCCGCGTTGGAGGCAACTCCACCGAGGAAAGTCCGGGCTCCACGAAACAAGGGTGGCGGGTAACGCCCGCCGGACGAGGGACTTGCTCCCGAAGTCCAGGGAAAGTGCCACAGAGAGTATACCGCCGATGGACCCTAAAGGTCACAGGCAAGGGTGAAAGGGTGCGGTAAAAGCGCACCGGGGCGCTGGCAACAGGGTCCGCATGGCAAACCCCACCCGGAGCAAGACCGAATAGGGGCAGCGCGCCGAAAGGCAGGCGAGTTTTGCGCCAGCTGCCCGGGTTGGTTGCTTGAGCTGCGGAGCAATCCGTAGCCTAGATGAATGGCTGCCCTTGCGGGGCTGGTGCGTAAGCAAACCGCCCGCAAGACAGAACCCGGCTTACAGGCCCCCTGGCATTTCTTTCCGCTGCGCACGCAGAGAGTGCGTTTCGGCAAGGATCAATTGCGGCTTCCCGCGTATCGCGATATCGCCCAGCCGCAGCCACGACGGCCTGAGCCGGGAGAGGAGTGAAATGCCGCCCACTGTCGCCCTTCCCCGGGTCATGCGTATTGGCGGCGGAGCTTCGGCTGCGCTGGGTGAATTGCTCATCTCCATGGGGCTCTCGCGGCCACTGATCGTCACCGACAGCTTTCTGGTCGGGCAGGGGCGAGTCGAAATATTGGTCGATCAGCTGAAGGCGGCCGGAATCTCCGATGTGCGGGTGTTCTCCGATACCGTGCCCGACCCGACGGACAGCTCGATCCTTGCCGGCATCGCCTTCCTCCGCGAAGGGAATCACGACTGCGTGGTTGGCTTCGGCGGCGGCAGTCCGCTGGATTCCGCCAAGGCAATTGCCGTGTTTGGCAGTCTGCCCGGCGCCATTCGCGATTACCGCGCCCCGCACAGCCAGGATGCCCCCGGCCTGCCGATTATCGCAATCCCGACCACCGCGGGCACCGGATCGGAAGCAACCCGCTTCACCATCATCACCGACGAAGCCTCCAACGAGAAGCTGCTCTGCCAGGGTCTTGCCTATCTGCCGATGGCGGCGCTGGTCGATTACGAACTCACCCTGACGATGCCCGCGCGGCTCACCGCGGATACCGGGATCGACTCGCTGACACATGCGATCGAGGCCTATGTCAGCAAGAAGGCCAATCCGTTTTCCGACACATTCGCGCTGAAGGCGATGGCGGCGATTGCTCCCAACATTCGCACGGCCGTGAACGAACCCGGCAACAGGGAAGCGCGCGAGGCGATGATGCTTGGCGCCAATTTCGCCGGGATCGCCTTCTCGAACGCTTCCGTGGCGCTGGTCCACGGCATGAGCCGGCCAATCGGGGCGTTCTTCCATGTGCCGCACGGCCTTTCCAACGCCATGCTGCTACCGGTCGTGACCAATTTTTCCGCCCCCGCCGCCATCACGCAATATGCCGATTGCGCAAGGTCGATGGGGATCGCAAAAGCGGAAGAAGGCGACCAGGCCAGTGTCGCACGCTTGCTGGAGGAACTCGAAGCACTCAATTCCGATCTCGAAGTTCCCTCGCCGGCGCGCTACGGCATCGCCAAGTCCGCGTGGGACGAGGTGGTGGATGTGATGGCCGAACAGGCGATCGCTTCGGGTTCGCCGGGAAACAATCCGCTGGTGCCGAGCGCGGAGGAAATCCGCGAACTCTACCAGCAAGCCTATCAATGAGGATTTGAAGCATGAGCAGCGCGCCCGCCGATTCCACCCTGCCGCGGATCGGCCATCACGTTAATGGATCGCCCCGCGAAGGCGCGAGCGGACGTTACGGCAATGTCTATTGCCCGGCGACCGGCGAAGTCGGCGCGCAAGTTGCCTTTGCGAGCAAAGCGGAAGTTGACGAAGCGGTGGCCGCGGCGGAAGCGGCCTTCCCCGATTGGGCGGCAACCCCGCCGCATGTGCGGGCGCGTGTGATGTTCCGCCTGCGCGACCTGATCGAACAAAACGCCGACAAGCTGGCCGAACTGATCAACCGCGAGCACGGCAAGGTGCTGTCCGATGCGCGCGGCGAGGTAACGCGCGGGCTGGAAGTCGTCGAATTCGCCTGCTCCGCCCCGGTGATGCTCAAAGGCGAGTTTTCCGAGAACGTAGGGCGCGGGATAGATTCCATCGCTCAGCGCCAGCCCCTGGGCGTGGTGGCCGGTATCACGCCGTTCAACTTCCCTGCCATGGTGCCCATGTGGATGTTCCCGGTCGCGCTGGTGTGCGGCAATTGCTTCATCCTCAAAGTTTCCGAGAAAGTGCCTTCCGCAGCCATGCTGATCGCGGATCTGCTCAAGCAGGCCGGCTGTCCGGACGGCGTGTTCAACGTCGTCAATGGCGACAGGGAAACGGTCGACGCCTTGCTTGACCACCCTGGCATCAGAGCGATCAGCTTCGTTGGCTCGACCCCGATCGCGCGGCTGATCTACGAACGCGGTACTGCCTCGGGCAAGCGCGTGCAGGCGCTGGGCGGGGCGAAGAACCACATGATCATCATGCCCGATGCCGACATGGATCAGGCGGTCGATGCGCTGATGGGCGCTGCTTACGGCTCGGCGGGCGAACGCTGCATGGCGATTTCAGTCGCCGTGCCGGTCGGCGAAGCAACCGCGGGCGCGCTGCTCGAAAAGCTGGCGCCGCGCGTACGCGCTTTGCAGATCGGCGCCGGCCTGGACGCGGCGGATGAAATGGGCCCGCTGGTCACGCGCGAACATCGCGACAAGGTTGCCTCCTATGTCGATCTCGGCGTGGAAGAAGGGGCAGAGCTGGTAGTGGATGGGCGCGGGCTCAATCTCCAGGGCTATGAGAGCGGGTTTTTCATCGGCGGCACCCTGTTGGACAAAGTCACGCCTGACATGCGGATCTACAAGGAAGAGATCTTCGGCCCGGTATTGTCGGTCGTCCGCAGCCCCGATTTCGAACATGCGTTGGACCTCGTGAACTCGCACGAATTCGGCAACGGTACGGCAATCATGACCAATGACGGCGGAGCGGCGCGGGCATTCATGAACCGCGTCAAGGCCGGGATGATCGGCGTCAACGTTCCGATCCCGGTGCCGATGGCGTTCCATTCCTTCGGCGGCTGGAAAGCCTCGCTGTTCGGTGACCACCATATTCACGGAGCGGAAGGCGTCCGCTTCTACACCCAGCTCAAGACCAGCACGATCCGCTGGAGCGACGGGCTGACCAAGGGCGCAAGCTTCGCGATGCCGACCAACAGCTAGGGTTGGTGGCTGGGCACCGGCCTGTCTCGCTCCGAATTGGGCATGGTTCGCTGCGGGAAATTCCGATAGTCTCCTAAGAACAAGCCTTGGGAGAGGTCGCATGCGCCGAAGCACAGAAAAGATCCTCGTCACACATGTCGGGGCCTTGCCGGCACCGCCGGATATCTGGGGCCGCAACGATGTGCCCGATGCCCGGCTGGCCGAAGCAGTCGGCGATATCGTGGCGAAACAGCGCGCGATCGGCGTCGATTTCGTCAATGAAGGCGAACTCACCAAAGGCGGCAATTGGGTCGAATTCGTTTCCAGCCGCCTCGGCGGTTTCGAGCCCGAAGACCGTTCCCAATCCACTGCCGAATTGCTGTTCAAAAGCGCGGACTGGCAAGAGTACGGCGAATTCTACCGCGACGCCCTGGCCGGGGGAACATTGTTCGAGGAAAGCGGCACGGCGCCCAAGCAGGGCACGGATAGCGATGTGCGGCGCGACTGGGCCTGCACTGGGCCGATCACTTATGTCGGCCATGAACTGCTCGAACGTGAGATCGCAATGCTCAAGCGTGCCTTGGGCGATAAGCCTGCCTCCGATGCCTTTCTTACATCCACCGCCCCCGCCAGCATCGAGGTCGGGCGCACCAACCATCACTATGCGAGCGAGGAGGAATTCGTCTTCGCAATTGCCGAGGCCATGCGAACCGAATTCGAGACGATCGCCGCGGCTGGCTTGCAGCTGCAAGTGGACGATGCCTGGCTTGCCGCGCTGTGGGACCGCGTCGGCATCCCGATGGGGATCGAGGCCTATCGCAAATATTGCGAAATGCGAGTGGAAGCGCTCAACCACGCCTTGCGCAACGTACCTGAGGAACAGGTCCGCTATCACTTGTGCTGGGGCAGCTGGCACGGGCCTCATTCGCACGATTTGCCGCTGCGCAGCGTGGTCGACATATTGCTCAGGATCCGGGCGCAGACCTATTTGTTCGAAGCAGCCAATGTGCGTCACGAACACGAAGTGGCAATCTGGGAGGATATCGCCCTGCCGGAAGGCAAGATCCTCGCTCCCGGAATCGTCAGCCATGCGACCCGCGTGATTGAACATCCCGAACTGGTGGCAAGCCGGATCAGGCGCTTTGCCTCCATGGTCGGGGCCGAGAACGTGATCGCATCCACCGATTGCGGCCTTGGATTGCGCTGCCACCCGCAGATAGCCTGGGGCAAGTTGGAGGCCCTTTGCGAAGGCGCGGCGCTTGCCAGCCGGGAGCTTGCCAGGGTCTGATAGGAGGGCCGCGCCCGCTCCTGTCGATACTCCGAGCGGAATTCGGCTTTGCGATTTTGGACATACTGCTGAATCAGAAGTGATGCCCGGCGAAGGGAATTGCATCTATCCCCGCCAATCGTTCTATCGCATATCTGAATAACAGATATTACATGGCGTATGCGGGACCAGGCGGAGCAACCGCTGGCCGGTACGCCCGGGAGAGATGCCGATGACGGATGCCGTTGGGCAGAGCGCGGCGGGTTCCGCCGTTGCTGCCGACTATCCTGTGGACTCGTCCAAGCCGGCCGTCCACCCGTTGCCCAGCACCAGAAGCGCGTATTGGACGCTGTTCGTGCTTGGCATCGTGGTGATGTTCACGGTGCTGGACCGCCAGGTTCTCGCGCTGCTGATCGAGCCGATCAAGGCTGATTACGGAATCTCGGACACACAGGCCGCCTTGCTGTTGGGCGCTGCGTTTTCGCTGACATATGCCGTGGCCGGGCTGCCGATCGCGCGCTTTGCCGACGTCACCAATCGCCGCAATCTGATCGGCGCCTGCATCGTGTTCTGGAGCGCGGCGACCGTGGCTTGCGGTATCGCGCAGAACTACACGCAGCTGTTTCTCGCTCGCATGGGCATTGGCGCGGGCGAATCGGGTTATGGACCGGCAACCTGGTCGATGGTGACCGATATATTCCCGCGTGAGAAAGTGGCGTTTGCCACCGGTACGCTGGCAATCGGCGCGCAGGCGGGCACTGGCCTCGCCCTGATCATTGGCGGCAGCGTGCTTGCCTTCGTCTCCCATTTTCCTCCGGTCGACATTCCCTTCGTCGGCCAGCTGCGCCCCTGGCAATGGGCCTTCATCATCGTCGGCTTTCCCGGCCTGCTCTGGGGCATCGTAGTCGTTACGGCGATCAAGGAACCGCGGCGGCGCGGACGTTCGGTGGCGAACCAGACCAAGCTCAAGTCCGTGCCCATCATGGATGTAGCCCGCTATATGGGGCAGGACTGGCGGACCTATCTGGCCGTGATCGGCGGACACGCCATGAAGTATCTGTTCGCGCTCGGCACGACGCAGTGGATGCCCACGCTGTTCGTCCGCGAATTCGACTGGAGCCTGACGAGGATCGGCCTGATCCAGGGCATCCTGATCATGGGCGTAGGCCCGCTTGGCCTGATACTGGGCGGAAAGCTCTCCGAATATCTCACGCGGCGGGGCACGCCGGGCGCGAACATGCAGATCGTGTTCTATGCGCTGCTGGTTACCGTACCGCTCTCGATCGTCTTCCCGCTGATGAGCAATCCCTATGTGCTGCTGGCGCTCTATTCGCTCAACGTGTTCATTTCCTCGCTCGGCGTAGGCCCGGCAACGGCGGCAGCGCAGCTGATCACACCTAACCAGATGCGGGCGCAGGTGGGAGCGGTGAAACAGTTCAGCTCCAACGTTATCGCTTTCGCGCTGGGGCCATTGATCGTCGCACTGTTCACCGATTATCTGTTCAACGATCCGAACGATCTCAAATATTCGATGTCGCTTGCCGCTGTCGTGCTTGGACCGCTCGCGCTGCTGATCGTGTGGCAGGGATTGAAGACATACGCGCGCAGCTACGAGCGTACTGCGGCTGAATTCGAAGAATAGGGCGAGTGCGCTGGCCTTGGCGGCCGCGCACTCGCTCACCGTTCATTTCTTCTGGCCGCAACGGCAGTTCCGGCCGCACTTGCAATCGGTGCAGGTGCAGCTTGCGGAGCAACGCTTGGTTTCTTCAGTCTGGTTGGTCATTTCAAATCTCCTCTGTTGGGAGCTTCGCAATAGCCGGCACGAAGAACGCGAGATTGAACGTAACGGCTAAACTCGTTCAAGAGTTGTCGCGGGCAGACCGAAGGTCCGTTTGAACACTCTGGCTGAAATGGGCCGAATCCGAAAAGCCTGCTGTGTGAGCCGCTTCGGTGAGCGATCGACCCTGCGAATAGACATGCAGCGCGCGGTTCATGCGAAGCCATAGGAGATAGGTCTTGTAGGCCAGCCCGGTCTGTTCGACGAACAGGTGGCGCAGCCTGCTCAAGGATAGATGAACGCCGCTTGCCGCCGCAGCGGACTCCAATGACGGTTCGAGATGTTCGCTCGCATAATCGATGATCTTCCGTATCCGTGGGTCCGGCTCCCTTGGGATCGGTGCGGCGACCGCGAGACTGTCCACAAAGCCCCGCGCCACCTCAAGGAGATATGAGGGCGGCGATTTGTCCTCGAATACGCGGTCCAAGCCAGCGAGAGGCGGCAAACCGCCGAGATCGAGCGACACGAGACCGGAATCGCGGAAGATCGACTGGGCCAAGGCCCGCCCGCTGGCGCTTTCCGGTTCGACAAAGATGAAGGCCAGTAAGCCGCGGGCTTCGAACCTGTGACGGACATCCGTGGCGACCGCGACGGCGTTTCCCCGCACCGCCGCCGTTTGCGATGCCAGCATCAGTTCGCCGGAAAGGCAAATCGTGATCTGGATCGCGTGATGGGAATGAAATCCGGCGTCGCCAAACCCGTCAGGGGCTTCGAGCACCCAGACGCTCAAGCCCTGGCCCATTGCGAGTTTTGCGCGTCCCACGGCCATAAGTGATATTTAGCATGAGCGCGGCCGGCAAAAAGACAAATTTGATACGAGAAGAGCTTCTACGATTTTCGCTTAGCAGGCGCAGCCGAAACCGCGCCTGCCTGCGAACCCCCTCGGGGCTTATCTCCTCGTCACCGCCACTCGTCGATCACTGCGGTCGATTTGCGTCTCGCGGCGCCGCCGCCTTCGCCGCGCGAATAGCGGCCGGCGAACATCTTGAAGTTGGCCTGCGTTTCTCCGCCAGTGACCGCGATGTTGATTTCGTCGGGCTCGAAGATCTGGATCTCCTCATCCGGATCGGCCTTCAGCCGGCTGGCGAAGGGTTCGACCCCGGCTTCGGCATGCGGCTTCACCAGGGTCTGGATTGCCATGTCGTCCCAATAATCGCGGGCTTTGAGGCGCGAGTTTTCGGCGCACCATTCCTTGAGCTTCTGCTTGGTATAGCCCATTTCCTCGAACCCGCGGGCGACCAGCGGATCCATCACGATAAGAGGGGGGACATACTGCTCCAGCGCCGAGAGGCAGCGGCGGAACTTGTCTTCCCAGGTTTCGCGCGGACCGTAGCCCGACTGCGTGTACCATCCACCGAAGAACAGGCTGACGGTGCTGGTGTCCTTGCCGTAACCCTCGGTGACATGGAACGGCTCCCATGGGCTGCGTTCTTCCGCCTCGGGGAAGCAGGCCGAATAGGCCAGCCAGTTACCCACCGAGCCCATATAGGTCTCGTCCGGCACAGAACCGCCTTGACCGTTCTGGCAGGTCAGGCCGAAGGCGCGGCCGATCGCCGAGTTGGCGTGATTATACGGCCCCATCGCGCCGATGCCGTCATTCATGCCCACTTCGTTGCGGAACGGGCCGTTGATCATGGAGATTGTCGCAAAAGAGGTCGTGCTGCTCGAACGCGCCGTGATGCCCAGCGAACTCATCGCCAGGATCGCGGGCAAATGCTCGGGCGCAGCGCCGGCCATCACCGCATTGACGGCGACTTTCTCGACATTGAACTCCCACGCTTCGCGGAACACGGTTGGCCGCATGTGGCCGACCACCTTGTCGCGCGGGAGAGAGGTGCCCTTGAGCATCGCCTCGAGCCGTTCCGCGGTCGGCAGTACCACCGGCATCATGTCGGTCCACCGGTTCTGGCGGAACAGGGCCTGGAGATTGTCTTCGGTATCCGGTTCCAGCAGGGACGGGATCTCCCGGTCAAAGCTCGCGCCCTTCAGGTCCTCGTCCGTAAGCGGAGCCGTCAGCGCTTCGATCACGCCTTGCATGAACGGCCGTTTGTGGATCGGATCGATCCCCTCGATATATCCGCGCAGTGTATCGACCGAGGCGCCGACCACCGGTTGGGGAACGAACAGGTTGCGCAGCGTCGGCACGCCGCCGGCAAGCGCCGTGGCCCTTACGAGGCGATTGAATACATGCGTGTGGACCGGGACGGTCGGAACGCCGAGCTCTTCAACTGCGAGTGACAACCCCACGACCGTGGGGCAGCAGGTGCTTCATAAGCCAACGCCAAGAATGGCGCCGTCTCCTTCCCGTGCGATCGTGGCGCACATTTCGGGGTCTTCAACCCAACTTTCCTTGGGCTTGATCGTCCTGGTGATCACCTTGGGCATGTTCTGGGCGAACCATTGCCGCAGCTGCTCCATGAAGGCATCGGAATTGTCGAACAGGCAGTCGACAAGGAAAATGGTCTTCCCGTCGAGCGATTCCAGCCGCGGGGCCAATCGCTTGCCAACGACCTTGGGCGGAAATCCGCGAGGATCATGTACGGCGAATTTTTCAGCCATCCTAATCTCCTGCCTGGCCCGATTTTGGGGTCCGATTCCGGGCTCTCTTCTTTCACCGGGCATATCGCCGGTTGCCAGACAGGAAAGATCACAGCATCTTGCAGGGGCGTCAAGCCATTTGCGGCATGGCGCCCGGCGGTAATGTCCACCGGGACTTGATTGGGTTCGCGGAACCCTTGTCATTTATCATGTTAAATGTATTTGCCGCATGATCGTTGTGCTAAATAGACCAAGGGAGAAGAATGTGCCTGACCTCGAATACCGCTTTCTCGGAAGAAGCGCCCTCAAGGTTTCGCCGCTCTGCCTCGGTGCCATGATGTTCGGCGACCGCACGGACGAGCCGACCTCGAAGCGGATCATCGACAAGGCCGCAGATCAGGGGATCAATTTCCTCGACACTGCCGACATCTACATGAACGGTGTGTCCGAAGAGATTGTTGGCCGCTCCGTTCGCGAGAATCGCGATTTCTGGGTCGTGGCATCCAAATTTGGAGTTGGCGGCGGCCCAGGGCCGAACGCACCCAGCCAATCGCGCAAATGGGTAGTCCAGGCCACTGAGGCCAGCCTGAAGCGGCTGGGCACTGACTATCTCGACATCCAGTATTTCCACCGTTCTGCAACGGGTGCGCCGCTGGAAGAGCCTCTGCGCGCCTTGGGCGACCTCATTCGCCAGGGTAAGATCCGCTATTATGGCCTGTCCAATTTCAAGGGCTGGCAGATAGCCGAAGTTTGCCGGCTGGCAGACAAGATCGGAATGGATCGGCCCGTGATTACCCAGCCGCTCTACAACATTACCAACCGCACGGCGGAAGTGGAGATCATTCCTTCAGCACAACATTACGGCCTCGGCGTTGTCCCTTACAGTCCGCTGGCGCGCGGCGTGCTTTCCGGAAAATACGCACCTGGCAAGGAGCCGCCGAAGGATTCGCGCGCCGCACGCGGCGATGTGCGCATCCAGCAGACCGAATGGCGCGATGAATCCATCGAAATCGCCCAGAAGATCGGTGAGCGTGCTGCCCAAAAGGGTATGACCACGATCGATTTTGCTACGGCTTGGGTGCTCAACAACCAGGCCGTCAGTTCAGCAATCGCAGGCCCGCGCACTGTCGAGCAATGGGATTCTTACGTGAATGCGCTGGACGTGAAGCTCGATGCAGATGACGAGGCGTTTATAGATGGGCTTGTCGTGCCGGGTCATCCTTCTACGCCGGGCTTCAACGATCCTATTTTTCCGATCGAAGGCCGCAGAACGCGCGGCTCATAGGGTGCATGGGTTTTGGGCGCCCAATCACTGGACGCCTGAAACCCGCCTAAGCCCGCCCGACGCTCACGTAGTGGAAGCCGGCGGCGCGCATTTCCTCCGGCTCGTAGACGTTCCTGAGGTCCACCATCACCGGCGAGCGGGCAATTTGCTTCACTCGCTGTAGATCAAGCGCCCTGAAGGCGTCCCATTCTGTCACCAACGCGATAGCATCCGCGCCGTTGATCGCTGCATAGGCATCGGTAGCCATTTCGACATCGGGCATCAGCGGGCTGGCCTGCTCCATGCCTTCAGGATCGTAGGCCACTACCGTCACCCCGCAATCCACGAGCGCCTGGGCGATTGCGATAGCGGGCGAATCGCGCATGTCGTCCGTGTTGGGTTTGAACGTCAGGCCCAGCAGGGCGACGCGCTTGCCGCGGGCTGCTTCCTGACCGCCCAGCGCGTCGATCACCTTGCGCCCCATGGCGCGCTTGCGGCTGTCGTTGACCTTGACCACCGCTTCCACGATCCGCGTCGGGCTGTCGTAATCCTCGGCCGTCTTGAGCAGGGCGAGCGTGTCCTTGGGAAAGCAGCTGCCGCCATAGCCCGGCCCGGCGTGAAGGAACTTGGAACCGATACGATTGTCCAGCCCGATGCCGCGCGCGACGTCCTGCACATCGCCGCCCGCCCGTTCGCACAGATCCGCCATCTCGTTGATGAAGGTGATCTTGGTCGCGAGGAACGCGTTGGCCGCATATTTGATCAGCTCGGCCGACCGGCGGCTGGTGAACAGGATCGGCGCCTTGTTGAGGAACAGCGGCCGATAGACCTCGGTCATGACCTGGCGCCCGAAATCGTCTTCCGCACCGATCACGATCCGGTCAGGCCGTTTGAAGTCGGTGATGGCGGCGCCTTCGCGCAGGAATTCGGGATTGGACACGACCGCGAACTGCACCTTCGTGCCCGATTCACGGATGATGCGTTCCACCTCGTCGCCAGTGCCGACCGGCACGGTCGATTTGGTCACCACGACAGTCGGGGTCTTGAGACTGGCGCCGATCTCCCGGGCGACTTCGTTGACGAAGGTCAGGTCGGCATGGCCGTCGCCGCGGCGCGAAGGCGTGCCCACGGCGATGAAGATCGCGCTCGCGCCCTGGATCGCCTCGGCAAGGTCGGTGGAGAAAGCGAGCCTGCCCGATTTGACGTTGGTCGCGACCAGTTCGGCAAGCCCCGGCTCGAAGATCGGCATCACGCCGTCAAGCAGCAGGTCGATCTTGGCCTGATCCTTGTCGATGCAGACGACTTCGTGCCCGAAATCGGCAAAGCAGGCGCCCGAAACCAGACCGACATAGCCTGCTCCGACCATCGCTATTTTCATTCTTCAACCTCTCTGGCCGACACGCCGACGGCACCGTCGGTCACATGGGTTTCGATCAATCTGCGCCCGGTGCCTTCAAGCACCAGTGCGGTCAAGCGGCCGCTTTGGAATGCGCCAGTGTCGATTCCGATACGGTTCGCGTAGAGGGCGGGCTCCCCATAGATGGAATGTCCGTGGACCACGAAATGCGAATGGGGCCGCGAATAGAGCAGGAACTGCTCGCGGATCCAGCGCAGGTCCTTGATCGACTGGTTTTCCAGCGGCACTCCGGGTGCGATGCCGGCATGGACGAAAGCGTATTCGCCCATCACGATATAGTCTTCGAAGCTGCGAATGAAGGCGATGTCTTCAGCCGGCACCTGCGCGGCCATCATGCGCTGGACATCGTCAAGCCCGACCGGGTTCGCTTCGCCCGGTTCACCCGTCTCGATGCCGTAGCTCTGCAAGGTCTCGCGCCCGCCCCACCGCAGGAAATTGCGCAGCACGTCGGCATTGGCGAAGCTCTCCAGGAACATTTCCTCGTGATTGCCGGCGATGATGCGCAAATCGCGCTGCATCTGCCATGCGCGAGCGCGGGCGATCACGCCGGCGCTTTCCGGCCCCCGGTCGACCAGGTCGCCCAGCAGGATGACGGTGGTCTGTGCGTGCTGTGCTGCAGCATCATCCGCTTCGATTGCCTCGATCAGCGTTGCAAACAGGTCGAGCCGTCCGTGGATGTCGCCCACGGCATACACGCGTCTGCCAGGAGGTATGGAGGGCGTGAGCTTTTGCCTGGCGAGGCCGGCAATTGGGCGGTTCAGTGCGATCATCTCTTGGGGTCAGATGTAAGCCATGCGCGCAGTGAAGCAAGCAGTGCGAGGCGGCGAATACTTATGTGGGGGAGTGGTTTTACAATGTGATGCCGAAAAAACACAGTAGGTCGAATAGTATGTGACACTTAGCAATATCTCTTGTGCGGCGCAGCAAGGCTCGGCAAATTAATTACGCATTCTGCAAGGACCACCCACTAATAATAAGAGGGGTCCAGTGAATGTGCAGGTGGGACGAGGCTGACTAAATCCAAGTTATAAGGAAATTTGCCATGCTTACGTCCGTCCGCAGCCTACTGGCTGCTACAGTTCTCACTGGTGCTGCCCTCGCCGCCACTCCTGCAATGGCGCAGGACGATGATATGGGCGTGTCCGTATCCGGCAACGTTGCCATCGTGTCCGATTATCGTTTCCGCGGCATCGGCCTGTCCAACGGCGAAATCGCCGTGCAGGGCGGGATCGATCTCGCTACCGACGTGGGTTTCTACCTCGGTACCTGGGGTTCCTCGCTCGGCGTTGGTGACCGTTCCGTCGATCTCGACGACGGCACTGGCGACATTCTGCCTTACGATGTTGGCACCTACGGCGGTACCGAAATCGATATCTATGCTGGCTGGTCCGGCGATGTCACCGAAGGCGTCGGCGTCGATGTCGGTGCGATCTATTACCTCTATCCGGATGCAACGAACATCGATGCGACTTTCACCGCACCTGTTCTGACCGACTACCCGGTATTTGACGGTTACGATTCCTACGACACCGACTATTTCGAATTCTACGCTTCGGTCTCGCCGACCGTTGGCCCGGCTGCGCTGACTTTCGGCGTTGCCTATGCGCCCAAGCAGGATTCGCTTGGCGGTGACGACAATCTGTATGTCTATGCAGATGCCGGTGTCGACATTCCCGGCACGCCGATCAGCCTGTCAGGCCACGTTGGCTACACCGACGGCTATCTGACCTTCACGTCCGACGGCAATGCGATCGATTATTCGATCGGCGCTTCGGTCACCGTGCTCGGCGGTCTTTCGCTCGGCGTCGCCTATGTGGGCGTCGAAGACGATGGCCTCGACATCGACGGCGTGACGGACGACAAGGTCGTCGGCACGCTGGGCTTCAGCTTCTAATCCAGCTGTAACCAGGCATTCCAGGGCCCGTGCCGCTAGCCGGCGCGGGCCCTTTGCTTGTCTGCGCCGGATCCTAGCGCAGATAGAAATCCACGGTCGTCACCACGCGGACCTTCTTGAACGGCGTGTCCGATACCCCCCAGCCGCCGCCAGAATCTCCATCACGCGCGTCGATCGAGAAATAGCCCTGCGTCGCCTGCTTGATGCCGCCCACGCTGGTGCCGCTATCCTGGGCAAATTGCTGCGCTGCGGAACGCGCGTCCTTGGTCGCTTCCGCGACCATTTCCGGCTTGATCGCATTCAACTTCGTGAAAGTGTATGCCATGCCGGAGCCTTCCTCCAGCATCACTCCCCGGCGCACCAGTTCGAACTGACGCCGCACTGCATTCTGCGCCCGATCGATATCGTTGGTCCGCAGGCTCATCCGCTGGCGCACGGTGAACTGCGGAACGCCTTCGTTCACAAAGCTGGAAACGTTCACTGCCGTGGGCTGCAGGGCATCCTCGGGGAAGCCGAGTTCCTTGAAAAAGGCGCGCAATTGCGTGGTGTCGTTGTCGACGCTCGTCTGGGCCTCGGCAAGGTTCGTCGCATTCGCCGAATAGGCGATGGTCCAGGTGGCGAGATCGGCCGTCACATCACGTTCCGCCAATCCGCGCACGGTCACCGAACGGTCGGCCGCCTTGGCCCGGGTCAGCCCATCGCCCAGCAGATAGCCGCCCGCTACCATGCCGAGCGCGATGATTGCGGCGCTGCCCAGCCAGAGCGCGGTCTCGGTCCGCCTCCAGAAAGCGGTGGCAGAAGGGGGTGTTTCTTCGCTAGCGTCATAACTCATGGCGGGCATCCTCGTGGTGATCCGGAACGGACTCTGCGATGAATGCCTTTATGACGATGAACCGTGTTTGAATAGCGATGAATGGAGCTGATAAGTGGTCAAATATCTGCACAGCATGATCCGGGTGCGAGATCCTGAGGCGACGGTCGGATTTTTCGAATTGCTCGGGCTGAAGGAAGTCCGCCGGTTTTCGAGCGAACAAGGCCGCTTCACCCTGATCTTCCTGGCAGCACCGGGGCAGGAAGAGGAAGCGCAGGTCGAACTGACCTACAACTGGCCGGATGAAGACGGCTCGACTCCCGAATATGACGGGGGGCGCAATTTCGGCCACCTGGCCTACCGGGTGGATGATATCTACCAGACCTGCCAGCGGCTGGTGGATGCAGGGGTCACGATCAATCGCCCGCCGCGCGACGGGCATATGGCATTCGTCAAAACGCCTGACGGGATCTCGATCGAACTGCTGCAGGATGGCAAGCTCGATCCGCAGGAACCCTGGGCGAGCATGGAGAATGTCGGAAGCTGGTGAGGGGAAGCTGGTAAGGGCAAGCGCGGGGCGGGACGCCGCGCCCGCAGCCTAGGCCTTTGCCTGCAGTTCCGGGTGAGTGGTCGTCAACCGCAGGATGGTATAGCCAAGGACTGCGGAGATGAACGATCCGGCCAGGATTCCGATCTTTGCTTCCTCGATCAGCAAGCGATAGGCCGGGAAGGCAAGTTCCGAGATGAACAGGCTCATCGTGAAGCCGATACCGCATAGCACGGTGGTGCCCCAGATCTCCGGCCAGGTCGAATTCTCGGGCCGCTTCGCAATCCCGAGCTTATCGGCGAGCACGATGGTGGCGAAGATGCCGATCTGCTTGCCAAACACCAGCCCGGCACCGACTGCCAGAGGCAGCGGCGCAAGGATTTCTTCCATCCCCATGCCGGCCAGCGCGACGCCGGCATTGGCAAAGCCGAACACCGGCACGACAAGATAGGCGTTCCAGCCCACCAGCCCATGCTCGAGCGTTTCCAGCATGCTTGTGCCGTCGAGCCTGCGCATGGGGATCGCCAGAGCGGCCACGACACCCGCGATCGTTGCGTGAACACCTGAATTGAGCACGCAGAACCACAAGGCGATTGCGCCCAGAATGAATGGCAGCATCTTGTTCACGCCGAAGCGGTTCATGGCGAACAGCAGGCCGAACACCACCAGCGAAGCGACCAGCCAGGCGAGCTTGATGTTGGCAGTGTAGAACAGGGCGATCACCAGCACCGCGCCGACATCGTCGACGATCGCGACAGTGAGGAGAAACAGCCTCAGTTCCGCCGGCACACGGGTGCCAAGCAAACCGATCACGCCCATCGCAAAGGCGATGTCCGTCGCGGCCGGTATCGCCCAGCCGCTCTGCAGATGCGGGCTCTCCGCCGGCGATCAGCATGTAGACCGCGGCGGGCGCTGCCATGCCGGCAATGGCCGCCAGCACCGGCAGGCGGCGCATCTTCGCATCGGAGAGATTGCCGGCAATGATCTCGCGCTTCACTTCCAGCCCGACCACGAAGAAGAAAATCGCCATCAGCGCATCGTTGATCCACAGGTGCAGCGAATCGAGCTTGGCGATCGGCGTCCATGGCAGCGCGCCATGGAAAAAGGCCTGATATTGCGGCGCCAGGGCGGAATTCGCGATCAAGATCGCAGCAGCCGCAACGAAGATCAGCAGGATGCCCTCGAAGGCGTCGCTCGCGAACAGCGCCTTGAACGGGCGGACGGCGGTGGTCAGCGGGGAAGAGGATTTTGCCATGGCACACCTTCCTTTTCGCAATTGCGGCATGGTTGCAAGGCCTTGGTGCAAATACGCATTGCCGAATCAAAACCCCCGACCTAGCAAAGGGCAGGGAAGTTGCACGGGGGGCGCTTATCCTAGGGGGTTATACCACGTTGGAGTGGCTCGCGCTTTGCGAGCATGAACTGCTTCTGTTTGCGGGAATTTTCTTTCTCGTAGGCATCGTCGACGAATTGGCGGTGGACGGCATCTGGCTATGGCTCAAGCTGTCGGGCCGGACCAGGGCGCTTCCGGTCGACCGGCGCGCAACCGAAGGCAGGGCGCTGAAAGGCAAGGCCGCGGTGATGATCCCGGCCTGGCATGAAGCCGAAGTGATCGGCACCACAGTGGAACATATGCTTTCAGCCTGGCCGCAGGCGGAGTTGCGCCTCTATGTCGGCTATTACCGCAACGATCCCGAAACTGCATTGGCCGCCTTGCGCGGTGCCGGCGAGGATCCGCGCGTCCGGCTGGTGATGCTTGAGCGTGACGGGCCGACGACCAAGGCCGACTGCCTCAACCGCCTCTATCGCGCGCTCGGCGAAGACGAAGTGCAGAGCGGCGAGCCGTTCCGCATGGTGTTGCTGCATGACGCGGAAGACATGGTCGACGCAGCAGCGCTGGCCGTGCTCGATCAGGCGATGGACGATGCCGAATTCGTACAGATCCCGGTGAGGCCGGAACCGCAGCCCAATTCGCGCTGGATCGCCGGCCATTATTGCGAAGAGTTTGCCGAGGCACATGCCAAGGCGATGGTCGTGCGCGGTGCCGTTCATGCGGCCTTGCCGGCCGCAGGCGTGGGCTGCGCCTTCGCGCGGCCGATCCTGGCGCGCCTCACCGCCGAGAAAGCAGATCAGGGCGGCCCCTTCTCGATCGAGAGCCTGACCGAGGATTATGAACTGGGCCTGCGCATCAAGGCGATGGGGGCCCGGACGCGGTTCCTGCGCCTGCGGGGCGACGATGGCCAGCTGATCGCCACGCGCGCCTGTTTCCCTGCGCAGCTCGGCGCCGCGGTGCGGCAGAAGACGCGCTGGATCCACGGCATCGCCTTGCAGGGTTGGGACCGGCTCGGCTGGATTGCCAGCCCGGTCGAGCTGTGGATGCGCATGCGCGACCGACGCGGGCCGCTCACTGCGATCGTGCTGTCGGCTGCCTATCTGCTGCTTATCGTCGTCGCGCTTCTCTGGGCCGGCAGCGCGCTGGGGTTCGGGCGGCCCTGGCAGCCGGACCCGCTGGCGCAGCTGCTGATCGTGATCAACTTCATCGGCTTTTTGTGGCGCGCGGGAATGCGTTTCGCCTTCACCGCCAGGGAATATGGCTGGGGTGAAGGCGTGCGCTCGGTGCTGAGGATCCCGGTGGCGAATATCATTGCGATCATGGCCGGGCGCCGGGCGCTGTTCGCCTATATGGGTACGCTGGGCGGCAAAGTGCCCGAATGGGACAAGACGACCCATTTCGCCCACCCAGCGACAATGCGGGCGGAGCGCGCCGGATGATCCCCAAGGCAGGATATCGCGGGCAGCCCGTGCTGATGCTGGTGGCTGTCCTGGGCAGCTGGGTCGCGGCACGCGCCGCCATGTGGCACCCGGAACTGGACGATCTGCCGCCGCCGCCCGGAGAGGACGCGGATACGGCCCGGAAGGATGCCGCGCCTCGCAAACTGGCAGCTCTCGCTCATGCGCCGCGGCAGAACCAGGCCGACGATGGCTCGTCAGCACCGGCCGACTACGCGGCCGCTATTCCGCAAGGCTGGAGCGCATCCCTGCAGCCGTCGCTTGGCCTCCAGACGGACGCATCGCTCGCGGCCGCAGGCGAGCCCGCGCAGCCGGACGCATCGACCGATTTTGCGCCTGCCGATCTTGGGCCCACTGATTGGGCAGAAACGCCGCCAGCCTCCAGCCCGTCGGCCGAGCCCGGGTTTGCGGCGACCAGGGTCAGTTTCACCCCCGTTCAGATGCCGCCAGCGGGTCAGGAATTCGAACAGCAAAGCGAAGCCGCGTCCTTTGCCGCCGCTCCCTTTCCGCCCGCAAATCCGGCAGGGCCGGCGATCGCGACGCGCAGCTCGCGCTGGTCGGGCGATTTCTGGCTGCTGCTGCGCGAAGACACGACCACGGCGGTCACTTCCGGGCGCGGCAGCTACGGCCAGAGCCAGCTCGGCGCCGTGCTGCGCTACAATCTGCTCCCTTCCAGCGAATATCGCCCGGCGGCCTATGTGCGCGCAAGCCAGGCCTTGGCAGGGGCCGATGAGAGCGAAGTGGCGCTGGGCGTGGCGGCAAGGCCGGTGCCGGCCATTCCGATCACGCTGGCCGCGGAACTGCGCGCCACTCTGGTAAGCGGGCAAGTCGAGCTGCGGCCCGCAGCCTTTGCCTATACCGAACTGGCGCCTTGCGATCTGCCGCTCGGCTTCACGGCGGAGGCTTATGTCCAGGCCGGCTATGTCGGCGGCGAGTTCGAAACCGCTTTTGCCGACGGGCAATTGCGGGCCGAGCGCGAAGTGGCGCAGCTGGGCCCTGCCACATTGAGCGCGGGCGGGGGCACGTGGGGCGGCGCGCAGGAGGGCGCGGAGCGACTCGACCTGGGCCCGGGAATGACGCTGAAGGTCAATGGCGGGGCCGCCGCTGCGCGGGTGTCGCTCGACTGGCGATTCCGCGTCGCAGGCGATGCCGAACCGTCAGCGGGCCTACGCTGACGATATCAGCCGGTTTTTAGGGGAACCCTTGCTACTGCGGCTTTAATCCGCCGCGAGGGTGGGTTACGTCCGATCCTGTCATGGATGTCTACCTCCCCATCGCCAATCTTTCGGTCAACGGGCTGGTCATCGTCGCGCTGGGCGCGCTGACGGGCATTCTGTCGGGCATGTTCGGCGTCGGCGGCGGCTTTCTGACCACGCCGCTGCTGATCTTCTACGGCATCCCGCCCACCGTGGCCGCGGCTTCGGCCGCCAGCCAGGTGACCGGCGCCAGCGTGTCGGGCGTGCTCGCCCATATCGCGGCGCGGCGGGGTCGATTACCGCATGGGCGCCGTGATGGTGGCGGGCGGCGTGATCGGCACCGCGATCGGCGCGCTGCTGTTCCGCCTGCTGCAGTCGCTCGGCCAGATCGATACGGTGATCAACATCCTCTATGTGCTGCTGCTCGGCTCGATCGGCGGCGCTGATGGCGCGCGAGAGCATGCAGGCGATGCGCGCCGATGCGCGGCGGGCGTGCCGCTGCCCGCGCGCAAGCGGCGGCACCATCCGCTGGTCGCCAGCCTGCCGCTGCGCTGGCGGTTCTATCGCTCCGGGCCTCTACATCTCGCCGCTCGCGCCGCTGCTGCTGGGCGTGGTGGTCGGCATCCTGACCATGCTGATGGGCGTCGGCGGCGGGTTCATCCTGGTGCCGGCGATGCTCTACATCCTGGGCATGAGCGCGCAATGTCGTGGTCGGCACCTCGCTGTTCCAGATCCTGTTCGTGACCATGGTGACCACGATGATGCACGCGCTGACCACCAAGGCGGTCGATATCGTGCTGGCGGCGCTGCTGCTGCTCGGCTCGGTCACCGGCGCGCAGATCGGGCGCCAAGTTCGCGCAGAAGGCGAAGCCCGAATATCTGCGGCTGGCGCTCGCGGTGATCGTGCTGCTCGATGGCGCTGCGCATGGCGCTTCGGCCTCGGCGTGCCGGCCCGACGAGATCTACACGGTGGTGCCGCTGTGAGCGCGCGCGTGCGTCCTGCGCGCTGTTCGCGCTGCTGGCCTTGCGTGCATGCTGAGCGGCGCAGCGCGACCCGATCCTGGTGCCCGAGGTCTCGCCAGCACGAAGTCGCAGGTGCGGCAGGGCTTCACCGGCACGGAACTGCTGCTGTTCGGCGCGATCCTCGATCCGAGCGGCAGCCGCGCCGGGCGCGATTACGATATCGTCGTGGTGCTCAAAGGGCCCGACCGAGTCGATCCTCCTGCGCGAAAAGCAGCAAGGTTGCCGGCATCTGGGTCAATGCCGACAGCAGCGATTTCCGCTCCGCCCCGTCCTTCTTCGCGGTCGCCATCGTCGCGCCCGATCGACGAGATCGTCGATGAACGCACCGCGGCGATCTACGAGCTGGGCCTGCCGTGGCTGCAGCTCTCGCCGATCGGCGCGATCGATCCGGAAGAGCAGGCGCGCTTTTCCGCCGGGCTGGTCGATCTGCGCCGGCGCGCAGGGGCTCTACCAGCAGGACGACGGCGGCGTGACGGTGAACGAGCAGGTGCTGTACCAGGCGCGCATCAGCCTGCCGTCCAGCGTCGCCGACCGGCACCTACACCGCCGAAACCTTCGCCATCACGCGCGGGCGGGTGATGGCCTCGGCCGATCGCGCGGGTCGAAGTGCGCAAGCTCGGGCTTCGAACGGTTCGTGGTCAGTTTCGCCGAGAACTACGGTCGTTCCTCTACGGCCTGCTGGCCGTCGCCCTGTCGCGTCGGCATGGGCTGGCTGGCCGGCCGGCTGTTCGCGCTGGTCTGATGCGCCGGCGTCACGGCCACGCACATTGACGCGATTTTAACTCCGTCCAGCCTATGGCCGCAGTGCTGCAAACACGCAGCAAGCGATGGCGGCCTGACAATGACCGAATTGGTCAAGCAGCAATTCTCGGACTTCACAGCCCGCCGATCGGCGTGGCCGGAGCCGCGGCATCGCCGACGCCGCCGGCCGACGACAATGCGAGCCAGCCGATCGGCGTGGTGCTCGAGATCGCCGGCTCGGGCTCGCAGATCGCGCTCGACCTGCAGCGGCTCAACGAATGCGCCGAGGACGCCGATCCCTCGATCGCGCTGGCCGGCCAGGTCGGCAGCCAGATCAAGATCCGCGTCGGCGACGGCTGGCTGCTCGCCAACGTGCGCAACCAGCGCCAGGACCGCCGCGCCGACGGCGGCATCATCGTCGCCAATATCGACTTCCTCGGCGAAGGCGATGAAGAACGGCTGACCGGCACGCATCCACAGCTTCCGCCGCGGTGTGACGCGCTATCCGATCCCCGGCGCGATGGTCTATCCCGCGACCAGCCCACGACCTGCGGCAGATCTACGCCAGCGACGGCCGCTCCAGCGATCGAGATCGGCACGGTCTATCCCGACCAACGATATCCGCGCCGGCCTCTATATCGATGCGATGCTGGGCAAGCATTTCGCGCTGCTCGGCTCGACCGGTACCGGCAAATCGACCAGCGCCGCGCTGATCCTGCACCGCATCTGCGAAGCCGCGCCGCAAGGGCCATATCGTGATGATCGACCCGCACGGCGAATATTCCGCCGCGTTCCGCAGCACCGGGCTGATCTTCGACGTCTCCAACCTGCAACATGCCCTATTGGCTGATGAACTTCGAAGAGCATTGCGAGGTGTTCCTGACCACCACCGGCAACGACCGCCAGGACGATGCCGACATTCTCGCCAAGTGCCTGCTCGCAGGCGCGCGTGCAAGAACCGGCTGGCCGAGACGCATGGGCAAGATCACGGTCGATTCGCCGATCCCCTATCTGCTGTCCGACCTCACCAACATCCTCCAGAACGAGATGGGCAAGCTCGACAAGGCGACGACTCAGCGCGCCCTACATGCGGCATCAAGACCAAGATCGACGAGATCGAAGGCCGATCCGCGCTACCAGTTCATGTTCTCGGGCATGCTGGTCGGCGACACGATGGCCGATTTCATCGCGCAAGATCTTCCGCATGCCTGCCAGCGGCAAGCCGATCTCGATCATCGACGTGTCGGGCGTGCCGTCGGACATCACCTCGACCGTGGTCGCGGTGCTCAGCCGCGCTGGTGTTCGACTTCGCGATCTGGGGCCGCGAGGAAAAGACCCGGCCCGATCCTGCTGGTCTGCGAAGAAGCGCACCGCTACGTCCCGAACGAGAAGAACGCCGATGGATCAGTCGGTCGGCAAGATCCTCAGCCGGATCGCCAAGGAAGGCCGTAAATACGGCATCTCGCTCGGCCTGATCACGCAGCGCCCGTCCGACCTTGCCGAAGGCGTGCTGTCGCAGTGCGGCACGATCATCTCGATGCGTCTCAACAACGACCGCGACCAGGCCTTCGTGAAGGCCGCGATGCCCGAAGGCGCGCGCGGCTTCCTCGATTCGATCCCGGCGCTGCGCAACCGCGAATGCATCATCTGCGGCGAAGGCGTCTCGATCCCGATCCGCGTGTCCTTCGACAATCTCGAGGAATCACAAGCGCCCGGCTTCGGAAGACCCGAGCTTCGTCGATCTGTGGCAGCAGACCGGCGGCGAGGAAGAAGCGGTCCAGCGCATCGTCCAGCGCTGGCGCGCTCAGGGGAAGTAGGGATTGGCCCTAATAGCTACGACTACGCGTCGTAGGCGCCGCGCTCACCAGATTACGCCGTAAGACGCTATATTGTCCCGAAGGCACGGGAAGGGTCTGTTGATAATATGAAAGGCCGCGTAGGCAGACATTCGGCTATTTGGGGGGGAATAGGAGTTAGTTCGCGCCAGAACTCTCAGGCCCAAGGGGCTTAAATCTTTCTGACCCTAAAACGACTTCGCCGCCCGATTAGGGGCGGCGAAGAAACTGTCAGTTCCGTCGGTGATCAGTCGCCAGTGCTCATCAAATGTCTCCTTCAACGGTTGGACGGCGTTGTCCCTCTAAAAGGTTTCCGAACCGTTGATGTGGTTCGATTGCAGCCTCTAGCATAACGAGTCAACGCAAATTTAGGTGTGGTTCTCATGCAAAACAACCTCACCAGCTACGGCAACGATCAGATGAACCCAAGGTTGCAGCAGCTTGGTGTTCCGTGCGGTAGGCAGGATAACGCGACCAGCTTGTTCCTCTCCGCCATGCGCAAGAGCGTTGCGAATATTGCGAAAATGCCCTCCCATGGCGGGAAGAACCGTCGGGCCGAAACGCGATATATTGTCTACATCATCAACGAGCTTGGGAAGCTCGAACCCTCCATCGAATGTTACTGGCTGGGTGAAAGATTGAGAATTGGTACAGATTTCTGACCATACAGAATTCCCGTTTTGCCAAGTCGCTTACGACGGATTTGAAGCGATTAACGTTGTCCGGCTTCTCTTCACGAATAAGCCCGATTAGCGCGTCGATCGAGGTATCGAGTGAAGACTGCAGTGCTGGATTCGATAGGACACGCTTCACCTGAACCAGTTTATCATTCTTCAGATAGTTCGATGAAACAAACTCGATGATGCGATAGCAATAGAGAAACTTGTTTTCTGGAGCAGCATCGGCAGCGGCGAGCCAGAACGAAAGCAGCGTAGGGTTGAGTTCACGGGTAGCAATTCTACCAGGAAATGCGCCGTGCGCGTATCGAACCTTAGGGTTGACGGACATACTGTCATCAGGAGGGTGGAACAGGATGAACGGCGACAGTGCATCATAGTAGCGCAGATAGAACGAGATATGCCGAAGGAGACTGATCGTCCCCTCATCGTCCCACTCAACATTATCGACAAAGAACGAAAGCGGTCGACCAAATTGTGATCGGATATGATCTTCGTATGCCGTTTTCCCTGTAGGCTGATCTATAAAGTCGGAGAATGATTTTAAGTTCCGATGCCGTGTGTCCGAATTCTGTGGGTACAATGCACAATCGGCCAATGTCAGAAGCTCAGCCGAGCTGCTGTCAAACTTGCAGGGATAGATGTCTCCTTTGTAGTTAAATTCAAAGGCTCGGCCGTCGAGCTCTGCAAGGTTGGCGCTCAACGCGCGAGCAGTGAATATAATCTCCAGCCGCTTTGTTTTGAGGTGGTAGATCGCACTTAGCCTTGGCGGGAGCCGAAGCTTATTCAACGCAGCGACCAACTTCTTGTATGAAACGTCATCATCCGGCGTACGAAAAATCATCGACGGATCGCCCCACGGAGTTACGACCAACGGTATTTTGAGCGTGCCGTCGGACATGCCGACATCCGCTTCCGGATTGTTTTCGAGAAAGTGCCTCAGGCTCTTCCTGACCTGCGCAATCGTCCGTCCTGGCTGAGCTTTGCCCGCCATTGTTCATCCCCCCACTGTCCCTACCGGAAACTGCCACAAAGGTGCATGGCTGTCGAATCTGTGAAGACACTTAAATCCATCGCATTCGCAGTGAGCGCTTCTTCTTTTGATGGAGCTAACGCTGGCGTGAGCAATTCGCGGTCCGTCAAACTCACACCATCGCGATGTTCCGTACATGTACCGAAACAGCGTGACGCTGTCAAGCAAAAAGTGCCATATCGGTTTTAACGTAGCGATGTAATCACTACCCCACCCCTC
Organism: uncultured Alphaproteobacteria bacterium; assembly: GCA_963777785.1. Classification (GTDB taxonomy): domain Bacteria; phylum Pseudomonadota; class Alphaproteobacteria; order Sphingomonadales; family Sphingomonadaceae; genus Andeanibacterium. The sequence continues at coordinate 2,168,575 of CAVZRU010000002.1, forward strand.
ACATCGAAGGATTGGAGCGCCCCGCCGGTTCGCCCTCCGCATTGGCCTGTTCGGCGGCTTCGTCGGCCGTTTCGGCCTGCGCCTTTTCGCGCCACGCGGTCTTGTAATAGAGCCATGCCGTCAGCGCGAGCGCCGAGAGGGCCGCGACCGGGAAGCTCAGCCAGATGGCGTCTGCCCCGAGGCTGTCATAGCCGAAGTAATAGAAGCCGACCCGGACCGGATAGAGCGTGATCGCCAGCACGAACAGCGGCATCCACACCACGCCGCCGGCGCGCATCGTGCCGTTGAGCACCATCGCCATGCCGAAGAACACGAAGTTCCACGCCGCCAGGATCTGGATGTGCTGCGCCATCGGCACCGCCGGGCTGCCCGGGCCCATGAACAGTTCCAGGATCGGGCGGTCGAACAGCACGATCAGCACGGTCAGCGCTCCGGTCATCACGCCATTGGTGATCAGGCCCGCCCGCGTCAGCTCGTCCAGCCGGTTCCACTGGCGCGCGCCGATATATTGCGCGGCCATCGCGCTGATCGCGCCGCCGATCGCCATCGCCGGCATCTGGATATAGGTGAACACCTGCATCGCCGCGCCATAGGCCGCGGTGGTCATCATGCCCTCGCGGTTGACCAGCCCGACGATGATCAGCCCGGCGGCAGACATCACGGCCATCTGCGCGCCCATGGGAAATCCCTTCGAGAGGATGAAACCCAGCTCGTCCCGGCGCGGCATCAGATAGGCGAGTTCGGGGCCGCGCAGGCGCAGCGGCAGGTCCTTGGCATAGATGTAGGCGATCGTGCCGACCAGCGAGACCAGGGACGAGAGGCCCATCGAAATCGCGGAGCCGGATATGCCCAGGGCGGGAATCGGGCCCCAGCCCATGATCAGGAAGGGATTCAGCAGCGTGTGGAGCACCACGGTGACGCCCATGAAGATCAGCGGCGTGCGCGAATCGCCCGCGCCGCGCAGCCCCATGGTGAGGATGATCGAGATCATCACCAGCGGCATCGAGAGGAAGATCATCCGCAGATAGTCGAGCGCGAACTGGAAGACTTCGGGCGGGGTCGACAGCAGATGCAGCAGCCACGGCGTCAGGAACCATCCGCCCAGCGCGATGCCCAGGGTCAGCACGAAGCAGAAGCCCAGCGCCGTGCCCAGCGTCCGCCGCGCGCCGTCGAGGTCGCGCTGGCCGAAGCGCTGGCCGATCTTGACCGTGCCGGCCATGCCGAAGCCGAAGGCCGCGCTGGACAGCAGGAACATGATGATGTTGGCGTTGGCCGTGGCCGCCAGCGCCCCTTCGCCGATCAGCCGCCCGACCCAGATCGCATTGATCGTGCCGTTCAGCGATTGCAGCGAATTCGACAGCAGCGTCGGCATCGCGAACAGAAACAGCGTGCGCAGGATCGGGCCTTGTGTCAGATCGCCCCCGCATGCGCCATTCTGTCCGAGGCATCGCCATCGGAAGGAGGCTTGTTCATGTTCCTCTACTGTCTCCAAAAAGATCGATGTGCAACCGCTTGGAGATGTTGAACGTGTTATCGATGCAAATCGGCGCGAGCCAGCTTTCGCGCGCGGCCAGCGTTTCGGAATCCGTCCCCTCGGCCATCAGGAAAATCCGCTGCGGCGCGATGGCGTGGCGCTGCGCGATGGCGAGCACTTCGCTCACGTCGCCAGGCTCGGCGATCACGAATTTGAAGAAGGCGCGCGGGTCGGCCGCCCAGTCCGCCAGCCGCTCGGGGATCAGGGCGAGCTCGGCCGGATTGCCGCTATGCGCCAGCTTGGGGCTGACGTTGTACTGGTGGACCAATCGCGTCGAGCGCCGGCGGCGGGGCGACGGTGCCGTTGGTCTCGATCTCGACGCTGCATGCCGGGCAGCAGCGCCGAGCATCCGGGCCAGCGCGGCGGCCTGCAGCAGCGGTTCGCCGCCGGTGACGACGAGGCGGTCCTGCCCGAGCGCGGCGATCCGCGCGGCCGCTTCCGCTTCGCGACAGCGTCACCTGATTGGCCGCGCGCTCGAAGCTGACGCCGTCGCGGTGCGGGCGGTTGTCGCCGGTGAAGCGCCAGGTGTAGGCCGTGTCGCACCACACGCAGGCAAGGTTGCAGCGCGACAGGCGGATGAAGGCGCAGGGCTTGCCCATGCTCGGCCCTTCGCCCTGGATCGAGGCGAAGATTTCCGGCTCGCCGGGTGCGTGGTGGCGAGAGTCAGCGGCATGGCGCAGGCATCCGCGCGCGTGCTTCGACAGGCTCAGCACGAACGGATTTCTTCTCTTGCGAGCCCCACATCCGTTCGCCCTGAGCCTGTCGAAGGGCGCGCATGGACGTCACCCCAGCCGCGCCAGCGCCGCTGCCAGCCGCTCGGCCTCGGCGGCATGGTGGGCATGGTCGGCGCGGGCCTTCTCGACCGCTTCGGGCTTGGCCTTTTCGACGAAGGCGGGATTGCCGAGCCGGCCTTCGAGCGACTTGGCTTCCTTCTGCGAGGCCTCCAGCGCCTTGGCGAGGCGGGCCTTCTCGGCGTCGATGTCGATCACGCCTTCGAGCGGGATGACGAAGATGTCGCTCGCCCGGCAGCCGATCTGCATCGCCGGGCCCGCCGGCGCCGGCGCCGACGGTGATCGGCGGTAAGCCGCGCCAGGCGTTCGATCGCCGCGCATGTTGCGCTCGATGGCCGCGCGCGGCGACGTCGCTGGGGCTCGGCAAGAAGGCGTCGAGCTTCGCGCCCGGCGCAATGCCGAGCTCGTTCTTGGCCGCGCGGATGCCGGAGGTGAGCGCGATCAGCCATTCGACCTCGCGCCTTGGCCGCCGCCGTCCACTGCCGCCTCCGGCTCCGGCCACTTGGCGAGGATCAGCTCGTAGGGCCGCTCGCCCCAGCTTGCGCTGCCACAGCTCTTCGGTGATGAAGGGCATGAAGGGGTGCAGCATCACCAGGATCTGGTCGAGCACCCAGCCGGCGACCGGCTTCGTTTCCGCGTCCATCTCGCCTTTCGCCATCGACGAAAGCCGGCTTGATCAGCTCGAGATACCAGTCGCAGAACGTGTCCCAGACGAAGTGGTAGATCGTGTTGGCGGCCGCGTCGAAGCGCAGGTCGGCCATCGCCTTGTCGAGCTCGGCCAGCGGTCTCGACGACTTCGCCGATGATCCACTTGTTGACCGCGCTGGGTGGCGCCGGGGCCGTCGAGCGACTGCTGACGCGCCGATGCCGTTCGACTGGCAGAAGCGCGCGGCGTTCCACAGCTTGGTGGCGAAGTTGCGATATCCCTCGACCCGCTTTTCATCCATCTTGATGTCGCGGCCCTGGCTTTCCATCGCCGCCATGAAGAAGCGCAGCGCATCGGCGCCGTACTGGTCGATCAGGCCGAGCGGATCGACGACATTGCCCTTGGACTTGGACATCTTCTGCCCGTCCGGCGCGCGCACGAGGCCGTGGAGATAGAGCCGCTTCCACGGCACGTCCTCCATGAAATGAATGCCCTGCATCGCCATGCGCGCATCCCAGAAGAACAGGATGTCGAAGCCGGAGATCAGCAGGTCGTTGGGGTAATGGCGTTTGCGAGCAGCGTCGCGTTTCGCTCCGGCCAGCCGAGCGTGGCGAACGGCCACAGGGCGGAGGAGAACCAGGTGTCGAGCACGTCGTCGATCGCGTGTCCAGCAACCTTGTCGCCAGCCAGCGCCTGCGCTTCTTCCTCGTTCTCGGCAACGTAGACATTGGCCATCGTCCGGATCGAACCACGCCGGAATCCGGTGCCCCCACCACAGCTGGCGCGAGACGCACCACGGCTGGATGTTCTCCATCCAGTTGAAGAAGGTCTTTTCCCAGCGTCTTCGGCACGATCTCGATCGCGCCCGTGCGCACCGCCTCGATCGGCGGCTTGGCCAGCGTCGCGGCGTCGACATACCATTGGTCGGTCAGCCACGGTTCGATCACCACGCCGCCGCGGTCGCCATAGGGCGTCTGGATCATGCGCGGTTCGGCGTCGTGTTCGCTGCTCCTCGCCGTCCTTGTCCTTCACGACATGCGGGATCAGGAAGCCGAGCTCCTTCAGCTCGCGCAACCACCATGCTCGCGCGCGTCGAAGCGGTCGTGGCCGAGGTACTCCTCGGGGATCAGCCCGTCCGCCGTCTGGCACCACCTGCGCTTCGGCATCGAGCATGTTGAGCATCTCGCCGGCTGCGAATCCCGGCGCGCTTGCCCACTTCGAAGTCGTTGAAATCGTGCCCCGGCGTGATCTTCACCGCGCCGCTGCCCAGTTCGGGATCGGCATGTTCGTCGGCCACGATCGGAACGCGCCGCCCGGTGATCGGCAGGAGCACATGCTTGCCGATAACGCTCTGGTAGCGCTCGTCCGCCGGGTTCACCGCCACGGCCATGTCGGCCAGCATCGTTTCGGGCCGGGTGGTCGCGACTTCGATGATAGTCGCGCCCGTCGTCGCAGCTTCACCCCATCGGCCAGCGGATATTGGAAGTGCCAGAAGCCGCCCTGGACCTCGCGCGTTTCGACCTCGAGGTCGCTGATCGCGGTCTTGAGCTTCGGGTCCCAGTTCACCAGCCGCTTGTCGCGGTAGATCAGGCCCTCGTTGTAGAGGTCGACGAACACCTTCACCACCGCGCGGGTGAAGTGCGGGTCCATCGTGAACTGCTCGCGGCTCCAGTCCATCGAGCAGCCGAGGCGGCGCAGCTGGCCGGTGATCGTGCCGCCGCTTTCGGCCTTCCACTCCCACACCTTCGTCGACGAATTCCTCGCGGCGTGTAATTGGTGCGCTTGTCCTGCCGCGCTTCCAGCTGGCGTTCGACCACCATCTGCGTGGCGATGCCGGCATGGTCGGTGCCGACCACCCACAGCGCATCCTTGCCGCGCAGCCGCTCGTAGCGGATCGACGATGTCCTGCAGCGTGTTGTCGAGCGCATGGCCGATATGCAGGCTGCCGGTCACGTTGGGCGGCGGATTGACGATGGTGAAGGGCTCGGCATCGGGCCGCTCGGGGCGGAACAGGCCGTTCTCCTCCCAATGCGCATACCACTTCGCCTCGATTGCGGCGGGGTCGAAAGTCTTGTCGAGCTCACTGTCGTCATATGGCCGGGCCTTTGCCAGCGGCGATTGTGCGGCGCAAGAGCAGTCCTTGCGGTGCAATCGCGTTATGCCTTGTCGCGGCCGCCAATTTGCCCGCATAGCTTGTCGCGATGCGCGAATGGGCCGATATTCAGCATCGAGGAAGCCGACAGCGGCGGCACCGAAGCTGGTGCTGCAGCGGGCCGCTGCTGGTTTCGACCGATCGGCGTGCTCGATCGCGAACTGCGCAGCTGGGCGCGGAACCGCTCGCAAGCATCGATCTTTCCGCAGTGCGGCGCGATCGACACGGTCGGCGCCTGGATCGTCTGGCGCTTCGCGCGCGAACACGGGCGCGAAGATCACCGGCGCGAGCGAGCGAAGCCGACGCGGCTGATCGAGGCGGTCATGCGGACGAGCGCGATGCGGCAGATCTGCGCGAAGCGCCCTGCCGCTGCGTGGAACGCGTGCCCGACGGCGGTGGGCAGCAGGATCTATCGGCGCGCGGGACGGGATTGCTACGGCGTGGTCGGCTTCCTGGGCAGCGATCATGCCGGCCATCGGCGGCACTGATCCGCCATCCGGCCGTCGCGTTCGCGCACAAGGCGCTGGTGCAGCAGTTCGAACTGGTCGGCGTCACTGCGCTGCGGCATCATCGGGCTGATGAGCTTCCTGATCGGCATCGTGATCGCCCAGCAGGGCGCGGTGCAGCTCGCAGCAGTTCGGGGCCGAGATGCTAGACGGTCAACCTGACCGGCCGGCTCGCCCTGCGCGAACTCGGCGTGCTGATGACCGCGATCATGGTCGCCGGCCGTTCGGGCTCGGCCTTTGCCGCGCAGATCGGCACGATGAAGCTGACCGAGGAAGTCGACGCGATGCGCACGATCGGCGTCTCGCCGATCGAAGCGCTGATCATCCCGCGCGATCCTGGCGGCGGTGCTCATGATGCCGCTGCTGGGCTTCTATTCCGCGATGCATGGCGATCATCGGCGGCGCGTTCATTGCCGATCTGACGCTGGGCATTCCGTTCTGTCACCTTCCTCAGCGCGCATCCAGGAAGTGGTGCCGATCCACGATCTGTGGGTCGGGCTGATCAAGGCGCCGGTGTTCGGCCTGATCATCGGCGTTGCCGGCTGCTATCAGGGCATGCAGGTGCAGGGCAATTCCGAGGAAGTCGGCCTGCGCACCACCATGGCGGTGGTGCAGGCGATCTTCATGGTGATCGTGCTCGATGCATTCTTCGCGGTGTTCTTCACCGAGATCGGCTGGGGATGAGCGAGGAGCGCGATCACTGATCGAAGTCGGTCACGGCGCTCGACAGTGCGATGCCGGAGCACTTCGACGGCGAATATCCGATCGTGGTCGAAGGGCTGCTCAACCGCTTCGGCGACCATGACAGTCCACGAGGATCTCGACCTCAAGGTGCAGGCGCGGCGAGATCCTCGGCGTGGTCGGCGGCTCGGGCACCGGCAAGTCGGTGCTGATGCGCTCGATCATCGGCCTGCAGCGCCCGGCGGAAGGGACGATCGAGGTGTTCGGCCGTTCGATCACCGAACGATCGATCATGAAGCGACGGAAATCGACATCCGCTCGCGCTGGGGCGTGCTGTTCCAGGGCGGCGCGCTGTTTTCGACGCTGACCGTGGGCGAGAATGTCGAGGTGCCGCTGCGCGAATTCTATCCCGAGCTCGATCGACGAACTGCGCCACGAGATCGCGCGCTACAAGGTGCGCCTTGCCGGCCTGCCGCGACGAAGCGGCGATCAAATATCCGTCCGAGCTTTCCGGCGGCATGCGCAAGCGCGCCGGGCTTGCCCGGGCGCTGGCGCTCGATCCCGAACTGCTGTTCCTCGACGAGCCGACCGCCGGGCTCGACCCGATCGGCGCGGCCGCGTTCGACCGGCTGACCCGCGAATTGACAGGACATCGCTCGGCCTGACCGTGTTCCTGATCACCCACGATCTCGATACGCTTTACGAGATCTGCGACCGGGTGGCGGTGCTTGCCGACAAGAAGGTGATCGCGGTCGGCACGATCCCCGAACTGCTCGCGAACGGAGCATCCGTGGATCCAGGAATATTTCAACGGCCCGCGCGGCCGGGCCGCCAAGGCAAGTCAGCTGCGGAGCAAGCCGCATGGACTCGCACGGCAATTCGGGGGATTAGGTACAGGCGGATGGAAACACGCGCGAACCATGTCTGGGTCGGTGCAGTCACGCTGCTGCTGCTGGCGGCGCTGGCGGCCTTCATCATCTGGCTCGCCCGGCTCAATGCCGGCGACCAGAAGGAATACGACATCTTCTTCAAGCAGTCGGTCGACGGGCTCGCCAAGGGCTCCGCGGTGACCTTTTCCGGCGTTCCGGTCGGGCAGGTGACCGAGATCGAGCTGTGGCCGACGGACCCCGAATTCGTGCGCGTGCGGATCACGCTCAACAAGACCGTGCCGATCCTGCATCGGCACGCACGGCGACGATCCAGGCGCAGCTTCACCGGCGTTTCCAAGATCCAGCTCGATGGCGCGCGGCGAAGGTGCGCCGCCGATCACCTGCGAAGACGACCGCCTGCCCCGAAGGCGTGCCGGTGATCCCGACCAAGCCCGGCGGGCTGGGCGAGATCCTCACCAATGCGCCGCTGCTGCTGGAACGGCTGGCGACGCTGACCGAGCGGCTGACGCTGCTGCTGTCGGACGAGAACCAGGCATCGATCTCCGGCATCCTCGCCAATACCGAGCGGCTGACCGACAATCTGGCCGACGCCTCGCCGCAGCTCGAGCGCACGCTGGCCGAGATGCAGGCGACCTTGCGCCAGGCGAACATGAGCCTCGCGGCGTTCGAAAAGACGATGCAATCCACTGACGCGCTGCTCTCGCGCGACGGCAGCTCGCTGGCCACCCAGCTGCGCGAGACGCTCAAATCGGCCAAATTGGCGGCGGACAGCCTTCAGGTGCTACGTTACCGATACGCAGCCCGCTGCGCGCCAGCTTTCCGAAACGCACGCTGCCGGCGGCCGAGGCGACCATTCGCGATTTGCGCGCCGCCAGCGAGGCGCTGCGCAAGGTCACCGAGAAGCTCGACGATCAGGGCGCCGGCGCGGTTGCTCGGCGGGTCCAAGCTGCCGGATTACAAGCCATGACGCGTAGCGCAGGAAATATCAGGGGAATTTGCACCATGGCGCAGCCACTGCTCCACAGGCGTGCGGGCCTAGCCTCTCTGGCGGCGGCCCTGGTTCTTTCGGGCACTCTTCGGGCTGCGTCAGCTTCGGCGAAGATCCGCCGCCCGACGCTGTTCACTCTGACCGCTTCCAGCGCGGCCCCTGCAGGCCAGGCGGCGAGCGGCACGGTGGGCGACGCGCTGACCGTGATGGTCCCCGACGCGCCGCAGCGGCTCGATGTCGTGCGCGTGCCGGTGCAGGTGGACGATGCCACCGTGGCCTATCTCGAGGATGCGATGTGGGTGGAAAAGCCCGCGCGCCTGTTCGGCCGTCTGCTCGCCGAAACGATCCGCGCCAAGCAGACGCGCTTCGTGATCGAAGGCCCCGATATCCGCTACGCCGCCGCGACCAAGCTGTCCGGCCAATTGCTCGACATGGGCTATGACGCGCCGACGCAAAGCGGTGGTGGTGCGCTTCGATGCGGTGCTGCAGCAGCCGGGCGGGAAAATTCTCACGCGCCGGTTCGAAGCGGAAGTCGAAGGCGTTGAGCCCAAGGCGAGCGAAGTCGCCCCCGCGCTGAACGAAGCGGCGAACCAGGTGGCGGCGGAAGTGGCGGAATGGGTCGGCTGATCAGCGATCGGCCGAGCCGGGAGATTACGCTTAGCCAGCCGGGCGAATTCCAGCGCCCGGGCGAACGCGGCCAGCCGCCCGGCGCGGCGATCCGCGGCCACTGCGTCCCAGCCCCATTGTTCGGCCTGCCAGTCCTCCTCGCAATTGGCGGCGGCCCACAGCGCCTCCACGTCGGCCCCATCTTCCAGCGCCGCGAGCGCCGACCACCAGCGAGGCGGCCAGCGAGGCGAGCACGGCGAGCGCGGAGAGGCCGAACGCGTCCAGCGCGTCGAGCAGCTTCCTCGAGCCTCTCCAGCGTTGCGGGCGGCTGCGGGCGGTGGAGGATCCCGCTGACCCGTTCGAAGCGCAGATCCGTGGCGGGCTTCCACACCCGGTCAGCACCGGCTCCCACATGCGCAGCTGGTGCGGATAGAGCGGCTCGTCGGGATCGGCGCGATAGCAGAGCGTGTCGGTTTCGGCATAAGCGCAGAATATCCGCGATCGGTCCTCGCGCTCGGCCGCCGCCACGTCGATCGCGTAATCGGCCATGTCGCGCATGGGGAAGGCCGCGAGATCGATCTCTTCGCCCTGCTGCGACCATTCGGCTGCCAGCGCTTCGGCCAGCGCACGCGATCGGCACGACCTGCGGGGCGTCCGCTTGGGTCTTGACCATGCGCCCGTCGAGCAGCACGCCCCAACCGCCGTCGATCGGCTCGACAGTCACCTGCTTGTAGAACCGCTTCACGGGCCGGGGCTCCGCCATTTGCTTGCCAGGAACTTCGGGAGGAAGAAGAATGTCGACGAGGCCCACCGGCATCAGCACGTAGCCGGCCAGCTGCGGCGCGGGAAACTTGCCGTAATGGATCGCCAGCCCGATCAGCACCATCGCCAGCCCGCCAAGGCGGGCGAGATTCATCAGCATGAAGCGGCCGCGAGCGCGGGCTTCGGCGTCGTCGTCATTCATGCCAGGAGCTCCCCCAGATGGGCTGCATCGCGCGCGACTGCCTCGGCACCGGCCGCCAGCAGTTCGTCCGGCTCGTGATAGCCCCAGGCGACGCCCATCGCGCGCACGCCGGCGGCGCGGGCCATTTCGATGTCGTAAGTGGTGTCGCCGATCATGACCGTGGTCTCAGCGCGGCGCCAGCGCTTCGGCCATGGCCTGTTCGAGCATCGCTGGGTGCGGTTTGGAGGGGTGGCGGTCGGCGGTCTGCAGGGTGCAGAACAGATCGCTCAGCCCATGCGTGGCGAGGCAGTGCGTCAAGCCCCGGTCGCTCTTGCCGGTGGCGACGCCCAGACGCCAGCCGGCGCGGTGCAGGCCGCTCAGCAGCGCGGCGATGCCATCGAACAGCGGTTCGGACAACCGCCCCTCTTCCCGCATTGCGCGAAAGCTCGTCCGATAGTGCTCGACGGCGAGGGCATGTTGTTCCGGCTGGCCGTCAGGGGCGAGCCGGCGCACCGCAAGCGGCAGGCTAAGCCCCACGCCGCGCAGGATTTCATGGCGCGAAGGGGGAGGCAGGCCCGCCTTCGAAAAGCCGAGTTCCATCGCCTGGCAGACATGCGGCCTGCCCATCGACCAGCGTGCCGTCGCAATCGAACACGGCGAGGCGGACGGTCATTGGCCGATCCTGCACAGCGGCGCATCATGGCGATAGGCGGTTTTCGAATGCATCAGCGCTTGGGCGGTTTATCCGGTCTGGACGGCTTGGTGGGCGGCCCCTTGCGCGGTCGGCCGTCTGGCGGCGGGCTTGCCGGGCTTGACCGCGCGTTTCCCGGTAGCGGCGCGCCCCGTCGGCCCCTCCGCGCGTTTCCCGGTGGCGACGCGGCCGGTCGGCCCTTCCGCCCGCTTGCGCCGCTCGCCGCGCCGTTCCTTGCGGAATTGCTTGGCATGGGCCGGGCGGCCTGCTTCTTCACTTCGCGCGATGGCGGCGGCGGGCTGTCGTCGGGCAAGGCGTCGCTCAGCGTCAGGTCGAAGCCCAGTTGCTCCATGCTGGCCGCGAAATGCTCCGGCAGTTCGGCAGTGACGTCGAGCTTGGTGCCCGATCGGGATGCTCGATCACCAGCCGCCGGGCGTGGAGGTGCATCTTGCGGCTGATGCTGCCGGTGAGGAACGCGTCCTGCCCGCCATATTTGCCGTCGCCGACGATCGGATGGCCGATCGCCGCCATGTGCACGCGCAGCTGGTGCGTGCGCCCGGTCAGCGGCTGGAGCTCGACCCAGGCGGCGCGATTGCCCGCGCGTTCGATCACGCGGTAGCGGTGTGCGCGCGCTCTGGCCGCCGGCCTCGTCGACCCACATCTTCTCGCCGCCGGTGCCCGGCTGCTTGGCCAGCGGCGCCTCGATCAGTGCCTTCGTAGACTTCCGGCACGCCGACCACCAGCGCCCAATAGACCTTCCTCGCCGAACGGCCGGAAAAGCGCTTCGAAAAGAACGCGGCGCTGCCCGGCGTGCGGGCGATCAGCAGCACGCCCGACGTATCCTTGTCCAGCCGGTGGACCAGCCGCGGCCGGGGCTCGGTGCCGCTCGCGAAGGCGTCGAGCAGGCCGTCGACATGTTCGGAAGTCTTGGTTCCGCCTTGCGTGGCGAGGCCCGGCGGCTTGTTGAGCACGATCGCCGCGCGGTCCTGATGGATCACCATCGCTTCCGCCTTGGCGATCTCCGCTTCGCTCAGCGCGCGTGCGCTCGCGGCCCGCGCGTTCCGGCGTCTCGCCGCCCGGCGGCACGCGCAATTGCTGGCCGGTGGCGAGCCGTTCGTCCGGCTTGGCGCGCTTGCCGTCGACGCGCATCTGCCCGGTGCGCGCCCAGCGCGAAACGGTGGCGAAGCCGATCTGCGGCAGGTGCCGCTTGAACCAGCGGTCCAGCCGGATCCCGTCATCGTCGGGCCCGACCGTGAACTGGCGCACTTCGTGTGAAACTATCCTGCGCCATTCAGCCGGCAACCCGCATGACGATCAGGCCGACATAGAGCGCGGTCAGCCCGGCCAGCACGCGAGATACCGGCATAAGAGAGCGCAAGCGCGGGCTGCCCGCGTTCGATCAGCAGCATCAGTTCGAGGCTGAAAGCGGAGAAGGTGGTGAACCCGCCGAGCAGGCCCACGCCCAGCAGCAGCCGCCAATGCTCTCCGCCCGAACCGTGGCGGGCAAGAAAGCCGGCGAGCAGGCCCATCGCCAGGCTGCCCACCACATTGACGGTCAGCGTCGCCCACGGAAATGCGGTCACCACATTGGGGCCGAGCCAGTGCGTCAGCAAACGGCCGACATGATACCGCAATACAGCGCCAGTGCCGCCGCCAAGCGCGACAAAGGCGGTTGCGGCAAGGGGGGAAGGCATGCTCATCGCAGGTGCCTTAGACGGGGCGCGCCGAAGTTGGAAGCGGGGAGGGGCTTGGGGCGGTTAGGGGGGGTAGGTTAGGAAGCGGCAGGATGGATCGTGGCTCGATGGCGGACATTGCCGATCGCCTCCTTCTTCGTCATTCCCGCGCAGGCGGGAATCCAGAGCCACATGAGCGGGAACCGGTGACCGCTCGAGACATTGCCTGTCACCCGGAACTGTGACGGGAATCCGCTCGTCCTGAAAACGACAAGCGGGATCCCGGAACAGGTCGGGATGACGAAAGCGGAAGTTCCTGCGAACGTCCTGTTGCGAACATGCGAACTCTAATCCATTGCGGCATCCCGGACTTACGGTTCAGGGTCCGAAGTCTCCCCACAAGCCGCGGTCATGCGGGCTCGTTCGATGCCGAACCAAGATCAGCATGACGAGTTGGAGCTCCTGCCTCCCCGCCAACTCCGGACAATACCAAATCGCCTCTGAAATTGGTTGCAACCGCTTCGGCCCAGTTGCGGACATTAGTTCTCGAACCTATTGTCTGTCCGGTGAGATGGACGCTGTGACCAAGTCGATCCAGTCACGGTTCTGCAAGTCCATGATCCGCTCCATTCCCAAGCGTGCGGTTTGGCAGAGAGATTACCCGCTTTCCACTCACTTTCGGTCGCAACGGCATGGCAGCGCCGATGATGAAAGTGGACAGTCCGCTCACGGCCCAATTGCGGCTATTACTCAACATCCAAATCCGTTCGTCCTGAGCCTGTCGAAGGACGCGCGAAGAGGTTAGAACTGGGCGATGCCGTTTTACGCCTACTTCGCCGCACGCGATGAGGCGCTTTCTGCGGAGAGGCGGCGCGTGTCCTTCGACAGGCTCAGGACGAACGGGTGGTGATGGGCTGACCGCGTTTCCTTCCCGTCCCATCCCCGCCATTCCGTATTTGGCTTCACGATCACACACGCCTTCCTGAAAATCTCCCCGCCCCAAACCACCATCCTCATTTGCTTGCCTTTTGGCGTCGTTTTGGTTAGGGGCGCAGCCAATCGAGCCGATCCTTTTGGGATTCGGCACCTTTTTCGTTGATTCTTATATGGCGTGACCCGCCGCATCGCGGGTTTTCGTCAATTGCTGTGAGGTGTTGGAATTTATGCAAATCATCGTTCGCGATAACAATGTCGACCAGGCCCTTCGTGCGCTCAAGAAGAAGCTGCAGCGCGAAGGCGTGTATCGCGAGATGAAATTGCGCCGCCACTTCGAAAAGCCGAGCGAGAAGCGCGCCCGTGAAAAGGCTGCCGCGGTTCGCCGCGCCCGCAAGCTGGAGCGCAAGCGGGTTGAGCGGGACGGCGGCAAGTAAGCTGCTGCTTCCACGCACACACGCTTGAACACACAGCATTGTTAAGCCATCAGGGCGCGGCATCTCACCGCGCCCTTTTGCATATCTTCAGGATAGACCCATGGCCGAAGTCACCCGCGTTCCGCTCCAGCCGATCCGCAAGGGTTCGCTCACCAAGCTGTGGTTGGCCATTGCCGTGCTGGTCCTGCTGGCAGCGGCAGTCGCCTGGGCGGTTGCGCCCAGTGCCGCGAAACTGGATGGCGGCGTGACATTGGCCACGCTGGAAGAAGGCAAGGGCGTGAATCCCGGGCCGAGCGATTTCGTGCTGGTCAATTATACCGGCAAGCTGGCCGACGGTTCGGTATTCGATCAGGGCGAAGCCGCACCGATGCAGGTCAACCGCGTGGTTCCCGGCTTTTCGACCGCGCTGCAGGCGATGCAGGTGGGCGGCAAGTACCGGGTCGAGATCCCGGCGGCCACGGCCTATGGCGCAGAAGGCGCGGGCCCCATTCCGCCCAATTCGCGACCTGACATTCGAAGTCGAATTGCTCGAACATCACACCGAAGCCGAAGTGATGCAGATGATGCAGCAGCAGCAGATGATGCAGCAGCAACAGATGATGCAGCAGCAGCAGCAAGGCGGCGCTCCGGGCGCGCCTGGATCGCCCTTTCCGCAATAGTTTCAGGGCGCTTGTTATAAACGGCGCCATGAACGATCTTCGCCGGCGATGAGCGAAGATCGAATCGACAGCGCGCCGGCTGCTTCGGCCCTGCCCGAAGCGGAAGAATGGCCGCTGCGGCCCTGGCTGCTGGCCGGGCATTGCTCGCGCCTGGGCGGGCTGGCTGATCCATTTCGCGACTGACGATCATACCGACCAGCCGGGCCGCATGGCCGCGGCCGCGTTCTTCTTCTTCGGCCCGCTGTGCGCCGCCTTTTCGCTTGAACGGGAACGGTGGAAGGAAGTGGCGGCGTTCTCGCTCGCCGCAGGGCTGGTGATGGCCGGGCTCGCCTGGCGCGCCGTCGATGCGGGCGATCATTATGCGGATGAGGAATACGGTTTTGCGCGCAGGGGTCTTCGCGACCTTGCTGGCGCTGCCGCTGTTCCAGGCGGGTTTCCACCGCCTGCGTTTCAAGACGCCTTATCGCGATACGCATTTCTTCGTCTGGACCGATGCGGTCAGCGGGGCGGGCGCGCTGGCTTTCACCGGGCTCACATGGGTGCTGCTGTTCATCCTCGGGGAGCTGTTCGCGCTGCTGAAGATCGAGCTGCTCAAGGATCTGATGGACGAAGGCTGGTTCGGCTGGACCATTTCGGGCGCGGCGTTCGGCGGCGGCGCTGGGCGTGCTGCGCAATCACCTCAAGATCCTCGGTACGATGCAATCGGTGGTGCTGCTGGTGCTGTCGATCCTGGCGGTGCCGCTGGCCGGCGCGCTGGTGATCTTCCTGCTCGCGATGCTGGTGAGCGGGCTCGATACCTTGTGGGAAGCCACGCGCAGCGCGACGCCGATCCTGCTGTCCTGCGCGGCGGGGGCCTTCATCCTCGCCAATGCGATCATCCGCGAGGACGATACGGAGACGACGCGCTCGCCGGTGATGCGGATTGCGGCGCTGGTGCTGGCGCTCGGCATCTTGCCACTCACGGGATTTGCCGCGGTTTCCATGGGCACGCGGATTGCGGCCTATGGGCTGTCGCCCGAGCGGCTGTGGGGGCTGGTCGCGATCGCGGTCGCCTGCGCCTACGGGCTTGCCGCGCTGGTGGCGGTGATCAGGGGGCGGCTGGCTGGCTGGCGTGACCAGCTGCGCCGGGCGAATCTGAACCTCGCCGTGGGGGTCAGCGTGCTGGCGCTGCTGCTCGCGCTGCCGATCCTCAATTTCGGCGCGATCTCGGCTTCGAACCAGCTTTCGCGGCTGTCGAGCGGGGCGGTGACGCGCGGACGATTTCGATTATGACGGCGCTGCGCTGGGATTTCGGCGATGCCGGGCAAGCGCGCGCTGGCGAAGCTGGCGAAGAGCGAGAATGCCGAGGTGGCGAAGCTTGCGAAGGAAGCGCATCGAGCAGGAAACGCGGGTTTGGTACGGCCGTGAAGGCAGCGACAACCGCGGCGGAACGGCTTGCCAATCTGCGCACCGAGATTGCGGATCCGGCGCTGCGCGAGGCTCTCGAACGGCTGATCCGCAATGAGGGTTGGCGCTGCGAGGTTTCTTGCACTGCGCTGGATCTTGGCACCTATCCCGATGGGGCGGCTCATGTCGTTTTGGTCCAGGACGGCGACGTGCAGCATCTGCGGCTGCAGGAGAACGGAACGCTGGTGGCGGACTATATGGCGCCCGCGCCAGTCGTATCGGCGAACGAAGGCACAGCGGAAGAGACGGCGGAACCGGTGGTCGAAGTGCGGCCATATCGGGGCCGCCAGATCTATGTGGATGGCAAGCCGGCGGGCCAACCCTTCGAATAGTGTGCAGCTGGCCGATTCCGGCGCTTGAAGGCGCGCGCAGGGCAAGCTAACGCGCGGCCATGTCAGTCGATAAAGCAACCGTAGCGAAAATCGCCTCGCTCGCGCGCATCAGCATGAGCGACGCCGAGCTGGACCGGATGGTGCCCGAGCTCAACAACATCCTCGGCTGGGTCGAGCAGCTCGGCGAGGTCGATGTGACCGGCGTCGAGCCGATGACCGCGGTGATCCCCAACACGCTTGCGCCTGCGCGATGATGTGGTCGATGCCGATCCGCTGACCGGCGGCGGCAAGCGCGACGCGGTGCTCGCCAATGCGCCCGCCGCCGAACACGGCTTCTTCGGCGTGCCCAAGGTGATCGAATAATGCCAGACGACTGACCGAACTCGGCGTCGCCGCGATCCGCGACGGCGTGGCCAAGGGCGACTTCACCGCGCGCGAAGTGGCGGAAGCCTTCAACGCCAATGTCGCTGCCGCAAGCGCAGCTCAACGCCTTCATCGTCACCACGCCCGAAAAGGCGCTCGAAGCGGCGGACAAGGTCGATGCCGACCGCGCCGCCGGCAAGGCGCTGGGCAAGATGGCCGGCGTGCCGATCGGCATGAAGGATCTGTTCGCCACCAAGGGCGTGCAGACCACCGCGGCCAGCCACATCCTCGAAGGCTTCAAGCCCGAGTACGAAAGCACCGTTTCGCAGCAATCTGTGGGACGCGGGCGCGGGGATGCTCGGCAAGCTCAATCTCGACCAGTTCGCGATGGGCTCGTCGAACGAGACCTCCTATTTCGGCAATGTCATCTCGCCCTGGCGCAAGGAGGGCGGCAATGCGCCGCTCGCGCCCGGGCGGCTCTTCGGGCGGTTCCTCCGCGGCGGTCGCCGCGCGGCTGGCACCGGCGGCGACCGGCACCGACACCGGCGGCTCGATCCGCCAGCCCGCCGCCTTCACCGGCATCTGCGGGATCAAGCCGACCTATGGCCGCTGCTCGCGCTGGGGCATCGTCGCCTTCGCCAGTTCGCTCGACCAGGCCGGGCCGATGGCGCGCGACGTGCGCGACTGCGCGATCATGCTCGAGAGCGATGGCCGGGCTTCGATCCCAAGGATTCGACCAGCCTCGATCTGCCGGTGCCCGAATGGGAAGCGGCCTGATCGCGCGACCTGAACGGCAAGCAGCGTCGGCATCCCGCGCGAATACCGCATGGACGGGATGGACGACGACGTCGCGAAGAGCTGGGACGAGGGCATCGCCTGGCTGAAGGATGCGGGCGCCGAGATCGTCGAGATCATCGCTGCCGCACACCAAATATGCGCTGCCCGCCTATTACATCATCGCCCCGGCCGAAGCGTCGTCCAACCTCGCCCGCTATGACGGCGTGCGCTACGGCCTGCGCGAACTGCCCGAAGGCGCCGGCCTGCAGGACATGTATGCCGCGACCCGCGCCGCCGGCTTCGGCGACGAGGTCAAGCGCCGCATCCTGATCGGCACCTATGTGCTCTCGGCCGGCTTCTACGACGCCTATTACACCCAGGCGCAGAAGGTGCGCGACGCTGATCGCGCGCGATTTCGCCAAGGCCTTCGAGCAGTGCGACGTGATCCTCGCGCCGACCACGCCGACCGCCGCGCTTCCCGCTGGGCGACAAGCTCGACGATCCGCTGGCGATGTATCTCAACGACGTGTTCTCGGTGCCCGCCAGCCTCGCCGGCCTGCCGGCGATGAGCGTTCCTGCCGGGCTCAACCGCGAAGGCCTGCCGCTCGGCCTGCAGATCATCGGCAAGGCGTTCGACGAGCAGGGCGTGCTCAATGCCGGGCTGGCGATCGAACATCGCGCGGCTTTGTCGCGCAGCCGGAGAAGTGGTGGTAATGGCAATCGATCCGCTTAGCGCTCCCGTGCGGCTTAAGCCGCTTCCTCTCCTGATCTTCAGTTCCCGCTGGCTGCAATTGCCGCTTTATGTTGGGCTGATCGTGGCGCAGTGCGTCTATGTGATCCTGTTCGTGAAGGAGCTGATCCACCTCGTCACCCATTCGCTGGACTTCAGCGAGCAGCAGATCATGCTGGTGGTGCTTGGCCTGATCGACGTCGTCATGATCTCCAACCTCCTCGTCATGGTGATCGTGGGAGGATACGAAACCTTCGTCTCGCGCCTGGGCCTCAAGGGCCATCCGGATCAGCCGGAATGGCTCAGCCACGTCAACGCGGGTGTACTCAAGGTCAAGCTGGCGATGGCGATAATCGGCATCTCGTCGATCCACCTGCTACGCACATTTATCGAGGCCGGCGCGATCGGCACACCGACCGGCCGCATCACGTCGGAGGCTGTCATGTGGCAGACGATTATCCATATGGCTTTCATCGTCTCGGCGATCGGCATTGCCTGGGTCGACCGTATGACGCAGCAGAAGAACTAATATGAGCGATTACCGCATCCAGGGCGCAACCGGCGAATGGGAGGTCGTGATCGGCCTCGAAGTCCATGCGCAGGTGACGTCGCCGTCCAAGCTGTTCTCCGGCGCCTCGACCACCTTCGGGGCGGAGCCGAATGCGCAGGTCAGCCTGGTCGATGCGGCGATGCCGGGGATGCTGCCGGTGCCCGAACCGCGAATGCATCCGCCAGGCGGTGCGCACCGGCATGGCGATCGACGCGCAGATCAACCAATGGATCGCGTTTCGACCGCAAGAACTACTTCTACGCCGATCTGCCGCAGGGCTACCAGATCAGCCAGCTCTATCACCCGATCGTGGGCGAAGGGCACTATCGATGTGGCGCTCGACGAGAAGGACCCGGAGGGCACGCAGACAAGCGCATCGGCGATCGAGCGCATCCATGTCGAGCAGGACGCCGGCAAGCTGATGCACGATCAGCATCCGACCATGTCCTATGTCGATCTCAACCGCTCGGGCGTGGCGCTGATGGAGATCGTCTCGCCGGCCCGACATGCGCTCGCCCGCCGAGGCAGGGGCCTACGTCCGCAAGTTGCGCAGCGATCCTGCGCTATGTCGGCTCGTGCGACGGCAATATGGAAGAAGGCTCGATGCGCGCCGACGTGAACGTGTCGCGTGCGCAAGCCGGGCGACGAACTCGGCACCCGCACCGAGACCAAGAACGTCAATTCGGTCCGCTTCGTGATGGCGGTGATCGAACAGGAGGCGCGCCGTCAGGTCGATCTGATCGAAGAGCGGCGGCACGGTCGTGCAGGAAACGCGGCTCTACGATCCCGACCGCAACGAAACGCGGTCCATGCGCAGCAAGGAAGATGCGCATGATTACCGCTATTTCCCCGATCCCGATCTGCTGCCGCTGGAACTCGACGATGCCTTCCTCGACGAATGCCGCGCCAGCCTGCCCGAACTGCCCGACGCCAAGCGCCATCGCTATGAGAGCGCCCTGGGCCTCTCCGCCTATAATGCCGCGGTGCTGACCGCCGAGGTCGAGACGGCGCGCTGGTTCGAGGAGCTGCTTGCGGCAGCCGCCAAGGCTCAGGGCAAGCCCGAGGCCGACGTCGCCAAGCAGGCGGCCAACTGGCTGCTCTCCGAACTGTTCGGCGCGCTCAACAAGCTTGGCGTCGATTTGCAGGATAGCCCCGTATCCCCCGCAGCGGGCGGCAGAACTGCTGGCCTTGATCGCCGACGGCACGATCTCCGGCACGATCGCCAAGCAGGTGTTCGAAATGATGCTCGAAACCGGCGACGGCGCCGCTGCGATCGTCGAGCGCGAAGGCCTCAAGCAGGAAAGCGACACCGGCGCGATCGAGGCTGCCGTCGACGCGGTGCTCGCCGCCAATGCCGACAAGGTCGAGCAGTACAAGGGCGGCAAGGAAGCGTTGTTCGGCTTCTTCGTCGGCCAGACGATGAAGGCGATGCAGGGCAAGGCCAACCCGCAGGTGGTGAACGAGTTGCTCAAGAAGAAATTGGGATGATCGTGCGATGCCGCTGAGCATCGTTCTTGTCCAACCAGAAATTCCCGGCAACACCGGGGCCATAGGGCGCACTTGCGTGGCGCTGAACGCTGAATTGGTCCTGATACATCCGCTGGGATTCGTGCTGTCGGACGCCCGCGTGAAGCGCTCTGGCCTCGACTACTGGCCGCACGTAAAATTGACCGAATATGCCAGTTGGGATGCTTTCACGACGGATCGGCGTCCACGCGCCGACCAGCTATTCCTGTTCGAGGAACACGGTTCGGCTTCGTTCTACGAGCCTGACTATCCAGATGATGCCATGCTGGTGTTCGGGCAGGAAACCAAGGGCATACCGGAGGCGATCTGGCGCGCCTATCCGGGGCGCCAGTTCCATCTGCCGATGCGCTCGGACAAAATCCGCTCGCTCAATCTTGCAAACACAGTGGCCGCCGCTGCCTATCAGGCGATGCGCGGCAAATTCTAGCGCTACCCGCAGAGCATCAACTCTTGCGGGTGCCGCTCATCGCCATATCGCCGAACATTCCCGCATTGACCGTTCCGGTCAGCGCGTCGCCGTCGATCGTTGCCGTGCAATCCAGCGTCAGCGGCATTGGCACGGTCATGTCCATTTTCCAGGTCAGAGTGTTTCCGTCGATCTTGCCGTCTTGCACTTCGAGCGAGCCCATGGGGCCGGCGTTGGTGCCGGTAAAAGTCGTCCCGTCGTCATTCGGGACTACTGTGAAGATGCTTGTCTGATCTCCCATCGGGGTTTTGGTCAGGCATTCATAGCTACCGGCGACGGACATGGATTTTTCCTCTCTTCGCAAACGGATGAACTAAGCTTCAATCGGCACTGCTGACATCTGTGTCAACACCGCGGATTTCGACAGGCAGGCCCAGCTGTTCAAGCTGGGGGGCGACCACCTCGGCATCTCCGACGACGACATAGACCAGGTCGCTGCCGACGAATGCGGCGCGTGCTTCGGCATCGAGTTGCTCCGACGTCATGTTACGATACTTATCGGCCAGCGTCTCATAATAGTCGTCCGGACGGTCGTAAGTGACGATCGAGACGATCCCGCCCAATATGTCCTGCGAGGTTTCGAAGCGGCCCGGCAATTCGCGGATGTTGCCGTTGATGGTCCGCGCCAATTCGGTCGCGGTTACGCCGTTCTCGCTGGTGAATGCCGCTAGATCCTTGCGCAGTTCCGCGATGGAATCGCCGGTGCGGTCTGCCTGGACGGGCGCGTAAACCAGAAAGCTGGAGCGATCGAGCGGCGCGTTGACCATGCTGCGCACGCCGTAAGACCAGCCCTTGGTCTCTCGCAGGTTCATATTGATGCGCGAAAGGAAGCTGCCACCGAACACTTCGTTGGCGGCGTTCAGGTCCACAAGGTCGTCAGTGCCTTTTTGCGGCAAGACGCGC
This sequence comes from uncultured Alphaproteobacteria bacterium, assembly GCA_963777785.1. Lineage (GTDB taxonomy): Bacteria > Pseudomonadota > Alphaproteobacteria > Sphingomonadales > Sphingomonadaceae > Andeanibacterium. The sequence goes on from CAVZRU010000002.1 coordinate 2,189,799, forward strand.
CCACCGAAGATGATCGATTGCGGCGAAGCCGGGCGATTGATCAGAATGATGCGCGGCTTCGGCGCGGGGATCGGCTTGTTGAAGTCCTTTGCCGGAGGCTGGGCGGCGCTTGCCCGCCAATCGCCGAAGCTCTGTTCGAGCATCTGCTTTGCTTCGTCCAGCGTCGTGTCTCCCACCACGAAGATCCGCGCGCCTTCGGGCCGCAGCCAGGTTTGGTGAAAGGCTACAATCTCGTCGCGGGTGAGCTTTTCTACGACTGAGGGTTCACCCGTCCCACTCGGCGGGATGCCATAGGGGTGCGCATCGCCGAATAGCGTGGGCGCGAGAGCGCGCTGGGCGATGGCGGCAGGAGTATTCAGCTCGTTCTGAATTCGGTTGAGTTGCTGCGCACGCACTCGCTCCAGTTCCGCCTGCGCGAATGCGGGATGGCGGATATACTCAGCCAGCAGTTCGAACGAGGCGGCAAGGTTGGGCGTGACCGCATCGAGTCCGAATGACGTCGTATCGGCATCCGCAAAGCCGCTTATGTTTGCACCCAGCCTCTCTTTGGCGATGGCGAGTTGGTTGGAGTCGAGGCGCGTGGTGCCTTCGTCCATCAGCTGCAACATCATGGACTGGATGCCGAGTTTGTCTTTCGGATCGGCTGAATAGCCGGCATCGAATGAGACCCGGGCGCTCACCACGGGCACAGCGTCGCGGCGCGCGAAATAGAGCTCCATCCCGTTGGACAGGGTGGCGCGCTCGATCTCCGGAAAGTCGAGTGGTTTCAATTCGCCCACGTCGGGAAGCTTGGAGCGGTCCGGCATCGCCGCAGAAGAAGCGCCTGCAGCGCCAAACAGCGGGTGAGCATAAAAAGCCGGCTGCATCCCGCCGTCGCCCTCTGAAGCGGTAAAGAATCCCGCACGGCTTTCGCCGCCTTCCCGGCGCGTACCGGGCTCGATTCTCAGAGTGAAAGCGGGACGGGAAAGCCATTTGGCCGTGACCGCGCGGACTTCTTCCGGTGTCAGCGTGGCGGCGCGGGCAAGGGCTTTCTTGTATTCCTGCGGATCGCCTGAATAGAGCAGTCCCTCGGCAAGAGTGGGCGCCTTGCCGGCAAAGCCCCCCACTTTTTCGAGGCCCCGGATTTGCCCCGCAGCCCAGGTTGTCACCGCGCGCTGCAATTCATCGGCACTGGGGCCATCGGCAAGGAAATCAGCCACTTCGGCATCGAATGCCGCGGCAAGATCCGCTTCTTCCACGCCCGGCTTGAGGTCGGCATAGAGCACGATCTGGCCCGCCTGAGCGAAGATCTCGGAGCTGGCGACAACTCGCACCGCCAATTGCTTGCCGCGAACCAGGCTGTTGTCCAGCCTGCGAGCTGGCCAGGCCTCCCAAGACCGTAACGCCCATTGCCAGCGGGATGTAATCGGGATTGTCGAGGCCCGGCACCGCCCACATACGGTAGAGGCGCGGTGTCGCAATCTGGTCGTAGATCGTCTTGGCAAGCGGTGCCGGCAAGCTGGGTACCGGGGCATCGACTTGGCGTACTGCGGGGCCGGCGGGGATTGCGCCAAACCATTTGGTGACCTTGGCTCTGCGCGGTCGCCATGTCGACGTCGCCTGCGAGCACCAGGATGGCGTTGTTCGGACCGTAATTGTCACGGAACCACTGCTTCACATCTTCGAGCGTGGCTCCTGAGAGGTCGTCCATCGATCCAATCGTTGAATGGTGATAGGGATGGCCAGACGGGTAGAGGTTTTCCAGCTGCTCATATTCGACGAGGCCGTAAGGCTGGTTATCGCCCTGGCGCTTCTCGTTCTGAACTACGCCGATCTGGTTATCGAGCTTCTCCTGCGTGACCGCTCCAAGCAAATGGCCCATGCGATCGCTCTCCAGCATCAGCGCCCGGTCGAGGGCCGCGGTCGGCACGGTTTCGAAATAGTTGGTGCGGTCGAACCAGGTGGTCCCGTTGAAGTCGGTCGCTCCGACATCCTGGAGTGGTTCGAAGAAGTCGCCGGGCGAGTTTTCCGAGCCGTTAAACATCAGATGTTCGAACAGATGGGCAAAGCCGGTCTTGCCCTTCGGTTCATGCTTAGAGCCGATCCCATACCATACGGATACCCCGACGACCGGCGCCTTGCGGTCTTCATGCACCAGCACGGTCAGGCCGTTGTCCAGCTTGAACTGCCCGTAGGGGATATCGACGGGGGCGATGAGTTCGGAAATGGGAGCCGGTTCGTAGGGTTCCGATTGGGACGTTGTCGGCGGCGCCTCTGCGAACGCCATTTGGCTTGTGGCCATGGCAAAGGGCAGAAGGATCGAAGAAAGGTAGGGGCGCATCGCAATGTCCGGTCTGATGAGAATACAGCCGCTATCTCTACCATTTGCAGCAGCCCTTGCCAGCGCTTGCGCGCATCAATCTCGACAAACGCATGACGAGGCCGGACAAGCGGTTCGGTTCCTCACAAATATATGTAGGAACCTTTGCAGTTGCCTTAGCATCTGCTAGGCAACGCAAGTGAGCGAAAATCCCGATGATCCAGACTCTGCAAGGCTGACTGCCCTCGCAGGCGATTTGCGCCGCCTGCTTTGGCAACTCAAGCGGCGATTGCGCGAGCAGGCAGATATTGGCGATCTCACGCCGTCACAGGTAATGGCGGTGGTCGCGCTCGAAAAATGCCCGGCCACCGTGACCGAACTGGCCGAGGCGCAGGGCGTCAGGCCGCAATCCATGAGCGCGACGATCGCCGCGCTGGAAGCTTCCGGCGATGTCGTGGGTGAGCCGGATCCGGCGGATGGACGCAAGACGATCTGGTCGCTGACCGAAGAGGCGCGGGCGCGGATGGTTGCCATGCGGATCGTGCGGTCCGACTGGCTCATCCGCACGATCCGGCGCGAGTTGAACCGCGAAGAACAGGATCAATTGGAAGCCGCAGTGGCTCTGCTCCAAAGGCTCGTCAATTCATGAACCTCTGGGCATTGAGTACATTCCGGTCGATGCAGGGCCGAAACTTCCGCTTGTGGATGATCGGCTCGACGGTTTCGAACCTCGGAAGCTGGATCCAGCGGGTTGCGCAGGATTGGCTGGTGCTGACTCAGCTGACCGATCACAGCGCCTCTGCGCTAGGGATCATTACGGCGCTGCAATTCGCACCCCAGTTGCTGCTCTTGCCGTGGACCGGGACCGTGATCGACAAGTTCGACCAGCGCAAGGTGCTCATACTCACGCAAGCAGCGGCCGCGGTGTTGGGCATCGGATTGGCGTTCCTGACCGTGCTCGGCATCGTCGAGTTATGGCATGTCTATATTTTCGGCGGCGTGTTCGGATGCGTGATGGCATTCGACACCCCTGCACGCCAAAGCTTCGTCAGTGAGCTCGTGGACCGGCCCGACCTTTCGAACGCAGTTGCGCTCAATTCGATCAGCTTTAACGGCGCGCGGATGATCGGCCCTGCCATCGCCGGTTTCCTTATTGCTGCGGTTGGCACCGGCTGGGCATTCATGGCCAACGGCGTTTCTTTCGTGGCGGTGCTCGTGTCGCTGTTCTTCCTCCGTCCGAGCGAGATGATGAGAACGGAGCGGGCGGCCCGCGGCGATAGCGGCATCGTCAAGGGCTTCCTCTACGTCTGGCACCGGCGCGATCTGCGCGTGATGTCGATCATGCAGCTCGTCATCGGAACGTTGGGACTGAACTTCACCATCTGGATCGCAGCCATGGCGGTCAAGGAATTCGCGACCAACGCGAATGGGTTCGGCATGCTCACCTCGGCAATGGCCATAGGCACGGTGATGGGCGGCGTACTTGCCGCGCACCGGTCGGAGCCTCGCTTCAGCTTCCTGCTGGCGGGAGCCTGGGGTTTTGCCGTCTCGTGCCTTGCTGCGGCTTTCGCGCCCAATTTCTGGACCTTTGCCGCCGCTTTGGGATTTTTCGGCATCTCGTTGATGACCTTCATGAACACCGGCAATGCGCTTACGCAGCTGACAACCGAGCCGACCATGCGCGGCCGGGTGCTGGCGATCCGCATGGCTCTTACTGTTGGCGGCGCGCCGCTCGGTGCGCCTGTCGTAGGTTGGATCGCAGATGAATTCGGTGCGCGCTGGTCGATCGGCAGCGGCGTGGCAGCCGGGCTTATCGCGGGCCTGGTTGGCCTGCATTATTACCTCACCCGCAAGACCCGCATGCCGCGTGAACCCGACGTGGAACTTGGCCGGTCCCATGACAGCGACATTCTCCGCTGAATGAGCGGCTGCCCGCGCTTGCCGCCGGACGAGAAGCATAATTGCAGTGCTCCTTCCGGGTGACCGGCACCTTCTGCGACGAGCGGAAAGGGCGCAAAACGCGGCACCGAAAATAACACTTTCCTGCATTAGATTTGATGTGCCACCTTCTGGACGTGCCGAAAAAACACCCTTTTGTTCGCCGACGAGACCGCACCCATTTTGCGTTTGCGCAAGGACGGGAAGGGTTTCGGACTCTCAAGATCTTGTCACATCCGCAAGCGCGCCCACCTGACTGGAATGGCCGCGAATAAAAATACTGCTCAATCCACTTGTGTTGCACATTCGCAACACCATCTTGATCGAGAAAGGTTGAGGGACACCCCATGAATCTCGAGAAATTCACCGATCGCGCCAAAGGCTTCATGCAAAGCGCGCAGACCGTTGCGATCCGCATGAACCATCAGCGCATCACCAGCGAGCATCTGCTCAAGGCGCTGCTGGAAGATAGCGAAGGCATGGCCTCCGAACTGATCCAGCGGGCTGGCGGCAACGCCAAGCTCGCGGTGGAGGAAGTCGACAAGGCGCTGGCCAAGATACCCGCCGTTTCGGGCAGCGGCGCACAGGCGGCGCCTGGTCTCGATAATGACGCTGTGCGCGTGCTCGATCAGGCCGAGCAATTGGCGAGCAAGGCCGGCGACAGTTTCGTGCCCGTCCAACGGATCGTCCAGGCCCTGGCCTTGGCCGGCACAACGGCTGCGGGCCAGGCGCTGAAGGCAGCCAATGTCGATGTCAAGAAGCTCGAGGCTGCGATTCAAGAAGCGACTGGCGGCCGGACTGCGCAGAGCGCATCGGCAGAAGAGAGCTATGACGCGATGAAGAAATATGCCCGCGATCTGACGCAGGCAGCGCGAGACGGCAAACTCGATCCGGTAATCGGGCGCGACGAGGAAATTCGCCGCACTGTGCAAATCCTCGCGCGGCGCACCAAGAACAATCCTGTGCTGATCGGCGATCCCGGTGTCGGCAAGACAGCCATCGCCGAAGGGCTCGCCCTGCGTATCGCAAACGGCGACGTGCCCGACAGCTTGAAAGGCAGGCGCTTGATGGCGCTCGATCTCGGTTCGCTGATCGCAGGCGCGAAATATCGCGGTGAATTTGAAGAACGCTTGAAGGCCGTGCTCGACGAAGTGAAGGGCGCCGAAGGCGAGATCATTCTGTTCATCGACGAGATGCATACGCTGATCGGCGCAGGCGCTTCCGAAGGTTCGATGGATGCGGGCAATCTGCTCAAGCCCGCTCTGGCGCGCGGCGAACTGCATTGCATCGGCGCGACGACGCTGGATGAATATCAGAAGTACGTGGAAAAGGACGCCGCGCTGCAGCGCCGCTTCCAGCCGGTTTTCGTGGACGAGCCCACCGTGGAAGACACGATCTCGATCCTGCGCGGCCTCAAGGAGAAGTACGAGCTGCATCACGGCGTTCGCATCACCGATGGCGCGATCGTGGCCGCGGCGACGCTGTCCAACCGCTACATCACCAATCGATTCCTGCCGGACAAGGCGATCGACCTGATGGACGAGGCCGCCAGCCGCATCCGCATGGAAGTGGAGAGCAAGCCTGAAGAGATCGAAGGTCTCGACCGGCGCATCATCCAGCTCAAGATTGAGGAGTTTGCGCTTTCCAAGGAAAAGGATCAGGCCTCCAAGGATCGCCTCGAAGCACTGCGTGAGGAACTCGCCAATCTCGAACAGCAAAGTTCGGAACTGACCACACGCTGGCAGAATGAGCGAGACAAGATCGCGGCCGAAGGAAAGATCAAGGAAGAACTCGACCAGGCTCGGCTCGAACTGGAGCAGGCGCAGCGCTCGGGCGATCTCGCCCGCGCCGGTGAGCTTTCATACGGCAAGATTCCCGAACTCGAGAAGAAGCTCGCGGATGCGCAAGGCCAAACCGAAAATGCGTTGCTGCGCGAGGAAGTCACCGAAGATGACATCGCGGCGATCGTCAGCCGGTGGACGGGCGTGCCGGTCGAAAAGATGATGGAAGGCGAGCGCGAAAAGCTCCTCCATATGGAAGATGCCATCGGCAAGCGCGTGATCGGCCAGAACCAGGCAGTCACTGCCGTTTCCAAGGCAGTGCGGCGCGCGCGTGCCGGCCTGCAGGACCCGAACCGGCCACTCGGCAGCTTCTTGTTCCTCGGTCCGACCGGCGTCGGCAAGACCGAGCTGACCAAGGCGCTGGCCGAGTTCCTGTTCGACGACGACAGCGCGATGGTGCGCATCGACATGTCCGAATTCATGGAAAAGCATGCGGTCTCCCGCTTGATCGGCGCGCCTCCGGGCTATGTCGGTTACGAGGAGGGCGGCGTGCTGACCGAAGCCGTGCGGCGGCGGCCCTACCAGGTCGTGCTGTTCGACGAGGTCGAGAAAGCCCATGCCGATGTGTTCAACGTGCTGCTGCAGGTACTTGATGATGGCCGTCTGACCGATGGGCATGGCAGGGTCGTCGATTTCTCGAACACGCTGATCATCCTCACCAGCAATCTTGGCAGCCAGTATCTGTCGAACCTCGACGAGGGCCAGAAAGTCGAAGACGTCGAACCGCAGGTCATGGAAGTGGTGCGTGGTCATTTCCGGCCGGAATTTCTGAACCGCCTGGACGAGATCATTCTGTTCCACCGCCTGAGCCAGGAGAATATGGCCCCGATCGTCGATATCCAGGTGGAGCGGGTGCAGCGTCTGCTGAAGGACCGTAAGATCGTGCTCGACTTAACCGATGCTGCGAGGCGTTGGCTTGGCCGGGTGGGTTACGATCCCGTCTATGGCGCACGGCCGCTCAAGCGTGCAGTGCAGCGCTATGTGCAGGATCCGCTGGCGGAGAAATTGCTTGCCGGGGAAATGCCCGACGGATCGACAGTAAAGGTCGACGAGGGCGAGGGTGAGTTGACGATCACCGTTAGCTAACCAGCTGTAGCCCGAACGAAAAAGGGCGGCCAATTGGCCGCCCTTTTCCATGATCTTGGTCTGAGAACTTAGAACAGATCTTCCAAACGGGCCTTCACGCCAACATACATGAAGCGGCCGTAGGCGGATACCGGGTAGTCCAGAGAAATATCCGGCTTTGCGTTGAACAGGTTGTTCACGCCGCCATAGACCGTGAACTTGTCCGCGAACTCGGCCGCAACGCGGATATCGTGCTCAACGCGATCCTTGTAATAGAAGTACTTCGGATCGGTCAGGTCGGGATTGGCGGTAATTTGTTCCGTCGTATAACGCCGGGTCTTGTCCCACCACGTGAGCGAGTAGCTCGTCGTGACGTTGCCGATATTCCAGTTGAGGTCCCATGCTGCGGTCCAGCGGGGGCTGTACTCCTCCTGCAGGTCATCATCGACATCGGCACCGATTGAAGGAACGAAGTTGAGCTTGTCGAGATAGCCGACGAGCAAGCTCGTATCGAGGGTGCCGAGATCGCCGAGCGGTACCGAATAGTTCAGCGTCGCGTCGAAGCCGGCCGTCTCGAAAAAGGCGACATTCTGCGGCCCCGCGCGCCAACCGATTACGAAGCCGCTCTCTGGATCGCGGTCGACATTCGGGCAGAACGGATTGTCCAAGGTGGGCTGATCAACGCACAGCTCAGTGATTTCCTCGGCCGTGGGTGTGTTCACGGCGCCTTGAATTTCGATATTGTACCAGTCGAAGGTGAACGACAGTCGCGGAATGAAAGACGGACGAAGGACGACACCCGCAGTCCAGGTCTTGGCCGTCTCAGCCTCGAGATCGGGGTTGCCGCCGGTGAAGCCTTGAATGCTGGTATTCGCTTCGGCGTCCGTCGCCGGGCTGAATGCGTCTATCTCTGCCTGCGAAAGGCCAAGTGACGTGAGCAGCGCCTGACAGTTGGCGGCGCGATACTGCGTGCCCTCGGCGATATTCGTGGGATCGCACGGGTCGTCGATAAACAGGAACCCGCCGCTCTGCGCGCCATAGAGCTCGCCGATATTCGGAGCGCGGACCGATTCCGAATAGGTTGCACGGAAGCGGATGTCGCGGACCGGCGCGTATACGCCGCTGACCTTCCAAGCCGTGGTTTCGCCGATGCTCGAATAATCGGACAGGCGCAGCGCTGCGTCGAAGGTGAGGGTTTCGGCTAGCGGCGCGCCGTCGAAAATGGGCACGCTAAGCTCGCCGAAGACTTCCTTGACGTCGAACTCGCCGCCTGAATTCGCAAACTGACCAGTGTCGGCATACCAACCGTTCTGGTAATACTCGTCAAAGTTGGATTCACTCTTTCTTCGCGATATTCGGCGCCGAGCGCGAAACCAACGGGACCGCCGGGAAGTTCGAAGAACTGGCCAAAGTCGCCGCTGATCGAAGCCGAAACTACGTGCTGTGAGACCTTGGAATTGGAGATAGCATCGCGGGTTATCCAATCGATCGCTGCCTGCGATGCGACGCCTTCTCCCAACAGATTGAGTGGAACGCAGCCGCTGTTGGGACCAGGTGTAAATGTTTCCGGTGCTTGCCCATAATTCCATTCAGTGGGGTCAACGATACCCGAACCGTCAATGTCGATACGGCAGACAGGATTTCCGCTGCCATCGTCCACGGCGTCTAGTGCCGCGAAATACCGGTCGGAAATGCGGTTGTGGTTATTGATGACCTGAGCCGAAGTTTCGCCGTAAACATACGAAATCTCGTAGTTCGCGTAATCCGAAATGGCGCCCTCGAAGCCGGCCACGGCGCACCAGGTTGTCGCGATCATGTACTCGCCGCGCTGTCCGAGATCGAAATTGTCGCGGCTGATCAGGGCATCGCCCTGCACGAGATCGCCGTAGCGCTCATTCAGGAAGTAGTTGTCGCCCTGCAGGAGAGTATAGAAGTCGAAGCTTGGCTGACTGATCGAGAACGCGTTGTTCTTGGCGTACTTGCCCTCTGCGAAAAATCGCAGTGCCGGCGAGAATTCATAACTGAAAAGAGCGTTGGCGACATGCCGCTCAGTTTCCGGGACGATATCGCCATAATAACCAGCACGCGGCGTGTTATCGCCCCCAATGGCCAAGCCGCCGGAGGATGCCAGAACTTGGCCACGATCGTAAACCTTGCCCGAGCCGGTATAGTCGGGAATGAAGTCGAAATCGAGGTCGACCGCGCCGTCCATCGAACTGTCGGCCCAGGTAGTGTTGCCGATCAACACGCGGTCGAACACGTTGGGATCATCGGGGAAGTCCGCCGGGTTGCGGATCAGGCCGAGGAAGCGATCGTTCTCGCCAAGGAAATCGCGAGCGCGCGTGTCCACGCGCTCCTGCCTGGCATATTCATAGGACACGGCGAAATTGCCGCGGCCGTCGGAAAAGTTCTTGCCCGCAGTAAGGGATGCAAGCGTCTGATTTCCGTCGCCATAGGTTGTCCAGCCGGTCTGAGCTCGGGCGGAGATGCCTTCGAAGTCGCGCTTCAGAACGAAGTTCACCACGCCAGAGACGCCGTCCGCACCGTAAACGGCCGAGGCGCCGGCGGTCAGGATATCGATCCGTTCGATCAGATCCTGAGGTATGGTATTGATGTCGACTGCTGCGAACTCAGGAATGCCGGCAACATGCCGCTTGCCGTTGACGAGAACGAGCGTGCGATCAACTCCGAGATTGCGCAAGTTGAGCAAGTTGACGCCGGTGTATCCCAGACCGAGCGGCTGAATTCCCGCTGCGCCGGCCGTATCAACCGAGCCTAACAATGCAGGATTCCGAATAAGTGTGTCGACGACATTGACGTCACCCGAGCGTTCGATCTGTTCAGCCGAGACCGATACGATCGGATTGGGCGAGCTCAACTCGGGCCGCGCGATGCGCGAACCGGTGACGATGATCATCGGGCCGGCATCGGCCTCGTCGTTGGCGGTAACGTCTGTTTCGCTGTCGTCCTGCGCAAATGCCGGCTGTGCGAGCATTGCAATGGAAAGCGCGATCGGTGCCGCAGCACCCTTCAAGCGGGCTTGGATTTTCACAGGTTCAGTCCCCATCGCAGGTCCGGAGTTACCGGACGCATATGAATCGAAAGATCCACCGAATGCCTCGAACGCTGGCAGAACGGTGGAAAAGCACGTGTGCTGACTGCTCAACTGCGGGAAGCCGAATTTGGTTTCAATCGAATCAGTTTCTGTTGCAGCAATTCATTCAACGATGTTGCAAATTCACAACAGGTCTCCAATGTAACCAATTGGAGTCCGGATTCGGCACAACTTGACCGCTGGCCCGCGAACCCTTAGCCGATCGCTTAAATTCAGCCGTTTTGCTCGATGGGGGTCCGCTTGAAGATCGACAGTTCAATTTCAGCCGTTGTTACTGGTGGGGCTTCGGGACTGGGCGAAGCGGTCGCCCGCGCGATCGCCATGAAAGGCGCAAAAGTCGCTTTGTTCGATTTGCAGCAGGACAAGGGCGAATCGGTCGCCAAGGAAATCGGGGGCGTTTTTTGCCAGGTCGATGTGACATCCGACGAGTCCGTGGATGCCGGCTTTGCGCTCGCCCGTTCGCGCAATGGTCAGGAGCGTATCCTGATTAATTGCGCGGGCATCGGCACAATCGGGAAGACAACGCGCCGGGACCGTGAAACGGGTGAAATCTCTCATCTGCCGATCGCTGCATTTTCCAAGACGCTTGAGGTGAATACGGTTGGAAGCTTCCGCTGCATTGCGAAATCCGCGGCAGGAATGATGACTTTGGATCCAGGCGAGGACGGAGAGCGCGGCGCTATCGTCAACACGGCATCGGTGGCCGCTATCGATGGGCAAATCGGGCAAGCGGCCTATTCGGCATCCAAAGGCGGCATCGTGGGCATGACCTTGCCGATCGCACGCGACCTGATGAGCGAAGGCATTCGGGTGAACACGATCCTGCCGGGAATTTTCGAGACGCCGCTGCTTGCCGGCTTGCCGGAACCGGCGCGGGAATCGCTCGCAGCCGCAGTTCCGTTTCCGAAGCGGCTTGGCCGCCCGGAAGAATTTGCAGCGCTCGCCATAGCGATGGTCGAAATCGGCTATTTCAACGGAGAACACGTCCGGCTGGACGGCGCGATCCGCATGCAGCCCCGCTGAAGCAGCGGCGCACGGCCTGATGGCGGCACAACCGGAAGTGGCGAAGGATGCGCGCGAGCAATTGCTCGCGACTGCATCGCGCATCATGCGTGAGGGCGACACGGTGGACGTATCGCTTGCCTTGTTGAGCAAGCGATCCGGCCTGAATTCCGCGCTGGTCAAATATTATTTCGGCAACAAGGCCGGGCTGATGAAGGCGCTGCTCGACCGGGACATGTCGCGGATCATCCAGTCGGTCGATGCGCTGCTGGCCAAGGATCTCGACCCCGAGGCCAAGCTGCGCCGTCACCTGTCGGCAGTGGTCGATACGTTTTACGAGACGCCTTATATCCAGCGGCTGCTGATGCGGCTGGTGCGTGAAAGCGAGCCGTCGGAGGCGCAGCGGATTGCGGATGCCTATCTGATGCCGATTTACGCCGCTTACGACAGGCTGATTGGGGAAGGCGTGAAAGCGGGCGTCTTTCGCGAGATAGACCCGCAATTGTTCTATTTCAGCGTAACCGGCGCGGCGGATCGGTTCTTCGCGGCAAGGCTATTTCTGCGCTATTGCTTCGGGGTGGATTCGCTCACCGAGGAACTGCGCGATCGATATCGTGAGCATACCATCGATTTCGTGATGGCAGGATTGATGAGAAACTGATGGCGGCAGGCTGGCATATTGGCGTGATCGGCGGGACGGGGCTCTACGATCCGGGCGAGCTTGAAGATTCGCAGCAGATTCCGGTCCTGAGCGCCTTCGGGGATCCATCCGGGGAGGTCACCACCGGGACTATATCCGGCGTGCGTTTCAGTTTCATCGCCCGCCACGGGGCCGGGCATTGCATCCCGCCTGGAATGATAAACTACAGGGCCAATATCGACGTGCTGAAGCGGTGCGGGGTGACCGATCTCGTCTCGATTTCCGCGATTGGCTCCTTGCGCGAAGAATTGGCGCCTGGAGACTTCGTGGTCGTGGATCAGTTTATCGATCGCACGACGCAGCGTGAACAGAGCTTCTTTGGGGCCGGAGTTGTGGCGCATGTTTCTCTGGCGGACCCTACCTGCGAGCGACTGGCGCGCCTCTTGGGCGACGCGGCCGAGACGACCGGCGCGAGAGTTCACCGGGGCGGATGTTACCTCGCGATCGAAGGTCCGCAGTTTTCCACCAGAGCGGAAAGCCGGATGTACCGCGAGTGGGGAGCCGACGTGATCGGCATGACAGCGATGCCCGAGGCCCGCCTCGCACGCGAAGCGGAGCTGCCTTATGCGGTGCTGGCCATGGTCACGGACTACGATTGCTGGCGGGAGAGCGAAGCCGGCGTCGGCGTGTCGGAGATCCTCGCCGTGTTGAACGAGAATGCAGGCAAGGCAAAGTCGAGCCTGGCAGCGCTCGCCGCTGCATTGCCCAGCGAGCGTGAAGCCAGCCCGATCGATACTGCGCTTGATGGGGCTATCGTTACGCCGGAAGACTGGCGCGATCCGGTGCTGGTCGCCAGATTAGGAGCCGTCGCCGGCCGTGTCCTGCGCAGGCAAGCGTAAAATCGTACGACCGTGTTGCAGGTTTGGGTTCACCCACTTGCAAATTCTGCGGGAGCGCAGATACAAGCGACCGTTATGAAGCACACGCCCCGCCTAGCCGAATTTCTTCCCTATATGCTGTCGATTACGTCGAACGCGGTGAGTGGGCGAATCGCCCAGGAATATCGCTCGCGCTTCGGGCTCAAGGTCCCGGAATGGCGGGTCATGGCGGTTCTGGGTGATGCAGGTGCGCTGACCCAGCGGGAACTTACTGCCATGACCCTGATGGACAAGGTCGCAGTCAACCGGGCCTGCAAGGAACTGGAAGAACGCGGTTTGGCCTGGCGCCAGCCCAATGCAAAAGACGGTCGTTCGCATTTGCTTGAGCTGACCGATGACGGCCGCCGCATGCATGGTGAGATCATGCCGTTGGCGCTCGAGATGGAGCGCCGGCTGCTTGCAAATTTCCGGGAAGAGGAAATTGCCGGGTTCAAGGATCTGCTAGTACGTATGAAGCAGGAAGTAAGAGACCTTCACGCCGAAGGTATCGACAGCGGCAATTACGACGCCTGATTTCTCAGCACTTCAATAAGTTGCGCCCCTTCCCCGGCCGGGAAGGGGCGCACTCTTGTGATGAACCGCGATTAGTGCTGACCGGGCTTGGCCGCGAAGGCATCCGAGATCGAGCAGGCTGCCGGGCCCAGAATCACGATGAACAGCACCGGCAGAATGAACAGGATCAGCGGGATGGTCATGATCGCAGGCAGGCGCGCGGCCTTTTCTTCGGCGCGCATCATGCGTTCGTTGCGGAATTCGGCCGACAGCACGCGCAGGGCCGATGCCAGCGGCGTGCCGTAGCGTTCGGTCTGGATCATGGTCGTCACCACGCCGCGCACCGCGTCGAGGTTGACGCGATAGGCGAGGTTTTCGAACGCCTGTCTCCGTTCGGTGAGGAAGGACAGCTCGATCGCCGTCAGCGTGAATTCGTCGCCCAGTTCGGGATAGGCGCGGCCCAGTTCCTTGGCGACACGGTTGAAGGCGGCGTCGACGGTCAGGCCGGCCTCGGCGCAGATCACCAGCAGGTCGAGCGCGTCAGGCAGGCCCTTGCGGATTGCCTTGGTGCGCTTGGCGATCTGGTTGCTGAGGAAGATGTCCGGCCCCTTGTAGCCGATCGAGCACCGCCGCAGCGAAGACCATGAAGCGCTTGAAGCTGCCCCATTCCGGGAAAGTGTTGGACCAATAGACGAGGATTCAGCGACAATGCCCAGCACCATCGGCAGGACCATGCGGCCGAAAATGACCGCGACGGCCCATTCCTTGTTGCGATAGCCGGCCTGCGCCAGCTTCTGCTGCGCATAGCTTGAGCTGGCTGTCCTGCAAGACCTTCAGGCCTCGCAGGGTGTCCTTCATCTTGTCGGTCGTGTCGGTCTTGCGAACGAGGCTCTGGCGCTTCTTCGCGGTCGCCGTGACGATGCCGGCCTTCAGCTGTTCGCGCCGCGCGTTGAGCGCCTTGACGCGCTTGGCCATCGGATCCTTGACGGTGATGGCGGCATAGATCGCCATCATGACCGCCAGCGCGGCGATCCCCGCCAGGATCGTGCCGACCAGGATGACGTCGAAGCCGAGCAGCGTGGGTCCGGGAGGTTGGTTGATCATTAGTCTGGTTCCGTCCCGCATCAGATTTCGAAACTGACCATTTTGGCCATGATAAGCACGCCGATGCCCATCCAGACCACGCCACCCAGGCCGGCGACGATCAGGCGATCATCGGTGAAGAAGCTGCCCAGGTAGTGCGGGTTGATCCAGCAGATCATGCCGAACACGAGGAACGGCAGCGCGCCGACGATATAGGCCGAGGCCTTGGATTCCGAGCTCATCGCCCGGATCTTGAGCTTCATCTGCGCGCGCTTGCGCAGCACGTCGGCAAGGTTCGACAGCGTTTCGGCCAGGTTGCCGCCCGTCTCGCGCTGGATCGCCAGCGTGATGCAGAAGAACTGGAATTCAGGCGTCCCCAGCCGGTCCGCGGTTTCCTGAAGCGCTTCGTCCATCGTCCGGCCGACCTTGATGCGGTCGACGATCGCGCGGAATTCACACCGACCGGGCCGGGTATTTCGGTTGCCACGACCGCCAGTGTCTCGGTCACCGGCAGGCCGGAGCGCAGGCCGCGCACCAGCAGTTCGATCGCGTCGGGAAACTTGGAGGTGAAGGCGATTCGTCCGGCGTTTGATGAGGCAGTTGAGAACCATATGCGGGAGGCCCGCGCCGAACAGAACGCCGATCCCAAGCGCCAGCAAAGCGGCGCCCGTCTTGAGGAACAGCAGCACCGCAATCGCGAGGGCGAGACCGATCGAAGTGTAGATATACTGTGCGATCGTCCAGCTTCTTGCCGATGCGGTGAAGCCGCAACGCCAGCGCCTCGATCCGCGAGCTCGACCCAGCGACCCTGTGCAGCCTTGGGCTTGCGCGCGGCGATCGCCTTCTTGAGCTGCGATTCAACCTTGTCCGTCGTGCTTTCGGAATGACGGTAGCGCACGGCCTGCAGCCGCCGGGAGCTCTCCTTGGCGGCCGAAGGTCCGGCGAACGCGCTATAGACAAGCGCGATGAAGTCGCCAAGCCGACCTGCCAACAACAGTAGCTGCAATGTGAACATGTTGTGGCCTCGCCTTTCGAACTCAAATTCTTCAATCGTCGGATCGGAGACACGCGATGTGCTGCCCGATCGCCTGATTGCGTCATTCTCGGATTCATGTGCCCGACTGCCGGACCGCTTCTCTTCTTGGCAAGCATCGACTTGATGTCGAACTTGCCCAGCAGCGATTTGCCGGAGGCGTCCGGAAACGACTCACCGCCCGCTTCGCCCGCACCGATCACCGCGGTCGCGATATCGCGGATCGCCGCGGCCGCCTTGCTGGAGCGATTGGCATCGACAAACGTCTGACCCAGCTTGGCGGCATTGACGGCCGCCTTCAGGTCGAATGGCACCACGAAGTCGATCTTGCGCTCGATCGAAGCTTCGAAATCGGTGCTTGCTGATCTCGCCGACGCCCGACCTGCACCTTGTTCGCAACGATCAGCGGATGCGCATGGGTGCATTGGTCTTGAGCCAGGAGAGGATGCGGATCGCATCGCGCGCCGACGCAAGCGTCAGTTCGGTCGCCAGCACCACCACATTCACGTCCGCCATCAGTTGCGGGAAGTTGATCAGCATGTTGCGCGGCAGATCGATCACCGTCATTTCGAACGCCTGACGGAATTCTTCCTCCAGCTGCACGAAGGCCGAACCGTCGGTCATCAGCGGCGCGTTGATCGGCGCTTCGGCCGACAGGATCGCCAGATTGTCGTTCGCGCGGATCATCGCGCGTTCGATGAACAGGCCGTCGATGCGGCTCGGATTGTCGATCGCGTCGGTCAGGCCGCGGCCCGGCTCGAGATCGAGCGCCAGCGCGCCGGTGCCGAAATGCACGTCGAGGTCGAGCAGAGCGGTCGGCAGCTTGTTGTCGGGCGAACAGCCAGGCGAGCGAGGTCGCCAGCGTCGAGGCACCAACGCCGCCGCGCGTGCCGATCACCGCGGTCGAGATGTGCCGCTTGGCCGAAGCGCCATCGCTCGCCTTCGGGGCTGCAGAACACCGTCTGCGCCTGGACTAGCGCATCGCGCACCTGGCCCGACGACAGCGGCTTGAGCAGATAGTCGTGGATGCCGCTGGCCAGCAGATCGCGATAGAGCCGCACGTCGTTGACCTGGCCGATGGCGATCACCACCGTGCCCGGCTCGCAGACTTCGGCGAGCGCGTTGATGTCGTTCGAGCGGATCGCCGCTTTCCGACAGGTCGACCATCAGGATGTTCGGGCTGGCGCTGATCGAAAGCGACTGGACGGCGTTGCGCAGGCCGCCCTTGTCGCACTTCTCCGGCTGCCAGCCCATTTCGATGACGACCGGGCGCAGCACATCCAGCGCGCCATCGTCGCAGATGAAGGCGGCGAAGGGATCGCGCCATTTGGCGAACCAGATTTCCAAGGAGCATTCATGTCGTAGTTCCCTAGTTCGCCCCCGAGTAGCATTTTGCGTGAGGCCACCCTGGCCCGTCGGCGCCTTCTCGCGATAGTGTCGATCGCCTTGTTCGAGGTCATGATCACGGTTTCGCCGGCACCCGTCGCGCCGTGGATCAGATGCTCGGGATCGGCGACCATGGCGGCCAGGTTGCTGTTGATCGCGCAGCCGATAGCCGTCATTGTGGCGTTGTTGAAGTTGAAGTCCGAAGGTCCGCCCAGTCCGGGCAACCCGGCACGGTCGCGCCTTGAGCGGGTGATGACCACGCGGGCCTTGCCCGGCTCGACAAAGCCCTCGGTCACCGGCGCGCCTTCGCTGACCAGCAGGCCATAGCGGGCCGCGACTGCCGCGATCGCATCGCGTGGTCGCCGGGTCACCCGCTGGATCGTCGATCGCGATGCGATCGCCGTAGCGCAGGTCCATCGTTGCGAACCAGCCGTTGAGGCGGTGCTGTTCGGAGATCGACAGGCCGCCGGCACTCGTGCTCGAGGTCGAGCGTGAAGTTCGTGCGTTCCACCACCGGCTGCTTGATCGAATCAAGCGAGCGATTGGTCGGCAGGCTCGCGCAAGCGGCAAGGCGAAGCCCCAGCGTGAGGGCGAAGGCAGCAGCAGCTGGCTTGGTCATGCGGATAAGCATCGTGTTCACCTTTCTCACTTGAGGCTGAAACCGGGCGTCGGCGTCAGCTTCCGCCGGCGTTCGGTTTTGCCGCTCTTGCCGGCGATCTTTGTCGACTGAGCCTGGGCCTCACTGTCGGCGGCTTCGTTTCTGCCTAGCTCTGGGGAGCAGCGCCCTCACCTGCGGCGCTCGGCTTCGGCCGATCCCCGCCAGTTTCGCCGTCGGTTTCCTGATTACCGAGCAGCTGCTGGAATTCGTTCGGAGCCCTGAAGCCGTCGGTCGGCAGCTTGATGTCGTTCGCGTCGACCGGGTTGACCAGATAGGGCGTGACCACGATCACCAGTTCGGTCTCGCCCTTGCGGAACTCGGTCGACTTGAACAGGTTGCCCAGGATCGGCACGTCGCCAAGACCCGGGGCCTTGTCGATCGCATTTTGGGCGTTGTTGCTCATCAGGCCGGCGATCATGAAGCTCTGGCCGGAGCCGAGTTCCACCGTCGTTTCGGCGCGGCGGATGGTCAGTCGCCGGAACCTGAAAAATTGTCGAGCATCGACCGCGCCCTGGCTCGACAGTTCCGACACTTCCGGGCGCACGCGCATCGAGATGCGGCCGTTGGCCAGGACTGTCGGCGTATAGGCCAGGCTAACGCCGTATTTCTTGTAGATCGATCGACGTGCTGCCCAGGCCCTGGCTCAGTCGGGATCGGGAATTCGCCGCCGGCAAGGAAGTCGGCAGTTTCACCCGAAAGCGCAGTGAGGTTGGGCTGCGACAGAGTGGTCACCAGACCGTCTGCGCTCGGCAAGATCGAGTGCGCCGGCAAGATCCAAGCCCAGGAATTTGCCGAAGCCCGAAATCGTCGTGCCCGCAGGCAGGTCGCCGTGACGAGGCTGGTACCGTGTGCTCGATGTCGTGACGCCGGTGAAATTACCCGACCCGTTGATCGTCCACTGGGGCAACCAGCTGCCGCGACCTTGGCCAATGCCGAAGCGGAAGCCGCTCGTGCCGTCGAACGTTGCGAGGTTCGCGCCAAGAGTACGCACGAGCGAACGGCTGACTTCGGCGAACTTCACCTGCAGGTTCACCTGCAGCGGCGTCGCCGTCTTCAGGCGGCTGATGACGTTGGCTCTCTTCGCCGAGGAAGGCCTGCACGAGGCGTTCGGCCTCGGCGGCGTCTTCCGGAGCGGCAACGGTGCCGGTCAGCAGCACGGTGTTGTCGCCCATGGTCGACAACCGAGACCTTGGCATCGGGCATCGCCAGCGCCAGCATCTGGTCGATGCTGTCGATGTTCGAGCCGACCCGGATGTTGGCGGCCCAGATCACGTCGCCGGCAGCGTTGCTGGCGTAGATGGTGGTTTCACCGCCAGCGCTTGCCGAAGACATAGAGCTGGCGCTGCGACTTGACCTGCACATCGGCGATCAGCTTCGTTGGCGACGAAGACGTCGGCCATGTTGCCCGGCACCGTGACCAGTTGGCCCGCGGCCGATCGACAGCACGATGTCGGTCGATGGCCGCATGACTGCCTGGGCGTTGGCCTGGCCGGCAGGGATCGCTGCCAGCGGCAACGCGGCACAGGCTGCCGTCAGCAGCTGTAGTGAAAAGGCGGCGTTTCATTGTGTTGCCCCTCGGTTTAAATCCGCTGGCCTGATCGGCCTCGGTAATGGTGTTGCGATAATGTTCATTGTCGCCTCGCCTCAGCAAAGCCATCGTCGCGCCGGCAGCCGGCAGGACCTTCGTGGAACGAACGTGAGACCGGCACGGCTTCCGTGGTCTTGCCGCGGGTGACGCGGACTGTCGGCCCACCCCCCGTGTAAGCGACCGCGGCCGTGGTGACGCGGAGCCGGGCTGCTACCGTCCGGTGCTCGGCATCGACCGGCGCTGGAAGCGCGAGACGTCGCCGCCGGTGACGAAGCTGCTGGCTCCGTCGCGCGGGCGGCTCACCGCGTTGCGCAGGAACTGCTCTTCTTCGGCCTTGCTGGCGCCTTCGGGCAGCTGGACATCGCCAGAGGCAATGGCACGTCTCAAGTTCGGCCTGGTTGTCCGCAATCGAGCGCAGCGACAGGCTGAGCGTGCCGATGGTCTGGGCGACGGCAACCTTTTCCGCGATGCTTCGGCGTGACTTCGAGCGTGACTGTGCGGAACGCTCGGACCACGGTCTTGCCGTTCCGTCGGTTTGCGTCGTTTCGGTCCGACTGGTCGGTCGCGAGCACGCGCAGGTTGCTCAGGATGGTTTCGGCGGCCTTGAGATCGGCCGTCATCCGTCGCCCTTGACCGACTGGGTCAGGACGAGGTCGACCCGGTCGCCCGGGAAGACGAAGCCGCCGACGCCGGTCCTGGCCGACACCGGAACGGTGACCGCGCGCATGCCCGGGCCAAGCGCCGCTGCCAGGAAGCCGCGATCGCCCGGCGCGACGAGCGAGCCCTGCGTGACCGGCTCACCGGCAGTGATCGGATGGCGGACCACGGTGCCGAGCAGGTTGTTCATGTCGGATTCGCCGTCGATGAAGTAGGCGTCCTGCACCATTTCCTTGGGCCAGGCCTGATAGGCGAGTGCATCGGCGGTGATGATCGTGCCGACCGGCAGAGCCCGCTGTGGCGACCAGCACCTTCGGTCCCTGCGGGTTCCTGCACTGCGGCTTCGGCCTGCGGGCGTGAAGCGCCCGCGAACATGCTCCGTGCAGCCATGGCCGTGCCGATCGCGATGATCAGCGCTCCGAGCAGCAGAACCAGCTTCTTCCTGTCCATGGTGCGTCAAGCCCCCTAATTGGCCGTTTGGATTTCAATTTCCGCATAATAGGCCGGAATGGTTAAAATCAGGTTCACCCCAGACTGCCGGCCACTGCCGGTGCAGTCGGCAGGTAATAGGCTCCAAGGACCCACAGGCCCGGCAATGGCGATGGCGACGCCGTAAGGAATCGAGAGCTTGTCGCGTTGGCGCCGCATGACGTGCCAGGCGCCGATGAACGATCGTCAGCACGCCGCCGACCAGCGCCATCACGAGCAGCATCGCGAGGAAGTCGGCCGGTGCGATCCACAGGGCCAGCGCGGTCAGCAGCTTCACGTCGCCGCCGCCCATCATGCGCAGCGCGAACAGGCCGGCAAGGACGGCGAAGGCCGCCAGCGCCATGCCGATCTGAATCGCGACGTCGGGCCACAGCGCCAAGTCCGCTGGCCCACCAGAACAGCGGCGCGCCAGCGCGATGGCGGCGTTCAGCCAGTTGGCGATCTGGCGCCAGCGCCATGTCGGTGAACGCGGCGAAACAGCAGCGCGATTGCCAAGGCGGCAAGCAGACCGTAGTGAAAAATCGTACCCTGCATAGTGCCCCCGGGAGTCCCTGGGATGCAGTGGTACTCGTACAGTGCTTACCAAAAAGTAACCAAGGGCAGGAGGCTGGTATTAGCCACGCTATCGGAGCGCGACATCAGCGCTTTGGCCCGGCGGGCAATTCCGACCGCGGCGACGGAAGGGTTCTGGCAGCGCAGACGGCATTGCGATCCGCCGGATCGACTGGCCGGCCCCCGCTTCTGCGCAAGGGGTCGATCCTGTTTCTTCCCGGGCGCGGCGATTTTTACGAAAAATATCTCGAGACGCTGGACCACTGGGCGCGCGCCGGCTGGCGCGTGACTGCGTCTGACTGGCGCGGACAGGCCGGATCCGGCCGGCTCGGCGCAGATGCGGTGACCGGCCATATTGACGATTTCTCGATCTGGATCGCCGATCTCGCCCATTTGTGGAGCGACTGGACCGCCGCAACACCTGGCCCGCACGTGCTCGCCGCCCATTCGATGGGCGGCCATCTGGTGCTGCGCGCCATAGCGGAAGGCATGGTCGAGCCGGATGGTGCGGTGCTCTCCGCGCCGATGCTCGGGTTCATCTCCAAAGGCGTGCCCGCTTCGCTCATGCACATGGTTGCGCAGCTGATGGCGGCGCTTGGGCGACCGGCGCAGGCCGGCCTGGAAATGGAGCGAGAAGCCGGGCGAAGTGCCCGCCGGACGGCCGGATCTGCTCACCCATGACGCGAGCCGCTACGCTGACGAGCTGTGGTGGCGCGAGCACCGCCCGGAGCTGGTGATGGGGCCGGGGAGCTGGGGCTGGGTCGAGCGGGCCTATGCCTCGATGCGCATGCTCGAACGCCCCGGAGCGCTCGAAGCGGTGCAGATACCGGTGTTCATCGTCGCCACCGACGCACGACAGGCTGGTCGATTTCGACGCCATCGAACGCGCAGCGCGCCGGCTGCCGCGAGGCGAACTGTTCATCTTCGGGGCAGGAAGCCAGCCACGAAGTGCTGCGCGAGGACGACGCGGTGCGCGACCTCGCGCTCGAGGCGATCGACGGTTTCCTGTCGATGATCGCGGCCAGGAAGGCAGTTCGCGACCTTGAGCGAGACGTACGACATTGCCATCATCGGCGCGGGCATGGCCGGCGCGAGCCTGGCGGCCGAGCTTGGCGGCGCATGCGCGCGTGGTGCTGCTCGAAGCGGAGGACCAGCCCGGACTATCACGCGACCGGGCGCTCGGCCGCGTTCTGGGCCGAAACCTATGGCGGGCCGCTGGTCCAGCCGCTTACCTCGGCTTCCGGGCCGTGGCTCGCCGAACACGGTTTCTTGTCCGCGCGCGGCGCGTTGACGCTGGCCCGGCGGCAGGACGAGGCGGCGATCGAGCATTTCCTGCCGAATTCGCCGAAGCCGGCGTGCGGGTCGAACGGCTGGATCGGGCGGCTCTGGAGCGCATCGTGCCGGGCTTGCGCCCGGACTGGATCGACGGCGTTGCCGAGCCCGACTGCAACGATATCGACGTCGCGGGGCTGCATCGGCTGGTATCTTGCGCAGGCGCGCCGCAGCGGGGTGGAGCTGCGTGCCGGGCCGGGTTGCAGGAGGCGGTCTATGCAAACGGGCGGCTGGGATCTGACAGTCAGCGGTGGCGGCAAACTGTCCTGCACCACGCTCGTCAATGCTGCCGGAGCCTGGGCCGATCCGGTGGCGCAGATGGCCGGCGTGCGGCCGCTCGGCATCACGCCCTTTCGCCGCACCGTCGCGCAGTTGCGGACCGCCCCCGAGCCGTCGTCCACCCTGCCGCTGGTGCTCGACATTGGCGGGCAGCTTCTATTTCAAGCCGGAGAACGGGCGCCTGTGGCTCAGCCCGCATGACGAGACGCCCAGCCAGCCCTGCGATGCCGCGCCTGAGGAACTCGACGTCGCCATCGCCATCGACCGCTTCGAAGGCGTGGTCGACTGGCGGGTCGAGCGGGTCGAGCACAAATGGGCCGGCCTGCGCAGCTTCGCGCCCGACCGCCTGCCGGTCTACGGCTTCGATCCGGGCAATCCCGCCTTCTTCTGGTTCGCCGGCCAGGGCGGCTTCGGCATCCAGACCGCTCCTGCCGCCGCGCGGCTGGCGGCGCAAATGCTGCTTGGCCGGCATGAAGACGCCCTGACCGCAGGGCTTGACCGGGGCCGCTACGCCGCAGCACGTTTCGCCTGAGCGCCACTCGCCTCTGCACAGGCGAGCCAAAATCCAGAAAGTGGCGATAATCATGCGGGACATTTTGGTGCTCCAGCTCTCGTTCGCGAATCGAACAAACATAGAACAGCAATCGAAATCCTGCATTGCAAGCGTGGATCCGCAGCTACCGGCAAAAGTGCCAAAATTCTTGCCGGGCGCTCGGGACTGACGCACAATGGCTCTGCAACAGAGGAGGCCGAATGGCGCACACGTTCGAAATCTATAAGGATAAGGCAGGCGAGTTCCGTGTCCGGTTCAAGTACAATTCCGAAGTCATGTTCTCGACCGAAGGCTATTCGAGCAAGGCGAGCGCGCAGAACGCGATCGATTCGATCAAGAAGAACGGCCCGGACGCGCCAGGTCGAAGACAATAGCTGACTGGCGCCGCTAGCCGGCAGCCGCCTTTACGGCTGCGTCGCTCGCCAGCCGGTCGACGCGCTCGTTTTCCGGGTGGCCGTTGTGGCCCTGCACCCAGAGCCAGGTCGATCTGGTGCGGGCGCTGCCGCTTCGATCAGTTCGTGCCACAGATCGGCATTGCGGACCGGCTTCTTGCTGGCGTTCTTCCAGCCCTTGCGCTGCCAGCCGTGGATCCACTTGGTCATGCCGTCGATCACATATCGGCTGTCGGAATGGAGGATGACTTCGCACGGCCCGGTCAGCGCCTTCAGCGCCTGATCGCCGCCGTCATTTCCATGCGGTTGTTGGTGGTGTCGGCTTCCGACCGGACAGTTCCTTCTCGTGCTCGCCCATGCGCAGCAGCGCGCCCCAGCCGCCGGGGCCGGGATTGCCCTTGCAGGCGCCATCGGTGAAGATTTCGACCCGTTTCATGCCATCTGATCTCAGCTCGCCGGCCGCGTGAATGCCGCCGTGCCCGTCGGTCGATAGAAGCTGCAGCCGCCGGGCGAAGTCCATCGGATCCTTGCGGGTGACCAGCGCGTCGGCCGGGGTGTTCAGCCAGTCGTAGGCGCGGGTCAGCAGGAAGCGCAGGGACGCGCCCCGGCGCCAGCATCGGCAGAGCGGCCCATTCGCTGATCGGAAAGCGGGCGTACGCCGCGATAGCCTGCGATCAATCGCGCGCGACGTTCGGACGGAAGTCTGCCATCGCTCATCGAAGCACCAGGCGGCGTGGGTGACCGCCAGATCATAGGCGGTGATGTCGGTGCAGGCGAAGTAGAAGTCGATCAGGCCGGTCACCCCGTCGCCCAGCATCAGCACATTGTCGGGAAACAGGTCGGCGTGGATCACCGAATGCGGCAGGCTCTGCGGGCCAGTGTGCGTGCAGGAATGCGAGTTCGCTTTCGACCAGCTCGGGCAAGGCCGGGTCGATCTTGGCAAGGCCGCTCGTCCGCAATCCGTCGCCAGATCGCCGCCAGCCGGGCAGGCCCAGCGCATTGGCGCGGCTCATGGCGAAATCGGCCGAGGCGAGATGGATGCCGCGCCAGCGCCTCGCCCACCGCGCGCGCCTGCTGCCGCGCTCGGGTGATCGAGCGAGACGCCGGGCAGGAATTCGATCAGTGCCATCGCCTTGCCGTCGATCATGCGGAAGGCATGCGCCATTCCGGTCATGGATCGTGCGCGGGACCGGGCAACCCTTGGCCGCCAGATGATCGAGCAGGCCGAGGAAGAAGGGCAGGTCAGCCAGTTCGATCCGGCGTTCGTACATCGTCAGGATGAAGCGGGCGCCTGCCCCGTCCTTGCCTGTCGTCTCGATCAGCCAGTTGCTGTTGGACACGCCTTCGGCGATGCCCTTGGCCGAGACCAGCTCGCCGACATCGTATTCGCGCGATCAGCTGCGCCAGATCCTCGGCGCCGAGATGGGTGTAAACCGCCACGCTGCTCAGCCGCCCGCTAGTTCGCGCGGCAGCTTGAAGACCATCTTCTCTTCGGCGGCGATACGCGTGTGCTCTTCGATCGCGCGCCATTCGGCAAGCCGGTCGACCACTTCGCGCACCAGGGTCTCGGGCGCGGAGGCGCCGGCGGTGAGGCCCAAGCGTGTCGACGCCTTCGAGCCAGGCCGGATCGATCTCGCTCGCGCGCTGGATCAGGCGCGCCGTGCGTGCCGCAGCGCTCGGCCACTTCGACCAGGCGCAGGGAGTTGGAACTGTTGGGCGCGCCGATCACCAGCACCAGGTCGCAGCTGGGCGCGATCGCCTTGACTGCTGCCTGGCGGTTGGACGTGGCGTAGCAGATATCCTCCGCCTTGGGCCCGACGATCTGCGGGATAACGCAGCCGCAGCGCCTCGAGGATTTCGGCGCGTGTCGTCCACCGACAGCGTGGTCTGGGTGAGGATAGGCCAGCGGCTGCATCGGGCGAAAAGTCCAGGTCGGCGACATCCTCGATCGTTTCGACCAGCGTCATCTCGCCTTCGGCGCACCTGACCGAACGTGCCGATCACTTCGGGGTGGCCCCGATGGCCGATGAACACGATATGCCGCCCGGCCTCGATCTGGCGTTCGGCCTGACGATGGACCTTGCTGACCAGCGGGCAGGTCGCATCGAGATAGTCCAGCCCGCGGGCGCTCGGCATCGGCGGGGACCGATTTGGGCACGCCGTGGGCGCTGAACACCACCGGCGCGCCATCGGGCACTTCGTCCAGCTCTTCGACGAAGATCGCGCCCTTGGCCTTCAGCCCATCGACCACATAGCGGTTATGCACGATTTCGTGCCGGACATAGACCGGCGAGCCGATAGCGATCGATCGCGCGCTCGACGATCTCGATCGCCCGGTCTACGCCGGCGCAAAACCCGCGCGGGGCGGCAATCAACACGGTTAGCAGCGGGCGCTCTGGCGAGCTGTTCGGATTTCGGAAAGGGGGCGTTCATCTGCCGCGCTCTAGCGGTTGTCGCTGCGCGGCGAAAGGGCTAGGGCTGCGCTGCACGAAGATGCCGAACTTTGAATCAGGACCTTGCATGACCGCTCGCTATCGCCTTCTCATCATGACCGGTGCAATTGCCGCGCTTGCCGCCTGCAAGTCGAGCGGCGAGATCGTGATCGATCAGGGTGTCGGCATCACCGCCTTGCGCACGGTCTGCCCGGCGGTCGGCATTCCCGATTACACCGGCGACGTCACGCTGTTCCGCGGCGAATGCGCGCAACCGCCGATGCGATCGACGTGACCGCGGCGCTGACCAATGTGCGCAGCCAATGCGACGATAGCGGCGAACAAGGTCTATACCACGGCCACATTCGACGTGCTCGCCCGCCGCAGCGATACGCGCGGCGCGCGCACGGTCGAGCTGCCCTATTTCTCTACCGTCCTGCGCGGCGGCAGCGCGGTGGTGACCAAGCGCGTCGGCACCGTGACTGTATCATTCGCCGACGGGCAGGAGCGGGCGCAGGCCAGCGGCACTGCGGGAGCCTATATCGATCGCGTCCGAAGCGACCCTGCCGCCTGACATCGTCGAGCGGATCAATCGCAAGCGACGTGCCGGCGACGACGATGCGGCGATCGATCCGCTGACGCTGCCCGAAGTGCGCACTGCGCTGTCCCGCGCGAATTTCGAGTTGCTGCTGGGTTTCCAGCTGACCGAAGCGCAGCTCGCCTACAACGCCACGCGCTGACGCGGAGCAAGATCGGAGCCGGCTAGGCGGCTCTTCTTCCCTTCTTCCGCAGGCGGGGCAAACCGGCTAACGGGCCTGCTATGTCCCAATCCAACACGATCTATGCCGCCTTTGCGGCCCATGTCGAATGATCGCGCTCGACGCGCTGGAGGCCAGACGGCGTGCTGCCTGCGGGCCTGCCGCGCGGCAACGTCACGGTCGAACCGCCGCGCGACGCCGTCGCATGGCGATCTGGCGACCAATGCCGCGATGGTGCTGGCCAAGCCCGCCGGCACCAATCCGCGCGCGCTGGCCGAGGCGATCGCGGCGCAAGCTCGACGCGCTGCCCGCGGTCACCAGCGCCGAGATCGCCGGGCCGGGCTTCATCAACCTGCGCCTCGCGCCGCGAGCCTGGCTCGACGAACTGCGCGCGATCGCCGCGCTGGGCGCGGATTACGGCCGCTCCACGATGGGCGGCGGCCGGGCGGTCAATGTCGAATATGTCTCGGCCAATCCGACCGGGCCGATGCACATGGGCCATTGCCGCGGCGCGGTGGTGGGCGATGCGCTGGCCACGCCTGCTCGAATATGCCGGGCATAAGGTCGATCCGCGAATATTACGTCAACGACGCCGGCGGGCAGGTCGATACGCTCGCCCGCTCGGTGCACCTGCGCTACCGCGAGGCGCTGGGCGAGGACATCGGCGAGATTCCCGAAGGGCTCTATCCCGGCGATTACCTCGTGCCGGTCGGCGCAGGCGCTGGCCGACCGAACTTCGGCGAGCAATACGCTCGCCGCGCCCGAAGCCGAATGGCTGGTCGCTGTTCCGCACGCACGCGGTCGCGGCGATGATGGACATGATCCGCGCGATCTCGCGCTGCTCGGCATCCACCACGACCTGTTCTCCTCCGAGGCCGAACTGCAGGCCGCGGGCAAGCCCGAGGCGGCCGAAGCAGTGGCTGCGCGCGCACGATCTGGTCTATGACGGCGTGCTCGAAGCGCCCAAGGGCAAGACCGCTGGAAGACTGGGAGCCGGTCGAGCTGCCGCTGTTCCGCTCGACCAAGTTCGGCGACGATCAGGATCGGCCGATCCGGAAGTCCGACGGCAAATGGACCTATTTCGGCGCCGACCTCGCCTATCACATGCAGAAGGCGGAGAACGCCGACGAGCTGATCGACATCTGGGGCGCCGACCATGCCGGCACGGTCAAGCGGATCAAGGCCGCGGTCGCCGCGCTGTCCGAGCGCGGACAGGGCAAGCCGATCCCGTTCGACGTCAAGCTGGTGCAGATGGTCCAGCTGCTGCGCGGCGGCGAGCCGGTCAAGATGTCCAAGCGCTCGGGCAATTTCGTCACCTCGCCGACGTGGTCGACGAAGTCGGCAAGGACGTGGTGCGCTTCACCATGCTGACCCGCAAGCCCGAAGCGCAGATGGATTTCGACTTCGCCAAGGTGGTCGAAGCCTCGAAGGACAATCCGGTGTTCTATGTGCAATATGCCCATGCGCGGATCCGTTCGACCTTGCGCAAGGCAGCGGCCGAAGGGCTGATCGCCGTCCGACGCTGCATCTCGCGCCGCCTCGGCGCGGAGGAACTGGCGCTGGTCAAGCACGGCCGCGCAGTTCCCGCGCCTGGTCGAAGCCGCTGCGCGGCGCGCGAGCCGCACCGGATCGCGTTCTTCCTTTATGACCTGGCTGCGGAACTCCACGCCTTCTGGAACCTGGGAAATGACGATCCTGCGAAACGGTTCATCTGACACAGGACTCCGAGCTAACCAGCGCAAGGCTTTTCCTCGCCACGCAAATCGGGCAAGTGATCCGCAACGGCCTTAAGCTTCTGGGTGTAGAGGCAGTCGAGGAGCTGTAAGTATGGGAAGCGACAATTACGGCAGCGACGTCAGGAATGGCGAAGTCCGCGTCGACGATGACGATACCGAACAGGCGGCAGAGCTCGACCTGGAGCACAGCTTCGACAATCTTCCCTGGCTCGAATCAGATGACGATTATGACGATCAGAGCGTCGATACGGCCAGGATCGTCATAATTGCCATTCTCGGCCTGCTGGCGATCGGAGTGGTTGCCGGCGGGATCTGGTGGGCGACGCAGGGCAGAGGCTCCGGAGAACTCATTGCCCAGGGCGAACACCATTGAAGCGCCCGAAGGCCCTTACAAGACAAAACCCGAGGATCCGGGCGGGAAAACCTTCGCTGGCACGGGCGATACCAGCTTCGCAGTTGCCGAAGGGCAGACCCGGGAAGGCAAGATTGTCGATGAGCGCCTAGCGACACCTAGCATAGCCCTAAAGGAACCTGAGGCACCCCAGGCGGCCTCCACGGCCGCGCAGAGCCCGCCGGCAGGCAGGCGTTGGCGTCCAATTGGGCGCCTACTTCAACCGCGCCGATGCGGAACGGGGATGGCAGACGCTTTCGGGCCAGTTCGAAGTCTTGCACGGCCATCAACATCGCGTGGTCGAAGGCCAGGCCGACATCGGCACGTGTTTACCGGCTTCAGGTTGTCGCGGGCGACCTGGCGGCGGCCAACAGCCTGTGCAAGGCGCTGGTGGCCAGTGGCGGGCGCTGTCAGGTGAAGAGCTGACACTGGCTGAGCGCCGGGCACATGCCGTCTTTTGACGGGATTGGTTAGTATCCACATTTGCGCTTCGCGAATCCTTGCGGATCTGCGGCATAACTGCGAGTTTTCGCGCATGACGCCAGCCATCTTCGGCATCCGGGGCACTGCGCTGACCGCCGACGAGCGGGCGTTTTTCCGCGAGTCCGATCCGGCCGGTTACATTCTGTTCGGCGCGCAACATCGAAAATCGCGCTCAATTGCGCGCGCTGACGGACGATCTGCGCGCAATTCACGGGCGCGACCGGCTGCTTGTGTGCATCGACCAGGAAGGCGGGCGAGTGGCGCGGATGAAGCCGCCCGAATGGCTGGCCTTTCCGCCCGGAGAAATGTTCGACAAGCTTTACGACCTGGCGCCCGCCAGCGCGATCGAGGCCGCGCGCAGCAATGCCGAAGCGCTGGGGATCGACCTGGCCGAGGTGGGCATATCGATGGATTGCCATCCTTCGCTCGACGTGCGCCAGACGAGGCGCGCAGCGACGTGATCGGCGATCGCGCGCTCGGATCGGAGCCGATGCGGGTGGCTGCGCTTGGCCGGGCGATCCTGGCAGGTCTCGCGCGCGCGGGGATTGCCGGGTGCATCAAGCATATGCCCGGCCACGGCCGGGCCATGGCGGACAGCCACAAGGATCTGCCCGTGGTGGATGCGAGCGCGGAAGAGCTTGAGACCGACCTTGCCCCGTTCACGTGCGCTGTCCGACACGCCCGTCGGGATGACCGCGCATATTCGCTATACCGCATGGGATGCCAGAACTGCCGGCCACGCTATCGCCCGTCGTGATCGAGAATATCATCCGCAAACGCATCGGCTTTGCCGGCCTGCTGCTGACCGACGATCTCGATATGGATGCGCTTTCCGGTTCGGTCCCCGAGCGGGCGGCCGCGGCAATCGCGGCGGGCTGCGACATCGCGCTCAATTGCTGGGCGAAGATGGACGATATGGAAGGCATTGCGAAGGCCTTGCCGGAAATGAGCGAGGCGGCAGCGCTCCGCCTCCAGCGTGCACTCACTGCAGCCGGAGACAGCGGGACGGCCGGCGACCAGGCGGAACTGATCGCCAAGCGAGACAGCCTGCTGTCGCTGGTGAGTGCGGCATGACGGAGAATGGCCTCCTGTTCGAAGAACTGCCGCAGGAAGGCGACGAATGGACGGGCCCGGGCGGGGCGGAAGTCGAAGATACGGCGCTCTATCTCGAAGTGGATGGCTGGGAAGGGCCGCTCGATCTGCTGCTCGACCTTGCGCGCCGGCAGAAGGTCGATCTCAAGCGCATTTCGATCCTCGCGCTGGTCGATCAATATCTCGTCTATATCGAGCAGGCCGAAGCGCTGAAGCTGGAGCTGGCGGCGGATTACCTCGTGATGGCGGCGTGGCTTGCCTATCTCAAATCCGCGCTGCTGCTGCCCAAGGAAGAGCAGGAAGATCCGAGCCCCGAAGAGCTCGCACTGCGGCTGCAATTGCGCCTCCAGCGGCTGGGCGCCATGCGCGAGGCCGCAGCGCGGCTGATGGCGCGCGACCGGATCGGGCGCGACGTCTTCCTGCGCGGCGCACCGGAAGGACTGCGCGTCGACCGCGTCAATGCCTGGCAATGCGATTGGTTTTCGCTGGTCCAGGCCTATGGCCAGGTGAAGCTGCGGACCCAGCCTGCCGTGCATATGGTGCGCGACCGGATGGTGATGACGCTCGATTCCGCGCTCGACCGGGTTTCGGCGATGCTCGGCGTCACGCTCGACTGGGTGCAGCTGGAGGAATTTCTGCCGCCAAACGATGATCAACGGCTGCAGGCGCTCGGCACTGGCGTCCAGTTTCGTCGCCGCGCTGGAGCTTGCGCGGCTGGGCAAGGCGGAAATCCGCCAGGAAGCGATCTTCGGGCCGATGCATCTGCAGGCGGATCAAGCAATGAGCCAGGAACAGGACGCACCTGCCGACGAACTGGTGACGAGCCGTCGAGGCGACGCTGTTTGCAGCCGAAGAGCCGATGAGCGCGGAAGCGATTTCCGCCCATCTCGGCGGAGCGGACGTGCGCGATGCACTCGGCGAGCTGGAGGCGCATTATGCGCGGCGCGGCGTTCGCCTGGTCGAGCGCGGGCGGCGCTGGCAGTTCCAGACTGCGCCCGATCTTGCGCATCTGCTGCGGCGCGAACGCGAACAGTCGCGCAAGCTTTCGCGCGCGGCCACCGAAGTGCTGGCGATCGTCGCCTATCACGAGCCGGTCAGCCGCGCCGAGATCGAGGCGATCCGCGGCGTGCAGACCAGCAGCGGCACGCTGGATGTGCTGATGGAAGCGGGCTGGGTGCGGGTGGCCGGTCGCCGCGAAGTGCCGGGCCGCCCGGTCATCTATGCCACCACGCCCGAGTTCCTCAACCATTTCGGGCTCAAATCGCGCCGCGATTTGCCGGGGATCGACGAATTGCGTGCGGCCGGGCTGCTCGATCCGGTAGACGATGCCTATGAGGCCATGACCGCGGAAACCGGCGATGAAACCGGCCCCGACAATGAGGGCGACGAGGCGGAGCCGGCCGAAGCGGACGCCGGCGACGACATGCACGATGCGGCTATGCTGGATAAGCCGGAAGAACTCCGCTAGAGACTCGCCGCCGAACCTTCGGAGTTTAAACAAGTGAACATTGGACCTTTCCAGATCCTGATCATCGCGCTTGTCATCCTGGTATTATTCGGCCGCGGCCGGATATCGGACATGATGGGCGATTTCGGCAAGGGGGTTAAGAGCTTCCGCAAAGGCCTCAGCGAGGATGAGGAGGCGCCTGCGCGTCCCGCCGCCCAGATCGAAGCGAACAAGCCCGCTGCCGGAACTGCCGAGGCGAAGACCCCGGACAGTTCGAACACGTCCAACTGATCAGCGGTGGCGCCGTAGACGATGTTTGATATCGGCGCTTCCGAGTTGCTGCTGGTTGCAATCGTTGCGATCGTCGTCATCGGTCCGAAAGACATGCCGCTCGCCATGCGTACGGCAGGCCGGTGGATCGGCAAACTGCGGCGCGTTTCCAATCATTTTCGGGCGGGTATCGATACGATGATCCGCGAGGCGGAAATGGAGGAAATGGAGAAGAAATGGGCGGCGCAGAACAAGCGGGTGCTTGAAGAGCATCCCAACGATGACGTCACGGCTGTCATGACCGGCGCCGGCCAGGCGCCACCTGACACCTTTCCCGCCGAACCGCCTTCCGCCGACAATTCATCAGCGGCAGAAGCGCGCGCCGATCCGGCAGCGGACGGCGAAGCGGCAACTACCGAAGCTGCGGACAAGCCTGCAGCAAAAGAACCGCAGCTGCCGTTCGGCGGCGCTGCGTCCAAGCCCTGATCAGAGCCTGAGCCAATGGTCTTCAACGTGCGCGATATCGACGAAACGCAGGCGCCGCTGCTCGATCATTTGATCGAACTGCGCACGCGGCTGGTGCGCTGCGTCGTGGCGCTGGCGATCACCTTTGCGATCTGCCTCTATTTCGCGGACGATATTTTCAGCATCCTCGTGCGGCCGCTGAGTGCCGCTTTCCCTCCGGGCGAAGGCAAGTTGATTTACACCAAGCTTTACGAAGCGTTCTTCGTCGAGATCAAGGTCGCGCTGTTCGCGGCATTCTTCGTCAGTTTCCCGATCATCGCCAACCAGCTCTGGGCCTTTGTGGCGCCCGGCCTCTATGCACGCGAGAAGAAGGCCTTCCTGCCGTTCATCATCGCGACGCCGGTATTGTTCACGATGGGCGCGTCGCTCGCCTATTTCGTGGTCATGCCCACGGCATTTTCCTGGTTTCTAGGTTTCGAAGGCACGAGCGGCGGCATTCCGCAAGAAGCCCTGCCGGCGATGGGCGACTATCTCGACCTGGTCATGCAATTCATTCTGGCCTTCGGCGCCAGCTTCCTGCTGCCGGTGCTGCTGATGCTGCTCAACCGGGCAGGCATCGTCACTCGCACTCAGCTGACGGTCGCCAGGCGCTATGTCATTGTCGGGATTTTCGCGGTCGCTGCCGTCATCACCCCGCCCGACGTGGTTTCGCAGCTGTTGCTCGCGACTCCGCTGATCATCCTGTTCGAAGGATCGCTGCTGCTGATGTGGTTCAGCGAGAAGAAGGCAGCGGAGCGGGATGCCGCTGCCGAAGCGCAAGACGCCGAAACCAAAAGCGATCCTGCCTGATTGCCTGCGGCGCCGCACCGGTTTCCGGGGGCCCGGATCGGGCGATCAGTAGATATAGTCGATCCGGTTGACCACATTGATGCCGGTGAACCTGGCATATTCGCTGGCCATCGACGTGAACCTTTCGGCCGAACTCAGCAGGCGCTCGCGCACTTGCGGAAGCAGTGCTTCGTCGGCCTTGGCCATGTGAAGCTCTGCCAGCGACTGGTAATGCGCGGAAAGATTTTCGGCGGTTTGCATGTTGCGTCTCTTACCTTCAGCTAAACAGGCGGGCGAGGAAGCCTTGCGGCTCCATCGGCTGGATGGGGCCGTTGACGTAGCGGCGCTGCCAATCGGGCTGGGTCTGGCGCGGCACGTTCCAGTTGTCGGGCCGACTCGAACGATAAGATAGCTTCGACATTTGAGGTACTCCCTTCGGAGGGGGTACATTGATCGAAACTGCACCGCGGGGAAGCGGGCTGTCGGAAGCGTCCAATAACGAGATGCGCGAGCGCCGAAGTGTTAACGGCCAAATGAAGGTTGGGGATTTCTGGGGTTTTTCTGTGGAAAAGGCATTTTTCGCGATTGCCAAATGGCGCGATTGTCAGCGCTAGCGCCCGACCATCCCGCCATTGCCGCTGCCGCCCTGCGTGGGCGCCGTATCGGAACGGACCTGCTGGCCGCCAATCCACACTTCGAGCACGCGGATCTGCCGCAAATCCTGCGCTCCGGCGAGCAGCGGATCGCGGTCGATCATCAGGAAGTCGGCGCGTTCCCCTGCCGCG
Organism: uncultured Alphaproteobacteria bacterium; assembly: GCA_963777785.1. Taxonomy (GTDB): domain Bacteria; phylum Pseudomonadota; class Alphaproteobacteria; order Sphingomonadales; family Sphingomonadaceae; genus Andeanibacterium. The sequence continues at coordinate 2,223,818 of CAVZRU010000002.1, forward strand.
AGGCGGCCAAATCGTCCTTCGCCGAAGCCGGCATAGGCGGCGCCCGCAGTATAGGCGGCAAGAGCCTGTTCCCGGGAAACGGCCTCTTGCGGCTGCCATCCGCCGAACGGCTGCCCATCGGCGTCTTCGCGGGTCACGGCCACCGCCATGCCGGCAAAGGGATCGGGTTTTTCCACGGGCGCATCCGAGCCGAAAGCAAGCGGCGCGCCCGCTTGCGCGATCGAGCGCCAGGCATAGGCTCCGGCCAGGCGGGCGGGCCCAAGCCGCGCCTCGGCCATCGATCGGTCGGAAGTCTGGTGCACGGGCTGCATCGAGGCGATGATGCCATGCTTGCCGAAACGCGGGATATCCAGCGGGTCGACCAATTGGGCATGTTCGATCCGCCAGCGCCGGTCACCAGAATAGGTTTCGGCCATTTCCTCGATTGCGGATAGCGCCTCGGCATTTGCCGCATCGCCGATTGCGTGCACTGCGACCTGGAAACCGTCCATGGCCGCGCGGCTCATCAGATTGCGCAATTGCGTGGGATCGAGGCGGGCAAGCCCGCTATTGCCGGGATCGTCGGCATAGGGCGCCTTGAGCAGCGCGCCGCGGGAGCCGAGCGCGCCGTCGATATACAATTTCAGCCCGTTCATGCGCAGCCGGTCATCATAGAGCCACGGGGTCGGCCCCGGTCCGCCGATCAGCGCCATGTCGTCGACACTGCCGGCATAGGCCATGATGCGGATGCGCAAATTCCCCGCGTCGCCCGCGCGGCGATAGCTCTGCCAGTCCTGGATCGAGGTGCCCATGTCGGCGACGGCGGTGACGCCTCGCTCGATCAGGATGTTCTGTGCGGTCAGGAAGGCTCGGTCGAGGTCTTCGGGGCGCGGCGAGGGCAGTTTCGCGGTGACGAGGGCCATGGCATTGTCGACCAGCACGCCGGAGGGCGCTTGCGATCCGGCCATGCGCTCGATCCGGCCGCCCGCCGGATTGGCGCTCTTCGCGTTCACTCCGGCGATGTCCAGCGCGCGGCTGTTTGCCCAGCCGGCATGGCCATCCACTCGCATGAGCCAGACTGGCCGGTCAGGAACGGCTGCATCGAGCTCGGCGGCAGTCGGGAAGCGGCCGAGGCCCCACTTCTCCTGGTTCCAGCCTTCGCCGACGATCCAGGGCCGGTCAGGATATTTGGCGGAATAATCGGCAATCCTGGTGAGCGCATCGGCGAGCGAGGTCGTATCGGAGAGATCGAGGCTCAATGCGGCCAGGCCCGTGTCCATCAGATGCACATGCGCGTCGATCAGGCCCGGGATCACGGTGCGTCCGCGCCCGTCGATGCGGTAGTCGATCTTGGCAGGCGGCTTCTCGCCACGCTTGAACAGCTGGAGGATAATGCCGTCGTCGCGAATGGTCATCGCCTGGAAACGGGTCACCTGCCCGTCGCGCGCGATGGAGATGCCGTTTACATTGTCGAGCAGCGTATCCGCCGCCGCCGGTGCCGCGGCAAGGCAGGCAGCGGCCAGTGCGGCGTGGATCCAGCGGATCACCCGAGCCTGGCCTCAGCCCTTGCCCTTGGGAAGCCGGCGCATCAGCGAGCTCGTATCCTGCCGCCCGCCGCCCAGCGCCTGAACTTCGCGTAGAACTGGTCGACCAGCGCAGTGACGGGCATCGAAACGCCCAGCGATCCGGCCTCGCCCAGTGCAATGGCGAGATCCTTGCGCATCCAGTCCACCGCGAAGCCGAAGTCGAATTCGTCCTTCGCCATGGTGTTCCAGCGGTTGTCCATCTGCCAGCTCTGCGCTGCGCCGCCGGAGATCGCTTCGAGCACCTTGGCCATGTCGAGATTGGCGGCATCGGCAAAGCGCACCGCTTCGGACAGGCCCGCCAGCGTACCGGCGATGCAGATCTGGTTGACCATCTTGGTCGTCTGCCCTGCGCCCGCGCTGCCGACATGGACGATCCGCGCGGCAAAGGCTTCCATCACCGGGATCGCTGCCGCCATCGCTGCGTCGGTGCCGCCGCACATGATCGACAGCTTGCCGCTCTCGGCGCCTGCCTGGCCGCCCGACACCGGTGCGTCCACGGCCAGCAACCCGCGGCTTTCCGCTTCGGCCGCGATCTCGCGCGCGATCTTTGCGGAGACCGTGGTGTGATCGATATAGAGCGCGCCCGGCTGCATCGCAGCAAGCACGCCGCCGTCGTCCGAACACCACTTCGGCAAGGTCGTGATCGTTGCCGACGCAGGTCAGCACCACATCCTGCCCCGCTGCCGCTTCGGCCGGAGTGGCGGCGACTTTGACGGACAGGCCTTCCTTCGCGAGCAGCTCGCTGCGGGCTTGCGCGCGCGCCGATGTGCGGTTGTAGATCGTGACCTCGTGCCCCGCGCGGGCAAGGTGCCCAGCCATCGGTCCGCCCATCACACCCATGCCCAAAAAGGCGATTTTCTTGCGCTCTGTCATGGCGCGGGCTCTGCCGCTTTTTTGGCCCCAATGCAAACCCTAGCGAGAATTCGGGCAAGTCCAACGCATTGATCGTGCGCGCTTTGCGATTGCCCGTTTCCCTTATCGGCCAAATTCCGTTACGGGCCGCTCGACATGAGCCAAACACACGTCCTGGAAACCGATGAACGCGGCGAAGCGCTGCTGACGATCGACCATGTTCGCGCCGCCGCCGGGCGGATCGCAGGTTCGATCGTGCATACACCCACACTCCGCAGCCGTACGCTGTCGGAGATTACCGGCGCGAATATCTGGCTCAAGTTCGAGAATCTGCAGTTCACCGCCGCCTACAAGGAGCGCGGGGCGCTCAACAAGCTGCTGCTGCTCACCGAAGAGCAGAGGCAAGCGCGGCGTGATCGCCGCTTCGGCCGGCAATCACAGCGCAGGGCCTATCCTATCACGGCACCCGGCTGGGCGTACCGGTCACGATCGTGATGCCGCGCACCACGCCGATGGTGAAGGTGATGCAGACCGAGCAGGTCGGCGGCAAGGTCGTGCTCGAAGGCGAGAACTTACGACGAAGCCTATGAATATGCCCGCAGCATGGAAAAGCAGCTGGGCCTGACCTTCGTCCATCCGTTCGACGATCCCGATGTCGCCGCCGGGCAGGGCACGGTCGCGCTGGAAATGCTGACGGATGCGCCGGAGATCGATACGCTGGTGGTCCCGATCGGCGGCGGCGGCCTGCTTTCGGGCATGGGCACCGTGGCGCAAGGCGCTCGATCCCGCGATCCGCTCTGATCGGGGTGCAGGCGGAGCTTTATCCGTCGATGTATTCCCAGCTTCAGGGGCTCGACATGCCGAGCGGCGGCGACACGCTGGCCGAAGGCATCGCGGTGAAGGAGCCGGGCGCATTCACCGTCCAAGGTGATCGACGGGCCTGGTCGACGAGATCGTGCTGGTCGACGAAGCGGCGCTCGAACGCGCGCTGGCGCTGCTGCTGCAGATCGAGAAGACCGTGGTCGAAGGCGCCGGCGCGGCCGGCCTTGCCGCGGTGCTCGCCCATCCGGAGAAGTTCGCGGGGCGCAATGTCGGCCTGGTGCTGTGCGGCGGCAATATCGACACGCGCCTGCTCGCCAATGTGCTGCTGCGCGATCTTGCCCGCTCGGGCCGGCTCGCGCGGCTGCGGATCATCCTGCAGGATCGCCCCGGCGCGCTGTTCAAGGTGATGCACGAATTCGACGCGCACAACGTCAACATCATCGAGATCTACCACCAGCGGATCTTCACGAACCTGCCGGCCAAGGGCCTCGTCACCGATATCGAATGCGAAGCGCGCGATCGCGAGCAGCTCGAATGCTTGATCGCTGCGCTGCAGGCCAAGGGCTATTCGGTTAGTCAGGTCGAACTGAACTAGACCCGATTTCGGGGCAGTCGGCCCGCTTTGCCTTCCAACTGTGCAAAATAACCCTTCGTTAACCGCGATTCTTGGTTAAGGTTGTTTCAACGGGCGAGTCCCCGCTGCATAAGAGGTGGCGCGCCGATTAAGCGGTCGAACGCGAGAAAGAGGCTCACACGGCTCGTGACTGCACCTGTTCGCTTTCCCCGCTTCTTCGTGACCAGCCCGGCGCCGTGCCCCTATTTGCCGGGGCGCACGGAGCGCAAGGTGTTCACCGAGCTGAAGGGCCCGCATGCCGATACGCTGAACGATGCGCTCGGCCGGATCGGTTTCCGCCGCAGCCAGACCGTTGCCTACCGCCCGAGCTGCATCGATTGCCGCGCCTGCGTTTCGGTGCGCGTGGTTGCACGGGAGTTTCGCGCTTCGTCGACCCAGCGGCGCAACCTGCAAGCGCAATGGCGATCTGATCGCCACCGAATGCCGCCCCTGGGCGACCGAGCGAACAGTTCGATTTGCTGCGCCGCTATCTCGGCGTGCGCCATCCCGGCGGCGGCATGGCGGCGATGGACGAAATCGATTTCGCCGACATGGTCGAACATACGCCGGTCACCAGCTTCATCGTCGAATATCGCGAGCCGACCAGGAATGGAGAGCCCGGCCGGCTGGTCGGCGCCTGCCTGACCGACCGGCAGGACGATGGCTTTTCGATGATCTACAGCTTCTACGATCCCGATCACGCGGAACGTTCGGGCCTCGGCAATTACATCATCCTCGATCATATCCGCCGTGCCGCGGAAGAGGGCCTGCCTTATGTCTATCTCGGCTATTGGGTCGAAGGGTTCCGCCGCGCATGCAGTACAAGGTCCGCTATCGCCCGCTCGAACGGCTCGGTGCCGATGGGTGGGAGCGGCTCAGCTCAAAAGAGCAGGACCAGTTGATCGAGGCTACGAGCGCAGCCGACCGGCTCAGCTCCCCTATTCCCGGTGGCAGCGGCAAGGATGGCACGCCTGGCGGGCAGGGCCAGTACCGGGTGCCGGAAGACAAATCCGCTCACGAATCCTCCGACGCGTAAAGCGCTGCTTCGGCTGCGCGGCGTCGCACCAGTCCGGCCAGCACTCTTCCCCCGGCTCGAACCCAACGCCCGAACTCCGCCGAAGCGGCTTCGAAGTCTCCCGCGCAATGCTTGCGGGTCAGCGTGGCGCGGGCAATCGCTCCGGTATTGTAATGGAAGCTCACCAGCGCATCGAATTGGGCCTGGTTGGTAGTGGCATCGCCCAGCGCCCGGTCCACTTCGTCTGCGTATCGCACGAGATCGTCGCTGAGCCGGGCATCGCATCGCTCCTGCGTCCACAGGGTTCCGGGCACGATCCCCGGCCCGGTGGCGCCCCAGCCGATAGTCCAGGGATCGCCGCCCGTGCCAGGGTTCGGATAGGCTTCGATGTGTCCGCAGGGCAGCTTTCGCCCGCAACCTTCGAAGCGCTTGATAAGGGCAATGCCTCGCTCGCCAATCTTGCGGGGGCGCGCCGCTGGCGGAGACACCGATCGGAAAGCGGTGGAATTGGGCTGGTCGGTCATGGAAAGCCTCGCATGGAAATCAAAGAGGCCAACCAGCTAGTGCAGCGGCATGGTTGTAGGAAAATGGTTTTTGCGCAGCGCCGGATTCTCTTTGGGCACAATCAACGCAGCGGCCCGGCGCAATTGGCTCGCAGTGCGGGTTGACCCACTGACAGCGCAAAAGGAAAGGGCGCCCGGATCGCTCCGGACGCCCTTGCTTGCGTAGATCGGCTGGCGATCAGGCGCTGTAGTACATGTCGAATTCGACCGGGCTCGGTGTCATTTCCCAGCGGTACACTTCTTCCCACTTGAGTTCGATATAGGCTTCGATCTGGTCCTTGGTGAACACGCCGCCCTTGAGCAGGATAGTCGTGATCGGCCTCAGCGAGATGCAGCGCTTCGCGCAGCGAACCGCACACGGTCGGCACTTCGGCGAGTTCGGCCGGCGGCAGATCGTAGAGGTTCTTGTCCATCGCTTCGCCCGGGTGGATCTTGTTCTGGATCCCGTCGAGCCCGGCCATCAGCAGCGCTGCGTAGGACAGGTAGGGGTTGGCCAGCGCATCGGGGAAGCGGAATTCGACGCGCTTCGCCTTGTCGCCCGCACCGTAGGGAATACGGCACGAAGCCGAACGGTTGCGCGCCGAATAGGCCAGCAGCACCGGCGCTTCGAAGCCCGGCACCAGCCGCTTGTAGCTGTTGGTGGTCGGGTTGGTGAAGGCGTTCATGCGACTTGGCGTGCTTGATGACGCCGCCGATGAAGTAGAGGCACATGTCCGACAGGCCGGCATAGCCGTTGCCGGCGAAAGTGTCTTGCCGTCTTTCCAGATCGACATGTGGGTGTGCATGCCCGACCCGTTGTCCTGTGCTGATCGGCTTGGGCATGAAGGTCGCCGTCTTGCCGTAGGCATGGGCGACCTGCTGCACGACATACTTGTAGATCTGCATGCGGTCGGCGGTCTCCACCAGCTTGCCGAAGGTCAGGCCCAGCTCGTGCTGGGCGGCGGCCACTTCGTGGTGGTGCTTGTCGCAGGGCAGGCCCATTTCGAGCATGGTCGAGACCATCTCGGCGCGGATGTCCATCAGCGGATCGACCGGCGCGACGGGGAAGTAACCGCCCTTGGCGCGCGGACGGTGGCCCAGGTTGCCGCCTTCATATTCCTTGCCGGTGTTGGTCGGCAGTTCGATATCGTCGATGTAGAAGGCCGATGCGGTCGTAGCCGTTTTCGAAGCGCACATCGTCGAACATGAAGAATTCGGCTTCGGGGCCGACATAGACGGTGTCGCCGATGCCGTCGGACTTGAGATAGGCTTCGGCGCGCTTGGCGGTCGAGCGCGGATCGCGGCCGTAGAGCGAGCCGTCGACGGCTCGACGATGTCGCAGATGATGATCAGCATCGGCGTGGCGCAGAACGGATCGACATAAACCGCGTCGAGATCGGGCTTCAGGATCATGTCGGATTCGTTGATGGCCTTCCAGCCTTCGATCGACGAACCGTCGAACATCAGGCCGTCTTCCAGCTCGTCTTCGCCGATGACGCCGGCGCACATGGTCAGGTGCTGCCACTTGCCCTTGGGGTCGGTGAAGCGCAGATCGACCCACTCGATTTCCTCGTCCTTGATCCGCTTCAGGATGTCCTTTGCACTGGCCATTATTCTAATTCCTCCAATAGCCTGGTCTGTTGTCCAATTACTTCGCCGGCCGGTCCCGCCCGGTGAAGTGCCCCTGAATTATCCTCGCCGCCTCAGATCGCTTCGTCGTCGCGCTCGCCGGTGCGGATGCGCAACGCGGTTTCGACCGGGATGACGAAGATCTTGCCGTCGCCGATCCGGCCGGTCTGCGCGGCAGCGGCGATCGCTTCGACCACACGCTCGGCCAGGTCGTCGGCGACGACGACTTCGAGCTTCACCTTGGGCAGGAAGTCGACGACATATTCGGCGCCGCGATAGAGTTCGGTGTGGCCCTTCTGGCGGCCGAAGCCCTTGGCTTCGGTCACGGTGATGCCGGAAACGCCAACTTCGTGCAGCGCCTCCTTCACTTCGTCGAGCTTGAAGGGCTTGATGATCGCTTCGATCTTTTTCACTTGCTCAGTAATCCCCAGTGTCTTGCCGCCCGTTGCTTCATTCGCTGGAAGCGCTGGAACCGGTAAGCTCCTCGACGTTTCTTACTTCAAGAATCATGCCAAGGCGCTGCATTGCGAGGTAGAAGATCATTCGCCCGCGGGAAAGGGCGGATTCGCAAGATTTGAACCAATCGAAGCTGCGCGCGCTAACAATCATACGCCTGCGCGGCGCATCGACTATGGGTAAAATTTGAGCAGGTCCGTGCCTGTTTTTTAGGCACTTATGTCCGATCAGAGCCGCAATCCGGCCGTTTCGGGAAGGCCGGCCATGAGGTTGAGGATCTGCACCGCCGCCCCGCTGGCGCCCTTGCCGAGATTGTCGAGCACGGCGACCAGCCGCGCCTGCGCTGCCATCGGCATTGCCGAACACGATACAGCTCCATCCGGTCGTTCGGCTCGCGTGACATGCGCAGCAGCAATTCGCCATCGTGCGGGTTCCTCGCCCATCGCGACAATCGGGCTGTCGGCGTAGAAATCGGCGAGCCATGCGCGCAGTCCACCGCCGAGCCGGCGCCAGGCATCGCGGCCAGCGGCAGCGGCACTTCCACCACCATGCCGCGGTGCGCCGGGATTACGCCGGCGTGAACAGCGGCGGCATGGTCAGCCCGCAACGATCCTGCATTTCGGGCACATGCTTGTGGCCCAGCTGCAAGCGCATAGCCGCGCCAGGCGATGTCGGGATCCTCTTCGAACCGCGCGATCAGCGCCTTGCCGCCGCCCGAATAGCCGCGACACGGCATTGCAGGTGTAGGGCCAGTCGGCAGGGCAGCAGGCCGGCGCGCACCAGCGGCGCGACCAGCGCGATGAAGCCGGTCGAATAGCAGCCCGGATTGGACACGCGCGGCGCGTTCGCGACCGCTTCGCGGCCGACGATTTCGGGAAAGCCGATAGGTCCAGCCCGGCGCTACGCGGTGCGCGGTGGATGCGTCGATGACCCGCACGGTGCTTGCTGTCGATCATCGCCACCGCTTCGCGCGCGGCATCGTCGGGCAGGCACAGGATCACGAAATCGGCGGCGTTGAGCGCTTCGCGCCGGGCCGCGGCGATCCTTGCGCCGGGCTTCGTCGAGCACGATCAGCGCGAACTCGCTGCGCGTCCGGCAAGCCGCTCGGCGATTTCGAGCCCGGTGGTGCCGGCCGCACCGTCGATGAAGACGCTGTCGGTCATGAGAACGGATCCAGCAATTCGCCGAGCCTGCACATAGCCGACCGGCCCATTCACGCCGCAGGCAGCCCCAGGCCCATTCGCCCGTCGCTGTCGAGCAGATCGAAGCGCTGGCCGGGCGAAAGATCGTGGACGATCTCGGATGCGTCGCTGGGCTCGGCCCGCAGATTGGCGCCGGTATCCCCCACCATGCGCTGCAGCGGGACGACGTAGTGCGGCACGAAATATCGACCGGCCAGCGCGATATGCGCGATATCGCCGCGCAGCGGCGTCGTGCCGCGGATCGGCGCGCTGCACCGGCCCCGCAAGCACGAACGGCCCCTGCGGGACGGCGTATTTATCAATGTCCTGTCCGGTCTGCATTACGTTGCTTGCGCTACTGTGCCTTAATCGCGAAGCGGCGCGCTTAGACTGCGCGCGGCATCAGGGCAAGATTGCGGCAATTCGGCCGACTAGCCGTACCGCGCCTGGAGCATGTGCCACGCCGCGCGCAGCCCCAGCGCTTCGCCGCCCTTGGGCCGCCCCGGCTTGGCGGCCGGCCGCCAGGCGAAGGTGTCGAAATGCGCCCAGTCGATGGGCGTCCGTCTTCTGGCGCCGACGAACCGGTCGAGGAACAGCCCGGCGACGCTGGCCCCGGCGAAGCCGTTGCTGCTGGAGTTGTTGATGTCGGCAATGTCGGACTTCAGGTATTCGGCATAGGCTTCGTAGAGCGGCAGTTGCCAGATCTCGTCGTCATGCGACTCTTGCCCGCAGCGATCAGCGCCCGCGCGGTTTCGTCGCGCCGGGCCATCAGCGCGGGCAGATCCGGCCCCAGCGCGACGCGCGCCGCGCCGGTCAGCGTGGCGAAGTCGATGATCAGGTCGGGTTCGCTCTCCGACGCCAGCGCCAGCGCATCGGCCAGGATCAGCCGCCCTTCGGCATCGGTATTGCCGATCTCGACCGTCAGCCCCTTGCGCGATTTGCAGCACATCGCCGGGACGGAAGGCGTTGCCGGCGATCGCGTTCTCCACCGCCGGGATCAGCAGATGCAGCCGCACCTTCAGCCCCGCACCCATGATCAGCCCGGCCAGCGCCAGCGCATGGGCCGCGCCGCCCATGTCCTTCTTCATCAGCTCCATGCCGCGTGCCGGCTTGATGTCGAGCCCGCCGGTATCGAAGCACACGCCCTTGCCGACCAGCGCAAGGCGCGGGCGCGTTTTCGTCGCCCCAGGTGAGCTCGATCATCCGCGGCGCGTGATGGCGGCTCGCCGCCCGGCCGACCGCGTGGACCATCGGAAATTCGCTTTCGAGCCGGTCGCCCTTGGTGACCGAAAGCTTGGCAGAATGCGCCTTGGCAAGCGCTTTCCGCCTCGGCTTCAAGCGCGGCCGGGCCCATGTCCTCGGCCGGGGTGTTGACCAGATCGCGCACCATGAACACTGCGCGCGCTTCGGCCAGCGCCGGATCGATCGCTTTCACCTGGCCCGGTCAGCAGGATGCGGTCGCCATTCTCGTCCTTCTCCTGGCGATAGCGGTCGAAACTGTATTGCGCGGTCTGCCAGCCATGCAGCGCCGGGCCGGGCTCCCCCTTCGCCAGGCGATAGGTGCCGGCCGGAAGCGCATCGGCCAGCTTCGCCATGCACCAGCTGGAGAGACTGGCCGTATCGGCAACGCCGCCTGCCGCAAACCAGCCCGGGGAATCGCTGGCCCCGTCCGGCACGATTGCGGTCTGATATCCGCCAGCGGTGAATTTCTGAGCCTCGAGCGCAGCGCGCTGCGGCGCGCTCAGGCCTTTCAGCCAAGCCTCGAAGCCCGCTTTGTCGACCAAGTGGATATCGGTCGCTTTCTGCCCGCGATCGGGCTGGATAAGTGCATCTTTGTCAGCCATAATTCTCCTCTGCCTGACTTGGGCATTCTTCGCGAGGGGTAAAAGTGCAGATGCTGCGACTTGTCACGCTGGCGTTCCTGGCGGCTTGCCTTGCGGGCTGCGGGGATGGCGAGCAGGCGGCCGGTAAATCCGCCGCGCAGACAGCGGGTCCTGCCGCAACGACTGGGGGCGGCGCCGAAGCAGCGGCATCGTCCGCGGATGGAACAGGTGCGGTCGCGGTTTCCGAAAACAACGACGTCTTTACCTTCGAATATGGATTTCCGGCGGAGGCTGGCGACATTCCCGAAATTGAGGGCGGTGCTGATGGAGCGCATGAAGCAGGTGCGCGAAGCGCATGTTGCGATGGCGATCGATGCGCGGGCGGATGCCGAACTCCTCGGGCTATCCGTTCAATCCTTACGGATCGAGCACGAAATGGCTGGTCGTCGCGGACTTGCCGGACTGGCTGAGCCTCTCGGCGGATTATTGGGAGTTTACCGGCGGGGCGCATGGCAACAGCGCGTTCGGCACGCTGCTGTGGGACAAGCGCGCAGGCGTTGCGCGCGATCCCTTGTCGCTGTTTACCTCGGCCGCGGCGCTGCAAGGCGCCACCCAGACCGAGTTCTGCGACATGCTGGACAAACAGCGCGCGCAAAAGCGCGGGGAGCCAGTGGTGCGGGAAGTGGGCAACTGGATGAACGAATGCATCGGTCTCGATGCAGTGACCGTGGTCCTCGGTTCGTCAAACCAGCGCACTTTCGACCGCATCGGCTTCCTCGTGCCGCCCTATAACGCCGGGCCTTACGCCGAGGGATCCTATGAAGTGACGTTGCCGGTCGGCAAGGCGATCATGGCCGCGGTCAAGCCCGAGTTCCGCGGCGCGTTCAGCGCGGTGCGTTGAGGCCTCGCATTTTTCCCGATCCATCGCTACATCGCAGGCATGACACAGTACCAGACAGTGACCGATGGCGAGACCGTGCTGCGCGACGGCACGATCAAGCTGCATGGCCCGGAAGGCTTCGAAGGCATGCGCCGGGCCGGCCGGCTTGCCGCGGATATTCTCGATGCGATGGTCGATATCGTGCAGCCGGGCGTCACGACCGGGGAGATCGACGACGTCGTTCGCGCAGATGACGCTGGATGGCGGCGCGGTGCCCGCCACGCTCGGCTATCGCGGCTATGAGCACAGCTGCTGCATCTCGCTCAACCACGTCGTCTGCCACGGGATTCCGGGCGACAAGCAGATCCGCGACGGCGATATTCTCAATATCGACGTCACGCCGCTGCTCGATGGCTGGCATGGCGATTCCAGCCGGATGTATCTGGTCGGCGATGTGCCGCTGAAGGCCCGCGCGCCTGATCGATGTGACCTACGAATGCCTGATGCTCGGCATCGAACAGGCGAAGCCCGGCGCGCGGCTGGGCGATATCGGCGCGGCGATCCAGGCGCATGCGGAGGCGCATCGCTACGGCGTGGTGCGCGAATTCTGCGGCCATGGGCTCGGCCGGCTGTTCCACGATGCGCCCGAAGTGGTCCACGCCGGCACAGGCGGGGACCGGGCCGGAACTGCGGCCGGGCATGTTCTTCACGATCGAACCGATGATCAATCTCGGCAAGGCGGGAGTGAAGCTGCTCAACGATGGCTGGACCGCGGTGACTCGCGACCGTTCGCTGTCTGCGCAGTTCGAACATTCGATCGGCATTACCGAGACCGGCTGCGAGATCTTCACCCAGAGCGCCAAGGGGCTGCACGCGCCGCCTTACGCCTGAACATCGCTTGCGGCTTGCTTCGGACACAGCTTTTGTCCATGCCCGGCGCATGATCACAGAAATCGCCCATATCAAGATCGACCCGGCCAAGGCAGCGGAATTCGAAGCCGCCGTCGGTGCAGCCGTCCCTCACTTCAAGGCTGCCGAAGGCTGCCACGCCATGCGGCTGGAGCGGGTGATCGAAGATCCGGCGCAATACCGCCTGAGCGTCGATTGGGAGAGCGTCGACCATCACATGGTCACTTTCCGCGAGTCCGAAGGATTCCAGCAATGGCGCGCGCATGCCGGGCCGTTCTTCGTGGAGCCGCCCCGCGTCGAACATTGGGACCAGGCCGCCAAGTTTTTCTGAACCGCAGCCGTTCGGCCTGCGCCTGCGCAGCCTGCGGCATCGCGTCCTGCACTGGTTAGCTTGGCCAATCACTGGTATTTCCCGGTGACAGCACAGTCAGAGGCAAATCGATGCGCACACGTCTTTATCCGCTCGAAGATCTGGAAGACATTCCCGGCACCAAGGTTTTCACGGCCAAGAGATCGCGCCAGGCCTATCACCTCCACAAATTCTGCATGTCGCTGATGAAGGCGGAAAACCGCGAGGCCTTCAAGCAGGACGAACGCGCCTATCTCGATCGCTTCCGGATGACCGAGGAACAGAAGCAGGCTGTGCTTGACCGCGATTTTACCCAGCTGATCGAACTCGGCGGCAATATCTATTTCCTGGTCAAGCTTTCCAACACCGATGGCTGGAGCACACAGCGAGCAGTGAGTTCGATGACGTCCCTGACGCCGGACGAATATGCCGCCATGATGCGCGAAGGCGGCCGTTCGCCCACGGGCCAGCGCTCCAAGCGGGAGGGCAACTGAGATGGCGCGGATCACAGCGGGCATCGGCACCAGCCACGTTCCGGCAATCGGCGCTGCGATCGATCTTGGCCGCACGCAGGAGCCGGACTGGAAGCCGGTCTTCGCCGGTTACGAGTGGGTCAGGGAATGGATCAAGGACAACACGCCCGACGTGGTGATCCTGTGTTACAACGATCATGCTTCCTCGATGATGCTCGACATTGTGCCGACCTTTGCGCTGGGTTTTGCGGAAGAATTCGAGCCGGCAGACGAAGGCTGGGGCAAGCGGCAGGTGCCGACGGTCTACAACCATCTGGAGCTTGCCGGGCATATTGCCGAACAATTGGTGATCGACGAGTTCGATCTCACGATCATGAACGATATCGATGTCGATCACGGCTGCACCGTGCCGCTGTCGTTGATGTTCGGGCAGGTGGAAGAATGGCCCTGCAAGGTCATCCCGCTGGCCGTCAACGTCACGCAGTTCCCTACGCCTTCGGCCAATCGCTGCTGGCAATTGGGCGAGGCCATTCGCGACGCGGTGCGCAGTTTCCCCGAAGATCTGAAGGTGCAGATCTGGGGCACCGGCGGGATGAGCCACCAGCTTCAGGGGCCGCGGGCGGGGTTGATCAACCCGGAATTCGACAATGCCTTCCTCGATCGGCTGGGCAATGAACCGGATGATTTGCGCACGATCACGAGGCTGGAATTCCTGCGGGAAGCCGGCTCCGAAGGGATCGAACTGATCATGTGGCTGATCATGCGCGCGGCACTGGGCTACAATGTGGAGGAGCTCTATCGCTTCTACCACGTTCCTGCTTCCAACACGGCCGTGGGCCACATCGTCTTCAAGACCGCGGGATAGATCGCGCCGGCGAGGGCGGCTCCAAACTAGCCTTCCCTGGCTGCCCGCACTGCCGCACCGCCCGCGAAAGGCGCAATTGCCACCAGCACCAGGCTGATGGCTGCGGTCAGCGCGATTCCGCTTGAGCCGCCGGTTGAAAGCGCACCGGCGCCGAAGATCAGCAGCGGCACTGCCAGCGGGATCAGCAAGCAGACCCGATAGCGCCGGATCCGGCGCGCAGGCCGGCAGTGAGCGCCGCGATGGTGACGCCGATTGCCGCCAGTCCGGGTGTGCCCGCCAGCAGGCCGAGTTCGACCACGCGCAACGTCTCCCCATCGATGCCCAGCAGGGCCGAGGCGGGCAGCGCCGCGATCATCAGGGGCGGGCCGAAGCTCAGCCAGTGCGCCAGCGTCCGCACTGCGATAACCGCCTCTTCGGAAATCCCGCGCAGCGCCCATTGGTCGAAGAAGCCCTGTTCGAGATCGGGCGCGACCAGCCGCTCGAGCGGGAGGATCGCGGCGAGCAGCGCGGCGACCCAGATCATGCCGCCGCCAGTCCGCGCAAGCAGCGGCGCGTCGGGCCCGACCGCGAAGGGGAAGAGCATCGCCACTGCCAGGAAGAACAGCAGCGGCAGCAGTGTCCCGCCGCCGCTTGCCCCCGGGAAGCAGCAGGGCAAGGTCGCGCAGCAGGATGCGCATGAGCGGGGTCATGAGACGAAGTCCGCCAGTTGCAGGCTGCGCAAGCTGTCCAGATCGAACGGCTGGTGCGAGGCGATCACCGCGATCCCGCCATTCGCGCAATGGTCGCGCGTGAGCCCCTCCAGCAGCCGGGCGGCATCCTTGTCCAGTCCGTTAAGCGGTTCGTCGAGCAGCCAGATCGGGGCGTGCTGGTCGATAAGCCGCGCGATGGCGGAGCGCTTGCGCTGGCCGGTGGAGAGATAGCGCACCGGCACGTCGAGCAGATGCCCCAGGCCGAGCAAGTCGGTGTGGGTTTCCGGCGCACAGCCATCGATGTGGCACCAGAAAGCCAGTGCCTTGCGCAGTGGCAGATGCTCGTCGAGCGCGATCCTTTCGTCCAGCAGCCCCACAGCGCCCGGCGTAGTCGATCGTGCCCGAGAAGGGCCGTGCCAGACCGGCAAGGATGCGCAGAAGGCTGGATTTGCCGACGCCGTTCGGCCCCGCGATCTGGAGCGCGTCGCCCGGGAGGAGGTCGAACGAGAGGCCCGAGAACAGTACCCTGTCCCCGCGGCGGCAGGCGAGATCGTTCGCCGAGAGACGGCACTCTTGCATGGCAGCGCCGCTTAGGGGAAAGGCTCGGCAGGCTACAAGCGAAGGAGCCGCGCGATGCCCATCCCGCAACTGACCGATGCCGAACGGATTGCCGCGCTGGCGGAACTGCCCGGCTGGGTGATGCATGAACAAAAGGACTGCGATAACCCGCGATTTCGAATTTCACGATTTCAGCGAGGCCTTCGCCTTCATGACGCGCGTGGCGCTGCTGGCCGAGAAATACGATCACCATCCCGAATGGTCGAACGTCTACAAGCGCGTGCACATCACGCTCACCACCCATGCGGCAAACGGGCTTTCCGCGCGCGACATCGATATGGCGAAAGCGATCGACAAGATCGCCTGAGGACCTTGCGCCTATAGTGCGGCGTTGTTGTAACAGTGCCAGGTGAAGATCGCGATCGCGCCGCGGTGCGGGCGCCAGGCTTCGCGCCAGCGCGCGGGTTTCCTTTTCGCTCGGCCGTTCCGTGCAGGCCCAGGATCTTGCCGATGCCGGCTTGCACCGCAAGGTCGCCCGCAGGCCAGATGTCCGGGCGTCCTTCGGCGAACAGCAGGTAGATTTCCGCCGACCAGCGCCCGATGCCCTTGATCCGGATCAGTTCGGCAATGGCTTCCTCGTCGTCCCGGGGCAGGTCGGCGAAATCGAGTTCGCCGCTGGCGACCAGCTCGCAGAGCGAGCGGATGTAGCCCTGCTTCTGGCGCGAGAGGCCGCAGGCGCGCAGCGCGTCGAAATCCTGGGCCAGTAGGTCTGCGGCCGGCACGTCCTCGCCCACCAGCGCTTCCAGCTTGCGCCACATCGGATGCCGCGGCCGCCACGCTCACCTGCTGGCCCACGATCGTGCGCAGCATGGTGGCGTAGCCAGCGGCGCGTATGCGCGGTTCGGGATAGCCGGCAATGCGCAAGCGCGCGGGCGATCCCCGGCTCGCGCAGGGCAGCCCAGTCGATGCCCTGCTTGATCTGCTCGGCACTGATGCCCATAGCCGTACCTACCATTCTCGACTGCTTGCCAAATCGGGCACCAGCCCCTAGCAGCCCGCGCGTAGGGCCTCTAGGCCGAAACGAATACAGTGAATTGCGGGGAACAGAACCAGATGCCCAAACTGATTGTGGTCAATCGCGCCGGCGAAGAGAAAGAAGTGGAGGCAGGCGAAGGCCTGTCGGTTATGGAAGCCATTCGCGACAACGGCTTTGACGAACTGCTGGCCCTGTGCGGCGGTTGCTGCAGCTGCGCGACTTGCCACGTGCATGTCGACCCTGCTTTCATGGACAAGCTGCCGCCGATGAGCGAGGACGAGAACGACCTGCTCGACAGCTCCGATCATCGCAGCGAAAACTCGCGCCTGTCCTGCCAGATCCCCTTCGCGAGCGAACTGGACGGCCTGAAAGTCACGATCGCCGAGGAAGATTGAGACCGCGCCGGAGCGATCTGCCCCAAGCGCCTCTTCGCATGCGAATAGCGCATTTGCATTGCGATAGGCCCTGCTGCGCCCTAACCCGACGACCATGACCGGAGCCACCGCCAGCAACACGCTCGAGCTGATCGGCAATACGCCGCTCGTCCTGCTCAAGGGGCCGAGCGAAGCGGCCGGCTGCGAAATCTGGGGCAAGTGCGAATTCGTCAATCCCGGCGCTTCGGTGAAAGACCGCGCGGCGCTGTGGATCATCCGCGATGCCGAGGCGCGCGGCGAGTTGAAGCCCGGCGGCACGATCGTCGAAGGCACGGCAGGCAATACCGGGCATCGGCATTGCGCTGGTCGCCAATGCGCTGGGCTACAAGACGATCATCGTCATGCCCGACAACCAGAGCCAGGAGAAGATGGACACGCTGCGCGCGCTGGGCGCCGAACTGGTGCTGGTGCCGCCCGCGCCTTACAAGAATCCCGGCCATTTCGTCCACACCACCCGCCGCCTGGCGGAGGAAACTCCCGGCGCGATCTGGGCCAACCAGTTCGACAATATCGCCAACCGCAAGGCCCATATCGAAGGCACCGCGCCCGAGATCTGGGCGCAGATGGAAGGCCGGATCGATGGCTTTACCTGCGCGCGGGCACCGGCGGCACGATTGCCGGCATCGGCATGGGGCTGAAGGCAACTGGACGAGAACATCACGATCGCGCTCACCGATCCGTACGGCGCGGCGCTCTACAATTATTACGCGCATGGCGAGCTCAAGGCGGAAGGCAGTTCGGTTGCCGAAGGGATCGGCCAGGGCCGGATCACCGCCAATCTCGAAGGCGCGCCGATCGATACCCAGTTCCGCATCTCCGACGAGGAAGGGCTGGATTGGGTCGCCCGGTTGCTGAGGGACGAGGGGCTGTGCCTCGGCCTGTCCTCGGGCATCAATGTCGCTGGTGCGGTCGCGCTGGGCGAAGCAGCTGGGTGCCGGATCGCGGATCGCGACGATCCTGTGCGACACGGGCTTCCGCTATCTCTCCACGCTCTACAGCCGGGAGTGGCTCGAAGCCAAGGGACTGCCGGTGTTCGGCTGGCTGCGCTGAGGGAAGGGCTTGGAGCCTGAAGCTCGTTAAGGTAGTCTGCATTCATGGCGAGCAATTTTCCCTCCGGCGAGCGCGAGGATAACGACCTTCCGCTGACGACTTTCGGCGGTACGCGCGCAGAAGCGGTGCACCGGCTGCAAGTCGGGATGTTCGGCCTTGGCGCGATCGTGCTGATGATCGGACTGGCCAATGTGGTGATGGAGCGCGCGCGGCAGTCCGATGCCACCAGCGTGCCGGAAGCGTCGGCCACTGTGGCCGCGGACGACATGCCGGCGCAGAAGCAGAACAAGGATCCGCTCGCGGATGCGGGAGTTGTGCCTGACTTGCCGCAAGCTACCGCCCAGCGCCGCTCCCACCGTCGATCCTCAAGACGATAATGGCGTACCGGCTGCGCAGCCCTGATTTCCTGTCGGTAGTTGCGGCAGTATTGTTGTCGGGTCTTGCCGCTTGCAGCCAGGCGGAGGAACCCTCCGATCGCTTGGGCGAGCCGGCAAGCGAACGGCCGGCGCTGGCGCTTTTCACCACCATGCCGATCTATTGGAACGAAGCCGCCGATGTTGCGGATCTGCTGAACGATCGGGCGCCGCCGCATTGGGCGCGGCTGGAGATCGAGCGGGACCGCGTGCTTGCCCCGGTGGACGTGCTGACGGAGGATACCCTCCGGCCCTATGGCGACTTGCTGATGGCGCAGCCGCGTGCGCTTTCTCCTGCCGAGAATGTGGCGCTGGACGAATGGGTGCGCGGCGGCGGGCGCCTGCTGCTGTTCGCGGATCCCATGCTGACCTCGCATTCCGCTTACGCGATCGGGGACCGGCGGCGGCCGCAGGATGTCGCGCTACTGTCGCCGATCCTCGCGCGCTGGGGGCTGCGGTTGGAGTTCGACCAGGCGCAGGCGGCGGGCGAGCGAATGGCGGCATTCGGGGACGTTGCTTTGCCGGTCGAACTGGCGGGGAGCTTCGCGCTCGGTCCGACGGAAAAAGACGCCCCCTCCGAGTGTGAGCTGCTGGCCGACGGGCTCGCGGCGCAATGCGCGATCGGGCAAGGCCATGCCCTGATCCTGGCCGACGCAGCCCTGCTTGACCGGGACGGCGGCGACCAGGCCATGCGCGGCAAGGCGCTTTCCCGCCTTATGGCAGAGGCTTACGGCCCACACTGAAGGCCCGGTTCACCGCTTCGGCAGAAGTGGGGATATCGCGGGAAACAACGAATCGCCTTGTGCAGATTCGCACGCAAACCCTTGAATTTACGTGGAACAACTAAGGAACATTGCTATAGGAATGGGTGTCTCTTGATAAGAAAAATAACTATAATTCAATAGATTATAGCATAATCCCCTAAAATCCCGTGATTTTCCCTTTAATCCGCGCCGCGCGCGGGCTAAACAGTGACTCCATCGGGCAGATTTTCCTCGTTCCATCCTGACGCAGGGGTGAGCGGGCCGCAGCATCGCGCGGCCTGGGCGAGGGAAGCTATTTCGATTTCACGGGGATCGGTTCCAGTGCGGATCCGGAGCGGGGCAAGTTAGGTGGCGGGAGTTGTGCAGGTGATCTACAGCGGCCAAGGCTTCTCGCTCAGGGGCGAGAAGGGCCGTTTCGTCCTGCCTCCTGCCTTCCGCAAGCCGGTCGCCGAATCGAGCGACGGCAAGGTCCTCTGCCTCGCCAAGCACGAACGCTGGAACTGCCTCACCGCTTTCGGCCTTTCGCATCGCGACGAACTCAACGCCCAGATCGAGCGTGAGGAAGAGCGCGCCATTCGCATGGGCCGCGATTTCGACCCCGACTTGCGCCGCATCCAGCTGTTCGGCTTTGCCGAGATCCCGTTCGACACCTCCGGCCGCTTCGTGATGCCCGATCACCTCGCCGGCCTGGGAGGCCTCGACAAGGATGTGTTCTTCCAGGGTGCGGGAAGCTTCTTCACCCTGTGGAGCCCCGAAGTGCTCTATTCGATGGGCGAAGGCTGGGAAGGTGCGCAGGCCGCCTGCCGCGCATTGGCCGCCGAAGCCGCCGGAAAGGGCAAGAAGGGATGAGCGGGCCCGGCGCTCCCCATATTCCCGTCCTGCTCGACGAGGCGATCGAGGCGCTCAGCCCGCGTCCCGGCGATGTGATCGTCGACGCCACGTTCGGCGCAGGCGGCTATACCCGACGGCTGCTCGATGCCGGGGCGATCGTCCATGCCTTCGACCGCGATCCCGATGCCATCCGTGCTGGCGGCGAATGGGCCGAAGCGCGCGAGCAGCCGCCTCGCCTCGTCCTCCACGCCCGCCGCTTTTCCGAGATGCTGGCCGCCATGACCGAAACCGGCGTGGCCAGTGTCGACGGCGTGGTGATGGATATCGGCGTATCCTCCATGCAGCTCGACCAGGCGGCGCGCGGCTTTGCCTTCGCCGCCGATGGCCCGCTCGACATGCGGATGAGCCAGGAAGGCCCGAGCGCTGCGGATTTCGTGAACGAAGCGCCTGAGGCCGAGATTGCCGATGTGCTGTTCCGCTACGGCGAGGAACGCCAGTCGCGCAGGGTGGCGCGCGCCATCGTCGCCGCGCGGCCGCTGGGGACCACGGGCGAGCTCGCTGCCGCGGTCCGCAAGGCAATCGGATACCATGCCAATTACCAGGGCAAAGGCGCGCCCAAGGATCCCGCCACGCGCACGTTCCAGGCAATCCGCATTCACGTGAACGGCGAGCTGGACGAGCTCGAAGCCGGGCTGCGCGCTGCCGAGAACCTGCTGCAATGAAGGCGGCCGGCTCGCGGTGGTCAGCTTCCACAGCCTCGAAGACCGGATCGTGAAGCGCTTCCTGCGCGATGCCGCCAATGCCGCCGGCCGCGCATCGCGCCATATGCCTGCCGCCAATGACGCTGCGCCCGCGACTTTCGCGGAGCTGTCGAAAGCCATTCGTCCCTCAGACGCAGAGCTTGCGCGCAACCCCCGCGCCCGTTCCGCCACATTGCGCGCAGCCACCCGCACTGCCGCGCCAGCAAGGGAGGCCGCATGATGGGCGGTAGCAGCCTGCGCAATATCGGCTGGGCCGCCGTGCTTGTCATCTGCACCGCGCTTTATCTCGCGCTGCATCTTGCGCGTGAACGCGGTGAAGAGCCAGGTGCGCCAGGCCGAACGGCAGATCGTTGCGCTGGAGCAGCAGAAGCTGATGCTCGAAACCGAGTTCGAGACGCGCTCCAACCAGCAGCAGCTCGCGACCTGGAACGACGTCGAGTTCGGCTACAAGGCGCCCAACGCCAGCCAGTTCATCGAAGGCGAGCGGCAGCTGGCGCAGTTCGGCGCCCCGCGCGCCGTGAATGCCCCCGCACCGATCCGCGTCGCCCGCGCACCGGCCGCAGAAGACGACGCCGTCGGCATGCCGGCCTTCGTTTCGCCTATGACGGGCAAGGCGATTGCGGCCGAGATGCCGCGCGACCATGTGCCTGCGGTTGCCGGGAAGCAGGATCTCGCCGCGCGGCTGATCCGCGGGACGGCACGGGTTGCGCTTGACGATGTGGTCGAGGGCGCGGAGGTGAACGCGCTGACGATCAGCACGGCAATCTCCACCGGCCGGGTCGAACTGGTCAATGTCCGCCAACGTTCGCTGCTTACTGCCCGGTTGCGCGTGCTGTGGGTGCTCGGGGTGTTTACCGTCCTGGCAATCGCCGCGCTGCTGCGCATCGCCTGGCTCGGCGTGGTCCAGCCCGGCCCGCAGCACACGTCGATGGCCGAAGCCCTGCTGCCCCCGCGCGGCGAGATCACCGACCGCAACGGCGTGCCGCTGGCTCGCGCCTTCCCGGCCTATGCCTTGTGGTTCAATCCCGAAGCGCTTGGCGATGGCGGATCGCCGCTGGTGAAGTCGCCGAAGGAAGTCGCCGCCGAACTCGCACGCATCTTTCCCGACTATGGACCGCGAACGGCTGGCCCGGCGGCTGGCGAGCGGCAAGCCGGCTACCTGCGCCGCCGCGTGCTGCCCGAAGACGCCAACCGCGTTCACGCGATCGGCGAGCTGGCGCTGGAAGTCCCGCGCGAGACCGACCGGCATTATCCGCAAGGCTCGATGGCGGCGCACGTGCTGGGCTATGTCGCCGCGGACGGCCACGGCCGCGTCGGCATGGAGCCGGTGCTCGACAAGCGATTGCTCGACCCCGCTGCAGCGCGGCAAGCCCGCGGCGCTTTCGATCGACATGCGGGTGCAGGGCGCGCTGGAGGACGAACTGCGCCGCGGGATGCTGGCGGTCGAACGCGAAGGGCGCGGCCGGGCATCGTGCTCGATGTCGATACCGGCGAAGTGCTGGCGCTGGCGTCGCTGCCCGAATTCGATCCCAACCAGATGATCGAGACGTCGTCCTGAGCAAGGAGCGCACGGACGCCGAACATGCTTCAACCGGGTGACCAACCAGGTTTACGAACTCGGCTCGACCTTCAAGCCGCTGACCATCGCGGCCGCGATCGACACCGGCGTGGTGACCGATCTTGTCGCGGCGCTACCAGGCCAATCGTCCGCTCGAGATCGGCGGTTTCAGCATCCGCGACAGCCATGTGATCGGCGCCATCGCTCAACGTGCCGGAGGCGCTGATCCATTCATCCAACATCGTGACCGCGCAGGTCGCCGACGAGCTGGGCGGCAAAGCGCTGCAGCGCACGATGGCCGATCTCGGCATGCACGAGCGGCCCTATATCGAACTGCCGGCGCGCGGGTTTCCCCTCTGGCAGAAGGGCGACTGGTCGCGCTTGACCACCATGACCGTCAGCTATGGCCACGGCCTCGCGGTGACGCCGCTGCATCTCGCCTCCGCCTATGCGGCGATGGTCAATGGCGGCATCTGGCGGCCGGCGACGCTTTACAAGATCGAGCCCGGCCATGCGCCGAAGGGCCGCCGCGTGTTCAAGGCCATCGACCAGCGCGCGGATGAACCAGTTGCTGCGGATGATCGCGGTCTATGGCACCGGCCGGAACGCCGATGCGCCCGGCTTTCGCGTCGGCGGCAAGACCGGCTCGGCGGAAAAGCCGGGCGTCAGGCGGCTATCGCCGCTCGACGCTGGTCTCGACCTTCGCTGCCGCCTTCCCGATGGACAATCCGCGCTACGTGTCATCGCCATGCTCGACGAGCCCAAGGGCACGGCCGCCAGCTCCTACCAGCGGACCGCCGCCTGGAACGCCGCGCCGATCGTCGGCCGGCTGGTCCCCCGTATCGGCCCGGTGCTGGGCGTGATGCCCGACGATACGCGCGACATCGATCTCTCCGACCTGAGGCCCGCTGGTGGAGCGGGAGCGCGGAATGAAGCTGGCCGCGCTGGCCGATGCGGCGGGCTTCGACATAGCCGCGCAATTGGGAAGCCACGGCGGCGAGACGGTGACCGGCTTTGCCATCGATCATCGCAAGGTCGCGCCCGGCACGGTGTTCGGCGCGTTCAAGGGTGCGCGCTTCAACGGCGAGGATTTCATCCCGGCGCGTCGCTGCCGGCGCGATCGCCGTGGTTGCGCGCGCCGAGCCGCGAAAGTGGAAGGCGCTGCACATATCGCCGACCCCGAACCGCGCCGGGCCTTCGCGCGACTGGCCGCGCAGTTCTTCCGCCCGGTGCCCGAAACGGTGGTCGCGGTCACCGGCACCAATGGCAAGACCTCCACCGTCGAAATGACGCGCCAGCTCTGGCGCATGGCGGGCGAGCGCGCCGCCTCGATCGGCACGCTGGGCGTGACCACGCCGGACGAGATGCGTTTCGACCGGCCTGACCACGCCCGACATCGTCACCTTCCTCTCCAACATGACCGGGCTGGCGCGCGAAGGCGTGACCCATGTCGCCTATGAGGCGTCGAGCCACGGCCTCTCGCAATTTCGCAACGAAGGCCTGCCGGTCGCCGCCGGCGCCTTCACCAATCTCAGCCGCGACCATCTCGATTACCACGCACGACATGGAAGACTATTTCGCCGCCAAGATGCGCCTGTTCGACGAAGTCGTCGCCGATGGCGGCACGGCGGTGATCTGGATGGACGACGAATGGGCGGTACGCGCTTGCGAGCATGCCAGGGCACGGGGTCTCGGCGTGCTCACCGTGGGCGAGCAGGCGCAGGGCGGATCCGCCTGCTCGCCGCACATCCCCGGCCAGCTGGGGCAGGAACTGGAGCTTGAACATGGCGGCCGCAGCTTTACAAGGTG
Source organism: uncultured Alphaproteobacteria bacterium (assembly GCA_963777785.1). GTDB lineage: Bacteria > Pseudomonadota > Alphaproteobacteria > Sphingomonadales > Sphingomonadaceae > Andeanibacterium. The sequence goes on from CAVZRU010000002.1 coordinate 2,247,695, forward strand.
AAGCTGCCGCTGATCGGCGCCTATCAGGCGGCCAACGCGCTGGTTTCGGCCGGGCTGGTGATCTGGCGACCGGCGGCGATGCCGCAGCAGACGTTCGATGCGCTCTCGCGGCTCCAGCCGGTGCGCGGGCGGCTGGAACGCGCGGCGATCACATCGGCGGGCGCGCCGGTCTATGTCGATTATGCCCATACGCCCGATGCGCTGGCAGCGGCCATTGCCGCGCTGCGCCCGCATGCGGCAGGGCGCGCTGATCACGGTGTTCGGCGCGGGCGGCGACCGCGACACGGGCAAGCGCGCCGCAGATGGGCAGAAGTCGCCGCCGCGAATGCCGACGTGGTCATCGTGACCGATGACAATCCGCGCGGCGAAGATCCCGCCGCGATCCGGGCGATGGTGCTGCCAGGGCGCTCCGGAGCGCGCGCGAGATCGGCGACCGGCGCGCGGCGATTGCCGCCGCCATTGCCGAAGCGGGGCCGGACGATATCGTGCTGATCGCCGGCAAGGGCCACGAACAGGGCCAGATCATCGGTGCGAGGAGACATATGCGGATACTTGCCTTTCGACGACGTAAGCGTCGCGCGCGAATGCGCTGCCCCTGTGGGAGCGGGCGCATGAATCTGGCCCGTTGCTATCCGTTGTCCTGGCAGCCGCAGCCGGGCGATACGCTCGCCGCTCGCTCTGTGGGATGCCGCCGCGATCGCCGACGCGACCGGCGGCATGGCCAGCGGCCATTTCCAGGTTTCCGGCGTCGAGATCGACACCCGCGATGTGATCGAAGGCGATCTGTTCGTCGCCCTGCAAGGGCGAAGACGACCGACGGTCACCGCTTCCTCGACAAGGCCTTTGCCAATGGCGCCGCGGCGGCCATCGTCGACCGTCCGATCGATGCGCCGCATGTGCTGGTGGAAGATACCTCAAGCGCACTTGAGCTCTTGGGCAAAGCGGCGCGAATCCGCGGTTCGGCCAAGATCATCGGGGTCACCGGATCGGTCGGCAAGACCGGCGTCAAGGAAGCGATCTTTGCCGCGCTCGACCGCTCCAGCCGGGGCGCGGCGCATCGTTCGGTGCGCAGCTACAACAATCATGTCGGCGTTCCGCTCAGCCTCGCGCGGATGACTGCGCGCAGCCAGTTCGGCGTGTTCGAGATGGGCATGAACCATGCCGGCGAGATCGCCGCGCTGACCGCGCAGGTCCGCCCGCATGTCGCCGTGATCACCACGATCGCCCCTGCGCATATCGAAATGCTGGGCAGCGAAGAGGCGATCGCCGACGCCAAGGCGGAAATATTCGACGGCCTCGAAGCCGGCGGCACGGCGATCATCCCTGCCGACAGCCCGCATTATCGACCGGCTGCGCGCGGCGGGCGCTGGCGGCCGGTGCGAAAGTCGTGTCGCTTCGGCCGCGCGGCTCATGCCGATGTCCGCCTGCTCGATGCGCTGCCGCAGGCCAATGGCGGCTCGCTGGTGACCGCCGATCTGGGCGAGCGGCGGCTGTGCTACACCGTGGCGGAGCCGGGCGATCACTGGGTGATCAATTCGCTGGCCGTGATGGCGGCGGTTCGCGCGGTCGGGGGCGATCTGGGCGCGGCGGGGCTCTCGCTGGCCGGAGATGGGCGGCCTCAAGGGCCGCGGCGCGCGCCACCGGATTGCCGGTCGCCAGGCGGCAACGCGCTGCTGATCGACGAAAGCTACAACGCCAATCCCGCTTCGATGCGCGCCACGCTGGCCCAGCTTGGCGCAGACGCCCGCCAGCCGCCGCATCGCGGTGCTGGGCGCGATGAAGGAACTGGGCGATTTCGCGCCGGCGTTTCATGCCGCGCTGGCCGAGCCGCTCGCGGCGGCGCAGGTCGATTTTGCCCTGCTGGTCGGCCAGGAAATGGAATCGCTTGGCACGCGAATTGGGGAAAGGCGCGGCCGGCGCCGCTTGGCAAGGCGATTCGCTTCGCCCATTGCGGCACTGTCGACGAAGCCATCGCGGCGCTGGAGGAATTTGGCCTTGCCGGCGGCGATGCGGTACTCGTCAAGGGGTCGAACTCGGTCGGGCTGGCCCGGCTGGTTGCTCACTTCGTCGGCCAGGGTAGCGCGCCGCAAGGAAGGTCTGAATGCTTTATCTGATCGCACAATGGCTGGATTTCGAAGGTCCCGCCAATCTGGTGCGCTACCAGACCTTCCGCGCGGGCGCCGCGCTGATGACCGCGCTGCTGATCGGGCTGGTCATCGGCCCGAAATTCATCTCGATGCTGCGCGTCCGGCAGGGCAAGGGCCAGCCGATCCGCGAAGACGGGCCGCAGACCCATCTCGCCAAGCGCGGCACGCCGACCATGGGCGGGCTGATGATCCTCGTCTCGCTGCTGCTAGCTCGATGCTGCTGTGGATGGATCTCACCAATCCCTTCGTCTGGGCCTGCCTGGCGGTGACCGTGGGCTTCGGCGCTGATCGGGTTCCTCGACGATTACGACAAGGTCACCAAGCGCAGCCACAAGGGCGTTTCGGGCAAGGTGCGCCTGCTGGCGGAATTCGTCGTGGCCGGCATCGCATCGCTGGATCATCGTCAGCCAGATCAGCACCAATCTCTACGTTCCGTTCTTCTCCGACCGCATCATCCCGCTCGGGCCGTTCTATTACGTGTTCGCCGCCACGTTCATCGTCGGCTTCGGCAATGCGGTGAACCTGACCGACGGGCTCGATGGGCTGGCCACCATGCCGGTGATCATCGCCGCGGGCACCTTCGCGATCATCTGCTATCTCGCCGGCCGCGTCGACTATTCGCAGCTATCTCGGCATTCCCGCATGTGCCCGGTGCGGGCGAACTGGCGATCTTCTGCGCCGCGATCATGGGGGCGGGGCTGGCCTTCCTGTGGTTCAACGCGCCGCCGGCGGCAGTGTTCATGGGCGATACGGGCAGCCTTGCGCTGGGCGGCGCGCTCGGCGCGATCGCGGTCGCCGCGCATCATGAGATCGTGCTGCTGATCGTCGGCGGACTGTTCGTGCTCGAGACCGCCTCGGTCATCATCCAGGTGTTCTGGTTCAAGCGCACCGGCAAGCGGGTGTTCCGCATGGCGCCGATCCACCATCATTTCGAACAGCTGGGCTGGGCGGAATCGACCGTGGTGATCCGCTTCTGGATCGTCTCGATCGTTCTCGCGCTGCTCGGCCTGTCCACGCTGAAGCTCAGGTGATCACGCTCCGCCGCCTTTTCCGGAAAGCGCTACGCCGTTCTCGGCCTCGCGCGCTCGGGGCTGGCGGCGGCGGAGACGCCTGCTGGCCAGCGGGGCCAGCAGTCATCGCCTGGGACCGGCAGGACAACGCCCGCTGCCGCTGTTGGAGGGCAGGGCCGAACTGGCCGATCCGCTGGAGATCGACCTCACCGGATTCGACGGCGTGGTCGTCTCGCCCGGCGTGCCGCTCAATACGCATCCGATCGCCGACGCGCGCGCGCAGCGTCGGCGTGCCGGTGATCGGCGATATCGAACTGTTCGCCCTCGCCCGGGCGGACCTGCCGCCGCACAAGGTGGTCGGGATTACCGGCACCAACGGCAAGTCGACCACCACCGCGCTGGTTCATCATCTGCTGGAAAGCGCCGGGCGTGCCGGCGCGGATGGGCGGCAATATCGGCCTGCCGATCCTGGCGCAGGAGCCGCTGCCCGAAGGCGGCGTCTATGTGCTCGAACTGTCGAGCTATCAGATCGACCTGACCTTCAGCGCTCGATTGCGATGTTGCGGCGCTGACCAACATCACGCCCGACCATCTCGATCGCTACGCCGGGTTCGAAGCCTATGCCGCCTCCAAGGCGCGGCTGTTCGCCATGCAGCGGCCGGAGCAGTTCGCCGTGTTCGGTTGCGCCGATGCGCCGACCCGGCGGCTTATCGGTCGGAATAGCTCGCCGCTCCGCACGGCCGCGCTGTCTGTGCAGACAAAGACGCGATCTGCTTGGCGCTGCAGCCGAACTGGCCTTCGCTGCAGGGGCCGCACAATCTCCAGAACGCCGCCGATCGCCGATGGCACTGGTCGAGGAGCTGGGCCTGACCCGCGCAGCAGGTGCTGGACGGATCTGGCCACGTTCCGCGGCCTGCCGCACCGGATGGAGCGGCTGTGCGAATATCGACGGCGTGCTGTTCATCAACGACAGCAAGGCGACCAATCCGGCTTCGACCGCGCCGGCGCTTGCCGCCTTTCCGCCCGCACCGGTCAAAGCGCATCCACTGGATCCTGCGGCGGCTTGCCCAAGGGCGACGATCTCGACGAGTGCGCGCCCTGGTTCGGCAATGTCGCAGCGGCCTATACGATCGGCGAGGCCGGGCCGCGGTTCGCCGAACTGCTCGAGCCCGCTCATGCCATGTCGAGCGCTGCGAGATTGATGAGCGAGGCCGTCGCAGCGCGCGATCGCCGCGGCCAAGCCAGGCGATGTCGTGCTGCTTTCCCCCGCCTGCGCCAGCTTCGACCAGTTCCGCGATTACGAGGTGCGCGGCGATACCTTCCGCGAGATCGTCGAGCGCACTGACTGGCCAACCCATGCGAAGCCGTGCGGCTTGGCTGGGAGGACTGCAGCATGAGCCTCGGCCAGCCATACGTTCCGCGCGCGCGGCGATGGCCGCGGTGCAGTCTCGCGCGCCGCAGCTCGACAAGCGCAGCCAGCTGCGCATCTGGTGGCGCGAGATCGACCGGGTGCTGCTGGCGCTGATCCTGGTGCTGATGGCGATCGGCACGGTGGCGGTCGCTGCGGCATCCCCGGCCAGCGCCCGCCGCCTTTCGACGTCGCGGCCAGCGACTGGACGATCTGCTATTTCTACTGGCTGCACCTGCGCTGGCAGATGCTCGGCATCCTGACGCATGCTGGGCGTTTCGATGCTCCCCGCGGACTGGCGCGCGCCGCGGTGCGATCATGCTGGGCGCCGCGATGCTGGTCGGCGCTGGTGCTGGTGCCCTTTCTCGGCGCGGAGGTGAACGGCGCCAAGCGCTGGCTCCACGTGGGCCTCAGCTTCCAGCCCTCCGAATTCCTCAAGCCCGCCTTTGCCATCACGCTCGCCTGGATACTGTCCTGGCGGGTGCGCGATCCGAACCTGCCGGTGATCCAGATCGCGACCGGGCTGCTTGGTGTCTGATCGCCGCACTGCTGATGGCGCAGCCCGATTTCGGTTCGACGATCCTGTTCGTCGGCGCCTGGTCGGTGCTGGTGCTGCTGTCGGGCATCGACATGCGGCGGATCGGCGTGCTGGCTGGATGCGGGCTGGCGCCGTTGCGGCGACCTACCTGCTCTACGACAATGCCCGCCACCGGATCGACGCCTTTCTTGGGCGGCGGCACGGCCTTCGACCAGGTCGATCTCGCCCGCCGCACGCTGCTGGCCGGGCGGCTGGACCGGCAGCGGGCTGTGGCTCGGCACCCGCAAGCTGTCCCTGCCCGAAGCGCATACCGACTACATCTTCTCCGTGATCGGCGAGGAATTCGGCCTGCTCGTCTGCGGACTGATCGTGCTCTCTATCTGGCGATCATCGCGCGCGTGCTGGTGCGCCTGGTGGACGAGGAGGATCTGTTCACCGTCCTCTCCGCAACCGGGCTCATCGCGCAGTTCGGCGGGCAGGCCTTCATCAACATCCTGGTGAACCTGCAGCTGTTCCCGTCCAAGGGCATGACCCTGCCGCTGGTCAGCTATGGCGGTTCGTCGACCATCGCACTGTGCCTGAGTGTCGGGCTTCTGCTGGCGCTCACCCGGCGCAATCCCTATCTTACGTCGCGAAGGCTTCGATTGGCGGGCGTTGTGGGGCAGGTTCAAGGCAATCGCCCGAGGCCGCACCAAAGGAGGTCACGCGTGAGCGGCGCTACGAAGCATTACGTGCTGGCCGCCGGCGGCACCGGCGGGCATCTGATCCCGGCCTTCGCGCTGGCGAGCGAGCTGGAGCGCCGCGGGCATCACGTGGCGCTGATCACCGACGAGCGCGGCGCGGCGATTCCCGGCAAGCCCGACTTCCTGCCCGCCCATGTCCTGCCCGCCGGTCGGTTCGGCAAGAACCCGCTCAAATGGCTCGGCCGGCATTCGCGCGTTCTGCGAAGGACGCAGCATGGCGCTGCGGCTGTTCGAAAGCTTCGAGCCCAGCGCCGTGGTCGGCTTTGGCGGCTATCCGGCGTTGCCGGCGCTGCTGGCAGCGACTTCAGCCAAGATCCCCAGCGATCGATCCACGAACAGAACGCGGTGCTGGGCCGGGTCAACCGCCTGCTCGCGGGCAGGGTCGACGCGATCGCCACCGCCTATCCCGAGGTCGAGCGCCTGAGCCTACAAGCATATCGACAAGGTCCACCTCGTCGGCAATCCGGTGCGCGCCGAAGTGCTGGCCCTGCGCGACGAGCCCTATCCCGCCTTCACCGAGGACGGCCTGTTGCGCGTGCTGGTGACCGGCGGCAGCCAGGGCGCGCGGGTGCTGTCCGAAGTGGTGCCCGATGGCCTGTCGATGCTCCAGCCCGCCCTGCGCTCGCGCCTGCAGGTGACCCAGCAATGCCGGCCCGAAGATCTCGAGGCGGTGCGCGAGCGCTATGCCAAGCACGACATTCCGGCGGAACTCGGCACCTATTTCGAGGACATGGCGACCGGCTTGCCGATGCGCATCTGTTCATCGGCCGCGCGGGCGCTTCGACGATTGCCGAACTGACCGCCGTTGGGCCGCCCGGCGATCCTGGTGCCGCTGCCGATCGCGACCGACGATCATCAGGCGGCCAATGTCCGCGAGATGGTGGAGGCTGGCGGCGCGCGGTCGATCCGCCAGCACGAAGTTCACCGCCAAGGAACTTGCCAAGCAGATCCAGGCCATGGCGCAGCACCCCGAAACGCTGGCCAATGCGGCGCATGCGGCGTGGAATTGCGGCCGCCCCAATGCGGCGAAGGATCTTGCCGATCTGGTCGAGAGCTTCGGCGGCGCGCCGTTGATGGACGTGATCCGGGTGAGCGGCGGCGAAACGCAGCGCCGCGGGCCGCGCCGCGCTGGCGCGGGAGGCTGCCGCGATGAAGGGCGTCGGCACCGATATCGGGACGATCCATTTCGTCGGCATCGGCGGGATCGGCATGTCCGGCATTGCCGAGGTGATGCACAATCTGGGCTACACCGTGCAGGGCTCCGACATTGCCGAAGGCTCCGTCGTCGAGCGGCTGCGCACGCGCGGGATCAAGGTGATGATCGGCCACGCGGCCGAAAATCTCGGCGATGCGGCCGTGGTCGTGACCTCGACCGCGGTGCAGGCGCGACCAATCCCGAAGTCGCCGCCGCGCTCGAAGCAGCGCATTCCGGTGGTGCGCCGCGCCGAGATGCTGGCCGAGCTGATGCGGCTGAAGAACACCGTCGCGGTCGCCGGCACGCACGGCAAGACCACGACGACCAGCATGATCGCCGCGCTGCTCGATGCCGGCGGGATCGATCCGACGGTGATCAACGGCGGGATCATCGAAAGCTACGGCTCGAACGCGCGGCTCGGCGACAGCGACTGGATGGTGGTCGAAGCCGACGAGAGCGACGGCAGCTTCCTGCGGCTCGACGGCACGATCGCGGTCGTCACCAATATCGATCCCGAACATCTCGATCATTACGGCTCGTTCGACGCGGTGAAGGAAGCCTTCGTCGAATTCATCGAGAACGTGCCGTTCTATGGCGCGGCGGTGCTGTGCATCGATCATCCCGAAGTGCAGGCGGTGATCGGCCAAGGTGCGCGACCGGCGGGTGGTGACCTACGGCTTCTCCGCCCAGGCCGACGTGCGCGGCGAGAACGTCACGCCGCATTCCTGGCGGCAACCGCTTCGACGCGGTGGTGCGCGAGCGCGACGGCAGCGCAGCGCCGGATCGAAGGCATCGAACTGCCGATGCCCGGCCGCCACAATGTCCAGAACGCGCTGGCCGCGATTGCCGTGGCGATCGAGATGGGCTGCTCGGACGAGATGATCCGCACCGGCTTTGCCAAGTTCGGCGGGGTCAAGCGGCGCTTCACCAAGGTGGGCGAAGTGCCATGGTCGGGCGCTGCGACGATCATCGACGATTACGCCCACCATCCGGTCGAAATCCGCGCCGTGCTCTCCGCCGCGCGCGAAGCGGCGGCAGAAACCGGGTGATCGCGGTGGTCCAGCCGCACCGCTTCACCCGCCTGCGCGATCTGATGGACGAATTCCAGACGTGCTTCAACGATGCCGATATGGTCTTTGCCGCGCCGGTCTATCCCGCGGGCGAAGCGCCGATCGCAGGGCGTCGACAGCGCAGCGCTGGTCGCGGGGCTCAAGGCGCGCGGGCATCGCTCGGCCGCCGACAATCGCCGGGCCGGCGCGAACTGGCCGAGACGCTGGCCGAGTCGCTGCAGGCGGGCGACATGGTGGTCTGCCTCGGCGCGGGCGACATCACCAAATGGGCGGCCGGGCCTTGGCGCGGTGCGGCGCGATCGATCCGCTGCAACAGGGCGAGGGCCGGCATGAACCGGGCGCCCTACTCCGACATCGACGAAGCGGTGATCAGCCAGCTTCCGATCAAGACGTGCGCGGCAAGCTCACCCCGAATGCGCCGCTGGCGCCGCTGGTCTGGTTCAAGACCGGCGGCCCGGCGGACTGGCTGTTCGAACCCGCGGATCTTGCCGACCTGACCGCATTCCTGGCGCAATTGCGCGGTCGCGATGCCGGTGATGGCACTGGGCCTCGGCTCCAACCTGATCGTCCGCGACGGCGGTGTGCCGGGCGTGGTCGTGCGGCTGGGCAAGGCCTTTGCCAAGGTCGAGCGGGAGGATGACATCACCCTGCGCTGCGGCGGCGGGGCGAGCGGCATCCTGGTCTCCTCGACGCGCGCGCGACGCGGGCATTGCCGGGCTCGAATTCCTGCGCGGCATCCCCGGCACGGTCGGCGGCTTCGTGCGGATGAACGGCGGCGCCTATGGCCGCGAGGTGGCAGACATTCTGGTCGATTGCGACGTGGTGCTGCCCGAGCGGGCAGCTGGTCACGCTGCCGGCGGCGGATCTGCGCTACACCTATCGCCACTCGGCACTGCCCGATGGCGCGATCGTGGTGTCGGCGCGTTTTCGCGGGCACGCCCGGCGATCCGGCTGCAGATCGGCGCGGAGATGGACCGCATCGCCGCAGCGCGCGAGGAAAGCCAGCCGCTGCGCAGCAAGACCGGCGGATCGACCTTCAAGAATCCCGAAGGCGACAAGGCCTGGCGACTGGTCGATGCGGCCGGCTGCCGCGGGCCTGATCGCATGGGCGGCGCGCAGGTGAGCGAGAAGCACACCAATTTCCTGATCAACACCGGCGACGCCACCAGCGCCGATATCGAGGGGCTGGGCGAAGAAGTCCGCCGCCGGGTGAGCGAGAGCCAGGGCGTCGATCTGGAATGGGAAATTCAGCGGGTAGGGCGGCCATGACGAGTTCTGCCAAACCTCCACGTCGCGGTGCTGATGGGCGGCTGGGCGAACGAACGGCCGGTCTCGCTGATGAGCGGGCGAGGGCGTCGCCAAGGCGCTTGAAGAGCGCGGGCCACAAGGTCACGCGGATCGACATGGACCGCGATGTCGCCGCGCGGCTGGCCGAGGCGAAGCCCGACGTGGTGTTCAACGCGCTGCACGGCGTCGCCGGGCGAGGACGGCACGGTGCAGGGCATGCTGGACCTGATGGGCATCCCCTATACCCATTCGGGCCTCGCCACTTCGGTGATCGCGATCGACAAGGAACTGACCAAGCAGGTGCTGGTGCCCGCATGGCATTCCGATGCCCGGCGGGCGGATCGTCGAAAAGCGCCGAACTTGTACGAAGCGCGACCCGCTGCCGCGGCCCTATGTGCTGAAGCCGGTCAACGAAGGCTCTTCGGTCGGGCGTCGCGATCGTCACCGACGAGAGCAATTACGGCAATCCCGATCCGCCGCGACGTCGACTGGGCCGTGGCAGGAATTCGACCAGCTGCTGGCCGAACCCTTCATTCGCGGGCGCGAACTGACCACGGCGGTGCTGGGCGGACCAGGCGCTGACTGGTCACCGAACTCGTGCCCAAGATCGGGCTTCTACGATTTCGACGCCAAATATACCGACGGCATGACCGAGCATGTCTGCCCGGCCGAAGATCCCCGCCGAGATCACCGAGCTGTGCATGGACTATGCGCTGCAAGGCGCATCGGCTGCTCGGCTGCCGGGGCACCAGCCGTTCCGATTTCCGCTGGGACGACGAACAGGGCTGAAGCCGGCCTGTTCCTGCTCGAAGTCAACACCCAGCCGGGCATGACGCCGCTCAGCCTGGTGCCCGAACAGGCCAAGTATTGCGGCATGGACTATGGCGATCTGGTCGAAGCGATCGTCGCCGAGGCGCTTGCGTCTTACGCAGCCAAGGCAGCGGGGGAAGCCGCAATGAGCCAGACGATCAAGCGCAAGCGGCAGAGGCGTCCGCCGGGCCGCGGCGGCGCGCGGCACGGCGCAGCAGGTCAGCAAGGCGCGGGCCCAGACCGGCTCGTTCGTCGATATGCTGATGCGGCTGGCTGCCCTTCACCGAGGAACAGCTGCACCGCATCTTCCTGGCGATTATCCTGGGCGGCGGCGTTGCGCTGGCATGGTTCGTGGCCAGCCTGGCCGGCGTTCCGGCGATGGCGCAGCCAGCAGATCGCCTCGCTGGCCGCCGATGCCGGGTTCGAGGTGCGCCGCGTCGAAGTGCGCGGTGTCCAGCGGATGAACGAGCTCAAGGTTTATGAACGCGTGCTGGGCGAACGCGACAGGGCGATGCCGCTGGTCGATCTTGACGCGCTGCGTGCAAGACTTGCTGCAACTGAGCTGGGTCGAAGGATGCGCGCGTTTCGCGCCAGTTGCCGGATACGCTGGTGATCGATATCGTCGAGCGCACGCCGCATGCGGTGCTGCGCAAGCCCGGACCGGCTGGTGCTGATCGATGCGACCGGGTCATGAGCTCGAGCCGATTTCGCCGGCGAACGCCAAGGGCCAGCTGATCATTGACGGGCCCGGGCGCCGGCAAAGGCAGGTGCAGGCGCTCGAGCCGCCTGCTCGATGCCGCACCCGCACTTACGCCCGCAGGTCACCGAGGCCGAATGGGTCGGCAACCGCCGCTGGAACCTGACCTTCAAGACCGGCCAGATGCTTGCGCTGCCCGAGGGCGAAAAGGAATCGGCCGATGCGCTGGTCACTTTCGCGCGGCTCGACGGCGTGAACCGCTTGCTCGGCGGGAAGGTCGCCACTTTCGACATGCGCGCGCCCGAACGGATCTACATGCGCATTCCAGGCCGCTCGGAAGCGCAGGTGCTTGACGCCGGAGGAGGGCGGAATAATGGCCCTGACCCCCCGCATCTCCAAGGTCTTCGGCGCGGTCAATATCGGCTCGTTCCGCATCTCGGCGATGATCGCGGGCATCACCGAGACCGGCGAATGATGGTGCTGGGCTCAGGCCACCGCGCAGCGCAGGGGATCAAGCGCGGCTATGTCACCGACATGACGGCGGCCACCTACGCCGTTCGCGATGCGATCGAGCGAGCCGAGAAGCTGGCCGGAACCAGCGTTTCGAGCGTCTGGATCGGCTGTTCGGGTGCGGGGCTTTCCAGCCGGATCGCGCAGGTCGAAGTCGAGATCGGCGGCCGGCGGATCGAGGATGACGATATCGAGCATCTGCTGGTCGCCGCGCGCGACGGGCTCCAGCCCGACGGCCGCATGGTGCTTCATGCCCAGCCCGCGCACTACACGCTCGACGGGGCACATGGCGTCGCCAACCCGACGCGGGCTCCATGCCGAACGGCTGGGGGTCGATATCCACGTGATGCTGGCCGACGGCGCGCCGGTGCGCAACATCACCGAAGCGGTGCAGAACGCGCATCTCGAGGTCGAAGGCGGTGGTCGCATCGCCGGTCGCAGCAGGCTATGCCTGCCTTAGCGCGGAAGAGCGCGAACTGGGCGTCGCGCTGATCGAACTCGGCGCGGAGGTCACCAATGTCTCGGTCTATGCCGGCGGGCATGCTGCTGGGCATGACGGCGATCCCGACGGGTTCGGCCGATATTACCGATGCCATCGCTTCGCATTTCGGTATTCGCCGCTTCCAGGCCGAACGGCTCAAATGCGTGTCGGGCTCGGCCATCGCCAGCCCGACCGATCATCGCGAGATGATCCCGGTCAACGGGCCGGGCGAAGAACATGCCGGGCCGATGGCGCGCCATGCCGACGACAAGAACCGCATCCCGCGTGCCGAACTGGTCTCGGTGATCACGGGCGAGCTTGGACCGCTTGATCGGCGAAGTCGGCAAAGCGCTGAAGGGGCTGGGCTTTACCGGCCAGCGCGGGCAGCAGGTGGTGCTGACCGGCGGCGGGGCGGAACTTGCCGGCATTGCCGATTACGCGCAGGGCGCGCTGGGCAGCCGGTGCGGATCGGCCGGCCGCCGCGCTTCGCGCGGCCTGCCCGAAGCACACGGCGTGCCCGGCTTCTCGACACTTGGCGGGCCTGGTGCTCTATGCTGCCGCCGATCCGGTCGATATCCGCTCGATCGGCCCGCCGGTTCAGACCGTAACGCACGCCTGACCGGCATCGCGCTCGCCCAACGCGTGTTTGCGGGCGTTGAAGGAGTATTTCTAATGGCTGGCGCAGGTTCGCTGCAACAGGCCGAAGTCCACGAGCAGACTGTGGATAAGGATTACCGCGCTGTGCACCTGTCAGTCCCTTTGTGGCACAAGCGCAAGTGTGTGCATCGGCGTGCAGACGCATGCCTTGGAGAGCCTAGATGAGCATCAATATCGGCCCGCCCTCGGTTGACGAACTGCGCCCCCGCATCACCGTGATCGGCGTCGGCGGCGCTGGCGGCAACGCCATCGCCAACATGATCGCGGCCGAGATCGAAGGCGTCGATTTCATCGTCGCCAACACCGATGCGCAGGCGCTCAACAATTCCATCGCCGAAACACCGCATCCAGCTCGGCCCGGATATCACCCAGGGCCTTGGCGCCGGATCGCGACCCGAAGTCGGCCGCGCGGCGGCGGAAGAAACCGTCGCCGAGATCGAACGCGCGCTCGAAGGCGTGAACATGTGCTTCATCGCCGCCGGCATGGGCGGCGGCACCGGCACCGGCGCTGCGCCGGTGATCGCCGAGGCCGCGCGCCGCAAGGGCGTGCTGACCGTCGGCGTGGTGACCAAGCCGTTCCTGTTCGAAGGCACGCGCCGGATGCGCGCGGCCGAAGCCGGGATCGAGGAGCTGCAGAAGCATGTCGATACGCTGATCGTCATTCCCAACCAGAACCTGTTCCTGGTCGCCAAGGCGGAAACGACCTTCAAGGAAGCCTTCCAGCTGGCCGACGAAGTGCTGCAGCAGGGCGTGCGCTCGATCACCGACCTGATGGTCATGCCGGGCCTGATCAACCTCGACTTCGCCGACGTCCGCTCGGTCATGGGCGAGATGGGCAAGGCGATGATGGGCACCGGCGAGGGCGAGGGCGAGAACCGCGCGCTCGAAGCCGCCGAACGCGCGATCGCCAACCCGCTGCTCGACGGCGTGTCGATGCAGGGCGCCAAGGGCGTGATCATCTCGATCATCGGCGGCGAGGACATGAAGCTGCTCGAAGTCGACGAGGCCGCCAACCACATCCGCGAACTGGTCGATCCCGACGCCAACATCATCTGGGGTTCGGCCTTCAATCCCGATCTCGAAGGGCAAGATCCGCGTTTCGGTGGTCGCCACCGGGATCGAGCAATCCGACGAGCAGGCCTACCAGGCAAGCCAGCCATTGAGCTTCGGCGCTTCGCGCGGGCCGAAGCGCCCGGCGCTCCCTGTGGCGGGTGGCAGCACGTCGATCGATGAAGTCGCCGCACCGGAACGGGCATATGAACCGGCGCCGGAGCCCGAACCCGAAGTGCTCGATCTTCCTGCCGAATTCGACGAAAGCGACGATGGCGAGTATGACGAAGCCGATGATGCCGCATACGAATTGTCAGCGTCCGATGAAGATGTGGTCGATGGCGGCAAGTGCCGACGGCGTTGGAGAAGATGCGCCGTTCGAACTGACACTCGATTCCGAAGCGGACCAAGGCGAGATGGGGGCTCCCCGGGAGCCGGCATCCCGGTTGCAGGATGAGCTGCTGCTCGATGCAGACCGCTTGGTGGAGAAGGACGAGCCAGTACAGGACAATGTCGGCGGTCGGCGGCGCGGCCTTCTCGGCGGCGCGGGAAGCGATAGTCCTCCTGCGAGTTCGGGCAGTACTCTGTTCGAGCGGATGGCAAATCTGTCGCGCGGTGCTGCCAAATCCGAGGATGATAAGGGTGATGATGAGGATGAGGACGAAGCGACTGGTCCGTCGCTCAGCATCCCGCGTTTCCTGGGGCGCCAGAACAATCAGTAATTTTGCTCGCCTGGATGAACGGCCGGTGCCGTTCGCCTTATATTCAGTAGCGCGGGCATAGATACGGCCTCGCCTGGGTTCAGGCGAGGCAAGAAATGCAATGACCGGTTTCGATCACTTATCCCGCATCGGGCGGCTGGCGGCATGGGGCGCAATAGGCGCGGCATCGCTTGCGACTGGCGCAATTGCGCAAACGGGGCAGGTCGCCAGCCTCGCGCGCGGTGGTGCAGCCTCTTCCCAGTGAGTGGACGAGCGAACTCAACACCGCACTGCGCCGGATCGCGTCAAATCCAGGCGATGCAGCTGCGCTGCTGCAGGCAGGAAAGGCATCGCTCAGGCTTGGCGACATCGACGCCGCGACTGGCTTTTTTACCCGGGCGCAGCAAAGTGGCTCTGTTGGCGGCCAGGCCACTGCCGGACTGGCGGCGGCGCAGGTTTATCAGAAACGGCCGGTTGAGGCGCTGCAGCTATTCAAGCAAGCTGAGAGCGAAGGCGCATCCCTCTCGGCCTATGCCGGCGAATACGGATTGGCCTACGATCTCGTGGGCGACAATGCCCGGGCACAGCAATATTACCGCATGGCGCTGGCGGATCGAGCGGACCCGGAGATTACGCGCCGGTTGGCTCTGAGCCTCGCGATCGCGGGTGATCGCATGGCGTCGGAAGAAGCGCTGCTCCCTCAACTTCAGCGGCAGGATCTGGCGGGCTATCGTACGCGCGCCTTCGCCCTTGCCGTGCTGGGGAGAACCGAAGAAGCTGTTGCGATAGTGGACGTGGTCATGCCCGCCTCATTGGCAGGCAAGATATCCCCCTATCTGCGTTACATGCCCCGCCTCACGCGCGCTCAACAGGCGGCCGCTGGCAATTTCGGCCACTTCCCCGACGCTGCGTCGATTGGTCAGGACGACCCGCGTATCGCCGCCTATTCCAATGCGGTGGAGGGCCAGCCCACCACGCCCGGCCTGGATGCGCGCCTGATCCCATCGGGAGAGCCTCTCGGACAGCTTCAGCAGCCGGTTGCGCCTCCGACGCAGGCGCAGGTTACGCAGACGACGAATGTGGCGTCCGCAGTCGTTTCCCCGGCCGCTGCCAGCCCGCCCCGTTTGTCCGCGGCGGCCAGCAGCGTTACCGCGCAGGGTCAGCCTGCCCCACCACGCAAGTCCGAACTGGGTGTCCTGCCGGGGACTCGGACCGCCGAAATTCTAGGGGTTTTGCCGGAAAGCCGAGCTGTAGAGACATCAGAACTGCGACCTGCCGCACCTGCTGCACCAATTCCGTCCGCGCCAGCACCTAGCGGCGAATTGCCACCCATTCCGGGCCAGGAGAGCTCGGCGGCGCTCCCTCCCACAGAAGAACCGCCGCCTGCGCCTATGCCTGAGCCGTCACCAGCGCTTATGCCTGAGCCGGCATCTGAACCCACACCGGCGCCAGTATTGCCCCAAACACCGACACCGGCACCGGAGGCCGAGCTCAGGAGCCTGGCTCAGGCTTTCTCCGACTTCGGACCGCCAGATACCGATGCTGTCCCTGCGCCCGGCGCAGTCGACATAACCGCGATCAAACCAGCGCGCGAAGTCATCAAGAAGCCTGCGCCGCCGCCCAAGCCCGTAATTCCCAGCCGTGTCTGGGTCCAGGTTGCAACTGGCAAGGATCGTTCGGCTTTGGCGTTCGATTGGCGGCGGATCGCACGCAGCGCCGATAAGCTTCTGGCGGGAAAGAGCGCCTATATCGCAAAATGGGGTCAGACGAACCGTCTGGTCACCGGACCGTTTGCCAGCGAGAACGCCGCCAACAAGTTCGTCAAAGATCTCAAGGACGCTGGCGTCGATTCCTTCACTTTCACCAGTGCCGAAGGCGAGGCGCTCGATCCGCTGCCCAGCCGATGAGCTTGCCCACCCCTTTTGCACAGCTTGTGAACAGTCTTGTAGAGTTTTGCCCAGCGCTGGACGTCTCGCGGATTGCCGACGCCATGCTTGCCAACGCATTCACCATGCGAAGTCGCAATCAACCGGGATGCAAAGCATGAGGGCAAGCGAAGGAGAAATCGAACGCGACGATGCCGCGCCCGTCGATATGCTTGCGCAGTTGTTCGAAGCAAGGGGATGGCCTTGCGAATTCGTGACTGAGGACGAGATCTCGGGCGAAATTCAGGGAAGTTGGGCAAAATATCAGATTCGCGGCATTTGGCGCGATGAAGACCGGGTTCTGCAACTTCTGTGCCTGCCCGATATCCGCGTGCCGGATGCGAAGAGGCAGACGACTTTCGAATTGCTCGCGCTGGTCAATGAACAGCTTTGGCTGGGCCACTTCGATATCTGGTCTACTGGTGGAGTGCTGCTGTATCGCCATGGGTTGATGCTCGGCGATGATGGCTTGCTCAGCCTGGGTCAGGCGCAATTCGCAGTGGAATCCGCAGTTGCAGAATGCGACCGGTTCTATCCGGCCTTCCAGTTTCTGCTGTGGGGCGAAAAGGATCCCGCAGAGGCACTGGCGAGCGCCCTCGTGGATGCAGCCGGCGAGGCTTGAAGACCTATCGGTTATTGGTCATTGCGAGCGAAGTGAAGTAATCCAGATTGCGACGCATCGGGCCCTGGATGGGCGTGAACTTCGCTCTACACGTTGATGGGAAGGTAATCTGGCCAGGCAATGACTTTCAATTCCATCCTTATCGTGGGCTGCGGAAACATGGGCGGAGCCATGCTGTCCGGTTGGCTAGCGGCTGGGCTCGATCCGAAAATATTCACGATCGTTGACCCTGTGCTGGATACTCCGCCGGAAGGCGTCGCATTGCGTCGGCAATTGCCCGCATCCGGTGCTTTCGACGCGGTTCTGCTGGGTGTTAAACCGCAGATGCTGAATGACGTTGCTCCGCAGTTGGAGGAGGCGGCAGGCCCTGGCACAGTGCTGCTGTCGATCCTGGCGGGCGTCGAGCTGAATACGTTGGCGCAGCATTTCCCGCGCGTCGGGGCGCGAGTGAGAGTGATGCCCAATCTGGCAGCCGCCCTGGGCAAATCGCCTATCGCGCTGGTGGGCAGCGGGCTGGACGAGAACGCCATATCGGCCGTCGATTTGCTGATGGCGCCGCTTGGCACAGCAGAGTGGCTGGCGAGCGAGGCGCTGATGGATGTGGTCACCGCTTTGGCGGGATCGGGTCCGGCGTTCGTCTATCGCTTCATCGACGCCCTGTCGGCAGGCGCGGCCGAGCTCGGCCTGCCGGCTGATCAGGCACAGCGGCTTGCGCTTGCCACGGTCGAGGGCGCTGCCTTGCTGGCCGCGCAGTCTGCCCACTCACCTGGAGAGTTGGCCCGAAGGGTCGCCAGTCCGGGGGGGACGACGCAGGCGGGCCTCGACACGCTCGACCATGACGGCGCATTGGCTCGGCTGATCGAGGCAACTCTGCGTAGCGCGCGTGATCGCAGTGCCGAAATGGCTGCCGAAGCGCGCCGGTAGACCCAGGACGACCGTTCGTCGAAAGAGTCCGGTTTTCCTTGAAATGTTAACCCGTAAGGGCGATATTCCTGCTGGACCGGCTCGCTTTGGAAGTCGGTGAAGGAGTTAGGAACGAAAAATGGCAGATTGGAACGAACCCGGCCGCACTCAGCGGGGATTCGGCGCATCTCCCAGGCCGGCTGGCGATCTTGCTGGCCACGCAACCTATGACATGGGTCTGCGGCGCCACATGCTTTCGATTTACAATTACATGACCAGCGGCGTGTTGCTGTCGGGTGTCGTCGCCTTGTTGATGGCGCGCTCCGGCCTGGCGTTGACGTTGATGAGCACTCCGCTCGCATTCGTCATCATGCTGGCACCGCTGGGCATCGTCTTCGCGATGAGCTTCGGCGCAAACCGCTTCAGCACATCCACATTGCAGGCATTGTTCTGGGGCTTTGCAGTCCTGATGGGCATGTCGCTCTCGACGATTTTCCTGGTCTATACCGGGGCATCGATCGCGGCGACCTTCTTTGCCACGGCAGGCGCTTTTGCGGGTCTTAGCCTCTATGGCTACACCACCCAGAAGGATCTGTCGGGTTGGGGTAGCTTCCTGATCATGGGCGTTATCGGCATATTGATTGCCAGCGTGATCAACATGTTCATCGGATCTTCGGCGCTTAGCTACGCAATCAGCTTCCTGGGCGTGCTGATTTTCGCAGGACTGACGGCCTATGATACGCAGCGCCTCAAGGAGCAGTATGCTCACGTCGCCGGGACCCAGTTCGCTGGCAAAGCGATCGTGCTTGGAGCGCTGAGCCTCTATCTCGACTTCATCAACATGTTCCTTTTCCTGCTGCGCTTCATGGGCAACCGCAACTGATCGCACACTGGAATCGGTCTATCGTGCCCGGAGCGCTTGATTGCGCTCCGGGCATTTTCTTTGTCAGTCTGGCAAGTTAGGCCCTTCTCTTCATGTTAGAGTAAGGCGGCGGGCATCAAGAATAGAAAAATGCCGCCGATCTGGAGGGGTCGCAACCAATGAACAGCAAGACGAACTTGACTGTCCGCACTATCGTCGCCGCACTTGGTCTCGCCCTGCTGGCGGCTTGTGCGGCGTCTCCGCCGCCGCCGCCGCCACCGCCCCCTCCGGCACCAAAGCCCATCGCCACTCCTCTGCGACCGGTTCCGCCGGGCGGAGCGTCGCGTCGCTTGGCAATTCCTGCGAAGGGGCCCGATGGAGTGCGCAGGACGATCAACGCAGGCATTGGCCCGCTTGAGACAGTGTGGAATTTCCGTTCAGGCTGGAATGTGGCAGCGCTAAACTGTCTGGAGCCCGAATATCAGCCCATTCTTGCAGCGTACAAACAGTTTCTGGGCAGTCACGGCGAGCGATTGTCGGAAATCAACAAACAATTGGACCGCGATTACCGGACCAGGCTGGGTTCTCAAGCAACCCGCGAGCGCGAAATCTACATGACGCAGGTCTACAATTATTTCGCGCTTCCGCCTGCGCATGACTACCTCTGCAATGCGGCACTCGAGATCAGCCAGCAGGCCTTGCTTGCACCTCCGACTGACCCCGACGCCTTTGCTATGGCGGCATTGCCGCGCTTCGAGGCTGCCTTCGAGCGGTTCTATATCGATATGGAGCAATATTGGGCGAACGTTACGGCGTGGGACGCCAAATATATCAGATATGGCTATGCGCAGGACGATGGCGTGCGCGGGCCGATTTACACGAATGCTCCACTGAATGTGACTCACCAAGCCGACGCAAGGATTCCCCTGTCGGCCCATGCGCCGGTACGGAGTGTGTCGGATCCGGTCGTTCAGGCAGTACCGGAAAGTGAGAGCCGCTAGCGGCGGACGAAGGATTTAGCGCTTTCATGCGCCTTGCCTCTTCGCTAAGAGGCGCGCTTCCGCGGGCCCCTGCAGGCTCGCGCGCGCACTGGAACGGGGCCGTAGCTCAGATGGGAGAGCGCGTCGTTCGCAATGACGAGGTCAGGGGTTCGATCCCCCTCGGCTCCACCATTCCAGTGCTTTAGCCACTCATCCCTCCGGATGGTCTGGCGCGGCACTATCGCCTGATCGCCGGAACCCCTAAAGAACTGCCATGCATTTTCTCGACCAAGCCAAGATCTTCATTCGCTCCGGCGCGGGCGGCCCCGGTGCCGTCAGCTTCCGGCGCGAGAAGTATGTCGAATATGGCGGCCCTGACGGCGGCAACGGCGGCAAGGGCGGCGACATCGTGTTCGAAGCGGTTGCCGGGCCTCAACACGCTGATCGACTTCCGCTATACCCAGCATTTCAAGGCCCAGCGCGGCGGCCACGGGATGGGCAAGGACCGCACCGGCGCGGGCGCGCCGGATCTCGTCATCAAGGTGCCGGTCGGCACCCAGATCATCTCAGACGAGGACGGCGAAACCGTGCTGGCCGACTTCACCGAGGTCGGCCAGCGCGTCACCATGCTCGAAGGCGGGATGGGCGGTCGCGGCAATGCCAGCTACAAGACCAGCACCAACCGCGCGCCGCGCCAGCACCAGCCGGGCGATACCGGCCGAGGAAATGTATGTCTGGCTGCGGCTGAAGCTGCTGGCCGATGCCGGGTCTGGTCGGCCTGCCCAATGCGGGCAAGTCGACCTTCATCAACGCGGTGACCAATGCGCAGGCCAAGGTCGGCGACTATGCCTTCACCACGCTCGTGCCCAAGCTCGGCGTGGTGCGTCACAAGGCGCCGCGAATTCGTGCTGGCCGACATTCCCGGCCTGATCGAAGGCGCGGCGGAAGGCGCCGGGATCGGCGACCGCTTCCTCGGCCATATCGAGCGCTGCCGGGTGCTGATCCACCTGATCGACATCGGCGGCGTCGACCCGGTCGAAGCGATGCGGATCGTGGAGGAGGAACTTGCCGCCTATGGCGCCGGGCTGGAAGACAAGCCGCGGCTGGTTGCGCTCAACAAGATCGATCTCGTCGATGCCGAACTTGTCGGGTGCGTTTGCTGACGAGTTGAAGCAGGCCGGCGCGAGCGAAGTCTTCCCGATTTCGGCGCGACCGGCGCGGGTATCGACGCCTTGCTCGATGCGGTGCTTTCCCACCTGCCTGTCACAGACCTCGACCGAGCGTCCAAGCGGCGAAGTGGAAGAGGAAGCACGACGAAAAGCCCTGGTCGCCGGTCTGACGGTGCTTCCAAAGCGCCCACGCAACCGCTAAGCCCCGCGCGCCATGATGATCGCGCAGCTGACCGACCTTGCCGACGCTGCCCTTGCCCCCGCGTGGTGGTCAAGGTCGGCTCTTCGCTGCTGGTGGGCGCGGGCGGGCGCCGCGCCGCGAATGGCTTGCTTCGCTGGTCGCCGAGATTGCCGCACGCACGAGAGCGCGGGCAGCAGGTGATCGTGGTGAGTTCGGGCGCGATCGCGCTGGGTGCGGCCCGGCTCGGTCTGGACAAAGGCGGGCGCGCCAGTCTGGCCGATGCGCAGGCCGCCGCCGCCGTGGGCCAGATCGCGCTGGCGCGACTGTGGTCCGAACTGCTTGGCGCGCATGGGATTACCGCTGCGCAGCTGCTGCTGACGCTGGAGGATCTCGAAGACCGCCGCCGCTATCTCAATGCCACCGCCACGCTAGGCCGCCTGCTCGAGGCCGGCGCGGTGCCGGTGGTGAACGAGAACGATTCGCGTCGCGACCGAGGAAATCCGCTTCGGCGACAACGACCGGCTCGCCGCCCGTGTGGCGCAGGCGGCGCATGCCAGCGGCGTGTTGCTGCTGTCCGATGTCGACGGCCTGTATGACCGCAATCCGCGGATCCGGCGGCGCAGTGCTGCTCCCGATGGTGCACGGCGTGACCGCCGGAGATTCATGCCATGGCCGACGACCGCTCCGGCATCGGGCATGGGCTCGGGCGGGATGACCTCCAAGCTGCAGGCGGCCGAGATTGCCGAGCGGGCCGGCATTGCGCTGGCCATCGTCAATGGCACGCATCGCCTCGCCGATCGCGCAGAGCGATGGGCAGCGGCACCGGCACGCTGTTCCTCCCGCTGCGCAAGGACGGCGCGCGCAAGGCCTGGCTGGGCGGGCGGATGCGGATGATGGGCTCACTGGCCGTCGATGCAGGCTGCGGCGCGGCGCTGGCCAAGGGCGGCAGCCTGCTCGCAACCGGGCATCACCGCGGTCGAAGGCGACGTTCCGGCGCGGCGATCCGGTCGAAGTGCGCGATAGCGAGGGCAAGGTGCTGGCGCACGGACTGGCCGAATATTCTGCCGCCGAATGCGAGCTGCTGAAAGGCCGCCGGTCGGACGAGCATCAGAAGATTCTTGGCTATGCGCCGCGCTCTGCCGTGATTCACCGCGATCAGTTGGTACTGCTGTGAGCGGCGGCAACGGTCTCGTTGCCGTGACCGGCGCAACCGGCTTCGTCGGCCAGGCTGTGCTGGAGGAAGCGGGCCGGCGGGGTCTGGCGTGCGCGCCCTGACCCGGCGTGAACAGGCAAAGCGCGGCGGTGTTGCTTGGGTTCGCGGCGATCTTGGGAACCGCGCAGCGTTGAACCGGCTGGTAAAAGGTGCCGAGGCCGTGATCCATGTCGCCGGCGTGGTCAACGCGCCCGATGCGGCAGGGTTCGAAGCGGGCAATGTCGCCGGGACGCTGGCAGTGATCGAAGCGGCTGCAAAGGCCGGTGTGCCACGCTTCATCCATGTCTCTTCTCTCTCTGCGCGCGAACCCGAGCTGTCGACCTATGGCGCGTCGAAGCGCCAGGCGGAGCAGATGGTCGCGGCCAGTGGACTCGACTGGACGATCGTGCGCCCGCCCGCGATCTACGGCCCGCGCGATACGGAATTGTTCGAATTGTTCCGCGCGGCCAAATGGGGCGTCGTGCCGATGCCGGCACAAGGCAGGGCTTCGATCATCCATGTGAGCGATCTTGCCCGCCTGCTGTTCGCGTTGCTGCCGGGCGGTGAGGATGTGACGCGCAAGATCTTCGAGCCCGACGATGGCCGCAGCCGGGGCTGGACCCACCGCGAGCTGGCCCGCGCGATCGGCTGGGCGGTGGGCAAGCGGGTATGGGTGCCGCAACTGTCGCGCGAGACGCTGCTGCGCGCGGCGGCGCTCGACCGGTTGCTGCGCAGGGGCAAGGCCAAGCTCACGCCCGACCGGGTTAATTACATGACTCATCCCGATTGGCTGTGCTCGCCGGACCTCGCCCCGCCGCCGGCGTTGTGGATGCCTCAGGTGGAGACGCGCGAGGGGCTGAAGGAAACTGCCGACTGGTACCGCGCCGAGGGCTGGCTATAGTAACCCATATGGAAGCGGCACATATGGCAGGAGCCCACAATGCAAAAACGAAACCTTGGAAAGCTGGAAGTGTCCGCGTTGGGTTATGGCTGCATGGGCCTCGATTTCGGCTATGGGCCGGCACTGGACTGGCAGGACGGCGTGGAGCTGATCCGCGCCGCCTACGAACGCGGCGTGACGCTGTTCGACACGGCTGAAGGCTACGGCCCTTTCACGAACGAGAAGCGCCTTGGCGAGGCCCTCGCACCGTTCCGCGATCAGGTCGTCATCGCCACCAAGTTCGGCCACGGCCTGAGACCAGACGGCAGCCGCTACGGGCTCGACAGCCGGCCCGAGCACATCCGCACAGTGGTCGACGAGATGCTCGGCCGTCTCCAGACCGACAGGATCGACCTGCTGTATCAGCATCGGGTCGACCCGAATGTGCCGATCGAGGATGTGGCGGGCACGATCAAGGAACTGATCGGGCAGGGCAAGGTCCTGCATTATGGCCTCTCGGAAGCTGGCCCTGCGACGATCCGCCGCGCCCATGCCGTCCACCCGGTCTGTGCGTTGCAGAGCGAATATTCTCTGTGGACCCGCGATGTCGAACGCAACGGCGTGCTCGATACTTGCGAGGAACTCGGCATCGGTTTCGTCCCCTTCAGTCCGCTCGGTTCCGGCTTCCTGACGGGCAAGATCGACACGAACACGCAGCTTGACCCGACGGACTTCCGCAACGGATCGCCGAGGTTCGGCGCTGACGCACGGGCGCACAACATGGCGCTGGTGGAGTTCGTCAAATCGATCGCCGAGCGCAAGCAGGCAACCCCCGCGCAAGTCGCCCTGGCATGGTTACTGGCGCGCAAGCCGTGGATCGTGCCGATCCCTGGCACCACCAAGCTGCATCGGCTCGAAGAGAACCTCGGAGCTCTCGATGTGACGCTTGACGATGAAGACTTGAGCGCACTTGAAGACGGCGTTTCGGCAATCACCATACAGGGCGAAAGTCTGCCCGAGGCAGTATTGGCGCTGACCGAGCGCTCGACGAGCCGCAGGGATGGCAGCGGCCGCGTATGGGGGGGCAACGGGGCCTTCGCCCGACGGCGTTTCACACCATCGGGTCGAAGCCCTCGGGCGGCTGACGGTAGGCATCGGGATTGTTTGGCGAATGGATGCCGCATTCGGTCTTGTCCCAGCCCTTCCAGCGGCCCGAGCGCGGGTCTTCGCCCGGCGCGACCTTGGTGGTGCAGGGCGAGCAGCCGATCGAGGGATAGCCTTGCGCGACCAGCGGGTGGCGCGGCAGATCGTGCTCCGGCGATGTAGGCTTCGAGATCGTCCGCGGTCCAGTCGATCAGCGGATTGATCTTGAGCCGGCCCTGCGCGTCCGAGGTGTCGATCTCGAAGCGCGGCAGGTTGCGCGCGCGTGTTCGGCCTGGAACGCCTTGCGCCCGGTGATCGATGGCATCGAAACCGGCCAGCGCTTTGGCCAGCGGCTTGACCTTGCGGATCTCGCAGCAGCCATCGGGATCGTAGGACCAGCGCAGGCCGTTCTCGTCCTTCTTGGCCAGTTCCTCGGCATCCGGCGTGAGGATGCTGCAAGTTGGTCAGGCCGAGCCGCTCGACCAGCACGTCGCGATAGGCCAGCGTCTCGGGGAAATGCTTGCCGGTCTCGAGGAACAGCACCGGCACCGACGGATCGACGCTGGGCGATCAGGTGCAGCAGCACCGCGCTTTCCGCGCCGAAGCTGGAGACCACCGCGACATCGCCGGCAAGGTTGTCCTCGAACACGCTCGCGAGCATTTCCCGCGTGTCCGCACCGCGGAACATGCGGTTCAGGCGGATCGCATCGCCTTCGCTGAAGCGAGGCGAGGTATCGATCCGATCGCGGGGGCGGGCGGACACTTTAGCTTCCGTCATGCCATGACGCAATTTCCCAGATCGGCACGCCGCCGTCGGCGGCGTGCTGATAGACATCGGGCCAGCGCGTAAAGCGCGGCTTCGGCATCGTCGGCATCGAAGGGCTTGTCGGGCGCGAAGCTGTCAAAGCCGCAGCGGCGCATGAGGAAGATCTGGTCGACCAGCACGTCGCCGACCGCGCGCAATTCGCCGGTGTAGCCCGCCTCGCGCAGGATGCGGGCGCTCGAATAGCCGCGCCCGTCGCGAAAGCTTCGGGAAGTCGACCTCGACCAAGCGCAGCCGGTCGAGGAAGGGCAGCAGCGCGCGCGCATCGTCGCCCGGCTCGATCCGGACGGCGGCTGGCGTTGGACTGGTCGCGGAAGGCGTCGACGCGTGACCGGCCGGTTCGTCGGCGGCTTCGTCGTCACGCAAACGCAGCGTCTCAACCATAGATCGCCTCCTTGAACGGCTCCATGCCGATCCGGCGGTAGGTGTCGAGGAAGCGTTCGCCATCCTGCGCGCTGCGCGAGATAGACGTCGGTCGCCTTCTCGACCGCATCGACGATGCCGTCCTCGTCGAAGCCGGGGCCGGTGATCTTGGCCGAGCGACGCGTCTTCGGCGCCTCGAACCGCCGAGCAGCAGCTGGTAGTTCTCGGCGCCCTTCTTGTCGACGCCGAGGATGCCGATGTGGCCGGCATGGTGGTGGCCGCAGGCGTTGATGCAGCCCGAGATCTTGAGCTTCAGTTCGCCGATCTCGTCCGTCGCGGCCAGCGGCGAAGCGCTCGGAAATCTTCTGCGCGACCGGGATCGAGCGGGCGTTGGCGAGGCTGCAATAATCGAGACCGGGGCAGGCGATGATATCGTCGATCAGGTCGAGATTGGCGGAGCCGAGGCCCGCTTCGTCGAGCTGCCTGCCACACCGCGTAGAGATCGGCCTTGCGGACATGCGGCAAGACGATGTTCTGGGCGTGGGTCACGCGCAGTCTCGTCGAAGCTGTAGTCGTTCGGCGAGATCGGCCATCAGGTCGCATCTGGTCGGCCGAAATGTCGCCGGGAATGCCGCCCACGCGGCTTCAGGCTGATATTGACGATGACATAGCCGGCCGCCTTGTGGGCGGCGGTCTGGCGATCGACCCACAGCGCGAAATCGGGATCCGAACGGTCGATCTCGTCCGAAAGGCCGGCTTCGAACGCCGGCGGCGGCGAAATAGGCCGCGATGCGATCGAATTCCTCGCGCGGGAGATCCTGGCCGAGTTCGAGGAAGTTCTGCGAACTCCTCCTCGACCTGGCGGCGGAATTCTTCCTCGCCCAGTTCGTGGACCAGGATCTTGATCCGCGCCTTGTACTTGTTGTCGCGCGGCCGTAGCGGTTGTAGACGCGCAGGCAGGCCTCGAAGGTAGGAGATGAACTGGTCGAGCGGCACGAAATCGCGGATGCAATGGGGCGATCATCGGGGTGCGGCCCATGCCGCCGCCGACATAGAACTTCGCGCCAACCTCGCCAGCGTCGTTCCGGACGATCCGGATGCCGATATCGTGCCAGCGCATCGCCGCGCGATCTTCCTCGGTGGCGATCACCGCGATCTTGAACTTGCGCGGCAGGTAGCTGAATTCGGGATGGAAGTTGGACCACTGGCGCATCAGCTCGGCCTAGGGGCGCGGATCGACGATCTCGTCCGCCGCAGCGCCGGCATATTGGTCGGCCGAGATGTTGCGGATGCAGTTGCCGCTGGTCTGGATCGCGTGCATTTCGACCGTGGCGAGATCGGCGAGGATGTCGGCCGCCTCTTCCAGCTTGATCCAGTTGTACTGGATGTTCTGGCGCGTGGTGAAGTGGCCGTAGCCGCGGTCATACTTGCGGGCGATGTCGCGCCAGCATGCGCATCTGGCGCGGAATCGAGCGTGCCATAGGGGATCGCGACGCGCAGCATATAGGCGTGGAGCTGCAGGTAGAGGCCGTTCTTCAGCCGCAGCGGCTTGAACTGGTCCTCGGTCAGCTTGCCTTCGAGGCGGCGGCGCGCCTGGTCGCGGAATTCCTCGACGCGGGCATCGACCATCGCCTGGTCGTATTTGTCATAGCGGTACATCAGATCACCCAGTTTCCGGCGTCGGGATCGGCCGGCTTGAGAGTAAGGTCAGGGCGCACGGTCGGGCCGAGCGCGCGGATGCGGTCCTTGATATGGGCGGGGCGGACGCCGCCTGTGTCTTCGCGTTCGGCTTCGATGCGCATAGGCGCCATTGACCCGGCGCGGCCGCTTCCTCGCGGGCGAGGATTGCATCGCGCTTGATCGCCAACATCGACTGCGTCCTCGACGTGGAGCGACCAGTCCTGGCCCGTCCACCAGATCACCAGCGCCGGTCTTCAGATCGTTACCGGTAAGAATTTTCATGTTTGCGCCTCCAGCGCCAATTGCTTGAGCGCAGCATCGTTCCGATCGCGCAGTGACTTCGCCGATGACGATGAGCGCCGGGCTCTTCACCTTCTCGCGCTCCACCAGATTCCGGCAGGCCGGCGAGCGACCGCGCGCAGCACGCGCATGTCGGAGCGGTGCGCGTTCTCGATCACGGCCACCGGCACGTCAGGGGCGAGGCCGTCCTCGATCAGCTTTTCGGCGATCATGCGGGGCGGTCGTGACGCCCATGTAGATCACCAGCGTGCGGCCCTTGCCGGCAAGGCCCGCCCAGTCCTGCTCGGCCAGTCCCTTGCACTGGCCGGCGACGAAGCTGACGATGCTGGCGCTTTCGCGGTGGGTGAGCGGCGATCTGTGCCGCCGCCGCCGCGCCCATCGCGGCGCTGATGCCGGGAACGACTTCGACCGGAACGCCGGCCGCGCGGCAGGCTTCGGCTTCCTCGCCGCCGCGCCCGAAGATGAAGGGATCGCCGCCCTTGAGCCGCACGACATCGTTGCCCGCCAGCGCTTCGCGCACCAGCAGGGCGTTGATCTCGTCCTGCGGCATGGTGTGGCGCGAGCGGCTCTTGGCGACCGAGATCAGCCGCGCGTCCGGGCGGGCCAGGGCGAGGATGGCCGGATCGACCAGCCCGTCATGCACGATCAGTCTCGCGCCGCATCATCAGCCGCGCGGCGCGCAGGGTCAGCAGGTCGGGATCGCCCGGACCGGCGCCGACGAGATAGACGGTTCCGAAGGAGTGCCATTTTTCATGAGGCGGACATGGGGCGCGCGTGCACCAGACACCAGCGAGAATGGTTTTGGCCCGCCTTAGGTGAGCTTTAGGCGCTCACTCGGGATCCTTGTCCCGCGTCTCGCCGCGCTGCGACAGCGCGGCCACCAGCTGTTCGAATTGTTCGTTGTTGCGGATGTTGAGGTCGCGCTGCGGGAAGGGGATCTCGATGCCGTTTTCCTTGAACAGCTTCCAGACCCGTTTGAGCACGTCGGAGCGAATATTGCTCATGCCTTCTTCCGGATCGACGATCCAGAAACGGATCTCGAAGTCGACCGAACTGTCACCAAAGCCCATCATGCAGGACTCGCGGCTCGGGGTTGTCGAGGACGCGCGGCGCTTCCTTGGCGGCCAACAGCAGCAGTTCCTCGACCTTCTCCATATCGCTGCCGTAGGATACGCCGACCGGCGCTTTCACCCGGACATCGCGCGAACTGTAGGACCAGTTTTCCACCTGATTGATCATCAGGTTTTCGTTCGGAATGAGATATTCGGTCCGGTCGCGCGTGACGACCGAGATGGCGCGGATGCCGATCTTGCGGATTTGGCCGAAGCCTTCCGTCCCGCTGGCGTCGCTGACCGCAATGACGTCCCCCGGCTTGATCGAGCGGTCCATCAGCAGGATGATGCCGGCGATGAGGTTGCCGAAGGTCTTTTGCAGGCCGAAGCCGATCGCAAGGCCGAACGCGCCGGAGAATACCGCCAGCGCTGTCAGATCGATGCCGAGGATGTCGATCCCGATGAGGATAACAAGCAACCACACCGCTATCGTTGCGAGTTTTTCCGATAACAGTTTCTGAGTCGAATCGAGCCTCGTAAACTTGCCGAGCACCCAATGCGCAAACTTGCTGCCGAGCCGGGCAAACACCAGCACTGCCACGATGACGAACAATACGACCACCGCGCTCCACAGGGAGACGTGGGTCGAGCCGACATCGAAGGAGTACGAGTCGAGCCGTTCGATGACATCGCCGATCGTGCCGTTTTCCGACGATACAACTTCCATGATGTCGGCGGCTGCACCGACGCCGTTTGTCGGCTGCGCAGTCGCAACCGGGCTCGCTGTCGCTTGTGCGGAAGTTTCCGCCGCTTGGGGAACAGGGGGCGGCGAGTTTGAGCTCATTCTCGATCCATTGCCTCAAAGCCGCTGGCCAGGTCGGCGATCAGATCCGCAGGATCTTCAAGGCCGATCGACAGCCGTATACCCAGCTTGTCGGCTGGGTCCAAATCGGCCAGAGGCCAGGGGGAAACGCTGCGGACGCCCGCTGGGTCGAACGGAATTGCCAGGCTCTCGAAGCCTCCCCAGCTAAATCCGATGCCGAACAATCGCAGCGCGTCGATAAAACGCGATCGGCCCGCTGCATCTTGGCCCTTGAGAACGAAGCTGAACAGTCCGCAGCCTCCGCTGAAGTCGCGCTGCCATATGTCATGGCCTTGTGATCCCGGCAGCATGGGGCATAGCACGCGAGCGACTTCCGGCCTGGCGGAAAGCCATTCGGCGATCTCTAGCGCGCTTGCAGTCTCCCGCTCCAGCCGAACCCCCAGCGTTCTGAGCCCGCGCAAGGCAAGCGCTGCATCGTCAGGCGATACGATTTGACCCAGTGACTGCGACGTTCGCCGAATGCGGTCGTAATGGGCTGCGGCCGCGCTGACGCTGCCCATCATAAGGTCGGAATGGCCGCCCACGTGCTTGGTGAGCGACATGATCGCAATGTCGCAGCCGCGCTCCAGTGCTGGAAAGCCGAGGGGGCTTGCCCAGGTATTGTCTATGATGCTGATCGCACCTTTTTCCCGCGCGATCAGCGCCAGTGCCGGCACATCGCAGACTTCCATGGTCAGGCTGCCGGGGCTCTCAATCATCACTGCGCGCGTCCTGTCGCAAAACAGGGTGCGATAGGTTTCGAGATCGAGCGGATCGAATGGCCTGGCCTCGATCCCAAACTGCTTGAGCATGCCCAGCGCGAAGTTGCGCGTCGGTTCATACGCATTGTCGGTTACCAGCAGCACGTCGCCTGGGCGCAATACCGCCAGCAGAGTGCTGGATATCGCAGCTACGCCGCTCGGGAATAGCACAGTCCCTTCCGCACCTGGTTCAAGTTCGGTCAGCGCTTCACACAGCGCCCATTGAGTTGGTCCGCCACGACGCCCGTAATAGAAGTGTCCATCCTCGTTTGGCCGGTGGCGAGCGAGATCGGCAGAATTTGCGTAGAGGTGCGTGCTGGCGCGCCACACTGGCGGATTGACGACGCGCACCGGTCCATTCTTTTCGGCGGCCCGGCGGCAACCAGTTTCGTGCTCGATCCTGCCTTGTCCGAGCGCTCAGACATTCTGCAATGCCGGCCCGGTTTCCTTGGGTGTTTCGGGATCGACGGCCCATTCGCTCCAACTGCCATCATAGAGCGAGACGGCTTCATCCTTGCCAATAAGGTGGAGCGCGAAGCAGAGCACCGCTGCCGTCACGCCGCCGCCGCAGGTGGTCACGATCGGCTTGTCGAGATCGACCCCGGCCGTTTCGAAAGCGGTCTTGATACCGCTCACATCCTTGAACGTGCCGTCTGCGTTAAACAAATCATAGAAAGGCAGGTTCACAGAGCCGGGAATGTGGCCGCTTGGTACCCCGGGCCGGAAATCTGGGACTTCGCCGGAAAAGCGCCCGGCGTCACGCGCATCGACTACCTGTTCTTCGCCGCTGCGAATATTTTCGAGCATCTCCCGCTTGCTGCGCACTTTGGAGGCATCACGCCAGGCGGTGTAATGGCGTTGCCGCAAGCTTTGGCTGCCGATCTCGATCATCCGTCCTTCGGCCTTCCATTTGGCCAGGCCGCCATCGAGGATGGCGACGTTGTGTGCCCCGAACATGGTCAGCATATACCATGCACGCCCTGCAGTCTTGACCTCGCTATCGTCGTACAGGACGATGCGGCTGCCATCGCCCAGGCCCAGCTTCTGCATTCGGCTGGCAAACATCTCGGCAGTGGGCAAAGCGGAAGGCACTTCGCTGTCGGGATCGATCAAACCGGCCAGATCCATGAACACCGCGCCCGGAATATGTCCGGCTAGATATTCTGCATAGGCATCTCGCCCCGCCGTCGGCAGGTGATTCGAAGCATCCACGATCCTTAGATCGCAGGCGCCAATTTCGTTTTCGAGCCAATCGGTTGAAACCAGCGATTTCATTCGCGCGCTCCTCATCGCGTGAACCGGCACGGTTAAACCGCTGCCAACGCCGCGTCGAGAGGGATCACGAAAAGATTTTTTGTGTGACTTCGCGGTAAACTCGGGGCCCAAGATCGAGCCGGAAAGGCTGCAGGCCTGCGCCCGGCCTCGGTGAACGCTGACCGATCAATGCCGTTTTCACGATCGCGCCTTCGGTACCTTGGCTAGCTTCAACTCTCAAACGCGCCAGCGGCACAAACAATGCCAGGTCGCCTCGCCTTATCGGCTGAATCATCGGCAGGGGAAGGCGGAACTCACCCACGACCTGCACACTTTTGCCCGCTGGGATATCTGCAATGTCATGGCATCGCGTCAAAGCGCTGGAGGCGGTAGCCATTTGCTCTTCGGTTGAGCGCGAGGAGTGGGCCGAAATCATGTCGCCTGCAATTGCGACTCCCCTAACCGGGGATTCTCCCGAATTCGTCAAGGTAATGCGGTAGGAAAGTGTTGCAGCCATCAACGAAATTGACAGCTGCCTAGCTTCAAGCGCCAGACTCAACGTTTCCTCTTCTTCCAGTGGCGCCTCATCGGGCTCTGCCGTACCGAAAGTCGGTGCCGGCGGCTCGGTCGTGCCGGGGGAGGTGGGAGGTCGCGTTCTCGCAGGCAGCCCTGCATTGGGTTGGACATGGGGCCGCTCAACCGTCGGCGCTGAGAAGCGTACTGTCCTGCCGCGCCGCAGACGGTACCAAGCGGCAATCCCCAAGATGATCAGCAGGGCTGCCCCAGCGAGCGCGGCAGGCATCCATTTGGGAATCCTCAGTATCCAATGGTCGTCTGCTTCGCTTGCCTCAACGATCTTGGGGCACTTCGCTCGCTGGCGGCAGGCTCAGTTGTGGCCGAGGAATGCCTGTCGCCGAGGGATAAGGCGTTACGGTTTGCTGATATGGCGCATTTGGATTTGGCGGCGCGTTAGCTGGAGCGCCAGCCGCCGGTCGCCTTGCCGTCGTTTGACTTCCGGTTGTGCGATCGGCCTGCGTGCTCGCTGAATCCGCGCCATTTGATGGCGTCGGTCCGGCCGCCTCGCTCGAGAGAGCGTCCGGAGAGAATGTCGGAATTGCAGTGGGCAGAGGAGCGATCGTAGGTGTTGGGCTCGGCTGCGGCCGCGTAACCCGCGGGGGGGCAATGCCCGGCGCAACCGGGCCCTGCGGCTCGGCCGTCTCGGTTGGTGCAGGTGGAAGGTCGAAGTCTGTCAGCGAGGCGTGCGCCGGCGCAAGGTGCGTGGCTACTGCCAACACACCTGCAAGGGCGATAATGCGCCCCCAACTTCGCGTTTGTTTTATGTTGGTCCCCATGGGCCCGGAACCGGCACCTTTCATTTGCACGCGTGGCTAGCGCAGGGCGCGCTGAATAGCGGCTGAATTGGGGCCGTCAAACCGGTGACTTGTGTAAGCTCCGGGTTCGCGGCATCACGCGCGCATGACAGACCCGCACGATCCTTCAATTCCTCGCCATCTAGGACAGCAGAGCGCCTTGCCAAGTTCACCGCAAGACGCGGTGCTCGACTTCGTCCCGAACCCTCGACAAGGCACAACCTATCTCGTCCGATTCGCGGCTCCCGAGTTCACGTCGCTTTGTCCAGTCACCGGCCAACCGGACTTCGCGCATATTGTGATCGATTACGCTCCACACGCAACGATCGTCGAATTTAAAAGCCTGAAGTTGTTCCTATCATCATTTCGCAACCATGCCGGCTTTCACGAAGATGTGACGGTCGGTATTGGTCAGCGCCTGGTTGCTGAGATGCAGCCGAAATGGCTGAGGATCGGGGGTTATTGGTATCCGCGAGGCGGCATTCCGATCGACGTTTTTTGGCAAAGCGGGGCGCAACCGGTGGATCTTTGGGTACCCGATCAGGGCGTCGCGCCCTATCGTGGACGCGGCTGAAGCCGGCATTTTCCAGGCGGATCGGTGGGAGCGCTGAACGCGCGGTTTGCGACGCAGAGAGGGATCTGATGGACGGCGAAAGGCGAGGGGACAAATCGGCTGTAGAGACGAGCGAGTTGCTCCAGCCTGTCCGAGTTGCTCGAGTGGACTTGAAGAATCGGATCGTCATGTCGGCCATGACGCGTGGCCGCACACCAGATGGCATTCAAGGCGATCTGAACGTTGAATATTACGTTCAGCGCACCGGCGCAGGGTTGATAATGGGAGAATCTACTTCCATTTCGCCTAATGCAGTTGGCTTTTCGCCAAGCAATCCCAGGATTTATACCGAAGAGCACGCTGCCGGCTGGAAGAAGGTTACCGACGCCGTCCATGCCCGCGGCACCAAGATGTTCCTTCAGCTGTGGCATTGCGGTCGCAATTCGTATCCGTCGATGATGCCTGGCAACTCTTTGCCGATCGGCCCATCCGCCACACCCCCGAGCCCCGAGATAAAGATTCGACCGGGAGGTTTGGCGCCGGTGACCCCGCGCGAGCTTCAGGTGGACGAGATCCCCGCGCTGCTCGGCGAATATCGCAATGCAGCGCGGCGCGCGATGGAAGCGGGCTTTGATGCAGTCGAAATCCACGCCGGCAACGGCTATCTGCTTGACCAATTTCTGCGCGATTGCACCAACAAACGGACCGACGCCTATGGCGGGCCGCCCGAAAACCGAGCGCGACTGCTGTTCGAAGTGGCAGAGGCAGTATGCCAAATATGGGGCGAAGCGCGTGTCGGAGTGCGCATTTCACCGGTCAACCGAGCGGGCTATGGCATGCACGACAGCGACCCTCAGCCGCTCTACAATTGTGTGGTCGACGGTTTGCAAGCAATCGGGATCGGATTCCTCGATGTGGTAGAGGGGGAGACCACCGAAAATGCCGAGCCGCCGGCATTCGACTTCGAGGAACTCAGGGCGCGGTTCAAGGGCGTCTATATCGCCAACAACCGCTATACGTTCGAGAGCGGCAACAAGGCCATTGCCAGCGGACATGCTGATCTGGTTGCTTTCGGCCGCCCGTTCGTCGCAAACCCCGATCTAGTCGATCGTTTTAGATTCGGCGCGTCGCTCAACGAAATGAGCCGTGAATCCTATACTGGCCAGGGGCCCTCTGGTTACACCGATTACCCTCGAATGGACGCCGCCGCGCAGCAGGCACGTTAAGACGAGAGTCTTCCGGCCATGATGCATTGACGGTCGGCTCACCACAACATACTTATCATGTTATCTAATGCTGAGTTCTGGGGAAATCCCAGGGCTAATAGGGGAGAATTTTAGTGAAGGGATTGGGAGAACGCATTCTGACGACGCACGTCGGGAGCTTGTGCCGGCCTGCGCCATTGCTCGAGATGGTCATCGATCAGGCCGCCGGCAAAGAAGTGGATCAGGCGGCGTTCGAGGCTGAAGTTGCAAGCAGTGTCAATTACGTGGTCGCTAGGCAGGCGGAAGTTGGCGTCGACATTCCGAGCGACGGGGAGTTTTCCAAGCCCGATTTCGGCAGCTACATGACCAAGCGTCTGGGTGGCCTCAAGCAGGAACCTATTCCGCCGCACGACGGGCTGTTCTATCCGCAGCTGACCGAAGAATTTCCTGAGTTCATGAAACAGTACAGCGGCATGTATCGCGACATGTGGCTGCCGCCGGAAATTCCCCGCGAGAAGATCCAGGATGCGTTCAATGCACCGCGATCGCGCAGCATCTGCGTTGGGCCGCTCCATTATGCGGGGCAGGCCGAATTAAAGCGCGATCTGGACAATTTCGCTGCGGCACTCGCGCCCCATGAATTTGCCGATGCCTTCGTCCCTGCTGCTACGCCTTCCCGCTCCGATGCGGCAAAGGGTGACGTCTACTCAACGGGGAAGGATTATCTCTACGCCCTCGCTGACGCGATGGCCGAGGAATATAAGGGGATCGTCGATGCGGGCTACATGGTCCAGCTCGACCTCGGATTGCCAGCGCGCAACCAGGTGCTGCCAGGCAACCCGAACCCCACCCCGGACGACCTGCGGCGCGCATCCGAAGAGCAGGTCGAAGCCTATAACCACGCATTGCGTGACATTCCGACTGAGCGTGTGCGTTATCACATGTGCTGGGGCAGCATGAATACGCCGCACACCACCGATGTGCCACTGAAGGAAATCATCGACATCATTCTGAAGATCGATGCCAAATATTACGTGATCGAAGGTGCCAACCCGCGCCATGAGCATGAGTGGCAGATCTGGAAGGACATCAAGCTGCCCGACGACAAGGTGCTGATTCCTGGCATTGTCAGCCACCAGACTAATGTCGTCGAGCATCCTGAGCTCGTTTCCTGGCGAATCCAGAATTACGCCAGCGTTGTGGGCCGCGACCGCGTGCTTGCGGGCACGGACTGCGGCTTCTCGCAGGGTTGGAGCATGCAGCGCGTCCACGAGGAAGTGCAATGGGCCAAGC